>NZ_CP037427.1:472500-3894807 GCF_004337635.1 Myroides odoratimimus
AGCTCCGACCGCTTGTAGGCGTATGGTTTCAGGATCTGTTTCACTCCGTTATTCACGGTTCTTTTCACCTTTCCCTCACGGTACTGGTTCACTATCGGTCTCTCAGGAGTATTTAGCCTTAGCGGATGGTCCCGCCAGTTTCAATCAAGGTTTCACGTGCCCCGACCTACTCAGGATACCACTATTCTTATCTTCTCTTACTTATACGGGACTATCACCCTCTTTGGTTTACCTTTCCAGGTAATTCTAATTAAATCCGCAAGAAATCTCGTGGTCCTACAACCCCAAAATTGCCGTAACAACTTTGGTTTGGGCTATTCCGCGTTCGCTCGCCACTACTTACGGAATCACTTTTGTTTTCTTCTCCTCCGCCTACTTAGATGTTTCAGTTCAGCGGGTTCGCCTCCTATACAGGATAGTATGTCTTCAACATACTGGGTTGCCCCATTCGGATATCTACGGATCAATTCGTGTGTGCCAATCCCCGTAGCTTTTCGCAGCTTATCACGTCCTTCTTCGCCTCTGAGAGCCTAGGCATTCCCCATACGCCCTTATTTTGCTTATGTGCTTACAATTCTTTCGAATCGTACTTTCTATATATTTCTATATCTTTTTTATTCTTTCTAACTGTTTTGTTAGTTAAGTTTTATCAATATGTCAATGAACTTGTGGCGAATCGTCACTGATAATTAAACCAGTTTTGATTTTATGCCGTAGTGGAGAATATCGGAGTCGAACCGATGACCTCCTGCGTGCAAGGCAGGCGCTCTAGCCAGCTGAGCTAATCCCCCGTCTCTAGTGTTTGGTTAACAGCTTACAGTTAACAGTAACTTTTGGGCGGTTAGTTTAACCTCTAGTATTTCCTTATCGAATTAGTAAATTAGTAGTCCCGGGCAGACTCGAACTGCCGACCCCTACATTATCAGTGTAGTACTCTAACCAGCTGAGCTACGAGACTCTGTATTACTTAATTCTTTTATTCTTTTTTTTGGTATTAACAGCGAGAGTAAAGTATCATACTTCTATAATTATTCTCTAGAAAGGAGGTGTTCCAGCCGCACCTTCCGGTACGGCTACCTTGTTACGACTTAGCCCTAGTTACTAGTTTTACCCTAGGCAGCTCCTTGCGGTCACCGACTTCAGGTACCCCCAGCTTCCATGGCTTGACGGGCGGTGTGTACAAGGCCCGGGAACGTATTCACCGGATCATGGCTGATATCCGATTACTAGCGATTCCAGCTTCATAGAGTCGAGTTGCAGACTCCAATCCGAACTGAGACAAGCTTTGGAGATTCGCATCCTGTTGCCAGGTAGCTGCTTTCTGTACTTGCCATTGTAGCACGTGTGTAGCCCAGGACGTAAGGGCCGTGATGATTTGACGTCATCCCCACCTTCCTCACGGTTTGCACCGGCAGTCTTGCTAGAGTCCCCGCCACTACGCGCTGGTAACTAACAATAGGGGTTGCGCTCGTTATAGGACTTAACCTGACACCTCACGGCACGAGCTGACGACAACCATGCAGCACCTTGTAAATTGTCCGAAGAAAAATCTGTTTCCAAATCTGTCAATCTACATTTAAGCCCTGGTAAGGTTCCTCGCGTATCATCGAATTAAACCACATGCTCCACCGCTTGTGCGGGCCCCCGTCAATTCCTTTGAGTTTCATTCTTGCGAACGTACTCCCCAGGTGGGATACTTATCACTTTCGCTTAGCCACTCAGTCCGAAAACCGAACAGCTAGTATCCATCGTTTACGGCGTGGACTACCAGGGTATCTAATCCTGTTCGCTCCCCACGCTTTCGTTCATCAGCGTCAATAAATACGTAGTAACCTGCCTTCGCAATTGGTATTCCATGTAATATCTAAGCATTTCACCGCTACACTACATATTCTAGTTACTTCCATACTATTCAAGCTCTGCAGTATCAATGGCAGTGTCCTAGTTAAGCTAGGAAATTTCACCACTGACTTACAAAGCCGCCTACGAACCCTTTAAACCCAATAATTCCGGATAACGCTCGGATCCTCCGTATTACCGCGGCTGCTGGCACGGAGTTAGCCGATCCTTATTCTTACAGTACCGTCAAGTCCCTACTCGTAGGGAGGTTTCTTCCTGTACAAAAGCAGTTTACAATCCATAGGACCGTCATCCTGCACGCGGCATGGCTGGTTCAGAGTTGCCTCCATTGACCAATATTCCTCACTGCTGCCTCCCGTAGGAGTCTGGTCCGTGTCTCAGTACCAGTGTGGGGGATCTCCCTCTCAGGACCCCTAATCATCGTTGCCTTGGTATGCCGTTACCACACCAACTAGCTAATGATACGCATGCCCATCTTATACCGATAAATCTTTATTATCAATACGATGCCATATCGATAAACCATGGAGCATTAATCCGAATTTCTTCGGGCTATTCCCCTGTATAAGGTAGGTTGCATACGCGTTACTCACCCGTGCGCCGGTCTCAAAAAAGCAAGCTCTTTCTACCCCTCGACTTGCATGTGTTAGGCCTGCCGCTAGCGTTCATCCTGAGCCAGGATCAAACTCTTCATCGTATATTTTTAATTTCGTAAATTAAAAAAGTATAATTCCAAATCTTAGCGATTTGCCTTACTCTCTTATTTGTATGCTGTCAATCCAATATGTTTATGAACGTGTCTTCTTATTTTATTCTCACTTGTTTTTCAAAGCGAGTGCAAAAGTAAAAACTTATTTTGAATTAGCAAAACTTTTTAAGAAAATATTTTTCTTTATTTTTTCGCTCAACTCCCGTTTTTACTGAAGCGGACTGCAAAGATACTACCTTATTTTTTACTTATCCAAATTTATTTTTGTAAATTTTTTAAAGCTTATTTTTAGTCGTTCTTGCTTCACTTTTTGTTTATGATCGTCTGCTCTTCGAGACATTGTTACCGTAGCAACTACTTCTCTAATGCGGATGCAAAAGTAGTGTCTTTTCTCTTACTTCCAAACTTATCTTTGTCTTTTTTTCAATGTTTTTAAAAAGTATTTCATAACTCATTATTATACCACCTTTTACAAGCGAAAGTTTTTTTGTCTTTTTTTAATGGTTATAGCGTTATGGCGTCTCTATACTATATATACGTAAGGTTGGACGGTAGAATGTATTTAATATTGTACTCTATTATATATATGTAATAATTGAGAATATACCTTCTTATGCCCTTTCTGTCTATTTCTAAATGTTACTTTATCCTACCCAAAGGTGTTTTATCTACTTTTTTGTAGTTGATCTACTTATATAGGTATGCTTTTTTAGAAGAAAAGTCCCTTATTATATGGCTATTATCTTGTTTCGAAGAAAAACAGATGTACTTTTTTTATTCTCACATTGAGTAATTATCATCGTAAACAATTGTCTATCAAAAAGTAAAGTAAATTACCAGTATTATCTTTCTAAAGCCAAAACACTTCTGTATCCCAGTAATAGCAAGCCTTTATGCCTACTTCTTCAACACCGCTTCAACATTTCTCCAAGATTGCTCTATCTGAGCACCTCTTTCTTGAAGCAATATTGAAAAGGTCTTGTCGCACTCTTGAAGAGGGGTAACTTATGATGACAATAAAAAAGCCCTAGACTATATAGTCCAGGGCTGTATATGAATATAAAACTATTCTAAAATATTATCTAATCGTAATCGTGCAGTTAGACAGATCTTCTATTATTGCTAAAGATTCTACTCTTACTCCTTGCTCTTCTATTAACTTACGTCCGTCTTGAAATGCTTTTTCTATAATGAATCCCATTCCTACTAAATTAGCACCAGACTGTTTTATTAAATCTAGTACTCCTAAAGCGGCATTACCATACGCTAAAAAGTCATCTACAAATAAAACATTGTCTGTAGGCTGAAGAAAATCATTACTTATAACTACATCATACGTTCTATCCTTAGTAAAAGAGTGTATCTGTGTATGTAACATATTCTCCATTGTGCTAGGTTTTTTCTTCTTAGCAAATACCACAGGAAGATTTAATAAATATCCTGTCATAATAGCTGGAGCAATCCCACTAGCCTCAATAGTCATAATTTTATTCACATTAGTTCCTGCAAATCTTCTTACGAATTCTACTCCAATAGATTTCATTAGTACAGGGTCCATCTGATGGTTGATAAAACTGTCTACTTTTAAAATTCCTCCTTCAAAACATCTTCCATCTTGCAAAATTCTCTCTCTTAATAATTCCATATATGTTGTGTTGTATAATTATAAAATGAAAAGGACGACTAAACTTCCTTTGAAAATTGCAAGCGAATTTACGCATAATCCTTTTATCCCTATCCTAGTTCCTTTAAATTCTTTACTCAAGCAAGAAAAAACAGTCTCTATTCTTCTATTAATTTATACCATCCTCTTAAAACTACGTCTTAACACAAAAATCACGACAATAAAAATAGCCCAATCGATCAAAGCACTTGCCCAATAAATACCATTAATCCCAAAAATACGGGGCACAACTAACATAATAGGAACATACAACACTAGCTGTCTAAAAAGCGCAACCAAACTAGCTGGCCTCGCATTCTCTACAGATGGAAACCAAACCATACCCATGAATATAGCTGGCAACACCAACAAAACACTCATATATACACGAAAATTAATCAATTGATCTATTGAAAATAATTGGTTTGGTATCATTAAGGATAAGACATCCTGAGGAAAAAACATTACTAAACACCAGAAGGGTAATAATAGCCCTACTCCAGTCCAAGTAAATAATACATATGATCGCTTAGTACGAACATAATTCTGGACACCATAATTCATCCCTGCTACTGGCTGAAGTGCACGCATCAATCCGAACATAGGTGTACACAATAATAAATAAAAACGATTAACAGCAGTAAAGAAGGTAATGTCACTATCTGTACCATACTTAGACAAGGCATTAAAAATGACTATATTCTGAATGACAACCATCACCATCATAATCATGGCAGGCATTCCTAGCTTAATAATAAATCTAGTAATCTGCTTATCATTAAAAAATGACCAAACATTAGTCTTAAAAGAAGATTTAGAAAAATGATAATACCCTATACCTAGAATAGTATAAACAATCATCGATACATTAGTAGCCCAAGCAGCACCAACTACCCCACCTCCTAATGTAGAGATAAAAATAGGCTTAAGTACTATATCGATTATTAACCCTATCGCTATCATTATAGCTGCAGTCTTCATCTTTCCTTCTGCGCGAATCATCATATTCAACGCTAAACCATGTACCCAAAAGAAAGTACCTAATAGAATAACCTTATAATACTGGGAAGCTAAAATAGCTATCTCCCCTCTGCCTCCCATCAAATAGATTAGTTCATCGGCAAAAATATAGGCGGGAAGCATAAAAGCCACGGAGAATAAAATGCTAAGAAAATTAACTGAACCTAAACATCTAGCCAAATTACTCTGATCATCTGCTCCTATCCAAATACTAATAGCGGCACCTGCACCCGTGCCTATAAGGCTACCGATAGCTTGTCCAATCTGTGCTAAAGGAAAAGCTATCCCAACAGCTGCCAATGCTGTATCATTAATCAGGTGCCCAACAAAGACACCGTCTAAAAAGTTATTTAGCCCAAATAAGACCATCGCTATAATAGCTGGCCAAGACATCTGCCACATCACATTAGGCAAATTGCCTTTTAAAATCAATTGTTTCTGTTTATCCATATTTATAAGTGAATGATTTAATAATTCTCACAGATAAACATTAGAAACAAGGATAAGAAGATTTCTTTCTTTACAACTTAGTCGCTTTTAGAATAACAAATGGACGTACAACAGCTTGTCCCAACTTATTAGTTGTATTCTCCATATACTGCCATTGTTCTATATTATAGAAACCAATATTAGTCAATAAACGAATAAGCCACTCTGTCTTATGAAAATGGAAGACTTCTTCTGTAGCAAAAGCTTGTTTTAGAGCAAAGTCCTTCTGAACGTAAAATACGATATATATCTTGAAAATACTTATTTGGCTCTTCCCAAAAATAAATAGTGTTGATCGAAAAGAAACCGTCAAAAGATTTGTCTTCAAAATCCATTCTTCCTGTATCATTCCCTAAAGACAATTTGACTTTACTTTCTTTTATTAGCTCTTTATTGAATTCGGCTGCTTCACTTAACATGACATCAGATAACTCAATACCTTCATAACTCAAGCTTTTTTCTTTAGAAAACAAATATGGCAAATGGCGACCATTACCAAACCCTAATTCTAGAATATGCATCCCTGCTTTAATGTTTAAGCGGTCAATAGTTTTATAAATCATATTGCTATTGGATGCATACATCCTATTTCCAACCCTAACTCCATCATCTCCACTAGGACATTTAAGCTGCTTTGCTAATTCAATATTATCCATTGGCTCCATATACTATAAATTTTGACCAAATATAGTTATTTAGAATTAATCTTAATAATTATATTTGTGCAAATTTCCTTCATGTAACTAAAATAGTTGTTACCTAAAAAGGAATAAACTTTACGCAAAACGGATTATTATGGAAATGATCATTAAGGACATCAATACAAAAGAGATCTTACTAGAGAAAAGATATCAAACTTTATGCTCAGAAACAGCTAATCTAGATAAATGTAAGACCATACGCATCCACAATGATATAGTAGAAAATAAAGTAACAGAGTACTATAATCAGAATTCTATTCTAATCTTCGGGATGATGAATATAAAAAAGGATATCTCTATAGAGATGTATACAGATGAACCATTTTATGAAATGCACTTTTGTATAAATGGTAGATCAGCCTTTAATTCGACTTACAACAATGTAAAGTTTAATAAAAATCAACACAACCTATATTTACAAAAAGAACTACAAGGTACTTTTAAACAAAATGAAAACAGCAATGAATATATGGAGGTACTATTCCCTCAAGACCATGTGGACTCCTTAATTAATCAATATGAAGGTCTGATCCCTCCTATCAATAAAACAAACAACCAGTTATTCCAAAACAATGCTTTAGTAAACGTAGAAATAAAAGCAGTTCTTACCGAAATTTATAACACAAATAGAACTGGTGTCATGAAACAATTATACTTAGATGTAAAGAGTAAAGAATTACTCCTATTACAATTCGAGCAATATATACGTTTAAATTCCAATAAGGATTTGACAAAAATATCTCTATCTGATAAACAAAAACTGGCAGAAGCTAAAGAACACATAGAACAAAACTATCAAGCCCCTCTTAGTTTATCAGAACTTGCACTAGAAGTGGGATTAAATGATTATAAACTAAAGAAAGGCTTCAAAGAGGTCTACAATACTACAATATTCGGATATGTGTATCAATTAAGAATGGAATACGCTCATAAATTGTTGCGCAACACAACTATACCTATCAAAGAAATAGCTCACTACTGTGGATATGAGCATGTACAACACTTCACTTCTGCCTTTAAACGTATGTATCAAACTACACCAGCTAAATACAGAGAAGCTTAGAATTTCTTCTTTAAGGGGCTTATCAAATTTCTTTTGAAAGCTCTGACTTCCTTTTTAGGATATGGTAGTTTAGTGATATCAACATCTCCTATCCCTTGAACTCTAACCATAATCTCAAGAAGAGTAATTTTAGCTCTAGTGTTCTCTTGTGTGATGACAAACTTAACCAGATCAGATTCATAGTAAACGCTATCTTTCTGTCCCTCTTCGACATCTAATAATCTACCTAGTACATATTAATCATTTAGTTCATAATGTATCAAATCATTAACCGAGTCAATTACAATAGGTCTTTGAACAGGAGTAAGTTTATTATTCCACTCCTGCACTTTTTCTACTTGAACTTCATTTAATTTTTGAATCAGTTCTCTCTTCGTTCCTTTAAAATAATACTCTTGGTCCTGAATAGGATAAAAAGTAGATACTTTAGGAATCTGAGAAGTTGCCATAAAAGAAAAAATAGAAAGATAAATCACTCCTACTTTGGCACTGCGATATGATCTATGGATAGTAATATTATTAAATACATAATAGGACAACACCACACTGACTAAAGCCATATAGTCAGTATAATCAACCACCCGTCCGATAGATAATCCAAAACCATTAAGCCATGATAACACAGGGGTAGATAAAGGACTTTTAAACCATATAAACAATAACACTGTACTTATATGAATACCTCTAGTATATTTTGGAAAAAAGGCAGACCAAAAAAATGGGAAGATAAATAGTCCTGTAAAATCTGATAGTTTGCCCGTTATCACATTAGAAAACTCTTCTTTCAACCAAAAATCATTACACAGAAGCAAAGCTAGGCATACTAAAAATAAAGGATGTAGAATCTTATTAGAATGTGTAACTATAGGCATCATAGACAGATTAAAAACTTAAAAGTAATAAAAAAACCCCAAGAGCGACAATCTTGGGGTTTTCTAACAAAAATAAACTAACAACTCAATAAACAACAAATACTTGAAGTACTGTATGATTACATTGAATCACATACATAACCTGCGACAACAAATAGTTATGTAATATTATTAATTACCTTAATAGGCTATATTCAAATCTTGGGTATCCACGTTCACCTTTTTCATTCATAAAGCTCAATACACGCATCTTATAGTAGTTGCCTTTTGAATCTTTAATTACGTAAAAGATATTAGTAAATAATTTTTTATCATTCGCTACGTCCCTCCATGTACCACCTATAGTACGTAAATCTAAAGATAGTGCGCTTTTATCTACATCAGCTAAAGAGAAATTCTTATACATTGTTTTATCCTTTTCAGGTATTGTAACTTTATAAGCAGTAACACCCGCATATCTATTGTTTACAATAAAATCTGAATAACCATAAGAACCTTTAGGATCTCCGTTTTGATCAACTGTATTTGTAAATACAGTAAAGTTTAAATCCCATTTTTGTTTACTTGGTTCAACATTAACAATCTTATTAGTATCGAAACTAAAGAAAACAAAGTTATAAGATGAATTCTTCTCTATAAACACTTCCTTATGTGTACTATCATTTAAATCTGCATACTGCAGTAGATAACCTTGATCTTTTCTTAGTATTCTAATCTTCTTCCATCCTCTTGTATCACCAGTTACATTTACAGAACCTGCAGCAACACTAGAAGCACCAGGTTTAAAACCTAAGTTTACTAAATAAACTTTATTTTCATCAGGGTTAAGTTTTACCTCCTTAATTGCTGTTGCTGATAATTCACCAGTAGGAGCATCTATATAAGCAACATTAGCTGGATCAAATGTACCTATCTGTACCTGAGTTTTTAGACTCGTTACATCACTTTCTCTCACTTTATCAATATCTGTACTTGATAAAGCACTTGTAGCCATATAAATAGATCCGTTCAATTTAACTCTAAACTCTTTATCTGCATAAAAGGCTAAGTCCCAAGAATCACGTTGTACAAGATACATTGCCTTTCCTCCTAAATCTACGTATACTTGTTTAGGTTGGCTCGGTCCACCAATAGCAGGCATTAAAAGACCTCCAATAGCTGTATCAAAACTAACCACCATCACATTATATCCTTGAATCTTAGGTTCTTTTATTGAATAATTAACCTTCACTATATCAAACTGGACTGTCTTATCAGAACGATCATAAGGATATATTAGGTTATTAAATACAAAATTCACTTTTCGATCGCCTTTAGCGAAAGGAATAGTTAATATACCCGCTTTAGCACTTGGAATAGTATTATAATCTACATCATATCTTGCATTTACTTCAGAAACTCTCATCTCAATACTACCCGCTTCGGCAGCCGGTTCAGAAAAAATCACATTTAATTCTTTCTTTTCTACGATTTCTCCATAACTGATAGATTGTTCTTCATAAGCTACAATAAAATCCCTTGTGTCACTATTACCATTCTTAGAATCCTTTTCACATGATATCATCATAAAAAGAGATACAATAAATATGCTAATATGTAATAAACGTCTCATCATCATTAAAAACCTAATTTATATTGTAATTTTACAAAGAAGCTTCTTCCATATCCCAGTGGTTGTGAAGGAGAAGAAGAGCTATGCGCTGTTCCAGAACTTGTTGTTGATGTTAAATCTTTAACATCAAATATATTTCTTACCCCAACTGTTGCAAACAACATATTCTTAAAGAAAGGCTGGCGGACACTAAAATCCATCCAAGAATAGCTTTCTTGCTTTCCTTTCATATAGTATTCACCAAAAAGATCTGACTCCATCTTATAACGATACTCTTCCCCATTAAATTTATAATATAACGAGAACATAGTCCCTGTAGATGGCAACTTATAACTAACATTAGCTGTCACTTCAGGAGTATATAAGAATTTATCTGTATCACTAGGAGCACCATATATTTGCTGAGCAGCCCCTGAATAAGTAAAACCAAGACCTACATCTAATGTTTTCCAACGCAATTGATTCAAGAAAGTTACTCCTATATTTCTATAACGATTAACATTATGATATTTATACTTAAGTCCTGATGGATCAATAATCTGAATTACATCAATCTTATCTTGTACATTCAAAAAACGTCCAGTCAAACTACTACTAAATTCAATATCTTCACTAAATTCTACTGCCTTTTTAATATTCAAAAAGAACGTCTTCCCTTTCTCAGGATTTAAATTTGGATTACCTTGTAAATCATGATTAACGTCTACAAAATACGTATATAACTCTTCATAATTAGGCAAACGAGGTGATGTGCCTACAGTAGCACGAATCTCATAATTATTTGGCAATACATATTTAAGCATTAAACTCATAGCATGCTGACTGTCAAAAGTATTTGAAGTCATTAAACGGTATCCAGGACGAATCATGAAATTAGGCATAACGTCAATCTCTGATGAAGCATAAAAATCATAACTTCCTAAAGATCTGCTTTGAGGAGATTCTCCTAATGATTCGCTCATTAATGAATACCCTTTACTATTCGCTACTTCATATCCTACTTGGAATCTAGCTCTCTCCCATTTAATAAAATCACTAAAAGTTCCCCTCGAAAAGAACACTTCTCTACTTTCACTTTTATATGAGTTTTTATCAAATTTCTCGTCATACTTAATTCTATATCTATAAAAATCTATCTCCCTCTCTTGTTTCTGATAAGTAAAAGACAAATCAAAACGGAAAAGATCTTGAAATTTACCAGAAGTATTTAGAACGTTAGACCATCTCTTTGTATTCGTAATACGATCTTTAGCAATAGGATCAATCGTTTCAAACACAGGATCCTCGTTTACCTCGAAGGTCTTACTATAATCCTTCATTCTCTCATCAAAGTATTCGAACTTATAGAATACACGATAAGACTTATGGTGGTAATTCAGAAGAGCCTTTACATTATTTTGATTCTTTGGTAACCATTCGTGCCCCCTTTTATCCTCATCTCCATAATAAGTAAACCCTTTTCTATCATTAAACCATCCTTTAAAATCATTATGAGTATAACTAACACTTGCATATAAATTATCATTTATATTATGTCCTATCGTTAGCCCCTGAATATGCTTTCCTTTATTCTTCAAATTATATTCATCACCAACAGTCTCTTCTTGTGTAAAGAAATTTACGTTCCAATCATGAATATTATTTTTCTTAGTAATGATATTTATAATTCCTGTTACTGCATTGGCTCCATAGTCAACCCCCATGGCTCCTTCTACAATTTCTACTTGTTCAATATCATCTAAGTTAATCTGAGTAAGGTCTGTATTATTACCAAAGCCTTCATCAGAAATCATAGGTACATTATCCACTAGTATCGTAAAATACTGGGCGTCTAAACCAAACATCTTCACAGTAGATCTACCTGTACCAGCATTTGGTAGTATAGATATATTCATCACTTGATTTAATGCGTCAGCTAATGTTACTGCCCCTAAATTTTCTAAACGTTGCCTATTCAGAACTGTCACATTATTAACAGCCTTATTTATAGATTGTGGACTATACTGTCCAGAGATAACAATTTCTCCAAGATTAGCATTGGGTGGCGTTATAGTATCTTGTACTTGAGCAAAAGTAAATGCTGGAATTGCACAAAAAGCACTCAGTACAAATATGGTATTACGCTTCATTTATTCTTTTTGTTTTTTATTTAGATGATTTCTTGATTGCAAAGATAGAAAAATATCTTATTTAAAATGAATTTAAATAATTATTTTGTAAATAAAAAAACGAAGCTATTGCTTCGTTTTCAGTATATCAAAATAAATATCTATCTAATTCTTAGGTAAGAACACTTCTGCCATCATACAACGAGCACTTCCACCACCACAAGCTTCTATAGTATCTAAGCTACTATGTAAGATTGGACAATGCTTTTCTATTGCTTTTATTTGATTAGCGTCTAAACTATTATAAGCTTGCGTTGACATTACTAAATAACGTTGATCGTTTGCTCCTTTTACTTGTAACATATTACCAGCAAAATTATTAACTTGTTCTTCCGTAATAGTAATAACTTCTTTTCCTGTGCTCTTTAAACTATTTAAGACTGTTTTTCTCTCTTGTTTATCATCAATACAATCTGCGCAAATTACAGCAAATGTTTCGGCTAAACACATCATAACATTAGTGTGATAGATATGTTTTCTTTCTCCATCTACTGTTTGAAACGCTTCAAAAATTACCGGGTCTGTCTCAAAATCTTCACAAAACTCAATAACTAAACCTTCATCAGCACGTGGTGACAATGCACAATACGTCTTTTCATTAGCTCTATCTAACAATAAACTTCCTGTTCCTTCTAAGAATAAATCATCTTCTTCCGCCGACGTATAATCCCATATATCATCATCAATTACAAAGCCCTCTTTCTCCAAGATATCAAATATATCTTCTCTTCTCTCCAGCCTTCTATTCTCAGCAAACATTGGGTAAAGAACTACTTCTCCACTTTCGTGAAAAGAAATCCAGTTATTCGGGAAAATACTATCTGGTGTATCAGGATCTACAGTATCTTCTACTACAATAACATTAACTCCAACAGCTCTTAATTTTTCTACGAAAGCATCAAACTCTTGTTGAGCTTTTGCATTAACTGTAGCAGGAGTTGTATTATCAAGTACTTTTTGATAATAGTTATTTACTGCAGTTTGTTCGTTCATACGAAACGCCACAGGGCGAATCATTAATATTGTATTAGTAGTTTGATTCATAACATATATTTTAATCACGTATCAAAGGTAATGTAGAACATCTTAATAACCCCTCTTGTTTTGCAATTTCTGCATAAGGAATCTCTTCTACAACGAAATTATTATCTCTTAACCAATTATTCAGTCTTGTGAAATTACGTTCAGACACAATAACTTCTGGGCTAATAGAAAATACATTCGAAAACATATGATACATTTCTTCTCTTTCAATGTGGAATAAGTTGTCTTTACCGAAAATTTCAACTAATTGATAGTATTCTTTCTCATCATAAAAACCACCTTTATAGATTATTCCTTTATCATTTCCGATTGGTTGAAAACAACAATCTAAATGCAATGCATTATCACGAGGTTCTGTTCTAGACTTCACCAAGTCAAATGATAAAACTGTTTTATTAGGGAATAATTCTTTAATAAAATCAACACCTAGTTGATTTGTTCTTGCTGTAATATATTCTTTATAATCTGGACGCTTATAGCTTCCTATAAAAATATAATCATTCCATGGCATTACATCTCCTCCTTCAAAGTGTACTTCTTCTGGAGCAGAGATTATAGATGCAGGATTAATTTGATCTAACACATACTGTATTGCATGTAATTCACGATCTCTATCTGGTAGGATATTCGCTTTAATGAATTTATCTTCAATCACAAATCCAATATCACGAGTAAAAATTTGATTGTAGTCTTCAATGATTTCAGGTCTATACACCTTTACATCATATTTTTCGAATACTTTATTAAAAGCATCCATTTCTTGAATCATGTCAGATTCTACAGGATAAGTACCTGCTTTAATATGCTCTAACGACTTAGGGTCGTAAGCTTCTTCTACTGTAGGTGTGGGTCCGATACTATTAGCTGTACCTAGGACCACAGCCCGCAATCTCGAGGTTTCATTCTTAACGTTTAACTTAAGCATAAATATTGATTTTCCACAAATATAACAAAATACTCTCTACTTAATTCTTTACAAAATAAAAAAGGCACCCTTAATTAGGGTGCCTCCTCAACAAATATAAAATAAATATTATTTTCTATCTTTCATAGGAACAAATGTTCTTAATGCTTCACCAACATATAACTGTCTAGGTCTTCCAATTGGCTCTTTATTAATTCTCATTTCTTTCCACTGAGCGATCCATCCTGGTAAACGTCCAATAGCAAACATAACTGTGAACATTTCAGTAGGGATACCTAAAGCTCTATAAATAATTCCTGAGTAGAAGTCAACATTAGGATATAAGTGTCTTTCTACGAAATAAGGATCTTTAAGCGCTGCTTCTTCTAATTTTTTAGCAATATCTAAAACAGGGTCATCAACACCTAATTTTCCTAATACTTCATCAGCTGCTTTTTTGATGATTCTAGCTCTTGGGTCAAAGTTTTTATAAACTCTGTGTCCGAATCCCATTAAACGGAAAGAATCGTCTTTATCTTTAGCTTTGTTTAAATATTTCTCAACATCACCTCCATCATTCTGAATTGCTTCAAGCATTTCTAATACAGCTTGATTAGCTCCCCCGTGTAATGGACCCCATAAAGCAGAAACACCAGCAGATACAGATGCAAATAATCCTGCATGAGAAGAACCTACCATACGTACTGTAGATGTAGAACAGTTTTGTTCATGATCAGCATGTAAGATAAATAATTTATCAATTGCATTTTTTATAATTGGATCGATTTCATAAGGTTCTGTTGGCAAAGCAAACATCAATCTTAAGAAGTTATCCACATAGCTCTTAGTGTTATCATAATAGTTTAAAGGATATCCTTTAGCTTTTCTATAGGTCCAAGTTGCTATTACTAAGAATTTACTCATTGTCTTACATACAGCCTCATATAATGACTTAGAACAATCAGCATCCACTACTTTAGGATTAAATGCAGTTAAAGCACTAGTCAAAGAAGCTAACACTCCCATTGGGTGTGCCGTCTTAGGAAACCCATCAATGATATTCTTCATTTCTTCATTAACTAATGAATACTTTCTAATATCATTCTCGAATTTTTCTATTTGTTCTTGAGTTGGTAATTCACCGAAGATAATCAAATAAGAAACTTCTAAGAAGTTAGAATATTCTGCTAATTCTTCAATAGAATACCCTCTGTATCTCAAGATTCCTTCTTCTCCATCTAAGAATGTAATTGCACTCTTGCATGCACCAGAATTTTTATAACCTGGGTCATAAGTAATAGCTCCAGTTAAAGCACGTAATTTCAATACATCAATTGCTACTTCATTCTCAGTACCAACTAATACAGGAAACTCATGTCTTTTACCGTCAACCTCTATATAAGCTGTTTTAGACATATTGTTATTATTTTATTTTTTCTATAAGTTTTACTCACTACTAGCAAACATACTCTAGTAATTTTTCAGTAGGAAAGATAGGAATTATTATGCATACATACAAGTCATATTCGTAAAGTAATCATTAAAAATGAACAAAAAACCTCATTTTAGAGACTAACAAAACGAATGAAAAAATAAGGCATACTAAATAATCATAAATACATTGGATTAGTTAAAAAAAAACATTATTCACAATAATTTATTTTTACAAAATACCAGCATAACCGTGCCCATGTACTATAAAATAAAAAAGCGGTAGATATGATATCATATCTACCGCTTTTTATTTATAAAGGATTATCTTTTTACTTTAAAAGCATTCCCCTGAGGATAATAAGCGATATCACCTAATTCTTCCTCTATTCTTAATAATTGATTATACTTAGCCATACGATCAGATCTAGACGCAGAACCAGTTTTAATTTGTCCACAATTAAGAGCAACAGCTAAATCAGCAATAGTACTATCTTCTGTTTCACCTGAACGGTGAGACATAACAGAAGTAAATCCAGCATTCTTAGCCATGTTAACAGCAGCTATAGTCTCAGTAAGTGTTCCTATCTGATTTACTTTAATCAAAATAGAGTTACCAATACCTTCATTAACACCACGCTCAAGTCTAGCTACATTAGTAACGAATAAATCATCACCTACTAACTGAACTTTATCACCAATCTTATCCGTTAAATACTTCCAACCATCCCAATCATCTTCATACATACCATCTTCAATAGATACTATTGGATACTTCTCAACTAACTCAGCTAAGTAATCAGCTTGCTCTTGAGAAGTACGAACTTTACCTAATTCACCTTCGAATTTAGTATAATCATATTTACCATCTACATAGAACTCAGAAGCCGCACAATCCAAAGCGATCATAATCTCATCTCCAAATCTATAGCCTGCATTCTCAACTGCTAATTTAATAGAATCAAGAGCATCTTCAGTACCTTTTAATGTAGGAGCAAAACCTCCTTCGTCACCTACTGCTGTACTTAATCCTCTCTCGTGTAAAACGTTCTTCAAATGATGGAATATCTCAGTCCCCATTTGCATAGCATGTGTAAAAGTAATTGCTTTTACAGGCATGATCATAAACTCTTGAAATGCAATAGGAGCATCAGAGTGAGACCCACCATTAATAATATTCATCATTGGAACTGGTAGCGTGTTTGCAGAAACACCACCTACATAACGATATAATGGCATTCTTAACTCATTTGCTGCTGCTTTAGCTACTGCTAAAGAAACACCTAAAATAGCATTCGCTCCTAAATTTCCTTTATTACTAGTACCATCTAATTCAATCATCAATTGGTCAATAGTATTCTGTTCGAAAACACTAACACCTACGATGTGCTCAGCAATTACATTGTTAACGTTATCAACAGCTTTTAATACTCCTTTACCTAAGAAAGCTTTACCACCATCGCGTAACTCTACTGCTTCGTGCTCACCCGTAGAAGCTCCAGATGGAACAGCAGCACGACCTAACATACCACTTTCAGTAATAACATCTACTTCTACTGTAGGATTCCCTCTAGAATCTAATATTTGACGTGCATGCACACTAATAATTGTACTCATAAATTGTGTCTTAAAATTTAGTATAAACAAATTTACAACTTTAATTGAACTTACTTAATACAGATAAGAAATAAAGTTTATATATAACGAAAGGAACTACACTGTAGCTCCTTTATTATTTTTTATATTCTCGACAAACTCATCAAATAAATATCTTGAATCATGTGGTCCAGGACTTGATTCAGGATGATATTGTACAGAGAAAACATTCTTATTTTTCATCTTCATACCAGCAACAGTACCATCGTTTAAATGCACATGAGTTAGCTCAAGATTATCATGCTTACTTAGCTCCTCCTTATTAATTGCAAAACCATGATTCTGTGATGTGATTTCACCTTGAGTAGAACCTAAATTCATAACAGGATGGTTCACTCCGCGGTGTCCGCTAAACATCTTAAAAGTACTCACACCTTGAGACAAGCCGATTAATTGATGGCCTAAACAAATACCGAAAACAGGAAGCCCTGAATCTATAACTTTATTAACCGTGTCAAGAACTCCTAATTTTGCTAAAGCTTGTGGATCACCAGGTCCGTTAGATAGGAAATATCCATCAGCACCAAATGCTACTAATTCATCATAAGAAACATTGTAAGGAAACACCTTTACATAACAATCTCTCTCTTCGAAACAACGCAAAATATTTGTTTTAATACCAAAATCAACTGCCGCAATTTTATGAGACGCATCAGGATTACCAAAGTAGTAAGCTTCTTTAGTAGATACTTTAGAAGACAACTCTAAACCTTCCATTGAAGGAACGTTCTCTAACATCACTTTTAACTCCTCAATTGATTTACCATCTGTTGAGATGATAGCATTCATAGCACCGTTGTCTCTAATATGAGCGGTAAGAGCACGTGTATCAACATCAGAAATAGCTATAAGATTAGCCTTTTCCAAATAAGTCAATAAATCCGATTCTGAATTTGGACGTGAATGATAATAACTAAAGTTTTTACAAACTAAACCAGAAATCTTAATTCCATCAGAATCAACTTCGTCAACATTAACCCCATAGTTACCAATATGAGCAGTTGTTGATAACATGATTTGACCGAAGTAAGAAGGATCTGTAAAGATTTCTTGATAACCTGTCATTCCAGTGTTAAAACAAATCTCTCCGAATGCTGTACCTTCTACACCAACCGACTTACCAAAAAAAACAGTTCCATCTTTTAAAACTAAAACCGCCTTCTTTCTTTCTGAATATTCCATTGTATTGTTGTGTTGTATTAATTTTTAGCAAAAATAAAAAAAAAAGGACATCCTTATAAAGAATGTCCTTAATATTATAAATAACAAAAATAAATTTTGTTGATACTATTCATTAGTTTCAGCTTCATTAGAAGTTGCCTCAGTCGCAGGAGCTTCAGCAGCTTTCTTTTTACCTCTACGAGTAGATGATTTTTTAGCTTCTTTCTTAGCAACGTTGTATAATTCGTTGAAGTCAACGAATTCAATCATAGCCATATCAGCGTTATCTCCTAAACGATTACCTAACTTAATAATACGAGTATATCCACCTGGACGATCTCCTACTTTTTGAGCTACTTCTCTAAATAGTTCAGTAACTGCGTCTTTGTCTCTCAAATAAGAGAAAACAACACGACGGTTATGAGTATCGTCAGTTTTAGCTTTAGTTACTAATGGCTCAATAAACTGCTTTAAAGCTTTAGCTTTAGCTACAGTAGTATTGATACGCTTGTGCTCGATTAAAGAACAAGCCATATTAGCAAGCATAGAGTTTCTATGTCCTGCTTTTCTACCTAAGTGATTTATTTTCTTTCCGTGTCTCATTTCTTACTAGAATTTAGACTTTGCAGTCTAGTTTATTCTTTATCTAATTTGTATTTTGATAGATCCATCCCGAAATTAAGTCCCTTAACAGCTACTAACTCTTCTAATTCAGATAAAGACTTCTTACCGAAGTTTCTAAATTTCATCAAGTCGTTTTTGTTAAATGATACTAAGTCTCCTAATGTATCTACTTCAGCCGCTTTCAAACAATTCAATGCTCTAACTGAAAGATCTAAATCAACTAGTTTAGTTTTTAGAAGCTGTCTCATATGAAGAGATTCCTCATCATACGATTCAGTTTGTGCAATCTCATCTGCCTCTAAAGTAATTCTCTCATCTGAGAATAACATAAAGTGGTGTATTAATGTTTTTGCAGCTTCAGTTAACGCATCTTTTGGATGAATAGAACCATCGGTAATGATATCAAAAACTAACTTCTCATAGTCAGTTTTTTGCTCAACACGATAGTTTTCGATAGCATACTTAACGTTCTTAACTGGAGTATAAATTGAGTCAGTAAAGATAGTACCAATAGGAGCATTAGGTTTTCTATTCTCTTCAGCTGGTACGTAACCTCTTCCCTTCTCAATAGTAAGATCCATATTAATAGTTACATTACTATCCATATTACAGATAACTAATTCTGGATTCAGAATCTGGAAACTAGAAATGAATTTCTGGAAATCACCTGCAGTCAACTGTTCTTTACCAGAGAAAGAGATACTAACAGTTTCATTATCAACATCTTCAATTTGACGTTTAAAACGAACTTGTTTTAGGTTAAGAATGATTTCAGTAACATCCTCAACTACACCAGCGATAGTAGAAAACTCATGATCTACTCCTTCAATACGAACTGAAGTAATTGCATATCCTTCAAGAGAAGAAAGAAGAACTCTTCTTAATGCATTACCTATTGTCAATCCATATCCCGGTTCTAAAGGTCTAAATTCGAATTTGCCTTTAAAATCGGTCGAATCAATCATGATAACTTTATCGGGCTTTTGAAAATTAAATATTGCCATATTTGTTTCGACTGAATGTCAATTATTATTTGTTGTACAACTCTACGATTAACTGTTCTTTGATGTTTTCAGGAACTTGAAGTCTTTGAGGTACAGAAACAAATGTTCCTTCTAACGTTTCAGGATTCCAAGTAATCCACTCGTAAACAGCGCTAGAATTAGATAATGAACGTTCGATAGTCTCTAGAGATCTTGATTTTTCACGAACAGCAACTTTATCACCAGGTTTCAATTGGTATGAAGGAATATTTACTAATTCCCCATTTACAGTAATATGTCTATGAGAAACGATTTGACGTGCAGCTCTACGAGATGGAGCAATTCCCATTCTGAATACTACGTTGTCTAATCTTGACTCACATAATTGAATTAATACCTCACCAGTAACTCCACGAGCTGCAGCAGCTTTTTTGTATAAGTTTCTGAATTGTTTTTCTAAAATACCGTAAGTATATTTAGCTTTTTGTTTTTCCAATAACTGGATAGCATATTCTGATTTCTTACCTCTTTTTCTTGCTAAACCATGTTGTCCTGGAGGGTAATTTCTTTTTTCTAAAGACTTGTCATCTCCGAAAATTGCTTCACCGAACCTACGTGCGATTTTTGTTTGTGGACCAGTATATCTTGCCATTTCTTAATAAAATTGAAAAAAGGTAGGGATTATGAATTCAGGTCACTTTCCTCCGATAATCTATTCCTACCTTTGGTTATACTATAAAATTAAACTCTTCTTCTCTTTGGAGGACGACATCCATTGTGTGGCATTGGAGTAATATCGATAATCTCTGTTACTTCGATTCCACCGTTATGTAAAGATCTGATTGCAGATTCTCTTCCGTTTCCAGGTCCTTTTACATAAACTTTTACTTTTTTCAATCCTGCCTCAAGTGCAACTTTACCGCAATCTTCTGCAGCCATTTGAGCAGCGTAAGGAGTGTTCTTTTTAGAACCTCTGAATCCCATTTTACCTGCTGATGACCAAGAAATCACTTCACCTTTTTTGTTAGTTAATGAAATGATGATATTGTTAAACGTCGCATTAATATGAGCTTCACCTGTTGACTCAACAAGTACTTTACGTTTTTTTGTATTCGCTTTAGCCATATTACTACTTATTATTTAGTTGCTTTTTTCTTGTTAGCAACAGTTTTTCTTTTACCTTTTCTTGTTCTAGAGTTGTTCTTAGTTCTTTGTCCTCTTAATGGAAGACCAGCTCTATGACGGATACCTCTGTAGCATCCGATATCCATTAAACGTTTGATGTTTAATGAAATCTCTGAACGTAATTCTCCTTCAATTGTGAATTGACCTACAGCTTCACGGATAGCTCCGATCTCATCGTCATTCCAATCTTGAACTTTTTTATTTTCGTCAACTTTAGCTCTTTCTAGAATTTCTTTAGCTCTACTTGAACCAATTCCAAAAATATAAGTTAAAGCAATGATTCCTCTTTTGTGTTTAGGTATATCTACCCCTGCGATTCTTGCCATAATTATCCTTGTCTTTGTTTAAATCTAGGATTCTTTTTATTAATAACGTAAAGTCTACCTTTTCTACGTACTATAATGCACTCGGCACTTCTTTTTTTAACTGATGCTCTTACTTTCATTTTAATAGCCTCTTTAATATCTATAAGTAATTCTTGCTTTGGTCAAATCGTAAGGGCTCATCTCTAATTTTACTCTGTCACCAGGTAATAATTTGATATAATGCATACGCATCTTACCTGAGATATGGGCGATTACTACGTGTCCATTTTCTAATTCCACACGGAACATAGCATTTGATAATGCTTCAATAATTGCTCCGTCTTGTTCTATTGCTGATTGTTTTGCCATAAAAACTAAGCTGTTGCTCTTCTATTTTTACCACTTGTCATCATGCTATCATACTGTTTGTTCAGTAAATAAGCATTGACTTGTTGAATTGTATCGATTACAACACTTACCATAATCAATAACGATGTTCCTCCATAAAACATTGCCCAACCTTGTTGAACTCCTAATAAACTTACCACGATTGCAGGGAAAACTGCGATTAGTGCTAAGTAAAGAGAACCTGGGAATGTTATTAAAGACATGATTCTATCTAAGAAATCACCTGTCTCACTACCTGGTTTAACACCTGGTATAAAACCGCCACTTCTCTTTAGATCATCAGCCATCTTATTAGTAGGTACTGTAATTGCGGTGTAAAAGTACGTAAAAATTATGATTAATAAAGCAAAAAGTGCATTATACTCCCAACCAAACACATTATGAAATGTTGTACTGATTGATTTAGCAGTATCCGAAGTTGACAAACCTGCTACTGCAGCTGGCACAAACATGATCGCCTGAGCGAAGATGATTGGCATAACTCCTGATGCATTTAACTTTAATGGAATCCACTGACGGTTACCGCCTAACATAGATTGATCATAAGTTCCTGAAGCACTTCTTCTTGCATACTGAACCGGTATACGTCTCACAGCAAGAGTTAAATAGATACAAGCAACGATGATTAACAACCATAAAATTACTTCTATAACCACCAACATAGGTCCTCCATTATTTTCTGTAATTCTTGATTGGAATTCTTGGATGAAAGACATTGGAAGTCTTGCAATAATACCAACCATAATTAATAATGAAATTCCATTTCCAATACCTTTATCAGTAATTTTTTCACCTAACCACATTGCAAAAACAGTTCCGGTCACTAGTATAATTACTGAAGAAAACAAGAATGAGAAAGAATTGAAACCTAACAAAAATGCATCCGGTGGTAATTGCACATACAAGTTATAGATGTAACTAGGTCCTTGTAATAAAGTAATACCGATTGTCAACCATCTTGTTATTTGGTTCATCTTCTTTCTACCGCTTTCTCCATCATTTTGTAGCTTTTGTAGATAAGGAACCGCGATTCCCATCAACTGAACTACTATGGAAGCAGAAATATAAGGCATAATACCTAATGCAAATACAGATGCTTGCGCAAATGCACCACCTGTAAAAACATTTATTAACCAACCGATACCTTGATCAGTTTGATCAGTTAAAGCTTGCAATTTCGTTGCGTCAATACCTGGAAGGGTAACTTGTGTACCAAAACGGTACACAAGCAATAACCCTAAAGTTATCAAGATTTTGTTCTTTAACTCTTCAATTTTCCAAATACTGGCTAATGTTTCAAAAAACTTCTTCATCTTGTTTATTAAGATTTTATAACGTTACAATTTCTCCACCAGCTGCCTCGATTGCCTCTTTAGCAGATGCTGAAAACTTGTGTGCAGAAACTTTTAATTTTGCTTTTATCTCTCCACGCCCTAAAACCTTAACTAAACTATTTTTAGAAGTTAATCCTAACTCAACTAAAAGAGCAAAATCAACAGTGTCTTTTACTACTCCGCTATCAACTAAAGATTGTAATCTTTCTAAGTTGATAACATCATATTCTACTCTATTGATGTTTTTAAAACCAAATTTAGGAACACGTCTTTGAAGTGGCATTTGTCCTCCTTCAAATCCGATTTTTCTTGAATATCCTGAACGTGATTTAGCACCTTTGTGTCCTTTTGTAGAAGTTCCTCCTTTACCAGACCCTTCACCACGACCAACACGTTTGTTTTGGTTGTGTACTGAACCTTTTGCTGGTTGTAAATTACTTAAATTCATACTCTACAATATTATTTAGCCTCCTCTACAGAAACTAAGTGTTGAACTTTACTTACCATTCCTAAGATTGCAGATGTAGCATCATGCTCCACCACTTGACCAATCTTACGAAGTCCTAAAGCCTCTAATGTTCTCTTTTGTACAAGAGGACAATTAATTTGGCTTCTTACTTGTTTTACTTTAATTTTTGACATAACTCTCTCAAATTAACCTTTAAATACTTTTTCTAAAGAAATTCCTCTTTGTTTTGCAACTGTAGAAGCACTTCTTAAACGTAATAAAGCGTCAAAAGTAGCCTTCACCACGTTGTGAGGATTTGAAGATCCTTGAGATTTAGATAATAAATCTTTAATCCCAACAGATTCTACAACCGATCTCACAGAACCTCCAGCGATTACTCCAGTACCCAAAGATGCAGGCATCAATAATACTCTTGCTCCACTGAATTTTCCTTTTTGT
This sequence comes from Myroides odoratimimus, assembly GCF_004337635.1. NCBI lineage: Bacteria > Pseudomonadati > Bacteroidota > Flavobacteriia > Flavobacteriales > Flavobacteriaceae > Myroides > Myroides odoratimimus. The sequence continues at coordinate 496,600 of NZ_CP037427.1, forward strand.
TCGTGAGGAATAGTATGACCATTTAAAGGAACTCTAACTAAGTTTTTCTTTGCATCCTCTACTGCTTTAGCGATTGCTTCAGAAACGTCTTTTGATTTACCCAAACCATGACCCACTACACCGTTTTCGTCACCTACTACTACTACAGCAGAGAATCCAAAAGCTCTTCCCCCTTTAGTAACTTTAGTAACACGGTTTACACTAACCAAACGATCTTTAAGATCAAGACCAGTTGGTTTTACAAATTCTACGTTTTTATAATTTTGATACATAACTAATTAGAATTTTAATCCAGCTTCTCTAGCGCCTTCAGCTAATGATTTAACACGACCGTGGTATAAATAACCTCCTCTATCGAAAGATACAGTTTCTACACCAGCTTTCAAAGCTTTCTCTGCAATTAGTTTCCCAACCGATGCAGCAGTTTCAATATTGGTTCCTCTTGTTATCCCAGCTTCTCTTGAAGATGCTGCAGCTAGAGTTACTCCATTCACGTCATCTATGATTTGCGCATAGATTTCTTTATTACTTCTGAATACAGAAAGTCTTGGCTTAGCAGCAGTACCGCTAACGATCTTTCTAATTCTGAATTTAATACGTTGTCTTCTTTCAGATTTTGTTAATGACATAGTCTTAATTTTTAAGCTGATTTACCTGCTTTTCTTCTTAACTCTTCACCCACAAACTTGATACCTTTTCCTTTGTAAGGTTCTGGTTTACGGAATGAACGGATTTTTGCTGCTACTTGACCAACTAATTGTTTGTCAAATGAAGTTAATTTAACGATTGGATTTTTACCTTTTTCAGATATAGTTTCCACTGTAACTTCTTTTGCAATATCCATCACGATATTATGAGAGAAACCTAAAGCTAAATCTAACTTTTGTCCTTGATTAGCAGCACGGTATCCTACCCCAACCAATTCCAAACTGATAGTAAATCCTTCTGAAACTCCTTTAACCATATTGTTGATTAAACTACGGTATAATCCGTGTTTAGCTCTTTCAATCTTATCATCAGAAGAACGCTCAACGATTACTTGGTCTTCTTCAACTTTAATACTAACTGTATCAAACTTTTGAGAAAGCTCTCCTAATTTACCTTTTACAACAATCTCTCCTTCTTTAACGTCAACCGTTACTCCAGCAGGTATTGCTATTGGACTTTTACCTATTCTTGACATCTCTTAGTCTTTTTAAATTAGTATACGTAACAAACTACTTCTCCACCAACATTCAATTGTTTCGCTTGCTTTCCAGTCATCAATCCTTTTGATGTTGAAACGATAGCGATTCCTAATCCGTTAAGGATTCTAGGAAGATCTGCTGCAGAAGCGTATTTACGCAAACCTGGTTTACTAATTCTTTGGATATCTCTAATTACAGACTCTTTTGTGTCTTTATCATATTTCAAAGCTATTTTGATTGTCCCTTGAACTGAACTATCATCAAATTTATAGCTTAAGATATATCCTTGATCGAATAATATTTTCGTGATTTCTTTTTTGAAGTTTGAAGCTGGAATTTCAACCACTTTGTGGTTAGCTCTCACAGCGTTTCTAACTCTTGTAAGGAAATCTGCTATTGGATCTGTATACATGTTTTTACCTTTAAATCTTAATTACCAACTTGCCTTTTTTACTCCAGGTATCAATCCATTATTTGCCATTTCACGGAATGTAACACGAGAAATACCGAATTGACGCATATACCCTCTTGGTCTTCCTGTTAACTTACATCTGTTGTGTAAACGAACTGGAGAAGCATTTTTAGGTAACTTTTGTAATCCTTCATAGTCACCAGCTTCTAAAAGAGCTGTTCTCTTAGCAGCATATTTATCTACTAATGCTTGTCTTTTAACCTCACGGGCTTTCATTGATTCTTTAGCCATACTTAATTCTTTTTAAAAGGTAATCCTAATTCAGCAAGTAAAGATTTCGCTTCTTTATCTGTTTGAGCAGATGTTACGAAAGTGATATCAAAACCAGCGATTTTGTTAACTTTATCGATATTGATTTCAGGGAAAATGATTTGCTCAGTAACACCTAAGTTATAATTTCCTCTTCCGTCAAAACCATCAGATTTAATACCTGAAAAGTCTCTTACACGTGGTAAAGCTGAAGTTACTAAACGATCTAAAAATTCATACATTCTCTCTCCACGTAACGTTACTTTTGCCCCGATTGGCATTCCTTTTCTTAATTTAAAAGTAGCAACGTCTTTCTTAGAGATAGTAGCTACTGCTTTTTGTCCTGTAATTTTAGTTAACTCCTCAACAGCGTAATCAACTAATTTTTTATCAGAAACAGCAGCACCAACTCCACGGCTAACAACGATTTTCTCAAGTTTTGGAACTTGCATTACGTTTTTATAACCGAATTCCTCAGTAAGAGCAGAGATAACTCTGCTTTTATATTCTTCTTTAAGTCTTGGTATATAAGCCATAACTATAATACTTGATTTGATTTTTTAGAAACTCTAACATTTTTTCCGTTCTCGTTTTTCACGATAGCTACTCTTGTAACTTCGTTAGTCTTAGGATCTACGATCGCTAAGTTAGAGATTTGGATTGGAGCCTCTTTTTTAACAATTCCACCTTGAGGGTTAGAAGCACTTGGCTTCACGTGTTTAGAAATGATATTCACCCCTTCAACAATAGCTTTGTTCTTTTCACGTAATACACGTACAACTTTACCTTCAGTACCTTTATGGTCACCAGCGATAACGCGTACAGTATCTCCTGTTTTTATCTTTAGCTTAATCATGTTTAGAACGAATTATAACACCTCTGGTGCTAATGATACAATTTTCATGAATTGTTTTTCACGAAGTTCTCTCGCAACCGGACCAAAAACACGAGTTCCTTTCATCTCCCCAGCAGCATTTAACAATACACATGCGTTATCGTCAAATCTGATGTAAGATCCGTCAGCTCTTCTCACTTCTTTTTTAGTACGAACTACAACTGCAGTTGAAACGCTACCTTTTTTCACGCTTCCGTTTGGAGTTGCTTCTTTAATTGAAACTACAATTTTATCACCTACAGAGGCATAACGACGTTTCGTTCCTCCTAAAACACGGATAGTCAAAACTTCTTTTGCACCCGTATTATCTGCTACTTTAAGTCTAGATTCTTGTTGTACCATAATTATTTCGCTCTTTCAATGATTTCAACTAATCTCCAACATTTTGATTTAGATAATGGACGTGTCTCCATGATCTTTACTGTATCACCAATGTTGCAATCATTTGTTTCGTCGTGTGCAACGTATTTTTTCGTTTTCAACACGAACTTACCATATAATGGGTGTTTTACTCTCTTTACTTCAGACACAACAATAGATTTCTCCATTTTATTGCTAGTAACAACACCTATTCTCTCTTTTCTTAATTTTCTATTTTCCATCTTTCGGCAGAATACAATTATTGTAACTCTCTTTTACTTAACTCTGTATTCACTCTTGCAATACTTCTTCTTACGTTTCTCAACTGTAATGGATTCTCGATTGGAGAGATTGCGTGAGCAGATCTTAAGTTATTATATGTGCTAGTCAACTGTACCAGTTGCTCTTGTAATTCAGCTACAGATAGATTTACTATTTCTGATTGTTTCATGATAAAAATTTTATTATGCTTCGAAATCTCTAGCAATTACAAATTTAGTTTTTACAGGAAGTTTTTGAGCAGCTAAGCGTAACGCTTCTTTTGCTACTGAAATTGGCACTCCACCAACTTCGAACATAATTTTTCCTGGTTTTACCACAGCAACCCAGTATTCTACTGCACCTTTTCCTTTACCCATACGTACCTCTAGAGGCTTTTTAGTAATAGGTTTGTCTGGGAAAATTTTAATCCATAACTGCCCTTCACGTTTCATGAAACGAGTAGCAGCGATACGCGCTGCCTCGATTTGACGTGAAGTGATAAATGCAGAGTCCATAGATTTGATTCCAAACATACCATTTGAAAGTTCATGCCCTCTTTGAGAAATCCCTTTCATTTTACCTTTCTGTACCTTACGGTATTTTGTTCTTTTAGGCTGTAACATTTTTCTTCAGTTTAAAAATTACTTTCTTTTGCGTGGGTTAGATTTACCTTTTGGAGATCCTGCTGATTTAGATTGTTTTTTATCCATTCCAGCTAACGGAGAAAGATCTCTCTTACCGTAAACCTCACCTTTCATGATCCACACTTTAATTCCCATTCTACCATAAGTAGTGTGAGCTTCAGCAAGTGCATAATCGATGTCTGCTCTGAAAGTTGACAACGGAATTCTTCCTTCTTTGAAAGTCTCAGAACGAGCCATTTCAGCACCGTTTAAACGACCAGAAATCATAACTTTGATTCCTTCAGCGTTCATTCTCATCGCTGCAGCCATTGCCATACGGATAGCTCTACGGTAAGAAATTCTGCTTTCGATTTGACGAGCGATACTAGCAGCCACTAAGTATCCGTCTAATTCAGGACGTTTGATTTCAAAGATATTGATTTGAACTTCCTTATCAGTAATCTTTTTCAATTCCTCTTTTAACTTGTCTACCTCTTGTCCACCTTTTCCGATAATGATACCAGGTCTAGCAGTAGTGATAGTAACGGTTACAAGTTTTAAAGTTCTCTCGATGATTACTTTAGATACACTAGCTTTTGATAAACGAGCATGGATATACTTTCTGATCTTGTGATCTTCAGCGATTTTGTCACCGTAGTCATTTCCACCATACCAGTTTGAGTCCCATCCTCTGATAATACCAAGGCGATTCCCGATTGGATTAGTCTTTTGTCCCATACTGCTTATTAATTGCTTTGTGTGTTATTATTAGATCCTAATACGATTGTTACGTGATTAGAACGTTTTCTGATTCTGTGTGCTCTACCTTGAGGTGCAGGACGAAGTCTTTTTAACATCATTCCTCCATCTACTCTGATTTCTTTAACGATCAATCCAGCTTCTTCAATGTTAGCGTCGCTGTTTTTCGCTTGCCAGTTAGCAATTGCAGACAAAAGTAATTTCTCTAAATTACGAGAAGCATCTTTTGAACTGAATTTTAATATATTTAGAGCTTTTTCTACTTTCTGTCCTCTTACTAAATCCGCTACTAAACGCATTTTTCTAGGAGAAGTAGGGCAATTGTTTAGCTTTGCAAAAGCAACTTGCTTGTTAGCTTCTTTAATTTGCTCAGCTCTTTCTCTTTTACGAACTCCCATAGCTTCTTATTATTTTTTACCTTTATTCTTTGCACCAGCGTGACCTCTGAACGATCTTGTTGGTGAAAATTCCCCTAATTTATGTCCTACCATGTTCTCTGTTACATAAACAGGAACAAACTGACGACCATTATGTACTGCGATAGTTTGTCCAACGAAATCAGGTGTAATCATTGAAGCTCTTGACCAAGTCTTGATAACTCCATTTTTTCCACTTTCTACGTTTACTTGAACTTTCTTCTCTAATTTATAGTGAACATAAGGTCCTTTTTTTAACGAACGTGCCATGTCTTAATCTTTTATTTCTTTCTACGTTCAACGATATACTTATTACTCGACTTAACTTTAGAACGAGTTCTGTACCCTTTAGCAGGCATCCCGTTTCTAGAACGTGGGTGTCCTCCTGACGAACGACCTTCTCCACCTCCCATTGGGTGATCTACTGGGTTCATTGCTACTGGTCTAGTTCTAGGTCTTCTACCTAACCATCTTGATCTACCTGCTTTACCAGAAACGATTAATTGGTGATCGTGGTTAGACACTGCTCCGATAGTAGCCATACATTCTAATAAAATCAAACGGATCTCTCCAGAAGGCATTTTAATAGTAGCATATTTACCATCTCTAGCAACTAACTGAGCGAAAGTACCTGCTGAACGAGCGATAACTGCTCCTTGTCCAGGACGTAATTCGATACAAGATATAACAGTTCCTAAAGGAATTTTGCTTAAAGGCATTGCATTACCAACTTCTGGTGACGCATCTACTCCTGAAACTACAGTTTGTCCAACTTTCATACCGCTTTGTGCAATAACGTATGATTTAGCTCCATCTACATAAGCAATCAAAGCGATGAATGCTGTACGGTTTGGATCATACTCAATTGACTTAACAGTAGCTGGGATACCAACTTTAGTTCTTTTAAAATCAACTATACGGTATCTTTGTTTATGACCACCACCCATGTAGCGCATGGTCATTTTTCCTTGACTATTTCTACCTCCAGATTTTTTTTTCGGTGCTAGTAAACTACGCTCCGGCTTATCAGTTGTTATAGCGTCAAAACTATTCACAACTCTAAAACGCTGACCTGGGGTAATAGGTTTTAATTTTCTAACTGACATTATTTATTAGATATTTGAATAAAAGTCTATACTATCTCCTTCTTTCAATTCAACTATTGCTTTCTTGTAAGCATTAGTTTTAGCGTTGATCATTCCACTTTTCGTGTACTTAACAGAACGCTTTGCAGCATAGTTCATAGTATTCACGTTAACAACAGAAACTCCATAAGCAGCCTCAACTGCTTTTTTAATTTCAATTTTGTTCGCTTTTCTATCAACAACAAACCCAAAACGGCCAAAAGTTTCGCCGTCTTTAGTTATTTTTTCTGTAATTATAGGCTTAATTAAAACACTCATGTTCCTATTATTTACTTAAATTTTCTACAATTCCTGCTACAGAACCCTCAGTTAACACTAAACTTCCAGCATTCAAAATACTGTAAGTACTTAATTCAGAGTTAGTTACAACAGCAGCCTTCCCTAAATTGCGTGATGACAAATATACATTTTTATTTGATTCACCAAACACAAATAGAGATTTTTTATTTTCCAATCCTAAACCTTTCAATACGTTGATGAAATTCTTAGTGCTTGGAGCCTCGAAATTAAAGTTCTCAACTACGATTAAATTTGATTCTTTCACTTTGATAGAGAAAGCAGATTTTCTCGCTAAACGTTTTAAACTTTTGTTTAATTTGAAAGAGTAGCTTCTTGGTCTTGGCCCGAAGATTCTTCCTCCTCCACGGAAAACTGGCGATTTAATACTTCCTGCTCTTGCAGTACCAGTTCCTTTTTGTTTTTTAATCTTACGCGTACTTCCAGAGATCTCAGCTCTTTCTTTAGCTTTGTGAGTTCCTTGTCTTTGATTTGCTAAATATTGTTTAACATCAAGATATACTGCGTGATTATTTGGTTCTATACCGAATACTGAATCTAAAAGCTCAACTTTTCTACCAGTATCTTTTCCTGTGATATCTAAAACTTTTACTTCCATTACTTCTGAACGATTACATAAGAGTTTTTGTGTCCTGGAATTGCTCCCTTAACCACAAGTAGATTTTTATCAGCTACTACTTTTAAAACTCTAAGGTTTTGTACTGTTACATTTACTCCTCCAGTTCTTCCTGCCATGCGCATTCCTTTGAATACTCTTGATGGGTAAGAAGAAGCTCCAATAGATCCTGGCGCTCTTAAACGGTTCTTTTGACCGTGAGTTACCTGACCAACTCCACCAAAACCATGACGTTTTACAACCCCTTGGAATCCTTTTCCTTTAGATACACCTTGTACATCTACATATTCACCTTCTATGAATAAATCTGCAGTGATCACATCACCTAATTTATACTCTCCAGCAAAATCTTTGATTTCAACAACTTTTCTCTTAGCAGATGTTCCAGCTTTTTTAAAGTGACCTAACTCAGCTTTAGTAGCATGTTTATCTGTCTTGTCATCGAAACCAAGTTGTAACGCTTCATACCCGTCAACCTCAATGGTTCTGACTTGGGTAACGACATTAGGACCCATTTCGATTACTGTACATGGAATGTTTTTTCCATTCTCATCGAAAATACTAGTCATGCCGATTTTTTTACCAATTAACCCAGACATAAATATTAATTATTAATTATAAAATTTTATTTTATTTTCTAAAAGAACTAAGTATTGGTGACTATAACACCAATACTTAGCCTTTGATATTCTTATTGAATCTTGTTATTTATCACACTTTGATTTCAACTTCAACTCCACTTGGTAACTCTAATTTCATTAAAGCATCAATAGTTTTAGAAGATGAAGAATAGATATCTAACAATCTTTTGTATGAACTTAACTCAAACTGCTCTCTTGCTTTTTTGTTCACGTGAGGAGAACGAAGAACAGTAAAGATTTTTTTATGAGTAGGTAATGGAATAGGTCCAGTTACTACTGCTCCTGTACTTTTTACAGTTTTTACGATTTTCTCTGCTGATTTATCAACCAACATATGATCGTAAGATTTTAATTTTATTCTGATTTTTTGACTCATTTTACTCTAAAATTAAGCGTTACCTTTTGCTTTAGTGATTACTGCCTCTGAAATGTTTGATGGTGTTTCAGAGTAGTGAGAGAACTCCATTGTAGAAGTTGCTCTACCAGATGATAATGTTCTTAATGTAGTTACATATCCGAACATTTCTGATAATGGAACAGAAGCTTTAACAACTTTTGATCCAGCTCTATCATCCATGCTGTTGATTTGTCCACGACGACGGTTCAAATCTCCAACGATATCACCCATGTTTTCTTCAGGAGTCAATACTTCTAACTTCATGATAGGCTCTAAGATGATCGCACCTGCAGCTTTAGCAGCAGCTTTGTATCCCATTTTAGCAGCTAATTCGAACGATAATGCATCCGAGTCAACCGCGTGGTAAGAACCGTCAGTTAAAGTTACTTTCATAGAATCCATTTCGAATCCAGCTAAAGGTCCTTGTTTCATCGCCTCTCTAAATCCTTTCTCTACAGAAGGGATATATTCTTTAGGAACGTTACCACCTTTAACTTCATTCACGAACTGTAATCCAACGAATGGTTTTCCATCAACGTCATCAGCAGGTCCCATTTTGAATACGATATCAGCAAACTTACCACGTCCACCAGATTGCTTTTTATAAGCTTCTCTATGTTGTGCTTCACGTGTAAGAGCTTCCTTATACTCAACTTGTGGCTCTCCTTGATTAACTTCAACTTTGAACTCACGTTTCATACGGTCGATCAATACGTCTAAGTGTAACTCACCCATACCAGAGATTACAGTTTGTCCAGACGCTTGGTCAGTTTTAACTGTAAAAGTTGGATCTTCCTCAGCTAATTTAGCTAAAGCAGTACCCATTTTATCCATATCCGCTTTTGTTTTTGGCTCAATAGCGATACCGATTACTGGGTCTGGGAATATCATACTTTCTAATACGATAGGTTTTTTCTCATCACATAAAGTATCTCCAGTTTTAATATCTTTAAATCCTACTGCAGCTCCAATATCTCCAGCCTCAATATATTCAACCGGGTTTTGTTTGTTAGCGTGCATTTGGTAGATACGAGAAATACGCTCTTTGTTTCCAGAACGAGTATTCAATACATAAGATCCAGCGTCTAAGTGTCCTGAATAAGCTCTAAAGAATGCTAAACGACCTACGAATGGGTCAGTAGCAATTTTAAATGCTAATGCAGCGAACGGCTCAGTAACCGATGGCTTACGTACGATTGGCTCTTCAGTATCAGGATCTGTACCTTCGATAGCTTCCTTATCCATTGGAGAAGGTAAGTAACGACATACAGCGTCTAACATGAACTGAACACCTTTATTTTTGAATGAAGATCCACAAGTCATAGGGATGATGCTCATATCAAGAGTAGCAGCACGTAAAGCTACGTGGATTTCGTCCTCTGTGATTGAGTCCTCATCTTCCATAAATTTCTCAAGAAGATTTTCATCATAAGCAGCAATCTCTTCGATTAATTGACCTCTGTATTGTTTTACATCGTCAACCATCTCTGCAGGGATCTCAACAACGTCAAAAGTAGAACCATGATTCTCATCATGCCATACGATTGCACGGTTTTTCACTAAGTCAACGATACCTTTGAAATCAGCCTCATCACCAATAGGTAAAACGATTGGCACAGCGTTAGATTTCAACATATCTTTAACTTGTTGACATACTGCTAAGAAGTTAGCTCCTTGACGGTCCATTTTATTAACGAACCCCATACGTGGAACTTTATAATTATCAGCTAATCTCCAGTTAGTTTCAGACTGAGGCTCAACACCATCAACTGCACTAAACAAGAATACTAATCCATCTAATACACGTAAAGAACGGTTTACCTCTACAGTAAAGTCAACGTGTCCAGGAGTATCAATAATATTGAAGTGGTACTCCATAGATTCAGGTATTTTAGCACCTTGAACTGTTGGGAAATTCCAAGTACATGTAGTAGCTGCTGATGTAATAGTAATACCTCTTTCAGCCTCTTGCTCCATCCAGTCCATTGTAGAAGATCCTTCGTGAGTCTCTCCCATTTTGTGGTTTTTACCTGTATAGAACAAAATACGCTCTGTAGTTGTTGTCTTACCAGCATCGATGTGTGCAGCGATACCAATGTTTCTTGTATATTTTAAATCTCTTGCCATTGTATATAGTTTCTGTATGGATTAAAATCTAAAGTGAGAGAATGCTTTATTAGCTTCAGCCATTTTATGAGTATCCATTCTCTTTTTAACAGCAGCTCCTTCTTCTTTAGCAGCAGCTAAGATTTCAGACGCTAATTTTCCAGCCATAGATTTCTCATTTCTTTTTCTCGCATACAAAATCATCCATTTCATCGCCATAGAAATTTTTCTATCTGGACGAATTTGCATTGGAATTTGGAATGTAGCTCCACCTACACGACGAGAACGAACTTCTACGTGTGGCATAACATTAGTTAATGCATCTTTCCAAATTTCTAATGAAGATTTTTCTTCATCTTGTTTTTTCTCCTCAACGATCTCTAAAGCATCATAGAATACTTTAAAAGCTGTTGATTTCTTACCGTCCCACATTAAGTTGTTTACAAAACGCGTAACTAATTGATCATTAAATTTTGGATCTGGTAAAAGAGGTCTCTTTTTCGCCTGTCTTTTTCTCATGTCTTCTTCTTAAACGTTTAAACGATTATTTTTTGTCTTTAGGACGTTTTGCTCCGTATTTAGATCTTCTTTGTGTTCTACCGTTTACTCCAGCAGTATCCAAAGCTCCACGTACGATGTGGTATCTAACACCTGGCAAATCTTTTACCCTTCCACCTCTAACTAATACTATCGAGTGCTCTTGTAAATTGTGTCCTTCTCCTGGGATGTATGCGTTTACTTCATTACCATTTGTTAAACGTACCCTTGCAACTTTACGCATTGCAGAGTTTGGTTTTTTAGGTGTAGTAGTATAAACACGCGTACAAACTCCTCTTCTTTGAGGACAAGAATCCAAAGCAACCGATTTACTCTTCTTAGTCAATTGGGTTCTCCCTGTTCTTACTAATTGTTGAATTGTTGGCATAATGTTTATTAATAATTTCTACAATATATTATTCCGCACTATATACGGGGTTGCAAATGTATAACTATTTTTTATTTATTCAAACCTCAAAGCATTAATTTTCAACATAATTAATTTTTTTTATCAACAATTCTCCTTTTACCTCTTTTTTTCTCTTTATACGATAGTTATTCAAAAGTTATCAACATTATTGCTCTTTCTTTTTAGCAATCTAGCATTAGTTCTAAATCTTCTCTTTCACTATTCAATAGTACCCAAAAAAACAGACCTTATCTCTCTTCTCTCCTTTTATATATCACCACAAAAAATATTTCACTTTACAGCTTTAAGACTCAATAACATATCTCCTATTATATATTATAGTATATACTACCTAATATTTTTATAAATACCACTAAACTCAAATACTTAAAATCTATCTTTGCACGTTTTTTTAAATTATATTATAAGTAACTTTGCCCCATGGAACAGGACAATCAGATATTTGGTATTCGTGCAATCATCGAAGCCATAGAAGCAGGAAAAGATATAGATAAGGTATTCATACAGAAAGAAGCTTCTGGAGAGTTAATGAGTTCTCTTCTTAAGACACTAAAGAAGAACAACGTAAACTTCTCTTATGTACCTATCGAGAAACTAAATAAACTAACTAATAAAAACCATCAAGGAGCTGTAGCGAATATCTCCCCTATCTCTTTTACTTCATTAGAAGTACTAGTAGAAGGTGTATTAGAGAAAAAAGAGAAACCTCTTTTCGTTATCCTTGATCAGATATCAGACGCTCGTAACTTCGGTGCTATTATACGTACTGCTGTATGCTGTGGTGCAGATGGTATCATCATATCTAAGAATGGAGCTGCTCCAGTAAACGGAGATACTGTAAAAACATCTGCGGGTGCTGTATTTAATATTCCTATCTGTAAAGTAGATCATATTAAGGATGCTGTATTCTATCTACAGGGGTCTGGTGTAATAACACTAGGTGCAACAGAGAAAGCAGAAAAAGAAATCTATGATGTAGATCTAAATGTACCTGTAACGATCATTATGGGAAGTGAAGATAAAGGTATCAACCCATCTGTACTTAAAATCATAGACGAGAAAGCAAAGTTACCGATGTTTAGCACAATAGATTCACTAAACGTATCTGTAGCTTGTGGAGCATTTTTATACGAAACAATCAGACAAAGAAGATAAGATTTGAAAGACGTAAAGGTATTATTAAAGAAGCCTAACTACCCTGTTAGCGATGAGTTCATGGCATACTTAACCAAGTATAAGCGCACTACTAAGACTAGTGTGATCTATGATGACTTATTGCGATTCAGTGGTTATATCAATATCGAGGACAGTAACGGTAATGATACACTGTGGTTACGTGTATATTATCCAGAGTTCGAGTATAAAGAGATAGAAGCTAGCCTTACTAAGATATATACCTTACTTCACTCTGATGGTGACATCGAGACACTACAGTATCTAACTATTGATCATATTGACTTTTGTTCGTTTGGTAATTCTAAACCATTCCGAGTGAAAGTTCGAAATATACTCAATGACAACATCACCAACTTCTATGTAAAGAGAGCCGATGCCTCACGCATATACGGATTAGAACTAGAAGAGATGCTGTCTCCGAATACGATGAACTATCTCGTACACAATGACACCTTAATAGAAGAACACATATTAGGTATACCTGCTGATGTATTTATCACAAATCACCTACCTAAATGTACTGAAAGTGAAAAATCACAGATCGCTAAAGAGTTTGTCAAGTTTAATGAACGCTGTATGATCGGTCTACTGGGTGATATGAGATCTTATAATTTCGTCATTATACCTACTCATGACTTCGATCAGGTAGTCTATAGAATCAGAGCTATCGACTTCGATCAGCAGAACTATGAAGGTAACCTCAAGTTCTACCTTCCTCAGTTCTTTAAAGAGAACTATACTATCGTGAAGATGGTATTAGAGAAACTAAAACATACTTCGATAGAACAGTATCGACGAGAAGTGAGGTCTGTGATTGTAAGAAGAGTACTGAGTAACAAAGAGAGACTAGACGAACTGATCCACGTGATGATACAGGATACAGTCTCTACTCCAGAACATGTAGAAGAGTTAAAAACGTCCTTACACAAATTAACTCATGAGAAGTCTTTCAAATATTGTAAAAATATGGGAGAGATACTCGAAACAGCAATAGACTTCGTAGTCAAAAACTATAAAAGCACCTTCTAAGGTGCTTTTATAGTTTATATCGTTATCTGATTTGATACTGAGAGATCAGTACTGGTAGTGTCTTTCTATAAGGATCTTTACTCTTCTTTTGTTTCGGTATGATAATAAAGTTGCCATGCTCATCGAAGCACCTCATAAAGGGGTCTGACTGAGGATCAAAGTTAGGGTCTTGCCACTCATACTTATACCCCTGCTCTATATGCTCAGGAGAAGAAACTACAAAACTAAGAATCAATCCTGTCAAAAAACCACTCAAATGTCCTTCCCACGAAATACCGCTCTCTACATGGGGAAACATATACCACACCGTACCACCATATAGCACTACGATAACTAGCGATAATGCCATCAGTCTATAATATCGCGTCTGTACTCCCTTAAAGAACATAAAGCTCACTAGCACATAGACTAATCCACTAGCTCCGATATGATAACTATCTCTACCTATCAACCATGTACCGAAACCTGATAGCAGAATCCCTAAGATCAGTACCACCAACGCTTGTTTCTTATAAAAATACTGCAACATTAATAGCAGTGCAAAGAGGGCTATAGAGTTATTATACAAATGCTTTATCCCACCATGTATAAAAGGACTAAACACAATTCCCCTTAACCCCACTACCGTTCTCGGCAATACGCCATACTCGTGTAACTCATAAAAATTATTCCAATCCATCCAATACACTCCCCATATCAGTACAACGACGAATAAGGGTAGTAAAATTAGATTAATAGATAATGGAGGTAATTTCTCTTTACTCATATATTCATTCCTTTCTCCTTAAGTACATCTTATTATATAAGGTGCATATTTATTCCCTATACAAAATCTATCCATAAACACCCCTTGTAATGAAAGGCTATTATACATAGTACTCAAATTTTATATAGGTTAAATATAACTCATTTTATAACGAATTGTTTTTTCATTCACACCATTTTAGCATTGAGACGAGTATCACCCTCCTCAAAAGTATCTCTATTTAGTAACTATCATCTAAAAAAAGCAATTCACTTTTTTATTTATAATCACAAATTCAGGTCTAAAAAAGAACAATAAACAATATCATTACCTCTTTTTTTTTGAAAAAAGGTCCAAAACAAGTCCATAATCCCTAAATCAGTAAAAAAACAAATCATTTTTTTTATTCAACAAAACAAACAAAAGACTAAATATCAACCAATTACACAACACCCCTTAAAAAACAAAATATTGAAAACATACCGCCAGCCTAGTAAAATAGGCTCTTAATTTGAATTCCTTGGACAATAATAGGACAATAAGCAATGAATACTGGACTAGAGAAGCCCTTTGTCCAAGAATACTTCTTCTATACTCCCCGCATTCTCCTTCAAGTAAGAATAAACATCAACATTAGCTTATGCACAGATATTCATGCTCTAATCAATAACTACTGCGCCTTAAACATTCCATTACTGAAAAACATCGTTATCTAAAAAAGAGATTGTATTTTTGTGAGAAGAGATTTAATTACGATAATGGAAGCACCTTTAGCAGAACGAGTACGCCCACATACACTGAGTGACTATGTCAGTCAAGAACACCTCGTGGGAGAGAATGGTATCTTAACGAATCAGTTAAAAGTTGGGTTTATCCCATCCTTAATCTTTTGGGGACCTCCAGGTACAGGCAAAACTACTCTGGCAGAGATTATCGCAAAAGAAAGCGAGAGACTCTTCTATGTATTGAGCGCAATTAACTCAGGGGTTAAAGATATCAGAGAAGTAATCGAGAAGGCAAAGTCTAACAGTGGTCTATTCACTGCTAGGAACCCTATCCTATTCATCGATGAGATACACCGCTTTAGTAAATCTCAACAAGACTCTCTACTAGCTGCAGTAGAGCGTGGCTGGGTCACGCTAATCGGTGCTACAACAGAGAATCCGAGCTTCGAAGTTATCCCTGCTCTCCTCTCTAGATGTCAGGTCTACACACTTAATGCGTTTACAAAAGAAGACCTACAGCACCTCCTAGAGCGCGCTATGAATAAAGATCTATTCTTAAAAAAGAAAAAGATAACCCTGACAGAGACAGAAGCTCTATTTAGAATATCAGGTGGAGATGGTCGTAAGCTACTAAACACCTTCGAGCTTATCATCAATGCTACTCATGATGACGAGATAGAAATCACCAATGAACGCGTAATGCAAGTAGTACAAAAGAATACTGTACTATATGATAAGACTGGTGAGCAGCACTATGATATCGTATCTGCTTTTATCAAGTCTATCAGAGGTAGTGACCCTAATGGGGCTGTATATTGGTTGGCAAGAATGATAGAGGGTGGTGAAGATGTGAAGTTCATCGCACGAAGATTACTTATAGCTGCATCAGAAGATATCGGGAATGCTAATCCGACTGCACTCATTATGGCAAACAATACCTTCCAGGCTGTGTCTGTCATAGGATACCCTGAGAGTAGAATACTACTTAGTCAGTGTGCTATCTATCTAGCTACATCCCCTAAGAGTAACTCTACCTATCTAGCGATAGGCAAAGCACAACAACTCGTCAAACAAACAGGTGACTTATCTGTACCTATACACTTAAGGAATGCACCTACTAAACTAATGAAAGAACTAGGGTATGGCAAAGAGTACTTATACTCTCATGACTATACAAATAACTTCGTAGAACAAGAGTTCCTACCAGACGAACTAGAGGGCACTGTACTCTATGAGCCTGGTGTAAACAATAGAGAGAATAGCACTCGAGAGTTCTTACGCAACAGATGGCAATTTAAATACAACTATTAAATAGAAAGACCTGCTTATAGCAGGTCTTTTAGTTCTATTAATTTCTGTACGTGATAGATCTGAGGTGTTACTTTTTCTTTTGATTGGCTGTAGTAGATTGCATCCATTCCTACGCCTAGCGCTCCTTCTATATCCGCTAAGAAGTTATCACCTATCATCACAGAGTCTTTCACCCCTGCCTTTGCTTTATCTAAAGCGTAATTAAATATCTCAGGATTTGGCTTACTCACTCCAGCCATTTCAGAATTAGTCACTGTCTGAAAATAATCTGATATTCCTGATCGATCTAACTTTTTGCCTTGTACTTCATTAAAACCGTTGGTAATAATATGAAGTTTATACTTATCTTGTAAATAGTCAAGTACTTCTATCGCACCATCAAATAAATAATTATGATTAGGCATAGCCTTTAGATAATTATCCCCTAATAGTAACATCTCTTCTGTAGTAGACTGATACCCTAACTTAGCAAAGGTATCTCTGATTCTCCCTATTCTAAGCTCTTCTTTACTTACCTGATTTAGACTATACTTGTCCCAATACTCATTATTAATCGCAACATAGTGACTCAGAAAAGCCTCTGTACTAAAAGGTAATTTTAATTCTTCAATAACATCATTAAAAGCTAAAGCAGAGTTCTTCTCAAAATCCCATAAGGTATGGTCTAAATCAAAAAAGATATCTGTCTTACTTGTTAAGCTTTTTACTCCCATTTTTTATAATCTTTTGTTTGAATTACAAAAGTAGGTATTTTAGAACTAAATCTACTTATAAAATACTCTCATCTGCAAAGCTATAATAACTGTATTCCGTAATAATCAAATGATCTAGTAACTGTATGTCCATAATACGCCCAGCTTCTTTAATCTTCTTAGTGATCTGTATATCTGCATCACTTGGCTTGACCTTACCACTAGGGTGATTATGCGTTAAGATTATCCCGACAGCCTTCTGCTCTAGTGCTGTCTGAAATAACAGTCTTATATCTACTACAGTACCTGTGATTCCTCCCTTGCTCAATGGAGCTTTATACTTCACCTTATTAGAATTATTCAGATAGAGTACCCAGAACTCTTCATGCTCTAGATCACCAATGATAGGATTAATTAGTTCAAACACATCACTGCTAGTAGTGATGATAGGTTCTTCTATACGCTCACTTAATCTCCTTCTCTGCCCTATCTCTAAAGCCGCAATAATCGCAATAGCTTTCGCTTCTCCTATTCCTTTAAACGCAGTGAGCTTAGAGATACTCTGTCTCGCTAATACGCTTAGATTATTGTTATACATCGCTAATATACGCTTACACAGCTCTACTGCAGACTCCTCTCTATGCCCTGATCCTATGAGTATAGCTAATAGTTCGGCGTCACTTAAGGAAGTCTTTCCCTTCAGCATTAGCTTTTCTCTAGGTCTATCATCTTCTGCCCATTGTTTGATCGTGATCTTTTGGTGTTCCATAGTCATTGTTTTATACTATTCTATCGTACAAAAACTAAACCTAATGAAGTTATTCTATATAAAGTTTGTATTAAAAAACAGTCAGTATTCAAACAAAAAAAGGTTATCAAATACAGCTGTACTTGATAACCTCTTTAATAGTATTATAATAATAACGTATGCCGTCTATTTATTCTTTACTTTCTCACTAAAAGCTTGCATATCTAATCCACCATAGTTACCTGAACTCATGAATAACAATACAGCATTGCTTAAGTCTAATTGCTCTAAATATTGTTTAAAATCAGCAGCGTTAGTATACGTAGCTAACCCTGGTCTATTAAATGCCGTTTGCATTTGCTCTTGAGAGATCTCTGGCATATTCTTAATCTTAAGCGCATCTAAAGAATAGAATACCACTGCTTCGTCTGCCTTAGCTAACGCACCTTCATACTGTGATAAGAAAGCCGAGTTAAGGCTACTATATGTATGTAGTTCTAGACATGCGATTACTTTCTTATTAGGGTACTGTGCCTTCACTGCTTCTGTTGTAGCGATCACTTTACTCGGTGAATGTGCAAAGTCTTTATAGATTACTGTCTGTTCTGTCTCTACTAACTTCTCTAATCTCTTAGATGCTCCTTTAAATGATGCGATAGCTTCGTAGAAATCTTCTTCATCTATCCCCATATTCTGACAGATCCACTTCGCTCCACTTATATTACTAAGGTTGTGCTTACCAAAAACCTCTAACGGCATAGGCCCGTCATTCGTATCTAAATAGGTCTGCTCATTCTCGATAGTATAAGAAGGTGTAGTATAAGGTATCTTTCTAATCGGATTAGTAGCTTCTTCTACTAGTTGGTTTACCACAGCGTCTTCTTCGTTATAGACTAAGATTCCACCATTCACTAACTTTCCAATAAAAATCTTAAACTGCTCTACATAGTTTTCAAAAGTTGGGAATACATTGATATGATCCCATGCGATACCACTTAACAAGGCGATATTCGGCTGGTAGATATGAAACTTAGGACGAAGATCTAATGCTGATGATAGGTATTCATCACCTTCTATTAACATAAATTCATTATCTGAAGTAAGGTTTACCATTCTATCGAAGCCTTCTAACTGTGCCCCTACTAGATAATCTACTTCTACATTATGATAATGCATCACATGTAATATCATAGAAGTAATGGTAGTCTTACCATGAGACCCACTTATCACTACACGTGTTTTATTCTTAGAATGTTCGTAGATAAACTCAGGGTAAGAATAAATAGTCAGTCCTAATTCTTTTGCTTTTAGCAATTCTGGGTTATCCCCCTTAGCATGCATCCCTAGAATAATAACGTCTATCTCTTCTGTTATCTTCTCTGGGAACCACCCTTCTTCTTTTGGTAATAATCCCTTAGCTTCTAATCTAGACTTAGAAGGTTCAAATATAGTGTCATCACTACCTGTTACAATATCTCCTTTTGCATGTAAGGCTAATGCCAAATTGTGCATTGCACTTCCTCCGATTGCGATAAAATGTATACGCATTATATAAGTTTTTTACTGTCAATTCTACTAGTTGTAAAATTACAATTTAAATAACAATATGAAATTCTTTTTCTTTATATTACATTCAATTTTTAGCTAATATACCATGCAACATGATAAATCCTATTACGAAATAAACAACAACAGAGATACGAGTCTTGTTTACTACATTATCTCCTTTGTATGTTCGGTTATTGCATTCTTTATCTGTTGGATTCCTTTTGTCAATTTTATCTCTATCTTTTTTAGCCTTATTGGTCTTGCCTTCGGAATCGCAGCCTATCGAAGAGCTAAAAAAGCTCTTGTCAGTACTACTATGCCCTTAGTTGCTATTATTATTTCACTGTTTCCACTAGTAATCTCTATAGGCACTACATCGGTACTACTCATCTATATCAATAAATAGATACTTTATAAATATAAAAAGCTCAAGTGACCTTGAGCTTTTTTCATTCTTAATAATTCAGTCCTAAATACTTTCTGAAGTAACCACATTCTTTAATTACTTCTTGGTAATATTTTGTATCACTATACTTAGCAGCTAATTCTGAGAAGCCATTCCACTTCTTAAACATGACATCATCACCCCATGCTCCCATATAATAATCCTTATTATGATAGGTCTGTACATAGAATTCATTTCGCTCAAGCTTAGCATCGAAGTAAGCTAGCTTTGCTTTTTCTTCTTTTGTAGTCGCATATTGCTTAGCTATCGTATAGTACTTTCTAGCATTATTCATATTCAAGATGCTAGATTTATTCTCCATACTGATACTATTACTGCCATACTCATCCCAAATACTGTTATAATACAATACGCGTGCATTACCAAAATATGTAGCATTATAATAAGCATTACCTACTAAAAGTGCATTGCTAAATACATCTTTACCATTAGCAATATTTGCCTTCATATCTCTTAGTTTCTCTAAGAATGATAGCTTCGTATATACCGTAGTCTGCTTAGCTGCATGATCACAATCGTTACAGTCCTTGATCTTTCCGTTAAATGGATTACCTAAAAGAGTAGCTGTGTTATACATCAACACCGTGTACTCATCATCATAGGTATTCTTCTTCTTGATAGGTTCTGCCTTCTTCATCTCTACAATAGCTTCATCTATCTTATCTTCATAAAACAAATGAATCGCTCTACTCTCATAAATATCACTAAGATTATATTGATATAAAGATGTAAACAACTTTTCTATCTCTGAATGATTCGTTTTTAACAAGAAACTCTCCATAGCACTAGATTGCTTCTTATCTTTATAAAAAGCTACACCTTGAGAGTTTAATATCTCTGCCATGATAGCATTGCCTTGCTCTTTATAAGTAGCTGATAAAAACTGTCTAATCCAACCTGCTGCGTACTCATATCTAAAAGGATCACTATAGCCATTCTTCACTAGCTCTGTATAAACCCATTTCAGTTCTGGCAATAGTTTTTCTTCTGTACTCTTATCTAATTTTTTGACTTGAGACACTGTATTAATCAAGGCAAATAATCTGATTTGCTCTGCTAATAATTTATCTCCTTTTTTAGAATAATCACTTGCTTCCTCTATTTGCTTAGTGGCACTCTTGTACTCTCCTTGGAAGATATCCATATACCCTGCTGCTAACTTCCACAACACTGGATTAGCAACTTCTTGTGGTTTATCCGCGACAGACTTTATCCACTTCAGTGTATTCTGATCTATCTTCTTCTTAATCGCCTTGAAATACTCATCACGAGATTTAAAACTACTTTCTGCAAATACATTCACTTCCTGCTCTTGCATGTTCACCCATCTCGTCAAGATGTAATCTATATGCGGGCTCTTCGGGTTAACCTCATAGGCACGCTTCATAGATTCACCAAGGTCATCATAGTATCCCATTATAGACCATATCGCTGCTTTCACATCTCTATCTTCTGTATTCTCCACTATTTTTGTAATGGCAACTTTATCAAGAGGCTTAAAGTTATACAAGGCTACTTGACGCATAGAAGGTTCTCTATCAAAAACAGTAGCATATAATAGGTTTGACTTCGCAAAATTAGCTTGTTCATAATACGCCCCTGCTACATAAGACATCGCTCTATAATACAGTGTATTCTGAGGTTGACTACTCGCTGTAGAGTCGAAATAAGCAATCACACTACTCTTATCTACTGAGTAGAACTTAGCTTTCATCACCTGAAACCACATTCTATTAGCAAAAAAAGTATCCTTCTTATCCATCTTCTCATAGAAGCTCTGTACTTTATTAGCATAGTCTGTTGGCAATTGCTCTTTGACTTGTTGCTCATAGTTCCAATACTCGAACTCTTGAGCTGAATATTGTTCTACTGTTTTGGCAAAGTTTAGAAAGTTAATAAAGTTCTCTACTTTCTTATTCTTTAAGTCTAAGTCATAGATACTACTTCGTTTCTTTCCTTTTCGCAGTTCGCTATATATAGTATACATCGTGTCTATCTCAAACTCATTAGACACTAAACATTCCTTCACTACATCCGCTGGTACAGTATTCCCTAAATATTGTGTCCACTCCTTAACAATATCCTCATTATACATACCTGCGTTATACATGTATGCACCATCATAGAACTTCTCATAAGGTGCAAAAAACAAAGGCTTATATGAGTTATCTACAAATGCTTCTGGTGTAAAACTTGAAACAGAGGAATAACTCCACCACCCATCAGCACATCCGTATGAGTATACACCAGCTCCTAACAGCAGTGACAAGCTACTCGCATACAACAATCTTTTTCCAAACTTCTTTTTCATAATAAGGGATATTTCTTGAATTTAAATCATATAGTATAATTTCAGAGGGGCACTTCCCACTTGCCTTCTCTAAGTCTTTTTTCATCTCTAACAACTGTGCACTAGTAGTCGTTTCTACTTTTATCTGGTCGCCCACTAAAAACAATTGTCCAAAATACATTCCTTCTTTTGTCACACTATATCTAGTCTCGTCTATTCTTTTAAAAGCACTTATTTTATCCACTTCATCTGTACGAACTCTACTGATCAAGCGAACTACTTTATTAGCTCTAGTATGTACTACCCATGAATAAATAGGAAAAGCATACTTCAGTTCTAAAGGATAATCGGCCAATGCACCTATATATTTGCTCCCTATATTACGGTCGTAAATAGAGTTTAAAGAATCTGCTGAGATAGTTCCCATATTATAGTACATCAGTACACCATAGTCTACTTTAGGTATTCCGGTCTTAGCAGCGTACTTCACTTGGTGTAGTCTAATCGTAGATGACACCTTCCACTGGCTGGCTTTCTTAATCGACTCTATTAATTCAAAAAAAGAATCCTTACTCTTTAAGCTCCAATCACAGTCTAGTTGTATCTCGCTTATCTGTATATGGTTGTGTTTATTAATCTGATTGATATAGTCTATTATCTTTTTTGACAATTCTCTATCTACCTTACTATTCACTAAGACTTCATTCTTTATGTATACAACAGGAACAATCTCTACATCAGGGATAGAGTCTTTAAACAGTATAGGTCGTATAGGTATAGGAGAGTCTCCTTGTAGTCCAATATCAAAATAGCGAATATAAAGCTTGTCCACTTCTAACTCTTTAAGCGTAGTACTTTCTAGTGAGTCTAACTGAAAGTTAGTTCTCCAATAGTAAAAAGACAACTTCGTCTGCAAGTCCTTATCTCCCTTAGAGACACAACTAACCAAGAATATTAAACAGATAAATAACACATACCTTTTCATGATGTAAACTTAATTCAGGAAACATTTATGCACAAAAAAAAACGCCTAAATAATTTAGGCGTTTTGTGAATTTTAACTAAACGAACTATTTTACAATAGTCATCTCGTCTACAATATGTTTAGCGTCAGCGAACTTATCTATAATGAATAGTACGTAACGAATATCTACGTTAATTGTACGTTGTAATTTAGGGTCATAAATAACGTCTCCTGCCATAGCTTCGATATTACCATCAAACGCAAGTCCGATTAATTCTCCTTTTCCATTTAATACTGGAGAACCTGAGTTACCTCCCGTGATATCATGGTTAGTCAAGAAGTTTACAGGCATATGTCCTGCTTTATCAGCATACACACCATAATCTTTCTTATTATATAAGTCGATTAGTTTTTGTGGTGCTTCGAACTCTTCATCACCAACTTTATGTTTAGCAACTGTACCTTTTAAAGTAGTAAACCAGTTCTCTGCAGCATCATTTACTTTATTTCCTCTTGGTAGGTCTTTTACAGTACCATAAGTTAAGCGTAAAGTAGAGTTTGCATCTGGATAGTACTTACCTGTAGGATTACTTTTTTGTACTCCATCTACAAACAATCTATATGCTTTTTGGAACCTATCTTCTAATGCAGTTACATTATCAGGCATAGCTCTATAATGATCCATGATAGCTACAGATAACTTCAACATAGGATCACGAGAAATAGTCACTCCTTTAGGATCTGCTAAGAAAGCATCGATAGCTTCTTGGTTAGCAAACACACTCTTTTCAAAAATCTCATCT
The DNA here is from genome assembly GCF_004337635.1 of Myroides odoratimimus. Taxonomy (NCBI): domain Bacteria; kingdom Pseudomonadati; phylum Bacteroidota; class Flavobacteriia; order Flavobacteriales; family Flavobacteriaceae; genus Myroides; species Myroides odoratimimus. Next base: position 520,488 of record NZ_CP037427.1, read on the forward strand.
ACATACTTTTCAAAATCACCATTGTATTCTTTGTTGATTTCTGCTACATAAGGAGCAATTGCATATCCTGTAGATTTAGTTGCATAAAGAGCTAATTGTTTAGCTAACATTTCTCTTTCTAATGGCTCATAAGTACTACCATAGATACTCTTAATGTACTCTTTAAACTCAGGTAACATCTCAGCACGTTTCTTATCATCACCAGCAGCATATGCTTCCATACCTCCAGCTAAACGATATGGTGCAGCTACTAAATTAGAAGTACGCAACATTGTCATTAAGTAATTATCATGACGAGACTTCTCATTAGTCGCTTTGTACCAAGCATTAATATCAGCTATTACATTTCCGTATTTAGCAGCGTTCTCTTTTTTAGAAGCCCATTTATGGAAATCTTTTTCAGCTTTTGTTTTAGTTGCTACAGTCTGATGTTGAGTCAATGCATCAATCATACCTTGACGGTTCTTCCAGTAGTTAGCTACACCTGCATATTTAGATGCATAGTTAAGACGTACTGCATCGTTTGTAGCCATGTATTTCTTCATTACATCCATCCCTAACTTAGATCCTTCAACCCAAGCTGGATAAGCGAACTTAATATTTTGCTCTACTCCTTGTGCAGGCATCCATCTATTAGTTCTACCTGGATATCCTAATATCATAGAGAAGTCACCTTCTTTAATACCTGTGATAGATACTGGTAAGTGGTGTTTAGGAACCATTGGTACATTATCAGCAGAATACTCTGCAGGGTTACCATCTTTATCAGTGTACACACGGAATAAAGAGAAGTCACCTGTATGACGTGGCCATTCCCAGTTATCAGTATCACCTCCGAACTTACCAATGCTGTTAGGAGGGGTTCCTACTAAACGAACATCATTGTAATCTTGGTATACAAAATAGTAGAACTCGTTACCTTGGAAGAATGATTTTACAGAAACAGTATATTTTCCATCACCATCATTCTCTTTTTGAATCTTAGCGATCTCTTGGTTGATTGCTTTCTCTCTTTCAACTTCAGACATCTTATCATTAACAACGCTTAAGATACGCTTTGTTACATTGTCCATTCTTACAAAGAAACGAACAGAAAGCCCTTTAGCAGCTCTCTCACTAGCTTTGTCTTTTGCCCAGAATCCATTCGTTAAGATATCGTCTTCTGGTGTAGATAATTTAGCTATTTTATCATATCCACAGTGGTGGTTAGTCAATACCAAACCTTGATTAGATACAATCTCTGCTGTACATCCTCCATCAAATTGTATAATAGCATCTTTCAACGAATGATTATTGATACTATATATTTCTTCAGATGTCAACTGTAGTCCCATCTTCTCCATATCGCGCTGGTTTAAACGCTCTATGAACATTAAGAACCACATCCCTTCATCAGCCTTTACCGTCGTAGGTATCGCTAATATGAATGCAGTTAAAAATAAAACGATTTTTTTCATATTAATTAGTATGTTAGAAATGCGAAGATAAATTTAATTCTATAAATCTTCCTCAATTGTTGTAATTATTCTTTGCCTGGTGATTGCTTATCAGATGTTAACTTTTCCTCTCTACAAGCGTCTAAAGGAATATTATTATGGTTATCATATCGATTCTGTAACTCATCTACTACAGACTTATCCCATAACTTTATCCCTGTAATATAAGCCGTTCTTGCGATTAAGAATGCAGCTACTGGTGACGTAATAAACAAGAAAAAGATAATAGCTAACACTTTAGTCGTTGTCGAAAACTCAGCAAAATGAATAGCTGCTGCTGTAAGAATACAACCTATACCTAAAGTCGCTGCCTTAATCGTAATAGATAGTCTTGTATAAAAGTCAGGCATACGTACGATCCCAATAGAAGCAATCAATACGAATACCGCTCCTATAGTACTTAATATCATTATAAAAATATCAATCATCTCTATTCCTTTTTAATAAATAATAGGCAAAAGCCACTGTACTCAAGAATGCTATTAATGCCAATATCATTGCTACGTCTAAGAATATTGGGTCATTAGCAATCAAGCTAAACACCCCGATAACCCCAACCCCTACTGTAATCAATAAGTCAAGAGCAACTACCCTATCCGATACACTTGGTCCTTTTAGAAATCTTATAAATATGAAGATTAAAGACAAGCTAATGATAGGCATTATTACATATATTAAATAATCTTCTACTGTCATCGCAATATCTCTAATAGTTTAGTTTCTGTTCTCTCTTTCATATTTTTAATAAACTTGTGTTTATCTCTCAAATACATAGTATGTATATAAACATAACTTTTATCTTCCGCAATATCGATCACCATAGTACCTGGAGTTAAGGCAATGATATTGGTCAACATCGTAATCTCAAAATCTGTCTTAGCATCTAGATTGTACTTAATGATACCAGGTGTCGTATGATAATTAGGTGTCATTACATCTATCGCCACACGTAAGTTAGCCTCCATCATATCATAAATAAAATAGAGAATAAAGATCATAATCTTCGGTACACGATAAAAGTATTCCTTATCTGCTTGCTTAGATCGTCTTGTTAACATCCATAAAATAAAGAATCCTGCCGCACCTCCAAAGATGAAGTTAGAATAATTTAACTGTCCTGTTAAAGCAACCCAGACAAATGTCAATAATAAATTAAGTAAAAAATACTTCAACATAATCTGCTTATTTTAAATGATGCATTACTGATTCTATATAGATTGACGGATTCATTAGTTCGTATGCTACACGTTCTGCTACTTTAAATACAAAAGAAGCATTAAACCCAATCAACAGAGATACTACAGCTAATCCAATAACTGGTAATACTAAAGCTATTTTACCTCTAGTATGGAACGGTGCGAAATAGTCTACCTCTTCCGCATTCGGCTTTGGCAAATCTTTCCAAAACACTTCTGACCAAATACGAGCTACAATAAATAAAGTAATAAAGCTCGCAAATATCAAGGTACCTAATAACACATAACTCTCCTGCTTAAAGGCCTCCTGAAACAAAAGAATCTTTGGCCAGAACCCAGACAACGGTGGTATACCTGCTAGAGAGAATAGGATAATCGCAAAGACGATAGACAACTTAGGGTAATCCTTATAGAACCCTCCTAATCGATAAATGTCTTGCGTTACACGTATCTTTTGTATCAGACCACTCATCATAAAGAAGTTACTCTTCACAATAACATCGTGGATTAGATAGAACACTACTCCTACAAAAGCTAGCTCTGTATAGATACCAATACCTGCTATCAGATACCCTATATGACAAACAATAAAGTAAGATAATATTCTTCTAATATTACGCTTATTGATCACCCCTAGTGCTCCACTTATCATGGTAAGAATAGCAATAACTATAAATACTTGTAATACAAAATCATCAGGTTCGAATACTACTGTGAATACTCTTATCATAGAATACACTCCCATCTTAGTCAACAATCCTCCAAACACAGCACCGATAGCTGATGGTGGTGTATGATAAGACGATGGCAACCAGAAGTACATTGGGAACACTGCTGACTTAATACCAAAACCAACAAAGAACAACAATGCGGTTACTGTTACTAATCCTCTATTCTCCACTGCTGCTACATGTTCAGGTAGGTCTGCAATATTCAAACTACCTGTTATTCCATATAGAATCCCGATGGCTGTTAAGAAGATTACCGAAGCTAACATATTCATTGTTACATACTTCACAGCACCTTCCATCTGTCTCTTTTTTCCTCCTAATGTCAATAAAACAAAAGAAGAAATAATCACTACTTCAAACCACACATAAAGATTAAATATATCTCCTGTCAAAAAGGCTCCCATCAACCCCATAATTAGGAAGTGATAGATAAAGAAGTGTCCATATCGTATACGGCTAATATTAGTCGCAGCCGTTGAGTATATACCTACAGCTAATGACACTATAGCAGTAAGCATCACCATCGTAGCGCTCAACATATCACCTACGAAGGTAATTCCAAATGGTGCTTCCCAGCCTCCCATTTGTAAAGTCATATTTCCATTTTCCCATATTAGGGTAAACAACCTCAAACTCACAAAGAAGCCGATGATGTTACCTATTACACTCACAGTCTTCTGTGCCTGTACATTCTTCCAGAAGAACAACAGTACAATAGCCGTCAGCATATGTGCTAATATAGGAGCTAATATAAAGTTCGAAATCATATATCTAAATCTTGGATATTAAGTGAATCTAAATCATCAGTTCCTGTTGTCTCATGTACTTTCTTCAATAGAATAATAGCAAAAGCTGTCAACCCAAAACTAATAACTATGGCTGTCAAGATTAGTGCTTGGGGCACTGGGTCTGCATATACATCTGTAAAATGCTTACTCTCTCCGTTAATGATTGGTGCTTTCCCTTTGGTTAACTCTCCCATTAAGAAGATCAATATATTGGCGCCATTACCTAGCATCATAAACCCTAAAAGTAACTTAACCATGCTTCTACGCAAGATTAAGTATATACCTGCAGAATATAAGATTCCAACTAATAATACTAATAGTAATTCCATACTTATCTCTTTTATTCACTTTCTGAAATAGTTAATAATATAGTTAGCACAACACCAACTACCACTAAATAGACTCCAATATCAAAAAACAAGGCAGTCCCCACTGAGCCTATAACTGCTACATTATCTGCGAACCATACTCCTGTCATAAAAGGTCTTCCCAATATCACAGGCAAAAAACCACTTATAAAAGAAATTGTCAAGCCTATAGGTATCAACATACGTGGCGGAATCTGAAACAGTCTCAATGTTCTTCTAGTCGTATAAGCAAAAGCGTGTAACACAAATGCTATAGACGCTATCAATCCTCCAACAAAACCTCCTCCTGATAAATAATGTCCTCTCAGTAATACAAAAAGAGAGAATAATAATAACAGAGGCAATAAATAATTAGTCGCTGTCCTCAATATCGTTGAGTCCATCTTCTTTATATCGTACTTAGTCTTATTCTTCATCTTCTCTATATTTTAACATACTGAATACTCCTAATGCTGCGATAGATAATACTATCGTCTCTATCATGGTATCGAACCCTCTAAAGTCAACTAGAATAACATTCACCACGTTCTTACCTTTAGCTAGCACATATACGTTTTCTGCATAATATCTACTGATATCCTTATCTGCTGGAGATACTAAAGCTTGTAAAGTAATAATAGAAATCAAAACACCGAATGCAATAGAAATAACTGCATCTCTAAACTGTATCTTCCTATTACCTAGTTTTAAGAATGGAGGTAACTTAAACAGTACCAAAATAAATAGTACTGTAGTCAATGTATCAATAGCGAACTGCGTCATTCCTAAATCAGGCGCGCCGTAGAATACGAATATTAAACAGATACAATACCCTACTACTCCAGTAGCAGCTATCGCTGTCAATCTTGATGATGTATTTATTGCAAAGACAATTGCTACTACCGCAATTAAGAATACGACTAACTCATAAGCTCTAAACTCAGACAGCCCTGTCGTGTTCACACGTAGTGGCACATCTGCAAACAACTTATATCCCACTAGTCCCACTAAGAAAACGATGATTACAGCTAGATAAGATCTTAGATATCCATTATGGAAGATCCAAGTATAACGGTATGCTAGTACTCTAAAGAACTCTACGATGATAGAGAATATATTCTTAGGAGATACTTTCTCGAAGTTCTCTACCACACATAGTGGGTTCTTCCATCTCTTAAAGATGATATACACTATCGTACCCAGCACGATCGTACATCCACTTAATAATAGGCTAGTATTTACACCATGCCATATCGCTAGAGGCATCTCTACTACAGAACCATAAATAGCACTAAAGGTCGCTATGATGATTTCGTGATACGCTATAGCTGGTAATACTCCTAATAGTAAGGTAAAGAATCCTAATACTACAGGAGGAGCTATAAGTGCCCAATCAGGTTGATGAGAGATACAGACATTCTTAGTCGCTTTACCGAAGAAAGGTTTTATACCAATTAAGAAACCTGAGCCCGTCAAAAACACATTTGTGAAGAATAAGGCACCTACTAATATTATCGCTAAAGTCTCATCCATATAATGAAGTCCACTCTCATAGATCAACTCTTTCCCAATAAACCCAAAAGTCAGAGGAATACCTGCACATGATAATGCGGCAACAACAGCTGCAACACTTAACAGAGGGAAATACTTACGCAGTCCTCCCAACTCGTTAATATCACGGGTATGTAAAGCGTGATCTATAATACCTGTAATCAAGAAAAAAGCTGCTTTATACAATGCGTGTGCTAATACGAATACCGCCATAGCATATAGCGCTATCTGAGTACCTATCCCTAACAAGAACATTAATAGTCCTAAGGCAGATATAGTAGAGTAAGCTAATATTCCTTTCATATCTTTTCTAAAGACACTGTGAAAAGCGCCGAATAGCATCGTCACACCACCTACTACCAGTAAGATTGTGTTCCACTCCATCTTACCTCCTAGTATAGGAGTGAATCTAGCTACTAAATATACACCTGCCTTCACCATCGTAGCAGAGTGTAGATACGCTGATACAGGTGTAGGAGCCTTCATCGCTCCTGGTAACCAGAAGTGAAAAGGGAATTGTGCAGACTTAGTAAAAGCTGCTATGAATAAGAAAATGATAATTAATAAGTAGAAAGGACTCTCTCTTAACACATCACTCTGTCCTAATAACTCGTGTATAGAATATGTTCCGGATATAGTTCCTACTATGACACCAAAGGACAGTAAGAAGAATCCTCCTAACCCTGTAATGGCTAAAGCCCATAATGCACTCGTTCTAGATTCTTCTTCTTCATTATTAAAACCAATCAAGAAGAAAGAACTTATACTCGTAAGCTCCCAAAAAATAAACAAGGTAATTAGATTGTCAGAAGTAACGACTCCTAACATTGCTCCCATAAAAACAGTGAGGTAGCAAATAAAACGGTGTAACAGAGGATGCCCTCTTAAATAAGAAGAAGCATATAAATATACCAATGTTCCAATTCCAGAAATCAATAATCCAAACAAAAGTGATAGACCGTCTATTTTAAAGTCTAAATTGATACCTAATGAAGGAATCCATTCAGTGCTAAATAGGACACTATTAAATCCGTCTTTTACAGAACGTAAAAAAGATAATAGATATAAAAAAATTGAAAATGGAAGTAGGGATATTAATGCTACAAATTTAGTTTGTACAAACTTCTTTAGAAATAACACTCCGAAAGCAAGTACAAAAGTGAGAAAAATTAATGTTAGCATATTTTGTTTATTTCTCTAAATATATATTTTCAGTTTGATGTAAATATATACAAAAAAAATAAATTTTAACTTATAACTTGCCGTATAACAACAAATAACATCCACATTTTTCTCACCTTCACCCTGCCAATAGGGAATTAAAGGCAATTCCCTTAATTTAATCTTATTTATTCAACATTTCCCATAATTTATCCTTTAACTCCATTAGCCCTTGTTGAGCCACAGAAGAGATAAACATATATGGTACTCCATCTAATTCAGCATCTAGCTGTTCTTTTAATTCAGATTTTAACTCATCATCTAGCATATCACACTTAGTAACTACTAAAAGACGGTCTTTATCCAGCATTTCTGGATTATATCTTCTTAACTCATCTATTAAGATGTCATACTCTTTTTTAATATCATCAGCATCCGCAGGCACCATGAATAACAAAGTAGAGTTTCTCTCGATATGTCTTAAGAAGTAATGACCTAAACCTTTCCCTTCTGCAGCTCCTTCGATAATACCAGGAATATCTGCAATCACAAAAGATTTAAAATCTCTATACGACACGATACCTAAGTTAGGCTTCAGTGTTGTAAACGGATAATCCGCTATCTTTGGTTTAGCTGAAGTAAGTACAGATAGTAATGTAGATTTACCCGCATTAGGGAATCCTACTAATCCGACATCAGCTAATACTTTTAATTCTAATATCACATCTAGTTCTTCACTAGGCAACCCAGGTTGCGCATATCTAGGAGTCTGGTTAGTAGATGATCTAAAATGCCAGTTACCTAATCCTCCTTTACCTCCTTCGGCTACGATTCTCTTTTCACCGTGTTCAGTAATCTCGAATAATACTTCACCTGTCTCTTTGTCCTTCACTACAGTTCCTAATGGCACCTCGATAATTCTATCTTCTCCATCTGACCCTGTACTTCTAGAACTTCCCCCATCACCACCGTGACCTGCTTTAATATGACGTGCAAATTTAAGGTGAAATAAAGTCCATAAGCCTTCGTTTCCGACTATGTATACGTGACCTCCGCGACCTCCGTCACCACCATCAGGCCCACCTTTTTCAATAAACTTTTCTCTGTGTAAGTGTGTAGATCCTCTACCTCCCTTACCAGAAGCTACATATATCTTTACGTAATCGACAAAATTCCCTTCAGTCATTTCCTTTAATTTTTTTCGTCCTTATTGCACCATACAATAGGAATTGGGCGGCAAATGTAATATTTTTTAGCGAATGTTATAAAGTACCTTATATTAAAGTATCTATAACTTTGCTTAAACGTCCTGTAATTTCTTCGATAGAACCTATTCCATCTACAGCGTAGAATTTATTTTTTGCTTCGTAGAACGCGATAAGAGGAGCTGTCTTCTCATTATACTCTGTATAACGTGTACGAATCTTAGCCTCATCTTGATCATCAGCTCTACCACTAGTCTTACCTCTCTCTAGGATACGTGCTACTAATACATCATCATCAGCCTCTAAACCTACAGTTCCTGCAAAAGTGATTCCTTTCTCATTCAATAGTTTTTCTAATGCTTCAGCTTGAGCGATTGTACGAGGAAAACCATCGAATAAGAATCCTGATTTATCCATATTCTTGCTCACCTCTTCTGCCAACATATTAATTGTAACACTGTCCGGAACTAGTTCTCCTTGATCCATATATACTTTAGCTTGTTTACCTAGCTCAGTATCGTTTTTTAAGTTAAAACGGAATACATCTCCTGTAGAGATATGTGTTAAATTATACTTTTCTTTTAAAAACTCAGCCTGTGTACCTTTCCCAGCACCTGGTTTTCCAAATAAAACTATTGCAATCATTATTTATTGTTTATTCTGTTAGTCTAATCTTTATTCTTTAATTTGGTATATCTCTGGTATATTTCTACCGTACTTATCATAGTCCATTCCATATCCTACGATAAACTTATTCTCAATCTCAAAAGCTACATAATCTAAATGAATATCTTTCGTATAAGCCTCTGGTTTTAAACATAACGTACATATACGTACTTCACTAGGTTTATGTTGATCAAATAATTTCTTTAACGCTACTAGTGTATTCCCAGTATCTACGATATCTTCTATAATAACTACTCTTCTATCAGTAACATCTATATCAAGTCCTAATAACTGATTAACTTGATTAGTTGATTGAGTTCCTATATATGAAGCCATTTTAACGAAACTCATTTCACATGAGCCTTTATAATGCTTCACCAAATCAGAAATAACCATAAACGAACCGTTTAGAACCCCTATAAATACAGGAACATCTCCGTTCATATCCATTTCTATTTGTTCTGCGATTTCACGCAATCTAGTATCAATCTGTTCCCTAGAAATAAAAGGAACAAACACTTTATCCAATACTTGTATTTCCATTGTGTCGAAGTTGTTCGTAATTTGCAAATATACAAAAAGAATACAGGTTTATTCGTTTCTATGCAAAGGATTTAACCTAAATAACCAAAAAATAAACCTCAATAATTTACTTTTTGGCCATTTGTTTTTAAAAACAAAAAACGTAGCGCTATTACACGCTACGTCTAAAACAAACTAATTCAATCTAACTCTAAAACCAAAGTTTATAGTTCTATCGTTGAGATTATTTTCACTACTTAAAACGTAATTTCAATTTTAATGAGCCAATTCACAACTCATAACCTACCAAATATAAGTTAATTTTTTTAACTAAAAAATATTTATTTAATATTTTATTACCATACTGAAATCAAAAATAACCAATCAATACCCCATAAAACTACAACCATCATCAAACAAACAACATATTAACTAAAAATTAATCACAAAAACCTCCTTTATTAACTATACAAATAACACTTCTTTAAAAAACTTTTCACACTATTTCTTACGAGAATATAATTCTATTCTTATCAAACTCTCATTATCTCTTCTACGATAGCTTGTCATACTTAGATATAGCGGATAAAACTCTTACTTCCACATAAAAAATATCTCAATCCATCATTAATACATTCATACCCTTTGAACTATTCCTCTATTCTCCATTCATATATACCTTGATCAGTAAGTGATATCAATCTGCTCGGGTAGTGATAGGCTATTTTTGGTACTTTCAAGCCGACCAAATGCCTATCACTAGCCGACCACATGCCGACCACCTCTCCCAAAAAGGTAAAAAAGACACATCTTCCCCTATAATCTTTACACCTATATTATATATCACCTCCATCCAATAACATACTCTAGATAACCAGACTAAGCTCTTCAAAATCATTTTTAAATAGAATAAGCACTTTCCAAAATCAATGTTCATTACATCTTACCCTTAAATATAAAACCAAACTAGGCATGAGGTGAATTTTAGACTTACTCTTTTATATTTTTAAATTATCTTTGCTCAATAACAATACAACTACACAATGAATTACTTTTCTACTGATTTCCGTTTGGGAATATTAGGAGGAGGTCAATTAGGTAAAATGCTCCTATATGACACTCGTAAATTTGACATCGCTACCAATGTACTAGACCCTAGTAAAGATGCCCCTTCTCAGTATGGAGCACATCAGTTCTTCCAAGGGGATTTAATGGATTTTGAAACTGTTTATCGCTTTGGTAAAACAGTAGATGTCTTAACGATCGAAATAGAAAATGTCAACTTAGACGCACTAGATAAGTTAGAAGAAGAAGGGCTTAAAGTATTCCCTTCTCCTAAGACACTTCGATTAATCCAAAATAAAGGAAATCAAAAAGATTTCTATACTACTCATAATATCCCAACTGCTCCTTATAAGAGATTCTCTGATATAGAAGCTCTAAAAACAGCAGCTACAGCTAATGAAGTAACGATGCCATTCGTATGGAAGTCAGCTCAGTTTGGGTATGATGGTAATGGAGTAAAAGTAGTTCGCACGATTACTGACTTAGATGCACTACCTAATGTAGAGTGTATCGCTGAAGTGATGGTTCCTTTTAAAAATGAATTAGCTGTTATCGTAGCTCGTTCTGCTTCTGGAGAAATCAAAACATACCCTGTAGTAGAAATGGAGTTCCACCCAGAGGCTAACCAAGTAGAATATGTGATTTGTCCTGCGCGTATCGATAGCGCTGTAGCAGATAAGGCAAGAGCTATCGCTCTTCAAGTTTCTGAAAAATTTAATCATGTAGGTTTATTGGCTGTGGAGATGTTCCAAACGCAAGATGACGATGTACTAGTGAATGAAGTGGCTCCTCGTCCTCATAACTCTGGACACTACTCTATAGAGGCAAGCTATACTTCTCAGTTCGAACAACACATCCGTGCTATTCTAGATTTGCCTTTAGGGAATACAGATAGCAAAGTGGCTGGTATCATGGTAAACTTAGTAGGTGCTGAAGGCTATACGGGTCAAGTGTACTATGAAGGAATGGAAGATATCTTAGCGATAGAAGGTGTGACTCCTCATATCTATGGTAAACGCGAGACTCGTCCTTTTAGAAAAATGGGACATGTAACAATCGTGAATAGCGATATGGTTAAAGCTAGAGAAATAGCTCAGCAAGTAAAAGAAACTATTAAAGTAATCAGCAAATAAATCTTATGAAAATAGCAGTAGTAATGGGCAGCACATCTGATATGCCTGTAATGCAAGATGCAATCAATATTATTAAAGAATTTGGTGTAGAGGTAGAAGTGGATATCGTATCTGCTCACAGAACACCTGAGAAACTAGTAGACTTCTCTTCTAATGCTCATAAGCGTGGTATCAATGTGATCATCGCAGGAGCAGGAGGAGCAGCACACTTACCTGGTATGGTAGCTTCTATGTCTCCACTTCCTGTGATCGGAGTACCTGTTAAATCTAGCAACTCTATCGATGGATGGGACAGTGTACTATCTATCTTACAGATGCCTGGTGGTGTACCTGTAGCTACAGTAGCCCTTAATGGTGCTAAAAATGCAGGTCTTCTAGCGATACAGATATTAGGTAGTCAAAACGAGGACCTTCGCAATAAGATGGTAGACTATAAAAATGGATTAAGAGAAGCGGTGCTTAAAGCAGCAACTGAAATAAAAGGTCTTTAGACCTTTTATTTAAATTAAAAATTAAGAATCATCACCCTACGGGTGAGGGATGACTCAGCAACTTAAATATAACCGAAATATAGAGTAAGTATATTGCTTCATATTTCGGTTATTATTACTTTAAAACCTATAACTACCTTGTTACTTTATGAAGCAAGAAAATATAATACAGACTAAAACTTATGATTTTGCTATAAGAACCATCCGCCTATATAAACATCTATCTGCGACTAAAAAAGCATATGTACTAAGCAAACAACTTCTTCGTTCTGGTACTTCTATAGGTGCTAATGTTGAAGAAGCCCTTGGTGCACAGACAGAAAAAGACTTCTACGCTAAATTATCTATTGCTTATAAAGAAGCTCGTGAAACTCATTACTGGATTAGATTATTAGCAGACACAGACTTTTTGACTATTCGTGAGAAAAACAGCTTACTTCAGGATTTAGATGAGATTCTAAAAATCATTGGTAGTATCAGAATTACTATACAAAATAAAGAAAGAGTTACACAGAATAAATAGGTATTTAAGCACTTTCTTAATTCTTAATTCTTAATTTGAAATTCGTAATTAAAGAAACAGGCTGTGTTGGCATGCTGTTAATATATCTCTGACGATTCTACTTATAGGAGAGCTATTATTCACTCCGTACATCCCAAGATAAGGTAAATGCTGTATCACCTCATCTCTCCCTTGATACACCACTTCTTTACACAGTTTATCTATAGTATTACACTCTTCTTCTGTCAGTTCAATACCTTCTTGTACTTTCTGCCATGTAGTAGATGCTAAATCATAAAAAGCTTCTCTACGCGTGTGATATGCTGTCTGTAGCTTCACTAACAATTCTGTTTGGAACTGTTCATAAACACCTCCTTTGAGTTTATTAAAATATACCTCTACTTCTTGTAGAAAGTGGTATTGCATTCCCAACTGATTCACAGCTAATGTAAACTTCGCAAACGGATAAAAAGGAAACTTATAAAGTGGGGTGTCGATAGTACATGCCTCACTCGTGATACTAAAGCTACGTGATTTAGGTACGCATAATCCTTCTGCCACGATAGAATGACTCCCTGTAGCTCTTAGTCCTAAGGTATCCCAACTGTTCTTAGTGGTTACTTCAGAAGGCAAAAAGAAAAATGACTTATACACAGGTCTTCCTTCTGCATCATACTGCAATTCCCCATTGACTTCAAGATGACAATTCGCTGTAAAAACTGTACAATGCTGTAGTCCTGTAACGATATCCCAAGTCCCATTGATAAGGTAATATTCTCCTTCTTCTCTTGCTACTCCACTTACCTTACCACTACCTCCAAAACACACCTTAGCGTCTTGAAAGACTTTATTACTTTCATTAGGATCTAAAAAGCCTACAAACATATTAGCTCCTGCACATAGCGTCACTGTCCATCCTAAACTCCCATCTATAGTAGCTAATTGCTCTTCTACCCTTAGTGCATCTATAAAGTCTAGTTCTAATCCATTATATTGTTTAGGCACAAATAGGTTGAATAAATTGTTTCTATACAGCACTTCTAGTTGTTCTGTTGTTAGATGACCTAATTGTTCTGCTGTAGTTATATTGTCTTTAAGTATTTGCACATCGGCATCACTTAGATACTGTCTCATAATATGTTGTTTTGTCAACAACAAAGCTACCGCATTAAAACACTTTAAACAAAAAAGACCTCATCAGTAATACTGATGAGATCTCTTCAAATTGCTCTATTTTTCTCTATTCTAAATTTTCTGGTAATAATAAACTAAACTGACTCGCTGTGAGAATATCTCCTATGATACGGTTCATCTCTGTAGTATAATTCATCGCTCCCATACCTAAATAAGGCACGACTTTCAGAACAGCATTACGTCCTTTATAGACTAGACCTTTGCACATCTTCTCAATATCAGCAGTAGTCTGCTCTGTTAACTTCCCATTTAATGCTATCTCATCACTAGAGGACTGAGCTAATCGATAGAAGGCTGCTCTTCTCTCAAGGAATTTCTCTTCATATTGATAGAACAATTCATCTTTAAACTCAAAATATTTATTATACAACTCTCCTGTAAAGTACTTTCTTAGTTCATCCATAAAATGCTCTTGCATGCCCAAATGATTTGCAGTCAAGGTTAACAATGCAAACGACATAAAGGGATAGTGATAGATCTGTTCGTTGATAACAGGATGATTACTATCTATCTCAAAAGCACGATTACTACTTACCCTAAAGTCTTTGATATTGACGCTGTGGCTCGCAGTAGCTTTTAACCCGACAGACTGCCAATCTTCAATAACATTAATCTCCTTAGGAAAGAAGAAAAACGTTTTAAAATAAGGCGAACCATCTTCCTTATAAAGCAATTCTCCTTTTTCTTCAATATGACAGTTCAAGGTCAATACAGTACAATGTGGTAATCCGACGATATAATCCCAAGTACCATTCACTATATACCCATCTCTGGATACCTTAGCGATACCATCTATCTGTCCACTTCCTCCAAAACATACTTTAGGGTCTTGGAAAATCATTTTGGCAAGAAAGCTTTCTAAATATCCTACGAACATATTAGCACCAGCACACATGGTCACTGTCCACCCTAGACTACCATCTATTCTAGCCAACTGTTCTTCCACCTGTAAAGCTTCAATCAAACTAACTCCTAGGCCTCCTAAATATTCAGGCACAAACATATTAAACAACTTATTATCATAGATAACTTGTAGTTGCTTATCCGTTAATGTACCTAATCTAATAGCTTCATTTACTTCACTTCTCAGAATGTCTACATCCTTTGATGATATTTCCATCATAACATATTGATTAATTATCTATTATAACAAACATATTAATTTAAAAATTGATTAATATGTGATTATTCACACCTAGTGCAAAAAACATTCCAATATTATTAACTAACCATTATTTAAAAAAAACTTACTTTTATAGTATAAAAATAAATTAGAAAATATGTCGGCATTGAACAATCCATTTAACACCGTTCATGGTACAGCACCATTTACTCAAATTAAAACGGAAGACTATATACCTGCTTTCAAAAAAGCAATACAAGATACAAAAGCAGAGATAGACACTATTACGGCTAACGTTGCAACACCTACCTTTGAGAATACACTAGAGGCATTAGCCTACTCAGGGATGGAATTAGATGTATTGTCTAATATCTTCTTTAACCTGAACTCTGCAGAGACCAACGATGAGATGCAGAAAATAGCACAAGAGGTAGCTCCTATGTTATCTGCATTAGGCAATGATATCTCTTTAAACGAAGAGTTATTTAAACGTGTAAAAGCAGTTTATGAGCAAAAGGAGACACTGAACCTTACTATAGAACAAGAAACCTTATTGACAAAGAATTATAAAAGCTTTGTCCGCAATGGTGCATTGTTATCAGAAGATAAAAAAGAAAGATTAAGAGCAATAGATGCAGAACTGTCTACTACAGCCCTAAAGTTTGGAGAAAACGTATTAGCAGAAACACATAAATACCAACTGCACATCACTGAGGAGAAAGACTTAGCTGGTCTTCCTGAAGGCGCTATAGAAGAGGCAAGAGCTTTAGCAGAACAAGAAGGTAAAGAGGGATGGATATTCACATTAGACTATCCTAGTTATATCCCTTTTATGACCTATGCTGATAATCGTGAGTTGCGTAAAGAGATGGCTATCGCTTCAGGTAAAAAAGCCTTTCAAGATAATGAGCACAACAATGAAGCTAATGTCTTAAAGATCGTAAACCTACGTCATGAGAGAGCTAATCTATTGGGATATGCTACACATGCTCACTTCGTATTAGAAGAGCGTATGGCACAAAGCCCAGATAAAGTTAGTGCTTTCTTAGAGGAGCTATTAGCAAAGGCTAAGCCTGCTGCAGATAAAGAGTTTGCCGAATTAACTGCTTTTGCTCAAAAAACAGACAAAGTAGATGTGTTAGAGAAATGGGATGGTTCATACTACTCTGAGAAGTTAAAACAAGAGCGCTTTAGCTTAGATGATGAATTACTTAAACCATACTTCCAGTTAGAGAATGTATTAGACGGTGCTTACCAAGTAGCAAATAAGCTATACGGATTAGTTTTTACAGAAGTACAGACTATAGAGAAGTATCATGCAGATGTACGTACATTTGAGGTAACGAACGAACAAGGGGACTTCATAGCGGTATTCTATACTGACTTCTTCCCACGTAAAGGAAAGAGAAATGGTGCATGGATGACTTCATTCAAAAACCAATATATCAAAGATGGTATCAATGAAAGACCACATATCTCTATCGTATGTAACTTCACTAAGCCAACGGCGACTAAGCCATCGTTACTTACCTTTAACGAAGTGACTACTCTATTCCACGAGTTTGGGCATGCACTACACGGCATGTTAGCAAATACCACTTACCCATCTCTATCAGGAACTAATGTATATTGGGACTTCGTAGAGTTGCCTAGCCAAGTGATGGAGAACTGGTGTTATGAGAAAGAAGCTTTAGAGCTATTCGCTAAACACTATCAGACAGGAGAGACTATCCCTATGGAATTAGTAGAAAAAATCAAAGAGAGTGCGAGCTTCTTAGAGGGGATAGCTACTGTACGTCAGTTGAGCTTCGGTTTATTAGATATGGGATGGCATGGTCAAGACCCTACTACTATCACGAGTCTAAAAGACTTCGAAACAAAACAATTTGCCTCTACTCAACAATATCCTGATGTAAAAGAAAATGCAATGAGTACTTCATTCTCTCATATCTTCCAAGGTGGTTACTCATCTGGATACTACAGTTATAAATGGGCAGAGGTATTGGATGCTGATGCATTTGCTTACTTTAAAGCTAATGGTATCTTCAATAAAGAAGTAGCTACTAAGTTTAAAGATTATGTGTTGTCTCAGGGAGGTACTGATCACCCAATGACATTATACAAAAAATTCAGAGGTCAAGAACCTACTCCGGATGCTTTATTAAAAAGAGCGGGATTGTTATAGGTTAACGATGGACGGTTTACAGTTAATAGCTGTAGACCGTTTAGCTGTTAGCTACATTATATTATCTATGAACAAAATTCCTTTCACTAATAACAAGACAAAGAATATCACACTTAAAAAAGGAGACTACCTCTTTCAAGCAGGTGATGTAAATACATTATTATATTATGTTGTTAGTGGATGTATACAACTCTATATCTTAGATCAAAGTGAGGAACGTATCATTCGCTTCGGATATAAAGGAAGTACAATCTGTGCTTTAGACAGTTTAATTACTCAACAGCCTACTATCTATTACTTACAAGCCATCAGACAAACAGAAGTCATTATACTATCTTCTGAAGAAACGACTAGATTACTAAACGATATGGAAGGAATAAAGAAACTTATTATTCAGTTTCAAGAAAGAGAAATAGACTTACTAACAGATTCTCCTATTCTTCGATATCAAAGAGTCTTAAAACGATCTCCCCTACTATTTCAAGAAGTTCCACAAAAGTATATTGCTCGTTACTTACGAATGACAGCTGAAACTCTATCTCGACTTAAAAATCTTGATTTGAATCAAGATTTAGATTAATCCTTTACTAGACTTTTGTAGTATAAAATTATTAATGATGACTAACCAACAAGTATTAGATAGATTATGCTTGCTTACAGATAAGCATTTAGAGCAGTTGCAATACATAAAGAGACTTAGTACAGAACAGCTTAACTATAAACCAACAGTAGAATCATGGAATATATTACAGTGTATTGCACATCTTAACTATTACTTTGATTTTTACTTACCTCAATTTAAAAGTGCAATGAATGGTAAAAAGAGAGAACAGCTACTATTTAAATCAGGAGTGATAGGTAAGTACTTTGCCAATATATTATTATACAAAGAGAATCAAAAGCCTATTAAAAGCCCTAAACAGACTAATCCAATAGATAAGATCATCTCTAAAGATGTAATTATCACCTTTGAAGCCAACTTGATTGCTCTGAAAGATATTATAAAAAAAATGCCACAAGAAGTAGTAAACAATAGAGCGATTGTAACGATGTTTTCTAATTGGTACAAACTCAATGTAGGAGATAGCTTGCGCATTGTAGTGTATCACAACGATAGACACTTTCATCAAATACAGAAGTTACTGCCATAAAAACAAAAACTCCCATTGTATTGTTACAATAGGAGTTTTCTTTTAAAGTACATTATTCATTATAAAAAACACTCTTCACTATAAGTATAAGCATCTAGTGTAACAGGTATTTTATTAGCCTCTTTAAGATCATGTTGTACCTCATTGTAACGCTCGATATCAGCATCCGCTTTAGGATCCTTTATACTCTCTAATATTGCATTGATACGGTCAAACTCGCGTTGTTGATCAGCTTTAAGATATCCTTCTGCTACTTTACATACTTCTTTAAAAGTTTTACCTTCTACTTCTTTTAAGAAAGCTGCATCTGTCTTATCATGATCTATTCCCTCATCTTCTGTATAGATGACATTCATATTTCCGATGATTTGTATTGCCTTTTGAAGACGCAATTGATCTGCATCTCCTAAAGTTACCATCATCTTATCTTCAGAATCCATATAGGCATCCATATTGTCTGCGGCTAACTTTAAGTCAGCTGTCTCTGGCTGTATTTGAGGAGTCACGATTTGAGTCTCTTCTACTACTTCTGTTTGCACCTCTTTATCCTTGCAACTAACCGTCAAAAGTGCTAGTGCAAATAATGTAATCCCTACTTTTTTCATACCTATCGATTAATATGACAAATGTAAAAACATACCTAGTCAATATGCAATAGCCATAAACAGCTATTTTACATCCACAAAAAAAGGGAGAGGCAATCACTACCTCTCCCTTCACCAAAACAAAACCACTATAAAAATATAGTCTCCTTACTTATTATGAAATTTATTATTATGCTAGATCTCCAAACTTCCCAGAGTTAAAGTCATCTACTGCTTGTACTAACTCATCTGTTGTATTCATTACGAATGGTCCATAATGTGCTATTGGTTCATTTAAAGGTTCTCCTGAGATTACTAAGACTACAGCATCTTTAGTAACTTCTACTGTAAACTCTTCTCCTTCTCTCTCCATGTGAGCCACATGATCTGTAGCTACTACTGTTCCATTTACTTTTACTTCACCTTCTAATACTAACAATAAGGTAGTATACCCTGAAGGAAAGCTAAAGTTAGTACTTGTACCTACTTTTGCTTTTAAATTGTACATGTGAATAGGCGAGAATGTAGAAGCTGTTCCTTTAGTCCCATTATAATCTCCTGCTATCACTTCTATTATTCCCTCTCCATTAGACAATGTATATTTTGCCATTTTATCATGTTCTATTGCTTGATACTTAGCAGGTCCTTTCTTATCTTCTCTCTTTAAGTTCACCCATAACTGTACCATTTGAAACTCACCACCTGTTTTACTCCATTCCGTTTCATGAAACTCTTTGTGTAAAACTCCAGACGCTGCAGTCATCCACTGTACATCACCTTCTCCTATGATACCTCCACCTCCGCTACTATCTCCATGTTCTACACGTCCTTTATACGCTATTGTTACAGTCTCAAATCCTTTATGCGGGTGAACTCCTACACCTCTTGGGATTTCTGAAGGCCCAAATGTGTATTTAGAATTATAATCAAACATGATGAAAGGATCCATCTGTTGCATATTCATATTAGGCATACTTGGAATAAAGTTGTGCACTCTAAAACCATCTCCTACAAAGTGTGCTGGTTGTGGTTTTACTACTTGTTTAATATTTCTTGTTTTCATATCTCTTTGTTTTTTGTATTACAAATTTACAACCTCATCACCCCTTAAACACTTAACCTACAACAAGAAGTATACCTCATAAAAAAGGAGGTTTACCTCAGCAAACCTCCTTCTGTTTATTTATCTAGCTACACTAGTTCTTAATCTCTACTCTGATGCCTTCACTATGAGCACTTAGCTCTGGTGCGTACATACTCTGCATTGTTGTAATACCATTCGAGAATTGACCACTTACATTAGCTCTTAACTCATACTCGAATACATAACTTCCTTTTCTCAATCTCGATATAAAGAAATTCGTAGATGCGTCCCTCGTTTCTTCATAGTATCCGAACTCTCCTTTCCATCTATACCCTGATAGTACATTCGTAGGTTCAAAGCCACTAGCACGCATATCTTTTAAGTGAACATAGTCCATATTCCTATCTGTACTTATCTCTAAACGTACTGTCACCACATCACCTACTTTAATTGGAGACTCCTTAGTGATCTCACGTAGTACTTGACCTTGCTCTGTATTCGCTTTTATATATAGTTTTTTAGTTAACTTAATACCTGTCTCTGCAGCATTAATAGCACCTAAATCTTCGAAGTACTGCCAGTACATCGCGCCATAAGCAATACCAGGAGAGGTTTTATTTACTTCTACAACACCTTTTTTAGCTGTCAGCTCTGCTTTAGACCAACTCTGTTTAATATAACCACTACCCGCCTGAGCATTTGCTTCTGTATCTATAAGATATCCTCCTACTTTTACTTCAAGACCTTGCTCTGCATCTAACCAAGACTTACCTGTATTTAATAAGGCATATACAGCCTTTGTAGTTGCTTTAGTAGATCTCCATCCAGTAGTTTGTTTATTCTTTAGTAACCAAACTTTCATCTGTTCTATCGCATTAGCGTATCTCTCTTTATTTACCTCGTTGGTAGCTTCTAGAATTGCTACTTGGGTTTCGATAGGAGCCTGATACCATAACCATCCTGCAGTATTATTCTTCCAATACATTCCCATCTCATCAGACTCTACTGCTGTCTCCATAATCCCCTTAACAATACTCTCTGCCTTTTTATCAGAACCAAATCTCTTTGCTATCACAGCTCGTATAGCCTCTTGATAAAGATTATTAGCAGGTTTCTCGCTCTCGATACTTTGACGAATAGCTGTTATCATAGGAGAGTATTTCTCATTGATACCAAAGTCCCCTATAAAATAACTACGTGCATATAGATAGTGTGTACCTAAGCTAGGAACTTTACCTTTTACACCAAACTTCACTTGCTCTTCATAATCTTTATACTGTGCCTGATCCATATACTCTATTGCTCTCTTTAGCATCGAAATATAATTCACATCACTTGCCCAAGGCGCATCCATTGCACCTATGCGTTTCAGATTACCAAAACCTTCTACAATAGTTTGTGTAATATAGTTATCTGATTTACCTCCTTTAAACCAAGAGAATCCTCCATCTTCGTTTTGTTGATCGATTAACTTATCAATATCCGACTGAAGATCATATTGCATTTTATTCAAATCAAACAAGACTGC
Organism: Myroides odoratimimus; assembly: GCF_004337635.1. Taxonomy (NCBI): domain Bacteria; kingdom Pseudomonadati; phylum Bacteroidota; class Flavobacteriia; order Flavobacteriales; family Flavobacteriaceae; genus Myroides; species Myroides odoratimimus. Next base: position 542,191 of record NZ_CP037427.1, read on the forward strand.
CATACGCTTCATTTGCTCAGCCTCACTTGTTGCTTCTCTAACCCATGGCGACTCAGCTAACAGCACACTCTTCAACTCTTGATTCTGTTCTAGTTTAGAAGACATTTCTCCTTTTACACTCCATTGATCGAAGACAGTCTTAATCTTAGGATTGTCATTTAATATCTTCGTTGCAACAGCATTAGCAAACACTTTACTAAACACTTGCTCTGAGCTATCATAAGGATATTCTTGTAAGTATGGTAAAGCAAACACAGCATTCCAAATCGGATTAGTCGTTAACTCTAATGTCAGTTTATGATTCTGCAGTGTATTGCTTCTATTCGCTTCATACTCTTTAAACTTGAATATCTTATTCTGTCCTTCTTTGATGTAGATAGGCATCGTCTCTGTTACTAGCATTCTATTAGTCAATACCGGTAGTACAGACTCTTCTCCATCACTATAATTATCTGACACAGCTACTATTCTACACGATACTACATCTACGCTATTCGGAACTTCTATATCCCAATTTACAGCACTTGACTCTTCCTTATTGACAGAGAACTCTCCTGTTTTCTCTACCAACAACTCATTCGTGTAAGCATTAAACAGTTGAAGAGTAGCTTTTCCTTTTCTATTAGTATCAGATAGATTAACTACTTTAGTAGATAACGTTAACTTATCTCCTTGTCGTAAGAAACGAGGTAAGTTAGGCACTACCATTAACTCTTTTTGAGTTACTACTTCTTTTTCTGCATAGTCACTACGCAAATCCTTAGTATGAGCAAAAGCCATAAACTTCCATTTAGTCAAAGCTTCAGGCATTGTGAACTCAAACTTCACATCACCATTCTCATCTGTCTTTAGTGTAGGGTAAAAGAATGCTGTCTCTTGTAAGTTTTTACGAATAGTCGGCGCAGGGGCATCAGCTTTTTCTACACTGTTACCACCACTACTTACGTCCTTAGACTCAATCATAGGAGCACTTTCTTTAAACTCCTCTTGAGATGAAAGTTTAAGAGCAACAATATTTTCAGCCATTGCATCTCCACTCGTAGCACTCACCTTACTCATCCCTCTCACTCGCATTGTTCCAGAACCAATTCTAACTTTAGGTTGGAAGTTTAAGCCGTAAGTATTAAATACGATTGGTCTATCTATTATAAACTTAGTATAATCAACTGTCTCACTTGCTAATGAATTAAAGTAACTTATTCCCTTGATATTACTAAAATCATACATACTAAATGAAGGTCTGTTGTAATAATGTACAGGAACCTTAAGAGTAGTATTTAGACTATGTGATACGAACTGATCTAAAGAAGCATCATACATAGTAGCCAATATTTCAGATACCACTTGCTCCTTCTCCTTCCCTTTTACTCTTAAAGACCACTTTTCTTTAGCTCCTGGTTCTACCTTATCTCTAAAAGACTCAATAACTAAAGACAGTTTACTCTCTTCTCCTTTTAGAGCAACACTAGCCGCATCTTGTGCTACTATATTGTGCTTTAATGCTAAGGCATAAACATCTACTACCTTATAATCCTGTTTAATAGGAATATCTATTGACGAACCTCTCTTATTGATCTTCATCACTTTTTGATAAACCTGTTTACCGTTTGCTTTTACTTCTACGAATGCATACGTATTATTCTCAGCACTGCGTATCTCTACACTAGCCTTATCTCCTACTTTATATACTTTGTCCTCTGCTTTTAATTCTACTAAGACCTTTGATGGCTCTTTTGACTCCTCATTTCTTAATGTAAAACGTTTCTCTATCTCATTCTTCTCACCGTTCTCGTATACATATCCCTTAACGATATACGCACCCGAAGACAATTGTTTAGCTCCCTTAAATACCACCTCTTTTGTATCTGCTGTATTAAATGATGTACTAAACACAGAATTACCTATTCCCCATTGCGCAGTATCTTTCTCATCTCCGTAATCTAAATGAGGGAATAGAGAGACAAACTCATTGTAATCATACAACTTATAATCTCCTTTATCTAAACCAAAATTATCAGAGATACGCTCAGGATTAGGAGCTAAAAGAGGAAATATACTTAACTCCCCTTGAGAAGCATAGTCTATCCCATTTAAGTTCTTCGTACTAATCGTAAACTTACTCAAATCCTTTACTGTAGAAATAAAAGGAAGATTAACAGCTAACTCTATATTCTTCTCTCCTACTACAACATCTATACTACTGCTATGTGTTTCTCCATTCTGGTCTATTACATCTGCATAGACAAAATAAGTAAAGGTACGAGGCAGCTTACTTTCTTTTTCTTCTTTAGGCAACGCCTTAAAGCTGATAGTAAACTTTCCTTTCTCATCCGTTATTGTCTCTCCCTGAATCATTGTCTCAGGATTCAGATATCTACTTGGGTAGTAAGGTCCACATATCCAATAAGGCCATATCTCTTGTCGTTCTACTCTATAGACTACTTTTGCCTTATCTATATTAGCCCCTAAGAAAGCCTTTGCATTTCCTTCTACTATTACCTCCTCATTTAACTTATAGATTTCTTTAGGTTTTTCGAACTCTACTTCAAATTTCGGACGCTTATACTCTTCTACTGATAGATGACTCCATCCTACAGTCTCCTCTCCTAATATGACTTCAACACTATAATTACCTAATCTACCTACAGATGGTAATACAAACTGTCCACTCACAGAACCAAACTCATTGGTCATCAGTTTTTTTGTAGTCAATTCCTTTCCATTAGGATCATATAGCTTTATAGATACTTGTGCCTTAGCTACGACTTGCTCACTTAGCTTACTCTTTTTAGAAACTATAGATTTAAAATATAAGACTTGTCCAGGTCTATAGATACCTCTATCTGTTAGTACAGTCGCTTTATACTGTACATTATCTTCTTTTTCTTCTTGCTGATAACGATTGTATACATAAGAAGAATAATATACCTCTTCCCCTTTTATATTAGCATAGAGATATCGATCAGATTTAGCAAAATCAAGATTAGCCTCTCCATTCGAATCTGTCGTTATCACCGTTTCCCAATAATTACTATTAGTTCGCTTCTCATCTTCATTAGCGATGTGAATACTAATATTGCTTAATGGCTTACCTGTTCTTCTATTATAAGCACGTAATTTCCCTTCGTTTATTTCTATAATATTAGGTGTCACATTGACTAGGCTCACTTGTACATCCGACTCCCCTTCTTTAATCTGATCAAAAGGCACATTAGAAAATGCTATAAAGTATCTACCTGCCTCTAACGGATGTAATGCTACCACAGTCTTGTGCATTTCATAATCAGTGAAGGTACTCAACTGCAATGCATAAGTATCTATAGAAGTATATTCCTTATCTAATCTGTTATATGCCTCTATCCCCTTATGAAAGGGTACATTGTTACTTCTCTTAGCCTGGTTGTTCTTATACACGCGCACATATACCTTATCCCCATTCTGATGTCCTATGCTCACAGGTATAGCCTGCTTATCTAGCACATACTTATTGATATTATAAGTGTATTGTTTGCGTTCTGTATACTTCTTCAGTGCACTTAAGTTCTCGGCCGTCTTGGTATTAGGAAATAACTTTAAAGCCTTATCTATTAGAGCTACTAGTTCTACTCCATTTAGATAATTAGCATACCCCTCATACACAAGAGGCTCATTAGGATACGCTGCTAATAGGTTTTCAAACTTCTCTTTGCGATGCTCAATAGATTCTATAGTAGCCGCTAGATACATCTCTATATACACATAGAGTGTAGCATCATTCTTAGCTTTTATATCTTTTAGGATAACCGCTTTTAACTCTTGCTTTTTTTGTTCTAACGCTCTGCGTTCTTCATCTGACAAATCAAATGAATTATACTGTAGATTATCTAAATAATTTAGACGCAATGCATCATAAACTGTAAGTTTAGCTCTACTAGCACCTAACTTAGAAGCATTAGAGCTAAACATATCTCCCCAGTTATCGATAGACTCCCCTTGCTCTTTAGCAGCTAGAGAAAGACCACTTTGATAATACTTTTCTATTTCTTTTTTAAACTCATCAGCTGTCCAATAGGCTATACCAGAAGCAGTACTTTGTTCTAATGTTGTTCTATTCCTAAGTTTATATCTATTAGCAGAGTAATACAGCTTAAATATCTCAGCTATATAGGTATCTATAATAGCCTTTGTAGCACCTTTAGCATTTCTTCTTTCTTCAGCGAATTGTTTAATAATGATATTGATATCATACTTATCATCTTCACTTACTAAGATGTTTACTCTTGCCTCATAGAACATCGCTTTTATCATACTAGGATAGTCATTATGCCTTTTAGACAACTTCTTTACTTCTTGTATATTGGGCAACATGCTCTTTACCTCAGCATTCTCTTCTTGTTTCTGAATAATGTTCCACAACTCCTGTATTCTCCCATTCGAACTTTGTCCAAAGCCGATTATCGGAGCAAGAATCATAAGATACAAACCTAACTTCTTCATAGTTTTATAATTGAATCCTTAAAGATAGAGTTTTTATAAATTACTTCTAAAAACTTGTACAGTAAATGATGTAAAATAGTCATTATCCTTTCATTAAATAACACCTAGAGTTCACCTTTTCATAAACGTTTATGTAACTTATACTTCACAAATGCATAATGCGAATAACTTGTATAATACAGCTTAATCGAAGTTACTTTGTAACATACAAAAACATCATTATGAAAAGAATTATTCTAAGCCTTATCTTATGTGTATCACTAGTATCATGTTCTAGTGATGACAATAAAGCAGCACAACCAGAAAGCAAAAAGTATCAAACAGAAAATGTCGTTTTACTAGTTATCGACGGACCTAGAATGACAGAGACTTGGCAAGAGACTACACAAGCACATATCCCTAACCGCATCGCTCTATTAAAAGAAGGAGTTTTTATCAGCAATTTTAGAAACAATGGACTAACCAATACAAATGCAGGACACACTGCCCTTATCACAGGTGTATATGACAGCATTAAGAATAACGGTAAAGAACTTCCTACTAATCCTTCTGTATTACAACAGTGGTTAAAACAAACGAAGAAAGATAATAGCAAAGCTTGGGTGGTAGTATCTAAAGATAAATTAGAAGTACTAAATAACACTAAAAACCCTGATTGGAATAATAAGTATATGCCTAAAGCGGATGCAGGAGTAGCTGGTAATGGGACAGGGTATAGAGCAGATAAAGTAACTATCGAAAACTTTAAAAAAGTAATCACAACTGACAAACCTAATGTAGTTGTTATTAACTTAAAAGATGTAGATAGCTATGGACATGCTAACAAATGGAATGAATACATCCAAGCTATCAAAACAACTGATCAAAGCATTAAAGATATTTGGGACTTCTTACAATCTCAACCAGATTATAAAGACAAAACAACCCTAATGGTATCAAATGACCATGGACGTCACTTAGATGGAGTCAAAGATTCTTTTGTCAACCATGGAGATAATTGTCTAGGATGCCGTCATATCGAATTCTTCGCTATGGGGCCAGACTTCAAACAAAATACAACAATAAGCACCGGTAGTTATGAACAAATAGATGTAGCGAATACAATGGCTGAACTACTAGGAATAAAATTAGACTACAGTAAAGGTAAAGTGATAAAAGACATATTTAAATAAAACATGTGACTTAACACATAAAGAGGGGTATCTTCATGAAGACACCCCTCTTTTACATTTGTAATAAGTAATAATCTATAATTTTTAAAATGCAGGATTCACATTGCCTTTAGCAGTTCTAGTATATGCTTTATGTGATTTCACATAATTAACCTCTACTTTCCCTTTTACTAATACAGAAGTTTTTACAGTACCATTAGGAGATATAGTAAAATAATCCGATTGATACTTTTCATCTTTTATAGTTGTCACTTCTACTCGTCCATCTAATGGAATATTTGCACTAGACTTAACATTATAATTAAAGCTAGTATATTCTACTGAAGACCTGACAACTACATTCGTATTTACAAGTTCTACTATTACATCTCTTTCGTTGCTTTTCATACCATCATCACTTGATGAACAACTAAATAAAAACACAGACATTGCCAATGTTAAAAACAAACCTATACTTCTCATAACCATAATTTTTATTGCAAAGTAAAAGCATATTATATAAAAAAATAAATATACTAAGCTATTTTTAACATAATTAACCCAAAAAGTATCACATCAGTATAGGGTATGGAGACAATCTATCCTGCCTTTGGAAATTTATACATCGGTGGGGTTAAGAAATCTCTTGTAGGCATCCCGCGATTTGGAAATGCATCAAAGTTGATTGGGGTAGCATACACTTTATAGCCCTTTACATAATCTCTTTCAACTACTACTCCTTCTTTCTTCACTAGAACTTCTCTGTGTTCTCCCATATTAAGAGAAAATCTATCCGACTTTATCTTCTCATTATTTATAGTAACTACTTCTACATACCCTTGCATAGGTGTACGCACTGTAGACCTAATAGTAAAGTAAAAGTTAGTGTACTGCTTGGCTTTCCTAGTTTCTACAGATGTACCCTTGTATTGAATACTGACATCTTTATTGTTTACTTCTAAATCTTCTTTTGAACATCCAGTAACAAAAACCATGACTAACATCATGATAACCAAACTTATATTTTTCATGTTATTATTATTTTAGGGCGTCAAAGTAAAATAAAAACAACAAAAGTTTATATCAAAAAAATATTATTTAACGTAAATACAAAACAGAAAACAATAAAATTAAGATTAAAAAATATAGTTTATTAAAATAATCATTAAAAAGCAAATACCAACACTAGAAACTAAACATAAAAACTAGTTTACACTACTATAAAACTCACTACCATTCTTCAAATGTATAACTATGACTGAAGCTCAAATCAAAGTTCTTATATTGCTCCTTGATTAATTCTATACACTCTTCTCTAGTCCCTTCCTTCTGATAAGATCCCTGTTTACTCACTATCGGAATATCTATAATCCATATATCATCTCGTAACCAACCGAACTGTAAAGTATCGTCCTCTCCCTTAAATATTCCAATAAAAGTACCTTCTTCTGTCGACAACTTTTTAAAACACGTGATTACCTCTAGCTCTGTAGCACCTTAGACTCTTCTCCTTCTTGACCTTGATCAGTAAGAGCGTCATAGTAAAACAACTTGATCATATCTATCTCTTTATATCTCCAAAATTAAACAACTCTATGCAACTTTTAACAACAAAAAAAGAGCATTACCTCAGCAATGCTCTTTATTTATATCATCTAGTTACTTGTGCGTTTAGGTCCTTTTGACTCTGGCCACTCTTGACGTTCTCCTTTACTGTCTAATGGAAGAACAATCTTTTCTCTAGATACCAACTCTTTCTCCTCACTTGCTTTATAAGCCATGATAGCGATCAGAATAGCGTTGTTCTGTACATCGTCATAAACGATCTTGTCAGCTGTATCTCTGTTTGTATGCCAAGTATAATTACCATATCCCCAGCTCAATGAACTCATCATAAACCCAGGTATATCTTTACTTACAAATGATACATGATCTGAACCACCTCCTGAAGGCGATCCAGGAAAGTGAGTCTTAATCTCTTTCTTATATTTCTCAGGCACTGCGTATAACCAGTCTGTAATATATTGATAAGAGTTTAAGAACCCTTGTCCAGAGATATTAGCCACACGTCCTGTACCGTTATCTTGGTTGAATACTACTTGTATCTTATTGTGTAGTTCTGGGTGATCTGCTACGAAAGCACGAGACCCATTTAATCCTTGCTCTTCACTTCCCCAGTTACCGATTAGGATAGTACGTTTAGGATTAGGCAATACCGCTTTTAAGATACGAGCAGCCTCCATCATCGTGATGATACCTGTACCGTTATCCGTAGCACCTGTACCACCATCCCAGCTATCTAAGTGTGCAGATAAGATTACATACTCATCTCCTTTCTCTCCACCTTTAAGCTCAGCTATTGTATTATATGTCTTCGTAGTACCAAGGTCTTTTGACTGTGCATTCACATGGATATGAGGTTTCTTACCATTCTCTGCTAATCGATATAGCATACCATAATCTTCTAATGCGATATCTATAGTAGGTACTTTTTTAGTCTCTGCCCCAAAGATTCTATTAGACCCCATGATACCTGTCCAGTATGACATTAGCACACCAGCAGCTCCTGCATCTTCTAATACTTTAGGCAATTCCTTAGCTGTATATCCTGTATTTGTGATACGAGTAGCCCACGCTTTCTCAGCTGCAGCTTTCTCTTCTTTCATTTTAGTATAAGACTCTTCAGTAGCAAAAGTTTGCCATTGGTAGTCTGGTCTTCCTGTAGGTTGGTGCATAGAGATCATGACATACTTCCCTTTTACAGAAGGTAACCATGCATTAAAGTCAGCCTGAGAAGCCACATCAGCTAATATCACTACTTCTCCGTCTACTCCTCCTTTTTTAGAAGCAGGACTCCATGCCAGTTGCATTCCCTCTAATGACTTAGTACGAGGTGAAGTCATCGTGATCTGTGTAGTACCACGCTCCCATGCCTTCCATGTTCCATACTCTTCATTACGCGCCTCGAAGCCCATAGAAGTGTACTGATCCTTCACCCAATTATGTGCTTGCATCATCTGTGGTGTCCCTACTAAGCGAGGTCCGATGACATCCATTAGTTCAAATGCATACTTCTTTAACTGAGAATTAGTAGTTCCTTCTTTTACGATAGCCTCTACTATAGGATCTTGTTTTTGTGCTAATACTAGCGCACTAGACAGTAAGGTCACCCCTAGTACACTATGTGCAATCGTCTTACTGATTACGTTTGTGATTTTCATATTGGTCAGTGTTTAGTTTAAGATGGGCAAATTACACATTTTAACCATACTTCCAAGACTAATAATCGCCTATTTCACCATAAACACTAGATTATACAATAAAATTCACAATAATTAGTTTCTATAAATACTCATCACATAATTTTAATCACTTTTCTTTACATAATTAGAGCTACACTAATCATAATATTCATACGTAATCTCCTTCTCACTTACTAGCACATCCCGTTCTACATATACTTCCTGCTTCGTAATATTCCCATAACTATCGTATCCCTTATTCATTACAGTATATTTAGCATCCGTAGAGGTTAATACGTCTTTCTGTATATACCCATTCTGATATCCACTATTATCATACATAAACTTCGACAATGAGTTTATCTGTACACTCTCTCCATCCTTTGCTATCATCTGCATAGAGCTTACCTTTCCTTCTTTATCTACTGCCCCTTTTATAGTATTACTCATAGAAGGAGTATTACTATAAGATGTAACTACGGTATAGACTGCAGGAGAAGACCACTTCTGTATCGCTTCACTTATCACAGCTCCTTCATAGTCATATCCTTTTAATATGCGCTGTTGTCCATTATATGGTTCATATTTAAGGATACCATTACTACTAAATTCTAACAACTCAGTATCTAACTCATTGTCTAGAGACTCCATCGATATCTTATATCCGTTCTCATCATACAGACTTATTCTCTGTGACACAACATTAGAATCAGACAGACGTATGACCTCTGTTACAGTCTTTACCCTTCCTCTAATTCCCTCTAACTTGGCATCACTATATGGTGTAGTACTCCCCTCTGACTTACACCCTACTAGCATCACTGCTAGCACCAACATTAACTGCTTCATCATTTCTTTTTCCTTTCGCTATTTTTTATTAATCGTAATATTCATACGTATAGACCTTATAATTATTTAACTCCCCAGATCGGTCAATACTCTCTAACTTTAAGATATTCCCTTTGTCATCATAACCTGTTTCTACTAAATAAAATTCTTTTTTTTCTGAATTGGCAATATCATTAAAAACATAACTAATAGGCTCATTCTTATCACCATAGCTATACACTACATTATAGTTACTATGAGGACTAAACTCACCTTCCTTATGACTCTTATATTTTAAAGATTCTACTTTGCCTTCCTTATTAAGTTTAACTATTAGTGTTCCATAGATAGGGGTGTATCCAAGATAAGTTCGTTCATGTATATACCTATCTTCTGCCTCCCATGTTATACTACCTTTAAAGATGTACTTACGATCTTTATTAAGCTTATTAACTTCTCTTTTATTTCCTATATATTCCTTATATACTATTATATTCTCTTGAGTTGATATAGAATTAACTTTATTATCATTAGAAGTAAAAGTACGATTCACACTCTCTAAACAATACCCTTCCTTACTATAAGTAATTACTGTTACCTCTACCTCATCAGAGCCTGGTTTGTACCTCGAAATAGTACGAGATTTAACTTGTCCATTTAGATTCTCTAATCGCCAATCCGTAGGTGGGGTAACGTCCACCCCCTTATCACACGCCTGTAAAGACAATATTATCAAAATCAATAGCACACATCTTTTCATATCGAATTTTATGTTAAAGATACGCTATTCCTTCATTATCTTATTCTAAAATTATTACGAAAAACGTTATCATCTTAATTTTTCTCTACCAAATCTCTTATCAAAATAAGCAGTCCTAACCTAGGTAAAACAAGAGATTAACAATAATATACCTCCTACTTCTATACCCCATCTTGAAAATGTACCTTTGCGCAGATTTTTAATTAAAAGATTTTTAAAACAATGAAAAACCTTAAAGGAATTCTATTCGCATTGATTTCTTCGGGTACATTTGGTTTGGTGCCTTTGTTCTCCTTACCATTGATACTGCCGAACTTGCGACCAGAAGGAGTGGCTGCTATAGGCATACCGACCATTCTATTTTATCGATTCTTATTTTCATCTGTGACTATGGGCGCAGTATGTTTGTACAAAAAAACAAGCTTAAAAATTTCTATTAAAGATCTAGCAGTCGTCTTTTTCTTGGCGTTATTGTATGCCGCAACAGCCAAATTCTTAGTCGATGCGTATGAGTATATAGATAGTGGTCTAGCCACTACTGTACACTTCTTATACCCTATATTCGTCAGTATCGTCATGATTATGTTCTATAAAGAGAAGAAGTCTATCGCACTCTTAGTAGCGTCTATTCTATCACTAGTGGGAGTGGGTATGATGTGTATACACGGTGAGGCTTCACCTTCACTGATCACAGGATTAGTACTCTCTGCTCTGACGATATTCACCTATGGACTGTATATCGTAGGCTTAAATAAATCTAGAATATCAGAGATGAACTTTGATTCATTGACCTTCTATGTATTATTAATGGGGTGTTTAATCTTCTTATTCTACTGTCTTTTCACCACAGGAATACAGACTGTAACTCTTACGAGTGACTGGATTAATCTTATTCTATTAGGAGTATTCGCTACCTTCATTTCTGACCTATGTCTAGTACTAGCAGTGAAGCATGCAGGTAGTACTGTCACCTCTATCTTAGGGTCTATGGAGCCAGTAGTAGCAGTACTAGTAGGTACCTTATTCTTTGCAGAGCACTTCGATTGGATGTCTGCTATAGGTCTAGTATTCGTATTGGGTGCTGTAACCTTAGTCATTATCGCTAATCAGAAGAAATAGTAATTGGTTTACAGTTATCGGTTTACGGTTAACAGTCTTGCCCTATAGGCATAATGTATTGATATAATAAGACTAAACGATTTCACACCTTCACAAAAAAAAGATTTCACAAAAAAGCCTGCTAGGTTGTCTAGCAGGCTTTTCTATTCTTGTCTATTAAGCTTCTCTTTCTAATACATCATCAAGACTCTCTTTGCGTACATCTACTAGCTTCATCTGCGGATAGACGAACAGTTGCTGTTTTGCATAAATATCTTTAATGATGGCTAGACATTGTGCTTTATCAGCATACATCTGCGGATTGACTAATGTAGGAGGATTTAACACCTCTACTAAGATACGGTCTTCATCACAGTGAAACTGCATCGTGTGTGCACCTACTGTAATACCGACGAAGTTATCCACTAAATCTATCGTCTCTGAGAATATCTCGATACATTCTTCTAGTGTTAGTTCTAGATTCTCTTCAGATAAATTCTCATAATAATCTGTATAAAATACTGTAATCATACTGCGCTTTAATTGTTATAACACCTTCTAGACAACGCTATCTCAGTGGAAGTACAAAGGTATCGTTTTTTTCATTTTTTGCCTTATCCTCCTGAATCTTCTCTGTAATTAAAACTCAAATCTTCAAAATAACTCATCACCGTGTAAAGAGCCAATACATGAAGAATACGTGGAGTATAAAAGGATATTCCTTCGACAAACAATCTCTTAGCTCCACCATTCTCAGTGTATTGTCCCACTATTGTCGAACAATCTGCGATAAAACCCCATGAATACTGGCTTTAAGCTAGATATAGAACAATAGCCAAATCATACTTAAAACAAATAAATAGCTAAATATCAATCTCTTAACAAAAAAAACACTAATCAAAAAATATATACAGCTTTTTTCTATTAACTACCTAAAAACGTCAAAAAAAGGGATGTGCTTAAAAAAAACAGTTCAAAACTGCTAAAAAGAGAGAAAAAACAGCTCTTAAATAGATAAAAACAAAAAAAGTACAGCTATTTATTTACCTGATACTTTCTTCTTAAGGGAGTTATGCGCGCTCCACACATACTGTTGTAAGAGATAAAAGAGGATACCTCCTATGATATAACAGCCTATATCATATAGATCTGCTGTATAACGAGAAGTGTGCTGAGGAAGGTAATATTCAAAGTAAAAAGCATAATATAAAACTACACTAGCGATCATCAGAGGAGATAACTGATAGGTGCTCCCTTTCCACAGGCGTAGAATGACTAATATCACTGCCATCGTAAGCGGAATAGATAGGATATCGTTGACATAATTATTAATAAAGGATGGTAACGCTACCTCCAGACGCTGTGCTGTATAGATAGCTCCCCCCACTACTAGCATAGTGATAAAAGTCCAATGCTTCAATACACTCATGCTACTATCATCCCGATTAGCCAAGCTATAAACATAGTCACTGCCATCACAGTAAACCAAACGCCATAGACTAGCTTAAAAAATAAACGTACTAGCAGCCACGGATGCTTCGTCATACGGAGTAAAAACTTCTCTATAGCAGAAGGCTCTTCGGCTAATGCCTTAGCGATGCGTTCGCGTTCTAGGTGCTTGCGTTCTTCTTCACGTTGCTGTACCATATTCAATGCATGTCCACATGATATACAGTTATCTGTATCTACATTAAATGTTCCGCATTTAGAACAGCGAATATGTACTTGTCCTTTAGTCATAAATCAAAATAATCTTCTGTCTTCAAAACTACTATTTTATAGTACAATAAAAAAAGCCTTTACTCCAATAAGGAAATAAAGGCTTCTTCCGTTAATAAAAATATAGTTATTACTTTTGATCTACGTTATGTTGTCCATGAGCACCTCTTCTGTGTTCCATCACTTCTAGATTCTCATCTACGAAGTATGCACTACCGAATCCGTTCACATAAGAACCTTTAACTGGCTTAAAGTTAAACATGATGAAGTCTTCCAAGTTATCTAATACTTCTACTACCTTACCATGTCTTTCTCTTAAGTCAGCGATTGCTTTCTCGTATAATGGATTTTCTTTCTCGATTAACTCTGCTTGAGTATCTAAGGTTAAACGGTGTCTAGCATATAATTGTTTAGATACGCTCTCATCTTCTACAAACATGAATGATACTTGCTTGCGGTCACGTAAGTTCTTTGTATGTTTTGCCATAAAAGAAACTAATATCTGAAACTCATTTCCTACTCTAGAATAAGGAGCTGTACTTACTAATGGTGTTCCGTCCTCGCTGATAGTAGCCATCATTACTGACTTACACTCATTGATTAATTCTTCGATTTTAGGAGCTTTAGGCTTTACTTTATGCTGATCGAAATTTGGGTTTATTGTATCTGTACTCATCTCTTATAAATTTTAATGAAGCGAAGATAATAAATTATTTAAACTAAATAAGAATAAGAAAGTAGCTTTAACAACATTATACCATAAAGACACAAATAAATACACCAACTATCCGTACTAGGTTTAAATAAATCCCATAGAAGCGTGTGTATAAAAATAATTGTATTTTTATCGCCTAGTCAAGACAACAATGAAAAGAACACTTTTAATAGCACCACTATTATTACTATTAATGAATTGCGGTAGTTTTAATTCTACTACAAAACGAAAAGGGAAAACATTTAAAACAACAGTATTAGACCATGCTGTAGAAAAAAGTTACTTACTAATCACAGAAACTTATGCAGATGGAAAATCAAATACCTTAAATAAAGATAAAGAGAATACAGAGACAGAAGTACGCAACTTCTTATTTACCTATGATGAATATGGTCAACTAGTCAATACGTATTCTAGTAATATCATCAATGGAAAAACAACTAATCCCTCTAACTTAGGAGTAGTACTAAATGATAAAAAACAATTGACGACCATATCACTAGATGAAGATACTGATAAGTTAAAAACTGTTTATAAAGACAATATCCTTCATCAAATCACACATTATGAACCAGAGTTTAAAGAGCTAGTCGTTAATACATTTACGTATGATAAGCATCAGTTGCCTGTACATGCTCGATTAGGTAATGAAAGCAAACCTAATGAAGTCATCAATCTTGACTTCACGTATGACCTTAATCAAAATGTGCGTACCTATAAGAATCCTCTAGAAGTATTCTCTTTTAGGTATGATGATAAGCGATATATGCTAGAAGGGCAACCATATTACTATAATCCATTCTACTATATGTCTATAGACTGGCTGACCTTTACTACATATGCTCCTAAAAACAACATTGTGGAGTTCGAAGATGATGAACACATCACTACGATAAATTATACGTATAATACAGAGAACCTACCGATCACAGCTAGAGTTAGAAAGACTTCTAAAATAAATGCACTAGATAGTAGAGTGACATGTGAATATGAGTTTTATTATAAAGAATTAGAGGTAACCCGTCTAAAAAACAAGAAAAGAAAATAGACTAATAGCTTATTAATACTAGCTATCTAACCATATTATAACGCGATAAAACTAGCTATACTAAAATTAGAATTAGAAAATTGATGTAGTTATATGTTAAAACATTAACTTTATCTAAAAGTATAGATAGATATACTCAACCAAAAAGAGTGGCCTCTACTAGTCCAAAACGATTAGTACTATAAAGAGGTTTATACGATAGTGCTTGGCTTTTTGATTTTGGGTTCTTCTAGAAGAGTATACTTAAACCCTATATCTCAGTAATTAATAACCCTGAAAAGAAATGAGAAGAAATCTACTATTAATGTCATTATTATTCCTTCTTGGAAGTATGAATAGTTACTCTACAGAAAAGGTAAGTCCAAACGCACAAATAAAGAAGCTGACTGTAGTGAGCCAAGTTGTTGAGAAGAACTATGTCCCAGTAGATAGCTCAACCCTTATCGATAATGTGAATGTAGTAGATGGAATTACTTCTAGTACAGAGGTATCTATCACTAAATATGACTTTAATTATAATGATTTAGGTCAACTGACTTCCGTAGAATCTTACTTAGTAGAGAATGGAGCACCTACTAGTTCCTTCAATGCTACAATGGAGTTAGATGAGAATAATCTACTACGCAAGGTCACCTATGGAGAGAATAAAATGAGCTTAGACCTAGTATATGACAACAAGATACTGCAGTACACAGAGTTTAAGGATTTATACTATGACGAGTCTAGAGTAAGTAAGATAGTCTATAATAGGCTAGACTTGCCTGGTTCTATAGAGATATCTTCTAAGCCACAGTATTCTGATCCTGAAGTAACCGACTTTATCTATGATCCTAATAACAATCTAAAGTTAATCAACCTAGATAGCTATAAGACAATCTATACTTATGACCAAAAAAACTACCCATTTGCTTATTTGCCTTATGCTTATAATGTGTCAAACTCCCTCAGTGCTAATGAACTGATGTATACTAATTATAACCAACAAAACAATGTCGTTAAAATAGAGAATAGCGATCTTCTAACTACGATAGAATACACTTATAATGCTCAGGATCTACCACTGACTGCTAAGGTAAAAACAGTAGTCAAGTCTATGCCTAACGAGCAACCGAGTATTTATGAATATGAATTCACTTATAGAGTAATAGAACTGATGTTCTAACAAAGAAGGTTAGCCATTGGCTAACCTTTTTTGTTATTATAAATCTAACTGATAGATATAATCATCCATTACATATCCACCACCGATATCAAAAGTCTTAGACTCTATACACTTCATATTATTGCGGATATAGAAGTCTATAGCACGTTGGTTATTTTTATTCACAGTAAGATATACAGCAGTAGCTCCCTCTCGCTTAGCGTAGTCTACTACGTGCTCAAACATAAAATGCCCTAAGCCCTTTACTTGTTTATACACATTGGTATACAACTTAGAAAGAAACACACGATTATCCTCCATAAGCTTATAGTTCGTATAGCCTAATAACTCATCCCCTTGCATTAACAGTTCCCATTGGTACCCTTCTTTTAGTTCACCTAATATACGCTCGTCACTATACATCATCGGTAGCATATAATCTATCTGTTCTTGCCCGATAATATGAAGGTAAGTATCCTCCCAAATCTTCTCTGCTAAAGGAAGAATTAGGTGTATATTATGTTTATCTACAGGTATAAAAGTGGTTGTTTCTGCTAAGTTATTCATTGTTATAATTTTTTATAAGGCAACAAAAATATGATAAAACTATAAATACAACTATAAAAAAACGAGAGTAGTTATACTACTCTCGTTCTCACTCTTTATATCCTGATTAGATATTATCCTTTATAGTTAGTCAAGAAGTCAACTAAAGTACGTACTCCACTTCCTGTACCACCATTACCTTTGTAATCTCTTGGTGCATCCATCCATGCTGGACCAGCGATATCGATATGTACATAAGGTGCTTTAGCGAAGTGCTCTAAGAACTTACCTGCTGTGATAGTACCTGCAAAACGCCCTCCGATATTCTTCATATCGGCAATATTAGATTTTAGCAAGTCTTTATAGTCATCCCAGAAAGGTAACTTAGCTAAACGCTCGTGTACGTTGTATCCTGAAGCGATAATAGCATCGATAGTCTGCTCATCATTCCCCATAATACAAGATGCCATATCTCCAGCTACTACTAAAGCTGCACCTGTAAGCGTAGCCGCATCAATAATAACCTCTGGGTCATACTGAGTAGCATAAGCAATAGCATCTGCTAAGATCATACGTCCTTCTGCATCTGTGTTTAGCACCTCGATAGTCGTACCATCATACATAGTGATTACATCACCAGGAGCATAAGCATTTCCTCCAGGACGGTTATCTGTAGCAGGAACTAATCCGATAACGTGAACATTCACTTCATTTAAAGCTGCTGCATAGATAGTACCTGCCATACATGCTGCACCTCCCATATCACTCTTCATAGAGTCCATAGAACCTGCAGTTGGTTTTAAGCTTAAACCTCCTGTATCATACACTACTCCTTTACCTACTAATACGATAGGCTTTTTATTGATTGGATTAGCTGGTTTGTACTCCATTATAGTAAAAGTAGGTTGATCGATAGATCCTTTATTAACAGCTAATAAACCACCCATCTTCAAGTCTTCAATCTCTTTGCGACCTAATACTTTCACTGAGAAGTTAGCCTCTTTACCTAAAGCTTCTATTTCAGTTGCTAGTTGAGTAGCATTTAAGAAGTTTACAGGTTCGTTTACCATTGTACGAGCCCAATACACTGCTTTTACAGTGTTGTTTAAATCACTGATTTGTTTAGCTGTGAAATCTCCTTTTACCTCAACACCTACTAAAGCGTACTTCATTTCTTCTGCTTCTTTGAAGTACTTTAAGAATTGGTAGTTTGACAACATAAATCCTTCTACTAAAGCTAATGTAGAAGCACCATTACCAACGATAGTTAGGTTGTCAGCTTTTTTATCTAATTGTTTGCGAACGCTATTACCTGCCAAACGCATTTTCTCTAAGTTCTCATTCTCTTTTACGAAAAAGAAATACTGACTTCCTACTTTAGCAAAGTCCTCTTCTTTTTTTCCTTCTTCAAATGCTTTTACGAAATCATTTAAGAATGCAGGAACCTCAATAATTCCTTTGTTCTCACTACTTAAAACGAAAACAACGTTCCCGTTTTCTTTCATGTTATTTACTAGTTGTATCATCTTTGTCTTTTTATATTACTGCAAATATAACATTTTTAGACACAACTAAAAAAGAGCTTTTCTTAAAACTCTGCTATAACCTCCAAGTATCCAAAAAAGATATTTTTGACGTTTTGAGACAAGTATTTATCGAATAACAACAAATATTATTTGTTTTATAAAAAATAAAATATACTTTTGAATCACTATTAACCAACTAAATTACTAACGATGATAAAATTACTAATCCATTGGGCTATGCTTTTAGTAGCATTATGTGAACGATTAATAAATGTATTATTCTAAACCTAGATTATGAAACTGAAATTACTTGCAATTATATTTATTGTATTATATATAGCCAATCTTTGTGTACACTTTAGAGATTTTCAACAAGGGTATAATGAAGCTCCAGAGTGTCATGATGATAAAACGTATACTACTTTAGTCGTTAAACAGACTCCTAGTGAAACCTCTGACCTTCATTTATCTCTAACAGATAAAAAAACTACTGATATACAAATACGTGAAATAAAAGAGACTATTGAAGTAGAAGTTCCTAAACAATATTCAAACGGGGTTAGTAATTTCTTCATAGGTTTATTAGGTATACTTAGTATATTCCTGTATCCTGTTATTTTTATTGTATTTATAAAATTCTTTAAAAACTTATATAGTGGTAATATAGTATCTAATAATCAGATAAGACGACTACAACTCCTAGCTTATTTTCACCTGATTCTACCTGTATTAGGGAATATTTATATTTTTTATTCAAACAAAGAACAACAAGAAGTAGCTAATATTTATAATCTAGACTTAGTTAAGTATGACTATGATTTTTCATTATTTATTATTCCTTTAATTCTGTTATTAATTGTTGAAGTATTAAAGCAACATTTAACTTTAAAAGAAAGTGCTGAACTAACCATATAACTTGATTTTATGAAACTAAAATTTCTAACCATATTATTAATCATTGCTTATTTATTTTCCTTTAACAACCATTTTAAGGATATGAAAAGAGGTTTTAATGAAGGATATGACAGCGGGAGCACTACTTTGACAAATCCCTACTATATAACAATAAAAAACAGTACAGAATACAATGCAAAACTAACTACTAATCATAACTCATCTAAAATAATAGTAACTGATTCAACAAGTAGAATTCGTGTAGATGACGTTCCTTTTAGTTATTCATTTCTTAGAACTGTTATGATAATGAGTTCATTTATTTTTGTAGGCTTTATAATCTATGGCTTATACAATAGCTTTATTATTCTAAAGTTTTTGTACAAAGGAGAGACTGCTACTCGTTTTCAAATTAAACGTATAAAAATACTAGCTTCTATACTTTTAGGTCTTGCTATTTATGAGAACCTACTTGAATATCTATCTACCTACGAAGCATCGAGAATAGCCTCTCTATATAACCTAGAAGCTGTAAAAGGTAATTTTAATTTCACAATGTTCTTTATTCCCTTAATTTTGCTGATGATTGTAGAAGTATTGAAACAACATTTGCGTCTAAAAGAAGATGCAGAACTAACCATATAACCCCACGATATGCCAATAATAGTAAACCTTGATGTCATGATGGCTAAGCGAAAGATATCGCTTAATGAGTTGGCTGAGCGTGTAGGTATCACTGTGAGTAATCTATCCATACTCAAGACCAATAAGGCGAAAGCCATACGCTTTAGTACATTGGAGGCAATCTGTAAAGAGTTAGATTGTCAACCAGCTGATATACTAGAATATGTAAATGAAGACTGAGCACTGCTTGGTCTTTTTTATTCTTATAAACTAGCATTTCCCTGAACCACAACAATTAACCACCAAACAATAGGTACACTCTCTACCCAAAATAGCGTAAAGAATTTGGTGCGTTTAGGAGATGCATAATAAATAAAGAACAGCGTAAGAAGAACAATCAATAAGTTATTCCACGCTTGTATAGGCTGATAGCCTACCTTAAAAAATTCGATAACATAAAAAGGAATTAGTAACAATCCCAACAACCACTTGGTATTAGCTATTCCAAGCATTTGAGGTAAGGTCTTTAAATACTTGTCGTCGTATTGTAAATCAACAACTTCGAATATCCCGATTAGAATAAACACTAAAATAAAACGCTGTATAAACTTAACTACAATATCCCAACTGACTGGTATATCCGCATTCATCACCGGTACTATAAGCGTTACAGTAGCCCAACACAGACAGACAATATACACTTTAAGCCCTGCCAGGTTGCGCAGATTACTTCTATTGCTACTAATAGGGATAGCGTATAAAACTGACAACACCAATAAGCTCAAAGTGACCAACTGTGCCTTCCAATTCAACATAAAGAAAGCCATAGTACCTATAAGCAACGCGATAATACTTATCCCTATAATGACCTTTAACCGAAGCGTAAATGGAGTTTTATGTCTATAGACTACCTCTGCATACTTAATGAAATTATAAGAAAAAAGTGTTCCTGTAAAAGCCAAAACAGACACAGCTGCATCAAATGGAAGGTGACAGAAATAAAATGTCATTTGTACCAAAGCAAATACTGCTAAGGAAACGTGAACACTTCCGTTTAAATAAAGAGCAACTATTCTGTTTTTTAACAAATCCATATTAATTATCAATCTAACAAGCGCAATGCGTAATCACTTTTCAAAATTAATCGATATAAAGATACAATTGTCAGATTAATGGTTATTTTTGTGTGATTAAACACAACTTTTATTTATTGTCCAAATGAAAACAAACGCATTTGCATTAAGACACATTGGTCCTCGTCCTGAGGATATGGCAGAGATGCTTAAAACAGTGAAAGCTGATAGCATTGAACAATTAATCAACGAAACTTTTCCAGACGCAATCCGTCTTAAAGAAGACTTAAACCTTGCTCCTGCAATGACTGAGTATGAGTACTTATCTCACATTCAAGCATTAGGAAACAAAAATAAAATATTCCGTTCTTTCATTGGTTTAGGATATAATGAGGCAGTAGTTCCTGCTGCTATTATCCGTAACGTATTTGAAAACCCAGGATGGTATACAGCTTATACTCCTTACCAAGCTGAAGTAGCTCAAGGTCGTTTAGAAGCTTTATTAAACTTCCAAACTACTGTTATCGAGCTTTCTGGTATGGAGATTGCAAATGCTTCTCTATTAGATGAATCAACTGCAGCTGCTGAAGCTATGATCTTATTATTCGACGTAAGAACAAGAGATCAAAAGAAAAATAACGTAGTGAAATTCTTCGTTTCTGAAGAAATCTTACCACAGACTTTATCAGTATTACAGACTCGTGCTACTCCATTTGGTGTAGAGTTAGTAGTAGGTAACCACGAAGATTTTGACTTCTCAGAAGAATTCTTCGGTGCTATCTTACAATACCCTGGTAAACACGGTATCGTAGCTGACTATGCTGACTTTATAAACCAAGCAAAAGCAAAAGACATTAAAGTAGCTGTAGCTGCTGATATCATGTCTTTAGTATTATTAACGCCTCCAGGAGAAATGGGTGCTGACGTAGTAGTAGGTACTACTCAACGTTTTGGTATTCCATTAGGATTCGGAGGTCCTCACGCTGCCTTCTTCGCTACTAAAGAAGAATATAAACGTAGTATGCCAGGTCGTATCATCGGAGTATCTAAAGATGCTGATGGTAACTTCGCTCTGCGTATGGCTCTACAAACTCGTGAGCAACACATCAAACGTGAGAAGGCTACTTCTAATATCTGTACTGCTCAAGTATTATTAGCTGTTATGGCAAGTTTCTACGCTGTTTACCACGGACCTAAAGGATTGACTAACATCGCTTCTTTAATCCATGCAAAAGCAGTAACTGTAGCTACTGAATTAGGTAAATTAGGTATTGAACAACTTAACGCTAACTTCTTTGACACTATCTTAGTGAAAGCTGACGCTGCTAAAGTGAAACCTATCGCTGAAGCAAACTCTATTAACTTCAACTATATCGATGCAAACACTATCTCTATCTCATTAAACGAGACTGTAGAATTAGCTGACATCAATGCTATTGTTAATGTATTCGCTCAAGCTACTGGTAAGACAGCTACAGAAGTAACTGCATTAAGCACTGAAATTAAATACCAAGATAAACTAAAACGTACTTCTAAGTTCTTAGAGCACGCTGCATTTAACAGCTACCACTCTGAGACTGAGTTAATGCGTTATATCAAAAAATTAGAGCGTAAAGACTTAGCTCTTAACCACTCTATGATCTCTTTGGGGTCTTGTACAATGAAATTGAATGCTGCTGCTGAGATGTTACCATTGAGTAATGCACAGTGGAACAACGTTCACCCATTCGTACCTGCTGATCAAGCACAAGGATACTTAGAGATGCTACACGGATTAGAAGAGAAGTTAAATGTGATTACTGGTTTTGCTGGTACTACATTACAACCAAACTCTGGAGCTCAAGGAGAGTACGCTGGTCTTATGGCTATCCGTGCATACCACCACTCTAGAGGTGACTTCCAACGCGATATCGCACTTATTCCTGCTTCTGCACACGGTACTAACCCTGCTTCTGCTGCTATGGCTGGTATGAAAGTAGTCGTAACTAAAACTACTCCTGAAGGGAATATCGACGTGGCTGACTTAAAAGCTAAAGCTGAACAATATAAAGATAACTTATCTTGTCTTATGGTGACTTACCCATCTACACATGGTGTATATGAGTCTGCTATCATGGAGATTACTCAAATCATCCACGATAACGGAGGACAAGTATATATGGATGGTGCTAATATGAATGCACAGGTAGCTATCACTAACCCTGCTAATATCGGGGCTGATGTATGTCACTTAAACTTACACAAGACTTTCGCTATTCCTCACGGAGGTGGTGGGCCTGGTGTAGGACCTATCTGTGTGGCTGAGCACTTAGTACCATTCTTACCTACTAACCCTATCGTTAAGGTAGGTGGAGAGAAAGGAATTACTGCTATCTCTGCTGCTCCTTACGGATCTGCATTAGTGTGTTTAATCTCTTACGGTTACATCGCTATGTTAGGAACTGAGGGTCTTAAGAAAGTAACACAACAAGCGATCTTAAATGCTAACTACATGAAATCTCGTTTAGAGGAGCACTACGCTATCCTTTATACAGGTGAGAAAGGACGTGCTGCACACGAGATGATCGTAGACGTACGTGAGTTTAAAGAAAAAGGTATCGAGGTAACAGATATCGCTAAACGTCTTATCGACTACGGTTTCCACGCTCCTACAGTTTCTTTCCCAGTAGCTGGTACATTAATGATCGAACCAACAGAAAGTGAGAGCAAAGAAGAACTTGACAGATTCTGTGATGCTATGGCTTCTATCCGTCAAGAAATTGAGAATGCAACTATCGAAAACCCTGTGAACGAGCTTAAGAATGCTCCTCACACATTAGCCTTATTAACTGCTGATAACTGGGATCTTCCATACTCAAGACAGAAAGCGGCTTACCCACTTCCTTATGTAGCTGAAAACAAATTATGGCCTACTGTACGTCGTATTGACGATGCTTACGGTGACAGAAACTTAATTTGTTCTTGTGCTCCTATCGAAGTTTATATGGAGAACTTATCTTAACAGATTTATCTATACAGAAAACGCCATCATTACGATGGCGTTTTTTTATGCTCTACTATGTTCTTTTTGACCCAAGTTACTATGTCGTACTTCTATAGTTATCAACAATATTGTTAATAACTATAATTCATCTTATCCACATTATATACAGTCATAACCTCAACTTAAAAAAACAAACAAACCACACTAATACAATAAGTTATAAACCAAATAGCAATTATAAGGAATAATCATCTTCTATAGTTATCAACATTTTCAATAATTAAACAACTCTTATTAACAGGGTTATCAACATAGTTACTAACAATGTTGTTAACTATAAACTATCGTATTCGAAGTAACCGCCTTGTTCTTTAATATGAGTGATCAGCTCTTTATATATACTATTATGACTAAGCACCTCAGCATTGCCTAAAATAATCATTTGCTCTTTTGCACGAGTCAGAGCCACATTTAACTTACGGTCTACTGACTGATCATCATTAAGACTCACTACCCCATCTAACTGAAGTACTTCATTAATCGTAAACGAATAAATAATAATATCTCTCTGCCCTCCCTGAAAACGTTCTACTGTATCTACTACTATATCCTCTGCATTTAGTATATCACTTCCTTCTAGCTTATTTTTAATCAGTGCTATCTGATTCTTAAACGGAGCTATAATTCCCACGCGTTTTGTCAAGTCTGTACTATCACCGTTTAGTAGATTAAGTTGCTCAATCTTCTGTAATAGACAGACAACAAAATCAGCTTCTTTCTCACTCGTTTTCTTCTGTTGTCCTGCATGGTGTTCTTCCACATTGACAAAGATCACTCTCCTCTGTGCCAATATTGCACTTAGTGGATCACTAGCTACAGGCTTTAAGTCTAACGGAGCTACTTGTCTCTCTAGATTACTTTTAGCTACTGTAGTTAAGTTCTCTAACGTATAAGCTTCTTTTAATTTGCCTTCATAGAACGCTACATTAGGAAACGCAGCGATGTCTCTATGCATACGCCCTTGATAAGTAAGAGTGTCATGTGCATAATCTAATTTATTCAGCTCACAGAAGTTATATAATCGTTCGAATAATGAATTGCGCCTATCTGCTAACCCGATCTGTTCTAGCAGAGGATTATTAGTCTTAGACAATGTATCACTCTGTACCACTATCGCCGGAAGCTGTTTGTGATCACCGATCATAATAAACCTTTTACACTTAGGCAATAACCCTATAATCTGAGGTTCTAATATCTGAGAAGCCTCATCTATGATAACTGTATCGAATTTCTTTAACTTGAACACATCATTCTTACTAGACATAGTAGCTACTGTAGATAGAAACACTCTATTATTACGTATAATATTAGACAAAACATTTCTAGTGAATCGCCTACCCGATTTCTCTAACGCCTCGCTCTCTCGCTTAATAATCGTGCTGACTAGATGATCAGCATATTTCTGACTACTAGATAACGGGCTAGCTATACGCACAAACTTATCTATGGTAGATACATGCTCCAGCGCATCTGTCACCGCACCACATAGCTCATCCACAGCCTTATTAGTATAGGCTAGAAGTAGTATATTTTGATTGGTATTGGTATATAATTCTTCTACGAGCTCCTTAATAATGTGAGAAGTCTTACCGGTACCAGGAGGTCCATTTAGTACAAAGTAATCTTCTGCTGACAACGCATTGTTTAATATCCTATTCTGTTCTACAGAAAGAGTAGGCTTATAGTATCCGTAATTTATCCCTTGTCTAGGAGGTAGCACATTGAGGATTACTTCTCTCTTATTCTTAGGTGCGTTCATAAACGCAAATAGACTCTTATACATACTTGTAAAAGAAGAATCCATAGAGTCGCGTTCTAGCGCCCATAAGCGATATTGACTAAAATAGTTAATCCCTCTCTGCTTATGTCGAAACACTACTGTCACCGCTTCTTTGGTAATGCTCTGTATCGTACATTTAAATATCTGATGCTTCACAGCTGTATCAGTATCATGATCTCGAGGATATAACACACAGACATCTCCCTTTCTAAAGTTGACAAAGTCATCTACTAATGTACGCCTAAAGGTAATCTGCTTCTCTTCTTCGAAGATTTTATTCTCTATAATCTCTAGATCATATAAGATACTATACTTATCTTTTTTGACCTCAGCACTGTCTATCCATAAGCTTGCCAACCCATGACTCCCTTCATAGTCACTGGCTCCTAACTTACTAATGTATTGTTCTCTTGCGATAAAGCTGACAAAAGAATAGAAATAAGTACGCTCTAACTCTGAACACTTCTCTAGCACAGACGTAAACACATCTATCTGCTTATGGAGCATGTCCTTAAACTTGGTATTCAGATTAGGGTTACGCACTATATTCTCCCCTTTTACATAGTGGAGTAAGAGCGCCACTTTATCTAAATCATCTAACTTTAAGATATGTTCATTCAGTACTATTCTATTTCTCAATTCACATATCGCCTGCACTCGACGAAGGTTGATCTGATCTTTACGAAGATTATTAGTTCTTGGTTTGCTATAAAAAATAAAGCCACTCAGATACTTCTCGTTTCCTATCTCTCGATAGGGTATATCATATACCACAGATAGCATGAGGTGATATAAATATAGCTGTACAGTGTGATTAGGTTTCACCCCTACCCCATCATCAGGATAGACCGTCCCACCAGACTTCAGCTCTACGATAGTTGTCTTTAGATTATCTTTCTTTATACTGTGAAGAAGGTCTAAACGCCCTTGTACACCATAAATATTACATAGAAAACTTGGCTCTAAATTAATGTCTCCCTCATTCGTAATACCATAGTGTACGAACTCTTCTAGATATACTCTCTTGATCGTATTAAAATGAGTTTCACAGTCATATCGATATTGCTTAAACTGTTCTATATCTAAGATATCTGAACAAGCCGTATGCTCAAAAGGATAATTCTCAAAGTGATGAACAAAGACTGTATCAAAGTCTACTGTGTGTGCATCCTCTGCTCCTACTAATTCATCCATGACAGCATTAGCAAAGTTACCGATGAGTAGATACTTATTATTAGGTATCTCATCGAACTTCGATTTTATAAAGCTCAATGAAGAAGTCCCATAGTCTTGAAAACACTCTGCTATAGCAGACACATCTATTAGATAATCTGGCTCTAGAATAAATATCTTCGGATGATATATCTGCTGATCATCTACCCCTACATTAATCAAATGTAGAGTAGCTCCCTTCCATATTTTCTCTATTGAGCTAAACGTAGCATTCACTCCTTCTTCATTAATCTGTACTCGTATAGGCAGTCCATCTTCAGCACTCTCTACATCACATAAGAGTAAATTATCCTTTATACTCAAGACATTAACCCTCAACTTATCAATGATCTGCTCAAACTCATTATGCTTCAAGGCTAATCTCTGAATAGGAAATGGGTAGTATGACCTGTTCACATCAGGTACAGGCACCTGAAATACATAGGAGATAAAATCATTTACATCCATCCAGTATGTCGCTAGATATAGCTCTAACTCTGCCGAATCATACTTAGTCAAGTCATTACTAATCATCCTAAAACTGTGAATGACACGGCTCGCATTATACTTATTACATATAAAGGATAAACGAGAGAATAGATTAGATAGACTGATCACCTCATCCTTCACTACATTCTTACATATTTTCTCCAGTAGATTTCTAAGCAAGCGATACTTAGCACGAGTAGTCAAGTCAGTATTATTGATAATATCTACTAATGAGGTAAAGTATAAGGAAGTATATTTATTATCAAGCATGTGCAGTATCTATTTTAGATCTCAAAGATAATCTAGATTTTACAGTTAGTAAAATATCCCACCTCTACATAAAAAAAGAATTGTCCTATTAACTAAGACAATTCTTCTTTAAAAACTTTAAATAACTTGTGAACTATAATTGTAACCTCTCAAGCAAATTTAAATTACAATATCCAATAAAACCATTCACTATTCAAAGCAAAAACAACTAATACATCAATAAATCAAATATTTAGCTGCATCACCTCTTATTACAACATAAGATACTGTATCTTTATCCTATAAATAGATTTCTTTACTGAAATCCTTTATTACTAAGTAAAACATCTGTCTATATAGTCAAAAAGTACAATCTTCTGTACCCCTCTATTTTCTACTAAGTCCACTTCAGTATCCTATCACATTTCATTCAGTCTTCCTTGATCTGAGTCCGTAGTGAGTCCGTTATGAGTCTGTAGTGAATCCGTTATTTAAAACAAAACAACGGACTGAAGATGGAAATATCTCTCTTCTTATATAGAATCAATAGCAACATAACTGCTATAAGACTAAAAGCTATCTGGATGCACAGAGGAATCTCTGCCTCCTCATACACTTTAGCTAAGAATAACACATCTCATCTATAAACAATCTCCTTACCTAGGCTACTCCCTAATAATCACTGTGTGTATGAAGTAAAAGTAAACTTCTCTACAATAATATAGTTTTTAGACAAACTGATAACTATCATATAATATCCATTTAGATATAAGTACTTTTACCAATGCCAATAATTCGTATAAAGTTTTTATACAGCTGTTTTTTAGACGAAAAGAGAAGTATATGGGATATACTTCTCTTTTTATTATTTCGCGATAGGAACCTTGTTAGACTCTAGTGGAGCCTTATAAATTTTATATCCTAATTTCTTCACCTCTTCTAGTAGCTTAGGGCTTAGTACTTGTTCCATTGCCTTAGTATTATATACATAAGATACATAATACTTATATCCGCCATCACTTACATTATCCTTACATGCATACCATGTCGGAGCTACAGTCAGTTCTGACTTAAAAGGCAACCTTAGCTGTACGAAGCTTTTCGGCTTTATGATCACATAGTCTGTTACCTTCTTATTTTTCAGCTTTTCTTGCCACTTGGCTAATAGACTATCCGAATCATAATCCCCACTCATCAGCATAGGCTCATCGATATGACTTGCCTTATTATACACTCTTTGTTTTAATACATATACTTGATTCTCGTATGTACTACCTACACTAGCTCCATAAGCTAACTCTGAAGTATCCCAAGGGAACCAATACGTATCATTAGAGTTATTCATTACTACAATAGTAGCTAGGCTATTATCCTTCACAGTGGAGTCTAATACCTTTACCTCTATTGGTTTTTTTGCGCTTTGGCCAAAAGCGCAAAATGCACTAATAAGTGCAACAAAAACAATAATTAATCTATTCATTTTCAACCGTCTCTTTAATCCACACAAGATAATAACTACAGATTATTTGTTCTCTAAAAGGAATTATAATTTCACAAATTAGAACAATTATAAATAAGAACTTATATTTGTATCCAAACACAAAACAATCATTACTCATATCATGAAGAAATTATTCTACACATTATTACTATCTCTATCACTATTATTTACGCATACCATCACTGCTCAAGAAGCGATAGAAATAGGAAAAACATATACAATCCAATCTAAAGTGCTTAACGAAGATAGAAAGATACAGGTCTACCTTCCTCCTGCTTATAACGATACACAATATCCCGATCAGAAGTATCCTGTCATATACTTACTAGATGGTGAAAGCAACTTTAATTATCTAACAGCCTATCTAGATAAGCTAAGTAGATATCCATACCCTTCTATCCCAGAGATGATCATAGTAGGAGTGGTCAATACCAATAGAACAAGAGACCTGACTCCTACTAAAGTAACTAGTGAGAGCATGTCTACTGAACAATCTAAAAAAATAAAAGGAGAAAACGGGGGCAACGATACCTTCTTCCGTTTCTTAAAAGAAGAAGTATTTAGTTATATAGACACGAACTATAGAACCCTTGATTATAAAATACTAATCGGTCACTCGTTTGGAGGGATTACAGCTTTAAATAATCTACTAAACTATACTGATATGTTTAACGCTTATATCGTACACGATCCTAGTATATGGTGGGACAATAAGGTTATACTAAGAGAATATACTGATGGGATAAACCAAGACTTTAAACACAGACGACTATTCTTAACGCAAGTAGGTGAAAGCGAAAACAAAGGGCATCTAACTGATCACTATAGCGCAATTAAAGAATTTGATACATTATTAAGTAAAAACACTCCTGCTACACTGAGCTATAAATATGTAGCCTATGAAGGAGAAGACCACGGTAGTATACCACTAAAAGGAAACCTAGATGGTCTGAGATACATATTTAACGGATATCGAATCAACTTTAAAGAACTAAAAAACAACCCTACTCTACTACAGGAAACTTTCAAAGCTCTGAATAAGCAGATGCATTATGATTTTAAACCGACTGAGAAATTCTTAGACACAGTCATTAAATACTTCTCCTCTACTGATGATACTAAAACAGTAGATCAGCTCACTAAGTACAAGAATACACTTTATAAAAAATAATACGGTAAGATCACATACCGCTTCTCTTAATGCCAATATGTAATATCACACAATAAATATTACATATTGGCATTATTATTATATACCTACTCAAGAAATAATACGAAATCAAAATACTACATTAGAATACTTCAAAAAAATCAAGAAAAACTTATCATTAATAAATATAAAGTTCTAAGTTTACCTTACAATTAACCCAAAAACGATATGATGAATATTAAAATAATAAGTTCAGGATGCTACATCCCTACTAAAGTAATAGATAATACCACCTTTGATCAATTTGACTTCAGAGACGAACACGGTCAACCATTAAAGGATACTAACCAACGTACAGCTTATAAACTACAACAGATAACAGGTATCGAAGAAAGGAGATATGTAGAAAATCGATTAACTACTAGTGACATCGGTACTATCGCTTCTGAGCATGCTATCAAAAATGCAGGTATAGATCCTGAGACATTAGACTACATTATTTTTGCGCATAACTTCGGAGATGTAAAACACGGTACTTTACAGTCTGATATTGTACCTAGCTTAGCCTCAAGAGTAAAACACAATCTGAAAATCGCTAATCCATCATGTGTAGCATTTGATGTTCTTTTTGGGTGTCCAGGTTGGTTACAAGGCGTGATACAAGCTTATGCATTTATGAAAGTAGGTATGGCTAAGAGATGTCTAGTCATCGGAGCAGAGACACTATCACGTGTAATAGACTTACACGATAGAGACTCTATGATCTATGCTGATGGTGCAGGAGCTACTATATTAGAACTAACTAATGAAGAAGGAGGAATACTATCTGTAGAGTCTGCTAGTTATACACTAGACGAGGCTTTCTTCATTCACTATGGCAAATCATACAATCCTGACTTAGATGAGAACACTAAATACATCAAGATGTTTGGGCGAAAGATTTATGAATTTGCACTAACTAATGTCCCATTAGCAATGAAGAGCTGTGTAGATAAAAGTGGAATAGATATCAGCAAAATCAAAAAGGTGATGATACATCAGGCCAATGAAAAAATGGATGAAGCCATCGTAAAACGTTTCTTCGAATTATACGAGATGGAAATGCCAGAGCATATCATGCCTATGAATATCCAAAAACTAGGGAATAGTAGCGTAGCGACATTACCAACCTTATATGATATGATTATCAACAAACAACTAGATCCACACCAGTTAGAAAAAGGAGATATAATCCTCTTTGCTTCCGTAGGGGCTGGTATGAACATAAATGCCTTTACTTATCAAGTATAAGACATGAAATATAAAGAGAGCACTAAGCTCTCTTTTTTTATAAAAAGGCTATAGTGATATCTCTATTATTTATTCTCTTTCTTCTCTTTTTCACAAGTCTTACTTATGTAAATGAGAATAGCAGTACACACACCTAATGCACTGTAACATAGATAACTGACTACATTATTACTAAAAAAATCAAACAAATCAACAATTAATAACAAAGTAGCTACTGCTATTATAAACTTTAAAATCCGGTCTAAACTATTCACGTGACTATACTTTCTATTATATAACTTCCTCTATTGTGTCTAGCTATATCCCTAAAACACACTAAAAATTCTATAAAATAATTATCAATAGTAATGCCAATTTCTCAAAAATTATTGGTCATAAACACAACTTCACATATAGTCATTTTAATTAAATAGACCTTTTACTAAAAATATTTAAACTAAAATCAATAATAAAAGAGGCTAACTTCTATTTTTATTCATTCTTCTTATACTTTATTAGAATAAAAATAATTCTTATTTTCTTATAACAATACTCTAACTCAACCAATACCTCTTAAAACAAAAGAGAATTACACAGTCATTTTTATCCTCTTATAAACAATTAAACAGCCAAGCTATATTTATTTGATTTTAGTAACTTTGACTTAATTTTCTTATTCTCTTAATACTATGAGTCAAAATCTAGAAACAATCAGTGATCACTATAGAGAGAACACCATTAGCCATTATGCCTTCGATGCATCTGACTACCAATGTGGTAAATCACATTTCAATATTAATAT
The DNA here is from genome assembly GCF_004337635.1 of Myroides odoratimimus. Lineage (NCBI taxonomy): Bacteria > Pseudomonadati > Bacteroidota > Flavobacteriia > Flavobacteriales > Flavobacteriaceae > Myroides > Myroides odoratimimus. The sequence goes on from NZ_CP037427.1 coordinate 574,527, forward strand.
TCGTAAATACTGTAATTTCAATACGCCATATAACAGACGAGATTATTACAAAGTATGCTTAATTATAGGAGAAGGTGTATTTAAATATGGTGAGCATACATTGATAATAGACAGACCAGCTTTATTTCTTCCATGCCCTACGATACCATATGAATGGGAATGTCTAAGCAATCAACAAGAAGGGTATTTCTGCCTTTTCAACCAAGAGTTTTTAGTAGAACATAGTACAATAGAGTTCTTTAAAAAGACTTCTCTTTTTAAGGAATGGAGTAAGCCCTTTATATTTTTAGATGAAGATCAATTAGAGCTGGCTTCTACCTACTTTAAACAGATGTATGCCATGGCTCAGAGTGATTACCCTTTAAAGTTTGAGATTATCCGTAACTTACTTGCTTTATTACTACATCAAGCGTTACAGTTAAAAGTAGAAGACCTAAAGCTAGAAGAAACACCTAGTAGCACTAGATTATACAGACTATTTGATGAACTGCTAAACAAACAGTTCCCACTAGACTCGCCTGCTTACCCTCTAAACCTAAAGACAGCATCTGACTACGCTACTGCCCTAAACGTACATGTCAACCATCTAAATGCTTCTATTAAGTCTGCAACGAATAAGACAACCACTCAGTTGATAAAAGAAAGGTTATTCGAGGAGGCTAAAAACCTATTGAAGAATACGAGTTGGGATATAGCAGAAGTTGGATATACACTAGGCTTCGATCAACCATCTCATTTTAATAATTTCTTTAAAAAGAATGCTGGAGTAACACCATTAAAATATAAAAAACCTATATAATCAATCTTTGATTTTTGCAATTATACCTTTGAGATATTTAATTCAAGATAATGATTGGCTACTTAATTTTGCTTCTCAAACAACAATTATAATCTATGCTAAGAGAAGCAAGTGAACAAAGAAAAAGACTAGCTACAATACTAGCCTTTTGTTCTATACCCCTTTCTGGTTTTGTGACCGATATATATTTACCGTCATTCCCTTCTATGGCTAAAGGATTAGCTGTATCAGAACAAGACATACAGCTTACCCTTACCTGCTATCTGTTAAGCTATGGTATATCACAAATATTCGTAGGTAGCCTTTTAGATAATATAGGAAGGTACAAACCGCGCTTAGTCGCTTTACTGATATTAATTATTACCAATCTCAGTATCACACAGATGGATAGTGTCTTCTACATCTGCATTATGAGAATTATACAAGGAATGGCTATCTCTACGTTAGTAGTTGCTACACGTGCTATCTTCATAGACATTTATGATGAGACGAAAAGACAGTATTACTTAAGCTACTTTACGATCGTATGGTCATGTGGTCCAATATTAGCACCATTCTTAGGAGGATATTTAGAAAAGCTATTTAACTGGCATGCTAACTTCTATTTCTTAGCTATCTATGCAGGAGTATTGTTAATCTTAGACCTGTGTATCAGTGGAGAGAGTATACCTGAGAAGAAGAGGTTTAACTTATCAGATACATTAAGTTTATATAAAATGATGCTTAGTGAAAAAAGATTTATGATCGGTACTCTAATATTAGGGCTTAGCTACTCTATCGTAATGATCTTTAATATAGCAGGACCTTTTCTAATCGAAAACACATTTGGCTATGGGTCTGTAGTTATTGGTTACTGTACATTAGTACTTGGATTCTCATGGATGCTCGGTGGTATAATAGGCAAGAAGAGAATGCACTTAGACTTAAAACCTAAAGCTCTTAAACCTTCATTAGTTCAACTATCGCTAATAGCAGTTCTATTAATTACTACAATATGGATAGAGAGTCTACCATTATTAATAGGTTTTCTATTTCTTATACATATCTGTTCTGGAACGCTATTTAATAATTTCTTTACCACAACCATGTTACAGTTCCCTAATAATGCAGGTACAGCAGGCGGTCTAATGGGCGGATTGGTGTATGTACTTACCTCTTTTGTCACGTTAATAATCTCGTCTACAGGAGCTATTACCACTCCCACTGCATTAGGAGTAAGATACCTCATTACAGCTGTAGCATTATTACTAGCTATACTTTATATAATCAAGCTATACAATAGAGAAAAACAATAAACTAGAAGAAAAATAACTAACCTATACATATTTCTATATAATACACGATAGAACAGAACATCGCTGTAATTATAAAACTAAAAATAACTTATCAAATATGCATTATTTAATGATTAATACTTATTAAACTTCTCTTAAAGCTAGCTATTTTATACAGAGTAAACAATTCGTATACTGTAGTAATTTTTACTATTTTACAGTCATATTTATCAGTAATTTTGCGTTAGTCTTTAGGTAAAAAGATTCCTTTTTATCACACTATATTCAACTAATAATGTACTTAGATGTACGTTTTTAAAAATGCAATTAAACAATAAGTTTTTAGGCTTTACATCCGCAATCTTTGCAGCGATGTTATGGGGAGTATCTGGAGCTTTTGCTCAGTTCCTTTTTAGAGAAAAAGAATTTAACGCTGAATGGTTAGTTACCGTTCGTCTTCTTATCTCAGGAGTATTAATGTTATTATTTGGTATTGTCAGAAAGAATCCTGATGTCGTAAATATCTGGAAGGACAAGAAGGATGCAGTCCAATTGATTCTTTTCAGTATACTTGGAATGCTGACAGTACAGTACACTTACTTTGTGACTATACTGCACTCTAATGCGGCAACAGCAACAGTAATACAGTACACCGGCCCTGTGTTCATCGCTATCTATCTAGCATTAAGACTACGCAAATGGCCTAAGCCTATTGAGTTCTTAGCTATAGGAATGGCGATGTTAGGTACATTCTTATTGGTAACACATGGAGATATTAACACACTGAATATCACCCCTACAGCATTAGTATGGGGTATAGCGTCAGCTATAGCATTAGCCGTATATACACTGATGCCTGTGCATTTATTGAATAGATATAGTCCTATCGCTATTATAGGTTGGAGCATGCTTATCGCAGGTATAGCGATGAGTATTATACATCCTCCACATAAGCTAGAAGGCATATGGGATACAGATACCTATTTGGCAGTATTATTCATTATCTTCTTAGGTACATTGATACCGTTCTATATCTTCTTAATGGCGATAAAGAATATTGGACCACAAAGAGCTAGTTTATTAGCTTGTGCAGAACCTCTGTCTGCTACTTTAATAGCTGTGGTATATTTTGGGGTAAACTTTGAATTGATGGATTATATAGGAAGTCTTTGTATTATAACAACTATATTCCTATTGACTAAAATCAAGAAGAAAGTTATTCCTGAAAATTAAACAACGAGAATATCCATTTTTTTATAAGCAACGCGGTATATCCCTGTAAGGTATATCGCGTTGTTGTTTTTATAAGGTTATAAACCTAGTTTGCGAAATAGCTTATCTAACATTGACTTTACTCCTATAACCCAATTCGTCTTTAATAGAACAATGAAGTTTAAGATAATCACTAATCCTACTTTTAAAACTAAGACTAATAGAGGATGAGAGTTATTAGGGATGAGAAATATTATAACAACAAAAGCTAGCATAAATAACATTAGCTTAAAGAAGTTTATATCAAATGGCCATAACTTCATCTTTTGATAAATATAGTAGGTCTTAACTATATTAAACAATGTTAGAGATAATAGTGATGCTAGCCCCACACCGAATATTCCTAAGTCTGTATAGGCTAATAATACATAGTTCAAAACAACATTAAGAACCATCAAACTTAAGATAGAAACTAGATTAAAACGGTAATACTTAGAATAAGAAATAATCTCTGTATTAAATCCTGTAGACATATTAATCACTACATTAATACCTAGTAAATAGATAATAGGTAATGAAGGAGCTAACTTGTCATAAGTAGGTAACAATTGAAATAGAGGTTCTATACCAACTACAACACAGCTAAAAAGAAGCATACCAATAAAGAAAAGATTACGTGCTACTTCTTTATATTTCATATTCAATGTACGGAGTTCTGCTCTCTTGATTAGATCTGATATAATAGGCGCATATAGTGCAAAAACTCCCGTAGCAGGTATGGCAAGTGTAGAGGCTAATGTCACCCCTATATTATATGTACCATTCGCTTCATAAGAAATAAAATAAGGAATCATCAGAGAGTCTACTCTAAACGCAAAGAAAGAACCAAAACTTCCTGCAAAGGCGAATAAACTATATGCGTAATACTCTTTCTTTCCTACATGAGTAAATAAGTCGTCGTATTTCCAATGCCAATTAAACTTAAAATGTCTATATATATAAGTACCTATTACTATGGCAATAACGTAATAAGACACTATATAATACCACACTGCGTTATCTATTGAAAAGCTGCCATACACTACTATTAAGAACACTGTTGGCAAAGCTATTTTAGGGATTATCTTTTCAAAAAAGGTAGGAAAAGAAAGGCGTTGTAGATTAGTTGCTTGTCGCCTAAATAGCTCTATATAAGCCATCGAAATAGCTAGTACAAACCCCATAACCACATATCTCATCTCTGCTCCATCATAGACATAGGATCCTAGTAACAATACTATTCCTACTCCTATAGTGAGTTTAATCATAGAGAGCATACTATAACTAAAGAGTTTACCTTGCAAACGTTCACTTAGTTTGGGGTAAAAGTTAATCAATGCATGTGTACTTCCTAAAACAATAATCGGAAATATAATCTGTGCACAGGCATCTACAAAACGAATAATACCTAACAGTTCTTTATCTTGAGGATAGATTAACACAGTAGACACTACTCCTATCAATACACCTATATAATTGATAAGAGTAAAAAGAAATGCCTGTTTCGTAGATATTTTATCTTGCATGAGGATACCTAAATCTGTTAATCACTTACAAATATACTTGCTAATAAGTCCTTAACTACTATTTTTTTTAAATTTGTAATTCTTATGTGAATAAACCAACTTATAAAAGAAAGCTTATTTGCACAAATACTATTACATGAAATACCTTGTTATCATGCCTGCTTATAATGAGTCGGCTTTTATCGGTCATACTCTAGACAGTATAATTTCTCAAACGTTGTTACCAACTGATGTAATAGTTGTAAACGATAATTCCACAGATGACACAGCTGATATCATTATGAACAACTATGCTCATCTTCCTTATATCACACTAATTAACAAAGCATCTGAAGCTATACATCTACCTGGTAGTAAAGTTGTAAAAGCTTTTAATTATGGTTTAGAACAAGTAGATAATCTAGATCAATACGATTTTATCGTTAAGCTAGATGCAGATCTTATTCTACCTAATAATTACTTCGCTACTATCGCAAGTACTTTTGCACAAGACCAAGCTATAGGTATGGTAGGAGGCTTTGCCTATATAGAGAAAAACAAGGAATGGGTAATCGAAAGCCTAACAGACAAAGATCATATTAGAGGGGCATTTAAAGCTTATAAACTAGACTGTTTTAAACAGATTGGAGGCCTTAAGCCTTCGATGGGATGGGACACAGTAGATGAACTCTTATGTAAGTTCTACAATTGGAAGATCGTTACGATAGATACTCTAAAAGTGAAGCATCTCAAGCCTACTGGTGCAATGTATAATAAAGCGGCTAGGTATAAACAAGGAGAAGCCTTCTATAGACTTCACTACGGAATAATAATTACATCTATCGCTTCTTTAAAACTAGCATTGAAAAAGAAAAAACCTTTCTTATTCATAGATTACATCAGTGGCTATTATAAAGCAAAAAGGGAAAAACAACCGTATCTAGTCACTGAAGAGCAAGGTTTTTTTATACGTAAGTACCGTTGGAGTAAGATAAAATCAAAATTACTCTAATCACTTTTTTGCTTTAATAAACTTAAAACTCATTTGTAATTGGTAATTTAGCCGATATTTTAATTTTTATGATAAAATCTGGATTAACACATATAGGACAGTACTTTATAATGCTAAAAGAAATGTTTAGCAAAATGACTAAATGGAAAGTGATGAAGGTACTAATATTCAAAGAAATAGATGATCTAATCATTGGTTCTTTAGGTATTGTAAGTTTCCTATCTTTCTTCGTTGGAGGAGTAGTTGCTATCCAAACTGCCTTAAACTTAACAAACCCACTTATACCTAAATACCTTATTGGATTTGCTACTAGACAATCTGTAATACTAGAGTTTGCACCAACATTTATCTCTATCATTATGGCTGGAAAAATGGGTTCTTTTATTACATCTAGTATCGGTACAATGCGTGTTACAGAACAAATTGACGCTTTAGAGGTTATGGGGGTTAGTTCATTAAACTACCTTGTTTTCCCTAAGCTAATTGCCGTATTATTATATCCATTTGTCATAGGTATTAGTATGTTCTTAGGAATTGTCGGAGGATGGTTTGGAGGTGTTATGGGGAACTTTGTTTCATCAGAACAATTCATAATTGGATTACAAGATTCGTTTACTCCATTCCATGTTACTTATGCGTTTATTAAAACTTTCCTCTTTGGATTCTTACTAGCTACTATACCTTCTTACTTTGGTTATTATATGAAAGGTGGAGCCCTAGAAGTAGGTAAGGCTAGTACTACTTCATTCGTATGGACAAGTGTAGCCATTATCTTGACAAATTATATATTAACCTCTCTACTTTTAAGCAACTAAGAAATGATCGAAGTAAAAAATATACAAAAATCGTTCAATGGTACTCAAGTACTGAAAGGAATTACTACTACTTTCGAAACAGGTAAAACTAATCTTATTATTGGACAAAGTGGATCTGGTAAGACAGTAATGCTTAAAACTCTTCTAGGTATTCACACTCCAGATGAAGGAACTATTAGTTTTGATGGTAGAATATACACAGACCTTACAAATACTGAAAAAAGAGAGCTAAGAACAGAAATAGGAATGGTATTCCAAGGAAGTGCCTTATTTGACTCTATGACTGTAGAGGAAAACATTGCTTTCCCGCTTCGAATGTTTACTAATAAATCTGATGCAGAAATAGCACATCGTGTGAATGAAGTTATAGATCGTGTAAATCTAATCAATGCTAACACAAAAAAGCCTTCTGAGATATCAGGAGGTATGCAAAAGAGGGTAGCTATTGCCAGAGCAATAGTTAATAACCCAAAATACTTATTCTGTGATGAGCCTAACTCAGGGCTTGATCCTAAGACAGCTATAGTTATTGATAATCTTATCCAAGAGATTACACATGAGTACGGTATCACTACAGTAATCAATACACACGATATGAACTCTGTATTAGAAATAGGTGAGCACATCGTATTCTTAAAGAATGGGGTACTAGCTTGGTCTGGTAATCATAAAGAGATCATTCAGACAGACAATGAAGATGTAGTTGACTTTGTGTACTCATCAGAATTATTCAGAATGGTACGTCAGGCTATGAGACAAATAGGAAATGAAAAGAAATAATATAAAAAAGGAGTAATGCTGATAACATTACTCCTTTTTCTTTTCTTGTATTCTTACTTAAGTTTATCCGTCACTTGCTGACTCACAACCTTAATTTCTTGTTCTTTTTTCTTAGGATATAATAATAAAATATCATCCTTGTCCACGATGATATAGTCATTCAAACCATCTACTACTACCACTTTCCCTTTAGCTGTTCTTATAATATTATTTGTAGCATTATTAAAAAAAGCAGTTGCATTTACTACCGCATTGTCATTATCATCTTTAGGAAGCTTATCGTATAAAGACCCCCATGTACCTAAATCATTCCAATCAAATGTAGCTGGTAATACATATACATTATTAGCCTTCTCCATTACAGCATAGTCTATAGAGATATTTTCAGCTTTAGAATAGTTCTCATCTATAAAAGACTTCTCATCTTCTGTATTTAGATAATCATACCCTTGATCAAACAATTCTGTCATAGCTGGTTGAAACTCTGAGAAAGCATCCAAAATAGAGCTTATACTCCATATAAAGATTCCTGAATTCCATAAAAAATGTCGGCTCTGTACAAACTTACGTGCTGTAACATAATCAGGCTTCTCTCTAAATTGTACTACTTTCTTAATAGGACGAGAATCTAGTTTATTAAACTCAATATATCCATACCCTGTATTAGGGAAAGTAGGCAAAATTCCTAAAGTCATTAATACCTTATCACGCTCACATACATCAAAGGTGCGTTGTAAGTTAGATACGAACTGTAACTCATCTTCTATCCAGTGATCGCTAGGCGCCACCACCATTACTGCCTCTGGATTCATCTTCTTAATCTTCATCGCCGCATATAGTATACATGGTGCTGTATTACGCATATCTGGCTCTAATATGATATTATTTAACTCTACAGATGGCAATTGTTCCTTTACTATCTCGCGATAGTTTTCATGCGTTAAAATCAGAATATTCTCTTTAGGCACTACCTGAGACAGACGTTTAAAAGTCTTTTGTATCAAGGTATCTCCTGATCCTAACATATCGTGAAACTGTTTTGGAAACTCAGGTGTACTCACAGGCCAAAAACGTGACCCTACTCCACCTGCCATAATCACAGCGTAATAATTTGAACTCATATATCTTTATCTATTTACAACATAATGGGTCAACAACTCTACTTCAGCATTTGCTTTAAAAGTGTATATTCTTCCCGTTGAAACTTCTAAACACTCGAAACGCTTTACCCTAATAGGTCCACGCTTAAATATCTTTCCGTTATAAGTTTTAAAATGACTCCCTAAAGGGATTTCATATATAAAACAATTGTTATTATTTATATCCTGGACATCATACCTTCTCATCGCTATAGATAACTTCTCATCAGTATCGCTACTAGCAGAAGGGTTTCTAAAGTGATTTGCTAACAAAGGTAATAATGCACTAGGAAATATTTCTTCTCTTAAAAAGGGCAACATTAATAATTGAAAAGTACTTTTCCACTCTACTCCATGTGGCTTTATTCCCCCTTTGTACTTTTGATAAGCCACTAAGTGAGCTATCTCATGAATCAAGGTCATCAAAAAACGGTAAGGATTCAGATTAGAATTTATCGTTATAATATGCTTCCCATCGTGATTACGAGTATAATCTCCATGACGTGTAACTCTCTCGTGTACAATCTTTAGATGCACATGATAGTGTTTTATCAATTCAAATACAGGTTCAACTGCTTGTTCTGGTAAATATGGCTTAAGCTTCTCTATCAATTACATTTTAATTTAAGGGGTAGTAGTAGACACTTGCAATACCTTCCCATTAAAAAATCTATTCCCATGTATCGCAAAGTTCACGATATACTCAGCCATTTCATCTGGCATAAGTGGAGCTTGATATCCTGGGAATGCCTCTTCTAACATCTCTGTCTGTACTGCTCCTAAAGCTACTACATTAAAGAATATTCCCTTATCCTTATATTCTTCAGCTAACAACTCACTTAAGATAGTGATAGCTCCTTTACTAGAACTATATGCAGCTAATCCTCCGAACTTTAACACTCCTTGTACTCCTCCCATACTACTTACAGATACCACATGACTATTCACTTTCATAAATGGTATAGTAACTTGCATTAGGCGAGCTGCACCGAATACATTTACATTATATACATACTGAAAATCTTCTTGTGTAATCTCCTCAAAAGGTTTGTTCACAATAGCTCCAGCGTTATTAATCAGGATATCTACATGCTCCCAATTGTCCTGTACATAATCAACTACCTTCTGAAGGTCTTCTTCTTTAGTTATATCAACAGCTAAACAAGTGACATTATCTAAATCAATAAGTTTATCTGATATTTTTCTAGACACTGCCAATACATTATGACCTAATTTTGACAACCATTGCACACACTCTAGTCCAATACCTCTACTTGTCCCTGTAACAATTACATTTTTCATCTTAATACATTCTTATTTCTCCCGGAGCTAAATTAACAAGTTTGTTCACAACCGGTATTATATCTTGTGTAAAAGAAGTCATAAAATTTAAATCCATTAAATGAGCTTCATCCTTTACATGGTGGTAATATTCATAATTTTCAAAGTCAAAAGAACTAAACGTTTGACATGGTACTTTAAACATTTGGTAAAAAGGATAATTATCAGAACGCTTAAACAAATTAAACTCTTCAGCCTTTTCTAATTTACCTACAATAGGCTTCCCTGCTAATTCATTTAACTTACTTGCCATAGTAGACAGATCGTATCCCGTTAGATAAGTCATATAATCTCTCTTCATAGGTAGTCCTAGCATTTCGAAATTAAGCATATACACTACATTCACATTCTCTTCTTTAAGACGCTCTGCTAAATGTTTAGATCCCCATAATCCCTTTTCTTCTCCTGTGAAGAACGCCACAAGTACTGTACGCTTATTATTCTGTAACTTTAAGTTACGTGCTAATTCTAACAGGATAGCTGTACCAGCTGCATTGTCATTCGCTCCATTAGCAATAGAATCTCCATCTACAGGCTTTTCTATTCCGATATGGTCATAATGAGCACCTAATACCACTACCTCGTTTTTTAAAGTCTCATCACTACCTGGTATAACTCCTACGATATTCCAAGCATCTGCTACATTCTGTAACGTATCGTTATAAGAACTATAATAAGGCTTAATCATATACTCCGCTAATCGTTTAGCTAAGTACTCACCAGCCATCTTACCTCCTTCTGTACCAGTATCTCTACCTAGTAACTCATCAGAAGCTAAATAATATAATGTTTCTTTAATATTCTTTTGTTCAGCATTAGCTTTAACAACAGATGGTGTCTTAGTAGTAGCACATCCAACTAATAAGACTGCTGCCAATAGGCTTAAAATTCTCATTTATAAATATTTTTATCAAAAATACAAAAAGGTAATTAACTATAGAAAATAATTTCTACTGTATATGTAGCATATACAATAAATTATTATCAATAAAAAAGCCCTTATTCAAAAGAATAAGGGCTTAAGTATATTATTATTTAGATTACGCCAACATAGTCACTGGGTTCTCTACATAATCTTTAAATGTTTGTAAGAACTGAGCACCTGTAGCACCGTCCACAGTTCTGTGGTCACATGCTAGAGTTACTGTCATTGTATTACCTACTACGATCTGACCATTCTTCACTACTGGTTTTTCTATAATAGCACCTACTGATAGAATTGCAGAGTTTGGTTGGTTGATAATAGAAGTAAATGACTGAATACCAAACATACCTAAGTTAGACACAGTGAATGTACTTCCTTCCATCTCAGCAGGAGTAAGTTTTTTAGTTTTAGCTTTACCAGCTAATTCTTTTACTTTACCACCGATATGAGTTAAAGACATTTGATCTGTGAATGGCAATACTGGTACTACTAATCCATCCTCTACAGCTACAGCTACACCGATATTGATGTGGTTGTTATAGATAGTTGCATTATCAGTCCATTGTGTATTCACCTGAGGATGTTTGCGAAGTGCCATAGCACATGCTTTCACTACCATATCGTTAAATGATACTTTCGTATCGGGTAAGTTATTGATAATCTTACGAGACTCGATAGCATTATCCATATCTAACTCGATAGTTAAATAGTAATGAGGAGCAGTAAACTTAGACTCAGCTAAACGACGAGCAATCGTCTTACGCATTTGTGAGTTTTTCACTTCCTCTACACTTACTTCTCCAGCTGGTACGAATGCCTTAACAGCAGGTACAGCAGCAGTAGCTGCAGCTACAGGAGCAGCAGTTTTAGCAGCAGGTGTATAGTTTTCAATATCGCGTTTGATGATACGTCCATTCTCACCAGAACCTTTCACCTCAGTAATATTTATTCCTTTATCTTCAGCAATTTTCTTAGCCAATGGAGAAATGAATACTCTCCCATTAGTAGAAGTAGTAGCCTCCACGCTTACAGTTTTTGGTTCTTCAGCTTTAGGAGCCTCCGTAGCAGGAGCCTCAGCAGCGAAAGCACCACCGTTTTGAGCAGATGCAACTACAGCTGATACGTCAGTTCCTTCTGGTCCTAAGATCGCTAATACGCTATCAACAGGAGCAGACTCACCTTCGTTAATACCTACATATAATAAAGTTCCAGCCTCAAAAGCTTCGAACTCCATAGTAGCTTTATCAGTTTCGATTTCTGCAAGGATATCACCTTCCTGAACCTTATCACCTACTTTTTTAATCCAAGTAGCTACTGTACCATCAGTCATAGTATCACTAAGACGAGGCATAGTAATGATTTTAACTCCAGCAGGCATAGCAGCCGCAGCAGGAGCTGGTGTTTCAACTTTAGCTTCTGCTACAGGAGCAGCAGCCTCAGCAGCTGGAGCAGCATTACCTGCACCACTGATTAAAGCAGAAATATCTTCACCTTCATTTCCTATAATAGCAAGTAACGAATCTACAGGAGCAGATTCACCTTCTTGTAATCCAATATATAACAATGTCCCTGAATTAAATGATTCAAACTCCATTGTTGCTTTGTCTGTTTCAATTTCTGCAAGGATATCTCCTTCAGAAATCTTATCTCCAACTTTTTTTAACCATGCTGCAACAACACCTTCTGTCATCGTGTCGCTTAAGCGTGGCATTGTAATTACTTCTGCCATGTTCTTTTTATTATAATCTGTGAGGTATAAAAGGGTAATTCTCTTGTTCGTATACTACGTCATACATTACGTTTTTCTCTGGGAACGGAGATTCTTCAGCGAATTTCTCACACTCAGTCACGTAATCTTTTACTCTTTGATCCATTGCCTCGATCTCAGCTTCAGTAGCATATCCTTTTTCTCTAATTACATCTAATACTTGTGTAATTGGATCTATTTTTTTGTACTCTTCTACTTCCTCTTTAGTACGGTAGTGTTGAGCATCTGACATAGAGTGACCTCTATATCTATACGTTTTCATTTCTAATAAAGTAGGTCCATCTCCACGACGTGCTCTTTCGATAGCCTCGTACATAGCTTCAGCTACTTTTACAGGGTTCATACCGTCTACTGGTCCACTAGGCATTTCGTATCCTAAACCTAATTTCCAAATATCACTATGGTTAGCTGTACGCTCTACTGAAGTACCCATAGCATATCCATTGTTCTCAATGATGAATACTACTGGCAATTTCCAGTTCATAGCCATATTAAATGTCTCGTGTAAAGACCCTTGACGTGCTGCACCATCACCGAAGTAACACATTGTAACAGCTTGTCTATCGAAATATTTATCAGCGAATGCTAATCCTGCTCCTAGAGGAATTTGTCCCCCTACGATACCATGACCACCATAGAAACGGTGTTCTTTAGAAAAGATGTGCATAGATCCACCTAATCCTTGTGATGTACCAGTACCTTTTCCTAATAACTCAGCCATAATTCTCTTAGGATCTACTCCTAATCCGATTGGCTGAACGTGATTTCTATATGCTGTAATCATCTTGTCTTTAGACATGTCCATTGCATGTAAAGCTCCAGCCAATACTGCTTCCTGCCCATTATATAAATGCAAGAATCCTCTCACTTTTTGTTGAATATATAAAGCAGCAAGCTTATCTTCAAACTTTCTCCAAAATAGCATGTCTTCATACCACTTTAGATAAACTTCTTTTGTAATTTCTCTCATATGACTTTACTTTTCATAAACGGTCTCCCGTTTAAAATACAGACTTTCTCGTTTAACCACACTACTGTGGAGAAGCAAAAATAATATATCTACACTAGACTGAAAAATTTATTTGAAGTATTTTAGATTTGATAATATTTTAGACAATTAATTTAACAATACCTTATAATTAGATCGTTTAGTTACATTTCTATTTTTTAAAACTTAAACCTAAAAATCCCGTATATACTTTTTTAATTTTATTATAACAACCTTAATATTACTAATAACATCCTTATTTAAAGACACATAAATTATGCCATCTATCCAATAAAGGATAACTAGTCTGTAAAATCCTCTAAAAACTCCTATTATAGCTATTTTATAGTATTCACTGTATACTAATGTTATCATCTGGCTTCTATTAGCCCTAACTGTTCATCGCCTCTTAGTACATATAAGTTAATAGTACTTCTACCTCACCTCCATACTAAGTCCGTTTCTATCCTTGTATTAACGGACTCACTACAGACGCATAACGGACGCATAACAGACTCAACTCGCATCAGTTTAACATCACACCCAAATAAGTCTACATGAAATATCTAAAAAAGGAGAGAGTCTGTTTTCACAGACTCTCTCCTACATTATAAAATATATAATACACTATAAACACTCTCTAGCTTAATAAGCTATAATAGTGGATAAACTCAGTAGTTCTAGACAGAACTAATTTTGCCACCACATCTTATAATTAATATTATCGCCACCCATCTCTGCTACTTTTTTCTCATAATTACCTTTGTTCTGAGTACGTATATTGATTGGGTATGGGAATCTATTAGGCATATTCCCATCGTTTAGCATTGACTCTGTCTTAGGTAGCTTAGGATATCCTGTACGCTTATATTCGAACCACTGTTGATAATCGTTCATATACAATGCATAATACTTCTGTAACATAATGCGCTCTAATGTACCATTATACCTAGTACTTTCTAAAGTAAAATAATTAGTTGGCATCTCTAATCCCTTAGAGGTAATAGCCTCTTTCACCGCCTGCTCATAATAGCTCTTTGCATCTGATAAGTATCCCTTCTGAGCTAACTCCGCCTTTATAAATAATACTTCAGCATACGTTAGTATAGGTGCTTCTGTAGGATTAGCCGCCATAACATTATTCAATGTCGATGCTTCGTAATCAAACTGTGAATCCGAACCATCAAAGGCACTAGGTATTCCTTTATACCCTATATATACTTTATTCTTTCCTTCTACTCTATAGGCTTCTGTTGCATATAGTGGAAGTCTTGGGTCATTAAAATCATTTAAATTATCTATAAAGAAAGAAGCCATCTTACGACTCAATGTAAAATCTTGAATACGACTCCATGGAGAGATATTAGGTGTCACCCCTGTTATCTTTAGATTAGCCTGTGACTTCACGTCATTAATAATAGGATATTTATCTGGATCGTTAAGTATAGTCAGCATACGTTGATATGCATTCTTATTCTCTTTATTTGATATTCTCAACAGTAAACGCAAATGCAAACTATTCGTAAACTTCTGCCAATCATCCCAGTATGTTTTTGAATCTATGTATAAAATATCCGGATTATATAATAACTTTCTATTTAGGTCATATAAGCTATTTGCTCGTTCCAAATCCGCTAAAATACTATCATATATCTTCTCTTGTGAATCAAATTCTGGATAAAGAACTTTTTCTTCTCCCTTAGACGCCTCAAAATAAGGTACATCCCCGAATAAATCAGTTAAGTTAGAAGTGATCCACGCTTTTAGAGTTAGAGCCATCGCTTCATAGTTAGGATCGGCTACCTTCACAGCCTCATACTCCATATCTCTAGCATTCTTTAACCATCTGTAATAAGCATTCCACGATGACGCTCCTACATCATCACTTAGGTCATATCGTTGCATACCAGGTACATCACTAGGATAAACCACAATATCTTGCATTAAATGATTATTATGAGACCAACTGCGATACATATTATGACTAGCCATCTCGTAGATGATAGGGTTTAATAACGTTGCTGGGCTAATCTGTTGTAAACGGTTAGGATCAATATTCTTCTCTTCAAAATCAGAAGTACAACTCACAGTCAGCAATACTGTTGCTGATAATCCTAAAAATATATTTTTGATTTTCATCTGTCGTTTTCTTAATATTAGATATCTAGTTTAATACTAAAACCATAAGTAGCAGGTGATGGCATCTGCCCCATCTCTACTCCTGGCATCATAGAACCTCCATTTAAGGCTGCTGTCTCTGGGTCAAATAACGGGAAGTTAGACAACATCGCTAGGTTACGTCCATATACAGATACGCTTAGTTTCTTCAGGCGTAACTTATTTAATATTTGCTTAGAGAAATTGTATTCAAAACTCACTTCTCTCAATTTGATATAAGAAGCATCGAATGTATTAGACTCTAGATTAGCTCTTCTATAGTATTCTTTATAGTAGCTTGCTGGGTCTACCTTAGTCGTATTAGGTGAGAATGTACCATCTCCATTTCTCACTACTCCATCTCCGATGATATATCCTTGTTCTCTACCGTATAAGGTATGTTCTAGTTTACCTTGCTCACTCATCTTATGATGAGACTGTGAGTACACATTACCACCATACTGCCCATCTATCGTAAAGCTGAACTTAAATCCTTTATACTTAAATGTATTAGTCCATCCCATCGTCCAGTCTGCATAAGCACTACCGATATACTCTATTTCTTTAGATTGTTCAGGAAGTCCTTTATCTGTATATACGATTTGTCCTTGATCATCTCTCACAAATTTATATCCATATAAGTCTCCTGTAGTTCCTCCTACTTTAGCGATAATAGATGCCGTACCCGATGTAGCTAATACTTGCTGATCTCCTCCTTCGAACTCTTCTGCTAGGCTTAAGATTTTATTCTTATTCTTAGCCCAGTTCACTGAAGTATTCCAAGAGAAATCTTTTGTCTTAATAGGTGTACCACTTAACATTAGCTCAATACCTCTATTGCGTACATCTCCACCATTAATTACAGCCTTATTATATCCTGTTACATAATTTAATGGTACGGTAATAATTTGATTTTTTGTATTGGTTTCATAGACTGTCACATCAAAGCCCAATCTGTTGCCAAACATCTTATGCTCATATCCAATCTCAAATGAATTAGTACCTTCTGGTTTTAATTCACCATTATGTAAAGTGGTAGCAGACGTAGCAGAGCTAGCAAAGGCACTATTAGAATAATATTTCAATGTTTGATATGGTTTAGTACCATTACCTACTTTTGCTATAGACACTCTCAGTTTTGAATAATCAATACTCGCAGGCATTCTAAAAATATCATTCAACACAAAACTTGCGTTTAATGAAGAATATAAAAATGACCAATTCATTTTAGGCAATGTACTCGACCAGTCATTTCGAATAGTTCCATCTAAGAATACCATATTCTTATACCCTACCGAAGCCATCCCATAGACAGAGTTCACTTTATAGTCATCATCTAGAACATTAGTGATAGGATTATTGATACCATTCGCTAACATATATACACCAGGCGTAACTAGTCCATCTACATAAGATGTAACGCTGTGATATTTAGAATCAAGCATATTCCCTCCTATAGACCCACTATATGTAAATATATCTGAGTCATTATCAGTATAAGTTAATAAGACATCAGTATTAATCTCTTGGAAGTTTATCTGTTGTGTTCTAAAATATCCTTTACCAAACTTAGTGGTGCTATAAGGTCTGCGCTGCTCACGTTTATCATTACGCGAGTTAAGTGAGGTACGTAACATTAATTTTAATTTAGGTGCAAGAGTAATATCAGTCGATAGGCTTCCTGTTATAGTGTTTGTATTTACTGGATTGGTTGTCTCATAAGCGATTAGATAAGGATTTTCTATGTATGAGCTAAACGGATGAATCTGTTGTGTTTGATAGTAATCTTTCTGCCAGATAGGTCTATACCATTCTAAGTCAACATTAGGATTCTGAAAGATCATAAAATATCCTATCGTATGGTTACCATATCCTGTACCTGGTAGGTTATCACTCTTTCTGTTCGTATAACTAACATTCGCGTTTAAAGTAACTGCATCAGAGATATTATACTTAGCCTTCGTAGATAGTGTAGTTCTATCAAATCCTGTATTAGGCATTATCCATTCATTCTTAGAGTGCGTTATCGTCGTTCTAATATCTCCTTTATCACTTCCTCCTGATAGACCTAAAGTATTAGTTGTAGTAATACCAGTACGCCAGAAGTCTTTTATATTATTCTTATAAGGTTTCCATAAAGTTCTTTCTGCACCTTGAGACTCTGTTGTAGGATCGTATTGATAGTAATATTGTCCTTCAAACTTAGGTCCGAATGCACTACTAGTACTTCCTGTATTCGCACCATCATCTGATAAACCGTAAGAATAATACGGATTACCTTCTTTATCAAAGCTATTTCCACTACCTTGGCCATATTCGTATTGATACTTTGGCCACCTCTGAATTACATCAAAACTAACATTAGAGTTAAATGAGATACCTAATCCTTTATCTTTTTTTCCAGATTTAGTAGTTATCATTAATACCCCATTACTAGCTCTAGAACCATATAATGCAGCTGCACCAGGCCCTTTAAGCACAGAGATACTTTCTATGTCATCCGGATTTATATCAGCTATCCCATTTCCATAATCTACAGGAGCATCAGTACCTATATAAGAATCACCTGCTCCACTGCTCCACAAAGTACTATTGACAATCACACCATCTACTACCACTAATGCTCCATTGGCATCAGCATTCAATGATCGATCTCCACGTAACTTAATTTGTGTCGAATTCATTGGACCAGAACTAGCAGATGTCATAGTCATACCAGCCACTTTACCTTTTAATGCATCTGACCAAGTATTAGAACGAGTATTATCAAGTTGTTCACTGTTCAAAGTCTGTTGAGAAAATCCTAATTGTTTCTCTTCTCTCTTAATACCTAAAGCCGTTACTACAACTTCATTAAGCATGCTACTAGACTCTACTAAGGTCACATTCACAAAATCACCTTTACTAACGATCATTTTCTTCTCTTCAAATCCCATAAAAGAAATGATGATTTCACCTTTTAAGAAAGTATCAGGCACAGCTAGTGTGAAGTTACCATCTAGATCTGTCGATGTGATGTGCTTAGATCCTGACAGCTGAACTACTGCACCAGGTAGAGTCAATCCAAGGTTATCAATTACTTTTCCTTTTACGATCGAGCCACTACTTTGCTCAGAAGAAGATTTAGTGATAATACTATCTAACGCATCAGTTGAAACATTAGAAGCGAATAATGAATTTGATTGTAGTAATAAAACACTTCCTATAATCAAACAAATTTGATGACAATTACGTCTAACTTTTTTCATTACTTAAAATTGTGTTGTTGTTGGTTGTATTAAATACCTCACTTAATACAGTCACAAAAGAATGAAATGCCATTAGTCGGCACAACGTTTAATCATTACTAAACAGTTAATAACTGTTATATAATTGTAAACAAAAAAATACCTAAATTATTTTTTAGTCTAATCTAAATTATTAATTTAGCCATGTCTAATAAAAATAAAACTATAAGTAATGAAATTCAAACTTCCTGATTTGCCATATGATAAAAATGCTTTCAATTCTTTTATATCATCTGAAGGATTCGATTATCACTATGGAAAACATCATCAAACGTATGTAAACAACCTTAACCATTTAATAACAAATACAAAATGGGAAGATGAATGTTTAGAGAATATTATCACAGGTACTCAAGCAGAAGGAGAAGTAGCCATATTTAACAACGCTGCACAGCATTATAATCATTCTTTTTTCTGGAAATCCATCACTCCTAACCAAGGTGGTCAGCCTAGTGAAGAACTACTAGACATGACAGGAAAATACTTCGGATCACTAGATGAACTAAAAACTCAATTCATTGACAAAGCGACCAAATTATTTGGAAGTGGATGGGTATGGTTAGTACTAACTCCAGAAAATAAGCTGGAACTTATGAGTCTAAAGGATGCTGACACTCCCTTAGTTTATGGGAACACGCCTTTACTAACTATAGATGTATGGGAACATGCGTATTATATAGACCACAGAAATGCAAGGCCAAGCTTTATCCAACTATTTTGGAATGCAATCAACTGGGAATTTGTCAATAAAAATTTAGCAAAATGAGTATAGAATGTATTATGCACATAGAGAAAAGCTGTCAACTAAAGCAAGATCTTGCTAACGAGCAGCTCCAAAAAGGGAACAATAGTTTAGCAATTAACTATTATATCGAAGCCATAAGTCGACTAGAAGTATTGTGCGCTTCATATAACGCGTATCTAAAAACAGGTCCCAAACTCTATCTACAATACATAGATACATCTATTAGGTTAGTCACCTTATATAGAAAAGAACAAGAGACTGACAAGTACAAAAAACTAGTCTCTAAGCTTAACAGTTATATTGACAATGTCAAAGAGCTAATAAACAATGATCATGAAATGTCCATTACACTAGCTAACTTCAAGCTAAAGCTTAATAATATTTAAAACTAAAAGAGATTATTCCAATTAATTAGTAAAGCCATAATTCTAAAACAATAAGAATAAAAAACTCTTTTTAAACAAAAAAGGTCTACATTTAATGTAGACCTTTTTCATTTTGTTGATATTAAATCAACTATTCTATCGGATTTATGCTTCTCCTTTCGTACCAAACTTTATAGCTGACAATTCACTAGTAGCTTCAACATCAACTATACTTCCATTACTACCTTCATAGCGCTGGATATTCTCTTGTAAAGCAGTCATTAATCTTTTCGCGTGTTGAGGCGTCAAAATAATTCTAGACTTTACTTTACCTTTTGGCATTCCAGGCATTATGGTAACAAAATCAACCACAAATTCAGTATTAGAATGATTGATAATCGCTAAATTAGAATACACTCCTTCTGCTGTTGCCTCGTCTAATTCAAGGCTAAATTGATCTTGTACTTTTTCCATAATACTAGAAGTTTAAATCTGTTTCTTTATTTGCAAACCCTTCGTCATCTGAAGTACTAACAAGGATACTTTCGTACTCTCTCATACCTGTACCTGCAGGGATTCTGTGACCTACAATAACGTTTTCTTTTAATCCGTTTAATCCATCTACTTTACCTGCAACAGCAGCTTCGTTTAACACTTTCGTTGTTTCCTGGAACGACGCAGCAGAAATAAATGATTTCGTTTGTAAAGACGCACGAGTAATACCTTGTAACATTGGAGTACCAGTAGCAGGCATAACATCACGACTAACTACTAAGTTCTTATCCTCACGTTTCAATAATGAATTCTCGTCACGTAATTCACGCATAGTAATAATCTGTCCTTCTTTCAAATTATCAGACTCACCAGCATCAACTACAACCTTCATTCCATATAATCTATCATTCTCAGCAATGAAGTCAGCAGCGTGTGCTAATTGATCTTCTAAGAATAAAGTATCTCCTGGATCTTCGATTTTTACTTTACGCATCATTTGACGGATAACTACCTCAAAGTGTTTATCACTAATCTTAACCCCTTGTAGACGGTATACCTCTTGAATCTCATTTACTAAATACTGTTGAACAGCAGAAGGTCCTTGGATTCTTAAGATATCGTCTGGAGTGATAGCTCCATCAGAAAGTGGCATACCAGCTTTCACGTAGTCATTCTCTTGAACTAAAATTTGATTAGATAACTTAACTAAGTATTTTCTAACATCTCCTGTTTTAGACTCAACAACGATCTCTCTGTTACCTCTCTTAACTTTACCGAACGATACAACACCATCAATTTCTGAAACTACCGCAGGGTTAGAAGGATTACGAGCTTCTAACAACTCAGTAATTCTTGGAAGACCTCCAGTAATATCCCCAGCTTTAGATGTATGACGAGGAATCTTAACTAAAACTTTACCAGCCTTAATTTTATCACCATCATTTACCATTAAGTGAGAACCTACAGGTAAGTTGTATGAACGAATTAACTCACCATCTTTACCATAAATTAATAAAGTAGGAATTAACTTTTTATTTCTAGACTCAGTAATAACTTTTTCTTGGAATCCTGTTTGCTCATCAATCTCAACCATGAACGTCTGTCCTTGTTCGATATCTTCATAAGCAACTTTACCAGTAAACTCAGAAACAATTACACCATTATAAGGGTCCCATTTAAATAACGTAGCACCTTCCTCAACAACATCTCCGTCATTCACATAAATAGTAGAACCATAAGGAATGTTATTTGTTGTTAATAGGATACCAGTATTAGTATCAAATAATTTAGCTTCAGTAGAACGTGAAATAACGATATCGATAGCATTACCTTCATTATCCTCTCCTTTTACTGTTTTAAGATCTTCTATTTCTAAACGACCATTAAATTTAGCAGTAATACTAGATGTTTCAGAGATATTACCAGCAGTACCTCCCACGTGGAATGTTCTCAATGTTAACTGTGTACCAGGCTCCCCAATAGATTGAGCAGCAATAACACCTACAGCTTCACCTTTTTGAACCATTCTAGCAGTAGCTAAGTTACGTCCGTAACATTTAGCACATATACCAACTTTAGCCTCACAAGTCAATGGCGAACGAACCTCAATTGATTCAATTGGTGCCGCATTGATTGATTTAGCGATAGCTTCAGTAATTTCTTCTCCAGCTCCAACTAATACATCAGAGTTAAGCGGGTTAATCACAGCATTAAGAGCAACACGTCCTAAGACTCTTTCTCCTAATGATTCGATAACTTCCTCATTCTTCTTAAGTGGTTTAACTTCAATACCTCTCAATGTACCACAGTCAACAGAGTTAACGATAACATCTTGAGCTACATCATGTAGACGACGAGTTAAGTATCCAGCATCCGCTGTTTTTAACGCTGTATCCGCAAGACCTTTACGAGCACCGTGAGTAGAGATGAAATACTCTAAAATCGAAAGTCCTTCCTTAAAGTTAGAAAGAATTGGGTTTTCGATAATCTCTCCACCACCAGCTGTAGATTTCTTAGGCTTAGCCATCAAACCACGCATACCAGTTAACTGACGAATCTGCTCTTTAGAACCACGGGCTCCAGAGTCAAGCATCATATATACTGAGTTAAATCCTTGTTTGTCTTCACGAATGTTTTTCATTGCTAACTCAGTTAACATAGCATTTGTAGAAGTCCAAACGTCAATAACTTGGTTGTAACGCTCATTATTTGTGATAAGTCCCATGTTATAGTTCATAGTAATATGATCTACTTGTTGGTTCGCATCATCAATTAATTCCTGTTTACGCTCAGGAATCATAATATCCCCTAAACTGAAAGATAATCCTCCACGGAATGCGTAACCGTATCCCATGTTTTTAATATCATCTAAGAATGCAGCAGTAGTAGGTACATCAGTAATACTTAAAATACGACCGATAATATCTCTTAATGATTTCTTAGTTAATACCTCATTGATATATCCTGCAACTTCAGGTACTACTTCATTAAATAAAATTCTACCTGCAGAAGTCTCAATAATTTGATATACTAATTCTCCTTCAGCATTGTAATCTTTAGCTCTTACTTTAACGTTAGCGTTAAGATCAAGTTTACCTTCATTTAATGCAATATGTACTTCCTCTACAGAGTAGAAAGTCAATCCTTCACCTTTGATGATGTGCTCTGGAGTTGATTTACGTGACTTAGTCATGTAGTATAACCCCAGTACCATGTCCTGAGATGGTACAGTAATAGGAGCACCATTTGCAGGGTTTAAGATGTTGTGAGAAGCTAACATTAATAATTGAGCTTCTAAGATTGCCTCTGGTCCTAGAGGTAAGTGAACCGCCATCTGGTCACCATCAAAATCGGCGTTGAATGCCGTACACACTAATGGGTGTAATTGAATCGCTTTACCTTCGATTAACTTAGGTTGGAACGCTTGAATACCCAATCTGTGTAACGTAGGAGCACGGTTAAGTAAAACTGGGTGTCCTTTAATTACGTTTTCTAAGATATCCCAAACAACAGGTTCTTTTTTATCTATAATCTTCTTAGCAGATTTTACTGTCTTAACAATTCCTCTTTCGATTAACTTACGAATAACGAATGGTTTGTAAAGCTCAGCTGCCATATCTTTTGGCAATCCACACTCGAATAATTTTAATTCTGGTCCAACAACAATTACCGAACGAGCTGAATAATCAACACGTTTACCAAGTAAGTTTTGACGGAAACGTCCTTGTTTACCCTTTAATGAATCAGAAAGAGATTTTAATGGACGGTTTGATTCTGTTTTAACAGCAGAAGATTTTCTAGTGTTATCGAACAATGAATCAACAGCTTCTTGAAGCATACGTTTCTCATTACGTAAGATTACTTCAGGAGCTTTAATTTCCATTAAACGTTTCAGACGATTATTTCTGATAATTACACGACGATATAAGTCATTTAAATCAGATGTAGCAAAACGACCTCCATCTAGTGGAACTAATGGACGTAATTCTGGTGGAATAACAGGAATAACTTTCAAGATCATCCACTCTGGTCTATTCTCACGATTCAAATTAGAATCACGGAAAGACTCAACTACTTGAAGACGTTTTAACGCCTCTGTTTTTCTTTGTTTAGATGTTTCGTTATTAGCAGCGTGACGTAGAGTATAAGATAACTGATCTAAGTCTGTAGTTGCTAATAAATCCATAATACACTCAGCACCCATTTTAGCGATGAATTTATTTGGATCTGTATCATCTAAATATTGATTTTCCATCGGAAGAGTATCACAAATGTTTAAGTACTCTTCTTCAGTTAAGAAATCTAATCTATTGATAGGTTCACCATCAACGTTTTTAGCAATACCAGCTTGGATTACCACATAACGCTCATAGTAAATGATCATATCTAATTTCTTAGAAGGAAGACCTAAGATATAACCAATTTTGTTTGGCAATGAACGGAAGTACCAGATATGCGCAATTGGCACAACTAAATTGATGTGACCAACTCTATCTCTACGTACTTTCTTCTCAGTAACTTCAACACCACAACGGTCGCACACGATTCCTTTATAACGGATTCTCTTATACTTACCACACGCACATTCGTAATCCTTTACAGGTCCGAAAATACGCTCACAGAAAAGACCATCACGTTCTGGTTTATGAGTACGATAGTTGATTGTTTCAGGTTTTAAAACCTCACCTCTCGATTCTGCAAGAATAGACTCTGGCGATGCTAAACCTATTGAGATTTTATTAAACCTTTTTACGGTATTTTTCTCTTTATTTTTATTCATGGTAAACTTACTTGTTAAAGTGTATGATAAAGAGTAAGCAGTGCAACACTGCTTACCCTATAATCTTAGTTTATTCTTCTAATCTGATGTCTAGTCCAAGACCTTTTAATTCATGCATTAATACATTGAATGATTCTGGTAATCCTGGTTCTGGCATAGTCTCTCCTTTAACGATTGCTTCGTAAGTTTTAGCTCTACCAATAACGTCATCCGATTTTACCGTCAAGATTTCACGTAATGTACTAGATGCTCCATAAGCCTCTAATGCCCAAACCTCCATCTCTCCGAAACGTTGACCACCAAACTGAGCTTTACCTCCTAATGGTTGTTGCGTAATCAATGAGTAAGGACCTATAGAACGCGCGTGCATCTTATCATCTACCATGTGACCAAGTTTCAGCATATAGATAACCCCAACAGTTGCACGTTGGTGGAATCTCTCTCCTGTTCCTCCATCATATAAGTAAGTATGTCCAAAACGTGGTATACCTGCCTCATCTGTAAGAGCATTGATTTGATCTAATTCAGCACCATCGAAGATTGGAGTCGCATACTTTTTACCAAGTTTTTGACCAGCCCATCCTAATACTGTTTCATAAATCTGTCCAATGTTCATACGAGAAGGTACCCCTAATGGGTTCAATACGATATCTACTGGTGTTCCATCTTCTAAGAAAGGCATATCCTCATCTCTAACGATACGAGCTACAATACCTTTGTTACCGTGACGTCCAGCCATCTTATCTCCTACACGTAATTTACGTTTCTTAGCAATATATACTTTCGCTAATTTCAAAATTCCAGATGGTAACTCATCCCCTACAGTAATCATAAATTTCTCTCTTCTTAGAACTCCCTGAAGATCGTTTAATTTAATTTTGTAGTTGTGGATCAAATCAGTAATCATACCGTTTGTCTCCTCATCAGTTGTCCATTGTCCTTTAGTTAAGTGAGCAAAATCATCTACTGCAAATAACATTTTTTGAGTAAATTTCTTACCTTTTGGTAAAATCTCTTCTCCTAAATCATTCAATACACCTTGAGATGTTTTACCATTCACGATGAAGAATAATTTTTCAACTAAACGCTCTTTCAACTCATTGAATTTAACTTCAAATCTAGTTTCTAATAAAGCCAATTCGTCTTTATCTTTAGAACGTTTACGTTTATCTTTTACTGCTCTTGCGAACAATTTTTTATCTAAAACAACTCCTCTTAATGATGGAGAAGCTTTTAATGAAGCATCTTTAACGTCTCCCGCTTTGTCACCAAAGATAGCTCTAAGTAATTTCTCTTCTGGAGTAGGATCAGACTCTCCTTTTGGAGTGATCTTACCGATAAGAATATCACCAGGCTTAACTTCAGCACCAATACGGATCATACCGTTTTCATCTAAATCTTTTGTTGCCTCTTCAGAAACGTTAGGAATATCATTAGTTAACTCTTCGTTACCTAATTTAGTATCTCTTACTTCTAAAGTATAGTCATCAATGTGGATAGATGTAAAGATATCTTCACGTACTACTCTTTCACTAATTACGATAGCATCCTCAAAGTTGTAACCCTTCCATGGCATAAATGCCACTTTCATATTACGACCTAGAGCAAGCTCTCCTTGTTGAGTAGCATATCCTTCACAAAGTACTTGACCTTTAGTAACTCTATCACCTTTTCTTACGATTGGTTTTAAGTTGATACTTGTACTTTGATTTGTTTTTCTAAACTTAATTAAGTTATATGTTTTCTCATCTGGATCAAAGCTAATTAAACGCTCTTCATCCGTACGATCATACTTAATGATAATCTTCTGAGCATCCACATACTCAACAGTACCTTCTCCTTCAGCATTAATTAAAACACGAGAATCTGAAGCTACTTGTCTTTCTAATCCAGTACCCACGATTGGAGATTCTGGACGTAATAAAGGAACTGCTTGACGCATCATGTTCGATCCCATCAACGCACGGTTGGCATCATCGTGCTCTAAGAAAGGAATTAACGAAGCAGAAATAGAAGCAATCTGGTTCGGTGCAACGTCAGTATAGTGAACATCTTTTGGCTCAACTACAGGGAAGTCACCCTCTTCTTTTACCACTACTTTTTGCTCAGTGATGAATCCTTTTTCATCAACAGGAATGTTCGCTTGAGCGATTAACATACCTTCTTCCTCTTCTGCACTTAAATAAATAGGATCATTAACGATATCTACTTGCCCTTCAACAACTGGACGGTAAGGAGTTTCGATGAATCCCATATTATTTACCTTAGCATATACTGCTAAAGATGAAATCAAACCAATGTTTGGTCCCTCAGGTGTCTCAATAGGACATAAACGTCCGTAATGAGTATAGTGAACGTCACGCACCTCGAAACCTGCTCTTTCTCTAGATAAACCTCCAGGTCCTAAAGCTGATAAACGACGTTTGTGTGTAATCTCTGCTAATGGATTCGTTTGATCCATAAATTGAGATAACTGGTTCGTTCCGAAGAATGAATTAATAACTGACGACAAAGTCTTAGCATTAATTAAGTCGATTGGAGTAAACACCTCGTTATCACGTACATTCATACGTTCACGAATTGTTCTCGCCATACGAGCTAAACCAACACCAAACTGAGCAGATAATTGCTCACCTACAGTTCTAACACGACGGTTAGATAAGTGGTCAATATCATCAATCTCAGCTTTTGAGTTAATTAATTCAATCAAGTATTTAACAATAGTGATAATATCCTCTTTTGTTAAAACTTGTTTGTCAATTGGAGTATCAAGATTAAGTTTTTTGTTCATTCTATAACGACCAACTTCACCTAGATTGTAACGTTGATCTGAGAAGAACAATTTATCAATAATACCACGTGCAGTTTCCTCATCTGGCGGTTCTGCATTACGCAACTGACGGTAGATGTGCTCTACTGCCTCTTTTTCAGAGTTAGTAGGGTCCTTCTGTAATGTATTATGTATGATGGCATAATCTGCCTGATTATTATCTTCTTTATGTAAAAGGATCGTTTTGACGTTAGCCTCAATGATTTCTTCGATATTATCTTTATCTAGGACTGTATCACGGTCTAAGATAATCTCATTTCTCTCAATAGAAACAACCTCTCCTGTATCCTCATCTACGAAATCCTCATGCCAAGTGTTTAACACACGTGCAGCAAGACGTCTTCCGCTATATTTTTTTAGTCCTGTTTTTGATACTTTAACTTCCTCTGCTAGGTCGAAAATCTCTAGGATATCCTTGTCTCTTTCGAATCCTATAGCACGGAATAATGTTGTAACAGGTAACTTCTTTTTTCTATCGATATAAGCGTACATTACACTATTGATATCGGTAGCAAACTCAATCCATGATCCCTTAAAAGGAATTACTCTCGCCGAATATAACTTAGTTCCATTTGCATGGAATGACTGTCCAAAGAAAACACCAGGTGAACGGTGTAATTGTGAAACCACAACACGTTCTGCTCCATTGATTACGAAAGTACCACTTGGCGCCATATACGGAATTGTTCCTAAATAAACATCTTGAACTATTGTTTCAAAATCTTCGTGTTCAGGATCAGTACAGTACAATTTTAAGCGCGCTTTTAGCGGAACACTATAAGTCAATCCTCTATCAATACACTCTTCGATTGAATAACGAGGAGGATCAACAAAGTAATCAAGGAACTCCAATACGAACTGGTTTCTTGTATCAGTGATCGGGAAGTTCTCCATGAAGGTATTGTATAAACCTTCCTTACCTCTCTCTTCAGATTTCGTTTCTAATTGAAAGAAATCTTTAAAAGACTTAACTTGAATATCCAAGAAATCTGGATACGCAGGTATGTTCTTTGTAGAGGCAAAATTTAATCTTTCAGTCTGATTTGTGATCATCAATGGACAAAAAATTTTGATTAGAATTTGAATTGTTTTTACGCAAAATCTCTTTATACGCAAAATGGTTTAGGCCTGTGGGAAGCTTCCCAAGACCTAAACCTAAAATATTTTTTAGAAAAAAACTATTTAAGCTCTACTACAGCTCCAGCTTCTTCTAATGCTTTTTTAAGACCTTCAGCCTCATCTTTAGAAACTCCTTCTTTGATGTTAGCTGGTGTAGAATCTACGATATCTTTAGCTTCTTTTAATCCTAAACCTGTTAATTCTTTAACAGCTTTAACTACAGCTAATTTAGAAGCTCCAGCTTCTTTTAATACTACAGTGAATTCAGTTTGCTCTTCAGCAGCATCACCTGCAGCACCTCCTGCAACTACTACAGCAGCAGCAGCTGGTTCGATTCCGTACTCATCTTTTAATATAGTTGCTAATTCGTTAACTTCTTTTACAGTTAAGCTAACTAATTGTTCTGCGAATTGTTTCAAATCTGCCATTTTTCTATCTTTTAATGATTTGTAAAAATATAATTTATTAATGTGCGTTCTAATGAACTTTAAAAACTAGATTTAGTCGTTGACTACTCTTCGTCTTTAAATTGGTTTTTAAGAGCTGAAATAACTCTTTGAGCTGGTGATTGAAGTAATCCAATGATTTCTCCAATAACTTCTTCTTTAGATTTAATAGCAACTAATGCATCTAAATTGTTATCTCCGATGTAGATTTCCTCATTGATATAAGCTCCTTTTAAAGCTGGAATATCAGATTTTTTTCTAAAGTCTTTGATAATTTTAGCAGGTCCATTTGCAACATCTGCAAATAAAACAGCACTGTTCCCTTTTAAAGTAGAAGGTAGCTCTTCATAATTTCTATCTGAAGCTTCCATCGCTTTTGCAAGCAATGTATTTTTAACTACTTCAATTTTAATTCCAGCTTTGTTACAAGCTCTTCTTAAGTTTGAAGTAACTTCAGCATTCAATCCTGATATATCAGCGATATAGAAGATATTAGCGTCAGCTAACTTAGCTTTTAATTCTTCTATCGCTACTGCTTTCTGTTCTCTAGTCATACGAATAATTTTTTATTTACCAATTATACTGCTTTAGGATCTAAAGCAATAGCAGGGCTCATAGTACTAGATATATTAATAGACTTGATATAAGTACCTTTAGCTGCAGTTGGTTTCAATTTGATTAATGTTTGGATTAATTCAGCTGCATTCTCAGTAATTTTATCAGCTTCGAAAGAAACTTTACCGATAGATGCGTGAACAATACCAGTTTTATCAACTTTAAAATCGATTTTACCAGCTTTCACTTCTTGAACAGCTTTCGCTACGTCCATAGTAACAGTTCCTGTTTTAGGGTTTGGCATTAAACCTCTTGGTCCTAAAATACGACCTAAAGGACCTAATTTACCCATAACAGCAGGCATAGTGATGATTACATCAACATCTGTCCAACCGTCTTTGATCTTTTGTAAGTACTCATCTAGTCCAACATAGTCAGCCCCAGCAGCTGTAGCTTCAGCTTCTTTATCAGGAGTAACCAATGCTAACACTCTTACATCTTTACCTGTTCCGTGAGGTAACGTAACCACACCACGAACCATTTGATTTGCTTTACGTGGATCAACTCCTAAACGTACAGCGATATCTACAGACTCGTCAAATTTTGCAGAAGCAACTTCTTTAATCAATGCAGATGCATCTTTCAAAGAATATAATCTATTCTTTTCAATTTTAGCAGCAGCCTCTTTTTGCTTTTTCGTTAATTTTGCCATTTCTTCTTTCTTTTACAATTAAAAAGGAGCTGTTCCTGTTACTGATATTCCCATAGATCTTGCAGTACCAGCTATCATACTCATAGCTGCCTCAACAGTAAATGCATTTAAATCAGGCATTTTGTCTTCCGCAATAGCACGAACTTGTTCCCAAGTTACGCTAGCTACTTTTTTTCTATTAGGCTCACCAGATCCAGATTTCACTTTCGCAGCCTCTAATAATTGAACAGCAGCAGGTGGCGTTTTAACAACAAAGTCAAATGATTTGTCTTTGTAAACAGTAATTTGTACTGGTAAAACTTTGCCTGGTTTATCTTGTGTTCTAGCATTAAATTGCTTACAGAACTCCATGATGTTAACTCCAGCAGCCCCCAAAGCAGGTCCAACCGGTGGCGATGGGTTCGCAGCACCTCCCTTAACTTGTAGTTTAACTACTTTACTAATTTCTTTTGCCATTTCTTAAAAAAATTTGGCACATCTCATTTGGAAGCCAAGATGTGACTATTGTAACATTATAATTTTTCTACTTGTGTAAAACTTAGTTCTAATGGTGTCTTTCTTCCGAAAATCTTAACCATTACTTCTAGTTTACGTTTTTCTTCATTAATGTTTTCGATTGTTCCATCGAATCCATTAAATGGTCCGTCGATAACTTTTACTGACTCTCCTATCTCATAAGGAATAGATCCTGTCTCTACTTTTACAGCTAGTTCATCAACTCTACCTAACATTCTATTTACTTCTGACTCACGTAAAGGAAGAGGATCTCCTCCTCTTTCTCCACCTAAGAAACCAATAACCCCTGTTATCGATTTAATAGCGTGAGGAACTTCTCCTGTTAAGTTAGCTTCAATCATAACATAACCTGGAAAGTAAACACGTTCAGTAGTTTTCTTTTTACCATCCTTTACAGTTACTACTTTTTCAGTAGGAACCAACACCTGTGATAAGTAATCTGATAAACCTAAACGAGCAATTTCAGTTTCGATATAATTCTTAACCTTATTCTCCTGTCCACTTACCGCACGAACCACATACCATTTTTTGACACTTGTATCAGCCATAATCTTTCTTTAATTTTCTCTATGCAGTAGCCCAATTATAAAATACTCCTAAAACTCTTCCAAACGCAGTATCTACACCCCACGTTGCTAAAGAAAACAAAATTGCAAAAATAGCAACTATTATAGTGTATCGTTGAACTTCTGACCACGGAGACCAAGTAACATTACTTTTTAACTCTGTGAAAGCATCAGATATGTAATTAAAAACCTTTGCCATGTTAATATTGTTTTTGCACGGGTGGAGGGATTCGAACCCCCATCAACGGTTTTGGAGACCGCTATTCTACCCTTGAACTACACCCGTTTGTTAATAAAAGTCAGTGGCCGTAACCACTGACTTTTGAAACTTATTTATACTAAATAATTAGTCAATAATTTCAGTTACCTGACCAGCACCTACTGTTCTACCTCCTTCACGGATAGCGAAACGTAAACCTACTGATAAAGCGATTGGGCTTAATAACTCAACAGTGATAGTTAAGTTATCTCCAGGCATAACCATCTCAGTACCTTCTGGTAA
Source organism: Myroides odoratimimus (assembly GCF_004337635.1). Lineage (NCBI taxonomy): Bacteria > Pseudomonadati > Bacteroidota > Flavobacteriia > Flavobacteriales > Flavobacteriaceae > Myroides > Myroides odoratimimus. Next base: position 606,698 of record NZ_CP037427.1, read on the forward strand.
TTGGATTGTTCCAGTTACGTCAGTTGTACGTACGTAGAACTGTGGACGGTAGTTGTTATGGAATGGAGTGTGACGTCCACCTTCTTCTTTTTTCAAGATATAAACCTCAGCTTTGAATTTAGCGTGTGGTTTTACTGAACCTGGTTTACAAATAACCATACCACGACGGATATCAGTTTTGTCAATACCTCTCAATAATAAACCTACGTTATCTCCAGCTTCTCCACGGTCTAAGATTTTACGGAACATCTCAACTCCTGTAATTGTAGAAGTTAATTTGTCAGCTCCCATACCGATGATTTCAACAGCATCTCCTGTATTAGCAACTCCAGTTTCGATACGTCCTGTAGCAACAGTTCCACGTCCTGTAATTGTAAATACGTCTTCTACTGGCATTAAGAATGGTTTCTCGTTGTCACGTACTGGCTCTTCGATCCAGTTGTCAACTTCTTCCATTAAATGTAATAATGCATCAACCCATTTTTGCTCTCCGTTTAATGCTCCTAAAGCAGAACCTTGAACTACTGGTCCATTATCACCATCATATTGGTAGAAAGATAATAAATCTCTTACTTCCATCTCAACAAGTTCTAATAACTCAGCATCATCAACTAAGTCAACTTTGTTTAAGAATACAACGATTCTTGGAATACCTACCTGACGTCCTAAAAGGATGTGCTCACGAGTTTGTGGCATTGGTCCATCAGTAGCAGCAACTACTAAGATAGCACCATCCATTTGAGCAGCACCAGTAACCATGTTTTTCACGTAATCCGCGTGACCTGGACAGTCAACGTGTGCATAGTGACGGTTTTTTGTTTGGTACTCTACGTGAGAAGTATTAATTGTAATACCACGCTCTTTTTCTTCTGGAGCATTATCAATTGAATCAAATGAACGAGCTTCTGAGAATCCTGCGTCAGCTAATACTTTAGTAATAGCAGCAGTAGTAGTAGTTTTACCGTGGTCAACGTGTCCGATAGTACCGATGTTTAAGTGCGGTTTCGAACGATCAAAAGTTTCCTTTGCCATGATTTAATAATTTAATCTTAGTTATATAATTAGTGTTCAAATATAATAAAAAAACCTGAGCCAATGACGGGATTTGAACCCGTGACCTCTTCCTTACCAAGGAAGCACTCTACCCCTGAGCTACACCGGCTTGATGCTTCTTATTCTCTGTGGGGAGAGCAGGATTCGAACCTGCGAAGGTTTCCCAACGGATTTACAGTCCGTCCTCGTTGGCCGCTTGAGTATCTCCCCTCAAACCATGTTTGATATTACTTTTCTTTGAGCCGATGGAGGGACTCGAACCCACGACCTGCTGATTACAAATCAGCTGCTCTAGCCAGCTGAGCTACACCGGCAAATGACTCAATAGAAAAAGTCCGCTATTTCTAACGGACTGCAAATGTATATATTTTATTGATTAAAAAAAACAATTTACTTATTTTTTTAAATTAATGAGCTTTGATTTTCTCTTTGTGTTTTACCACTAATCGCTCTAGTGCATCTGCTCCAGCATCCACACCTTCCTCGAAAGTTTTACACGTTTTTTTAACAATCATCTCATCACCCGGAACCAATACTTTTATTTCCGTAATCTTATTTTCTTTTTCATTTGTGTTCTCTAATTTAAAAAAAACATCTACTGAAACTATCTTATCATAATACTTTTCGATTTTTAACAAACGCTCGTTTGCAAAATCTACCAACTTACGATCCACATTGAAATTAATAGCTTGAATGTTTACTTTCATAATTAACGGTTTTAAAAGGTTATTTTTCTTTATTCTTCCCTCTTGGATGCGAGTTTTGATACACTTTCTTCAACTCACTTAGATTAATCTGTGCATATCCTTGTGTAGTTGATAAGCTTTCATGCCCCATTAGCTCTTTAATCGAGTTAATATCCGCTCCTCCTTCCAGAAGATGCGTAGCAAAAGAGTGACGCAACATATGAGGGCTTTTCTTCTCCTTCGTTGTTGCATTACTAAAGTATGAATTTATTACTCGATAAACAAACATTTCATCAACTTTCTTACCCAATTCTGTCACTAAAAGTATCTTAATCCCCTCCACAGAACCCAAGACCAAACTCCTTGCTTCGAGATATTTTTTTAATAACATTTCTACACTTCCTAATAATGGTACTATACGCTGTTTTGACCCTTTTCCTGAAACGCGAACTTGATGCAAATAAAAATCAACATCTTCTACTTCTAAAGCAACTAACTCCGCTCTACGAAGTCCAAGACAATACAACATCTCCACAATCAACAAATCTCTCAAAGAATTAAAATCTTCTTTTCCTTCAAACATGGCACGCACTGTATCTATCTCTTTTACCGAAAAAGGCAATTGTAATTTCTTTTCTACCTTTAATGATCGATGAAGGTACAGCGGATTAGTCTCCACCTCACCTATCTTCAGTAAAAACTTATAAAAAGAACTAAGTGCACTTGTCTTCCTGTTGATTGATCGATTAGTCAAGCCTTCTTCAGACAACTTCACTATCCATAGACGCACACCATCATACCCCGCCTTTAGATAATCTAAAGACAGTTGCTCTAAGAAAGAAACATAATCTCCAATATCGTTCTGATAAGCTATAACTGTCTTGTCAGAATACTTTCTTTCTTTCTGTATATACTCAATAAACTTTTCTAAATTTTCAAACATAAAAAAACCGTTGCAACAAAGTTAATACTTTATTACAACGGTTATTTTTTAATATTCAATACTTATTAGATTTCTACTGAATCTCTCAAGTGTTGAACGTATGCAGCTTTTTGCATTTTGTCTCTTTTAAGTACAGACGGTTTTAAGAATGCCTGACGAGATCTTAACTGACGTAAAGTTCCTGTTCTGTCAAATTTTCTTTTGTAGCGCTTAAGTGCTCTATCGATATTTTCTCCGTCTTTAATTGGAATGATTAACATGTTTTCATACACCTCCTCTCATTAGTGGTGCAAAAGTAAAACTTTTTTAATTCATGACAATAAAAAAACAACTTTTTTTATTTAATCAAAAGAATACTAATTAAATTTAATATTAACTACTAACTAATCAATCCCTACTTCAGATATAGTATAATAAAAAAAGAGAAAATCAACTTCTCTATTGACCTTCTCTTTAATTCTATCAAATTAATTCTCCGCTAACCAGCTCTTAAATTCACTCACTCTTTCTCTACTCACAATCACCTCAGCTGTATAATTCTTCATCGTTAGTTTTAACCGAGAAGTAGATAATTGTATAATCTGCTCTATATAATCGATGCTCACTACTTGAGATCTATTCACCCGAAAGAACTTCTTCGGACTAACCGTTTTAATAACAGCCTCTAGAGACTCCTCATCTAACAGATGAATCTTACCTTCCACTGTCGAAATATACACTCCTCTATCCTCTCTATAAAAACATACTACCTCATCCACCAACACCATCTTTATCTGCATCCCCACTTTTATCATCAGCCGTTTTGCATAGTTACTCCCCCCTATACTGTGTCTGAGGCTCTCTACCGTCTGTGTTGTACTGCGTTGTTGTGTCTTGTATTTATTAATAGCACCTAACAACTCTATTGGCTCTATCGGTTTTAATAAATAATCAATGCTATTTAGCTTAAATGCCTTAATCGCATAATGATCAAAACTTGTGACAAAGATAATAGCGCTCCTAACCTCTACTTGCTCGAATATCTCTAAAGATAATCCATCTGCTAACTGTATATCAGCAAATATCAAATCTGGATGCTCATGTTGCATCAACCAAGGTATAGCCTCTCCTACAGAATACAATATCTGCTGTACCTCGAATCCTAGCTTCTCCAGCTCTCTTGTCAGCAGTCTCGCTGCAGGTTTCTCATCTTCTATAATTACTATTTTCATCAACTCTCTATTCTAACTAAAGGAATTCTAACACTAAAACTATCTTCCAAATCACTTATCTCAATATCTTGCTTCAACATCAACTTGTTGCGCTTAGACAAATTCTGTAATCCCAGTCCAGATGAATACACTTCTTTGGGCTTAGCATATTTTTCATTCCACAGTACTAACCCTCCTTCTTCTATGCGCAATTCTACTCTAATACTTCCCTCCGAAGGAATTACATTGTGCTTTACTATATTCTCAATCAATAGTTGCAAACTCAAGGTAGGCACTTCTACATCATCATACTTCATCACCTCTTCACTAATGCTAAATGCTATTGCATTGTCATATCTCACATTGAGTAGATAGACATAATCTCTTATAAAAGATACTTCGTCAGATAAGTTACACAAGGGATAGTCTAACTTCTCTAATACATATCTATATATCTTAGAGAACGAACGGGCAAACTGTTCTGCCTTTACTGGATCTTCTTGGATTGTACTGATGAGTACATTCATATTGTTAAACAAGAAATGGGGAGACAGTTGTTCTTTCATCCCTTCTATTTGACTTTTTTGTAGCTCTATCTCCATCTCTCTATTCTTTAATTCTAACAACCTAAGTTCATCGTGATAGGCAAACGTAAACACAATAAGCAAAATAAAAGTACTTAATAACAATGCTCCTAAAAAATTGCCAAAACTTAAATGTTGCCCAAGAAAGAAAGCTTTAAAAGACAAGCTATAAAATAAATTCAAAAGTAGCGCCAAGAATAAGTAATAAGAAACTATAGATGTCATAATGCCATTGACAAAAAAAACAGCGTTACGAGTAATCTTACTCATAGCTATTTCATTTTTAGCATCTCGTTTATCCATTACCCTACACACCCATGCACTCGTTAATACATTAGCTGCGTAAATCAACATCGACAATACAAAAGACAAAAACGTATTTTTCAAAAAACGATAATTTATCAATAGCTCACCCAAGCTTAACTCGCTATTACGAAAAGTAAAATACGAAATAACCAAACTGATCAGTACCGATATACTACAGGCCAATACAATATGTCTACGCCAATTAATATTCATTTCTACTTTTTTCATATACTAATTTACTACAAACTCATCTAATTTACTTCACTTTACACATTTCTTGTGTTTTTAATGCCCAATCTTTCCCCCATGATGGATAGAATGGCACATCACTCTCCTGTTTATCGAATAGCTCTATCGACTTCTCTAGCATCTTACAGTAATAATCCATATCTACCTTCATAAACTTAGCACTATTAATCTGAAAACTTGCCACAGAATACACTGCTCTCGGATTAGTAGGATCTAACTCTATCGCCTTATCATACGCTTTATTAATAATTGGAGTCTGCACCATTCCCTTATTCATCGGATCAGTAATTAACTCTAGCGTCTCATTCATCCCTTTTAACACATACCACTCGCTTCCCCCCGTTTCTAACCATTGGTCTATTAGTACGCGATTAGCCATCACGATATCTTCTACGGCATCAGCCTGTGGATTACTAAACCCTCCTGTGATACTAATAAGCACCTTGTAGTACACCGGTATCCAGTTCTCTTTATCAGACATCGCTATACGGTCTAACATAGCCACTGCCTCTTTCGATTGCCCACTTTGCCATTGTTGCATCGCTTTTTGCATTCCTGCTTCGTATTTAGATTGTCCGAAACTCACTACACTAAATACACCGAATAATAAAATTAATAACTTTCTCATCTTTCTAATTATTTAATTACACAATAAATCTACACTGACGATTAAACCTTTAAAAAACGAACTGCGCGAACTGTTGTTTCTAATGTCTCTACTGTTTCTAATGTCTCTACTGTTTGTATTGTTGTTTTACAAATTCTCTAATTGGTTCTTCTTTTTATCTGCACTTATCGTCCACATAAATCCTACATATATAAATCGCTTCGCAGAGGCATTCGTTACATCAGGTTGTCCTCCACGTTGATTAAACTGATAAGCGTATACAGGATTTCTACCTAACAAATTATCTACTGATAAGTACACTATCTTTTGCCCACTGAATAGATAAGCCCAACTCATACTCACATTGTGTACCGGACTACTTTCATAAGTAGTTTTATTAGTAGTATTTATATCGTGGAAGTGACGTGGACTACTGTAGTTATACGTCATACTCACCTGAGATTTCCATTGATCTATCCAGTACTTCGTCACCACAGAGAGGTTGTGCTTTACTACATAAGACGGCTGTATCCATTCGTTCCAATACATCTCTTTGCGTTGAGAGTCTATGTAAGTATAGGTTACCCAATAGCTAAAATTCTTAAACGTGATATTATCTTTCCAAAACAAGTCAAATCCCTTTGCATATCCCTCTCCTAACTGTGCATACTCACTTGGCTTACCTAATGGCGTTAAGAGCAACTTACTATAATCTTTATAGAACATCTCTGCTCTCAATAGACGCTTTCTAAACTCATAAGTATAGTTCAGTATATAATGGTTAGCCTGCATCCAGTCTTCTTGTTTCACTGCTAATGACTGCTCTAAGTTCACAGCCTGATTAAACACGCCATACGAAAAAGACATCTGATGCTTAGGTGTCATCTGATAAGTCAACATCGCACGTGGCTCTACTGTCCAATCTGATATTTCTGAATACTTACTCGTTCTCAAACCTGCCCTCAATGACAAGTCTGACGTTATCTTCCAATTGTTCTCAAAAAACAGTGCCCATCTATTCGCATCCGTACCAAAGGCTTCTGCTCTACTCCCTTCACTTCTCGTCAAATCTAATTTAGAAGCCTGTACATCTACCCCTACAAAAGACTGAAACTGCCCATTCCACTGATAAGAAAACTTCACCTTCTGATTCACATCCCAACTAATCTTCTTTAAGCTCATATCATTGCTATCTCCTGTATAATCCATATACCCTAACCCTGTACCAATATCAAGTCGCATATAAGGAGTAAGCTTCTTAAAGAACACACTATTCATATACACATTACTCGACTTAAAGCCTAGTGTATCTACTCGATTACTTGGCTGTATCTCTTGCTCATACTTGATGGTAGAGAAGTCCACAGCAGTATATAGTTTATATCCACCATCTTTAATCTCGCGCTTATACATCATCTCTCCAGAAGCTGTAGAGAAAGGCTTTTTAGTATTATATCGCTGTTTTACCACTGTAGTATAGACTCCTAAGTTTAGATAGTTTAGACTATATGACAGCGAGTTCTTGCCCCACTGATGTGTCTGTGCGAAGCTCCCTCCTACAGTAGAGATAGAGTAGTCTCTACGCGATGGATCTATCTCATCCGAAGTATCTAACTGTAATACTCCCGATAACGCATCTCCAAACTCTGCACTATACCCCCCTGCTGAGAAAGATATTCCCTTAAACAGAAACGGATTAAACTTAGAGCGCACAGGCACATTACCTACAGAAGAAGTATAAGGCTGAAACACCCTTACACCATTGACGAATATACCACTCTCCTCTGCTCTACCTCCACGTATCAGTAGTCTACCATCCTCTCCATTCGTCTGCGCCCCTGGCATGGTACTTAGTACTCCCATAATATTACCGGGACTCCCTGCAGTACTCACTACATCCATTGCATTTAACCCAATACTCTCTGCGCGTTCTCTTTTATTCTTGCTATTCGCGATGATAAGGATTTCTCCCATCACCTCATCTTGACTACTTAACACAAAATGTTCATTATAATTCTCCTTTGTATTGATTTCTACATCGAGATTGCCATACTGTGCATGCATTAACTTCAGCACGCCACTCACTACTGTATCTGTAACTATAAAACTGAAATACCCTTTCGCATCAGTCAATGCTCCCTCGAAGCTATCTTCAAGGTACACATTCACATTCTCGATTGGTTTATTCTTATCGTTTACCACTGTACCCGATAGCAGAATCTGTTGTGCCTGTACAGCACCTATACATAAGGTTAATAACAAACATAGTAGTGTTCTCATCTTTCTTCTTGATTAATTCTATCACAAACGTAATCTGACAACACAACTTCTGAAAAAATGAGTGCGTGAATGGGAGTATTTACTGCGCGAACGGAGATTAGTTAACAGTTTATTGTTATCACTTCACGGTTTTAGTGATGTGTATAAACTAGAGCTAGGTATCTTGAGATGCTTATTTATTCTTGCTGACTTATAGCCATAAAAAAAACGATTAATAGCTTTTAACTATTAACCGTTTTGTTAAACATTTCGTCTACACTACATTTTACCATATAAATAATTCATATAATCAAATGCAAAATCAGACAGTACGATAACAGGTAAATTCTCATATGGTTGATTTTCCAATAATATTCCAGACTCTTTCTTAACTCTAGTTTCCCCAATAATATTCTCCGACTTAAAAATCAAACCTAAAGTTACAAGTTCATCTAAAATAAATCTAAACTGGCCTAAATCCAAAGAGAGTTCTTTTATTTTTAAAACATTATACAACGTGTTATAAGATAAATCTCCTATAAGTTCTTCTATACTGCAATTTTTGATATTTCTCAACAGCTGAATATGTTTTATAGTTAGTCTATCTGTAAGATTCAAATATGTAATACTGATATCATAATCAACTTCTTGATTTAGAAAATATCCTTGAAGTAATTTCTCAAACATACTTATCTTTTCATCTTGATGAGTCTTCATTACATTTTGATTTAAAACCAACAAATAACTAACTAATTCCTCTTCTTTATCTTCAGAAATCCACATTCCTCTATTTTGTATACTCTTACAAATTTCAATTACTTTTGGTATCCATAGCTTTTCTCTTTTAGACACAGGACTAATGAGGTTTCTATAACTCAACATAATTGCAGAAGTAACTGCAGGTATATTCTTTGAAGCTAAATAAAAATCAGCAAGAACTGCTCCTACCTCAAAAATATCAATATTTTTATCCAAACTATTTTCTTGCATATTAACACTTTTACAACAAAGATAAATAAACTAAGATTACTCCATTAACTACATACTCTACCTAAAAACTCAAATAATCTACTGTACCAGTCATTTCAGCCCATCGTGCTGATAAGAACTTAGCATATTGCTGTGCTGATAATCCATAGCTCCCTAAAGAGTGTCCTTCATTTACCTCAACTAATACAGTATCTCCTGTCTCAGTCACTCCAAAGTCTAAAGCATAGGCATTAGGTTGGTTGTCAAAATCAGCTATCGCCTGTCTCACTACCTCTACATCTATTACCTTATCCCAATCTCCTTTATATCGTCTGATATCAAGTATATCTCTATAGCGAATAAAACATCTATACTCTGCCTTAAAATCTACCAATTCAGAACACAACACTACAGTTGGTTTACCTTCATCTATTAATCCTATAAAATCTAGTTCACTATTAAATACCTTACCTGCAAACTTCTTAGTCTCTACATCAGGTTTGACGAATATACCAAAGCGTTTTTGTTCCAATATCTCTTCCAACGTACTTGTCCAAATCTCCCTCTTTAGATATTTTCTTAACTCTTGTGGATAATCTATTCCTGTCAAATCTAAATCAATCCCAATATTCTTTAATCGTCTTCTTACATTGCCTATTCCTCCTACAACAATATCTTCTGGATTAGTATCTACTATATCCTCTACATCAACGTATTTTATGGTTTCATACCCAAAATGTTTAAACCCTTCATTGGCGATAAAGGCATTCACATTATAATAGTTTCCTTCTTTATCTGTCTGTATATATGTTCTCATTATTATTCAGCTTTTTTAAATATTTAGTCAAAAAGTATTGCCACCTTTACCGTGTTATTACATACAATACGCCTATATGATCATCGAAGTCAAAATCGTTCTCATAGACTAGTCCTATCTTCTCTAATACTTTAATCGATGCAATATTCTCTTTCATTGCTCTACCAATAATCACCTCTAGTTTTAATGAACCGAAGCCATACTCAAGGCAAGCCTTAGCACTCTCTGTAGCATACCCCCTATTCCAATACTCCTCAAAGAAGCGAAAGCCTATATCTGTCCTATCTATATCAGCATTGTACTTCAGTCCACACCACCCTAAAAACGCATTATCTTCCTTTCGAATAACTGCCCATCGTCCATATCCATTTCTCTCATAATCACTATAATGAGCTAAAAAAGTATACGCTTCATCCACACTCTCAAAAGTATCATCTCCTGTGTAGCGCATCACATTAGGATTAAGATTTAACTGATAAAAGTGTTCAGCATCTGCAGTAGTTAATTCTCTTAGTACTAATCGATCTGTTTCTAAAACGCTCTTCATGCCTAGTCATATTTCTAATAGGTTAATATTACGAATATTTAATGAAGTAACAATTCATAAACTCCTTATAAACATCCTATTCATTTTACAGTTGACCTACTTTGGAGTAAATGATCTGATTTGGTTAAAATAGGTATTTATGAAAAAACGATAATCCTTATCACCTCTTTATTGACAAGGCTTATAAGAAATCTGTTATGCCTTACTAAGCACGTTGTTCGGAAATTGTTCGGAAAAACATCGGTATTTAGTAGGATAAAGACCCCTTTTCCGAACGATACTAAATCTGTCTCCGAACCAAACTATATCCACAAAAACATATCATTACGAACATCCTATATTATACCTCGTCCCCTCCACTACCATATATATGGTATATTCTGAAAATGACTAATAAAAAACAAGGTTTATAAATATCTTTGCTTTGAATAATTTAGTACTTTAATCAAAAATATAGGTATCAGAACATGAAGAAATTCTTTAGTAATACAATAGTAAAACTTTTACTAGGGGTGATAGTTGGGCTAGTCATAGGCCCATATCTTACAGACAGCTTACTACAAATCATCTTATCTACTAGACATATACTAGGACAAATTATACTTTTCTTAGTACCACTAATCATATTAGGATTCGTGGTTTCGTCTATCGCTAAACTAGACAAGGGAAAGACTAGCATAATCGGTTTCTCTATTATTATTGCTTACTTATCTAGTATCGGAGCAGGGTTCTTTAGTAGTACTTTAGGGTTTAACATTATCCCTCACTTACAGATAGAGAAAAATGTAGAGACTCTTAAGGAGCTTCCAGCAATGTTATTTAAGCTAGATATACCTCCTGTATTTGGAGTAATGACTTCTCTGACACTTGCCTTAATGATCGGTATCGGTATTCTATGGACAGAGTCTAAACCACTAGAGCGTGCCTTCGATTCGTTTAAAGATATCGTATTGTTATTAGTAAATAGAGTATTAGTACCTGTATTGCCATTCTATATCATGGCGAACTTTGCATTACTTAGTTATGAAGGGTCTATACAGTCACAGCTACCTGTGTTCTTAACTGTGATTCTTATCGTGATAGTGGCACACTTTATTTGGTTAGGTGTGTTGTATACGATAGCGGGTATATACTCTGGGAAGAACCCATGGGAAGTAATTAAACATTATCCTCCTGCTTATTTAACAGCAGTAGGTACGATGTCTTCAGCAGCTTCTCTAGGTGTAGCACTACAGTCTGCACACAAAAGTAAAGTACTGAAGCCTGAGATCACGAACTTCACTATACCGTTCTTCTCTAATATACACTTATGTGGATCAGTATTGACAGAAGTATTCTTCGTGATGACCGTATCTCAAGTATTATATGGCGGATTGCCAACTATGGGGACAATGATCTTATTCGTACTACTACTAGGTATCTTCGCTATCGGAGCACCTGGTGTACCTGGAGGTACTGTAATGGCCTCATTAGGTATCATTGCTTCCGTACTAGGTTTTGACGATGCTGGTATCGCACTGACCTTAACGATATTTGCATTACAAGATAGCTTCGGTACCGCATGTAATATTACAGGAGATGGAGCACTTAGCCTTATGGTAACAAAATACAGTGATAAATAAAGATAATGAGGGAAGGCCTGTGCTTTCCCTTTTTTATACCTCTATACTATGCTAAAGAAATTAGTAAACAATACTATCGTTAGACTACTATCAGGAGTAATTATCGGTCTATTTGTAGGGCCTTATCTAAATGATATTCTACTTCAAGTCATCTTATCTACGAAACATATTTTAGGGCAACTAATCTTATTTTTAGTTCCTTTAATCATCTTAGGATTTATCGTATCGTCTATTGCTAAGCTAGATCAGAAGTCCTCTGTTATTATAGGGTTTTCCTTAGCTATAGCTTATATATCGAGTGTCGGAGCAGGGCTATTCAGTGGTTCATTAGGCTACACTATATTGCCTTGGTTAGACATACCCTCTACCGCTGCTACGGGAAGAGCATTACCAGAGATGCTCTTTAAACTAGACATTCCACCTATATTCGATGTGATGACTTCCTTAGTACTTGCACTCATGATAGGTTTAGGTATTCTATGGACACAGTCTAAACCATTAGAAGTAGCCTTCGATCACTTTAGAGAGATCGTGTTACTCTTAGTCAATAGAGTACTAGTTCCTTTATTACCCTTATACATTGCCTGTAATTTTGCTTTGCTTAGTTATGTAGGTAGCATACAGTCACAATTACCTATCTTCTTAATCGTGATTATCATCGTGATTTTAGCTCATATCGTATGGATCACCATCTTATACACGATCGCAGGTCTGTATGCTAAAAAGAACCCATGGGAAGTACTCAGACATTATGGACCGACCTATCTAACAGCGTTAGGAACGATGTCTTCAGCGGCTAGCTTAGGTGTAGCACTACAATCAGCACATAAGAGCAAGGTACTAAAGCCAGAGATTACGAACTTCACTATTCCATTCTTCTCGAATGTACATTTATGTGGTGCTATGGTTACAGAGACCTTCTTTGTAATGACAGTATCCTTAGTCCTTTATGGGCATTTACCTAATGTTAGTACATTGATTCTATTTGTGCTTTTACTAGGTATATTTGCCTTAGGAGCACCTGGTGTACCTGGCGGAGCGCTAATGGCATCTTTAGGGTTAATAACCTCTATGCTAGACTTCGATGATACTGGGATAGCATTAGTATTAACCATATTCGCACTACAAGACAGTTTTGGTACTGCGTGTAATATAGTGGGGGATGGCGCCTTAAGTCTTATGGCAACAGCCTTTCACGAACGACAACAAAAAAGGGAAGCTCAGTAGCTTCCCTTTCTTCTATATCATCTAATCTGATTAGTCTTTTAAAATATTACGAGAAATAACTAATTTTTGAATCTCTGTAGTTCCTTCTCCGATAGTACACAACTTCGAATCACGGAAGAACTTCTCTACTGGGAAGTCCTTAGTATATCCATATCCTCCGTGGATCTGGATCGCTTCTGTAGATACTTTCACACATACTTCAGACGCATACATCTTCGCCATAGCTCCGATCTTAGTCATCGGTTTGTTATTGTTCTTTAAGAAAGCTGCTTTGTGTAATAATAACTCAGAACATTCAATCTCTGTAGCCATGTCTGCTAATTTAAAACCGATAGCTTGGAATTGGCTAATTGGTTTTCCGAATTGAACTCTCTCTTTCGAGTATTTTAATGCTGCTTCATAAGCTCCTTTAGCAATACCTAATGATAATGCACCAATAGAGATACGCCCTCCATCTAATACTTTCATCGCTTGAATGAACCCTTCTCCTACTTCTCCTAAACGGTTAGCATCAGGTACGCGACAGTTATCAAAGATAAGTTCTGCAGTCTCAGATGCACGCATTCCTAATTTGTTTTCTTTCTTACCACTAGAGAATCCTGGTGTACCTTTCTCTACTACGAAAGCTGTCATTCCGTGAGAATCACCTTTCTCTCCTGTACGAACGATAACAACTGCAACGTTACCAGAGATAGCGTGAGTGATAAAGTTCTTCGCTCCATTTAAGATCCAATGATCACCATCTTTCACAGCTGTAGTACTCATACCTCCTGCATCAGATCCAGTGTTGTGCTCTGTCAATCCCCATGCACCGATCCACTCCGCTGTCGCTAGCTTAGGTAACCATCTTTTCTTTTGCTCTTCATTCGCAAATGATAAAATATGATTAGTACATAGTGAGTTATGTGCTGCTACTGATAAACCAATAGACGAGTCTACTTTAGAAATTTCTTCTACGATAGTGATATATTCGTGGTAGCCTAGTCCAGATCCTCCGTACTCTTCAGGAACTAAAACTCCCATATATCCCATCTCTCCTAGTTTTTTAAATAAATCTACAGGAAAGATTTGAGCTTCGTCCCATTCCATAATATGTGGACGAATATGTTGTTCTGCAAAGTCTCTTATAGATTGAGCAATCATTGCTTGAGTTTCATTGTATTCAAAATTCATGGTTGATAGTTTTAATTCGTAAATCTCAAATATAAACTAATTATATCAATTTTGTCAATAGGGAATTTCTCAATTTGTAGTAATCCTTCTTTATTAACAAAATCTCCATTCATACTCCTATGCTTAACTACTTCTCTTGCGATATAGTAATTCATATAGGGTAATTCTTTCAATTGATTTATAGATGCTTCATTGATATTTAATGTTGTGACAATTGGTGCATTCATCACTTTAAAATGCCTATATAATTCATTTACAACTTCTTCTGAAAGCCCATACACAAACTTCAGCTGCTGTACGGACACAAAACCACCGTACTTCTCCCTTTCTTTCATAATCTTATCTGCATAATACGGCCCTATTCCTCTGACTTTCTGTAAGTCATCTAAAGTTGCACTATTTATACATATTGCTACTATGGGGACTTCTACTTTAGGCTTACTATAATCAACATATTCTCGCTGCACCTTAGGGGTATTCACCCAATCTGGGAACTTAAAATAAGTACTATAGGTCTTTAGCCATTCGTCAGATACTTGAGTAACTTGTTGAAATTCTTTAGCAGAATTGACATACTTATTCTCCTTTCGAAATGACAATAACCGATCTATCTCTGCTGTAGACATACCTAAAACAAAGCCACGATAATCTGTAATAAAGTTGGGGTTAAAAGGGTAGATCGTATCTCGCTTAGCTATGGCAATAGTATTAATACTATCTAATAAACTAATCTGCTTCTGATACTCATCGTTAAAAAGGGTGGAATACTGATCAACTATATGCTCATCAGATGACCTAGGGTAATAGATATACAACTGAATAGCAATCACAAAGAGTACTAAAAAGAAAAGGCCTCGCTTCTGTGACTTCGTGTAATAGTAAAATCTTTTTTTGTAATTAGATAGCATCTCCTATTTTTACAGGAAAATTACAAGATTACTAGCCAACTCACATATAGTATTCAAAGAGATTTATAGGTCGAATACTGATGTTCTCTTTGTATAGATTAAGTCTTTAATACGAGCTAAAAAAGCTAAAGTAAGGTATAAAGCAAAAGCTAATCCCAAGGTAAAGAATGATAAATAGATAAAAAATAGACGTACACTAGTAGCGCGCATCCCTAGTCTGTCTCCTAGACGGCTAGATACTCTGAATCCTCTTTTCTCAAAATAGTGTCTTAAACTAGTAACCATACTTATATCATATTAACTATACAAAGATAAACAATATCCATCACAGCAAAGTGAACTATGGTGTATGATTAGCTTTTTTTGAGAAATTCTTTCCCTATAGCACACTCTATACATCGATTACTATCACAGTATTTCTTCTTTAGATGAACTAGAGCTTGGCTATCTACAGCATTAATCGCTGTTACATTATAATTAGAGAATAAGCTTACGATACTGTTCTTCTCTGCTCTTACGCTTTCGGCTAGTGCTATAATATCACTAATATCAAAATCTTCATGTGATACGGACTTCTGATAAATAATCTGCATAGGTAAGATGACATTGATAATTACTAAATCAATAAAGTCTTTAGTCAGCTTTTTAACCTGTTTCTTACTTACTTTATTAAATACATAATGCGTCTCCCAATACGAACTTACTTTTATGTCAAATAATTTATAGAAGTAATTTAAATCTGTTGTTGTCACCATCTTTACAACAGGAATCTGCTGATGATATAGCCAACTACTCAACTGTGCTAATCTAATAGTAGGGAAATTAGGTGGTCTAAGCTGAAAGAATCTTATAGATAATGTAGTTGATACAACGATATTATACTTACTCTTTAAGAAAGCCCACTCTCTTTTTATTTCTTTTATATAGTCATCCTCTAGTTCTTGTTCTTCTTCTAACAGACCAGTTACTCCAAATAATAGAGCTTCTATCTGCAACAAGGATTGGGATTGTTTATAAATAGATTGTATCGGTAAATGTCTTACTGCATCATAGAATGCTTCGCCATTCGCGTTTAAGCCAAAACTCTTAGCTAGAAAACAAAAGAGTACATGTTCCCAATGATTATTTGTTTCTAAAAGCAATTGTTCCATTGGTATGGTTTTTTCTATCAACCGCTCTAGAAACAACTTCTCTTTCCAAAATGTCCAGATACATGGATCAACTGTTCCTATGCTATCTTCACAGTTTAGGTGATTTTTACGCAAAAAGAGTTGAGTACATTTCTCTACTACTTGTTGATCTACATAGTTCTTCAAAACGAAAACAGTTATCTCACTACCATCCAATCTAAAAACTGGAATGTCATACTCCCATACCACATGTAATATCACACTGTCATAACGCTGATCTCGCTCATGATGATGTGCATACCAATCAGAAGCCTTAATATGTATCTCAATATTACCCGCCCATTCCTGATCTCCAATGCATATTCTTGCATTAAAAAAGTCAGGTCCATCTAGACCAGTAAAAGTTCCTGTAGAAAGTATACTGAGAGATTCGTTAGATGTAGTATATAGGTCTTTAAAATTGAACAATTGATTTGCCCAAACATAATGTAGGAAAGCTTCTTTCATAAATATATTCGCATATTAGTTATATTCAATTCGTTTTCTCTATTTTTATAAAAACTATAATCACACCAACCAATCTTATGAGAATACTATTCTACATCATCAGCATTACTATGACCTTGTCTTCTAGTATTATATACGCACAAAAACCTAACCAAAATACACTTATAGAATACTATACTTACTCCAACAATAAAATAATCAATGTAGAAGACCCCATAATCCTGATAGCAAATGAGGATAATGCTTTTATAGCTAAGAAAAAACAACTCGACGTAGGACTAGAGAAATATCCTTATGAACAGACTTATATCGACTATAAAAACAATATTCAATACAGTGTGGCTCATCTAACTAAGAAGAATAAAATAAAGATGGTGCTTCCAAATACTGACCAATCCTTCACACATCATAAAGAGACCAAAACAATACAAGGCTATAAGTGTAATAAAGCGACTATAACAATTAATTCTAATAAAATCACCTTATGGTATACTAATGAACTAAAGATTAAAGGAAGTCCTATGTTATTAGGTGCTAACCTCGGTCTAGTGTTAGAAATAGATCGCAATGGGACATACAAAACAATAGCTAATAAAATAAACAAAGATTTAAAGCTAAATATAAAAGACTATATACAGCTAGAGGATAGTCATGAGGTAGATACTAAAACTTATAAAGCTGAACTATGGAAAAGCAGGTTTACTACAATTAAGTTATTCGAAGATGATTTGGTCAATTTCTCTGACTCTGTTATTAATAAGCCAAATCTAATGCGCTTCGCTAAAGGAACAGTGATTGTTACGAAAGTAAAAATACCTGCTATAAAACCGACTGATCAGATATTTGTCAACTTAACAGAACAGTCTAATGGTGATGCATATGATAGAACAGGTAGTGTGTTCTTAATACCTCATTATCACGAAATTTCTTTTATGGATGCTTTAGAACAAGGTATAGAGGTACTCCCAATCTATCAAAACCAAGATTCTACAGAGAAATTTCAAGGTGTTATCGCTACTCAAAACTATACTCCTCCTATAGAGTTAATGCGCTTCTTCACTCCATTTGGTGTCAAAGGCTTTAATCATATAGATGTACTTGATTATAAATGGCAAGAGAAGGTGTATTATAGACAAGAGATTTCTGAGTTTCAACCTCTACTAAGTAATAGTGAATGGTATGTAGGGGTATATATAGGCAATTATGATAAAGGTGGCCATAAGATAAGTGCTGATATTACTATCCATCCTGACGGACTGAGCAATGCTAATAAAACGACAACGATGATGCCTATCTTTAACACTACTAATCTAATGGAAATGGCAGGTCAGAACTATCCGATTATGTTTGCATCTCCAACAGGTTTAAAAATAACCTTTACGACAACTACTGATATCAAAAATGCTAGATTAAGGTATATCACTACGGGACATGGTGGATGGGAGAATGGAGATGAATTTAACCCTAAACTAAATACAATTACCTTAGATTCTACTAAAGTGTTAGACTACTTCCCATGGAGACAAGACTGTGGCTCTTATAGAGAATACAATCCAGCTTCTGGTAATTTTGAGACTGGATTATCTTCATCTGACCTCAGTCGTTCTAACTGGTGTCCGGGCACTGTCACACCACCTATTTGGGTTCCTTTAGGAGATATAAAGAAAGGTACACATACATTAGAAGTCAAAATACCGCAAGGAAGAAGAGAAGGTAATAGCTTTAGTTATTGGAATGTATCAGGTGTTCTCTTTGGAGAATAAAAAAAGCGCAGTTTTACAAAGAGTAAAACTGCGCTTTTTTTATTTATAAATTCTTATGTAAAGAAGTTCCAAGTTATCCCAAATCTCAAAGTAAAATCCTTATAAGGATTATTAGGAGCTGAATAATACTTATATCCTGTCATACTAGAGTTAAAGTGCTCTAACATAATATATATTCTAGCTGTTCTAATCTTCATATTAATAAAGAAATCGAATACTGGATAATTCCCTATTTCTACTTTATCTTGTACAAAGAAGTCTCCTATCAATGGATTATAGTCATTTCCATAGTACTTCGTAAAATAACTCAAGGTGATACCTGTCTGAAACTTTAAAGCCTTATCAAAGAATGCATCTGTGAAATATAAAGTATTGCGTGTCACAAACTCTGGCACATTTAAGATATTATCTTTTTGATCAACCTTCTGATACAAGAATGTATTATCTAAGCCAAACTTACCAAATCTAAAGTCTTTCTCAGCTTGAATAGATAGATAGTTTATTGTACCTCCATATTGTTTAGGTGTAACTAATACTTGCTGTGGTATACCAAACTTATCAAACTCAGTAGCGTCGTTTGAAAAATATAATTTATCTTTTAATACTGAATATGTCCCTGACAGCTTTACCCATGGTGTAGTCACAGAAGCGTCGAATTGATTAATCTTTTCGTTCTTAAACTCATTATACCAATTGTAATTAACATAATCACTTTGATATAAATAATAGTTTAAATTCCCCATTCTATTTAGATTTTGATAACCTAACTGAAATGCAATGTCTTCTGAGTACTTATAATCTAAATTAGCTTCAAAATTCCTTGTTTCGTCATTACCTAAAGATGTGCTCGCTAAAACATTTGCTTTCCAATTCTCTTTATGATAAATATATCTACCACCTAACATTGTTATATTCTTCTCTAACTGATCAGGTATTAGACCACCGCCAATATGTGCTATGCTCTTATAATGGTATCTATATTTATAGAAATCAACAAATCCTTCAAAACGACCTGCCACATCTGATTGATACGCTGCTCCTACTCTATTAAATACGTTGTAATATCTAGTTTTATTATTTATACTACTATTAAATGCTTCTCCAAAGTGTGTCTTATCTGTAAATTGATTATTAATATCAGCTTGTTGATACTCAAAAAACTTATCCTCATAGGTAAACTCATGAGTCAGTAGAATACCATTCTTAAAAGAATTATTTAATTGATATTGATGATTTAAGTATAAACGCTTTCCTTTCAACATCGTTTCAACATCTCGATAATACACATTAAGACGTTCACGTTTATTATATGGCTTAACACTACTTTCGAAAAGATCTAAGTCACGTATTCCTCCATTTTCTTTGTTCATGATGTCTTGAGCTGTAAAGTGAGCTCTCATCAAATACTTTTTATTTTCTGATTGATAACTAGATCCTATTCTAAAATTTCCTGTTGAAGACAGTTGATTAATGTATTTCCCAAGAGAACGCAATCCTTTATATCCTACAAAGAAATTTAAGTTCTTACTTGTATTTAAGGTAATAAAAGCATCTAGATTTTGTCCTTGTTTCATTACAGATCTATAGTATAAATCAGTATAAGGCGTAGGTGCAGAATAATACTTAATATCTTCTACGTTTAAGTATGCAAATTGTTTTGCTTCGAAACCAAAACCTGGTAAAACATGATTTGCTTTATAATTATATTTTAATACGTTATAGGTCTGGCCTTCATTAGCAAACTGTAGTAACCCAAAAGGATCCTTTCTTAAGTAATTAAACTCATAGTGCTTCTTTACAGATAGAGCTGTATCAACAGCTATCGTATCATTCTTAATCGAGATTATCTTATAGTCACTGATAGGTGCCACAGAGTCTTTCTTTACCTTCTGTCTAAGGCTTCCTATTTCTTTCTTCTCTTTTTTATCTTGGTCTCCATCAGGTCTATAACTTCCTTGCATATCTAAAGTTTGAAACTGTGCATGGATAGTCATACAACAAAAAAACAATAGAAAAACACCTAGGTACTTTCTCATAAAAATATAATTTGGACAAAGGTAAATTTATTTTTGAATTAAATAAAAAAAGCCATCCGAAGATGGCTTTCTATTTTATACTTAATAAGCTAATTATTTCTTAGCCCAGATAAGTTTTGTATCCATTTTGTCACCACCCATACGAGCAGCTGCAGCATCTTTATTTGCCTTATTTACAAGTTCCATATCAGAAGGATATGTAATTCTTTCAGGTAAATCTTTCAGATCTACTTTTGGCACAAATGTATACTGAGTTTCTCCATTTGGTCCAGGTGCAACAAGATCTCTTGTTTCACCAGGTAAAAGGAATGTTTTAGGGAATTTAGTTCTTCTGTATTCTGACCATGCTTCATAAGGCTGCATATAAAGAGCAATATACTTTTGTGTCATAACGTTCTCTTCATTTGCCGCTGGCACACTTTTCAGATACTTATCAATCTCTGTCTGATCGATTCCCCAACTAAGCATAGATGCTCTAATTCCATTTTTATAATTAGTATCATTCCATTTATTTACTTCTGATAGAATAAACTCTACTTCTGAATACTCCATTAGCACCTCTACCTTATCGGCTTTATAAATAGCACCACCAAATTGAGATACACTTCCTATCTGTGAGCCAGTAAAAGCACCTTCAATCCCTATAGGCAATCCAACATAAAATTCAACAGGGCGATCTATATAGTTCATTCCTTCAATACTAGGAATATCATCAGTTGCTCTAAAACGCACAGTAACCTCTTCCATTTTTACTGAACCATCATCTTGCTTCACAGGTAGATATTGTGTCTTAGGAGCCACCATTTTAAATAAACGCGGATCCACAATACCTTTAAAAGGATTCTTTTTACCTGTCATTTTTTCCTCTCCTTTTAATAGCTCAACAAACGTATTTGTAGGAGCGAAGTCATTACGATTATCTATAAAAGCTCCTCTATAAAAAGGTGCTGGATTAACTTTATCATTCTGAAACTTTAATCCAACTGTATCGTCATTAGACTGCATAACACCTCCCTTAACAGCATCATCAATATGTGCCTGAGCTTCAGGAATAACACTTTTAACACGATTTGCAATTTTCAATCTAAGTGAATTTGCAAATCTTTGCATCTTAAGAGGACTTTGAAAAAGAAAATCTCCAGCATTAAAAATCTTTGCATCCAATTCTATACTTTCTGCTGCTTCCTTCAATTCCTTCAACATATCTTTATAAATTTTCTCCTGAGGAGCAAATTTAGGTGTTGGTTTTGCATTTGCAGTACCCACAGTCATTGCTTCAAAATCAGGATCATCACTACCATATGAATAATAAGGTATATCACCATACGTCTCTAAAGCTTGTAACTGAGCATATACGATCATTATACGAGCCGCAGATAGCATATTTCCAGGATGTCCATAAGTTTGAACTTTTATCTGATTATTCTCATTAGTAACAATATCTATTATTTCTTTATAGTTTTTTGCTGCTAAAAAAATATTCGTGTATAAACTATTATTCACTCCTGTACGGAATAAATATAAATCCTCATCAGTATAATTTCTTTGAGCTGAATACTGAACCCAAGGTAACGACATACGCCCTGAAGGGAATACCCCTCGTGTATTAGTCATTAAATCTTTATTCGCTTTATTAAACAACCCTCCCGTTGGTACCTCCAAAGGTTTATTAGGGTTAACATTGATATCTTCTAAGTCTTTATCACAGCTCACAAAAGCTATAACGCAAGCTAAAAGAGATATCTTATACATATATTTTTTCATGTGAGTTTCTAGAATTTAAATTTAACATTCATACCATAAGTTCTTGTAGAAGGCAATGAAGCCCCTTCAATAGCTTGAATATTTCCACTTCCGTAAGAAGCCATTTCTGGATCCATTCCTTTCCAGTCTAAGTTCCATGTAAACAAGTTACGCCCATAAGCTGAGATAGTAATCCCTTTGAAAGGTCCTATCCATTTAGTAGGCAAATCATATCCTAAAGAAATCTCGCGTAATTTTATATAATCAGAGTTAAAAACGTTTTGTGCATCAACACCGCCATAGTGGCTTTGTGCCCACTTCTGCCCAGAAACTACTTTATCATTTTTAGTCCCATCTTCTTTAACCCCATCAAGAATAATTCCATTTTCACGTACGCCATTTTCTGCAGACTTGTCTAACATACCAGTATACATACCAAACATATGTGAAGTAGAGAAGTATTTACCTCCTTTTTGCATATCGATTAACACGCCTAAGCTAAAGTTTTTATACTTAAAACTATTTCTAAGTCCCATATTATAGTCTGGTAAATAAGAACCTAATGCCTGAATACCTGTTTTTTGATACAGACCATCTGCACCTACAACTTTATTTCCATGATCATCATAGACAAAATCAGTTCCATAAATTTGACCATAAGTTTCTCCCACTTGTCCTTGTAATGAAACTTGGAATGGAGCACGTGTGATTTCTACAGATTTAACACCATCCGCTAAACGAGTCAACTCATTTTTATTCTTAGAGAAGTTCCAAGTAATATCCCATGAGAAGTCATCAGTACGTACAGGCGCTAAATTCACTGTAGCTTCAATACCTTTGTTTTTCATATCTCCAGCATTCTGCCATTGATAAGCAAATCCACTAGCTGCATCATACTGAACACGAGTAATCAAATCCTTTGTGTCAATTTGATAATATGAAACCTCAAACCCTACTCTATTATTTAAGAAACCAGCTTCTAATCCAATTTCTTTAGTAGTCATCATCTCTGGTTTTAAATCAGGATTATTTGCAGTTGCACTTAATGAATAAGTAGGACTTCCGTTAAATGGTCCATCTAAATTATAATAATCTGCTGTTCTATAAGCTTCTGTATCATTTCCAACTTGCGCCCATCCTAAACGAACTTTACCAAATGATAACCAGTCAACTTCTGGCAATAATTGTGAGAAAATAAATGTTCCTGTTACAGAAGGATACGTAACTGATTTTTTAACAGTTGAAAACCAATCCGTACGCATAGTTCCCTCTAAGAATAAAAATTCCTTATAATTCAAACTAACAGACCCAAAAATACTATTCGTTCTTGAATGAAATTTCTCATTACTTGCTTTCGCATCAGAAACACTATTACTTAAGTTATAAAGATTAGGTAAGTCTAACCCACCAACAGTAGTACCATAAACATAGTCTCTGCGCTTTTCACTTCTATTAACACCTACAAAAGCGTTAAGTCCAAAATCTCCAAAGTGATCATCATAATGCACACGCCCTTCGTAATTGTACTCTGACACATCACGTTTCATAATACTATACTTAGACGTAGCTTGGGATCCTTTAGCAACACGCTCCTCCACTGTAAAACTATAACGATCACCATATACAGTACCTACAGCATAAATTTTATCTGTAATATTATATGTTAACTTCACATTCCCATACATTCTATTACGAACATCTTGAGATGTATTTTCATTAACAACCCAATAAGGATTATCAGAATAAGCAGGAGTACCATCATCCCAAGCATTTCTATTCCAAGAACGTTGATCTCCATTAGCAAGTTTATAATCTTTTAATTTCTTAAAATCAACTTGACGTTGTCCCCATTGAAAGAACTTTTGTGCAACAGAATTATCACCATATCCTACCTCAGGGCGATTAAATCCTTTTGTATAAACGTAATTAAAGTTAGTCTCTGCCTTTAATTTATCTGTCAACTGCGTAGAAGCATTAACCGAAAAATTGTTACGTTGCAATTTAGAGTTTGGAACTACTCCTTCTGTAACATTGTTACTAAAAGACATCCTTACATTACTCTCTTTAAACGATTTTCCAACAGAAACAGATTGACTATGTGTAATTCCAGTATCGAAGAATGATTTAACGTCATTTTTAGCTTTTTGCCAAGGCACTTCTTTCATATAATCATCAGCAAACTCAGGATCGAACGCATACCATGGTAAATATGGTGTACCATCAAATTTAGGTCCCCAACTTTCATCTACTTTATACTCCGCAATGTTATACGTTTTACCACCTATAACAGCAGTAGGTAATTTACTAGCAGACCCCCCTCCATACAAGGTCTGAAGTTTCGGCATAATATTAATGCTCTCAAAACTCAATCCAGTATTAAACTCGATATCAGTACGTCCATTTTTAGCAGACTTAGTAGTATAGATAATTACACCATTACCTCCTCTATTACCATAAAGTGCAGAAGCAGGCCCTCCTTTTAATACTGTTACAGATTCAATATCATCTGGATTAATGTCGGCAGAAGTATCTCCGTAATCACGACCTCCAGCTCCACGTTGCATATTGCTATCAGCAAAGTTACTATTATCCAATGGCACTCCATCCACAACAATTAACGGTTGATTATTCCCCGTAACAGACTTCACTCCACGCAATACGATACGCGCAGAACCACCCATAGAAGAAGGTGATGTTACTTGAAGACCAGCAACATTTCCTGAAAGTGCATTAACAGCATTTGTCTGACCTGATCCAGATAAATTATCTCCCTTAACTTCTTGTGAAGAATAACCTAACTTTTTCTTGTCACGCTTAATACCTAAAGCTGTTACTACCACTTCGTCAAGCATTTCTTCATCGCTCGCCATAGTCACATTGTAAACAGCTTCACCACCTACAGTGTGTTTAATGTCTTTCATTCCTACAAAAGAGAAAATAATGACATCTCCCTTTTTAACTTTTAATGAATACTTTCCGTCAAGGTCAGTCTGAGTACCTTCTGAAGTACCAGAAATCGTAACGGAAACACCTGGAAGAGGAAGCCCACCTTCGCTTACAATCCCATTAAAAGTCTTTTCCTGAGCAAAACCTACTTGCACCAAAAAAGCAAGAGACCCTACTAAGATCCATTTAAACTTTGATTTCATTTTAATTATTGATTAGTTAGTATCACAAATCTAACAAAAGATTTTAAACATGTTAAGTTTTCTTTAATTATTTTTAAATAAAAAAATTACAACCTACATTATTAAATCATCCAAACTTGTGTTTTTTATCAAAAAAAAACAACAAAAAGAAAACATAATCCAAAAACAAATAAACATTAAATTAAAAACAAAAACATTTTTAACATTAAAACAAAAAGGCTACTATCTAACATAGTAACTTTTCTTTTAAACAAGACTCTTAATCTTCTATTTATAAGCCTGATTCTGTTCTACCTTACTAACATTTATCTCTGATTGTGGTATAGGAAAAACTGTCAGCTTATCACCAAACTGAATTGTTTTTACTGGAATATCAGGATTTTCTGACAATTTTGGATTATTAACTTTAGTTTCCCAACGCATAATATCTTCATAAGCGAACCCTTCAAACATTAACTCTTTTACTCTCTCATCCTTGTATTCAGATATAGAAAGGGTAGAATAAACTTTAGGAATTCCTCCTTCAAGCACGCGCTCTTCTACAATTTGATTGAAAAAATCTAAAGCCTTAGCCATATCTGCATTTGATGCTCCATAAAGCGCCGCTTCAACATAATTAAGCATAATTTCCTCTATACGTAACATTCTAATATTAGAACTACGACTCGTATATTTGCCAATATTTCGATACACATCATTCTTTTTTAAAGTATCAACTACAGCACTTCTAATATCATCTATACGAACATTATTCTTTTTTGTTGGAAAGATATTTTCTTTTGTTGCTTCTATCCATACTAAATCTCCATAACCTTCTCCTGTATCAGGTTTCTTCACATAAATGTTATACAGGCTATTATTACCTTTGTTATCAGTACCACTTTGAGTTAATTCAAACAAAGAATTTGACATAATTCCATCTCCTTTATAAGCATCTAAAAAACTACTTCGAGACATTACTTTAACATTAGAACTATTAATAGCTAACAAAGAACTCTCTATCACAATATCATATTTACTTTTATCATATTTACCAAAGAACAATGCTATTCTTGATTTAATCCCATAAGCACTCGCTAAATTTATACGATGTTTGTCGCCATTACCAAGTTTTGCATCTTTTAGCAAATCAATACCTTGATTCAAATCAGCAAAAATGGCATTCATGTTTTCTCCAACATTTGGACGTGATAATATTTCATCAATATCTTTAAAGCTTGTCTTATATGGAACACCTAAAGCATTCAAGCCTTTACCATCCACATATTGCTCTCCATACAAACGCAATAAGTCATAGTGTGCTAATGCTCTAATCACATAAGCTTGTCCTCGATAATTTTTCACTTCAGGAGAATCCTCTACTTGAGCTTCTAAAATTCTATTTGTATTAGATATTACCATATAAATTTGCTTCCAAGTATCTCTTGGATAGGCAAACGTTGGATTCAAAGAAAAAGCTGATACTACTCCAAATCGACCAGTTCTATCATCTGAGTACATATAAGACGACCTACATTCAGAAAAAGCAATAATATCTCTTCCATAATAACTTGCAGAAGTCATTCTTGCATAAGATCCATTTAAACTAGCCAACATGTCATACTTGTTTTTAATAGGATCTTTTGTGTTGTCTTTATAATTTGATTGACTAGGTTCTATGGAGCATGAATTAAGCACACCACCCGTCAAAGTTATCATTCCTACTATCAGGAAAATACTAAATTTCTTTTTCATACTATCTAGAATTTAACATTTAATGTAAATATAAAAGTTTTTAAAGGTGGTGTTGCCATCTCAATATAACCATCTGCTTTCACTTCTGGATCCCACTTTAATCTGCTATCTTTAACCCATGTTAATGGATTACGTGCTGTTAAAGATAAATTTACTGCATCTACGCCGATAAATTTAACATCTTTCTTGTTCAAACTATACCCAACAGTTAACTGCTTTAATCGTATATGATCTCCTTTATAAAGAAAACGAGTACTTGCAGAAGTATAGCTTCCTCCACCACCTTTTGTTAACTTTGGTACATCAGTAACGTCACCTGGTTTCTGCCATCTATCCAATAATTCCGTAGTTCCATTATATGTGTTTAATGTTCTTGAATTTACTCCATTAGTATAACCTGCCCAATAATCATATACACTATACCCCCCTGCAAAAGAGAATAATGCATCAATATAAGCCCCTTTATACTCTAGCCTAGTATTAACACCTCCTGTAAATTTTGGTAATGCACTTGTGTTTTGGAAGCGAATTTCAGCTTGATTATACGAAGTAGTTTTAGTTCCATCTTCTTTATACCACTGTGCCAAACCTGTTTGACTATCAACACCTGCAAACTCTCTTAGCCTCCATGTCTCTAAGGCTTTACCATTTACTGTCCCCTTAAAACTCCCCAAAACCTCTAATGGTTTGCCATCCACTATTGGCATATTAACCATTTCGTTTTTAACAGTTCCTAAATTTGCACCTATTGACCAATTAAAATTATCTTTTCTTATCACGTCAAAATTTATTTCAAACTCAAAACCACTATTTTTAAGATCCCCCATATTCATCCATTGAAATTCAAAACCTGAAGTCAATGATAAAGGTCTTCTATATAATAAATCCTTACTTTTACTTTCAAAATAAGCTACGCTACCTGAAATTCGATTATTAAACAAACCAAACTCGATACCGAAATCTACTTTAGTTTGTTTCTCCCAGCCTAATGTGCCTCCAAACTGAGTTGAAACTAAAGCCGACTCATTATTATAATATCCTGTACCTACAAGCTGCACATATCTATTTGCTTCAATTTCAGAATTCCCTGTAGTTCCATAAGACCCTCTCAGTCTAAGTAAGTTAATATTCTTTATATCTTTTAGAAAGCTTTCAGAACTCAGGTTCCAAGCACCACCGATAGCATAGAAAGTCCCCCAACGATTGTCATTTGAGAACCTTGACGAACCTTCTCTACGTAAAGTAAGGTCAAGAAGATATCTATTTTCATAACTATAATTCATTAATCCTAAAAAACCTAACTGCGACCAATCAATATATTCTGCACTAGTGTGAAAATTAGCTGCTGCCGTTCCTAAACCTGTCATTCCAGGAGGTATCACTTCTCCATAACCATTTAATAGATTTGATTTATTTTTTTGGAACTCCATAATAGCACGAGTATTAAAACGGTGTCCATCTCCTAAATAAAACTTATAATTAAAAGAGTTTTGCCAAACATAATTAAAACGCTGATTTACTGCATTTTGAGCATAACCATTTACACCAACACCATCTCCATGATTAGGGTTTTTATATTCTTTATAATTAGCTAAGATATAATCTAAACCCAAGGTAGATTCAAACTTTAAATCATCTGTAATCTTAAATCCTAGAGAGTTGTTCGAAATAACCCTAGAAATGTCATTTTCAGTAAAATCATTTTTAACAGTATACAAAGAGTTATGAAGTCCACCAATATTAGTATTTAAACTACCATCCTCATTATAAATAGCTACCCATGGACTCATAAACATACCTGTTAAATTCGGATTAGAAAAGTATGCTCCTCCTTCTAAAATTGCATTTTGCTTAATATTAGATACATTCGCTCCGATTTTTATATCAAACCTATCTGACAGGTTGCGACTCATATTAAAAGAACCTGTTACCTTTCTAAAGTCAGTTCCTATCACCACACCATCATACTTCTCATGTCCAACACTGGCAAAATAAGTTCCTTTATCATCACCACCAGTTACACTTAACGCTACGGAACTCATAAAAGCGTGTTTATTTAATACAGCATTTCTCCAATCATTATTTACAGAACCATTGTCTACCCAATTTTTTAATTGACTTTGTGAACCTTCTCGGGTTTGAACATACCAATCATAAGTACCATCTTTTGTAAACCCATTCGCCTTTCCATCCGTATTATAAATAGCTTCTAACCAAAGTTCTTTTTTCTGTTCCCCATTCAAAAACTTAGGGCCTTTTACAGCAAAATCTTGAAAACCTACTGTAGCTTTAAAGTCAAAACTAGGTTTTCCTTTTTTCCCACGTTTAGTGGTTATCAAAATAACACCATTTCCACCTCTTGCACCATATGCAGCAGTTGCTCCAGCATCTTTTAGCACACTAATACTTTCAATATCTTCGCTATTAATACCAGATATAGACGAAATTGATGTAGAACTATTACCTACTTCAGTCTTACTACCAGAGATATCGCCACTTGTAAGAGGTACTCCATCTACTACAAATAATGGTTCATTATTAGCAGACAATGAATTACGTCCACGTATACGAATATCTTGCATAGCACCAGGTGATCCCGAAGTAGCTGCCATTTGTAATCCTGCTACACGACCTTGCAAAGCTTGATCAACAGATGCCACTGGCACACTAGAAATAACGTCTCCCTTAACTGATACTACATTACCTGTAACCTCATTTCTAGCTTTATTTTCTCCATAAGCTGTCACAATAACTTCCGCCAACTGATTATCCTCAGCCAATAAATTGACATTATACATAGTATGAGCACCCACTTCATAAGTAACTTCTTGCATACCAATAAAACTAAATACAAGCACATCTCCTTGCTTAACATTTAAAGAGTACTTACCATCCAAATCAGTTTGTGTCCCATGTTGTGTTCCTTTTATAGTAACCGAAACACCAGGAAGAGGCGTTCCTCCATCACTCACTTTCCCTGTAAGTGTTTTGTTTTGTGCGTGTCCTACACTTACTGAAAGTAATAGTAAACTAGCATAAAACCAATTAAGTCTAAATTTCTTCATAAAAACATTGATTAGTTAGTATGACAAATCTAAACACAGTACTTAACATTAAATTAACATAAACAAAGAACTATAAAGTATTTGTAATAGAATTCAAATAAAAAAGCCCATCCAATATTTGGATGGGCTTTAATACAATTCTAAAGAAAAATTAGAAATCTAATTTTAATTAATCATTATAAACAGTATTGTTTAATAATTCAGCTTGCGGAACCTTAAAAGTTAAACGATCATCATTATACTGAAATCTACCACTTGGATTGGCCAAATGATTAGAAGCATATTGGAATACTCCTTTATTTCTCTTTATAGCAGCATAAGCTTTACCTTCACCCCATAGCTCTATACGAGTTTGGAATAAAATCTCATCAATTAATGTTTTACCTGATAAATTATCAACATGTGAAGTATCATCAAGACGAATAGATAACAAATCTTTTAAAACTTGCTTAGCATTAGCTTCATTACCAAGCCTAGCATTTACTTCTGCATTTAATAAATACATTTCTTCTATTCGCATAAACACATAATCAGACTCTATGTAGCGTTGTCCATCTAAAATCTTTCCTTTTGCTGAATAAAATTTATTTGCTGCAATAACAGCTTTAGTTCCATAATCCCTAGAAGTTCCTTTATCATCAGTAACCGTATTCACAACATATTGATTCTTTCTTACATCATTTACTGGAATAGCATTATATAATTCAAATGCCATTCCTTTAGTATCTCCAAGACCGGCATAACCATAAGTAAATACATCTATTTGTCCATACCAAGAAATAAGATTCAATTTATTGTCTAGTGTCAATGTAGCTGACCACATCCAGTTTGGATTACTTACAGCTTTATTAAACCCTCCTAATAATACTTCTTTAGTAGCTAGAGGATATCCTCCTTCATTGATAATAGATTCAGTTAATATGGCTGCTTCTTGTAAAGCATCAGTTGTTCCCTTAGCTGCATAGACATAAGCTAGAAATGCTTTAGCCACATAATAATTTATATTCGGTCCCTTCGTGAAATTAGCCTCCTCATATAACGATAATGATTCTTTTAAATCTGCAATCATAAGCTCAAAAACTTCTTGTGTTTGTTTTGCAGGTTTATTTGCTAATGAAGGATCTGTATAAACTGGCAATAATTTTTCATTAGCATCATATCCCTTTGTATACATCATAACCAAGTTATAATACATATATGCACGAAGAGCTTTAGACTCAGCTAATACTTTCTTTTCACTATCATTCAAACTAGTTTTTCCATTGTAACTAACAATAATATTATTAGCTCCACGAATCATATAATAATAAAAACGCCATCCTTTATAATTCGGTTGACTAGCAAAGTTTATCAAACCACTAAAATTTCCTATTTCTCTATACCAACCGTAGCCATTTTGATTTTGATTCATATCGCCACTTAGAATATCCATATATACATCATACCCCTTTTGTCCGAAATCATCATGTCCTGTAGTTCCACCTCCACCAGCACGTACGTTATAAGCATACAATCCATTTAACGTTGCTTCTCCTAAATGAGGAGAGTTTTCTGAAATTTTATCTATATCTGACTTAGAGAGAGTAGAAGTACTTGATGTCTCTAAAAAATCTTTAGAACAAGCTCCTAAAAGCATACTTGCACTAAGTGCTATCATTATTTTTGTCTTCATTATCTTCAATTTAATACTTAAAATTTAACTTTAACACCTCCTGTGAATGTTGTCAATGGAGGATATTGGTACATAGAAGAAGAACCAAACTCTGAGGCTGCAGGATTAAATCCATCACGTTTTGTAAACAAGAATAAATTATCACCTGAAACAAAGAAACTTAAATCCGCTAATCCTAATTGTTTTACATATGTTTTAGGTAGTGTATAACCTAATCTGATATTATTTATCGCTAAGTAATCACTTTTAACTAAAAACCTTGTAGATGTTGAATTTACATTTGTATCAGCCTCACTAGATAATCTTGGAACATCTGTGATATCTCCTGGCTTTTGCCAGCGGTTAGCAATATCATTGTGCCAATTATTACTACCTATTTTATCATTACCCATCAATTGAGCATAAGCACTGTCATACGCATATCCTCCTAGACTATACAACATCTGAACGCTTAAATCCCATCCTTTGTACCCTGCACTTAAATTAACACCTCCTCTAAGTTTAGGTATTGCAGACTTACCAGTATGTTGTAAAGTAGCATTAGAATAAGTTGTTGTAGTTTCTTTTGTTAATTTCCCTTTCATTTCAGGATTACTTTCTAAAAAATCTACCATTGACCCTACATGCTTCTTTTTACCATCATCCCCCATATAGGTATAGGTATACCATTGAGCTTGTCCCGTTTCTGAATTAACTCCTGCCCACTCTCTCATATAGAAATCTCCTAAAGAATGTCCTTTAGCTCTTCCATAAATACCACTTACATCAAGAACCTTCTCCTTACCTGTAGATGGATCTATTGGCATTCTCTTTAATTCATTTTTTAAATACTCTCCGTTGATAGATAAATCGATATAAGCATCTTTAGTTTTTAACAAATGACCAGTAACATTGAATTCTAATCCCTTATTTAATAACTTACCGTCATTTACCGTCATTGAAGCATATCCTGCAGAAGGTCCAACAGCACGTGTAAAGATTAGATCATCAGTATTTTTTATATAATAATCAATATTTACATCTAAAAATTGTTTAAGACTGAACTCTACTCCTACCTGAAACATTTTACTTTTTTCCCAAGTCAAAAGAGGATTTCCAATACTCGTTTCATAGATTGCTAAAGCACCTCCATAACTATCTACTTGCCACATATTTTCCCCTGGATAGTAGCTACCTACAGCTTGATCACCAACAGTACCATAACTTGTTTTAAACTTTAAATAACTGAATAAGTCTTGATTTAACATAAAGTTTTCCTTTGAAGCTACCCAAGAAAGACCTACAGAAGCAAATGTTCCCCATTTATTTTCTTTAAATCTAGAAGACCCATCTCGTCTAATAGACCCAGTTAAATAATACTTATTTGCATAATCATAATTTACTTGTCCAAAATAACTTTCTAAAGTATAATCACTAATATACCCTGTAGCATTGATCGTAGTACTTGCATTATTTAATTCTGTACCATTCGGATCTGCAAGACCACTCTTATTCATCGTATTATATCTATACTCATATGAATAATTCTCATGTGCAGCTAAAGCCTCAAGTCCGTGTTCTCCAAAAACATTTTTATACCTTAACATCTTAGTCCAGTTATAAGAAAAAACCTCACTTTTTACTTTATAAATAGACCCTTTCATCGCAACAGCTGATCCATAAAAACGGTCACTTCTTTGATTATTCGTATTATTGTAATACTGACCTCCAATAGTTGTCTCAAAGGTTAAACCATCATATAAATCAACAACAAATGATGCGTTTGCATTTATCTCATCACGAATACTTCTATTTAAGCCATAATGAACATCTCCAAGAGAGTTGGTTAATGCACCAAATCCTCTACCAGCACCATAGTCGTACTGATTCCCACCATAAATATCTTTAACATAATTTCCTTCTGAATCTCTTAAAAACAATGGATAGATTGATGGTATATTATCTGTGAACCAAAACACGCTTCCAGAATCACTAGCTTGCCCACTGTTATTACTTTGAGAATGAGTATAACCAATATTCATTTTTGCATCTAACCATTCTTTTGGCTTATGTTGCAAGTTTAATCTAGCAGTTAATCTTTCATAATCAGATTTCACTGAATATCCTTCATCTTTTAAATATCCAATAGAGCTAAAATATGATGTCTTATCACTTGATCCACCCATATTTAAATTTCCCTCTATACGTCTAGAAGACTGAAATGCATAATCATCCCATTTTTCAGGAGTGTATTTTCTCGTCACACCTGGGCGAACTTTACCAGTAGTCGGATCAATTAACTCTCCTCCATTAGCAACATTCCACATATTATAATTTGGACGAATACCATAATCAGCTAGAAATAAATTCTTATTCGCCCATAAAGTAGCATCAGCATCAGAAAAATTACCTTTAATTTTACCATAATTTTTCAATGCTTCGTAAGAATACTCTATATAGGTTTCAGGGGATTCAATCTTATCATATTTAGGTAGAGCTCTCCAGTTAACACCAGTTTTTGCTTCAACCTCTATAAAAGATTTCGAGCCTTTCCCAGTTCTTGTATTTATTATGATTACCCCGTTAGCTCCTCGAGAACCGTAAATTGCAGTTGCAGTAGCATCCTTAAGCACAGTCATTGAACCAATATCTGCTGGATTAATAGAACTAATACTACCACTATAAGGTACGCCGTCTACAATATACAATGGGCTACGGTTACCATTAACAGAACCAAAACCACGAATACGTACAGTTGGCTCTGCCCCCGGTTGTCCAGTTGGATTTATAATACGTACACCTGCAGCTTCTCCGGCCAATGCGGCTACAGCATTAGAAACACTTTTTTTCTCAATTTGAGCAGAACTAATTTGAGATGCTGAACCTGAAAATGACTCTTTAGTTGCAGTTCCATACCCCACAACTATAACCTCGTCTAGGATGTTCTCATCTGTAGTTAGATTTACATTGTAAGTATTTGCATTACCTACTTTATAAGTGGTGTCTTGCATACCAATAAAACTAAAGACTAATACATCTCCTGGTTTTACATTCAAAGAATAATTACCATCCAAATCTGTTTGTGTCCCATGGTTAGTACCTTGGATTGTAACAGAAACCCCTGGAAGAGGAGTTCCTCCCTCGCTTACAACTCCCGTAAGCTTCTTGTCTTGTGCATAACCTGCGCTTACCGAAAGTAATAGCAAACTAGCATAAAACCAATTAAGTCTAGATTTCTTCATTAATAACATTGATTAGTTAGTGAAACAAATCTAACAAAATATTTGAATTATTTTACAATAATATTAAGAAACAACAGTAAAACATATTTGTAGTAAAAAATAATAGATAACTAAAACACAAAAAATAAAAACATAACTTATATAATTAACAAAAAAATAAACTTATAAATATTTTAAACTTATAAATTCATCGTAAAATACGAATAATTATATCTTAATTTTTTTCATAAAAAAAACCTATAAGAAATTCTTATAGGTTTTTTTATTTTAGATACTACATAGGATTATTTCTCTGGCTCTCTAATAATAACATAATCAAACTTAAACAATTTAGAAGTATCTTTTCCTTTAACTTCTATACTAGTAGGATACCCAAATTCATGAGAGGCAGTCGTTTTAAATGTATATATCTCTCCTGTCTTTTTATTAGTAGCTGTCTCTATATTGTTCTTAGAACTTTGAACAAAACGGATTAGATCACCACCGGGAAAATACTCAAATGTCAAATTATACTCACTGTGTACAAATGGATTATATCCTGCACCATAAGTATAGGTAAATAATTCACCTGTATCGTCCGATACTGAAGTCAGATTACCACGGTTATCATAGTCATAAGTATAAACTTTATCACTACTAGATGCCTTAACTACATTACCGCTTGAATATTCATACACAAAAGAACTCTTCTTACCTGTCAAATCATTCAAATAATCATTTTTATAAGAAGCTATTAATTTATCATACTCAACTTCTTCATCTGTTGTTATAACAATTGAATTTAAAGCATTATTCTTCAAATAATCAAATTCATACTTTAACAATGGTTTAGAAGGTACCTCTGCTTCATTATAATTCTTATACTCAGATATCTTTCTTAATTTCAAGAAACTATTGTACTCAATATCATATCTAACTTCTACTATATTTTCATTATCATCACTACTTACCGTCATACGAGCGACTTTGACGAAGTCTCCTTTATTTGGGTCTGGCTTGTAAGGCTCATTATCACTAGAGCTACACGATACGCCTATAGCTCCCATAATCACAGCAAACAAAGCTATTTTTACTTTTTTCATAATATTTGGTTTTAACTGCTACAAAATAATTCATTTTATCGAATAAAAAAAGGTTGTTTTTCAACAACCTTTTTTTATTTATTACAACTATTTATAAGGGTTTTGCTCTAAAGCGCCTTTATAAACGTTAATCTCATTTAATGGGAATTGCAATATAAAACTATTTGAACCTACTGGTAAATCAAATAATCCTGAATTATATTTATGGTTAGATAAAGTACCTTCAGTTGCATTTCCTTCATCATCTTTACCTGCTTCACCATAAACACGTTTTAATTCAAGTCCCCAACGTTTCATATCAAGTAATCCGAAACCTTCACCCCAGAACTCAACACGTTTTTGAAAACGAATTTCATCGATTAATGTCTCACGAGAAAGACCAAAATCTTTTCCAGATTTATCTCTATTTGCAAAATCATATTTCGCATCACGAGTTTTCATGTAATCTTCAAGTAACTGTTGAGCGAGGGCATCTTGTTTACTATTAGCTAAAGCTTCCATATAATTGAAGAACATCTCTGTTTTTCTCATATAGATATAATCCCCTACAAAGTTAGTTTTATCAACAAACTTTGTATTATTATATTTCTTCAACACTCTCTTACCTTTCCAATTACCTCCTTCATATTCTTTTTTACCATCAGCAAACCATTGTGCTTTACGTACATCTGAGTTGCTCATTCCATCGTATAAACGTCTATCAATAGATTTTGGTGTAGCTGCTGCTCTACCATACCCTTGGTTAAACACATCCATATGAGAGAAATAAGAAGCGAAGAAACCTGAATTCATATTATCGATAGGATATCCCCACATCACATCAGCGTTATTCAACTCACTAAATGTTCCCGCATTTACAACATCGAAACTATTAACAGCTACTTCACCCATAGCTTTTTGAGCAAATTCAGCTGCTTTATCCCATTTCTTAGTATATAAGTAAAAACGAGATAATATTCCTGAAACTACGTTTTTATCAATATAAGATTTATCACGACGTACATAATCAGTACTTTTATCAAAAATACCGTACGCACTAACCAAATCCTTCTCAATATTCTCTAACATTACTGTTTCTGGGATTCTACCTTCAGTTCTATGACGCTCACCAGTATTATCTACATAGCTATAAGGAACACTTTTTCCATCATGGCTATATAACTGAGTAAGGTATAAATATGAATAAGCTCTAACTGCCAATAAACGTGCATATATAGGTGTTGATGCATAGTTCTTATCTCCTTTCATCAACATTTGAATAGCATTATCACTTAGTGCAATAGACTTTGTATAATAATTATAAATCGTAGCAGTATTACCTGTCTCTACACGATCCTGATAAGTATAAGCGTAAGCAAACCAATCATTTCTAGGGAATACCATATCATTACTCATAGCATCCATGTAAATATCTACTGCTTTTTGTCCGAAATCTTCGTGGCTTCCCACTTCTGCAAATCCAGACATAGCACGTGATCTTTCTTCACCACGCTCTAAAGCATTTACAATAACTGTAGCAGACTCAGGTTTGGCTAACATCCCTTCTATTTGCTCAGTAGAGAAATAATTCCCTTGTTGAGTTTCAGTAAACTCCTTAGAACAAGAAGTCATTAAAATTGCTCCTAAAACTAAAGAGCTATATATAATTTTTTTCATTTTTACCTACAAATTAAAAGTTTAAATTAACTCCAAATGCAAATGTTCTATACAATGGATAACCAGTCCCTGAAAGACCTGTTAAGTTAACACGTGGGTCATAACCTTGACGTTTTGACCATAAAGCTACGTTATCAACCACTCCATAAATACGTAAACGATCTACACCTAATTTTGAAGTTACTTCTTTAGTGAAAGTATATCCTAAAGTAACATTTTGTAAACTTAAATAATCTGATTTGATTAATGCTAAAGTTGAACCACTATAAGCATTTCTCCAATCTGATACATCTACTCTAGGTAAGCTTCCTTGTTTTGTAACAGGATCCCATGTTTTGCTAAAGTCATTATGAAGATTGTATCCTGGCTTAACACCAAAGAAACCAGTATACTTAGTATCATAACCATATCCACCTAATTGGTAAGCAAAGTTAGCACCTAAATCAAATCCTTTATACTCAGCATTTAAACCAAATCCACCATATACAGATGGTAAAGCAGATTTATTTAAATCTTGGTATGTCGCTTCATTCCAGTTCTCTGTAATAGTACGCTCTCCTGTTTCATCATCAATTGCGATAAACTGAGCATTACCATTTTCTTGATTCACACCTACATACTCTTTTAAATAATAGTTATAGATAGAACCACCTTCTCTACGGATAAATTGTCCAGATACGATATCTTTCTGTCCGTCAGGTAATGAAGTAATTTTGTTTTTATAATGTGTAGCATTAGCGTTGAAGTTTAATTTAAAATCTTCTGTTCTAATAATTGCTACATTAACTCCTACCTCAAAACCAGTATTTTTCATGTTACCAGCATTATAAGGTTGAGTTAACACTCCTGTTGTAGACGACTGTGGAACAAAGAACAACATATCATCAACTTTTCTTTCAAAGAATTCAGCATCTATACTAAAAATACCATTAAAGAAAGATCCTTCAAAACCTACGTTAAAGTTTTTGTTTTTCTCCCAAGTGATATCTTTATTCCCTTTGTTAATTAACTCTACAGAACTTGGCGCATCTCCATCTCCACTAGGGAAAAGTGCCCACTGGTCTTGATAAGGGTTAACTCTCATTAAGTTATCATTACCTTGCTCTCCGTAACTAGCCTTAAGTTTTAAGTTATCGATCCAAGTAATATCTTTCATAAAATCTTCAGAAGATATTGCATAAGCAGCACCTACACCAAAGAAAGTTCCCCATTTATTATCTGGATGGAAGTATGAAGAAGCATCACGTCTAATACTAGCATTAACGAAATATTTATTATTATATCCGTAGTTAAGCTTAGCGAAATATCCTTCTAATACATATTTATCTTGTCCTCCATCAGCTGCTTTAATAACACCTCCATGGTTAATAAATGGGCTATCAGGGAACATCATATTAGTACGTTGTACATATAAGTTATCCTTAGTACGATGCATAGTCTCGTGACCTAATAAGATATCAACAGAATGTTGTCCAAACCATTTGTTATAGTTTAATAACTGTTGGTTAGTCACTGCGAACATTTTATTATCTTGTTGATTAACACGTCCTTTTACACCAACACCTGATCCATAAGTAGGATTCATAGTATAACGTAAAACGTCATTTTGATAATCAGCAGAAATTACATATTTAAATGATAATCCTGCAGCTAATTTAACATCTAAATAAGTAGAAGCAAATAACTGATCAGAAACAGTTTTTCTGTAATCATTTAATCCTTGTGCATAAGGGTTAGAGTTAGCTCCAAATGGTCTAATATTAGGTGCGAATTTACCTGAACCATCATCATAAATAGCACCTCCATCTACATCTCTCATAATGTTTCCATTAGCATCATAAGCGTGTACTGGATAAATAGGAGCAATTTTTGACGACCAGAAGAATGGGTTTGCAAAAGCCGTATTATTACCTCTAATATAATCTCCTCCTAATGGATTCTTATTTTCGATATGAGCATAGTTAACACTTGCTCCTAACTTGAAAGTTTCGTTGATACGAGTATTAACATTTAATCTTCCTGTAGTTTTCTCATAGTTATTTGTAGCAACGATACCTTCATTTCTATCATGACCTAATGACAATAAGAATGTAGTATTATCAGTACCTCCAGAAACACTAATATTATTTTGAGTGAATAGCCCGTCTCTGAATAAATAATCATCATAAAGCTCGTGATACATCAACTGAGCATTAGGATTAATACGTCCTGTCGTAGGATCTATTAACTGATTATTAGGAACATTATAAATATTATATCCTAAGCTACCTATTAAATTATTACTTGCAGCATTAGAAGCATCAGCGAAATTCATAGTTAATTTAGAATCTTTAGGATTCATATAACTATTTCTTAAAGCACCATAATAAGACTCATAATACTTAGCAGGATTAGTCATCTTATCATAATCTTGGAAATTAGCACTAGCTATTCCAACTTTAGTATCAATAGATACTTTAGTTTGTCCAGACTGTCCTTTCTTAGTTGTTACGATAATAACTCCATTTGCCCCTCTATTTCCATACAAAGCTGCCGCAGAAGCATCTTTTAAGAACGAAATAGATTCAATATCAGCATTATTTATAGAGGTTAAAGAACCATTAAATGGAACTCCATCTAATACGATTAATGGTTCTGAACTCGCAGAAATAGATCCTACCCCTCTAAAACGAATAGTAGCCCCGTCACCAGGTGCCCCACTGTTATTAGAAATCTGAACCCCTGCAACCTTACCTACTAAACCTTGTGTAACGTCAGCTGTTGCAACATCTCTAACTTGTTTGCTATCAACTACTGCTACAGAACCAGCAATAGATGTTTTACTTTGCGTACCATAAGCAGTCACAACAACCTCATCAAGCATCTCTTCTTCTGCAGCCATAACTACGTCATACTTAGAAGCTGTAGACACTTTATATTCTTTATCGTTCATTCCGATGAAAGAATATACCAATACATCTCCAGGTTTTACCTTAAGAGAGTAGTTTCCATCTAGATCTGTTTGAGTACCCTCGTTAGTCCCCTTGATTACCACGCTTACACCTGGTAATGGAAGTCCTCCTTCTGATACTACTCCAGATAGAGTCTTTTCTTGTGCAAAAGAAGTTTGCACAGCTAGCCCTGCTGCCAGAGCTAAAGTCCATCTTAACTTAGAAATCATTATTAAATTGAATTAGTTAGTTCACAAATCTAAAAAAGTAATTAGATAACCTAACTAGAATACCCATTATTAACAATACTAACCAATTACATTCACAATACATTAATTAATATTCAAAATATTAACAATTAAAAAATACATACAATCAAATAAAACAACAACACATAAACATCAAAACAATTGTTTTTTCAACTCAATGCTAAAAAAAACAAAAATGACTTATTTTTTTTAACACTTAAATCTTCCAATACCACTAAATACGCCTTATCAGCAAAAATAAATCACTAAAAAACTCATCGTTTTTTAACAAAACATTGAACTAAGAACTATAAAATT
Organism: Myroides odoratimimus; assembly: GCF_004337635.1. NCBI lineage: Bacteria > Pseudomonadati > Bacteroidota > Flavobacteriia > Flavobacteriales > Flavobacteriaceae > Myroides > Myroides odoratimimus. The sequence continues at coordinate 648,092 of NZ_CP037427.1, forward strand.
TATCATAAGATTCTCTCTAACTATCCAGCTAATATTATTTACATTTGCAGTAATTAAAAACGAGACTTTAGATGCTATTAAAAAATTTCTCCGAGTTTAGCTTAGAAGCTGGTACTGACGAAGCTGGTAGAGGATGTATCGCTGGCCCTGTAACGGCTGCAGCTGTAATACTCCCACTAGACTTTATCAATGAAGAAATAAACGATTCTAAAAAAATCACCTCTAAGATACGATACAAACTCCGAGATATCATAGAAGATCAGGCATTAACTTATAAAGTGACTCATCTTCACGAAGACGCAATCGAAGAACTAAACATCTTACACGCTTCTATTAAGGCTATGACTCTTTCTGTACTTGACTTAGACCCTAAACCAGAGTTTCTCATTATAGATGGAAATAAGTTCACTCCTATCCCAGATTTACCTCATCAGTGTATAGTCAAAGGAGATATGAAATACCTAAGCTTAGCGGCTGCCTCTATATTAGCGAAGACGTATCGAGATGATTATATGGATAAAATCCACGAGGAATTCCCAATGTACAATTGGAAGAAAAACAAAGGATACCCTACTAAAGAACACAGAGAAGCTATTGCAAAATATGGCCCTTGCAAGTACCATAGAATGTCTTTTAAACTTCTACCTGATCAATTAAAACTAGACTTATAATAGTCTAAACACTATAGACTACAAGCACACTTCGGTGTGCTTTTTTATTAACAACATCTCACTACAGTCTACACAATATCTCATTTAGTCCTCATAGATACCTATCATAACATAATGATAAGACACTTATAGCATAGTGATTGCATTAAAAACAGGCAAAAATATGCGACCACTATCCCATCACTATGCGACCACTATGCGATAACTCCCAAAATAGCAGATAAAAAAATAACCTATTCTATGGAAAGAATAGGTTATTGATCTGTATTTTGAAATTGCAATAATTCGCTTAAGAGAAAATTTTATTTACTGCATTAATCGTGTAATCTAAATCTTCATAAGTCAATGCGTCAGTAATAAACCACGTTTCATACGATGATGGAGCGATATATACTCCTTCTGCTAATAATCCATGGAAGAATTTCTTAAACGTATCGTTATTACCATACCCTGCTGTTTCGAAATCAACTACTTCTCTTTCGTCAAAGAATACAGAGATCATAGATCCAACACGGTTAATCGTATAGGCTACATTATTATCTGTTAATACCTTTCGCATTCCTTTTTCTAAATATGCTGTCTTTTCTTCAAGGCGCTTAAATAAATCAGCATCTTTATTAATTTCTTGTAACATCGTAAGACCAGCTGCCATCGCTAATGGATTACCAGATAGTGTTCCTGCTTGGTATACAGGCCCCACTGGTGCAAGGTAATTCATAATCTCGTTACGAGAAGCAAAAGCCCCTACTGGCAATCCTCCACCAATCACTTTACCAAAAGTAACGATATCGGCATTCACACCAAATAATTCTTGTGCTCCACCTTTCGCTAGACGGAAGCCTGTCATCACCTCATCAAAGATTAATAACGTACCATGCTTATCACATAACGCTCTTAATCCCTTTAAGAATCCTTTTGCAGGAGGTACACATCCCATATTCCCCGCTACAGGCTCGATGATGATCGCAGCTACTTCTCCTTTGTTTGCTTCTAGGATAGACTCTACATTACTCAGATTATTATAATCTGCTAATAAAGTATCTTTTGCTGTACCTGCAGTTACACCAGGACTGTTAGGAGAACCAAAAGTAACAGCTCCACTTCCTGCAGAAATCAAGAATGAATCTGAGTGCCCGTGATAACAACCTTTAAATTTGATAATCTTCTCTCTATCTGTATACCCTCTAGCTAATCTAATAGCACTCATACAGGCTTCTGTACCAGAATTCACAAAGCGAATTTTATCAATATTAGGTACCATAGATACAGCTAGCTCAGCTATCTGTGTCTCTATCTCTGTAGGCATCCCAAAAGAAGTCCCTAGTTTTGCTTTTTCGACTACAGCATTAACTACTGGCTCATAAGCATGTCCTAAGATCATAGGTCCCCAAGAGTTAATATAATCTATAAGTTTATTACCATCCTCATCGTATAAATATGCTCCTTTAGCCTCTTTAACGAAGATAGGAGTTCCTCCGACAGATTTAAAAGCACGTACTGGAGAGTTAACTCCTCCTGGTATCACTTTCTCAGCTTCTGCAAAAAGCTTACTACTTCTTTGGTATAACATATTATTTTATTTTTAAAGTTTGACCTATTGAAAGGTTTGTTCCTGTTAATTTATTCATTTTCTGTACTTGTGCTACAGTCGTATTATATCTCTTAGAGATAGAGTATAATGTATCACCTTTTTTCACTACATGTACCGTCCCTTTACTTTTAGCACTAGACTGAGAAGACTTCGATGTAGATTTAGTTTCCGTTACTGCACTAGGTTTATCAGTCGTTGTAGCTATTGTTCTAGGTCTAGGCCCTGTCACAGTCTTATTTAGCACCTCAGCATCGTATTTATACAGTTCATATCGTTCGATAAGACTGATCAACTTCTCAGCATATCTAGGGTCAGTAGCATACCCAGCACTCTTTAGTCCTACTGCCCATCCTTCATAATCATCCTTTTCTAATAAAAACAGACTGCTATAACGCCCTCTATTCGTTAAGAACAGAGAGTGGTCTGTATAAGATTCGTTAGGATTGCTATATTTTCTAAAGCATTCGTCTGGTGCATCATCTGTATGGCGTACAGACTCACCGTCCCATCCTTGATGACACTTAATACCGAAGTGGTTATTCGCATTTCTACTCAGTGTCCCTTGTCCTGAGCCAGATTCTAACACCCCTTGAGCTAATTTAATACTAGCAGGGATCCCGTATGTCGTCATATTATCTTTTGCAACATCTTTATATGTAAGTATATAGTCGCGTATCATATCAGTCGTCACACTTAGTCTAGAGGTAGCTTCTAAGACCTCACTAGAGCTTCTCTTCTTCTCTTCTTTTTTTCTATCCACTTCATTTTTCTGAAGTTTATCTCTATACTCAGACTTAGACACGAGTTCTTTTTCTTTTACTTTTTTTCCAGTAGGAGCAGGATATCTCTTCGTAGTTAGAGCCTTACTCTTAGGCATTGGAGTTTTCTTGCTAGCACACCCAACAAGAAAGACCATACAAATAAAAAAAATGATTCTTCTATACATACATTACTATTGCTAAATATTTATCTTTTCATTCCAACCTTGCAAGCCACCAGTGTGTATTACAAGTATTTTACTATTATCCTTAAATCTTCCTTTCTTAATCTCTTCTAACACCCCGTATATCATCTTACCATTATAAATAGGATCAAACAAAACGCCTGTCAGTCTATAGAGTTCTCTTAGAAATGACAGCAATTCCTCATTGTACTTAGCATATCCTCCGAAGTGATAGTCTAAGACTAAGTCCCAATTATCATTAGTAGCAAACTTACGAATATCCTCATATAAAAAGCTCCCTTTAAGGGCAGGAAAGCCTAATATGGTTTGATTCTGATGAGAACTGTTAATAATACCCGCTATCGTCCCTCCTGTTCCTACAGCTGTACAGATATAATCAAAGGCCTCATCACCTTCTTTTAATATTTCTTCTGTTCCCTTTATTGCCTCTGCATTCGTTCCTCCTTCTGGTACTAAATAAAAATCTCCATACCTAGTTTTTAGTCTATCGATGATCTCTACCTCTCCTTTACTTCTATACTCTGTGCGCGTCATAAAACCAAGCGTCATTCCATCCTCTACTGCCTTCGTTAGTGTTGGATTGCCTGCGTAGTTATTTTCTAGCTCTTCACCTCTAATGATACCTATCGTCTCTACTCCACAGATACGTCCTGCCGCGGCAGTAGCCGCTATATGGTTAGAATATGCCCCCCCGAATGTCAAAAGCTTACTATATCCTAACTCTTGCGCCTTTAAAATATTGTACTTTAATTTTCTAAACTTATTACCTGATACTTCTTCATGTAATAAATCTTCTCTCTTGACAAAAATAGTAATCCCTCTAGGCAATTCTACTTTTAATTGTTCATTATATACATTCTCGCTCTCAAACATTAGTATTATTTCTTAAGAATGAATAAAGTCTTCTCCTTTTTAAATAGTCAAGATTGTGTTCATATTGATACGCTTCTCTCTCAAACAGGTTCTTACGATATGCCTTTTTCACATCCTTAGTCTGAAAATAACGCCACACAAAATCTAAAACATACCAAAGATAAAATAACACAATCAACAGTTCTATTTGTTGCCTTAGATGGATGCGTTCATGATTTAGTAAATAACGATCTCCTTTAGATTCTGCTGATCTTAAAATAATAAAGGGAAACAATGTTATTCCCTGATATCCTTTAGGAACTAAATATTTACAAACAATTACCACTCTCTTTTTTTAGAACTTTTTAATAATCGAGATATTAATTTTATCCAAGTTTATTACTATCTTCCCATCAGTTTTACTACAGCTAGTGTAATAAAGCGTCAACGTAGCAAAAATAGTTAATGATTTGGCTAATTCACTAGTATTTAAATAAAAATTAATAACAAACAAAAAATTATAAAAATGACTTTTCAAGAACATATTTTACAAGGGATACCGACTGTGTTACCTCCTAAGAAAGAGTATGATTTATCTATCAACCACGCTCCTAAGAGAAAAGAAATCTTATCTGATGATGAGAAAGTATTAGCCCTTAAGAATGCGCTACGCTATTTCCCAAGTGAGAACCACAGTACACTTATCCCTGAGTTCAAAGAAGAACTTGAAAAGTACGGAAGAATCTATATGTACCGTCTACGCCCGGACTACAAGATGTATGCTAGACCGATAGATGAATATCCTGGACAATGTCTACAAGCGAAGGCAATCATGCTAATGATCCAAAACAACCTTGACTATGCTGTAGCTCAACATCCACATGAGTTAATTACTTACGGAGGTAATGGAGCTGTGTTCTCTAACTGGGCTCAATACTTACTAACGATGAAGTATTTAGGAGAGATGACTGACGAGCAGACATTAGTAATGTATTCTGGTCATCCTATGGGACTATTCCCTTCTCATAAAAACGCACCTCGTGTAGTAGTGACCAATGGTATGATGATCCCTAACTACTCGAAACCGGATGATTGGGAAAAGTTCAATGCGTTAGGTGTGACACAGTACGGTCAGATGACTGCAGGTAGCTATATGTATATAGGTCCTCAAGGTATCGTACATGGGACAACAATCACAGTGCTAAACGGCGGTAGAAAAATAGCTAAAAACGGAGAAGGATTAGCAGGTAAGCTGTTTGTGACTTCAGGATTAGGAGGAATGAGTGGTGCTCAACCAAAAGCTGGAAATATTGCAGGATGTATTACGGTATGTGCAGAGGTAAACCCTAAAGCAGTACATACTAGACATTCTCAAGGATGGGTAGATGAAGTAATAACTGATATCAACGCCCTAGTCGTTCGCGTTAAAAAAGCACAAGAGGATAAAGAAATCGTATCTATCGCATACCAAGGTAACGTAGTGGATATATGGGAAGAATTTGACAAACAAGATTTATACATAGACTTAGGTTCTGATCAGACCTCTCTTCACAACCCTTGGGCAGGAGGATACTACCCAGTAGGCGTTGCTTTTGAAGAAGCAAATGACTTAATGGCTAATAACCCAGCTAAGTTTAAAGAACTAGTACAAGAGTCTCTAAGACGACAAGCTGCCGCTATTAATAAACACACAGCTAAAGGAACTTATTTCTTTGACTATGGAAATGCTTTCTTATTAGAAGCCTCTAGAGCAGGAGCTGATGTTATGGCAGCTAATAATATCGACTTTAAATACCCTAGTTATGTACAGGATATTATGGGGCCAATGTGTTTTGACTACGGATTTGGACCATTTAGATGGGTATGTACATCTGGTAAGCCAGAAGATCTAGCCAAAACAGATGAGATCGCTTGTGAGGTATTAGAAGAGATGATTAAAAACTCGCCTGTAGAAATACAACAACAGATGGCTGATAATATCCGTTGGATAAAAGGTGCACAAGAGAATAAACTAGTAGTAGGGTCACAAGCTCGTATCTTATATGCGGATGCAGAAGGACGAATTAATATCGCCAGAGCATTTAACGACGCTATTAAAGCAGGTAAGATAGGCCCTGTAGTATTAGGAAGAGATCACCATGATGTATCTGGTACAGACTCTCCATATAGAGAAACGTCTAATATCTATGATGGCTCTAAATTCACAGCTGATATGGCTATCCATAACGTTATCGGAGACAGCTTCAGAGGAGCTACTTGGGTATCTATCCACAATGGTGGTGGTGTAGGATGGGGAGAAGTAATCAATGGTGGTTTTGGTATGTTACTTGATGGTACTATTGAAGCACAAAAAAGATTAGAATCAATGCTATTCTGGGATGTTAATAATGGAATCGCTAGAAGAAGCTGGGCTAGAAATGACGAAGCTATTTTTGCAATAAAAAGAGCGATGGAAGTAGAACCACTTCTAAAAGTAACTATTCCAAATATAGTAGATGAAAACTTATTGAAATAACAATTAAAACAATTTCACTCATGAAAGCTATTAAATTATTACCACTAGCTCTATTGATGTTATTTATAGCATCATGTAGTAGCGTTAAAGTAACAGCTGATTATGATAAAGCTGTAGACTTCGAACAATACAAAACGTATGCTTTCTTTAAAGAAGGTATTGATCAAGCAACGATTAATGACTTAGACAAGAAGAGAATTCTAACTGCTATTGATAGTAATCTTACAGCAAAAGGTTTTACAAAAGCTAGTAGCAATCCTGATTTTGTTATTAATATTTTCACTAAAGCGTCAAAACAAGTCAATGTGACTACCCATAACAACTTCTATTCTCCTTACGGATACTACGGTTGGGGATGGGGACCATATTGGGGACCTAATAATACGACAGTGTCTACTTCTATAGAGGGGACACTTTATATAGACGTTCTAGATACAAAGAAAAAAGCCTTAATCTGGCAAGGAATAGGAACAGGATACCTAGACAATGCACCTACTCCAGAGAAAAAAGAAGAGAGAATACATGAGTTTATCGAAAAGATATTATCTAAGTTCCCTCCTACGCTAGAGAAGAAATAATTCTTCCTATAGATGATATACACAGAGGCTTTCCCTTACAGGAGAGCCTCTGTTCTTTTATACTTTTCCAAAGAATTCTCTTAATGATTCGATTAAAAACACAATAATAGGGTATTCTGAGTACCTATCGTCCATTGTTTTTATTATATTTACGACAAACAATAACAAATTTCATTTATGAAAACACAAGAATATGAAAGTAACGACTTGATCGAAAGATTGCCACAGCATTTAAAACAATTTATCAAACCACAGAGTTATCAGGATTATACACCTATTAATCAAGCTGTGTGGCGATACGTTATGCGTAAAAATGTTGATTATCTATCTAAAGTTGCTCACGAATCATATCTTGACGGTCTAGCTAAAACAGGTATTTCTATAGAAAGCATCCCTAGTATGTATGGGATGAATAGAATACTAAAAGAAATAGGTTGGGCTGCTGTAGCAGTAGATGGCTTTATACCACCGAATGCCTTTATGGAGTTTCAGGCGTATAAAGTACTTGTTATTGCATCAGATATTAGACAATTAGAGAATATAGAATACACACCTGCACCAGACATTATACACGAAGGGGCAGGACATGCTCCTATTATCGCTAACCCTGAGTATGCTGAGTATCTGAGACGCTTCGGAGAGATAGGCTGTAAGGCTATTTCTTCTGGCAGAGACTATGAGATATATGAAGCTATCCGCTTACTGTCTATCTTAAAAGAGGCTGAGGGTGTAGACCCTGAAGAAATCAAAAAGGCAGAAGAGCAGGTAGATTATTTACAAGGTATAACAGAAGAACCTTCTGAGATGGCACTTATCCGTAATCTACACTGGTGGACAGTAGAGTATGGATTAATCGGTACTACGGATAACCCTAAGATATACGGAGCAGGCTTATTATCTTCTATCGGAGAGAGTGCATGGTGTATGACTGATAATGTAAAAAAACTTCCTTACAGCATAGAAGCTGCATACCAAGGCTTTGATATCACTAAACCTCAACCTCAGCTATACGTGACTCCAGACTTTGCTTATCTAAGTGAAGTATTAGAAGAGTTTGCGAATAAGATGGCTTTAAGAAAAGGAGGCTTAATGGGAATAAACAAACTAATAGACTCTAAAGCCTTAGGTACGATAGAACTGAATACAGGTCTACAGATATCAGGTGTATTTACACGTGTAATCGAACACGAAGGCAAACCTGCTTATGTACAGACAACAGGCAAAACAGCTTTAGCCTATAGAGAGAAAGAATTAGTAGGACACGGCACAGAGACTCATCCACATGGTTTTGGTACTGCATTAGGTCGTTTAAAGGGAATCAACCTTGCCATAGAAGATATGAGCCCTAGAGATCTAAAAGCTTATAACTTATATGAAGGCAAGCCAGTAACTCTAGAGTTCGAAGGAGGTATCACTGTGTCTGGAACTAATATCACAGGTATTCGCAATATACATGGTAAGATTATTCTGATTAGTTTTAGTGACTGTACAGTGAAGCACAATGATGAAGTACTATTCCAACCAGAATGGGGGACTTATGATATGGCTGTTGGTGCTCATGTGATCTCTGCTTTCTCAGGGCCTGCTGACTACCATAGTTTTGATCTAATCAATCATGTTCCTTCTAGCCAAACAATAAAAGCAAAAAGAGACGAGAGTAAAATAAAGCTTGAAAACTTCTACCAAGAAGTTAGAACCATGAGAGAAGAGAGTAAAACAACTGATTTAAACAACGTACTAGATGTTCTAATCAATGAATACCCTTCTGATTGGTTACTTACAGTAGAAATACTGGAATTAGCTAAAAAAGCTTCAAATACAGTATTAGCTGAAAAAGCAATGAGCCACCTTAAATCTGTTCAAACAAACAGACCTGAAGTAGCTCATTTAATCAAAGACGGTATAGATATTATTCTAAAAAGCTTATAAAACCATATCTAATACCAAGTCTTTATCACTTTGAATAACGTTACCTTGATACTCTAGTTTCCAACCTAGAGTATTGGTAACTATTAATATTTTAGAAAGTTCACTTATAAGTCGATTCTCCGCATTCGATTTTAAAGTGGACTTTTCTATTTTATCTTCTAAGTCTTTCTTCACTTTTGCATTAATCTTATTGTAGTCATCTCCTTTAAAAGGGTTGAAAGTGCTCTGCTCTACATCTAGTATTTTATAGTCAGGATATATATTTACTTCCGCTTCTGGTATATATATTAATTGCACTACCTTATTCTTCTCATCGATCTGATATTGAAGTTGACTCAAATCATAAGACACTGTAGCCTTCGCATTAATAATAACCACAGCCTTTTTATCAAAAGAAAGCATATTTAAAAAGTACTTCTGCTGATCCTTATACGTCATTACTTGTGAGAAAGTAGCTTCTGTCACCACTAATTTACTCACGTTTTTTAACTGCTCTTGGATTAGAGCTGTATTGTATTGCATATCATCTTTATCCCCCTTCACAAAGCTGTTATACAAAACAACTCCTGCAAACATAAAGAAGAGCACTATAAATATACCGAAGAGTACGCGCAATAACTTTCTCATAACTATCTAAAGTTCATAAATGGATATTTCTCTAATAAGTAATCTATCTTGGCTACCAATGTATCTAAGAAAGCTAAGTGCTGTTCTGCAGTAGGGTTAAAAGGTCTATGGTTCAGTCCTTTTTGCACCTCATCTACTTTATGCATAATCGGATACATATCAGGATGAACCCAAGTCGTCACAAAGCGCTCCCAGATATAGTCTATCGCCAACTCATTTGGGTGTAACATATCAGCTTTATAAAAGCGATAATCTCTTAGCTCATCCATTACAATCTCATAAGAAGGGAAGTAACTAATTTTATCTCCACTTTGCTGATCTAACACATCGTGTAAGGCAGTAAATAATACTGACTTACTTCTCTGATTCTCTACGATACCATCTTTAAAATGTCTCACTGGAGACACTGTAAAAACAATCTGTATATCCGGATTAATAGCTTGTACTAATGTAATAATTTTAGACAAGCTAACCTTCACTTCTTCAGTACTTAATAATCTCTTTTTGAAATTACTCTGCGCTACCTTATGACAATTGGCAACAACCATTCCACTCTCGATATGCTCATATACCCAAGCTGTTCCTAAAGTGATATACATAAACGAGCTCTCTTTTAAAGCTACCTGTAAGTCAAACAACTTTACACTCAGCTTCGTCACGATATCTTCTTCTTCTAATTCATTCAAATCAGAATGTGCGATAAAGCTACTCCACACCTCGTTATGACAGAACACATCTGCACTTGTAAATTCATGCCCTTTCACCGCATACTCTAATATGCGCTCTATCGCGATAGGGTGAAACAGAATACCGAATGGATTCACCACACTTTGGAACTGATACTCTTTTAGCTTATCACTTATATTCACAGCAAAACAAGATCCCATAGATAAGATCTTATGCTCGTATTTAATTCTATCCTTTGCTACCTTAGTAGGCACTACTGTACTAAACTTCATAATCTGATGAACTCTTGAACAAAAAAAAGATTCTCATATGAGAATCTTTTTTTATCTATTATTATTACAAATATAATACTATTTCAAATAATCTTTTGCGTGAGCGATAGCGTCTGCCATACCTGCTGGATTCTTACCTCCTGCTGTAGCGAAGAACGCTTGTCCACCACCACCACCTTGGATGTGTTTACCTAACTCACGTACGATAGTACCTGCATTAAGACCTTTGCTCTCTACTATATCTTTAGATACATAACAAGTCAGCATTGGCTTATCATTCGCTACACTACCAAGCAGTACATATAGATTAGAGAACTCATTACCTAACTCATATGCAAGGTCCTTTGCTCCAGCAGCATCTAAGTCCACTTCTACAGCTAAGAAAGAGATACCGTTTACCTCTTGGATTTGACCTTTTAAGTCTCCTTTTAGGTTCTTTGCTTTCTCTTTTAATAATTGCTCTACTTGTTTCTTAAGTTTAGCATTCTCATCTTGAAGAGATACTACCGCTTTTAAGGTATCTTGTGGATTCTTTAATACTGCTTTAAGCTCTTTTAATGTATCTTCTTGTTCTGCGTAGAACTGACGAGCAGCTTTATTCGTAATCGCCTCAATACGACGAATACCTGCAGCTACAGCCCCTTCACTTACGATCTTGAACTGCCAGATATCACTTGTATTCCCTACGTGAGTACCTCCACATAGCTCCATACTCTCTCCAAACTTAATAGCACGTACCTCATCACCGTATTTTTCACCGAATAATGCCATAGCACCCTCAGCGATAGCCTGAGCCATCGGTATACTTCTGCGCTCTACTAATGGCAAGTGATCGTGAATTCTATCATTCACGAATGCCTCTACTTGTGCTAACTCTTCTTCTGTCACTTTAGAGAAATGAGAGAAGTCAAAGCGCAAGTGCGTAGGAGCTACTAACGAACCTTTTTGTTCTACGTGAGTACCTAAGATAGTGCGCAATGCTTGGTGTAGTAAGTGAGTAGCAGAGTGGTTAGCCATAGATTGCTTACGAGCATCTACATCTACCTTCGCTACTAGAGTTCCTTCTACATTAGCAGGAAGCTCTCTTACGATATGTAATATTAAGTTATTCTCTTTTTTCGTGTCGATTACTTGGATAGTGTCATTAGCAGATACTAATACTCCAGTATCTCCTACCTGTCCTCCTCCTTCTGGATAGAATGGAGTAGAATCTAATACGATTTGGAATAACTTACCATCTTTCTTACTATCAATCTTTCTATAACGAGTGATCTTCACTTCATTCTCTAACTGATCATATCCTACGAACTGCTCTACATTTCCTGATACTAATACAGTCCAGTCATCAGTAGATACTTCTGAAGCCGCACGAGAACGTGTTTTTTGTTCTAACATTGCTGCGTCAAATCCAGCTTCGTCTAGTTCATACCCTTTCTCTCTAAGGATAAGCGCTGTCAAGTCAATAGGGAAACCAAAAGTATCGTATAGTTCAAAAGCCTTCACTCCTGATACTACTTTACCTTCTGTTTGTTTGATTACATTGTCTAATAAATGTAACCCTTGCTCTAACGTTCTTAAGAAAGAAGTTTCTTCTTCTTTAATCACGTTTTTCACTAATTCTTTTTGACTAGTGATTTCTGGGAAGAATGCTCCCATCTGTTTACTTAACACCTCTACTAACTCATAGATGAATGGTTCTTTCTTATCTAAGAACGTAAATGCATAGCGAATAGCACGACGTAAGATACGACGGATTACATACCCTGCTCCATTGTTAGAAGGCAACTGCCCATCTGCAATAGCAAAAGCAACTGCTCTTACGTGGTCAACGATAACACGGATAGCGATATTAATCTTCTCTTCCTCATCATCTTTTGCTTTCATTGTGTATTTACCACCTGTTAGCTCAGATACTTTAGCGATAAGTGGAGAGAATACATCTGTGTCATAGTTAGACTGTACTCCTTGAAGCACCATACATAGACGCTCAAACCCCATACCTGTATCTACGTGCTGAGCAGGTAACTTCTCTAGCGAACCATCCGCTTTACGGTTAAACTCCATAAATACGTTATTCCAGATCTCTACTACCTGTGGATGATCTCCATTCACTAATTCTCTACCCGCTATCTTTGCCTTCTCCTCAGCACTACGGATATCTACGTGAATCTCAGTACAAGGTCCACAAGGTCCTTGATCTCCCATTTCCCAGAAGTTATCTTTCTTATTCCCCATCAGGATACGATCCTTGCCGATTAGGGTACTCCAGATATCATAAGCTTCTTGGTCAAAAGGAACGTTCTCCTCTTCGCTACCTTCAAATACAGTAACGTATAAAATATCTTTAGGGATGTTATAAACTTCAGTCAATAATTCCCAAGCCCAATTGATAGCTTCTTTCTTAAAGTAATCTCCGAAACTCCAGTTCCCTAGCATCTCGAACATAGTGTGGTGGTATGTATCGATACCTACCTCTTCTAAGTCATTGTGCTTACCAGACACGCGAAGACACTTCTGTGTATCAGTGATACGGTTACTTTTAGGCTTGGCGTTTCCTAAGAAATACTCTTTAAACTGGGCCATCCCAGAGTTATTAAACATTAAAGTTGGATCGTCTTTCAGAACGATCGGAGCAGAAGGCACTACCATGTGACCTCTTTCTTCAAAAAAGTTTAAAAACTTCTGACGAATTTCTTGTGATTTCATATCCTTTGGAAACTAATTTATTCTTTTATATTCTTATTATTAAGTTATTCGGTTAGTTGTTAAACATATTATAAATTAACGAATAACTAGCTTTTATTTTATTCTCTTTGGCACTTAAACTATCATTATAACGAAAACATTTTTTAAATTTGTTAGCTAACCAATGACAGCACTTCTTATAAGATACAAAAAAGATAGTGCAAAAATAGTGTTTTTTTAAAAATATGGCTAAGGTAAAATATTATTACGACCCTGAAAAATTAGCGTTCCTTAAAATACGCCCTAAAAAGTTTAGACAGATAGGTAATATACTCTTGTTTTTACTAACAGCAGCTATTTTTGGAGTGCTTGGATTAATCTTTTTAATTAATAGTGATATCCTACAAACTCCTAAAGAAAAGAAACAAGCTAGAGAAATAGCAGAATTCAAAACTAACTATACTCTTCTAAACAAGAAACTTGACCTGATCACAGAGGTACTAGACGAATTAGAGGTGCGAGATAACGATATCTATAGAGCTTACTTTAATACCGCGCCTATCCCTGATGAACAACGCAAGTCTGGCCTAGGAGGTATTAATAGATATAGATCATTCGTAGGGCTTAACAACGAAAAGCTGTTGACAGAAACGAATGTGAAGATGGATCAACTACTGAAACAAGTAGCCATACAGTCCCAATCTTTAGATGACATCATCGCACTAGCCAAGAAGAAAGAAGAATTCTTATCTTCTATCCCTGCGATACAGCCAGTGAAGAATGAAGATCTAAAGAGAATGGCATCTGGATACGGATATCGTAGTGACCCCTTTACTAAAATCAAGAAGTTCCATGCTGGTATGGACTTCTCTGCAGAGGTAGGTACTCCGATATACGCTACTGGAGACGGTAAAGTAATCCGTGCTAACAATGAACTATCTGGGTATGGTAACCTAATCGAAATAGATCACGGATATGGATACCTTACTAGATATGCTCACTTAAGCAAGTACCAAGCTCGAGCTGGACAGTCTGTTAAACGTGGAGATATCATAGGATATGTAGGTAGTACTGGGCGTAGCTCTGGTCCTCACTTACACTATGAAGTACACTACCAAGGGAACGTAGTCAATCCACTGAATTACTACTACGGAGAAATCTCTGCTAAAGAATTTGAACTTCTATCACAAGAAGCTAACCAAGAAAACCAATCACTTGACTAATGGAATTAAACTTACCTGATAAACGATACTATAGCATTGGCGAACTTGCCAAGGCATTTGATGTAAATGCTTCGTTATTGCGATTCTGGGAGAAAGAATTTGACATTATCAAACCTAGAAAGAATGCAAAGGGAAATCGAATGTTCACACCTCAGGATGTGCAAAATCTTCAACTCATCTATCACTTAGTGAAAGAAAGAGGATTCACACTAGACGGTGCTAAAGAACACATGAAGAAGAATGCAAAAGACATTATGGATAACTTCGAAATAATACAGAAACTCGAAGGAATCAAAACAGCGCTACTGAATATTAAAAATGAACTCTAAATAACAAAAAATCAAAATGAAAAAAGCTTTACCAATTATCATCGTACTTGTAGTATTAATCGGAGGATACTTTATGTTATCTATGAACTACAACAACTCGGCTCTAGTACACAAACAGGCTACAGATAAATCTTGGGCTGATGTGCAAGGGGCTTACCAACGTAGAAATGACCTTATCGGAAACTTAGTAAACACAGTAAAAGGGGCTGCTGACTTCGAAAAATCAACATTAGAAGCTGTAGTAAATGCGCGTGCAAAAGCAACTTCTGTAAACATAGATCCAAGTAATATGACTCCTGAAAAGTTTCAAGAGTTCCAACAAGCTCAATCTGGTGTATCTAGTGCATTAGGAAGATTATTAGTAACTGTAGAGAAATACCCTGATTTAAAAACAAATCAAAACTTCTTAAAACTACAAGATGAACTAGCTAGTACAGAGAACCAAATATTAACTCAACGTACTCGTTTTAATGACGCTGTAGCTGTATATAACAGTTATGTACTTAAGATGCCTAATAAGTTCTTCTTAAGCGATTATAAAGAAAGACCTTACTTCCAAGCAGAAGCTGGAGCAGAGAAAGCACCTGAAGTAAAATTCTAAAAAACTATAAAATGGATAGACTAAGAGAGTTTTTAACCAAAACGGATGAAGAAGAAATTGTTCTTGCTATAACTCAAGCAGAAAAGAATACTTCTGGAGAGATTAGAGTACATATCGAAACGACTTCTAAAAAAGATCCTTTTGAAAGAGCTCAGGAGGTCTTCTTTGAATTAGGCATAGATAAGACAGCTGCTAGAAATGGTGTGCTGTTTTACATCTGTATTAACTCTAAAGCATTCGTGATACTGGGTGATCAGGGAATAGATCATAAAGTTAGATCAGATAACTTCTGGGAAGGAACCAAAGAACTAGTGATTAATCACTTCAGACAAGGTCTGTTCAAAGAAGGATTAGTCTACGGGATCCTAAAAGCAGGAAGTCAACTAAAAGTACACTTCCCTTCACTTGAAGAAAATAAAAACGAATTATCAAACGAAATTTCAAAAGCATAAATCAATGATCAAGCTATTACTAAAAGCATATCATTTCATAACCCTGATTATAATTCTATTATTATCACAGGTAACTTATGCTCAATTAGACGTCCCTAAGAAACCCTCTTTCCAAACTTCTGTATACGACTATGCTACCATATTAGAAGCGAATCAAATGAAGCAGCTAGAGCGCAAACTCATTGCTTATAGTGATTCTACTTCTACTCAGATAGTACTAATTACCATTCCATCTCTAAAAGGAGAAAACATTGGTATACTAGGTCCTAAATGGGGACAAGAATGGGGCATCGGACAGAAAGGAAAGGACAATGGTATCGTAATCCTTATGGCGGCAAAAGAACGTCAGATCGGTATCTACCCTGGTTATGGAGTAGAACACCTTATCACAGCCGGACAAGGAGGAGAGATTATCCGTAATATCATTATCCCAGAGTTTAAGCGCAATGATTATTACGCAGGATTAGACAAAGGGACAGATGCCATCTTCCAGCTATTGACGGGTACATATAAGGCAGACAAGACCGTTAGAACAGATGGTGATAATAGCATCGGTGGTCTAGCGTGTTTAGGAATCATTATACTGATCATCGTACTGACTATCGTATTCGGTAAGAAAGATAACAATGGAAGAGGCGGAGGTAATCATCGCTCACGTGACTTTGGAAGTAGCTTACTAGACATCCTTGTATTAAGCAGTCTTGGCCGTGGAGGCGGCGGCGGCGGAAGCTTCGGTGGCGGTGGTGGCTTCGGAAGTGGAGGCGGTGGCGGAGGCTTCGGTGGAGGCTTTGGCGGCGGTGGGTTCTCCGGAGGAGGATCTAGCGGTAGCTGGTAGACATACGTCATTCTAAACATATAAGCAGGTAATATAGTAAGTGCTAGTCGCTTCTACATTGCCTGCTTTTTTTATGCACTCTCGCTCGCTGTCTTTACAACACAACTATTTTACACCTCCATACTGACTCCGTTATTTCTCTTGATACTACGGAGTCAGTACGGATACATAACGGACTCACTACGGACTCAAACCGCACAAGTCAAAAAGGCAAGTCGAGTATAACTCCTATTCTAGCTATACTCGACTTGCCTTTACTATATTTTCTTGTATTTTACTTAAGTCCTTTTTTTAATACCTCATCACACGCATCGGTCTAGAGACTCCTCCTCTTCCTCTATTCCCTCCTTTTTTAGTTCCTGCGAACTCATTAAGCTTATAAGTCAATGAGAACATCACATATCGCTTCAGTACCAAACTCTCAGAATCCACTATCTGCATTGGGTCGATGGTACGTGTACTACTTGTATTCTGATTTAATACATCATACACTTTCACCTTAGCACTGAATTTGTCTTTATAGAAATCATACGCTAGACTTATATTCCACATATAGAAATCTTTCTTAAAGCCTTTAGCAATCTGTGAATTATAATTATAAGCAAAGTCGTTACCAAATGTAACCTTCTTCGGCCAATATGTTGTTGTCTGTATATTAAATCTATGTGTAAAGTTAGAAGCCTTATCTACAGAGAAATTAGTATAACTCGTTCTATTATAGTTATAATTATACGATGGTTTTATAGACACCCATTCTCCGTAATCATAGGTTAAATACACACGTGGTCCCATCGTATTCCCTCTAGCCGTATAAGTCTCTCCATCTATATATCCGTTATTAATCGTCTGATTATATCTAAACATAATACCGTATCTCAGCGCATGCTCTCCCCACTTACTATTCTTAAACCAGTCAGCTGTAACCCCCCATTGGTAGTTCCCTTGTATATTCTTATACGTAGAGATAGCCTTCTTATCCTCATCATAGATTACAGATCCTACTATACTATTATCAAATATTCCTGCATTAGCCGAAATACTATATCCAGCACGAGTCTGAAAGTCATACGAACGGTAGCTAAGATTAACGTTATGCTGCCCAGTAGGCTTTAGATCAGGGTTACCGATCGTAGTCGTTAATGGGTTAGAGATATCTGTGATATCTAGTAATTGGCTTGCACTTTGATAATTCACATTATATCGATAGATACCGAATAGACTCTTATCCTTCGTCAGTCTATAATTAATCATAGCATTAATATTCGGGTCGATGTAGTGTTTATCTAGGCTATACCACTTCGCATTATAAAGAGCAGTAGCTGTATTCTTAACGATCTGAGTCCTCGTCGAAATATTAATATTGTACTTATTCTTATTCAACGCAAAGTTTACATAAGGAGACACCTTATTCCCAATATCCGTATATCTATTTGTCTCTAGTACATTGACATCAGTATACCCCTGCTCTGTCTCATTATAGTTAAACACTTGCAGATCGTTAATGCTCTGATTTCTACTCCAGTCCACACCTATAGATACTCTTAATGAATCTGTAATCGGCTGTGTGAATTCTACAGATATACCATAACTATCCGTAGTCGTATAATTCTTTCTGTACTGTCTACGCCAATCGTCTTCTGTCTCTGATTGAAAAAACTGTGTCAGAGATTCGCTCAATGCATTATTCGTAGCGCTCCTATTACTGTTATTAAAACCTATACTTAGATATTGTCCCTCTTTTCTAAACTTGCGTGTATACTGTGCAGATGAACTAAAACTATCTGAGTTTCCTCTAGATGATGAGTGAGCATTGCTGCTATTCAGTTTTTCTCCATGCTCATCATAAGAAACTTGATTGCTCTCACTAGTCGAATAGGTGTGATCTGTACTAAAATGAGGGCTAAAATAGAAAGCGTCTTTCTCTCCCATATAGTCTACAGATACATTCCCCCTATGCCCTTCATTCCCTCCTAGGGAAGAAGAATTAGAATCTGTGCTAAACTGCCCTGAAGGCAAAAACTTAGTACTAGACGACTTATTAGCTTGTTCTGTCTCTGCAAAATTATAATCGTAACTACCATTAACCTTCAGCTTATCAGATACATCTTCTACAAAGTTTAGCCCCAACATACGCGATTCTGTAAGCCCGCCTCTAGAGCGCCCCGTACGCATATTATCAAATACCTTATCCATAGAGAATCCGACAGCATTGATATTATTAGCAGATCCTATCAGACTAATCTTTCTACGCTTATTAAAGGTGTTTAAGAACATTCCTGCTTCATAGTGCTCATCAGTACCATATCCTCCTGATACTCGCCCAAAGTGCCCTTTATTCTTATCTTCGTCTATCGTTATATTGATACTCGCATCATCTGTTCTACTGCGTTCACCTGTGAATTTTTCTTTCTTAGTCTTTTTTTCAGTTACCTGTACTTTTTGGATAATCTCAGCAGGTAAGTTCTCTAGTGCTATTGCTCCATCTTCGTTAAAGAAAGGTTTGCCATTGACTAAGATTTCATTGACAGGCTTACCATTGACCGTGATCTTTTTATTCTCATCTAGCTGCACCCCTGGTAGATTCTTTAAAAGCTCTTCAAGATTAGCATCAGGTCTTACCTTAAACGAAGCAGCATTAAACTCTAAGGTATCTTTCTTCATACGAATAGGCGGAGCATCGGCTACAATCAATACTTCGTCTAGCTGATTGCCATATTCTTTAAGAATAAGTGTCTTAAGGTCAACATTCTCTTGTACCCCTTTTTCAAACTTCTTAGCATAATCTTGGTACCCTACCATAGAAAGCTTGAGCACTGAAGGCTCAGATAGCTTACTGAAGGCTAGCTTAAAGTTACCTTTGACATCCGTCATGGTGTACTCCACTAGTGTCGAATCTTTCTCTTTCGATAGATATACCGTCACCGCTTCTATCGGCTGTTTTAAACTATCTACTACAGTCCCAGTAATATTCACAGTACTCTGTGAATACATATTCACACAGGAGATTAATAGTAGTAACGTCAATAAGTTTCTCATAAAAAAAGCGGTCAATGTTATTACACAAAGACCGCTGTTATATATAGAATATATTACTTACTATTTCTGACGGAAATAAATATCGATAGGCACACCACTGAAGTTGTACATTTCTCTTAACTTATTCTCAATATATCGTTTGTAAGGGTCTTTGATATATTGTGGCAAGTTAGCAAAAAATACGAATTGAGGTGTAGCTGTAGGCAATTGCATACAGTATTTTATCTTGATATATTTTCCTTTAATTGCAGGAGGTGGCGTATTCTCTACGATAGGCAACATCGCTTCATTAAATTTAGAAGTCGAAATTCTCGCTTTTCTATTTTCATACACTTCCACAGCAGTCTCTAACGCTTTTAATAAACGCTGTTTAGTCACTGTAGATGTAAAGACAATAGGCACATCTGTAAATGGCGCGATCTCCTCACGGATTCTATCTTCAAACTGTTTAGTAGTCATAGTATCTTTCTCTACTAAATCCCATTTGTTTACAAGGATAACGATTCCTTTTCTATTCTTCTCTGCTAACCAGAATATATTCTGATCTTGTCCTTCGAACCCACGTGTAGCATCTACCATAAGGATACATACATCACTGTGCTCAATAGCTCTCACAGATCTCATCACTGAGTAAAACTCTAAATCTTCTTTTACTTTTGACTTTCTACGTATACCCGCAGTATCTACTAAGTTAAAGTCAAAGCCAAACTGTGTAAAGCGCGTATCAATAGCATCACGTGTAGTACCAGCAATATCTGTAACAATATAACGATCTTCACCAATAAGTGCATTGATAAAGCTAGACTTACCAGCATTAGGACGACCTACAACACAAAAACGTGGTAACTCTTCTTCTTCTGTCTCTCTTACTTCTTCTTCTGGCAATGCAGCTACTACAGCATCTAATAGATCTCCAGTACCACTTCCACTCATCCCCGCGATAGGATATATCTCCCCTAAACCAAGGTTATAGAACTCGAATGTGTCATCCATACGCTTAGCACTGTCCACTTTATTCACAGCGACAAAGACAGGTTTAGTTTCTTTGCGCAATAGACGAGCTACTTCAGCATCCATAGGTGTAATACCTTCTTCTACATCTACTACAAATATTACTACGTCACACTCTTCAATAGCTAAAGAAACTTGACGTCTAATCTCTCCTTCAAATACGTCGTCAGATCCTTTTATATATCCTCCAGTGTCAATCACTGAGAACTCTCTTCCATTCCACTCTGACTTGCCGTAGTTTCTATCACGTGTCACTCCACTAACCGAATCTACGATGGCATCTCTCCTTTGAATCAATCGATTAAAAAAAGTTGACTTTCCTACGTTTGGTCTACCAACTATGGCTACTATACTACTCATAAATATTTTAAATATGTCGCAAAGTTAGTATTTCAATGCGATATTTTAATGATTATTTTATTATTCCTTATTTCTTTTGATTATATCCGAAACGACGCAATTGATAGTCACTCGATCTCCAATCTTTATTCACCTTTACGAATAGTTCTAAGTGTACTTTCTTCATAAAGAATTGTTCCATTTCTTCTCTAGCAGTTATCCCTACTTTCTTTAAAGCAGCCCCTTTATGTCCGATGATAATCCCCTTCTGACTATCGCGCTCTACCATAATTACAGCCTTGATACGAATGATATTCTCTTCTTCTTTAAACTCCTCTGTCTCTACCTCTACAGCATAAGGCACTTCCTTATCATAGTTAAGTAAAATCTTCTCACGAATAATCTCGTTCACGAAGAAACGCTCTGACTTATCTGTTAGGGCATCTTTAGGGAAATACGGAGGAGATACTGGCAATAGCTCGATGATACGATCATATACAGCCTGGGTATTAAACTTCTCTAAAGCAGATATAGGGAATATCTCAGCATTAGGAACCTTCTCACTCCATAGGGTTACTTGTTCTTCTAATTGTTCTTGATTAGATTTGTCTATCTTATTAAGAAGCAACATTACAGGTACTTTAGAGTTGTTAATTCGAGCGAAAAATGCTTCGTCTTTTAATTCTCTCTCCCCTATCTCTACCATATAAATCAATACGTCCGCATCCTCAAAAGCAGATTTAACGAAGTCCATCATTGATTCTTGTAATTCGTATGCAGGCTTGATAATACCAGGCGTATCTGAGAAAACGATCTGATAATCATCTCCATTTACGATCCCTAATATTCTATGTCTAGTAGTCTGTGCCTTAGAAGTGATGATAGACAATCTCTCACCTACTAAAGCATTCATTAGTGTTGATTTACCTACATTTGGATTACCAATAATGTTAACGTAACCAGCTTTATGCGTCATATTATTTAATTTTTTCGGTAGCAAAGGTAGCTTATATCAATGACATAGGAAAAATTAAATAAAATTTATAACAACACTTTATATATATTTAGCTTTTGAAATATAGATAAACAATTAGCCTATCTGAGGTTATATACTTAAAATAGAAGAGAACAAATGATAGAAGAGAACAAAAAACATTGGTCTAAAGTAGAATACCTACACGAGACAGTAAAAAATCCTAACATACATATCAAGGGAACAACAAGTTATTACAGCAATGCCTGGACAGGTAGCTTTGAAGATAGTGTAGTACGTTACCTATATGGAGACGAATACAGTCTACAAACTTGGGAACCACTATGGCATATAGATCAGTTATACATAGGATCCCATGTCTGTATAGCAGCAGAAGTCGTTATCTTAATGGGAGGGAATAATACGCATCGCACAGATTGGTTTAGTCTATACCCTTATCTAGATGTGATACAAGAAGCATATCAAGCAAAAGGAGACACTACGATAGGTGATGGCGCATGGTTAGGTATGCGATCTATGATTATGCCAGGCATTACCATAGGAGAAGGGGCTATTATCGCTTCGGGTGCTGTCGTTATAAAGGATGTCGAACCGTATACTATCGTAGCTGGTAACCCTGCAAAGCCAATAAAACAGCGCTTCTCAGAAGAAACAATAAAAAAGTTACTGGAATTAAAAATTTATGATTGGTCAGAAGAAAAATTAAATCATCTGCTTAAACACCTATGTAACAATAACATTGAGGCTTTAGAATTAGCTCATTCTAAGTACACACAAGGCTTACAATCAAAATAAAAGTAAAATAGAGCGAATTATTTTAGGGACTCATTTGTGAGTTCCAAATATTCGTTCTATATTTGCACCACAATAACGCGGGATAGAGCAGTAGGCAGCTCGTCGGGCTCATAACCCGAAGGTCACAGGTTCGAGTCCTGTTCCCGCTACTAAGTAAAAGCCACTTCTAACGAAGTGGCTTTTTTATTTTATAATACTTTGTTGGTACTTATACATATTTATAGCAACACTTAGCAATCCAAGCAAACCAATACCTAATACAAGTAAACCAACTGCTATCTCTTCTAAAACACTAGAAACAGCAAAATAGTATCCTACTCCACCTCCAACAAAAGAAAGTATAGCCATTAGCGTTATAATATACAAGGCTATTGCACCTTTCTTCTTGTCCTGCCATATACGTTTAGAGAAATTATTCTGTGTCATGGTCGAATCCTGCAATGCCGAAAAGCTGACTCCAATTCCTATAAACATCAACGCATTATTCATACACGATAAATAAGTATCCATATTACCTAAAGCTATTCTATCATAGATCGGTTTAAAGCTATAGAATAAAGCTATTAATAGAAAAGGGTATT
This sequence comes from Myroides odoratimimus, assembly GCF_004337635.1. Classification (NCBI taxonomy): domain Bacteria; kingdom Pseudomonadati; phylum Bacteroidota; class Flavobacteriia; order Flavobacteriales; family Flavobacteriaceae; genus Myroides; species Myroides odoratimimus. Next base: position 671,659 of record NZ_CP037427.1, read on the forward strand.
GTAGGTAGCTAATAATCTGAAATGTTTTCTCAATATTCTTCATATAATAGGGAAGTATAAATTCATAATAAGTCTCAGAAACAGAATAAGTACTATTATTACCCTGACTAACACAGTCAAAAATACTAAAATATTCACAAAATAAATGAATCGTCTCTTTTTTAATTAACAGTTACACACCTATCAAACAAGTTTCTTAAAAAGAATATAACCTTCTAGTAATATTACTTCTATAAAATATATTATCAACAATAATTAAGTAAAAAAGACTCCTAAGAATAAAAAACATTTAACATTATAATAGATAAACACAGTTTTACTCAATTGTCTGATTTTGTCAACCCAAATATTGGTTGTACATTTGTACCACAATAGCGCGGGATAGAGCAGTAGGCAGCTCGTCGGGCTCATAACCCGAAGGTCACAGGTTCGAGTCCTGTTCCCGCTACTAAGTAAAAGCCACTTCAATCACTTGAAGTGGTTTTTTCTTGAAATAATATAACTTTATTACGCCTATTTTATAAAAAAAGGGATTACTTAATGTAATCCCTTTTTTATTATCTATTGTAATTGTTCGTGGATTTCTTCCCACTCAATCATCAAATCATCAATCTTTTTCTTCTTCTTCTCATACTCACTAAAGAAATTTGCGTCAGCCATTAACTTTTCATAGTCTACAGCTAATCGCTCATCATCCTTAGCGATCTTCTTCTCTAGCTCTGATATTTCGCTCTCGATTTTGCTCAATCTATTTTGTAAAGACTTCTGCTTCTTTTGCTCTTCATAAGACAACGCAGGTGCTTTCTTCTCTTCTACTACAGCTTTTTTAGTATCTTCTACAACTGTTTTCTTTTCGATTTCACGCATATTTTGTGCGTTTCTCTCCTCTAAGAAATAATTGATATCCCCTAGGTATTCTTTTATCTTCTGATCTTTAAACTCATAAACGAACTGTGTTAGTCCTTGTAAGAAGTCACGGTCGTGAGACACTAATACTAAAGTTCCTTTAAAATTCTCTAATGCCTTCTTCAGTACGTTCTTAGATTTAATATCTAAGTGGTTCGTCGGCTCATCCATCAGCAAGACATTAATAGGTAACAGTAACATTTTACACAAAGCAAGTCTATTTCGCTCACCTCCTGAAAGTACTTTTACTTTTTTCTCTACATCATCACCTCTAAATAAGAAAGACCCCAGCATATCACGTACTTTCACGCGATTACCATCTGTAGCAGCGTCTAACATCGTATCTAAGATAGTCTTCTCTCCGTCTAAATAATCTGCTTGGTTCTGTGCGAAATAACCGATTTGAACATTGTGTCCCAACTTAATATTACCTTCGTATTCAAACTCATTGATAATTGCTTTAATCAATGTAGATTTACCTTGACCATTTTGTCCAACGAAAGCTACCTTAGTTCCACGTTCAATTAAAAGATCAATATCTTTAAAGATCACTTTATCACCGAAACGCTTCGTCACTTTATCAATCTCTAAAACAACTTTACCAGGATCAATACTAACAGGAAAAGAGATATTCATTACAGCATTATCATCTTCATCTACTTCGATACGCTCCACTTTATCCAATTTCTTAATAAGCGATTGCGCCATAGAGGCTTTAGTCGCTTTATATCTAAACTTTTCGATAAGTTTCTCCGTCTCTTCTATCTTCTTCGCTTGGTTCTTCTGAGCAGCTAATTGCATCTCTCGAAGTTCTTCACGCAATACTAAGTATTGTGAATAAGGCTTATTAAAGTCATATATCTTTCCTAATGATATTTCTATCGTACGATTAGTCACGTTGTCTAAGAACATCTTATCGTGCGAAATAATCACTACAGCACCAGCATAAGACTTTAAGAATTGTTCTAACCAAATGATACTCTCAATATCCAAGTGGTTCGTAGGCTCATCCAGAAGAAGCACATCATTATCTTGTAATAACAACTTAGCTAATTCAATACGCATACGCCATCCTCCAGAGAAAGTGTCAGTCTGATTATTAAACTCCTCTCGCTTAAAACCTAAACCTAATAATACACGCTCTGTATTACCAACATAGTTATACCCACCTATGATTTCAAAACGATGAGTTAAATCACTCAGTTTCTCAATCAGCTCACTATAACTTTCAGATTCATAATCTGTACGTTCTGTTAGCTCCTTATTTACTTTATCTAAATCAGCTTCTACTTTCTTAATTTCTTCAAAAGCTTGATAAGCCTCATCTAACACTGTACGACCAGGTATAAAATCAATATCCTGTCTCAAGAAACCAATTCGAAGATCTTTCTCCATAGCAAGGCTTCCTGTATCTGGTTCTAAATCACCAGATAATAATTTCAACATAGTCGATTTACCAGCTCCATTTTTTCCAACTAGACCTACGCGGTCTCCTGCACCTATACGAAACGTAACGTTCTCAAATAAATATTCACCCGAAAATGAAACTGATAGATTGTGTATATTTAACATACTTAGATTCTACTAAAATTTAAACTTCTTATATCTATGAATAGAGATATTCTCCTCTAGCTCCATAGCATTTTCTATATTATTATATAATTTATCTGCCAAGAAAGGCCCTAATAACACCCCTCTAGTTCCCAATCCATTCAACACATGGATTCTCGCAGACTCTCTACTTCTTCCTAACAAGGGACGACGATCTTTTACAGTAGGACGCACACCTGCATTATGAGCAACTACCTCAAAGTCTAAATCAACAACATCTCTTAATCCCTCTAATAACTCACTTAAGCCCTCTGCTGTAGTATTATCTGTTTTATCTTGCCAATCATAAGTAGCGCCTACTTTATATAAATCATTACCTACAGGGATTAAAAACACATTTGCTTTCAATATAACATCAACATTAAGATTAGGTATCCTTACTAAAAGAACCTCTCCTTTAGTACCGTCTAAAGGCAGATCTTTAAAGAAAGGGTTCTGTAACATCCCAAAGCCTTCTGCAAAAACAATATGCTTAGCCACTATATCCTTATAAGTGATTCGCTCATCTGTATAGCTCAAACTATCGTAATCAAAGTCCTCTTGTTTATAGCTATTAATTCCGTTCAAATAAGCTCTATAAGCTTTAATCAAGGTTTTAGTTTCAACATATCCAGTATAGTTCACCTCTACAAAACCGAAAGGAGACTTCACTCCATTAATTTCATCACGAACTAACTTAGGTGATAGATACTTCTCTAAATTTGGTTTATCAGCCGCATGGAACCAATTATTCTGTTCTTCAACAGATAATAATCTTCTGTACAAAGGCATAGCAAAGATAAACTTCTCCCCTAATTTCTTTTCTAATTCAGTATAAAAAGGCAAAGCTATCTCTAATTGTTCTCCAACCTTCCATACATCAGTGAAACGCTTTAATACAACAGGGTTATACATACCTCCTGCCATTAGTGAAGAAGAGCGCTTCTCATTGTCTATCACTACAAAGGTCTTACCTTCCTTAGCTAGTTTTTCTGTAAAACAGATTCCTGCCAAACCAGTACCTACTACAATATAATCTACCATACTTAAAACCATTAAAAACGCTCTTATCTATTCTAATAGATAAGAGCTTAATAAATTAGAAACTACAAAATTAGTAATTCCACATATCATCTTCAAGGTTTCGAATCAATTCTTTAATTCTTTCTGCCTCAAATAAACGTTTTAAATCATTACTCTTGATATAATCATCAATTTTACGATTACCATATTGGTTATCTGCTTTATAAATAGTAGCACTAAATCTTCTTGAATTTAACAAGTGATCGAAGTTGATCGGATTAAGTGGGTTCTTAGCATTGAATGCATAGTTTTGGAACAATGTATTACGAGCATCAGCAAAGAATATCCAGAATAACTCCACATAGTTTTCATTAGCTGACCCTTTAGTATACAAGTCCGCAACTACAGGAGCGATACCTAATAATCTATATTTTAACTGTCCTTCATTTCTATCGAAATACCACATACCCATGATGTGATATTCTTTAACATCAGAAGGTCTTAACTCTACTTTCTGAATATATTCCTCAGGAATAGCTTCTCCAGCATTGTAATACTCAATACCAGCATCTGTAGTATCTATTCTAACGAAAGAGTCTTGAATATCTTTTAAAGTACGTTGGTTTTTGAAATCACTATTATCATAAACTTCAGTAATCTCTCCAGATTTAATACCATCAATTAAAACTTGGAACAAAGGTTTTTTTCCTTCAGATGAATATTCATCAATAGGATATAGATACATCTCATTTGCTTTCTCAGCTAACGAAATATTCTCCCATACTTTAATACCAAATAAGATATCTTTCTCACGAACGTGTCCGTAAGGTATTGGTCCTTCTGCTTTGATTAGAATCTCCGAGATTGGCATAATACCAATATCAGCAGCAGATTTTGCATTCAATAGATTCGTCTGTGCGAATGATGCTATTGAAAACAGCGTAAACACTATATATAGTGAAAAATTCTTCCAGTTCATATTCTTCAAAATTTTCTTCTTATAAATTTAAGTGAAATTACATAATCTCAAACGTACATGGTGATGTTTTTTTCAAAGCATAGTCTCCTGCACCTTCTAAACGCACCTTAATATCCGAAATTACAACCACATCACCTAACTGAGCTCTACGGATAGCCGCTTTAGCTCTTTCATTCATTCTATTTCCAGGAACAACAATACTAGGTTGTCCAGGTATTTGCAATACAAAACTAGTAACTGTAAGATTTAAATCAAAGTCAAAGTCTTCTAATTTAGCACCGATAGTTACAATCTCTAAGTTAGACTTAGGTCCTTTAGCATTGAACTCCCCACGTACTGTCCCTCTTGGAGAAGGAATATCTTTAATACGGAAAACTTTTCTATCAGATACTTTTTGTCCATCAGGCAACGTTCCTGTTACATTGATAACTACTTCTCTTCCTGCTTGTGGTCTTAATGTATATTTACCACCTCCTTGACTTGTAAGTCCTGGAGCAGAAGCTTGTACTTTATCATTCGCAATACCAGCAAACGAAATTGTCATAGGGTTAGAAACACCACGATAAACTACGTTCATTTTATCAGCAGATATATTAGCTGAGTTTGGTTTAGGTACTACTACATAACTTCCCTTAATATCAATCTCTACTGGCTGACCGTCCTCTACGAAAGTAAACTTACCTCCGATTTGGTGTTCTCCTACGTTACCAACAGTAAAACCTAAGTTAACTTGTCCATCAACTAATGATTTAGACAAATCAATGTTTTGACCATTAACAACTACTTTAGTAGGAACAGTTGATTTGTCATAACGACCTAATACTACTCTACCTTTATAAGTTTCACCAGCAAAAAGAGTAGACTTGTCAGCTACTACGATAGCCTGATAGTTCTTCATAGATGCAGCTTTACTAAGTGTATTACCCATTAAGCTGTTATAAATCTCTGCTTCTACAATCTTCGCATCGTTTTGCATTGTTGACAACTTAGTCAAAGAAGCAATAGCTGGGAATCCATAGAAGTTATAATTTAAATAAGCTCTATCTTTTCCTTGGCTATCTTTCACATCGCTTAGATTAAATTTGTTATTTATATCTAATACGATTGGTTGGAACTTAGCATCTTTTTCTAAAATATCAAGAAGTGCTTTTTTGTACTTATTAATACCATCAATAAAAGCTTGTCCTTCTGCTGAATATTTATCACCTGTGAACCAAGCATCATTGATAATATCAGATTTATTCATACGCTCAGCAGGTAGTTTACCATTCTCTGTGCGTTCTCCTTCAAATTCACTAGTAATTAGAGTTTTATATTTACCCACAAAGTCATAAAACTCTTGCGTAATTTTCTCTACTTGCTTTGCTTTTTTTGCAGGGTCAGCGAATTGAGCTGGGTTCTCCTCAGCTTTCTTCTCTAAAGCCCCTAGCAAACCTTCATTATTTGCTTTTGCACCTTCATTAGCTGCCTCGAACTTCTCGTTCACTACACCAAAAGCTGATAGAACCTCTGTAGATACCTGAAGTGCCATCATCGCGATAAACACCAGGTACATCAGGTTAATCATCTTTTGTCTTGGGGTCAGTTTTTGTTTAGCCATTACCTTATAATAATTTTAAAATTATAAACTAATTAGCATTTCTTCCACCACCCATAGCAGAAAGCATTCCACCATAAACGTTGTTTAATGACGCTAAATTGTTTGTTAATGCTTGCATTTGCTCTTTTAACTGAGCATTGTTTTCAGCTACTGCTTTATTGATTTCAGCATTCGCTGTTGCGCTTTCTAATTGTACTTTATAAGCTTTATTTAGAGACTCTAACTGCTGAGCAGCTAATGTCATTTCTTGCGCATATTTTTGTGTTGAAGCAACAGAATTCACAGAAGGTCCCATCTCTCTAGAAGCAGCTTCGAAGTTGCGAATACTGTTTCCTAAGCTACTCATTAACTCTCCGTCAATCTTTGCGTCTTTCAACATTTGATCTAATTTTTTAGAAAGCATACCTTCTGTATCTTGAGGCTCTACAACAGCTTGCTTAGCCACTTTTACTTCTCTAGCTTTCCCATCTTTTAATTCTGGATATACCTTTGCCCAATCTAATTCCTCATCAACTGGCTCGAATGCAGAGATTGCAAAAATAAACGCCTCTACTAATAGACCAATAGTCAACATATTGTTACCATTCAAAGGTCCAAATTCCATGTGCGTAATTTTAAATAATGCACCGATGATTACTACTGAAGCTCCCATTCCATAACAGAAGTTCATCAATTTTTTAGATAATGCCATAGCCTTCTTCTTCTTTTATTTTTTTGTTTGATTATTAACGAGCCATTTTTGATTGGTTAACACGTGATAAAGAACCTGATACAGACTGTACTGTTCTAAATCCAATGTAACTTCTTGCTGAATCTGCGTACTCAGAATCACGAGTAGCAACTTGTAAGAAATATGCTGGGTCTCTCCAAGAACCACCTCTTACTACTTTTAGTGGGCTTTCGCTAGGTCTATTTCTAGGCTTTAAAGCTGACATGTGATCGTAACTTGATGCATCATAAGTAGAACTAGTCCACTCTGCTACGTTACCTGCCATATTGTATAAGTTATATCCATTAGGAGGGTAAGAACGAACATTAGCTGTATAAAGAGCTCCATCTGCTGCATAGTCAAAACGAGTTGGTTTAAAGTTTGCCATAAAGCATCCTTTCTCATCCGTTGCATAAGGTCCACCCCAAGGATACATAGCTCCTTCTAGACCACCTCTAGCAGCGTACTCCCACTCACTTTCCATTGGTAAACGGAATTCGTTGATCTCAAGAGTCATCTTATTATCTTTCAGATAAATGTTTTTATACATTGATCTCCATGCAGCGAATGCTTTAGCTTGGTGCCAGTTTACCCCTACTACAGGATAATCACCGAAAGCTTCGTGCCAGAAGTAATCGTTGTGCATTGGTTCGTTGTAAGAATATTGGAATTCTTTAATCCAACGTGTTGTATCAGGATAGATTAATAGTGTCTCCGTTTTTAAGTGTCTATTTCTCTTTCCTCTGTTCTCTGTTGATCTATCTCTAGTAGCTGCATCTACATCTACATAAGAATATTTAAACTTCAACTTAGAGTTATCGAAAGTAGTCATTCCATTATATGTCTCACTAGCTGGGATATATAATGAATCCATTACTTCCACGTAATTAGCATCTGGATACTTCTTAGTATCTTTTATTAAAGGAACTTTTTTATTTAAACGACGACCAGAGTAGATATCATCACTCACCTGAAGGCTGTAATAGTTCTCATACATATATCGTTGGTATGGAGTCATTCTTTCTAAATCCTCTTCAGCATCTACGAATGCATACGCACCGATACCTCCAGATTCTTTAGCCACACCCATTTCATCAGCTGCAATAGCTAATTTAGTTCGAACAACTGAATCCTTTACCCATTCTACGAATTTACGGTATTGGTTATTCGAAATTTCAGTTTCATCCATATAAAATGAACCGATAGTAACTGTTTTTGTTGGTGCATCTTGGGCTCCTAAGAAATCCTCATTGGCTTGACCCATGGTAAAAGTACCTCCTGGGATAAGTGACATCCCTTGTGGTTTCTCACTGCTCCATCTTTTTCCAGCCTCACCATGCATCAATTCACCTCGATCTCCAGTTCCACAACTGGTCATCAAAGCTAAAACTGCTCCTAACGTAATGATCTTCTTCATATAATTTTAGGTTTTTATGTACTACTATAAAATACTTACAAGTAATTTTTTTTCTTTTTATTTCACAAAACAAAGCTAAAAATTAATTTAACTTAATTATTTATTTTTGTTAAATTAATTTTTATACTACACTTTTTTTTATTGTTCGCCACCATCTTTCAGGTATAACTTGGCTTATAGCCAGCTCATAATCCTCATAACTACAAGGCAACAACACTTTTCTTTCGGCATCCATCGTTTCTATAGAAGCCTCTATCCACCAGCGTTCAGAGATATCACTCTTATAGAATATCAAGTCGTCATATCCTTCTATCGGCACGATATACTTCATATAACTAGCCTTACTGACAAAAGGGTATTCATTCGATCTATAATTAACACCTTCCACAAAATACCAAAGGATTTGTGCTATTAATAACGTTTCATTTTTATTATTATTATAATTAAATATTCCAAAAGATGAAACTCTATCACTTAACCCACTATATCTAGCTAAGGCACATATCTCTCTTCCATCAAATCCATTCGGATTAAAGAACTCAAAATTACCAGAATCAGCAGACTTAACAGAAGTCATATCGATACTTACGATATCAGCATCTCTAAGTACTGGCTCAGCTAATTTTATATTACCAGATATTTCTCCTACTCTATACGCCTCAAAATATAAACTTGCAATTAAGTCTATTTCTTCTTGCGCATTGAAGTAAGTCTGATACCCAATATTAGAAAAATTAAACAGATTCGTAGGCTCTTCTAGTATAATACGCGTCAGATAACTGTTCGCTACATCACCCTCTGTCTTAGATAAGTCTAACTTAGCATCTATAGACACAAGATTCACTGACTGCTCTAATACATCATACGCTCTATACATCGCATAGGTCATATCCTGAGACCCTCCTACGAATATAGGGATTACCCCTTGTCTCACTAGATCAGCTACTAGATTCTTCACTAAATAATAAGTATCTTCTAATCTCTCACCCGCTACTACATCTCCTAAGTCTATAATATTCACACCCCAGTTACCAGGATATAACGAATACCAAGCCTTTCTTATTTTAGTGATATCTACTATACTCACTCCTTCACCATTACCTCGATTATCGCTAATACCTATAATAGCAATATTATATCGACCTTCATTCTCAAAAGAACCACCAGAGAAGAACGTTACTTTCTTCCCTATACACTGACTCTGTAAACCATCTATATAAGTGATTAATTCGTTATTTATCGGTCTTAGCAGTTCGTAGATCATTCTTTCTTATTTTTTAGTCGTCTTCTTAGTTGCTGTTTTCTTAGCAGTAGTAGTTGCTTTTTTAGCTGTCGTTTTCTTAGCAGCTGTCTTTTTAGCAGGCGCTTTTGCTTCGATCATTGCCTTTACCTCATCTAGAGATAACGCTGCAGCATCCACATCCTTACCTAGCTCTATCTTCGTTTTTCCTTTTAAGATTACAGAACGACCCCATCTTGCTTTCTCTACTCGGATACCCTCTTCTGCCCAATCGTGAATTACTTTATCCTTCTCTTTTTGGATTTTATCTTCGATTAGTTCGTTGATATCCGCTTGAGATAGATTGTCGAAGTTATACTTCTTATTCACATTGATAAAAATGCCATTCCACTTTAAGTATGGTCCGAAGCGTCCCACCCCTTTCTGTACAGGTAGCCCTTGGTATGTAGCGATAGGAGCATCTGCTTGCTCTTTCTCTTTGATTAATTCTAATGCTCTATCTAGCGTCACATCAGCAGGCTCTTCACCTTTAGGCAGAGAGATAAATGTCTTACCTACTCTTACATAAGGACCAAATCTACCGTTGTTTACTTCTACTTCTTCTCCTTTATATTCTCCTAATACCTTAGGTAATAAGAATAATGCTAATGCTTCTTCTAATGTAATCGTACCGATGTTCTGTTCAGCAGTAAGGCTAGCATATTGCTTCTCTTCATCCTCAGGATTACCGATCTGCGCCACAGGGCCAAACTTAGCTAAACGAACTAATACTGTACGTCCACTCTTAGGGTCAATACCTAATATACGTTCTCCAGACTCGCGCTCTGCATTCTCTTCTACATCTTTCACTGTTGGGTGGAAGTGATCGTAGAACTCTCTCATCATCTTAGCCCAATCCTCATTACCAGCTGCGATCTCATCGAAGTCCTCTTCTACCTTAGCAGTGAAGTTATAATCTAAGATCGTCTTAAAGTTCTTCACTAAGAAGTCATTCACGATCATACCGATATCTGTAGGTACTAGCTTCCCTTTATCAGATCCAGTCTTCTCTGTAAGCACCTTCTCTTTTAGCTCAGCACCTCTAAGCATCATCATCTTATAGTTGCGCTCTTTACCTTCAGTCTCCCCTTTTTCCACATACGTTCTAGCGATAATAGTAGAGATAGTAGGTGCATAAGTAGACGGACGTCCGATACCTAGCTCCTCTAATTTCTTCACTAATGACGCTTCTGTATATCTAGCAGCAGGCTTAGTAAAGCGTTGAGTAGCTACTAACGCATTTTGTTCTAATCCTTCTCCAATTCTCAATGCTGGTAAGATTCCTTCTACTTCTTCATCCTCATCATCATGCCCTTCTAAGTACACTTTTAAGAATCCTTCAAAAAGCAATACCTCACCCGTAGCCACAAATAACTCTTTAAACTTATTTGCTTCTATACGCACATTCGTTCTCTCTAACTGAGCATCACTCATCTGAGATGCCAAAGTACGCTTCCAGATCAGATCATATAGACGAGCCTGATCTCTATCTACAGGAGCACTGTGCAGAGCCATATTCGTCGGACGGATAGCCTCGTGCGCCTCTTGAGCTCCTTTGCTCTTAGTCGTATAAGTACGTGGTTTAGAATATTCTGCTCCGTAAGACTTCGTGATTTCAGCTGCTGCTGCACTCATTGCCTCTTTAGATAAGTTCACACTATCCGTTCTCATATACGTGATCAGTCCGCTCTCGTATAAACGCTGCGCTAACATCATCGTCTGACCTACTGAGTAGTGAAGCTTTCTAGCCGCTTCCTGTTGTAGTGTAGAAGTGGTGAATGGAGCTGCAGGTGATTTCTTAGCAGGTTTAGTCTCTAAATCTGCTACTCTGTACGCTGCTCCAATATTAACTGCTAAAAAGTCTCTTGCCTCTTTCTCAGTTGCAAAGTTCTTAGGCAGTTTAGCTTTTAATGTTTTTCCTTCAGCAGTCTTAAACTCTGCTGATATATGGTAAGATGACTCTACCTTAAAGTCATTAATCTCTCTTTCTCTCTCTACGATAAGACGTACAGCCACAGACTGTACACGTCCAGCAGATAGTCCTCCTTTTACTTTTTTCCACAGTACAGGAGACAGCTCATACCCTACTAATCTATCTAGTACACGACGTGCCTGCTGTGCATTCACTAGATTATAGTCTATCTGACGTGGGTTATCTATCGCTTTTAAAATAGCATTTTTTGTAATCTCGTGGAATACAATACGCTTTGTGTTTTCACTCTTTAAATTTAGTTCTTCCGCTAAGTGCCATGCAATAGCCTCTCCCTCGCGGTCCTCATCGGATGCTAACCAAACCATTTCAGCTTTCTTCGCAAGATCCTTTAACTTCTTAACTACCGCCTTCTTATCACTCGATACTTCATATTTAGGCTTAAAGTTATTCTCTACATCTACTCCTATTTCTTTAGAAGGCAGATCCGCTATATGTCCATAGCTAGACTCTACCTGATAATCCTGTCCTAAAAATTTTTCAATGGTTTTTGCCTTTGCAGGTGACTCAACAATCACTAAATTCTTTGCCATACTTCATTATTTTGTGAAGCAAAAATATATGATTTTTTTGAATATATCCGTGCCACTACTTATTAATGCTTCTTTTAACTAATATGCCAGCATATAAAAATTGTAATAATTACCTAGTTATTCGTAAAATAAACCAACATTCTAGTAATAAACCGATATATTGATTTTTTTTACAAACAAAATCAAGAAATTACACAATTTAATAACAATTATCTAAATTTTTTAATTTTTACCTCTCTCAATACTTTTATACCCCTTTTATTTCGCACAATGCTTAAAGTTTTCTAAACCTTCAGAAGTAAAAAAGTCAATAGTGAATGTAGGGTTAATAACTAAACAAATTCCATTTTTTAAAAATCACTTTTTATTTATATGTTTTTGTTTAATGTTTATAGTTTTATATATGTGTCCCACTACTAGTCCAGGACTTGTCCCGAAAGTGGGACAAGTCCTGACCACCTATAGTGTCCCACTTTTGGGACAAGTAGTGGACCCTATCAGTAGTTCATTTATTGGACTAGTGTATCGCACTATTCACTACATCACTATCGAAATCTAGCTAATGGTTCATTTTATTTTGATAGTAGATGGTTCGGGTAGAGATAGGGTACGCTTTTAGAAAACACCTCTCATCCCAAGTACACACTGACTATCTCCGAACAGTTTCCGAACGAAAATAAACCGAAACACAATTAAACACTGAATATCAACAAAATAAATACAAAATAAAAGTGCATACGAGGTCAAAAAGGGATTATAGAGCCATAAACGCCAAATCTGTTCATTAGTGTCCATTCTGTAATAATCAGCTCAACGGCTTAGGATTACAACTCAAAGATTATGAGCAAAAAAGATGTGCTATGGTACTAAATAAAATGGATTACAAAAAAACCTTAAAACTAACACTGTCATCTTGTCAGTTAGACAAAAAAAAGTATCTTTGCTCCTTAAAGTAAAACATCCTTAAAGTATCTTATGGAAAAGGTAATTGACGAAAATAAACAAGGTACAAGCTTACATTTAGAACAAAAACAAGACAACAAGAAGAAGCTATTCATCGAAAGCTACGGTTGTCAAATGAATTTCTCTGACAGTGAGATTGTAGCATCTATCCTATCTAACGAAGGGTATAATACAACAGACAACTTAGAAGAAGCGGACTTAGTGTTAGTAAACACTTGTTCGATCAGAGATAAAGCAGAACAAACTGTTCGCAAACGTTTAGACCAATACAACCAAGTAAAAAGAAAGAACCCTGGTATGAAGGTAGGTGTTCTAGGATGTATGGCTGAGCGTCTTAAAGCAAAATTCTTAGAAGAAGAAAAAATCGTAGACATGGTAGTAGGTCCTGATGCTTATAAAGATCTTCCTAACTTACTTAAAGACGTAGAAGAAGGTAGAGATGCGATCAACGTGATCTTATCTAAAGATGAGACTTATGGTGATATCTCTCCAGTGCGTCTACAGAGTAATGGGGTGACAGCATTCGTATCTATCACTAGAGGATGTGATAATATGTGTACATTCTGCGTGGTACCATTCACTAGAGGTCGTGAGCGTAGCCGTGATCCACAGAGTATCATAGAAGAAATCACAGACTTACAAGAGAGAGGATTTAAAGAAATCACGTTACTAGGTCAAAACGTAGATAGCTACCTATGGTATGGTGGAGGTCTTAAAAAAGACTTCGAAAAAGCTAGCGATATGCAGAAAGCGACAGCTGTAGATTTCGCTCAGTTATTAGATCAGTGTGCTACTACATTCCCTAAGATGCGTTTCCGTTTCTCTACTTCTAATCCTCAAGATATGCATATCGAGGTGATAGAGTCTATCGCTAGACATGAGAACATCTGTAAGTATATCCACTTACCAGTACAGTCTGGAAGTACACGTATCTTACAGGAGATGAACCGTCAGCATACTAGAGAAGAATACATCGAACTAGTAGATAAAATCTATGCATTGATACCAGATATCTCGTTATCACAAGATATGATCACAGGATTCCCTACAGAGACTGAAGAGGATCACCAGGATACATTATCACTAATGGAACACGTGAGATATGACTTCGGGTTTATGTTCGCCTACTCTGAGAGACCAGGTACATTAGCTGCTCGTAAGTTAGAGGATGATGTACCAGAAGAGGTTAAAAAACGTCGTCTTACAGAGATCATCGCTGTACAAAATAAAATCAGCCTTGAGCGTACAAAACGCTTCGTAGGTCAAACGGTAGAAGTACTTATCGAGAAAACGTCTAAGCGTAATGAAGACGAGTGGTCTGGGCGTAACTCTCAGAACACTACAGTAGTATTCCCTAAGGAGCACTATAACGTAGGAGACTTCGTGATGGTAGAGATCGCTGACTGTACTTCTGCTACATTAATCGGTAAGGCGGTAGGATACTCTCCTATGCAAGGATAATAAATAGCAATATTTAAAATATAAGAATGGAAAACCTTCAAGTCATAAAACAACGCTTCGAAATTATCGGTAACGATGTCAAACTAAACCGTGCATTGGAAAAAGCTATACAAGTAGCTCCTACTGATATCTCAGTCTTAGTCACTGGAGAGAGTGGTGTGGGTAAAGAAAGTATTCCTAAGATTATACATTCTATGTCTCATCGAAAGCACGGTAAGTTCATCGCGGTGAACTGTGGTGCTATCCCTGAAGGGACGATAGACAGTGAATTATTCGGACACGAAAAAGGGGCTTTTACGGGTGCTATAGGCACTCGTGAAGGTTACTTCGAAGAGGCAAATGGCGGTACAATCTTCTTAGATGAAGTGGGAGAACTACCTCTGACTACTCAGGTAAGACTATTGCGTGTGTTAGAGAATGGAGAATTTATAAAAGTAGGTTCTTCTAAAGTCCAAAAAACAGATATACGCATCATCGCAGCGACTAATGTCAATATGATGGATGCTATCCATAAAGGCAAGTTTAGAGAAGACCTATACTACAGACTGAGTACAGTAGAGATCACCTTACCTCCTCTACGCGAGAGAGGTGAAGATATCCACCTACTGTTCAGAAAGTTTGCTTCTGACTTCTCACATAAGTATAAGATGCCTCCGATAAAGCTAGAGCCTGCTGCAGCTGCATACCTTATGCGCTATAGCTGGAATGGTAATATCCGTCAATTAAGAAACGTAGCAGAGCAGATATCGGTATTAGAGACCAATAGAGATATTTCACTACCTGTACTTCAGGGTTATTTACCTAACCATGACAGACAGTTACCTTCTATCGTGAATGGCCCTAAGGCAGAGTCTGACTTCAGCAATGAACGAGAAATATTGTACAAGGTCTTATTCGACATGAAGAGTGACCTAACTGATCTAAAGAAGCTGACACTAGAGCTACTGCAACACGATAAAGGGACAGTATCCGAAACCAACAAATCTCTTATCCAAAAAATCTATGGTACCAAGAAGGCTGAACTACCAGAACTGATGGCTCCTCCTAGTACTAATCTAGACATCATCGCTATGGATACTCCAGTATCTCCTAGTGCTAATCTAGGTTTTCACGAGACTGTAGATGACGATGAAGATACGTCTAACTACCTAGAAGCAGAGACCGTAGATGATGAACCTCTAAACTTAGCAAATCAAGAGATAAAGCTAATCAAACTGGCACTAGAGAGACATAATGGCAAGAGAAAGGCTGCTGCCAAAGAACTAAACATCTCGGAGAGAACATTGTATAGAAAAATAAAACAATACGACTTATAGACATGAGAATCAAACAATTATTTGCACTAATATTCATATCTTTATTTTTTACTAGCTGTAAATATTATAACTTTACGGGGACTGGTAAGATAGATGCTAGCTCATTTCAGGTAAACTCATTCCAGAACAATGCTCCTTTAGTAGAGCCTGGTATAGAGCGTACCTTCACAATGTCCTTACAAGATCTTATCCAAAACCAAACTAGCTTAAGTCTTACTAATGCTGATGCGGACTTAGTATATGAGGGAGAAATCGTAGAATATCGTATCAGCCCGATGACAGCTACAGCTGATCAGAGAGCAGCTCAGAACAGACTATATGTGTCTGTGAATGTGCGCTTCTTCAACAAGAAGAAACCTGATGACGACTTCGAAAAGAGATTCTCATTCTACTATGACTATGATGCAAACGTACAGCTAGCAGGAGCTAGTCTTAACACAGCTATCGAGACTATCTATGAGCGTATCACACAAGATGTGTTCAATGAATCATTAGCTAAGTGGTAATTATATAAAAATAAATATCTTGACTCTAAACGAATTAGACATATTGCTCCGTCAACCTCAGCAAATTCAAGAGAGTGACAGTCCTCAGTTAAAACAACTCATAGAGAAGTATCCATACTTTCAGTCTGTGAGAAGTCTTTATCTGAAGAGCTTATATGTACAAAACAGTACAGAGTATAACCTAGAGTTAAAGAGGACTGCAGCGCATACATTAGACAGGGATATTCTTTTTGATTTTATTGTTTCACCAGAGTTCGTTACCTATACTCCTATCGTCATAGATATGACAGAGTCTACAGCTGCGGAGGAGACCGAAGTACCTACAGAAGAAGAAACAATACAAGAAGCTCCAGAGCCTAAGCTAACCTCTACCGCTATTAAAAGCCTATTACAGTCTATCACCTTCCATGAGATAGATGACAAGAACGAAGCACAAGACCCTGTAAAAGAAGCACCTACAGAAATCTCTACTGAGACTAAAGAGGCTATCACAGAGGATGCTATCGAAACTACACTAGAAGAAAAAGAGACTGTACAGCAAGAAATAGAAAAACTAGAAGAGAAATTAGAAATAGGAAAGCCATTAAACTTCTCAGAAAACGAGAAATTGTCTTTCCAAGAGTGGTTACAATTATCTAGAATAAAGCCGATAGACAGAGAAAATGATTCTATTTTAACAGATTTAGAACAAAAATCAGATATCGAAAAACAAAAAAAAATAGAATTAATAGATAAATTTATAGAAACCAATCCAAAGATAGTTCCTACTAAAAAACCTACCGTAACCCCTGCAAACATTGACACTTCAGTGCAAGAGAACAGTAGTTTAATGACAGAAACGTTGGCAAAAATATACTTAGAACAAAAGAAATATCAGAAAGCAATACAAGCTTATGAAATATTAATTTTGAAATATCCAGAAAAAAGTAGTTTCTTTGCAAACCAAATATTAGATATAAAAGCGTTACAACAACATAATAGTTAACACCATGAACACATTTACAATATTTTTAATCTTAATCGCAATTGTATGTTTTTTACTAATCGTAGTAATTATGGTACAGAATCCTAAAGGTGGAGGATTAGACTCATCTTTCGGTGGATCTACTGTAGCTGGAGGAGTGAAAAATACAAATGATTTCTTAGATAAAAGTACTTGGACATTAGGTGCAGCATTAATCATCTTAATCCTGTTATCATCTACTAGTTTCAGTGGTGGAGCTGCTGGAGATTCTAAATTATTAGATCCTAACGCAGTAGTACCTACTCAAAATCTGACACCAGAGGCTCCTGCTAAGCAAGAAGCTCCTGTGACAACAGAAGAGACTACTCCAACTCAAGAGACTCAAAATCAAGCTGAATAATTTTAGCTTCAAACAATACACAAGATGCCAGCTGTCAAGCTGGCATTTTTTTTTGCCTATAATGTCACTTTTTAGCTTTGGCACACTTTATGCCTTTTCATTATCTATAATAATTAAAAATAATAATTCAATTTCATAAACTATAAAACTATGGCAGTAAATATTAAACCACTTGCAGACAGAGTTCTTATCGAACCATTACCAGCTGAAACTAAAACTGCTTCAGGATTATTCATCCCTGATACAGCAAAAGAAAAACCACAAAGAGGTACTGTAGTAGCTGTAGGAAATGGTACTAAAGATCATGAAATGACAGTAAAAGTAGGAGATACAGTACTATACGGTAAATACGCTGGTACTGAACTAAAATTAGAAGGTACAGACTATCTAATCATGAGAGAGGACGACATTTTAGCAATCGTTTAAAATTGAATCATTAACAACTAAATCCAAAAGAATAAAATGGCAAAAGATATTAAATTCGACATCGAAGCTCGCGAAGGTTTAAAACGCGGAGTAGACGCTTTAGCAAACGCAGTAAAAGTAACATTAGGACCAAAAGGAAGAAACGTAATCATCGGTAAATCATTTGGTGCGCCTACAGTAACTAAAGATGGTGTTTCTGTAGCTAAAGAAGTTGAGTTAGAGAACACATTAGAGAACATGGGTGCTCAGATGGTGAAAGAGGTTGCTTCTAAAACGAATGACTTAGCTGGTGACGGTACGACTACTGCTACTGTATTAGCTCAAGCTATCGTAAAAGAAGGACTTAAGAACGTAGCTGCTGGTGCAAACCCAATGGACTTAAAACGTGGTATAGATAAAGCTGTAGAAATCATCGTAGAAGACTTGAGAAAACAATCTCAAGAAGTAGGTGGTTCTATGGATAAAATCAAACAAGTAGCATCTATCTCTGCTAATAACGATGACTTCATCGGTGAGTTAATCGCTCAAGCATTCGAAAAAGTAGGTAAAGAAGGTGTTATCACTGTAGAAGAAGCTAAAGGAACTGAGACTTATGTAGATGTAGTAGAAGGAATGCAGTTTGACAGAGGGTACTTATCTCCATACTTCGTTACAAACTCTGAGAAAATGGAAGTAGAATTAGATACTCCATATATCTTATTATACGACAAGAAAGTATCTTCTCTTAAAGAACTTTTACCAGTATTAGAGCCAATCGCTCAATCAGGAAAACCTCTATTAATCATCGCTGAAGATGTGGATGGAGAGGCGTTATCTACATTAGTAGTAAACAAATTAAGAGGAGCGTTAAAAATCGCTGCTGTTAAAGCTCCTGGATTCGGAGATAGAAGAAAAGCTATGTTAGAAGATATCGCTATCTTAACAGGTGGTGTGGTTATCTCTGAAGAGCAAGGGTATACATTAGAGAATACTACTTTAGAAATGCTAGGTACTTGTAAGAGAGTTAGCATCGATAAAGATAATACGACTATCGTGAGTGGTGATGGTGAGGCTGATATGATCAAAAACAGAATCAACCAAATCAAAGCTCAAATGGAAACTACTACTTCTGACTATGACAGAGAGAAGTTACAAGAGCGCTTAGCTAAGTTAGCTGGTGGTGTAGCTGTATTATACGTAGGTGCTCCATCTGAAGTAGAAATGAAAGAGAAGAAAGATCGCGTAGATGACGCTCTTCACGCTACTAGAGCTGCTGTAGAAGAAGGTATCGTAGCTGGTGGTGGTGTAGCTTTATTAAGAGCTAAAAATACTTTAGTTGACATTAAAGCTGAGAATGCTGACGAAGAAACAGGTATCGCTATCATTGCTAAAGCAGTAGAAGCTCCATTGAGAACTATTGTTGAGAATGCTGGATTGGAAGGTTCTGTAGTTGTTTCTAAAGTATTAGAAGGAAAAGAAAACTTCGGATACAATGCTAAAACGAACGAGTATGTAGATATGCTTAACGCTGGTGTAATCGATCCTAAGAAAGTAACTAGAGTAGCTTTAGAAAATGCTGCTTCTGTAGCTGGTATGATCTTAATCACTGAGTGTGCATTAGTAGACATTAAAGATGACAGCGCTGCTGCTATGCCTATGGGTGGTGGTATGCCAGGTATGATGTAATACCTTATCTTATTTCAATATTATATAAGAGGTTGTCTTTTTAGACAGCCTCTTATTTTTTACCTTACCAGTAAGAACAAAAAAAGGCTTAGTGTACTGAATACACTAAGCCTTTTTTATATCTCTTAATTAAACTTCTTACTTAGAAGTAATTTCTTTTAAGTCTGCAATAGTTGCGATAGGATCAGCAGCACTGAACACAAAGTTACCTGCTACTAATGCATCTACTCCTGCATCAACTAGAGCTTTTGCATTTTTATTATTTACCCCTCCATCTATCTCTATCATTACATTCGCTCCTTTAGCCTCTATCATTGCTTTTAGTTTACACACTTTTTCATACGTGTTCTCAATAAAGCTCTGTCCTCCAAAACCAGGGTTAACACTCATGATAAGTACTAAATCTAAGTCTTGAATGATGTCTTCTAATACACTTACAGGCGTATGAGGGTTAAGTGCTACTCCAGCTTTCATACCTTCAGCTTTAATAGCTTGTACCGTACGGTGTAGGTGTGTACACGCTTCATAATGCACAGTCAAGATATCTGCTCCTAGCTCCTTAAACGTCTTAATATAACGATCAGGGTCTACTATCATTAAGTGAACGTCTAATGTCTTCTTAGCATGCTTATTAATAGCAGCTAATACTGGCATTCCAAAAGAAATATTTGGCACAAATACTCCATCCATAATATCAATATGGAACCAATCTGCCTGACTGTTGTTCACCATTTCAATATCTCTCTGAAGATTAGCAAAGTCTGCTGCTAATACTGAAGGTGCTATAATCGTATTTTTCATATAATTGTGTTGTTTGTACAAAGATAAAAAAAATCCCAACAGCGAAGGCTCTTGGGACGTATATTGCTTATTGTTCAATAACTTCTGCTTCGAATAATTCTGAGAAATATTGGATAATCTTAGCTCTTACCTCATCTTCATCTACCTGCTCTACACCTAGTTCTACATTCAGAGAAGTAACTCCTTTACCACGAATACCACAAGGGATAATATTGTCAAAGTAACCTAAGTCCGAGTTTACGTTTAAGGCAAAACCGTGCATCGTTACCCAACGTGAGGCTCTTACTCCCATCGCGCATATCTTACGTGCAAAAGGTGTTCCTACGCCTAACCATACTCCTGTCTCTCCTTCACTTCTACCAGACTCTATTCCGTAATCTTTTAAAACTAAAATGATAGTCTCTTCTAATAAACGTAAATACTTATGTATATCTGTAAAGAAGTTCTCTAAGTCTAAGATAGGATATCCTACTACCTGACCAGGTCCGTGATAAGTAATATCTCCTCCTCTATTAATCTTATAGAAGGTAGCTCCTTTTGCCTTTAACTGTTCATCGTTTAAAAGCATATTGTGTACATCTCCGCTTTTTCCTAATGTGTAAACATGTGGATGCTCTACAAATAGCAAATAGTTATCTGTATCATCTGTACGTTCTTCTCTTCTATTTCTAATTTTGACATCTAAAATAGATTGGAATATCTCTTCTTGGTAGTCCCAAGTATCTTTATAATCTTTCTCGCCTAAATCAATAAGCTTTACTTGTTTATTCATTGTTGTTTGTTATTTATTGTATTTAGGATTATTTAGTATGACTAATGCCGCAATAACCCCTGGTACCCAACCTGCGATAGTCAACAGTGTCACAATCAAAATAGATCCACACCCTTTGTCTAAAACGGCTAAAGGTGGTAAAAAAATAGATAATAATACTCTTCCTAAACTCATGGCTAAATAATTTTGTCTGATACAAATTTCGGCATTTTTTAGTCAACTCCCTCGTTAATGAAGTTAAAATGATGAAGCCTACACCGTTTTATTACAAAGTATTGCAAATTAAGTCGTTTTATAGCGAATACTAATTGTCGCATTTTCAAAGATTAACTATATTTGCCTTTTAAATTAATTTACAGTTATTATGCAACTTTCAGAACAAGAAATCATCAGAAGAGAAAAGCTGAGCAAGTTACAAGAGCTTGGTGTGAATCCCTATCCTGCTAATCTATTTCCAGTAGACCATACATCGAAGGAAATAAAGAACGATTTTGAAGAAGGTAAGAAGGTTATCGTGGCTGGTAGATTAATGTCTTCAAGAATTCAAGGAAAAGCTTCTTTTGCAACTATTCAAGATAGCGAAGGAAAGATTCAGTTATATATCAATCGTGATGAGTTATGTCCAGGAGAGGACAAGACTCTTTACAATGAGATTTACAAAAAACTTATTGACTTAGGTGACTTCGTTGGTATCGAAGGAGAGTTATTCACTACACAAGTAGGAGAAAAAACAGTACGTGTACAAGGATTACAACTATTAAGTAAATCTTTACGCCCACTTCCATTACCAAAAACAGATGCAGAAGGAAATACATTTGACGCTTTTACAGATCCAGAATTGCGTTACAGAATGCGTTATGTTGATTTAGTGGTAAATCCAATAAATAAAGATATCTTCATTAAACGTACGAAGTTATTCAACGCTATGCGTCAGTTCTTCAACGAAGCTGGTTATATGGAAGTAGAAACTCCTATATTACAGTCTATCCCTGGTGGAGCTTCTGCTCGTCCATTCATCACTCACCACAATGCATTAGACATTCCTCTATACTTGAGAATTGCTAATGAATTGTACTTAAAACGTTTAATCGTTGGTGGTTTTGATGGTGTGTATGAGTTCTCTAAAAACTTCCGTAACGAAGGTATGGACAGAACACATAACCCTGAGTTTACTGCTATGGAGATCTATGTAGCTTATAAAGACTATAACTGGATGATGGAGTTTACAGAGCGTTTATTAGAATTCTGTGCTATCGCTGTTAATGGAACTACTAAAGCTACTTTCGGAGAACACGAAATCGACTTTAAAGCTCCTTACAAACGTATCACGATGGCTGACTCTATTAAAGAGTTTACAGGATTTGATATCACTGGTAAATCAGAAGATGAGATTCGTCAAGCTGCTTTAGGCATGGGTATTCCAGTAGATGAAACAATGGGTAAAGGAAAACTTATCGACGAAATCTTTGGAGAGAAATGTGAAGGAAACTATATCCAACCAACATACATTACTGACTATCCAAAAGAAATGTCTCCATTGACAAAAGCTCATAGAGATAATCCAGAATTGACAGAGCGTTTTGAGCTAATGGTTTGTGGTAAAGAGATTGCGAATGCTTACTCTGAGCTTAATGACCCTATTGACCAAAGAGAGCGCTTCGAAGCTCAAATGGCTTTAGCTGATCGTGGAGATGATGAAGCGATGTTTATCGATCAAGACTTCTTACGTGCATTAGAGTATGGTATGCCTCCTACATCAGGATTAGGTATCGGTATGGACCGTTTAATTATGTTCTTAACCAATAATCCTTCTATCCAAGAGGTGCTATTCTTCCCTCAAATGAGACCAGAGAAAACAGCTCCTTCAGTAGAATTATCAGATGAAGAGAAAATCATTATTCAGATATTAGAAAACAATGACAATAAAGTAGAATTAGGTTCTCTAAAAGAACAAGCTGCTTTAAGTGGTAAGAAATGGGATAAAGCAATGAAAGGACTTGCTTCTCACAATCTTACTAAAGTAGAAACTGAAGGTGATACAAAATATGTAGTGTACCAACACTAAGAAATAAAAAAACGAGACTATTAAGTCTCGTTTTTTTATGCCTATATTCAAGAAAATGACTTGCGGTAATGATCTGGTGTAATCCCTTCTTGTTTTTTAAAGAATGTAACAAAGTAAGACGTACTATCAAAGCACAATTCCTGCGCAATCTCATTGACATTAAATGTGCTAAACTGCAACAATCTCTTTGCTTCTACCACAATGCGTTGACGAACTAATTGTCCTGCAGTTATCCCTCGCTCTTGTTTGCAAAGTTTATTGAGATAGTTAGGAGTCACACATAGCTTCTCGGCGTAAAAAGAAGGTGTTTTAGCCTCTTTAAAGTGAACTTCGACCAAATCCATAAAAGCGAGAATACGATCGTTACAACCAGCCTTATTATACTCTATCGAAAAATGCTGATCTCCTTCATCAACACTCTGTAACTCACATAGCAATATATTTAAGTAAGAGCGTAAAACCTTCATTCGATACACTCTATCTGTACTGTACTCACCCAGCATCATATCTACCAATAACACAACCTTAGTACGCACACTCTCACTCACTATCTGCTGAGAGGCACTATCTAATTGAAAGAAATCAAAATAACGCAAGATATTCTCATGATAGCGTTGAGAAAAAAAAGAATCCTCAAAACCGATGAACATACCTGTACATTCAGTATTGAACTGCATCTGTACAATATCACCTGGTTTAATAAAGTAAACACTTGACTGATAATCTACATAGTCAACTCCATTAATCTTAATAGCATAACTCCCTCTATACACAAAGACAATCATGTAAAAGTTAGCCCTAAAACTATCTTTTAACAAAGGATAAGCATTGCCTAAGGCACTTATTGACTTAATAAAAAATGAAGACTGATCCTGTGTAAAATAACTGATTGGAAAGGATTTTATAATCTTAGTAGACATAAGAATCTTTAATTAATATTATACATAAGCTCACTGACCGCACTACTATAGATAGACGATCAAATAATCACATTATAAATACTAATTAAACGAGGGGAGGACGTAGATCCTGACGGCTAAATAAAGAGGAATACAAATTATTATATCTATCATAAACCTTATGTACTCCTTTTATATCAAAATTAGGAGTAGGTAGTTCAGATTTATAATCAACATACATCAAAACAAAAGCAATAGTATATACCTGCTTAACAGCATCTTTCTTTTGTTCTTCCTTAGCTATCTTAGCTAATTCTTGCATTAGATAACACTGTCCATTACAATGCATCTCAGGCTTGTCTTGATTCACACATAAAAAAGTAGCGATATAATCATAGTCTACCAGGTAGTCTACCAACGGCACTACTGGTCTAAATACTAATAAGGATATGATTATAAACAAAAACTTTCTCACAATACAAATATACGCTAACCTAAGGTATAAAAAAAAGCGTTACCTAAATAGTAACGCTTCTAATCTATATTATCCTAAGTATGTCTTAAGAATTTTACTTCTAGACGTATGTTTTAATCTACGAATAGCTTTCTCTTTAATCTGTCTAACACGCTCTCTAGTAAGATCGAATGTTTCTCCTATTTCTTCTAATGTCATAGGATGTTGATCACCTAAACCGAAGTATAAACGTACAACGTCAGCTTCTCTAGGAGTCAAAGTCTCTAATGCTCTCTCGATTTCTGTTCTAAGAGACTCATGAATAAGCTCTCTATCTGGATTAGGAGACTCACCTGAACGCAATACATCGTATAAGTTAGAATCTTCTCCTTCTACTAACGGAGCATCCATTGATAAATGACGACCAGAGTTCTTCATACTCTCTTTTACATCATTTACAGTCATATCAAGCTCTACAGCGATTTCTTCTGCTGAAGGTGGACGTTCATTAGATTGCTCTAATAAAGCATACATCTTATTAATTTTATTAATAGAACCGATCTTATTCAATGGTAAACGTACGATACGAGATTGTTCTGCTAAAGCTGATAAAATCGACTGACGAATCCACCATACTGCATAAGAAATGAATTTGAATCCTCGTGTCTCATCAAAACGCTGTGCAGCTTTGATCAGACCTAAGTTTCCTTCATTAATTAAATCGGGTAATGTCAATCCTTGGTTTTGATATTGCTTTGCCACTGATACTACGAAACGTAAGTTTGCTTTCGTTAATTTCTCTAGTGCTCTTTGATCTCCTGCTTTGATTCGTTGCGCTAACTCTACTTCCTCATCCGCAGTAATTAAATCTACTTTACCAATTTCTTGCAAGTACTTATCTAGAGAAGCGGTCTCACGATTCGTTACCTGCTTGGTAATTTTAAGTTGTCTCATATTATTTCTATCCTTATTTTTGCTATGATGTGCTCTTCACACATTAGTTATACGTACACTATTACTAAAAGGTTACAACATTTTTAAAAATATTTTTTAACCTCATATTATCTACACAAAAAAAGCGCCACAAAATCAAAATCCTGTAGCGCTAACTTTATTTTATAAAAAATATAACTCTTTTATGTTAGTAGTAATTCTCTTTACTTAATTCTAGCTCATCTACCTCTACCTCATCTAGATACCTTTCTAAGCTATCATCTAACTCCTTCATCCATGGTGTATGATGCTCTTCAGCAGTGACACCTGTCATCACAGAAGTATATACTTTATCTCTATAATTTAGAATATTAGTTTCTTTATCATTTAACCAACTTTTAAACATCTCTGCCACTCTATCTAGATCAAAAGTAGGATAATCTGTCAGCTCTATCAATTCCTTAATATAATCAGTTTGGAAATCTACATGTTCCTCTCCTGTTACAGATGTTTTTTCTAGTTCTACCCACTTAGCGATATCCTTATCCCTAGTTTCTTTGTTAGGTAAAGTGATACGCCCTAACATATAATCTCTAGCAAACCAAGCTTGCGTATCGAACATATTGAACGTGTAATATTGATCTTGCATTCCTAAAAAGATTAGTCGTTCATTCTCATTGAACACAACTCCTTTATACAGATTATCTGGATATAAGTTATTCTTTGTCTTTAACCTTAAATTATCTGGCAAGAACGGGAACTTATGTTGGTACCCCGTACACAGAATTACTGCGTCATATTCCTTCTTAGAGCCATCTTTAAAGTGAGCCACATTATCCTCGAAATGGGTTACAATGGGTTTCTCCTCAATCCCCTTAGGCCATTTAGCCCCAATAGGATTGGTTCTATACGAAATAGTAACTGATCTACTACCGTGTTTAAAACATTGTACACCGATATCCTCAGCAGAATAACTACTTCCTATTAACAAAATATCTTTATCTATAAACTGATCTGCACCTCTAAAATCGTGCGCATGCATCACTGTTCCAGGAAAACTATCTATTCCCTTAAAATAAGGCATATTTGGCGTTGAGAAGTGTCCCGTTCCCACAACTAAGTAATCGAAGTACTCCTCAAAAGTTTCATTCTTTACTAAGTCATCGAATATAACTCTAAACTGCTTCTTATCTTCTAGGTAATCTACCCATCTAGCCACAGTATTAAACTTGATAAAATCTCTTGCATTACTCTGCTTAATACGCCCTTGTATATAATCGAATAACACCTCTCTCGGTGGGTATGAAGATATAGGTTGTTTAAAGTGCTCCATAAATGTATAATCAGAGAACTCTAAACATTCTTTAGGCCCATTAGACCATAAGTATTTATACATACTCCCGTGTATTGGTTCACCATATTTTCCTACACCTGTACGCCAAGTATAGTTCCACATTCCTCCCCAATTATCTTGTTTTTCATAACATTTAATCTCTGGAATAGGGTTACCTTTTTTTTGTTCTGACTCGAACGCACGTAACATGGCTAATCCACTCGGACCAGCACCAATAATTCCAACTTTTAAATTTAACATAACTACATAACGAATTTGTCCTCACTATAAAGTGAAGAAATTAATAAAATGATTATCACTGATTGCTCAGCCGAGATAGAATACCACATGTTCGTATTCTATAATAGATACATCTAATAAGCGATGTACATTAGGCAGCATAATTATATGCTGAAAATAAGGTCAAGTATATCAAACTTGAATTTGGATAGGAGTTGAATACACGTGCTAGAAATATATAAGCACGCCACCCCCTATTAACGTTAATTGCTAATATAATACAAATTAATGACTTAACCAAAAAACACCATTATTAAACGCAAAAACACAACTATCACAATGACAATAATCAGCAATTTACAATATAGATATGAAAATAAGAAGCGGAATATACTAACATATATCTAATATAGTCCCCCACAGACTAGCTATCTCATAAAAATGAATACAAAAAAAGGACACCTATTACTAGATGTCCTTTATATAATAAAAAGAATTACTCTTATTTATTTTCTTGTTTTGGAGCCGCGTCTTTTTTCTCTTCTCTAGGAGGACGTGGCATTAAAGCTTTACGAGATACTTTAGCTTTTTTAGTTTTAGGGTCTATACCTAAATACTTAACATCTAATTCATCTCCCATTTTAAGAACGTCAGATACATTCTCAATACGTTTCCAATCTAATTCAGATACGTGAAGTAAAGTTTCTTTACCTGGTACAAATTCTACTACTGCACCGAAGTCAAGCATCTTAACCACTTTAACATGGTAAGTCTCACCTTCTACTGGAGAGAAAGTAGTATTACTAATAGCAGCTAATGCTCTATCCATACCTGCTTGATCAGTACCTAATACTTCGATGATACCATAATCACCTTCTTCGTTAATAACGATAGTAGTACCAGTTTCTGCTTGAATCGCTTGGATATTTTTACCACCTGGTCCGATAACTGCACCGATAAAGTCTTTAGGAATTGTAACAGTAACAATCTTAGGAGCTTTAGGTTTAACAGTAGGATTAGGCACAGCGATAGTCTCTTGTAATAATCCTAAGATATGCATACGACCATCATGAGCTTGTTTTAACGCTTGCTCCATGATATCATAAGCTAATCCTTCGATCTTAATATCCATTTGACATGCAGTGATACCATCTTTAGTACCAGTAACTTTAAAGTCCATATCTCCTAAGTGATCCTCATCACCTAAGATATCAGACAATACAGCCCAACGTCCAGTTTTTGCATCAGAGATAAGTCCCATTGCAATACCTGAAACTGGTTTTTCAATTTGAATACCTGCATCCATTAATGCTAGAGTACCAGCACATACAGTGGCCATAGAAGAAGAACCGTTAGACTCTAATACCTCAGATACTAAACGAATAGTATAAGGACAGTCTGCAGGGATCATGTTTTTCAAAGCACGTTGTGCTAAGTTACCATGACCTACCTCTCTACGAGAAGTACCTCTTAATGGTTTTGCCTCACCTGTAGAGAATGGAGGGAAGTTATAATGTAAGTAGAACTTCTCTTCACCTTGCTCACTTGGTAAGTCGATAATATTCGCATCTCTTGATGTACCTAGTGTTACAGTAGCTAACGCTTGCGTTTCACCACGTGTAAAGATAGAAGACCCATGTACTGAAGGCAAGTAATCTACTTCACTCCAGATAGGACGAATCTCAGTAGTCTTACGACCATCAAGACGAATGTTTTGATCTAAAATAAGGTTACGTACAGCCTCTTTTTGAGTTTTCTTAAAGTATGTACTGATCAGTTCAGCTTTCTCTTCTAAATCTTCTTCAGAGAATAAAGCTTTAACTTCTTCATACACCTCAGCGAATTTCTCTCCACGCTCAGATTTAGCACTAGCATGAGAAGCTATTTCATACAATTTAGCATACGCTGCATCATGTACGATTTTCTCCACCTCTTCATCAGTTGCTTCTGGTTCGTACTCACGGTAAGTAAGTCCTAATGCAGCACGCATCTTCTCTTGAGCTTCGATCTGAATTTTAATCGCCTCATGAGCAAACTTTATTGCATCAATCATTTCTTGTTCTGAGATTTCTTTCATCTCACCCTCCACCATACATACAGAGTCTTTAGATGCACCGATCATCATATCAAGATCAGATGCGTCTAGTTGTTCTCTAGATGGATTGATGATGAACTGCCCATCAACGCGAGCAACTCTTACCTCAGAAATAGAATTATAGAATGGAATATCTGATACTGCTAATGCTGCAGAAGCAGCTAATCCAGCTAATGCATCAGGCATTACATTTTCGTCATGAGACATTAATTGAATCATAACTTGTGTTTCTGCGTGATAGTCATCTGGGAACAATGGACGTAAACAACGGTCCACTAGACGCATTGTTAACACCTCTTGGTCACTCGGACGAGCCTCACGTTTAAAAAAGCCTCCTGGAAAACGTCCAGCAGCAGAAAATTTTTCTCTGTAATCTACAGTTAAAGGAAGGAAGTCTACACCAGGGTTAGCAGTTCTCGCTGATACAGCTGTAGCTAAAAGCATACAGTCTCCCATACGAACAACTACAGAACCATCTGCTTGTTTCGCTAATTTCCCAGTTTCGATCGAGATGCTACGGCCATCTCCTAAATCGATAATCTCTTTAGTTACCTTAGGAATCATAATAAATTAATACTTTAGGGTTTCTGTCTCTCCGAAGAGAGACATTAATAATTGTGTGTTGTGTTGTGTGTGTTGTGTAGTTGTATGAAACCCAATGAAAAACCAGTCTTTTTCTGCAAAAAGGCTAAAAAGAAAAAGAGGCGCACAAAGGCACCTCTTCTCTATATTGATTATTTTCTAATACCCAATACTTTGATAATCTCACGATATCTGTTAATTTCTGTATTCTTTAAGTAGTCAAGAAGTCTTCTTCTTTTACCTACTAAAAGAACTAATGAACGTTCTGTATTATAATCTTTACGATTTTTTTTCAAGTGCTCAGTTAAATGCGTGATTCTGTATGTGAACAAAGCGATTTGTCCTTCAGCAGATCCAGTGTTAGCTGCAGCTCCACCGTGTTGTGCGAAGATCTCAGCTTTTTTCTCTTTTGATAAATACATGCCAATATTATTTTTAATGATTTTTATGCATGAAATACGGTGTATCCATATTTACGTTTGCAAAGGTAATTTTATTTTTCAAAATACAACTATAAATAATACACTTTTTTTTAGGTTCTTATTTACCCTCTAGTACATTGATTACCAATACCTCAATTAATAACAGCATAATCTAAACATAACGCAAGTCTTCTTTATAATAGGAATTAAATAAACAATTTAGCTATTTCTACATTTAGTAATTCTAAAAATGATTGATCCTCAGCTGTAAATGCATTAATCGTATTAGAATCAATATCTATTTGCCCGATATTAACTCCATCAACAAATAACGGAACTACGATCTCAGACTTAACGGTAATACTGCATGCGATATAATTATCTTGAGCAGTCACATCTTCTACTAAAAAAGTCTCATTACTAACAGCCACCTGTCCACAAATACCCTTACCAAAGGGAATCACTGTATGGTCTGTCTCAGGACCGCTGTAAGGCCCTAAATGAAGTACTCTCTCTTCTGGCACTGCAAAGTAGAACCCAACCCAATCATAGTAAGCTATTTTCTCATTTAACAGAACACATACTTGCTTTAACTTCTCTGTTCTATCTAATACATTAGATTCTAATATTGCCTTAGTTGCCACTAAAAGCTCTTGATATAAATTATTCATCTTAATTATGGTTTTATAGAAAAACAAATATAACAATCACTTCATTCTATCAATAGAAGTATTTCAAAAAAACTTACACATAGGTATAAAAGCAAAAAAGCATTAGAACTCACCTCTAATGCTTTTTTCAAACAACAATATGTAATTTCGTAGCCAAACTCACAAACTACAAAATATAATAATCTTTTTTATAGCAATTCTTTTTATTCCTTATTCGTATTGCTTTATCAAATACTTAATCAAATCAGTACTAGTAAGCATTCCTACTAATATATCTCCATCCATAACAGGTAATGATCTAAATCCTCTTTCGATAATTATTTCGGCTGCATCCTTAATACTACAATCTGCTTGTATAGTCACAACGTCCTTAACCATTACTTGTTCTATAGAGAACATATTATATATAGTGGTATCAATAATATCATCATTATCTCCTACCGTCTCTGCTAAACTAATTCTTACTAAGTCAGTATAACTGAGAATCCCTACTAACTCTCCTCCAGATAACACAGGAAGATGTCTAATCTTGTTCTCTTTAAATAACTTTTCAGCATTTGTCAATGAATCTGTTAGATTTAACTTGACAAGTTTTGAAGCCATAATACTAGAAATTGGTACATTCTGTCTCATATCATAACTTATTTTGTTAGGACAAATGTAACCTAACACTATATCTAAAAATATGATATTTATCAGATTCCATCTTTTTTCATTTATTTTTTTAAAAAAGGCAATTTTATTTTCAGTCTAACACAACACCAATTGCGTCCTCCCTTAGCGTTTATCACTACTTATCACTTCACACAAAAGAAATCTACCCCTACAGAATAATCTCTACCCACTACAAAAAAAGAATATTACCTCTCTCTTCAGCAGTCTTTTTTATTACTAAAATAGGGGTGGTCGGCTTGTGGTCGGCATATGATAGGCATGTGCTCGGCTAAAAAGTACTATAAATAAGCCCATCACTACCCGATCACATCCCCATCAATATCCGATAATATAAAAGTAGGAGTATAATAAAGAGATAATAAGAGTATAAAACAGGCTTTTAAAAAATCTATTCTTTAACTAGGAGATAGCTTGCTACATAAGTCATCATTATAGCAAACAGTAAAGTTTATAAAACAAAAAACGCTATTATCTAATCATAGATAATAGCGTATATATTTTGCGTCCGCGGGAGGGTTCGAACCCCCAACCCTCAGAGCCGAAATCTGATATTCTATCCAGTTGAACTACACGGACATTAAATCTACTATTTAGACAATAGAGATTTTACTGCAGATGAGATGGTCTTACCATCAGCTTTACCAGCTAATTCTTTAGTAGCGATTCCCATTACTTGTCCCATTGAAGACATACCACTGAAACCACCATTCGTAATTATCTCACCTATTATTTTTTGAACTTCTTCTTCTGATAATTGCTCTGGCAAGAATTGTTCTATGATTGCAGCTTGTGCTATTTCTGGCTCAGCTAAATCATTTCTACCTTGCTCTGAAAAAATATTAGCACTGTCTTTTCTCTGCTTCACTAATTTTTGAAGGATTTTAATTTCTTCTTCCTCAGTAAGATAAGCTTGTGCTCCTGATTGAGTTTGAGCTAATAATAACTCTGACTTTACTGCTCTTAATGCTTCTAAAGCTACTGTGTCTTTCGCTTTCATTGCACTTTTTATAGCGTCCATGATCTTTGATTGTAAACTCATATCAATTATTTTTATTTTTTGCAAATATATAAAAAAGCCCATGTAACTAACAAAATCATGTAGTTATAAGTTCACTAAATTCTTTATATTATACAATAATCAACTTATTTATCCGAATAATGTACCTCTTTTCTGTTGGGAATCAGAATTAAAAGTTTTAAAAATTAACTTTTAAAAATATTCATAATCATAATAAAATTTGATATTTGTCAAAACTCGTCTGAACTCAATATAGAGACGGTCAACTAAAGCATCAAACCAAAACTAACAAACATAAGAAGCGATATAACGTAAACAAGCAATAAAACATTATAAACACCTATTACTACCTTACAAAATATGCTAACTTCTATCGAACTAAAATCTACCTATGGTATAGAGGTAGGTAGAGCTACTTACCTTACAGAAGACACTGTGCCGTTCGAACAACACAAAGATGTCTACCAGCTTCTCTGGTTACAAAAAGGAAAAGTAACTGTCACCCTGACTACGAACAAAAAAGAAATTAAAGAAGGAGACTGTCTATTCTTAGGAAAGAATGAGCTATTTCGCTTAACTGCTTCTGAGAGTTACACCTTGTACTATGTTCAGTTTACAGATAATTTTTACTGTAGAACAGAACTTGACAGTCACTTTCTTAGTAAGTGCTTCTTCTTTGATAATACGAATGCTATTAATTCGATCACGCTTAAGCCGGAGCATGAAGTTTTTGTACAGTGTTATTTCACCACCTTACTAAAGCTAAAATCAAAAGAATATAGTGAAGTACATTATATGTTAGCTCATAATATTATAGAGAGAGTTCTTCTATATATTATGGCAGGACATATAGAAAAGTTTGTCAGCTTTAATAAAGAGAAACTTACTCCACTACAAATACAACATACTGTCAAGTTTAATGAGTTAATCAAAAATAACATTAGAAAAGAAAGAAACGTTCATTTCTATGCAGAACAGATGAATATCTCTATCGCTAAGTTAACTGAAGTGTGCAAAGAAGTATTTGGGACTACGCCTAAAAAAATAATAACGAGTGCAGTGGTCAACGAAATAAAGCTATTATTAAAGCATACTCCGATGACCATTAAGGAAGTTGCTTTTGAGCTAAACTTTGAAGACGTGAGTAACTTCATCCGTTTCTTTATAAAAGCAACAGGACTGAGCCCTAAAGAATATAGAGAACTATTATAATATCGTTTATCCCTTCTCCCCTTGTAATGACTATTTACAAGGGGATTTTTTACATCCTTCACAGTCAATTCTCTCTCCGACTAAATAATCCTAACAAAAAGAGGTTTTAATACCGTTTAAACTTAAAAACCTAAATAACAACAATCTACTACTATTTAAAGTGTCAATAACATATAAAAACACATCTTAGACTACATAAAACAAATTCACAAATCTTTAAAATCAAGGCTTTTATTAAGAATATTTTATCACATTATGTGATAAATGACAATTCTTTGAAGATAAATGACACTATTTGAGAATCAAAGCTGCTATACTTTTGCCAAACAAAATAACAAATCAAGTATTCCCACAATTAAAAAGAAATAAGCAAATGAAAACAACATTTAAATTAGTATTAGTAGCAGTTTTAGCTTTCGCAAGTACTTCAACTTTCGCACAAGACAAAAAAAGTACAGGAAGCACAAACTTAAACGTTAACTTATCAGACGTTTATGAATTGACTGTTAAGAATCCTAATGTAAATATCCAAATGAACACTGTAGAACAGTTTCAAAAAGGTAGTACTTCAGGTGAATTACAAAACCACTTAGAAGTAACAGCTACTCAAAAATATGAAGTAAAAGTGATCGCTAGCAGTGATTTAACAAATGATGGAGTTAGCATCCCTGTAAACACAGTAGAAGTAAGAGTAAAAGGTAACAATAACTTAGCAGAAGGTGCTGCACCAGCTAACTTTAATGCTACTCATAACATCACTCCATTAGCTACTACAGAGAGCAGCTCTTTAATCACTACATCTGCAGGAAGTGCTAAGATGGGATATGCTATCGAATACGCTATACCAGCAAGCCAAACTTCTGCATATACAGACAAAAAAGCAGGTACATACAGCACTACAGTTACTTATAACTTATATGCTCTATAATAAGATATAGCCTTATACAATATAAATCTACTGTAGTGATATCATTCACTTCAGTAGATTTTTTTTTGGACTAAAAAGCGAATTAATACCCTCTGCTTCTATTCCATTTATTTGTTACCCAAAACAGCTAAAAACATTGACGATTATTGACTTTGTACGCTTTTTTTTACTAAATTTAGAATATCTAAAACAGATGATATGAGACAATTATTATTTACCTTCTTTTTGATCTTAGTCAGTGTGGTAATGCATGCTCAGAATACTGCGCAAACTAACCTTATCGTGACTCTAAAACCAATACAGTCTATAAAGATTAATGATCAACAATCTAATATCAATCTGTCTTTCGAAACAGTAGAAGATTATACTAAAGGAAAGATCAGCGACCAAGCAGATCATATAGAAGTAATGAGCAGTGGTACTTATGAAGTAAGGGTGGCTGCTAGCTCTCCGCTGACTAGTAATAATGAACAAATAAGTTTAGAAAACATTAGTCTAAACCCTACATTAGGAACTATCGGTGACTTTAGAGAAAATATAACCATGATACCTGTATCACTATCTATGAAAGAACACAATATGATTAGTTCTAATCTAGGTGATGTGAAAAGAACTTTCAATGTGTCTTATAAAATGGATGCATCCGAAGAATTATTAAATAAACCAGTAGGTACTTATAGTACTGTAATTACTTACACTATCTTATCATTGTAATATTACACGTGTTTAAAAAATCATTATTCATCACACTCCTCTTCTGTGTCACCAGCATCGCTATGGCTCAGATAGGATCTACAAGGGCTAGGATAGTACTAAACTTTAAGGAGCAACAATCCTTGGTTATCTCACATTCTACTGTAGATTTAAACTTAAATAGAGGAGAAGTATATACACAAGGGGCAGAAACAGGTATTCTGAAAAATCATGTGATCATAAAGTGTTCTACTCCATACGAATTGTCAGTACGCACCATAAATCCATATTTTCAATATGAGTCAACATTGTCATCACTGCCTGTGTCTATCATTCATATCAAGCCAAGTGTAGCCACATCTACCCTATTAAACTTCCCGTTGAGATTAAGTACAATCAACTTATCTGATAAGCCTCAGATAATCTTACAATCTGAGAACAGAAGTAACAGTCAACAAATAGATGTCAATTACGCGATTCCGAAACAAAACATTGTAAGTATATTAAATAAAAAAGCAGGAACATATAAAACAGAGATTATATACACGCTACTGCCTCACTAAAATTAAAGCACCACATCATAATGAAAAAACTAATACTACTATTCCTTTTACTAAGCGCTCTTCCAATATTCGCACAAGCAGGACTGTCTATCTCTCCTGGTAAAATGTACTTTAGAAATGCTGCTGGAACTATAGCTACTCAAAAAGTTCGTATAGCCAATCCAAATGACAAAGCTGTCGAAGTAGGAGTCTCTATTGGAGATTGGAATTATGATGAAAGAGGTAGTAATAATGTAGTAGAAGCAAATACATTAGAAACTTCGGCTTCGCAATGGATTCAAGTATTACCTAACTCTTATTTTTTAATTGAACCAAACGAAGTCAAAGAAGTAGAGATTATACTTAATGTTCCTCAAGACCTGCCTGCTAATATACCTGTACATACAGCGATGGTGTTCTTCACTCAGTTAAACCCAGGGAATGCAGTGGATGAAAATGGTGCTGCTATCAAAGTGACAGTGCGTATGGGACTAAAAGTATATCATGCAAATCAAAATAATACAGAGTCTGTAGAAATAGTAGATATCAAACCTGCCAAGACTGTTGAGGGGGAAAAAGCGATAGAAGTTAACTTTCAGAACGATGGAAAACTATGGAGTGACGGAAAGATGACAGCCAGTATTTTCAATCAACAAACAGGAGAGAAAACAGCATTAAATACACTAGATTT
Source organism: Myroides odoratimimus (assembly GCF_004337635.1). Taxonomy (NCBI): domain Bacteria; kingdom Pseudomonadati; phylum Bacteroidota; class Flavobacteriia; order Flavobacteriales; family Flavobacteriaceae; genus Myroides; species Myroides odoratimimus. The sequence goes on from NZ_CP037427.1 coordinate 708,412, forward strand.
TTACAGTCTACCTACTGACGTAAGAAAACATATTATACCACTACCGAATCAACTAAAATCAGGCACTTATACCTTTATTATCCAACTAACTTATGGCAAGGATAATATCGTAAAAGTGGCAGAACTAGACTTCACGCTATGAACCTAAAGTTAAATATATACATCAGCCTATTTTTATTACTACTGAGCAATACGGTATTTGCACAGTATGACTTAAATATTTATGGAGGCGGACAGTCTGTATTAAATTCATATAATGATCTAAAAGTAGGGAAGACAGAGGATAAACAGATTTCTGTACAGTTTCGCAGATTCTACGGAACACCTTCTCCTACCAAATGGAAGTTAACGGTAAGACTACTCGATGATTACTATGCAGGCAACTATATGGTACCTGCTGAGATGTCAACATTAAGTACGAATAAACAAGGGGGTAATTTTAATCAACTTGCCTTCAGTGTCGTAGGAAGAGATTTACCTCTAAGCAAATATCAAGAAAATACGATCATAGAGAGTACAACACCTCTACCAGAAGGTAACTACTATACCTTAAACTTTGACTTGACTATTCGAGGAGGTGTACATTTACTGACTATCCCTAACAATACTTATATGAGTACATACGAGTTCTCCTTATATGATACTTCATCAGGTAGAGATCAATTACTTCTGCGTAAAACATCTGGTACTGGTAATGCAAGATTCCAAATTAACTATGTAGGAAATCACGGAGATCAAATAGCGGAGTTGCGAAATGGTGCTAGTGAATTTGTCTTTAACTTTGATTCACCAGATGATATTGTAAAAGGGAAAACGATCACGATTAACAATGCTCTTTACATCAAGAGCTATCAAGGTCATCAAGTACTCGTAAAGACGGCAGACAATATGATGTATAATAACACGATGTCGAATAGCTTACCTGTTTCTATACTAAAACTAAAGGCGACTTTAAATAACCTTGAAGGAGGTAGTCCTTCAGATGCTAGAGATGTAAAAATATTCGGTCCATTATCACTATCCGCTAATGAACAGCCTCTTGCCTCCTTCTCGAGATGGAGTCAATCGATGTCATATAACCTTGAACTGAGCATTCCTCCTAATCAAAAGGAATTACAACAAGCCAGTGGTAGATACGAAACTTATTTATACTTTGTAATTGTCCCTAATTAATGCTTAAACAGCTTTATACATTACTGTTTATCTGTTTGTTTTTTCTTTCTAACGCACAACAAACACCTATACACCTAAAGTTTACGGATATAGAAACTCCTGCGGATGAATATGGTAATATCTCATCAGCCATAGAAGTATCTAATGTCAGCAATACACAATGGTCTGGGAATATCAAGATAGAAGGTAATTCTACTAACTTACGCATATCTAGTAACGCTAATAAATTCATTCAGATACACCCTGGACAGAGAGTCTATGTCCCTATCATAGCGAATATAGACCAGTCTGCTAGTAGTGAGATAGATTTGTTCATAAGAGCTAGTCTAAGCAACAATCTAAATCAAATCATACAAGTAGCTGAACAAAAGATTTTAATACAAAGGAACAGACGTATCTTACTTCAAAATCAGAACAATCATCTACAGTTCCAAAAAATAGGAGATACGATACATTTAAAAGCTTCGATTCAGAATAAAGGTAATACTTCTGAAAAACTTCATTATATCATAACCTTTCCGAATCAGGTCAATAAACACCGTACTCATACTTCTCATATCACATTAGCTCCACAGCGAGATACTCTTATTACTATCAACCAAATCATCTCGAAAGAAGCTGTTAAGCTAGAGGATTTTGATATCACTGCTACGCTATTATATGAAAATGGAGATTTCATATCTCGTACTAACTACAGTGTCAGTTCTTTAAAATCTAAACGACGATATAAAATAGATAATTCGAATACAGATCCTTATTACCAGAGAAACACGATAGAACTCAACCGTGTTAGTGGGAATAATGTGATGAACTCATTTCAGTTGATAGGTTCTACAGAAGTGCACCTTAGCGAAAAGACTAGAATAGGACTAACTGGAGATCTAATCTATTGGGACAAGGAGAACAAATATAATCTACGTCACTTCCTAGCAGACATCAAGACCGAAAAAGTACAGGTACTAGCTGGTAATATTTACCAAACAGGGGAATTCTCATTACAAGGACGAGGAATACAAACTAATATTAATATAAAAGACTCCATTTCTATACAAGGTGGATACTTAGATAAAACCTATTTAATCACAGATGCAAGTGATCGCTCTATTGGTTACAATACATGGATTGGGTTTACTTCACTTAAACATAAATGGAGACAATCACAACTGTACTATGACCTAAACCATCGTTATGATGAGAAAAAGACACTGTGGTATAATACATTTAGCCTATGGAATACGCCTACATTTAATTTAGAAGTGATGGAAGGTGTGTCTAATATAGATAGCAAGGAGAATAATCAATTAGGAGCCTTTATAGGGATAAATGCATATGCCCGATGGGACAAGTATCAATTCCAAACAAATAGCTTCTACAGTAGCCCTTATTATGCAGGTATTAGACAAGGTGCTTCTCAGGTGTCTAGTAGCATCAGAAGAAACTTTGATAAGCATAGTTTTGGCTTGACACAAAGTTTCGTCCACTATGCTCCTAAATACAGTTATACAGACTATAATAACTCAAAACAACAATCTAATACAATAGGACTGAACTATTCCTATAGAATGCAGACCAATATGCTTCTGCTTAGTCCACGTTATGTAAATGAACAACGATTCAATTACAAAACTCAATTAATGGATGACTTAGATGCATTGAGATTAAGTACTTCATTCAATCACAATAGTTTCACTAGTGGCTTAGGATATAATGTATCACTTGACTTAGGAAACTATCTCTCTAAGGTAAGTTTAACAGATAAATTACACTACCGCTTAAATGCAGGTGTCAACTATAAAAGTGTTGATTTTGGCGTAAGTTATCAGTACAATTATAGCAATCTAAGTGAAGTTATCAATTCGAATTACTTAGGTTTTATAGATACAAGTACTTATACTAATCTGATGATTATGGGAAACTATAGACAACGTTTTTTCAATAATCATGTAGGAGTGGTACTTAACGCTTATTATACGAAGACATCAACGACAGATGACTTATGGCAATTAAATAGTCGCTTAGAATATAAGTTGACAAAGGACTTTGATATCTATGTTAGTAGTTATAACAACTATGGAGGCTTTTCTAAGAACAATAAAACAAATTACGTACAAATAGGTGTAATCAAACAATTAATGCCTTATAAGCCTTATGAGAAAGCGTATACTCTAAAGATAATCGTTTACTACCAAGATGAAGCGAATAATAACTATCCTGCATCTAATAGAATAGTCTATATCAACAATAAATCATTTATCACGAATAAAGAAGGAGCAATAGAATATAAAAAGTTACCTCTTGATAGCTATACCATACAAGTCAAAAATGATCAGGAATGGTTTTCTAATACAGATAAGATCGTATTAAAATCAGATACCACACATAGCATTCACTTAAGACAGACAACTACGTTGTCTGGTAGTATTAATTATGAATTCTCTGAGAACTCACATCTTATCAATAGAAATCTCTCTGGACAACGTATCGTAGCTCAAAGCCATACTGGAGAAAGCTACACTACCTATACGTCAGATAGTGGTAACTATATTCTATACATTCCTAAAGGCGACTATATACTAACGCTATACCCAGAGAATAGTGCTTATGTAGATGTTCTAAAAAATGCTATCAAAGTAAGTACCCATATTAATCAACCGCAGATAAATAATTTCACTATTAAAATCAAGGATAAAGAAGTACAAACTAAAAAGTTTAACTCTATCCAATTCTAGCGTCAAAATATGGCGAAAAATAAAAGGACTATCTTTCGATAGTCCTTTTAAATAATATACTTGTAATTAATCTACATTATCGTGTAAATATGAGTTGTTAGATCTTAACTGCCCATCGTTATTACTATCTAACCCGAAAGTAATACGTGACTTATTAGTTGTCTCGTCTGACTCGTGTAAGTCTACTCCACTTCTTTTATAAGCTGGCTCACGCTCTAACTCTGTTAACTGACTGTTCGTATTATTAAACTTGTAGTTAAACTCTTTCATCTTTTTTCTGCGTTCAGCAGCACGACTCTTAAGTGTAAACTCCTCGATACTCATTTCTATAGGGTTTACTTCATCTAGTTCCTCTTCTACTACTGCATTAGATGCTTCTACTACAGCTGGAGTTGGTTCCTCTGATTTAATAGAAAATCTAAATTCATCTTCTATTGCATCTTGATGTTTATTAATCGGTTTTGCTGATGCTAACTCACTTTCTTTATCTGTATAATCTTCTAAAGAGAACATGATAATTTCTTCTTTAGGAGCAGCCATATTTTGAACTGATTTAGCTTCATTACCATAAGCAATATTGCTTTTTGCTTCTACCACATCATCCTCTAAATGATACACGACAGGAGCATTTGCTTGTGGTTGTTGAGACACTTGTGTTTCTGGTCTTTTTGCTACATTTACAATAACAAACTCAGGATCAACAACATTTATATCTCTTATATCTTTTGTTTTTGCTAAATTTTGCTCTTCTGAAATACTAGTATTTTTTTTTACTTCCTCAGAAGGCGTTACGATTTCAAAAAAAACATCTAATCCATTAGCATCACTTGCTTTCTCAGTAGCTTCTGCTGTCACTTGATTTACTTGAACGTCTTCCTCATTCATTGCCTCTACAGAGATACCTTCATCAAGATCTTCATCTTCAAAATCGCCTAACTGATGTACAGTAATTTTTTCTGTTTCTTCTACTGCATCTTCTGAAGAAGAAATAATAGTAGTAACCTTAGATAATGGCTCATCTGGAGAAGAGTAGCCGAAAGACTCTACAGATGAAGCTTGCATTAAATTATGCTCTAACTTCTGATCACCTTCTAATACGTGAATAATCTTATTAGGCTCACCTGTTGTAACAATACTTTTTTGTTGTTCGATATTGAAACCTGTAGCAATAATTGTTACAGAAATAGCATCTCCTAAAGACTCATCTTCACCAACCCCCATAATGATGTTAGCATTATGCCCAGCTTCTGTCTGGATGTGGTCGTTGATTTCACCTATCTCATCAATTGTAATCTCATTTGCACCAGACACAATTAATAACAATACATTCTTAGCACCGCTAATCTTATTATCATTTAATAGAGGAGAATCTAATGCATCTACAATAGCATCTTTAGCTCTAGTTTCACCAGAAGCTGTAGCAGATCCCATTATAGCAGTACCACTATCAGATAATACAGTCTTAGCATCCTTTAAGTCAATATTCTGAGTATAGTGATGCGTAATAACTTCTGCGATACCACGAGCTGCAGTAGATAAGACTTCGTCGGCTTTGGAGAAACCAGCTTTGAAACCTAAATTACCATATACCTCTCGTAACTTATTATTATTGATAACAACTAAAGAGTCAACTTGTTTACGTAGACGTTCAACCCCTTTTAAAGCTTGGTCTTGTCTTACCTTACCTTCGAATTGGAAAGGAATAGTAACAATACCTACTGTAAGGATATCACGTTCTTTAGATAACTGAGCAATAACTGGAGCAGCACCTGTACCAGTACCACCACCCATACCAGCAGTGATAAATACCATCTTAGTGTTGGTATCTAACATCTTCTCTATCTCTTCTATACTTTCTAAAGCAGACTGTTGGCCCACTTCTGGATTAGCTCCTGCTCCTAACCCTTCCGTAAGGTTAACTCCTAACTGAATTTTAGTTGGAACTGGACTATTTTCTAATGCTTGAGAGTCAGTATTACACACTATAAAATCTACACCTTTAATTCCTTGTTGGAACATGTGATTAATAGCATTACTTCCACCGCCTCCTACACCTATTACTTTGATAACGTTTGATTGGTTTTTCGGTAAATCAAACTTTATTCCTCCAAAATCTGTATTCTCCATATACGTAGCCTTTTTATTCTTGCTTTTCAATAAAATCTTTTATTTTTCTAAAAAAAGTACCAAAGAAATTTGATTCAAATTTTTCTGCCGTTGGCGATCTAAATTCAGTCTCTTTTGGTTCTTCAGAAACTTTAGGTCTTTCTTGACTTACTGTTTCTATTGGATCTTGTGATACAACTGGTTGTTGCACCACAGGCTCTGCGCGATTAACAACAGGCGCCTCCACTTCTGGAACTCTATTCTCAACAGCAATATCTGCTAATGAAACAGCTCCTTTTATATGATGTCTTTCACTTTCCATCACTAATCCTACCGCAGTAGCGTATAATGGACTAGAAATCTCTAAACTAGAGTCTCCAGCTAAGTGCTCATTAGGATATCCTATACGAGTATCTATACCAGTGATATATTCTACTAATTGCTTAATATGTTTTAATTCAGAACCTCCTCCAGTTAAAACAATTCCTGCAATCAATTTCTTCTGTGGGCTTTCATATCCATAACTCTTAATTTCAGAGAATACCAATTGTATGATCTCTTCTACTCGAGCATGAATAATCTTAGACAAGTTCTTTAAAGATATTTCCTTTGGTTCTTTTCCTCTTAACCCTGGAATAGACACAATCTCATTATCTTTATTTTCTCCTGGCCAAGCAGACCCAAACTTTACTTTTAGTATCTCAGCTTGACGTTCTATAATAGAACATCCTTCTTTAATATCTTCTGTAATAACATTTCCTCCGAAAGGCACTACAGCTGTATGACGAATAATACCGTCTTTAAAGATAGCTAAGTCCGTTGTACCACCACCGATATCGATAAGTGCTACCCCAGCTTCTTTTTCTTCTTGACTTAGAACTGCTTCAGCTGATGCTAAAGGCTCTAAAGTAATACCTGAAAGCTCTAATCCTGCATCTTTAATACATCTCCCTGCATTCTTTATTAATGCGGCTTGACCTACTACTACATGGAATACAGCTTCCAAACGACTTCCATACATTCCGATAGGTTCCTTAATACCAGGCTCTCCATCTATTTTGAACTCTTGTGGAAGTACGTGTATAATTTCTTCTCCTGGAAGCATACTCAACTTCTGAACTTGAGTAATTAATTGCTCTATGTCCTTGTCTCCTATTACTTCATCAGGATTATCTCTACTTATATAATCACTATGTTGAATACTACGTATATGCTGTCCAGCTATACCTACTACTACATTCTTAATCTTATACCCAGCTGCTGACTCAGCATCAGTCACAGCGTTTTGAATAGATTGAATGGTCTGCGTGATATTGTTAACAACACCTCGTTTAACACCTAGACTTTTAGCTTTACCTAATCCTAAAATTTCTAGTTTACCGTATTCGTTTTTCTTTCCAATCATTGCGACAATCTTAGTTGTCCCAATGTCTAAACCTACAGCTATATTTTCTTTTTCCATACTCTTTTTCTATTTTGTGCATACCACTTGTTGGGTAAACTTGAGGTTTATATACTTGTATTTCTCTTGTTCAACATTCTCTCTTATCAAATACTGTACAAAGGCTTTATAATTTTGCAACTTTATTTCCATTTCATCAAACCCTCCAAACAAAATGTCAAAACGGTTTGTACGACTAATCAACATTAAAGTTCCCTTTGGTTCTATAACTATCCCCGTGATATCCTCTCTTAAGAATTCGTCCTTGTTAATCAATTCAAGTATTTCCTTAATATCTCTTTCATTACTCTTGTTCACCTTTCCCTGCACCATAGGAACTCTATCAGAAAAATTACTTGATAATGGCATCATTTTCCCTAACTCATCAAGATAATAATTATTATCCCCATCTATCACTCTTCCGATTGCTTTTTTTTGCCAAATATCAACGATTATTTTATTATCTATCGTCAAATAAACATCCGCATTTCTGATTAATTCATTTTTTAGCACGTTTTTCTCTAGATTATTCAAATCTAAAACACTTCTATTAATCTCGGAAATTTTTGGAAATTTATTTTTAAGCAAATTGCGAATTTCACTACTTGTTACAAAGTGTTCTTCACTTTCCTTAAAAACCACATCGATATCCTTAACTTCACGATCATTACTACGTTTATTAGTAAAAGAATACAAAAACAGTAACAGTCCACACAATAGCAATATGCGAACATCTGACCACTTTATTTTCTTAAACAACTTTTCCACGTACTAAAACTTCTATATTATTCTAATCCTTTCTTTATATCTTCTACCATTTCTCCTAAATCACCAGCTCCTATAGTCAAAACTAATTCAGCCTTAGAAGCCTTTAAATAAGGTAATAACTCCTCTTTTTGCAAGACCACTTTATCCACTGATGTCATTTGATCTAACAATGCTGCTGACGTCACTCCTTCTATAGGCAACTCTCTTGCTGGATAAATATCTAATAACACTACATGATCGAAGGTAGATAATGCTATAGCAAACTCACTCATAAAGTCTCTTGTACGACTATACAAATGAGGTTGGAACACAGCTACTATCTTCTTATCACTATATAACTCATGTACCGCCTGACTTACTGCTTGTATTTCTGTCGGGTGATGAGCGTAATCATCTATATAAATAAGATCATCTCTTCTGATCTTATAAGAAAACCTTCTTCTAACACCTTTAAAGCTTCCTAAACCATCTACTAATACATTTGCATCTATTCCGTAATTATAAGCCATAGCGAAGGCTACTAATGCATTAGATAGGTTATGTCTACCTGGTAATCCAAAGCGAACACCTTCAATGCTCTCATTAGGAGTTATAATATCAAAAACATACCATCCATTATCAATAGATATGTTCTCTATTCTATAAATACAGTCCTCTCCAAAACCAACTTTAATACCATTTAAGTCTACTTGTTCAGTTTTAAAGAATTTAGTCTTATCCTCAACCTTATTTGCAAAGTCTTGGAATGCTACTAACATTTCTTCTGCAGTACCAAATATATCTAAGTGATCCGCCTCAGTAGAAGTAATACAAGCTGTATCAGGATACAATCTTAAAAAAGAACGATCAAACTCATCTGCCTCTACTACTGTTACTGTTTTACCACTTCCGATTAAGTTAGTCTGATAATTCTCTACTACTCCACCAACAAATGCTGTTACATCAACACCTGCTTGAAATAATAAATGTCCTAAAATACTTGTTGTTGTAGTCTTACCATGTGTTCCTGCTACTGCAAAACAATAGGTATCCTTAGTTATCAACCCTAATACTTCAGAACGCTTACGAATATCAAATCCATTATCGATAAAATAGTTCCACTCTGTATGTGTACTAGGTATCGCAGGAGTGACTACAACTAAAGTTGTTTCCTTATCCTTATACACATCCTTTACTAACTCTAAATTATCTTCAAAGTGGATATCAATTCCTGCTTCTTTTAATTCATCAGTTAATTGTGTTGCAGTGCGATCATATCCTGCAACATTCTTTCCTATAAATTTAAAATAACGAGCTAAGGCACTCATACCTATGCCTCCTATTCCTATAAAAAATACGCTCTTTATCTTACTTAATTCCATACTTAAATATTCATTATAGCTTCTACTTGATCTACTATATCTTTTGTTGCATTAGGTAACGCTAACCTTCTAAAGTTAGTTCCTAACTTATTTTGCAACACTTTATCTTCTACTAACGCAGTAAATGTTGGCAAGAACTGCTCTGCTAGCTCTGCTTCTTTTAGCAATATTGCTCCTTCTTCGCTTACAATACTCATCGCATTTTTAGTCTGATGATCTTCAGCTACATTAGGAGAAGGAATAAATATAACAGGCTTACCTACCAATGCTAATTCAGAAATAGAAGAAGCTCCTGCTCTAGAAATCACATAGTCTGCTGCTGCATAGGCTAAGTTCATCTTCTCCACAAAAGCAGTTACTAATACCCCCTCTGCCTGATATTTCTTATACTCCTCATAATACAGCTTACCACACTGCCATATAACTTGTATATTCTTCTTCTTTATCTCTTCTAAATTCTCTTCAATCAATCGATTTATTCTCCTAGCTCCAAGACTTCCTCCTAAAACTAAAAGAATGTCTTTAGAACTATCTAATCCAAAAGAACGAATACCTTCCTCCTTCATAGAACTAACATCTAATAAATCATTTCTAACAGGGTTACCTGTCTTTATAATCTTTGACGCAGGAAAGAATCTTTCTAGATGATCATACGCCACACATACCTTATTTACCTTCTTTCCTAATAACTTATTCGTTATACCTGGAAAGGAATTCTGCTCTTGGATTAATGTCGGTATATTCTTACCAGCAGCAACTTTCACTACAGCTCCACTAGCAAAACCTCCAGTACCAATTACTACATCTGGTTTAAACTTTTTAATTATTTTACCAGACTTCCATAAACTACTAATCAGTTTAAACGGAAACGCAAGATTATCTACAGTCAACTTTCGTTGAATACCTGATATCCATAATCCTTCTATCTTATAACCTGCCTGCGGCACCTTCTGCATCTCCATTTTATTCTCAGCTCCTACGAACAAGATTTCAGCATCTGCATACCTTGCCTTAATCTCATTGGCAATAGCTATCGCAGGATAGATATGTCCTCCTGTTCCTCCTCCACTTAATATGACTCTCGGTGCACGTTTCATTTATTATATTATTTCCTATATTCTATTTTACTAATTCTTGATTTTGCCTAAGCTCTTCTTGTTTACCTAGCTCTTCTTGCATACGCTCTTCCTCTATCATTCTTTCCATCTCTTGTTTCTGTATCTCCTGTTCTTTTTTGGTAACACTTAGAATCACTCCTAACGAAATACAAGTCATCCAGATCGATGTTCCTCCACTACTAATCAGAGGTAACGTTTGTCCTGTCGTAGGCAGTAACGACACAGCTACTCCCATATTGATCAAGGCTTGGAATATAAAATAAAACCCTAACCCAGTAACCAACAACTTCCCAAATAAAGTCGGAGCCTTATGTGCTGCAATCAAAAACCTAAAGAACAAATACAGATAAAGAAACAGTATCGATAGTCCACCCACCATACCATATTCTTCAACAATAATAGCATAAATAAAATCCGATGAAGACTGTGGTAAAAAGTTCTTCTGAACACTTTTCCCTGGGCCTTTTCCCACTAATCCACCAGATGCGATAGCTATCTTAGCGTTGTCAACTTGATAAAGATCCTTTCCTCCTTCATCTGCATTAGCGAATCTATCTATACGACTTATCCATGTATCTACACGGTTAGGCATCGTTCCTTCAGGTAAAGCTTTTGCTGCCAATACAAACAAGGTCACAAACAACATTCCTGCTCCAAAAATAGCTGCTAGATATTTAAAAGGATACTTCCCCACAAATACCAATATACCAACCATCAAGAAGATCAAAGCTGCTGTAGAAAAGTTAGCTGGAAAGATTAATCCAACTACAACCATAACAGGCAACCATAACTCTAATACTGAAGGCCAAAACTCAACTTTCTTATCTTGAATACTGACCAGATACTGCGCTACATACCCTAGTACAACTACAGCTGCTATCGCAGATGGTTGTATCTGAATAACGCCTAAATCTAACCACCTACTCGCATTTGCTCCCCCTATGGTCTTACCTTGAATCAAAGTAAAGAACAGTAACACAATGGCTACTGGCATCATAAGAATGGACAATTGTCTAAAATATCTATACTCTAGTTTATGTGCTAAATACAATAACACAAAACCAATAGATAAGTGAGCAAAATGCTTAAACAAATAAGAGAATGTAGACTTCCCTGTACCTATCGTATAAACTAAGTTAGTACTCGCACTATATACAGGTACAAACGAAAATAAGGCCAGTAAAAATATTACTGTCCATATATGTTTATCTCCATATAAATTAGCAACTAACTTTTTCATTTTATCTTATAGATTATTTACTTCAGCCTTAAACTGATGTCCTCTATCCTCGTAATTTTTAAATAAATCAAAACTTGCACAGGCTGGTGACAGTAATACTGTATCACCACTCTCAGCTAAGCGTTGTGCCATCTTCACAGCATCCTCCATACTCTGAACCTCGATTAATGTGTCCACTACCTGTTCATAAGCTGCTTTTATCTTACTATTATCAACACCTAGACAAATAATACTCTTTACTTTCTCGCGAACTAAAGGCATTAACTCATCATAATCATTTCCTTTATCTACTCCTCCAACAATCCATACTGTTGGTGTCTTCATACTTTCTAATGCAAAAAAGGTAGCGTTGATATTAGTTGCTTTAGAGTCATTTATATACTGAACATTCTCTACTTTCATTACCTTTTCTAAACGATGTTCAGCTCCTTGAAAATCGGATAAGCTCTCTCTAATACTCTGCTTTCTTATTCTTTTTAATTGTGCCACAGCCGTAGCTGCCATAGCATTCTTAACATTGTGCTTTCCTTCAACACCCAATTCGCTAATTGGTAATACCACTGTTTCCTTGTCCATAGCCACTACAATATTTTGCCCTTCTAAATAAGCTCCATATTCTAACTTTTTAGTAATAGAAAATGGTACTCTTTTAGCGGCAGTTTTATTATTAGTTAACCAACGTTGAATCTCCACATCATCATCATCATAGATTAAATAATCCTCTTTGGTTTGATTCAATGTAATTCTAAACTTAGCATTGATATAATTTTCATATTTATAATCATATCGATCTAAGTGATCTGGGCTAATATTAGTAATAACAGCGATATGAGGTCTAAACTTGCGTATGCCATCTAATTGAAAACTGCTCAATTCTAACACATAACACTTTTCAGGATTCACAGCTACCTGCTTAGCGTAGCTATCACCTATATTTCCTCCTATACCAACGTTCAATCCTCCCTTACTCAATAGATGGTAAGTAAGCATCGTCGTTGTTGTTTTTCCATTACTACCTGTTATAGCGACAGATGGCTCTGTATTAAAAGTATAAGCAAACTCTATCTCCGAAATAACATCAATATCCGCTGCTAATGCTTTTTGAATAATAGCTACTTTATCTGGTATCCCAGGACTTTTAACTATTATATCACCACTCAATATTTCTGTTTCTGTATGTCTTCCTTCTTCCCAGCGTACATTGAACTCATTAAGAATAGCCTTGTACTTATCTTCAATCTGTCCAAAATCTGAAACGAATACATCATACCCTTTGGTCATAGCTAGTACAGCTGTACCTACTCCACTTTCTCCTGCTCCTAATACAACTACCTTCATACTATCTAATTTTTAAAGAAACAATACAGAATATTCCTAACAATATTCCGATAATCCAAAAACGAGTTACAATCTTACTCTCGTGATATCCTTTCTTTTGGAAATGGTGATGAAGTGGTGACATTAAAAATATCCTTCTTCCTTCTCCATATTTCTTTTTTGTATATTTAAAGTAACCTACCTGTAATACTACTGATAAGTTCTCTGCTAAAAATATTCCACATAATACTGGAATGATTAATTCTTTTCGTACAGCTATAGCTAATACTGCTATAATACCTCCGATAGTTAAACTACCCGTATCCCCCATAAATACCTGAGCAGGATAAGTATTATACCATAAGAACCCTATCAATGCACCCATAAAGGAGGCTATATAAATAGTCATCTCACCTGAATGGGGTATGTACATTACATTCAAATAGGCTGATAACACAACGTTCCCCGAAATAAACGCAAAAATTCCCAACACAAATGTTGAGATTGCTGATGTACCGGCAGCCAATCCATCGATACCATCTGTTAGGTTAGCTCCATTAGAGACAGCTGTCACAATAAATATCACAATAGGAATAAAGATCAACCAAGTATATTTCTCTGCACCTTCTCCTAACCAACTGATTAAAATCGAATAATCAAATTCATTATCTTTTAGAAAAGGAATAGTCGTTGCTGTTGATTTCACATCATATCTACTAGCTACATCTTCTACTAACGCTCTATTCGCAGGCATTTCTCTGACTGTCACAGTAGGGCTAAAATAAAGCACTGCTCCTACGATTAATCCTAGTCCTACCTGTCCTATTACTTTAAATCGTCCTTTTAGTCCTTCTTTATCTTTTTTCTTCATCTTTAAATAATCATCTAAGAATCCGATAGTTCCCATCCATACTGTCGTTAATAAAAGCAATAAAACGTATGTATTGTCAAGTTTTGCAAACAATAGAACTGGTATAAGGGTTGCTACAATAATGATTAGCCCTCCCATAGTTGGTGTACCTGCTTTTTCCTTCTGCCCTTCTAATCCAAGCTCACGCACAGTCTCACCAATCTGCATTTTTCGTAGATATTTGATAATTCTCTTACCGTAGATGATCGAAATCAGCAATGAGAATATCATAGCCATACCTGATCGGAAAGTGATGTATTGAAACATCCCCGCCCCAGGAATTTTGAAATAATCATCTAAGTACTCAAATAAATAATATAACATACCTTAAATCTCCCTTATTCTATTGTTCTAAAAATTCAGTTACAATCTCTAAATCATTAAAATGATTTCTTACCCCTTTAATCTCCTGATAAGTCTCATGTCCCTTACCAGCGATTAAAATAATATCCCCAGCTTCTGCCTGCTGACAAGCTAATTTGATAGCTTGCTTACGATCTACCACTATTATCGTCTTCATCGTATTCTGAGGCTCCACTCCTTTTTCCATTTCTTCTAAGATTACAACAGGGTCTTCGAATCGTGGGTTATCTGAAGTGAATATTACTTTATTACTCAGTTCTGAGGCTATCTGTGCCATCTCTGGTCTTTTTGTTTTATCTCTATTACCTCCACATCCTACTACTGTGATCAGCTTCTCATTATAAGTACGAATAGAGTTAATTGTTTCTACTACATTTTTTAATGCGTCAGGTGTGTGAGCGTAATCTACTATAGCAGTAACCTTCTTAGAAGATACTACGTATTGGAATCTTCCTGCTACACTAGTTAACTTACTTACTTCTAACAAAGCCTCATCTTCATTCACTCCTAATTGAATAGCTGCTGCATAAACAGCCAATAGATTAGAAGCATTGAAGAGTCCTATTAGTTGAACCCAAATCTCTCGCTGATTAATCTTCATCAGCATTCCTGAGAACTGACTTTCTAATACTTCTGCTTTATAATCAGCTACATTCTTAAGACCGTAAGTCTTGATAGTTGCATCTGTATTTTGGGTCATAATCAACCCATTTTTATCATCTACATTCGTTATTGCAAAAGAACCTTTAGGCAACTGATCGAAAAAGGCTTTCTTCGCATTTCTATATTCAGCAAATGTTTTGTGATAATCTAGATGATCGTGTGTTAGGTTAGTAAATATCCCTCCATCAAACTCTAGACTATGTGTACGCATCTGAACAATACCATGCGAACTAACTTCCATAAAACAGTATTCACATCCAGCCTCTACCATCTCATTTAAATAATGATTGATCGTAAGAGAATCTGGCGTAGTATGAGTAGCATTATAATCTATATCTCCTACTTTTATAACTACAGTAGACAATAAACCTGCCTCGTATCCTAAATTCTTAAACAATGTATATAGTAGAGTAGCAATAGTCGTTTTACCATTGGTACCTGTTACTCCTACTAATTTTAATTTAGAAGAAGGATTGTCATAAAAATTACTAGCAACGATGGCTAATGCCTTATTACTATCTTCTACTAAAATATAAGTTACTCCTTGTGCAATATCAACTGGTAGTTTCTCACAAATAACAGCACTAGCACCATCTTTGATTGCTTGTGTGATATAATCATGACCATCTACTACAGTACCAGGTATAGCTACAAATAGAGTCTCTTTTGAAACTTCACGTGAATCAAATGCAATCTTTGCTATAGAAAGTTCTAAATCACCTCCTGTAACAGATATCATTTTTGCTTTGTATAATAATTCGTTTAACTTTTTCACGATAGTTCTAATACTACTTTTTGATTTCTACTTATTTTTTGTCCAGCTATTACAGACTGTTTCTTTATTTTTCCTATTCCTTTTATTTCTACTTTTAAGCCTAGATTTTCTAAAAGAGGTACTGCATCCATTGCATACATTCCTCTCACATCAGGCATAACTTCAAGATTATCCATTACTATTTCATGATAATCTTGGTAACTCGTTCTCACATTAGATGGTACTTCATCTATATTGCTCAAACTTGTTGTTGTAGGCACATCCGTATATATCTTCTGTGCTATACGTTTAAATACTGGTCCAGACACATCCGCACCATAATAACTCTTCGTTCTATCTGGTTTATGTATAATTACTATACATGAATATTTCGGATTCTCTGTCGGGAAATAACCAGCAAAAGAAGAAGAATAATACATATCCTTTCCTTTTCCTTTTCCATAATTTACCTGAGCAGTTCCCGTTTTACCCGCCATTGAGAAATTAGGAGAACCTACTTTTCTACCTGTACCTTTTACAACTACATTAGTCAGTACTCCTTGTACCTGTTTAATAACCTCTGGAGAAGCAATCTGAGGGTTTAAAACCTCTGGTTCGAACTTCACCACTGTTTTATTAAACTCTTTTACTTCTGAGACAAACATTGGTTTCACCATTACTCCATTATTTGCTACTGCATTATACAATGTCAATGTATGTAAAGGTGTTATTGAAATACCATACCCAAAAGCCATCCAAGGCAGCGCTAATCCACTCCACCCTTTTTTACCAGGTTTCGGTATATAAGGTACACTAGCTCCTTTAATAGGTATATCTAATGCCTTATCCATACCTAGAGTAGATAGATAATTAGTAAACTCACTAGGCTTATCTTTAAATCCTTCATTCACTGCTTGTGTTATTACAGTGTTTGAAGACACCTCTATTCCTCTAGCTAACGATATCTTACCATATCCTCCCCATTTAGAATCACGAACTCTAGCATTATAGAATTTCACAACACCATCATTCGTATCGTATATCCTAGCAGTATCACTTTTACCTTTTTCTAAAAGAGCTAATAATGATGCTAGCTTAAACGTAGAACCAGGCTCGTGTTTCTCTCCTACAGCATAATTAATCGTTTCATAATAATTACCACTTTCAGATCGTCCTAAATTAGAAATAGCCTTAATAGCACCAGTTCCAACTTCCATTACCACCACACACCCATGATCTGCACTATAATACTCTAATTGTTTTAGTAGTGCATGGTGAGCGATATCTTGTATATAGACATCAATGGTAGATACGATATCTTGCCCATCGATAGGCTCTATCTCATTTTCATCATTAATAGGCTTCCATTGATCCTTTCCAAGACTTTGCATCTTTCTACGACCATCTACTCCACTTAAATAAGATGTAAATGCTCCTTCTATTCCCACTCGAGTGAAAGAATTATCCTCATTCTTTCTTTCATACCCGATTGTTCGTTGTGCAATCTTACCAATAGGATGTTGCCTAATTGTTTTTTGCAGAGATATAAGCCCTCCTTTATAAGGGCCTCTTTTTAAAAGAGGAAAGCTTTTAACTCTTACATATTGTGTATAACTAAGATCTTTAGCTATGAATACATATCTGTTTCCATTCTTTCTAGCCTTTCTAAGCAAATTCTCATAATAGCTAGAAGTTTTCTTAAACATCACTCCTAAAGAATCAGATAATGGCTTCACATTCTCATAAAAATCCTTCTCACTAGGTGCCAAACCATCAAAACGAATTTCAAAGACCGGTACAGAAGTCGCTAATAGACTTCCATCTGACGAATACACATTCCCTCTATTCGCAGGAATCTCTTCTATCTTTACTCTAGTTTTATCTTGAGCCTTAGCTCTTAGCTCTTTTCCTTCTATCCCTTGGATCTGTACTAATCGATAGACAATCCCCCCTGCAAAGAGCAAAACCAAAGCAGAGATAAGGTATATATTCACATAAATATTCTTATTATTTAGCGCCATAACTTATCCCAAAAACTTTCTTTTTCTACTTCTCTAGTTACTTTAATCTTCGTCGCTGGTGTCTCTGAAGGGAATATCCCATCTTCTTCTAAGTTCTTAGTGATGGTAGATTCCATCTTCAGTTCCATTAACTCTGATCGTGTATCAACAAACTCTGCACGCAACATCTTCACTTCATGAGTTAGTTTTGCTATTTTAAATACTTTCGCCTCATACGACTGAGTATTACCAATTAACAATAAACTTAAAATGATTACATAAATAATAAATGCCCAAGTCTTAGCTGAATTCTCATTAACAAGAATCTTCGCTTTGATAATATCTCCTGGGCTACTTATTTTATTTTTCATTTTTTCTCGGCAATTCTCAATTTCGCAGAGCGAGCTCTATTATTTACTGCAATTTCTTCATCAGTAGGCAAGATTAACTTCCCTAGCTGTTTCATCGGAACTTCAAATCTTCCAAAGAAGTCTTTTTCAGGTTCTCCTTCGAACATTCCGTTTTTCATAAATCGTTTCACTAAACGATCTTCTAATGAATGGTAAGAGATAATGCTCAATCTCCCTTTCGGCTTCAAGACCTCTTGACTTTGCGTCAACATTTCTTTCAATACATCCATTTCCTGATTCACTTCTATTCGAATCGCTTGATATATCTGAGCCAAAATTCTAGCACTCTTATGTGCAGGTAAGAATCTAGCCAACACCTCTTTTAATTCATCTGTATTCTTGATTGGGGCATCTGTTCTAGCTTTGACAATTGTATTTGCAATTGCTCCGGCATTTTTTAATTCCCCATACATATAAAACATATTTCTAAGGTCTGCTTCTTCATACTCATTCACCACGTTAAAAGCAGAGATATCTCCAGACTGATTCATTCTCATATCTAGCTCACCATCGAATCTAGTCGAGAATCCTCTCTCTGGCACGTCGAACTGATGTGATGACACTCCTAAATCTCCTAACACTCCATCTACCTCCTTCACTCCATGAAAACGCAAATAACGTTTCAGGTATCTAAAGTTTTGATTAATCAAAGTAAACCTTGGGTCATCTATCGCATTAGCTAATGCATCCTCATCTTGATCAAATGCAAACAACTTTCCTTCACTTCCTAGACGGTTAAGTATCTCTCTAGAGTGCCCTCCTCCTCCGAATGTCACATCTACATAGACACCATTCGGATCAGTAATTAATCCATCAATACTCTCTGTCAACAAAACAGGTCTGTGATAACCGTATTCTTCTTTACTCATCAAAACTTATATTACTCATTACATCCTGAGCCAACTCTCCGAAATCAAAATCATCTACCTCTAGCGTTGCCTCATACAATTTCTTATCCCAAATTTCCATTATATTCACTTTAGACGAAAAAACAAGATCCTTGCTTATTTGTGCAAAGTCGATTAAGTCTTTCGCTATCAAAAGACGTCCTGCATCATCTATTTCAACATTCTTTACACCGGCCATAAAACGACGAATAAAAGCATCATTCTTTTTATCAAAAGGATTCAACTTTCCTATTTTGCTCATCATTTTATCCCATTCCGCCATTGGCCATAACTCTAAACAGCTCTCAAAAACAGAACGTTTTAATACAAAACCATCACCAATACCAGGCAACTGCTTCTTTAGAGAAGCAGGTACTAGCACCCTTCCTTTGGCGTCTATTTTGCATTCATATGTTCCGATTATTGCCATCTATGTACACCTATAAATATAATCTTAGCAAATGTAGTCAATTTTTTACCACAATTTACCACTTTTTCCCACTTTGTTGATAAGTTTTGAGTGTTAAACTAAATAATTCAAGTAAATAGGGTAATCAGCTGACTAATAGCCCTTAATTTTAAAATACAAATCACAATTCGAACCCTCGCATTTGACTATAAAAATGCTTTTATCAACATCCATAAATTAGCATTTACAACAAGGCCAGAAGCGCTGAAATGGACAAATTCACACTTTTACAATAAATTATTACTCCTTTTAGAATTTTTCTCATATTTAAAAACGTATATTTGTGGGAATTTAAAAATCGCATTTAGAAACTACATGGAGCGAACTTTAAAAGAAGATGGTAAATTCCGTTTTATAGAAATTGGCGAAGGTACACCAATTGTTATCTTACACGGATTAATGGGAGGTCTGAGCAATTTTGATGGTGTTACAAATTTTTTCCCAAATGAAGGTTACAAAGTAGTTCTTCCAGAACTTCCACTTTACACGAACAGTATTTTAAAAACGAATGTAAAGGCTTTCGCAAAATTTGTAAAAGATTTTATAGATAGAAGAGGTTATAAAAAAGTGATCTTGCTAGGAAATTCTCTAGGAGGACATATCGCTTTGTACTTTTCAAAAATGTATCCTGAATATCTTCAAGCGATGGTATTAACAGGAAGCTCTGGCTTATACGAAAGTGCTATGGGAGACAGTTACCCTAAACGTGGGGACTATGAATATATCAAGAAGAAAGCTGAAGATGTATTTTATCACCCAGAAATAGCTACTAAAGAAATCGTAGACGAAGTCTTTGCTACAGTTAATGATCGAATGAAAGTAATCAAGACTATTACTATCGCCAAAAGTGCGATACGACACAATATGTCTAAAGATTTACCTAAAATAAAAGTACCTACGTGTTTAATCTGGGGAAAGAATGATAAAGTAACCCCTCCTGAAGTAGCTGTAGAGTTCAATGAACTACTACCTGACTCTGACCTGTATTGGATCGATGAGTGTGGACATGCTGCTATGATGGAACACCCAGATCAATTCAACGAATTACTAAACGCGTGGTTTATCAAAAGAAATATCAAGTAAAATGAAAATAAATACAGCTGAATTTGTTGTTAGTAACTCTGACGCTAAGAAGTGTCCTAATGAACCTATCCCTGAATACGCATTCATCGGTAGATCTAATGTAGGTAAGTCTTCTCTGATCAATATGCTTACTAATCAAAAATACTTAGCCAAAACCTCTTCTAGACCAGGAAAGACACAACTAATCAACCACTTTAAAATTAATTCTAATTGGTATTTAGTAGACTTACCAGGTTATGGGTATGCAAAAGTATCTAAAAAGACTAAAGCTGTATTCCAGAAGTTCATCACAGATTACTTCGAGAATAGACAACAATTAGTAAGTGCCTTTGTATTAGTAGATATCAGACATGAGGCTCAGAAGATTGACTTAGAATTCATGCAGTATCTAGGAGAGACAGAAGTTCCTTTCTCTATCATCTTTACTAAAGCTGATAAAGTAGGTAAACAAAAAGTAGCTGGACTAATAGCCGACTACAGAAAGAAAATGTTAGCTGATAACTGGGAAGAAATGCCTCCGTGCTTTGTTACCTCATCAGAAGACAAAACTGGTAGAGACGAAGTCTTAAACTATATCGAAGAAATAAACGTTGAGATGTTTAAAAATCAAAACTTTATATAAAACAAAAAAACTGCTTAATAGCAGTTTTTTTTATTTCTATCATTAGATATAATACTCATTTACTGTAATAATACCTGCCCTAATAGCATATCGTGTTGCATCATACACATTGCTAACACCTAGTTTCTTAAATATATTCTTGCGATGTGTTATCACTGTATGAGCACTAATATTGCGGTCTGCAGCTATCTCCTTAGTCATTTTTCCAGATGCTATTTCTTTTAGTATCTCACGCTCAGCATTAGTAAGCACCTGTTCCACTTTCAGAATACTATCCTGATGTTCTTCCAGCTTCTTCATTATCCAAGGTGCGAGATAGGTCTCCTTAGAAATAGTCTTATAGATACCCTCCTTGATATGTTCTAGCTTATCATTTTGGAAGACAATATTAAAAGCAGAAATGCGATTAGACAAAAACTGTTTTAACCATTGCTCATTTAACTCACTAAAAAACAACAACCATTGTGACTTCTCACTTTGCTCTCGCAGCAGTAGCAATAACTCCGTTTGCTTCTCTAGACATCTACTAAAAGGATCTACAATAATGACTGCACTAGGGTTCTTTAGAAGATAACTCTTTAAGCCCGTCAAATCATCAATCTCAACAATACTTACCTCTCCTGAGCAAACCTCTCTAATAAGCCCTTGTAAAGCGTAACGCGTGATTTCTTGACTCTCTACTATCCCTATATTTAACATCCTTATCTCCTTAAGTTAACTCTTCCACTCCTCTATTGCTAGAATAAAGTATCTTATTAATATTCTACTACAAAAATACATAACTTTTTCTAGTATTAACACAACACTAAATAGTCTTATAACAAAAAAGGTTACTCTTAATTATAATATTAAGAGCAACCTTTTATATGAATAAACGCTAACTAATTCTTTTTATTTTTTTTCTTATTTATAAAGATTTCCATTTTCGATCTCCTCTACCTCTGGAATTCTAAATAAGTAATTCACACTATTAGGAACAAAAGAAGACTTGTCAGAAAAACTAATGATTCTATGTCCTTGTGGTAATAAATCTACCGTTATCTGGCTTATCTTACCTTGGCTATCCATTACTTCATAAGTATAAGGAACCAACTTATCTTGAGGATATAACTTTCTTTCTACAGCCAACTTGTTACGCACAATATCCACTCGTGAAAATCCTTCACCAAACAATTCTTTTCTTCTCTCTATCCAGATTTCATCAAGAAGAGCTTGTCCACTTAATCCACTCACTTCCTTAGCACCTCTTGCTGTTTTTAAAACATTCAAGGCATTAATAGCATCAGCACGTCCTAATCTCGCTTTTGCTTCTGCACTTATTAGATACATCTCTGACGAACGCATTAATACAATATCTGCTATACGACCAGCTTTAAACTTAAATTTAGCATATCTCATATAAGCTACATCTCTCGTTTTCGGAGAAGTATTAGAAGGATCTGGAGCCCAGTAAATCATACTTTTTCTATAATCCCCTTCATCAAATAACTCTTTAAAGTAAGGGTCAGCATTAAAACTGAAATAATAACTCTCTTTTGATGTTACATCTAAATAGTTAAACTGATAAGAAGCCCCACTTTGTTCAGATGTCTGTTGATGTCCCCATATCCACTCTACATTACTAGAGTCGTTAAAACCACTCTTATAGTCATCTTCTGACATCAATTGACCATACTTGCTCAACACTGCCTCTGCATAAAAATTAGCTTTCTCCCAATTCTGAGTATACAAATAAGCACGTGCCAATAATCCTTGCACTACAGTCTTATCAAATTTATACTTAAGATTTCTCTTATAAGTATCAGGTATCAAAGACAACGCTTCTTCTAAATCCGAAATGGCTTGTTTATACACTTCTGTCACAGTAGCTGCTGATGCAGGTACTGTACTAGGTGTAGTTGCAGTCAAATAAATAGGCCCTACTACAGCATTAGGATTTACGTCTATAGCTAATGCATAACTAGAAGCTAAGTGTAAGTACATAAATCCTCTCAACGCTAATGCTTGACCACGTACACGCTGTTTTTCATTTACAGTACCTTCTGAAGCAAATACTTTATCAATTACGTTATTAGCATTATCAATCGTTTTATACGTAAGATTCCAACTAAACGAATTTGTCCCACCACGATTATAAAGAGCAGTGAAAGCATAATGACTACTAAATCCATACATATTATTCACCACTACATCATTCCCCATAGCGTCGTTTGTTCTTAAAAACGCTCCATATCCTGGATTAGCATAAGTACTATATGAATCCATTAAGTTAGCCCATGTACCGATCAATACCTTGTCATTACCTTCTACTGTAGTAAAAACATTCTCATTCACCACTGCATCTGTAGGTTCAGTATCCAAAGAACAAGAAGTCATTCCAATAGAAAATAGAACACTAAACGCTATATATTTAAAAATTGTTTTTCTCATGATTTCTTAATTCTTTATAATTTAATATTTAATCCTAAAGACAATGTCTTCATCGCTGGGTATCTATAATAAGTAGTCCCGTTGAATGTTTGCTCTGGATCAAAACCTTGTTCTTTTGTCCATGTAAATAAATTCTCTGCTTGGAAATAAATAGAAGCAGATGATAAATTAATTTTTCTTAACCACTCTTGTGGAACGTTATAAGCTAACGTAAGATTCTTTAATTTTAAGTATGAACGATCTACCAAGAAACGATCTGAAGTATTCGTCCAGCTATTAGCAGGATTAGTTGTTAATCTAGCGATATCAGTATTAGGATTCTCTGGCGTCCATCTTCCCATCATATCCGCACTCCATGTACTACCATTACCTGCATGTCTATACATTCCTACCTTATCCCCATTATAAATCTTACCTCCTATATTATAAGTAAAGTTGGCAGATAATTGCCATGACTTATAAGACAACTCTGTTGAGAAACCTCCAGATACATCAGGTAACGAAGTTCCTTTGTATACTTTATTTTTATTTCCACTTACACTGCTGTAGTTCTCAGTCACTGTACGACTACCATCCTCATTCTGAATATACCATTGTGCATTACCATTCTCTGGATTTACACCAGCCCACTCAGGCAAATAGAAATCATAAATAGATCCTCCTACTTTCCATATCTGGTTCCCTTTATTGATTTCAGAACTAGGTAATGAAGTAATTTTATTTTTATATGTAGTCAAGTTTAATCCTACACGCCATCTCCAATCTTCTGTTTGAATAGGAATACCATCTAAAGTAAATTCCCATCCATAGTTTTTAATTCCTCCAATATTTACATCTTTGTTAGCAAATCCAATAGATGGGGCTAACTGTTGATTAAATAATAAATCTTTTGATCTTCTTTCAAAGTACTCTACTGTACCAGTCAGACGATTATCAAACAATCCAAAATCTAATCCAATATTTAAGTTTAAGTTCGTTTCCCACGATAAGTTAGGTGTATCCATTCTAGAGCTAACTAATCCAGATTCTCCTAAGTTATTACGTATAGCATACAACCCTTGATAAGCATAATACCCTACCTTATCATTTCCTTGTGCACCATAACTTGCTTTTAATAATAAGTTGTTTAACCAAGTATCTCTATACTCACTCATAAAGTCTTCATCTATAATTCTCCATGAAGCACCGAATGACCAGAAACCTCCCCATTTATTAGATGATTTAAAACGAGACGATCCGTCTGCTCTATAAGATCCAGATAAATAATATTTCTTATCATAAGAATAGTTTACACTCCCGAAGAAACTCAACATACTATATTTATCAGCCTTTCCATAAAAATCTATCAATCTAGAAGCAGCATCAGGCTCCTCGAATCCCATCATCGCAATCTGTTCTCTTGCACCTCCAAAATAGTTAGAATCATACTGATAATACTCTTGTCCTGCCATTACAGCTAAAGCGTTCTTATCATCTAAATCAATATTGTAGTTTAAAACATTATTAAACGTCATATTAATTGTTCTTGTATTTCTACGGCTAATACTTCCTCCATAATTAGCAGAAGCTCCTTTATCAGGGTTTGACACACTATGGTCATACATACTATTGTAATCAACACTTAAAGATGTCTTTAATTTTAAGTTATCCAAAAACTTAACCTGTCCGTATGTTCTAATACTCGCTACATCTCTTTTTATTTCACTCTTATCCAATGGAAGAGTTTCTACTAAGTTGTAATTTCTATAAGATGTAGTTCTATAGTTCCCATAGTCATATATCAGTCCTCCAGTATTTGCATCTCTTAGATATTCTCCTGTAGCTAAATCACGTTGATAAATAGGATAAAAAGAAGGTAACCCTCTCGCAAAACCAATTACATTATTAATCGCACTATCATCCTGTTTCGGATAGTCTTGTATAGAATGAGACGCAGAAACATTCATCCCTATTTCTAACCAATCCTTAGCATCTATCACGATATTAGAACGCATATTAAAGCGTTTAAAACCTGATTCTAACACGTATCCTTGATCGTTTAAATACCCTCCAGAAACGTAGTATCGAGTATTCTTACCTCCTCCACTTACACGTAAATTAATATCTGTAAATCTCGCATTCTGACTTAATGCATCATTCCAATCGTCATTCCACAAAGGCTTTAACCCTGGCAATAACTTACCGTCTGTACCTACAGGAAATGGGTTACCTGTTCCGTAAGGATTAATCCCCACCGAACCAATCAAGTTATTTGTCGCATAAGCAGCTGCTTCGGTAGCATTCATTTTTGCAGCATCCATCTGCCCATTTCTTAATGCTTCCCACTGCAATTCCATGTACTGATTAGTACTTAATTGTTTATAATCACTACGTGCTCTATCAGAAAAACCATGCTTTGCACTGATTTCTATCTGGGGTTTTGTTTCTTTACCACCTTGCTTAGTTGTAATCATTATTACCCCATTAGCTGCACGAGATCCATATAACGTTGCTGCAGTAGCATCTTTTAACACCGATATAGATTCGATATCTGTAGGAGAAATAGAATTTAAACCTCCTTCAAAAGGCACACCATCAACTACGAATAA
This sequence comes from Myroides odoratimimus, assembly GCF_004337635.1. Lineage (NCBI taxonomy): Bacteria > Pseudomonadati > Bacteroidota > Flavobacteriia > Flavobacteriales > Flavobacteriaceae > Myroides > Myroides odoratimimus. Next base: position 734,844 of record NZ_CP037427.1, read on the forward strand.
CGGATCACTATCTGCATTCATAGACCCAATACCACGGATTCTAATTGTCGCATTAGACCCTGGCTGTCCACTAGCCGAGAAAGACTGAAGCCCCGCTACAGTACCTTCTAATGCTTTAGACACATCACTTACTTGTGCCTTTTCTATATCTTTAGCTTGCACTAAACCTACTGACCCAGTATACGTCTTCTTATTAGCAGTACCATAAGGCACTGTAATTAATACTTCTCCTAGTTCACTCGCTTCGTCTGCAAGTTTTACATTCAGAATTTCCTGTCCTTTATATGTAATATTCTTTGTGGTATATCCTATAAATGAAAATACTAATACCTGTCCATTATTAACTTTTATAGAGTAATTACCATCTAAGTCTGTCATTGTTCCTTCATCACTTCCCTGAATCAGAACACTCACACCTGGTAAGGCTCCACTTATATCTGTAACAGATCCTGTCACAAGTTTTTCTTGCGCCTGTAAGTTTAAAACACTAACAAACACAAATAAGATTGCGTAAATTTTTTGCATAAAACAATTAGTTTAAAATGAACTATCTTTGAAAGACTGATTCATTATGTCTAGAAATATTGAAATGTAGTATCGGTACAGCCACTATGAGCTGACCTAAAAAGAATAAACTATAGGCAGCAACACATGCACATCATAGAAGATGCGCTAGAAGAAAAGAAATCAGTAAATCTAAAAATACGAGTGTCAAGTTCTCGCTTTTGTTGAATTGATTGCATAATATTTAGGTTATATAATTTTTTCTTATCAGTGAAAAAAGCAAAGTAGGGAAACCCTTATATGTAATTATTTTCTTACAAAACAAACAATAATTATACACAACAGATTAAGGATATAGCACTCCCTACTTTTGTAATACAAAGGTATTTCAACACCTCATTCTATGAAATACCATGTATATGGTATATTTCATTCTATCTTTTAATGCTCAGATAAAAAACACCACAATCTTACAAAACGACTGAATAGTCAACCTTTTAATTAGAGCCAAAAACCTAGTAAATACAAGGAGGGAGTACTCCTTGTTTCTCAACAAAAACGCAACTGGTCGCATAGTTATCGCATAGTGATGGGATACTGCTCGCATAGTTTTACCCATTTTTTATGCGATTACTATACCATCAATACCCCATTACCTTATGACCCTATCAATTATAGACCAAAAAAAAGGGCTCCCATTACTGAGAGCCCTTATATAAGTATACTTATAATCTTACTTTACATGTAAAACGAAGTAATTTTTCTTTCCTTTTTGTAGTAATACGAATTGATCATTAATCAAATCATTTGTAGTCACTACGTAGTCTTCAGCTACTTTCTCTTTGTTTACAGAGATAGAGTTAGCTTGTAACGAACGACGAGCATCTCCATTAGATGAAGCCAAATTAGAATTAGCAGCTAAGGCATCTACGATAGTTAACCCTGCTTCGATATCTGCTTTTGCTACTTCTGACTGTCCTACTCCATCGAATACCTCTAAGAAAGTCTTCTCATCTAATTGTTTTAAATCTTCTGTAGAAGAGTTACCGAATAAGATATTAGACGCTTTGATAGCATTATCTAATTGCTCTTGACCGTGTACCATAATCGTTACTTCTTCTGCTAGGCGACGTTGTAGCACACGTAAATGTGGAGCTTCTGAATGCTCTTTTACTAATGCTTCAATATCTTCTCTAGAGATAAATGTAAAAATCTTAATATAACGCTCAGCATCAGCATCAGCCACGTTTAACCAGTATTGGTAGAATTTATATGGAGAAGTGTACTCTGCAGACAACCAAATATTACCCCCTTCTGACTTACCGAATTTAGTTCCGTCAGCTTTAGTAATCAATGGACAAGTAAGCGCATACGCTTTCTCGCTAATTGTTCTACGGATTAACTCTGTACCTGTAGTGATATTTCCCCATTGGTCAGATCCTCCCATTTGTAATGTAATATTATTCTCTTTGTATAAATGCAAAAAGTCATATCCTTGCATTAATTGATAACAGAACTCTGTAAATGACATTCCATCTTGGAACTCACCGTTTAGACGTTTCTTTACAGAATCTTTAGCCATCATATAGTTCACTGTGATATGCTTCCCTACTGTACGAATAAACTCTAAGAAAGAGAAATCCTTCATCCAGTCATAGTTATTTACTAACACAGCAGCATTCTCAGCACCTGAATTAAAATCTAAGAAACGACTTAATTGTTCTTTAATCGCATTTTGATTATGACGTAAAGCTTCTTCGTCTAATAAGTTTCTTTCATTAGACTTTCCTGAAGGGTCACCTACCATACCAGTAGCACCTCCCACAAGAGCATAAGGTTTATGTCCAGCTAATTGAAAGTGTTTCAATAGCATTACTCCTACTAAATGTCCAATATGCAATGAATCGGCTGTTGGGTCAATTCCCACATACGCAGCACGCATTTGCTCCAACAAATGTTCTTCAGTGCCTGGCATTACGTCGTGGAGCATTCCTCTCCAAGTCACTTCTTCAATAAAATTCTTCATTTAAATAAATTTTACACAAAGATAGCTCAAAACCTTAGCTTATGGAATAAAAATTCTCAAACACTGCATTTTTATACGTTTTCTACATTTATCCTTTAAGAACTAATAATAGGGGCGTTAGAATTCAACTTTATTTCATAATTTTTCACTATGTAAAACATATAACTTACTTTTGTCTAAATATGATACTAGTAACAGGAGGTACAGGCTTAGTAGGAGCACATTTATTATTACATCTTCTTCAGTCAGAAGGTGCAGTTCGTGCTATTTATAGAAATGAGGATAGTATTAAAAAAACGAAGAACCTCTTCGTCTTAAACAATCAAGAAGCCCTATTCTTAAAAATAGAATGGGTCAAAGCAGATCTAATAGATGTACCAGCACTTGAGAAAGCCTTTGTTGGAATTGATTATGTATATCATTGTGCAGCTTTAGTCTCTTTCGAGCCTAAAGATGAAAAAAAACTTCGCAAGACGAATATAGAAGGTACCGCTAATATCGTGAACCTATCTATCGCCTTTAACGTAAAAAAACTGTGCTATGTAAGTTCTATCGCCGCTCTAGGTGAGACATTAGCCAAAGATAAAATCATTACAGAAAAGACAGATTGGAACCCTGAGCTATACCATGGAGACTATGCTATCACTAAGTATGGAGCCGAAATGGAGGTATGGAGAGGAACTCAAGAAGGACTAGATGTAGTCATCGTCAATCCTGGTATTGTATTCGGACGTGGCTTCGGTTATGAAGGCAGTGGAGCTTTCTTCCAAAAAGTAAAGAAAGACTTTCCATTCTACACCACAGGTATTGCGGGAATCGTAGGAGTAAATGATGTAGTAAAAGCAATGCATCTCCTCATGATCAGTGATATTAAAAATGAGAGATTTGCATTAGTTTCTAATAATATTACTTACCAAGAGCTTATCAATCATATCGCAGACTTAATGGGTAAGAAACACCCTAGTATCCATGTATCGCGTACATCAAGTCTATTCGCATGGAAGTTAGACAACTTCGTCTCTCTGATAACGAGAAAAAAAAGAAGCTTTACACGATCAATCGCGCAAGCTTCTCATTCTTCTTATATTTATGATTGTTCAAAAATTAAAAACACTATTGAATTTGATTTCGAAGACTATCAATCTTTTCTCGGTCCAATTTCAAAGTATCATCAAGTTTAATATCTTCTTTCTTTAATTCGTCTTTAGGCTCTTCTTGAGATTTAGACAATAAAGAATCTGCTACAACCTTAGCTGCTTCTAGACGACTTAGAATATTGTTCTGCATAGTGTGATACACACCATCGCCTAACTCTACATAATATCTATTATTCGATACGAAAGTAAGACTGTCTATATCGTATTTTTTAAAGACAGAGTTAACGTTAAGCCTTTTCAGAGTATCTTCTCTACTATACGCACTTACACTCTCGATAGAGTATAACAATGCCATATCATATAAGATATCTTCCATTTTTTGTTGCTCGATAAATGGAGACGGTTTTACCACATCATTCTTACATGACATAAGTATAAACACAGCTAATATTACTAAGTATTTATTCATCTATTCTTTGATTTTATCGTACGAATAATAATCGTTGTCCTTTATGTTCTTCTTTTACCATATCGTTCTCATACGCTAAGAAACCATTTACAAAAGTATGAGTAATTTTAGAACTAAATTTCTCTCCTTCGAATGGAGACCACCCACATTTATATAAAATATTGTCTTTATTTACTTCCCAGTCATGATTCACATCTACGATAGCTATATCAGCATGGTATCCTTCTTTTACATAACCGCGTTTCTCTACTTGGAATAAAATAGCAGGATTATGTGCTGTTTTCTCTACGATTTTCTCTATACTGATTTTCCCTTGTTTAGAAGCTTCAAATAGCGAAACTAAAGCATGCTGCACAAGTGGCCCTCCAGAAGGAGCAGAAGAATATGCCTTACTCTTCTCTTCTAAAGTATGAGGTGCATGGTCTGTAGCGATAACATCTATTCTATCATCTAACAACGCTTTCCAAAGACCATCTCTATCAGCTTCTGTTTTTACAGCAGGATTCCACTTAATAAAGTTACCTTTTTTATCGTAATCTTTATCCGTGAACCATAGATGGTGAACACATACCTCTGCAGTAATCTTTTTATCTTTTAAAGGAATATCGTTTCTGAACAACTCTGTTTCCTTCGCTGTAGAAAGGTGGAATACGTGTAGTCTAGCTCCTGTTTTCTTCGCTAGTTCTATCGCTTTAGAAGAAGATAAATAACAAGCCTCTTCACTTCGGATAATTGGGTGATACTTCACAGGGATCTCTTCTCCGAACTCTTCTTTATACTTCGCTAAGTTAGCCTTAATCGTTCCTTCATCCTCAGCGTGTACAGCGATAAGCATAGAAGTACTCGAAAAGATCTTTTCTAATACATCCTGTCTATCTACTAACATATTACCTGTAGACGAACCTAAGAAAAGCTTAATACCAGCTACATTACGTGGGTTTGTTTTTAGCAGTTCTTCTAAGTTATCATTTGTACCTCCCATCATAAATGAATAGTTAGCAAACGATTTAGTAGACGCTATTTCGTACTTCTGTTCTAATAATTCTTGAGTCACAGCATTGGGCACTGTATTCGGTTGCTCTATAAAAGAAGTAATCCCTCCAGCAATAGCTGCTCTAGACTCAGATTCTATATCACCTTTATGAGTCAAACCTGGTTCTCTAAAATGCACTTGATCATCGATCATTCCAGGAATGACATAATTTCCTTTCGCATCGACAACAGTTACATCATTAGAAACTTCGATATTAGAAGCTACTTTCACAATAAAGCCATTCTCGATTAGAACATCCGCTTCTACAATAGTCCCTTCGTTTACGACTTTTCCGTTTTTAATTAAATAGTGTGTCATTATAGTGTGTTTAGTAGTTTACGTATACGTAGATTAATAACGCCAAAAACAGCTTCTTTAATAATTCCTCCAGACATTTTAGATTCGCCTCTCGTCCTATCTGTAAAAATAATAGGCACCTCGGTAATCGAAAAGTTCTTTACATAAGTACGATACTTCATCTCGATCTGAAAAGCATACCCAACAAAGCGCACCTTATCAAAATCAAAACTCTCTAATACTTTGCGTGAAAAACAAACAAAGCCTGCTGTCGTATCTTTAATCTTCATCCCAGTTATCATTCTAACATAAATAGAAGCTCCATAAGACAACAAAACACGGTTTAACGGCCAGTTCACTACATTTACTCCTGTAACGTATCTAGAACCTATGGCTAAGCCTTGATTCGCTTTACAAGCCTCTAAAAGTTTAGGAAGGTCATTCGGATTATGAGAGAAATCCGCGTCCATTTCAAATACATAGTCATAGTCACGTGCCAAAGCCCATCTAAAACCATGGACATAAGCAGTACCTAGCCCATTCTTACCTTCTCTCTTCTCTAAAAACAAAGATTCGGGATACTTACTTTGCAACTCTTCAACTACAGCTGCAGTACCATCAGGGGAATTATCATCAACAATCAGAACATGAAAATGCTGAGGCAATGCCATAACAGCATCGATAATCAATTCTATATTTTCAATTTCATTATACGTTGGTATAATGACAAGTCCTGACTCCATTTTTTAAAACGTTTGCCACAAAAATAACCTTTTTCTAGAAAGTTATCACTTAAATAAAATACAAAGTCAATCTAAAAGGTTTTTTTGCTAATTTTGCAGATATTATGGAGAATCTAATACTTATCGAGCGTGTACTCCCTAGTAAAGATTGGGCAACAGTCCTATTCTTTATCGGATTCTCTATTATTGCAGTTAACCGTACCATCTTCGGCGTACGTTTTTCTGAGTTTACAAAACTAGCAGCATCGAATAAGTACTTAAAGATTTATAAGGATAATACAAACTTAAGAAATAGTTTCACTTTATCTTTTTTACTTGTACAACTTATATCGATTACTTTCTTTATACAAATAACATTAAAAGCTTTCGAACTCATACCAGATTACAGTTTTGGTTCGTTCTTAATGCTTTTAAATTTTGTAACCACCTTTATCATCGGAAAGTATTTAATAGATAAGATTATATCAACAACATTTGGTATAGACGAATTTTCGGATGCCTTAAATCTACAAAAAGCTACCTATCGAAATTATATCGGAATGTTACTGTTAGCAGTAAACGTTCTTTTATTCTACAACAATATAACCAACAAACTTATAATTGGGTTCATGTTGATTGCATTAATCGCAACAAATATCCTTTTATACGTTCTTTTTATAAAAAACAACCAAAAATCAATAATGAATAAGGTGTTCTATTTTATTTTGTATCTTTGCACCCTTGAAATAGCTCCTTATCTATTATTATATTTCTGGTTAAAAGATTACGGAGCATTATAAGAAAAAGTACAATTATGAAAGTGAAAACAATTTTGGTTTCTCAACCAGAGCCTAAAGTAGAAAACTCACCTTACTTCGAATTAGAGCAGAAATTCAAAGTAAAAATTGACTTTAGACCCTTCATCCACGTAGAAGGTGTACCAGCCAAAGAGGTAAGACACCAAAAGATTGATTTAAACAATTACACTGCTATTATTTTAACAAGTAAGAACTCTGTAGACCACTTTTTCCGCGTAGCAGAAGAAATGAGATATAAAGTTCCTGAAACGCTTAAGTATTTCTGTCAGTCAGAGGCGGTAGCATATTATTTACAAAAATATGTAGTATACCGTAAAAGAAAGATTTATGTAGGTCAGAAAGACTTTGCAGAATTAGCTCCTTTGATTAAGAAGTATAAAGATGAGACCTTCTTACTTCCTGCATCAGATCAATTAAATCACGATGTACCAACTACTTTAAATGATTTAAAAGTAAATTGGACTCCAGGTACATTCTATCGTACTGTTATGAGTGACTTATCAGATTTAGCAGATGTGAAATATGATGTTTTAGCTTTCTTTAGTCCAACAGGTATTAAATCTCTATTCAAAAATTTCCCTGACTTTAGTCAAGACAATACGAGAATAGCTGTATTTGGAACTACAACGCAAAAAGAAGCTTTAGACAATAACTTAAGAGTAGACATCATGGCTCCTGCACCAGGAACACCGTCTATGACTATGGCATTAGAAAAGTACATTCAACAAGTAAATAAATAATATCTATTTATATCATAAAAAACCACCTCTATGAAGAGGTGGTTTTTTTATACTTATTAAATAAGAGTTCACTGCTTAATTAAGAGCAAAAAAAAGGAGATGATTACATCATCTCCTTTTTTCTATAGCTATAATTATATTATAATTGAGGTCCAGCAGCTACTAGAGCTTTACCTTCATCATTATTAGAATATAACTTAAAGTTTTCTACGAATAATCCAGCTAATTCTTTTGCTTTCTCTTCCCATTCAGAAGCATTAGCATACGTATTACGAGGATCTAGAATAGTAGTATCTACACCTTCTAAAGCTGTTGGTACAGCGAAGTTATAGATAGGCACGATAGTAGTCTCAGCATTCTCGATAGAACCGTCTAAGATACGATCAATGATAGCTCTAGTATCTTTAATAGAGATACGTTTACCAGTACCATTCCATCCAGTGTTTACCATATAAGCAGTAGCATTGTGCTCTTCCATTTTCTTCACTAGCTCTTCACCGTATTGAGTTGGGTGTAGAGATAAGAAAGCCTTACCGAAACAAGCAGAGAATGTAGGCTCTGGTTTAGTTACTCCACGCTCAGTACCTGCTAACTTAGCAGTAAATCCTGATAAGAAGTAGTATTTAGTTTGCTCTGGAGTTAACTTAGAAACTGGAGGCATAACACCAAAAGCATCTGCAGTTAAGAAGATAACTTTAGTAGCATGTCCAGCTTTAGACACAGGCTTAACAATATTCTCGATATGTTCGATTGGGTAAGATACACGTGTATTTTGTGTTACAGAACCATCGTTAAAGTCAATAATACCATTAGCATCAACAGTAACGTTCTCTAATAAAGCATCACGACGGATAGCACCATAGATATCTGGCTCATTCTCTTTGCTCAAGCTGATTGTCTTAGCGTAGCAACCTCCTTCGAAGTTAAATACACCTTCGTCATCCCATCCATGCTCATCGTCTCCGATTAACTCACGTTTTGGGTCAGTTGATAAAGTTGTTTTACCTGTACCTGATAATCCGAAGAATACAGCTACATCACCATCTTTACCTTTGTTAGCAGAACAGTGCATAGCAGCCATTCCTTTAAGAGGTAAGTAGTAGTTCATCATTGCGAACATACCTTTTTTCATCTCACCACCGTACCAAGTACCACCGATAACTTGAATCTTCTCAGTCAAGTTGAACGCGATATAAACCTCAGAGTTTAATCCGTAATCTTTATAGTCTTTGAAAGTAGTTTTAGAACCATTCATTACTACGAAGTCTGGCTCACCGAAGTTAGCTAACTCTTCTGCAGTAGGACGGATAAACATATTAGTTACGAAGTGCGCTTGCCACGCTACTTCCATAATAAATCTAACTTTTAAACGAGTATTCTCGTTAGCTCCACAAAACGCATCAACAACGAATAATCTTTTTCCAGATAACTGATTAACAGTATTCTCTTTTAAAGCATTCCAAGTTCTGTTATCGATTGGTTTGTTGTCATTTGGAGATTCTGGTGAATTCCACCATACTGTGTTTTCTGTAACTGAATCTTTAACGATGTACTTATCTTTAGGAGAACGTCCTGTAAACTCTCCAGTCATTACGTTAACTGCACCTAGCTCAGTTACAACTCCTTTATCATACCCTGTTAAGTTAGGGTTAGTTTCTTCATTATATAAAACGTCGTACGAAGGATTATAGATTACCTCTACAACATCTTTAATACCATATTTTTCCAGTGAAATTGATTCAGAAATATCCATTTTCATTATTTAGGTTGTGTATTAATTTGTTTGCAAACTTAGAAATAAATTTAAAATATAAATATACAAAAGAATTATTTAATCATGTTTTTACTTTTATACGCCTGAATTCCAGCATATAGCCATGCAACAATGAACAATACTCCTCCTACAGGAGTAATTGGACCAACAACTCTTAAGTCTATGGTTATCATATCTTTAAAGGTAAGAAGGTATATAGAACCGCAGAAAAACAATATTCCAAACAAAACCAGATACATAACTATTTTTTTAGCCTTGTCTGAAAATATTCCGCATATACCTATAAAAAGTAAAAAAAGTGCGTGGTACATTTGATAACGAACGCCAATTTCAAAAGTAGCTACTTGAGCCTCTGTTACAACTTTCTTTAGACCATGAGCTCCAAAAGCCCCTAGCATAATACCAATTGCGCCGATTATAGCAGCTATAAATATAACTTTTCGTCCCATTTATTTTTCTTTCAAATATACAACTTATCAGACAAATAGCACATTAAAAATTTTGTAGAATTTAATCTATTTATTGAACTACTAATTTTTGTATCTTGAAAAACCAACTAGAATATTATGACAAAAGAAATTTTAATAGTAGGAGCAGGCAGATCCAGCTCTTCATTAATCAAGTATCTCTTGGACAAATCAGACTCAGAGAACTTACACCTTACTATAGGAGATTTATCTCTAGAATCCGCGAAGCAAAAAGCGATGAATCATCCTAATGCTACGGCGATCGCATTTGACCTATTCAACGAAACAGAAAGACAAACCTTAGTACAGAAAGCAGACATTGTAGTTTCTATGTTACCTGCCATACATCACTTAGAACTAGCTAAAGACTGTGTGAAGTATAAAAAACACATGGTTACGGCATCTTACATCAGCCCTGCTATGCAAGAACTCAATGAGGAAGTAACTAAAAACAACCTCATCTTCATGAACGAAATAGGCTTAGATCCAGGGATAGACCACATGAGTGCGATGAAAATTATACATGATATCGAAAGAAAAGGAGGGAAAGTCATCTCTTTTGAATCTTTCTGTGGTGGACTAATCGCTCCAGAATCTGACAACAATCTATGGAATTACAAATTCACTTGGAACCCTCGCAATGTAGTATTAGCTGGACAAGGTGGTGCAGCTAAATTCTTACAAGAAGGCCAATATAAATACATCCCTTACAACAAAGTATTTAGACGTACTGAGTTTTTAGATGTAGAAGGATATGGAAAGTTCGAAGCTTACGCCAATAGAGATTCTCTAAAATACAAAGATGTCTATGGACTTCGTGATGCTAAAACCATCTTTAGAGGTACGATCAGAAGAGTAGGATACTCTAGAGCCTGGAATCTTTTTGTAGAATTAGGAATAACAGATGATAGCTATACTATAGATAATTCTGAAGAGATGACCTATAGAGAGTTTATCAACTCCTACTTGCCCTACCACCCTACAGATACTGTAGAGACCAAACTAAGATTAGCACTAGGTATTGACCAAGATGACATTATATGGGACAAGCTACTAGAGCTAGACTTATTCAACCCAACTAAAAAAATAGGATTAAAGAAAGCGACTCCTGCACAAATCTTAGAAAAGATCTTAAGTGATTCTTGGTCATTAAGCCCAGAAGATAAAGACATGATCGTGATGTATCACAAGATAGGATACGAACTACATGGACAGAATCACCAGATAGACTCACGTATGGTCTGTATAGGAGATAATCAGATCTACACTGCTATGGCTAAGACAGTAGGTCTTCCTGTAGCTATCGCTACGCTAAAAATATTAAAAGGAATCATCACTACACCAGGTGTACAGATGCCAATAGAAGAGGAAGTATATACTCCTATTCTCAAAGAATTAGAAGAGAATGGCATTCACTTTATAGAAGAAGAAGTTCCTTATTCAGGATATAACTAACTAAAAAAGCTCCGATACTGGAGCTTTTTTTCACTATCTTAATTCGGAATAGAACTAATCAATCCCTTTGTGTACTCAGTCTTAGGGTGAGCATACAACTCATCTGCCTCGCCTATTTCCTCTATCTTACCTTTATTCATCACCATCACCTGATCAGACATATACTTCACTACAGACAGATCATGAGATATAAATATATAGGTAAAGTTATACTTATCCTTCAAATCGTTTAGTAGATTCAGCACCTGAGCTTGTACAGATATATCTAGTGCAGACACAGACTCATCACAGATGATCAGTTTAGGTTGTACCGCTATCGTCCTAGCGATACCGATACGCTGTCTCTGTCCTCCAGAGAACTCATGTGGATAACGGCTAAATACAGACTCATCTAACCCTACTCGGTATAGTATTTCTATCACTCTCTCCTTTCTATCCGCATCACTACTTCCTATCTTATGTACTTTCATAGGTTCTAGAATAGCTTCTCCTACAGTCAGACGAGGGTTTAAAGACGAATACGGATCTTGGAATATAATCTGTATATCTTTTCTAAACACCCTAAACGCCTTAGAAGAAAGCTTCGTGATGTCTTGACCTTTATAGAATATCTGCCCTTTAGTAGCTCTATCGAGTTGTAGGATGACATTGCCTAATGTAGACTTACCACACCCACTCTCTCCTACTAGGCCTAGTGTCTCACCTTCATATACATTAAAACTAATATCTTGTAGCGCGTGGAATACCCCTTTTTTAAACAATCCTCCGTTAATGATATAATCCTTGAACACATTCCTAATCTCTAGCAACGGAGCATTACTATATAACTTTTCTAATCTATCTTTTCTATCCTCAGTAGTCACCACATCTCTCACCACCTTATTATTCAGAAAGTCTCCTATCGTTGACAGTCTTTTTAATCGCTCTGTAAGAGAAGGTCTAGACGCTACTAAGGCTTTAGTATACATATCTTGTGGATTGTTAAACACTTCTGTTGACTTTCCTTGTTCTACGATATCCCCTTTATACATCACTAGAATACGGTCGCTGATAGACGACACTAGATTCAAGTCATGAGAGATAAATAAGATACTCATCTTATTATCGCGTTGTAGGTCTTTCAGTAGATTAATGATTTCGTTTTGCACAGTCACATCTAATGCTGTCGTAGGCTCATCCGCTATCAGTAGCTTAGGCTTACACGCTACAGCCATGGCGATCATGACTCTTTGCTTTTGTCCACCAGAGATTTGGTGAGGGTATTTAGTATAAACTTGATTAGGATTAGGCAATTTAACTCTATCGAAAAGGCGTAACACCTCTTCTCTTAAAGCCTTCCCCCTGAGCGAAGTATGCTCTCGAAGTATCTCAGCCACCTGTTCGCCACAAGTAATAGAAGGGTTTAGAGCACTCATCGGCTCCTGAAATATCATTGATATCTGAGCTCCACGCAACAGTCGGAACTCACTATCTGTATTATGCGTAATATCATTTCCTTCAAACACGATATTACCCGAGCTAATACGAGATATTTCTCGAGGCAATAGCCCCATTAATGCAAGTGATGTAACTGACTTACCAGAACCCGACTCTCCTACTACACCAAGAATCTCGTTAGCATAGATATCAAAAGAGCTACTTTTGATAATAGTATTCCAAGATTTCTCTTTCAGAAAATCGATTTGTAAATCCTTTACAGATAATATAGGTATATTTTCTTTCATTTTTTATATTCAGTACGATCACTAGAATAACAAAAATATATAATAATTGTGATATAGTATAAGCTATCTAATAAACTAATTAAACATCTATACTATACCACAATTTTTACAGAATATACGGACATACTACGCTACTTTTACTTGGTCATATTCCTTGACTAACGTAACGATAGTAGGAGTTTTTTCTTTAAAATTTGCAAACATTGGGCAAGCTGATTTCACAGCATCTAGCCATTCTTTTAGCAACACTATAGATGCCTCAGAAGTAGGCTTTACGATTACATCTACTCTGTTGAAGTGGTCTAAGCTATCCTTCTCGAAGCCCTCCCCTTTTATCACACCAGATACTTCTATCTGAATAGATTTTAGATCTAACCCCAATGTATTACCGATTAATTTCCCCACTGCGTGGATACTACCTGCTAGCTTAGCTAATAATAACTCTGCAGAGTTCGCATTCACGTCTCTTACTAATTCTCTTCCATCTTTCACTGTGAAAGAGTAGTTGGCTGTTTTTACAGCGAATTGTTGTTCCCTTACTGAGAAGCCCAACACTTTTAAAACTTTACTTTCCATTCTTTTAATTATTTATAAAATTGACACTATACAAAAAGGTCCCTTCAGCTATCTGCCAAAAGGACCTTCTTATTTATTCTTAACTATAAAAATAGTATGATCAAAACAAGCTATCTCTCTTGGCTACGTATGTATACATCGAATGCTTAGGAAAACAAATTCCCTTATATGATGTTGACGTTAATAGATTATAGACTAAATTCATTACTTTATTTTTATATGTTTCTTTCTTAAAAAAAAATAAGCCCCTGTGAGGTACAGAGGCTTATTAAATATCTTTTTACGTATCCAAAGACAGCTCTATACCATAAACGATGCATTCTTCTTAGAGAATACACATTTTGTTGAATAAACCATATTTGAATAAATTTTCTGCATTACTATTTCCTTATTTGAAGTCAAAATTAGAAAAAAATTATTTTAACAACAAGCACTAACCAATGTTTTTTAATATTTCTTTAACTTAAACAGAAAATATCTCGCTTTGACTTAATAGTTCCTCACGCTTAAACCTCAGCAAAACCTGTGCCACTGCTACCACATCTTTCTCACAATACACGATAATTCTGTCAATATCTTTATCTTCATAATACACCTTAGCCACCTCACTCCCGTCTATATCGTCTTTAGGAGAGAGTATACCTAATATTCTAGTCAAAAGCCTTAAAGATGTAAAGTGTTTATAATCTCCTATCTTCCACATTTCCATGGTATCTAGATGATTCACCTCCCACGGTTTTTTCCCAATAATACACAGTTTGTTGGGGATTTTTACCTCATTTATCAACATCCGCCTCACGACAAAGGGAATATCAAATTCCTTAATATTATGCCCACATAGAACGCGAGTAGGATCATTAAAATATTCGTCTATTAAATTAGAAAATTCTTGTAACAGACGGCGTTCCTCTCCTGCAAAGGATTTGACCCTAAACTGTCTATCTCCATTCTTATAGGTGAAATATCCCACTGAGATACATACCACCTTACCAAACTCTGCCCAAATCCCTGCACGTTCATAAAACTCCGCCGCAGTCTGCCCATCCCTTCTCTGATAAGCCGTTTTGATATCAAACAGATCTTGCATCTCCTCATCTAGATCATTAAAAGCAGGCACTTCAGGCACTGTCTCAATATCAAAAAAGAGTAGGCTATCTAGCATCACATTTCTAAGCATATCTTACTTCCTTTGGTTCAACATATTATAAGCCTCATCGATATAAGTGTACAGATCGTTACTATGAGGATCTTCCTCTGTCTGTAATCCCTTTAAGTGTCCTAGACGCACAATGATCACATTATCCTTAGGAGACACAATCACGAACTGTCCCAAATGACCTCGCATATAGAAGAAATCTTGTCCCTTGTGATTCACTAACCACCAACCATAGCCATACTCAGGCGCATCTTTAAAACGTGGGGTAATTGACTTTCTAATAAATGCGCTATCTAATATCTTATCACCGTTCCACAGCCCCTCGTCTTTATACAACTTACCAAACCTAGCAAAATCACGCGCATTACTCGTAAAACAACAGTATGACTTCTCTACCCCATCCCCTTCATGGTCTAGCTGCCATAACGCTGGATTCTCTGCTCCCATAGGCTTCCAGAAATATTCTGATATATAATCAGTCATATATTTACCAGTAGCTTTCTCTAGTACCATCGTCAATAGCTCTGTATCTCCACTTTTATAAATAAACTCTTGTCCAGGCTTATCCTTTATCTCTAAGCCTAGCATTACATTTCTCAGATCTTTATCAAAATAAGCTCTCGTCACCACTGAGAACGGACTGTAATATGCCTCATCCCAATCTAATCCTGATGCCATAGAAGATAGATCTCCTACCGTTACTTCATCTTTATACTTCCCTTTTAGCTCTGGTAAAAATTCTATTACCTTCTGATCTAAGCTCTTGATCTCACCTCTCTGTAATGCCTTACCTAAGGCAGCAGATACGATACTCTTAGCCATCGAGAAGGAGTTGGTATAAGAGTCCTTTCCATACCCGTCATAATAAGCCTCGTAGAAGATACTATCATTCTTGATGACTAAATAAGCTATAGACTCTAGTTCTTTATGGGTATTCTCTAAGT
The DNA here is from genome assembly GCF_004337635.1 of Myroides odoratimimus. NCBI lineage: Bacteria > Pseudomonadati > Bacteroidota > Flavobacteriia > Flavobacteriales > Flavobacteriaceae > Myroides > Myroides odoratimimus. The sequence continues at coordinate 750,646 of NZ_CP037427.1, forward strand.
TATCACTCGCTTTTATAGTATTATAATCCTTCGTGAATGCCCATGGCTGTCCTACATCATTCTTAATCTCCCTAGTCGGAAAATATTTATAATCATCTAAGAACGCTGTCTTATATCCATTAAAGTATATGGTACGCACCGCCGTAAAGAGATAATCCACTTTAAATATATACATCAGTGCTACTACCAGTGCTATCAAAATCACTAGCCACTTCAGAACTTTCTTTAATACCTTCATAATAGTTTAAATAATTGGTTCCTATAAATTTAGAAAAATAAATCACTTCTTTAACGGTTATTTTTAATAACACCTTTTAATATGATTACATCACGATGACTCTATTTGGAGTATTTGGCTATTAATTACCTTTTTGACCTATTATGGAGTTCTACAAACAACACAATCCACTCTATATCAACACTTCCTATTTATTAATGTAAATTCTGTTCGGATAGTGTTCGGAAATACCTAGTAAACACAAGGGTTAAGAGGTGTTTTTGCGAACTGTACTAATTCTCTACCCGAACCATCTATACAGTATATATCGCTATTTACAGTCTAAGCAAACTCTAAATAGACTAATAATCATAAAACTACAGGAGTATTTGGTCAACGTTCAATCTAGGATTATATTTGTGCCTTTAATTATTACTTGAATTTCGATTATGCATTTTATATCACCAGAGTTAGAGGATTACGCGGCAAGACACTCAGAAAATGAGCCTGAGTTATTAGCCAAACTAGATAAAGAAACGTACCAAAAAGTACTACAGCCTAGAATGCTGAGTGGTCACTTCCAAGGTCGTTTTTTGAGTATGATCTCTAAGCTAGTTAACCCTCAGCACATATTAGAGGTAGGTACATTCACTGGATATGCTACACTATCACTAGCAGAAGGACTGAGAGCTGATGGTACTATCGATACGATAGATGTAAATGAAGAGTTAGTAGACTTTCAACGAAAATACTTCGATATGTCTGACTATGGACATCAGATCACCCAACACTTAGGTAGTGCATTAAACATCATTCCTACGTTAGATAAGAAGTTTGACCTAGTGTTCCTAGATGCAGATAAAAAGAATTACACAAACTACTTTCACCTCATCATCGAGAAGATGAATAAGGGAGGAATCATCCTATCTGACAATGTTCTATGGTCAGGTAAGGTAGTAGAAGATATCAAATGGAATGATAGAGCTACCCTAGAGATCGATCAGTATAACAAATTACTGAAAGATGATCCTCGTGTAGAGACGATACTATTACCGATAAGAGATGGACTTACAGTATCAAGAGTACGATAACAAAAAAGGCTTAGAATCTAGATTCTAAGCCTTTTTTTAATGTTAGTTAGACTAACTTATATTTCTTCTCTACCCATTTAAATCCTTGGTAGAATAATGTTCCTGAGATAAGTCCTGCACACATTCCTACGAAAATGTCTGTAGGGAAATGCAATGACAAATAGATTCTACTATATGCAAATACGAGTGGGAATATAAATACTAAAAACGCGTACTTATAATATCTTCTCAATATTAAGAATAAGAACAGCATCGTCGCAGTAGAGTTAGAGGCATGTCCTGAGAAGAAACTCAGTGAGCTACTGCACTTCACTACTCTAAGCATCGCTTTAATATCTTCTGTACTACACGGTCTAGGGCGACCTACTGTACTTTTGACTAGATTAGTAGACTGATCTGTAAAGGCGATAAGCCCTGCTATGAACAACAGGATAATACCCAGTGTCTTTAGGGATACTTTCTTATATACTAGGTAAAGTAATAAGAGATAAAACGGAAGCCAGTTAAACTGCTTCGTGATAAATAACCAAAATGGGTCAAATGTAGGAGTACCTAAGTTGTTTAAGAACAGCATTAGTTCCTTATCCCACTGCACAATTGTTTCTAACATTAAAGTTGTCTTTTTATTGGCCCTGTAATATTCTCAATGTCCTCTTTCTGCTTCTCTACTTCATTCTGAATATCCTTCATAGGATTAATATCTATATCGAAGGTCTCTGTTATATCTTTTTTAATACCAGACTCTTCTGCGCTTTTATTGATTTCGTGTTTGATATCGTTTGTTGCATTCTTTAACTGAGCCATAAACTTACCAAAGGTACGTGCCATCTCTGGAACCTTATCAGAACCAAACAACATTAAAATTATAATAATGATGAAAAATAATTCACCCCCTCCGATTCCAAACATAAATATTCGTTTTTCTATTTATAAGGTTACAAATCTACGAAGTTTATTAAATTCTCACATAGATTTTATCTAAAACCATTTGTTAAACTATTCTATCTTAGTCTGCTTCACTTCTAGATCTAACTTCTCATGGATCAGTTCGATAAACTCTAAGGCAAGTTCTCCAGCCCTACTAGCGACTTTCTTTTCATCTACTATATTCGTGTTCAGAATAGAAGCCATTAGTTCATCTGTAGCCACATAATAGGCAAACCCGTAAACATAATCTTTAGGAATGCTGTAATCTTTAGTCAGCTTTTCTGGGCTAATATACATTAAGAACTTATCTTTTCGTCCTTCTTGTCTTTCATAAGCTAATGCCTTCTTCAGCATCTTAGTACGTCCTGAAATCATATTCACTATCGCATCTACAGAAATCAGTCCACTTCCTGTAGTAGCGGTATATAACTTACGCTCAGCTGGTGTACGTATCTTAGTCCCTTTAGGGATTAGCCCTAGAGATTCTGAAGTGATCTTCGTGATCACTATTTCGTCTAATTCATAATAGAGTGAGTTAGGCTCTAGTGGTATTAAAATAATATCTCTCTTTAAATCTATATCATCTAACTGATGTCTATATCCTAGAAAAACAGGTCCTGAAAACATAATCGTATCATTCTCCTGTGCCTTCAGTTTAAAATATCCTCCAGGAGCAGTCATCGTAGACTCTCCAGTATTAATATTCGCTACATATACCCCATCTAATCTCTTCGTTCTAGATACAATCTTACCATCTATCATCTTTCTTTCTTGCGCGAAAACAACAGAAAAGTTCAATATTAATAGAAAGGCTACAAATATTCTCATCATTCCTTAATTATAATTGTAAAAATATTCCATTCTATAGGATACACAAATTTTACCCTCGCAAACTTATGTTAAATAAAACAATGTGCTTATAAACACTATAACTGATCCTGTTTAAATAATGACCTATAACTAGATAAATCACTTATTTAATCGCTCTGCCCTGGTACTTGTTGTTCTAATTCTTTAAAAGGCCTGTCCTTAATCACTTCTAAGAAATCGACTGCTACAGGAGCAATCACTGTCTCTAGATAAGTCGTATCTACAGGTGTTACCTCTAGTGCTTCTTTTACCTTCTCATCGTTCACTGCATAAAGAGCAAAACTCTCTACGTAGTCATAAGGTATCTTATATTTATCAACCAATAGCTCATCACTTACGTAGTCTAAAAATTTATCTGCTCTAAACCCGGCACGCTCATAGACCAGCGCTTTCTTAAGCATCTTAGTTCTACCGTTGAGCATATTGATTAAAGGTGCGATAAGACCAGAAGTAGCATAAGCTAGCTGTCGTTCCATAGGACTAGGTCCTTTAGACTTATATGTATATTTAGGATATGGAGACTTATTCTTTTTCGTAACAACTATTTCGTCCAATACCTCTCCTGTAGTATTTCTTTCTAAAGAAAACAGAACAAGGTCTCTGTTTAAATCTACTTCAGTAATCATATACACATGTAATAGGTATGATAAACTAACGAATCTCAAAGTATCATTCGCTTCCCCCTGCAGACTGAAGTATCCCTTATCATCTGAAAATACAGAAGTTCCTTTAGAAGTATTAAGAACCAACACTTCATCTCTATCGCCATCTCTAAAAAGAATTTTTCCATTTAATGTCTTTAATCCTTCTTGAGCTAATACAAGTTCTCCCAAAAGAAGAGTTACTATAATGGCAATGTATTTTACATTCTTCATATACTAGTTTATAAAGTGTTCACTTCTAAGCAAGCAAAGCATTGATCTGCTCTACTCACATTCCTAAAACTCAAAATAAGTATTCAATAAAACTTTCATCTAACCAGCCCCCATCTATCTCTATTACCTCAATGCCACCCCACGCTACTTAAGTCTCTAATAACTCAAAGGTGATCAAAAGAAGAGAAGTTACACCTCCTCTATTCTTCTAGAACAAGCAAATACTACAAGAATAGGAAGAAGTATAAGTAAGCTATAATAGATTATTTTGTCTTCGTTTTGACCATTTCTAGAAAATCTAATACAACTGGAGCTATCATTCTTTCTAAGAATTTAGTATCAATTATCGTAGCATTCACGATATCTCTTATCTCTTCTCTAGACACAGCATAGTATGCAAAGCTCTCTACATAATCAGGAGGTATCTTATAATACTCTACTAACCTTTCTTCGTCTATCGTGTTTAACAACTTACTTACTCTGAAGTCCTCCCTCTCATATGCGAGATTCTTCTTAAGCATGGCAGTCCTACCAGATAATAAATTCACCAGCGGATCTAATATTCCTGTAGTAGCTGTTCTGAGCTTTCGTTCTGCAGGAGTATATCTCTTCGTATATTTATTTGTAAATCCTTGTCCTCCTGCATCTACTTTAGTGATTAGAATCTCGTTTAATCTCGTACTTAAATCAGGCAAGGGTTCTAAGGGAAATAAGAGCACACCTCCCTTCATATCTGCTTCTGCTATGATATAAGTATATTCCATATGGTATACACTACTAAATCGTATAGTATCTTGTGGTTCTCCATATATATCAAAATAACCTTTCTTATCCGCTAATGCCGTTTTGTTTCTATTGATATTAGTGACCACCGTCCCATCTAAATCACCTCCACGAGTGACTAGCTTACCACTTATCATCCCTCCCTGATCTTGACCGAAACAGTGACCTATCCCAGTTAATAAGAGTAATAAAGTCGATAACTTCTGAATTATATTCATTACAATACTTCTATTTATTGGAAGACAATGCTCTGCCTTGACAGCCTTCTTTATATTATACTAAATATGACCTTGTACACATATCATATTTCTTCTTCCTTCTTATTCTTAATCATTTCTAGAAATTCAAATACCACTGGTGTAAGCTCTCTTTCTAATTCATTGACATTAACCATTCCTACATTGAGTAACTCTTTTATTTCTGTTTTTTCTACTGCATAATACGCAAAACCCTCCACATAATCTAAAGGTATATGATAGTAATCAACTAATCGCTCGTTAGTAACCACTTCTATCAGCTTATCTACTCTATGGTCTGTCTTCTCATAAGCAAGGTTCTTCTTAAGCATACTCATTCTCCCTGACAGCATATTTACAAAGGGATCTATTGGTATCATTCCTCCACCTGTTTTAGCAGTTCTGAGTTTGCGTTCTGCAGGTGTGTACCTCTTCGTATATTTATCTGTAAAGCCTAGTGCATCACTATCTATCTTCGTGATGACAATCTCGTCAAGTCTATTGATGCTGTATAACGGTTCTAATGGAAATAGTACAGGACTGCGCTTGATATCAAATTCGTTAACTACATACTGATACTCTGTATGATTAGGACTGATAAATCTTATCGTATCATTAATATGACTGCGAATAGAGAAGTACCCCTTATCATCAGATAATACAGAAATGTCCTTTGAAGAATTTAGAATCACTATTCCTTCAAAGTTTACGTCTCTAGTCACTATTTTTCCATTAAGAACGGATGGGGAGTCCTGAGCAAGGTGAATACTACTTACAAAAAGCAGTATTATACTCAAGAGTTTTTGAGTTAGGTTCATGATAGTGTTTTATAGTTAGGTGAACATTTGCAGGTGAAAAGGCAAATGTTCTATTTAAACGACTTATTTTTACAAAAATTATTTATCCACATGAAAAATCTAATTATTGCGAGTACTTCTACCATATATAATGGAACTTATCTAGAGTACTTATTACCGACATTAAAAGAACATTTTAAGAACATATCAACACTATTGTTTATTCCTTATGCAAGACCAGGAGGCATCACGCATGATCAATATACAGAAAAAGTAAGAACCGCTTTTGCTACTATCAATATTGATGTCAAAGGAATACATGAGTACACTAACCCAGTAGAAGCTGTACAACAAGCAGAGGGAATCTTCACAGGAGGAGGAAACACCTTCTTATTGGTACAACAACTCTATAAAAACAATGTACTGAATGCGGTAATAGATGTTGTAAACAACGGAACTCCTTATCTAGGATGTAGTGCGGGAAGTAATATCTGTGGACTAACAATGGAAACGACTAATGATATGCCTATCGTATATCCTCCTTCATTCAAGACATTTGGTTTCGTACCCTTTAATCTAAATCCTCATTACCTAGACCCTATCGAAGGTTCGACTCATATGGGAGAAACTAGAGAAACACGTATCAATGAGTTCCACGCTTTTAATACACAACCTGTAGTAGGGCTTAGAGAAGGTAGTTGGTTAGAAGTAAAAGGTGACCGAATCACTCTAAAAGGTGAATTAGACGCTAGAATATTTGAGCAAAATAAAGAAGCTTATGAAGTAAAAACTAATACAGACTTAAGCCATCTTAACTAAACAAAAAAAGCCCTAACAAATGTTAGGGCTTTTTTTATAGAGCGGAAGACGAGGCTCGAACTCGCGACAACCAGCTTGGAAGGCTGGAGCTCTACCAACTGAGCTACTTCCGCAGATGATGTTATTTTAAAACCTACATCAGGTTTGTAGAGCGGAAGACGAGGCTCGAACTCGCGACAACCAGCTTGGAAGGCTGGAGCTCTACCAACTGAGCTACTTCCGCAGATGATGCTATTTTAAAACCTACATCAGGTTTATAGAGCGGAAGACGAGGCTCGAACTCGCGACAACCAGCTTGGAAGGCTGGAGCTCTACCAACTGAGCTACTTCCGCAGACGATGTTATTTTAAAACCTACATCAGGTTTGTAGAGCGGAAGACGAGGCTCGAACTCGCGACAACCAGCTTGGAAGGCTGGAGCTCTACCAACTGAGCTACTTCCGCAGATGATGTTATTTTAAAACCTACATCAGGTTTGTAGAGCGGAAGACGAGGCTCGAACTCGCGACAACCAGCTTGGAAGGCTGGAGCTCTACCAACTGAGCTACTTCCGCAGATGATGTTATTTTAAAACCTACATCAGGTTTGCAGAGCGGAAGACGAGGCTCGAACTCGCGACAACCAGCTTGGAAGGCTGGAGCTCTACCAACTGAGCTACTTCCGCTTTTGTGGATGCAAATATAATGCTATTTTTAATTTTGATGCAAGCATTTTTGTTGATTTTTTTAAATAATTCTTCAATTAAATGTTTTCTATCATAATATCAAATAGATGCAAAAATGTTCCTACTATAAAATACATCTTATATAGACGCCATCTAAATAATTAAGAAACTTTTAAGTTTGGTTGGTTCGGTAATTACAAAACTAACCGTATATTTGCATCTCTCAAAACATTAAAGTAAAATGCAATACGACCAAAATTTAGTAGACTTATTCCAAGATTATTGCGCTCACCATGAACTGGTGCACCACTTCTCACCATTAACTGCACAGATTTATACATACATTATGTTTAATAATAACAGAGATGGCGTGACTTTTGATGAATTAGTTGAAAGATTAAATGCAAGTAAGAGTTCTGTCTCTACAAGTTTAAATCTATTGATTTCGAATAACCAAATTGAGCATTTCAATAAGATTGATGAAAGAAAAAGATACTTCAGATTGAACCCTAACTATATGACTCTAAGATTACAAATCATTAGAGATGTATTAGAACGTGAGCATGCATTGTGTCTTAAAATGCTTAAATTCGTTGATGAAGGTGTTTTAAAAACAGACAATTGCAACAATAAAGTAGAACTTTATATAGATCATTTAGCAAAAAGTAAAAGTCATTTAGCAGATACAATAGAAAAATTAAAAAGTACAAATTAAGTAATTATATGAAACGTTATTTACAATCGATCACTTTCGCTGCAATCGCTATCACTGTAGCGTCATGCGGAAATAAAGATCAACAGCAAGGGGGACCTCAGGCATTACCTTACAAAGTAATCGAAGTACCTACTCAAAATGTAACAGGTTATAAAAACTACCCTACTAATATCCAAGGGAAAGTTGCTAGTAGCGTTCGTGCTAAAATAGCTGGATACATTCAAGAAGTTTATGTAGACGAAGGTGCAATCGTTAGAAAAGGACAACCTCTATTTAGACTTGAGACGAACACTTTAAACGAAAGTGCTGATGCAGCTAAAGCAGCAATCAGAACAGCTGAAGCTCAAGTTAATGTTGCTCAAGTAAACGTTGACAAATTAGTACCTCTGGTAAACAAAGGGATTATCAGTAAAATCCAGTTAGAAACTGCTGAAGCTAACTTAGCTAGTGCAAAGAGTCAAGTAGCTAATGCTAAAGCACAACACAAAAGTATAGTTGCTAATATTGACTACGCTGTGGTTAAAAGCCCTATCGATGGTATTGTAGGACAAATTAACTTCCGTGAAGGGGCATTAGTAAGCCCTAGTGACCCTCAACCGTTAACTGTAGTGTCAGATGACAGTAGTGTATTTGCTTATTTCACACTTAATGAAAAAGAATACTTCGATTTCTTAGAAAAAATAGAAGGTAAATCTTTAAAAGAGAAATTAAGTCACTTACCTACAGTAAAATTACAGTTAGCTAATGGACAAGTGTATGAAGAACCTGGTAAAATCGAAACTATCTCAGGTCAAATTAATCCAACTACGGGTACAGTACAGTTAAGAGCTGCTTTTAACAACCCTAACAGATTGTTGGCTAATGGTAATAGTGGTACATTATTACTTCCTAACGAATATACTAATGTATTAGTAGTTCCTGAGTCAGCTACATTCGAACAGCAAGGTCAGGTATATGTATATACTGTGGCAAACGATACAGCTAAGGCTACTAAGATCGAAGTAATCGATAGAATCAACAAGTTGGCAATCGTAAAAGATGGTGTCAAAAAAGGAGAAAAAATCATTGGAACAGGATTAGGAACACTGCGCAGTGGATCTCCTATAACTCCAGTACCAGAGAAATTTGAAAAAATTAACGAAGACATCAAATCAACATTCTAAAGTATGTTAAAAACATTTATTGAAAGACCTGTATTATCTACAGTTATTTCTATACTTATAGTAATACTAGGGGTACTGGGATTAACAGTACTTCCAGTTACGCAATATCCAGATATTGCGCCGCCTACTGTACAGATTGCTGCTTCATATCCTGGAGCCAATGCTGAGACAGTAATGCAATCTGTTGTTATTCCAATTGAAGAACAGGTGAATGGGGTTGAAAACATGGACTATATTACTTCTACTGCATCAAATGATGGTAGTGCTAGTATTCAAGTTGTGTTTAAGCAAGGAGTTGACCCAGATATCGCTGCAGTAAACGTACAAAACCGTGTGGCACGTGCTACACCACTTTTACCAGCAGAGGTAACGCGTTCAGGGGTAACTACTCAGAAACAACAAACAAGTGCATTAATGTTCTTGTCTTTCTATTCGACAAGCCCTAACTACGATGCTATTTACATCCAAAACTACATGAATATTAACGTTATTCCTGTACTAAAACGTGTAAGTGGTGTTGGGGATGCACAGGCTTTTGGTTCTCGTAACTACTCTATGCGTATTTGGATTGACCCTGCTAAGATGAAAGCTTATGGATTAGTTCCTTCTGATGTTGTAAGAGTCCTAAACGAACAGAGTTTAGAGGCTGCTGCTGGTCAGTTAGGTGAAAATAATGCTGAGGCATTCCAATATGTAATTAAGTATAGTGGTAAATATAAAACGCAAGACCAATACGAAAATATCGTAGTAAAATCATTGGGTAATGGACAAGTACTATACTTGAAAGATGTCGCTAAGATAGAATTAGGTGCAATGTCTTATGTAGGTAGTTCTGAACAAAATGGACACCCTGCTGTAGCTATGGCTATCTACCAAACACCAGGTTCTAACGCTCAAGAGATTATTCAGAACTTACATACTGAACTTGAGAATATGAAGACTTCGTTCCCTGATGGTATTAATTATACAGTACTGATGGATACGAACGAATTCTTAGATGCATCTATTAGTAAAGTAATCAGCACACTTATAGAGGCATTCTTACTAGTATTCGTAGTGGTATATATCTTCTTACAGGATTTCCGTTCTACGTTAATTCCTTTAATTGCTGTACCAGTTGCAATTATAGGTACGTTCTTTTTCTTAAGTGTATTCGGGTTCTCAATTAACTTGTTAACACTGTTTGCACTTGTACTGGCCATCGGTATTGTGGTGGATGATGCCATCGTGGTAGTAGAGGCTGTGCATGCGAAGATGGAAGAGACAGGCCAAGATGCTAAAGAAGCGAGTTTAAACACCATGAGTGAGATTTCAGGTGCTATTATCTCGATTACATTAGTAATGTCTGCTGTATTTATACCTGTAACCTTTATTCCAGGTCCTACAGGAGTATTCTATAAGCAGTTCGGTATTACACTTATTGTTGCGATTTTAATTTCGGCTGTTAACGCCTTGACCTTGAGTCCTGCATTATGTGCACTGTTCTTAACTCAACATGGAGCTCATGGAGAAGGAAAGAAAAGAAACTTTGTTCAACGCTTCTTTGATGCATTCAACGTTGCATTCAACAAATTAACTCACAAATACGGTAACTCATTTAAGTTCTTATTAAAACATAAATGGACTACGTTTGCCATCTTACTTGCGTGTTTAGGTATTACATATTATGCTGCTAAAACAATGCCTAGTGGATTCGTACCAAACGAAGACCGTGGATTCATCATGGGTAATATCGAGTTACCTGCTGGTGCTTCTCAAGACCGTGTAACGAGTTTACAACAACAGTTCTCTAAAGTAGTACAGCAAATCCCAGGAGTAGAAGGGGTAACTATCGTATCAGGATTCTCATTCATCAACGGACAAGGTTCTAACTACGGTATGGCGATGATTAAGCTAGACGACTTTAAAGATAGAACTACACCTGAGTTAGCAACTGATGCGATCATTGGTAAACTGTTTGGTATCGCTGCTACACAGTTCCAAGATGCTAGAATGATTTTCTTCCAACCGCCAAGTATACCAGGTTTCGGTATGTCTTCAGGTTTTGAGATGAAATTATTAGATAAAACTGGAGGTGCACTTACTGACTTCGACCAAAAATCAAAAGAGTACTTAGCTGCATTAATGGATCGTCCTGAAATCTTGTATGCTCAGTCATCATTTAATACAAACTATGCTCAGTATGAATTAGATCTTAATATTCCTCGTGCAAAAGAATCAGGAGTATTAGTAAGTGATATTTTCTCTGCTCTTCAAGGGTATATCGGAGGTATCTATGCAGCTGACTTTACTCGTTTTGGTAAACAATACCGTGTAATGGTACAGTCTTTACCTGAGTACAGATCAGACAAAAATAGCTTAAACGAGATTTATGTAAGAACTGCTTCAGGAGAAATGACACCAGTAACTCAGTTCGTTGATTTGAAAAAAGTATATGGTCCACAGTCAGTGAACCGCTATAACTTATTTACATCTTCGAATATCACAGGAGCTCCTAAACCAGGATACAGTTCTGGAGACGCAATTAAAGCGGTACAAGAAGTAGCTGCTCAAACCTTGAGCACTGATTACGGTATTGACTTTACAGGTCTATCTCGAGAGGAGATTAGCTCTGGTAACCAAACTGTGATGATCTTTGCTTTATGTATTATTTTCGTTTACTTCTTATTATCTGCTCAGTATGAAAGTTACTTATTACCACTAGCTGTAATCTTATCATTACCTACTGGTATCATGGGAGCGTTCATCGCACAGAAATATGCAGGATTAGAAAACAATATTTACTTCCAGATTGCACTGGTGATGCTGGTCGGGCTTCTTGCTAAGAATGCTATTCTTATTGTGGAGTTCGCTTTACAGAGACGTCAGCATGGAGAGTCTATAGCAGAGTCTGCAATCAACGGTGCTAAAGCTCGTCTAAGACCGATCTTAATGACCTCTTTTGCCTTCATCTTAGGTATGATGCCATTAGTATTCGCTAAAGGTGTTGGAGATGTGGGTAACAGATCTATCGGTACTGGTGCAGCATTTGGTCTATTGATTGGTACTATACTTGGGGTATTCGTAATTCCAGTACTTTACGCTATCTTCCAATACATACAAGAAAAAATTAAACCGATTAAATTCGTAGAGCACAAGTCAGAATAATATGAAAAAACAAACTTTATATAGAGCTTTACCTATTGCTGTTTTAGCTGTTACTATGCAGTCTTGTATCGTATCTAAAAATTACGAGAGACCTGAAGTAACTAACGAAGCGCAATTCCGTACTGATAACATATCTCAAGATACTCTTTCTATGGCAAATATGTCATGGAAAGAGCTATTCTCTGATCAAACGCTTATTCAATACATTGAACACGGATTAGAAAATAACTTAGATATCAGAATCGCATTAGAGAATATCAATGCTGCTCACGCTTATATGCAACAAGGTAAATGGGGATACGCTCCTACATTAAACCTAGGTGCTAACTATACTCACTCAGTATTATCTAAAAACGGACCTCAAGGAATCGCTTTCGGAGATACTAGAGTTAAAAATGATATGTATGATGTTACAGGACAGTTCTCTTGGGAACTAGATGTATGGGGTAAAATCAGAAGTGATAAAAGAGCTGCAGGTGCTAGTTACCTACAAACTCTTTCTGCTCACCAAGCTGTAAAAACTCAGTTAATCTCTACTATCGCTACAACGTATTTTCAATTAGTAGCTTTAGACGAGCAAAAACGTGTAACAGAACAAACTATCGTAAACAGAACTAACAGTTTAGAAACGATTGAAGCTTTAAAAGAATCTGGACAAGTGAATGAGGTAGCAGTTAAGCAAACTCAAGCACAGTTATTCAATGCAAAAGCTCTTTTAGTTGATCTTGAAAACAATATCAAACTAACAGAGAACGCATTCAGTATTCTATTAGGTAATAATCCTGGTACAATCACTAGAGGAGAACTTAAGAGTCAAAAACTTAATGCAGACCTTTCTGTTGGTGTACCACTTCAATTATTAAGCAATAGACCTGATGTAAGAGCTGCTGAGTATGGATTAATTAACGCTTTTGAAATGACTAATGTTTCTAGAGCGAACTTCTATCCATCTTTCAGACTTACAGCGAATGGTGGTTTACAGAGTTTAGATTTTGATAACTTATTCAATACAAGTTCTTTATTTGCAAACTTCATCGGTGGTTTAACTCAACCTTTATTAAATGGTAGAAAAGTTAGAACTGCACATGAGGTAGCTAAAGCAAAACAAGAATCTGCTTACCTAAGTTATAAACTATCTATTCTTAATGCGTCAAAAGAAGTTTCTGATGCATTATACACTTACCACAGTTCTTCAGATAAGTTAAAACTTAAAAAGCAAGAATACGAAGCATATAACCTAGCTACTGAATACTCAGAAGAGTTATTAGTACAAGGTATGGCTAACTACCTAGATGTATTGACAGCTAGAGAGAGTGCACTTGCTGCAGAATTAAGTTACATTAATACAGAATTAGCACAACTTACCTCTATCGTACAGCTTTATAGAGCTGTCGGAGGTGGTATAAAATAATTTTATAGTTAATTGTTATTCATTAAAAGAGAGTAGTTATTTAGTTAACTACTCTTTTTTTATACATTTGACTTATGAATATCTCTAGATTACTTCTTCCTCTTCTTTTTCCAAAATACACTTGGAAAAGGCCAAATACTCAAAAGCACATTTACTTAACTTTTGACGATGGCCCTATACCCGAAGTCACAGAATGGGTATTAGATATACTGAAGCAGTATCAAGTAAAAGCCACATTCTTCTGCATAGGTGATAATGTGAGAAAACACCCTGCTCTATTCAATAGAATCTTACAAGAAGGACATCAGATAGGCAATCATACTTTTAATCACTTAAATGGCTGGAAAAACGCAAATGAAGTATATATAAACAACTTCTGCTTATCAACGGAAGAAATGGCCAAACACACTAGCTTTGAGAACAGAACACGTCTATTCAGACCTCCTTATGGTAAAATAAAAAAGCAACAAGCTAAACAAGTAATATCAGAAGGATATGACATCATCATGTGGTCACATCTTACCAAAGATTATGATAAGAACACCACTCCTGAAGAATGTTATAAAAGAGCCATAACGAATATGGCTCCTGGAAGTATTATTGTATTTCATGATAGTATCAAGGCCAGTCATAATTTATACTATGCCTTACCTAAGACTATCGACTACTTATTATCTAAAGGGTATACCTTCTCTACGTTATAGTGTCTTAGTGACATTGATAAGAGAGTTTGCATCCATAACACCACTTTGGCGCCAGATCATACTACCTCTTTTATACAGCATCATAGTAGGCACTTGCTTTATTCTTAAAGCCTCTACTAGTTCACCATTTTTCTCAACATCTATTTTTACTATACGCAACCTATCCCCCATAGCAGCTGCTACATCGATTAAGACAGGATTCATAGTAGTACATGCTTCGTTCCACTGTGCATAAAAGTGGATTAAAACAGGAACATCTGCTGTTACTAACTCTCCGAATTTTGACATATAATATAAATTAACTTTACTATAAACTTCTTTTAATATACAAAAATATCACTTTTTAGCAATATTCTTTACTTTTTTCGCCTTAATTCTATCACTGTGATTTCTGGCCAGATACCTGTACGTCCTTGATAAGCGTGATATCCAAATCCTCTATTTACATAAATATACTTACCCATCTTCTCATAAAGCCCTGCCCACTGCTTATACACGTACTGTATAGGACTCCATTTTATAAATCCAGGTATCTCTATACCGAACTGACTACCATGCGTATGACCAGCTAGAGTCAATTGAAAGTTCTTTTCATGCTCTAATACTTTAGCTTCCCAGTGTGATGGATCATGGCTCATTAAGATCTTAAAGTCTTTAGAGCTCACTCCTTCTGTAGACTTATCTAAATCACCAAGTTTCTGAAAGTGTCCACGTACTCCCCAGTTCTCTACCCCTACTACCGCTATACGTTGACCATCTTTCTCAAACCACACATGCTCATTTCTCAATAATCTGAAACCTAACTTTGGACTGATATCACAGATTTCCTTAAAGTTCTTTTGTCTATCTTCCTCTGTATCCCAATGTGCATAATCCCCATAATCATGATTTCCTAATATAGAGTATTTACCATATTTATAATGGCGTATTTTATTGAACACATCATACCACGGAATCATCTCATCTGCTAGACTATTCACTAAGTCTCCCGTAAATAACAGTGCATCTGATTCTTGACTATTAATTAACTCTACCGCATATCTAATCTTCTCTTCATTGTCAAAACTCCCACTGTGTATATCAGAAATATGGGTAAACTTAAATCCATCAAACGCCTCGGGCAAATCCTCAAACTCTATGATACTCTTCCTAACTTCAAATTTATATCGCCCTATCGTGATACCGTGTAATACTGAGATAAAAGGTATAGACGCTATCCCAAAGGCAAGGTGAGATACAAACTTTCTTCGCCCTGGCACGAAAGATTCTTTATCCTCTTTCTTTACTTTAACGCCTTTACTATAATTCCAGATACCTCTACCTATTCTTACTACATCCTCAGTAATTAGTAATATAGTAATAATCGCTTTAGGCAAATAGAATAAGATAACTAAAGCTCCTGCTACTAGCGACTGATGATTCCTAGCGTGATTGCGATCAAACTGTGAAAAACCATATATGATATATATAATACCCAATAAAGAGACCACCACATAGCCCCATCTCATTAGCTTATTTTTAGTCACCTGACGAACAGCCTGAAAACAATAAAACTCTATTATAATAAATACTAACAGTAATACTATAAATCTCCCCATTTCAATAATCTATAAATAACAAATTTAATTTTTTCCAAATGCTTTCAAAGTATCTTTAACAATATTTAATGATATTTATCAAACATCTAAATCACAAAACTTTTGTTCTCTCCTAAGTCCTACTACAAATTCATTATCTTTGAACATATAAATAATTACCCTTAATAAAAAACCACATTATAGATGGCTAATAAAAATCGTCTTTTCTTACTAGATGCCTATGCTTTAATATTTAGAGGATACTACGCATTTATAAAAAATCCTAGAATTAACTCTAAAGGTCTTGATACCTCTGCTATTCTAGGGTTTATGAACTCACTAATAGACGTTATAAAAAGAGAATCTCCTGATCACCTAGCTGTTGCTTTTGACAGAGGTGGTAGTGATTTAAGACTAGAATTATTTCCAGAATACAAGGCTAATAGAGATGAGACTCCAGAGGCCATCAAAATAGCTGTTCCGTATATTAAGCAAATCTTAGAAGCCATGCATATCCCTATCGTAGAAGTGAGCGGGTATGAAGCTGATGACCTTATCGGAACATTGTCTAAACAGGCAGAGAAAGAAGGCTTCGAAGTATATATGGTGACTCCGGATAAGGATTATGCTCAGTTAGTATCTGAGAATATCTTTATGTATAGACCAGCTCGTATGGGGAATGGTATCGAAATATGGGGAGTAGACCAAGTAAAAGAGAAATTCGAAGTAGACTATCCAGAACAAGTGATAGACTTCTTAGGAATGATGGGGGATGCTGTGGATAATATCCCTGGACTACCTGGTGTAGGAGAAAAAACAGCGAAGAAATTTATCAAGCAATACGGTTCTATGGAAAACCTATTAGCCAATACACATGAGCTAAAAGGTAAAATGAAAGAGAATATAGAAGCAAATAAAGAGAAAGGATTACTTTCTAAAAAATTGGCTACTATCATCCTAGACTGTCCTGTACAATTCAATGAAAAAGACTATATACTAGAATGTCCTGATATCGAGAAATCAGAAGCTTTGTTTATTGAACTTGAGTTCAGAAGAATGAAAGAACAATTCGATAAACTATTCAATAAAGGAAAAGAGGCTATCCCTACTCCAACAGCTACTGCTACAACTACAAGTGGAGCTGATGAGCAATTCTCTCTTTTTGGAGATGATTCGAGTAATACCTCTTCTTCTACTGAAGCTTATTTTGGTAATCTAAATACAACTAATCACGTATACCAACTGTGTAATAGCGGTATGGCTATTCGTTTATTAATCCAAAACTTACTAAACCAAAAGTCAGTGTGCTTTGATACAGAGACGACAGGTTTAGACCCTTTTACTGCAGAATTAGTAGGTATAGCTTTCTCTTTTGAAAAAGGGACAGCATTCTATGTACCTTTCCCAGAGAACCAAGACGAGGCAAAGGCGCTTGCACAGCAATTCGCTCCTTTCTTTGAAGCAGAAAATATTGAGAAAATAGGACAAAACCTTAAATATGATATCAAGATTCTAAAACAATATGACATTGTAGTAAAAGGTCCTCTCTTTGACACGATGATTGCTCATTATTTAATCAATCCTGATATGCGCCATAATATGGACGTATTAGCAGAGACTTACCTTAAATATACACCGCAACCTATCGAAGAACTAATCGGTAAAAAAGGAAAGAATCAAAAGACTATGCGTGACATAGATGCCGAGATAGTCAAAGAATATGCAGGAGAAGATGCTGATATCACTTATCAACTAAAAGAAACTTTTGCGCCTCAATTAGTTGCTACACATACACAAGAGTTATTTGACAATATCGAAATACCTCTAGTAAATGTATTAGCAGATATGGAGACAGAAGGTATACGCTTAGATACTGAATATCTAAAGTCGCTATCTGACACCTTATCTACTGACATTAAGCTGTTAGAACAACGCATATTCTTAGAAGCAGGAGAAGAATTTAATCTTGCATCACCAAAACAATTAGGTGACATTCTATTCGAAAAACTTCAAATAGGAGGCTCTAAACCTAAGAAAACAAAAACAGGTCAATATGCTACTGGTGAAGAAATATTAAGTGACTTAGCACCTAAGCACGAGATAGTACGAGACATATTAGAATGGAGACAGTTAGTAAAACTACAAAATACTTATGTAGATGCACTACCTGACCAAGTGAATATAAAAACGAATAGAGTACACACAGAATATATGCAAGCTGTAGCTGCTACAGGTCGTCTTAGTTCTAACAACCCTAACTTACAGAATATTCCTATTCGTACAGAGAGAGGTCGTCAGGTAAGAAAAGCCTTTGTAGCTCGTGATGAGAACTACGTTCTACTAGCAGCCGATTACTCTCAGATAGAACTGCGCATCATAGCAGCACTGAGTCAAGAGCCTAATATGCTAGAATCGTTCCAACGTGGAGAGGATATTCACCGTTCTACTGCTGCTAAGGTATTCAATGTACCTTTAGAAGAAGTAACTAAAGAACAACGTAGTCATGCCAAGACTGTTAACTTCGGTATTATCTATGGAGTATCTGCCTTCGGACTAAGTAATCAGACTAATCTATCCCGCGCAGAGAGCAAGGAGCTAATCGATGCTTACTATGCTACCTATCCTAAACTGAAGAGTTATATCGCTACTCAGATAGATTTCGCTCGTGAGCATGGATATGTACAGACTATCTTAGGTCGTAGAAGATATCTAAAGGATATTCACTCTCATAATGCTGTCGTGAAAGGGGCAGCTGAGCGTAATGCTGTCAATGCTCCTATACAAGGTAGTGCGGCAGACATTATAAAGATAGCGATGATCAATATCAACAAGAAATTGACTGCTGAGAATTGGAAATCTAAGATGCTACTACAAGTACACGATGAGCTTGTCTTTGATGCTCATAAAGAAGAACTTGAAGCATTAAAGACAATGGTTAAATCTGAAATGGAAAACGCTTATAAACTAGATGTACCACTAATAGTAGACCTAGGTACTGGTGATAACTGGTTAGAAGCACATTAATTAAAACATATATAATATCCCCTTGAAGTTTAAATATCTTCAAGGGGATTTCTTTTGTTCATATTTAGAATCAACTTATTGCATAATGATGAACATCACTTCTATTTTTAACTACCTACTCCACTACTGATAATAACATTAGCATATTATTACAATAATCATGTAATATAGACCTAACTAAATTATTCTATATTTGCCTCAAATAATTATTAAGATAAACAAGATGAAAAAGTTACTAGGCAAAATAATGTTAGGAATCACGGGATGGAAGTACGCTCCTAATAACTTTGACCCAAAAAAAGAAAGGAAGACTGTACTAATCTGTGTTCCTCATACTTCTAACTGGGACTTCTACTACGCATTAGCCTGCTTCTGGATTATGGGGGTACCTATACGCATGTTTATAAAAGATTATTATACTAAGGCTTGGTTTGGTTTTTTCTTTAAAGCACTTGGGTGTATCGGTGTAGATAGAACCAAAAGACAAAATCTAGTAGAATACGCAGTCAATGTCATTAATACCACTGACGATATCGCTATCATTAATACTCCTGAAGGTACCCGTGGGTATTCTGATCAATGGAAACAAGGGTTTTACCATATCGCCAAATCTGCTAATGTACCTATCGTATTAGGATATGCAGATTATAAAAAGAAAGAATGTGGTATCATTAAGCTTGTACATGTAGAAGATAAAACATTCGAACAAGTACTTGACGAAATCGCCCCTCACTATAATGCAGAGATGGCAAAATATCCTGAGAACTACAATTCTAAATTATATTAAAGACTTATAAAGGAAGTATATGATTATCATAGATAGGCAAGTAAAACCTCTTTACTTACCTGTCTTCTAGCAATAAACCTTCTGTTTTATAGTAGATAGATTAGGTATATGACCTCCTTGCATAACTATTATGTCTATAGTGACTCCGATAAATTGTACAAAATAACGGACTCACTACGGACTCATAACGGACTCACTACGGACTCATTCAAAATTAAAGCGCACTCCTACTCTATCGAAACTAAGAGGTAATCGAAGCAAAATCGCCAATCAAATGAATCACATAACTACCGTACTAGATTATAAATTTGTCTTTGTATAACCACTTCACTCATCTAACTTCATAATTAGTCATTCGCCATACTAGAATGTATCGCTCAGATAAGTTACGCTATCACAAAAACATACCTTACTTATAAAAAACAAATATAATTATATACCGAAAGTACACACTTGTAATGCTACTTAATCACAAACTCTACTTCCTTAGTAAAGCTACCGATATCGTTACCTAATTGTTTTATGATTTTATAAGTTCCTTTATCATACTTAAATTCCTTAGTGAACAAATCGATATCAAAACCAACTCCCTCGCCTGGTTCGATAGGATGTATCATACGATCAAATCCTATTCCTTCCATATCCATTACTTCCCAAGAATCTCCTTTTAGAACACTTATAGAATAGTCAGAACCAGTATTGACTTCTGATGAAGATTGATTAGTTATCGTTAAATGAAGTACTTCAGGTGCTTTATCATAAGCCACTTGCTCTAATACCATAGTTACTTGGTTACTTATACTATCTAGAGACTCTTTCTCATTAGGCGTTTTAGTAACTACTTCTTCGATTACTTCTTCATGTGTTGCCGCTTCTTTCTTTTGTGGACATCCCGCCATTATTAGCGCTAATGTAGCCATTATAGGTAATGTGATCTTTTTCTTCATATCATTTATTTTTATTTACTAAATTACTCAAAACAAACATTTTATAATTACAAAAATCAATGAATTTAGTGTACATCGTATCTAGTAAAAAATACTAACCTAAATAGAGCAATTGATATTGGAAGTAGAGTAGCGATACAATTGTTAGTCAAACAATTGAGCGCCAATATTTTCTAAAAAAGGGAGTAGAAATTTGTAAAGTACAGAAATAATTGTACTTTTGCACTCCCTTAATTGGGAATGGAATGTTTAATTAAATACAAATTTATTGTGGAAAGTTTAAGCTACAAGACAGTATCGGCTAACAAAGCAACTGCTCAAAAAGAGTGGTTAATTGTTGACGCTGAAGGTCAAAATTTGGGACGTCTTGCTTCAAAAGTTGCAGTACTTTTAAGAGGTAAGCACAAAACAAATTATACACCGCACGTAGACTGTGGAGACAACGTAATCGTTATCAACGCAGAGAAAATCAACCTAACAGGTAACAAATTAGATGACAAGACTTACATCCGTCACACAGGTTACCCAGGAGGACAAAGATCATTAACTGCTAAAGTAATGCAACAAAAAAACCCTGCATTATTAATCGAGAAAGCAGTAAAAGGAATGTTGCCTAAAAACAAATTAGGAGCACAATTATTCCGTAATTTAAATGTTAATGTAGGTTCTGAGCACAAACATGAAGCTCAACAACCTAAGGCCGTTAATTTAAACGAAATTAAGTAATGGGAGTTATTCACAAAATCGGTAGAAGAAAAACCGCTGTTGCTCGTGTTTATGTTTCTGAAGGATCAGGTAACATCACAGTTAACAAAAAAGATTTTAAAACTTATTTCCCAACTGGTACATTACAGTACAAAGTATTACAGCCTCTTACAATGACTGAGAACGCTGAGAACTTTGACATAAAAGTAAATGTATACGGTGGAGGAACAACAGGTCAAGCTGAAGCAGTGCGTATGGCTATCGCTAGAGCAATGTGTGAACTTGATGTTGAGAACAGAGCAGTTCTTAAACCAGAAGGATTATTGACTCGTGACCCTCGTATGGTAGAGCGTAAGAAATTCGGTCAGAAGAAAGCTCGTAAGAGATTCCAATTCTCTAAACGTTAATATTTATTTATTATTAAAAATCTGGGTTTTTGTTGCCCCACTTACAACATGCTGTAAGAGGTAGTTTAGCATCTAAATAATTGAGACCAATTTATTGCTACTCGATTATTGCTAAAGTAACAGAACGTAAACTATTAGAAAATGGCAAACAAAGTAGAAGTAAAAGATTTACTAGAAGCAGGTGTTCATTTTGGACACATGACTAGAAAATGGGATCCAAACATGGCTCCTTATATCTATATGGAGCGTAATGGTATTCACATTATCAATCTATATAAAACTGCAGCTAAAATAGAAGAAGCTAATGAAGCTTTGAAAAAAATCGCTGCATCAGGAAGAAAAATCCTTTTCGTTGCAACTAAAAAGCAAGCGAAAGACATCGTAGCTGAAAAAGCAGCTGCTGCTAACATGCCTTACATCACTGAAAGATGGCCAGGTGGTATGTTAACAAACTTCGTTACTATTCGTAAAGCTGTTAAAAAAATGGCTTCAATCGATAGAATGAAAAAAGACGGTACATTTATGACTCTTTCTAAGAAAGAGCGTTTACAAGTTGAACGTCTTCGTGCAAAATTAGAGAAAAACTTAGGTTCTATTGCTGACATGACTCGTCTACCAGCAGCTCTATTTGTTGTAGATATTAAAGCTGAACACATTGCGATAAAAGAAGCTCAAAAATTAAACATTCCGATCTTCGCTATGGTTGATACAAACTCTGACCCACGTCAAGTAGATTTTGTTATTCCAGCAAACGATGATGCTTCTAAATCAATCGATAAAATTTTATCATTAGTGACTTCTGCTATTATCGAAGGTAATGCAGAAAGAAAGTCTGAAAAAGAAGAAGCTACTAAAGTAGAAGCTCCTGCTGCTAAGGCATAATTTTTTAACAATATCATAAAGTCGTTATGCTGATAGTTGTCTACCTTTGTATACACTGTCGATAACGACTTTTTTTTATTAACTCATTAATACTCTTTTAAAATGGCAAATATTACTGCTGCAGAAGTAAATAAACTAAGACAACAAACAGGTGCCGGAATGATGGACTGTAAAAAAGCTTTAGTTGAAGCTGAAGGAGATTTCGATAAAGCTATCGAAGTTTTACGTAAAAAAGGACAAAAAGTTGCTGCTAACCGTTCTGACCGTGAGTCAAGCGAGGGTGCTGCTGTAGCTTTAGTTAATGCAGACAAAACTAGAGGTGTAGTTATCACATTAAACTGTGAGACTGACTTCGTAGGTAAAAACGAAGGATTCCAAGCTTTAGCAAAAGAATTAGCTGAGAAAGCTATCAACTTTAACACTAAAGAAGAATTCTTAGCTTCTCCATTCGACGCTACAATGACTGTTGCTGAAAAATGTGTTGAGCAAACAGGAGTTATCGGTGAGAAAATCGAGATCGGTTCTTTCGAAGTATTAGAAGGTGCTTTCATCGGTTCTTACGTTCACGGAAACAAAATCGCTGCTATCACTGCTTTATCTGAAGCTGTTGCTAAAGCTGACGAGATTGCTAAAGACGTATCTATGCAAGTTGCTTCAATGGGTGCTGAAACATTATCTTACAAAGATTTTGACGCAGAATTCGTTGCTAAAGAAACTGAGGCTCGTATCGCTGTTATCGTAAAAGAAAACGAAGAATTAGTACGTTTAGGGAAAACTCTTAAAAATGTACCTCAATATATTTCTTACGCTCAACTTACTGAAGAAGTATTAAAACAAGCGGAAGAAGATGCTAAAGCTGAATTAAAAGCTGAAGGTAAACCAGAAAACATTTGGGATAGAATCTTACCAGGTAAAATCCAACGTTTCATCAGTGACAACACTACTTTAGACCAAGAGAAAGCATTATTAGACCAAAACTTCATTAAAGATGAGTCTAAAAAAGTTGCTGACTATGTAAAAGGTTTCAACGTAGAAATCACTGGATTCAAAAGAGCTTCTTTAGGTTAATCAATAACCTTTTAGCAATATTTAGAAAAGCCTCAGTTAATTCTGAGGCTTTTTTTTATTACTTTTACCTGACACAACTAATTTTATTATGAAATTATTAAAGAACAATCTGCTAGTGCAGATCATTATCGCTATCGCATTAGGTAGTGTGTTAGGAAACTATCTACCAGAATCAATAGGTAGAATATTCAGTACTTTTAACAGTATATTCGGAGGCTTTCTAGGCTTCTCTATCCCGCTTATCATTTTAGGGCTAATCGTTCCTGCGATTGGTAACATTGGTAAAAATGCAGGTAAATTACTTATCATTACCACAGCTATTGCTTATGGTTCTACCCTATTCGCAGGTTTTATATCTTATGGAGTGAGTATATCGACATTCCCAAGTATACTAGCGACAGAACAAATGGGAGATATTACAGAATCAACTAAAAACTTAGCTCCTTACTTTAATATCGAGATGCCTCCGATGTTTGATGTCATGAGTGCACTAATCATATCATTTATATTAGGGATAGGAATCTCTAAAGGTAATTTCAAATACTTAGAGGGTGTTTTTAACGACTTTCAGAGTATTATCATGTCATTGATCAATAAGGCTATTATTCCTTTCTTACCGCTCTTTATTTTTGGTATATTTTTGAATATGACTTATAACGGACAAGTATTCATTGTACTAGACACCTTTATAAAAATCATAGGAGTAATCTTCTTACTACACATCTTCGTCTTACTATTCCAATATGTAATAGCAGGTACAATAAGTAAGCAGAACCCTATCAAGCTAATGAAAAATATGTTGCCAGCGTACTTTACAGCTCTAGGGACACAATCTTCTGCAGCAACAATACCTGTGACATTAGAACAAACATTAAAGAATAATGTAGATCCTAAAATAGCTGGATTTGCTATACCTTTGTGTGCGACAATACACTTAGCAGGTAGTACATTAAAAATTGTAGCGTGTGCTGTTGCATTAATGTTAGTACAAGGACAAGCTGTAGACTTTACATTAATGGTTGGTTTTATCTGTATGTTAGGAGTTGCGATGGTAGCAGCGCCTGGTGTACCTGGAGGTGCTATTATGGCTTCTTTAGGAGTACTAAGTTCTATCTTAGGATTTGATACAGAACAACAAAGTTTAATGATTGCACTATATATCGCTATGGACAGCTTCGGTACAGCTTGTAACGTTATGGGTGATGGAGCTATCGCTATTATAGTAAACAGAATATCTAAAAACACAGCTATAACAGAAGCATAATGTTCTAGCGAATTCACAATTATGTACGAGAAAACATATCCGAGTAAGAGATTTAAAAAGACAATGGAGTTTGTCAATAAGCACATTTCAAAAGACTCACAAATACTAGATCTAGGAGTAGTTAACCCACTAGCCAAAATAATGAAAGAAGATGGCTATAAAGTAATCAATACTTCTGGCGAGGACTTAGACGAAGATCAAAGTGTACTTTTAAATACTGATTATGATGTGCTAACAGCTTTTGAAATTGTAGAGCATTTACTAAATCCTTATACGGTATTAAAGTCATGTAAAGCTTCTAAAATAATGATTTCTGTTCCTTTGCGCTTGTGGTTTAGTACTGCATATAGAAGTAAAACAGATATGCTAGACAGGCATTATCACGAATTCGAAGCTTGGCAATTAGACTGGCTAGTAGAGAAAGCAGGGTATAAAATCATAGATAGAGATATGTGGACACACCCTATCAAAAAACTAGGGATACGTCCGATCTTTAGATGGTTTACTCCTAGATACTATATCGTTTATGCTGAAAAAATATAAGTATACAAACGCTGAGGAATTCCCTCAGCGTTTTTTTATTATACCATGTTATCCCTACACCTAATTTGCACAGTTCAAAAAAAGACCTATATTTGCCTCAAGCTTTAGGGGTGTCTACAAGACTTTGTAGGCTGAGACTTCACCCTTGGAACCTGATCTAGTTAATACTAGCGTAGGGAAAAGTAAGATGACTTCATTAGATAGGTACGTTCGTACCCTATTGTAGCCATTCCTAAAGTTATATATCAAAACGAAAAGGAATGGAACTAAAAATCAACAATCAACAAGTACTATTTGACACGGATACATTAAGTATTCAGGCTATGTTGGATATTTATTATCCACTGAAACAAAAAGGGATAGCGGTAGCTGTGAACCAAACTGTTATTGCTAAACCCCTATGGTCTACTTATCACTTATCTACTAGTGATGATATCTTAATTATAACTGCAACTCAAGGTGGTTGATTCCATTCGTTAAAAGAACAAAATAACTCATAAAACTAAAAGACAATGGAACAACACAGTATCTCGCAAACCCCTTTCCCTAACTCAAAAAAAGTATACATCAAGGGAGAGCTCTTCCCAATAGAAGTAGCGATGAGAGAGATATCTCTTAGCAACACTAAACTATCTAATGGTGGTACAGAAGAGAATCCTCCTGTAACCGTATATGACACATCAGGCCCTTATACTGATCCAAATATTACCATAGACATACGCAAAGGTATTCCACGTCTACGCGAAGAATGGATACTAAATAGAGAGGATGTAAATACATTATCTTCTATCACATCAGAATATGG
This sequence comes from Myroides odoratimimus, assembly GCF_004337635.1. Lineage (NCBI taxonomy): Bacteria > Pseudomonadati > Bacteroidota > Flavobacteriia > Flavobacteriales > Flavobacteriaceae > Myroides > Myroides odoratimimus. Next base: position 777,073 of record NZ_CP037427.1, read on the forward strand.
TAAAGCTAGACTAGCTGATGAAAAGTTAGATCACTTGCGCTTTGAATTTAGACATAACCCAAAGGTTGCTAAAGAAGGAGCTAATGTTACTCAACTACATTATGCTAAAAAAGGTATAATAACTCCTGAAATGGAATACGTAGCCATCAGAGAAAACCAAAGAATAGAACAGCTGAATAACGCAACCTCAGCCATGAAGCAACAGCATCAAGGCAATAGCTTCGGTGCCAATACTCCTAAAAACTTTATTACACCAGAGTTCGTCAGAGAAGAGATTGCTAGTGGACGTGCTATCATTCCTAATAATATCAACCACCCTGAAAGCGAACCTATGATTATCGGGCGTAACTTCTTAGTGAAGATCAACGCTAATATTGGAAATAGTGCTGTGACCTCATCAATAGAAGAAGAAGTAGAAAAAGCGGTATGGGCATGTCGCTGGGGAGCTGATACGATTATGGACTTATCAACAGGTAAAAATATTCACGAGACAAGAGAGTGGATTATACGCAACTCTCCAGTACCTATAGGAACAGTACCTATCTACCAAGCATTAGAAAAAGTAAAAGGAATAGCCGAAGATTTGACATGGGAGATATTTAGAGATACCCTAATTGAACAAGCAGAACAGGGAGTTTCTTATTTTACCATACACGCGGGAGTACTACTACGTTATATTCACTTGACTGCTAATCGAGTGACAGGTATTGTATCTCGTGGAGGGTCTATTATGGCGAAGTGGTGTCTATTCCATCACAAAGAAAACTTCTTATATACTCACTTTGAAGAAATATGTGAAATAATGAAGCAATACGATATAGCGTTCTCTTTAGGTGATGGACTAAGACCTGGCTCTATTGCAGATGCAAATGATGCAGCTCAATTTGCAGAGTTAGAAACACTAGGTGAACTAACTAAAATCGCGTGGAAACACGATGTACAGGTCATGATAGAAGGACCGGGACATGTACCTATGCACATGATTAAGGAGAATATGGAAAAGCAACTTCGCGACTGTGGAGAAGCCCCTTTCTATACATTAGGCCCACTAACTACAGATATAGCGCCTGGTTATGATCATATCACTTCAGCTATCGGAGCAGCTATGATAGGGTGGTACGGAACGGCTATGCTATGTTATGTAACACCAAAAGAACATCTAGGTTTACCAAATAAGAAAGATGTTAAGGATGGAGTGATTACCTATAAACTAGCTGCTCATGCAGCAGACTTAGCGAAAGGACATCCTGGAGCACAATACAGAGATAATGCACTGAGTAAAGCCCGCTTTGAATTTAGATGGGAAGATCAGTTCAACCTTTCACTAGATCCTGATACAGCAAGAGAGTTTCACGATGAAACACTACCTGCTGATGGCGCTAAAGTAGCTCACTTCTGTTCTATGTGTGGACCTAAATTCTGTTCTATGAAAATATCACAAGAAATTAGAGATACAGCAGAACAAGGAATGCGCGAGAAGTCAGAAGAGTTTATAGAATTAGGAAAAGAAATATATCTATAAAAGAGAACAGAGATGGTGGTCATAACCTACCCTACTTCTATAGAAAATGAGACAAGCCTTATCAACAAAATGTTTGAGAAAGGCTTGCCTCTACTTCATGTTCGCAAACCGAATATGTCCTATGAAGAGTTAGTAAAATGGGTGAATAATATCGACAATTACTACCATCAGTACTTAGTTATACACATACCTTCAATAGTTATTAACAACAATGAACACGTTTTTAAACAATATAAAGCACTTATCAACAAGATAAACAGTACTTATACACACTTATCAACAGCTGATTGTTTATATGTTAATAACTATAGTGTAGAACTGCCTAAGTTATCAACATCTGTTCACTGTATAAGTGAGGTTAATAAGTTATCAACAAACATAGACAGAGCATTCATCAGTCCTATCTATCCTAGTATATCTAAGAGAGGGTATATTCCAACTATTGATTGGACAGAAGAATTAAAGCAAAGAACTAATAACAGAGTAACCTTAGTTGCCCTTGGAGGTATCACTCCTTTTCACATCGAATCCATTCATACAATGGGATTTGATGATTATGCCTTATTAGGAACAATATGGGAAGCTGAGCAACCCTTAAAACAATTTGAATTATGTCAATATTACGACCAATTGCATTGGCAATAGCTGGCTTTGACCCTACTAGTGGTGCTGGGGTTATGGCAGATATCAAAACATTTGAACATCATCAAGTATACCCTATGGCAGTGCTATCTGCTAATACGATACAGACAGAAGATAACTTTATCCATGTAAGATGGGAAGAAGAATATACTATCCGTCAATTATCTGTTATACTTGAGAGCTATACTATAGCAGCAGTAAAAATAGGTATTGTCAAAGATCTAGACACATTGAAGCTATATGTGGATACTATCAAAAGTTTATCTCCAACGACCAAAATTATTTGGGACCCTGTATTGCGTTCATCTAGTGGTTTTGACTTTCAGACTATTGAACTAATAGATTCTTTAACTATTGTATTACAACAGATAGATCTGATCACACCAAACTACCTAGAGATACATCAATTAGTCACTACGAATGACGATGCTCTTCAAAAAGCGCAGCGATTAAGTCAATACTGTGATGTACTGCTAAAAGGAGGACATAATCCTAATGCATTGGGCTTTGACTACTATGTGAGTAAAGAGGTGATACAAACTATACCTCCAACTCAGCTATATGACTATCCCAAACATGGTTCTGGCTGCGTATTATCCTCTGCGACAACAGCTAATATTGCAAAAGGAGATCACACATTGACAGCTATTCAGAAGGCTAAAACCTACATAGAAACATTCTTCAACTCTAATCATACCTTACTCGGATATCATGCTAAATAAAATACAATACATCAGTCATGGAGATACTCCACAAGAACAGCTATATCATATAGAAACTGTATTAGGAGCAGGACAACAGTGGATACAGTATCGCTTCAAAAATACGACGAATACTACCCTGTGGCAAACAGCAGAACAAGTCAAAAAACTATGCGAACAATATCAGGCTACTCTGATCATTAATGATCATGTGGACTTAGCTAAAGCCATAGAGGCTGATGGAGTTCACTTAGGACTTACTGATCTAAACATCACACAAGCCAAAACTTATTTGCCTAACAAAATCATAGGAGGTACAGCTAATACAATAGAAGATATCCAACTTAGACATGCAGAAGGTTGTGATTATATCGGTCTAGGCCCTTATCGATTTACTACTACTAAACAGAAGCTGAGTCCTATACTTGGTCTAGCAGGTTATCAACAGCTCCTAAAACAGATGCAAGAACTAGATATCAACATCCCCGTAGTAGCTATAGGAGGAATACAACTAGAAGATGTAGAAGACTTAAAACAAGCAGGATTACATGGCATAGCGATATCTGGTTTACTTCAAAACAGCACTGATAAAAAAACATTACTACAACAACTAAACTATATACTCAAATGAATACACAACCACTTACAATAGCGGATAAGACCTTTCAGTCACGCTTATTCTTAGGAACGGGTAAATACGGTTCTAACGCAGATATGGAAATCGCTACATTAGCATCCGAAAGCGAACTAGTTACAGTCGCTCTGAAGCGAATAGACACGACCACTGACACCAATGCTATACTCACTCATCTACAGTACCCACATATCCACCTTCTACCTAATACATCAGGAGCAAGAAATGCTAAAGAAGCAGTCTTCGCAGCACAACTAGCTAGAGAAGCACTAGAGACAAACTGGCTTAAACTAGAAATACACCCAGACCCTAAATACCTACTTCCCGATCCTATCGAAACCCTAAAAGCGACAGAAGAACTAGCCAAACTAGGGTTTGTTGTCTTGCCATACATACACTCAGACCCTGTATTGTGTAAACGACTAGAAGAAGTAGGTACAGCAGCTGTCATGCCTTTAGGAGCCCCTATAGGTACCAATAAAGGGTTAAAAACAATGGACTTCTTAGAAATTATCATAGAGAATAGTAAAGTTCCTGTTATTGTAGACGCTGGTATCGGAGCGCCTTCGGACGCAGCTAAGGCTATGGAGATAGGCGCTGATGCTGTACTTGTCAATACTGCTATAGCAGTAGCTGGTAACCCTGAACAAATGGCTACTGCCTTTAAACTCGCTGTCAGAGCTGGTCGCCTAGCGTATGAGGCTAAGCTAGCTACTGTAGTAAATCACGCTCAAGCTTCTAGTCCACTAACAGCATTTCTAACAGAATAAACTATGTCTTTTATACAAACTTATGAACAATACGACTGGGAAGAGATTAAGAGAACAATCTATGAGACAACCTCTGTACAAGTAGAACAGATCTTAGCTAAGAATAAGAAGACCCTCACAGACTTTATCCATCTTATCTCTCCTGCTGCTACACCCTATCTAGAAGAGATGGCTCAGCAGAGTCAACAGCTTACTCAAAAGAGATTTGGCAAAACGATATCACTATATGCGCCGATGTATCTTAGTAATGAGTGCAATAATATCTGTACCTACTGTGGCTTCAGCTTAGATAACAACATTCGTAGAAAGACTCTCTCTCCAAAAGAAATAGAACAAGAAGTCAAAGTAATCAAAGCACAGGGGTATGATCATATATTACTCGTAACAGGAGAGGCTAATCACATAGTCAATATCAATTACTTCAAACAGAGTATAGAACAGATACAGCAGTCTTTTTCTACCATTTCTATAGAGGTACAACCCCTAAAACAAGATGAGTATGAACAGTTAGCTGATCTAGGTGTGTATGCTGTACTGGTATATCAAGAGACCTATCATAAAGAGGTATATAAACAATACCACCCTAAGGGGAAGAAATCTAACTTTGAATATAGATTAGATACTCCTGATAGAATAGGGAGAGCTGGCATACATAAGATAGGACTAGGTGTACTCCTTGGACTAGAAGACTGGCGAGTAGATAGCTTCTTTAATGCGCTACATATAGACTATTTACAAAAGACTTATTGGCAAACGAAATACTCTGTATCCTTCCCTAGACTAAGACCTGCAGAAGGCGTTATAGAACCTAACTTCATCATGGAAGATAGAGACCTCATACAGCTCTTATGTGCATACAGAATATGGAATGAAGACCTAGAGATATCTATCTCTACCCGTGAGAGTGAAATACTGAGAAACAATGTATTTAAACTAGGTGCTACTACGATGAGTGCCGGTTCAAAAACTAATCCTGGAGGATATAGTGTATCAGAAGACTCATTAGAACAATTTGAGATCTGTGATACTAGAAGTACATCAGAGATATACCAGCTGATAAAAGAAGCAGGATATGATCCTATATGGAAAGACTGGGATAAAGCCTATCAATAAATAAAGAACTATAATATGGATACAACAGATTTCTTGCGATATAACAGACAGATGAATCTACCTGAAGTAGGAATAGACGGTCAGATGAAGATAAAACAAGCTAAGGTATTAGTAATAGGTGCTGGAGGATTAGGTTCTCCAGTGCTAACTTACCTTGCTAGTTGTGGTGTAGGCACACTAGCGGTAATAGACTTTGATACTATCGAACATCACAACCTTCACAGACAAATACTATTTACAGAAGCTGACATCAACAAAAACAAGACTAGTATAGCCAAACAACGCATCGAACAAATAAACCCACATATCCACTTCACAATATACGATGAACAGTTAACCTCTGACAATGCAGTAGCTATTCTGAGTTCATTCGATATTATCGTAGATGGTAGTGATAATTTTAGCACACGTTATCTAGTGAATGACACATGTGTAGCATTAGATAAGACACTAGTCTATGGTACTATATTAGGTTTTGAAGGTCAGGTGAGTGTCTTTAATCATCATAACAATGCCAACCTCCGTGATCTCTTCCCAGAGCCTCCTGCTCCAGAAGATGTCCCTAACTGTAGTCTTAATGGGGTACTTGGTACATTCCCTGGTATAATAGGAACTATTATGGCTCATGAGACACTGAAAGTCATCTTAGACCTTCCCTCCCTTTCTGGTCAACTTCTTATCCTCAACACGTTGACCTGGGAAATAAACAAACTGAAGTATGGTAGCGTTACCTCTTAGGTAAATATTCTAGAAATACCTCTCTAGGTATCTCATAAGCACCTAAAGAACTTAGATGATCATTATATACTTGACAGTCTAACAAAGTATACTTTTTGTCTCTTAAATACTCACAGAGGGAGATAAAGGCTACTTTACTAGCATTTGGTATGAGGGAGAACATACTCTCTCCGCAGAACACAGGTTTCATGTCTACGCCATACAGACCACCTACCAGTTCTCCATCTTGCCAAACCTCAACAGATTTAGCGATGCCTAAGTCATGTAGATTGCAGTATGCCTTGATCATATCATCTGTAATCCAAGTACCTAACTGCCCATCGCGCTTAGCGTTCTGGCAATTATTAATTACATCTGCAAAACAAGTATTAAAAGTAACTGTAAATATATTTTTCTTTAAGATACTACGCATACTCTTAGAGATATATACCTCATCAGGCTCTAGCACCATACGCATACTAGGAGACCACCATGTAATAGGCTCTCCATCTTCAAACCAAGGAAATATCCCAGACTTATACGCTAATATCAATCTATTAGCAGATAAATCACCACCGATGGCTAAAATACCTGACTCATGCGTATTATCTACTGCTGGAAAGTATAAGTAATTACTGTCTAAGAGTGTTATCATAGGCATAAAAAAGTCCCTAAGAATAATCTTAGGGACATCTTAAAAGAATATTTTTAGAATGGTAAATCATCGTGATCTTCCTCCATATAGCTTGAAGCAGGAGGAAACTGTTGTCCCATATTACTTTGTCCTTGGTTAAAACCTTGTTGGTTTTGGTTTTGATTGAACCCTCCCATTTGTTGAGATTGAGTATTCTGAGCAAAACCTTGTTGTTGGTTTTGGTTAAATCCTCCTTGTTGAGCTTGGTTATTTTGAGCGAAACCACCTTGTTGCCCTTGATTAAACCCACCCATTTGTTGAGCTTGATTGTTCTGAGCGAAACCTTGTTGTTGGTTAGATTGTTGTTGCATACCAGTATTTCCGTATTGAGACTGCATATTATCTTGTTGTCCCATATAAGGTTGTTGGTTTTGTCCCATGTTACCACCTTGTTGAACTGGCATCATGTGTTCTATTCTCCACCCTTGGATTGTATTAAAGTATCTGATTTCTCCTTGTGGACTTTGCCACTCTCTACCTCTCAAATTAATAGATACACGTACTTGCTCACCTACTTGATAAGAGTCTAATAAATTTACTTTATCTTGTGTAAACTCAATCATAATGTGCTGAGGATATTGCTCTTCCGTAGTTACTACTACTTCTCTCTTTCTGAATGATGAACTGATATCTTGTGTATGTCCAATTAATTTGATTCTTCCTGTAACTTCCATTTTAATCTCTTTTTTTAATTACAATCTATTTGGCTAAAATTGTTTTCCAAGCCAAAGGTACATTATTTTCTTCTAAATATTTTTTTGCTAATTTAAATTTATTGATTTGATTCTTAGCAACCAAAATTTCTTTTAACTCTTCATTTGCATTCACAAAAGAAGCAATCTCCTCTTCAGTAGGCAGCTGCTCTACATTACCTAATACTCCAAGGTCATTACCAGAGAACACTCCACTCTCCACTACTCCTTCTGGTAGAGCATCTACTCCTAGGCCTAGTGTAGTCAATGGTTTTTCTACTTCAAATATACCATCATTCGCACGAGTATACCAGTTCGCTCCCATACGTGCTACTAGATCTATCTTATGCTGATCTATCTGTCCGTTCTCATCTAATATTTCCTCATTGACATGTATTTTTACCACCTCACAGATTACTAGATTACCAGCACCTCCATCATTACCCAGTCCGATTACCTCCTGTACCACACATTCATACTGCACTGGACTTTCTTTGACTCTGAATGGCTTCACGATATCAGATGGCACCATCGTCAATCCTGATTTGACAAACTCATTCACCCCATCCTTATATTCTGTACTAGATAGAGAAGTCTGCTGTACCATATCATAAGTCACCACATTAATCACTACTTGTAGATTAGCTTGTACGTTAAATAAGGTATGTTTATTCGTATTATCTCTTACACGTCTAGACGGAGAGAAGACCAATATAGGCGGGTTAGTACTCACCATATTAAAGAAGCTAAACGGCGACAGGTTAGGTCTACCATCAGCATCTACGGTACTTGCTAGTGCTATAGGACGAGGTCCGATAGACGTCTGCATTAATCTCTGTAATTCTACTACAGATATATCTTTAGGTTCTATAGATTTCATATGTATATTTAATTGAAGAAAAGTAAAGTTACAAAAGCTTTTAGGAACCATAAAATTTTTAATACTTCATTAAACTAAATTCAATTCATTTATTTTAATTACTTTTAAATGTTCATAAAACCCATATCAGAACTTGAGAAGTAAAAAAGAAATATTTCGTTGGTCAGTCATTACTGCAGCCTTAATCACCTTATTAGTCATCCTATGGAACACCTATTCCTTTTTTCAAACCTATAAGACAGAAGAGAGAACCAAGATGAAAATATGGGCAGAAGCGCTGAATACACTTGATATAGCTACTTCTATAGAAGCTGACGTTTCTCTACCCTTTCTGATTATCATGGAGAATAAGACTATCCCTATTATCCAGACAGATGAGCATGATAAGATCATCTCTCTAAACAATATAGACGAACAAATAGTCAATACTCCTGAGAAAAAAGAAGCTCTACTGCGCAAACTGAAGTTTCAGAACCCTCCTATTATCCTAAAAGTAGGTAAGCAAACTCAGTATGTCTATTATGGTAACTCATCCTTACTGACCAAGCTAAAGTACTACCCTGTCACATTAGTACTTATATTCTTATTCTTCACAGTACTGCTATTCTACTTCTATAGAAGTAATAAGATCGCTACTCAGAACAAGCTATGGACAGGAATGGCGAAAGAAACAGCCCATCAGATAGGTACACCTCTATCCTCACTATTAGGTTGGGTAGAGATCATGAAGCTAGATAATGTAAGCCCTGAAATTACAGATGAAATAGAAAAAGATGTCAAAAAACTTCAGATAATAGCAGATCGTTTTTCTAAGATCGGGTCTATACCGAAGCTAACTAATGTAGATATCGTATCAGAGACGAGGAAGTCATTTGATTATTTCTCTCTGAGAAACTCTAAGCAGATTATCTTCACGCTAGACTGTCCTGACTACGAAATTAATATTCCTCTAAACAAGGAATTACATAGCTGGACTATAGAGAACCTAATCAAGAATGCTATCGATGCCATGAAAGGAAAAGGAAAACTAGCTATCCTGATACAGGATAGTGAGAAGACTGTCAATATCTATGTAACAGATACAGGAAGCGGGATACCGAAGAAGATGTTTAATAAAATATTCGAGCCTGGTTATACCACTAAAAAACGTGGATGGGGGCTAGGACTATCTCTAACGAAGAGAATCGTAGAAGAATTCCAAAACGGAAAGATTAAAGTAACGCAATCAGAAATAGGTAAAGGAACTACATTCTGTATCACATATCACAAAAAAAAGGCTGATCTATAATCTAGACAGCCTTTGTTACATTATCCATACAGTCTTATAAATGACTGTTAATAGCTTTAGCTACACTCTCGAACTCTTCTGGAGTTAGCTTTTCTTTCTTAATGAAACGCATATCATCCATTTCTTGAAGAGGGATTAAATGCACATGTACATGAGGTACTTCTAACCCTACTACAGCCATCCCTACTCTCTTACACGGTACAGCTAGCTCTAACGCCTTAGCCACCTTACGAGAGAATCTCATCAATTCCATATAATGATCCTCTTCCATATCAAAAATCTTATTGATTTCCTTTTTTGGAATACATAGTGTATGTCCCTTTGCATTCGGATTAATATCTAAGAATGCAAGGAAATTATCATCCTCTGCTACCTTATAGGCAGGAATCTCTCCAGTAATGATTTTAGTGAAAATAGAACTCATAATATACTTTTTAAAATTAGTCTCTAGTGATCTCAAGAATCTCAAACTTCATGATTCCATTAGGAACCTGGATCTCCGCTACATCTCCAACAGATTTGCCTAGAAGTCCTCTTCCAATAGGTGAAGTTACTGAAATTTTTGCAGCTTTTAAGTCTGCTTCACTTTCAGCTACTAATGTATAGGTAATCTCCATTCCATTAGCTTGATTCTTTATTTTCACTTTAGATAATACTAAAGCCTTAGACATATCTAACTGAGATTCGTCTATCAACCTAGCATTAGCTACTACTTCCTCTACTTTTGCTATTTTTAGTTCTAATAAACCTTGTGCTTCCTTAGCGGCATCATACTCTGCATTCTCAGATAAGTCTCCCTTATCTCTCGCATCTGCAATAGCTTGAGATGCCTTTGGACGCTCCACACTCTTCAACTGCTCTAACTCGTCTTTTAGTTTTTTAAGACCCTCCGCAGTATAATACGAAATCTTACTCATAATTAACACGTTTATATAAATAGAAAAAATCCCATAAAAACGGGATTCTTCGCTATAAAGATATTTTTATTTTTATCGTTAAATCAATAATTAACTGTTCTACTATATTTGTCAAAGTTAAATAATTAAATTTGTTTTTCAAATAGTTTATTAAAATGAAGAAATTATTTCTAATCCTATTTACTTTACTAATATCTATAGCATGTAGTAAAAGCGGTAGTGGGTATCACAACCCTTATCTACCCAATGTAAAAGTCAATCTTATGGTAAATCTGTACCAAGCAGATGCAGACTACCTAAGATATCAGAACGGTACTTATGTGAATTATAGTCAAGGCATTATAGGTGTAGCAATATTCAACGCTGGCTCACAATATTTCGCTTATGATCTAACCTGTCCTGACCATGCGTTTGACCCTGTTACCTCTAGATTAGTACAAAAAAAACCTAATGATCCGTATGTATACTGTACCAATAAACATCAACATAACGGAGAGGAACCTGCCTTCTATCTAGGTAATGGGCAGTCTATAAAACCAGGGTTAAAATACAACCAACTGAAGCCTTATCCAGTAAGAAAAAGTGGTGACAATATCTTCGTGACTTATTAATAAGTAAATCCTATCAATCTATATCAATACTCCTTCATCGGAGTATTTTTTTGTACCTTACTCTCTTGTGGAGATGGTTCGGGTAGAGATTTAGTACGGTTCGGTAAACATCCTCTCAACCCAAGTAAATACTGGTTATTACCGAATAGCTTCCGAACGACATAAAAATAAAAAAGAATAAATACCTATATTTCAATAATTTAAAACCAAAACACCTCTCCATTATAAGTCAAAAAGAGCAAATAGAGTCATTCTCTCCATATTAGCTCATTATGCCTTATAAAACCTACAGTATCTTACTAAAAGCAACATTACGATAAAACAAGGTCAAAAAAAACCACCATATCGCTATGGTGGTCTCTATAAATAATCTAGCCTATTAGATTGTTTATTAATATGGATTAGAACTTAATAGTCAGTCCTGCCAAGATATTAAACTCTGCCTGTGGATAATAAGCAGGTCCCCATTCTGGGTCATAATATCCATTAGACATATATTTTACATTGAATATATTATTTGCCAATACAGATACGCCTACTGATCGTACCCATCCTTTAATCGGGAACTCATAAGTAGCACTTAGATCGTTGATAAAGTATGAATCAAGCTTTGATTCCTTAGCATCTAAGTTGGCCATATATTGTTCTCCTACGAACTTCGTTAGAAGAGATACACTCATCCCCTCTACAGGTAAATACGTAATGGCATTAGAAGCAATAAAATCAGGAGAGAATGCGATATTCGTAGTACCTAGGTTTACAGGTAAATCAGCTACTGTAGTCATAAAGTTCTTATTCTTATTAGCACTAATAGTCATACTAGGAGCCCAATATAACTTATCTAATATTCTCACATTCGCATCGATCTCGATACCTGCTCTATAACTATCACCACTATTCGCTCTTAACATAGCTCCTACATCGTTTATTTCTCCTGTTAAGATAAGTTGGTTTCTATACTTCATATAGTACGCATTCACATTCACAGTAGCACGGTCTCCTTTAAATCTCCATCCTAGCTCATAGTCATCCATGCTCTCAGACTTAGGTTTTCCTTCGCCTTCGTAGTCCTTTCTATTCGGCTCTCTATTCCCTTTAGCATAAGAGAAATATAGTTGGTTCGAATCATTCAGTTGATAAGTAATACCTCCTTTTGGGTTAAAGAAGTTAAATTTATCATCTACTAACCCTGTCTCGATACCGTTAGCTTCATAAGTAACACGTCTATACTGCATATCTCCATATAAACTCCACTGATCAGCGAACTGCCAAGTAGCTTTCGCGTAAAAGTTAAGATCTGTCTTTACAGCATCGTCTCTGTAGTACTCATAGTTAGGTGCTATCTTCACAGGTTCTCTAGTCCACAACACATTACCGAAGTGGTCTCCTTCGTATTTATTAGCTCCTCCACCTAAGATTACATTAAGCTTATCTGTAGTGTAGTTCGTATTAAACACCATACCGTAGAAATGATTCGCTAAACTCTTCTGTCTGATAAGGTCTGTCTTATTTACCTCCTTACCGTCTACGATAATAGGTTGGAATCCATAAGTCTTAAACTTCTGGTTCGTCTTATAGTTCTCATAATATCCATCTCCCTTAGTATAGTGAAGTGATACGTTAGATGACCATGCTGGTGACCACTTCTCACTCCAATGTAGTTGATAGTGCGTCTGGATATAATTATCAGTCTCATTGTCATAGAACTGTGTATTGCCTTGATCATCCTTATACTTCCCTGCAGGATTATAACGACGACCATACTTATCTATGTCTGCCTGAGACACACCATTCCACGCCTGATACGTCTTCTGTTTTCCTCCGAATACGACAGCCTTCACTAATGACGTCTCACCTACATACACTCCCTGTAAGTAGTATGACTTCATTCTAGAAGAAGCTCGGTCTATATACCCGTCAGACTTCATATCTGATAGACGACCCGCAATCTCGAACTTATCATTGATCAATCCTGTACTAAACTTGACAGTAGACTTACGTGTATTATAACTTCCAAAAGAATTAGAGATTTCTCCATTCGCCTCATGTGAGAAGTCATCTGTCTTTAGATTAAGACTCGCACCGAATGCTGCTGATCCGTTAGTAGAAGTACCTACACCACGCTGTAACTGTAGATTCTGGACAGATGATGTAAAGTCTGGCATATTTACCCAAAACGAACCTTGTGACTCTCCATCGTTATATGGAATCCCATTTAAGGTCACGTTGACACGTGTAGCGTCTGATCCTCGTACCCTGAAGCTAGAGTACCCTATCCCATTACCGGCATCTGTAGTAGTCACTACTGAGGTCATATAAGACATGATGGTAGGGATATCTTGTCCGAGATTGCGCTTTCCGATCTCATTCTTAGACAAGTTAGCATAAGCGATAGGCGTCTTCTCATCTGCACGAACAGCTGATAATACGATCTCGTTAAGTGTTGATTGTTGAATAGAATCTTTAACCTGTTTCTCTTGTGCATAGGTCGAACTTGCACAAACAGCAGTTAACAATAAAGATTGAAGTAATGTTTTTTTCATTCGTAAAAAAAATATCTACAAATAAAAGGGGCAATTATTCTTATTAATTAATAATTACACTAGTCCACAACAGTTCTAGAATGAACTGTATATACTCCCTTGGCAGCATTACCCGCCCAGGTTCTATGGGTATGATCTCAGCCGTACGGCACCCCTTTGAGATTTATGGTACAAATATAGGCTGTTTTTCTAGAGAAAAACAACTATATCTAAGAAGAAGAGATGTTTAACACCTTTTTGATTAAAACACTCTCTTTCTCAAGGCTTTCTTTAAAGAATTCTGTTGTTTATTATCTTTTCTTTTTTGCAATACTCTACGAGGAGTTTTCGTCTCTCTACGTTCTTTCTCGATGTGTAGTCCTATCGCTAATAACTGAAAGAAACGATCAATAACAATCTCTTTATTCTTAACCTGACTACGTGTATTATCCGCGTCTAGAATAAGCACACCTTCTTTATTAAATCTATTCTTTAGTCGTTCTAATAGTAGTGTTCTCTCTTCTTCTGTTACTCCTTGAGAGTTTAGACAGTCCCAAGACAGAACCACTTTAGACGATACTTTATTTACATTCTGACCACCAGCTCCGCTACTGCGTACAGCCTTAAATGTCAGTTCTCTTTCTATTATTTCTCTAAGCATTTTTCTCTATTTATTGTTTTATACCACGATATATAAGCCATCGTAGCTAATACTGTAAAGATAGCAAATTGTACTGCTAATATCCCATATCCTCTATAAGCATATAACGGAACAGAGATAATATCTCCTATGATCCACAGTGTCCAGTTCTCTATCTTCTTTAGTGCCATATAGTACATTCCTGTGAAGAAGATACCTGATGTGATAATATCTATATAGTTCTCAGGTAGGATCTCTTTGCCAGAGAAGTGATATACGCCATAGATGATCACAAGAGTAACTGCGAATATGATAAGTCCTTTAATCTTCTCACTAGTGTTCGTACGACTAATCTTTAGAAGAGTATCCCCATCTTTCTGTCTAGACCAGTTATACCAACCATAAACACTCATGATAGAGTAATACCCATTCAAAATCATATCTCCATAATATCCTATCACATAGAGTAAGTAAACAGTGATAATCGTAGCGATAATACCTGTAGGGTAGACAAGGATGTTCTCCTTACCTGCATACCATACACTCATAATCCCAAAGATAAATACGATAGATTCTAACACTATCTGAAGCGTACTAGTCTCTCTATATGCTCCAAAAAAAAAGTCAATCATAACAAATACACTTAAAATAAAAAACCGCACTCTTCATGGAATGCGGTTCAAAAGTATAATATATCTTTCTAATTAGTTGTTTCTACTCATTACAATTCTCAGAATATACCAGAAAAGTAACATTAACGAAGCAAATAATGATAGAGCAGCTGGTACGTGTTGGTTAGCTGCGTATTCATTTTTAATCTGCCATGTAGAGTATAAGATCGATCCAGAAGCTAAAGCTACCATCGCTAAAGAGAACCATAACCCAAGGTTAAATCCGAAGATCATACCACAAATAATAGTACCTAAAGCTAAGAAGAATCCAATACTAAGGATAGATCTCATAAAAGAGAAGTTAGCATTAGAGCTAAATACTACTCCAGTCAATCCTCCAAATAAAGCCAATGTCATAATACCTGCCTGAGAAATCAGAGTAAGGTCATTAGTCATAGACATAGCGATATATAAAATAGGCACAAAGATAAATGCCTCTGCTAATACATATAGAAACAGTCCTGCATACTGCACCTTTCTATCTACTGAGTTATCAGCAAGTCTCTGTGCATACCAAGTGATCCCCATAAAGGCACCTAGCACGATCAACCATGAGAACTTACCCATCCCAATAATAGTAAACATCCCTTCTACAATGAAAGGAGTGTTCAACATAATAGCCTCTAATACAATAAAAGCTAATACTCCTGCTGCTAAAGTAGCATACGTCTTTTTATAAAACTGTGCTCTTACTACTTCAGATTCCATAGCTACAGGAAGCGTGTAATCAACATTTTCAAAATTGTTTTTCATCATCTATATTTTTCTCAAAAGTACTAATTATCTTTTTAAAATTACAATAGCATTAAGACTCTAATGCATAAACCAACACAAAATTATCTAATTCTATTGTTTTATATTCGAATTTTTGATTAAAAATTTCATTATTAACAAAACATTCTTTCGTTTTAAGTTCTACCTGCATATCACTTTTAAAACTTAGGCTACGTGACTCACACATCTTAAACATAGCTTCTTTCGCACACCATATCTCTGTCAATGTATCAATCTCATCCAAAGCATTGAAAGCTGTGTTTAGTTCTTCTTCATTGCAAAACTTATTTGCAATACGCTTTATCTTATCGCGCTTCTTCTCTACATCTATACCTACATTCTCCTTACCAATGATAATACTAGCATACTCAAATGAATGCGAAATAGAGATAAATGAACCATCACTAAGACTAGGTCTACCGTTTATATCATAACACAAGTCGTTATCACTATATCCTCCATAGTACAGCAACTGTCTCACTGCCATAAATCCCCTTTGGTGTACTTCAGATTTCATTCCTTTTAATCGCTCAGAAGAACGCTCCTGTAGAACAACACCATTCATCAGTTCCTCGAGATTCTCTTCTACTTTCCAAACTAACACCTTGTAGGTTATTCCTTTGATTTCTTTTACTAAAGGCATCTTATCTATTTAATTACGCAGACAAATATACTTGAATAATAAAAAATCTTAAAGAAACATTTTACTCAATGGTATATACAGCTTTTATAAGCTACAAAAAAAGCCGCTCGAATGAGCGGCTTTAACTAATCAATAATTTATATTTTTTTAGAAAGTCTTAGGCACTCCTACATCCCATGTAGAGAATGCTATACCTTCTTTACTTCCAATAAAAGTAACGACTGGATTAGAATACTGGATTTTAAAGTTCTCTTGTTTAACAAAAATATTCTCTTGCATTAAACCATGATTAAACTTCTGAAGTTCTTGAGGAACTCTTGCTGCTCCTCCATACCATTTACCTTCTGCAACCTTAACAGCTATATCTCCATCAAGATTCTTAAACTCATAATAATAATTTACTCCTTTATATCTATATCTGATGTAACTAGATTCTCCATTATCTTCTTTATCATTAAAGTTAAATATAATCAAATCTAAATTATATCCTCCTAATGCAGTTTTCCCTAAATCATTCAACATCTTTAAAAATAGAGGAGAATTACTTTTAGAGTTAATTAATGAAGTATTACTTTGAAACTGGAATAACCTATCTTGCTTAACCTCAGGCGTATTCAAAACTTTCTTATAGTCTGAGTAAGTATTAATTGGTGCAAAACTATATTGAATAGATGCAAAATTTCCGTTTGCATTATATTCAAAATCACCTGTTTTCGCATTATAATCAAACTGTGTAACCAAATCGCTTCCAACTTTAAGTGCAGGTGCTACTTTTATACCTTGAGGGTTAAAACTAATACCAAAAGCAGAGCCATCAACTACATTATCTCCCCCTTCGATCTCAATAAATCTAACAGAAGGAGAATATGCTAAATCGTATGCTTTCACTTCGCCAGTTGTCTTAATTTGTAAAGTTCTAAAATAGGGTTTATCTAAAGAAGACATTTTTCCAATCATTGATGGAATCGATTTAAAATTCTCCCAATCTTCTTTAGTCGCTTTTACAAAAACAACTTCTCTATCCTTCTTCGCTGTTCTAAAATGAATTTCATTCTCTGTATTACCAAAGTAACCAAATTGATATTCACCATAGTAACCTTGACCAGATTCATAAGGGGAATTTATTGGATCAGACAATTCATGGATTTTTGTACGGGTAGTAAATATTAAACTTGTTGTAGCTCTTTGTTGAATAGTGTATTCACTATTTTCAATTGTTTGTCCAGAAAGATCAAAATCAGATACCATTTCGACATTACGAGCATCTTTAAACCTCATTAAATATGTAAATCCTCCTAGTCCATCTGTATCAGTAAAATATACTACTCTCCACCCATATTCAGAAGAAAGTAATAGATCTTTTAGCTTTTTCTCTTGTTCAGAAAGTCTTTCTGCTACAGATTTATCAAAAACTCTATCTTCCTCTTTTTGACAAGAAACTACTCCAGCAAGAATTATTGTCGCTAAAAAAGCCTTTGCTATATATTTTTTCATAATTAAAAGTCTTTATAATATTATTCTTCTACCTCACCCGATACTACAGCATTAGTATTTCTCTCTGCAGCATCACGTAAAGCATAAAAGTCCATATCGAATTGCTCTTTAAAGTACTTTTCTACAATGTCAATCTTACGTTGAATAACAGCTCTACCTGGTTCTGGTACAGTTAACATAAATGCAGCCAATTCTGTTTTACTTTTTTCAAGTACAAAAGATGCAGTCTCAGCAAAATCTTCATCATAGTTGTTACGAGCATAAGGAGTAACAAAACCAAGAGCGTTACTTGCTTTTGCAGTTTGATTATACCAAGAAGAAGTATACCCTCCACCTTTTGCGACATCAGTCCAAGCTGTTAAGTCATAAGGCTTAGTTTGGTTTAAAATATGGATATACTCGTGTTGTATAGTATGTACAAACTGTTTTACATTATCTATGTTTTTTAAGTTTAAAAAATCAGTATTATACAATGTGATTTTGGCACCACCCCCAGCATCACCTAATACAATTGTACCATTGTGATTTAGGTTATAACTACCTATTAAGTGCAATTGTCTAGGAGCTATCTTTTTTACAAAATCTTCACCTCCTATTTCAGAGTAACTATCAATCCAAATCTTCTTAATAACTTGAAGAGCTGGTTTAACACTAGACACCTTTGGAGGATATAGCGTTTTATCAGCTTTACCCATTGCTTCGTCCCATAAATAGGTAGCAGCAATATTATAAGGTTTAGTATATTTAGCTTCAATCCACAGATCTAATTCTGTTTTTGGCTTTTCTGTTGTATCAAAAATAGATTCACTGCGCAATGAGTCATCTTTAGAACAAGCAGTCATTAATAGCGTCGTAGTAAACACAATACTTGCTCCTTTAACTATATTTTTAATTATCATAATTACTTGATTTTATTGTATTTATCTTGGATTAGCTGGTATTCCTCTATCTAAAGCAACCTGTGGTAACTGTAATTGATACCTCAAATCACCTTTTTGAAGTATATGTTCTGAACCACCCGTTAGTTTGTGTTTAACCTCTAAATTAAATCTTCTAATATCAAACCAACGATATCCTTCTTGGAATCCTTCTCTTCTTCTCATTTCCGATATTGCCTCAAGCATAACGGCCTGTTCTCTATTAATTTTTGTTATGGGCGAGTACTTTCCTTCCTCATAACCAATCAACTTTTCAATATCCTCATACTGTAAAATTCCTATTAAACTTTCAGGTTTAAACTGTGGAGGAAGCTCTGTTCTTAATAACACTAAATAAGTATACATTTTAATTGCTTCATCAATTCTATTCTCCATCACAAAAGCCTCCATACGATCTAAATACAACATATCATTTGAAAATAGTACAAAAGTAACATGAGGAATACCTGTCATATTAGTGAAGTCATTAATCTTAAAATATTCATTAAACTTAGGAACATAAAAAGCGTCATTATTACTATAGTTCGCATTAGGATAATTCCAATTCATTGGCGACTTAATAACTTCTGAAACTGGATTAGTACTTGAACTAAACAATCCTTTATCTCCCTTAGTTGCTTCTCCTTGAGTAAGTACAAATCTAGATGCATAAGTAGTTCTCTTCTTTCTAGAAGGAGATGTTACTACTAACAGGTTTGTGTCTAACTCTGTTCTCGAGAAGTGAATTTCATTTTGAGCAGTTGAAAAATCAGCAGTACCAGCAACATCTCTTAGCTTACCAATAGGTAAATCTCCTAACGTATTAGAATATTCAATTGACTTAGCAAACTCTCCTTTATATAGATAAAAACGAGCTGCAAAAGCCTTAGCAGAAGCTTCTGTAAAATGATACTTAGCTATATTTGCTGATTCATATTGAGCTCCTTTAATTCCAATAAGTCCTTCAAGTAAGTCTTGTTCAATTAACTTATATACCTCTGCAACACTAAGACGTTTATATTCTTTTAAAAGTACATTTTCTACTTCAGTAACATAAGGTATCCCTAGATCACTTTCAGCTGTAGCAGGATTATAGTGCTTAGCCCATAAGTTTACTAACATAAAGTGATTATAAGCACGAGCTAATAATGCCTCCGCTCTTAAATGAGTTAATCCATATTTAAAAGAAGGTTTATTTGCATATTCCTTTTCCATACTAGATAAAGCATCTAATGCTGCATTTGCATTTGCAATTGCCTCATAACAAGCCATCCAAAACGCTTTTGGTGTTTCATAACTTTCTTCCGTATTCACTACCCAAGTAAAGTTCTGCTCGCTTTGTAATGTTGATTGATTTAGTTTTCCGTTGTCAATAACGTTATCACTCATCTCTTCTGCAAACTCAACATGTGTAGCAGAAGGGTAAGCACCTACTAATAATTCACTAACTTTTTTAGGTGTATCTATTTGGGTTCTATTGTCTGGTACTTCCGAAAGAAAGTCACTACACCCTACTGTAGCTGTAGCCAAGAACAATAAACCAACTAATATCTTTACTCTCTTCATAATAATCTATAATTTAAAAACCAACATTAAGTGTCAATGTATATTGACTTGTTTGTGGCATTGCTACCCCTCCTGTTCTGTAGAACTCTGGATCCTCTCCATTTAACTTCTTATCAGCATAGATTAACCATGGATTAGTCGCATTAAAACGCAATGAGAAATTAGACATTTTCATAGATCGCTTAAAGTGATCAGGGAATTCATAAGTCAAAGAAACATTCTTTAATCTCACAAAACCTCCATCAGCTACACGCTCTGAAGAATAATTATACGTATTATATCCTCTTAAAATTGATGTAGCCCCTACTGTATTAGCTGTTGTTAAATCAGGAATTGTAGGAACATTTGTAAAGTTCTCATCTCCTGGGTTAATCCAACGGTCTTCAAATGTTTTACCAAATACATCCGTATCATTGTATCTACTTGCATAAGATGGATATAATCTGATCTTATTTCCTCCTGAAGCAACAATTAAGAAATTTAAGCTCCAGTTTTTGTAAGTGAATGTATTAGTTAATCCTAAAGTTTTATTTGGCTCAATAGATCCTTCATACTTTAAGTATCCTGTTGGATTAGTTGTATCTTGGAAATTTGCTCCCCCAATAACGTTTGTTTCACCAGGTGCTTGTGCAAATGTTGGTAATCCTAAGTGATTCAGTCCCGTGAATTGGTATGAATATAAAGAGTTACGAGGTTTTCCTACAACGTTACCTCCAAATCCTTGAACTAAATCAAGTACACGTGGAGTATTTTGTAAACTAGTAACTTCTTGATCATAATAAGAACCATTAACTGTAGTTGACCAACTAAACTCAGGTGTTTTAATATTAGTTGTAGTAATTCCAAACTCAACTCCTCTAGTACGCATATCTGCATTATTACCGAGTTTAATTTCCTGACCTCCAATACCTGAAGTTCTGATATAATCAATTAAATCAAATGCTTTTCTCTCGTAAACATCTGCCACTAATTGCACTCTATTATTCCATAATCCTAAATCAACACCTACGTTTAATTCGTGCTGTTTCTCCCAAGTTAAATCAGTATTTTGAAGATCTTTAATACTAATACCATTCTCTATATTACCTAAATTAGGTCTAGGAGTAACATAAGGTTTATAAATAGCTAAAGAATTCGTAGCTGGTCCTGATGTTGCAGTTAAACCATAAGAAGCGCGTAAAGCTAAATTACTCACCGTATGTGAGTTCTCCATAAACTTTTCACTAGAGATATTCCACTTTCCTGAAGCAGTCCATGTTGGTAACCATCTAGAAGAACCTGTATCCCCCTGTCTATTTGATCCATCATAGCGTCCTGTTAGAGCCACAGTATAACGTCTATCATAAGTATATGCCGCTCTAGCAAAAAAAGCAACTGTTCGCTCTCTCTCTTCTCCATAGTTAAAATACTCTCCTCCTTGTTCTAACAATTTACGCATTGCCAATAACTCTGGATAAGTAGTCATCCCTTTGTCAAATTGAACTCCTTGCGCTAAGAAATAATCCTTATTACGATTTACAACTCTCATCTCTGTTCCTCCGAATACATCTAATTCATGTACATCGTTAAACACGTTATCGTAAGTAAAACTATTTCTCAATAAGAAAGAAGTCATATCATTCGTATATGTTCTCTTTAATCCTGAATTTGTCATGATAGGTGTTGGAGGTAATGCAGCATTATTAGGATCTTTATATAAGAATATATTTTGATCACGTTCTACAGTAGACTCATCAGCATTATACGCTGCTATTACATTTGAATCTTGAGTTACGTTATGTACACGTTTAGTTGTAGCATAACGAGCTGACCCACTTAGATTATACGTTAAGTTAGGTAGTATTTTATAATCAATATCTGCTTGGAAACGAATATCTTTTACATCAATATCCATATAGTTATTGTCTAACTCATTCATGATATTGAATGGAGCCCAATTACTTCTGTAATACTCATAATTACCTTTATTATCATAAGGACGCAATGTTCTAGTTGTATTTAAAGCATAACTAAATGGATTAATGTCAAAATCACGTTTTACAGAGCCATTTACTACATCTTTCTCAGCATCATAAGCTCCAGGTGCTTTTTGATCACGTACAGAAGCAATTGATGATAATGAAATTTTTAATTTGTCATTAACAAAGAATGTATTTTTTAAGTTCATTGTTAAACGATGTACTTTATCAGCAATAGACCATCCCGAATCTGCTAAATAACCAACAGAAGCAAAATATGCACTATTCTTTCCTCCTCCGTTAAAACTTAATGAATGCTGTTGCACAATAGATGGTCTAAACAATTCTTTAAACCAATTTGTATTTGCTTTTTCATGTGTTTGTAGAAAGCTATTCTGTGCAGCCTGACTATTATACACTCCGTACTGATTATGTACAGGATCATATTGGTTCATAGCGCGATACATGATACCATAAGCCCCACTGTTACGCCCATATAACATAGAAGAGTAATCTAAATACCCTTTGCTTTGAAGCTCTCGATAAACCATCATATTATCTTGAGAGTTCATCACATCATATTGGCTATACTGAGGTATAGGACGCAATGTATTCTCCATACTATAACTGATACTCATAGGTGTTTCTCTTCTACCAGATTTAGTAGTGATCACCACTACCCCATTCATAGCACGAGAACCGTAGATAGCCGTTGCAGACGCGTCTTTAAGTACATCTATACTCAATACATCATCTGCATTAATTCCAGACAAAGCAGAACTCAATACAGATTCAGAGTTACCTGATGCCAATTGTTCAAAAGATACATTGATAATATCCTCTTGAACCACCCCGTCAATAACCCATAGTGGTTTAGTATCTCCCATAATAGAAGAAGCTCCACGAATAGTAATTTTAGGAGCAGCTCCGAAAGTACCTGAAGGGTTCTGTATAGTCACCCCTGCTACCTTACCTTCGATCATTCTACTCACATCCGCTACCCCATCTACCTTAAGATCTTTCGCTTCGATACGACTTACAGCTCCAGCCTCCTTACGTTTAGTAATAGTCTGATACCCTGTATTAATCACTACTTCGTCAATCATCTCCGTTGCTTCTCCTAAAGAAACATTGATAACTGCTAGCTCTCCGACTTTCTTCTCTGCTGAATTGAATCCCATGAATTCAAACACAAGAACGGCGTCCTTACCATTTACCTTAATAGAGTAATTTCCATCTATATCTGTCTGTACTCCCTCTTTAGTACCTTTGACAAATATAGTAGCGCCAGGCAATGATGAACCATCATCAGAAGCCACAACTCTTCCTTTAATTACCTTTTCTTGCGCATACACACTTCCAGTAACTGTAAGTGCTAATGAGAAGAAAAAGAATTTAAGTAAACCTTTCTTCATACTTGTTAACTATTAATTAATTTATCATTAACAAATAAATAACATAATATTATCAAAAACTAGAGGTAATGTGATTTTTATCAAATTATCATCATAATACACTATTTATTAAATAATATAAACTTTTAAATATATTTAATAAAAATTACACACTATAATTTATTTATATTAACTACTATGTCAGATAAGGTCAATAAAAAAGGGTATACATAAAGTATACCCTTTTTTATTATCACAAAGCGATTTTAAGAAACCACAGTCATAATATTATTGTTTCTTTAACAAATCTCTGATTTCTGCTAAAAGATCCTCTTGAGTTGGTGCTGGTGGTCCTGCAGGTGCTTCTGGTGCAGCCTCCTCTTTCTTTCTTAATGAGTTAACTCCTTTTACTAAAAGGAATACACATAGAGCTAACAATGTAAAGTTGATTACCTCTGTAATAAAGCTACCATAAGCAAATACAACATTACCATCTATTCCTCTTGCTGCTGCTAGAGGTGCCCCATCAGGTGCATCACCTTTTAACACTACATACATATTAGTGAAATCAGGTGTTCCGATAATAGCAGATACTAATGGCATAATAACATCGTTTACAACACTCGTTACAATTTTACCGAATGCTCCCCCGATGATTACCCCTACCGCTAGGTCCATTACATTGCCTTTGACAGCGAATTCTTTAAATTCTTTTACAAATCCCATAGTCTTTATTGTTTAAGTTTTGAATAGTTAAAAATATAACTTTTTTACTCTATAAAAAAAATTCTTTTAACGCGAAGTGCAATACTTGTTAAAATCTCATATGGTATTGTTTTTATTTTATCTGCTATAATAGTGACTGGCAAGTCTTTACCAAAAATAATAACTTCATCATTTTCTTGACATTTTATTTCTGTCACATTGATCATTAACATATCCATACAGATAGATCCTGTGATCTCTGCTTTTTGCCCATTTACTAAGACATAGCCCACAGGCCCCCATGAGCGATGTACTCCATCAGCATATCCTATTGGCACTGTAGCGATACGTGTTTTACCTTCTGCGCGAAATCTTCGACCGTATCCTACACTGTCTTTATCCTTAATTTCTTTGATTTGCATAATGCGAGTTTTAAGCGTACTAACATTAGCCAATTGTTGCATTTCTTCTCTATCATTACCAACTCCATACAATCCTATTCCCAATCGAACCATATCAAACTGATGTTCCGAAAAGTTAAAAATACCAGATGTATTCAGAATATGGCGTATCGGGTTAATCCCTAATTCTTGTATTAATTTATCTGAGTTATGTGTAAACATCTCTATCTGTCCAAGCGTAAAGTCTGTATATTCAGGCATATCACTTGATGATAGATGTGAGAATATAGATTTGACTTCGACTACATTAGTATGTCTAAGCACTTCTATTAACTCGTCTAGATCCTCTGTCAAGAAACCATGCCTATGCATACCCGTATCCAGCTTGATATGGATAGGATATTCATAGCAGTTGCGTTCTCTAGCTACTTTTAAGAATGCATTAAGCTCACGTACAGAGTACACCTCCGGCTCTAGATCATACGCTATCATCGCTGAGAATGCATTAATCTCAGGATTCATCACGATAACCTTAGTATTCACACCAGCCTTGCGCAATTCTATACCCTCATCTGCAAAAGCTACTCCTAGATAATCTACCTTCTCATGAGCTAATAATTTCGCTACTTCATAGCTACCATTCCCATATCCGAATGCCTTCACCATAACCATCACTTTAGTCTCTGGCTTTAGCTTTGAACGGTAGAAATTAAGGTTGTGACACATCGCAGTAAGATTAACTTCTAGTACAGTCTCATGTGTTTTCTTCTCTAGCATCGTGACGATTCTGTCAAAGCGGAATCCTCTAGCCCCTTTGACTAAGATATTCTCATCACTAAAATCCTCTACTGATACTTTCTGTAAGAACTCTTCAGTGTCTCTATATAGATAAGTATTCGTCGTCCCGATTAGATACTTACTTATATGCTCTCCTATACCGATCACACGAGTTATCTGATGTGTAGATAACAGCTCTTTTAACTGACCGTATATCTCCTCCTCCTCATACCCACTCTTAAATATATCTGATAGTATCACAGTCTTAGACGCACTCACCTTATGCTTCTCTAGAAAGTCAAGAGCGATAGATAGCGACTGATAATCTGCATTATAAGCATCATCTATTATGGTACAGTTATTCACTCCATTCTTTACCTGCATACGCAGTTCTACAGGATAGAGTCCATGGATACGCTGTGCTATCTTCTCTGAGTCATACCCTAAGCAAGACATCGTACTAATACAAGTCATTATATTACGCACAGAACTATCATCTGTGAATGGAAGTTCTACTGAGTACGAATCACCTTGATCAATAGATACAGTAAGACTAGAGGAATGAAGCTGTCCATAGACATTCGCTGACGTATCTGTCAGACTCCAAGTATATACAGAAGCAACAGAACTAAAATATTGTAATAACAACTCATTCTGCTCACAAATAACTACCTCAGCATCCTGGAATAGTTTAGCTTTCTCACTCACTTTTTCTTCTAATGAGCGAAAACCTTCTCCATGCTCTTCTGTAAGTGCTGTAAAAACACCTATAGTAGGCTTGACCACCTTAGCAAGTCTCTCCATTTCACCCACAGTAGATATTCCAACTTCGAAGATACCTAAGTTGTGCTTCTCCTCTATCCCAAATACAGATAGTGGCACACCCGTCTGAGAATTATAACTCTTAGGGCTCTTGATGATCTTATACTCTTCGCTCAGTAGATAGTTAAGCCATTCCTTTACTACCGTCTTTCCTTTACTACCTGTAATTCCGATAACTGGAAAATCAAAACGATCTCTATGAAAAATAGCCGCACCCTGAAGTGCAGCTAATGTATTATTTACTTTAAAGAAAAGTACTCCTTCTATAGGACGTACCTTAGTCTGGTCAGAGATGACGATATATCTGACTCCTTTATTTACCAATTCTTCGATATAATCATGACCATCATGATTACCTCCTTTTAATGCAAAAAATAAAGTGTGCTGATCATTCTGCAATGACCTACTGTCTACGGATATATTCGAAATATCTACATATTCACTCTTACTGTTTCCTATAATGTCTGCTCCAATGAATGAACAGAACGCATCCGTATTAAATTTCATTATTTTGCCTTATTTGATATACAAAGGTAAAGAGAGTCATACCACTCTCTATCTATACAAAATCTTAAAAATTACATTTTATATAAGACCAACCTTCTTCTTGTTTTTCGATGATATAAACTAATCCTGAAGGTACGAATCCTACATTCTCGATAATATCTGATTTCTCTATTTTGCGAGCATTGATTGTATTCTCACACGCAAAGAATTGTATACCTTTTTGCATCACTACCTTAAGAGGCTCTCCTACCATCGTCTTGCTTTTTCTAAGCATTCCGATACCAGGCCCATGCACGACTACTTGTATTGTTACATCCTCTTTCCAGTGATTTCTAACATTAGATACATAAGTCATTAGTGCATTCTGTTCGTTAATGTTGTCTGTGTTTAATTGAAATACAACGTTGTGCTTTGTATTTTTCATAAGTATATCTATTTTTAAGTTTTGGGTTCAATTTTTTAAGTTCTATAAAACTACTAAAAACCACTCATATCGACTAATAAACTCTCACAAACTTTTCCCACCATTCTGTTTAAAATTCTATTCAGATATAAATCTATTCTTTCAAAAAAAGAAAATACTTTTTTTTGTTTTCAGCATAAATAAGCTCCTATTTATACCCGAAATTCTCTTTCAACACCTTCTTTTTTAAAAAAATTACCTCAAAAACCATCTATAAGAACAATTTTTCTAAAAAAACAATTTACTTTTTTTACCACCAAAAAAACAACAATACACTAATTATCAATATAATAACCCAAAAACAGCCCTATACCTCCTCAATCACAATACCCCCCTTACACCTAGTAAAATAAGGCTTTACAGGCATTTCCTTCGACAATACATGGACAATACCCCGAGAATTATGGACGTAGAAGCACTTTTGTCCAACAATACACCTTTTATACACCCAGTATTCTCCTCTTATCTCAGTATTATTTAGTATTAATTTTCACTTACATTCCTATATCCAATCATCTTTCAATATAAATGGTGTACTAACAAAAAAGAAGTGCTGTGTATCCTAGGTTACATTTCTTCTCAATTTTAATCGTGAACTTTGTCTTATTAAATTAAATGTTATGGAATGGATATATGGCCCATGGCCTTGGTATGTAGGAGGATTATTCATCGCTACTACACTTATATTACTTTTATTAATGGGCAAATCTTTTGGGTTTTCCTCTAATCTACGCACCATGTGCTCGATGATGGGAGCAGGTAAGAGTTGTGATTTCTTCTGCTTTAACTGGAAAGCTCAGACGTGGAACTTACTTTTCTTAGTAGGTACTATCCTAGGAGGGTTCATCGCATACCACTTCTTGAGTGTAGAGCCAGCAGCGATACCACTAGCCGATCAGACGATAGAGAAGCTACATACACTAGGTATAGAAAGTGCTGGCAAGGCATATATACCGACAGAGCTATTCTCTAATGAAGTATTCGGTTCTATTAAATCTATCGGACTACTATTATTAGCAGGGTTCTTCGTAGGGTTTGGTTCTAGATATGCAGGAGGATGTACTTCAGGACATGCAATCAGTGGGTTGAGTAATCTACAATTGCCTTCCTTGATAGCTGTAATTGGTTTCTTTATAGGAGGGTTAATTATGGTACACCTACTGTTCCCTTTTATTTTCTAACACAAGTGATTAACAATATTTATATCAATAAGATACAATGAAAAAATTAGCCTATTTATTAGTCGGAATGCTTTTCGGGATAGGAATGTTTAAGTCTGGCGCGGCATCGTGGTTCAGAATATATGAAATGTTCCAATTCGACAGCTTCCACATGTACGGTATTATGGGAACTGCATTAACTATCGCTGTTATCGCAACCTATATTATCAAGAAAAAGAATATCAAAGACTTCTCTGGTAACCCAATAGAGTTCACCCCAAAAGAGAAGAGTGTACCACGCTATCTAATAGGAGGTATCTTTTTCGGGTTAGGATGGGCATTAGGAGGAGCTTGTCCTGGGCCTATGTTTGCCTTATTTGGAGCAGGTTTTTTACCTATTCTGGTTGCCATCATCGGAGCATTATTAGGGACTTGGTTCTATGGACTGATCAGAAAATGGCTTCCTCATTAATAATCAATATGGATTAAAGGAGCTAATACTTTTGATATATTGTCTCGATAAAGTAACTTAGAACCATTAATTCATTTGTTTATTCTTTTATGGAACATATCATACGAAACAAGTACCGCTCTATCTTTGAAGAGAAACTACTAGACGAGATTATAGAAGTCTCTACTATAAAAGACTTTAAAGAAGGAGAAAAACTAATGGAGATAGGAGAATACATCAAGAAGATTCCTCTACTCCTAGAAGGTGCTATCAAAATCATCAGAGAAGATCAGCGAGAGGGAGAGATAGTCCTATACTATATAGAAGAAGGAGATACCTGCGCGATGACACTGACCTGCTGCTTAGGTGAGACGAAGAGTCAGGTGCGCTCTATAGCAGAACGCGATGGTAGTGTAGTCTTAGTTCCTGTAGGAAAAATGGATGAATGGCTGGTAAAATATAAGAGTTGGCGAAACTTCGTACTCAACAGTTATAACAACCGTATGAACGAAATGCTAACTGCTATAGATAGTCTTGCCTTCATGAATATGGAAGAACGTCTATGTAACTTACTGAGAAGTAAAGCGAAGATATACAACAGTCGATTTATCAACAATACACATCAAGAATTAGCTGACGAACTAAATACCTCTAGAGTAGTAATCTCTAGAATACTAAAAACTTTAGAAAACGAAGGTATTATACAGCTCAATAGAAAATATATCGAGCTACTTAAGCCTTAAGTACAGATATGGATTATACAGCATTAATAGGGTATGCTCTAGCCTTACTTATCGGGATATCACTAGGTCTTATCGGTAGTGGTGGCTCTATACTCACCGTGCCTATCCTCGTGTATATCATGAAGGTAGAGCCCTTCGTAGCTACAGCATACTCACTATTCATAGTAGGATCTACTTCCCTAGTAGGAGGTATAAAAAACTATATAGACAAAAAAGTAGATCTAAAAACAGTATTGCTCTTCGGGATACCCTCTGTCATCACAGTATATATCACGAGAGCCTACTTACTGCCACTCGTACCAGATGTAATATCCATCGGTAGCTGGAGTATAGATAAGAATATTGTGCTGATGGTCTTATTTGCCTTAGTGATGTTCACTTCTGCAACTAAAATGATCAGACCAAAAAAAGAAATAGAGGCAATAGATACTAAGCCGGCCTTATCAGGGCTAGTATTACAAGGTATCTTGATCGGACTGCTAGCAGGTACAGTAGGTGCAGGTGGAGGATTCTTAATCATTCCTGCTTTAGTCTTATTTGCCAAGATGCCTATGAGACAAGCTGTCGGCACCTCATTATGCATTATCGCTATACAGTCCTTAATAGGATTCTTAGGCGATCTAGGTCATACCGCTATGGACTGGGCGATGCTACTTACTTTTAGCGGGATATCTATGGTAGGGATCTTCATCGGTATCTATTTAACAAAGTACGTTCCTGATAAAAATTTAAAAAAGTGCTTTGGTTATTTCGTACTAATCATGGCTATTTATATCCTAATTAAGGAAGTGTTTTTATAGTTTGTAACCTAAGTTACTGTCATTTTAAAAACATCTTCTTACTTTTACTACAAACAAAGAAATAAACTACAATATGAAAATAGAACAAATTTATACAGGATGTTTAGCTCAAGGAGCTTACTATATAGAGAGCAACGGAGAAGTTGCTATCATCGATCCACTAAGAGAGGTACAGCCTTACTTAGACAGAGCGGCTAAAGATAATGCGACGATTAAATATATCTTCGAAACACACTTCCATGCAGACTTCGTGAGTGGACACGTTACATTAGCTGAGAAAACAAATGCTCCTATCGTATACGGACCAAATGCTAACCCAACGTTTAAGGCACATATTGCTACAGATGGAGAGGTATTTAAAATAGGAAATATCACAATCACAGCATTACACACTCCGGGGCATACGATGGAGAGTACTACGTACTTACTAAAAGATGAGAATGGAAAAGATCACGCTATCTTCAGTGGAGATACGTTATTCTTAGGTGATGTAGGTCGTCCTGACTTAGCTCAGAAAGCGGCTGACTTGACTCAAGAGCAATTAGCAGCTACGCTATACAATAGCTTACGCACGAAGATTATGACGTTAGCAGATGATGTTATCGTATATCCTGCGCATGGTGCTGGGTCTGCTTGTGGAAAGAACTTAAGCAAAGAAACTGTTGGTACCCTAGGGGATCAAAAACAAACGAACTATGCACTACGTGCTGATATGACAGAAGCAGAGTTCGTAAAAGAAGTAACAGATGGTCTACTACCTCCTCCTGCATACTTCCCACTAAATGTGAAGTTAAATAAAGAAGGATATGAGAATGTAGAGACGATCATCAATAACAACAAAGCCCTTACTCCAAAAGAGTTCCAAGCTTTAGCAGAAGAGTCTGGTGCCTTATTATTAGACGTACGTTCTGCTTCAGACTTCGCTAGTGGACATATACCAGGAGCTATCTTTATCGGATTAGATGGTCAATTCGCTCCTTGGGTAGGTGCATTAATCACAGATATTAAACAACCTATCTTATTAATCACTCCAGAAGGACGTGAAGAAGAAGCTGTGATTCGTCTATCTCGTGTAGGATATGACAATACGTTAGGGTACTTAAAAGGAGGATTCTCTACTTGGAAAACAGAAGGTTTTGAATACGATACTGTACAACAAGTAACAGCAGAAGAACTAGCTGATAAAATAGTGAATGAAGATATCAAGGTAGTAGATGTACGTAAGCCAGGAGAGTACAATTCTGCTCATATCAACTATAAAAACTTGACTCATTCTCCATTAGATTATATCAATGATAATATCGCTGACTTCCCAACAGAAGGTAAATTCTTTATCCACTGTGCAGGAGGATACCGTTCATTGATCGCTGCTTCTATCCTAAAAGCTAGAGGATACCACAATATGATCGATGTAATCGGAGGTTTCGGCGCTATCAAGAACACCTCTATCCCATTACAAGAAGGAGGTAGCTGTACAGCAACATGTCCAACAACTAAACAATAATACAATGAGTAATTTTCAAGAGTTAATCGATAGAGATCAGTTAACTTTAGTTGATTTCTTCGCTACGTGGTGTGGTCCATGCCAGATGCTAGCTCCTGTGCTAGAAGAAGTAAAAAAAGAGCTACAGGATGATATCTCTATTATCAAAATAGATGTAGATAAGAATACGGCTCTTACCACACAGTACAGCACACAATACCAGATGAGAGGTGTACCTACACTAATGCTTTTTAGAAAAGGTAAACTTCTGTGGAAACAATCTGGATATATGGATAAACAGACATTATTAGGTCATATCGATCAGTATAAGCATAATTATTAAAAATAAGGCTACCTATCAAAGGTAGCCTTACTTTTTATAATACTATTCAAAGATTAAAACCCTGCTATATATCAGTTGTTCAATTTATTAGAATTAATATTATATATTTATGACAATTAACCTTAATTACTGACTTATGAAAAAAATAGTGTATACACTTATGTTTGCATTGACAATAAGTGCTGCAGATTACGCTCATGCTCAACAGAAGGAGAAACCAACTTTCGTAACCTCTGTTGAAGACATTAAAGAATACAAACTGTCTAATGGGCTAAAGGTACTCTTACTTCCTGATGCTACTCAGAATAATGTGATAGTTAATATCGTGTACAACGTAGGGTCTAAACATGAGGGATATGGAGAGAAAGGTATGGCTCACCTATTAGAGCACATGCTTTTTAAAAGCACTACTAAACTAGGCGATATCAAAAAAATGCTCTCTGACAAAGGTGGCCAAGCACAGGGGACTACTTGGTATGACCGTACAAACTACTATGAGATATTCGCTACTTCTGATGAGAATCTAGCATGGGCACTAGAGATGGAAGCAGATCGTATGATTAACGCTACTATACTTCAATCTGATTTAGACAAAGAGTTCTCTGTAGTGCGAAACGAATTTGAGATAGGAGAGAATAACCCTAGTAGAGTATTAATGGAAAGAACTATTAATACAGCTTACTTATGGCATAATTACGGGCTTAGTACCATCGGGTCAAAAGAGGATATCGAACGTGTTAAAGCTCCTCAATTAAGACGATTCTACGAAAAATACTATCAACCTGATAATGCTACTCTACTTATAGCTGGTAAGTTTGATGAGGCTAAAGCATTAAAATACGTAGAAGATTACTTCTCTGTGATTCCTAAACCTAAACGTGTATTAGATGAAATATTAACTGTAGAACCTGCTCAAGATGGTGAGAAATTTGTAGAAGTAAGACGTGCAGGTGATTCTAAGCATATACAGACCTTATACCACACTGCTTCATACGCAGATAAAGACTTTGCGGCACTTGTAGCACTACAATCTATACTGACTAATGACCCCTCTGGATATTTATATAAAGATTTAGTAGAGACTAAGAAGGTGTCATCACTATACTCTTTTAGCCCTACGGTAAGAGATGCAAGTTTTATCTTATTTAACTTTGATATTCCTCTTGATAAAGATCAAAATGAGACACTGAAAGATATCAAGACTGCTTTAGCTAAAATAGAAACTATCAAGTACACACAAGAAGACTTAGATAGAGCTAAAACAAGAATCTCAAAAGGTCTAGAAGATTTAAAGAACAATACTATCCGAACTGCTATTAACTTAACAGAGATTATCGGAGCTGGAGACTATCGCCTGGCTAATTTGTACAGAGATAATGTAGAGAACTTAAAACTAGAAGATATCAATAGGGTAGCTAAAAAGTACTTTAAAGATAATAACCGTACAGTAGGTATGTTTATCCCTTCTAAGGATGAAACAAGAGTGAAGCCAACTGAGTTCTTAGATAAAGACATTAAGGCGCTAGTAGAGAACTATAAAGGAAAAGAAGCATCAGAAGAGTTAAGACCATTCGAAGCATCTATTGCTAATTTACAGAAGAATTATTCTACTGCTAAACTTGGAAATGGGCTTAAATATGGTATTATAGATAAAGATATCAAAGGGGAGAAAGTACAAATAAGTATGACACTACCAGTAGGTAATCAAAAAGACTTATTAAACAAACAATACATAGGTTCTTTTGCAGCAAACCTATTGAATGCTGGGACTAAGACTATGACTAAACAACAGATAAAAGATAGGTTAGATCAATTAAAGTCAACTATATCTGTTAGATTTAATGGTCAAAATATTAGCATAGGAGTATCATCATACAGAAGTAGTATAGAAGAAACGATGGTTATTCTTAAAGATTTATTGACTAACCCTATCTACCCTGAAACAGAATTAGAGAAATTAAAAATAGACTATATTACTAATTTAGAGTCTCAACTAAGTGATCCTCAAGCTATCGCTTCCAACAAAATCTCTCAATTAACAGAGAAAGAAGAAAAAGGAAGTATCTTCTATACTCCATCAACTCAAGAGAACATTGATGGTATTAAAAAAGTTAAACTAGAGGAAATTAAGGACTTCCACAAGAATTTCTTTGGTGCCAATAACGGTATTGCTACAGTAATAGGTATGAAAGACAAAGAAGCTGTGGATAAGCTATTAGAGAACACGTTCGGTAACTTTAATAGTAAAGCTAAATATGAAAAAGCATATCCTAAGTTTATAGACACTAAACAAGTAAAAGAAATATTCGAAACTCCAGACAAAGAAAATGCTGTAGCTATAGGTAAACTAAACTTTGAGATGAATCAATCAAATCCTGACTATGCTGCATTAGTATTTGCAAACGAAGTAATGGGAGGTGGATTTATGACTGCGCGTATCCCTCAACGCTTACGCGAAAAAGAAGGAATTAGCTATGGTGCAGGTACCTCATTAAGTGTACCTAGTGATCCTAAAAACGTGAATGCTTCTTGGTCTATATACGCTTTTATGAACCCTACTAAACGCGTTGATGTAGAAAAAGCTTTGAATGAAGAGTTTAATAAATTAATTACTTCAGGTATTACTGAAGAAGAATTAACTGCTAACAAATCTTCATGGAAGAATGCAAAACAAGCAAATCTAGGTAGCGATGGATACTTAATATATTTATCTTCTTTATTCTTGTTATACGACACTCCATTTACAGAGCATGACAAATTAAATGCTGAGATAGACAAACTAACTGTCAAACAAGTGAACGACGCGGCTAAGAAATACCTACAGCCTGCTAAATTCACAACAGTTTACGCTGGTGATTTTACTAAAAAATAAAGCAAATAACCTTTAAACAAAAAGCCGATTGATTACTCAGTCGGCTTTTATATTTATATACACTAGTCCATTTACTAACAACTAAAGTCTACAGATATAGCTCCTGCTAAGTAGATAAAATGTTGAGCTCCTTTAGATAAATATACTTCTACAGACTGTATTTCATATTCAGGTGAAGCATCGAACACAAAATCTAAGTTGCCATCTCCGTCTAAATCCCCAACAAACAACAGCTGTACAAAGGTGTCATTAAAGCTTGGGATATCAAGGATTACTTGTTCTGCCTCTCCATTGACTGTAAGGTATAACTTATAATCTTTAAACTTCTTATATTTCTTAGTCTTACCACTATCATCTGTATAGTCATAAGAATCTACTTGCTCACCTTCTGCTCTCAAAATATACTGTTTCCCATTAAATAGATACTCCTGTGGAGCATCAGGCCATAAAGGTTGCTCTTTAATGTTTAGAGCAGTCTTAGCGCCTTTCTTGATCATTGCATTGGGACCTAAGAAAAAAATAGGTTCCACAGGGCCTGTAGAGAAGATTCCTAGTTGCTCACTTTCTGTACACTCATTCATCTCTTCACTGATGGCATAATCTGCTTTAATAACTTGAAAAAGTCCTTTCTTTTCTTCAAAAGCTAACCATTTATCATTGACCTTATTGAATTCTTCTTGGTGGAAATCCTTGTCGTAATATCTAGGAATAAGAATGTCTAGAATGATGTTTTCTTCCTTACCATATATTGTTAGAGCAGGTTTTTCTTCTTCTGTCGCAGTTACTACTTCTTCTGTAGAAGGTTTAACCTCAGGAATCACTTCTTTCTCTTTTGTTTCTTTACACCCTACCAATGCAAGTAGTGTGAATATGAACAAGGTTTTTTTCATATCGTATATTGGTCTGTTATATTTACATTTTAAATCAAAAAAAAAGACTACCAATGTTGATAGTCTTTTCATTAAATATTTTAAAAGCTGTATTTAGTCATTTAACTTTAATACAGCCATAAATGCTTCTTGTGGGATTTCTACGTTTCCTACTTGACGCATACGCTTTTTACCTGCTTTTTGTTTTTCAAGTAATTTACGTTTACGAGAGATATCCCCTCCATAACACTTAGCTGTTACGTCTTTACGAAGAGCTTTTACTGTTTCACGAGCAATTACTTTTACTCCGATAGCTGCCTGAATAGGAATATCGAACTGCTGACGTGGGATAAGTTCTTTTAATTTCTCACACATCTTCTTACCGATATGATAAGCGTTATCAGCGTGCATTAATGCTGATAATGCATCCACTACGTTAGCATTGAGCATTACGTCTACTTTCACTAAGTTAGAAGTACGCATTCCGATAGGAGAATAATCGAACGAAGCATATCCTTTAGATACAGTCTTCAATCTATCATAGAAGTCAAATACAATCTCTGCCAATGGCATATCAAACATTAACTCAACTCTATCTTCTGTAAGGTAAGTTTGGTTAGTGATAATACCACGCTTATCAATACAAAGACTCATTACTTGTCCAACGAAGTCAGCTTTAGTAATAATAGTCGCTTTAATATATGGTTCTTCTAC
Source organism: Myroides odoratimimus (assembly GCF_004337635.1). Taxonomy (NCBI): domain Bacteria; kingdom Pseudomonadati; phylum Bacteroidota; class Flavobacteriia; order Flavobacteriales; family Flavobacteriaceae; genus Myroides; species Myroides odoratimimus. The sequence continues at coordinate 813,943 of NZ_CP037427.1, forward strand.
TCTTTCTAATTTAGAAGGTTCTGGTAAGTCAGATGGGTTATTTACTATAATAGGTGTATCAGGTTCTTTCTTAGTATATGCTAAGTAAGAAACGTTAGGTACAGTAGTAATAACAGTCATGTTAAACTCACGCTCTAAGCGCTCTTGGATGATCTCCATGTGTAACATTCCTAAGAATCCACAACGGAAACCAAAACCTAAAGCGGCAGAACTCTCTGCTGCGAATACTAATGAAGCGTCGTTAAGTTGTAACTTCTCCATAGAGTTACGCAACTCTTCATAATCTTCTGTGTCTACAGGATAGATACCCGCAAATACCATTGGTTTTACGTTCTCAAACCCTTCGATCATATTTTGAGTAGGTTCTTTTGCATCAGTGATGGTATCTCCTACTTTTACTTCTCTTGCTTCTTTAATACCAGAGATTAAGTAACCTACGTCACCTGTTTTAATCTCTTGTTTAGCTACTTGATTTAATTTAAGTGTTCCAATCTCATCTGCGAAATACTCTTTATTAGTAGCCATGAACTTAATCCTCTGACCTTTCTTAATCGTACCATTAACCACACGAAAGATTACCTCAATTCCACGGAATGGGTTATATACAGAGTCAAATATTAAAGCTTGTAATGGCTCCTCAGGATTCCCTTTAGGTGCAGGAACTCTCTCGATAATAGCTTCCAAGATATCTTCTACCCCTAATCCTGTCTTACCTGATGCAGGAATAATCTCTTCATAGTCACATCCTAATAAATCAACGATATCATCGCTTACTTCTTCTGGATTAGCACTTGGTAAGTCAATCTTATTTAATACAGGAATAATCGTTAAATCATTCTCTAATGCTAAATACAAGTTAGAAATAGTCTGAGCCTGGATACTCTGAGCAGCATCAACAATCAATAACGCACCTTCACACGCTGCAATAGACCTAGAAACTTCATAAGAAAAGTCTACGTGTCCTGGGGTATCAATTAAGTTAAGTATATATTTCTCTCCTTTATGAGTATATTCCATTTGGATAGCGTGAGATTTAATAGTAATACCTCTTTCACGCTCTAAGTCCATACTGTCTAAAAGCTGAGCTTGTTGCTCACGAGCAGTTACAGTCTGTGTAGCGTCAAGTAATCTATCTGCTAACGTACTTTTACCATGGTCAATATGAGCAATAATACAAAAGTTTCTAATGTTCTTCATCTTCGTAATATCAAAGTTTATTGGATTATATGCCCATTAGAAGTATTGAAACCACTTTCAATAATCATATAATCTAGATTCTAAGGCTCTTACATTCTTTTAATTAAAGAATCTACCTAGCCTATATTTTGCAAATATACTTTAAAGTTTCAATTTTTAGTTATTTTTCTGTCTTACAATCTCCCTTTATTTAAAAGAAATTGGTTATAATATCTATTGCATTAGATTTAGTAGTCTATTCTATGTTTTATAAAGACACATTTAGTAACTTTATATTCATAAAAGAATACACTATGAAATCATTACTTACAATATCCTTATTCTCTTTAGCGACCTTAGTAAGTTGCGGACAAAAGAGTGATATCACAAAAGATCATATCATACTTCCGAATAACCTTAAAGAGGTATCAGGGCTATACTATGATGCTACTTCTAATTCATTCTGGGCACTACAAGATAGTGGCAATAAGAATGAGTTATATCAAATCAAAGCTGATGGTAAAATAAGCCATACTCTAAAAATAAAAGACCAAAAGAATATAGACTGGGAAGAATTAACTGCAGATAAAGAAGGCAATCTTTATATCGGAGACTTTGGAAATAATAAGAATACTAGAAAGGATCTACGCATCTTAAAGATAAACAAAGACGATTTGCAAAAAGATAAGACAGAGGTAGCTGCAGTAATCTCATTTGAATACCCTGAACAAAAAGCCTTCCCTCCTAAAGAGACTGAATTATTATATGACGCAGAAGCTTTTATCTTATACAATAATAACTTCTACATCTTCACTAAAAATAGAAGTAAAGGCTTCGATGGAACCTCTTTAGTATATAAAATACCTAATCAAGCAGGGCATCACAAAGCTGAACATGTACAAACATTCAATGGATGTAATATATACAAACACTGTGCTATCACAGGCGCTGCTATCAGTCCAGACGAGAAGACTTTTGTACTGCTATCTCATTCTAAACTTTGGATAATAGACGGTTTTAATCCCAACGCTATTATGGATGGAAAGATTAGTGAGCACAAACTACACCACGTCTCTCAAAAAGAGTCTGTGACTTTTGGAGACAACAATACTATCTATTTAGCTGACGAGGTAAAAGATAAAAAAGGTGGTAAAATTTATAAAGTGGATTTGGGTACATTAAAACCCAAACCCTAATCCAAATACAAAGCGACCTCCATCTACACTGTTAAAGAAAGAGCAGTGTAGAGTCGCTTGTTCTACAGCACTTATCCACAGTCCTGCCCCATAAGAGTTATGCCATTTAGTAGAAGACTCCCCTGGCTGCCATACTCTACCGTAATCGAAGCCTCCATAGAAACCATAACTCATAGGAAGAAACCCTGCTGTAAACTGACCTGCATTAAATCTTAAATCTGTTGTTTGTACAAAAGATGTCTTTCCTGTAAAACGCTCTGGTCTAAAACCTCTTAAGTTAGCATTACCCCCTATAGTGGCTGCGTGGTAAAAATCGTAGTTATCATTAAACCTTGTTTGGTATGTAAAATTAGTCGCAAGTACTAATCTTTCACCTCTATCAATATAGTGTAAGAAACTCGCTTTAAGGTCTAAATACGCAAAGTTCTGCTTAGTCTCCTCTAAATTCATTCTCCACCCAAGTTTTGAATTAAAACCAAAGCCAACTGTTGGATTAGCAGGATAATTATACTGCTCATAGTTATACTCTACCTTAAGACCTCCATACTGTTGAAAATCAAAAACCTTAGCATCTACACCATTTACATCATCGGTGATATATCTATCCGTTTGATGTTTTACCTTTAAGGCATCATATTCTAAGTTTGCTTCAAAACTAGCTCCCTGTTTTCCTTCATATCTATACCCAGGAGAAACAGAATAGCTCTCAATGCGTACTCTCTTATAATCTTTGCCTTTTTCTTTATCAAAATAATACGTTTCATTCCCCAGTCCGTAGTAATTAACTGCAAAGTTAGGACTAGTCGCTCTACCGCCTATCGTAAACATCCAGTCATTAGTCGCATTAGGGAAATACCCTTTATACTCTGCCTCTAACCCCTTTGTATTAAAAGAGTAGAAACCTTTCAACACATGCTTTGCTGTATAAGGATCTTGAATAAACTTAGAACGTGTAGAACTGTATAAAAAGCCAAGCTTAACACCATCTTCCGGATTAAAACCAATATTTGGCAATAACATATTCAAGTTAAGAGGTACTCGCTCATAATTAAAGTTATTAATGTCATACTTATTAGTCAGTATTGTTCTTCCATTAGAACCTTCCATCTTTACTTCATTCTTCTTATCCGCATAATCATACACGATTACTTTAGAAGCATTATCTACTAAGAAAGTGTCTTGATTCTTACCACCTATTAATCTAATCTTAATCTTCGCTTTCTCATCTCCACTTACTTTAAAAGTATCCTCATCGTTCAGTCCATATACCCAAATCTCTTTAGTCTCAGTAGCATTATATACCTTATCGAATACTAGTTCTTCTCCAGTCTTTTTAGCTCTATATTGTTTTACACGAACATTCCCTTCAGCCAATCTCTCAATATCAAACATCTCTTTCTTATCAGTTCCTGATAAGATGACATACTCGCGTAACTGTTTATAATATTTCGGCAAGAAAGCATCTATCTTACTACGTCTTGCTTTGAATATTCTTTTGATTTCTTCTACCTCTTTTGTTAGTACTTCTTGAGGCAATTTACTAAACGCCTCGTCTAAAGCCTCATCGTCTAACTTCTCTACAACATCCTTAGCCTCTCTCAACCAATCTTCTAAAGAAGTACCTTTTAACAAGTATTGATCTAATGGAAAAGCTGTTTTATTAATCCATCTAGGATTAGCGAAGTCTTCTGTATAATTCTGCATATGTCTAAGTGGTGGTAGCTTCTTTATCAATGATAACAAAGCACCATCTATCTTAGCAAAAGCCTGATCTCTATCTCTAGGTACTGGTCTATAGATAACTTTATCTCCTTCGGCAAACTCTGACCATCTCCACTGGTCACCATGTCTATCCCAGTCTCCAATAAGCATATCAAAGATTCTAGCACGCATATAAGCAGTCTGATCTACCTCATACTTCTCATCTTTTCTCAACTTCGCAATAACATCAGTTGTACTGATAATATTACTAACGTTCCCAAAGCTTACTTCATCCTCATATCCTGACGAAGGTCTCTCCTCAATCATATACAATTCGTCCCCATAGTTATCATTAAACCTACCTAAGACAGACTGCTTAGGTACATAATACAACTCTGGATTAGTGTGATACATCCCTATCTTATCTGCTAAACCATCAAGTATAAATGGTGTATATGGATGTGAAGTCGTATAGAAGTCATATATAAATCGCTCTGTCCAAGTATTGTCAAAAGCATTCATCACATAGTGATCCTTAAACACAGCAGTCTGTGCAAAACGAGATACACTCTTACGCACACCACGCATCACATACTCTTTACCCTCTTTATCCACTAATCTTAAAGACATAGACTGATTACCTCCTCCAGATATAGTAGGTGTAAGTCCTCCTTTTAGAGTAGTCAAATCTGCTACAGACGCCGTTATCGGTGTACCGTATACATTGCGATAATGCTCCCCCCATAAGAATCGATAGAACTTACTCTTTTCTGTCCATTGTTTAGGATATACACTAGCTTGCGCTGTTTGTTGTTCAAGCTCTTTATTATCTATACTTCGGTTTTCTTTTCCACCTCCAAAGTTATCTAACATCACAGTGCTATATAAAGCTGTATATCCCCCATCTTTATAACCATAGAAAGAAAGCTTAGCACTCTTATCTTCTCTAATCTCTAGCTTAGAATACCCAAACACACCAGCAGAGAAATCTCCTTCTACAACCGCTCTAGCAGGCGTAAGATTGCTCATCGCTCCACTTATTATCTGCTTTACACCACCTCTATCTATATACTGTAGATTATGCTCATGACCTGATGCTATCACTACATTTGTATACATTTGCGCGATTGTTCTTATACGCTTATTTAGCTCATTGTATTTTTTGCTTTGAAGATCTTGAGGATTTATCCCAGACATCTGTCTAGTATAGTTATATATACTTCCTATAACTGGTAGAGGCACACTCCCTCCTAAAGGAAACAAATGATCTTGCACAGAGAACTTCCCTCCGTGATTACCATTGCTATATACAGGGTGATACATCGCTAATACCACCACCTTATTCTGATTCTTATTAATCTCACCTCTTACTTCTTCAAAGAAATCTTCTCTCGTCTTTATATCACAGTCTTCATTGATATTCGGATGATTATCCCAATTCTCAATATACCACTGACTATCAATCACGATTAGTACAGTCTCATCATTTATCTTAAGCCTTTCTAGTCCACAAACTTTACGAGGAAGTAGAGCTTTCTTATTCCCTGTTCTTTCGACTAAATATTTATCTAGATTCTTAATTCCTTCATAACTACCTTGCCAATCTGATTCACCGTTAATGAATACTGTCGTTCCCTTATTGCTTTCCACTAACCCCAATTGACTTGCTAAGCCATCTTCTGCTTTCTTTCTTTTTTTAGAAGAAGTACCTGGCATTCCTTTCTTGGTATTATTCCCTAATAATACTAATGTTGAGTTCTTATCACTCTCTTGACTCAACATCTGTTTAAAAGCTTCTAAATGTTCTTGTTCCTTCGTATTATTCGCTTGGTTTAAGTTTCCAGCCAAATAATAAGTATGCACAATTTTTTGATTGCTATTACGTTCTTGAGAAAACGCCCTGTTTTTAGTACCGTACTGAGGCTCTAATGTTGCACAAGATACTAGACCTAATAAAGAGGTTAAAGAAAGTACAACAGCTATTTTTGAAAGCTTTAACGGTGTTTCAAAAAATATTTTCATATTTTAGGGGTTATAAAGGTTATGACTATGACGATTCTACAAAAGATTGAAGAACACATCTTTCAGATACACAAAGATACACTATCACATCAATATACGTACCACAATTTTAACCATACAGTACGTGTTGTTAATGGTTTAGAAGAAATTTTAAATCATTTAACAGTAGATAGTCATAATGCTAATTTATTGAGATATGCAGCGTGGTTTCACGATATAGGTTATATTAATTCTTGGGAAGGACATGAAGAACGAGGTGCACAGATGGCACAAACTTACCTATTAGAGAACGGAGTACCTCATGATGACGTATTAACCGTTATGCAATTAATACGTGCTACTAAGCTAGACTATGTTCCAGATAATGACTTAGAGTGTATTATTAAAGATGCAGACTTCGCACACTTCTCAGACGAGAATTATGTAGAGACTAGTAATCTGCTAAAGAAAGAAATAGAAAACTTATGTTCTAAAACATTTACTAGACTAGAATGGTTAGAGCAGAATAGAGATGTGATGCTGTATAGACATCGCTATTACACCAACTATGCTCAACAAAATTGGCAACCTACTAAACAAAAGAATCTGCTAGATGTACTGTCTAAAATAGATAAAATAAACTCTAACAAAAAGAAAAAAGAGAAGATAGAATCTAATAGAACAATCGATACTCTATTCAGAACTACTTTGCGTAACCATACTCAACTTAGTGCCATAGCAGATAGAAAAGCAAATATCTTATTATCTGTCAACGCGATTATTATCTCTATCTGTCTATCGACATTAATACCTAAACTAGACAGTCCGAGCAATGCTCATTTGATTGTGCCTACATTTGTATTATTAATATTTAGTGTGGCGACTATCATCTTTGCAATACAATCTACTAGACCCAAATTAACGTCAGGTAAGTTTACAAAAGAAGAAGTTGAAAATAGACAAGTTAACTTACTGTTTTTCGGAACATTTCATCAGATGCCTTTTGAAGAATATGAAGAATCTCTAAGTGAAATCATGAAAGACAAACAATACCTACACCACGCCCTAACAAAGGACCTATATAGTTTAGGTATTGTCTTAAACAAGAAGTATAAGTTCTTGCGTATCACTTATGCTATTTTTACATTAGGTATTATTCTATCTGTTATCACCTTTACATTAGCATTTAGAGGTATTGGTTTTTAAGGTAATTATGCATCAGTGTATCATAATCTAATGATTCTATATCAAAGTCTAGATTCACACCTACGCGCAGTCCTATAAGACCAGACACACTCTGCATATCTTCGATTAGAAACTGCTCTAGATTGTGATCTAGAAGGCCTACCTTTTGTCCAAACTCAATGTACCCTAGATATTCTTCTAAATCATAAGTAGAAGCAAAGGCAATTGTAATCTTTTTGGGTTGTACGATGCGTTCAGTCGAGTCTTTTATATTCGCTTTATCTAATCTCTTTTTGATAATCTCATATCGGGTATTATATGCCCCATCGATATCGAAGCGCTTCTCGTCCATTCTGAACTGAATACCTAGAGAAGAATCATATACTAAGATTAGTACAGTCACATCCATCTTTAGTGGTTCATTCACATTATTGCGATAGTGTATACACATCTGTTCACACATTACCTGTAATTGCCACAAACGAAGATTGTGTAGATACGTAAAGTCAAAAGACTTCATTGGACTGATAGAACTACCTATATAAATATTGTGTTCTACCCCATCTGTCTTAAATCGTTCATAATAATGAGGAAAAACTTTCTGTACAGACTCTTGTCTCTGATCTAATAGATCAGTGAAAGTCTTATTCATCTTACCCACCTGAGTATCATATATCTTTCTATATCTATAATAGATACCTAGCTCTTCATCTATATAAGAAAAGTACTCGTCTAATCGAGGTCTGTAAAATAAGTGTTCATCCTTTAATAAATAAGGGTGTACCTCATTGGTCACATAGTTCTGAATGCGCTGTTCTAACCCTGTCACGAAGTCCTCTTCTAAGTGTCTTAAATAGGCTTTTAACTTTAGAATATGTCTTTCTAAGATTAACGCATTCTCGCTAAAAGTACAATTGCGAAACACAGCGATTAACTTCTCTAGCTGCTCTCTAAGGTCACCTAGAATAGCTTCGTTGCGGAGTGCTCCAGATCCTTTTATATCTATCTCTCCATATAAAGGATATACATTCTGAAATGCAATAGGATTAATAAAGTAATCTTTATCTGCTACACTATCGATATAGTTGCGTCGAGCTTCTTCTAAGAACTTCCAATAAACACTAGGGTGTATCGTTGTAAACTCTCGTTGGATAATAGCCTCTACCTGATTAAGCATATCTGACTTCACTCGTTGGAAAGTCTCTGATATAATCGGCATCAAAGCATTTAGCTTCTGTGCATTCACACTATTCAGCACTCTAGGCTCTTCTGAGACTATCTCGAAGACACCTTCTACACCACTAGACAGTACTACAGGGCTAAACAGTCCACTGCGCACCCCCTGTCTTTTAAGGTGTAGACACATCACGCACTCCTTATCATTAGCTAATACTACATCTACATCAGAGATACTATAATATCCTTTTTGATCAACCACAGTCGCATACGCCTTCTCTGATAGAATAATAGAAGAGTTCGCCTCATCTAGTAAAAAACTAGGCATAGCCATCATCTCATTAGTCTCCTTCTGTATCAATGTATCTACTACTAAGGGCGTGTACCCTATACGCAGATTAGGCACTCTGAATATAGAGCTGAATAGTTGCCCTAAGATAGCTCCTATTGGTTCGCGTTGTAACTCTGCTTTTAAGAAATTCTCTTTTAATAAAGACATCGCATTCTCTATTGTGGCATCTACTAGACTGATAATACCAAACCCTTTCAGCACCCAACTCTTCTGAGGAAACTTCTCTTTCCACAACTCTAGATTATCAAAATTATCTTCTAGTAGCTCGATATCTTCCTTAGTCAGCATGACCGCATCTTCTGTAGGCACTACCTCTACGAAGTCTGCATTATACAGTACTCTATAGTGATGGATAATCCCCTTAGCGTCTGGCAAGTCTACAAACAGAGGACGAGTTAAGTCAAATGTCGCCCTAAAATAATGATTCATGATAATACAACAGCACGCTATATAATACTGGTGTTGGTTAAAATCTCTGATCTCTATATTATAGTTACCACCACTCTCCTCGATAATCTTTCTAAACCTTCTACTGTGATTAAACATCAACTTCTGAAGAGGCATCCCCACTGCCTTAATCTCATTATCCGTCAAGGCTATCGGAAATAATATCTCTAGTAACTCCCCTATCAATGCCTCATGTTCTACTAATAGATTATAATCTTCTATAATCTCAAGCAAACATGGCACTTCATTGATACGACCTAATAAGTCTCTAAAATACGTCTTCTTCATTTCATTCTTCTCAGGATCATCGATAAAAGCTTGCATAGCTTCCACCAGACGGTGAAAAGAAAATTTGATATCAAACGGGGTATAATCAAAAGTGGCGAGTCTCATAATATGTTAGGTGCTTTAGGAGATAAAGATACGAAATTCTCACTTTTACATTACACTTATCACATCCTCTAATTTTCCTATTTCACAACAATATCAAAACTAAAAACCTGAAATCTAAAAAAATCGTACTTTTGCCTCAAATTTCTAGAACGAATATGATTAAAATAGGCAATATAGAACTACCAGATCATCCATTGTTATTAGCTCCAATGGAGGATGTTAGTGACCCACCTTTTCGCCGTCTGTGTAAGAAGCACGGTGCAGATCTAATGTACTCAGAGTTTATCTCTTCTGAAGGATTGATTAGAGATGCGATGAAAAGTAAAATGAAATTAGACATCTTCGACTATGAACGCCCTGTAGGGATACAAATATTCGGTGGTGATGAAGAAGCGATGGCAGAATCTGCTCGAATCGTAGAGACTGTACAGCCAGATTTAGTTGATATTAACTTTGGTTGTCCTGTAAAGAAAGTGGTATCTAAAGGAGCAGGTGCGGGGGTATTAAAAGATATTGACTTGATGATTCGCCTGACTAAAGCTGTAGTACAGAGTACTCACTTACCTGTGACAGTGAAGACACGTCTAGGATGGGATGAGGAATCTATCAATATTGACGAAGTAGCAGAGCGCTTACAAGATGTAGGGGTTCAGGCATTGACTATACATGCACGTACTAGAGCGCAGATGTATAAAGGTCATTCTGACTGGACACATATAGAGCGCATTAAGAACAACCCACGCATCCAGATTCCTATCTTCGGGAATGGAGATATAGACAGCCCACAAAAAGCCTTAGAGTACAAAGAGACTTTTGGGTTAGACGGTATGATGATCGGTCGTGCTGCTATTGGTTATCCGTGGATATTCGATGAGATCAAGCACTTTTTTAACACAGGAGAGATATTACCTCCTCCTACTATCAAGGATAGATTAGAAGCTGCTAAAAATCATTTGATCTGGTCTATGGAATGGAAAGGAGAGCGATTAGGTATCGTAGAGATGAGACGTCACTACACTAATTACTTTAAAGGAATACACGGTTTTAAACCACATCGTTTAAAATTAGTGACTACTGATGACCCTATCGAGTTATTATCCCTATTCGATAGAATAGCAGAAGAATATAAAGACTACGTAATAGAGTAAATCTTATACATAAAAAAACCACCTATTAATAGGTGGTTTTTTCTCTTTTTCAAAACAATTTCTATACTGTAATCTCTGATTCACAGACTTACTAAATGAAATTATTCACATAATTACTAGCGCATAATTATGTTATCACTAACTATACCAAAATGTCCTCTGAAGCGAACTATTTTTATTGGTTTCTGTTTATAAACGCATTTCTGGCTCCGTTAGTATTACGCTGCTGGAAAAATACCATATTTAAACAACTGAAACCATCTATCTACATATTCACTGTTAAAGTCTAGCACCTTCATCACTTCTCTACTAAACTCTGTAGCTCCTATACCACTAGCTGTTACTACATTTTGATCTCTTACCACGAGCTGATCTACATAGTTCTTCTCTCCGTGATAAGTAGGTACAAATCCTTTCATATAGAACAAGGCATTACTCGTATGCTTCACGTAGTCTAGCATACCTTTCTGAGCTAAATAAAGCGTAGCTCCACAAATAGCAGCTATTGGTAACTGGTATTTATAAATCCCATAAACTACCCTATCAATAGCATTAAAGTTATTTGTACTCTTTTCCCACATCTCTCCTCCTGGCAGTATTAAAAGTTTCAGTGTAGAGATGTCTATATCCTCTAGACTACAGTCTACCTTAACCTTTAACCCTCCTACCGAAGTAACATCAGCACCTGTATCAGAGACAGTTAATACCTGGTATCGACTATCTTGTATTAATTCAGGCATCAGATATCCAATCTCCCAATCTGAATATCCATCAAATAAGTAAATGTAAATATGATTTGCTTCCATCTTCTTCTTTTTCTCAAAGATATAGCAATATTGTATCAACTTAAATAAAACAGTCGCTACAAATCATAGCAAAAAAAACTCCTTTCGATTTGAAAGGAGTTTTCTACTATTCTTATTTATTTTATTTCTTTATCTGAGATAACATGTATATCTCTCTGTGGAAATGGAATCTCGATATTAGCATCATCTAAAGCATTCTTCACTATCTGCTGAATCGCGAATACTGTATCCCAGTAATTAGCTTTATCCATCCATACACGTACATTTAAGTTTACAGAGCTATCTGCTAAACTATTCACAAAAATGATTGGCTTCGGATCTTGCTTCACCTCTTTGTGCTTCGCTAATGCTTCTTGGATAACATTCTGTGCTGTCTTAATATTAGTATCATATGAGATACCTACTACGAAGTCATATCTACGTGAAGATATATCACTATAATTAGTAATCACAGAATTGGCTAAAGGTCCATTAGGACTAAAAATCTTTAATCCAGTAGGTCCTGTTAGAGTAGTATATAACAAATCTATCTTATCTATAGTACCTTCTGTACCACTAGTATTAGATACATAATCCCCAACCTTAAAAGGTTTAAACAATAAGATTAATACTCCTCCTGCAAAGTTAGATAAACTCCCCTGAAGCGCTAAACCAATAGCTAAACCAGCAGAGGCGAATATCGTTAAGAACGATGTCGTCTGAATACCCATAGTAGAAGCAGCAGTTAATATCAATAAGATATATAAAACCACTTTAATAATGCTCAATAAGAATCCCCTTAAAGACTTCTCCATATCACGCTTCTCAAAACGACGACCTAATCCTTTTAAAATAGCTTTAACAATAAAACTACCAATAACTAGTATTAATATTCCAACACCGATTTTAGGTAGAGCTCCCAAAGTATTAGTAATCATATTCTCTATTCCTCCAGCAAATTTTTCCATAACATTTTTTTTATTTTTATTTACAATTTCATTTTCTTAGCGATTCCCTTTGGGATACCATCTTTATGGATCATGATATCCGTTGTTTTATACTTCACGAACTCTTTACTCATATACATATATCCTTTATAGTCATTCGTAGTTCCCCAAGAGTTCTTGATGATATAGTACTCTCTACTTTTTTGATCTTTAGCGATACCTACGATGTGCATCCCGTGATCATCTGTAGTCGTATAGTTATCGAATGCCTCTTGACGCATCTCAGGAGTTACTTTTCTCTCTGGTTTTGGTCCGTTAAACATTTCTTCTTTCTCTTCAGCAGACATATCCTCCCAATCCTTCTCAGGAACGAAAGCTACACCATTTTTCCAGCTAAAGTATTTCTCACTCACATCACCAGCCCATGCTACAGTAAATCCGTTATTTACAGCGTGATCGATGATCTCAGTTAGCTCCTGCATTGGTACATTATACACTTGATTAAAAGCCCAGTTATCAGGCACTAATAATACAAACTTCTCGTACATAGGGTAGTTTAGGTCTGATCCTATCTCTACATAATCATCAGCGTTAATCCCTACTACCTCTTTCGCAAAGCTCTGTGGAGTATATTTTTTACCTTCCCATGTAAACTCCTTAGGAGCCTCTCCTAGATAGGCGTCTATAGCAGCAGTATATGCTTTCTCCCAGTTCGGAGTTAATTTTCTATTCGGGTTAGATACTACCGCCTTTAAGATACCTTCTTGTACCGCAGCCATCTCTCCAAATTTATTAATCGTCGTACCATAGTTCAGTCCATCATATACAGACTGAGGTACTGCTCCATACATTCTATACATATTCATCACATCGTGAAACGCACCACCATCACCTAGCGTTACCGCACCATGCATTCTTACATACATTTTTCCTTTTTCGATATATGCATTACGAGCAGAGAATATCTGAGAAATCTCTACAGGGCGTTTTCCCATTCTCATCATTTCTGACTCGATAAATGAGTTCGCTGAGTAAGACCAACATGTCCCTGAAGAACCTTGATTTTTCACAGAAGTGTTTTCAATATTCACTACATCTGTAAACGTGTAAAGCTCTTTACTCTTTGCACTTGCATTTAATTTTAATGAGTTTACTAAGTTATCTTGCGCTACTGTAGTAACAGAATATCCAGCCGACAACATAAGGGCTAAAACCCATGCTTTTAATTGATTTTTATACATATCGTTAGGTTTGTTAGAATCGTAAAGATAAAAAAAGTGATTTAAACAGCCTTACCTTCTACCACAAAACTACATTTCTTTAGCATATTCATACAAAATCGTCTGAATAACTACTTCATTAACACTCTTTCACTCCATCTCACTCCCCATTAACTCATTTTCGTTACATCCTACTATTACACTCCTCTAGATTTAGCTATAGTTACTATGATTACAATATGCTCACCATATGTTCGGGTAGTGATAGGCTATTTTTGGTACTTTTAAGCCGACCAAATGCCCATCACAAGCCGACCACAAGCCGACCACCCCTCAAAAAGTGGTAAAAAACACCCTATAATCATTCTTTGATTAACCTATATAAGAAAGGTAAATATCACTTTTATAAACGAAAAGTCGTATAATAAAAAAACAGTGTATCTATATTCTAGAATACACTGTCTTAACATACTAACTGAATAGTATAAAGTCTCTTTTCAATTAATAGAAAGAGTACATATATTTTATTTTGAATAACTATAAGTAGTTACAACTTCTATGTCATTAGACAACCAATCCGGAACATATTTACCATCAACATAATCACCAAAATCCATTTGTCTAGTTCCTTTTAAAACTGTTTTAGTAGGATAATTATTCTCGTCATAAGAGTAAGTTATTTTTAAGTCATCCAGTACAATTCCATCTTTATTCGTATAAGTATAAGCAATAGGATTATTATTAGGCAACAATTCTTTAGCCATTTTTAACTCTGCTGGTACGCTTGGACTAGCAAGATTTAATTCAACACCATCTAATAAATCAATAACTCCTGCAGCTCTTAATGTGTGGAATCCAAAGAAAGGTTTGTCGTCATACGTAATTTTAATTACATACTCTTCTATCTCCTTATTATAAGCAAGGATTTCAGATGGATTCTTTTTGTTGTCATACTTAAGTACTTTACCATATTTATAAGCCGAGTTTTGGTATACCAATAAATCTTTTATCAATATCACCTCTTTAGGAGTAGTGATTTTCTCTACTTTCTTATTACTTCCGTATGCTATATCTCCTTTACTATTTTCAAAGATACTACCACCCTTCTTACGTTTAATATATTCAATAGAAGTAAGTTTACCATCTGCTGCATAACTCAGGTTAAACGTTTTGTCTTCTTCCTTATCTCCATCTTCATAAACAACTACATCTATCTTCTCAATGTTCTTAATGACTTTATTAGGTTCTGTTGTCGTAGGTGTACTATTATCATCTGAACTACATGATGATACTCCAACAAATGCAAGTGCTGCTAAAGCACTAAAAATAATCTTTTTCATAGCTAATTTATTTTTATGCAAATTTAAGTTAACAAGCATATACTTTGTACAGATGAATTAATTATTCCATTTTTACTATCGAAATAACCACACTTTTATACTAATCACATATTTAAAAGTGGTTTTTAACATAAATCAAATAATTATACCGAAACGATAAAATAAAAATATTGACATAAAAAAACAGTGTACCTCTGATATCAGAGATACACTGTTCTTAACTATTAATATACTATATATTACAACGTTTCTTTCAACCAACGGAAGAATTCACCTTGCCATACTTGTGCGTTTTGTGGTCTTACTACCCAGTGATTTTCATCTGGTAAATATAAGAATCTACTTTTCACACCTCTTAATTGAGCAGCTTGGAATGCTTCTTGTCCTTGTCCAATAGGCACACGGTAGTCTTTACCACCTTGGATAATTAGGATAGGCGTATTCCACTTATCTACATTATTAATAGGGTTAAAGTTAGTGTATGCATTCTGAGCATCCTTATTATCTTTTTCCCAGTATGCTCCACCTGTATCAAAGTTAGGGAAGAATACCTCTTCTGTAGTACCATACATACTTACTAAATCAAATACTCCACAGTGTGAAATAAACGATTTGAAACGGTTCTCATGGATACCTGCTAAGTAGAATACTGAATATCCTCCATAACTAGCTCCTACAGCTCCTAATCTATCTCTATCTACATACTTCTCTTTGGCTACGTCATCAATAGCTGCTAAGTAGTCTTGCATTGGTTTTCCAGCCCAGTCTTTAGAGATTGCTTCATTCCACTCTACTCCATGTCCTGGCATTCCTCTACGGTTAGGAGCTACTATAATGTATCCCTCTGCTGCCATTAATTGGAAGTTCCAACGGAAAGAATAGAACTGAGACAATGCTGACTGTGGTCCTCCTTGTGCATATAACAATGTTGGATATTTTTTGTTTGGATCAAAGTTAGGTGGATATACTACCCAAGTAACCATATCTTTACCGTCTACAGTCTTCACGATTCTCTTCTCACTCTTGCTCAATGCAATCTTAGAATAAGCGTCATTATTCACTTTAGTCACTTGATTCCAAGTCTTCTTAGCCATATTATAAGCATATACCTCAGAAGCATGGTTAAAGTCTGTACGAGTCACTAGTGCTACATCTCCTGTCACATCTACGATACTCGTCACGTCAAAGTTACCATCAGTGATTTGTCTTACGTTGATAGCGATACGTGTTCTACCAGGGAAGTTCACTTCGAACAACTGCACAGTACCTCCTACAGCTGCGATAAAGTAAATCTTCTTACCATCTTTACTCCATCTGTAACTATCTACAGTACCATCCCATCCTGCAGTAAGGTTCATTTTGATTCCATTGTAGTCTACAATGATATCATTCTTATCAGCCTCATACCCATCACGCTTCATCTGTAACCAAGTTAGGTGTCCTTCTGGAGAGTAAGTAGGATGTGTATCATATCCTTTATTTTCTTCTGTTAAGTTCTTAGTCTGTTTAGTCGCTAAGTCGTATAAGTATAAGTCAGTATTCGTACTTGTAGCATACTCCGTACCGAATTTCTTCTTAGACACATACACAATACCTTTACCATCAGGAGTCCATACATAATCTTCGTCTCCACCGAATGGTTTCTGTGGTGCATCATAAGGTTCGTTACCTAAGATATCTATCTTCGCTTCTTTATTATCTGTAGGTGCATATAACACGTGGTTATGTGTACCATCATTCCACGTATCCCAATGTCTATAGTCTAATCCGTCATATACATATGCATCAGACTTCTCCATCGTAGGATATAGGTCTTTACCTAATACTTTATTGATTTTTACAGCCTCATCGAATAAAACTAATTTTCCATCAGGAGAAATGTTTTTATCATTAAGTAAGTATTTGTATTCCTTAATTTCAACAGGAGTACCTCCAGTTACAGGAATTTGATAAGTCTTAGAATCAAACTTATCTTCTGTCATATTAGCGTGGCTTACTTTGTAGATTAAGTTTTTACCATCTTTAGTAACTCCTACTGGACTTACTCTACCTAATTTCCACAGAAGCTCTTTAGTCATTACTTCTTGAGAAAAAGCAGATAAACTCGCTAAGCTTAAAGCAAATAAGAATATTTTTTTCATTGTTAGGGTTTTATTAAAGCGTAAAAATAGGCTTTTCTTTTGATTTTGCTCGAAAGTTAACTAATTCTCTTAGTCTAGACATTCTTTCTTATACAAACGACAACAAATAGTGTACTCTAATAAATAATGCACTTCTATAATACTGAGTGTATATTTAATTAATAGTATTATTGATAATAAAAAAGTAAAAAAACAACCTAAACGATAATAATTGAATTTCACACCATTATAGTACGTTATTTTTTTTTAAAATCGTCTTGATTTGAAAAAAAAAGAGGTATTTTCACGCTCAAATTTGATTTACATGAAAAACAATAAACTTTTTATAGCGATCATCATTGCGCTAGTACTTGGTGTAATCGTTGGAAGTATTTATCACTATTCATTCCCAGAATACAAATTAGGATTTGCAGAAAACATTAAATTATTAGGTACTATCTTCATCCGTTTAGTACAGATGATTATTGCTCCACTAGTATTTTGTACCCTAGTAGTAGGTATCGCCAAAATGGGAGATATGAGTATGGTAGGAAGAGTAGGTGCTAAAGCAATGGGATGGTTCATCACTGCTTCACTAGTCTCTCTAACGATAGGTTTAGTATTAGTGAACTGGTTCAAGCCAGGTGTCGGAGCTAACTTTGATTTAAACAATGTCTCAGGAGCTAGTGACTTACTAACTAAAACTGATTCATTAAGCTTACAATCATTCGTAGAACACTTAATTCCAAAAAGTATATTCGAAGCCTTTGCCCATAATGAAATTCTTCAGATAGTAGTGTTCTCAGTATTCTTTGGAATCGCGCTATCTACATTAGGTAAAAAAGGAAAATCAGTAATCAAATTATTTGACAAAATATCAGAGGTAGTCTTAAAGATGGTGACTTACATCATGTGGACTGCACCTCTAGGGGTATTAGGAGCTATCGCTAGTGCAGTGGCACTGTACGGTCTTTCTATTTTCTTAACATATGGTAAGTATCTACTAGCCTTCGCATCAGGATTGGCTGTTTTATGGGCAGTCTTAATCTTAGTTGGTTACTTGATCATCGGTAAAGATGTATGGAGACTGTTAAAAGCAATCAAAGAGCCTCTACTAATCGCCTTCTCTACAACTAGTAGCGAGGCAGTATTCCCAAAATTAGTAGAGCAATTAAAAGCTTACGGTTGTTCTCCAAAAATCGTATCATTTACCTTACCTTTGGGGTACTCATTTAATCTAGATGGAAGTATGATGTATCTAACATTCGCTTCTATCTTCATTGCTCAGATATATGATGTACATATGAGCCTAGCAGATCAAATCTTGATGCTGTTAGTCCTAATGGTAACAAGTAAAGGTGTAGCAGGAGTACCTCGTGCTTCACTAATCGTTATCGTAGCTACATGTGCTATGTTTAATATCCCACCAGAAGGAATTGCGTTTATTTTACCGATCGATCACTTCTGTGATATGGGAAGAAGTATGACTAATGTATTAGGAAATGCTTTATCAACTGCTGCGATAGATAAATTTGAAACAAACAATGAACAAACTAAACAATTAAGTTAGATTACAGAACATAAAAGCACTATGGACGAATTTTCAATAGCACAACTTATAAACCCTGAATTCTATATAAACTTACAGATAGCAGGACATTCAATAGGTATATATGTCGTATTATTTATTGTATTTGCAGAGACAGGCTTATTCGCAGGTTTCTTTTTACCAGGAGATAGTTTACTTTTCTTATCAGGGATATACAGTACAGCTCTAATGGCTGAAGTAGTACCGATAGAAAGTGACTTCTTAAATGTAGCCTTATTATCTACTCTAGTCGCCTTGGCAGGTATCCTCGGTAACAGTTTTGGGTATTGGTTCGGTAAAAAGAGTGGAAACTATCTCTACAATGTCAAAGACAACTTTATCTACAAGAAGAAATACTTATACGAATCTAAGGTATTCTTCGAAAGACATGGAGGAAGAGCAATTATATTCGCTCGTTTCTTACCAGTAGTAAGAACATTCGCTCCTATTATAGCAGGTATTGTACACATGGACATCAAGAGGTTCATGCTATACAATGTGATCAGTTCTTTCTTATGGGCTACTACATTAATCTTTGCAGGTCACTACCTACAAGTATGGTTATTAGACAGCTATGATATAGACTTAAAACACTACATCGAATACATTATCTTATTCTTAGTATTAGTGACTACATTACCTATCGTAATGAAAGTGATTAAAAGCAAGAAGAAGGATAAAGAAGAAAGCGAAGAGATATAATATATAAAGGAAGTAAAGTATGTTGTACTTTACTTCCTTTTTTTAATCCTTTACAGCTACTTTTAATAAGAAAAGGTCTCTTACATGAAACCATAAAATAAGGCTTGTATCGTACGATACAAGCCTTATTTTATTAAGATATATTAAATCTCTATTTATCCTATCGGTGCGATTTCGAAGACTAATCCTTCTACCTTCTCATCTACAGGTATCTGACAACTTAGTCTACTAGTAGGTTTAACATTACGAGCATCCGAATCTAACAATGCGTCTTCTTCATCACCCTTCTCTGGTAATTCCACTTCATCTCCATTAATCATATAGCATTGACAAGAAGCACACATCAACATACCTCCGCATATACCGAATGTACCGTCTTCTGCTAGTTCATAAGCACGAACAACTTCCATCATATTCATCCCCATATCCGTTGGGGCATCTATAACATGAGTCTCTCCTTCGCGATCGATAATGGTTACTTTTATATCCTCAGCCATAACTAGTCTATAGATTTCACTACTGCTTTTTCTGCTTCTTTACGTGTACCATCGAATCCGTTGATACCTGATACAGTAGTATATTTTAATACAAATTTCTTACCTGGATTCAACATATTGAATACACTCTGACACATCAAAGTAGCTTCGTGGAATCCACATAGAATTAATTTTAACTTACCAGGGTAAGTGTTAATATCACCAATCGCGTAAATACCAGGTATGTTCGTTTGATAATCTAATGCATTATTAACTTTAATAGCATTCTTCTCAATCTCTAATCCCCAATCTGCAATAGGTCCTAACTTAGGTGTTAAACCAAATAATGGAATAAAATAATCACAAGCTATTTCGCGTTTCTCTCCATCGATATCTACGACAACCGCTTCTAATTTATCTGTTCCTTTTAACTCAACAACTTCGCCTGGAGTTAACATATTAATCTTTCCTTGGTCTTTAAGAACCTGTACTTTCTCTACAGAGTCTAATGCTCCACGGAATTCATTACGTCTATGTACCAGACTTACTTCAGCAGCTACATCTGCTAAGAAAATACTCCAATCTAGAGCTGAGTCACCACCACCAGCGATAACTATTTTCTTACCAGCGAACATCTCCGGTTTTTTAACGAAGTATTCTACTCCTTTATCTTCATAGAATGCAAGATTCTCTATCTCTGGTTTACGAGGTTCGAAAGATCCTAAGCCACCAGCAATAGCAACTGCTTTACCATGATGTTTTGTCCCCTTGTTAGTTGTCACGATAAACGTACCATCTTCTAACTTCTCAATATTCTCCGCTACTTCATTTAATGTAAAGCCAGGTTGAAACTGCTTTATTTGTTCCATTAAATTATCTACTAGCTCACCAGCTCCAACGCTAGGATATCCAGGAATATCAAAGATTGGCTTCTTAGGATACAATTCTGTTAACTGTCCTCCTGGTTGTGGAAGTCCATCGATAAGATGGCATTTTAGTTTTAATAATCCTGCTTCGAATACAGCGAACAGACCAGTAGGGCCCGCTCCAATAATTATTATATCGGTCTCAATCATGATGTAGTTCTTTAGTGCAAAGGTATCCTTTGCGAAATTTATTAAAAATGATAAAAGTCAATCTTAAGTAACTAGTGCTAATAAAGCCTTAAATTACTCAAGATTGACTATGTTATTTTTATCCCACATTAACTACAGATTCGATCTCTGGTGCATACTTTTTAATCGTAGTCTCTACTCCAGCACTTAAGGTCATTTGATTAACACTACAAGCCGTGCAAGCACCTTCTAGGCGAACTTGTACAACCTTGTCATCTTGAATATCAATAAGAGTGATATCTCCACCATCTGCTTGTAAAAATGGACGGATCTCATCTAACGCCTTTTCTACATTCTGTTTTATAGTTTGTGATGCCATATATTTTTCTTGTATTAAGTCTTATTTTTTAGCAACTGATGAACATCCTGCCATAGTTGTAATTTTGATCGCTTCAGTAGCAGGTAATGACTCATTTCTCAACACTACTTGTTCTACTACATTTCTGCTTAAATCTTCAAATACCTTTGCGATGATAGTATCGTTTTGTAACGCTGCTGGACGACCATAATCACCAGCCTCACGGATACTCTGTACGATAGGCACTTCTCCTAAGAAAGGAACATCTAAGTCTGCTGCTAAGTTCTTAGCACCGTTTTCACCAAAGATATAGTATTTGTTATTTGGTAATTCTTCTGGAGTGAAATACGCCATATTCTCAACGATACCTAATACAGGAACATTGATACTCTCTGACATAAACATTGATACTCCTTTTTTAGCATCAGCTAGCGCTACTGCTTGTGGTGTAGATACCACTACAGCCCCTGTAATAGGAAGAGACTGCATAATAGATAAGTGAATATCTCCTGTACCAGGAGGTAAGTCTAATAATAAGAAGTCTAGTTCTCCCCAGTCTGCATCAAAAATCATTTGATTTAATGCTTTTGCAGCCATAGGTCCTCTCCAGATTATTGCTTGGTCTCCTTTTGTAAAGAATCCGATAGAAAGGATCTCTACTCCATACGATGATACAGGCTTCATCTTAGAACGTCCTTCTACTTCTACTGAAATAGGTTTAGCTCCTTCTACATCAAACATGATTGGCATAGATGGTCCATAGATATCTGCATCTAACACTCCTACTTTAAAGCCCATATTAGCTAAACTAGCAGCTAAATTAGCAGTAACTGTAGATTTACCTACTCCTCCTTTTCCAGAAGAGATAGCAACAATGTTTTTAATACCAGGAATAGCTTTTCCTTTAATCTCAGGCTTTTCAGGAGCCTCTACTTTTATATTTACTTTTACTTTCGCCTTGTCATATACTTGATCGTGAATTACTTTCATCACGTCAACTTCTGCTCTTTTCTTAATGTGTAAAGCTGGTGTACTAAGTACTAAGTCCACTACTACTTCGTCTCCGAAAGTCATTACATTACTTACAGCTCCACTCTCCACCATATTTTTTCCTTCTCCAGCTAGAGAAATGCTCTCTAAAGCCTTAAGGATTTCTTTTCTATCTAATTTCATTATATGCGATTCGTTTTCAACAATTTAATATAAATTCTGACTAACGCAAATATAGTGGGAATATTTGAACTTTTAATGTTAATATATTCTAAATACAAATAATGTTATAACTAATATTTATAGTGTATTTGTATTGAAAAGTTTAAGCTTGTTTTCCATAAAAGAACGATTATAAGCGTTCTTAATCAAAGCAAATTGAGAGTTCAATAATTGATTTTTTGAAGCATTAAATGAGAAAATATCAACCTTTCCATTCTCATACTTTGCTTGTGTTGTACTGAATGATTTCTCTGATAGCTCAATACTTTTTTGAAGCTGTTTTGCGATATTTTCTAACTGTGCAATTTCTGCTTTTAGCTCTGTAATTTGATTGTTTAGATTAACTTCACTCTCCTTTATTTGCAAGGTATTCAAACGTATTTCTTCATTTTTCACTCTTACTTGTCTACGTATATTTCCACCTTGAAAAACTGGTATACTCAATCCAAAACTAACGTACTGACTCTTGTTATCTCCCATCTGTTTTGAGAAAGAATTAGTGCGCAATTCTATATCACTATTAAACGGCTTAGAATAGAAAGAACCATATTGATAATTCCCAACTAATCGAGGTAAATTCTTAGACTTAATCAGTTTCTTCTCTTGTTCTAAAACTTGTTGTTTCAGTCTAGTTTTTTCTAGTGTTGGATTAAACTCATATCCTTCTATTTGTGCTATAGATTCCTCCTTTTGTACCACACTAAACTCATTCACTCCTAAATCTTCTATATTTAATAAATGAAGTAGCTTTAGTTTCTGATTCAATAAAGTATTCTCTGTCTGCTCTATACTAATAGTCTCACTGTGATAGATGTATTCTATATCATAGAAATCACTTTTAGGTTTGGCACCAGCTTCTACTTCTTTCTGTACACGCTCTAAGTTAGCCTTACTGTTAATTAATTGTTGTTGTTGTATTTCTAAAAAAGACTGTGAACCTATAATCTCATAAAATAACTCAAGAATAGCAGTCTGATATTGAAATAAGACTTCTTCATTCTCTAATTTAGCATAATCAATAGCTAGGTTATCTTTCTTGTATTGTATAAAATTACTAAAGTCAAATAATGTAACTCCAGCATCTAATGAAGCTCTTGTAGACTGAATATTAGAACTCACACGACTATTCGTAACAGGATCAATAGCAGATCCAAAATTATAAGACTGTGCCCCGTTCACCCCTATATCGGGCAAATAATAAGAAGCCACACTTTGCTTTCTACTTTCAGCAACTTTAGTCTCTAAAGCAGACACCATCAATCTTAAACTATTCTCTTTTCCTTTTTCTACACAGTCCTCCAAAGTCCACTGCTCTTGAGCTACTCCTGCAATACTAAACAAAATAGTCAATACTAAACACCAACTCTTACTCATACTTTATATATTTTAAAACATCAATACGTGTCGCTTTATAAGCCTTCCATATAACTAGTAGTATCGATAAAATAAACAAACTACTAAACGCTACTATAAAAGGCATTACCGTTATCACTTCACGGTATGCAAAATCTTCTAACCACAGATGAACAGCAAAATAAACTGGGTAAATTGATATGCAGAATCCAAGTACACAATAAAGTACAAAGCTTCTCGATAATGCAACAATTAAACTTCTCGAATCTGCCCCCATAACTTTTCGGATGGCAACTTCTTTTAATCTATTCTCGATACTAAACGACACAATAGACAATAGCCCTACAAGTGCTGTAAATACAGATATACTCATTAGTGCAAAGAACAATGTTTTTTGATACGTTGCTTGACGATACGTATTGGCAAACTGTTCGTCCGCAAAGCCATATTCCATAGGATATACTGGTTCTACACGATCTTTCCAAAACTTCTCAATATTAATTAACGTACCTTGTACATCATCTGTCTTAAGCTTGACAGATATAGTCTCTAATAGATGATGAAACCATCCTACTGAGTCACCTAAGAAGTAAGTCTGAGGGGATACTTCCTTATTAAAACCGTGTACATTAAAATTCTTGACAACACCAATGATCTGAAATACTCTATTGTTCCAACGAATCTCCTTACCAATCACTCCTTCTTTCAAATTAAATGCCTTCTCAAAAGCTTCATTAACTAAAACCTTTTCACTATTATCCGTTTGTAACTCTGGATCAAAAAACCTCCCTTCCTTTAATTGAACTCCCATTACGTCTAAAAAGCTATGATCTATGACTATATTACCACTCTGTAGCGAAACATCTCCTATAAAATTAGTTGAAGCACTTCCTACTTGTTGTCCAATATTAAAAGAATGAGCAGACACTCCTTCTACCCCCTTAATCTTTAAGAAGTCATCTTTAAAGTCCCTGAATACCTCATCTCGATTTTGGAATCCTGATAGTTCGTATTCTATATTTACAATTTGCTCTCCTTTAAACCCAAGGTTTTGATTAATGAGATACGTTATTTGTTTATTCATAAACAAAGCTATAGTCAAAAAGAAGAAGGCAATGACAAATTGTAAGACTAAGAAGATATTACGAATAACGACTCCTGATTTACTTCTCACAAAGTTCCCTTTTAGCACTTTCAATGGATTAAAAGATGCCGCAAAAAGAGCAGGTAATATAGCTGATAATAAAAGTATAACAACTACCACAACAAACAATTCAACTATAAAATCACTTATATAGAAAACAAGTGTTCTATCTACTAATAAATTAAAATAAGGCAACAGTAATTCAACTAAAAATAAAGCGATTATAAATGACATGAGAACTGTCAAAAGGGATTCAAACACAAATTGACTGATTATATTTGATTTCGAACCTCCTAATGCCTTTCGAATACCGACTTCTCTTGCGCGCTTAAAGCTCTGTACCATGTTTAAGTTAACAGCATTAAAAATAGACAATAGCAATAACAACAAAGAAACAACCAACATACTCGTCAAGATTTTCTTTGCATTACCCCCACTTCCATATATCTGAGATTTCGGATTAAGATGAGCTGATTCTAAATCAAAAAACACGTACTGATCTTCCTTCATATACTTCGCGCGATACTCGTCTTCAGTAATTCCCTCACTTTTAGCATAACTTGTTAAGAAAGGTTGATAAAGCGTATTGATAATTCTGTCTTTTACTATGTTGAGTTGAACTCCCTCTTTTAATTTTATCAGTATATTATAATTATAATCTCCGAAAACATTGATATTATCTTTAATCATCTTCTCAGCTCCATAGGACACAAGTGCATCTGGTGCATTAGATGTGGAAGAAGGTATTTTATAAACTAAACGAACAACAACACGCATACCTCCATCCAAGACTATTTCTTTACCAGAAGGATCTACACCTTCCCCAAACAAGCGAGCTGCTTGTTGATGCTCTAATGCAATAGCATTGTCTTTATTCTCCTTATAACTCTTAATAGACCCATATACTGCAGGAAAGGGAAACATATCGAGATAAGAAGCTTGATGATCAGCTATATTAAATATAAAATCTTGCTTATCTCCAACTTCAATACTCTTTCTACTAGTAAAGTTCCACAAAAAAGTATATGATTCAACAACATCTGATAACTCGTCAATTTGCGTCGCCATAGGAGCAGGTAACCAAGGGCTTATTTCCCCTCCTTCAAACCCCGCACTATAAACCTCATATACTCTATCTTTGTAAGGATTCCATTGATTATAACTATGTTCATTTTGCCAATACATTAATACCAATATTAAGGCACTTATCCCCATAGATAATCCCAAAACATTCAGAATAGAAAAGAATTTATTCTTCCAAAAATATCTTAGATATAATTTAAACCAGTTGTTAATCATTAGAATCCCTATTAATTAATCTATATTTTTTACTTGTCCTGAAGACGAAGTGTTTGAACTAACTATCTTAGCTCCTCCTGTATATTGAACACGTCCTGAAGAACTCGCTCTACCAGATACCTCCTCAGTTACATTAAACACCATAGAACCTGATGAGCTAGCTTTACCTTCTAGTGTTTTAGTTGTAAAGCTAGATCCTTTAATAGAACCACTACTAGAAGCAGAAGCGCTCACAGAATCAGCATTCCCAGATAAACTCAACCTAGCAGAGCTACTAGCTCCGAAGTCCCCAGTTTTAGTCTTTAATGAAATATCTACACTTGCTGAAGAACTAACACTTGCAGATGATTTCTTTGTCACCTCAAAACTACCTTCTATTTTAGAAGAAGAACTTGCCTCTATAGATAGGTTATCTGCTTGTACTAACTCTCCTCTAAACCTTGCTGAACTACTCGTTTTTACATCAAATGATTTAGCAACAGCTTTGTTCAATAAGTTAAACTTAGCAGAAGAAGACAACCTTACCTCTTCTAAACTAGGGTTATTTATAGTAACTACTACTTTTCCAAAATCTCTAATATTGATACCGTTCTTCCATTTTTTATTAGTTTTTTGATCAATGAAGATATCTAACCCTCCAGTAATTGTCGTTTCTGTCTTGACATCTTTCATATTCTCAGATTTCTCTACTTCCACTACTACACTCTTAGCTCCTCCATAAGTAAAGTTCACTTCTATTCCTTGAGAAGCTTTTACAGATTTAAAATCACTAACTTGACGCGTTTCTTTTGATTGTGCGAACACACTTCCTCCTACTAATAAGAAGAACATTACTATTTTTTTCATATTTAAATTTGTTTTATGGTTATTCATATTTTATATATTTCAGTACATTGATCTTTGTTGCTGACCATGCCTTTAAGAACACAACTACGCCTGTTAATATTAGTATCACAATCAAGCAAATGATAAATGGTTCTACACTAATATCGATTCTAAAAGCATAATCACTCAACCATTTGTTTAAGAAATAATAACTAGGGAATATAGCAATACCAAAACCTACTAGACACATCACTACATACTGTACAGACAATTGTTTTAATAAGCTAGAGGAACTAGCCCCCAGCACCTTGCGAATAGCTACTTCTTTTAGGCGGTTATTAATATTAAAAGAAGCCAAACTATACAATCCAAACAAAGCAATAAACACAACTATTCCATTTAGTGTTAAGAAAATATCTCTCTCTTTCTTTACATTATTAAATGTCTTTGCATATTGCTTATCTAAAAACTCATAACTAAAAGGCTCGTCAGAGATATCCCTGTTCGCCCATATCTTCGCTATTTCATTCATTGTCTTCTCAACATTATCACCTTTAACCTTGACTGTAATCTGTCTACTATTTAATCCCACCCAAGGAATTGTTTTTAAACTAAAGAAGACTAGAGGAGCATAGTTAGATTTAAGACCATATAGATTAAAGTCCTTTACCACACCTACTATTGTCAGCTTATTACCGTTCCACTCTATTGTTTTTCCTATAGGATGCTCTTCTTTCATTTCATAGGCAGTACGTTCATTAATCAATATATTAGAGATAGAGTCAGTCGCAAATTCAGGTGATAAACCTCTTCCCTCTTTCAGCTTTATATCTAAAGTATTTAGATAATTATAGTCCATTCCTACATTAATACCCTGTATTCTATTTCCATTATGTATAAAACCTGAAGAACTACCATAACTACTCCCTATACTGATCGAAGCGATAGACATATTCTCTACTCCATTGAGCCTTGTGATCTCCTCTTTCAGAGATTGATATATATTAATCTTCTCCTCATAAGGACCTTTACTAATGAAAGGAATGACCACCACCTGATCTCCTTTAAATCCAAGATCCTTATTTAACATATAAGTTACCTGCCCATATACTATATAACTTCCAACCATAAAGAAACAAGCCACCGTAAACTGTACTATTAACATGACGTTCTTTAATGTCTTACCTTTCTTACTCTTATTTACTTCTCCTTTCAGAACTTCTAACGTTTTAAAACTAGCAGTAAATAAAGCAGGAATAATACCTACTAATAAAACAATAATCACAATGAACAATAGCAACCATGGTAGTATATAAAATACTTCTATTTCCATCTGTGAATCTAAGAATACTTTTAACCATGGCATCGTAAACTCAATCAATACAAAAGCAATAATACAAGCTAGTATAGAGGTAACTAGAGTCTCAAATAACCCTTGTAATATCAAATTCTTCTTAGTCGCACCTAATGTCTTTCTAATTCCAACTTCTCGTGTACGACCTATCGCTTGGGCAGTGCTTAAGTTGATATAATTAAATACAGATAATACTAATATCAATAAAGAAAGGCCTATCATGATATTCAATCTCCCGACATTAGTTGCTCCCTCAGGAGTACCATTTAAGTCAGAGTTATTCTGCATTCTTTGTGTTGCTAAGACATGTAGTTTATATCCTTTATTTTTTAGATTCTTAAACTCCTCCAGTGTCACACCTTCTTCTTTTTTCATATACTCCTCAAGACTCAATCCTTCATCCTTCGCTAGCGATACATACACTTGCTTAATCAAGATATCCTTTATTAGCCCTTCCACTTCGGTAGTATACTTAGCATCGTCTAACTTTAACCAAATAGTTGAGTTATAATTACCCCATTGCTCTATTCCCTCTTTCTCATATTGATCAACTGCATTAACCAGTATATTTGCCATTATTGAATTCCTGTTCTTCCCTAGTTTATACACAGCACTTACTACATATGTATCCTTATTGTATTCAAAAGATTTACCTATCGGATCTTCTTCATTGAATAATTGCTTAGCATACTCATCAGTAATAACAGCAGTATTCGGCCCATTAAATGGCTTATTCTTATCTCCTTTTACAATCTCATAAGGAAAAAAGTCAAAGATGTTAGACTTTACATATCCTACCTTTTCTACACCTTTTTTCACCCCATCTACAGTCATTGTCCCACCTCCATAATAATTATCCAAATAAGTATAATCAATGATATGTGAAGACTCTTCTTTTAACTTAGAACCAAAAGGATATGGTAACTTCATCCAGCTCGTATCTGCATTCAGAATAGACTCTACTGTGAAAATATTATCCTTATTCGGATTCGCCTGATCATAAGATGACTCTTCTCTGTAATGCACGAATGACAAGATAACAGAGGCAAAACCCACTCCTAAACTTACTAATGTTAGAATAAAATAGACTTTATTCTTCAGCACATTAGACCAATATATTTTTAACCAGTTCTTTATCATACTATTCGTATTTGATATACTTTAATACATCTACTCTAGTGGCTTTAAAAGCACGACTTATAACAATTAGTAATGTCAATATTATAATGATGACAAAACAAAATATAAATGGCCATACACTCATCTCTATTCTAAAAGCATAATCACTTAACCATTTATTCAAGAAGTAATAACTGGGAAATACAGCTATTCCAAAACCTATTAAAACAAAACACAATGTACTGCCCTGTTAACTTCTGTATCAGATCTTTAGGTCTCGCACCTAATACTTTGCGTATAGCAACTTCTTTTAACCTAGAGTTAATCGTAAATGATGCCAAACTATACAATCCAAAAAGAGCAATAAAAACAACCAATAAATTCAAGACTAAAAATACTTTGCGCTCTTGTAAAGACCGTTCAAAACTCTGTGCAAAACGCTTATCTACGAACTCATAAGTAAAAGGTGAATCAGAGATATTATGTTTTTTCCAAACCTGTTCTATAGCTTCCATCGTCTCTTTAACATTCTCCGTATTTATCTTAATAGACATCTCATTCATATTGCTCCCCCATCCTTGTTCAAAATCTAATGACATAAATATCATTGGACGATAATCTTCATGCAATCCAAACAAATTAAAATCCTTTACAACCCCAACAATAGTAACTTTCTTTTCATTCCATTCAAATTCTTTTCCTAAAGCATTGTCAGTAATACCCATCATTGTTATTGCCTTTTCATTTAGCAATACATTTTTTATACTATCAGAAGCAAAATCTTGAGACAGTGCTCTTCCTTCTTTTAATTTAATGTCAAATAGTTTTAAAAAATCATCATCCATCGCTGCTACACCTGCCTGTATTTGTTTGCCTTGATAAGAATATCCTACAGACGAATAATTTTTTCCGCCTATTGCCAATGACCACGCACTTGCCCCCTCAACACCTTTTATTTTAAGAATATCTGCTTTTAGCCTTTTATAGATAGGTAGAGTATTCTCTACAAGATCTCTTTTAAGGTTATACGGTACCCCTACTATCTGATTTGCATTATAACCTAAATCCTTGTTAAGCATATAATTCACTTGCTGATTGACAATCAAAGAACCGATGATAAAAAAACAAGCAACGATAAACTGAACTGTTAGTAATGTATTCTTAAACCAAACTCCTTTCTTACTTCTTTTTATATTTCCTTTTAAAACTTCTATTGTTTTAAAACTAGAAATATAGAACGCAGGCACTGTTCCCACTAAAAAAATTACAGTTATTAGAAACAATAAAACCTGAGGCACAAATTCCAAAACATTAAACAACAATTTAGCTTTAAAAAACATCCTCAGACTAGGAAGAGCATATTCAACTATAACTAAAGAAATGATAATAGATATAA
Source organism: Myroides odoratimimus (assembly GCF_004337635.1). Lineage (NCBI taxonomy): Bacteria > Pseudomonadati > Bacteroidota > Flavobacteriia > Flavobacteriales > Flavobacteriaceae > Myroides > Myroides odoratimimus. The sequence goes on from NZ_CP037427.1 coordinate 845,011, forward strand.
GTACTGTTACAGCTGACTCAAAATAGTTTTGCAACATTGTACTTGCTTTATTAGCTCCTAATACTTTACGTACACCTAACTCTTTACCCCTATTCATTACTTGTACTGTAGTAATATTGATATAATTAAATACTGACAATAACATGATAAGACTTGAAAGACCTATAGCAATATAAATTCTATTTCTATTCGCTATCCCTTCTGGCAAAGCGTTTTTTTGATTCGAATTAATTAACCGTTGTCCTTTTAAATCATGTAAATAAAATGTCAATACATAATCTTTTTCTTTTTTTAGTTCCTCTATCGTGAGTCCTTTGCTTTTTGCTACAGGAGCAATCACTTTTTCGTCGTATATACTTAATAATTGTTTCTCTATCAACTCTTTTGAATCTGGACTTTTTAATTTAATCCAAAGTGCTGAACTATAATTTCCCCAACCATTACTACCTATAGCGTTTTCTACTCGTTCGTCCAAAACATTAAATACCATATTAGGATTTATAGAACTCAGTGTTTCTGCTTCCTTATAAACTCCTTTTACTGTAAATGTCTTTCCCCACAAAAGAATTACTTGCCCTACAGGTTCTTCATCTTTAAATAGATATTTCACATAAGTATCCTTGATAAATACCTGATTAGGTCCATCAAAAGGTTTTATTTTATTTCCTTGTACAATCTCAAAAGGGAATACGTCAAAAAACGCTGATTGCCCAAAACTAGCTTTTTCAAAAACTTTAGACTCTCCATTGATCAACACTACACCTCCCTGATAATGAGCATCTAAATAACTATAAGTTTCTACACGATCTGAAATATCCTTTAAAACCTCTCCATAAGGATAAGATAATGATGGCCAGCCTTCCTCTTCACTAAACTTAGTCTCTACCATAAATACACGATCACTATCCTTGTGCCAAGTATCATAAGACATCTCTTCAGTATAATATAAATACGAAATAATCACAGCTGATAATCCTATCACCAACCCTATGACTGTCAACAAGAAATACATCTTGTGCTTCATCGTATTGTACCAATAAATCTTTAACCAGTTTTTTATCATACTACTCGTATTTAATATATTTTAATACATCCACTCTAGTCGCTTTATAAGCACGACTGATAACAATCAGTAATGTCAATATTATAATGATGACAAAACAAAATATAAATGGCCATACACTCATCTCTATTCTAAAAGCATAATCACTTAACCATTTATTCAAGAAGTAATAACTTGGAAACACAGCTATTCCAAAGCCTATTAAACAAAAGACAATGTACTGCCCTGTTAACTTCTGTATCAGATCTTTAGGTCTCGCACCTAATACTTTGCGTATAGCAACTTCTTTTAACCTAGAGTTAATCGTAAATGATGCCAAACTATACAGTCCAAAAAGAGCAATAAAAACAACTAAAGAATTCAATACTAAGAACACATTTCGTTCTTGTAAAGACCGTTCAAAACTCTGTGCAAAACGCTTATCTACAAACTCATAAGTAAAAGGTAAGTCAGATATATTATGCTTCTTCCATACCTCCTCAATAGCCTTCATTGTTTCCTCTGCCTTATTAGCTTTTATTTTAATAGACATCTCCTTCATACCTTTCCCCCATCCATTATTAGATAGAGCAACAAATAATAATGGTCTATAATCTGCTTTAAGTCCTATCAGATTAAAATTTTTCACAACCCCTACTATAGTATGCTCACCTCCATTCCATTTGATATTTTGTCCTATTGGCTCTAATTCTCCCATTAAGGACATTGCTTTCTCATTAATCAAAACATTCCGGATACTATCACTAGCTAAATCCTTTGATAACATCCTCCCTTCTTTCATTTCAATCTGGTATAATTCCAAGAAATCATAATCTATAGCTGCTATACCAGGTTGCACATCTTTTTCTTTATAACTAAAGCCTGAAGACACATACCTATATCCACCAATATCTAATAAGCAAGCACTTACACCTTCTATATTTTTCAACTTTAGTACATCCTTTTTTAGCCGTTCATACACATCTAGCCGATTAGTCACCTCCTTTTTAAAGTTGTATTTCACTGCTACTATTTGATCTGCATTATATCCTAGATCTTTTTTCAACATATAACTCACTTGCTGATAAATAACGAAAGATCCTATAATAAAAAAACAAGCAACAATAAACTGAACTGTTAACAATATGTTCTTAAACCACACACCTTTCTTACTCCTCTTCATATTCCCTTTTAAAACATCTATTGTTTTAAAACTAGAAATATAGAATGCTGGAAGAGTCCCCACTAAGGTTACTACTAATACTAAGAATACGATTAGTTGAAATATAAAATCTAGTATATTAAAACTCAACTGTGCCTCAAAAAAAACTCTTAAACTAGGTAAAGAGAATTCTACTATTACAAAAGACAACACTATAGAGATTAGTACCGTTATAGTTGATTCAAAATAGTTTTGATATATCAGACTTAAACGATTCGCACCAAAAGTCTTACGCATCCCCACTTCCTTACCTCGATTCATCACCTGTACTGTGGTAATATTGATATAATTAAATACAGATAATAATATGATTAACACGGATAAACCTATGGCAATATATATTCTATCAACATTAGCTTTTCCTTCTGGAAGTGCATTTATATCATCAATTTTAACAAAGCGCTGTCCCTTTAAATCATGTAAATAAAAACCAAAAGAATGCTCCCCTCTACTTCTTTTATACTCACCTACAGATATACCTTTTTTATTAGCCTCAGGCAACATAACATACTCATCATATATATCGAGTAACCTTTTTTCTATAATCTCTTTTGATTGAGCTTCCTTTACTTTTATCCATAAAGCAGAGTTGTAGTTTCCCCAATACTCTTTTTCAACAGCTTCTTTCTCCCTTTCATCTAAATCATTCATTACGATATTAGGATTGATAGAACTTAATGTATTTGCTTCTTTAAATATTCCTTTTACTACATAAGAGACATCCCATATTACTATAGTCTGCCCTATAGGATCTTTATCTTTAAATAAGTATTCTACATATGTATCTTTTATATATGCTTGATTTGGAGCATCAAAAGGTTGTAGTTGACTTCCACTTACTATTTCAAAAGGAAATACAGTAAAGAAATTAGACTGTACACTAATAGCCTTGGTATAAGCAAGCAGTTCTCCATTATGCACTAGCATTCCATCGTCATAGCTATTATCTACATAAGAATATGCTTCTACTTCAGGAGATATTTCTTTTAATTTAGAGCCAAATGGATAAGATAACATTGGCCAGCTTTCCTCTTCACTAAACTTAGTCTCTACCATAAATACACGATCACTATCCTTGTGCCAAGTATCATAAGACATTTCTTCAGTATAATATAAATACGAAATAATCACAGCTGATAATCCTATCGCCAACCCTATGACTGTCAACAAGAAATACATCTTGTGCTTCATCGTATTGTACCAATAAATCTTTAACCAGTTCTTTAACATCTCTATTCGTATTTGATATACTTTAATACATCTACTCTAGTCGCCTTATAAGCACGACTAATAACAATCAACAATGTCAATCCTAAAATCAACAACAAACTATACACGTATACACTCCATCCTATCTCTATGCGATACGCATAATTCTCCAACCACTTATTTAAAAAGTAATAACTAGGGAATACTGCTATACCAAATCCAACCAAGCAATAGATTATATACTGAAATGTCAATTGTCTTAACAGTCCGAAAGTCTCAGCTCCTAATACCTTGCGTATCGCTACTTCTCTTAACTTTGTTCCTATTGTAAAAGACGATACGGCAAACAAGCCAAATAAAGCAATGAATACAACTGTATAATTTAATACTCTAAATACTTTTCTCTCTAATAAAACACGGTCAAAAGTTTTCGCATAACGTTGATCTACAAATTCATAAACAAAAGGAATTTTACTATCTATATTATATTTCTTCCATATTTTTTCAACAGCTTCTAGAGTAGGTTCTATCTTATCTTTACTTAATTTAATAGAGACATACAGAAAATTATTTCTTATCCTTTGATTAGTATGAAAGTGGTAGTAAATCTTAGGTTTTACTTCGTTTGCTAATCTTTCATTATTATAGTCATCTACCACACCTATGATTGTGTACTTAAAACCTTTGTCTTCTATAAACTTCCCAAGAGGTTCTTTCTCTTTCATTTCTCTAACGAAGGCCTCATTGACAATGATGTTATTAATACTATCAGAAGCAAAGCGACAAGATATATTTCTCCCTTGTTTCATCTTTATATCATATAGATCAAAGTAATTATAATCCATTCCGATTTGCTCTACTAAGAACTGTTCTGATTGATACGAATGATAAGTAAAGACATTAGATAATGCACCACTTCCAAAGTGTGAAGAAGCTGTTGACACATCCTCCACTCCTTTTAATTGTAGAAGTTCTTCTTTAAAATTATAGTATTTACTTAATCGATCAGATGACTCATTGTACTGATTATTTTCGTCAAATAACACACCTATTACCTGATCTCCCTTAAAGCCAAGATCTTTATGAAGCATATAATTAACCTGTTGGTGTATTAATATCCCACTGGTGATAAAAAAACTAGCAATAACAAACTGTATTACTAAAAAACTGTTTTTTAGTATTCTTCCACTAGTGCTTTTATAGATAAAACCTTTAAGTGCTGATAACGTATCCATCTTATCGAGATATAGTGCTGGTAAGATACCCACCAAGAGAGTGACAACTATTAATACACTCGATAATAAGCCTATAAACTTAAAAAACGAGAACTCAATCGTTGTACCCACAAATACATTTATGAACGGCACTAATAATTCTAAAATAATAACACTTAATAATAAAGCTATTCCAGTTGTTATAAAAGATTCAAATAGTCCTTGACTAATAATTAAGCCTCTGTTTGCGCCTAAAACCTTTCTCACCCCAACTTCTTTAGTTCGATTCAAAGACTGAGATAGTGCTAGATTGATAAAATTAAATATGGACAACAATAGAATCATAACAGAAAGTCCCACTATAATCTTCAACATCAATAGATTAGTATTCCCTTCAGGAAAAAAATAACCTATTGCATTCATTCTAGCGCCATTTAAGGGTAATAAATAACTCTTAGCATAGAAGCTTTTAAAGGTAGTCTCTACAAATTCTTCTACAGAAACTCCTTTAGACTCTGCTAAAACAGTATAAAAGTGTTCATAGAATAAATTATCAATAGCTACCCTAGCCTGTTCCTTATCTTTGGTTTTAACTACTAAATTATAATTACTTGTAAACCAATCTCCTCTAGACGCTATCTCTTCAGTACTTAACTTATCTATTACAATATTAGGACTCATAGAACTTCTTATATCATGTCCTATTCTATAGACAGCAGATACACTATACTTAACATCCTTTATCTCAATTTCTTCTCCTAATGGATTAACATTTTTACCGAATAGTAATTCAGCTAATTCTAACTCTATAGCAATATCATTTGGATTATTAAACACTGTTTTCTCATTGCCATAAATAAACTCAAAAGGGAAAAAAGAAAAGAAATTTTTCTGAGCATATATTACTCTCTCAATAGCATATTCCTTCTCATCTATTTTTACATTTGTCTGAAAATATACTCCATTATAATACATATAGTCTTCTACTATAGGGTAATTATCCTTTAAGGAATATCCTAATCCAAAAGGCTGACTATCACTAGAAAACTGATCACTTTTAGTCTCTAAAACAAAAACCTCATCCTTATAAGGATTCCACTGATCATAACTAGACTCTTCTAGATAATATAACGATGCTAATGTAACTGACGCAATACCTATCGCCAACCCTATGACTGTCAACAAGAAATACATCTTGTTCTTCATCGTATTGTACCAATAAATCTTTAACCAGTTCTTTAACATCTCTATTCGTATTTGATATACTTTAATACATCTACTCTAGTCGCCTTATAAGCACGACTGATAACAATCAACAATGTCAATCCTAAAATCAACAATAAACTATACACGTACACACCCCATTCGATCTCTATGCGGTACGCATAATTCGCTAACCACTTATTTAAAAAATAATAACTAGGGAATACTGCTATACCGAATCCAACCAAGCAATAGATTATATACTGAAATGTCAATTGTCTTAACAGTCCGAAAGTCTCAGCTCCTAATACCTTGCGGATAGCTACTTCTCTTAGCTTTGTTCCTATTGTAAAAGACGATACAGCAAACAGTCCAAATAAAGCAATGAATACAACTACAGTACTTAGAATATTAAATATTCTCTTCTCCATCTGTACTTTATGGAAAGTCTCTGCAAACTGCTTATCTACAAACTTGTATTGAAACACATCCCTTTCTTCTATATTGTACTTCTTCCACAGCTTCTCGATATCTATAATAGTCTTACTAAAATATTCTGGAGCCACCCTTATGTATATAACAGAATACATCCCATAGCTATGCTTAGTCTCTGGCATATAAGAATATACAGATGGTAATATTTTTACTTCAAGTCTATCGATATTAAAGTCTTGAATTACTCCCACTACTGTTTTCTTCTTGCCTAACTGTTCTATTGAAGTATCAAGAGGATTAGTCAAATTCATCCTACGAACAAAAGTCTCATTCACCACCGCATTATCTAAACTATCAGAAGATAATTGAGCAGATAACATCCTACCTTCTTTTAGCTTAATCTCTAATACATCGAAGAAATCATAGTCTATCATAACATTACTAATCATCAAATTCTCTTTCCCGTTGTTATGATAGGTGCCAAATACACCATTTGAAGTATTTCCAAAACCTATAGTACTAGTAGATACCGACTCAATTCCTCTAATCTTTTCTAGTTCGGCTTTAAAGCTTGCATATTTAGTAGCACGTTTCCCTGTATAACTATTATGATTAAGAAACTCTATATTAATAACTTGATCTCCTTTAAAACCAAGACTTTTATTGAGCATATAACTTACTTGTGCATTGACGATGATAGAACCTATAATAAAGAAACAAGCTATTGTAAATTGAAGAACTAAAAAACCATTACTAAGCCATTTACCTCCTCTAGTTCCTATTATATTTCCTTTTAATAATTTGACAGTCTCAAATTTTGAAACAAAAAAAGCAGGAATACCACCACATATCAGAATCACTAAAGTGGCAATAACGATAAGAACAGCTAAATCATTGATAAACGAAAATGTGATATTCGTCTCTAAATACACATTGATATAAGGCAGAATGAGCTCAATAATACAAATAGCTAATACTAAAGAAAGAATAACCACAATAGCAGTTTCAAAAATACTCTGCTGATAAAAACTTCTCTTACCTCCACCAGCTACTCTTCTCATTCCTATTTCTTTTCCTCTACTCACTACTTGCGTTAATGATAGATTGACATAATTAAAAATAGAAAGTAAGAGTATCGTCATAGATAAGAAGATACTTATGTTTAACATTTGCACATTTGCACTACCTGCAGGGAATAACCTTTTATTCGGTAGCATACGAGCATCTGCAAGCTTATTTAATACAATATCTCCTGTATAGTATTTAAAAGGCTCTTCTTCTTTATATTGCTCTAATGTTAGACCATCCTTCTCTGCATTAGGAATGGCAACATATTTATCTCTAAGCTCCACTATAGCATTTTTAATTTTTTCAGGCTGTTTAGTCTTCACACATAGATTTAATCCAAATTCCTTCGTCCAGTCATCACTGTCCCTAGACTTTTCAGTCAAATTATTCATAACTGCATTAGGAGCAAAAGAACTGCGTAGGTCTCCTATTTTGTATACACCAGAGATTATAAACCTAGTGTTACCCTGACTATCATAGTTTGGATTAATAGCTTCTATTGTCTTACCTATTGGGTTTACTCCTTCCCCAAATAGTGCTTCAGAGATCTTAATATCTATCGCTACATCATTAGGATTAACTAACGCTTTTTCAGCATTACCATATACAAACTCGAATGGAAAAAACTCAAAGTAGTTATCTTGTACAGCATATGTATCCTTTACATCTATTGTCTTCTCATTATAAATAAAATTTAAAGAACCATTATATCCAAAATACATATAATCATCTAGTTCCTTATAATTATCTTTTAGATATCTTCCCATAGGACGGAACTGATCTGTCATAGAGAAATTCGGAGCTACAGTCTCTACGAGATACACCTCATCCTTATAAGGATTCCACTGATCATAACTAGACTCTTCTAGATAGTATAATGATGCTAATACAACTGACGCAATACCTAGTGTTAATCCTACTACTGTCAACAAGAAATACATCTTGTGCTTCATCGTATTGTACCAATATATTTTCAACCAGTTCTTTAACATTTTTATTCGTATTTGATATAATTAATAATATTGATTTTAACAGCCTTATACAGCTTACTTGCTAAAACCACAAAGACTAAAACAGAGAGTAGCACTAAAGAAAGTACAAATGGGTAAACCGAAATATCTGTATGATCTACAAACCTACCTAACCATTTACTCATCAACCAATATGTAGGGTATAGTACTAATACATAAGTAATCCCCAGAGCATATATAAAAGGCTTTAGTAACTTCAGATAGAGTTCTTTCTCACTAGCCCCTAATACTTTTCTGATCACGATTTCCTTTAATTGTTGTTCTATTGCAAAGGACATCACCGCGTAGAGTCCAAACAGAGCGATCAACACTACTGCTCCATTCCACAACATAAACATATTGCGCTGTGATAGTGTTTTCTGATAAGTCTGAGCAAACTGTTTCTTCACAGCCATCACCTCAAACGGATACTCATAATCGACATTCACTATCCAGAACGCTTGTAGACGTTCTAGAGTTTCTTCCTTTATCTCTGGATCTATCTGCACAGATAGAGACTCTATACCATAAGGCAAAAACTCTATATCTCTCCAGTGAAACAGAAGCATTGGCTTTATACTCTCTTCAAATCCGTCTCGATTAAAGTCTCCTATTACCCCTTTTATGATAAATGTATTACTGTCATATGCTATGACCTCTCCTACTACATCACTAGGTTGTTTACCTAGTTGAGTAACAAATTTCTCATTGACATATACGGTTGGGAGATCTTCATCTATATCCTCCTGAAGCGCCAGCATATTGAATCCCATCATCTGTATATACCCTTCATCTACACCATCCATGATGAAGTCCGTTATTTTCTGTTGTTGGTAATAAACCGTATGGTTCGTATTCATACTATTTCCTTTAAAAGAGATCGTAGACAGCCCTACACCTTTCACCCCTTTTATATCCGCTATTTGCTCTATGACTTTAGATGATCTATACATCTTACGTCTGATCTGTTGTGTATATAGCTTGACTTGATATACCTGCTCTCCCTTAAATCCTAATTCTTTGCTTTGCATATAATCCACCTGATTATACACTAGCCATCCAGCGATTAAGAAAAAGAAAGCAATCACCAACTGTATTCCCACGAATGCCATTCTCCACTTAGAGATACTTAAATGAAGCTGTACTTGCCCTCCCTTAGTGTGTTGTCTAGCGATAATACTACCGTATAAAGCAGGTAACAAACCTCCTAGACAAATAATTCCTCCACCTATCAGTAAAATCACAATCCCCATAGCTTCCCAAGAGAATACTAAGTGTTGATGTAAAAAACTGTTGTAGATAGGTAAACTCAATTCTACTAAAACCAAAGAAATACTTAACGCAACTAAGACATTCAGTACCGTCTCAAAAAGTAACTGTAATACCAACTGTCCTTTTGAAGCTCCTATAATTCTTCTAAGAGACAACTCCTTTGCTCTACTTAAGACATTAGACTGATTCAGACTGATATAGTTCACTACAGTCAGTAAAAAGATTAAGAACGAACACCCACTGATTAACCCTATTGTTTCTCTCTTTGTATTTCCTTCTAATAGAGTACTCTGCTTAGATTCAAATCGAGCTTCTGCTAATGGAACTAACTTAGAAGTAACCTCATCTCCTCTATCATCAAAGTATTTATTCTTCTTTTTCTTATTGTAGTAAACTTCTTCTAGTTCTTTTAATAACTTAACCTGGTCTACTCCTTCTGCTTTTTTAAACACGAGTCCACCTACATTCTCTTGCCATAACTCATACTCTTCTATTTCATCAAAGTCTATAGAAGCAAGTACTACCTCAGGCATTATCGTAGCACGTTGATTTAATTCATACACCCCTCTTACAACATACTTCTGATGCGCTAACGACAGTGTATCACCCACGGGATTTGTGTCTCCAAAAAAACGAGTAGCTAGATTAGAAGATATTGCTATAGAATAGTCATCTATGAACAGTCTATCTTTATCGCCATACTTAAATTCAAAAGGAAAAAAGTGAAAGAACGTATCTTGTGTATTCAATATCTTACTTACAACTCCTTGTTCTGTTTTGCTCTCCCCATAGAAATCTAAATACTCTAACGCGTAGTAACAGTAGTCTTCAGCTAATCGATTCTCTAATAAATAAGGTCCTACCCCTGCAGGGATATAGATAGAATTGGATTGTTTTCCCATCTCTAGGTTTACTTCATACATATTACCTACCTTAGGTATCCATCTATTATAGCTATACTCACTCTTATAGTAAGTCACTGCTAGGATAACAGAAGCCATACCAATAGCTAACCCTATGATATTCCACAAAAAGAACAATCTAGAGTTGCTGATATTTTTAATATATATTTTAAACCAATTCTTTAGCATAACACTAATTACCTGCCTTAACTGATCCCATAGAATCTGTATATTTCTTTAATTCTTTTGGTGTATTATAGTACACCACTTTACCCATAGAGTCTGCATAAGCATTTAGACTTTCTGTAGGATACACTTCTGCCTTCCCCATAGAGTCTACCTCAGCTTTTACTGTTTTTGCTTTTAAGCCTTTGCCTGCGAATGTCGCTGCACTATCCACATTGACTACAAGGGATTCGACATCTCCTGTCACTTCCACACGACCTGCTGAGTCTACATTAGCCTTCATTGTCTTCGCTGTTACATTACCAACATACTTAGAGGCTGAGTCTACATTAATACTGATTGTATTCACAGAGAAATTAGCATTTATAGATCCAGCCCCATCAACAGATATCTTAGCGCTATCACCAGATACTCTACCAGACACCACTATTCTAGCCATAGCACTAGCGTAATAAGTAAGTACTGACTTCTGAGAAACATTCACTGTAATCTTTCCTATACTTTTATATCTTCTGTTTGGAGATTTGGATTCAATAGACAATTTAGTTCCTACCTGTCTGATTTGTACTAACTCTTCTGGGCTCTCCATATCAGTGACTATTTCTACTGTATTAGAATCCCTAGTTGCATCAACATTAACTATCACTATAGAAGATACTTCTATACTTTGTACTCCTCCAGCGATAGTAACCATTTGCTTACCTTGTCCATGCATGATAAAGGACAATAGCGCGGCTACAAGTGTTAATAAAAAACGTATCATAATTCTGTGTTTTTATTCTGCAAAAACATCTACGATTTTAGTATTCATTTTCTCTGATAAGATCATTCCATCTTTCATTAAAATCGTGCGTTCTGAGTACGAAGCATCGTGATTCGAGTGAGTCACCATGATGATTGTAGCTCCTTGTTGGTGCAGTTCTGTTAATAATTCCATTACTTCGTTACCATTCTTACTATCTAAGTTACCTGTAGGCTCATCGGCTAGGATAATCTTAGGGTTCGTTACTAAAGCACGCCCTACAGCCACACGTTGTTGTTGTCCTCCTGATAGTTGTTGTGGATAATGTTTTAATCTATGTACTATGTTCAAGCGTTCTGCTATCTCCATTACCCTCTTCTTGCGCTCACTACTAGGCACTTTATTATAGATTAGAGGAAGTTCTATATTATCATACACTGTCAACTCATCGATTAGATTAAAGTTCTGGAAGATAAATCCGATGTTTTCTTTTCTAATCTGTGCTCGCTGACTTTCTGTTAATCCCACCATCTCCTTGTCTAATAATAGGTAGCTTCCACTACTCGCATTATCTAATAGTCCGATGATATTTAACAGTGTTGACTTTCCACATCCTGAAGGTCCCATAACAGAGATAAACTCTCCTTTTTTCACATTTAAAGAAACCTGATTTAAAGCTGTTGTCTCTATTTCTTCTGTCTGAAATACACGAGACATTTGATTAATAGTTATTACCATAATTATTCTTCTATGTTTAAATGTTCTACTCTTAAATAATCTTTATAACTTGATACGATCACTTCCTCCCCTACTTCTAAGCCTGATATGACTTCATAGTAAGCAGGATTCTCGCGTCCTATCTCTACATTCCTTCTTGTAGCCTTATTATTTTTCACTACATATACCCATTCTCCTTTTGTGTCTTGAAAGAAATTACCTTTAGGTAATAAGAGCGCTTTCTCTTTTCCTGACAAGAATAACTTCACTCCAAAGGTCGTCCCTTCCTGTAGTTTTAGCTCCTTTTCTGTATCGAAAGCTAGGTGTACTTCGAATCTACCACTCTTTACCTCAGGCAACACTTTGATCACTTCTACATTCGTGATTTGCCCTTTCATATCAATCTGCCCTCTCTGCTTAAGCATTATTTTATCGAGATAGAACTCATCTACCTGTGCGACTAGCTTATATCCTTCCATCACATCTATCTTACCGATACTCTCTCCTCCGTTATACGTCTTTCCTAATATAGCCTCGAACGATGACAGCCTCCCCGATACAGGTGCTTTTAATAAGAAATTCTGTTTATTCTCTCTTAGCTGCTCTAAGCTTCTATTGATGACAGCTATCGATTGATCTATTTGTTTTACTTGTAACGCATTACTTTGTTTCTCTTTTTGGATACTCTCTTCCATCAGCGCCTTACGCTTTTTTTGATATGTTAGAGCCTCTCTTGTTTTGTTCCAATCACTCTCTGACAATATCTCTTGATCATATAATTTCTTATTCAGATCATACTGTAGCTCTGCATTCTTATAATCGTACTCGATACTTATCAAATCTTTCGTTAAATTTAACTCTTGATTACGAATATTCATCTTATTCACATTCAAATTATTCATTTGATCGATCAGAGAAGCTTCTTGAGACATAAAGTTAAACTCAGAACTCGGATTATACAGTCTTACTAAAGGTTGTCCCTGTACTACCATACTACCATTCTCTACTAACCTCTCCATCACCGCTCCTCCTTCTGTGATATTAACTAACAAAGAATGCAATGGTTCTACCTGAGACTGAAAAGAAATATACTCTTCGAAGAAGTTCTCTTCTACAGGACGAATACGTATCTCTTTCTTAGAAACGTTTAAAGCGATATGCTGAAAAAAAGTGATATAACTGATCAATAGCAAAGCGATAATACCAACTGAAACAAGTATTATCTTAACTTTTTTTCTATTTTTACGAGGAATAGTACGATCCATTATTAATTGTTTTATAGATATAATAACAATAATGTGCCAATCATTAATGAACACATTAATCATTACAAATCAACAACTTAATATTTGATCAAAAAATAAACTGTTCAGTTTCGGACACTAAAACGTTCGCTTTTGAAATAAACCTTTACACCATGAGAAAAACTAACGCTACAATTCTTGTATTAGACGACAATTCTGAAGTTCTTATCGCAGCAAAAATGTTGCTAAAAAGACACTTTGAAACCATATTGACGAATAATAACCCAAAAAAAATAGCAGAAATACTTTCTCAACAAGAAGTAGATGTGATTATTCTAGACATGAATTATCGCGTAGGCTTCGAAGATGGTAAAGAAGGGATATTTTGGTTTAAAGAGATTAAGAATATTGCACCGAATACACAGATTATACTGATGACTTCTTATGGTAATGTAGAGACTGCGGTAGAGGGAATCAAACTCGGAGCGGTAGATTATATCCTAAAACCATGGAATAACGAAGCACTTATAGAAACCGTAAAAGGAGTAGTCAAGCAACTGCGCAAAAAAGAAACAGTAGTAGACAAACCACAAAAAGAAGATAACGTATTTATAGGCCAGGCTCCTAGCATTCAGAAAGTATATACGATGGCTAGTCGTGTAGCTAAAACGGATGTTAATGCACTAATATTAGGAGAGAATGGTACAGGTAAATACGTATTGGCAAAACATATACATGACAATTCTCCTCGAAAAGAGCAACCATTCATCCATGTAGACTTGGGGTCTTTAAACGAAAATCTTTTTGAGAGTGAGCTATTTGGTTATGCTAAAGGAGCTTTTACAGATGCTAAACAAGATACGGAAGGTCGCTTCGAAGCCGCAAATGGTGGTACTATATTCTTAGACGAAATCGGCAATGTACCTCTTCACTTACAAGCCAAACTTCTTCAAGTCATCCAATCTAAAAGCGTGATTCGACTAGGGGAGTCTAAAGCTCGTCCTGTAGACATCCGCATCATCACAGCTACGAATGCTAATATAGAACAAGAGGTCAATGAGAAGTCATTCAGAGAAGACTTATATTACCGTATTAACACCGTGACACTACAGCTACCGCCATTAAGAGATCGCCTAGAAGATATCTTACCTCTACTACAATTCTTTGTGGAAGAGTATGCACATAAATATAGCCGTACTGTACCAAGTATTAGCGAATCTACTCAGCAAGCCTTAACTTACTACGACTGGAAAGGAAATATACGCGAAATGCAAAACCGTGTAGAGCGCGCATTAATTCTAACAGAAGAGGATGAGCTAAACCTTCATGATTTCGGTATTTCGCCAACTATGATTAACGATACCTCTACAGAAGAGAATACCTTACAAGATATGGAGCGTATCTCTATCCTTAAAGCACTAGAGAAGTACGATGGCAATATCTCTCAGACGGCTGAAGAACTAGGGTTATCTAGAGCCGCGTTATACAGAAGACTAGAAAAATACAATATCAAAAACTAAGTTTAATCCTATGCAATCATTCCACTTTAAAGCCTTCTTGCGCATTATAGTCATCCTTCTATTAGGATTGTTAGGCATGTATTTGTTCACTAAGGACCTTGTGTATTCCTTTGTCTTGGTATGTATACTGATAGTCGCTTTATTCGTTGAACTTTTCTTTTTTCAGAAGAAATATTACACAGCCATAGACCGTATCGTACTAGCGATGATGTATGATGACTATTCGCTTAAGACAACAAAAGAGCAACCTAATGAGACACTAAACAACTTACAGAAGCTCTACCATAAACTGCAAACACAACAACAGCAAAACGAAATACGCGAGCTCGTCTATCTAAATATTTTAAACAATATAGAAACAGGTATTCTAATTCTAGAGAAGAAGAACGATAAGTGGGACATATTCCTTATTAATGATTACTTCTCTTCCCTATTCGATATACCGAAGATTAGGTCTTGGACAAACCTAGAACGACTACTCCCTACACTAACCCATCATCTACAACAGCTAAACTTTAAAGAGTCTAAAGAGTCTATCGATATCAAAATAGAGCATGAGGAGAAACAAACCTTTATGCTCCAAACTTCTAATACAATAAGTCAAAATCAAGAGTACTTCATCGTTTTATTAGATTCTATTCAGAAAGTGTTAGAGAAAAAAGAAAAAGATACTTGGGAGAATCTAATGAAGATTATCTCTCATGAGATCATGAACTCTCTTACACCTATCCACTCACTTGCTCATAATACTCAAGAAATACTAGAAGAGGAAGAGTTGTCAGAAGAAGATATGGATGATATCAAAGTAAGTATCAATACGATCGTTAATCGTACTAATCACTTACAGCAATTCATAGACAACTATAGAAAGCTAACCATGCTGACCTCTCCTAAAAAGCAATCAGCCCCTGTTAATCGCATCATACAGATGAGTATAGAAACTCTGATGCCTCTATTTAAGAATAACGGTATCAAAGTACAAACAAACTTAAATCTGCAGATCAATCTAGAGTGGGACATTAAACAGATGGAGCAAGTATTTATCAACTTATTGACGAATGCAATACACGCCACTGCCAAACAAGAGGTAAAAGAAATCCATATTAACTTATACGAAAAGAACAATCGTATCTACATAGATATAGAAGACAGTGGACTAGGAATCATCCCTGAGATTAAAGAAAAGATATTCATCCCTTTCTACACCACCCGTGAAGAAGGAGCAGGTATTGGATTACCTCTATCTAAGAATATCGTAGAGATGCACAATGGATACCTAACGTACCACAGACGAGAAGACAGAACAGTCTTCAGTCTTAACTTCCCACTGTATTAAATTAATTAGGAATTAGAAATTGCACCTATGGCATAATATCTAGTATCTTGTCATTCCGACGATAGGAGGAATCACACTAGCATATCCACTAAGCCACAAACGCATTTAGTCCACACGCCTACTGATTATGTCAAAGTACAGACGCATTATCATGCGTGTCACACAATGGACATCACTAAAAATGTCTATTAGATATTTTCTTAATACCCGACCTTTTTGACCACATCTCTATATATGATCTCTAAAAGCTATCAAAAAGAGGGACACTATAAATAACAAAACTCCACCTAATCAAGTGGAGTTTCTTTATTGTCTATGCTACATCATACGAAGTGGATAACTTCACCTCGATATTTAGTCCTGTCTTATCTCTTAAAATATCATTCTGTACACCATAGTTCTGTGGGACTCTATATGTACTGTAATTCTTATTACTAATAATAGGATTGCGTATTAAATCACTTTTATCAGAGTGATGCTCTTTAAAACTCAGTATAGTTTCTTCAAACTTTCTACAAGCATCTGTAAACCATCCTTTTCCCAATCCAGTTTTTATCTCAAAAAACACAACAAACTGTTCTGCTCTAAAGAGAAATCCTTCACATCGCTTGATTAACTCCTCACCTGTCGAAGCACTACTAAAAGTGTTATCACCAACCAATCTGAAAATATCTATACAGTAATCTATTGCTCTGTACTCTACCTCATGCCTATTCGGATTATGAATCGTAAAATCCCAAACATCTTCTTCTTCAAACTTCACAACTGCAGGCGTATTACTATCCGAATTCGCATCACTAATCCCTACCTTACTAGTAGAAAAAACAGTCAAACAAGAAGTATCAAAAAAATCTACTTGCATAAATCCTCTATTTGAAATAATTCTGAGAACTGTATATTAATATCTTCTAAACTATCATTTAAATAGTTCTCATCAGAAGGCAATCCTTTATACATTTCTAACTGTTCAATACTTCCTCTTTCTTCATCTAATTGGTACACCACTAGATCATCTATTCCTAATACTGCTTCTAGAGGAACTACATTAGCCACCCTATTTAGAGCCTCAGTATTATCTGCTGCTAACTGTGCTACACGACCAGCCTTCACTGCTAGTGTTAAATAATTAATCAAATAAGGACTATGCGTCGTTAAGACTAACTGGTTATACTCATTCTCATTATTATAAGCAACTAACTTATTCAGTACCTTACGTTGAGACTTAGGGAATAAGTTCTGCTCTAACTCTTCTACAATATTGATTACACTACGGCAGATGTATTTGTTATCTACATTTCTCTGTTTTTCATCTAAATATACAGTAGAATCTAATCTATAATCATCAACATGGTCTCCATCCTGTATTGCTCTAGACATGACTATCTCAACATTTCTCCGGATCTGCTGATCTGCACTAAGTGAATTAATCAATTTCTGCTCATCTTGTTTAATAAACTGAGAAAGATAATCCGTTACTAAATACAAAGGTACTACAGAGTGAAACCCACTAGAAGCTTCCGTTACTTTTAGTCGCTTATTATTCGTTACCACATAGCTATTATCAGAAGATGAATCGTATAAGAAGCTCGCTTTATTAATAGGTAAGATTACTTCCTTATCCTTATTCGTTAACTGAGCATATCTGTACTCTATCAAGTAGGTCTGTAGGCTACCAGCAACTAAACTAGAAACATGAGTAAGATTCTCTATCGAACTCAACACATTGCGCTCGGCAGGCACATACATGACCTTAGGTTGTACGATATTCTGCTCATTGAATAACGTTGCCTCTACATTATACTTACCTTCGCTTTCAACAACTCTTAAATGGTAATAATTTCCTTTATACTCCAGTACAGAAGTAGGCTCTATATAATTCTGTAAACGATGATACGTTAATAACTCAATAAAAGCATTCTCTTTAAGAGGTAAAGTTTTATCTCCTCTAATCAAAGCTTTCTCTAACCAAACAAAAGTAGCTATCAATTTAGCAACAGTACTCTTACCAGAACCTTGATCACCTATAAACACAGTAACCTTGTGGATATCTATCCATCCATCATTACCTGTATATCCCTCTCTTACTGGTCCGAAGTTCTTAACTTTAATTTGTCTCTGCATTGTATTAACTATATTATACTCCCAAAGATAAAACCATTTTATGTATTTATATAAATCATGGTACACATTTATACAACATCCATAAACGTAATACACTTATTATCTGAGATAAAGGTAAAATGTACTAGCGCAGACTTCTAGTCTGTACTCTATCACATCTTCAACACTGCACCAACACTTCTTCAAGACTTCTTCAAGAAATAAGTGCTCTAATAGAGTAATCTTGGGGAAATGTTGAAGAACTCTTGAAGGAGCTCACTCTAAAGCGTACTATATCTAGGATTACAGGCTATTCTGGTTTTTAACCCCTAAAAACAAAAACAACCACAAACAACTAATGATCAATGATTTGAATCATTAAAATCTCAATATGAATGCAAAAAACTACGCCTATTTTTTAAAAAAAGACACAAAAAAAGGCTTAAATAGCCTAAATACGTAAAAAAACAATGAATAAAGAGTCTTCTAAAGCTCTTAAAAAGGAAATAACAGCTATTTATTAGAGAAAAACAGACCTATTTCTGTCAAAATAAGAAGTAAACAAACTAATTCAAGATATGAACTAATAATATATATTTGATAAGATTAAAATACACTACTAGAGAAAATAAGTGATTTATATGGTTAATTATTCTCCTTCGTACACGGTAGGTTCCCAAAGGAGTTCTTTAAAATTGACCACCTTATTATCTACTACCTCCACACCTTCATTCTCTAATAACTGTTGCATCAGATTAGTTCCATCAAAATGAAATTTACCTGTCAATAATCCACTGCGATTCACTACACGATGTGCAGGTACTGTATCATCATCATGAGACGCATTCATCGCATAACCTACCATACGCGCCGAACGCGCTGCTCCGATAGCTCTAGCTATAGCCCCATAAGTAGTCACTCTACCTACGGGTATCTGTCTTGCAACAGTGAAAACTCGTTCAAAGAAATTATCTTGTTTATCCATTATTTCAATAACTTATATATCGTGATTAAACAGATAATACCCGTAATAGTTCCGATTACATAATTAATATTGCGCAAGATAAAAGCATCTTCTCTAGAGGGTTTCTTAAAAAAGGAAATATAGAGATAAAACATCATCGCTGATCCTATCACTACCCCTAATGAGAAGAATATAGTACAGATCAGGTCAAAGATATGATAATCATAAGTAGCTAAAGTAATACTTAAAAAAACGTAATAGGGAATTAAGAATACATTGATCGAAGCTAAGAAAAGTCCATAAACAAAAGGTGACTTGCTCTTCTTAGGATTATTCTTTTTCTTCATCTCTTTTTTCTTTGCAAAAAAGAAGAAGTAAATCGTCAATATCGCAAAAATAACTAAACCGATTTCGTGTAATGCCTCAGTAATACTCGGGCTAGAATCAATAAGCTTAGAAAAGAATATGGCGATAAAGGTCTGAATAAAAATAACGGTCGAAGCTCCTAAGACATACGAGAAAGCATTGCGCCCTCCTTCTTCCTTAGCAATCTTGACAGCTGTCATATTAAGCAGCCCTGGAAGAGAAACTCCCAAGGTAGCTGCTAAAAAACCGAAAAATAAAAGTGTGACAACTTCTACTCCCATCTTACTTAATTCTAAATTGAATGTAAGTTATAGGTTTATTTTGTTCTAAATACTGTGATTCGTAAAAAGTTTGAATTTCTGTTACTACTGAAGGTGCACCTTCATTTTTATAAATGTGGTGATTAGCGTAGATAACTTCATGTCCTTCTCCATGTAGAAGTCCTAATGTATAACCATGCATGAACTCACTATCCGTCTTTAAGTTCATAATACCATCTTCTGATAAAATATTCTTATAACGTTTAAGGAATTCACTATTCGTTAGACGGTGTTTAGTACGTTTATACTTGATCTGAGGGTCTGGGAAAGTAATCCAGATTTCGCTCACCTCACCTGATGCAAATGCATACTCGATAAGTTCGATTTGTGTACGTAAGAAAGCCACATTAGTCATTCCTGACTCTACAGCTGTCTTAGCCCCACGCCAAAAACGAGCACCTTTAATATCAATACCAATAAAGTTTTTCTCAGGAAAACGCTTCGCTAGCTCTACTGTATATTCTCCTTTTCCACATCCTAGTTCTAATACTATAGGATTGTCATTCTTAAAAACGTCTTTATTCCAATTACCTTTTTGAGGTAACTCTCCTATCATATCTTCTCTAGTCGGCTGATATACAATGTCAAAAGTTTCGTTCTCTCTGAATCGCTTTAGTTTATTTTTACTTCCCACGTGATATACTTCATTATAAATTTGCGCAAAATTAAGTAATTATAGTGAAACTATCCTATTTTAATTTTATCTGCAACAAATAGATACCATATTGGCACATAATTAATTATCAGTAGGGTCTACGAAAGCTTTCTCTAAAGTGAAAGAGAACTCTGATCCATAGCCAAAACTACTCTCTACATAAATATGTTCTTCATGTGCCTCTACAATATGCTTCACGATAGACAATCCTAATCCAGAACCACCCACTGCTCTAGCTCCACTCTTATCTATACGATAGAAGCGCTCGAATAGACGAGACACATTCTCCTTCTTAATCCCTAAGCCATTATCTGTAACACGGATAATTAATTTATTATTCACTAAGTCTTCAATAGTTACTTCCGTAGTCCCTTTTTCCTTACCATATTTAATAGAGTTATCTATTAGATTCGTAATGACTTGTCCTATGCGTTCCTTATCACCTACTACATAAATAGGTTTGTTATAATTCAGATCGAAGATTAGAGATATATTTCTTTTTTTGGCTTTATAATCTAAAAAGTCAAAAGCATGTCGAATCGTCTCTACAATATCAAAAGTCACGATATTAAGGTGTAGATCACCAGACTCAAGCTTAGTAATCATATCTAAGTCATTAACGATATAGATAAGACGATCTACACTCTGAGCTGCCCGCTCTATATAACGGTCCCTGACTTTAAGATCATTAATCGCACCATCCTGTAAAGTCTCTAAATAACTCTGTATCGTGAATAGAGGAGTCTTTAGTTCATGAGATATATTCCCTAAGAACTCTCTTCTATATTCTTCTCTCACTTGAAGAGACTCAATCTCAATTTTCTTGTTTTTAGCAAATTTCTGGATTTCTTCTGTCAAGGTCTGCATATCAGTCGTCACGGCTTTACTTCTCAGCTCAGCATGTTCTAACAGAGAGACATTGTCATATATTTTTTTAATTCTTCTGTAGATAAAGTGCTCTACACGATACTGAAGAATAAAAAAGGACATCGTAAATAAGATTAAAAGATATCCTAACACTATCCAAACTGGGATGTTTAGATAAAATACACCTATGGGAAAGGTTACAATAAAGCTTATCAAGGTAATAGAAGATGAAGACTTTATTGCAAACTTATAAGAGTTTTTAAACTTTGTAGCCATTAACTATTCTGCGTGGTCAAATTTATATCCTACTCCTTTTATAGTCTTAAAGTAACTATCTCCGATTTTTTCTCTTAGTTTTCGGATATGTACATCGATAGTTCTTCCGCCTACTACCACTTCATTACCCCATACTGCATCTAAGATCTCGTCACGAGTAAACACTTTACCTGGCTTAGCCATTAATAAATAAAGTAGTTCAAATTCTTTTCTAGGGAATACAATTTCTTCTTTGCGAACAAATACTCTGTATTCATCCCTATCTATTCTAATATCTCCTACTTCTATAGTATTACTAGAAGTATCGTCACTGAAGCGTGCACGTCTAAGTAATGCCTTTACCTTACTCATTAGTACCTTAGGTTTGACAGGCTTAGTAATATAATCATCCGCCCCTGCTTCAAAACCTGCTACTTGTGAATAATCTTCCCCACGTGCTGTTAGAAAGGTGATTACACTATTAGATAGACCACTGTTTTTTCTAATCAACTCACATGCTTCTATACCGTCCATCTCAGGCATCATTACATCTAATATAATAAGGTGTGGTTTGTTTTGAGTTGCAGACTCCACTGCTAGCTTACCGTTTGTTGCAGTAAATACTTGATACCCCTCTTGCTCTAAATTATATCCAATGATATCGATAATATCTTGCTCATCATCAGCTAAAAGGATCTTAATTTCAGAATTTTTCATACTTGTGTTGCGTGTTTTAGTAGGTCAAATATAGAGCATAATACATTACTAAATATAGACTTTACAATAATTTAATATGTTAACGATTTGATAACCTAATATACGCAAAAAATTAAACTTTGATTAACATTCACTATACATTCATCTAGGTTCTTTGCACCAATAATACAACACACTTATTTATATGAAAAATTTCTTAGTGATCTTAACCTTAATGGTATCAGCCACTTTTTATGGGCAAAAGGCCGAAATTAAAGGAAAAATAACAGATGACTCTACGCATGAACCACTAGCCTATGCTACCGTGGCAATTAAAAATACTTCTGAAGGAGTAAACACAGAATTAGATGGAAGTTACAGTATCTCGATAGAAGCAGGTACTTATATATTACAGTTTCAATATATGGGATATGTAACTCAAGAAAAATCAATCACAGTTGCAAAAAAAGAATCAAAAACATTAAATATAGCATTAGCCTCTGAACACGTAGAACTAGAAGGAGTGATAGTGGAAGCTACACGTTCTAAATCTAGAGAATCAGCTCTACTTATAGAACAACAGAGATCTAGTGAGATCAAACAACATATAGGTTCACAAGAATTATCTCGTAAAGGGGTAAGTGATGTAGCTTCTGCAGTAGCTAAAACAACAGGTGTAGCCAAGCAAGAAGGTACAGGAACAATATTCGTACGTGGACTAGGAGATAGATATAACAGTACTTCTCTAAATGGATTGCCACTAGCCTCAAATGACCCAGAGAAAAAGAATATTGATTTAAACTTATTCTCTACTGATATCGTAGAATACATCTCAATAGATAAAACATATAGTGCAAGAAACTCTGGAGACTTCGCAGGAGGAAATATAGACATTATTTCTAAAAAACACAGTGGAGAAGGATTCTTCAACATTAGTTTAGGATCAAACATTAATTCTAATGCTGTAGGAGAAGATAAGTTTAGATCTCTATCAGACAGAAACTTTTTAGGATTCTCTAATACAAAACAACCTAGTAATGCGCTTCAAAGTTTTAGTTTTAAAAACTCTGCTCAGACAAAAAACAAATCTCCTTATGGAATGAGTTTAGGACTGAATGGTGGTAAATCATTCTACTTCGGAGCAGAGTCTTCATTAAACATCTTCGCTACGGTGTCATTTGACAATAATTACAAATTCAAAGAAGGAATTAATCGTACTGCTCAAGCTCAAAACAGTTTTACAAAAGATTTATACATGAAGTCTTATGAGTATAATACGAATACTACTGCGATGTTAAATGCTGAGTATAATATCAACTCTAGAAATAGTATTAAATACAATTCTCTTTTAATCAATGGTACTCAAGAAAAACTAGATGAATACACTGGTTTTATCAGAGATATTACAGATAGAAAAGACTATTATGAAAATACGCTTCTATCAAGACAAAACTACAGACAAGATCGTCTATTCGTAAACCAATTATTAGGAGATCATAAATTAAATGATCAAATAGACCTAAACTGGGGGTTAGCTCTTAATAATATTTCTGCTCAAACTCCTGACAGACAGATGTACACTTTAAACAAAGTTAAAGGAGAGGATAACTACGAATTCTCAACTAACTCTAGATCTGATAATAACAGATACTTCGAGGATCTAATCGAAAACGAAGTAGGTGCAAATATCGCTGCATCTTATAAATTCGGTAAAAACAGTGAGAATCTATACAACGGAAAGTTAACGGTAGGGTATAACTTACGTCAAAAGAACAGAGAGTTTAAGGCTACACAGTACGTATTTCAAATCAATGCTGATTACAACAACAATATAAATCCGTATGCACTAGATAACTTCTTTAATCAACAAAACTTCAATAACGGATACTTCCAAACATACACTTTCAGAGGAGGTGCGAATACACCTAATGCGTTATTACCTCAAACGTATGATGGAGATATGACAGTACATGCAGGTTTTGCAAATGTAGAATACAAATTATCAGATAGATTATCAGGTACTATCGGAGCTAGATTTGAGACAATCACTCAAAAAGTAACTTGGCAAACACAGTTAGACGCAGATAAGAGCTCTAATACATTAGATAAAAATGCATTCTTACCAAGCTTATCTTTAAAGTATGCTGTTGATGATAGAAATAACCTTCGTTTTGCTGCATCTAAAACATATACTTTACCTCAATTCAAAGAGAGAGCTAGATTTATCTATGAGGATGTAACTGAGATTAAAGTAGGTAACCCAGACTTATATGCATCTGATGATTATAACGTAGATCTTAAGTGGGAATTCTTCCCTACTAATGATGAAGTATTCTCTGCTTCTGTATTTGGTAAATATATTAAAAACCCAATCAACGAGATTGTTTCAGCTTCTTCTTCTAATGATATCACGTATGCGAATACAGGTGACTATGGATACGCAGCAGGAGTAGAAATAGAAGTACGTAAAAACTTAATCAGCTTCGATGATGTAAATACTAATAAACTAACGGGGGGGTTAAACGCTTCTATAATGAAGACGTACCAAAAATTAGATAATGAAAAAGTGAATAGAGAGAATAAATATATCACTACCTCATTTACACATGACAATTCAGACTTCACAGGTGCATCAGATTTCTTATTAAATGCTGACTTATCTTATATCAAAGAATGGGGTGAGAAAAACTTAATGGCTACTGTATCTTATGCTCATTTCTCTGATAAATTATACTCTATCGGAACAGAGCAAAGTGGTAACCTAGTAGACAAAGCATTTGGTATGTTAGATTTTACTTTCAAAATGAAATTTAATAAAAGGTTTGGTATTGGTTTAAATGCTAAAAACTTATTAGACCCAAAAATTGAAAGAGAACAACAAAACAAGACTCAAGATGTCTTAGTAAGATCATATAAACTTGGAAGAAACTTTAGCTTAAGCCTAAACTATTCATTCTAGAATCTAAATATCATATAATACCCCAAAAGCAAAGCGAGAGTCTTCTAATAAGGCTCTCGCTTTATTTTTTACTAAAAAAGGTCAATTAAAATCATATTCAATATGATCTATTTTAAAAAATATTTCTCTCCTAATTACTTACAAAAGTACTCATTCCTCTTTCCTATTTACACTCGCTTAAACTACAAATCCATATACTATTATAATTAACCAACTTAACACCTATTTAATATTGAGGAAACAAACTATTAATCATTCAATGATAATGAGTTAACATACTTTTTCTGTTTTCTAGACATCTTTGTATCAAACAATATAAAAAACTATATTACACATGAAAAAATTATTAAGAGCAGGATTCAGTATTGCATTAGTTACATTAACATTAGCAAGTTGTTCATCAAGTGATGATAATAACGGAGGAGGAACAACAGATCCTGGAACAACTACTCCAGGTCTAAAAGGAGACATATTAGGTGGAGAACTTAAAAAAGGAGATAAACTAAGCTTAGAAGCAAACAAAACATATAAATTAACTTCTAAATTAATAGTAAACGATGGAGCTACTTTAAACATCCCAGAAGGAGTTAAAATTATTGGAGAAGGTGGTACTTCTGCTTATATCGCAGTGGGACAAGGAGGAAAAATCTATGTAGAAGGAAAACAAAACAATCCTGTAGTAATGACAGGTGTAGAGAAAAGTAGAGGAAACTGGGGAGGTCTAGTAATCTGTGGAAAAGCACCTATTAACAAAGCAGAAACAGCAACAGCTGAAGTATCAGACTTAACATACGGAGGTAAAGTAGCTAATGATAACTCAGGTTCTATTAAATATTTAAGAATCGAATACGCAGGAGCTAACTACAACGCTGAAAAAGAGTTCAATGGACTTTCTTTATTCGGAGTAGGAAGTGGGACTGTAATCCAATATGTACAAGCACACGAAGGGTCTGATGACGGATTTGAGTGGTTCGGAGGAACAGTTAGTGCACAATATTTAGTGTCTACTAATAATGATGATGATCAGTTTGACTGGACAGAAGGATGGTCAGGGAAAGAAAACAAATTCTGGTATTCAAAACAATCAGGTACAGCAGATAAAGGATTCGAAGCAGATAACAATTCTAAAAACAGAGCTGCAAACCCTTACTCTAATCCAACTATCGTAGGAGTAACATTATTACCTGCAGTAGACGGAAAAGGAACAGCAATGAAATTACGTGAAGGAACAAAAGGAAATATTTCTGATGTAGTAATCGGAGCTTATGCAACTGCATTCGACGTGGAACACGATGAGACTATTGCTAACGTTAAAGATGGTTCTTTAATCTTAAGCAATGTAAAACTTATCAATGTAGGTAAAGCTACATCTGGTAAAAATACTAAAGGAGATGCAGTAGATGTATCTAAAGTATTCACTGCTGGAGAGGCTAAAGGAGCAGGAAATGGAGTTGGTGTTCCAGAGTGGACTAAAGGTTGGACAGTAGGTCTATAGTAATACTAAGATAAAAATGTTAAAAAAAAGTGCTTATTTAAAAAAATAGGCACTTTTTTGTTTTTTTATGTCATTTTAAATAATTACTTTTATACCATAATTTTAGTTAGATGGCAAAAAAATACTTTTATATCATAATGTTCATTGCAATGCTAGGCGGAAGCACAGCATTTGCGCAAAGTGGTTTGCGCTATAATAATGAACCTCGATACGCTAATCAGAATATCGAAGGGCTATCTATTTACCCTAACCCAGCGGTTTCAAATGGTAAATTGTACATTGAGTCTACTAAAAATGAACCAAAAGAAGTAGAGCTTTACAATGTTGTAGGAAAAAAAGTATTTACAACTACTGTTAATAACAGAGAGTTGAACTTACCTTATAGTGTAAATGCTGGTATTTACATCATGAAGATAAAGGAAAGTAATGCTACTGCTACTAGAAAAATAGTAGTAAAATAAGAAATACATTTTAATGATTTTATATTCTTAAAAGAGTATCACTAAAGTGATGCTCTTTTTTTATTTGTATTTTTGTACTTAAATATAATAGACCGTGTTTAAACCTGAAGAAATCATCCAAATACAAACAAAAAAAGATTTTCATAGAGTAGCTATGAAAGTCTTTAGATTCCAGTATGAACATAATCCTGTTTATCAACAGTTCTGTAATCTTCTAAATAAAACTCCTGAGCAAGTCAAGACATTAACCGATGTACCTTTTCTACCTATCGAGTTCTTTAAAAGCAAAGATGTTTTATCTTCAATAGATCCCATAAAAATAACATTCACTAGTAGTGGTACTACCGGAATGATAACTAGTAAGCATCATGTGACTGATTTAGACTATTACGAATATAGCTTTAGAGCAGCATTCTCACACTTCTATGGAAATATCGAAGACTATGTTGTTTTAGCTCTTTTACCTGCTTATTTAGAAAGAGAAGGTTCTTCTCTAATCTATATGGTAGAAGATCTTATAGAAGGCTCTAATCAGCCTGAAAGTGGGTTTTATTTACACAACTATGAAGAATTAGCTAAAATGCTAATCGATTTAGATAAACAAGGTAAAAATGTCCTATTAATAGGTGTTACCTATGCCTTACTAGATATGATAGAAATGCAAAAGTTTAACCTTAGCAATACTATTATTATGGAGACTGGAGGTATGAAAGGTAGACGCAAAGAAATGATACGAGAAGAACTTCACCAAGTATTATGTGAAGGTTTCGGAGTATCTAAAATACACTCTGAGTATGGAATGACTGAACTATTATCTCAAGGCTATTCTTTTGGTGATGGTATCTTTGAATGTCCTCCATGGATGGATATCTTAACTCGTGATCCAGAAGACGCTTTAACCTATGTAGAAGAAGGCAAAACAGGCGGGGTCAATGTAATCGATTTAGCTAACCTTAATTCTTGTTCCTTTATCGCTACACAAGACTTAGGAAAAAAATATAAAGATGGTTCTTTCGAAATACTTGGAAGATTTGACCATTCTGACATAAGGGGTTGTAATCTTATGGTTGTATAATAAAAGAGCCTCATACATTTAAACGTATGAGGCTCTTTCTTATAATTACTTTTCTAAAAGATCTAATTTCTCTGCAAAATAATCACAGAAGTCTTTCATTGTTGCTGCCATCTTCTCATCTTCTGTAGCACGCTCAAATGTATCTGACATTGCCACTAATGTTTGATGAAAGAACTTTTTCATCTCATCCACTGGCATATCCTTAGTCCACAAGTCTATACGCAATGTCTCTTTGGCTTTATGATCCCAGATAGATAATAACATTGCTTTAGAACTAGCTTTCTCAACACCGCCATCTTTAGCTGTCCAATACAACTTATCTGGTACTTTATTCTCGTCTAACTCTACTCTAATATTTATATCAGAAACGTGATTTTTACTCATTACTTCTTTGGTTTATACTTTGATTTTTCAAATATTTCTTTTGCATCCGTATTAAACAGATCATGCAAAGTTACATTATTATTTTGCATATACGCATTGACAATCTGCCAACCTAACCAAGCTCCAGTTCTCCCTGGGCTATCACCATCAATATCTAAATAATACTTAGAAAAAGGAGCAGCTGTAAGAAATCGACTACTCAACTTACTGTCTGTATCAAATAATAAATTATTCTCTATAAAATATCTCCACATCTCTGGCTCATTCTCCTGACACCACTGTATCTGCTCTAAAGTATACCCCATGATATAAGCATCATTAACTTTAGGCAACAACAGTTTTTTAGCGTATAATACCTTACCGTATTGTACCATACCTCCTAAGAAAGTACGATCTCTATTGCCTCCTATTTTCTGTAAAACGAAGCTTTCTGCTAAATCAGGTAATATCTGTGTGGGCTCAAAAGATGGTCTTAAATACTCAGGAAAACTAACATAGAAATGATGATCCTTCCCTAAATAAGTATCTAAAGCAATCAATGCTAACGAATCTGCATAAATAGCTTTTACTGTCACATCCACTTCCGAGATTAATGTGATTACCTTTTTCTTCGAAGTCTCATGTGGATAATAATACTTTACATGTTTAAAGAAATCTTCTAATTGCTTTGGCAATTCACCTAAATCTTGGTATTTCTTCTCTACCTCTTCATTTAACTCAATGAATATGGTATCTTGTTTTTTCTTTATCCAAAACTCATCAGATAAATTCTCATTAAAGAAATACGGATACTGCTTTTTAATACTTGCTAGATCAGCATCTTCTGACTTGAAGAACTCCTGATCAAAGCGAGTAACAGTCATATCTATAGGAATAGCATTAATCTCTTTATCAAGTTCACTCTGCTTATCTCCACAGCTAGACCAAAAAACACAGCTCACTAGTAATACAGCACTAGATAAATTAGTAAATTTGGAAAAAGTCATTTTATCTTTTTTTATTTTCAATGTACAAATATAATAAGATAGATATCAACCTATTCCATAAATATTTAAAGTCATGGTAAACAACACTAAAATGAATACTTCAGCAGTAACAGATTATATCGTTAATTGGTTAAAAGAATATGCTCAGAATGCAAGAGTAAGTGGATATGTAATAGGAATATCAGGTGGTATTGATTCTGCGGTAACCTCAACACTATGCGCTATGACAGGACTACCGCTATTATGTGTTGAAATGCCAATTCATCAAGATTCCTCACAAGTATCAAGAGCAAAAGAACATATCTCTTTCTTACAAGAAAAGTTTACTAATGTAGCCTCTACTGTAGCAGACTTAACTTCGACATTTGAAACATTAAAAACAGCTGTTCCCTCTTCAGATGATGAAGCTATCTTAAACCTTACACTTGCCAACACACGTGCTAGATTGCGTATGACTACATTATACTACTATGCTGGACTACACAGAAGTCTAGTAGCAGGAACAGGAAATAAAGTAGAAGACTTCGGAGTTGGTTTCTTTACTAAATATGGTGATGGTGGTGTAGACGTAAGCCCTATAGCAGACTTAATGAAATCAGAAGTACGTGCTATCGGAGAGTACTTAGGAGTTCCTAGTAGTATTATAGTAGCTAAACCTACTGATGGATTATTTGGGGATGAGCGATCTGATGAAGATCAACTAGGTGCTAATTATGACGAACTAGAAATAGCTATGCTAGCACACGAAAAAGGAGCTAAAGCAGAAGACTTCACAGGAAGAGAAAAAGAAGTTTTTGAAATATATAGCAGATTAAATAGAATCAACCAGCATAAGATTAACCCTATACCTGTTTGTATAATTCCTATAGAAATCAAATAATTACTTACTAATATATTTTTTTATTATTAACTATATATTAAAAACAAATACCTTTGTTAAAAAATATTAGTTATGAAAAAGTTTTTATTGTTTTTACTTACCATATTATCAATATCCCTAGCAGGATGTTCTTCAGATGATGATTATTGTGGTAATGAAACCTATAGATCATTACAACTTAATGAGACACCTAATTTTAGCCCTTTAAATTTCTATGTAAAAGGACTCAAAGGAGATTCCTTTATTGTCATTAGAAATGAAAGAGATTTCCAAAATAGAGTGCATGGAGCTCAATACTATAGAAATGTTATAGATTGGAGATATGATGAGCTGATTATTGGACAAAAATATGAAGAGCGTTTCAGTAAAATTATTGACATATCAACATTCTATAAAGAAAGTTGTAATTACAACTTTCAAAACATTCTAAATGTAGAAATTAAAGTGAACAAAGGCTCTAGATATAATGGTTATATTACTTACCATACCATTGTTCCTAAAACAAAAAGTGAGCAATACGATGTAATAACTACTGTTCAGAGGGTGTCCCGTGAACTGTGTCATTAAAAAAATTGTATAATAAAATATGTACATTAGTAAAATGAGCACAGAAAAGAAAGAATTTGATTTCGAGAGTTTTAAAGAAC
This sequence comes from Myroides odoratimimus, assembly GCF_004337635.1. NCBI lineage: Bacteria > Pseudomonadati > Bacteroidota > Flavobacteriia > Flavobacteriales > Flavobacteriaceae > Myroides > Myroides odoratimimus. The sequence continues at coordinate 876,443 of NZ_CP037427.1, forward strand.
AGGCAATGGCTGATATTTATCAAGGAAAGAAAATGGGAGGTCCAGATGGTGTTTTTGGTCCCCTTTTAAAACATTTCCTTGAGACTATGTTAGAAAGTGAACTAGAGAATCATTTGGAAGAAGAAAAGGCTAAAGGGATTGCAAATCGTCGCAACGGCAAGACAACTAAAACTGTTCGAAGTATGCAGTCGGGTTCTATTGAATTAGAATCTAATCGCGATCGCAATGGAACCTTTGAACCTAAGGTGTTACCTAAACGTCAACTTATTATCACAGATCAATTAGAGGATAATGTAATTAGCCTATATGCTAAAGGCAGTAGTACTCGTGATATTGCGGGTTATATCATGGAAATGTATGGTATGGATATTTCAGCCACAGAAATATCGCGTATAACTGATAAAGTCATACCTGCAATGAAAGAGTGGCGTGATCGCCCTTTAGAAGCTATATACCCCTTTGTTTTCTTAGATTGTATGTTTTATAAAGTAAAAGAACAAGGTAGTGTTACATCTAAAGCAGTGTATAATATATTAGGGGTTAATCAAGAAGGAAAGAAAGAATTAATAGGAATTTATCTTGGAGATACTGAAGGATCTAAGTTTTGGCTTTCAGTATTAACTAATCTTAAGGCGCGTGGTGTCCAAGATATCATTGTAGCTTGTGTGGATGGTTTAAAAGGCTTTCCTGAAGCTATACAAGCTGTATTTCCTAAGACACAAGTACAACTTTGTATTGTTCATCAAATAAGAACCAGTCTGCGTTTTGTTCCTCATAAAGATAAGAAAGCAGTTGCTGCTGATCTTAAACCTATATATACTGCTGTAAGTGAAGAACAAGGCTATGAAAGGTTATTGCAGTTTGAAGAAAAATGGGCAAAGAATTATCCATTAGCCGCTAAAGGGTGGTTGGACAATTGGGAACATTTGTCAACTTATTTTGATTTTGACCCTCATATCAGAAAAGCAATATATACCACTAATGCTATTGAAGCTATGCATCGACAGGTAAGAAAAGTAACCAAGACTAAGGGAGCCTTTACTACTGAACAATCTCTTTTGAAATTAATGTTTTTAGCTATTACAGAGGTCTCTAAAAAATGGACTATGCCTATTCATAATTGGGGGTTGACAATGTCACAATTGTATATTAAATTTGGGGATAGATTACAACCGTAAAAAAAACTCCATTTCCTAGCTTTTGGGCTTAAGCCCAAAAGCTAGGAAATGGAGACTGACACAGTTTGTGTTACACTCCCACTGTTCAATTCTATAATTAATACAAAAAGAGGCAATAGCCTCTTTTTTTAGTCTTCTATCGTTTTAAATCTTGATGTTACTTGACCTAATCTCTTAGAGAACATATTCATCAGACTTGTGTAATCCATAATTAGCGTAAGCATCTCATAAGATCTCTTCTCATCACTATCTTTCAGCTTTACCTTATACTTTTCTATCATGGTATTCAATAAGAACATTCTAAGAGTTAGAATAGTTTCTGTCACATATTGAGATACTCCCTGCTCCTTCTGTTTCACTATAATATTCTGAGACTCCCAATTGTGCAAAGCTTCCTTCTCATCCTCCATGATAATATTAGTCACTTCCTGAGCCATTTCTGGATCTAATGTCTTTAAATACTTCTCCAGATCCCAAGCGTTATGATGATAGTAATCCATAATATCTTTATAAATCACTTTGAACATTGGATTGGTTAGCTGTACCTCATCTTCCTGCAAACTAAGGTAAATACGTTCATAGACCTTCTGTTCTACTTCATGCTCTACCTCTATTACCTCATTGTCCTCATTCACATCTAATAAGAGCTCTATAAACAACTCTTCCATATTACCATACAACAGTAATATCTCGATAATCTTGCGTTCTAAATTATATTGTGGATCAATTGCTTCTTTTGGTTGTTGCTCTGAATGCACCACCTCCATCTGCTTTCTCTCCTGTGTATATTTCTTATTTGCCTCAGCTAATTCTTTTCGACCGATTTGAGCTAAAGAATTAAAAATTACATCCTCAGAAATATCCATTATACGAGCACATTCCTGCACATAGATTTCTCTCTGTATTTGATCAGGAATCTTAGAGATACTCTGTACCATATCTCTAATTAACTCTGCTTTCTTAATAGGGTCATTCTTCGCCTCCCCCATTAATAGATTGGCCTTATAACGGATAAAGTCAGTAGCATTATTCTTGAAATACTCGTCTAGCTGTTCTTTAGAATGCTTTCGAGCAAAACTGTCTGGATCTTCTCCATCAGGCAAAGGACATACGCGTACGTTCATCCCTGCCTCTAATATCAAGTCTACCCCTCTAAGAGAAGCCCGAATACCAGCAGCATCCCCATCAAATAACATCGTAATATTCTTAGTCAATCGACTAATCAAACGGATTTGGTCAGGCGTTAATGCAGTACCCGAAGAAGCGACGACATTCTTTATACCGGTCTGATGCATCTGTATAACATCAGTATACCCTTCTACTAAGAAACAGTTATCTTGTTTGGCAATTTCTTGTTTAGCATGATAGATACCATATAGTACCTTACTCTTGTGATAGATATCACTCTCAGGAGAGTTTAGATATTTAGCAGCTTTCTTATCAGTAATAAGAATACGTCCTCCGAATCCTAATACTCGACCAGACATACTCTGAATAGGAAACATAACTCTTCCCTTAAATCGGTCAAACTTACGGTCTTCTTTTACAATGGTAAGCCCTGTTTTCTCTAAGTATTCTAAAGAATATCCCTTCTGAAGAGCTGCATCTGTGAAAGCACTCCACTGATCTGGAGAATACCCTAATCCGAACTCTTTAATTGTCTCTTGAGTAAAACCACGCTCTTTAAAATAAGTCATTCCTATTGCCTTACCTTCTTCCGCATTGAACAATGTCTCTTCAAAGTACTTCTTCGCAAACTCAGATACGATGAACATACTCTCCTTTTCATTCAGTTGCTCTTTCTCCTCATCACTCTGTTCTGTCTCTTCTATTTCGATACCATACTTCTTTGCTAAGTAACGTATTGCCTCAGGATAAGAGAAGTGTTCATGCTCCATAATAAAGCTAATCGCATTACCTCCCTTTCCAGAACTAAAGTCTTTCCATATTTGCTTCACAGGTGACACCATAAATGACGGAGTCTTCTCGTTTACGAAAGGACTTAAGCCTTTGTAATTACTCCCTGACTTTTTCAGAGTTACAAAGTCTCCTATCACCTCCTCTACACGAGCAGCGTCAAATACAGCATCTATGGTACTTTTGGAAATCATATACTTACTTTAGTTCATTTATATCTCAATATATAGAATTATTGCGATATACACTCATTTATGGCAAGTGCAAAGGTAAAAGAAAAGGAGTTGTTTCTAGAATAAATCATCTAAAAACAATTCCCTATAACCTAACTATTCATTTTGTATGTAATTTATAAATCTACTCTTACACCAAATGACCACATATTTTGCTTAATATCATTGTGTTTAAACATTGGTGTCAATTCATATTGAGCAAATAAACTCCAATCCCCATTACCAACATAAGCACCTACTCCATATCTCACCTTATTAATATCTAAGTCCGTCTTCTCCTTAGTTCTAAACTCATGGCCTTCATCAGTGTATCTGTATACTTGATAAGTATCTTTGCGATTAAGATTCACAAACCCTCCTATACCTACTCTCCAAGTTTCTTGGCTTCTAAAATAAGTTCTACCAGTCTTCTCATTTACCTTAGGTTTTGAAAAATCAAACTCTAAATAAACAGGTATTTGTACAGAACGTATTGCCAGTCTATTCTTACGCAAATCTTTATCATGTTCTATAATAGCTACTTGACCATCAGCTTGTTTTTCAAAATAACGGTGCTCTGTTGGCTTTAGATTATTATACTCTAATAAAACTCCATATCTCAGGTGTAATAAATTACTGTCTTTCAACAAACGTCTATTAATATTAAATCCCCATTGAATAAAATTAGAAGATACATAGCGAATATCTGAATTAGCAAAAGCTCCTTCTGTTGCTAAATTACTCATCCCATAAGCAAATTGGATCTGAAACCTATTGCGTCTATCACCTACTATTCTATTACCTCTCTGTATATAGTTTTTTCTACCAATCACAATTGCAGAGCCCGACTGATCTCCATCAACCCCCTCATAGAATTGTCCTGATTTAATCGAATACTGTACATGACTCTGAACAGTGTTATATAAACTATCATTCAGATTATTTATAGTGTTTTCTAATCGAGTAGACGACTCTAAAGCTAATTTACTTTTGAGCTCTTGTGCTTCTTCTTCTGTAAGCTTCTTTTTCTCCACTAACACATTTAGTGAATCTACTTTAATTTTTAAATCTTCTTTTTCAGATACTGTAGTATTCTGAATCTTTACAGCAATACTATTTACCTCTCTATTGAATTTTTTTACTTGCCCATACATACCTAAAGTAGCAAATAGCGCAAGAGCCATAACTAATGTATTCTTTTGTTTCATAATTGACTAATTAGATCGTTCTACAATCACTTTTTTGGTCTTGTCATAAATCTTCTTGATTACAGATTCTCTGTACTCAATCTCTATCTCCCCCTCCACTTGATTTAATAAATCATCACTATTCACCACTATTCTCTTCGAAGGCTTATTCATTACCGGTCCTATGAATACCTCTTGTAGGTTTTGTGGCTTTAATGGACTTATTGTATCTACCATTATATTATCATTTGCTAATTGCTTATGTTCTTGTTTCAGTGTATTAAGTTCTTCCTTTGTTATCACAGGAGATGTCCTAGGTGCAGTTATTTTCTCTTGATTATAGATTGTATCTGCTTTGGGTGTTTCTTGTTCTACTAATGTATTTTCAACCTCTTTCACAGTAGGCAACTCTATAGAAGGTGTTACCTGATTATCTACATCAGTAGTTATAAATTGTACTACTGAGAATCCACCTATCAATAAACTAGCTGCTAATCCTATCCACCACTTCACATTAGACTTATTCTTCGCTTTAGCCTGCTGATCTAATTGAGAAGATAGTTTATCCCACGCTTGAGAAGAAGGAGCTATCTCTCTATCTGCTAAACTGTCTTTCCACTGTTTATCTATTTTATTCCATTCCATACCCCTTGTGTTTTTAAGATTGCTAATTGCTGTTGTAGTAATTTTCTAGCCTGTGCTAACTGAGATTTAGATGTCCCCTCTTGTATTTTTAATAATTCTGCTATCTCTTGATGTTTATACCCTTCTACTACATATAAATTAAACACCGCTCTACACCCTTCTGGTAACTGATCTATTAGTAGTTGTATATCCTCAATAGATAATTCGATATCATCTTCTACAACTTCTTCTCTTACCTCAACATCTTCTATATAATGAAAGCTCTTTTGCCCACGTAAAAAAGAAATAGATTCATTCACCATAATACGTCTTATCCACCCTTCGAAATTCCCTTTTCTTTCGAACTTATCTATATTTGTAAAGACTTTCATAAACCCTGCTATCATCACATCCTCAGCATAGTGAATATCCTTAATATACTGTCTACAGACAGAGAGCATCTTAGCAGACACAAGGTCATAGACCTCCTTCTGTGCAACTCTTTTATGAGCACACAGATCATCTATATAATCTTCTAATTTCTTTTTGTGTAGCCTTATCAACTTCATAGTTGCAATCTTCTATTACTTAAATACAACATCTAACCTCTTTACTGAAAGAAGTTTAAAATGTACATAATAAACTGGATTATAACTGAAGTGACAAATAAAATAATACCTTTCATAATACTTAGAATTGCTTATCTATATACATAGACGCAATTCTAAATAAAAAGGTTGTAAGGAAAGTGAAAAAAATTACTTTTTTCTTTCTATAACATAATTCACCATCGTGAACAGAGCTTCTCTATAAGTAGATTCTGGAAACTCCTGTAGTATATTTAAAGCCTCTTGTTGATACTCTACCATCTTAGTAGTAGCGTATTCTAGACCTCCTTTTTGTTTGACGAATGCGATAACCTCTTTCACACGTCTTTTATCCTCATTGTGATTTTTAACAGAGTTAATCAACCATTTCTTTTCTTTTGGTTCACAAGTATTCAAAGCATAAATAAGAGGAAGTGTCATCTTTTGTTCTTTGATATCAATACCTGTCGGCTTACCGATAGGTCCATCCGTATAATCAAATAAGTCATCCTTTATCTGGAATGCCATACCGATTAACTCTCCGAACTTACGCATCTTCTCTATAAGTTCTGCATTATCTGGATCGACAGCAGCAGCTCCTAATGAACAACAAGCTGCAATCAATGTAGCTGTCTTCTGACGAATGATCTCATAATACACCTCTTCTGTAATGTCTAATCGTCTCGCTTTCTCTATCTGAAGTAATTCTCCCTCACTCATCTCACGTACAGCCACTGAGATAATTCGAAGTAAATCAAAATCACCGTTGTCAATAGACAATAAAAGCCCTTTTGCTAATAGGTAATCACCTACTAACACGGCTATCTTATTCTTCCATAAAGCATTAAGGGAAAAGAAACCTCTACGTTTATTACTATCATCTACTACATCATCGTGTACTAGAGTAGCAGTATGAATTAGCTCTATAACAGAAGCTCCTCGATAAGTACGCTCATTAACCTCACCTGCCACCATCTTCGCTACTAGAAATACAAACATAGGGCGCATCTGCTTCCCTTTTCTATTTACAATGTAGTAAGTGATTCTGTTTAGTAAGGCTACCTTAGTAGTCATTGAGTTGCGGAACTTCTTTTCAAAAAGCTCCATCTCATTCTGTATAGGCTGTTTTATTTGCTGTACTATGTTCATTGCACCCAAAAATACGACTTTTTTATATCATTCGATAGTTTCCCTCAAATAGAAATCATTAAGAAATTGCTAAACAATTCTTTACGTAATTTCCTCTAAACTAAACTTATGATTTATTAGCCAACTGACCACAAGCTGCATCAATATCTTTACCACGACTTCGACGTACCACTACAGTGATATCATTCTTCTCTAAAGCTGCTATATAGCTATTCGTAGCACGTTCATCTGCTTGTTGGAACTCTCCATCATCAATAGGGTTGTACTCAATCAAGTTTACTTTACACGGTACATACTTACAGAACTTCACTAATGCATCCACAGAAGCTTTGTCATCGTTAATTCCTTTCCAAATCACATACTCATACGTAACGCGACTCTTCGTCTTACTATACCAGTACTGAAGTGATTCACGCAACTCCGTTAATGGGAAATTCTTAGTAAAAGGCATAATACGATTACGTGTCTCTTCGATAGCAGAGTGTAAAGACACTGCCAACTTAAACTTCACACCATCATCTGCCAACTTCTTGATCATCTTAGGCAATCCTGAAGTAGACACTGTGATACGCTTAGGAGACATCCCTAGCCCTTCTTCAGAAGTAATCTTCTCAATGGCTTTCTGTACGTTATTATAATTCATTAACGGCTCTCCCATTCCCATAAACACAATATTAGACAACGGGTGTCCATGATTCTGTCTACTTTGTTGGTCGATTGTTAATACTTGATCATAAATCTCATCAGGATTCAAGTTACGCATACGCTTAAGGCGAGCAGTAGCACAGAACTCACAGTCTAAACTACACCCTACCTGAGAAGATACACAGGCTGTAGTACGTGTTTCTGTAGGAATCAAAACAGACTCTACGATAAGACCATCGTGTAACTTCACACCATTCTTGATAGTACCATCAGTACTTACCTGCATACTATCTACTTTGATATGATTAATTACGAAGTTAGCATCTAGCATCTCACGGGTAGCCAATGATAAGTTACTCATATCTTCAAAGCTATGAGCCCCTTTACTCCATAACCACTCGTACACTTGGTTTCCTCTAAATGCCTTATCTCCCTGAGAAACAAAGAAATCCCTTAATTGTTCCTTAGATAAACTTCTGATGTCTTTTTTGTCTATTTGCATGGCGCAAAGTTAATCTCAAATTATCCGACTGCCAAATACTGTAATAAAATTATAACAATAATGTAAGGAACAATCAATTAGGAACTAGTGTACTGTATAACCAACTAGTATCCACAAAGCTAGTCATTCTTAACCGTCCACCATAAACTGTCAACTGTCAACTGTTAACTGTTAACCTTTAACCGTAACCTTCTTCACTGCCAGCACATGCTTACACATTCCTCTATCTCCTTGGTACTTACCATACCACTCACAAGTACATCGCTCCTGATCACCATCTAAGATTACCGTATGTCTCACACCACCAGTTCCCTCTACACGAGCTTCTACCCGTCCATTAGCATTGCTAATAATCTCTACTTTATTCTCAGCTATTAGTTTCTCAGCATTCTTTAGGCGAGGATTTAGACTTAGGATACGCTCTAGCTTAAAGGGCAATCTTCTATAAAAGAAAGCATTGTCATCTAAGTCAAACCCTAATAATCCCATAGCGGCTAATCGCCCTGTCAGACTATCTGCATCAGTGAAACTCATCCCTTCTTCCATCGCAAACATCGTCGGGTTAAAGCGTTGATTCGCATAAGCATACTTATCCATCGCATCTATCCACTCGTCATCCACATCATCTATTAACGACTCTAATGCTGCTCCCTCTCCCGAGAATCCTCTAAAAGCTTCACGAGATAAAGACAAACTAAATCGAATATCTCCAAAGTACAACTGCCACGTGGTGCTCTGCATATCAGGATGTGGATATACTTGCATAGTATCTATATAAGGCAATAGAGGTTCTAACAATCTCAAGCGATGAATACCTCCAACACAAACCGCATTAGCAGACTTAACAGGTGTGAATACAGGCATATTACCACGTACAGTTAAGTAATAATCTGTCTTGATCGCCCCTTTCGGAATACCTCTAAACAGTTGTTGTGTCTGTATTTTATTAAACGTATGTACTTTCTCTGCCTTAGACAGATAGATCTGTACCGTACTCAGTCCCTTAATCCACTTAATCGGAAGAGGTACTTTTCGTTCCACTATTTTCTTATCCTCCGTCTGAATACTAACCTCCTTCTGACCTATTGACAGCAGTACATTCTCCTTTTGCTTAATACTATTCAGCGCAGTAAGCATCGGTTGGTTAAAGTCTACATTCGTAGTCCCATTCTCTAAGAACTCCCCATCTAACCCATCAGGCAATACATCTACACGAGCGTACACTCCTGCACAGTGAGAGAATCCTTCGAATCGCACTCTACCATCCCCAGCTGTAGCAATAGGGTCTTTTAGCTTAGCTAGATCAGCAGGAGATAAATTAAAACTAGACTTCACCACATTAGACAACGTGATTAAACAACGTGCCATAATAAAAGGATCCTTCACATTACCCCAAAAAAAGCATGGAGCATCAGTCTTCTTCTGTATCTCACTGTACTTCGCTAAGAATAATTCGTCCCCTCCCTTGCCTTTCGTTAAGCTAGAAGGGTTATTGTATATATAAGATAATAAGTCGTTCATGGTACTTACAAATGAGTAAGCAAGGTACTAAAATTCATAGAAATATAACCTTCTAGAACTGTACACATCTGTTCTCTTATTTTAAAAAAAGGCAATTACTCTTTGATAATAAACCCATTATACATTATCTTTGTCCATTATGCAGCAATAGTAAAATAACATTCCGAATCACAGTCGCCCCCTACAGCGTAGTAAGTGACTCAGTTTATTTAAGCGTACCCCCTCTTTAGGGTACCGTTATTTTATTATATATACTTATGCAATCAAACAAGATTAACAGCATCGTAATATTCATTACGATCACCATTATATTAGACAGTGCTGGCTTCGGTATTATCTTTCCAGTATTACCAGAACTATTAGAACACGTACTACATGCTGACCTCAGCACAGCAGCGAAGTACGGAGGTGTACTTACGTTAGCTTACGCCTTTATGCAATTTATCTTTGCACCAATCTTAGGGATTATTAGCGATCGTTATGGACGTAGACGAGTATTATTACTTTCTCTTTTTGGATTCTCTATAGACTGTTTTATTATGGCACTTGCTCATAGTTATTGGTTACTATTCATCAGTCGGCTTATCGCCGGAGTGACAGGTGCTACCTTTGCCGTGGCATCAGCTACGATTACAGATGTTACAGATGAAGATAACAGAACGAAATACTTCGGCTATTTAAATGCAGCTTTTAATATTGGCTTTATCATAGGCCCTTTAGTAGGAGGATTATTAGGAGAATATCATTTTACCTACCCTTTTTACTTTGCGGGAATATTAGGTTTATTAAATGTTCTTTATGGGTATTTCTTCTTTCCAGAAACCAATACTTCACGTTCACTGAAACGATTATCACTAAAAGAAATCTCCCCTTTACAATCTCTAAAAAGTATCAAACGCTTTAAACAACTAAGTCTACTATTTATTGTATTCTTTTTACTTTCGGCTGCATCACATAGCATGGAGAGTACGTGGTCATTCTATACCATGATACAGTTTGACTGGAGTAAACAGCAAGTAGGATTATCACTAACCATTATAGGCATCATAGGTTTCTTAGTACAAGCATACCTATTGCAATACTTGTCTACTAAACTATCAGACCAAAGGCTTGTCTACATCGGTTTATTAACCAGCTTTATAGGATTACTCTTATTGAGTTATTGTGTGACTGAAATACAACTCTGGGTAGGTATCACATTATACTTACTAGGAAGTATACAACAGACAGGTTTTCAGTCTATGCTATCTAAGTCACTAGATCAGCAACATCAAGGAGAACTACAGGGGGTATTAGGAAGCCTTAACGGATTAACGACTATTGTGGCTCCACCAGTATTTACCTATTGTTTCTACCTATACACACAGGACAATACCTTACCATACTTACCTGGTATAGCCTTTGCCATAGCAGCTTTATTACTCCTAATTAGCTTATTACTACTCTTGAGACATAAGAAGTAAGTTTTAAAAAAACAGCCCTATTCTAATAAAGAATAGGGCTACTTATATTATTCTTCAGGTTTAAAACTTTGTTCTATTCCTTTGTATCTCTTTACTATTACATCAATCTTACTAAAAAGGTTTAACCAACTTAACCCCTCTTTCTACTAATTCCATTCTAGTGATTTTTCCTTTCATATAAGCCCTAACTTGATTTTTATTCTCTACCAAGTTCTTTACTGTATTAACAGTCTCTGTCTTCTTCATAACTTCTCATTTACCCTACAAATCTACGACAATTATTATTTTCAAAACATTAAAATTCAAATATTTATCATTTATATACACAAATCATTAGGCTACTTACCTTAGTTGTAAAGTAATCTCCTTTGCCTGTTGGGAGACACAGAACAGAGCGTTAAAAAAACATCTGTTTGACACCGTTAGTGAATGGAACATTCCTAATTCTAAATTCCCAATTAAAAAAAGCCGATACTGTCGCTAGTATCGGCTTTTCATTGTCGTCTATAAATTGTTAGTTTATCCTTGTTTTAAAAGTTAGGTTTATGAATAATCACATGCCATAGGCACACATTCGTAATTCCTAACTCTCAATTCCTAATTGATTACTATAGATCTGCGAAGAAGTCATTTCCTTTATCATCAGTGATGATGAAGGCAGGGAAGTCTTTCACTACGATCTTACGTACAGCTTCCATTCCTAATTCTGGGAAGTCAACCACCTCTACGCTTAAGATATTCTCTTTTGCAAGGATAGCAGCTGGTCCTCCGATAGAACCAAGATAGAAACCACCGTGTTTTTTACACGCATCAGTTACCGCTTGACTACGGTTACCTTTCGCAAGCATAATCATACTTCCACCTACCGCTTGGAAACTATCTACATAAGGATCCATACGCCCTGCTGTAGTAGGTCCGAAGCTTCCTGATGGCATACCATCTGGAGTCTTAGCTGGCCCTGCATAGTACACTGGGTGATTCTTGAAGTACTCAGGCATCTCTTGTCCATTGTCTAACATCTCTTGGATCTTAGCGTGAGCGATGTCGCGCGCCACGATAACAGTTCCGTTTAACATTACACGAGTTTTAATAGGATGCTTCGTTAACTCTGCTAATTGTTCTTTCATTGGCTTGTCCAAGTCGATTACCACAGGCTCTTCTAAGTGAGGAGCTACTGCAGGCAAGAAGCGTCCTGGATCAGTCTCTAATTGTTCTACGAATAATCCCTCTGCAGTGATTTTCGCTTTTATATTTCTATCTGCCGAACAAGATACTCCTAATCCTACAGGACATGAAGCAGCGTGACGAGGAAGACGGATCACACGTACATCATGAGTAAAGTATTTACCCCCGAACTGTGCTCCAATCTTAGACTCTTGACAGATTAATTGTAATTTTTTCTCCCACTCTAAGTCACGGAACGCTTGACCTCCCATATTACCAGAAGTAGGTAAGTTATCATAGTATCCAGCAGATGCTTTCTTTACAGCCGCTAAGTTTGCCTCAGCAGATGTACCACCGATCACTAATGCTAAGTGATATGGAGGACAGGCAGCAGTACCTAGATCCATGATTTTCTCTTTGATAAATTCCGTTAAGTTTTTATCATTAAGAAGAGATTTTGTTTTTTGGTATAAGAACGTCTTGTTAGCAGATCCTCCACCTTTCGCTAAGAATAAGAACTCATATTTAGCTCCTTGTGTAGCATAGATATCGATCTGTGCTGGTAAGTTAGAACCTGAGTTTTTCTCCTCAAACATACTGATAGGTACGATCTGAGAGTAACGCAAGTTTTTCTTTTGGTATGTTTCGAAGATACCTTTAGATAAACTCTCGGCATCATTCGATCCCGTATATACGTTTTCTCCTTTTTTTGCCACTACGATAGCAGTACCTGTATCTTGACAAGAAGGCAATTGTCCTTCTACTGCTACTTTTGCGTTTTGTAATAAGTTATAAGCCACAAAACGATCGTTATCTGTCGCTTCCGGATCGTCTAGGATAGCTTTTAATTTTTCTAAGTGCGATGTTCTCAACATGAATGACACATCTGTCATCGCTGTCTCAGCAATCATCTCAATCGCTTTAGGATCAACCACTAATATCTCTCTATCTCCTAATTTTTCTACTTTTACATAGTCAGAAGAAATCTTTTTGTACTGCGTATCATCTTTCTGAATCGGATACGGATCTTGATATATGAAGTCCATTGAATTGTTAGTTTATTTTTGTTTAGTAAAATTACTAATTAAAGTCCTTATAAAATCGTAGAATGCTTCTAAATAGCCAGTGTTTATAAGGGATATAGATCATTTACACTTTACAGATTAATATTAGAACTCTTCATTTTATTTCTCTAAGAATGAGCACTTTCTTCGCATATTAGACAACAATTTTTTATTCTCTTTTTATAATATGTAGCACTATCTTATTCTTTCACTTCATATCACACTAATATTAAGCACATTACTATGCTTTCTATTCTAATTCCCTTTTACTCACTTTTACTTCCACTCCACTTGGTAGCTATATGATGCCTATATGATGGGATAGTGATAGGCTATTTTTGGTACTTTTAAGCCGACCAAATGCCCATCACTAGCCGACCACATACCGACCACCCCCTAATAAATAGTATTTTATTCCCATTTATCATTCAATCTAGTCTGAATTGCATTTTATATTAATGGGTAAAATCTATCTCTTACTGAATATAAAAAAGCCTTGAATCTATTGACTCAAGGCTTTTCGATATCTTACTGTTTATTTATTATCTATAAACTTCGCATATAGGCAATAAGTGCCTCCATCTCTAGATCGCTAAACTTCTTCGTGATCTCTAAGTTAGCTTGCATAATGATAAACTGAGACGGATCAACTATAGCTTCCTCATTTCCTCTCAAGAAAGAAACTAGATCAGCGTTGTGTTTATCATACACTTGTAATATTTCTTTGACACTAGGTCCTATTATTTTTTTATCTGTCTGATGGCAAGAAGCACAGTTTCCTTTTCCTTTAAAGATGTCTTCACCTAGTTTGATTTTTTCAGACATAGTCATTTCGGCTACTTCTCCTCTCTCTGATTCGTACACAGCTTCAGGTTGTGTTTTCTCATCCTTACCACCACATGCTACTACACTAATAGCAGCAAGAAGTAGTAAACTAGTTTTTATAATTTTTGTCATTGTTGTTGTTTATTTATTTCCATCAAAAATAGAGAAACAAAATGAACATTATAGTATACAAAACAGTCCTTTTAGTGCAATAAACGGACAAATAATATATAATAGACTTTATATTGTTTAGTCAAAATCTATAAAATCATCTATCGTCAGGTAGTAATCTAATGCCATGATGAGCTCTTCTACCGTCACTGTAGGTTTCTGGCTCACTGCTAAGTCTACTACATCTTGTATATCTTCATCAGAGCACAGATACCACATATCTAGTTCTGTAACAGCGTCTGGATATATCTCTTCATCTGCCTCTGTCACCTCAACAGGATCACCAACATAAATCTCTAATTCTACATCTGCCTCATCTTCTACAGCATAAATAGCATACTGATAGGCCGGACCATACTCGGTAGTTCTTTCTTTTCGATCTTTAACAAGTAAGATAAACTCTGCTAATCGATATGTTTTATTTTTAAAATCAGGCGTCATATATTCTATAATTTTACTAGTGGATAAAGTTAAAACACTTCTTACTACTATTTAGAAAAAAAGTTATCAATAGCTTATAATGAAAAAAGCTCGTTGACAAAATCAACGAGCTTCTTTTATTTATAGTACTTATTCTAACTATTTATTCAATAAAATAGACGCTTCTTTAGCGAAGTATGTTGAGATAATACTTGCTCCAGCGCGTTTGATACAAGTTAATTGTTCCATCATTATCTGATCGTGGTCAAGCCATCCTCTCTCTGATGCAGCCTTTACCATAGCGTACTCACCAGATACTTGGTACACAGCTACAGGCACATTCACAGCGTCTTTCACTTCACGTACGATATCTAAATAAGCCATACCAGGTTTTACCATAAGGATATCTGCTCCTTCTTCTACATCGTATAACGCCTCTTTCACAGCCTCAATACGATTAGCATAGTCCATCTGGTATGTTTTTTTGTCTTTTGGTATCTCTACATCTGCTCTCGGTGCGCTGTCTAGTGCATCGCGGAATGGTCCGTAGAATGCAGATGCATACTTAGCAGAATAACTCATGATACCTACATTCGTAAATCCTGATTGGTCTAATGCTTCACGCATACGTAAGATACGTCCGTCCATCATATCACTAGGTGCTACGAAGTCTGCTCCTGCCTCTGCATGAGATACGCTCATCTTCGTCAGTGCATCTACTGTAGGGTCATTCACTACTACTCCATTCTCTATAATACCATCATGTCCGTATATAGAATATGGGTCTAATGCTACGTCTGGCATTACGATCATACCTGGACATGCATCTTTTATCGCTTTGATAGCAGTCTGCATTAATCCATTAGGATTCCATGCTTCTGTACCTGCATTGTCTTTTAAATGATCACTTACTTTTACATAGATATTCACTGCGCGAATACCTAACGCATAAAGCTCTTTTACTTCCTTTACTGTCAAATCCACAGAACGTCTAAACATACCTGGCATCGAAGGAATAGCTTCTTGTACATTAGTCCCTTCTGCTATAAACATAGGGAACATAAAATCTTGTGGAGTCACGATAGTCTCTCTTACCAAACTACGAATAGACTCATTTGTTCTTAATCTTCTACCTCTTTGTAATGGAAACATAATTATTTTTGGTTTTATATGTTTATATACTATTGTTAACGCACGGATTACAAATCCGCGCAATCGTTGTAACGTATTATAATAGACGCAATGTGTTGCGTCTCTACTGTTGGCGCGGATTTATAATCCGTGACATATTCTGTAAACATTAATTGTGACACGCAAAATATTGCGTCTCTACTTTATCCAATCAATTGGCTCTGCCAATACTTTCAACAGCTTTTCTTCCCAACTGTTTTCTTCTGGATGGTGGTCATATACCCATTGTACATGTGGTGGTAGACTCATTAGGATAGATTCGATACGTCCATTGGTTTTTAATCCAAATAGAGTTCCTTTATCATGAACAAGGTTAAACTCTACATATCTACCTCTTCTGATTTCTTGCCATGTACGGTGTTCATTGCTATAAGGGGTATCCATACGACGTTCTACGATAGGTGCATAAGCTTCTAAGAAGCTATCTCCTACTTCGGTTACGAAGTCATACCACTGTTGCATAGACATTTCTTCTGTTGCTTCTAAGCGG
Organism: Myroides odoratimimus; assembly: GCF_004337635.1. Classification (NCBI taxonomy): domain Bacteria; kingdom Pseudomonadati; phylum Bacteroidota; class Flavobacteriia; order Flavobacteriales; family Flavobacteriaceae; genus Myroides; species Myroides odoratimimus. The sequence goes on from NZ_CP037427.1 coordinate 892,753, forward strand.
TCAAAGAATAATCCTCCGATACCACGTGCCTCTTCTCTATGTGCATTCCAGAAATATTCATCACATTGCTTTTTATACAATGGATAAAACGCTGGATTATGCTTATCACAAGCTGTCTTACATACAGTATGAAAATGCGTAGCATCCTCATCGAATAGGTAATAAGGTGTAAGGTCTTGTCCTCCACCAAACCAAGAACGCACTACTGTACCTTCTTTGTCATACATTTCAAAATAACGCCAGTTAGCATGTACTGTAGGTACCATAGGGCTCTTCGGGTGAATCACTAACGATAATCCACAAGCGAAGAAATCTACATCTCCTACATTAAAGTACTTTTGCATCGCTACTGGTAACGGTCCATGTACGGCAGAGATATTCACTCCTCCTTTTTCGAATACCGCTCCATTCTCGATCACACGTGTGCGACCTCCACCACCTTCAGGACGTTCCCAAAGGTCTTCTTGGAATTTTGCTTTTCCATCTATATCTTCAAGTCCTTTCGTTATGGTATCTTGAAGCTGTTGTATATATTGATAAAATTGTTCTTTCATATTATAAATAGTACATACCCTCTCTCTGTAAGGATACTCATCATTAAAAAAACTATTGTTCCGTAGTTCAGCCAATACATTATATTGCGCCTCTCTACCTTATCTTTAAATAAACAATAGTAAGCAGACTCCTCTAGTCCTACATATCACTATCATAGTATGTATGACACCTCAACCTGTTTCTGCTGTAAATAGTGATCTCTTAAAGGCGACTAATCTTAGTCATGATATTAAATGAGAATGCTTTACTCTCATCTTGTATATATTGATAGACAGCCTTTGCTTTTGCTTTTAATGAAGGCTCTTGAGAAGACCACTTCACTAATAGATCTGTGAACTCTTCCATCTTATCCCAAGGGAAGTTGAATTTATGTAAGTGCAAGGCTAGGTCCTTACCCTCTGTTATCAACAGTTGTTCATAACTCAGGCCTATCTTTTGAAGCTCTACGTCTAGATCTTCTATAAATTTCTTGTCCTCTGGTGTAAATCCAATAGAAGACAACTTCTGAACAATAGACTCTATACGTCTTTCTTCTTCACTTTTTGTTCCTTTGTTTAACATAGGTCAAATGATATAGTAAAACAAAAAAGCCTACGTCGTACTTCGGCAGGCTTTTCTGTCAATATTTTACTTATGTTCGTATTCTTTTACCGCTTCGATAAATGCTTTTGCATGATCTACTGGGATATGAGGTAAGATACCGTGACCTAAGTTCACTATATACTTATCTTTACCGAAAGCATCGATCATCTCGTGTACCATTTTCTTAATAGTAGGGATCGGAGACATTAGACGGCTTGGGTCAAAGTTACCTTGTAATGTGATATCTCCTCCTGTGAATAGACGAGCGTTCTGTGGGCTACAAGTCCAGTCTACTCCTAATGCAGAAGCTTTTGACTTCGCCATCTCAGGTAATGCAAACCAACATCCTTTTCCAAATACGATAACTGGAGTGATATCAGCTAATGCTTCTACTATTTGGTTAATATACTGCCATGAAAACTCTTGATAATCTACTGGAGATAACATTCCTCCCCATGAATCGAATATTTGTACTGCATTTACACCTGCTTTTACCTTTTCTTTAAGGTATAAAATAGTTGTATCTGTAATCTTTTGTAATAACGTATGTGCAGCTACTGGGTCAGAAAAACAGAAGCCTTTCGCTAAATCAAAGCTCTTAGAACCTTTTCCTTCTACTGCATAACAAAAGATAGTCCAAGGTGAACCAGCGAATCCAATCAATGGTACTTCATCGTTTAACATCTCTTTCGTTACTTTAATAGCATCCATTACATATCCTAATGTCTCTTCGATATTAGGTACGATAACTTGCTCTACATCTTTAGCAGAACGGATAGGATTAGGTACCCATGGCCCTACTCCTGGTCTCATCTCTACATCAATGTTCATAGCTTGCGGTACGACTAAAATATCTGAGAATAAAATAGCAGCATCTGGTTTTACAATACGAATCGGTTGTACTGTAATCTCAGCTGCGATTTCTGGCATTCTACAACGTGTAAAAAAATCATACTTATCTCTTAATTCGCGAAACTCTGGTAAGTATCTACCTGCTTGACGCATCATCCATACAGGTGGTCTCTCTACTGTTTCACCTTTTAACGCTCTTAAGAATAAATCATTTTTAATCATTTCTATTCGATTTTAATACGTCAATTTTTAGCTGACTCTATTTATAATAATCCACACAAGCTTGTAATGTAGCTTCCACTGTAGGTTGCTTCGCTATTACAATATTCTGTGTAACTCCTTTTAATGGTTCTGCTGTAGTATCTCCTATACAGAAGCACACTTCTGTCGTGATGCTGTTCTGCTGAAGATAACTCTCTATCGCTGAAGGACTGTAAAAGCACAATCCATCTACTTTATATTCATTCTTTATAGGATTAAGCACAGTCTGATATACTGTGAACTCATTAAAGACCATACCATTTGCTCTAAAAGCATCTGGCAATAGATCTCTTCTGATACTTCCACTAAAGAATGTTATATTTCTATCTTTATAGTCTTGAACAATGATAGGAGCTAATTCTTTTGCATAATGTGCCCAAGCCTTAACTTCCCAACCGTTCTCCTCCAACAATTCTTTTGTTTTTATCCCCACACATAGCGCTGGTTTCTTATTCAGAACTTCTCTATATCCCTGACTAATCACACTCTTCACTGCATTCTGACTCGTAAACAATACATACTCATGTACAGCATCCAAGTCGAATACTAAGTGTTCTGTCAAGATATAATCTTGTTCTACTAAATGTACCTTCCCTAAAGCTACAGCATCTAGTACACTCGCTTTAATCTTACGTGTAGATAAAATAGTTGGATTAAAAGACATTTTATTTTTTTAATTGTTGACGTAGTGTTTCCATTAATTCACTACCACCATTCTCAAGAATTTCTTTAGCTGCAAAGAATCCAAGCTTCTTCCACTCTGCGATATCCACTACTTTGTTCACTTCGAACTTCTGTTGACCATCTAAAGAGAATAATACCCCTTTAAAATTAATCGTGTCATCGTGATCATTATAAGTAGCTAAAGCACCGATAGGAGCTGTACATCCCCCTTCTAACGTTCTTAAGAACTGTCTTTCTATATAAGTAGTCATCTCTGTTTCATAATCATTTAACTGAGCTACTGCGTCTAAAGCATGATTATCATCTGCATTTACGACTACTACCATAGCTCCTTGTGCAGGTGCAGGTATCATCCAGTCAAGATTAATGAAGTTCGATGGTTTCTTTTTAATACGATCTAAACCAGCTGAAGCGAAGATTGCTCCATTCCAATCGCTGTTTTGTAGTTTTTCCATACGAGTATTTACATTTCCTCGTAGGTCAACTGTTGTATGCTTTGGGAAGCGGTTTAACCATTGAGCTTTACGTCTTAAACTTCCTGTAGCTACTACTGCCTCAACCTCTTCTGACATAAAAGATGTATCTCCTTTATGTAATAAGATGTCTACAGTATTAGCACGTTTAAGTACTGCTCCCTGTACGATTCCTTCTGGTAGAGCTGTTGGTACATCTTTCATAGAATGCACTGCGATATCTACCTCTTTTTTTATCATTGCCACATCTAGAGTCTTAGTAAAGATTCCTGTGATTCCCATCTCATATAATGGCTTGTCCAACACTAAATCTCCTGTAGATTTAACAGGTACTAACTCTGTCTTGTACCCTAATTTCTGAAGAGATTGTTCAACTGTTTTTGCTTGCCACATTGCTAGTTCACTATCACGTGTACCTATACGAATAATTCTACCCATTTTAATTTGATTCTATATGAAACACTTTTTCTATCCATTCTATACTCTGATCCACTACTGTATCTTCATGACGAAGATGGTTTGCAAAGTGCGTAGTGATCTTCTGTATGATGCGCATACTGATTAGTTCAGCCTGCTCAGAATCAAAGTTATCATATTTCTTTTTATGATAATCTAATTCCCCATCTTTTATCTGCTCTAGCTTAGATTTAAGAGCATGTATAGTAGGTGCGAATTTTCTCATCTTCGTCCAAGCGATAAACTCAGACATGATCTCTTCTATAATTTCTTCTGCTTGTGGAATGAACTCTCTTCTTCTCTCGATCGTCTTATCTGTCATTTGAGATAAATAATCAAGGTGTATTAATTCTACTCCTTCTATCTCAGTCACATCATCACTCACGTTCTTAGGAATAGACAAATCTAAAATAACAAGAGGTTTTGTCAAGTTAAGCAACGCCTTATCTACTGTAGGTTTCTGCGCACCAGTCGCTACGATAAGCACATCTGATTTGCGTATTTCTGCTTGTAAATCTGCATAATCCTTTACGATAAGGTTAAACTTACCTGCTACTTCTAATGCTTTCTCTTTTGTTCTATTAATAAGTGTGATATGATCATTCTTAGTATGCTTCACTAAGTTTTCGCATGTATTTCTACCGATTTTACCTGTTCCGAATAACAAGATATTCTTATTAGAGATATCTTCTACATGGTCCATAATATATTGTACAGAAGCAAATGACACAGAAGTAGCTCCAGAACTAAGCTCAGTCTCATTCTTGATACGTTTACTTGCTTGGATAACTGCATTGACTAATCTCTCGAAGTAATTTGTTGTCAATTCTTTCTCCTTCGCTAAGTAGAAAGCATTCTTAATCTGACTGATAATTTCAAAATCACCTAATATCTGACTATCTAGTCCTGTTCCAACACGGAATAAGTGTTCTATCGCCTCCTTAGTCTTATATACATAAGCCACGTTGCGGAAGTCATCCACTGTACCATTACTGTTATCACATAATAATTTAATCAGTTCGAAAGGGTGTTGTGCGAAACCAAATATCTCCGTTCTATTACATGTAGAAATCACGATTAAACTCTCGATTCCTTCATTTTTAGCTTGAGTTAATAAATTGTCTTTGGCCTCATCACTTAGACTAAACTTACCGCGCATTTCAGCGTCCGCTTTCTTATAACTTAATCCCACTGCATAAAAAGTCGCAGGTTTAGTCTTATCTATTTTGTCCATACCACAGAGTTAATTCAAAAAAGTAAACAAATTTAAGATTAAAGAATCGACAAAAGTAACGCTAGAAGGACTATTTATATCGCTAAGGGATTTCTGAAAAAAAAAGCCTTGCATTTCATTATAATACAGTACATTTGCAACAATAGCAAGGGTTAAAAGACACCCTATATAGAATCGTTCTAAATAAAAAGTAACTAGATAAGTTTCTAACTTAAGTTTAAAAAGTATCGCTATGAGTCCTACGGAAGAAATAATAATTGATGATAATTTTTCGATATTAAGATTCGAAAACAACTTGACAGAGAACATAACATTTCAACGAGAAATGGGAACAGATGTTATCCAATTTTACTTTGGTTTAAAAGGGTCTGCCAAATTTGTATTCAATCAAGGAGCCTATTCTCTTCCTCTTAATGAAGAAAAGTTCTTGATCTTATACAACCCACAAAAACAGCTTCCTGTACACTTAGAGATATCCCCTAATACATGGGTCATAAGTGTTTTAATTTCTATCAAGAAGTTCCATGCTCTATTTTCAACAGAAGCAGAGTTCATCGGTTTTTTAACTGGTGAAAACAGAGACAAGAAGTATTACTCTGAAGAAGAAATTACTCCTTCTATGGCTATAGTCCTAAATCAGTTGTTTAACTTCTATATGAATCCAACTATCAAAAAGCTATACTACACTGGTAAGACATACGAGTTACTTAGTTTACTATTTAATCAGAATGAAGATCAAAACATAGAGAATTGCCCATTCTTATCTGATGAAGACGATGTCGTTAAAATCAAAAAAGCGAAAGATATCATCATCAGTAAAATGGCTGAACCACCTACTCTTCAAGAGTTAGCAGACTCAGTAGGTATTAACATTAAAAAACTAAAAATGGGCTTTAAGCAGATTTACGGTGACTCTGTATTCAGCTTCTTGTTTGATTATAAGATGGAATACGCACGCAAGCTCTTAGACAACGGTAGTTATAATGTAAACGAAGTAGGACTAAAGATCGGTTATAGTTCTGCTAGTCATTTCATTGCTGCCTTTAAAAAGAAGTTTGGCACTACACCGAAAAAATACTTAATGTCTCTCAACACAAATAATTAACAACATGCAAGGTATATTATTAGTTAACCTAGGCTCACCTAAAAGCCCTACAGCAAAAGACGTAAAACCATACTTAGGAGAATTCTTAATGGATGAAAGAGTAATAGACATGCCATACATCCTAAGAAGTTTATTAGTTAAAGGAATCATACTGAATACTAGACCAAAGAAATCAGCAGAAGCTTATTCTAAAATATGGTGGGAAGAAGGTTCACCACTAATCGTAATTTCTGAAAGACAACAAAAGAAAGTACAAGCAAAAGTAGATATACCTGTAGCATTAGCTATGAGATATGGAGAACCTTCTATCCAAACAGGTCTACAGGAGCTAAAAGACAAAGGTATAGATGATGTACTAATGATCCCTCTTTACCCTCAGTTTGCCATGGCAACTACAGAGACTATTAATGTATTAGCCGAAGAAGTAAGACAGAAATACTTTCCTCAAATGAAAGTTACGAGCTTCCCTGCTTTCTACAACAAGAAAGAATATGTAGATGCTCTAGCTCATACTATACAAGGTCATCTAGAAGGGTATGACTATGACCATATCGTATTCTCTTATCATGGAGTGCCTGAAAGACATATCCGCAAATCAGATGTAACAAAGGGACACTGTACTATAGACGGATCTTGCTGTCAGACAGCTTCTAAAGCACATGAGTTCTGCTATAGACATCAATGTTTAGAAACAACAAGACAAGTAGTAGAGAAATTAAACATCCCTGCTGATAAATACACTAACTCATTCCAATCTAGATTAGGAATGGACAAATGGCTACAACCTCCAACTGATGCTACTGTAAATGGATTAGCTGAGAAAGGCATTAAAAAGCTAGCAGTAGTTACTCCTGCCTTTGTAGCTGACTGTCTTGAAACTCTAGAAGAAATAGGCATGGAAGCACATGACGAATTCTTAAAACACGGAGGAGAAGAGTTTAGAACAATCCCTTGTATGAATGATGATGACATGTGGATAGATGCAATGGTTACTTGGATTAAAGAATGGCAAAACAAATAATAGCATGTTATACCTATATCTAAAAGCTCTACATATTATTTTTATAGTATGCTGGTTTGCAGGACTATTCTATATCGTACGTCTATTTGTATATTACTCCGAGACGAAGGATATGCCTGAAGTACAATCTAACATCTTAAGAAATCAATATACCATCATGACTAATCGCCTGTGGAATATCATCACATGGCCTGCAGCTGTATTAGCAACTGCTTTTGGTATAGGTATGTTAATCTATAATCCGGTTTTATTAAAATTGCCTTGGATGCATGTCAAATTACTTTTTGTAGTCTGCTTAATCGCCTACCACTTAAAGTGCCATCAATTTGTCAAGCAAATTAACGCAGGGAATATGACTAAAACATCTTCCTTTTTTAGAATTTGGAATGAAGGAGCTACCTTGATTTTATTTTCTGTAGTATTTTTAGTAATTTTAAAAAGTACTTTTAATTGGATATTTGGAGTTGTAGGTCTAGTAGGATTATCAATACTATTAATGCTAGGAATACGCTTATACAAACGAATTCGCGATAGCAGAAAATAATGAAAGATGACTTTATATTAAAGAACTTTTCTCTGAGAAATAGAATATTTTTCTCACTTATATTTTTGAGTATTATCTCATCTGTATTGATATCAGCTGTATCAGTGTATCAATTCAGAGAAGAAGCACGTACTTATCATCAATATAGACTAGAAAGGACAGAAAACTCTATCAATGAGAATATAAACTACATCTTAACCACTTCTGAATACCCTCTAACAACAGAGAACATCCCTCGCATTTTTAGAGATAAAATACATGAGCTAGCAGCCATACACAATACAGAGATCAATATACACGATCTACAAGGACGCCTCTTGATTACCTCAAGAGGTACCTTTTCTGTAGACAGCATATCTAAAAATATCTCTCCTTTAGTTTTAAAGACAATACAGTCCTCTCCCAACAAACGCTTTGTAGATATAAAAACGGTAGATAGCAACCGCATACGTATTGCATATAGTTTTTTAAAAGATTTAAAGTACAAACCTCTAGGTATACTTAAAATACCGTATGAGGAGAAAACAGAGTTTTACGAAAACGAGATTCAGAACTTCATGGTTAAGTTTGGACAAGTATATATCATTATGCTAATTATGTCTATTGCTATCTCTTACTTCTTGTCAAACTATATTACCCAAAGTCTAAACAATATCAGTGTCAAGATTACAAGTACTAAGTTTGGGCAAAAAAACGAAAAGATCGATTCTAGCAACACTAGTAAAGAGATCTCAGCTCTTATCACTGCATATAATGATATGGTGGAGAAACTCGATGATTCGTACGAAAAACTAGCTCAAACAGAAAGAGAGCAAGCTTGGAGAGAAATGGCTAAGCAAGTTGCACACGAAATAAAGAATCCTCTTACTCCTATGCGACTAACTGTTCAAAGCTTTGAAAGAAGATTTGATCCTAATGATCCTGAAATCAAAACAAAATTAAAAGATTTTTCACAAGTATTAATACAACAGATAGATACGATGACTTCTGTTGCAACAGCGTTCTCTAGCTTTGCTGCAATGCCTGCTCAGCAAGACGAAACTCTTGACATTGTCAACACTGTAAGATTAACACTTGACATCTTTAATGAAGACTATATCTGGTTTGAAAGCACCGATCAGGAGATCATCTCTAAAATAGATAGAACACAACTAATCAGAATTATTACTAACTTAGTCAAAAATGCAATACAAGCTATCCCATCTGAGCAGAAGAACCCACAGATAAAAGTGAGCATATCTAGAACAGAAGAAAGCGCTATCATCAAAGTAGCTGATAACGGAACAGGTATAAAGCAAGAAGATCTAAACAAAATATTCCAACCTAAGTTCACTACCAAAACAAGTGGCATGGGATTAGGATTGGGAATCATAAAAAACATAATTACAAATTACAACGGTACAATAGTCTTCGAAACAGAAGAAGGTCTTGGCACCACATTTATTGTTACCTTGCCTATTATAAATAATTAATCAAATAAAAGATATTATGGATTTTGAAAATATTCTAGTAGAAAAAGAAGGAAGTCTGGCCATTATAACCATTAATAGACCAACTAAATTAAACGCTTTAAACAAGCCAACAATTGAAGAGCTTCACCAAGCCCTTAAACACTTTGAAAAAGACCGTGAAACACGTGTTATCATCCTTACTGGAAGTGGAGAAAAAGCTTTCGTTGCAGGTGCTGACATTAAAGAATTCTCTAGCTTCAACACTAGTGAAGGTTCACAGTTAGCTGCCAAAGGACAAGAGCTTCTATTTGACTATGTTCAAAATTACAACAAACCAGTAATCGCTGCTGTTAATGGATTTGCCCTAGGAGGTGGATTAGAGTTAGCGATGTCAGCACACTTCAGAATAGCTTCTAATAACGCTAAAATGGGACTTCCAGAAGTAACACTTGGACTAATCCCAGGATATGGCGGAACACAACGCTTACCTCAACTTATTGGAAAAGGAAGAGCAATGGAGCTAATCATGACTGCAGAGATGATAACAGCTGATAAAGCTCTATCTTATGGATTAGTGAACCACGTTGTAGAGCAAGAAGAACTATTAGCATTCACAAAGAAAATAGCGAACAAAATAGCTTCTAACTCTGCTTCTGCAATTGGAAGAGCAATAAAATCTATTAATGCTAACTTTAAAGATGGTGTAAACGGATACCACGAAGAAATCAAGAACTTCGGAGAATGCTTCGAAACAGAAGACTTCACAGAAGGAACTACTGCTTTCTTAGAAAAAAGAAAACCTGAATTCAAAGGTCAAAACTAATAACAAAAAAAGGTCAGAGCGTGCTCTGACCTTTCTTATTTCAATTCCTTATTCTTGAAATAAAAAAACCTCTTGAATGATCAAGAGGTTTTTTGTTGGCCTACTAGGACTCGAACCTAGAACGACTGAACCAAAATCAGCTGTGTTACCATTACACCATAGGCCAGTACCATTTCATTACTTTGGCATAATTACTTCAGTAATGCGGATGCAAAATTAGCACATTTTTTGATTCTTCCAAATATAAAATGTCTTTTTTAATCACTCTCAGCCCCCTATTTTGCTAAGATACTCATAGTCAAGAGAGAGTATTGATAATTTTAACATTTTATTTTTACGTACAATTAAAATAAAAAAAGCCTCTTGAAAAATCAAGAGGCTTTTCTGTTGGCCTACTAGGACTCGAACCTAGAACGACTGAACCAAAATCAGCTGTGTTACCATTACACCATAGGCCAATACCTTTTTTACATACCGTAAAGCGTAATTACTTCATCAATGCGGATGCAAAAGTATAACTATTTTTATAATCTCCAAACTTTTCTATCAAAAAAATTAATTTTTTCTAATTCCTTCACGCAACACAAAAAAAATCTTTTCTTTGTATATACAATCTGAAAAAATATCTAGTAATTACAAATATGTTGACATTCAATTACAAGAAGTGGAATGTTATAGGAGGATGGCTATGTTTTGCCATTGCCCTATTGACTTATACACTAACAGTAGAGCCTACAGTAAGCTTTTGGGATCCAGGAGAATATATTGCTACCTCTGCTAAACTACAGGTAGGACACCCTCCAGGGGCTCCTTTTTATCAAATGTTAGGAGCTTTCTTCTCGATGTTTGCTACCTCTCCAGATAAAGTTGCCCTAATGGTAAACATGGTTGCTGTTATTTCCAGCGCGTTTACCATTCTTTTTATGTTCTGGACATTATCTAATTTACTTAAGAAAATCGTCGTTGCGAAAAGTGAGTGGACGAATATCAATGCTATCGTTGTTTTAGGTAGTGCTGCTGTTGGTTCATTAGCCTTTTCATTCACAGATAGTTTTTGGTTTAACGCTGTAGAGTCTGAAGTATATGCTTCTGCGATGCTTCTGACATCACTTCTATTGTACTTAGGTGTGAGATGGTATGATGATATCAACACTCCTAAAGGTAATCGTTGGCTATTATTGATAGGGTTAGTTATCGGAGCTTCTTTTGGAGTCCACCTAATGGCTTTATTAACAGTTCCATCTATCGCATTACTATACTTCTTTAAAAGATATCAAAAAGTAACTATCAAAAACTTTATCATAGCTAATGTAGCTGCTGTAGGAGTTTTGTTCTTCCTTTTTGCTTTCTTATTCCCTAAGACCTTAGCCTTATTTGGTAAGACAGAGATCTTTATGGTGAACTCGATAGGAATGCCATTTAACAGTGGAACTATATTTGCCTTCTTATTGATTGTTGCCTTCTTTGTATTCGGGTTGAGATATACAGAGAAGAAAAACAAGATAATGGCGAACACCCTTATTCTAACACTTCTTTTTGTATTTGTTGGATTGACGAGTTGGATAATGTTACCTATCCGTGCTAATGCAAAAGTAGTGATCAATGAGAACACACCTTCTGATGCTTCTGAGCTATTAGCATACTACCAACGTGAACAGTATGGGGAGGAAAGTATCTATTACGATTCTTACTTCACTAAAAAATATGTAGGATTAGATAAAAACAATCCTTGGAAAGACGAAAAACCAAACTACGAAAGAAACTACCAAACAGGTAAGTATGAAATCGTAAACGAATATAAAAACGCAGGACAAAACTTCGATAGTACTCATAAAGGATTCCTTCCTAGACTGTGGAGCACAGACAAGAACCACCGTGTAAACTATATGCGTTATACTAAACCTTTAGACTTCAGAGTATCTTCTCAATATGCTGGAACAAAAGAGTTAGAAGAATTAGTATCTGGAGTAAAACAAGGTCTCGCTAGTGGAGAAATTGATTATGATGGACTTGACAAGTTCCTAGATCAATATGGAGAATACCTAGAAATCGAAGTACCTTCATTCTCTAGTAATATCGGTTTTATGTTTGAGTACCAATTCGGATATATGTTCTGGCGTTACCTGATGTGGAACTTTGCAGGAAGACAAGATGATGTACAAGGTCAAGGTGACTTACAACACGGTAACTGGATTAGTGGTATCAAATTCTTAGACGAAATACGTTTAGGTTCTCAAGATAACTTACCTTCAGATACATTAGAAAACAAAGGTAGAAACACTTATTTCTTCTTACCTTTTATACTTGGGCTTATCGGTATTGTATTCCACTATCGTAAAGACCCTAAGATGTTCTGGGTATTGTTAGTGTTATTCCTATTTACAAGTTTTGCACTTAAAATATTCTTGAATGAACGCCCTTTCGAACCGCGTGAACGTGACTATGCTGTAGTACCAGCATTCTATGTATTCGCGATGTGGATTGGATTCGGAGTATATGCTATCTTCGACGGTCTTAAAAAATATGTACAACCAAAAATAGCTGGTCCAGCTGTTCTAGTTGTATCATTATTTGCAGCTCCTGTATTATTAGCACAACAAAACTGGGATGACCACGACCGTTCAGATCGTTATACAGCCCTTGCTAACGCTAGAGCATACTTAGATTCATGTGATCCGAATGCTATCTTATTTACTATTGGAGATAATGATACATTCCCACTGTGGTATCTACAAGATGTAGAAGGATACAGAACAGATGTAAGAGTAGTATGTACGAGTTTACTTCCATTAGACTGGTATATTGACCAGATGAGAGCAAAAGCGTATGACTCAGAGCCTCTGCCTATCTCATTCACACATGATCAATATGTAGGTAATAAAAGAGATGCTATCATCGTAAACAAGATGATTGACGAAAGAATAGACATCAACTCTCTTCTTAACTTCATTAAATCTGATGACGATAGAACGAAGATTAAAACAGAGGCAGGAACTACATTGTATATCGCTCCTACTAATCAGATCAGAATACCTGTAGATAGTGCTAATGTAGCGAAACACAATATTGTATCTCCTCACTTAAGAAAAGATATATTACCTTATCTAGACGTTAACATTACTGACCAGGCTATCTATAAGCACCGCCTTATCATGTTAGATATAGTGGCAAATAATAACTGGGAACGACCTATATACTTCTCTGGAGGTAGCTGGGGAGATGATGATTTCATCTGGATGAAAGATTACTTACAGTTAAGTGGTTTAGTATATAAACTAGTTCCTCTGAAATCTGATACAGAGAGTTCTCATGCACTAGATAGAGGTTCTATAGACGCAGATAGAATGTACGATATCGTAACGAAGTGGTACTGGGGTAATATGGGAAGTGATAAGATATATCACGATCCTCAGACTAGACGTAATGCACTGAGCTACCGTATCAACCTTGCTCGATTGATGGAACAACTATTAATAGAGGGGAAAGATGAGAAAGCGAAGAAAGTTATTGATATAGCGATGACGAATATGCCTATCAAATACTATGGTTTATACGAAGTTGTACATCCATTCGTAGAAGGTTCTTATAAAGTTGGCGAAAAAGAAAATGCTCGTCAAATGGCTAAAGAATTAATTCAAAAATCTCAAGAATCGCTTACTTACTATAAAGGCCTTGAGATAAATGATATCGAATACTATGCTAGAGAGATTATTACTGAAATAGAAATATGGCGCTCTCTGTTACAAATAATAGAAGAAGAAGACCCTAGCTACTACGCTAGTCTAGTACCAGACTTCAATACATATAATGGCTATTTTAAATACTTTAAAAGAGCTAACTTATAGTTTAAAAGGCGATAGAAATAAATCTATCGCCTTTTCTTTTTACCTTTGCATTACTTTAAAATAAAGCAGATATACGATGATCGAGAATAAAAATCAATCTAAGACAGATATTGGACATTTAGGTGAGTTTGGATTAATAGAACATTTAACACAAAACTTTACAATAGAAAACGAGAGTACAACTAAAGGCATCGGAGATGACGCTGCAGTATTGTCTTTTGGAGAAGATAAAGTAGTTGTTTCTACAGATTTATTAATCGAAGGAGTGCACTTTGACCTTGCATACTCTCCTCTTAAGCATTTAGGATATAAAGCCGTGGTAGTTAACCTATCCGATATCTGTGCGATGAATGCCATCCCTACACAGATTACAGTATCTATCGCAGTATCTAATCGTTTTCCTCTAGAAGCTCTAGATGAGTTATACGAAGGTATCGCCTTAGCGTGTAAGTATTATAAAGTAGACTTAGTAGGCGGAGACACTACCTCATCACAAAAAGGGTTGATTATAAGCGTGACCGCTATTGGTAAAGCTAAAGAAGAAGAATTAGTATACCGCAGTGGAGCGAATGACAACGACTTATTAGTGGTAACAGGAGATATAGGATCTGCTTATATGGGATTGCAAATCCTAGAGCGTGAGAAACAAGTATTCTTAGTAAACCCTAATAATCAGCCTGATTTATCTATCTACGAATACATCATCGAAAGACAATTAAAGCCAGAGGCAAGAACAGATATCAAACAGCTATTAGCAGATCTAGGTGTAAAACCAACAGCGATGATAGACATCTCTGATGGATTGTCTTCTGAGATTATGCATATATGCAAAAGTTCTAAAGTAGGATGTAATCTATATGAAGAGAAACTTCCATTAGACCCTCAGTTTATGAACACTTGCGAAGAGTTTAATATCGATGCTACTACGATGGCTATCAATGGTGGAGAAGATTATGAACTGTTATTTACTATTAAAATGGAAGACTTTGACAAAATCAAGGGGAATCCAAACTTAACAGTGATAGGTCACACAACACAAGAGAGTGAAGGTATTCATCTTATCTCAAGAGCAAACACTAAAATCCCTTTAAAATCAAGAGGATGGAATCCTTTAGAAAACAAAGACGAAGAATAATAACTATTATAAAAGGTAATTTCTAACTAGAGATTACCTTTTTCTTTTTACCCCCTTCTCCATTCTCCCTCCACATTCCCTTCACACCTCCTCTAGACTAATTTTACATCTTAGCTAACTACCTATATTATCCCTCCATAATAACTCCGTTGTTTTGTATAAAATAACGGACTTAATACGGACTTAATACGGACTCACTACGGACTCACTACGGACTCAAATGCAATAAATCTCAATGCTGATTAAAGCCGTTTAGCTATCAGAGAAGGCCTGTTCTACTTAACGAGAATAGTATAAAAAATCCCAATTGAATACCTTGTAACCTCTTTTATCTTATTTATTTACAATCAGAATCAACCAAAATTATTGTAAAAAAATAATATTTCTGCCATAGTATAGTAAAAAATTAAATTATCAATAAATATTATTTATATATCACACATTTAATTATATTTACGAATACCAAAAACTAAAAATATAATGAATAAAACGTATCAATTAAAAGTGAATGCTGATACTGTTTTTGAAAGTGAAGATTTACTACAAGGAGACATCAATGTATCTCGTGTAAATGAATCTACATATCACGTACTCAAAAACAACAGATCTTATGACGTGGAAATACTTGAGAACCACTTTACAGACAAAAACTATACTGTAAATGTCAACGGAAATAACTATTCTGTTAATATCCAAACCGAACTCGATAAGCTAATCAATCAATTAGGCTTCTCCTTAAACTCTACTAAGCAGGTTAATTCTATCAAGGCTCCTATGCCTGGTCTTATCCTAGATATTTTGGTAACTGTAGGGCAAGAAGTAGCTGAGAATGACAACTTATTAATCTTAGAAGCTATGAAGATGGAGAACAACTTATCTTCTCCTAGAGCTGGGATTATTAAGTCTATCAACGTGACTAAAGGTGCCACTGTTGATAAAGGATTAGTGTTAATTGAATTCGAATAAAGATGAAAAAAATATTAGTTGCCAACCGTGGCGAAATAGCTGTACGTATTATGACTACAGCTAAAAAAATGGGTATTAAGACAGTAGCTGTGTACTCTACTGTTGATCGTAATGCTCCACACGTACGTATGGCTGATGAAGCTGTATGTATCGGAGAGGCTCCTTCTAACCAATCTTATTTATTAGGTGATAAAATATTAGAAGTAGCAAAATCATTAAATGTAGATGGTATCCACCCAGGATATGGATTCTTAAGTGAGAACTCTAACTTCGCTTTAGCGTGTAATGCAGCTGGGATTACCTTCATCGGTCCAGATACGCATGCTATAGAAGTAATGGGTAATAAACTGGCTGCTAAAGAAACTGTAAAAGACTATAACATCCCTATGGTGCCGGGTCTAGACGAGGCTATCACTGACGTAGCCAAAGCGAAACAAGTAGCGAAAGAAATAGGCTTCCCTATCCTAATCAAAGCTGCTGCTGGTGGTGGTGGAAAAGGGATGCGTATCGTAGAAAAAGAAGAAGAATTCGAAAGTCAAATGCAGCGTGCTATTTCTGAAGCAACCAATGCTTTCGGAGATGGTTCTGTTTTCATTGAGAAATATATAGGTTCGCCTAGACACATTGAGATACAAGTGTTAGCGGATAAACATGGTAACGTAGTTCACTTATTTGAAAGAGAATGTAGTATCCAACGTCGTCACCAAAAAGTAATAGAAGAAGCCCCTTCTGCTGTATTAACTCCTGAAGTGCGTAAAGCTATGGGAGAAGCAGCTATTAAGGTAGCTAAGTCTTGTAATTATGTAGGAGCTGGTACGGTGGAGTTCTTAATAGATGAGCACCTTAACTTCTACTTCTTAGAGATGAATACTCGTCTTCAAGTAGAACATCCAGTCTCAGAGTTAATCACTGGATTAGACTTAGTAGAGATGCAAATCAAGGTAGCTCGTGGAGAGAAGCTTCCTTTTACACAAGAAGACTTAGAGATCAAAGGACATGCTATGGAACTTCGTATCTATGCAGAAGACCCTCTAAATGATTTCTTACCTAGTGTAGGGAACTTAGAAATCTATCAACTACCTAAAGGAGAAGGTATCCGTGTAGATAACGGTATAGAAGAAGGTATGGATGTACCTATCTACTACGACCCGATGTTAGCCAAGTTAATTACTTATGGACAGACACGTGAGGAGGCTATAGAGATTATGATCGAAGCCATTAAAGCATATAAGGTAAAAGGTATCAGTACGACATTGCCATTCGGTAAGTTCGTAATGGAACACAATGCTTTTAGAGAAGGTCATTTTGACACGAACTTCGTGAAGAAATACTACAATGCTGATTTAATCAAAGAAGAGTATAAAGATGAAGCAGAGATAGCGGCATACCTTGCGCTACAGATGTATTTAGAAGACCAAAAACAACTTCGATTACCAAACTAAGAATCATATGAATCCGAAAATAAATAAACTACAAGAAATACAAGCCCAAGCTAAATTAGGCGGAGGGCAAAAAAGAATAGATACACAACACAGCAAAGGAAAGCTTACTGCTCGTGAACGTGTAGAATACCTATTAGACGAAGGTTCATTCGAAGAGATCGGTATGTTAGTGACACACCGTACGACCGACTTCGGTATGGATAAAGAAGTATATCACGGAGATGGTGTAGTGACTGGGTATGGAACGATCAACGGTCGCTTAGTCTATGTATTCGCACAAGACTTTACTGTATTCGGAGGAGCACTTTCTGAGACGCATGCAGAGAAAATCTGTAAAGTAATGGATATGGCACTTAAAATGGGGGCACCAATGATCGGACTAAACGATTCTGGAGGAGCACGTATACAAGAAGGTGTAAGATCATTAGGTGGATATGCAGATATCTTTTACCGCAATGTACAAGCATCTGGTGTGATACCTCAGCTATCTGCTATTATGGGACCATGTGCTGGAGGAGCAGTATATTCTCCTGCGATGACTGACTTCACAATGATGGTAGAAGGGTCTAGTTATATGTTCGTAACAGGACCTAACGTTGTAAAAACAGTAACTAATGAAGAGGTAACTTCAGAAGAATTAGGAGGAGCAAGTACTCACTCTACGAAGTCTGGAGTAGCTCATACGACATCTCCTAACGACGTAGCCTGTCTAGAGGATGTAAAAACGCTATTGTCTTATATGCCTCAAAACAATATGGAGAAGCCGATGAGTCTTCCTTATACTGCAGGCGAAGAGTATAGATATGAACTAGATGAGATAGTACCTGAGAGCTCTAATAAGCCTTATGATATGAAAGAGGTAATTAATCACATCATAGACGAGGACTCTTTCTTCGAAATACACAAAGACTACGCTGAGAATATCGTAGTAGGTTTCGCTAGACTAGGAGGTAAAAGTGTTGGTATTGTGGCTAACAATCCGATGTTCTTAGCAGGATGTTTAGATGTAAACAGCTCTATTAAAGCTGCTCGTTTCACTAGATTCTGTGATGCTTTTAATATTCCTCTATTAGTCTTAGTAGACGTACCTGGATTCTTACCTGGTACAGATCAGGAGTGGAATGGTATCATCGTACACGGTGCAAAGTTACTGTATGCATTAAGTGAAGCTACAGTACCTAAAGTAACGGTGATTACTCGTAAAGCCTATGGAGGTGCTTATGATGTAATGAACTCTAAACACATCGGAGCAGATATGAACTTTGCGTGGCCAAATGCCGAAATTGCAGTAATGGGAGCTAAAGGGGCTAGTGAGATTATCTTTAAAAAAGAAATAGCAGAAGCAGCAGATCCAGTAGCAAAACTAGCTGAGAAAGAAGCTGAATATGCAGACAAATTTGCTACTCCATACAGAGCGGCACAACGAGGATTCATTGATGAAGTAATTCTTCCTAATGAGACTCGTAGAAAACTGCTTAAGGCATTCTCTATGTTAGAACATAAAGAAGTAAATATGCCAAACAGAAAACACGGAAATATTCCTCTTTAATAAATTCAACAGCCCTTTAGATATTTAACTAAAGGGCTTTTTTTATCTTCCCCTCCCTCCCTACGAAAAGGCTTTCTATTTCCTAATCCTTATGCTCTTATTTCTTAAAACCAGCCTTTATTTTCTTAAAAAAATACCTTTACAAATTAACAACAAAGAAGCAGAAAAGAACATAATATATTATTTTAGCTAAAAACACTTAATTAAATATTAATTTTTAAACATATAAGTATATTTTATTTGTTAAATAAAAACTATATTTGATCTATTAAAATAGAACCACTATGGAAGATAATAAAAACCTAGAAGGGAAGAAAGTTTCTGAAAATACGGAGCATACTCCTCCTCCAGTGCCTTCATCTGAAGAAACTAAACACGACGAATCTATTGTTGATAGAGTAACTTCATCTATCGAAGAGACAGTAGACAACATAGAGAAAGAAGTTGTTGAGCCAATCGTTGAGACGATAAAAGAAGAAGTTGTTGAGCCTGTAGTAGAGGCTGCAAAAGAACTTGAGAGAGAAATAGAGCAAGAGGTTAGATCTACACCTCCTCCTCCACAACAAGGATATAACCAACAAGGATACAATCAACAACAAGCTTATTATCCTCCTATCGTTCCAGAAAAGAATAATCTTGGATTAGCAGGATTTATTTTATCAATTGTTGCAATTCTTCTATTTTGGCTTCCTTTTATAAACGGAATATGCTGGTTATTAGGATTAATTTTCTCTGCAATTGGAGTATTTAAAAAACCAAAAGGATTAGCAATTGCAGGTTTAGTGATTTCACTAATAGGTGTTGTTATCTTTATATTGACACTAACTCTTTTTGCTACAGCAGCAGTCTTAGGTAGTTAAACATATAACATACCCACATACTTTATAAAAAGGTTGTCTAAATAGACAGCCTTTTTTCGTATTTTGCCGAAAAATAAAGAATGAAAACACTTACTGATTTAATAAACATAGAAGAACCAGGAATTGCCCTTATCAATGAATGGCTAAACGATGCAGTAAGACCAATAGCATTATTGCCTCAATACAATAAAGAGGTAGCTGAAGAAGCTCTCTTACAACTTCAAGTAACGACACGCTCTCCACTAGGTGCTATAGTATATGAGACTGGAGGAATACTGATAGACAATGGATGGATCAGAGTACTAGGTGGAGGAACAGAAACGCTACCTTCTAGTTATCAATGGAACAAAGGCAAAACAATAGATCAAAACAATCAATCTAGTGGTTACTATATTATCGCGTTAGATGTCTTAGGTGGCTACTTCTGTATCAATAGTGGAGGCCTAGGAGAGGACATAGGTAAAGTATATTACTTTGCGCCAGATACATTAGACTTTGAACCGCTTGATATCAGTTATTCAGACTTACTTTATTTTTTCATAGCAGGTAATATAGATCAGTTTTACCAAGATTTCAGATGGAATACATGGAAAGAAGACACGGCACAACTTCCACTAGACAAAGCTTTTCATATCTTCCCTCCTATGTGGACTAAAGAAGGAAAGCACATTGATTCTACATCTATCAATCCTATTGCGATTGAAGAATTGTATCAAATCAATAATGACTTTAAAGAAGGTTTAAATAATATAGAAGATAAATATATAAATGAGTAAATTCAATCACTATACAGTCATACCTAATATCCATACACAATCATCAGAATTAGTATTACCATCTGTTGAGGATATTAACAATTGTGAACAAGTACTAAACTTCAACTTTGAAGAAGATTATAAGACCTATATTTTACAATATGGGGTAGGTGTACTAGGAGGCACATATATCCGTATCTATGCTCCTAATCGAATGATAACAGAGAGAAAAGAATGGTTAGAACGAGTAACGCAATACTACTTCTGGGATGATGGTCAAGATGTATTAACTAAAGAACAGGTATTAGAAGGGATTTGCATAGGAGATACTTTTGATGGAGATGAGATTATATTCTATAACAATACCTATTTTGTATTGCCTAGACATGAGGAGAATATCTATGCTTTAGGAAACAATCTATATGATGCAATAGAATGGCTATGTACAAAAGGAATACTTACTGAAGCATTTCCAGAAAGAGAATTTGAACCTTTTAATGAATAATAGCTTTTAAAGATAATCTTAGCACAATATTTGTATTAGTATTAATCTATACAAAGGTTTATTTTAACTTTTAAGCCTTTTATTTATACTTAATTTACAGTACTTTAGTTAAGTATTCTAGGGATGATTTAAACGCTTAACCATTATATATGCAAGACAAAATAACACTTTTAGAAAAGTACTTCGAAACAGGTCTATACGAAGATTTTCACTCTTTACAGAGCGACTTAGTGATCTGGGTAGATTGGAGTGAATACGATGATGCAATAGTAGAATATATAGAAACCTGTCTTCAAACAGGTCATCTATCAGCATCTATAGAAGACCTACCAAATGAGCAACTACAACTAAAGGTAAATTATGACAATAAGATTCATACTCATATTATCGTAGACAGAGATAATACGATTATATGGCTTAACAGTATATTACAGCCTGAGTATGAGATTCGCTTTTGCAAAATATCAGATGGGTCAGATACATTAGCATTCTTACCATTAACTAGAGAACATTGGAGACAATTAGAAACTATCTATACCTTAGAAAAAATAGAAGAACACTTTGAAGCTATTCACAGTGATTCTGTTTTCTTTAATAAGGAATATGATTTTGACGAAGATAGTTTTTTATCATAGAGATACTAAGCACCTACTCTTAAGAGCTAGGTGCTTTTTTATTCAACCTACATAACATCAACCTCATTATTAAAATCTCATTAGAACTTAACAGTATATTTACTTTGAATAAATACAAATTACTATCTTGCGTCATAATTATACAAGGAATTAGTAACTTTGTACCAGTCAATTCATAAACAACCAATTAAAGTGAAAAGAAAAATAGCAATATTTCTTATGGCACTCTTTTTAATTTCGACAACTGAGCTAGGTCAGGTGTTGAAGTTTCCGCTATTGGTTGAACATTACATTGAGCATACGACAAGTAATCCAGATTTATCACTCTGGGGATTCTTACAAATACATTACAGTGAAAGTCATAAAGAAGAAGGAGATCCTATGGATGAGAAACTTCCTTTCGTTACGCACACACACTTTGTAAGTATAGTAGGCATCGTTACCCCTACTCCTATTCTAAAAATAGACCGTATTAAGTTCAATACACTGGACAATAAAATACACGCTTTCAACGAAGATGAAGTTGAGAGTAATTACCTATCCTCTATTTGGCAACCGCCTAAATACTGTTAATACCTTTTCGCAAAGAATAAGTTAGCTTTCTGTGTATCCATACATGGATAAGTTGGCTATACCTATCACGCAATTTTAACGTATTAACAGACTAAAATCATGTTAAATAAAATAATTGAGTTTTCTGTAAAGAATAAACTCATCATTGGGCTATTTGTATTAGCTCTAATCGGTGTTGGTATCTACCAGACATCTAAACTACCTATTGATGCTGTACCAGACATCACAGATAACCAAGTACAAGTCATTACAGTTGCTCCTTCTTATGGAGCTACAGATATAGAGCGGTTAGTAACCTTCCCTATAGAACAAGCAAACAGTAATATTCCTGGTATTAAGAATATGAGAAGTTTCTCTCGTTTCGGATTATCACTAGTGACTATTGTATTTGACGAAGACGTAGATATCTACTGGGCAAGACAACAAGTAGGAGAACGCTTAAATCAAATTAAAGCTGATATCCCACAAGATATTGGACAACCAGAACTAGGTCCTATCTCTACAGGACTAGGAGAGATATACCAGTATGTAGTAAGACCATTAGAAGGATATGAAGACAAGTTTGACCTTACAGAACTGCGATCAATACAAGACTGGGTTGTGCGCCGTCAATTACTCTCTGTTAAAGGAGTAGCCGAAGTCAGCAGTTTTGGAGGAAAACTAAAACAGTATGAAATAGCTGTTAATTCTAACAAGCTAGACGCCTATGGCATCACAATTAACGATGTGTTCTCTGCTCTAGAAAACAATAATGAGAATACAGGTGGGGCTTATATAGAAAAAGGACCTACTGTATTATATATACGAACAGAAGGATTAGTAGCCTCTATAGAAGACATAGAGAATATTGCTATTACTTCTAAAAATACTGAATTGCCTCTTCTAATTAGAGATGTGGCTAAAGTACAGATAGGGCATGCTACACGATATGGCGCCATGACTTATAATGATAAAGGCGAAGTATCAGGTGCTGTCGTAATGATGCTTAAAGGTGAGAACAGCAATGATGTCATCAAGAATGTCAAAGATAAAGTAGCCGAAATCCAAAAGACTTTGCCTGAAGGCGTTGTTATAGAACCTTTCCTTGACCGTACTAAAATGGTTAATAATGCCATCGGTACTGTAGAGACCAATCTAACTGAAGGAGCACTTATCGTCGTATTTGTACTAGTCCTATTCTTAGGAAATATGAGAGCAGGGCTGCTAGTGGCCTCTATTATACCCCTAGCGATGTTATTTGCTATTTGTATGATGAATCTCTTCGGAGTAAGTGGTAATCTAATGAGTTTAGGAGCTCTAGACTTTGGATTAATAATAGATGGAGCTGTAATTATTGTAGAAGCTGTACTCCATCAGTTCTCCCATAACGCCAGGTACAAATCAATGAATAAGCTATCTCAAGAAGATATGAATAAGACTGTAGTACACTCAGCATCTAAGATGATGAACAGCGCAGTCTTTGGTCAGATTATCATTCTTATCGTATACATCCCTATTCTTACATTAGAAGGCATTGAAGGTAAGATGTTTAAACCGATGGCTCAGACAGTAGCCTTCGCCTTATTAGGAGCATTCTTATTATCATTAACGTATGTACCGATGATGAGCTCTCTAATTATGAGCCGAAAAGTAACTCATAAACCAAATTTCTCTGAACGAGTAATGGCGAAACTAGAGAAGTTCTATCAGAAATGTCTTGTCAAAGTATTAGAAATACCAAAAACAATCTATGCTATTGTAGGAGTCTTATTTGCTATTGCCCTATACATCTTATCTACTTTAGGAGGAGAGTTCATTCCTTCTCTTGAAGAAGGAGACTTTGCAGTAGATACAAAAGTACTAAATGGTAGTACGCTAACCACGACTATAGAAAGTACTCAAAAGACTGCACATATCCTTAAATCACGCTTCCCTGAAGTAGAGAAAGTAGTGACTAAGATAGGTAGTGCAGAAGTACCTACAGACCCTATGCCTATGGACGCTAGTGATATGATGGTTATCCTAAAAGACAAAAAAGAATGGACATCAGCAAAGACATTTCCAGAACTAGCAGAGAAGATGACTAAAGCATTAGAAGAAGTACCAGGCGTGACTGTCGGCTTCCAATTCCCTGTACAGATGCGTTTCAACGAACTAATGACAGGTGCTAGACAGGATGTCGTAGTCAAAGTATTCGGTGAAGACCTTGATCAATTAGCAGAAATAGCAGGTAAAATAGGTAATATAGCTAATACTGTAAAAGGAGCAACTAACTTATATGTAGAACCCGTAACAGGAATGCCTCAATTAATGATTGAGTATAACCGTCCTGCTATTGCTCGTTACAGACTATCGATAGCTGAGATTAATAGAATAGTCAATTCTTCATTAGCTGGTCAAAGCACCGGTATGGTATATGAAGGAGAAAAGCGTTTTGACATGGTTGTTCGTATGGATGAGACCAACCGAAAAAACCTATCTGATATCGAGAATCTCTTAATCCCTACTCCTTTAGGTAATCAAGTACCACTAAATCAATTAGCAAATGTCGAAATAAAAGAAGGTCCTAATCAAATCCAACGTGAGAATGCACAGCGTAGAATATTCGTAGGATTCAATGTAAAAGATCGAGATGTACAGAGTATAGTAGAAGAGCTACAAGAAAAAGTAGAAGCACAAATCAAACTACCTACAGGTTATCAAATTACCTATGGAGGACAATTCGAAAACTTAAACGAAGCAAAAGAGCGATTAGCCATTGCAGTTCCATTAGCGCTTGTCTTGATATTCCTATTATTGTTCTTTGCCTTTAGAGATATCAGAGAGTGTTTAATGATCTTTACAGCCATTCCATTATCTATCATTGGAGGTGTATTCTTATTAGCCCTTAGAGGCATGCCGTTCAGTATCAGTGCTGGAGTAGGCTTTATTGCACTGTTTGGTGTAGCTGTTCTAAACGGGATAGTACTTATTGCTGAGTTTAATAGACTTCAAAAATCTGGAATAAAAAACATTGTATTCATCGTAGTTAGAGGAGCTAAATCGAGACTTCGTCCAGTATTGATGACTGCTTGTGTGGCATCCTTTGGTTTCTTACCTATGGCATTGAGTAATGGTGCAGGAGCAGAAGTACAGCGCCCATTAGCAACAGTAGTAATCGGAGGTCTAATGTTAGCTACATTCCTTACCCTATTTATCCTACCGTTGTTGTATATCACATTTGAACAAAAATTACACTTCAGCTTTATGAAAAAGAAAAAAGCTATCACAGCTATTGCTATCTTTTTAGGACTAGGTCTTTCTGTTCAAGCACAGACGCCTATCAGCCTAGAGAATGCCTTAGCTCAAGCGATAGAGAATAACAGTACTATCCGTGCAGAAAAACTAAAAACAGAATATGCTAAAGCATTTATTAGAACAGCCACAGATATACAACAAACGACTATCACAGGAGAGTTTGGACAGATAAACGGCCCTTATACGGACAATAAATTCTCTATCTCTCAGGACTTTGCTTTTCCGACGGTATATAATAAACAGAAAAACGTATACAAAGCTGAACATCAACAAAGCATTTATAACCTTAACCTAAAGGGATATGAGCTAAAGAAAACAGTCACTCAGAACTTCTATGATTTTATTTATTGGCAAGAGAAGGAGGCACTATTACTACGTGCAGACAGTCTGTACGCTAATTTCTACAACAAGGCTACTCTTCGTCTACAAAAAGGAGAGAGCAATATTTTAGAGAAAACAATGGCTCAGAATCAACAACTAAGTATTCAAGCACAATTAGGTGAAGTACAAAAAACAAAACAGTTAATCCAACTTCAGCTTCAGTATTTACTAAATACATCTGAGAACATCGTTCCTTCTTTAGAACAGAAGAAGTTAGAACTGTCTAGTCTAGAAAGTGACTTAGAGAATAACCCAGTGCTACAATTGATAGAAAATCAAAAGATAATTGCTCAAGAACAAACTAAACTAGAACGCTCTAAACAACTCCCTAACCTACAAGCGGCTTATAATAACAGTAGCTTTATGGGTATGGCGGCTAACGATGTGTATTATGACAGGAATAATCGTTTCCACTCCTTTCAGGTAGGTATCTCACTACCCCTATTCACTAGTGGGCAGAGAGGTCGTGTTAAAAGTGCTAAAGTAGCAGAAGAAGTAGCAGAAGCAGAATACACGATGACTAGAGACCTTATGAACTCACGTTATCAACAGTTATTAATAGCCCATCAGAACAACCAAGGTATTCTAAATAAATATGAAAGTTTCTCTTTTGATAACTCTAATACAATTACAAAGACAGCCCAATTACAGTTCATCAACGGAGATATCAACTATCTAGAATATGTGATGCTGATCAACCAAGCTCTAGAAACTGTCAATAAGTACTTAGATACACTAAAAATGTACAATGACAATATCATCCAGATTAACTACTTAACTTCTAATAATTAATAATCATGCTATCTAAATATATCAATACCAAATACTTTGTTCTAGGACTTGCCTTAGCGAGTATCACACTATTCACCCAATGTAAGACAGAGCCAAAAGAAGAAGATCCTATCTCTACAACAGACGAAGACACAACCACTGTACATCTAACTGATGCACAGATGAAGAATACAACTATAGAAACGGGCTCTCTGACTGAGCGCAAAATAGCAACAACGCTAAAACTAAATGGAAAGATAGATGTGCCTCCACAGAACCTCATCTCCATAACTAACCCTCTAGGAGGATACCTTAAGAGTACTAAGTTATTACCAGGTATGCATATCAAAAAGGGTGAACTAATCGCTACGATGGAAGACCCTCAGTATATCCAATTACAGCAGAATTACTTAATCGCTAAGGACAAATATGAGTTTGCAAAACTAGATTACAACCGTCAGAAAGACCTAAACGCAAGTCAAGCGAGTAGCGATAAGGTCATGCAAATCGCGCAAGCAGAGATGAATAATCAACGCATCACGATGAATGCATTAGCACAGCAGTTAAGTTTAATCAACATTAGCCCTGCTTCACTGACTCATACTAACATTAGTAGAACTATTAATATCTACAGCCCTATTAGTGGTTTTGTGAGTAATGTTTTTGTCAATGTGGGTAAGTATGTAACTCCTTCTGATGTAATGTTCGAATTAATTAACCCTACCGATATACACCTAAACCTAAAGGTGTATGAAAAAGACCTTGATAAGCTAGAGGTTGGACAGCGTGTAGTAAGTTATACTAACGGTGCACCAGATAAAAAATATGAAGGAGAGATTATACTAATCAGCATGGATGTAAACACAGATGGAGTATCAGAAGTACATTGTCACTTTGAAGCTTTTGATAAGAAGCTAGTTCCTGGTATGTATATGAATGCAGACATAGATACACACGCAGCTGTATCACAAGCTTTGCCAGAAGAAAGTGTTGTTTATTTTGAGAAACAAAACTATGTTTTTATAGAAACAGCAAAACAAACTTATGAGATGACTCCTGTAAAAATCGGCCCTAAAGAAGATGGATATGTACAAATAATAAACGCAGATCAATTAGCTAATCAGAAGATAGTTACTAAAGGAGCCTACACATTACTTATGAAGTTAAAAAATACAGAAGAGGAAGAATAACTTCACTTCTCATCTACTACCAAAGGGGGTATTATCTAGATAATACTCCCTTTTGCTTTTTACG
Organism: Myroides odoratimimus; assembly: GCF_004337635.1. Taxonomy (NCBI): domain Bacteria; kingdom Pseudomonadati; phylum Bacteroidota; class Flavobacteriia; order Flavobacteriales; family Flavobacteriaceae; genus Myroides; species Myroides odoratimimus. The sequence goes on from NZ_CP037427.1 coordinate 920,741, forward strand.
CAATAAGGAATCACTAATAAACAATATGTCAAAGAACTACACCACAAAGCTACTATTCTACTGACACTGCTTTGATGATACAGACTCTTATGACTATATCTGACCCTATATGCCCCATAATGGTCGCAACTAATGGGACACTATAACATTAAAACCTCAATTATAAAAAAATGCTATCCAAAAAGGATAGCACTCTCTAAGTATACTATTTAAGCCGTAATTAAGGCTTTAAAGCTTTTTGATATTTCTCAGCGATAGCTTGGAATCTAGCAGTTTGCTCTTTAGTGATAGTCGATGGGTCAGTTTTTTGTAACTCCTCAGCGATTTTCATTAATTCCTCGCTTACTTTAGTAGCGTCAGTAAGAGCTGCAGTGTCTCCAGCTTGTACTTTTTTCATCAAAGCGATGTGCTCATCAGCGATTTTTTCATACTTGTCTAATACTGCATCGTATCCAGAAGCAGCAGGAGCCTCTTCTTTTGCAGGTGCTTCTACTTCAGTTGTAGTAGCCTCTCCTTCTTTTGCAGTTTCTTTCTTCTCACCACAAGCAACAGCTACCATAGCAGCCATTCCTAATACCATAAACGTGATTTTTTTCATAGTTAATTTTGTATATAATTAAACAACCTTTAAATTATTTGGCAATACCCTTATTTACTTAATTATCATAAAGATATGCACCTCATTAAAGACTATGTAAATTTAACACAAATTAACTTACAACAAAATATTTAGTAGAATATTTTTTATTTACTCCCCTCATTGACAATAAGTAGCGCTATTTCGCAAAATATTCACACTACTATATTAACATCTACTTCACTATTCATAAGGGTTAGCGATATTACAATATTATTTTTTACACCTAGTACACCCCTAGTGCATTCTTACTTACTTATTTATAAATCAACTACTTATTCACCCTTGATTATTACATTACTTTTAACCAAACATCATAATTCTGATGTAATTCATAAAATTATACCAAAATATTCTAATCTAAGTATCGATAATTCAATAGATATCCCCTAACTTTAGTTCTTCTAAAAGCCTTATCTTCCGATTGAGGCATTTTTTATTTACATAATACAGTAATTCTATTCACTATGAACAGACGTGATTTATTAAAACTATCAGGAACGTTGTTCGCAGGAAGTATCCTTACACAAGGATTTGCAACAACACAAGCATTAGGATCTATTGCAGATTTAGGTTTACCAACATCAGTTGATGACCCGTTATTCTTACACTTTAACGAAAATAGCTTAGGTATATCTCCTAAAGCTAAAAATGCAATTATTGACGTTTTATCTAATGTAAATCGATATCCTGACAGTTATATAAAAGAATTACAACGCACCATCGCTGATATATTTAAGATGTCTCCAGCTCAGGTGACTCTAGGAGTGGGATCTTCTGATCTAATTAGAGCTACAGTGAATTTACAAGTGTATAAAGCAGTCAAAAATGGGCAGAAAGTACAGCTTATCTCACCAGATCCATCGTTCTTCTTAGCTGCTAGTCATGCAGAAGGCATGGGTATTCCTGTCGTTAATGTACCACTAGATAAGGAGTTCTGTATGGATCTAGCTAAGATGAAGCAAGCAGCAGACAACTTTGATGGCATCTCTATCATCTACTTATGCAACCCTAATAACCCGACAGGGACATTAACTAGCTCTAGTGCTATCACAGATTGGGTGACTAGTGTTGACCCTAAGAAGAACTTCTTCATGGTGGACGAAGCCTATGCAGAATACATCACTAACAAAAGCTTCGTGAGTGGGACTTCTTTTATCAGAGAAGGAAGAGAGAATGTTATCGTATTGCGTACCTTCTCTAAGATATTTGCCATGGCAGGTATGAGGTTAGGATATAGCCTATCTACAGAAAATCTAGCGAATGAACTAAGTCCATATATGGCAGTAGAGAACATTAGTATGACTACTGCAGTAGCAGGTACAGCCTCTTTAAAAGACAATGCCTTCATCGTACACAGTAGAGCAGTGAATGCTAATTCTCTTGGTATCACGACAGAGACCTTTGATGCACTAGGAATAGAATATCTACCTAGCCAAGGAAACTTCTTATTCCACAAGATAAAATGTAATCAACAGCAGTATATAGATGGTATGGCTTCAGAAGGCATTATCGTAGGTCGTCCTTTCCCTCCCCTATTACAGTGGAGCAGAGTAACGTTAGGCACACCAGAAGAAATGAACCAATTCTTAGCTGTTATCCAAAAATTCAAGACGAAAGGATGGGTATAACCTCATCACTAATCTCAATACGAAATAAATAAGCCATGCACAGAATACTTAGTGTCATAACGATGTTAATCTGTACTACATTAGTACACGCTCAATCTGACAAACTAAAAATCAAACAACTCAATGATAATATGTATATATACACTACTTATCAAGAGTTTCAAGGAGTAACATACTCTTCTAATTCGATGTACGTACTGACAGATGAAGGTGCTATTCTAATAGACACACCTTGGGATAAAGATCAGTACGAACCTCTATTAGAGTACATCAGATCGAATCATAACAAAGAGGTTAAATGGGTCATCACTACCCACTTCCACGAAGATCGTTCTGGTGGATTAGGTTACTTTAACAGTATAGGAGCACAGACGTATACCTATGCATTGACCAATGAAATATTAAAAGAACGCAATGAACCACAAGCTCAACATTCTTTTAATAAAGAAAAACAGTTTACCTTTGGCAATGAGAAGTTGGCTGTATACTTTTTAGGAGAAGGACATTCACTAGATAATACCGTAGTCTGGTTTCCAAAAGAAGAAGTATTATACGGAGGATGCCTGATTAAGAGTGCCGAAGCTACCACTATAGGTAATATAGCCGATGGTAACGTGATAGCTTGGCCTAAGACTATCGAAGCCGTAAAACAAAAATTTAAGAATGCTAAAGTCATTATACCAGGACATGATGAATGGGATATGACAGGCCATATCGAGAATACTGAGCGTATATTATCAGCATACAATCAACAACATTCAACTAAAAACGATTAATTAATATAGTAAATCAATAAACTTTAGGTTATTAACACTAAAATGCCAATGGCAGAGTTCCTAATCTTAAAGTCTTTTATTACTTTTGCACTATGGCAAAACAAGATGATATTTTTAAGAACGTTATTTCGCATGCTAAGGAGTATGGATACATCTTCCCTTCTAGTGAAATATACGATGGTCTAAGCGCAGTATATGACTACGCTCAGAATGGTGTGGAGTTAAAGAGAAACATTAGAGAGTACTGGTGGAAATCCATGGTACAAATGCACGAAAATATTGTAGGAATTGATGCCTCGATTTTTATGCATCCTACCACTTGGAAAGCTTCTGGTCACGTAGATGCGTTTAATGACCCATTAATTGATAATAAAGACAGTAAGAAAAGATATAGAGCTGACGTTCTTATCGAAGACTACTGTGAAAAATTATACCAAAAGGCTCAAAAGGAAATCGAGAAAGCGAAAAAGCGCTTTGGCGAATCTTTTGACGAAGAACAATTCGTAGCTACTAACCCTCGTGTAGTAGAATATTTAGCGAAGAAAAAAGAGATCTTAGAGCGTATGGCTCGTGGTCTTGATTCAGGAGATTTAGCAGATGTAAAAGCACTTATCGAAGAGCTAGAGATCGCTGACCCTGATACAGGTTCTAAAAACTGGACTGAAGTACGTCAGTTTAACCTAATGTTTGGTACGAAGTTAGGAGCTTCTGCAGACTCTGCTATGGACTTATACTTACGTCCTGAGACTGCACAAGGTATCTTCGTAAACTTCCTAAACGTACAGAAGACAGGTCGTATGAAGATTCCTTTCGGTATCGCTCAGACAGGTAAAGCATTCCGTAACGAGATCGTTGCTCGTCAGTTCATCTTCCGTATGCGTGAGTTCGAACAGATGGAGATGCAATTCTTTGTGAAACCAGGTGAAGAGATGAAGTACTACGAGTACTGGAAAGAGACTCGTCATAAGTGGCACTTATCATTAGGTATGGGAGCTGAGAACTACCGTTTCCATGACCATGAGAAATTAGCACACTATGCTAATGCAGCTACTGACATTGAGTTTAACTTCCCATTCGGATTTAAAGAATTAGAAGGTATTCACTCTCGTACTGACTTTGACCTTAAAGCACATGAGAAGTTCTCTGGTAAGAAACTACAGTTCTTCGATAACGAGACCAACACTTCTTATGTACCTTATGTAGTAGAGACTTCAGTAGGTCTAGACCGTATGTTCCTTTCTGTATTCTCTAAATCATTAGTAGAAGAGACATTAGAAGACGGTTCTACTCGTACAGTATTAAGATTACCATCTGTACTAGCTCCTACTAAGGCAGCTGTACTTCCATTAGTGAAAAAAGATGGTCTTCCAGAGTTAGCTCAAGAGATAATCGAAGAGCTTAAATGGGACTTTAATGTAGCGTATGATGAGAAGGATGCAGTAGGTCGTCGTTACCGTCGTGCAGATGCACTAGGTACGCCATTCTGTATCACTGTAGATCACCAGTCATTAGAAGATAAGACTGTGACTATCCGTCACCGTGACACGATGAAACAAGACCGTGTAGCAATCGCTGACCTTAAGAACATCATAGAGAACGAAGTATCTATGAGAAACTGGTTAAAGAAAATGATGTAATCCATCATCTACCCTATACACAAAAGCCACTCTGATATAGAGTGGCTTTTTTTATGTCATTAAGTGTGTACACTATGATTCATGTTGCACTTTACAAGTAATTTTACCGATTTTTAGTTCTTCTTTATTAGGAGATTGTTCGGATACAGATTTGATTTAGTTCGGTAAAACACTCTCTAGTCTGAGTAAACACAAGGTATTACCGAACAACTTCCGAACAGTATTAATCCAAAAATGCACATACACTTAATATACAACAAGTTAAAACAGCAATCAAACTCCAAAATAACTTAAAAAAGTCTTTTAAGGGCATAAACTCCAAATAAGGGCAAAAATATTCAACTCCATTCTTATAAATAGATTTAAATAAACAAAAAACACACCCTAATAGATAATATATACAATTATTTAAAAACAATCATCATTACCTCATTCTCATAAAAAACAAAAAATAATGAATTTAATATGCTACATATTGTTTTTATTCAACTAAATACGTTCTTAATCTATATTAACCACTAATACATCTACCCCTCTGTAACTTTGTCCTATAAATAAAGTAAAACAGATTTTTTATGAAAAAGACAATATTCACATTAACTGCAATAACACTAATGACAAGTGCCTTTGCTGATGTAGTAACAAAGGATACTACAACAAAAACTGTATTTCAAGATAAAAACAAAAAAGGCAAAGGATACCAAGCGAGTACAGCTGATAAAAAACTAAAAATAGTAAACCTACACGAGCTAGAAGGACAAGTAAAAGCAGAGATGGATCAGGGTGCCTTTGGGTATATCGTAGGTGGAGCTGAAGACCAGAATAACTTAAAGATTAACACGGAGAACTTCGATAAGAAATACATCATGCCTCGTGTGCTAAAAGGGATTAAACATGAGGATATTGACTTATCTACTTCTCTATTCGGTATTCCTCTAAAAACACCTATCATACAAGCACCAATGGCAGCTCAAGGACTATCTCACGTAGATGGAGAGATAGCTACTGCTAAAGGTATGATAGCAGCAGGATCACTATTCTCGCTTAGTACTTATGGTAACAAAACAATAGAGGAAGTAGCAGAGGGTATTAATGGAGCGCCTTTCTTCTTTCAGTTATACATGAGTAAAAATGATGACTTCAACAAGTTTACGCTTAACAGAGCTAAGAAATACGGAGCTAAGGCTATCATCCTTACAGTAGACTCGCCAGTAGGTGGGTATAGAGAAGAAGATATTAAGACAGGCTTCACTTTCCCACTAGGAATGGGTAACTTAGAGTTATTCGCAGCACAACAAGCTGATGGCAACAAGACTGGTAAAGGAGCTGGTATTACAGAAATATATGCTCAAGCCAAACAAGACTTTAAGCCTTCTGACATTAAGTACGTAAAGGACTTAACTGGACTACCTGTTATCATCAAGGGAATACAGTCACCTGAAGATGCCGAAATCGCCATCCAAGCAGGAGCAGATGCGATATGGGTATCTAATCACGGAGGAAGACAGTTAGATGCAGGTCCATCTTCATTCGATGTACTACCACTAGTAGCTAAGACAGTGAATAAGCGTGTACCTATCATCTTTGACAGTGGAGTGAGAAGAGGGTCTCATATCTTTAAAGCCATAGCTAGTGGAGCAGATATTGTAGCGATAGGACGTCCTATACTATACGCCCTACACCTAGGAGGTAGTCAAGGGGTAACGTCTGTAATCGATCAGTTAAATAAGGAATTGACTATCAATATGTTCTTAGGTGGAGCAAAAAACATCAAAGAAATACAAAATACTAAACTATATACAGATAAAGATTTTCAATTATAATAAACTCCTCTATCCTACTATTAAAGAAAGGATTACGATTAAAAAAAAGAAATAAAAAACCACAATTACACAAGATAAAAACACTTCTTAATGTAGGTTAAGTGCTTAAAGCTAAATGTGGTACTACATTTGTAGTATATAACAGAACAATTAAAATTATTATCATGAAAAAAATAGCATTATTATTCGTAGCAACATTATTCTCTGTTGCATCATTCGCTCAAACAAAATGGAATGTAGATAACTACCACTCATTTTTAAACTTCTCTGTGAAGCACTTAGGAATTTCTTTCGTAGATGGTCGTTTTGATAAATACGAGGGAACATTCGAAGGAACACCTGAAGACTTAACGAAAGGAACATTTAAATTCTCAGTAGATATGAACAGTGTGAACACATCTATCGAGATGCGTGACAACCACTTAAAAACAGATGATTTCTTCGCAGCTGAGAAGTTCCCTGCAATGACTTTTGAGAGTAAATCAATCAAAAAAGTAGGTAAAGATCAATACAAATTAGAAGGTAACTTAACAATCAGAGATATCACTAAGCCTGTAACTTTTGACCTTACTTATGGTGGTTTATTAAAAGATGATGGACAAGGAAATACTAAATTAGGATTCCAAGCATCTACTACGATCAACCGTTTTGACTTCGGAGTAGCGTATGATCCATCAGGACAAGCTATCGCTAAAGATGTAAAGATCAATGTGAACTTAGAGTTCAATAAAGTTAAATAATCCTTTTACACATACTTAATTTCTGAAATAGGCTTCGCATTATTGTGAAGCCTATTTCACATTATAGCTACTCCCTATCTCACTCATACAGAGCAACTACAATCGTCAATTAATTAGATATAATAAATCATAAACAAGAACATTATCTCGTTTATATTGCTTATTTTTATTTATATTAACAAATATAATTGCTATGAAAAAGATTTTATTGAGTGCTTTTATTGGAGCATTAGTTCTTACATCGTGTGGAGATAAGAACAAAAATGGTGAAGGAGACGGAGAGACTATGAAAGAACTAGTCGCAAAACCTACTCCGCCTAAAGCAGAAGGTCCTATACGAATACTATTCGTAGGGAATAGCCATACGGAGTACTTCGCTAGTTTTCCGAAAATGTTAGACGCACTAGCTAAGGAAAACAATAAACAAGTAGAGGTAAAATCCCTTTTAGAAATGGGGGTAAGCATTGATCAAATCATCTCTTCAAACAAGAAAAATGCTGAAAAATTATTTAAACAAACGGATAAAGATGGAAACTATCTAGACTATGTGATTCTACAAGAATCAACACCTGTAGCCATACAAGAGCTAGGCAAGTATAAATCTAATACAGCAGAAGTACATGATCAGATAGCCAAAAACAGCCCTGATGTAGCTACATATATCTACGGTCTGACGGTTCCATTTGAGTACAATAGTGCAGATTATAAAGATTATCAACCTCTACTAGTAGAGAATGGTGTAGCAGTAGCTAAAGCGTTACCTAACACTGGATTCTTAAACTTCTCAGCGGTATTAGGTGCTGCCTATGCTGGCAAAGAAGGTTATACTGCTACTAAGGATGGTAAAGATATGCTACGTCATACAGATAGATCACGACATATGCTTAATGATGCTGTATTCGTAAACTCTATAGTGCTATATCAAACGCTGTTTGGTGAGACTCCTAAGATCCCGCAGCAGTTACCACTGAGCACTGGTCTAGGAGATGATGATACGATAAAACTGATGGATGTAAAAGAAGGTGTCAGCGATCCTGAGGCTTTACTTAAGATAGCAACTAGCTTTAAGTAATACTATACAAAATAAATGAAAGGCTTGTCTCTAAGAGATAAGCCTTTTTATTATATCTCATTGCTTTCGATAATCAAGCGACGACAGCAGTGATTCTTCGCTTCTCTACGCATACGATTGGCTACTTTAACCACCTCTATCGGTTTATACTTCATAAACAATCGCATCTTATTAAAGAAAAACAAAATCTTAGCAGCTATTCGCTCCCCCATACGGTTAGTCCCTGGACGTAATAAAAGTCCTGGACGCAGAATAATAGTATTCTCAAAACGCAAATTCAATACAGAGCGCTCTAATGTTCCCTTTAGTCTACTATAGAAGAATGCACTCTTATCAGAAGCTGCCTTAGCTGATAATAATACAAAGTTAGTTACTCCATTTCCTTTTGCATACTGAGCGAACTGCATGACATAATCATAATCTATATGCCATTGCTTTTGTTTAGAGCCTGCCTGCTTCAGCGTAGTCCCTAAACAACTAAAAGCGACATCTCCTGCTATTAGATGCTTCCATTGGTCGATTTGTTCAAAATCAACTAAATGAACGACTAACTTAGGATGCTGAATATCCCATTCTTTACGAATAAATATGACTACTTCGTGAAAATCATCGTCACAAAGTAGTTGACGTACGAGTACTTTACCAGTTGCTCCAGTACCTCCGATGACTAATGCTTTCATAACAAACATTTTAAAGCTATTATATCACTACAATAAACTTACCAATTTGTATTGAGACAACAGATTTTAAAAAAGTTACATCTATAAACAATAAAAAAGTCTCCTAGTAGGAGACTTCTTATATTTAATAACACGTATCGATTAGATCGAATGCGGTGCTAGCATATGTTTAGGGTCTAGAATCTCATCTAGTTTCTCCTTAGTTAATAGATTGTGCTCTAATACTAATTCATAAACTCCTCTACCAGATTCTAATGCTTCTTTAGCGATTTTAGTACTTGCTTTATATCCGATATAAGGGTTTAGCGCTGTAACGATACCGATACTTCCTAATACTAACTCCTTATTATGTTCTACATTAGCCTTAATACCTACTACACACTTCTCTACTAATGTTTCCATAGCATTCTCTAACCATGTCATAGACTCCATTAGAGTATGAGCTAATACAGGCTCCATCACGTTTAACTGTAACTGAGCTGCCTCAGAAGCCATTGTGATAGTCATATCGTTACCGATTACTTTAAAACACACTTGGTTTACTACTTCTGGGATAACAGGGTTTACTTTACCTGGCATAATAGAAGAACCTGGCTGCATAGGAGGTAGTTGAATCTCGTTAAGTCCTGTACGAGGCCCTGAAGATAATAATCTAAGGTCATTACAGATCTTAGATAACTTAATAGCTACTTTCTTCAAGATTCCTGAATAAGCAACAAATCCGCTTGTATCAGATGTAGCCTCTACTAAGTTCTCAGCAGAAGTAACAGGTTGTTTCATCAACATTCCTAAATTCTTAGCACATAAATCTGCATAACCTGGTACAGCGTTTAATCCAGTACCGATAGCAGTAGCTCCCATATTAATCTCTAAGAACGCTTGGCTAGCCTGGTTAAGAACTGCTATTTCTCTCTTCAAAGTGAAAGCAAAACCACCGAACTCTTGTCCTAGAGTCATTGGCACTGCATCCTGAAGTTGAGTTCTTCCCATCTTGATAATATTCTCAAACTCTACAGCCTTAGCCTCAAGCCCTTTTACTAATTTCTCTAGCTTCTCTACTACTTTCTTATTCATTTCGAATACGGCTACCTTAAGAGAAGTAGGGTATGCATCATTAGTAGATTGAGATAAGTTTACATGATCGTTTGGAGAACAGTGTTGATAATCACCTTTCTCAAAACCTAAGATTTCTAAAGCTCTATTTGCGATAACTTCATTCGCATTCATATTAACAGAAGTACCTGCTCCCCCTTGTATCATATCTACAGGGAACTCAGCATGTAGCTTACCGTCTATTATCTCCTGACATACATCAGCGATAACCTTATATATTTTTTCGTCTAAAACGTTTAATTCAAAGTTGGTTTTAGCTGCCGCCCATTTTACAATAGCTAATCCTTTTACAAACTCAGGGTAATCAGACAACTTACTTGTCGATATCTTGAAGTTATTGATTGCTCTTTGTGTCTGTACACCATAATAAGCCTGTTGAGGAATTTCTAATTCACCTATTAAGTCGCTTTCAATTCTGGTTGGTTTCATACTTATACAGTTTTATATTTTCACTAAGTTACGAAGTAATTTTTATTTACCTCCTCTAAAACACAAGGATTATTCCTTAAATGTTCCCGATACATAATACCACTTCCCTCCTAACATTTCAAACAAAGAATCCTCATAGTGTTCACACACATTGCCCTCTGCATCTTTATAATAAGCCTTAAATACTACACGACTCTCCTCACTGACAAGAATTTCTAAGCGTTGCCATGTATTTTCTTTAGCCCACTGTAGAATTGCCTTCTTACTATGAAAGTGTCTAGTCTTAGGATGGGTAGTATTAATGATGTATATCGCATTAGCTAAGGCATAGGCTGTGTACCTAGAGCGCATCAGCTGCTCTGCAGTAGAAGGAACTGTAGTATTCGTCACATACGGCTCACAACACTCACTATATGCGTTACCACTACAACAATAACAAGGTTGGTGCTGTTCCATTATCCTATCTTCTGTTTTAGCTCTTCGATAATCTTCAAAAATTTCCCCCAACGAACTACTTCGTCATCTGTCTGTGCATAGTCAAGTCCATCATTGATACTTTCTTCTATTTTCTCTATTGCTACAGAGGCTTCTTCTTTCTTATTTTGAGCAATTAATACCATTAATTGCATGATTTGCTGTTGTACTTCTTCTATTTTCATTTCTATATCTTCATTTCAACACAAAGATATTTGTTATTAATAATTACGTAGAGAAAGTTCTGATTAATTTTAGCATAACATCTAAATAACCCACATAGTAACCTAGAACTGATGATTATAACTGATATTCTGAATCTCCTCTTTCCCAAGAACTGTATGGCTTGTAACTCCATATTACTGAGAAATGAACAATATCTATGCATTACTTGTAGAAACGAAATACCTTATACACAAGAACATCTTATAGATCAAAATGATTCTATGGCTAAGTTCTATGGTAAGATACCCATAGAGTTTGCTGCTAGTTTACTTTTCTTTTCTAAAGGAGGCAAAGTGCAGCAGATCATCCATAATCTCAAATATAGAAATCATCCTGAGCTAAGTTATTTCTTAGGTACTATCTATGCACATCAATTAGCCAAAACAACGCGTCTAAAGGAGATCACTTCTATCATACCTGTCCCCATGCATAAAAAGAAACAAAAGAAAAGAGGATATAATCAAGTAGACGGCTTCGCGAAAGCACTAAGTAATCACTTTCACATCAAAATAAATAATCAACTTCTAATCAAAACGCTTCAAACCTCTTCTCAGACAACTAAATCACGTTTTCAGAGAAAAAGTCAAACAAAAGAAGTTTTTGATCTAGACCTAAACTTTAAAGACGACGAATACAATCACTTCTTACTGCTAGATGATATCCTCACTACAGGGAATACCTTAGAGGCATGCTGTAAAAAATTATTACAAATACCGAATACTAAAATCACGATTCTCTGTTTGGCTCGTAGCATTTAAAAGTTTTAATAATACATATTTTCTAACTAAAAAATATAGTCGTTAATTTGTCTTTTAAATTAAAACTATGTCTAAGTTTCGTATATACTTTATTGTTTGTTTTACAGTATTTTGTTTTATAACGTTTTCGAACTGTGCTAAAAGAGGGTTTATTTCAGGAGGACCTAAAGATACTATTCCACCTGTAGTACTAGGAAGTAGTCCTAAGAACCACTCTATACATTTTGACAAAAAGCAAATTACTATTGATTTCGACGAATTCGTTAAGATCAAAAACGTAAATCAAAACTTGATTATCTCTCCTCCTATGGATAGAATGCCTGAAGTATTACCTATGGGAAATGCTAGAAAGACGGTTACGATCAATCTTATAGACACTTTAAAGCCGAATACGACTTATAGTTTTAACTTCGGGGACGCTATAACGGATAACAATGAAGGTAATGTCCTAAAACAGTTTAAATATATCTTCTCTACAGGAGATTATATCGACTCTCTGAAACTAAGTGGAACAATCAGAACTGCACATCAATTAAAGTCGGATAACTTCGTCAATGTAATGCTATACGATGCTGAGACATTTAAAGATTCTACTATCTATAGAGAAAAACCTCTTTATGTAACGAATACACTAGACAGTCTTACGACTTTCTCTATAGAGAATATTAAAGCAGGAAAGTATTACTTAGTAGCATTAAAGGATAAGAACAGCAACTTTATGTTTAATCCTACTGAGGATAAAATAGCTTTTATAAAAGAACCGATTGAGATTCCAACAGATCAATCTTATGATTTGACACTATTCAAGTCTGATGAGAAATTCGAGGCTTCTAGACCTGCTCAGATTACCCAAAACAAATGGTACTTACCGTATATAGGAAACGCTGAAGGAGCTACCGTAGAAGTTAAAAAAGATGGGGTAGTAATCCCTAGTGCTTATACACAACTAGCAGATAAAGATAGTTTGCAAGTTTGGTTCCCAAAGATAGAAGCAGACTCTCTGCACTTCACTGCTACGAAAGGTGAGTTTACAAAGACATTTATGGTTAAACCAAGACCTAAGATGAAAGAAATAGATTCGCTATCCGTGTCAGGAAAATCAGGTACACTTGATTTCTTATCTGATTTACTAGTAGAAACAACTACACCTGTTAAGTCTATTAATAAAGATCTAATCACCATCTTTAATAAAGATTCTGTAGCAGTCCCTTTTACTATAGATAACAAAGCAAGGGAACAAAAGTTCTATCTAAAGTTTAAGAAAGAAGAACTAGATAATTACAAGGTAACATTATGGCCTGGTGCTATTACAGACTTCTTTGGTAAGTCAAATGATACAATCGTGCTGAACAATAAAACGACAGCTTATACAGATTATGGAAACTTGACCATTACACTAAATGGATTAAAGCGTTATCCTGTTATCGTTGAATTACTAGATGACAAAGAAAAAGTAATCGTTAGTCAATATAGTGAAAGCTCTAATACATTCGAGTTCTTAGCATTACCCCCTAGAATGTACTACATAAGAGTTATCTATGATGACAATAAAAATGGCGTATGGGATAAAGGATACTATTGGGATAGAAGACAGCCTGAAGAATCTGTCTACTTCCCTGAACAGATAGATGTCCGTGCCAACTGGGATATTAAAGAACAAATCAATTTATAAAACAAATAAGGCTCTTAGCATAAAAACTAAGAGCCTTTTTTGTTTATAGGATAGTAAATGAATCAGCATCTCTAAGTACACCGAAACTCTTTCTTATTTTATCTTGTTTTGCTTTATCTAAGGTTACATACGCTACTTGTTCTCCCTTCAATGGTTCTACTAAATAGCCTCCTAGCATATCTAAGGCTTGTGAATGGCCTGAATAGATATTGTCATTCTCATCGCTTCCACATCTATTTACAGCTACCACATAACTCATATTCTCGATAGCACGTGCTTTTAGCAAAGAGTCCCATGCGTAAATACGCTGATCTGGCCAACTAGCCACATAGATTAATAAGTCATATACTCCGTCATTATTTCTACTAAAAACAGGGAATCTTAGGTCATAACAAACTAAAGGACATATATTCCACCCCCTATAGTTAACTACTAATCTATCTATCCCTGCTTTATATACCTTCTCTTCTCCTGCTAATGAGAATAAGTGTCGTTTATCATAAGTACTAATCTCACCTTCATCAGAGATAAAGAACATTCTGTTATAGTAGTCTTCTCCTTCTTTAATAACAAGACTTCCTGTAAGCGCATATAGATGCTTTTTACACAACGATTGTAACTTGGTGATATATTCGTCTTCCATAGTCAAAAAAACGCGCTCAGGCTTCATTGTAAAGCCTGACACAAACATCTCAGGCAAAACTACCAAATCTGTATCTTGTTCTATAGAATCTAGCTTTTCTAAAAAATGTTCTTTATTCGCTTCTATATCTTCCCATACCAATGGAGATTGTAACATGGTAACTTTCATTACACTACGATATTTAGATTATAGTCCAAAAATAAGCATTAATTCTCACTTCTCTTCTTGAGGTCTACCACAACAAGGACAATTACAACTAGAAACATTCGTTTTTTGTAACGCTAATAACTTCTTCTCCTTTCTTTCAGCCAAGATCTCTGAGAAACCAGATGAGATAATACCTGTAGGTAAAGCAAAAAAGCCTATCCCAATAACCGCAAGTACTCCTCCTATTAGCTTACCGATCACAGTTATAGGATAGATATCTCCATAACCTACAGTACAAATCGTAATAACAGACCACCACATAGAATCAGGAATACTAGAAAATGCCTCAGGCTGAGAAGGGTTCTCTGCATAATAAATAGCTGTAGAAGCTATTAACAATAAAAAGATCAACATAAATGCGGCAATTGCTAACTCACTCGCTTTTCTTTTAAACACATTAACTACAAGAGCCAATGCTGATACATAACGAGTAATCTTGAATACACGTAATAATCTAAACACACGCATTAATCTTATGATACGGAGATCCACATGTACAAAAGCTAGATAAAATGGTAACACAGCGCATAAATCTATTAACTGCATAGAAGTAAAAGCATATTTTAATCTTCCCAAAAAAGGTTGATTAAATCGCTCATCACAGGTAATAGACCACATTCTCAACACATACTCTACTGAAAAGAAGACTACAGAGAATAAGTTAAATAAGGAAAAAAAAGAACTGTACTCTGCACTAACTTCAGGAATTGATTCAAAGATCAGTGAGATAGCATTCAGTAATATCAAGATAATGATTCCTCCTTGTATTATTTTGCTTTCTAAAGCATTAGAATCATTATTTAATAAATTAAAGACACAGTGCTTTATTGACTTTTTACTCCTCATAACTCGAATTCTCTTTCCAATAAATTAGAGTACAAAAATAAAAAAAGCAGATATATCTCTATATCTGCTTTTTCATTTATTTCAAGAAAAACTATTATTTCAAGCTTGCTTTTAAGTATTCTCTGTTCATACGAGCGATGTTCTCTAAAGAAATTCCTTTAGGACATTCTACCTCACATGCTCCTGTATTAGTACAGTTACCGAATCCTAAAGCATCCATCTCAGCTACCATATTAAGTACACGATCAGCTGCCTCTACTTTACCTTGTGGTAACAAAGCAAATTGAGAAACTTTTGCAGATACGAATAACATAGCAGAAGAGTTTTTACATGTAGCCACACAAGCACCACATCCAATACAAGTAGCTGCGTCAAATGCACGGTCAGCATCATGTTTAGGAATTGGAATAGCGTTAGCATCTTGTGTATTACCTGAAGTATTTACAGATACGAAACCACCTGCATGTTGAATTTTATCAAAAGCAGTACGGTCAACTACTAAGTCTTTAATTACTGGGAAAGCTTTAGCTCTAAATGGCTCGATATAGATAGTATCACCATCTTTGAACTTTCTCATGTGTAACTGACATGTAGTAATACCTCTGTCTGGTCCGTGTGCTTCACCATTGATAAATAAAGAACACATACCACAGATACCCTCACGACAGTCATGGTCGAAAGCTACTGGATCATCACCTTTCTCGATTAACTCGTTGTTTAATACATCAAGCATTTCTAAGAAAGACATATCAGGAGAAACATTGTTGATTTTATAATCAACCATTTTTCCTTGTACTTTAGCGTTTGATTGACGCCATATTTTAAGTGTAAGATTCATTTGTGTCGAATTTTTACAAAAAGACTAGGTCCGAAGACCTAAGTCTCAATATTATTTATAACTACGAGTTACCAATTTAATGTTTTCATAAACTAAGTCTTCTTTGTGAAGCACTGCATCACTTGGGTTTCCTTTGTATTCCCAAGCAGCAACGTATGCGAAGTTCTCATCATCACGTTTTGCTTCTCCATCCTCAGTTTGGTGCTCTTCACGGAAGTGACCTCCACAAGATTCTTCACGGTGTAAAGCATCTTTCGCGAATAATTCACCTAATTCTAAGAAGTCAGCTACTCTTAAAGCTTTCTCTAACTCTTGGTTAAAGCTCTCTGCAGTACCTGATACTTTCACATCTTTATAGAACTCTGCTCTTAACTCAGCAATCTCAGCCATAGCTTCAGTTAAACCTTTTGCGTTACGAGCCATTCCTACTTTATCCCACATAATTTTTCCAAGCTTCTTGTGGAAGTGGTCAACAGAATGTGTTCCTTTATTGTTCATTAAATGGTCAATGATATCACGAACATTTTTCTCAGCAGCTTCGAACTCTGGCAAATCTGTTGGGATA
The DNA here is from genome assembly GCF_004337635.1 of Myroides odoratimimus. Lineage (NCBI taxonomy): Bacteria > Pseudomonadati > Bacteroidota > Flavobacteriia > Flavobacteriales > Flavobacteriaceae > Myroides > Myroides odoratimimus. The sequence goes on from NZ_CP037427.1 coordinate 937,507, forward strand.
GTTCCAGTACGAATGTCATTAGCTAAATAATCTCCGATAGTGTATGGTAGTACGAAGTATCCATCAGCTAAACCTTGCATTAATGCAGAGGCTCCAAGACGGTTAGCACCGTGATCAGAGAAGTTAGCTTCACCTAGGATATAACATCCTTCGATAGTTGACATTAAATTATAATCTACCCATAATCCACCCATTGTATAGTGAACTGCAGGGTAAATCATCATCGGAGTTGTATATGGATCCTCATCTACGATTTTCTCGTACATTTGGAATAAGTTACCATATTTATTTTCAACTACTTCTTTACCTAATTTGTAAACTAGCTTAGCGTCGTTTTCATCTAAGTGTTGAATACGAGCTTGCTCTTTACCATAACGGTCAATAGCAGAAGCGAAGTCTAAGTATACAGCTTCACCTGTAGCATTAACTCCATATCCAGCATCACATCTTTCTTTAGCAGCACGAGACGCAACGTCACGAGGTACTAAGTTACCGAATGATGGGTATCTTCTCTCTAAGTAGTAATCTCTATCTTCTTCAGCGATTTGAGTTGGTTTTAATCTACCTTCTCTAATTGCTATAGCATCTTCCATTTTTGCAGGAACCCAAATACGTCCATCATTACGTAATGACTCAGACATCAAAGTAAGCTTCGACTGGTGGTCACCAGTTACAGGAATACAAGTTGGGTGAATTTGCGTATAACAAGGGTTAGCAAAGAATGCTCCACGTTTGTGTGCTTTCCAAGCAGCAGTAACGTTAGAACCCATTGCATTTGTAGATAAGAAGAATACGTTACCATATCCACCTGTACAGATAACTACAGCGTGAGCAGAGTGACGTTCTATCTCTCCATTGATTAAGTTACGAGCGATAATACCTCTTGCTTTACCATCAACTTTAACGATATCTAACATCTCATGACGGTTATACATTTGGATTTTACCACGACCGATTTGACGGTTCATAGCAGAATATGCTCCTAACAATAACTGTTGTCCAGTTTGTCCTTTAGCGTAGAAAGTACGAGATACTTGTACCCCACCAAAAGAACGGTTATCTAATAAACCTCCGTACTCACGTGCAAAAGGTACACCTTGAGCTACACATTGGTCAATAATATTTTCAGAAACTTCAGCTAAACGATAAACGTTTGCTTCACGTGCACGGTAGTCTCCTCCTTTTACAGTATCATAGAATAATCTGTAAACTGAGTCACCATCACCTTGGTAGTTCTTAGAAGCGTTAATCCCCCCTTGAGCAGCAATAGAGTGCGCACGACGAGGTGAATCCTGATAACAAAAAGCTTTTACGTTATATCCTAATTCAGCTAATGTAGCAGCAGCAGAACCACCTGCTAATCCAGTTCCTACAACGATAACATCAATATTACGTTTATTCGCTGGGTTAACTAATTTAATATGATTTTTATAGTCAGACCATTTTTTATCAAGTGGTCCATTAGGTATTTTAGAATCTAATTTCATGATCAATTTCTTTAGGACTATTTAATAAAATGAATATATAATGGGATGATAGCAAATAGCGCAGGTACAACATACGCAATTAAGAAACTAAGCCCTTTAAGTACTCCCTTATATTTAGGATTATTAGCTCCTAAAGATTGGAATGCACTACCAAATCCATGAGATAAGTGGAATCCTAAAACCACCATAGCAAGTACATAAGCAATTGTAGCGATTAATCCAGTACTTTCGTTTTGGAAGAACTCAATTGTAATTTTATGTAAATCTTTATATCCATCAGCAATCTTTAAGTCTGTACCTGCTTGATAAAACTTAGTACCTTTTACTTCTATCTGTCCCATTTCAACAGCGTTTACTGGGATAGCTTGCTCTTGTACTGTTTTATATACTACTACAGGATCTTGACCCTCTACTTTTACTTCTACAGTTTGTAAAGGCATTTCACTAAAGTGCATTTTAGCCCAGAAGTTGGCCATGTGAGTCACGATGAATACTAAAAGTAAAGTTCCTAATACCGCCATGTTTCTTGAAGAAAATGAGCTATTAGAAGCAGCATTGTTTTTTGCATATCCGATTGGACGTGCTTTTTTGTTTTGAATCGTTAAAACGATACCATCAATCGCGTGAAAAAGGATTGAAATATACGTAACATAAGATAATACTTTTACTGCTGGATTAGTAGTCATAAATAACGCATACTCGTTAAATGCAGAAGCGTCACCAAATATCAATTGAAGGTTTCCCGCCAAGTGACCTACTAAAAACAAGCATAAAAATAACCCTGTAAGAGCCATCCAATATTTCTTAGCTAAGGATGACTTTAAAAGTGCAGATTTTGCCATAATGTAATTTTAATTGTTTTTCTTGAAAAAATCTCTCAAAAATACACCTTCTTAACGTTATCAACAAAGTCTACCCTTCTATTTATACTCGATATAAACAAAGAATAAAACAATGCTAATTCACTAAAATAGACCAATTGAGACTTTTTTTAAGAAAAAAAAAAGTTTTTTATAGTAAAGCGTTAAAATGACTTTAAAATATTCGCATCTATAACAATAATAAAGTTAGCCAAGTCTAAATTATCATATTCGAAATGACCAACATTATCACTCTCTACCATCGTAATAGTAGCTATTTTTAGCGAAGGCCTATATTGGTTAAGATACCAAACTATACCTTCATAATTATTACTGTGATAAGAACCATTATAGTGCAAGAATAAATGGTTTGGTTTTAAATTTTGAACAATAAAGTGCCCCATAGTAGCATCTTTAATTGCTTGCGCCTTCGGCAAATTCTCATCTTTATGATCCTCAAACATTGCCATCATATTCTTATATCCTGGCAAATTAGCATCATAAGGAAATGGCAATGGTGCAATCCAACTCTTCTCTTGTACACTTAAAGTATCTAATGCAGCAGTACCTTTTTTAAACAATAGACTTGCATATCGTCTAGGTACATTAGTCGCAATAAATTCTAATTTATTCTCCTTTGCATATTCTACTAATGGTCTATAATCAGTTTTATAATTATTCCACAGCCTCACTTCTTCTTGAAATTGCTCTTCTGTACTATTTCCTTTTATATATTTAGTCAACCCTTCTTGGTTATCTGCTTCAAACATCTCTGCTCCTAGAGTCAATTCTCTTTTATCTCCTAAAGATTCTGTTACTTGTAATTGCAACCAATGGCCTAATGAATTATTGTGAAACTCTCCAAATAAAACAACCTCGCTTTTACTAAGCGATTTTATCATCTTTTCATAAGAAACTTTCTTTCCTTTATTTGTATAAATCTGATAAGGTAATCCTAATTGCCCATAAGTTATTCCACATAACAACAAAAACGCACCAACTATTTTTTTCATTTTACTAAATATTTTGAAATTAGAACTGCAAAGATAATCTTTTCTATTATTTAGACTGGTTTAATATAACTGTAATACCTGGAGTTCTGTTGAATGTTAAAAGATTTGACAAAGTCATAGTATATCATACATTTGCAACAAAATTAAAGAATGGCTACTACAAAAATTCTATATAAAAACACCAATTTATCATATACTGACAAAGGAAAAGGAAGCACCTTAATCTTTCTACACGGATTTCTAGAAGATAGTAAAATGTGGAATTACTACCTTGACTATTTTTCAAAGAAATATAGAGTGATTGCTATTGATCTTTTAGGACATGGTGAATCAGGTTGCATTGGTTACATACACAGTATGGAAGATATGGCTGACGCAGTTTTTACAATTACAAATTCTTTAAATCTAAAAAAGGTAACACTAATAGGTCATTCTATGGGAGGTTATGTATCACTAGCCTTCGGAGAATTATATCCAGATAATGTAAAGAAAATAATATTAGTTTCATCTACTACCAGAGCTGACAGCCCAGAAAGACAAGTTAACAGAGACAGAGCAACTGAAGTAATCAAAAAGAATAGCGACCTCTTTGTTACTATGGCAATTAACAACACCTTTTTAGAAGACACTAAAATCACTCACGCTAAAGAAGTACAAGAACACTTAGATACTGCTCTTAAAATACCTAAACAAGGCATACTAGCAGCTGTAGAGGGAATGAAATCAAGAAATGACAGAGAAGTTCTACTCCATTTTGCTCCATACCCTATAAGTATGATTGTAGGTAATGCAGATCCTGTTCTTTCTATTGACGACATCACTAAAGAAGTTGAAAATACAGACTCTGATTTAACTATTATCCCTGGAGGTCACCTACTTCAGATTGAAGCAAAAGAAGAGCTACTAGAAGCACTAAAAAATACGATAAAATAAAAATAGGGAAGCTTTTGCTTCCCTATTTTCTATAATTCTTTTTCTATAAAATCCTCATCTGGATTTAGTATTTCTAACAACAAGGCAACTAATTCATCCTTGAATAAGGTTAATGTATCATTTGTAATAGCATGATCAACCTCTCTTCCTTCTTTTACTCCAAAAAATAAGAAGCCACCTTTTCTATTCTTGAATGAATAAATACCGGCTTCCACAGATTGATTTGTATTGTGTTTCGTATACATTAAAGCATAACACAATAACTGAATAATCTTATCATTTTTCAGATCAAGTGTAAGTCCTTCCCATGTACTTAACTTAACATCATTTGCTTCTACTTTACCACTTTTATAATCGATAACTCGGATTACACCATTTCGTTCCTCTATTCTATCTACAAATCCAAATAGATTAATAGGATAAGGTAATCTAGGATCTTCAAGTGTAAAAGTAAGTTCTGTCTCTAACTCCAATAATAAAATATCATCCCCTCCGTTTATCTTTTCTATCTCTCCTTCTAGAAAATGATACACATTTCGTTTAGCTACTTCAAAAGCGAGCAGATTCTTTCCTATCTTCTCCTTATCACTGTTGTACACCTCTTCAAACTGTAACTGTACTTCTGCATCAGCTTTTGTTTTTATTGTGTTAATAATCTCCACTGTAAGCCTAGCTCCTTTAAAGGGTTTATACAAATTCTCTAAAGAGTTGTGTATAATAGTACCCAAAGTATTTAAAGCCACACTCTCCTCTACCTCTTCCACTTCTCTAATCCTTAAGACACGTTGCAAGTAAAACTGTATAGGATTACGAAGATAATTAGATAAAGCTGATGGTGAGAAACCTTTAGTTGTAGCAATATTCTTTAGCTCTTCTTTTAAGAGGTCTGACTTCGGAATCTGAATCAACTCATTTGCTTTTTCAGGTAAATCCGCAGAATAGGTAACATATTTTACATCATGTGCTTCTAACTGTTCTACTTCTAACTGCGTTAAGAATCTACTCTTTTCTCCAGCATCCATTCCCTCTGATTGAGAGTTATACAAAAGGTAAATATTCTTTGCCCTTAACAACAAGTGATAAAAGTGAAAACTATAAATAGCATCCTTTTCCTTATAAGTTGGCAAGCCTATTTCTCTCTTTACATCATAAGGAATAAAAGAATTAACTGACTTACCTGCAGGGAACTTCCCTTCATTAACAGAAGTCACAATAACAGTGTCAAAATCCAAAACACGACTCTCTAACACCCCCATTATCTGTAGTCCTTCTAAAGGTTCACCCTCAAAAGATACTTCAGACATATCCATCACTTGTTTATACAACGAATACAAAGTATCGTAACTTTGTATAAAATCATATTTCTGACAATAAGAAACTAACCTATTCAACATCTGATAGGAAGAATACAAGAATGTTTTACTAATTCGGTCACTGTGTACCTCATCATTTAAACTATACTTAATAGCTAATACAATCTCAATAAGGTTTTGTAAAACCTCAACAGATGACCTTTCATTCCATCTACCGAAAACAAGCTTACGAACAGGAAAATCAGGATCCTCTATCCACTCTGCAAAACGATTCATGCTAAAGAAGCTAAGATTTCGATCATTAATTTCTTTAATAACCTTTTCAGGAACAATAATTTGCGTTAATACAGGATTAGTCAATACATCTAAAATTTCCTTGTAGTAAACAACATATTGTTTATTTGAGCGTCGTATAGCGGCCAAATGCATCTTAAAAATCTTGTTCAATAAGATCTGAATAGGATTACTCTTACCACTATACCCCATTGTGATATTCAAACTTGATACTGAAGAAGGCAAACTATGCAATACTGGTAATAGCAAATTCTCCTCCCCTAAAACAATGGCAACCTTCTCTAATCTCGAAGCTTCCTCTCCAAGTCCTTCTACTATTTGCCCTGCGATCTTTGCTTGCCCTACACTCTTAGGAGTTTGTATCACTTGTATATTCTTTTCTTTGCCAAACTCATCTACTATCCATTCAAAAGGGTTGTATTGATAATGTATCCAGTTGCGTTTTATACGTCTCAAAAAGAGCGCTGCATCGTGATAAGGATCCTCCATAAAATGCTTATCAATATCCCAAAACACCTTAGCTCTTTTCTCCAACAAGAAATGTTGAATAATTTTCTCCTCTGCTGCATTTAATGCATTAAACCCAGCAAAATAAAACACCTTATTATTACTGTTCAAATACTCTTTATGCGACTTAACAGCTTCACGATATATCAACCCTTGATAACCGATACACTCCTCTAGTAAAACCTCATAGAACTTTTTATAGTAAACTGGTATCTGTTCCCAAAAGGCTAAATAATTTACAATTAAGTCTGTCTTTTGTTCAGGATCTAAAGACCAGTGTTTAATGTCTTCAATATTCTTTAAATATGAAAACACATAATCAGGATTCAACAAGTAACGATCTACTTCATTAAAATCACTTAACAACATATTAGCCCAACTAGAGAAGCGATCAAAATCCTGTGCATTACCTCCCTCTATTTCTTGATAAACTACATAAAACTTAAAAAGTAATTCTATCGAATCGATCCCTCTAATCTTAGACACTTGTTGAATGAAATCCTCAATATTAATAATCTCTGGAGCGAAGACACTATTTCTGTAATACTTCTTTAAATTTTCTAATAAAAAGACCTTAGCTCTTTTATTAGGAAGAACGATCACCAAATTGTCCATGGAATTAGGAAAATCGGCATAAATCTGCGCACTCAGCTTATCTAAAAAAGTATTTGATTTCATAAAATAAAGGTACAAAAAAAACGCTCCGATTACTCGAAGCGTTTTCTATAGATTATGTGTTTTAAATCAATTATTTAGCTAATTGGATTTCAACACGTCTGTTTAACTCACGTCCTTTAACTGTTTTGTTAGAAGCGATTGGATCTTTAGATCCGTATCCTTTAGAAGTTAATCTAGCAGAATCGATTCCTTTTTCAATTAAATAAACTTTTACAGCGTTAGCTCTGTTATCAGATAATGGTAAGTTAATTCTGTCAGATCCTGTACTGTCAGTATATCCAGCGATGTGGAAATTAGCAGTTGGGTATTCTTTCATGATTTTAACCATATTATCTAACACTGCGTAAGAACCATCTTGGAAAGTATATTTTCCAGTGTGGAATAATAATGTTTTTCCGTAGTCGTTAAGCTGTTTTACTTTCTCAGGCTCGATTTCTTTAACTTCAGGACATCCGTTGTTAGAAGCTGGACCAGGTACATCTGGACATTTATCTAAATGATCAGGTACTCCGTCTCCGTCTCTATCTGGCCAAGGACAACCATTGTTTTCTTTTGGACCAGGTACTTCTGGACACTCATCTTTATTATCTGGCACTCCGTCTCCGTCTGTATCAGGACATCCGTTGAACTCAGCTAAACCTGGGATCTCTGGACATTCGTCTTTATTATCTGGAATACCATCTCCGTCTGTATCAGGACATCCGTTGAATTCTGGTAAACCTGGTAAGTCTGGACACTCATCTAAATGATCTGGAATTCCATCTCCATCTGTATCAGGACATCCGTTGAACTCAGCTAAACCTGGGATCTCTGGACATTCGTCATATTTGTCTAAAACTCCATCTCCGTCAGTATCTTTTCCTCCAAATTGGAAACGAATACCTGCAAAGTGTTGCATGTGTGAAGCAACTCCTACGTCTGGTGTTCTAGAATCAGAGAATGAATGCTTATAAGTAGATTGCACAGTTAAAGCAACGTTTTTAGTAAACCAGAAGTTTAATCCAGCTCCTCCATTAACAGTTCCTTGACTTGCATCTCCCATAAAAGTATAACCTCCACCTACTAAGATGAATGGATCAACTACTTTCGATTTCAAAATCTCTTTGAAGCTATATTTAACTTCTGCGTCAATTCCGTAGTAAGTTAAATCTCCAGGATTGTACTTTTCATATCCTTCTGCTTCTGATTTGATGAATTTGTCAATTTTATTAACAGACCCAACTAAACCTAAAGAGAATCCATCACCTAAGTATCTAGCTACATTTAAGTAAGATACTGATGGTAAGATATTCCAGTTATCCGTTTTAAAATATCCTCCTGTTCTGTGTGCAAAACCTTTAGCTGAACTTACTTTTGTGTCAACTGCGTTTGCTCCAACAGTTACAGCCCACGGATGGTCAGCGTCTTGCGCGTGAGCTGAAAGCCCTGCACAAAGAATTGCTGCTGCAAATAATTTGTTGAAATGTTTCATAACTTTTATTTTTTACTTTACCGTAATAATCTAGCAAAAGTACAATTATCAATCAATATTTACAAAAAATTTCGTTAAGAATAGTACTTTTTATTGTATTAACCTTTTTTATTGAATAACTTTTAGCTCTTTACCTACTTCTGTAAATGCAGCGATAGCTTTATCTAAATGCTCTTGAGTATGCGCAGCTGATAATTGTACACGGATTCTCGCCTTATCTTTTGGTACCACAGGGAAGAAGAATCCAGTTACATAAACTCCTTTTTCTAGTAGTCTATCTGCCATTACTTGTGATAATTTAGCATCGTATAACATTACTGGTACAATAGCAGAATCTCCATCAATAATATCAAAACCTGCCTTTTTCATTCCGTCTTTGAAGTAGTTTGTATTCCACTCTAGCTTATCGCGTAATGAAGTATCGTGTTTTAAAATTTCAAATACTTTAATAGAAGCTCCAACAATCATTGGTGCTAATGAGTTAGAGAATAAATAGGGTCTAGAACGTTGTCTTAATAATTCAATAATTTCTTTTTTACCTGTAGTATATCCTCCCATTGCACCACCTAGAGCTTTACCTAAAGTTCCTGTGATGATATCCACACGTCCCATTACGTTCTTAGCTTCTAATGTTCCTTTACCTGTGGCTCCGATAAATCCAGCAGCATGGCATTCGTCTACCATTACTAAAGCATCATACTTATCAGCTAAATCGCATATTTTATCTAATGGTGCTACTAGACCATCCATTGAGAATACACCATCCGTTACGATAATTTTAAAACGGTGACCAGCCTCATTCGCTTTAATTAATTGCTCTTCTAACTCAGCCATATTGTTATTTTCATAACGATAACGAGCTGCTTTACATAAACGCACTCCGTCAATAATTGAAGCGTGGTTTAAACTATCAGAGATAATTGCATCTTCTGCACCTAATAATGGTTCGAATACTCCTCCATTAGCATCAAAAGCTGCTGCATAAAGAATAGTATCTTCTGTTCCATAGAAATCAGCAATAGTTGCTTCTAAATTCTTGTGTATATCTTGTGTTCCACAAATAAAACGCACTGAAGACATTCCGAATCCATGGGTATCTAATGTATCTTTTGCTGCTTGAATTACTTCTGGATGTGATGACAATCCTAAATAATTGTTTGCACAAAAGTTTAAAACTTTATCCCCTGTAGAAACAGTAATCTCTGCACCTTGTGGCGAAGTAATAATTCTCTCCTTTTTAAATAATCCGTTATCCTCTATTGACTTTAATTCACTCTGAAGATGATCTTTAATCTTTCCGTACATAATATTTTAAGTTTTAAACAATTTATACTCTTTTACAAATGTATTATATTTAAGTTCTCCCCTGTATATAGCAACACCATTTTAACGACTTCATAACCCATTTCTACTAAAGACTGGCCATAAGCCTTCACCTGGTCTTTATATTTCTCTTCTTCTTTACCTGTTTTATAATCTAATATATAAGCCTGTCTTCCTCTTATCACTACTCTATCTGGTATAGTATTGCGCTGATAAGGCCCTATGATTACTCGCTCGTTAAATACAATATTATCTTCTCTAAAGAAAATCTCTAAATCGGGGTTACTCACGATACGTTGAATAATCTCCTTAAAACGCTCCTTTGCATCCTCTTGTATCAATCCCTTTTCTAGCCCTTCTCTTACCACAGCATCTACATCGCGATAATCTGTTATAAACGACATCAGTTTATGGACTAAGTTACCATACTCTATCGCTTTTTGGTTATGAGAATCCCACATCAAAGCTTCCCTCTGTGCAATTTTGATTGCTTCAAAATCCAATACACTCTTTACAGGAAGAATCATTTTATTCACTTCATCCGTAATGACCTCTTTACTTTTAGAAACCTTTACCTTCTCTCCAAATCCATAGACTAAATCTACGTCATTATAAACACCTTCTGTCACTAAAAAATCTAAGAATAGTTTAGATAAATTATTTCTAAACTCTCCTTTACTTGTTACGTTTTTATAACTAATAATATATAACTGTTCTTCAGCTCTAGTCAATGCTACATAAAGAACATTTACATTATCCAGCAACATCTCTTGTTCTTTTTTCTCATACAGAAGTTGAGCATACTCACCATATTCCACCACTTCCTTCTTAGAGTCAACCAAAGCTTTGGGGAACATTATCTGATCTTTATCCGTCTCTATATTCACCCATAGTTTATCACGACTAGGGCGTGTGAAATCCTCTTCTGCAAAAGGAAATATAACAATTGGAAATTCTAACCCCTTAGATTTGTGTATCGTCATAATCTGCACAGCATTTCTACCTTCAGGTGTCGGTATGCTAAACTTGTGATAGTTTGTATTCCAATATTCTAAGAAGTCACTAATCCCAAATTGATTCTTTAAAGACTTTTCTAATACCAAGTCTAAGAAATACAAAACATAAGAACTAGCACTCTTATCTGGTAAAAAAGCTAAAACAATAGCCTCAACAGCATCGTACAATGACTTCGAACGACAAGCCTCAAATGAGATAGGCACATTGTGGTCTACTAACCAAGCTTCTAATTCTAACTCAGTCTCAAAAGAAAGTCCCGCTTTTATAAAGTCATGTTTCTTTGTCAAATCACTTTGCTTACCACTTACATAGTACAGCATCATCATTTTTGCTTCTAGATCGCGCTCTGTCTTTAAGAACTTCAGTACATTAATGATTAACCTCACTTCACTAGCATTGTTAATCAATAACGAATCAGAAGAAAGTATCTCTAGACCATTCTCTGTTAAGTAATTTGCTAATAGCACACCATGGTCTCTCTTACGTGTTAGAATAACAATATCTTTCAGATCAAACCCCTGCTCTAAAACGCCTTGTATAGTATTCAGCGTAGCTTGCGCATATTGCATATTCTTCTCTTCTGCCTCTTCTCCTTCATCCTTTTGTAAGAATTCAATATTTACATACCCACCAGCTTTACTATTAACCTCTTGATAACTATTATTCTCATATAGATCTTTATAATCCTCGTTAATAAAGTTGCGAGAGACATCCTTAAAAAATCTATTATTAAATTGAATGACCTCAGCATAACTTCGATAATTACGACCAAGGTTCACCGTCTGTTTATCAGGATTAGCAAAGGGATTCTCATCCTTGCTCAAAGCAATAAATTGTTCTGCCTTTCCTCCGCGCCATCTATAGATAGACTGTTTAGGGTCACCTACTATCATCAGGCTTCCCTTAGTTCCTGTATGATCTTCTCCTGCTAATGCATTATCAATCAGTGGCACCAAGTTCTGCCATTGCATTTCTGATGTATCCTGAAATTCGTCTATAAAAAAGTGATGATATCGCTCTCCTAAACGCTCATAGATAAATGGTGCTGGTTGATTCTGTATTTCATTGTGAATAATCGCATTAAACTGAGTGATCGACAATATATTTTGCTCCTCTTGAATCTTATCCATCTCCTGCCCTATAGTACTTAACAGCGATAAAGGGGTAAGGTTTTTCAAGAAAGCAGTATAAAAAGCTCTACGAGAATACAAATCATATACCTGCGCTAACACCTTTAGAAAATCTGGTATAAAAGCTTCGATTAACTCCACATCTTTAGCAGTCTTCTTTATTTTAATATCATCAAATTCGTGATAACGCTTGGTTGTACCTACAGTATCTTGAATCACATTCTCTATATGCTTGACGAAATACTGTCCTGAGAACGAAGTTTTATCCATTCCTTTAGACTCTATTAAGTCCATTATACTCTGCCCCAGAACAATGCTTTCTGCTGTAATTTTTTTAATCTCTTCGCGAAGAAAATCTCTCACTTTTACAAAGTCTTGTAAAGTATGCTCAGAGAACAAAGCTATTTCTTCTCTATTATTTTCATTTAATAGTAAAGCTCCCACTTCTTTCAGCTCTCTCGTGATATCCCAGCTCTTATCATTATCTGCTTTATCAATAGAAAAGTCAATCAACAAATCTGTCAATTCACTATCCACACCAGCTTTTGCGATTACTGCGTCCACTGCCTCTTGTAGTAATTCATCTGAATCCAACGAAACCTCAAAAGTCATCGGCAATTCTAAATCAAAAGCAAAAGAGCGAATAACCTTATGGGTAAACTTGTCTATCGTAGAGATATCAAAAGAAGCATAGTTGTGAATAATACTTCTGATAATACGTCCTGACTTCGCTCTTATAAATCCTTCCTCTAATTCTGTTTCTTCTTGTACTTGATTAAAGATACTTCCATATTTAGGATCTAGCTCTTCTTTAGAAAAAGCATTTAGACAAGATACAACACGAGTCTTCATTTCTGCTACGGCTTTATTCGTAAAAGTAATAGCAAGTATCTTTTTATAGGCGTCATCTTGCTTATCAAGGAGTAAAATCTTAAGATATTCCTTAACTAAAGTATGGGTTTTTCCAGACCCAGCAGACGCGTTATATATTGAGAATGAAGGCTTATCAAGCATGAAGTAGGTTCTATTTATTAACTTATATTAAACATTACAAACCTTCCATATTAGGCTTTATTTGTTTAAATTTGAAATAAAATTAATATTAATCTTTAAATAATACGAATTATGGCTTTCGAATTACCAAAATTACCATATGCATACGATGCATTGGAACCACATATTGATGCACGTACGATGGAAATCCACCATACAAAACATCATAATGCTTATACTACTAACTTAAACGCAGCTATCGCTGGAACAGCTTTAGAAGGAAAAACTATCGAAGATATCCTTGCTAACTTAGACATGTCTAATGGAGCTATTCGTAACAACGGTGGTGGTTTCTATAACCACAACTTATTCTGGACAGTAATGACTCCTAATGGAGGTGGTCAGCCAACAGGTGAGTTAGCTGATGCAATCAATACTGCTTTCGGATCTTTCGAAAACTTTAAAGATGCTTTCGCTAAAGCTGGTGCTACACAATTCGGGTCTGGATGGGCTTGGTTATGTGTTAAAGATGGTAAATTAGAAGTATGTGGTACTCCTAACCAAGACAACCCATTAATGCCTGGTGTTGCTTGTGGAGGAACTCCAATCTTAGGAATGGATGTTTGGGAACACGCTTATTACTTAAACTACCAAAACCGTCGTCCTGACTACATTAATGCTTTCTTTAATGTTATCAACTGGGCGGAAGTTGCAAGAAGATACGCAGAGGCAAAATAATTAATTTTTGCACCTCATTACAAACTATTAAAAGCTCCAGCAATGGAGCTTTTTTTATACCCTTACCTCAGATTTATCATTAATTATATACTATGCCGTACTGGATTAAACAAAAAAAGCTCAGAACCATGTCCTGAGCTTTCTATATTGTAGAGGCACAATAATTATTGCACCTCTGATATTCTTAGTGTATTCACCATACCTTTTTCGATAATTGGCATTGCTGCTAAGTTGATAACCATATCCCCTGTCTCAGCTAATCCTTTCTCTTTTACCATCGCATTGATATCCTCAATAGTCTCATCAGTACTCACATATTTATCGTAATAGAAAGCCTGAACTCCCCATAATAAGTTTAATTGAGTAATAATACGACGATTAGAAGAGAATACTAATATATTACTATTTGGTCTCCAAGCCGAAATTTGGAACGCTGTATAGCCACTATTTGTCAATGTACAGATAGCCTTAGCTTCGATATCATTCGCCATTAAAGCAGCGTGGTAACAAATATTTTTAGTGATATAACGGTTTGTCTTGATTGTAGGTGGACTTTGTGGTACTTTAATTAATGGAGAAGTCTCAACACTTTGAATAATCTGTGTCATCTTCTCGATTACTTGTACTGGGTATGCTCCTACAGAAGTTTCTCCTGATAACATTACAGCATCAGCACCGTCCATTACAGAGTTTGCAACGTCATTTACCTCAGCTCTAGTAGGAGTAAGGCTAGAGATCATCGTCTCCATCATCTGTGTAGCGATGATTACAGGGATTCTAGCATTCTTAGCTACGTGAACTAATTCTTTTTGAATCAATGGTACCTCTTGAGCAGGAATCTCAACACCTAGATCTCCACGAGCTACCATAAGACCATCACAGTAAGCCACTAACTTCTTAATATTCTTTACTGCCTCTGGTTTTTCGATTTTAGCAATGATTGGAATCTTATGATCAGAATGTTCTTTAATCAAGTTCTGTAAGTCCATTAAATCTTCAGGTGTACGAACGAAAGATAATGCCATCCAGTCTACTTGTAACTCACAAGCAAAAATAGCATCTCTAATATCTTTTTCCGTTAACGCTGGTAATGATACTTTCGTCATTGGTAAGTTAACCCCTTTTTTAGATTTAAGTGGTCCACCTTGTACAACTACAGTTTTTACCTCATCTTCTCCATTAGTTTCTAATACATCAAAGATAAGTTTACCATCGTCTAATAAAATTCTCTCTCCTGCGTTAACGTCAGTTGGGAATTTTTTATAATTCATGTATACGCGTTCTGCGTCACCTTTAAACTCTTCTTTCGTAGAGAATGTAATCACATCACCAGGATTTACGATAACGTCTTCAGACATCACACCTACTCTTAATTTAGGCCCTTGTAAGTCTCCTAAAATAGAGGTAGTATATCCAAATTCTTTATTTAGATCACGGATTATATTTACTTTCTCTTGAACATCTTTATAATCAGCATGTGAAAAGTTGATTCTAAAAACATTTACACCAGCTTTAATCATATCATGTAATACCTCTCTCGTACTAGATGCTGGTCCTAACGTTGCTACGATTTTCGTCTTTTTTTGTGCTAACATATTTTTAAAAAATTAAGTTCGTTTTATTTTTTAATATCTCTTGCTTTATCTCATAAGCTGCAGATATAATTTTTACTGAATTCAACCGATCAATGATTGTACCAATTTCGAACTGACTATCAGTTTCTTCTATCTTAATCAAATAATCGACTGACTTTAATTCGGGCAATAAATACCCTTGCTTAGTTACTGGATGATTGGCTGAGACAAATAAGGGAGAGTCTAACCCTGACTCAGGTATTAGAAAAGCTTTATTCGCTACCACCTTCCAATACACATGATGATCAAAGTCATCATACTCATAGAATGAAAAAAAAGCGTGTCCCACATCTGTAAAGATGTCTACATCCCTCTTACTTCGTTCTAGATTAATTTCAAGTATTGAATTAATAAAATACACTACTTTATAATCTTCTTTTCTGGAAGTATGTATAGCGATCAAGCGATAATCCTCACTATCAAAGTCTTCAAGCTTATATTTTATTATACCCATATAAGAAATTAGTTACACAAATATACAACTTTTATCGAGCTATATTTGTATAACCTCACCATATTAGATTATATAAACGTTAAGGAATTAACAAAAATTATTGCTTTATCTGTTCTTGAAATGCGAAGTAAGCACGTTGTGATGCCTTTTCTTCTGCTTTCTTTTTAGATGTAGCTCTCGCTTTAGCGACTAGTTTATCGTCTATAAACAGACGTACACCGAAGTACTTTAATTCTTCTGCCGTGTCTTCTTCAAAAGTATCGTATTTAAACGTATGCTTTCTCTTCTGACACCATTCGATTAGCAAGCTTTTATAACTAGTTATCTTCGTTTCTAACTCTTGGATATCTGACACCTTGCTCAACAGTTGTTCGTGGATAAACTTCTCACACGCAGGGTAACCTCTATCAAGATAAATAGCACCTATAATAGCCTCTAATAAATTACCATGTATATTCTCTCCGAACTGTTGATTACCCATCTTGCTTTCTACATGCGAGACTAGTTTCAAATCTTTACCTAATTGGTTCAGATTTTCTCGACTAACAATTTTAGAACGCATCTTCGTCAAATAGCCCTCATCTCCACTCGGAACTTCTATAAATAAATAAGAAGCAATAACAGATCCTAACATTGCATCGCCTAAGAACTCTAAGCGCTCATAGTTAATGGGATGACCTTCTTCATCACATCTATTCATCGATCGATGCGTGAATGCAATTTTATAATAAGATAGTTCTACTGGTTTTACACCGACTATCTCAGTCACCTTTCGACAAAAATTCCCGTCTTCATTATTGAAGGAACGGGAATTATTGAATATTCTATTTAGTAACTTTTTCATCTTTATAGGATGATTTTACTTCTCTAATTTCTTAACCAACACACAAGCATTGTGTCCTCCAAAGCCGAATGTATTACTCATTCCAACTTTAACATCTCTCTTCTGTGCTTTATTAAACGTGAAGTTTAGCTTAGAATCTATCGCTTCATCATCTGTAAAATGGTTGATTGTTGGTGGAACAATACCGTGCTCTAATGATAAAATCACAGAGATAGCCTCGATAACACCAGCAGCTCCTAATAAGTGACCTGTCATCGACTTAGTCGAGTTCAAGTTCATCTCATAAGCATGCTCTCCGAATACATTAAGAATAGCCTTAGATTCTGCGATATCTCCTAGTGGTGTAGAAGTACCGTGCATATTTAACACATCTACATCTTTAGCCTCTAATCCAGCATCTTTAAGACAGTTGATCATCACATTAGTAGCTCCTAATCCTTCTGGATGTGGCGCTGTTAAGTGGTGAGCATCAGCTGACATACCTCCTCCACCGATCTCACAGTAGATTCTAGCACCACGTGCTACAGCATGTTCATATTCTTCTAAGATAATAGCTCCAGCTCCTTCTCCTAATACGAATCCTTCTCTGTCTTTGTCCATTGGTCTAGACGCAGTCTTAGGATCATCATTTCTAGTAGATAGTGCATGCATTGCATTAAATCCACCGATACCTGCTATCGTTACAGCAGCCTCAGAACCTCCAGTTACGAAGATATCAGCCATACCTAAACGAATATAGTTAAATGCATCGATAATAGCATTAGTAGATGATGCACATGCAGATACTGTAGTGAAGTTAGGCCCTCTCAGACCGTATTTCATAGAAATATGTCCACCGGCAAGATCCGCTATCATTTTAGGGATAAAGAAAGGATTGAACTTTGGTATTCCATTTCCTTCTACGAAGTTTGTCACCTCGTTTTGGAATGTTTCTAATCCTCCAATACCTGAACCCCAAATAACTCCTGCTCTATCTAAATCAATAGTCTCTAAATTTAATCCTGAATCTTTGATCGCTTCGTCTGCACTAACCATAGCATACTGTGCATAACGGTCCATCTTACGTGCTTCTTTTCTCTCGATAAAATCCTCTACGTTAAAATTCTTTACTTCGCACGCAAACTGAGTTTTGAAATTGGTAGCGTCAAAATATGTAATGGGTGCAGCTCCGCTTACTCCATTAATTAGGTTGTTCCAATACTCTTGAATATTATTTCCAATTGGCGTAAGGGCACCTAAACCGGTTACAACAACTCGCTTTAATTTCATAAAATAACTTATATGGTTTGTACTATAAAAAAAAATCCCAATCTTCACTTTTGTAAAAAAAGGAAACATTGGGGTGTTTGTTTGATTGTATATGTTAGATTGTTGCCAATCTGTCCTTTTTTGTTTCTTCTAAAAATCAGTCATTTTCAAAAAAATAATAACACCCGCATGTTTGTGGAATAAACACGCGGGATATAGTTATTACTTTTTAGCTTCTTCTATGTAAGAGATAGCTTGTCCAACTGTAGCAATGTTTTCAGCTTGGTCATCTGGAATTTGAATATCGAATTCTTTTTCGAACTCCATGATAAGCTCAACAGTGTCTAGTGAATCAGCTCCTAAATCATTAGTGAAGCTTGCTTCTGCTACAACTTCGTTCTCGTCAACACCTAATTTGTCAACGATAATCGCTTTTACTCTTGATGCAATGTCTGACATAATCTTTAATTTTAAATTTAATTTCGTAGGCAAAAATAAAAAACTTTATTTTAAATCCTGATTTTCCATGTTAATTGTCGGTGCGAAATTATAAAAATTATTAATACTTATCGCTATTTTTCTATTTATTGTCAGTTATTATTCTTTTTTTTGTACTTATTTATTGTACTTTCAACTTCATAACACAACTAACTACATGAAAAACATAGCTCTATTCGCCTCTGGTTCAGGGACTAATGTAGAAAACATCATCAACTACTTTGAAAGCAAGTCTATTTCTAATCAATACCTTATATTGGTTAACAACCAAAATGCTAAGGTAATAGAAAAAGCTGAAAAAAGAAATCTTCCAGTTCTGATTTTTGACAGAAATATGCTAAATGATGGCGCTGTATCTCAAAAATTAGAACAATTTCAACCTGATTTAATTGTATTAGCAGGTTTCTTATGGAAATTTCCCGATGACCTTGTTAAAAAATATCCGAATAAAGTAATTAATATACATCCAGCATTATTGCCTAAATATGGCGGTAAAGGAATGTATGGTCATCACGTACACACTGCAGTCGTAGAAAATAAAGAAAAAGAGTCTGGAATCACTATTCACTATGTAAACGAAAACTACGATGAAGGAGCTGTTATATTCCAAGCTTCTACTCCGATAGAGCCTTCCTATACGCCAGAAGAAGTAGGAGCAGCTGTACTTAAACTAGAACACCTACACTTCCCACAAGTAATCGAGAAACTACTATTTTAATATTATAAATGAATTTGCCACAAGTAATACTATATACCGATGGCTCCTCTAGAGGTAACCCTGGTCCTGGTGGATACGGACTGATACTAGAGTGGGCAGGTCATAATGTCTATAAAGAAGCATCCCAAGGATATCGCAAAACTACCAATAACCGCATGGAACTACTAGCGGTGATCGTAGGCTTAGAAATGCTAAAGAACGAAGGTACTAATGTCCTAGTCGTATCGGACTCTAAGTATGTGGTAGACGCTGTAGAAAAGAGATGGGTATTCGGATGGGAGAAAAAAGCCTTTAAAGACAAAAAGAATCCTGACTTATGGCAACGCTTCTTAAAAGTATACCGCAAACACAACGTCCAGTTTAAATGGGTAAAAGGACATAACAACCATCCTATGAACGAACGATGTGACGTCCTTGCAGTAAAAGCAGCAACAGGAACTAAATTATTAATAGACGAATATTACGAGTCTGAAGAAAATTAATAAAACGACAAAGAGCATCTTTTTAAGGGATGCTCTTTGTCGTTATACTACATAAGAGAAGGTCTCTCTATATCCGAAAAATCTAAGTCACTACTAAATAACCTATCGCATAACTCACTAGCTCCATATTCTGTGAAGTATGCTAATTCATTATCTGATATTGGCATTGTTTAATGTCATTCACCTCATTTTCTTCTTACCTCATATTATAATCACTGATTACACTTTTATTATGACACCATCTCTCTACTATAGCGCATACACTGTACTTACAGCCTCTCTCTGCGAATCTCTGTTACTACTAGAGTCTCTGCTAGATTATCGTGTAAAGTCTGCTTCTGATCTGACCAGAAAAACATAAAATAACCAATACATAACATAAATCCAGATAATAATCTAGCAAAAAATCGCCCTGTAGCTTGACCAAAAGTTACTCGCTGCCCCTTACAGTCAAGTAACATGATCTTCATCGTTTTTTGCCCTATAGTCGCTTGTCCATCATTACTCTGCATTAATGAATAATAGAGCCACCCAGCTATAAATGGAAAAAAGAGGCTCGGTATTAAAAGAATCAAACCATCTAATAACCCTGCCACAAAACGCTCTCCAAAGTCAGCGTATCGATAGTGAATTCGTTCAGTAGGTGTAGTTACAATCACATATCGATTATCCCTAGTATAAGACAAACTAACATTTTGATTATACCCATAATTTGGCGTACTATACATCGGTCTCTGAAGATACACTTCAAACTCTCGTAGAAATCTTGCCTCTGTCCAATCATGCAATTCACTATGCCAGATTAGCGTAGTCGGAGAAATTATAAACTGTCCTAACTCAGAGAACTGATATGGCCCCTGACTTTCGCCATTAATAGAGATAAAGTATTCTTTTTTCATTAATTGTATTTTTTTAACAAAAATAAACATATTAATGATTACAAAATAAACTACATACTCTTTTTATTCTTCATCATATACTCATAAAGAGTTACAGGCGTACACAGTTCCTTATTAAGATCAGGCTTATACTGCTCTGGAACATTAAATACCCATCTTAAAATAGCGATTACAATATTAAAAGGTAACAAAACCCCATTAACCATCATCATCACACACCCCTTTAAACTATATTCAAAACCTTCGGGATAAAAATAACGGTCAAATTCAAAATATTCAAAACTCACCTCAAACTCATCTTCTAGCGAAATAAGTAAATCATCTATATCAAGACCGTATCCAAAATTATAAGCAATATCACTGTTCTCAGTAATCACCTTTTCTTGTCGACTCGTATCAGTATTCAAAAAAGATATCACATTCTCTAAAGTCAATTCCCTCATAGTATTTATCTCTCTTCTCAATCATTTTATTAAACCTCTCTATAACAGAGCATTCCACTTCTGTTTTTATTCTCAGTTGTATAATAAACTGATGTACCATCTTCTTTAGTTTCTTTAAGAATTATACTTTCAAATATCAAATCAGATGCCAAAGAGAAATAAGGTCTACCTACTTTTTTATTAGCTTTATTATATTGAGTAGCTTTTAACTCAGCGTATTTAAAAAACTCACTAATCGACATCTCCTGCCCCATTGACTTTGTATCTAATACTACACCCGACTCTACAACAGAGAAATCAAACACATAGTATACACCACTATTTTCATATACTTTCACTTGAAATTCCTTAAGCAGACCATCCACTTGTATCGGATTACCAATAAATCTAAGCTGTTTAGCGTCTCTTACTTCTTTCTCTCCTGCAGCAGCATTCATTAATAATACGATAGGCTCTTTTATAATATGTGATCCCTGTGCTGACATTAAAGAAGACACAAGAAAACAAAATATGAACCACACTATACTTATCCCTCTCATAACTCTTCTATAGTTTTATAAATTCATCCTTATAATGCTTACTCGGTTTTATCCAAGCCCTAGTTCTATCTGCATTAATAATCCAATTAAAACGTTTCATCATATCTGCTCCAAATAGACTAAAAGATTGATTCTTTAATTCTCCTGAGAAGTACGCCACTCTCACCTGCTGTAGTTCAGCACTACCTAAACTCACCTTAGTCACCTCAGCAGTATTCGTGATCACACTTTTTCCTGCTGAGTTCTTTAATTCTTTATGATCTATAGTAACCAGTTTATCTTTTAACCTATTCTCCTCTGCAAAATTATCATCATATAATATCCCTCCCGAATAACCAGACTGAAGATAAAAAGGATGCACATACTCCTGCCCAGCTATCTCACTCAGCATATCGATAAACATCGCACCATTTCGATAATGAACAGGAACCGACTGATATCCTTCTACACTAGGCATACTCGTATAAGAGACTAACTCTTCCTTATCATAATTTATCTCTAATACACTATCTTTAAACAACGCCATACCGATCTTACCATCTGACTCTAATCCGCTATACTGATTATCTACAAAAGAAATACCATCCCACACATGCCCACTAATCTCTACTGTATTAGAAGCACTATAATCTTCTTTATCGAATAGGATATGCTCTACCTTATTCATACGCACAGGCGAGATAGCGCCATCATCCATCGCTACCTGAAACATCAGATCTAGGCTATCCTTCTGATTCACGACTGTCTTTAGTATTAGATTATTGTACTTAGTCAGTCTAAAAGGAATACGCACCTGAGCACTAGCGAGAGTTCCCATAGCACACATTATTAAAAGCACTAAGCTCTTTTTCATAATTAATAAGGTTATTAGTTAGTTCGTTATCGTAAATCTAAAAAACATTTCTCTTTTTTCTATTCTATCCCCTTAAAAAACACTTTTTAGACCTATAAAAGGCTAACTACAACTCCTTATTTCTGTTTTTTGACGAGATTAGGGGGTATTTACTCTCTTTTAGCAGAAAAACCAGCACTCTTTTTTACACCTAATTTATTGAGAAAATAAACATAAAAAACTAATTACCAATATATTAACATAAAAAAAGGCAAATCATACAATAAACCTTAACCCCCTCTAACCTTAGTATTTATAAGCAGTAGAAGCATTTCCTTCAACACTTCTTCAACATTTCTCCAATATTGCTCTAGCTGACAAGGCTTTTGTTGAAGGAATCTTGAAGAGGTGTTGTGGCACTCTTGAAGAAGGCGCTTTTTAGAAGCCTCTGCCTAGCTATCATTATGATTATTTCACTATCTTTAAGCTAGTGTATAGACTCCTGTGTATGCTGTATTATGCATCGGGTAGTTTCTAAAAAAGAAGCCAGATAAGCTTCAGAGAAAAGACTTTATAATTATTTAATTCTGTGTTAAATAACAGCATGTGATAAAGATGACGACATCATCTTTTTATAGAATAATACTGACTAAGTACTAGATAATTGCATTAAAAACAACAATCTATACTAAAACACTCAGTGTTAGCAAAATAGTTAATTATAGCTTTTAAATTTGGTAGTAAAAAGAGTATTGCCATATATTTGTAGCTTATTTCTTTGCAAAAAATATGAATAAATTACTGATAGTGGGGACGGTGGCCTTTGATGAAATAGAAACTCCATTCGGAAAAACAGACAAGATATTAGGTGGTGCAGCGACATACATCGGATTGTCTGCCTCACACTTTAATATTAAATCTGCTATAGTGTCTGTGGTTGGAAATGATTTCCCACAAGAACACTTGGATCTTTTAAATAGTAGAAACATCGATACTACTGGAATAGAAGTAGTAAAAGAAGGAAAAACCTTCTTCTGGAGTGGTAGATACCATAATGATCTAAACTCTAGAGATACTTTAGATACACAACTTAATGTATTGGCTGATTTTAATCCTATCGTACCAGAAGATTTTAAAGAATCTGATGTAGTAATGCTAGGTAACCTACACCCAAACATTCAGATCAAAGTATTAGATCAATTAACTGCTAAGCCTAAACTTGTCGTTCTAGACACCATGAATTTTTGGATGAATTGTGCGCTAGATGAATTAAAGGAAGTGCTAAAAAGAATCGATGTTATCACTATCAATGATGAAGAAGCACGTCAGCTATCTGGAGAGTATTCTCTAGTGAAGGCTGCTGAAGTTATTCATACCATGGGACCAAAATACGTTGTTATTAAAAAAGGTGAGCATGGTGCTTTATTATTTGCAGATAAAGACGTATTTTTCGCACCTGCATTACCGTTAAAAGAAGTGTTCGATCCGACAGGAGCTGGAGATACTTTTGCAGGTGGTTTTACAGGTTATTTGACACAGAGCAGCAATGTTTCGTTCAGAAATATGAAGAACGCTATTATATATGGCTCTAATCTTGCGTCATTCTGTGTAGAAGAATTTGGAACATCAAGGATGGAAAAATTAAACGACAAAGAAGTGGTAGAAAGACTACAACAATTTAAAATGTTAACTCAATTCGATATCGAATTAAAACAATAATGTAAAATTATAAGCCTCGTTATGGGGCTTTTTTTATTCAACAACAACACACAACTAACATGAGCGACGCTTTAAAACACGAATGCGGTATAGCGGTTCTAAGACTAAAAAAACCGTTATCCTACTACAAAGAGAAGTATGGAAGTGCTTTCTATCCGATACAAAAGATGTATCTATTACTAGAAAAACAGCACAACCGAGGACAAGATGGAGCTGGACTAGCAAGTATTAAACTTGATATGGAACCTGGGGAGCGATACATTAGTCGTGTTCGTTCAAACAAAGCACAACCTATTCAGGATATCTTCATGCAGATCAATGAGCGTATCAATGAAGAGATGGAAGCACACCCTGAATACCAAAACAACGTAGACCTTCAGAAAAAAAACATTCCTTATCTAGGAGAGGTTTTCTTAGGTCACGTAAGATATGGAACATTCGGAAAGAACAATATCGAGAGTGTTCACCCATTCTTGCGCCAGAATAACTGGATGCACAGAAACCTAATCGTAGCGGGTAACTTCAACCTGACTAACGTACGTGATTTATTCCAAGACTTAGTAGAACTAGGTCAGCATCCTAAAGAAATGTCTGATACCATTACAGTAATGGAGAAGATAGGACACTTCTTAGATGATGAAGTAAATGACTTATACTATAAAATAAAACAAGAAGGATATACTAAAAAGAAAGCGTCTCCACTAATCGGAGAACGTCTAGATGTAGCGCGTATCTTACGCCGTGCTTCTAAGAACTGGGATGGAGGTTTTGCGATGGCTGGTATGATCGGACATGGTGATACATTCGTATTACGTGACCCTGCTGGTATACGCCCTGCATTCTACTTCGAGAATGATGAGATCGTGGTAGTAGCTAGTGAAAGACCTGTGATACAGACTGCATTCAATGTTCCTTTTGAAGAAATTAAAGAATTAGATCCTGGTAAAGCTATCATTATTCGCAAAGATGCTTCAGTAAAATTTGAACAAATCTTAGAGCCACTTCCTCTTAAAGCGTGTTCTTTTGAAAGAGTATATTTCTCTAGAGGAAATGATGCAGATATATACCAAGAGAGAAAAGACTTAGGTAAGCTAATCTTCCCTGAGGTATTAAAAGCGATCGGAGATGATACGGATAACTCTGTGTTCTCTTATATCCCGAATACTTCTGAGACGTCATTCTTCGGAATGGTAGAAGGAGCACAAGACTTCCTTAATCAACGTAAAATAAGTGATATTCTAAAGAATAAAAAAAACTTATCTGAAGCGAAGTTACAAGAGATCTTATCTGTAAAACTAAGAACAGAGAAGATCGCGGTAAAAGATGCTAAACTGAGAACATTCATCACAGATGACAGTAGTCGTGACGACTTAGTAGCTCACGTATACGATGTGACTTATGGTGTGATCAAACCTACTGATAACTTAGTGATCATCGATGATAGTATCGTACGTGGTACTACACTTAAGAAGAGTATTATCCGTATGCTGGATAGACTTAATCCTAAGCGTATCGTGGTGGTATCTGCTGCTCCACAGGTGAGATACCCTGACTGCTATGGTATCGATATGGCTAAGTTAGAGGGATTAATCGCTTTCCAAGCGGCTATAGAGTTACTAAAAGACCGCAACTTATATCATATCGTGGATGAAGTATATAAAAAGTCTAAAGCACAAGAGCACTTACAAGACAATGAAGTCATTAACTATGTAAAAGATATCTATGCGCCATTTACAGATGAAGAGATTTCTAATAAGATCGCTGTAATGGTAAAAGATGTGAATATAAAGTCTGAGGTTAAGATTGTATTCCAGTCTGTAGAGAACTTACATATCGCTTGCCCTAAGAATTTAGGAGACTGGTACTTCACTGGTGATTATCCTACTAAAGGAGGTAATAGAGTGGTAAATAGAGCCTTTATCAACTTCTACGAAGGAAGAGACGAAAAACCATACTAAAATATAAAATAAAGCACATCTCATCACGAGAGACTAAATAATAAATGGGCTGTTATCAAAAGATAACAGCCCATTTACTTTATAAAGTATAACTTGTATTTAGTTATTGTAACCAAAAGAAATACGCGATAATAGCAATTAATACCGCACAGATAATATTCAATACAAAACCTGCTTTCATCATATCCTTCTGACGAATATCACCTGTACCAAATACAATGGCATTAGGTGGAGTAGCAACAGGCAACATAAAGGCACACGAAGCTCCTAGACCTATAATCATAGACAATCCTAATGGCGGTAAGCCTAACTGGTCTGATATCGTTATAAACAAAGGAACTAACAAAGCGGCACTAGCTGTATTAGAAGTAAACTCTGTCAAGAATACAATAAAGAACGATACTACTAGCCCAATAGTGAAATAACTACTATCCTTAATCACTGATACTAATAAGTCTGCTAAAACTTCACTTGCGCCAGAATCTCTAAGTACCATACTCAAAGTCAAACCTCCTCCAAATAAAAGAAGAACTCCCCAATCCACATTGTGCTGTAACTCTTTCCATCTAGAGACCTGACTCACACAGATCAACATAAAAGCTCCTAAGGCAATAAAGGTATCAAAATTACTAAACTTACTTTCAAAGCCTACTAGGGAAGCTACTAGTGGATTTAACTGGTCACTAAAGATCCAGCATAGCGCTGTAGTAATAAATATAGCTAATGTCAACCATCTATCAGAAGTCATTGGGATTTTCTTTGTATTAGCTTTAAACTCAAAGTCTAGCTTAGGCTTGAACACAAAGTAAATCACCCCTATCATCAATGGTAATAATATCAAGACCATAGGAATCCCCATCTTCATCCACTCTGCAAAAGAAACATTTAACTGAGAAGCAACGATGGCATTAGGTGGACTACCTACTACTGTTCCCATCCCTCCGATACTAGCACTATATGCAATACCTAAGAGTACAAACACATAGGTACTTCTATACTTCTCTTTATCTAACTGACCTAATACTCCTATCACTAAAGGTAACATCATCGCTACTGTAGCAGTATTACTAATCCACATTGATAATACAGCTGTAGCTAAAAAGAGATAAAATACAGCATAAGACAACCTTCCTTTAGCGAGGTACATAATCTTATTGGCTATGATCATATCTAGTTTCTGTACATGCAGCGCTCCTGCTAATACAAAACCTCCTAAAAATAGAAATATAGTAGGGTCTGCAAAAGAGGCTAAAGCGGGCTTAGTATCCGTCAATCCAAGTCCTATGGCAAGCACAGGTACAAATACGGCTGTGGTGGTCACATGTATTGCTTCTGTCAACCATAACACAGCTACAAAGACTAAAAGAGCTAGTCCTTTATTCACTTGTGGTTCATAAGGTAAATAGTTGATAAGAAGTAATAAGGTAATAATATTAAAAAGAATAATAAGGTAATTTCTCTTTGATTTTAGTGGTCGATTTTCATGCTCATAGTCTAAACGCATATACAGTCGTGTTTAATAATTTTAACTAAAGTTAACAAAAAAATAAATTTACAATACCTATTGTTTCGAAAAATGCTTTATTATTTGATTTCTATCAGAAATAACCGCTTTAGAGGGCATAAAAAAAGCCATTCATACGAATGGCTTCTTCTTATTTTTATAAAACGTATTAAGCATTACCTTCCCACTCATCGTAGAACTGGCTAAGAAAAGACTCCATAAAGCGATGTCTTCCTTCTGCTAATTGTTTTCCTGTTTCGGTATTCATTAAATCCTTTAAACGAAGTAGTTTCTCATAGAAGTGATTAATCGTAGTTCCTACGTTCTTCTTATACTCTTCTTTAGACATTCCAATCTTAGGATCAATACTCGGGTCGTGAATCAAATTATTCTTATACCCTCCGTAATTAAATGTTCTAGCGATACCAATAGCACCGATAGCATCTAATCGATCTGCATCTTGTACAATGTCTAATTCTTTAGAACGAAAAGCTTGATTAAAGTTACCTCCTTTAAAAGATATATTTTCAATTCCTTTTACAACATGGTCAATAGTATCCTCATCATACCCTAAGTTTTCTAGTAATACTCTGGCTTTAGTTGGACCTACTGTTTCATCTCCATTGTGAAATTTACTATCTGCTATATCGTGTAGTAAGGCTATTAGTTTCACTATGTCTAGATTCACTTCTCCCTCTCCTTGTACGATGTTTAAAGCATTCTTATAAACTCGTTCAATGTGGAACCAGTCGTGACCGCTCTCAGCTTGCTGTAACTCTTTCTTTACATAAAGGATGACTTGATCTATACGCTTGTCCATATTTATTGTGTTGTGTATTTATTATTTAATAAGGGCTGGTTTAACCCATTTAAATATGTGTTCTTCTTTACCGATAGTCATACGGTCAGCTACTCTAGCCATACGCGCTGGCAACTTCATTAGATAATCTCTTGCTTTCTCTGCATCATCTGTAAGATTATTCAACTCTGCTACTTGCCAACGATCTATAAGCTTCTGCATAATATCGATATAATCATGCGCTGTATAGACACCTATTCGCTGTGCAGAATCAGAGAACAGCTCAAAAGCATCCCCCATCTTACCTCCTGATTCACGAATTAAGTTAGCTGGCATCGTAATCTTTCTCTTCATCATATCCACAAATGCTAATAACATTTCGCTAGGATCTACTTTAAAGATACGGTCAACAAACTCACTATATGCATGGTGATGTCTCATCTCATCTCCTGCAATCAATCTACAGATCTTAGACAACTTATGGTCTCCATACTGCTTCGCTAATTTAGCTACACGATTATGAGAAATATAAGTCGCTAACTCTTGGAAACTCGTAAATACAAAGTTCTTATAAGGGTCTCTATCAGTACCTGGATCAAAACCATCATTAATCAAGTGATGAGTAGTAATCTCTATCTCTTTCATATCTACTCTACCAGATAAATATAGATACTTATTAAGAAGATCTCCGTGACGGTTCTCTTCACCAGTCCAGTGACGTAACCATTTAGCCCATCCATTACCACCTTCACCATCTTTTTGGTTCACTCCTTCTACATCCATCAACCAAGATTCATACGTTGGCAATGCCTCTTCAGTGATTGTATCACCTACTAAAACAACCCAAAAATCATAAGGTAATTCTTTAGCGTATTCTCTTAATTCTTTTACCTCTTCCAAAAAGTTTTCACCTTCTGAGTCTGGTAATAAGTCTGATGGTTGCCATATTTTCTCTACGGGGATCAGATAACTTTCTACGAAGCTATCAATATTCTTTTCTAAGAATTGCATTACTTCTAGGCGAACATTCTTTATAGACATATTATTATGTTTATGTCTTTATACTACTCCTTGGTTTAGTTTGCTTGATAGTAGTAAAAGACTAGTTTATATTTAGAAACTTATTCTAGTTTTGATTTGATTTGTTCTTCACATCTCTTCATAATTTCCTCGAAAGAATACTCTTTCACAGCAAAAGGTTGATGAGCATATAAGCTTATTTTCGCTCCTAACCCATAAGGGAAGTTTCCGAAACGGAATATCTTCCAAGAATTATTAATGGTCAAAGGCACAACTAATGCATCAGGAGCAAACTTACAAAGCATTTTAACTCCATTCTCAGAAAACCTCTTCAACTTACCGTCTCTACTACGTGTCCCTTCTGGGAAGATTACTGCAGATCGGTTATACTTAGTAATATACTGTCCTAATCCTTTAATAGCACTTAGCGCCTGCTTAGCATCCTTACGATCTATTAATACAGAACCCCCATGGTTAAGATTATAGGACACACTAGGGAACCCTTTTCCTAGTTCTTTTTTGCTGACAAACTTTGGGTGATTCTTTCTAAAAAACCAAATAATCATCGGAATATCAAACATACTCTGGTGATTAGATACAAATATGATCGGACGATCTGTAGGAAGCTCCTCTTCTTGACGGAACTTATAACTCGTACCAAGTATTCCTGTACAGGCCATTAGCCACCATACAAGTCCATTAACAGTAATGTTATGAGCTTTATATCCAAACAGGTTAAATGCAATCCACTGTAAGGCGTGAAATACACATAATACTATTAGCATAATAATCACAAATAGTATGGATATAGGGTAGGATATTATTTTTTGCATTAATCGATTAGTTTATCGCAAATATACACTTAAACATATATACAACAATAAACATACTTCGCAAATTAACGCTTATCTAAGTCACTATGTTTGTGAAATTACATAAAAAGTATCTGCTTAAAAAATATTTATAAACAAATTAACTAGAATCGGTTAACATACTAATAGCGAAGATAGAATAAAAAAAGACCACTATTCAGTGGTCTTCTTTCTTAACAAAATTCTTTATAAGCATCCATTAAGTTCTCTGCTATAGCATCAGCAGTATTTCCTTCAATGTGATGTCTTTCTAACATGTGAACTAATTCACCATTTTTAAACAAAGCCATAGAAGGTGATGATGGAGGGAATGGGAACATGTGCTGACGAGCAACATCTACTGCCTCTTTATCTACTCCTGCGAATACAGTAATCACATTAGTAGGTTTTTTCTCTCCTCCTAAACTCATTACTGCTGCTGGACGAGCATTACGTGCAGCACATCCACACACTGAGTTTACAACTACTAGTGTAGTTCCTTCTTTTTGTAAAGCTGCTTCTACATCAGCTCCTGTATGTAATGATTCAAATCCTGCATCAACTAATTCTTGACGCATCGGTTTTACTATTTCTTCTGGATACATAATATAAATCTAAAATTAGGTTATTAAGCAAAGTTACATTTTTTATTAAACATAAAAACATCTGAATTATAAAGAAATGTTATACTTTATTAGAAGTCCCCTTCTTCATCTTATTTATCCAGATAAAAATACCTGTTATAGGTAAACTTGTAGCTATCAAACAGACAATGAAGTAAATAACCTTAGAAAACATTCCATAGATATCTCCAAAGTGTAAAGCGCGAATAGAACTAGCTATCTTCTCTCCTACGCTCTTATCACTGAACATATCTTGTCTAATAATATCACCCGAATACTGATCTATAAACACTCTGTCAGTCACAGTTTCGTTAAAACGTGCTGCTTCATTTTTACTGACTTCAAAAGATCCTTTATCTCCTTTTGGAAAGGATACAGTCATCGTTCTATATTCGTATGAGATAGTTTGATTAGCTCGTTGTATAACGTCTGACAAATCTAAGGTCTTAGCTCCTTCTGTCAAAGTAGATTCTGGTTTGACCTCATTGCGCCCACCGAATACCTTAGCACCTAAGACAGAACTTAAACCATCCTTATACCATTCAAAAGACCAACACAATCCTGTCAAAGACATAATCAAAACAATAATAAGAGTATAAAAACCTAATGTATTGTGTAAGTCGTGATTAATACGTTTCCAATTTGCATTAAACTTAATCTTGAAACCTGGTTTTATACTCTTCCAACCTTTTATCTTTTTAGGAAACCATAGTATGAGACCTGATATAGAAAGAAAAACAAAAATAATAGTCGCTATCCCTACAATAGGTCTTCCTATTTTCATATCTAATAATAACCATCTATGTAACTTAAATACAGTCATAAAAAACTCATCTGCTGGACCTCTACCTGCTCCCACTACTTCATTAGTATAAGGGTTGAGATAAACGGTTTCGTTCTTCTTATCCTTGTCTTCAAACCCTACAGAAAAAACATAAGGAGCGTTCTTCTTATGTTTTATACTTACACGTTGTACTTTTCCTTGGTAAGTAGATTCAACAAAAGCCTTCATGGTATCAATAGGTAAAACCTCATCCTTAACAACTGTCAGCTTATACATATCTGGTGCTAGCATTTGCTGAATCTCACTTTTAAAAGTATAGATTGTTCCTGTTAGACACACAACAAATAATATTAATGAACTGGCTATACCTAACCATAAATGTAAATCGTTCATTAATTTTCGAAAGGCATTCTTCTTTTTTGTCTTCATAAAAAGGTCTATAATCACAAAACACGACTCTACTCTGCGAGTAAAGTCGTGTTTTTATTTACTAATTCAATTGTTTTAATTAGAATCTATAAGTTAACTGAGCTGCAAAATTTCTAGGTGCAATCTCATTGATGTATCCTCCTCTATAATATGAAGTGTACCCTCTATTATCAAAAATATTATTTGCGAATACTCTTAAAGTAGCATTTTTAAATGAGTAAGAAACTTGTGCATTGATTGTAGTATAATCAGGCATATCAAACGGTTCTACTCCTGCCATCGTTCCATGAGCCGCGTTAGGTGTTAAACTGTACTCATTAACAGGTCTCTTCCCTACAAAATAAGCTCCTGCTCCAACTGTTAACCCTTTCCACGATCCATCAAATTGGTAATTCACCCATCCATTAGCTGTATGTTTTGGTGCGTTCATCGGTGCAGAACCCTCATAATAAACAGGGCTATCTTTATACTGTGCATCTAGATAAGCATACCCCATCATTACTTGTAAGTTATTTGTAATCTTACCTGTCAAATCAATTTCAACTCCTTGACGATTTAAATTACCTGCTTTTTCGTAAATACCAGTAACAGCATTACCACTAGCATCATAAACTTGAGCTAATAAATTGCTGTTTTTAGCATTAAAGTATGTTACATTGAACAATAATTGTTCATTAAACCAACTTGTTTTAACTCCTGTTTCAAACTGTTTAGTATCTTGTGGACCACCAACACCACCACTAGCTAATTGATTGTTAGATTGTCTTAAACTTGTAGTCGTTGTATAAGATCCAAATACATTAATATTTTTAGTTGGCGAAACAATCAATCCAAAGATTGGATTCCATCTATCAACAGTAGCATTCTCAGTATTATTTCCATTTAGTCTACTATAACGAACTCCTAATAAAGCACGTACATATTCTCCTACTTGGATATAATCTTGTGCCATAAAACCAATAGTAGGTGTAGTTATAACAGTCTCTTCTTTATGACCAAAAGTCACTCCATCAGGGCGATCATTAGACCAATCTCCTAAAACGTAAATTGTGTCAATGAAATCTCCTCTACCTAGTTTCTTATTATTAAAATAAGTATCATAACTATTTGAAGTAACTGTAGTTTGTCTAAAGTCAAAACCTACTTGAAAAGTGTGTTTTAATCCTCCTGTATTAAAGTCTTTACCTACTAAGTCAATTTGAACAACACTATTTTCGTCTTTTGTATTAGACTTAGACATTGATCTATTTAAATAATCATATCCAAGTT
Source organism: Myroides odoratimimus (assembly GCF_004337635.1). Taxonomy (NCBI): domain Bacteria; kingdom Pseudomonadati; phylum Bacteroidota; class Flavobacteriia; order Flavobacteriales; family Flavobacteriaceae; genus Myroides; species Myroides odoratimimus. The sequence continues at coordinate 970,811 of NZ_CP037427.1, forward strand.
TTTTATTTTTACTAACACCAATATTCTCTTGATCATTTCTATTTACAGCAGTCACTGCAGAAACTCTTAAGCTTAACTTATCCGTTAACTCTCTTTCTACTCTTAAAGCATAAGAAAGAATATTTGTTTTTAAGTAATTATCCTTATAACCTAAGAACTTATTATGTGGCATATCATAAAGCTTATTCACATTATCAGGTCCTAAGTTAGTAGTACCTAAATCTGGTACTGCATTAGATTCCAAATAATCTAACTCAGCTGTAACTGTTGTTTTTTCATCTGGTTTATAAGTAATCGAAGGATTTAAATAATATTTATCATTTCCAGTATATGCTCTAAAGCCATCATTTCTTTCATAAGCACCATTAAAACGGAATGATACCGTTTCTTTCTTATCTAGTACCTGTTCGAAATCAACTGTAGGACGTACCTGCCCGTAACTACCAGCTCTAAAACCTATTTCTCTTTTATTTTTAAAGTTAGGAGTTTTAGTAACTACATTTATTACCCCTCCAGCTGCACCTAATCCATTACCAATACCTTGGTTGATAGCTGCAGATCCTTTGATAACTTGTACACTTTCTATTCCCTGCATATCCACAATTCCTGCAGCTGTTCTAAAATCAGAATCTAAAGCAACCCCATTCTTTAATATTGGTGTTCCTCTAAATCCACGAATAGACATACTTTCTTTCACACCTCCATAACTAGAAAACTGAGTAACACCAGCTACGTTACGTGCCGCTTCTGTCACAGTCAAAGCTCCTTGTTCTTCAATAATAGCGTCAGAAACAATAGAAATATTTTGCACTTGATCTTGTATACCTAAAGGTAATCTTGTTAAGTTTTGAAGTTTCTTTACGTTTTTATTACTCTTCCCATAAACTGTAATATTAGAAAGAGAATTATCCACTTGTTTTAATACAAAGTTTGTTACCTCAGCATCTTTATCAACATTTAATGTTTTAGATACATTGCCAAATCCAATAAAACTAGCTCTTAGCGTTTGTTTTCCTTTCTTAAGATTATTGAAAACAAACTCTCCGTTATTATCCGTTTGAGTAGCAACATTTAATTCAACGATTTCAACTGTTGCAAAAGGAATAGGTTTGTTAGATTCATCAACTATACGTCCTTTTACCGTAGAGTTTTGAGCGATACCTACTACTACCCCAAAAATAGTAAGTACCAAAGTATTGAATAATTTCATACTATGATATATTATTTAGACTCATTTAATGAGTGCAAAAATAAATTGATTCTAAATAAGAAACAAACCTTATTAAGACTTTTTTTAAATAACTATATACCAAAAGAGTATACTCCTTACAAAATCTACATTTCAGCCTTCTAGAATCAGGCATTTTTTAGAGAATTATAATCATCCTCTATTTAGAAGAAATAAAAAGCATCCTCTATATGTTCGATATCAAAAGTTTCTCCTTTCTTATAAATACCAATAATATCAAAACGAACTTCTTCTTCTCTTTCAAATTCGGTAATAAACAGATTAGCAGCTTTAATCAGTAATTTTATCTTCCGATTATTTACAAAACCTTGAGGGGTACCAAAATCAAGAGAGCTTCTTGTCTTGACTTCAACAAAAACAAGGATATTATCTTTTAAAGCAACAATATCTAATTCTGTTTTCTCAGCAAAATAATTTCTAGCAAGAATCTCATATCCTCGTTTAATCAAAAAATCGACAGCAGCATTCTCTCCTTCTTTACCTACCTCATGATGTTTAGCCATTTTATATAAACTTTAATTGTACTTTATCTGAATCGACTTTTAAGTGAACTTGACTACCTAGATTCAATGCTAAATTACTAACCCCATGCCCTGCAGGAAAATTAAAAACAATAGGATAATCATACTCTGCTGTTATAGACAGTATAATTTGTTTTGCGTCATAACCAAAAGGTATTGCGTTATCATGCATATCTGTCATCCCTCCAACAACTAAACCAGCCAAGCCTTCTAACATGCCATTTCGCTTTAGATTATGCATCATACGATCAATATGATATAAATATTCATCTAAGTCTTCTATGAAAAGTACTTTCCCTTTTGTATCAACCGAAGACTTTGAGCCTAGTAAGCTATAAAGTATAGATAAGTTGCCTCCAACTAACTGCCCCTTTGCAGTACCAAGTCTATTGCTATTATCACTTTCTATTTCGTAAGAAAGCCCTTCACCAAATAAGCTTTTATATAATGAATCTCTCGACTCTACTAAAGACTTCTCTACACTAAAAGCCATAAGTCCATGTATAGTCTCTACTCCTAGATTATGAATATGGCTATGTAATACTGTAACATCACTAAAGCCTATTACCCATTTCGGATTGTCAACAAAACCACTAAAGTCAATATCATCAATAATACGCACTGTACCGTATCCACCTCTAGCACACCATATCGCTTTTATATTAGGATCTTTTAGTTGTTTTGTAAAATCACTCGCTCTTTGTTGATCTGTTCCTCCTAGTTGATAATTATCTAAACCAATAGTATCTCCTAATACTACTTCGAGTCCCCATGATTCTAACAGAGCGATTGCTTGCTTCGCTTCTTCGTGACTAAACTTTCTAGCAGTACACACAATAGCTACTTTATCTCCTTTCTTTAAATATGCTGGTTTTATCATTCTTTAAACACATTAAAATTACAATCTTCAAAATACTAAAGTACCTCTCAGATTTATACAAAATTAAAAATCAAAACTTAATTGTACTGCTATAGGCTTCTTCTTTTCATCTGTATTAAGATTAGAAAGCGACACACCTATTAATCGGACTGAATCTTTTAATTTCTCTTGATATAATAACACCTTTGCTAAATCAAGAATAATCTCTTTATCTGATACAAAATAAGGAACGGTAGTACTACGTGTTTGTTGTACAAAATCAGAGTACTTAATCTTCAATGTAATAGTCTTTCCTCCTAAGCTTTGTTTCTTTAAACGCAAACTTAGTTCTTCTACTAGCATGTCAAGCTTTGTCTCAATAAAGACCTCTGAAGAAAGATTCTCATCGAACGTCCGTTCTGTTCCTACTGATTTTATAGTTCGATTAGGCCTTACAGGAGAATTGCTAAGTCCTCTTACAATATCATAATATATTTGTCCTGCCTTTCCGAAATGCTCTGTTAAAAACTCTACTGATTTTGCTTTTAAATCTTTACCTGTGAATATTCCCAAATGATACATTCTATCCGCAGTCTTTTTTCCAATCCCAAAGAACTTCTTTATTTCTAGTTCTTCTAAGAAATTAATCACCTCATCAGGTTCTATCGTTTTCTGTCCATTAGGCTTATTGTAATCACTTGCTATTTTTGCCAAAAACTTATTAATCGAAATACCAGCTGAAGCTGTTAAGCCTGTTCGCTCTAATATCTTCATCCTAATCTCATGGGCTATCAACGTAGCACTGGGACATCCTATCTTATTCTCTGTTACATCTAAGAATGCTTCATCTAATGCTAATGGTTCTACTAGGTCAGTATATTCATAAAAAACAGATCGAATAATACGAGACACCTCTTTATATCTTTCAAATCGAGGTTTAACAAAAATAAGGTGAGGACAATTCTTCTTTGCCATCATCGCACTCATTGCACTACGTACTCCATACTTCCTAGCTTCATAACTAGCTGCCGCGATAACACCTCTCTCTTCACTACCTCCCACAGCTAGCGCTTTCCCCCTTAGTTCAGGAAAGTCTAATTGCTCTACAGAAGCGTAGAAAGCATCCATATCGACATGTATAATCTTACGATTCATCTAATCAACTAATTATCTATTCAGACCTAAAAAACATCTTGTACAAAAATAATCTTCTTTTTTTTAAATATATTCTTAATAATCCTATTCTCTTTTTTTAATTTTGTAAGAACTATGAAAACATATAATGATAATTACATCATTATTGATTAACTAAAAAAATAGCTATACGTAATGAATGATTTTTTGGCACAAGCATTTGTCTTTCTATTTGCAGCTGTTGTATGCGTTCTAATTTCTAAGAAATTAGGAATGGGGTCTGTATTAGGATACCTTTTTGCAGGTGTACTTATTGGCCCTTTTGTACTAAAGTTTGTTGGAAATGACAGTGCTGACATCATGCATGCTACCGAATTCGGTGTTGTGATGATGCTGTTCCTTGTGGGGTTAGAACTAGACCCCAAAGAGTTTTGGAAAATTAAGAATGAGATTATTGGACTTGGTACCGCCCAGGCAGTAGGAACTACTGCTATCGTGGCAGCCATTGCCCATTGGGGGGTTGGTTTAAGTATCGGAACCTCTTTGACTATGGGGTTTGTAATCACCATGTCTTCTACGGCGATTATCTTACAGACTATATCTGAGCGGGGATTAAACCAATCCAATGCAGGTAAATCAAGTTTTGCCGTACTTCTCTTCCAAGATATTATGGTTATCCCGATGATGGCTATTATCCCACTATTAGCCGTTTCGACTAAGACACCAATTTCTACAGAGGCAAATAGCTGGTTAGATGGAGCCCCTGTTTTTATGAAAACACTAGCTATTCTTGGAGCTATATCTATTATCTTCTTAGTAGGTAATTATATTGTAAACCCTCTATTTAAATCAGTAGGTCGTTTACAGATTAGAGAAATTTATACTGCTTCAGCTTTGTTACTAGTGATTGGAGTATCACTATTAATGCAGATGGTAGGTTTATCACCAGCTCTAGGAGCCTTTATCGCAGGGGTAGTATTAGCGAATAATCCATATAAGCATCAGCTAGAAAGTGATATAGAACCCTTTAAAGCACTCCTCTTAGGAATTTTCTTTATTGCAGTAGGTTCTACTATCAACTTCCAGATTATTATCAATGAACCACTTATTATCGCTAGCTTACTAGTAGGTACTATGGCAATTAAAACTATTGTTTTACTAGCTATTGGAAAGTGGAAGAAGTTCCCAAAAGATCAGAACTTCTTATTTGCTATCTTACTATCACAAGTTGGGGAGTTCGCTTTCGTTATCTTAGCATTAGGTAAAACGATTAATCTAATCAACCAACAGTGGTATGATTACTTACTAGCTACGACAGCACTGTCTATGGTAGTGACACCTATCTTGTTACTTCTTAATGAGAAATGGATTGCTCCTTACTTAGGATTAAGCCCTTCTACTACAGACAAACAAGAATATGACGATCTATCACATATTACTGCTGAAAAGAAAATTGTAATTGCAGGGTTCGGAGACTTTGGTAATACTATTGGGCGACTATTGCAAGCCAATGATGTACCTACACTAGTTCTTGATAATGACGCAGAACGTGTAGACCATTTGCGCAAATTAGGCTTTAATGTTTATTATGGAGATGCTACTTCTATTAATATATTAAAGTCTATTGGTGTGGATCAAGCCGATTACGTTATTGCAGCAATGGACCCTCCTGAACTAAATCAACAACTAGTAGCTGTACTTCGTAAGAACTTCCCTAATGTAGAAGTTATTGTAAGAGCGAAGAACCGTAAGAATGCTTATGAATACTTACAGGACGGTCTTACAGAAGTATATAGAGAGACTTTCTTCTCTGCTGTCTATGTAGGAAGTGTTATGTTAGAGAAACTTGGTTTCAGTCATGAAGAGGCAAATATGCAAAGTGAGCTCTTTATCAAAAGCGATAGAGCATCACTTAGAAAGCTAGCCAAAAACATACATAATTTAGAAGATTACATCAATGTCTCTCGATTAGAATTTGCAGAACAATCAGAAATGTTGAAAACTAGTCTAAAGAATACTCGAAGTCATCAAAGTCAATCTAAAACAGGAACTGATTCTAACGACATCAATTAATCAAAGAGGGGGCTACTACACGTGTAATAGCCCCCTCTTATTTTATATACAAATAAATTACTTAGTTTCCTTCTTATCCCCTGTCTGCTGTGCAGGTTTATCTACGATTACACTTGATGTAGGTAAAAAGAACTCCATCGGAAAACTCTTAAAATGTCTCCAAGTTGCTTTGATCAAGTCCTTAGTTTCCTTAAGAGGTATGTTACGAGATCTGAATGCTAAGAATAGAGATAAAGAGAAACTCACTAAGAAGTTCATTAATCCGATCAACCACATTCCTACAAAAGCCCAGATAAGCATATTTACAGGAGCATTAAAGCCTGATCCATACCATCCTAAAGCAATGTTACCACTTACGAATGTTATGTGGCGTATATCAATACCTAAACCTATAAACGCTCCTATCGTACCACAAGTACCCATAAAAATACCAAACCAAACATTCGAAATAATACCAGGCCATTTTGTATCTACCCAGTTTGCCAATTTCGTTGTACTAGCTACACCGATATTTCTTTTTAGCCATGGGTGCTCTTGAATTCTATAAAACACTTTATTATGCTTATTTCTATTCGATACATTACCAGAGATAATCCCTGACATAAATAAGAACACTCCTGCTATTCCAGCATGAAATAAAGCACGTGACTCAATAGGGTCTGCATCTATTAACATTTTATCCCATCCATGAGAAGTGATATTTACACCAAACAACTGGTCTATTCCCCAGATTAACAAAAGTGCCACTGGGAAAGCTAGAATCACGTTACCAATGAAAGCAATAAACTGTGATCTAAACAATCTCGCGAATAGCTTAGCAAAACCAATATGCTTATCTACACTGTCTATATGTTGTTTTCTTCCATTCTCAATAGCAGTAATAATCGTAGCTGCAGTCATCGCAGGCTGTTTGGTAGCTAAAGTAAAACCTAATAAATAAATCAAACAGAAACCTAACGCATAGTTTAAACTATACAACATTGCTTCTCCGAAATTACTTACATCTGCTTCATGCGCAAAAACTTTTAAAATACACATAAAACCAACCACAATACCCGCTCCCATAGAACCACGGAACATATGCCAATATTCTTTACCTGTATTCGTGATATAATGTTCTCCAGTTTTAGCAGTATGTTGTGTAATCTCATAAGAGATCAGCTGTGTACTCTCTTTGACTAGTCCTGTCACATTATACTTATAACAGTTATATTCTATCAGCTTACGAGCTAGTGTTATGGAATTTTGTTGTCTTTCTAATATTGTACCTTCTTTTACTACCAAGATAGAGATAAGAATATATACCCTAGCCAACTGTTGTCTCAGTCTAAGTAAACTTTGGTTTACTTTCATAGAGATACCATACTTCGAACTGTTCTTGAAGGCTTGATTTACAAATTCCTGACATTGCTTATGCAATACTACGATTTGCTTATAGTTAATATCATGCTCCAATAAGAACTTCATTTCTCCTTTATGGAAACTCTGCAATACGATAGAAAACTCTTGTTCCAAAGCTCTAAAAGGGCTTTCTAAATGAGAATACTCTGGTACCATATTGATAATCGAGCTCTCCATCGCTCTACCACTCATACGTTGAGTAATGATATCTATAGATGTCAACAATTCATTAAGGACACCACCATCTTTCTCTTCAGTGAAGATAGTATTGAAGTTTAATAAGGTAAACAATTCTATTAACTGTTCTTCAGGGATCATATCTACCCATTCAGCATCAGTATGTTTATAGAACACCTGATTTAAAACGTATTCATACGTTTGTTTCTCTGGCTGATAAGGCAACACCTTGGCCCATAATCTCTTTTTAACCTCATCGAAGAAATCAGCATCTTGTAGTATACCAGCATCTGATACCATACGACTAAAGTGTCGATTAGATAACAGGTCTTTTAAGTATTCCATTAAAGCAACTCTTTCTATCTCATGTGTTTTTAGATAAGCTAAGAGCGCATCAATAGATACTCTATTTATTTTTTTATTATTCTTAGGTCTAAAAATATGCACTAAATCAACAATAAAAAGTAAATCCTCTGTAGCATAAACCTTCCCGTCAATAACATATTTATTAAACAATTCCTCTACCCCATGAGGTGAGCGCAACATATGTCGTAATTTCATTTGAAAAAAAATCTACTTTTAAATCGTTAGTAAAATAAAAACGTTTATTTTGGCATAAAATTACATTTTATTCTTAACAATCATGATCGAAATAGAAAGAAAATTTCTAGTCAACTCTCTAGAATTCATAGAGCAATCCTTTAAGTCTAATAAAATAACTCAAGGTTATCTAAACTCTCATCCAGAAAGAACTGTTCGAATCAGATTAAAAGACACTAATGCCTATATCACCATTAAAGGAAAGAGTAATGACGCAGGTACTTCTCGTCTAGAATGGGAAAAAGAAATAAACTATGATGAAGCAAATCAACTGATAGCCTTATGTGAAGATTTTGTAATATCTAAAACAAGATATCTTATCCAAGTTGGTAAACACACTTACGAAGTGGACATCTTTCACGGAGATAATGAAGGTTTAATTCTTGCAGAAATAGAATTAACTGCTGAAAATGAACAATTCGATAAACCTATATGGTTAGGAGAGGAAGTGACAGGAGATCTAAAATATTATAACTCTTATATCGCTAATCATCCTTATAAGAAATGGTAGTATTATTTAATGATTTTAATATCTACTTGTAATAATCCCTCGCCTTTGTGATCCGCTAGTTTCATGAAGGCTTTTTTAGATAGATCTATTTCGCGTCCTTTAACAAAAGGCCCTCTATCATTAATACGAACTTTTACAGATTTTTTATTACTTAAGTTCGTAACTTTTACCTTCGTATTAAAAGGCAAGCTTTTATGTGCGGCTGTCATCCCCGAGTTGTGGAATTTTTCCCCACTTGCTGTACGCTTTCCATTAAACTTTTTGTGGTAATAAGAGGCCGTTACATTCGATTTATAATTACCTTTAGAAGTGTATTGTCCATTTTTTACAGAAGAACAACTTCCTAAAAACAGGGTTAATATGATTACAATAAAATAATATTTTATACTATAATTGCTCTTCATTTTCTCCTATAAACTTTTCTATTTTTACATCTAGAACACCGCGACCAACATTGTCTGTCAATTCACCAAACGCCTTTTTAGAGATATCTATACTTCTACCTTTAACGAATGGTCCACGATCCGTAATAGTCAATATCACAAAGCGTTTATTCTTTAAGTTAGTCACTTTCACTTTTGTCCCAAATGGCAGTGTTTTATGGGCTGCAGTGTATTTCTGGTTGTCAAACACCTCTCCACTAGCAGTCTTTCTTCCAGTGAATTTATCGTGATAATAAGATGCTTGTGTATCATCATCTACTACGATAAAATCTTCTGTTTCTTCTTCTCCCATTACGATAGAATCGTTGTCTAACTCTAGAGAATCTGGAGTTACTTTTGTCAATGATGTTTTCACATTATTTTCTTTTATGATTCTTGTAGTCCCACCGAAACTCGATAAGAAAATTACAAAAGATATAGCTAGTAAATATTGATATGTTTTCATATTTTATAAAATAGAACAGACGAATATTTGCAATAAGCATACCAATAAAAAAAGGACCTTCTTTCGAAGATCCTTTTTTACTCTATATTTTTATAAGCTTAAGCGAATAAACTTGGCATCCATACTTTCCATGGAAGTCTTGATAAAATCAACACTAATCCTAATGTATAGAAAATCGCAAATTTCTTAAACTTAGATTTACTATCTGTCGCTTTCTTGTGTTTAGACCATCCAATAGTAATTAATACTATCGCGATAATATTAATCAATGGGTGCTCTAAAGCATAAAGTCTTAGTGTAGAATCTTTCATTGCTACTCCAAATCCTTGAACCATTGGAGATACAAAATAAAGTACAAGACCTAATAATAACTGAATATGAGTGAATATCAATCCAAACAATCCTAATTTTCTGTCTTTGTCTTTAAACTCTTTGTTCCCTGATAATCCCATAAAAGCATTCACTGCTACTATAGCTAAGAAAATCAAGGCTAAATAAGCTACACCTGAGTGTGCCTCTTTAATAATAGTACCGAAATTCATATTGATGTTATTAGTTTAGAGGCAAATATACTTAAAACTATCGAATGCCAACGGACACAATGAAGTTTTACAATTAATTTACACTCTAACGAAAACATCATCTTTATTTATAAACATAACCTACTTGTTCTTCTAATCTAATAAATCAGTCTCTTCCTAAATTAAAATTATCTTAATTCCCTTCTAATAAATAAAAAGAGGTACATTACACCTTATTAATCTAACTACTATACATTTATGCATCCCAATATGATTATCCCTTGGAGAAACATACTATCTATACTCACCTTAAATATTATCCTAAGTATAGCGATGCGCAATGTTCTGTTTTTCTTTATCCCTATAATCACGTTAGGTCTATACAGTATCTACTTTCTGACCTTCAAGAAGAACGAACTATTCTATCACCGCAACAATCAAACACCGATTATAAAAACCTTACTCCTAACCGCTTTATGCTGTTTAGTCATCACATGTCTCATTCAATATTTATTACATGTCCTATAACCATACCCTACATATTGACAGCCTTAGCTACACGACTGATAGTAACCCAGTACTCAGGGGCATATACTTCTCTGCTTCCACAGGAGATATACTCAATATTCGTGGACGCAATGGCGCTGGTAAAAGTACATTAATGAAAATCTTATTCGGTAATACAAAACCTGATCACATCCATATCAAAGTGGATAATGAAATAATAACTAATCGCCATAAGCTTAATCAGTACTTCAGCTATAAACCACAATTCAATATCTTTCCTAAGCATCTTACAGTAAAAGATGTTGTGAAAGAAGACATGATTCGAAGCACATCCCTTCATCAATATTTAAATACTAAGATTAGTGACTTATCAACAGGTGAACAACAACTCATCCAGACGCTTTACATTCTAAACTTACCTCAGCCTATCTGTCTATTAGACGAACCCTTCGCTGGTATTTCTCCTCTGCTACAAGAGTTTATAGCAGACGCTATTAGAACTACTGCTAGACACAAAATCATCATCATCACAGACCATAATACAGATCTAGTCGACACTATCGCCACTAAATCACTACTTCTAAAGAACGGGGTATTAAAACCAATGCCCTAAGCGAACTTAGGGCATTGGTAAATCAGTTCTATTGAATCTTCTGTACTCCTAAGAAGCCTTCGTTAGAAACCATTAGTTTAAACTTCGTACCATCAGCACTAGTTAATACATTCAGTTCTAATGGTAACTCTCCAGACTCATCTGCTAAAACACCATTGATACTACGCACCACCTCTTTACCATTAACAGATAAATTAGCTTCTTCTCCTGTTAAACTCAATCCTGCTGATTTTCCTGTCAAATGAATACCTACAGACTCACCTTCTAATCTCATTCCAACTCCACTATCTGAAGTCCCCACCGAAAAAGTATTAACATCATACTTCATAACATATTCAAGATATTCAGAGTTACTCATATAACCATATAAAAGCCTTCTTTGAAGATTGTTATCTTGATAATTATAATCTATACTAACAATATCTTTAAGCATATTGTCTCCGAAACGTTTTTCTTGTACAATAAGACTTCCACTATCTTCGCACTTAACAACATTTATAGTGCTTATATCTCCAAAATTATACACTTCTCTATGGTAGGTTTCATAACCAGGCACTTTCTTATCAATAATACTTTCTTCGGGTATATTGATAACTTGTAGTTCATCTTGATCATTATATGAAATTGTCTTATTATCCGCTTTCGCTTGAACAATATAAGTATTGTTCACAATTGTTTCATCTCTTTCTGTTGACATAATTTTACTTTTTTTATTGGTTAATTAATTGATTTATACACATAGCCTCATATAACGCTCTATTCAACTATGTGCTATTTATTGATTGGTTAATATTTTATATTCTCGACTTAATGATAAAGCCTGTCATACCTAGAGCCACCAACAACACAAACCCTCTTCCCAGCCATATCTGTGTCTGTTGCCACCATGATAGACTCAGGGGTACAGCTACGGGTATTCTTGTCTCCACTACCTTTTGTTCTTTGATAAACTTATCCTTCCATTCGAAGAACAGTCGTTGAGCTTCTGACTCACAGTCCACGATTAGCTTATTATTTTGAAGCTGTACTTTTGGCGGTTGTAACACCTTGTTTTTACTGCGCTTTATATTCGCATCTTTCACAACTATTTTATTTCCTTGTACAGCTAATTCAGCCACATACTGACTCTTATCAGCAGGGATTACCAGTAACGTATCCCTCTTTACTTCTTCTACCGTATGGGTTACCTGCTCAGTGGTTGTCGGTTGCATATTAATCGCTGTCTTGCGACTACCACAGCTCATCAATAGAAGTGCTAACAACAACACTAAAAAAACGAGCATATATCGATCATGCTTTTTCATATTCATATAGTTTTTTTGATTTTGTGATTGGGTAGACTGTATAACGTCACGAGTTACTAAACACGCTGATAAATCCTTTATTGATCGTTTGGACATGACGTTTCTTCTCAGCCACGATATACCCTTCTCTACTTGCTTGATCATTCGTATTCCCTTCTATAGTTGTGATGACATCACTATTCACAGCAATCACGATACCTGTATGACCTAATCCTTTTCCAAAGTCCATGATGAAGATATCTCCTACCTCAGGTTTCATAACACGAAGCTCTTTACTCGCATTCCATTGAGCTAAAACTCCTCCCGTTTTCTTTAAAGGGTTTGACAGTTTATAATCAGTACACACCTCTTGTACACACCAGTACACAAAAGCCATACACCACGCATACCCCTCACCTAGCCCTACACTGTTCAGATACTTTTTTACTCCAGGTCCTTTATTATTCTTGATAGGCCATTCCTGTACATGGAGTTGACTCTGAGCTTGTCTAACTAATTGTGTTCTCATTCTCTCTTGCCATTTAGCTGTTTATATTTCCTTAGTTCATCGATTAACTCTTTATTCTGTAGAGCCAATTTCTCTAATTTCTGTTCTAGATTGCTGATTACCTTCTTAGCAGCAGTTAGCTCATCGATAGCCTCGCGATGCAGATTAGACGTTTTATAAAGCTCGTTGGTAGCTTCTTTTAATTTAATTCCTAAGTCATCTACTATATCTCTATAGTATTTTAGAGATTTCTCTACATTATCGAGCTCTGAGCTTTGTACCTCAGCTTTACTCTTGCGTCTAGCCGCCCACCATGTCGCTAATGATGAAACGAAGCCCACTACCGTCGCTATTATTGTTTCATTCATTAGCTATCTGGTTTTGGGATTGGTTATACTTTATTCATATTAGAAATTTATTTAGACTTATCAGATTCAATTGAGGAGTCGTAATAAGACAGAGTGAATTTTATATTTTTTCCAAAAAACTCTTCTATATTAGATATTCTATCATGAATACTACGCCCTGTTTCTACGTAATAAGTACTAACTTCTATATTATCATTATTATATACTTTAATCTTTCCTCCTCTAAAGTTATAATCATCGATATTACCAAAATCAGCTGGTGTCACTCCATCGCTTAATTGATAATTATAATAAATATCTTTACCTCCATGAAGTCTAACAAACTTCTGATATTTTCTAAACTCCTCTTGTGTGACGAAATCACCTGTTTGGTTTCCACCTCCACAGCATTGGTCTTTATTTACTTCTACCTTTGTCGTTACTACTACCATAGCATCATCTGATGTGCATACAGTCTCTTTTGTTTTCTGTTCTGTTGACATAATTTTATTTTTTGATTGGTTAATATTTTTCTAAACAATAAAGACATAATTATCCTTGCTCGCTTTTTGACAGCAAGTACACTTTACTCTATTTTTATTGGATTATGAATACTGTGATGAGATTGCTCTCATCTGTAATTGAAAGAATATACTGATGGAAAGACATTGCACGTAGGCCCCAATTGTGCAAGTACTACTCCTATATTCCTAATTTTTACTTCTGCATTTCTACTCTACAAAGATCGCTCTTTTACTACCTCAGCTCAACTTTCTGTTAAGTAACTGAACACTTCTGTTCAGTCTTAAGAAACACTCTTTATTTCTGCATTTCTACTCTACAAAGGTCGCTCTTTTACTGCCCAAACTCAACTTTCTGTTAAGCAACTAAACAACTCTGTTCAGTCTTTCGAAACACTCTTTATTTCTGCATTTCTACTCTACAAAGATTGCTCTTTTAATACCCTAACTCAACTTTCTGTTAAGTAACTGAACACTTCTGTTCACTTCCTATAATCACTGTTGATAACCTGATTATTACCCTACAAAGATCTCACTTATCAACACCATAACCTATTTGTTGTCAAGAGACTGAACAACTCTGTTCACATCTTATAAACACTGTTGATAACTCTAATCTAGGTCTTTCATGGTTGCTTCTATTTTTGCGAGTTCTTTATACACTGGCGTATTCAGCACTTCATATAGAGTCGTACGAGAGATAGGATACACAGGACAGATATATTTCTTCCATACCACCGTCACTGGGATGTCTTCTGTCTTGTATTGGTTATATAAATCCAAGATCAGTTTATATCTTCTCAACTTATTTAATTGACTACCTGCTACTCTTTTTGTCATAACTTTTATTTTTAATGATAAAACAACTTAATAATCGAAACTTTATTTATAATCACTTATTCCTTATCCACTACCTTCTATCTCTTAGCCTAGCTACTTTTTCTTCTAATTCACTAGATATTTGATAAGGCATTAGCTCTTCTTCTCCACCTACGCTTAGGTGATACCCTCTCTCTTGGTTTATACAGATACGCTCCCCTGAGGTAAAGTATCCAGTACCATTCGTTCTGTATAAAGCGCTGTATAGATACAGTTCACGCTCTATGCTTTGTTTCTCTTTTAAAGTCAGAATAGCTGGTTCTCCTGCTTCAAATACGGTTGATGTACTCATCACTGCTTTCATAACAATTTATTTTTGGTATTGATATATCGAACAAGACATACCCAAAATATAAACATCGTTCGTATTATAAAGGAGATTTTTACTGCTTATCTAGAATATCTTACTTGTATCTGTCGAAGTATTCTACCGCTATTATTTCAGTTTATCCCTTTAAAATTAGCTACCTATGCTTTTTTTGACTAATTTTGTTCCTATTACTTTTACAAATACACAAACAAAGTTTCGATTATAAAAACAATTAGAAACAAAGTTTTTTAAATATCATTACTATTATGGATAGAATTCAACGCGTAAACGATGCCATCAAGTGGATTTTCTTTGAGGGATTAGCGAAGAACCAAACAGATCTAGCACAAAAACTAGGGTATACTAAGTCTTCTTTCTCTCAGATAGTAAATGGACGTGTAAACATCAGCGATAACTTTATAGAGAATCTAACCAAATTTGCCCTAAGCTTGAGCAAACATTGGTTACTAACAGGAGAAGGAAGTATGTTATTAACATCACATACATCTCCAGCGATACAAGAACTAACTGGAGATACTCCTACTCAGGAGCTATATAACTTCGAAGCGACTAATATCACGAAGGATACTGTACCAGAGATTATGTATAATAACCACGGAAACAAGTTTACCTTCTACCCTGATGGGCGTATCTATATAGAGGTACTGAAGATCCCTTCATCAGCTCATGCTTCTTATATTACCTGCTATCAGGATGACGCACAGCTTATACAAGAGTTTGACACAGTACAGTTCAGAGTAGATAAGTTTGGGCTTGGTCATTACAAGGTATGCACCCGAGCAAGTACATCTTGTGAGATATAATTATTCTTCTACAACGTTTGAGTTTAATGTTTTATAGTTATGAGGATATAAATCTGTAATGTTCTTGTGGTTGATAGATTGAATATTTTCTAGAACATATTTAAGCCATTGGTATGGATTAATATCGTGCTTTTTGCAGTTAGCAAAAAACGTATACGCCATAGCCGCCCTTTGAGCTGCATCGTGTGATCCTGCAAAGAGATAGTTTTTACGTCCAATAGCTACTGGTCTAATTACATTTTCAATGAGATTATTGTCTATCTGTAAGTTTCCATCATATAAGTACGCACTAAGATTATCCCATCTAGTTTGTGAGTAAGCAAAAGCTTTACCTATTTGACTTTTAGGAAGTACGAGTTTCATTTGAACAAACATATATTTACCCAGTTCATTGATGATTGGTAAGCTTTGTTCTAATCGAAGTTCTTTAATTTGCTCTGGGGTTAAGTTTTGTTCTTTTGCTTTTCTTTCTACAGCATATAGTTTTTGTATTTCTACAAGTACATGCTGTGCTTTTGTCTTATCATTGTCAAGAGCTCTTTCAAACTCACGACGAGCGTGTGCCCAACAGCCCAGATGAACTACACCAGACTTAGCTCCATAGGCTTTGTATCCGCTATAACCATCGGTTTGCAGATATCCTTTGAAGTTTTCTAATACAGGTAGTGCAGCGCTACCACTACGTGTGGGACTGTAATTGAACATTACGAGTTTGGATATAGGTGCGTGATACACCCAATAATACCCAAGATGAGATTTATCTTTCTTTTTCTCATCTAAGACTTTGATGGTGGTTTCATCAACTTGAAGATATCCTTCATTTTTGATGTCCAGCAGAAGCTTTTCATATAGTGGTTTTAAAGCATCTATACATTGAGCTGCCCAGCCATCTATAGTAGAAGAAGCTATATCGATATTTTCTCTTGAAAAGCGTTGCTTCTGTCTATATAGCGGAAGGTGATCTACGTATTTGTCAACAAGTATTGTAGATAATAATCCTTCAGAAGGTATTCCTTTATCTATAATTCGCTCTGGAAGCAGTGCAATACTGATTTGCGTATTGTCTTTGTCTTTCGTGGCGTATTTATATCGGATGTAACGTTTTATTTTAAAGTAACCTGGAACATAATCTAAGACATCTGTAGTTTCTTTACCAATGCAAATCTTATCAGATAAATCTCCCTCTGGGTAGATTTCTATTTCTTCTACAGGTAAATGATCGGGTAGTTTAGCTCTTCCTGGATGTTTTTTCTTCTGACGAGAATAAGTGATCTCTTGTTTGATTACTTCTTCTTGTTCTTCCAGGACTGCTTGCTGAACCTCTAAAGGTAACTGTGTTTGATTAGGGTCTTCGAAACGCTCGCGTTTTTGTCCAAATTGCATGCGTCGTAAAAGATCTACTAAGCGTTGGAGTTCTTGCTTTTCTTGTTCTAGCTGAGATGTCTTTTGCTCTAACTTAGATGTCTTTTGCTCTAACTTAGTATTTATTTTGTCTTGTTTGGAAATAGTCTTAGACTGCTTTTTTATAAGCGCCAAAAGTTGTTCTTTCGATAAGTTTTCTAAGTCTATTTCCATGAAGTAAAAATACGTCAAAAGCCCAGAATATACAAGGTTTTAACCTGTTTTACTTCAATAAAAAACGCCTTTTTTGGTTACTTTTGATAACCTGGATTCCCTCTATCATCAGTACTAAATCAGTCCAACTTATTTGAGCTTTACTATGCGTGGGAAAAGCAAAAGTTCCTTGTTCTAAGCGCTTGTGGTATAGTACAAAGCCTCCTGCTTCCCAATGCAAGAGCTTCATTTGATTACAGCGTCTATTGATAAATATATAGACACTTCCACTATGAGCTACTTGATTAAGTTCATTCTGGACAAGTCCACAAAGGCTATCAAAACTCTTGCGCATATCACAAGCTTGTCTATACAAATGAAATTGATTAGAACTACTCAAACTAAACATTACACTAAGTTTACTAATGAATATAGTTCACTAAGATTATCCGTTTGTAGACGTAACTTTACACCATTGGGATATACTATCTCATATTCCTGAGTATTGATGACTTGACCTTTTGTTACAGTTATAAAATTATTGTCTAATTGCGTTGACTCTGACTTTGCCTTATACTTAACCACCCAATAACTAAAGGTTGCTAATTTAATTCCGACACTTTCACAGTATCTTGATTGCGTTAATCCACTTGTTTTCCAATCCTCTACATGAGAGTACATTATTTCTTGTTTGCTCATCTCTTTATTATTTCAAGCAAACTTACTACCTTACGTTAGCTTATGAAATATGGGCTTGGTCGGGTGGATACATTACAAGGCCTTTGATGTAGTAGGAGACTCTATGAATGGAGGGAACATAGAAGATACCCCTGATGGAGCAGAAGTACTAGGACGTGAAGTAGGACGTCACCTATGGGAAGGCGGTTTTAGAAACACGACTTATGGGTTTATCGTCATCACTAAGGATGCTACCTTCTTAAAAGACATTACGAACTATGACGAGAAAAAAGGTGTCATCACCTTATCTAGCCGTAATAAAATATACGAACCATTTGAATACCCTATTAATAGCGTATACCAAATATTCCACGTGATTAAACGTATTTTCTAGATAGATACATTACATAAAATAATAAAGCCCAAGCTTAAAATTAGACTTGGGCTTTTTTTATTCTTAATTTATAATAGCTAGTTACATTGAGTATCGTACTTATCTACTAATTGTTTTAATCCTTCTAGGCTAATCTAAATTAATTGATTCACATCCTAGATAAGCTTTAATAGCTGCTATAAGTTTATCTTGATCACTTCTAGTTGTCGCAAAACCATTCTTAACATCTTTTAATTTTATAGTATAAAACTTCTCTGTAGGGCTGTAGAATAATTCGAGTTTATTATTTCCATATATATGTTTAAAGAAAGTAGCCCCACTAGCTAATTTATTTAAAAATCCCATAGTCTTATTTGCAATGTCATAATTAAATCCTTCATAGCGCTCTACTTTACCATCTTTAGCTAAAGTAACTTCAAACTTAACATTATCACTAGCCTTATAACTAGTTGACTTAAACTTACCTTTTGCATTTTCAGCATAAACGAAAACTTTATTACCATAGCTTGAAATATCAGCTATATTACCAGATCCACCAAAAATATCATTCTCCAGCATATCAGTATTATCAAAAGCGATAGAAATCTCACCCTCTACTCTCTCACCTTTTCCATCGATTAAGAATCCTTTCTCTCTTCTAATATTTACATCATTTTCTTTAGCTATTCTCTTTTCTTCTGCTAACTTATCACTTAAAACTTTAATAGTTTCATCACTTACATTTTCAAAGTCAATACCATTAGCATACATAATAGCTAATAATTCTTGAGAAAAAGGTGTTTTTACACCATTATTAGACATCTGATATACTCTGAAACGTTGATTATCATAAGTAAATAACATATATGCAGGACTCTCAGCTCTATACAAATCCCCCATATTAATTTTTTCTTTAAAGCTTGACCAATATCCAATAGTTGTTTTTGTCTTTTTATTAAAGAATGCATAGATAGTCCCATTATCTTTGGTTGTCTTAAAAACCACATTCCCTATTTCCGTATTATCACTAAAAATCTTATTGTCAGCAGCTATTCTAATTTTCTTTTCTGCCATGATAGCAATCCCCTTATCAATAACAGCTTGTACTGAGTCATTAATCATATTAACTCTACTCATCACATCTTGTTTAGGTTCATCCATTAAAGCGTCTAAAACAGTAAAGTCTATTCCTTTGTCATTAATCAACTTATATTGTCCTTTAGAAATTAATGCAAATAATACAGTCTCATTACCAAAAGCAAAAGATAAACTCTCAAAAGGTATATTATTACTCTTATTATTACGTAAGTCTGT
Organism: Myroides odoratimimus; assembly: GCF_004337635.1. Lineage (NCBI taxonomy): Bacteria > Pseudomonadati > Bacteroidota > Flavobacteriia > Flavobacteriales > Flavobacteriaceae > Myroides > Myroides odoratimimus. The sequence continues at coordinate 990,456 of NZ_CP037427.1, forward strand.
CACATTCACTACATGAAATGAAGTAGCTACTCTAGTATTTACATTAATATCCTCCAACTTAAATACATTTTCTCCTTGAGGGTTCTTATATATATAGGTATTACTATCTACCTTCTCAATACTCGCTAAAGGATCAGTAGTTTTATCTACATAAACAACACTTTTCTTAATCACTAATTTCTGAGCAAAGGCTCCTGCCATTGTCGCAAGTGATAGACACATTACAAGTAAATTTCTTTTCATATTAAAATATTTTAATGCAAATATAATAAAGAAAAATAAGTTTAATTAACATAACATTAATACTATTTATATTAAAAAAATTAACCTCATCATATTGATGAGGTTAATTACTCGCTAACATAATCTTATATAAGAATCTCACTTAAGGTTTTACACGTATTAGGATAACACCTTCTCTTCCTTCTTCACCATATTTTTCGACTGCTGCATCACCTTTAAATACATCCATTGACACCATTTTATCTGTGCGTATATTTTTTAGATCTTCAGCAGACTTTTTCACACCATTAACATATACTAGTCCTTTATAGTCGCTATTCTGTACTTGAGTCATATCCTTGATGACTTTTTCTTTATATTTTTTAGTTATCGCTTCTACTCTAGCTTCATTCGCACGATCCTCATCTGTCATTAATGTAAAGCCATACACAGAACCATTACCCGTATAGCCCAGTTCGTCAGCTGCAGCTGCTCTACTATAAACACGTATACCTTTAGTACCATACTTCTCTATTAATGCTTCTGCTTCATGTTTATTACTCTCATCATACAGCTTTCCGTTTACATAATACACAAACTCCCCTTTACTGCGCTTACCTGATTTAATGATAACTACATTCTTACCATCTATTACCGCGTCTTCAGACAACTTCTTTCTGCGTTCTTCCAAACGAAAATCTAGATCACCTTTTGCTGCTTCCCTTTCCTTTCTCTCTTCTAGCATTCTAGAGCGAGCAGCTTCCACTTTAGCTAGGCTTTCTTCTCGTGTTTTTAAAGCTACTTTTCGTGCTTCTTTTGCTTTAGCTAACTCTTCTTCTCGTACTTCTAAAACTACTTTTCGTGCTTTAGCTAACTCTTCTTTTCGTATTTCTTCCGCCTTAGCTAGAATTACTTTTCTCTCTTCTAGTATCACTTTGCTTACGCGCTCAGCCTCTTCTCTTATACGCTCACTTTCATCCACTAGTCTAGACGCTTCCTCTCCTATTCTTATAGCTTCTTCCGCTATTGCTGCCATATCATCATGACTAGGAGCCTTCTTTTTACCAGATTGATCTAGTTGATCCTCTTCTGCGTCAGTAGTCATACTTGTATACTCATCTAATAAAATGTCTTCTACATGATCTTCTTCAAAAGCTGGACTCTCTATATATTTTGCTTTTACCTCTATCTGAAAAAGGAAAAAGAACCCTGCTAATACAGGAGTGATTAATAATAATTTTAAACGTTTCATATTAGTTGATTTTGGGTTGTTAAGCATTAATATACGCTTCTTCAGATCTGAAGAGCCAAAAGTATTCACCACAGGTACACACGCTATCTTATTAGACTCGTATAGTACGAGAGCGCGTTGATACGTATAGCTATCCTCTCGTTTCGCAATCTCTTGATCTACGATATACTCCAGATTTAGGTTTACCTCTTTCTGTAGTAGTCGTATCATCGGATTAAACCAGAATGCGTGTTTTAACCCCTCTAAGAGGATAAGATCTAAACTGTGCTTCTGATGGACGTGTACTTCCTCATGGAGTAGTACTACCTCTAGCTGGCTCAGCTCTTCATAATCCTTTGGCAATACGATATAGTGTAGAAAAGAATAAGCATCACTACTCGATCTATCTACTCGTATATTCTGATGAATAGCTGTCTTAGGCATATTACTAATACGTCTAGTTAACTTAATCAGTTTATACCCAAACCACAAAAGGCTCAACAGCGTGATCGTTAAATAAAGATAAGATGTGTACTGATACACCTCATTCATCGTCCATAGACTCTTCTCCTGTACTAGTTTCACATCCTCCATCACATCCACAATCGGGAGAGGCATTGGCGCTAAGTTGATAGTTTCTACCTTCGTATAAGTAAGCAAAGGCAATATTAAACTCAAAAAAATCCCGCTTATAAAGTACAGTCGGTTCGTCTTGACATAGGTCTCTTTCTGTAAAAACAGTTTATAGCATAAATACACTACCAGCAGTAGCCCATTTACCTTTAATATATAAATAAGAATAGGTGTCATAATTCAGTTGATTGGTTGGTTGATAATCAAACTATTTTTTATTCTTTTCTATAATATCCATTAGCTCTTCTAGCTCTGTCTTAGATAATTTCTTATCCTTCACGAAGAAACTCACTAGATTGCTAAACGAATTATCAAAGTACTTCTCCATAGTCTCTTCCATAAACATCTTTCGATAATCCTCTTTCTTTACCAGAGGATAGTACTGATGTGACTTGCCATAAGCTTTATAAGACACGACCCCTTTTTCTTCTAATATACGAACTAGCGTAGAGAGTGTATTATAATGTGGCTTAGGCTCTGGCATGTGCTCTAGAATATCATTCACAAATCCCTTTTCTAACTTCCAAAGGATGCACATAATCTCTTCTTCTTTATTGGTCAATTTTTCCATAATCCTAATTTGATATACACAAACATATAACTATTTTATTAGTTATCAAACTAAATGTTTAGTTTTTGATTAAAATAATAAAGGTATATAAGCTAATCTGAATACCTAAACAGTCTTTATCCCTTATCAACAAAGCGATGCACTCAATCTTTTCTTAATTTAGATTAAGTGTACTTGACTAAGTATCAATGTATTTTTGATACAGAAAATTAATTAAAATATAAATTACCATGAACAAGTTAACACGTATCAACGCAGACGACGTAGCATTTTTATTAATCGATCACCAGAGTGGACTATTCCAAACGGTAAAAGATATCGAAGTAGCTACACTTAGAGAAAATGTAAAAGTATTAGCAGAAATCGCTGCCGTGGAGAACATCCCAGTAATAACAACAGCATCTGAGCCAAAAGGACCTAATGGACCACTAATGCCAGAGATTCACCAACTAGCTCCTCATGCACAATACATAGGTAGAAATGGAGAAGTAAACGCATGGGATACGAAGGAGTTTGCAGATGCAGTAAGAGCTACAGGAAAGAAAAAACTAGTGATCGCAGGAGTATTGACAAGTGTATGTGTGGCTTTCCCAGCTATCTCAGCTGCTGCAGAAGGGTTTGAAGTATTCGCTGTTATCGATGCTTCTGGTGATATGAGTCCAATGTCTACACAAGTAACGATGAATAGACTGATGATGGCTGGAGTAATTCCTATCACAACGACTGCTGTATTAAGTGAAATCCTAAAAACATGGAGACATAAAGATGCGGCTGTATATGCTAAGGGAATGTCTTCTGTAATGCCTAACTACCAAGCATTAATAGAAAGCTATGTGAAAGCACAAGAAGTAGCTTTAGAAAAATAATAATAAACCGAGTTCTATATAAAGGAGTGATGCTTATCACTCCTTTTTTTGTTTTCTAAAGCCCTTGTCGGTATGATCAATGCCTTATCTACTCAATATTATATACACTAGTAAACTCCTATCTCATACGATATTCATTAACCTCAATAAAAAAACAACATTTCCAATCCTATTAAACCCGACAAAACGATCAAAAAATAGTCTTTTTTATGTTTTTAAATAGGGTGGTCGGCTTTTGGTCGGCTTGTGATGGGCATTTGGTCGGCTTAAAAACACCATAAATAAGCCGACCACTAGCCTAGCACATCGAAATCAAATCGAAATCAACTATACCATAATCGCTTTATGTAAGCAAGAAAGCAAAAAGAGAATTAGGAGTAATACCTATCATACAGTGTACAGCATATCTAACATTACTAAACAAAAAAAGGCCTTACACAGTGGTATACTGTGTAAGGCCTGCAACATAATTCTAACTAACTATGTATCTAATACAAATGTATACGCACAGATGTACTAGTACTGCAACTATTAAATCGCCAATACATATACGCTTAACGTTCTGTACTGCATCTAGTCTTATTATTCTAAATGCTAAGAAGGTTTTATAGCATTCAGTAGTTTATACATATCATTAGATCGTACATACGCAAAATGTCTATACATGATCTCTAGTTTCTCATTGAGAAATATAACAGCTGGATAAGCATTAGACTGAGCTAATTCTTTTGCTAACTCGTGCTGCTTCGCATGGACACCAGTCTTTCTCAGCTCATAGCGCTTTCCTTTATACTCTATAGCTTCTTCTTGTTCTGCGTTAAAAGAGATGAAATAAAAGTCTTCATCTAACTTCTGCATCACTTTATCATTGTTCAACGTCTTCTTTTCCATCAGAGCACAATAGCTACACCAGTCTGTATGCATAAATACGACAACGGGTTTAGGGTCAGTAGCCATCACTTGCTCTAACTCCGAAAACATTATCTCTTTGGGTTGAGCATGGAGTGCTAACCCAAAGAAATAACTAAACATGAAAAAAAAATAAAATCTCGTCATTCTGCTTATGTGCTAACTAAAAAATGTTATATCTCACTCCTAAGAATCCTCTTATCCCTTGCAATGGAGTATAACTATAATCGTTTGGTTCGAAGATTACATCATTTCTACCTGGAGGTGGTGCTACACCATTACCTGGCTCTCCGAATGGATCCCACCATCTAGAGATAGGATCTTCTTTTGGTAGCGTGTTGAATAAGTTCTTCACTCCGCCATATACTTCGAATCCGTTGTTAAACTTCTTAGTCACTTGGATATTCGCTAATACTGTCCATGGTGAGTACTCTGGTCGATAGTCATTCTCTACACGTGGCAATCTCATCGGTCCCTTCCAGTCTGATGTCAAATCTGCTGTAAATCCACTACCGAAGTTATAACTTGCGATAAAGTTACCTGACCATTTAGGAGAATGATAGATTTGCTCACGTACTCCATCTTCTTTTCTGAATACATCCATATAAGTAGCTCCTGCCATCAACTTCAGTGGGAAGTCAAATGTCACATCTACGTTAAGAGAGACCCCTTTAGAGATAGCATGCCCATCTAGGTTAGCATAGATAATCTTAGTCTGGTCTGTATCTGTATCTGCATCAATCTTATTCGTGAAATAAGTATAGAACCCGTTCAAATCGAAATTAAACACTCCGAAATTAGAAGGTACTTTCACTGTATAGTTGATATTAGCATTGTATGATTTCTCTGGGTCTAGTTTCTCAGCGAATACTACTTCTCTAGCTCCTGATAACGCTCTGTGATCTTCTGTGAAGACATTCACTACACGGAATCCTGTACCAAAACTCCCTCTTAAGGTATGGTGCGGATGAGGTGTGTACTTATATCCTACTCGTGGAGAGTGAATCCCTTTATGTGTCTTATCATAGTCAAAACGGTATCCTAATAATAATTTATTCTTTTTATTAAGCGTCCATTCATCTTGGATGAAGATACCTGGTATCGGAGTTTCTTCTGGTTGATTCTTTACTAATCCATTCTCATCATAGATACCCGTAGCACGAGTATTGTCATCATAATAAGTGTACTTAAATGACGAACCTAGTAAAAGACTGTGATTTCCTAAGGTCTTATCCCAATAAGCTTGAGCGAAAGCTACTTGTTGTTTCGCATCATAAGACTCTGGTCCATACATAGAGTTCTGCTTGTGATAGATATAAGAGAACTGTGTATAGATATTCTCTGTAGTCGGTAGCTGGTACATCCCTATCGCTTCGAAGCGGTTAGTGAAGATACTCTCTGCATATACGTCTTCTCCTCCGCGGTGTTGCTTGCGCTTCCAGTTAGTCTCTCCTCCCCATCTGTCTTCATATACATAGCGCAGTGCAAGACTAGCTACTTTATCATCCTTTCTCTTTAGAGATACTTTATTGAATAGAGATACTCTGTCTTGCTGAGTTACGTCTGTAAAACCATCCCCGTTTTTATCTTTTCGTTCTCCGAACTTAAAGTAGTTCCCTCCAAAAAGTCCTGTTACTTTATTCCCTAGTTTATAACTAGCTCCTAAATCTATATTGTTTTCTAACCAAGTCGTGCTAAAAGCATCTACGCTTAACTTCGCTGCGTGCTCTGGATCTTTAGTAATCACGTTGATAATACCACCCATCGCTTCTGTTCCGTATAGTGAAGAGGCTGGTCCCTTAACTACTTCTACTCTCTCGATCATATTCGTCGGGATACCGAATAGCCCGTATACAGTCGATAGAGAAGATACGATAGGCATACCATCGATCAGGATCATAGTATACGGCCCTTCCATACCATTGATATGGATGTCTCCTGTATTACATACATTACAGTTTAGCTGAGGTTGTACTCCGTTAATCATCTGTACAGCGTCAAATAAACTAGCAGTAGGATTCTTCTCAAAGAATGCTGGCGTATATATCTCTACAGGTACTACTGCTTCTGACTTTAGCACAGGCTTCAGTGTACCCGAGATAACGATCTCATCTAGATTAGCATCTTCTTTTAGGTCGAAAGATACTGTACTGGTCTGAGTTCCTTTTACAGTTACCTTTTTAGTCTGAGCTGCAAAACCTACGAAGTCTGCCTTCACAGTATAGGTTCCTTCTTTTACTGACTCGAAAGTAAAACCACCTTGCTCATCAGTGACTACTCCCTTATCTGTCCCTACTAAGGTAACTGTAGCATAAGAAAGCACAGTACCATTAGAAAGAACTTTTCCTTTGATATTTTGAGCATAGGAATTCAATGCAAAAAAGAGACAAAGAAAAATATTTATTGTTACAAGTTTAAAAATACTTTTACACATGGCTTTTAATTAAATTTAGGCAAAGCTAAAAATTAATTTGTAATTAAAAAAACACTAACTTTGTATTTAAACAAAAAAACAATCCATGCTTACCTATTCAGAAGAGAATTATTTAAAAACTATATTCCATTTATCACTAGGGCAAACTCAAGGAATTTCGACTAATGCTATTGCTGCAAAAATCGAAACTAAAGCCTCATCTGTGACAGATATGATAAAGAAGCTAAATGATAAGGAGCTGATTAAATATCAAAAGTATCAAGGAGTTACACTTACTCCTAAGGGAGTTATGGCTGCTAAGATGATCGTGAGAAAGCACAGACTATGGGAGGTATTCTTAGTGGATAAACTTGGATTTAATTGGGATGAAGTTCACGATGTCGCAGAAGAACTAGAACATATAAAGTCAGAAAAGTTAATTAATAAACTAGATGCATTTCTAGGATTCCCAACAGAAGATCCTCATGGAGACCCTATTCCTAACGAAAAAGGAGAAATAAAACAGATAGATAAGAAGTTATTATCTGAGGTAGAGGCTAATAAAGAAGTGGTATGTGTAGGGGTGAAAGATTCTTCTACGGAGTTCTTACAATACTTAGATAAACAGAAAATATCGTTAGGATCAAAACTAGAGATATTAGATATAGAGCCTTTTGATCAGTCGTACACCATCAGAGTAGATGACCATACGATCACTATCACCAAAAAAATAGCAAGTAATCTGTTCGTTAAAAAACAATAGACATAAAAAAAGCTTCTCTTTCGAGAAGCTTTTTACTTTATTATTTGTACGCTTTCATTACTTCATCTAACATAATGTTTAGAGAGATATACCCTCCTCCTGCTAGATACCATGCATTAGGATCTAGATAAACAATCTTTCCATTCTTATATGCATTAGTCTTTTGAATCAATGGATTCTCCACTTCTTTCTTATCCGCATTTACATTTTCCATTACAGCACCTCTATCGATGATAAAGATAATATCAGGGTTGTGCTCTAGTACGAACTCACTAGATACTACATTACCATGATCGCTTCCACCCATTAGACCAGCAGCTGCAGACTTCACACCTAAGTCATTAAAGATATATCCATAGCGAGAATCCTCTCCGAAGGCACTATAACTCTTATTGTTATACAGGATTAATAAAGCTTTAGCATCGCTCTTATTAATCACTTCTTTCATCTCAGCTACTTTTGTATCAATATTTTCAATCAATTTATCTGCCTTATCTTCTACTTGAAAAACAGAACCAATTGTTTTAAGATTGTCTTTTGTACTTGCTAAATAATTACTTCCTGAGATACCTAAAGAGATTGTAGGTGCAATCTTAGAAAACTCTGGGTAATCTTTATCAAACCAATTACTCATAATGATTAGATCTGGATCTACTGAACTTACTAACTCATAGTTAGGCTGCATAAAAGATCCTACGTTCACAATACTCTCATCATCTGCATATTTAGAAAGGAAGTTAGGGCTGTATACCTTAGCCATTCCCTTAAATGGAATGCCTAATTCTGCCATATTCTCCATCGCTCCCACGTCGAAGACTACAACATTCTCTAGTTTTTTATTAAAACTAACTGATCTACCCATGTTCTCTATCGTAATCGTCTCTTCAGAAGAAGCTTTAGTGTTTTCTTTCTTACAACCTACAAAAAGCAGGGCTGCTAGTACTGTGCTAATAATAACCTTAGAAGTCATTCTCATTATGTCTTTATTTAAATTAATTATAAATAACAAATATAGGGTTACTTGAGAAGAACTCCTCAAATTATTGTAACTTTTATTGCTGAAAATATCTTTTAGGACAAAAGACCTTCTATTCTATTTTGGATTTAATAATTTTGCACCACCAAACAACACACAAATTATGAAAACTCTATTTTCTCCTTTAAAACTAAGGGACAACACTTTACACAACAAAATCATTGTTTCACCTATGTGTCAGTATTCTGCAAAAGATGGTTTTGCGAGTGATTGGCACCTTGTACACTATGGTCAATTTGCGATAGGAAAAGCTGCTGCCATTGTACAAGAAGCGACTGCTGTGACTCCTGAAGGTAGAATAACCTATGCTGATTTAGGAATATGGTCTGATGAACATATAGTGAAACTAAAGCAGATAACGGAATTTATAAAAAGTCAAGGTACTGTACCTGGTATACAGTTAGCCCATGCAGGAAGAAAGGCTAGCTGTGACAAGCCATGGATAAATAGAGCGCAGATAGCTCCCAATAATGAGAACGGGTGGCAAACTATAGCTCCATCAGCTATTGCCTTCAACGAAGGAGAAAACCTTCCGATAGCAATGGATACTGCAGAGATAAAGAGAATAATAGATGCTTTTAGACAAGGGGCTGAACGCGCTGTAAAAGCAGGCTATGAAATCATAGAGCTACACGGTGCTCATGGTTACTTACTACATCAGTTCTTATCTCCCTTAACCAATCTACGTACAGATGAGTATGGAGGAACTTTTGAGAATAGGATTAGATTCGTCTTAGAAGTGATAGAGGCTGTTAAATCTGTCTTGACTACACAAAGTCTGTGGTTAAGAATATCAGCCACTGACTGGGCTGATGGAGGTTGGACTCTAGAAGAAAGTATAGAACTCGCTAAAATAGTATATGATAAAGGGGTAGAACTTATAGATGTGAGTACAGGAGGGCTAGTAAGACATCAACAAATAAAAGTTGAGGTTAATTATCAGGTTCCTTTTGCTGAAGCAATCAAACAACAGTCCAATATATTAGTAGGAACAGTAGGTCTAATCAAAACAGGACAACAGGCAGAAGATATCCTGAAGGCCAATCAAGCTGACTGTATCTTACTCGGTAGAGAATTTCTAAGAGATCCTCACTTCGTCATGAGAGCGGCTAATGAACTAGGTGTAAGTCTAGCATGGGCAAATCAATACGAAAGAGGAAAAGAAACATTATAATAGTACATAAAATCAAACTCAGTAAAACAACAATGAACAAAAGTTTAATAGCATTAGCTGTAGGTGGGCTAGCCATCGGAATGACAGAATTCTCAATGATGGGACTACTACCTGACATCGCTAAAGACTTACAAATAAGCATACCTAAAGCGGGTAACTTCATCTCTACTTATGCATTAGGGGTAGTAGTAGGGGCTCCATTATTGGTCATGTCTTCTAATAAATATGCTCCTCATAAAGTATTGATAGCATTAATGGTGATGTTCTCATTCTTTCACTTACTATTCGTATTGTCTCCAAGTTATACAACATTAATTATTTCTCGTTTTATGTCAGGACTTCCTCATGGAGCATTCTTTGGGGTAGGGTCTGTGGTAGCAACACGATTAGCTCAAAAAGGAAAAGAGGCTCAAGCAGTAGCCATCATGTTCGCAGGGCTTACTACCGCTAATCTAGTAGGAGTGCCATTGAGTACCTACATCGGACAAGAGTATTCATGGAGAACAGCCTATATGTTAATCGCTTCTTTAGGAATCGTATCTGCTATCACTATCGCATTTTGGATACCTAAGTTAGAAGCAGACAAAGAGACAAATCTAAAGAAACAAACCGCTTTCTTTAAAACACCTATTGCATGGGTATTGGTAGCCTTAATCTCTATAGGTACAGGAGGACTATTTGCTTGGATCAGTTATATCGCACCGATGATGACTAATATCGCTTTAATATCAGAAGCAAAAATACCTTTAGTCATGACCCTAGTAGGGTTAGGTATGTTCTTAGGAAACTTCGTAGGAGGAAAATTAGCCGATACCTTCCCGCCTGCTAAAGCCGTTATTTTCTCTTTCTGTGCAATGGCAACTTGTTTAATTATCGTATATTACACAGTACATATTCAATGGATGGCTTATGCGATGTCTCTTATCACTGGATTAGTTGCTTTCACAATCGGTTCTCCTTTACAGATGTTATTAATCAACAATGCGAAAGGTTCTGAAATGTTAGCTGCTTCAGCTGGACAAGCATCCTTCAATATTGGTAATGCATTAGGAGCCTCATTAGGAGGACTACCTATCACCATGGGGTTAGGATACAACTCTCCTGAATGGGTAGGGGCAGGATTAGCACTATGTGGGGCGATATTGGCTTATGTATTTATCAAAATAAAAAAAAGGGAAATAGCTTAAAAATAGATATTTATAAAATCTAAGACATATTGTTTTGGCTTTTATTCTATCATTCATAATAAGTTTATAAATTTGTAGGAAATAATTTTTAGCAATGTACAGAACGCATAATTGCGGAGCCTTAAGAGCTTCGGATATAAATACAGAAGTTACCCTATCAGGATGGGTAAGCAAGCATCGCGATAAAGGTTTTATGATTTGGGTTGATTTACGTGACCGTTACGGGATTACACAATTAATCTTTGATGCAGAGAGAACTGATAAAGCAGTATTCGAAGCAGCTAAAAACCTAGGACGAGAGTTTGTAATTCAAGTAAAAGGACAAGTAATCGAACGCGCTTCTAAAAACCCAAATATCCCTACTGGAGATATTGAGATTTTAGTAGATACGCTAACAGTATTAAACGAATCTGCTGTTCCTCCATTTACTATCGAAGATGATACTGATGGTGGAGAAGATATCCGTATGAAATACCGTTACTTAGATATCCGTAGAAATCCAGTGAAGAACAATTTATTGTTTAGACACAAGGTAGCTCAAGAGGTAAGAAATTATCTTTCTGCTCAAGATTTCTGTGAGGTAGAAACTCCTTACTTAATTAGCTCTACTCCTGAAGGAGCACGTGACTTCGTAGTGCCTTCTCGTATGAATGCTGGAGAATTCTACGCTTTACCACAATCACCACAAACATTCAAACAGCTGTTAATGGTAGGTGGTATGGATAGATACTTCCAAATAGTAAAGTGTTTCCGTGACGAGGATTTACGTGCTGATAGACAGCCTGAGTTTACTCAGATAGACTGTGAAATGGCATTCGTAAACCAAGAAGATGTTATGGATACATTCGAAGGAATGACTAGACATTTATTAAAATCAGTTCATGGAATTGAAGTTGATAAGTTCCCTCGTATGACTTTCGAAGAAGCAATGCGCAAATATGGTAATGACAAACCAGATATCCGTTTTGGGATGGAGTTCGGTGAGTTAAATGCTGTAGCTCAACATAAAGAATTCGGTGTATTTAATAGTGCAGAGTTAGTAGTAGGTATCGCTGTACCTGGTGCTGCTTCATACACTCGTAAAGAGATAGATGCTCTTATTGATTGGGTAAAACGCCCACAAGTAGGTGCTTCTGGTATGGTGTACTGTAAATGTGAAGCTGATGGATCATTTAAGTCTTCTGTAGATAAATTCTATGATCAAGAAGATCTTAAACAATGGGCTGAGGTGACTGGAGCTAAGGCTGGTGATTTAATCTTAGTGCTTTCTGGTCCTGCGAATAAAACAAGAGCTCAATTAAGTGCTCTACGTATGGAATTAGGTAATCGTATGGGATTAAGAAAGTCTGATGAGTTCGCACCATTATGGGTTATCGACTTCCCTCTATTCGAATATGACGAAGAAGCTGGACGTTACTTCGCTATGCACCACCCATTTACTTCACCTAAAGTAGAAGATATTCCATTATTAGATACTGACCCAGGTAAAGTACGTGCTAATGCTTATGATATGGTATTAAACGGTAACGAAATCGGAGGAGGTTCTATTCGTATTCACGATAAGGCTACTCAAGAGTTAATGTTTAAACACCTTGGATTTAGCAAAGAAGAAGCTGAAAAACAATTTGGTTTCTTAATGAATGCGTTCCAATATGGAGCTCCACCTCATGGAGGTTTAGCTTTTGGTTTAGATAGATTAGTAGCTATCTTAGGAGGTCAAGAGACGATTAGAGACTTCATCGCATTCCCTAAAAACAACTCTGGTAGAGATGTAATGATTGACGCTCCGTCAACTATCACTCCAGAACAATTAGAAGAATTACATATCAACGTGGTAAAACCACAGGTATAATGATAAAAAAAGGAGTTACTCAATGAGTAACTCCTTTTTTACTTTATAAGCTCTACTTAATCTACTTTCCGTTATAAGTATTCATAGCATTATTCAATCCTCCCAAAGCAAACTCTTGTACGGCTTTAGAAGCCATTTTAAGACGCTCTGGCAACTGTTCTTTCTCTTTCTCATCCCATACCCCTAAAACATAATCAACTTGCTGTCCTTTCTTAAATTCATCGCTGATACCAAATCTAAAACGAGGATATGCAGCAGAGTTTAAAGTACCTTGAATACTTTTTAATCCATTGTGTCCGCCATCAGATCCTTTTGGTTTGATTCTTATTGTTCCAAAAGCAAGATTTAAATCATCTGTAATCACTAAAATATTCTCTACTGGTATCTTTTCTTTCTCCATCCAATACTGAACTGCCTTACCACTTAAATTCATATATGTATTAGGCTTTAATAATAAAAGTGTTCTTCCTTTTATCTTTACTTCAGCTAAGCTTCCTAATTTCACAGTTTGCCAATCACCTCCAAGCTCATTAGCTATTTCGTCTACAACTTTAAAACCGATATTATGACGTGTGTTGATATACTCAGCACCAATATTCCCAAGTCCTATAATTAAAAATTTCTTCATCCTTCTATTAATGACATAATTAATTGCGTTACAAAAGTACATTAAAGCAAAGAAGTAACCTTATTTTAAGGCACAAAAAAAGCACCTGTGTAAACACAGGTGCTTCTAATAAATATCTTCTCAAAAGAATTATTTTTTCTTTGGAGTAGCTTTTGCTGCTTTTGCTGCTTCTTGAGCTGCTTTCATAGCTGCACGAGAAATTCTTACTTGACAGATTACAGTGTTATCAGTGTGTAACAATTTGTAATTGTTAACAGGTACATCAGTAACATATAATTTGTTCCCCATTTCTAAGTTAGAAATGTTTACTTCTACGAAGTCAGGTAAGTTAGCTGGTAAAGCCTTAACTTTTAATTTACGTAAGTTTAGGTTTAATACCCCTCCAGCCATTACTCCTTTAGAGTTTCCAGTGATTTTAACTGGTACGTCTAATGTAATTTCTTTATCGTCATGTAATTGATAGAAATCGATGTGTAAGATTTTATCGCTTACTGGGTGGAATTGGATATCTTGTAAGATAGCGTTGAATTTTTTTCCACCTTCCAACTCAATTACCACTGTGTGTACGTTTGGAGTGTAAACTAAATTTTTGAATGCTTTTTCTTCAGCAGAAAAATGCACAGCTGCTTCAGTTCCTCCGTATAACACGCAAGGTACCATTCCAGCATTACGTAAGGCTTTAGTTGATACTTTACCTACGCTTTCTCTTTCAGATCCTTTAATCGTAATTGATTTCATTTAAATATATTTAAAAAATTAATAAATTCTAAACTACAAAAGTCTTACTAATAGACTCGTTAGCATGTACATTGTGCATTACTTCTGCAAATAATGGAGCACAACTTAATACTCTTATTTTATCACAAGGCTTCTTCAGTGGAATTGAATCTGTAACGATTAATTCTTGAATAGCTGATTGTTCTATTTTCTCATAAGCACTTCCTGATAAAATAGCATGTGTGCATATAGCTCTAACACTTAATGCTCCACGCTCCATCATCATATCAGCTGCTTTAGCTAAAGTACCTCCTGTATCAATCATATCGTCAACTAAGATTACGTTACGTCCTGTAACATCTCCTATTAACTCCATTTTATCTATAACATTAGCTTGCTTACGTTGTTTATAACAAATTACTACATCTGATTCTAAGAACTTAGAATAAGCATATGCTCTCTTAGATCCTCCCATATCAGGAGACGCAATTGTTAAATTATCAAGTTTCAAACTTTTTACATACGGTAAAAAGATTGTAGATGCATATAAATGATCCACTGGTTTTTCAAAGAATCCTTGGATTTGATCAGCATGTAAATCCATTGTCATGATACGTGTTGCCCCTGCTGATTCAAGCAATTTAGCAACTAATTTCGCTCCAATCGGAACCCTTGGTTTGTCCTTTCTATCCTGTCTAGCCCATCCAAAATAAGGAATTACAGCTGTAATATGTCTTGCTGATGCACGTTTAGCAGCATCACACATTAGTAACAATTCCATCAGGTTATCTGATGACGGGAATGTAGAACATACTAAGAAAACTCTTCGTCCTCTAATTGATTCTTCAAAAGAAGGTTGAAACTCCCCATCACTGTAATGTGATAGAGTTACTTTTCCTAATTCTACTCCGTATGCTTTTGCAATTTTCTCAGCAAGCTCAACGCTCTGAGCACATGCAAAAATCTTAGCGTCTGGTTCGAAATATGACATTATATAATTAGTTGTTATGTTGCGAGTTAGAGCTTAACTGTTTTTATTAAGCGGTGCAAATTTATAAAATATAAATTGAGAAAACGATTTTTTTTATATTTTTTCTTTGTACCTAATTTTTTTTATCTACATTTGCACTCACAAACAATAAGTCATCAGCCCGGATGGCGGAATTGGTAGACGCGCACGACTCAAACTCGTGTTCTTCGGAGTGTGGGTTCGATTCCCACTCCGGGCACAAAAACCCTAACTATTAAACAGTTAGGGTTTTTTATTTGCGTTTTAGTCAACCATTAGTCAACATCTTTCTATTTATATGTATATTGACAACTATGACATATAAAAAAAAGAGTGCCTTCGCACTCCTTACTTTATCTCTTTTTATTGCATTGCTGTTAAAATCCCTTTATCAAAGTATAAATAATTATCAGAATAAACCCATTGCTCAGAACTTTTATTCGCAGTAATAGTCTTATTAATATATTGTGGTTTGCCCCATGATACTTCGCACATTTCTTTTGTCATTCCAATAGAAACTTTACCATCAACAATTTTTGCCCATTTTTCACTGCCGAACTTCTTTTTATATAATTCTGCTTGTTCATAGTTGAATACAAAATCATTGTTTCTAGCAGTATTAACTTCTAACAAAATCTGTTCTTTACTTGTATTCTCTAAAACCAATGAGATATTAGAATCACGTTCATCAATTGATACATCAATACAAGTCCATACACCACCACTTGAAAAATTCTTTATAGGATTACCCGATTTAATATCAATAATAGAACTAGTAGGGGATTCCCAATTTTTACCTCTTAAAACAAACTTATTACCTATATTATCATTTTTAATCTTTAAAAAATACTTTACAGTAATAAAAGGAAAAGAAAAATCATTATCACTATTATATAAATAATAAACAACATCTTTACTTTCTCTCTCTTCTAATTTCAAAAAAAATTTATTCTTATAAAAAGAAAATTTTAAAGATTCAGGGTGCTCTAATACATCTAAAACTAGAAAATACTTGCCTTGTAAATCATTATAACTTGTGCTATAAAAATTGTCAACTTTATAAATATTCGATTTATCATTAAGTCTTCTATGATTATAATCTAAATAAAATCCTTCATACCCCGAAGACCGTAAATAATCTTTTTTACCCTTCACATATAATTCTTCCCCTATATATTTACGAACATCTTTTCCTAAAAAATTAACAGAACCATCATAAGGACTTTCATCTGGAATCTCAACTTTTTGAGGGATTTTAGTAGTTGTAATTTGTCCATAAGAAGGAATCAAAAATAACAATGTAAATAATAATAGTACTCTCATAATCTTAATTTTAAATCAAAAGTATCAAAATAAATACAGACTCAAAATAAAAATGCCTTATAAACAAGCAATTAAGAATAAAAATTAAGAAAAATTGCGAATCTATACTATTACAGATAAATCATACTAAAAACCATTACGCGCGCGCGTAGTTGTTTGGTACAATTATTCAAACCTCTAAATCTTGAATCAAATTGTACTGTTTATTAGTATAATAATCCATATTTCTAAGTTTTACATTGTTTGCCTTATTTCTAATATTGTGTGCTATCTCTTTGATTTGCAAAACAAAAGAATCATTTATTCTATTACTACTTAGATACTTATTCTTTATACTATTGAATAGTACTATATTATTCTCATAATAATACTTTAATCCTGTGTGGGATAACAATTTACTTGACTCTTTCTGCATTGAAATATCTAACCCAGTTATTAAACACTTTTTATTATTAACTACCTTATTTGACACTATATATAAATAGTCATTTTGGGTAGTTATCTTAATTAATAAATCCACTTTACAACCTATTAAAATACTTACTTCGTTCTGAACCTTATTAGAATACTTGTTCGTAAATTCTCTTAATTGATTTTTATGATATTTATAGTTTTCATTTGTGCCTTGTATAAGACCATTCCAATAATTAAGACTGTCATACCTTTCAACCTTTAATCTTACATTTTCCTTTAAATGGTCAATTTGGGCAGTAAAATCATAGAATAGAATATTATCCCATTCATTGTGAAGTACACTTTTAAACTCTGTAAAAACTTCTCTTTTAAGATCTGATAAAGAATAAATACCGATACTGTGTAATTTTTCCATTTTTCGATATTTAATCTCGAATCGTAACAAGTTATCAGGTACATCTGAAAACCTTTTTTTAAAGTGTTTTGTTTTATTATATAGTTTTATAAAGTACTGTGAGTGCATTACCTGTTTATAATTGCCATCAACACTATTATACTTTACTTCAAATGGTACCTTTCTATGTAAAATAGAATGATTTATAATTTTATCCACTTCATAAGGCACAACAACATTAACCCCTACCTCTAAACATCTTAACCGACAATCCTGTGCATTAATATTAAATTGACAACTTAGAAACTGAATAGTACTCAAAAGGTTATCAATATGAAAATCATTGTAATTGTGTTGCCCATCATTAAATAACTTATGTAAACTACCACTTATAAAAATATTACCTGAATTATGGATTTCAAACTTCATATTTTTATAATAGGCAACTTTATAACACGATAGTATTTCGCCTGTAATAGTATTTACTTTCTCTGTAAAATTTAAGTACTCGTTACACTCTAAAATTGATTGATATTTAGAAGGTAACATCACTTTGATAAAATCAACCATTTTATGTACATTTGAATTAATGAAATTCTTACAATAATGCTGTAAGATTTTAAACTGAACAATTGAAAAGAGGTGTTTAAATGCACCTCTTTTTTAATTAATACTGTTCTATAATTCTGTTAAAAATGATTTGATTACAAGGATAGAAAGACCTATAAACGTCTATCATTAATTGATTATCGTTAAAAACGAAAACCAACAAACTACGTTTACCATTAAACACTCTGTCTCCAAAAAAAACATTTTGTTTAAACGTAGGTCTTAATCCTGTAACTTTTTCCGAAGTTGCCCAATTTGAAGTAGTACGCAATCGTAAGTATTTATCTATTCCCTTTGCTTGAGAAAAACCTCTAAAATCTTCAATTCTCAAAACCTCTGTAAGTAGATTAGTGACTTTAGTTGGTTGATTAATGATTTCGAAAACGTTATAACTCTTAACCGAATGTGTTAATAAATAGAAATGACTATAATAATCAGGTATTTTAAAAACTATGTCCATATACTAATCATTTAAAGGGATTAAACAATTATGTATATCACTACTTAAAAAGTAAACACGTGAACCTATGCCGTAAGGTTTTAATTTACCCGATTTACACCAATTATGTATAGTAGATAAATCTACTTTAAACAACTCTGCGACCTCTTGACGGGTTAAGTATTCATTAGGTTGTTTTGGTTTGAAATGCTGTAAAAAGGTATCAAGTTCCTTTTTAACTCCTCTTTGGATTTCCTCTTGCAATTGTTGAGGTGTAACAGAAATAAATTGAATCTGCTCATAAAAATTCACTTTGTTCATATATTCTTTTTTTAAATTATATGCCAAAGTAAATCATCAGTTTAGGGCGTTAAAACCCTAAAATCGGACTATTTACGACCTAAACTTATTCTTTAGATTTAAACGATTCTAATGTAGTTGAATAAAGACCATTCCTTTTAACACTTTTAACCTCATTCAATGTTTTTATCTTATCTATATCCAAATTATATTCCTGATTAATCCATTCCATAAAAGGAGTAGGTTTAGCATGAATAAATCCATCATCAAAAAGTTTTCTATACAGAAATGATATATCTGCATTTCTACCTCTACCATTTACAACAAAATTTTCAAATAAATACTTAAAAAAATTAAACCCTTGACCTTTAAAAATATGGTTAAACTGATATTCAAATGGTTTCTGTTCTGCTTCGTTTAAGAGATTAGGATTATAAGTGTTAAAATAATCAACCCTTATATCAGGATAATATTTCTCGACCAACCTCCAAATCAACTCAATATCTCTCAATAAATTACGAATATTTGTCCAAACACATAAATTCTGATTATATGCCTTGTTAAAATCTCCTATTTCATAATACTCCTGATACACTCTAATTTTTCTCTCTTCAACTCTAAGACAGATAAAACCTCCTTTAACCTGTGCAATCGCCCTATCACTTAAATTTCTCTTCCAGTCACTTGGCAATGAATTTTCTATTTCCTCGCTCTCCTTTAAATACTCTAGACTTTCATTTTCTATATATAATTCTATAATATCATTTGATAGTTTGTATATATTTTTGAGCAGTAATTTTTTCTCAATCCTTGTTGTAACTAAATAATCTTGAAAATCATTTACATTCAAAAACTTTACATCTACTTCATATATAGAATAATTGTAATGAAAATACTTATTTTCAATTTCACTTATGAAAATTTTTTTTATTTCTTGCAACTGAAAATCTAAAACAGTTAAACTAAACTCTCTCATAACCTAAACAATTTTCTTAACTACTTTTAGTTGAGGTTCAACATTACTATTCATTTTCTCAAAAAAGGTCATAAAAAGGTCTGCATTCGCATCTTTATCCTGTCTTTGATTAATATACTTTAAGAATATATTCTCTTGTGTATGCCCTGTTATCCCCATAATAATAGGTGTAGGCATTTTCTTATAAAAGTTAGTTGCAAATGAACGTCTAAAACTGTGTGACGTAATAAAATTGTATTTCGGTAATGACACTAATTCCTTTTGTTTAGTTTCTGAATTAGTAATATACCCCTCCACTACTTCATTAATCTTTGCTATCTCACAAACTTTAGATATATGAAAATTAATCTTATTAAGTGACACAGGTTCAGGAAAATCATTTTTTAAAATACTTAATACAAAGTCTTGTATTACACCGATAGTAACATTCTTACCTGTTTTTTGTTGTAACACATCAATATATACACCTTTTGCATTTTCTCTTATATTTTCAGGTGTAATACTTAAAAGATCGCCCCCTCTTTGCCCTACATAACACCCTATTAATATCCATTTTTGAACAGTTTTAAGGTGTTTTGTCGGCATTTGTGTATTATAAATCTGTAATAACTCATCAAATGAAAGTGTATGAATAAAACGGTCTTTGTCTTGCTGTCTGAAAGGTTGCAAAGTAGTTGAATGAATAGTAACATTAATATCATTCTTTTGAGCATCTAAACACACCGTTTTAATAAACTCGAATTGTTTACCTGAATAATTGACTGTGTATTTTTTGGTTTTAAGTAACCACGTTTTAAACTTTTCCGTAAAGGACTTATTAATATCTTTAAAGAGTATTTTTACTTTAGAATACTTTTCAAACTCCTCTATAATCTTTTTAAACGAACGATAATTTTTAATTGTACCCTCACTTAATCCTATTTTTCCCCCTCTTGTTTCTTTAGTGCTGGCATTATCAATCATATATTGAATATAATTTACAAATACATTTGTATCTGACTTATCAATACGATTAAAACAAGTGTTTATTTGATTTTCTAACCAATTACCATCAATAAGTACACCTTTTGCTAAATCATCGTTTAAAACCTCGTATAAATGCGTTTGAAGTTTATTTAAACTATTACGAAGTGTTTTACTTTCTGCATTCGTTTGTTTAGGCAAATTTGTCTTTTCACTCCATTGTTGAGCATTGATAACAAAACCTGTACTTTTTCTAACTACTACACCCCGACTGACAGAAACGCGAACGTGTATTTGTGCATTCTCTTTCTTACTTTGCAAAAAGAATCTAATTGTTGCCATAATAATTGATTTAAACTGAACACTCAAAAATAATCAATTATCATAAGTTAGTCAACATTTAGTCAACCATTAGTCAACATCTTTCAATTTTATTAGATTTACTTCAATAACAACAGAAAGACAAAAACGACACAATTAATTGAAAAACAACAAAATAACACTTAAAATCAAACATTTATAAAACCCACGTATTTACAAGGTATTTGTGTGGGTTCGATTCCCACTCCGGGCACAAAAAAAGCCTAACTCATTGAGTTAGGCTTTTTTAATTTATATAATTTATTTAACATCATCAGCTGAAGGTCCATACATTCCTGGAATAGCTACATCTAATAAACGCAAATAAACTGATAATTGTCCTCTATGGTGATAAATATGGTTATTTACAATAAATCGATTAGCTCCAACCTTTGGCATAGCAACGATTATATGATCTCCTGACTTTAACTTCCATTCAGACATCCACTTTTCCTCATCAAACATATTTAAAGCTGATATAACAGCCTTTTCATACTTGTCTAAAAGAACCAACAACTCTTCTGTAGTTTGTGCTTCTAAAGGCTTGTAATCTATTTGAAAATCCAAACTATCCTTTGTTAGGATATTCTCAGTCCAAATTGTTAATTCTACAATATGCTTTGCCAAATCACCTAAGTTCATAGACTTTTCATGAGGCTTCCAGCCCCATTTATCATTAGGTACACAAGCTACTATCTTCTTTGTACTATTTAACTCATGTCCTAACTCTAACAAATAACTCTTAGTTATACTCATAATTTTTATTTTAAATATACGACTATTACAAATAGATTTTACTGTACCAACTGTTAAATATGCAATCACTTACTATTAGTCGATAATAAATCAATTTGCTATCTCGAAGCTTATTTTACAAGCTACTAGCATTAAAAACCAATAATGATTTATTAAATTTGAGGTTACATAAATTTAATATGATAGTACTTAAAGAAAGACTAATGTAAAATAGCATGAAAAAATTACAACTTCAAGAAATAGAAAGGGTAAAATCTATCTCTGAAAAAGATTTTATTGAAAAATATTTTAAAAAACAGATTCCTGTTGTAATAGAAAACTTAACTGAAGATTGGCCTGCTTACAAAAAATGGCGTTTAAACTATATAAAGGAAATAGCAGGTGAAAAATTAGTACCACTTTATGATGATAGACCTGTTTCTCATAAAGATGGTTTTAATGAAGCACATGCAACAATGAAGATGGCTGATTATATAGATTTACTTAACAAAGAACCAACAAACTACAGAATCTTTCTTTATAATATAATGAAAGAAGTTCCTAGTCTTAAGAGTGATTTCAAATGGCCAAAACTAGGACTCCGTCTAGTAAAACAACTTCCAATGTTATTTTTTGGAGGAACAAATTCAAAAGTCTTCATGCATTTTGATATTGATTATTCTAATATATTACATTTCAATTTTAATGGAGAAAAGCAATGTATGCTATTTTCACCAGACCAAACAAAATATATGTATAAAATACCGCATGCATTAATATCCAGAGAAGACATTGATTTTGACAATCCTGATTTTGATAAATGGCCTGCTTTAAAATATGCAAAAGGATATATCTGTAATCTAAAACATGGAGAAATGCTTTATATGCCTGAAGGTTATTGGCACTATATGAAATACCTTACGCCAAGTATATCTATGAGTCTAAGAGCATTCCCTTCTAAATATAGTAACCTTGGAAAAGCAATCTATAATATTACTGTAATGAGATATTTTGATAACTTCATGAGAAGATTAAAAGGACAGGATTGGATTGATTATAAAAATAAAAAAGCTATAATCAATACTCATAAAAGCCTAGGAATAAAGTAAATTGAAAAAGAACAAAAATATGTCCTTAACACTAGAACAAGCAAAAAGTAAATTAGAACATTTTTGTGCTTATCAAGACAGATGTCATACTGAAGTTATATCCAAATTATACAATTTAAAAGTTTCCTCTGATCTACACGATGAAATACTAGTTTATTTAATTAACAATAAATTTCTAAACGAAGAACGCTTTGCTCGTAGTTTTGCAAGAGGTAAACATAGAATCAGTGGATGGGGAAAAAATAGAATACTTGGAGAACTTAAAATCAGAAAAATATCAGCTAACCTAATAAAAATAGCACTAACTGAAATAGATGATAATATGTACTTCGAAACCCTAAATAAACTAGCTGAACAACGTTGGCAATCATTAACAGATCAAGACATAAATAAAAAAACACAAAAACTAATTGGGTTCCTACATAGAAAAGGATATGAAATGGAATACATACTCGATAAAGTAAATGATCTTCAAAAAGAATAAAAGCCTATTAGGGCTCTTTTTTATAGTCTTAGAACAAGTTTTAAAAGTTGTTATAAACAACGATACTTTTTCCAGTAAAACGTTTATAAGTACAAAATACACCTACCTATATAAACAAAAAAATCCCCAACCTCATACGAGATTGGGGATTCTATAAAGAAAGGCGGCGACATACTCTCCCACTGGTTAGCAGTACCATCTGCGCTAGCGGGCTTAACTTCTCTGTTCGAAATGGATAGAGGTGAGCCCCGCTGCAATAACCACCTTAAATCGGTTGTTACTTTAACGTAACTAATATTTTTAACTATATTGATATTTTAAACTTAACTATACCTTAGAAAGTTGCCCTCCCCTTGAATTAACAAGGGGAGATTCACATAAGCTTACGGGTTATTAGTACTACTCGACTTTGACATTACTGTCTTTACATCTATAGCCTATCAACGTTGTAATCTCCAACGACCCTTTAAAGAAATCTCATCTTGTGGTGGGTTTCGCACTTATATGCTTTCAGCGCTTATCCCTTCCCAACGTAGCTACTCTGCGATGCCCCTGGCGAGACAACAGATGCACTAGAGGTTGGTCCAATTCGGTCCTCTCGTACTAGAATCAGATCCACTCAAATTTCTAACGCCCACAGTAGATAGAGACCGAACTGTCTCACGACGTTCTGAACCCAGCTCGCGTGCCACTTTAATGGGCGAACAGCCCAACCCTTGGGACCTTCTCCAGCCCCAGGATGTGACGAGCCGACATCGAGGTGCCAAACCCCCCCGTCGATATGAGCTCTTGGGGGAGATCAGCCTGTTATCCCCGGCGTACCTTTTATCCTTTGAGCGATGGCCCTTCCATGCGGAACCACCGGATCACTATGCTCTACTTTCGTACCTGTTCGACTTGTTAGTCTTTCAGTCAAGCTCCCTTATACCATTGCACTCTACGCACGGTTACCAAGCGTGCTGAGGGAACCTTTAGAAGCCTCCGTTACTCTTTTGGAGGCGACCACCCCAGTCAAACTACCCACCAAGCAATGTCCTCCTCAATAAGGGAGTTAGATCTCAAATAAGCAAAGGGTGGTATTTCAACAATGACTCCACAACGCCTAGCGACGCCATTTCACAGTCTCCCACCTATCCTACACATCACTTATCCAAGAACAATACTAAGCTATAGTAAAGGTGCACAGGGTCTTTTCGTCCCACTGCGGGTAATCGGCATCTTCACCGATACTACAATTTCACCGAGCTCATGGCTGAGACAGTGTCCAGATCGTTACACCATTCGTGCAGGTCGGAACTTACCCGACAAGGAATTTCGCTACCTTAGGACCGTTATAGTTACGGCCGCCGTTTACTGGGGCTTCAATTCAATGCTTCTCCGAAGATAACATCTCCTCTTAACCTTCCAGCACCGGGCAGGTGTCAGGCCCTATACGTCATCTTACGATTTTGCAGAGCCCTGTGTTTTTGATAAACAGTCGCCTGGACCTTTTCACTGCGGCCAGCTTGCGCTGGCGACCTTTCTCCCGAAGTTACAGGTCTATTTTGCCTAGTTCCTTAGCCATGAATCTCTCGAGCGCCTTAGGATACTCTCCTCGACTACCTGTGTCGGTTTACGGTACGGGTACTAATAATCTAAGTTTAGAAGCTTTTCTTGACAGCCCTTAGGCACACTATCTCGTTGTCCGAAGACTCAAAGTACTATCGCATTTCTCCAAGTCTGACGCATTTTACTATCAAACCTATAGGTACGTGCTTCAACGAACTATTCCGTCAGTTCGCGGTGCTTTCATCACTGTGTCACTCCATCACAATTATCAGTAGTACGGGAATATTAACCCGTTGGCCATCGACGTCCCCCTTCGGGTGTGCCTTAGGTCCCGACTAACCCTCAGCTGATTAGCATAGCTGAGGAAACCTTAGTCTTACGGCGGGGGTGTTTCTCGCACCCCTTATCGTTACTTATGCCTACATTTTCTTTTCTAAAAGCTCCAGCAATTCTCACAAATCACCTTCTGCGCCGTTAGAATGCTCCCCTACCACTCACGCAACTAAATGCGCAAATCCATAGCTTCGGTAGTATACTTATGCCCGATTATTATCCATGCTCGATCGCTCGACTAGTGAGCTGTTACGCACTCTTTAAATGAATGGCTGCTTCCAAGCCAACATCCTAGCTGTCTGGGCAATCAAACCGCGTTTTTTCAACTTAGCATACATTTGGGGACCTTAGCTGATGGTCTGGGTTCTTTCCCTCTCGGACATGGACCTTAGCACCCATGCCCTCACTGATGATTATCATTACTTAGCATTCGGAGTTTGTCAGGAATTGGTAGGCGGTGAAGCCCCCGCATCCAATCAGTAGCTCTACCTCTAAGTAACTATCGATCATCGCTGCACCTAAATGCATTTCGGGGAGTACGAGCTATTTCCGAGTTTGATTGGCCTTTCACCCCTACCCACAGGTCATCCGAAAACTTTTCAGCGTTAAACGGTTCGGTCCTCCATTTAGTGTTACCTAAACTTCAACCTGCCCATGGGTAGATCACACGGTTTCGCGTCTACCACTACTGACTTAAGCGCCCTATTAAGACTCGCTTTCGCTACGGATCCATGACTTAATCACTTATCCTTGCCAGCAACGGTAACTCGTAGGCTCATTATGCAAAAGGCACGCCGTCACTTCACGTAGAAGCTCCGACCGCTTGTAGGCGTATGGTTTCAGGATCTGTTTCACTCCGTTATTCACGGTTCTTTTCACCTTTCCCTCACGGTACTGGTTCACTATCGGTCTCTCAGGAGTATTTAGCCTTAGCGGATGGTCCCGCCAGTTTCAATCAAGGTTTCACGTGCCCCGACCTACTCAGGATACCACTATTCTTATCTTCTCTTACCAATACGGGACTATCACCCTCTTCGGTTTACCTTTCCAGGTAATTCTTATTAAATCCGCAAGAAATCTCGTGGTCCTACAACCCCAAAATTGCCGTAACAACTTTGGTTTGGGCTATTCCGCGTTCGCTCGCCACTACTTACGGAATCACTTTTGTTTTCTTCTCCTCCGCCTACTTAGATGTTTCAGTTCAGCGGGTTCGCCTCCTATACAGGATAGTATGTCTTCAACATACTGGGTTGCCCCATTCGGATATCTACGGATCAATTCGTGTGTGCCAATCCCCGTAGCTTTTCGCAGCTTATCACGTCCTTCTTCGCCTCTGAGAGCCTAGGCATTCCCCATACGCCCTTATTTTGCTTATGTGCTTACAATTCTTTCGAATCGTACTTTCTATATATTTCTATATCTTTTTTATTCTTTCTAACTGTTTTGTTAGTTAAGTTTTATCAATATGTCAATGAACTTGTGGCGAATCGCCACTGATAATTAAACCAGCTTTGATATTATGCCGTAGTGGAGAATATCGGAGTCGAACCGATGACCTCCTGCGTGCAAGGCAGGCGCTCTAGCCAGCTGAGCTAATCCCCCGTATCTAGTGTTTGGTTAACAGCTTACAGTTAACAGTAACTTTTGGGCGGTTAGTTTAACCTCTAGTATTTCCTTCAAATTAGTAAATTAGTAGTCCCGGGCAGACTCGAACTGCCGACCCCTACATTATCAGTGTAGTACTCTAACCAGCTGAGCTACGAGACTCTGTATTACTTAATTCTTATTCTTTTTTTGGTATTAACAGCGAGAGTAAAGTATCATACTTCTATAATTATTCTCTAGAAAGGAGGTGTTCCAGCCGCACCTTCCGGTACGGCTACCTTGTTACGACTTAGCCCTAGTTACTAGTTTTACCCTAGGCAGCTCCTTGCGGTCACCGACTTCAGGTACCCCCAGCTTCCATGGCTTGACGGGCGGTGTGTACAAGGCCCGGGAACGTATTCACCGGATCATGGCTGATATCCGATTACTAGCGATTCCAGCTTCATAGAGTCGAGTTGCAGACTCCAATCCGAACTGAGACAAGCTTTGGAGATTCGCATCCTGTTGCCAGGTAGCTGCTTTCTGTACTTGCCA
Source organism: Myroides odoratimimus (assembly GCF_004337635.1). NCBI lineage: Bacteria > Pseudomonadati > Bacteroidota > Flavobacteriia > Flavobacteriales > Flavobacteriaceae > Myroides > Myroides odoratimimus. The sequence continues at coordinate 1,017,793 of NZ_CP037427.1, forward strand.
TTGTAGCACGTGTGTAGCCCAGGACGTAAGGGCCGTGATGATTTGACGTCATCCCCACCTTCCTCACGGTTTGCACCGGCAGTCTTGCTAGAGTCCCCGCCACTACGCGATGGTAACTAACAATAGGGGTTGCGCTCGTTATAGGACTTAACCTGACACCTCACGGCACGAGCTGACGACAACCATGCAGCACCTTGTAAATTGTCCGAAGAAAAATCTGTTTCCAAATCTGTCAATCTACATTTAAGCCCTGGTAAGGTTCCTCGCGTATCATCGAATTAAACCACATGCTCCACCGCTTGTGCGGGCCCCCGTCAATTCCTTTGAGTTTCATTCTTGCGAACGTACTCCCCAGGTGGGATACTTATCACTTTCGCTTAGCCACTCAGTCCGAAAACCGAACAGCTAGTATCCATCGTTTACGGCGTGGACTACCAGGGTATCTAATCCTGTTCGCTCCCCACGCTTTCGTTCATCAGCGTCAATAAATACGTAGTAACCTGCCTTCGCAATTGGTATTCCATGTAATATCTAAGCATTTCACCGCTACACTACATATTCTAGTTACTTCCATATTATTCAAGCTCTGCAGTATCAATGGCAGTGTCCTAGTTAAGCTAGGAAATTTCACCACTGACTTACAAAGCCGCCTACGAACCCTTTAAACCCAATAATTCCGGATAACGCTCGGATCCTCCGTATTACCGCGGCTGCTGGCACGGAGTTAGCCGATCCTTATTCTTACAGTACCGTCAAGTCCCTACTCGTAGGGAGGTTTCTTCCTGTACAAAAGCAGTTTACAATCCATAGGACCGTCATCCTGCACGCGGCATGGCTGGTTCAGAGTTGCCTCCATTGACCAATATTCCTCACTGCTGCCTCCCGTAGGAGTCTGGTCCGTGTCTCAGTACCAGTGTGGGGGATCTCCCTCTCAGGACCCCTAATCATCGTTGCCTTGGTATGCCGTTACCACACCAACTAGCTAATGATACGCATGCCCATCTTATACCGATAAATCTTTATTATCAATACGATGCCATATCGATAAACCATGGAGCATTAATCCGAATTTCTTCGGGCTATTCCCCTGTATAAGGTAGGTTGCATACGCGTTACTCACCCGTGCGCCGGTCTCAAAAAAGCAAGCTTCTTCTACCCCTCGACTTGCATGTGTTAGGCCTGCCGCTAGCGTTCATCCTGAGCCAGGATCAAACTCTTCATCGTATATTTTTAATTTCGTAAATTAAAAAAGTATAATTCCAAATCTTGCGATTTGCCTTACTCTCTTATTTGTATGCTGTCAATCCAATATGTTTATGAACGTTGTCTTCTTATTTCTAAGTCTCACTTGTTTTTCAAAGCGAGTGCAAAAGTAGAACTTTATTTTTTACAATCCAAATGAATTTGAATATTTATTTAAATTTTTTCCTTTTTTCAGTAAAATTTGTAGATAAAAAATCCTCGCTAGAAAATCAGCGAGGATTTCTAAAGAAAGGCGGCGACATACTCTCCCACTGGTTAGCAGTACCATCTGCGCTAGCGGGCTTAACTTCTCTGTTCGAAATGGATAGAGGTGAGCCCCGCTGCAATAACCACCTTAAATCGGTTGTTACTTTAACGTAACTAATATTTTTAACTATATTGATATTTTAAACTTAACTATACCTTAGAAAGTTGCCCTCCCCTTGAATTAACAAGGGGAGATTCACATAAGCTTACGGGTTATTAGTACTACTCGACTTTGACATTACTGTCTTTACATCTATAGCCTATCAACGTTGTAATCTCCAACGACCCTTTAAAGAAATCTCATCTTGTGGTGGGTTTCGCACTTATATGCTTTCAGCGCTTATCCCTTCCCAACGTAGCTACTCTGCGATGCCCCTGGCGAGACAACAGATGCACTAGAGGTTGGTCCAATTCGGTCCTCTCGTACTAGAATCAGATCCACTCAAATTTCTAACGCCCACAGTAGATAGAGACCGAACTGTCTCACGACGTTCTGAACCCAGCTCGCGTGCCACTTTAATGGGCGAACAGCCCAACCCTTGGGACCTTCTCCAGCCCCAGGATGTGACGAGCCGACATCGAGGTGCCAAACCCCCCCGTCGATATGAGCTCTTGGGGGAGATCAGCCTGTTATCCCCGGCGTACCTTTTATCCTTTGAGCGATGGCCCTTCCATGCGGAACCACCGGATCACTATGCTCTACTTTCGTACCTGTTCGACTTGTTAGTCTTTCAGTCAAGCTCCCTTATACCATTGCACTCTACGCACGGTTACCAAGCGTGCTGAGGGAACCTTTAGAAGCCTCCGTTACTCTTTTGGAGGCGACCACCCCAGTCAAACTACCCACCAAGCAATGTCCTCCCCAATAAGGGAGTTAGATCTCAAATAAGCAAAGGGTGGTATTTCAACAATGACTCCACAACGCCTAGCGACGCCATTTCACAGTCTCCCACCTATCCTACACATCACTTATCCAAGAACAATACTAAGCTATAGTAAAGGTGCACAGGGTCTTTTCGTCCCACTGCGGGTAATCGGCATCTTCACCGATACTACAATTTCACCGAGCTCATGGCTGAGACAGTGTCCAGATCGTTACACCATTCGTGCAGGTCGGAACTTACCCGACAAGGAATTTCGCTACCTTAGGACCGTTATAGTTACGGCCGCCGTTTACTGGGGCTTCAATTCAATGCTTCTCCGAAGATAACATCTCCTCTTAACCTTCCAGCACCGGGCAGGTGTCAGGCCCTATACGTCATCTTACGATTTTGCAGAGCCCTGTGTTTTTGATAAACAGTCGCCTGGACCTTTTCACTGCGGCCAGCTTGCGCTGGCGACCTTTCTCCCGAAGTTACAGGTCTATTTTGCCTAGTTCCTTAGCCATGAATCTCTCGAGCGCCTTAGGATACTCTCCTCGACTACCTGTGTCGGTTTACGGTACGGGTACTAATAATCTAAGTTTAGAAGCTTTTCTTGACAGCCCTTAGGCACACTATCTCGTTGTCCGAAGACTCAAAGTACTATCGCATTTCTCCAAGTCTGACGCATTTTACTATCAAACCTATAGGTACGTGCTTCAACGAACTATTCCGTCAGTTCGCGGTGCTTTCATCACTGTGTCACTCCATCACAATTATCAGTAGTACGGGAATATTAACCCGTTGGCCATCGACGTCCCCCTTCGGGTGTGCCTTAGGTCCCGACTAACCCTCAGCTGATTAGCATAGCTGAGGAAACCTTAGTCTTACGGCGGGGGTGTTTCTCGCACCCCTTATCGTTACTTATGCCTACATTTTCTTTTCTAAAAGCTCCAGCAATTCTCACAAATCACCTTCTGCGCCGTTAGAATGCTCCCCTACCACTCACGCAACTAAATGCGCAAATCCATAGCTTCGGTAGTATACTTATGCCCGATTATTATCCATGCTCGATCGCTCGACTAGTGAGCTGTTACGCACTCTTTAAATGAATGGCTGCTTCCAAGCCAACATCCTAGCTGTCTGGGCAATCAAACCGCGTTTTTTCAACTTAGCATACATTTGGGGACCTTAGCTGATGGTCTGGGTTCTTTCCCTCTCGGACATGGACCTTAGCACCCATGCCCTCACTGATGATTATCATTACTTAGCATTCGGAGTTTGTCAGGAATTGGTAGGCGGTGAAGCCCCCGCATCCAATCAGTAGCTCTACCTCTAAGTAACTATCGATCATCGCTGCACCTAAATGCATTTCGGGGAGTACGAGCTATTTCCGAGTTTGATTGGCCTTTCACCCCTACCCACAGGTCATCCGAAAACTTTTCAGCGTTAAACGGTTCGGTCCTCCATTTAGTGTTACCTAAACTTCAACCTGCCCATGGGTAGATCACACGGTTTCGCGTCTACCACTACTGACTTAAGCGCCCTATTAAGACTCGCTTTCGCTACGGATCCATGACTTAATCACTTATCCTTGCCAGCAACGGTAACTCGTAGGCTCATTATGCAAAAGGCACGCCGTCACTTCACGTAGAAGCTCCGACCGCTTGTAGGCGTATGGTTTCAGGATCTGTTTCACTCCGTTATTCACGGTTCTTTTCACCTTTCCCTCACGGTACTGGTTCACTATCGGTCTCTCAGGAGTATTTAGCCTTAGCGGATGGTCCCGCCAGTTTCAATCAAGGTTTCACGTGCCCCGACCTACTCAGGATACCACTATTCTTATCTTCTCTTACCAATACGGGACTATCACCCTCTTCGGTTTACCTTTCCAGGTAATTCTTATTAAATCCGCAAGAAATCTCGTGGTCCTACAACCCCAAAATTGCCGTAACAACTTTGGTTTGGGCTATTCCGCGTTCGCTCGCCACTACTTACGGAATCACTTTTGTTTTCTTCTCCTCCGCCTACTTAGATGTTTCAGTTCAGCGGGTTCGCCTCCTATACAGGATAGTATGTCTTCAACATACTGGGTTGCCCCATTCGGATATCTACGGATCAATTCGTGTGTGCCAATCCCCGTAGCTTTTCGCAGCTTATCACGTCCTTCTTCGCCTCTGAGAGCCTAGGCATTCCCCATACGCCCTTATTTTGCTTATGTGCTTACAATTCTTTCGAATCGTACTTTCTATATATTTCTATATCTTTTTTATTCTTTCTAACTGTTTTGTTAGTTAAGTTTTATCAATATGTCAATGAACTTGTGGCGAATCGCCACTGATAATTAAACCAGCTTTGATATTATGCCGTAGTGGAGAATATCGGAGTCGAACCGATGACCTCCTGCGTGCAAGGCAGGCGCTCTAGCCAGCTGAGCTAATCCCCCGTATCTAGTGTTTGGTTAACAGCTTACAGTTAACAGTAACTTTTGGGCGGTTAGTTTAACCTCTAGTATTTCCTTCAAATTAGTAAATTAGTAGTCCCGGGCAGACTCGAACTGCCGACCCCTACATTATCAGTGTAGTACTCTAACCAGCTGAGCTACGAGACTCTGTATTACTTAATTCTTATTCTTTTTTTGGTATTAACAGCGAGAGTAAAGTATCATACTTCTATAATTATTCTCTAGAAAGGAGGTGTTCCAGCCGCACCTTCCGGTACGGCTACCTTGTTACGACTTAGCCCTAGTTACTAGTTTTACCCTAGGCAGCTCCTTGCGGTCACCGACTTCAGGTACCCCCAGCTTCCATGGCTTGACGGGCGGTGTGTACAAGGCCCGGGAACGTATTCACCGGATCATGGCTGATATCCGATTACTAGCGATTCCAGCTTCATAGAGTCGAGTTGCAGACTCCAATCCGAACTGAGACAAGCTTTGGAGATTCGCATCCTGTTGCCAGGTAGCTGCTTTCTGTACTTGCCATTGTAGCACGTGTGTAGCCCAGGACGTAAGGGCCGTGATGATTTGACGTCATCCCCACCTTCCTCACGGTTTGCACCGGCAGTCTTGCTAGAGTCCCCGCCACTACGCGATGGTAACTAACAATAGGGGTTGCGCTCGTTATAGGACTTAACCTGACACCTCACGGCACGAGCTGACGACAACCATGCAGCACCTTGTAAATTGTCCGAAGAAAAATCTGTTTCCAAATCTGTCAATCTACATTTAAGCCCTGGTAAGGTTCCTCGCGTATCATCGAATTAAACCACATGCTCCACCGCTTGTGCGGGCCCCCGTCAATTCCTTTGAGTTTCATTCTTGCGAACGTACTCCCCAGGTGGGATACTTATCACTTTCGCTTAGCCACTCAGTCCGAAAACCGAACAGCTAGTATCCATCGTTTACGGCGTGGACTACCAGGGTATCTAATCCTGTTCGCTCCCCACGCTTTCGTTCATCAGCGTCAATAAATACGTAGTAACCTGCCTTCGCAATTGGTATTCCATGTAATATCTAAGCATTTCACCGCTACACTACATATTCTAGTTACTTCCATATTATTCAAGCTCTGCAGTATCAATGGCAGTGTCCTAGTTAAGCTAGGAAATTTCACCACTGACTTACAAAGCCGCCTACGAACCCTTTAAACCCAATAATTCCGGATAACGCTCGGATCCTCCGTATTACCGCGGCTGCTGGCACGGAGTTAGCCGATCCTTATTCTTACAGTACCGTCAAGTCCCTACTCGTAGGGAGGTTTCTTCCTGTACAAAAGCAGTTTACAATCCATAGGACCGTCATCCTGCACGCGGCATGGCTGGTTCAGAGTTGCCTCCATTGACCAATATTCCTCACTGCTGCCTCCCGTAGGAGTCTGGTCCGTGTCTCAGTACCAGTGTGGGGGATCTCCCTCTCAGGACCCCTAATCATCGTTGCCTTGGTATGCCGTTACCACACCAACTAGCTAATGATACGCATGCCCATCTTATACCGATAAATCTTTATTATCAATACGATGCCATATCGATAAACCATGGAGCATTAATCCGAATTTCTTCGGGCTATTCCCCTGTATAAGGTAGGTTGCATACGCGTTACTCACCCGTGCGCCGGTCTCAAAAAAGCAAGCTTCTTCTACCCCTCGACTTGCATGTGTTAGGCCTGCCGCTAGCGTTCATCCTGAGCCAGGATCAAACTCTTCATCGTATATTTTTAATTTCGTAAATTAAAAAAGTATAATTCCAAATCTTGCGATTTGCCTTACTCTCTTATTTGTATGCTGTCAATCCAATATGTTTATGAACGTTGTCTTCTTATTTCTAAGTCTCACTTGTTTTTCAAAGCGAGTGCAAAAGTAGAACTTTATTTTTTACAATCCAAATGAATTTGAATATTTATTTAAATTTTTTCCTTTTTTCAGTAAAATTTGTAGATAAAAAATCCTCGCTAGAAAATCAGCGAGGATTTCTAAAGAAAGGCGGCGACATACTCTCCCACTGGTTAGCAGTACCATCTGCGCTAGCGGGCTTAACTTCTCTGTTCGAAATGGATAGAGGTGAGCCCCGCTGCAATAACCACCTTAAATCGGTTGTTACTTTAACGTAACTAATATTTTTAACTATATTGATATTTTAAACTTAACTATACCTTAGAAAGTTGCCCTCCCCTTGAATTAACAAGGGGAGATTCACATAAGCTTACGGGTTATTAGTACTACTCGACTTTGACATTACTGTCTTTACATCTATAGCCTATCAACGTTGTAATCTCCAACGACCCTTTAAAGAAATCTCATCTTGTGGTGGGTTTCGCACTTATATGCTTTCAGCGCTTATCCCTTCCCAACGTAGCTACTCTGCGATGCCCCTGGCGAGACAACAGATGCACTAGAGGTTGGTCCAATTCGGTCCTCTCGTACTAGAATCAGATCCACTCAAATTTCTAACGCCCACAGTAGATAGAGACCGAACTGTCTCACGACGTTCTGAACCCAGCTCGCGTGCCACTTTAATGGGCGAACAGCCCAACCCTTGGGACCTTCTCCAGCCCCAGGATGTGACGAGCCGACATCGAGGTGCCAAACCCCCCCGTCGATATGAGCTCTTGGGGGAGATCAGCCTGTTATCCCCGGCGTACCTTTTATCCTTTGAGCGATGGCCCTTCCATGCGGAACCACCGGATCACTATGCTCTACTTTCGTACCTGTTCGACTTGTTAGTCTTTCAGTCAAGCTCCCTTATACCATTGCACTCTACGCACGGTTACCAAGCGTGCTGAGGGAACCTTTAGAAGCCTCCGTTACTCTTTTGGAGGCGACCACCCCAGTCAAACTACCCACCAAGCAATGTCCTCCCCAATAAGGGAGTTAGATCTCAAATAAGCAAAGGGTGGTATTTCAACAATGACTCCACAACGCCTAGCGACGCCATTTCACAGTCTCCCACCTATCCTACACATCACTTATCCAAGAACAATACTAAGCTATAGTAAAGGTGCACAGGGTCTTTTCGTCCCACTGCGGGTAATCGGCATCTTCACCGATACTACAATTTCACCGAGCTCATGGCTGAGACAGTGTCCAGATCGTTACACCATTCGTGCAGGTCGGAACTTACCCGACAAGGAATTTCGCTACCTTAGGACCGTTATAGTTACGGCCGCCGTTTACTGGGGCTTCAATTCAATGCTTCTCCGAAGATAACATCTCCTCTTAACCTTCCAGCACCGGGCAGGTGTCAGGCCCTATACGTCATCTTACGATTTTGCAGAGCCCTGTGTTTTTGATAAACAGTCGCCTGGACCTTTTCACTGCGGCCAGCTTGCGCTGGCGACCTTTCTCCCGAAGTTACAGGTCTATTTTGCCTAGTTCCTTAGCCATGAATCTCTCGAGCGCCTTAGGATACTCTCCTCGACTACCTGTGTCGGTTTACGGTACGGGTACTAATAATCTAAGTTTAGAAGCTTTTCTTGACAGCCCTTAGGCACACTATCTCGTTGTCCGAAGACTCAAAGTACTATCGCATTTCTCCAAGTCTGACGCATTTTACTATCAAACCTATAGGTACGTGCTTCAACGAACTATTCCGTCAGTTCGCGGTGCTTTCATCACTGTGTCACTCCATCACAATTATCAGTAGTACGGGAATATTAACCCGTTGGCCATCGACGTCCCCCTTCGGGTGTGCCTTAGGTCCCGACTAACCCTCAGCTGATTAGCATAGCTGAGGAAACCTTAGTCTTACGGCGGGGGTGTTTCTCGCACCCCTTATCGTTACTTATGCCTACATTTTCTTTTCTAAAAGCTCCAGCAATTCTCACAAATCACCTTCTGCGCCGTTAGAATGCTCCCCTACCACTCACGCAACTAAATGCGCAAATCCATAGCTTCGGTAGTATACTTATGCCCGATTATTATCCATGCTCGATCGCTCGACTAGTGAGCTGTTACGCACTCTTTAAATGAATGGCTGCTTCCAAGCCAACATCCTAGCTGTCTGGGCAATCAAACCGCGTTTTTTCAACTTAGCATACATTTGGGGACCTTAGCTGATGGTCTGGGTTCTTTCCCTCTCGGACATGGACCTTAGCACCCATGCCCTCACTGATGATTATCATTACTTAGCATTCGGAGTTTGTCAGGAATTGGTAGGCGGTGAAGCCCCCGCATCCAATCAGTAGCTCTACCTCTAAGTAACTATCGATCATCGCTGCACCTAAATGCATTTCGGGGAGTACGAGCTATTTCCGAGTTTGATTGGCCTTTCACCCCTACCCACAGGTCATCCGAAAACTTTTCAGCGTTAAACGGTTCGGTCCTCCATTTAGTGTTACCTAAACTTCAACCTGCCCATGGGTAGATCACACGGTTTCGCGTCTACCACTACTGACTTAAGCGCCCTATTAAGACTCGCTTTCGCTACGGATCCATGACTTAATCACTTATCCTTGCCAGCAACGGTAACTCGTAGGCTCATTATGCAAAAGGCACGCCGTCACTTCACGTAGAAGCTCCGACCGCTTGTAGGCGTATGGTTTCAGGATCTGTTTCACTCCGTTATTCACGGTTCTTTTCACCTTTCCCTCACGGTACTGGTTCACTATCGGTCTCTCAGGAGTATTTAGCCTTAGCGGATGGTCCCGCCAGTTTCAATCAAGGTTTCACGTGCCCCGACCTACTCAGGATACCACTATTCTTATCTTCTCTTACCAATACGGGACTATCACCCTCTTCGGTTTACCTTTCCAGGTAATTCTTATTAAATCCGCAAGAAATCTCGTGGTCCTACAACCCCAAAATTGCCGTAACAACTTTGGTTTGGGCTATTCCGCGTTCGCTCGCCACTACTTACGGAATCACTTTTGTTTTCTTCTCCTCCGCCTACTTAGATGTTTCAGTTCAGCGGGTTCGCCTCCATATTGGATAGTATGTCTTCAACATACTGGGTTGCCCCATTCGGATATCTACGGATCAATTCGTGTGTGCCAATCCCCGTAGCTTTTCGCAGCTTATCACGTCCTTCTTCGCCTCTGAGAGCCTAGGCATTCCCCATACGCCCTTATTTTGCTTATGTGCTTACAATTCTTTCGAATCGTACTTTCTATATATTTCTATATCTTTTTTATTCTTTCTAACTGTTTTGTTAGTTAAGTTTTATCAATATGTCAATGAACTTGTGGCGAATCGCCACTGATAATTAAACCAGCTTTGATATTATGCCGTAGTGGAGAATATCGGAGTCGAACCGATGACCTCCTGCGTGCAAGGCAGGCGCTCTAGCCAGCTGAGCTAATCCCCCGTATCTAGTGTTTGGTTAACAGCTTACAGTTAACAGTAACTTTTGGGCGGTTAGTTTAACCTCTAGTATTTCCTTCAAATTAGTAAATTAGTAGTCCCGGGCAGACTCGAACTGCCGACCCCTACATTATCAGTGTAGTACTCTAACCAGCTGAGCTACGAGACTCTGTATTACTTAATTCTTATTCTTTTTTTGGTATTAACAGCGAGAGTAAAGTATCATACTTCTATAATTATTCTCTAGAAAGGAGGTGTTCCAGCCGCACCTTCCGGTACGGCTACCTTGTTACGACTTAGCCCTAGTTACTAGTTTTACCCTAGGCAGCTCCTTGCGGTCACCGACTTCAGGTACCCCCAGCTTCCATGGCTTGACGGGCGGTGTGTACAAGGCCCGGGAACGTATTCACCGGATCATGGCTGATATCCGATTACTAGCGATTCCAGCTTCATAGAGTCGAGTTGCAGACTCCAATCCGAACTGAGACAAGCTTTGGAGATTCGCATCCTGTTGCCAGGTAGCTGCTTTCTGTACTTGCCATTGTAGCACGTGTGTAGCCCAGGACGTAAGGGCCGTGATGATTTGACGTCATCCCCACCTTCCTCACGGTTTGCACCGGCAGTCTTGCTAGAGTCCCCGCCTTAACGCGCTGGTAACTAACAATAGGGGTTGCGCTCGTTATAGGACTTAACCTGACACCTCACGGCACGAGCTGACGACAACCATGCAGCACCTTGTAAATTGTCCGAAGAAAAATCTGTTTCCAAATCTGTCAATCTACATTTAAGCCCTGGTAAGGTTCCTCGCGTATCATCGAATTAAACCACATGCTCCACCGCTTGTGCGGGCCCCCGTCAATTCCTTTGAGTTTCATTCTTGCGAACGTACTCCCCAGGTGGGATACTTATCACTTTCGCTTAGCCACTCAGTCCGAAAACCGAACAGCTAGTATCCATCGTTTACGGCGTGGACTACCAGGGTATCTAATCCTGTTCGCTCCCCACGCTTTCGTTCATCAGCGTCAATAAATACGTAGTAACCTGCCTTCGCAATTGGTATTCCATGTAATATCTAAGCATTTCACCGCTACACTACATATTCTAGTTACTTCCATACTATTCAAGCTCTGCAGTATCAATGGCAGTGTCCTAGTTAAGCTAGGAAATTTCACCACTGACTTACAAAGCCGCCTACGAACCCTTTAAACCCAATAATTCCGGATAACGCTCGGATCCTCCGTATTACCGCGGCTGCTGGCACGGAGTTAGCCGATCCTTATTCTTACAGTACCGTCAAGTCCCTACTCGTAGGGAGGTTTCTTCCTGTACAAAAGCAGTTTACAATCCATAGGACCGTCATCCTGCACGCGGCATGGCTGGTTCAGAGTTGCCTCCATTGACCAATATTCCTCACTGCTGCCTCCCGTAGGAGTCTGGTCCGTGTCTCAGTACCAGTGTGGGGGATCTCCCTCTCAGGACCCCTAATCATCGTTGCCTTGGTATGCCGTTACCACACCAACTAGCTAATGATACGCATGCCCATCTTATACCGATAAATCTTTATTATCAATACGATGCCATATCGATAAACCATGGAGCATTAATCCGAATTTCTTCGGGCTATTCCCCTGTATAAGGTAGGTTGCATACGCGTTACTCACCCGTGCGCCGGTCTCAAAAAAGCAAGCTCTTTCTACCCCTCGACTTGCATGTGTTAGGCCTGCCGCTAGCGTTCATCCTGAGCCAGGATCAAACTCTTCATCGTATATTTTTAATTTCGTAAATTAAAAAAGTATAATTCCAAATCTTGCGATTTGCCTTACTCTCTTATTTGTATGCTGTCAATCCAATATGTTTATGAACGTTGTCTTCTTATTTCTAAGTCTCACTTGTTTTTCAAAGCGAGTGCAAAAGTAAAAACTTATTTTGAATTAGCAAAACTTTTCTAGAAAATATTTTTCTTTATTTTTTCGCTCAACTCCCGTTTTTACTGAAGCGGACTGCAAAGATACCACCTTATTTTTTACTTATCCAAATTTATTTTTGTAAATTTTTTAAAGCTTATTTTTCAGTCGTTCTTGCTTCACTTTTTGTTTATGATCGTCTGCCTCTAGAGTCGTTATCACTTCTCTAATGCGGATGCAAAAGTAGTATCTTTTCCCTTACTTCCAAACTTATCTTTGCCTTTTTTTAAAGGTTTTTGAAAACTATTTCATAACTCTCTATTATATCACCTTTTACGAGAGAAAGTTTTTTTGTCTTTTTTTAATAGCTATAGTCTTGAGACATCTCTATACTATATATACGTAAAGAGCAGTACTTAATATTGTACTCTATTATATATATATAATAATTGAGAATATACCTTCTTATACCCTTTCTATCTATTTATAGATGTTACTTTATCCTATATAGAGGTGTTTTATCTACTTTTTTGTAGTTGATCTACTTATATAGGTGTGTGTGTTTTGAAGAAAAGTTCATTATAAAGTAGCTATATCCTTGTTTTGAAGAAAAACTAACACACTTTTTTTATTCTCATATTGAGCAATTATCCTCACAAGCAACTGTATATCAATAAGTAAAGTATATTACCAGTATTATATTTCTAAAACCTAAATACTCCCTAATCCCAGTAGTAGCAAGCCTTTATACCTACTTCTTCAACACTGCTTCAACATTTCTCCAAGATTACTCTACCTGAGCACCTCTTTCTTGAAGCAATATTGAAGAGGTCTTGTCGCGCTCTTGAAGGGGGTTAACTTATGATGACAATAAAAAAGCCCTAGACTATATAGACTAAGGCTGTAGGTAATACATTCTTTAATGAAAAAAGCTCTTGCCTACTGACAAGAGCTCTATTCTATAATTATTTTTCTTCTTTAAAGGATTCAAGCAATGAACAATCATTCTCTTATATACCTTAATATATAGTATATCACAGATATTCTAGAAAAGCGAAAAGCGATACCTATTCGATATCGCTTTTCAAATCCCCTTAAAAAGTAAATTTCTTTACTTGTATTCTTGTTTTTAAAATTCCATAACCTAAACGGTTATAAGAAAAAAGCCAGTCAATGACTGGCTTCTCTGCTCCCCCTCTTGGGCTCGAACCAAGGACCCTCTGATTAACAGTCAGATGCTCTAACCAACTGAGCTAAGGAGGAAGGTGATGTCTTACCTTTATTGCGATGCAAATATAATACGATTTTTCATTTCTGCAAACACAACAAGCATTTTTTTTATATTTTTTTCATCTAATTAAAAATTGCCTTATAAATATCATTCCCATTCGCGAATAACAATAATGCAATAAGTATGAAGAATCCTACCATCTGAGCGTTACCCAAGAATTTATCACTTGGCTTTCTTCCAGAGATCATCTCGTACAATAAAAAGATAACATGCCCACCATCTAAAGCAGGGATTGGTAATAAGTTCATAACCCCTAACATGATAGATAACATCGCTGTAATACTCCAGAACACTTGCCAGCTCCAGAACTGAGGGAAGATATCATAAATCGCTTTAAACCCTCCTACTCCTTTATAAGCACCTGTCTCAGGTTGTACAATTTTCTTTAACTGTCCGAAATAACTCATGATTCTATCTTTCCCCATGTGTAACCCCGCAGGAATAGCTTCTGCTAAAGAGTATTGCTCTCTACTTATCTCATATAGTCCAAGTTTTTGTAAATTATCAAATGGCAAAGCAGGAGCATAATATGTCTCTATCTTACCTTCTTGATTTACCTTTACATCAACAGTCGTATCTTTTCCATCGCGATTCACTACAACAGCAACAGTCTTTCCTTTGTTTTCTTCTAACACATTGCTTACCATATCAAAGAAAGGTGTTTCTACCCCATTAATAGACTTCACAATATCTTTAACCATTAATGTACCTTCATTAATAGAGTTTTCACCAAATCCTGCTACAATAAAAGGAATACGCAATCCTATGAAACCATTTCCTTTATTCTCTGTGATTTGTCCCAAAAAGTCAACTGGCAACTGTACATGCTCTACAACACCAGCACGCTCTACCTCGATATCTTTCCCCATAAGGATTGCCTCTGGCAGACTATTAAACTTCACAATCTCCTTTCCATCAACCTTTAATACCTTGTCTCCCGTTTTTAGACCAGCGTCTTCTAAGATAGGATTCTGAACCCAGATTCCACTCTTTACATCTTTATTAGCTATATATGACTCACCATACGCATAAGCCATACCAATATAGATAACAAAGGCTAAAATAAAGTTCACCGTAACTCCACCTAACATAATGATCAAACGTTGCCAAGCAGGTTTAGATCTAAACTCCCAAGGTTGTGGCTCACCAGCTAATTGGTCTGTATCCATACTTTCGTCCACCATACCAGATATTTTTACATACCCTCCTAATGGCAACCACCCAATACCATAAACAGTATCTCCTATCTTCTTTTTAAACAAAGAAAACTTAACATCAAAAAATAAGTAAAACTTCTCGACACGTGTTTTAAAAAGTTTAGCAGGAATAAAATGCCCTAACTCGTGTAAGATAATTAACAACGACAAACTCAATAAGAATTGAGATAATTTAATAAGTATATCCATTTTTATTTTTTACAGACTCTAATATTATTCAGACAAAAGTAAAATATTACTTTAACTAATCTCACTTTTTTTTAAATCAAGGCTTAAATTATCAATTCTTTCACATAAATAACAAGATAAACAAAGTGTAATAAAGCTAAAAAGCACTTCACATATTATTCTAAAGTAATTCTATTTATTAAATTATTATTTAGAAAAGCTAATAAACTACCAAATAAAGTGCATAATGTTCTACAAAACTTATAAAGAGGTACGTAAAATAGCTGCTAATAGAAAAGTATTTTCTAACTTTGCTTTACAATTAATATTTATAATATGTTACAGATAGCTTTTATTAGAGAAAATCAAGAGCAAGTGGTTAAAGGATTAGCCAAAAGAAATCTTGATGTTGCCGATTTGCTAAAAGAAGTGCTTGAATTAGATGAGAAAAGAAGAAGCACACAGGTGGAATTAGACAATGTATTAGCAGAATCGAACAAACTATCCAAAAGCATCGGGGAGTTGATGAAAAGTGGTGAAAAAGCAAAAGCTGAAATCATCAAAGAGAAAACATCAAACTTACGTGACCAAAGCAAACAATTAACTGAAGAGCTTAATAATGTATCTGCATTATTAACTGAGAAGTTATATACTATACCAAACGTACCAACAGATATCGTACCTGCTGGTAAAGATGCTGATGATAACTTAAATGTATTCGAAGCAGGAGAAGTACCTACACTACACGAAGGTGCTTTACCACACTGGGAATTAGCAAAGAAATATGACATCATTGACTTTGAACTAGGGAATAAAATCACTGGAGCAGGTTTCCCTGTATATAAAGGTAAAGGAGCTCGTTTACAACGTGCGTTAATCTCTTACTTCTTAGACAAAAATACAGATGCAGGATATAGAGAGTATCAAGTTCCTCACTTAATCAATGAGGCATCAGGATACGGTACAGGACAATTGCCAGATAAAGAAGGACAAATGTATCACAGTACAGTTGACGATTTATACTTAATCCCAACAGCAGAGGTTCCTGTGACTAATATCTTTAGAGATGTTATCTTACAAGAGACAGAGTTACCTATTATGTGTACAGCTTATACACCATGTTTCCGTAGAGAAGCGGGATCTTATGGAGCACACGTAAGAGGTCTTAACCGCCTTCACCAATTTGACAAAGTAGAAATCGTACGTATCGAACACCCTGATAATTCTTATCAAGCATTAGACGGAATGGTAGAACATATTAAAGGACTATTGAACGACCTTAAACTTCCATATAGAATCTTAAGATTATGTGGTGGAGATATGGGATTCACATCAGCTCTTACTTATGACTTCGAAGTGTTCTCTACAGCACAAGACAGATGGTTAGAAATTAGTTCTGTATCTAACTTCGAGACATTCCAAGCGAATAGATTGAAATTAAGATTCAGAGATAAAGATGGTAAAAACCAATTAGCACATACTTTAAATGGTAGTTCATTAGCATTACCTCGTGTACTAGCAGGTATCTTAGAAAACTATCAAACACCAGAAGGAATCGTAATTCCAGAAGTTTTACGCCCTTACACAGGATTTGATATTATCAACTAATTAACACCAATAACCTTATAAACAAAAAGCACCAAATATTCGAAATAAGACATTTGGTGCTTTTTTTATCTTTGCAAAAAATAATTCATTCAGTGTAATTAAAATTATGATCATATATAATATCACAGTCAACATTCATGAAAGCGCACATGACGTATGGATGCAATGGACAAAAAACGCTTATATACCAGGAATATTAGCAACTGGAAAGTTTGACAAAGCTAAAATTGTCAAAGTACTCATCGAAGAAGAAATGGGAGGAAAAACTTATTCTATTCAATTCGAAACACAGAGTAAAGAGTTACTAGATCAGTTCTATAAAGAAGACTTTGATCGTTTTGAGAACGAAGCTAAACGCCTTTTTGGTGAGCTTATGCTAACATTTAAGACAGAACTAGAATTAATCAGCGAACATCAATAAGATAACCATGGATAAAGTAAGAGCAAAAAAACACTTAGGTCAGCATTTCTTAACTGACGAAAGTGTCGCAAAGAGAATCGCTGATACCTTGACATTAGAAGGATATAAGAAGGCATTAGAGATTGGTCCAGGTATGGGAGTTCTAACCAAATATATATTAGACAAACCGATAGAAACATTCGTAGTAGAAATAGATACAGAGTCTGTAGATTATCTACATGCTCATTATAACAAACTACACGACCATATATTCGCACAAGACTTTCTAAAATTCGATATAGTACGTGCTTTTAATCAAGAGCCTTTCGCTGTAATCGGTAACTTCCCTTATAATATCTCTACACAAATCGTGTTTAGAGCATTAGAACTAAGAGACTATATCCCTGAGTTCTCAGGGATGTTCCAAAAAGAAGTAGCAGAACGTATCTGTGAGAAAAAAGGAACTAAAGCTTATGGTATACTTTCAGTATTAGCACAAGCATTCTATGAAACAGAATATTTGTTCACTGTAGACGAACACGTATTTAACCCACCTCCAAAAGTAAAGTCAGGAGTAATGCGTATGATCCGTAAAGAGGATTACAGTCTACCTTGTAGTGAGAAATTATTCTTTACAGTAGTAAAAACTGCCTTTAATCAGAGAAGAAAGACATTACGCAACAGCTTAAAAAGCTTTAACTTGCCAGAGGAAATAAGATCCGAAGAAGTATTTAATTTAAGACCAGAACAATTAGACTATAAAGAATTTATAGAACTAACAAAGAAAATAGAAGCCTATGGAGTTTAAAATCAGTAGAGAATCTTTACAACAATTCGAAGATTTAATCGCTGAAAAGAATGAAAAGGAATTATTAGAAATTCTTAAAGATTTACACTATGCCGATATAGCAGAGATTATGAATGAGCTTTCTGGAGAAGAAGCGATATACATATTCGATATATTAGATAGTGAAGTAACAGCAGAAATCCTTTTAGAATTAAATGAAGATGTCCGTGAAAAGATCTTAAAAACGCTATCTCCAAAAGAAATTGCAGAGGAGTTAGACGAATTAGACACGGATGACGCTGCTGATATTATCTCTGAATTACCAGAATCTAAGAAGGAAGAGGTTCTTTCTGAGCTGGAAGATTTAGAGCATGCAAAGGACATCGTTGAACTATTGCGTTATGACGAGGACACTGCAGGGGGACTAATGGCCAAAGAGTATGTCTCTGTCAATGAAAATTGGTCAGTGCTTACTTGTGTCAAAGAAATGCGCAAACAGGCTGAGCACGTATCTAGAGTACATTCTATCTATGTAATAGATAATGAAGGTAGACTAAAAGGAAGACTGTCACTAAAAGACCTTCTTACCTCTTCTACTACTACACATATTAGTGATGTCTATATTAGAAATGTAGACTCAGTAAAAGTAGATACAAAAGATGTAGAGGTAGCTCGTATTATGCAGAAGTATGACTTAGAAGCCATTCCTGTTATAGATGAAATGGGAAGGTTAGTAGGTCGTATTACCATAGATGACATCGTAGACGTTATTAAAGAAGAAGCAGATAAAGATTACCAATTAGCAGCAGGTATTTCTCAAGACGTAGAGGCTAATGACAGTATCCTTATGCTGACACGAGCTAGATTACCTTGGTTAATATTAGCCATGATAGGTGGATTCGTAGCTGTTAATGTATCTAGAAGTTTTGAAGGAGCTATGGAGAAGTTTGGTGTACTATTCTTCTTCACCCCTCTTATTGCGGCTATGGCAGGTAATGTTGGAGTTCAATCTTCTGCTATTATCGTACAAGGACTAGCTAATAACTCTATCACCGGATCTATATGGAAGCGATTAGGAAAAGAAGTAACGCTTAGTTTACTAAATGGTTTCTTACTTGCTATTCTGATGATGCTAGGAAGTCACTTCTTATTAGGGGTAGATTATATCATAGGTATCACTGTATCTATAGCACTGATTAGTGTAATAATCATCGCTAGTCTTATCGGTACCTTTGTACCGATCTTACTGAATAAATATGGTATAGACCCCGCTTTAGCAACAGGACCTTTTATCACTACAAGTAATGATATCTTTGGAATCTTAATTTACTTTTCAATTGCAAAGGTTATTTTAGGTTTCTAGATTATTTAAAGCTACATCACAACCATGAACACTAAGAAAGTATTACATATAGATAGTAATCATCCTTTAATGATTACACAACTAGCAGAACTAGGATACGAAAATGTAGAAAACTACACTGCTAGTAAAGAAGAAATAGCAGAAAACATACACGAATATGAAGGTATCATTATCCGAAGTCGCTTTTCTATTGATCAATCTTTTTTAGAGAAAGCAACTAACTTAAAGTTCATTGGACGTGTCGGTGCTGGACTAGAGAATATAGACTGTGCATATGCAGAGACTAAAGGTATAGCACTTATCGCTGCTCCAGAAGGTAATAGAACTGCAGTAGGAGAACACGCCTTAGGGATGCTACTAAGCCTAATGAATAAACTCAACTTAGTCGACCAAGAAGTAAGACAAGGAATCTGGATTAGAGAAGGAAACAGAGGACATGAGATAGAAGGTAAAACAGTAGGTATTATAGGCTATGGAAATATGGGAAATGCTTTTGCCAAACGCCTACAAGGGTTTGACTGTGAAGTAATCTTCCACGATATCAGAGAAGGACTAGAGAATGCCTATGCAAAACAAGTAAGTTTAGCAGAGTTACAAGAACGAGCTGATATCCTAAGCCTACATACTCCACAGACACCGGAGACCATGTATCTCATCAACAAGGAACTAATCCAAGGGTTCAAAAAGCCTTTCTGGTTTATAAATACAGCTAGAGGGAAGTCTGTCAATACTACAGATCTAGTCGAAGCTTTAAAGTCTGGTAAAGTAAGAGGTGCTGCATTAGACGTATTAGAGTACGAGAAGTCTTCTTTCGAGAATATGTTCTCAGATAATACTCTTCCTGAACCTATGCAATACTTAATACAAGCTAAGAATGTATTACTATCCCCTCATATCGGAGGATGGACTATAGAAAGCAAAGAAAAACTAGCGCAAACGATTATAGACAAAATCAAATTACTATACTAAAAACAAAAAGGAGTTTCAATAGAAACTCCTTTTTTTATGACTCTTGCTTTTCGCTTTTGTTATTTTCTTCTTGAATCTTTCTTTCAAGTTCTGCTTCGAATTCTTCCATTACAGGTTTCACTGTACTTTCTGGTAGATCAGCAATCTTGATATACATCAGACCATCTATTGCATTATTAAACAATGGATCAACATTAAAAGCGATCACCTTTGCATTCTGCTTAATGTATTTTTTAATCAATACAGGCAATCTTAACTTTCCTGGTTCTACATCCTCAATGATCTTATCGAATTTATTTAAATCAGAATCTGTCTCACTAAAGATCAAATCTTTCTCACTATCCTTAAGATTTACTTTATATTCCATCTTAGGAGTGACGTACTGAGCGATATAAGGATCAAAATAGTGTGATCTCATAAACTCAATCATTAATGATTTAGAGAAATCAGAGAACTGATTACTAATACTCACTCCACCGATTAAGTATTTGTGTTCAGGATATCTCAATGTAGTATGTACAATACCTTTCCACAATAAGAATAGAGGCATTGGCTTCTGTTGATACTCTTTAATGATAAAAGCTCTACCCATCTCTATAGACTGAGACATCATCGGATATAACTCAGACTCAAAGCGGAACAACTCATTTAAATAGAACCCATTGATTCCATATTTCTTATAAATCTCTGTCCCTAATCCCATACGGTATGCTCCACAAATCTGTTGAGTATCATTATCCCATAAGAACATATGGTGATAATACTTATCGTATTGATCTAAGTCTAGTTCATTATTCGTTCCCTCTCCTACTTGTCTAAACGTAATTTCTCTTAAACGTCCTAATTCTGTTAGAATCGTTGGTATTAGATCTGATTTACACAAGAATATCTCATAATTCTTACTCTGTAATAATCTATAATTACCTTCTCTCAGCGTATTAATCTCTTCTAAAATCTTCTCTACTGGCTGTGCCTCAATAATATCTTTCACGCTTTTTGGTAATTTGAAATTAAATGAAGGTACTTTAATCCATTTGCGTATATCTTCATCCTTATAAGCATTCGACAATAAGTATGTTTTAAAACGCAGGAAGTTACCATAATCACTTATATCATAGTGTTCACTTTGTTCTTCTACTGATATCGGTCTACCTATCCTCACTTTGATCACTCTATTTTTTTGAGTTAATAGTTCAGAAGGCAGTTTAGCTGTACGCAACGTAGGATTTATTTGAGACAAGAAATAGAATAACTTACTATTTGTTGCATGAAAATAAATAGGTACTACAGGTACATTTGCTTTCTTTATCAGTTTAATCGCTCCTTCTTCCCAAGGTTTATCTACGATAAGTTTATCATCTTTATACGTAGACACTTCCCCAGCAGGGAATATCCCTAAAGGCTTTCCATCGCTTAAATGTCTTAAAGTATCTTTTAATCCTATAACGCTTGATTTAACATCCTTATTGTTTTCAAAAGGATTTACAGGCATAATATAAGGCTTTAATGGCTCTATGCGATGTAATAAAAAGTTAGCGATAATTTTAAAATCAGGATCATGCTCTAACATCAGTTTAAGCAATAGAATACCGTCTATTCCTCCTAATGGATGATTAGAAATAGTTATATAAGGCCCTTTCTTAGGCAGTCTCTTAAGTTCTTCTGGATCTATTTCAAATTCTATTTGAAATTCTTCTAAGATAGCATTTAAAAAATCTAGATTAGACAAATGCTTATTGCGGTCGTAAATTTTATTTAACGTAGTGATTTTAAGCGCCTTCATCAACATCCACCCCGTAAAGGTTCCTAGAAAACCATACTTATCTACGTTAATTGCCTTTGCTACTTCTTTCGCCGTTACTAACCCCATTAAAATTCAAAATTAAGTAATACAAATATACTAAAATCTTCAGCTATTCCATTTTATTTTATCAGACTAGTACTATAATTCATAAAAAAGAAATTACAAAATGTATAAATAACTGATTAAAACAAAGATAAGATATTAAATCAAAAAATATATTTTTTATATTTTTGATTTTTTAAACTACATACTCATTTTATATGAAGATAATCTCGTATAACGTAAATGGAATACGTGCTGCTATAAACAAAGGATTTATAGAATGGATTCAAGAAGAGAATCCAGACATTATATGTCTACAAGAAATAAAAGCAAAAGAAGATCAAATACCTGTAGCTGATATACTAGCTGCTGGATATCCATACCAATACTATTATTCTGCTCAGAAAGCTGGTTATAGTGGAGTAGCTATCTTGTGTAAACAAGAACCTAAGAACGTAGTATTCGGAACAGGTATAGACTATATGGACTTCGAAGGTAGAAACTTAAGAGTAGATTATGACGATATCTCTGTGATGTCTCTATACCTACCTTCTGCTTCTAATATAGAGCGACTAGACTTTAAATATCAGTATATGGATGACTTCTTCAACTATATCGATAACCTAAAGAAAGAGATTCCAAACCTAGTGATCTGTGGAGACTATAATATCTGTCACCAAGCTATCGATATCCATGACCCTGTGCGCAATGCTAAAGTATCAGGTTTCTTACCAGAAGAACGTGCATGGTTAGACAAGTTTATCAACAATGGGTTTATAGACAGCTTCCGTATGTTCAACCAAGAGCCACATAACTACAGCTGGTGGACATACAGAGCGAATGCTCGTAATAATAATAAAGGGTGGAGAATAGACTATCACTTAGTGACAGAGAATATGAGAAGCAAGATAAAACACGCGACTATACTACCCGATGTAAAGCACTCTGATCACTGCCCAATACTCGTAGAGATAGACGCATAACCCCTATTTTTCCCTCATAAAACAACAAACTATGTCAATTAAAAAGATTAGCCTAGGCTTATTAGCGCTTACCATGTTATCATCATGTGTGACACGCAAGTTATACAATGAACTAGACCAACAGTACAAAGATGCATTAGCCGAAAACGAACAACTAAGTAGTGAATTAGACTTGATGAATAGTTCTAATACAGACTTAGAAAATATCAAAAGACAACTAGCTGCTCAGTTAAAAGAACTTCAACAAGAGAGAAGTAATCTTAATGCTGAGATAGCCGCTGCACAGAACAAACTAAGAGACCTAGAAAGCTCTTATAACAATCTAGAGAAGCACAGTGAAGAAACACTAAAAGCAGAGGCTGCTAGACTAGCTAAAGCCAAAACGGAACTAGAAGAGAAATCAAGACGTGTAGCTGAGCTAGAGAGTATCTTAGCGGCTAATGATAAGCAGATGCGTACCCTAAAAGACAACTTATCTAATGCCCTAAACGCATTCGAAGGTAGAGGACTGACCATCGAACAAAAAAATGGACGTGTCTATGTCTCTATGGAAAACAAATTGTTGTTTAAATCTGGAAGTTGGACGATCAGTGATGAAGGAAAAGAGGCAGTAATAGAGCTAGGCAAGGTACTAGCTGACAACCCCGATATCACAGTACTGATAGAAGGACATACAGATAATGATAAGATATTAGGTAATCTAGGAGATGGAGTAAAGACTAATTGGGACTTATCTACTAAACGATCTTTAACTATCGTGTCTATTCTAGAGCAAACGCCTAATATAGATAAGAGAAATCTTACAGCTGCTGGTAGAAGTGAATATGCTCCGCTAGCAAGTAACAACTCTGCTGAAGGCAAAGCGAAGAACAGACGTATAGAAGTTATCTTAACTCCTAATCTGGATAAAATCAACTCTATGCTGAATCAATTATAATTATAATCAACTATCGTTATACCAAGTCCTCTAAATTTTATTTAGGGGACTTTTTTTATCCTATCTAGAAACATATAGCACTATCAAATAAAAGAACTAATCATATATTTTTATACGGGGAACTTTAGCTGCTATATCAATGAAATCTTCTACATTATATGTGACGATACCTGTAATGTGTAATGAATCATCTATCAAAATTCCTCTCAGAATCTCATCAGCTATACTCTTAATAGGTACATTAGCCTCTACAGTGTCAAAAACTCTCGCATAAGCTTCTCCTCTATACATATCATCATAGACAAGATGGACATTGGGCAAAGACAACATTGTTTTAAATCTAGCTAACAAATCTCTGCGCCTTGCTAGCCTTGTATTAACTATCTCATAAAGACAAGGAAAAGGAAAAATAATTTCAACCTCTTCTAATAATTCAGCATATTCAATAGACTTACTATGATGCTCATCACGCTCATATAACAGTCCTATCCAAAAACCAGAATCAGTTAAAATCCTCTCCATACCTTATATTTCATCATCAATAGTTACTTCCTCCGAATTATAATACCCCGACCAAGGACTCTCTTTTCGTCTACCTATTATAAATCTTCCTTTCATATTACCACTCTCATTATCTCTTCCCATAATATAGATTCTATCAAGTTTCTCATTAATCTTTACATACTCTTCTATTTCTTGTTTGATACGGTCTAGTATCTCATCAAATGAAGTTTTCTTATCTACCTCATAGCGAAATATAGCCACCGAGCCTCCACACTCTTTAGCATCGTACTTATCTAAGAAATAATATAACCCTGAGTAATCTCCTCTTAAACCAAGGTCATAGGACAAAAAAAACGTTTTACTACTCATTAGAATTAAATTAAAATTATACTTCTCAAAAGTAATCTTTTACAAGATAAATAACTTATTACATCTAGTTTATCTATCATACAAGTGTAATTACTTTCATTCAGTTTAAATTTAAGAAAAAAACTAACTACAAGACTTACACTTATCACATAATCTTTACTTACACACCGTTAAATTCACTAATCTACCTAACATTTAATCTCTACTTAACAGTAACATAATTTTGATTCTCTTTTTCAGTAACAACTCTGCTGAAGGCAAAGCGAAGAACAGACGTATAGAAGTTATCTTAACTCCTAATCTGGATAAAATCAACTCTATGCTGAATCAATTATAGCATTAAAAGAAAATATAAAAAACCCTCTAAAAGGCGAGATGTTAAGCATTTCGCCTTTTTTTACATCATGACAATACACTCACTTCAGATTCACCTGTTTTTTCAACAGTTTATACTTTTCTTAAGTGATTTCTCTAAAAAATTAATTACTTTTCACACACATTAGCAGTACTCATTTGTATTTGTCTGCTATAATGCTTATATTAAAAGAGCTATAAATATAAAAGCCATAATTACATGATGATTAATAACTATCTAGTTACTAATATTAACTCTATTATCAATACAGAAGATTTCAACGGACTATATCAGTGGTTCTACAACCTGCTAGACTTCTTAAATCTATCAGAATATGCTACCCATGTAGTGACAGCTATTCTATTACTAACGTCATTTACAATCTGTATGTTCATTTTAGATTATATTCTAAAGAACTTTTTTATTGTCTTAGTAAAGACTTTTAGTTCTAAGACTAAAACGACGTTCGATGACTTATTAGTAGAAAATAAATTCTTTCACAATGTCACACACTTAATTCCGATCGCCTTAGCGAAGATCTTATTTCCGATTTTCTTTTTAGGTTTTCCGAACCTAACAAAGTTTGTGATGTCCTTGACGGATATCTTAGTCACAGTGGCTCTGACCTTAGTGATTAGATCTACTATACGCAGTATCCGAGATTACCTAAAGAGCAAGCCACGTCTAGCAGACAAACCATTAGATAGCTACGCACAGGTATCTAGTATACTAGTTTATTTCTTCTCTGGGATTATTATATTCTCTATCATCACAGGTACAGACCCTATTAAATTCTTAATCTCATTAGGAGCAGCCTCAGCCATTCTTATACTAGTATTTAAAGATACCATTATGGGATTTGTAGCGAGTATTCAAGTTTCTTCTAATGATATGGTGCGCGTAGGAGACTGGATAGAGATGGCTAAGTATGGAGCAGATGGTACAGTACTAGAGATGAACCTAAGTACGGTGAAGGTGCAGAACTTTGACAAGACAATCACCACCATACCGACTCACCTTCTGATCAGTGACTCGTTTAAAAACTATAGAGGTATGCAGACTTCTGGAGGTAGAAGGATTAAGAGAAGTATCAATATTAAAATCTCTTCTATCCGCTATCTAGAGAAGGATGAGATAGAACTACTTAAAAAGATACAACTATTAGCTCCGTATATAGAAGAGCGTCAAAAAGAAATAGAAGAATACAACGAGAGAACACAAGCTGATCAATCTATGCCTATCAACGGACGTAGAATAACAAATATAGGAATGTTCAGAGCTTATGTGACAAGGTATATAGAACAGAACCCTAATATTCACAAAGAATATCATCTTATGGTAAGGCACTTACAACCTACAGAGCACGGGCTACCGATAGAGATATACACCTTCACGAATACCACTGTGTGGGCAGTATATGAGAATATCATGGCAGACATATTCGACCACATATTAGCTGCTGTAGATTATTTTCACCTAGATGTATATGAGTTGCCTTCTTCTGATGATGTACGACATTTCCTACAGAACAGCATGACTAATCATGATTCGTTTGGTAACTAAGGATATTTATTACCATGATTATAACAGGTCGCTATAGCCTGTCTTCTCTTAGACATGAAAGAAAGACTATAATATAGTAAACTACATACGACGAACACGGTCATGGAGTATCTCTATGATCGTGTTCTTATTTTATAGTCCTAGTTTCTCTATAATTCCTTCTACTTGTTGTTCTGTAGTTGTGAGTTTCTCTTTACAGAACACTATTAGTTTAGATGCGCGCTCTACTTTACTCGCTAATTCGTCTACTGTGACTTCATCATTCTTTAAATCATTCAGAATTGCTTCTAATTCTAAAGCGGCTTTTTCATAAGTAAGTTGTTCCATTGCTTCACTTCTTTTATTTCTGCTAATATAATTCTATACTTCTTATTATAGATCGCTATCTCTAGCTCATCTCCTATATTTAATTCTTGGTGTTCATTCAACAGTTGTCCATTGTGCATCACGATCGCAAACCCTTTCCTTAGAATAGAACTCAGGTCATACGCTGTCGTAATCTCTTCGAAGGTAACTAATCGTACACGTTCTTTCTTCAACTGCCCTTTTGCCTGATAGACCAGTTTCTCTAGTGAAGTATTCAGTTGTTGTTGATGTACATCGATACACTGTTGTGCTAAATAAGCGACTAGCTTCGTTTTTTCTTTTAGCGTCTGAGTTTCTTTACCCGTTATACGTTGAGCCCGATAGGAGATAGACTGCGTCGCACTCTCTATAAACGACTCTTCTGTATGAAGGCGTTTTCTCACCTCTGTTATCAGTCTATTAGACAATGTATCTAGTTCTTGCTTTTTTTGTTTGGCTTGTGCCACTCCATATAACCTTATCTCCTTCTCTGCTACTTCTAGTTTATGCTGTTCTACAGTGATATGCTGTTTATAAGATTGCATAATGCCTTCATACATCCTACTGATATCCGTATAGAACAGAGCAGTCCGCTCCACGATATAAGCTGCTACGGCACTCGGCGTTTTAAAATAACGATTAGCTACAAAGTCAGCTAACGAACTATCAGTCTCATGTCCTATCCCAGTAAATACAGGTGTATGACTCGTGGCTAGCGTCACTGCTAACTCGTAGTGATTAAACACATCTAAGTCTAGCGCCGATCCTCCCCCTCTAATCAGCACGATCACATCATACGCATCTGGCTCTATCTCACTCAGCGCCTCTTGTATAGACGCTACAGCCCCATCACCCTGCACTTGACAGTCATAATGATCTAGATGATAGACGAAGTTATACTCGTTCTCCTCTAGTTGTTTTATAAAATCTGCATGCCCTGCAGTCCCTTTAGAACTTACTAAGGCTATGCGCTGAAGCACAGCAGGTAGATACAGTTCTTTATTCTGCTGATGATATCCCTGCTCTACTAGCTTTCTAAGATTCTCTTGTTTTATGCGTTCTACTTCTCCTAATGAGTATGACAAGTCTATCCGATGTATATTTATAGACATCCCGTATAGATTACTAAACGTGACTTCGCAGTAGCACATAATCTCAGCCCCATTCTTCAGTATCTCATTCGCATTCTCCCCTAAGGTTTTTTTAATCACATAGGCATTAGATTGCCAGATATTCGCACGACACTTGGCTAGCACCACTCCATCTTTGTGCTCTACGAGTTCTAGATAGAGATGTCCCTTTCGGTCTTCCTTTAGCTGACCTATCTCTGCCCTTAACCAAAAGTAGTTATTCGATATAGCCTTATCTACTATATCCTTCACTCTATAGAGGATAGTGCTCAGTCGATAATACTTATTGTCTATATACATCTGTTTAAAATCTAGAAACTCTTTAGACCAAAAATACAATCTTTATTAAGATATCTAAACGAAATCTATGGTCATCATCTCTCGTTATTACATTTATGAATAGCACAAAAATAGCTCCGAAAAGAATCTAAAGTGCCTTATCGATCAGAATTGCTATAATTTATAACAACTCCTTACTTACATCTCCTCATTTCAGCAGGATTATAACTTCATTCTTTGAGTCTAGTCCTTGTGATCATTATTTGCTAGGCTATTGATCGGTAGGTGGTCGGCTTATTTATAGCACTTTTTAGCCGACCACATGCCCATCAAATGCCGACCACAAGCCGACCACCCCTATAAAAACATAAAAAACACAATATCACACTCATACTTAATCGCATAATGTTCTTTTAATCAGTATAACTTTTTTATCTTTGTTAACCATTAAAAAATAGATATGACTACCGTAAAAATCATCAATAAATCTAAACATTCATTGCCGAATTATGAGACGAATCAGTCTGCGGGGATGGATCTTAGAGCGAACTTAGAAGAATCTATCACGCTAAACTCTCTAGAGAGAGCCATCGTACCTACAGGTCTATTTATAGAACTACCTGAGGGATACGAAGCACAAATCAGACCTAGAAGTGGATTAGCTGCAAAAAGAGGAATCACCTTACTAAATAGCCCTGGTACTATAGATGCTGATTATAGAGGTGAAATAGGTATTATCTTAGTCAATCTGTCAAAAGAACCTTTCGTGATAGAGAACGGGGAACGCATTGCTCAAATGGTAATCGCTAAATACGAACAAATCCAATGGCAGCCTGTAGAGGTACTTACTGATACAGAGAGAGGTGCTGGAGGTTTTGGGAGTACTGGAGTAAAATAGATATTGTAATATAAAGATATTAGAAAATGAAAATTATTGTACCAATGGCTGGTCGTGGGTCTAGACTTCGTCCTCACACATTAACTGTTCCTAAACCATTAATCCCTATCGCTGGGAAACCTATTGTACACCGATTAGTAGAAGACATCGCTAAAGTTCTTAACGATACGATAGATGAGATTGCATTTATCATCCACGAGAGCTTTGGAAAAAAAGTAGAAGAAGACTTAATCGCTATCGCTGCTAAACTAGGAGCGAAAGGGACTATATGTTATCAAAACGAAGCTCTAGGAACTGCTCATGCTATCCTATGTGCTAAAGAAGCTATGCAAGGACCTATCGTGGTAGCGTACGCAGATACATTATTCCGCGCTGACTTTAACCTAGAGAAAGATGCTGACAGCGTTATCTGGGTAAAACAGGTAGAAGATCCTAGCGCATTCGGTGTAGTACAACTAAATGATAAAAACGACATCGTAGATTTCGTAGAGAAGCCTAAAGAGTTTGTCTCTGATCTAGCGATCATCGGTATCTACTACTTTAAAAGTGGTGAAACGTTGCGCAAAGAATTAGAGTACTTACTAGATAATAATATTATCAAAGGAGGTGAATACCAACTAACAGACGCTCTAGAGAATATGAAGCAAAAAGGAATGCGCTTCGTACCTGGTCAGGTAGATGAGTGGATGGACTGTGGTAATAAAAATGTAACTGTAGATACGAATAATAGAATGCTAGGTTTCTTAGAACAAGAGAACGCTAACTATGTATCTAGTAATGTAGTGCTAGAGAACAGTACGATCATCCGTCCATGTTATATCGGAGAAAATGTAGTATTAGTGAATACGACTGTAGGACCTAATGTATCTCTAGGAGACAACTGTAAAGTAGAAAATGCTACTATCAAAAACAGTCTTATCCAAACAAACTCTACGATCAAAAATGCAAATCTAGATAATGCTATGGTGGGTAACCATGCCACTTATGACGGTAAGCATACGAGTATCAGTATCGGAGACTACTCTGTACTAGACTAAATCATGATATAGACGTCGCCTGTATACTCTGTTGATATATTTATTTGACTATATCTGCATCCTTATTGAATACAGGAACAGACTCTAAAATATTAAATCCGTTTTAAATAAAGTTTAAAACGGATTTTTTTTATCTATCTTGCTACTATAAAATAGTTTTAGACAATTATGAAAAAGATATCCCTACTTATTATATGTACTTTATTTCTAGTCGTAGGATGTAAGAAGAAGAACATGGATGGTATACTAGACGAGAGTGAGGCTAGTAATGCTAAAACTGTGCTTACGATTCTAAACAACCACAATAAACAAATAGTAGACTTCACTACCACTGCTATTCGCTCTTCTGCGTCTTATGAGGCAGATAATGAGTCTAAGAAGTTCTCTATGGATATCTTTATCGAAAAGGATAAACAGATCTTGCTGAACATTCGCTTTATAGGTATTCCGATAGCGAAGGTATATGTAACTCCAGAAGGAGTGCAGTACTATGAGAAGTGGAATAAGGTATTCTTCAAAGGAGACTTCAGTATGCTAAGCCAGTGGCTAGGTACAGACCTTAACTATACTAAGTTTCAGAATCTGCTATTAGGTCAGGCTCTAGATGCTCAGTCGGGAACTAATAAGTATGAAGCATCTATAGAAGAAGGATTGCACAAAATCAAAGCTAAAGTAGAAGAAGATATTCAATCTGCTTATTTCTTCGAAGACCAAAATGGATTATTGAAAAAAGAAGAGATATCTCAGGCATCTAGCAATAGAATTGTCACTATTTCGTATCCAGAATATAAAAAAGTGGGAAAATATACGACTCCTACTGAAATAAATATAGATGCAAGACAAGAAAAAAGCATACATTTGAACATTCGTTATGACAATGTGACTTTTAATGATAACTTGAACTTTAATTACAAAGTTCCAGCAGGTTATAAACAAGTCGGAATAAAACAATAAGATCAACAAGAAGTAATCCACAAATGAGACGAGCGTATTTATCCTTATTATTAATATGTACTGTTTTTGCTTACGGGCAAAAGAAAGAAACGCAAGAACAACTGGAGCGTAGAAAGCAGCAAATCTTAGTGGAGATAAATATTGTCAAAGATTTACTTAAAAAAGAAAAGACGAAAGAGAGAAATATTCTATTAGAAATAGATGAGAACAACCGTAAGATTAACTTAAATAGACAGTTAATAAACAATGTTCAAAAACAAATATCTGCAACAAATAGCAATATCTCTAAAACAGAAAAAGAGGTTAATACCCTAGAAGCAGAGTTGGCTAAACTTAGAAAAGACTATGCTGATCTGGTATTAAAATCATATAAAACAAAGTCTAGCCAAAGTAGACTGATGTTCATATTATCATCAGATAACTTCCTTCAAGCTTATAAACGAGTACAGTATATGAAGCAATATGCTGACTATAGAAAATCTCAAGCAGATGAGGTGAAGGCTAAGGCTGAATCTCTAAAAGAGGCACTAGCTAGACTAAGTACACAAAAAGCAAAACAGCAAAAGCTACTTACTGAACAACAACAGAACGAAAAGAACTTACAAGAGGATCTAGGAGAACAAAAGAACCTAATGTCTATCGTACAAAAAGATCAGCAAAAGTATAACAAACACATCAAGCAAAAGCAAGAGGAGACAAAGGCAATCGATAGAAAAATCAAGCAATTGATCAAAGAAGCGATTGAAGAAGCGAACCGTATCGCTAGAGAGAAAGCCGCTAAAGAAGGTAAGAAGACGACTAAGTCTACTGCTTCTACGAAGTCTGCTACTGCCTTTGAGCTTACTCCTGAAGGGAAAATCGTAGCAGATAACTTTAGAGCAAATCAAGGTAAACTACCTTGGCCAGTAGCTAAAGGATATATCTCTCTACCTTATGGAGATCAGCCTCACCCTGTACAGACTCAGCTGACGATACACAACAGTGGTGTAGAGATCACTACTGAGGCAGGCGCTAGAGCTAGAGCAGTATTCGGAGGAGATGTCCTTCAGGTACAGGTATTACCTGGTGGTAATAAAGCTGTCTTAATACAACATGGAGATTATATAACTGTTTATCAAAACTTAGGTGATGTATCTGTCAAAAAAGGAGATAAAGTAAGTCTAAAACAAGACATCGGGTCTATCAGTACGAATAGTAATGGTCAGACGGTGTTGAAGTTCTTACTGTCTCGAAATACAGATATCTATAACCCACAAAGTTGGCTGAGCAGAAGTAATTAATTCATATATCATACTATGAGTACACAGTCATCATTCAATATATTTAAATGGGTAAAAGAGAATAAAGATTTATTAAAACCACCTGTTGGCAATAAAAACATTTACCCTGAAGCGTCTGATTATATTATTATGGTCGTAGGTGGCCCTAATGCTAGAAAGGATTTTCACTATAATGAAGCTGAAGAGTTCTTCTTTCAACTAGAAGGAACTATCTATATCGATATACAAGAGAATAACGAACGCAAGCGCATTACCTTAAACGAAGGAGACATTTATCTACTACCTGCTAAGGTACCTCACTCACCTATCCGTACAGAGAACTCTGTAGGACTAGTGGTAGAGAAAAAAAGAAAAGACCCTGGTGCAAAAGATGGACTCATGTGGTTCTGTGAAAATTGTAATCATAAATTATATGAAGTCTATTTTGAATTGACGGATATAGAGAAAGATTTCTTACCTCATTTTAAACATTTCTACTCATCTGAAGAATTGAGAACCTGTAAGTGTTGTCAGACTGTGATGCCTACTGATGCAAAATTCGTAGAATAGTAGATTACTGTACATTACACTCCCTGTTATATTTTTTTTTATATTAGCAAGTAACAATCAATTACAAACTATAAATAAAAAAACAAATGACGACATCTAATAACCAATTTGGTATTTCGGAAGTATTAGAAAAATTAGGACTCGTGGCAGAGAACAATGGTTCTTCTACAGGTCTTAATTCTTTTTCTAACGGTAGGATTATAGAATCTTATTCTCCTGTAGACGGTCAACTTATCGGAAAAGTAAAAGCTTCTACAAAAGAAGATTACCAAAAAGTAATGGCTACTGCAGAGGAGGCTTTTAAAAGCTGGAGACTAGTGCCTGCTCCTAAACGAGGCGAAATCGTAAGACAAATAGGTGAAGAACTTCGAAATAAAAAAGAATACTTAGGCAAGCTAGTATCATACGAGATGGGAAAAAGCCTTCAAGAAGGTCTAGGTGAGGTACAGGAGATGATCGACATCTGTGACTTCGCAGTAGGTCTATCTCGTCAGTTATACGGACTAACGATGCATTCTGAGCGCCCTATGCACCGTATGTATGAGCAGTGGCACCCTATCGGAGTGGTAGGTGTTATCTCTGCATTTAACTTCCCGGTAGCAGTATGGAGTTGGAATACCATGATCGCATGGGTATGTGGTGATGTGTGTATCTGGAAACCTAGTTCTAAGACACCATTATGTGGTGTAGCGTGTCAGAATATCGTAGCTGGCGTATTCAAGAAAAACAATATCCCTGAAGGTGTATGTAACCTAGTTATCGGTAATGAGTGTGGTGATCTAATCAACACGGATCCTAGAATCCCTCTAGTATCATTCACGGGGTCTACTCGTATAGGTAGACATGTATCTAAGACTGTAGCAGAACGCTTCGGTAATACTATCCTAGAGCTTGGAGGTAATAATGCTATCATCGTATCTGAGCATGCTGATATCAACATGGTATTAGTAGGGGCTGTATTCGGAGCTGTAGGTACTGCAGGACAGCGCTGTACTAGTACGAGAAGGCTGATCGTACACGAGAGCGTATATGATAAAACAGTAGATGTACTACAAAAGGCGTATGCACAATTAAAAATAGGGAACCCATTAGACGCTACTAATCACGTAGGACCACTTATCGATAAAGCAGCTGTAAAAGATTACTTAGACGCTATAGAAAAGGCAAAAGCTGAAGGTGGTAAGGTCATCGTAGAAGGCGGTGTACTAGAAGGTGCTGGGTATGAGAGTGGATGTTATGTAAAACCGTGTATCATAGAAGGTAAGAATACTTACGAAATTATACAGGCTGAGACATTCGCACCTATCTTATACATCATGAAGTACAAAGATATCGAAGAAGCTATCGCTATGCAAAACGGGGTGCCTCAAGGGCTATCTTCTTCTATCTTCACGAATAGTATGAGAGAAATGGAGTTATTCTTATCTCATGCTGGCTCTGACTGTGGTATCGCTAATGTGAATATCGGTACATCTGGTGCTGAGATCGGAGGAGCATTCGGTGGTGAGAAAGAGACTGGTGGAGGAAGAGAGTCTGGATCAGACGCGTGGAAAGCTTATATGAGAAGACAGACGAATACAATCAACTATGGTACAGAGCTACCATTAGCACAAGGTATTAAATTTGACTTCTAGTCTATACTTATAAAAATAAAGGGTGCTTACAGTTAGTAAGCACCCTTTATTTTATTCTATTATCTAAGTGTTTAGAATCTATATCCTAAGTTAATCCCTGCATTAAACTCAATAGCAGAGAATCTGTCATTCACTTCACTACTGAAGTTTCTCGCGATATCTGCAAAAGGATGAATCGTGAATGAGTCTCCTAAAGCCCACTTATACCCGAAGCCTACTCCAAAGATGAAGCTATTCATATCTACTTTAGTTCTAATAGACGTATCTGCTGCTTCTGACCATAGGTTCTCTTTAAAATCTCCAAAGCGGTATTTCAAGAAAGGAGATACTACATAACCACTGCCATGTGCATCATTCCCTGACCCAAAATAGTAGTTATAGTTAACAACTAAACTGTTGGTATTAAACTTTTGGTTCTTTCCTCCTTTTTCTTTGTGGTAAGAAAAACGGTCGTTGATATTAAAATTAGCTCCTATCGACTGGTTGTGCCCAATAAAGTGCTCATACCCGATCTCTACTGATGCTAGTGCAAGTGTATTAAACACATTCACTTTTACTTCATTAACAGCCTGTGCTCTAGCTCCTACTGTACCTACTAAGAGTAATAGTACTAAATATATTTTCTTCATATAACAAGATTGTGTGTGACAAATATAATAAAAGTGTTTTTTATTTATGGTTCCTTCCCTCCTCATCTGGGTATAGCTCAGCGACTACATCGCTCTGCCAATACTCCTTTGTCTCTATATCTAGAATAGAAATACGTCCTAAGAATGCTGCTCCTGTATCTATATTCCATACATTGGCAAAGTTCATAGGATACTTAAAACCATAATTAGTAACAGGTGTATGTCCTATAAAGATTTCGTGATAGTGCAACAATCTCTTCGGGTATCTAATGTCTTCCTTACTGATCGTTGTATCCATAGATAATACCATCTCCCATAACGTTCTGTCCCAATAAAGGCCTTCTTCAATATACTCGTCCTTCACTCCTCTTAAGTTCGTAAAACCTGCATGAACGAAGAGTCTATTGTTCTCATCGATATAATAGTTCTGTAAGTTTCTAAAGAAATGGAGATGCTTCTCTCTCATTTCTTTTGTGATATTGTCTAAAGAATAGGACTTAACAGAAGCGTCTCCTCCATTGCCTTCCCATAATTTATTCTCCTTACCTGTTTCTAACCAATTCACTAAAAGCGTCTCATGGTTACCTCTTAAGAATGTACAATTATGTGTCTCCTTCAAAGCTAATAAATACTCTACTACCTTCTCAGATTCACTCCACCCATCTACATAGTCTCCTAAAAAAATTAATTTATCTGAAGGGGTTACTTTTGCGCGTTCCATCACTTGTAATAGCGCCTTATAACCACCGTGTATATCCCCTATAACTAGTGTTCTACTCATCTATTTCTGTTTCGTATTTCAGTTTACGCAAGATACGCATTACTTCCTTAAAGGCTATAAAGAGCTGAGGGTCATTCGAATATTTTAGATAATCTTTAACGGAGATTAGTTCATCTTTAGCATCTTCAAAACCGTTTAGGTAGCACAACATCATATTAAAACATAGTTTACCCAACACACGTTCTTCCTTAGAAGTCAATTTAAGGTTGTTCTGAAGTTTATAAATAACATTAAGACTAGATCCGTAGATATGTCCAAGGATATTTCTATTATAGGATGGTGCTTTAAATAAGACTGTGTTGGTCATAGAATAAGTCCCGTTCTCTGAGAAAGAGATCATCACTTCTTCGAATGGGTAATAACTCGTCTTATCATTCAGCCCTAGATTTAGATACTCTGTTATCACAAACTTATGCCCATTATACGCAATCGTGACAGAGTCAAGATCTGAATAAAACAACTTAATCTGCTCATTGACAAACTCTATATCTACTCTAGAATAAAAAGGCATCCCCCTAACCATCTTTTTATTACCTGCCCAACAAATGATAAATTGTTCTCTAAAAACATTATATCTCGGCTTCATATCTCGATGCGTATCTGTCATAAAGGTGATAACACTATCTAAGATACTCGCTAGATCATTCTGAGAGTTCTTCTCTATGCTTTTTACTATTTCCCTATTCGTGCTACGAGGTACTACTGCATCAGGAACAGAGGTACTGCCTATCCTCACGAAATAACTTCCTTCTGCTATCTCACTGATTGACCGCTTAAACGTCGTTAGACCGATACCTGATCGAATAGAGACAAGACCTACTACCTTATCTTTGGGTAGGTCATTAAAAGCCACATTATCATAGGTGATAAGCGGAGGATTATCTAAATAAGCGTTGACTAAATTCTGAATCTTACTGTCATCATAGAAGTCTACACCTACTATTTCGTTATCTTCGTCTTCTATCCCTACTAATAAATAGGAGCTATTGTCTGGATTTGAATTCGCTAAAGCACAGATATGTTTTAAAAACTTAGCTTTGCCCGATTTACTGTGCAGATTGAGTTGCCTCTTCTTATCATAAAAGCTATTCTCATCATAATGCGCTAGTAAATTTTTAATAAGTAATCGCTTATTAATCACAACATTCTTGTTTTGTTCTTAAAATTATAAAAAGAAACTCACAA
The DNA here is from genome assembly GCF_004337635.1 of Myroides odoratimimus. Classification (NCBI taxonomy): domain Bacteria; kingdom Pseudomonadati; phylum Bacteroidota; class Flavobacteriia; order Flavobacteriales; family Flavobacteriaceae; genus Myroides; species Myroides odoratimimus. The sequence continues at coordinate 1,054,920 of NZ_CP037427.1, forward strand.
TTCAGACCTAAATCAGAAACTCCATTGTTATATTTAACCATACATTAACAACTTAATAGAGAATATTTTTTGAATTTGCGGTAAGAATCAGAAAAGTATATTACTTTAGAAAAAAAACTATAGATATGGACACAACAGGATCTAATTATGATATCCGTGAATTAAACGAATTAATAGAAAGAGAGAGTGCATTTATCGATATCCTAACCATGGAGATGAATAAAGTTATTGTTGGTCAGAAACATATGATCGATAGACTTTTAATTGGTTTGTTAGGACAAGGGCATATTTTATTAGAAGGAGTACCTGGATTAGCAAAAACTTTAGCCATTAATACTTTATCTAAAGCAGTACATGGAACATTTAACCGCATCCAGTTTACGCCTGACTTATTACCAGCAGACGTTATCGGTACAATGATCTATAACGTAAAAGAAAATGACTTTTCGATCAGAAAGGGACCTATATTCGCTAACTTCATTCTAGCGGATGAGATTAACCGTGCTCCTGCTAAGGTACAATCTGCATTACTAGAAGCGATGCAAGAGAAACAAGTAACTATCAGTGATGACACTTTCAAACTAGACAAGCCATTCTTAGTTATGGCTACTCAAAACCCAGTGGAGCAAGAAGGTACTTACCCTCTACCAGAGGCACAGATGGACCGTTTTATGCTTAAGACAGTTATTGATTATCCTAAATTAGAGGATGAAAGACTTGTTATCCGTCAAAACTTAGCTGGTGAGAAACCTCAAGTTAATGCTGTAGTAACTCTAGAACAAATACAACGAGCTCAAGAAGCTGTTAAGAAAGTATATATGGATGAGAAAATAGAGAAGTATATCTTAGATATTATCTTCGCTACTCGTTATCCAGAACAATTTAAACTAGAGAAGTTAAAACCTATGATTAGCTTCGGTGCATCTCCTCGTGGAAGTATCAACTTAGCTCTAGCAGCTAAATGTTACGCTTTTATCAAAAAGAGAGGGTATGTAATTCCAGAAGATGTGAGAGCAGTAGTAATAGATGTATTACGCCATAGAATCGGGGTTACTTATGAAGCAGAGGCTGAGAATATTACTTCTGTAGATATTATTAACCAAATCGTAAATGAAATAGAAGTTCCTTAGTAGAACAAGGATAACTTTTAATATACAAAACCTATTTATAGTTAAGTGTAGATAGGTTTTGATGATTTTGTTAATTTGAAAGCTGTATAGTCATGGAAACCAAAGATATCTTAAAGAAGGTCAAGAAGATCGAAATAAAAACAAAGCGATTAAGTGACCATATTTTTTCGGGAGAGTATCACACTTCTTTTAAAGGGAAAGGTATGACCTTCTCAGAGGTGCGTCAATATCAATTTGGCGATGATGTAAGGGCTATAGACTGGAATGTTACTGCACGTTATAATGAGCCTTATATCAAAGTATTCGAAGAAGAGCGTGAGTTAACAATGATGCTCTTAGTGGATGTGAGTGGTTCGGAAGCGTTCGGGTCTACTGATCAGTTTAAAGAGGATATTGTACTCGAAATAGCTGCTACACTTGCCTTCTCTGCTACTCAAAACAATGATAAAATAGGTCTAATACTGTTCTCTGATCAGATAGAGTTATTCATTCCTCCTAAAAAGGGAAAAACACATGTGCTGAGAATAATCAGAGAGCTTATCGACTTCAAACCTAAAAGTCTAAAGACAGATGTAGGCTTTGCTCTTGAGTATCTCTCGAAGGTAGTCAAGAAGAAAGCTATTGTCTTTGTGCTTTCAGACTTCATTACACACTCTTTTGAACAGACTTTAAGGATATCGGCAAAAAAACACGATATTACAGGCATAAGAATCTACGATAAAAGAGAGAAAGAACTTCCTAATGTAGGTCTTATCAATGTATTCGATGCAGAGACTCATACAGAACAGTTAATCAATACTTCTGATGCTAGTGTAAGAAAAGCCTATGCTTCTCACTTCCACAAGCAAGAAGAAAACTTTACCAAAGTATTTCAAAAATGTGGAGCAGGAACTATCAATATTGAAGTAAATGATAGTTATGTCAAAAAATTACTAGGATACTTTAAATCGAGATAAGGACAATGAAATCTAATTTTCTACATATCGCTATTATTTTTTTAATTGCTACTTTCTCTACTCTAGCTCAAAATAGAATAGAAACGCAAGTAGATACTACTGCTATAAAAATAGGAGACACCTTTCTATACACCATAAAGGCCCATTCTAACACAGGAAGTTTAATTACATTCCCTGCTACAGAACAGATAGGGAACTTTGATGTAGTAGAGTCATTCCCTATTGATACGATTAAGAATGATAATACACAGGAGCTTATTAAGAAATATCACTTGACGCAATTCGACCCAGGTGATTTTAGTATTCCTGCTGTACCTGTTATAGTAGATGCTAAGCTATTTCATACAGACTCTATACAGATACATGTACAAGATGTAGCAGTAGATACATTAAAACAACCTCTTTATGAAATTAAGTCAATCTCTAAAGAAGGAGCTTCTTTCTCTACAGATTGGTATTATCTACTGTTTATCTTCATCGCTGTACTAGCGGGGATAGGTATCTATATCTATATCAGAAGACAACAAGAGAAGGACCTTACGGAGGATGATAAATACAAAACTCCTTATGAGAAAGCAGTTAAAAAACTGAAGAAACTAGAAGAGAAGAAAAACTGGAATAGAGGTGATGCTAAACCATACTATTCTGACATGAGTATTATCACAAGAGGGTTTATAGAAGATACTTTTGGAATCTCAGCAAAAGAATTGACGACTTTCGAAATTATCACTATTCTTAAGGCTACTTTAAATGATAAGAAGGTAAAGCTAGATCCTGTGGTGATTAAAGAATTAAAACGAGTTCTAGAATCTGCTGACTTAGTTAAGTTCGCTAAGTCTCAACCTACTGAAGGTGAAATAACAGCAGATACTTCTAAGATACAGAATGTCATAGACAGTATCAATACGGCTTATCCTATCTCTGCTGCAACACAAACAGAGTTAATCAGAAGAAGAGAGGAAAGTAAAAAGAAAAAGAAAAGAATACGTATATGGATCCCTACAGCCATCACAGCATTCTTAGTTGTTGTGACTGGGATAGTGTATATTATCAATACTTCTGCTAAAGAAGACTATCATTGGTTTACATTCAACAATACGAAGAAACTGATGAACAAAGAATGGATTACTAGTACGTACGGTACTGCTCCAGGACTGACTATCTCAACTCCTGAAGTTCTAATCCGTAAGAATGAACCTTTATTGCAAGAAGGAAAACCTGATGGTATATCATCACTTAATCAATTTAAATATGGTGTACTAGAAGACCCTATTCACATTGTATTAAATAATGTAGTTACCACTAAGGAATATAAATATACTGATAAGGAATTGATTACTTATTCTATTTCATTGCTGACACAAAACAATAAAATAGAAAACTTAGAGTATAAAGATGAACGCTTTGAGAATGCAAATGGTATTCTCGGGACACTTGTTTATGGTGAGTTTGCATTCAAGAACCCTACTAATCAAGTAGAAGAGAAAGTAATGTTCGAAGGAGTATTAACAGACAATGGTGCTAACAAAGATCAAGTATGGATATTCTATCTAGCAGAAGATGAGATAGCTCCTAAGCTAGTAGAACGTATGTTTGATTCAATACAGTATAAAAAAGAGGAGAAATAACAATGATACAGAATATAACTTTTGCCAATCCTGAGTTCTTCTGGCTATTTATACTATTACCAATAGTCTTATTTGTATGGTATAAAAACAGAAAGAAACAGCGTGCTACTGTCAAGCTAAGCACTATACAAGGTGTACAAGAGCATACTTCACTATTAGTAAAGTTATTGCCTATTTCTATTATCTTACGAGTACTAGCCCTTAGTGCCATTATAGTAGGTATGGCTAGGCCTCAAATCGTGAATGTAGATTCACAGATACACTCTACGCATGGTATCGATATCGTGATGGCTATGGACGTATCAGGAAGTATGTTAGCACGAGATCTAAAACCAAACCGTTTAGAAGCATTAAAAACTGTAGCTGCAGACTTCGTATCACAGCGTGTGACAGATCGTATAGGATTAGTTATTTATGCTGCTGAAGCATATACTAAGACGCCAGTGACTAGTGATAAATTACTGATACTAAATGATCTTAAGAGTATAAAATATGACAATGTACTAAGAGATGGTACTGCTATAGGTGTAGGTTTAGCGACATCAGTAAACAGATTAAAAGACAGCCCTGCTAAAAGTAAGATTATCATACTTCTTACAGATGGTGTCAATAATACAGGTACAGTAGACCCTACATTAGCTGCTGAGATCTCTAAAGAATACAATATTAAAGTATATACTATTGGTATCGGTACTAATGGGTTAGCAGAATCTCCAGTAGGAATAAGAGAGAACGGTGAAATAGTATATGAGAAAGTACCTGTAGAACTAGATGAAGAGCTTATGAAGTCTATCGCAAAGACAACAGGAGGTAAATACTTTAGAGCAACAGATACTAGTAAGCTTAAAGCAATTTATGAAGAAATCAATCAATTAGAGAAAACGAAGATTGACGAACAGAAGTTCGTTAAATCTGATGACAAGTTTCAATTCTTAGTGTTACTTGCCTTTATTCTATTGTGTATTGATTTCACATTACAAAAAACATTATTCAGAGGATTCATATAATAGATTATGTGGGAGTTAGACAATAAACAATATCTTTTTCTATTTTCAATCATAGCAATATTGATCTTAATCTTTATTGGGGATATCTTGTGGAAGAAAAAGAAGCAACAATCATTTGCTACAGCTAAAGCAATTAAAACTTTGGCACCTAATCAATCTAAGAATAAACCAATCATTAAGGCATCTATTTATCTAGTAGCTCTAATATCTATTGTAATTGCTTTAATCAATCCTAAGATAGGAACAAAGGTTATTACAGTCAAAAGACAAGGTGTTGATATCGTATTCACATTAGACGTATCTAAGAGTATGTTAGCTCAGGATATGGCTCCTGATAGATTGGCAAAGATGAAACAACTAGTCTCTCAGATTATCAATAATCTAGGACCAGATAGAATAGGTATAGTAGGATATGCAGGTACGGCATTCCCGATGTTGCCTATTACTACAGATCATTACGTAGCTAAGATGTATCTTCAGACGATGAACACAGATATGGTCTCTTCACAAGGTACCGCATTTGAGGACGCTATCTATGTAGCTTCTAATTTCTATGACAATCCCAATACAAGCAAAGTCATGATCCTTATCTCTGATGGAGAAGACCACGGAGAAGAAATGGAGAATGCTATCAAAATAGCAAAAGAAAAGAAAGTAAAGATTATCACCATCGGTGTAGGAACAGAGGCAGGAGGACCTATCCCTATTAAGACACCTAAAGGCGTGGAATATAAAAGAGATTGGAACAATGAGATCGTTACTACAAAGCTCAATCCATCTACGCTTAAATATATAGCTGATGCTACTGGAGGAAAGTATTATTACGGTTCGAATACGCAAGAGATTGTAGACCTTATTAAAAACGACCTTAGCAAAATAGAAAAAACAGATTTTGAAGATCAACAAATCGCAGAGTACCAATCTCAATATCAGTGGTTCTTAGGATTTGCTTTCTTACTGATCTTTATCGATTTATTCATACTAGAAAGAAAGACTATCTGGATGAAAAAACTTAATTTGTTCAATGAAAAAGAATAGCATGCGATTAATTATGAAAAACTCATTCTACATCACGATATTTTTATTGTTTACTGCTTACTCATTTGCACAGTCTGCTGGTAGAGCACTGAGCACAGGTAATGAAGTATTCGAGAACAAACATTATACTCATGCAGAATCTTCTTATAGAATAGCTAATTCTAAAGACAGTAAGTCTGTAGCTGATTATAACTTAGGAAACTCTTTATACAAACAGCAATTAACCAAAGAAGCAGAAGCTGCCTACCTTAGAGCCATACAAAAAGCGACAACCAAAGAAGCTAAGCACCAAGCCTACCATAACTTGGGGAATGCTTATATGAAATCTAAGAATTATCAAGCAGCAGAACAAGCTTACAAAAAGGCTTTATTAAACAATCCTAAAGATGATGAAACTCGTTATAACTATGCTGTAGCGAAGAAAATGAACAAAGAGAATCCTCAAGACAATCAAGACAACAAGGATAATCAAGACCAAAACAAAGATCAGAATAAGGATAATCAAGATCAGAATAAAGACCAAAACAAGGACAACAAAGATCAAGACCAAAATAAAGATAATAAAGACAAAGGGGATAAAGGAGACCAAGACAAGAAAGATCAAGATCAAAATGATAAAGGAGATCAGGATGACAAGAACAAAGATGGTCAGAATGATAAAGATAAAGACGATAAAGGAGACCAAGACAAGAAAGATCAACCTAAACAGAATACCCCTAAAACACCTAATCAAGATCAGATGGATCGAATATTAGATGCGATGAATAAAAATGAAAAAGATGTACAGCAGAGGCTAATTAATAGAGGCCCTAAAGGTGGTAAACCAGAGAAAGGACAACCTGCTGGACAAAATGAACAAAGAAAAAAAGACTGGTAGAATACAATGAAAACACTGCGTTACTACATATTATTATTCGCTCTGATTTGCACCCAAGCAATCTTAGCTCAAATCAGCTTTGAAGCAACAGTAAGTAGAGATAACATACCGCTTAACGACAATGTTCGCGTTGACTTTGCTATGAACCAAGATGGAGATAACTTCTCTCCACCTCGTTTTGACAATTTCACTGTAGTTGGAGGGCCTAACCAATCTGTTAGCTACGCTTGGACAAATGGTAAAAAGTCTTTTAATAAAACCTATTCTTACTTCTTACAACCGAAGAAGAAAGGAACTCTATCTATAGGTTCAGCATCTATAGAAATAGATGGACAGGTCTATAAAACCAAACCGATTACCATTACAGTATCTGACGCTGTAGCAAAGCAAGATCCTAGACAGCAATATAATCAAGTACAGCAGAAAGCTCTAGATGAAATACATCTAGTCGCTGAGGTGACGAATCAGAATCCTTATATAAACGAACCTGTAACGATAACGTATAAACTGTACTTCAATACCAATATCGCAGGATATACAGGAAGAAAAATACCTACTTATGAGAAGTTCTGGGTGCACAATGTAGACATCCCTAGACGACCTGAAGTGAAGCTAGGTAAGTATAAAGGGACAGATTATAACTACATTGTATTAAAGCAAGATGTATTAATGGCCCAAGAAGCAGGCAATCTTAGTATAGATCCTCTTGAGTTAATGATACAGGCAGAAGTTCCTACAGGTAGACGTGACTTCTTCGGATATCCTGAGTTTGGGTATATGGAGAAAGAATACAGTACAGGTAGAGTAACTATCAAGGCGAAAGACCTTCCTAAAGCAGGTAAGCCTGACAACTTCTCTGGAGGTGTTGGGACATTTACATTTAAAGTAACACCAACTAAGACAAGCCTTAAATCAGGTGAACAACTAAACCTAAAAGTTGAAGTTGCAGGTAAGGGTAACTTGGATTTATTGACCATTCCCACCCCTACTGCGCACTCTGCTCTAGAGATGTATGACCCTACTAGTTCAGATAAGATTACTTCTGGGGTACATGGTATGCAAGGTAGCAGAGTGAACGATTACATCATTATCCCTCAGTATAAAGGGGATTATATGATTGACCCTATGGAGTTCTCATATTTTGACTTAAGCACTAAGAAGTATAAGACTATTCATATTGACAGTTTAGCGATTAATGTACTAGAGGGACCTACCCTGCCAACTAATACAGAGGCAAAAGACACAGACGTAGTAGATAAGAGCGAATTGTTTCAACCGAATAAAGCTACACCTACAGTAGTAGAAGCTTCTACTAGCACCTACTGGGACACTACGTTATTCTACGCCCTTACAGTACTGCCATTCGCAGCTATACCACTATTCTTACTTGTAGTGATACAGCGTCGTAGATATGCATCAGACACAGATGGTATCCGATTGAGAAACAACAATAGACTAGCTAGAAAATACTTAGGAGAAGCAAAGAAAAACATCAATAACAAAGAATTGTTCTATGAAGCACTAGAGCGCTGTCTACACAACTTCCTTAAAGCGAAGCTAGACATGGTGACTAGTGAGATGAGCAATGAAAACATTACAGAGATTCTAACAGATAGAAATATTACTGAAGACGCTATTAAGAACTTTATGGATATTAAGAACGCTTGTGAATGGGCGCGTTACGCTCCGACTGATCAGGTTAATATCAATAAAGATTATGACAATGCGATTACAGTAATCTCTGAACTAGAAAAACAATTCAAATAGACCAACATGAAACACATCATCACTCTTTTTATATTTGTTTTGAGCTTTCATACATGGGCACAAACGGATTCTTGGAAACAACAATTTGACAAGGGGAATGCCTTGTATCAAAAAGAAAAATATAGTGAAGCAATCACAACCTTTAAAGCCATAGAGAAACAAGAAGCTTCTTCACCAGAAGTATTCTTTAATCTTGCGAATGCTTATTATAAAACACGTGATTACGTCAATGCTGTTTATTACTATGAGAAGGCCTTAAAGCTTAATCCTAGTGACACCGCTATAGAGACCAATCTAAACTATGCGCGCAAAGAGCTTATAGACGATATTACGATAGTGAAGCAGTATGATAACGAAGACATACTTCACCAGACATTAGGGAAGCTATCCGTTGACCAATGGGCTACATTAGCTACAGTAATGGCCTTCGTAGTGCTATTGTGTTTTGTGATATATTATCTGAATCACAGCAGTACGATTAAGCGTATTAGCTTTGTATTGATGCTTGTTTCTATCCTAGTGATAGGAGGTAGTGTATACGCTGCTACTTTCGAGCAGAAGTATGCTTCTAAGACTACATCTGCTATCCTATTTACAGAAAAAGTAAACCTTAAAGAAGAAGCGAAGAACACCTCTCGTACACTAAAAGAACTACACGAGGGTACTAAAGTGTATATCTTAGAGAAAAAAGCATTGTGGATCAGAGTGAAACTAGATGATCAACAAGAAGGGTGGATAGAAGAGAATACGATTAAGTATATCTAGATCGTTTCAGGTTCTTTTAAATCTTGTATCATATCAATACTCTTAGAGAACAGAGATTTAACTAAATCGTATAAACTAGGTAGTACAGACTCAGACAGAGATACATATATTTTATAACTAGTAGAGTTCATTAATGTTTCATGACTAACGAACTTAAATATCGCGTTAACCTCATCGAATATAGAGAGAAAGATACTTCCTACTAGGATCACGATCAAGATCTGAAATACAGCCCCAAAAAGTCTGTTGAACAGCCCTAAGAATACCGCTTGTACAAACTTAGTTGCTAACTGAGCGATGAAGCGTGCAGCTAATACTGCCAACACAAAAGCCAATACAAAAGCGAGTAAAGGAATAGAAGGTGACTCCCACCCTAGAGAATTCATCAGAAATTCTTTGATAATATTTGAGAATTTCAATGCTCCTATTATTCCGATAAATAGAGATAGAAAAGAAACTACTGAAATAAAAAAACCATCTCTAGCTCCTTTTATAATAGCAAAAATAACGGCGATAAGGCATATAATATCTAAAAACATAAATACTCAAATATATTCTGTGCGAAGATATTACAATTCTATTAATTACAATAGAGCATAACTGTAGTATATTTGTCACCATTACAACTAACAATATGGCAAGAGATGAACAATTAAAAGCTAGATGGGACGCTGTCGTTCAGAAAGTATCTGACCGATTCGGAGACGGAGAGACACTAGACTTAGAAGCTATCATATATTTAATCGGAGTACAAGAACTAGGTAAAATCAAAAAGAGATATAAAAAAGATGACAAAGTGAACTTAATGCATATCGCTATCTGTCGTCTATTAGAACCTTATGGTTATTACGAGTTTGATCACTTTGACCAGGACGGATGGCCACACTATAATGTAAAAGAAAACCTACCTAGCCTTAAAGCAGGTGAACAATCGGTTTTAATGAAAGAAGCGATAGTCAATTACTTCTTAGAAAGTAAGTTTATTGACTAACATAAGAAACAATTATAAAAATTATAGCTGTTTATAATTTTATGTCTAAATGAAAAGCAGTAAATTTGCTTTTTACTTTACTTAAGATGATAGATAAAATAAAAGAATACATCGGTGAAGCGGAACACTTTAACACCGATAATAAAGAGACGCTTGAAACATTTAGAATTAAATTCTTATCTAAAAAAGGAATTTTAAACGACTTATTTGCACACTTTAAAACGGTGCCTAATGAGCAGAAAAAAGAGTTTGGTCAAGCTATCAATCTATTAAAAAGCACTGTCGAGAATAAAGTAAAATCTATTCAAGATGAACTAGAATCTAAAGATGTGCAAGGTCTTTATGGAGACTTAACACGTCCAGGTTACCCTCTAGAGATCGGGTCTAGACACCCTATTTCACTAGTGAAGAACCAAATCGTTGATATCTTTAATAACATTGGTTTTAATATCTCTGAAGGTCCTGAGATTGAAGATGATTGGCATAACTTCTCTGCGTTGAACTTCCCAGAGTATCACCCAGCTCGTGATATGCAAGATACATTCTTCGTTCAGACGAATCCAGAACAACTATTACGTACACATACTTCATCTGTACAGACTCGTTATATGGAGAAGAATACACCACCTCTGAGAACTATATCTCCAGGGCGTGTATTTAGAAACGAAGCTATATCATCTCGTTCACACTGTATATTCCACCAAGTAGAAGGTCTTTACATTGATAAAGATGTTTCTTTTGCTGACTTAAAACAGACTTTGTTATACTTCACTAAAGAGATGTTTGGTAAATCTAAGATTAGATTACGTCCATCATACTTCCCATTTACAGAGCCTAGTGCTGAGGTAGATATCTATTGGGGATTAAAGACTGAGACAGACTACCGTATTACTAAAGGTACAGGGTGGTTAGAGATCATGGGATGTGGTATGGTTGACCCTAACGTTCTTAAGAACTGTAATATCGACCCTACTGAGTACAGTGGTTTTGCCTTTGGTATGGGGATAGAGCGTATTGCTATGCTATTATACCAAATCGGAGATATCCGTATGTTCTTTGAGAACGATGTACGTTTCTTAGAACAATTTAAATCGAACTTCTAATAAGAAAACGATATATAGTAAAAACACCTCATCTGATCTAGATGAGGTGTTTTTTTATATCCCTTTACATATAGACCCTTATAATCACTACATGGATTATAAGGGCTATTTATATCTAACAATACTGGAAGATTAACTAGAAGTTCTTCTTCACTCCTATCATAATACCGTCTTTAGCAAACGCCCCACCTTGATATGAGCGTACATAGTCTATACGGAAGAAATTAATCTTACCAAATCCGAAGTTAGACAGACCTGCTGTAAACTCGTGATATGGCTTTATATCGCTTACCATCGCATTGTGGTAGCCCAATACTACATTCCATCCTGTCTCTCTTAGCAAAGGAACCTTATTAATCAAGAATCCTTTAAAATCATACTCAAAATGACTCTCTACATAAGACTTATTCGTACTTAGAGCATAATATGGCAATAAGTTAAATGAAGTCAGTCTATCATTCGTGATGTTTAGATGAGTCTCGTTACCTGTGAAGTGTTTTCTATCCACATAAGAGATACCATCAGCACCAAAATATTTACCCATTAATACATTATACTCAAATCTCCCTTTATTACTCACCGTTAGTCCTTGGCTAAACCTAGCTTCCAGCTTATCGTATTCTAATCCTTTCTCACTACCACTGAATCCCTTTTCATAGTTCACCTCTATCAGAGGATAGTTAGGATTGCGCATATAGATACGCTTAGTAGGATAGCTTACATAGTTCATCCCTAAGGATAGCGTAGTACCAACTCTAAACTTGTATAGATGATGATTCGTGATCGGGCTACTGTTCATATCTAGAGGAGCTAGTGGATCATTAGAGGTATAAGCTCTACTACCCTTATAGAATGAGCCATTCGCATTATTATACAGCGGGCTTCTATCCTCATACCCTATCGCACTGTGTACCTTTAGAGCTTCATTGAAGAACTGACCGTAATACCCCACATACACATCATTGTGATTATAGTACTTCGCATAGTTCTTTCTCATTAATAGGGAGAATGCAGTATTTAGTAGTTCAGGTATATTCTCCTTATTATACTGTTCTATCTTACTTCCTCCTTCTATATATACTGCTGACTTAGACGCTCCCTTAAACTGGCGCAATAGCTTTCCATACACTCTCAGCCTATCAGAGGCAAACCCGTAGCCAAAACTAGCTTTACCATACGTATACCCTATCTTATCCTTATCATAGATAGAACCATACACATCCGTCTTCATATTGAACCCCTGCACAGTATTAAATCCAGGTTTATCCATCCCTATTAATCCTGTGTAGCCGATACTATACATATTATCTTCTCCTCTATAGTTATATCCACCGAACACATCACCTATCTTAAATCTATTGTGCTTCTTGCGAATACTATCTTTATACGCAGGAGACTCCTTAATTATTCTTATACTATCCTTCACGCGATAATCATTCAACTCCTCTTCTGACAAAGCAAATAATCTATTCTCTTTCCAGAAATCATCTCCTTTCTTATTCACATCCTTCGCAAAGGATAAAATCTCTTTATCAAAGCTCGCTCTAGTGAAATTAGGTGTGAAGTTATAGTTGTTAAACACACTTAAGAACACGGCTTGTATCCGTACTCCTAATGCTCCAAAGACTAAGTCAAGGTTCTGCGAGCGCTTCACCCAGCTCTTATTATCCTCATTATAACTAAAGTTCTGACTCACATTGATCTCTTCTATCAATGGTTGCTGTACACTTACTCCCGTTACTTTTAAATCTATACCATAGATAGCCCCTATCCCATCTACTAAGTAGAGATCACCTGAGAACACAGGCTGAACTGATGACTTAGGCGTTACCTTGATTTTATTAATCAATACCCCTTGATCTCTGAAGGTAGCCTCTAGCGTGTACTTATAGTATGAGAACGCTACATCTGCTATCGGAGAGATTAGTTTAGTATCCATATCTCCGATCACGATATGATTATCATAGAAGTCATAGAAGGACTCATCCGCAGTATTAAAGCTATATCCACTATTGCTCCCACTTACCTTAGATGCGATAATATGTTCTTTTAGTTTATTCGGTTTTTGATACTTTAGGCTAGAAACTGTCTCTGACAGATACACTATCCCTCTACCTAGTGAATCCACACCAGATAATCCACTACCATTCACCTGCACCTTCTTTTGAAAAAACTTAGACATCTTCAGCGTCTTCAGCATTCCTTTAGAGTAAAAATCCGCAGTGAAAGCAGACATTCCCTCTGTATTCTTCTGCTTGTTCTTTATCGCTAGACGGATCAGATCATCTGCAGGATTCTTACCAGCTGTGATCACGATATCTTCTAGTATGAAGTCTTCAGACTCCAGTACCACATTTACCTCCTGGGCAACTCCAGTATAGGTAATATTCTTTCGCAGCGTCTTATAGCCTAAGAATTGATATACGATTGTATACTCCCCCTTCTGAGGTAAGCTTAATTCATATAGTCCCTGTTCATTACTTATTGTATTCTGTTGGCTTTTCTCTAGATATACCGTAGTATAACTAATGGGATTACCCTCTGTGTCTTTTATACTCCCTTTTAGTTGACCAAATACAGTCAAGCCAATCAGAAGCATAAAAAGTGTAACAAATTGTTTCATTGGTTAGGTTTTGTTTAATAGTAACTATTAGACATTGTATTTATTACATTGTTACACCTTGACCATGATATTATACTAAATAACAGAACACCTCATACAGTCTTCATACCTCATCACATCGCTAACCTTCATATTCATTGACTTCATACCACTATATCCTCTCACAGAATAAGACAATACCTAAGTAGAGAAAGTTCTAAAGCGTTAATTAACTGTAAAAGAATTAGTCATTATAACATTAAATACACCTTTAACTCATTCTCTTTTGTATTTTTGTCAGTTCAAACTAAACTACCTATGTCAAGATTCAACCTATTAACTGTAAAAGAAGTTCGCAGAGAGACTCCTAATGCAGTATCAATAGCATTTGATATTCCTGCCAACCTAAAAGAGGAATTTGCATTCACAGCAGGTCAATATCTTAATATTAAATACCAACACGAGGGGAAAGAGATTCGTAGAGCTTACTCTATCTGCTCTACTCCTACTAGTGGAGAAGTACGTGTAGCAGTAAAAAAAGTAGAACACGGTGTGTTCTCTACTTTTGCAAACGAAACACTGAAAGCTGGTGATCAGCTAGAAGTAGAGAGCCCAGAAGGAAGATTCACTTTTGAGCCAAATGATTCAGTAGCTAATAACTATGCTGCCTTTGCAGCAGGTAGCGGTATCACTCCTGTGATGTCTATACTAAAGACAGTATTAGAGCAAGAGACTAACAGCAAGTTCGTACTAGTATACGGTAATAAAAATGCGGAAGAGACTATCTTCCACGACGAATTATACAAACTACAAGAACAATACGCAGAGCGTCTATTCATCCACTTCGTTTACTCACGTATTAGAGAGAACGATTCTATCTTCGGACGTATAGATAAAGCAGCGATCAACTTCGTAGTAAACAACAAACACAAAGATGTAGCGTTCGCTCGTTTCTTCTTATGTGGTCCAGAAGACATGATCGATACTGTAAGTGCTACTCTACAAGATAGAGGTGTTACTAAAGACAAAATCGCTTTTGAGATCTTCACTCCTAACACAGATGGTGTAAACCCTGTACAGGCAGAAGGAGGTACTACTAAGGTGACTGCGCTAGTAGATGATGAAGAAGCTAGCTTCGAGATGTCGAAGAGTGAAGTATTACTAAACGGTGTACTTAAAGCCGGTATAGATGCTCCATACTCATGTCAGGGTGGTATCTGTAGCTCATGTATGTGTAAGATCGTTAAAGGATCTGCTGTGATGAAGAAGAACAGCATCCTTACAGATGATGAGATAGCAGACGGACTTATCCTATCATGTCAAGCTATCGTTACATCAGACGAAATCTATGTAGACTACGACGATATATAATAGATATACGATATAATCTAAGCTCTCCCACAGTGGAGAGCTTTTTTTTGCGATCATACTCCGAGGTGATAGTCTATTGCTCCCTATATGATAGGCTAGTGATAGGCTATTTTTGGTACTTTTAAGCCGACCAAATGCCCATCACATGCCGACCACATGCCGACCACCCCACAAAAAAAGGTAATAAAAGCACATTTAATACTTTAGAAATAATACTCAGAATGCAAATCCGGGCCGAGATATAAAACACATTACAATAACACAATAAAAAAGAGCTGTACAAAGCATTATACTTCATACAGCCCTAAATCAATTATAGTTAACAGTGATAAATTAATAAATAGCAAGAGGCTCTCCCACCGCGTGGAAAAGCCTCTTTCAATCTATCACAACACTAAACTTACTAGTTTCTCATTTACTTGGTCAAAGTTGAATGACGTGTACACACGGTCAAACTCTCCTTTGATTGCTTCATTCATCAGGTTACCTACACTACCTTCATGTGTATGGTTTACCTCTTTTGACGGTTGATAAGTACCTGCCTCTATCGACAGCCCTATCTCTTTATATGCTTCTCTAAAAGGCATCCCCTTTAGTACATAATCATTCACTACCTCAACGCTAAACAAATAGTCGTATTTCGGATCGCTTAATATCTCTTTATTCACCTCTATATTGTTCAACATCAGTTTAAGAATATCTAAACACTCTTTTAATGACGTGAAAGCTGGGAACAAGTTCTCTTTTAATAACTGAAGATCTCTGTGGTACCCAGAAGGCAAATTAGTAGTCATTAAGGCTATTTCGTTAGGCAAGGCTTGTATCTTATTACATCTTGAACGAATAAGCTCTAGAACGTCTGGATTCTTCTTATGTGGCATAATGCTCGACCCTGTAGTCAAATGATCTGGGAATTTGATAAAGCCCATGTTCTGACTCATATACAAGCACCCATCCATCGCGAACTTAGCTAAAGTAGCTGCAATAGCGCTTAACCCTTGTGCTAAGATACGCTCCGTCTTCCCTCTGCCCATCTGTGCATAGACTACATTATAGTTCATAGACTGAAAGCCTAATAGGTCTGTAGTCATCTGTCTGTTTAGTGGAAATGATGAACCATAACCCGCAGCCGATCCCAATGGGTTCTTATTCGTAACCTTCCACGCAGCGAGCATCATCTCTAAATCGTCTACAAGGCTCTCTGCATACGCCCCAAACCACAAGCCAAATGACGAAGGCATTGCGATTTGTAAATGCGTATAGCCAGGCAGTAAAACATCTTTATACTGATTACTCAATTGCTGTAGTGTATCAAATACCTCCTTCGTCTTAGTCACGATCTCCTCTATCTCATGGCGAAAATAAAGTTTAAGGTCTACTAATACTTGGTCGTTTCTAGAACGTCCTGAATGTATCTTCTTACCAGCTTCACCTATTCTCCTAGTCAATAATAACTCTACTTGAGAGTGTATATCTTCTACATCTTCTTCTATCTCGAATTGACCAGCTAATATCTCTTGGTATATCTGTTTTAATTCTTTTTGGATAAGGACTAAGTCTTCTGACTCTAATAACCCTATACTTTCTAACATCTGTGTATGTGCTAGTGACCCCATAACGTCAAATGCCGCTAGGTTCATATCTAACACTCTATCTTGTCCTACTGTGAAGGTATCTACATTACTATCTACAGTAGTGTTTTTTTGCCATAATTTCATTTGCTACACGATTTGCGTTAACATCTCTATATACAAGGCTATTCCCTCTTCTATCTCCTTTACATAGACGAATTCGTCTGCTGTATGTGAGCGAGCAGAGTCGCCAGGTCCACACTTAAGCGATGGAATACTTAACAAAGCTTGGTCACTCGTAGTAGGTGAGCCATACGTCTCTCTACCTAGTGCTATACCCGCCTGTACGATAGGGTGATCTTTAGCTATAGACGAAGGCTTTAATCGAGTAGAACGCGCATTGACCTCACAGTCTACATGCTGTCTCACCATCTCTAATACTTCTTCGTTTGTATAAGCATCTGTCACACGTACATCTACAACAAAATCACAAGTAGAAGGCACCACATTATGCTGTGTACCAGCATTGATCATTGTCACACTCATCTTGATAGGTCCAAACTCTTCAGATACCTTAGGGAACTGATAGGTATTAAACCACTCTATATCTTTTATTGCTTTAAATATCGCATTGTCTCCTTCATTACGCGCTGCATGTCCTGAGCGCCCATGAGCTACACAGTCTAACACCATTAGTCCACGTTCTGCTACAGCTAAGTGCATTTGTGTAGGTTCTCCTACGATAGCGAATTCTAATTCTCCTAATTTAGGTATTACAAATTCTAAGCCATCATTCCCTGATATCTCTTCTTCTGCCGTAGCAGCGATACAGAAGTTATACTTCATTCCCTCTTTTTCATAGAAGTAAAGAAATGTAGCGATTAAAGAGACCAAGCACCCTCCAGCATCATTACTCCCCAATCCGAACAACTTGCCATCTATAATCTCAGGCTTAAAAGGGTCACGAGTATAGTCTTTATTTGGTCTCACAGTATCGTGGTGAGAGTTCAATAAGATCGTAGGCTTACTCGGATCATAGTGCTTATTAAACGCCCATACATTAAAAAGCTCTCGGTGAATAGCTACTCCATGAGACTCTAAAAAGTTAGCGATTAGATCAGAAGTCAAATGCTCTTCTTTACTAAAAGATGGAGATGCTATAAGGCTTTCTAATAAAGCTATTGCCTGTTGTGATAAGTTGTCTTTCATTGTGGTTTTATATAGTTATGGGTAGTTGTCTTGTTATCTTATATTAAAGTTGAATCGTAGTACCAGCTTTTATATCTAATAGATCCTCTGCTTTCTTAATACATACCTTATCTACTCCTTGGTTGACAGCCGCCAAAGCGTTCTCTATCTTTGGCAACATACCATCAGCTATCACCCCTTGTTGTTTTAGTTGTGTAAAGTTCTCTTGATTAATGGTATTGATCACAGAGTTCTCATCGTTAATGTCTTGCAGTACCCCTTTGCGCTCAAAGCAATATACTAAGGCTACTTTATACTTAGTAGCGAGAGCAACTGCTATATTAGAGGCAATAGTATCTGCATTGGTATTTAGTAGTTGGCCTTCCTTATCAGCCGTAATCGCAGAGAATACAGGACTAATCCCTATCTCTAACAATTGTTGTAATCGAACCACATTCACATCGCTTGCCTCAAAGTCCCCTACATAGCCATAGTCTATCGGCTCAATAGGGCGTTTATGACTCTGTATCAGCTTAGCGTCTGCTCCTGAGATTCCCATCGCATCACAACCTCTTGCTTGAAGTTGTGCTGTGATTTGTTTGTTTATCAAACCTGCATACACCATTACAGCTATAGGCAACATCGCTTCGTCAGTGATACGACGCCCATTGACCATCTGAGTTTCTATCCCTAACTGTGTAGCCATACGCGTAGCTAATTTACCTCCACCATGTACTAAGACCTTAGGGCCTTCTATATGAGCATAGATGTCTAAAAAAGCGTTTAACGCAGACTCGTCATCGACGATATTACCTCCTATCTTAATAACTGTAAGGCTTTGCATATTTTATTGGTTTTTAAGCATTTCTTTTAATACAGCTTGTGCTGCCCATACTCTGTTTCCTGCTTCTTGGATCACGATAGCATGCTCGCTATCTAATACTTCTGACGAGATCACTAAATCACGTCTAACAGGTAGGCAGTGCATTACTTTGGCTTGGTTGGTTGCTTCTAATTTATCAAGAGTTAACATCCAAGACTTATCTGTACACGTTATCTGTCCGTAGTCTTCATAACTCGACCAGTTCTTTACATATACGATGTCTGCATCTACTAAAGCTTCGTCCTGATTAGTAGTCACTGTAGCTCCTGCTGTAAACTCCTCTTTCAGCGCATAGCCTTCTGGATGAGTTACTACAAAGTCTACAAGACCTTCTGCCTGAGCTCTACACATCCACTCTGCGAAAGAGTTCGGTACTGCCTGCGGAAGTGCCTTAACGTGCGGTGCCCATGTCAATACTACTTTAGGTTTTTTGCCTTGAGGTACTAATTTATCTTGTGCAGCGTCATAATTATAATCGAAGTGCTCTACTATGGTGATCAAGTCTGTAAAGCTCTGTAGGGGATGTCTTGTCGCGCTCTCTAAGCTCACTACAGGTTTGCCACAGTACTTAGCGAACTTGCTAAACAATTCTTCGCTATAGTCTTCCTCAGCATCTTTTAACCCAGGGAATGAACGAAGTCCTAATATATCACAGTACTCTCCCATCACAGCTGCAGCTTCTCTAATATGCTCTGCTGTATTTCCGTCCATCACTACGCCGTCTTTAGTCTCTAAAGCCCAACCGTCTGATGTCATATTCATCACCATTACATTCATCCCTAAGTTAGCAGCAGCCTTCTGAGTACTCATCCTTGTACGCAAACTTGGATTTAAGAATACTAAACCTATTGTTTTGTGCTTGCCAAGAGTTTCTTCTGCAAAAGGGTTTGCCTTACACGCTAATGCGCTGTTTACTGCTTTAGATAGAGAAGGTATATCGTTAACGGAAAAAAATTGTTTCATTGTAATTGTCTTTTTAGAATTGTTGTAATCTGTTGTTGAATTTATCCAAGAATAAATCTGCATCAGCTTGAGTCAGATTTAATGCTGGTAACAACCGAATTACATTAGGGCTTGCATTACCCGTGAAGATGTGGTCTTTCACTAATAGCTCTTTACGAACCTCTTTTAACTCAGGAGCAAGGTCTATTCCGATCATCAATCCTTTTCCTCTTACTTCCTGTATCTTGTCTAATTTCTTTAATTCATTGATTAAGTAGTTCCCTACTTGTGCTGTATTTGCCATTAGATTGTCTTGCTTCATAACCTCTAATACAGATAGGGCTGCTGCACAAGCTAAATGGTTTCCTCCAAAAGTAGTTCCTAACTGTCCATGCCAAGGCTTAAACTGCTCTCCTATCGCTATTGCTCCAATAGGGAATCCATTCCCCATCCCTTTAGCCATCGTATAGATATCAGCACTCACTCCACCGTCATTCACTGCGTAGAAAGAACCT
Source organism: Myroides odoratimimus (assembly GCF_004337635.1). Lineage (NCBI taxonomy): Bacteria > Pseudomonadati > Bacteroidota > Flavobacteriia > Flavobacteriales > Flavobacteriaceae > Myroides > Myroides odoratimimus. Next base: position 1,075,254 of record NZ_CP037427.1, read on the forward strand.
GTACGTCCATATCCACACTGTACTTCGTCTGCGATAAATACTGCATCATATTGCGTAGTAAGACTTCTGATTTTCGCTAAGAAGCTATCTGTAGCTACCTTAATCCCACCTACACCTTGTATTCCTTCGATAATCACTGCTGTTACTTCATCACCGTAAGATGCGAAAGCTTGTTCAAGAGCTTGCTCATCGTTAAAAGGCAAGAACACAATGTTCTCTGTTTGATTGACTGGGGCAACTATCTTTGGGTTATCAGTAGCAGAAACAGCAAGAGAAGTTCTCCCATGAAAAGCTTTATCAAAAGCGATAACTTTCTTTTTACCATTATAAAAAGAAGCTAATTTTAAAGCGTTTTCATTTGCTTCTGCTCCTGAATTACACAAAAACAATTGATAATTGTCCAACCCAGCTACTTCCCCTAATAATGCAGCTAATTGCTGCTGAAGAGGGATTTCTATAGAATTAGAATAAAATCCGATTTTGTTTAATTGGTCCGTTAATCTCGCTACATAGTGCGGATGAGTATGACCGATAGAGATCACAGCGTGCCCTCCATATAAATCTAAATACTCTTGACCCTTGCTGTCATATACTCTACTCCCTAATCCTTTTACAATCTCGATAGGGTTAAGTGGGTATACATCATATAATTTCATCATAATAAATCGTTGTTAGAAAGCCGAAGCTTTTAGTTGTAAACCTGTTTTTTCGTCTAATCCGAATAGCAGGTTCATGTTTTGAACAGCTTGTCCGCTTGCTCCTTTTAGTAGGTTATCTATCGCACTAGTCACTAATACATCATTTCCATTCTTTACGATAGACACCAAGCATTTGTTCGTATTTACCACTTGCTTTAGGTCAATGCCCTTTTTGCTTACGTGTGTAAATGGGTGTGATGCATAATATGTGCTGTACATCGTGTAAAGCTCTTCTTCTGTCAAAGTCGATTCAAACATCACACTTGCAAAAATCCCTCTAGCGAAGTCTCCTCTCTCTGGGATAAACTTAATGTTCTGTACATAGTCAGGTTGTAGTTGTACAAGGCTTTCTCCTATCTCGCTAAGGTGTTGGTGAGTGAAGGCTTTATATACTGATATATTATTCGCTCTCCAACTAAAGTGAGATGTAGTAGATAGACTCTGTCCAGCTCCTGTAGACCCTGTCAAAGCATTGATATAAACAGACTCAGGCATCTTAGCTGCATGTGCTAAAGGCAACAAGGCTAACTGTAATGCTGTAGCAAAACAACCTGGATTAGCTATATAATTCGCTTTCTTTATCTTCTCTTTATTCAACTCTGGCAAGCCATAAACGAACTCTCCTGCTGTATCTTTTAATCTAAAGTCTTGGCTGAGGTCTATAATCTTAATCTCCTTATCAATGTCATTCTCTACTAAGAACACTTTAGAATCTCCATGCCCCATACACAAAAACAATACATCAATATCCTCCATCAACACATTCGTAAAATGTAAGTCTGTATCTCCGAATAGGTCACTGTGAATCTCATATACTGGCTTACCAGCGCTACTGTTAGAGTGTACAAAGGTGATCTCTACTGCGGGATGAGGTAAGAGAAGTCTCAACAACTCTCCTCCCGTATAGCCAGCACCTCCTACTATTCCTGCTTTTATTGTCTGCATAGTTCTATTGGTCTTGGTTATTAACTTTGTGCCAAATCATGACTTGGTTACCAAAGATCTTAGAGAACCCTTTTACATCTTCGCCTGTCCATGCATTGTTCATCTCTCCATAGCTACCAAACTTATTAGACATTAGGTCATGCTCTGACTCTATACCTATCACCACAAAACGGTGTGGGTGTAACTCTACGATTACCTTACCACTTACGGTCTGCTGTGTACTGCTCAAGAATGCTTCCATATCTCTCATTACTGGATCGTGGAATTGTCCTTCGTGTAGGTAGTTACCATAGAATGACGCCAACTGCTCCTTCCAACTTAGTTGCCACTTCGTCAACGTATGTTTCTCTAAAGTGTGGTGCGCTTTCACTAAAATAATAGGCCCTGCTGCTTCAAAACCAACTCTCCCTTTAATCCCAATAATCGTGTCTCCTACATGGATATCTCTACCGATACCGAATGGTTGAGCTAAGTCTTGTAACTGTTGGATAACCTCAGTAGGTTTTAGTTTCTTACCATTTAAAGCTACTGGCTCACCCTTATCAAAAGTAATCTCCACTGTCTCAGGAGTCACTTTAGTCACCGGTGTAGGCCATGCCTCTTCTGGTAAATATAGATTAGAGGTTAGGGTTTCTTTTCCACCTACTGAAGTTCCCCATAAACCTTTATTAATTGAATATTTTGCTTTCTCTGCATTGATTTCGACACCGTGTTTTTGTAAGAACTCGATCTCTTCTTCTCTGCTTAATTTTAGATCTCTAATCGGCGTAATAATCTGTACACTAGGCACCAATATATTAAAGATCATATCAAAACGCACTTGGTCATTCCCTGCCCCTGTACTACCGTGAGCTACCGCTTCGGCACCAATCTTCTTAGCGTAATTAGCAATAGCTGTAGCCTGACATACACGTTCAGCACTTACTGATAATGGGTACGTAGCATTCTTCAATACGTTACCAAAGATCAAGTACTTCACACTGTCGTTATAGTAGTCCTCTGTCTCATCGATAGTCGTGTGAGAAGCAACTCCTAAAGCATACGCTTTCTCTTCGATAGTCTTCACTTCTGCTGCATCAAATCCACCTGTGTTTACCACTACAGAGTGTACTTCATACCCTAATTCTTCTTTTAAATAAATTACACAGAAGCTCGTGTCTAATCCTCCGCTAAATGCTAATACAACTTTCTTATTATTCATGATTGATGTGTTTTAAAATTAAAATAGATGTGTTTTTTTGACTGTTTTCTTCAATTGCATTTGCAATCGTTTCAGCAATGAGTACTTTTTCTGCATATTTTTAAGTCTCTCTTTTGCTTTGGTCTTTTGGTCTATTTTATTCCGAAGCTCTTTTTCTTTATCTTCTGGGTTCCAAAGCATGGCTGTACAAAGACAGTTTTTCTTCTCTTTACTCTGTAAGATTTGGAAGTTTACACAACTCTCACACCCTTTCCAGAACATCTCATCCTGAGTTAGTTCTGAGTAAGGCACAGGCTCATAGCCTAAATCTGAGTTGATCTTCATTACAGCAAACCCTGTAGTTAGACCGAATATTTTAGCCTTTGGATATTTCTTTCTAGATAATTCAAAAACACATTTTTTAATAGCTTTTGCCAGTCCCTCTTTTCTAAAAACAGGGTTCACAATCAGTCCAGAATTGGCTACATAATCACCGTGACTCCAAGTCTCTATGTAACAAAAACCAGCCCAAGTACCATCAACATGTAGGGCGATAACAGCCTTACCTTCAACCATTTTATTGGCAACGTACTCTGGTTTTCTTCTAGCAATACCAGTCCCTCTAGCAAGAGCTGACTGAGCCATTTCTTCACAAATTTGTTCCGCATATCCTACGTGTGTTTCATTCGCAGGAATTACGATAAACTGATTTGAATTCATTTCAAAACAAGTGATTAAGAATCAAACGAGCCAAGATATTGATACCGAATAGGTACAATAATCCTCAGACTGTCTGAAAAGCATTAAAAATCAATGATATATGTACAGATATAATGCCAAAAAAGGCATTACACTAAAAAAAGGCTAAAAAAGATTAAGCCCGGGCGCGAGATGACCGCGATGTAGATAATGAGAAAACTGCAACAGTTGCTAAAGCAATGTTGTTAGAGATAAAAGTAATATTTAAATCGGTTCTCTTCATAAGTTTTATATCTGCTTAAATAAGCATGAACAAAGTTTTCTAATTAAAATTGGATTATGCAAGGTTTTTATTAAAAAAATAAAACATCGCTCAACACCTTACATACTAAGAGTTTGATCGTAATTGATTCAAAATATTTTTAGTCCAAATTGTCTAATATTTCATTTTGAACGTCATTTCTGCACTATTCCTATATTTAAAATAAGATAAAAACCATCTTTAAAAAGGGTATTTTATTCTCTAACTAAACGCTATAAAGATAGCGTTTTTACCCCTAATATTCCACTCAATTATCCTATAATAACGATGATAAAATGGATTAAAAAAGAAGAATTATTCTCCAATAACACAATAAAAAAGCCCTATTCAATGTCTCTTATAATAAGACACTGAATAGGGCTATAAGTATGTTTTTTATCGTATTAGTAGCTAATTAAGCTTTTCACGTCATAGTTAGATAACTTATCTCTTCCGTGTAAGAATGATAGTTCCATTAAGAAATTTACTTGTACTATCTCTCCTCCTAAACGCTCTACTAGCTTACATACAGCCTCTGCTGTACCTCCTGTAGCTAATACGTCATCATGGATTAACACCTTCTCTCCTGGCTTAATCGAATCAGTATGTATCTCTAAAATATCTGTTCCGTACTCTAATCCATACGCTTCAGATATCGTGTCAAAAGGAAGTTTACCTGGTTTACGCACAGGAATAAATCCTGCTCCAAGCTTCTCTGCTAACAAAGTAGCAAAAAAGTAACCTCTACTCTCCATCCCTACTACTCTATCAATCTTCTTATCACCTACTAATGCTAATAACTGATTAGTAGCTTCTACCATAGCTGCATGGTCATTTAATAATGGAGTGATATCTTTAAAACCAATACCTTCCTTCGGAAAATCTTGAATATCTCTAATATAATCTGCTATGTTCATAGTCAATATTTTATACTGTAAAAATACAATTATTTATCTGATTTTATTACTTCTATAACCTTGTCACACACTACTTGTGGATCTATTGTATGCATCGCATTCTCATATCCTTCTACAATCTTATTTCCATACACAGACGTAGGTAATAATGGATACTGTGATCTATCTGCAGTGATACAATAGTCTGCTGGTTGATTAAATGGTGCAAAGCCCGCATAAGGGTGTGTCGCTCCCCACAGAGTCACAACTTTCTTGCCAAGCATAGCCGCTATATGTGCATTTCCTGAATCCATAGATAGCATCACATCTAAATGCTGTATAAGATTAATCTCTATATCAAACTTCACCTTACCTGCCATCACGATTACATTATAGTTATCGCGCTTTAGCTGGTTCAATAAAGCTATTTCTTTTTCTCCTCCTCCAAATAAGAATATGATAGACTTCTCACGTTCTGCTAAGGAGTCTACCACTTGTTGCATCAAGTTAAGAGGGTACACTTTCGTATCATACTGTGCGAAAGGAGCAATCCCAATCCATACGGTATCTTTCTCCTTTACATATTGTAATAACTCTGGGGCTAACTCTGGTACAGCAGGGAACTGAGGATTAGTTAAATCCACTTTAAAACCAAGTTTAGCTAATGTATTCTGATGATTAGAAAACATCGTGGGCAACTGTTTAAAGACTTTGTTCTCTGCTCGAGTAAGTTCTTTCTTTCCTTCTCTTCCTTTGTCTAATGCGGCTACTTTAGTACCACTTAAACTAAATAAGGTTCTGATAATCTGCGCTCGTAGTACATTGTGAAAATCAGCAAAATAATCAATCTTAAGCTTCTTTAAGTCACTAAATAATCTGATCAAACCTAAGAATCCTTTGTGTCGTTTCTTTACGTCAACTGCAAAGAAATCAACCCTGTCTATATCTTTAAAAAAAGGTTTGAAAAAAGGACGAGATACTACAGTCACTCGTACATCTGGATGCTGTGCTACTAAAGCACGCACTACAGGCACTGTCATAGCGACATCCCCCATAGCAGACAATCTAAATACCAATATATGTTTCAACTGTGCCACAACTAGTTAAATTAGGTTATGAACAAGAAAAGCGTGAATACTCACGCTTTCTATATTTTTTTATCAAAGATATGATTATTTCTTGTTTTGGTACAATACAGGGTTTAATTCCTCATCATTGTACATTTTCATTTGCTTGTATACTTTCATATACTTATCTCCATTAGCGATATCATTTAATAAATCATCGATAGCAGTAGTTAAGTCTTTCTTTTGTTCTAAAAGTACATCCAATTTAGCTTGACATTTATCTCTGTGATCTTGAGTAGCTTCAGGTCTAGTAGCTTCTTCATTCATGTGATAAATCTTAAGAGCTAAGATAGATAGTCTGTCAATAGCCCAAGCTGGACTCTCAGAGTTAATCTTAGCAGTTGCTTTTACTTGAACATCTTTGTGTTTTTGTAAGAAATAGCTATCAATATATTCTACCATATCTGTACGCTCTTGATTCGAAGCATCAATTCTTCTTTTCAAAGTTAATGCAGCTACAGGATCGATCTGTGGATCGCGGATAATATCTTCGAAATGCCATTGAACAGTGTCAATCCAGTTCTTTAAATACAATAAATGTTTGATATCATCTTTTGGATATGGGTTGTTGATTGGCTGGTCAACATTATCAAATTTATGATAGTCACGAATACTCTCTTCGAATATTGGAAATGCTAATTCTGAAAACATACTAATTATTTTATTTACAAATATAGTTTTTATACCTTTATCGTACTAATTATACCGAGATGAAAATTCATTATATTTCAGCAGAAAACAGTATCCTGAACCACTTTCTAGCACAACTTAGAGACGTTAATATCCAAAAAGATAGCATGCGATTTAGAAAAAATATCGAGCGAATCGGAGAGATTATGTCTTATGAGTTAAGCAAGAAGTTACCTTATAAAGATATTGCTGTACAAACTCCTCTAGGAGTAAAACACACAACGTGCATTGAAGACAATGTAGTATTATGTTCTATCCTACGTGCTGGATTAGCGCTACACACAGGGTTTATGAACTTCTTTGACAACGCTGAGAATGGATTCGTATCTGCTTATCGCCGTCATGGAAAACACGGTGAGGCTAGTGAGATCTTAGTTGAGTATCAAGCGGCACCTTCATTCCAGGACAAAATATTGATCCTTATTGACCCTATGTTAGCTACAGGACAATCTCTAGTAGCCGTAATCAATAAGCTAATGGCTGAAGAAAAGCCAAAAGAACTACATATAGCTGTAGTTATCGCTGCTCCTGAAGGAGTACAATACTTAGAAGAAAACCTTCCTGATAATGTAAATCTATGGGTAGCTACTCTAGATGAGAAATTAGATGATCACAATTATATCGTACCAGGACTAGGTGATGCTGGAGATCTAGCATACGGACATAAACTATAATACTAACTGCATGAAGTAGAAGAATACCCCTAGTCCAAATACGCTGTATACTATGGCTTCTCTTCTCCACTTCTGTGGAATATCTTCTATATAATTAGCTCCTAATACAGCTAATGGGAAGAAAGTAAATATTAAAGTTCCGTTGTTTTTATCAGCAGAAATCACATAAATAGCAACGCCTATAAGGAAAGATAACAGTATTTTCTTATAGGTGCTTTGCATATTAAAAGGCTTCGAAGAAATACTCGCTGCTTGGCTAACAAAGAATAGTAAAGCAATAGGTACATAGACTGCCAAAGCAATATTCTGATATACGTTTTCAAAATACATAAAGTCAAAGCTCACTCTACACTTCTCCCAGAACCAGTCATAATAACTACCGTCTGTAATCACTAAGTACAATTCTAAAAATATAGAAACACAGAAAAAAGCAATAATTGGGATAAACCAGTTTCTATAATCTTTTGCTCCAAAATAAGTTATCGCAAAGAACAATAGAAGTAAAAATAATACACTCCAAAAGTGAAATAACCCTGCTACAAAAATCCATAAAGAGGTATCAAACATCTTCTCCTTAGACTGCTTCAATGAATGCAATGAGAATATTCTTCTCAGAGCCAACATGATAAAGTAGTTGGCTATAATAACCTTACTATGTACTAAAACAGTAGGGAATAGCATTAAAAAAGAGACGAATAAAAGAGGTACATAAGCATTGTCCCTTACTAATCGATTACGAGTAGCAATAAACTGTGATAAATACATCATCACCATTAGCAAAGCTAGTAAAACAGTTCTTTTACCAAACTCATAAGTAGTCCAAACCAACTGATCTTGGTCTATAAATAAGTACAAAACACTGATTAATAGAATTAAGATGGTCAGTATAATGTAATTAATTGGTTTTGTTTTACTAAAAATACTTGCTAACATTTATATATTTTATATTTTTGTACATATTAAGCCTATACTTCCATTTTATCGGTTGAATAAGTTTAGTAACGGATTAATAAAATAATTTTATTTAATTTAAAATAAAGTACAATGACTTCATTTTTTCTTGGATTAGGATTCCTTTTTGAAAAAGTTCTATTTATTCCAATGGATCTTTTTGCAAAATTAGAATTAACAAATTGGTGGACTGCAAATATTATTACTTGGGCGTTTATCCTTATTACTTGCTACTATTTTGCTTTTTGGTTAAAACAACTAAAAATCTTCAAAGCAAATAATGAAGATGACCAAGATACTACAGCCCACTCATTTTTAAAATAGTTTCGATTTTTACAAATCGAAACCTATATCTGAACGGTAATAAATCTTATCGAAATTTAGCTTAGCTATGTTTTGATAAGATTTTTTTAATGCTTCATCGTAACTGTTTCCATAAGATGTAACAGCTAATACACGACCACCATTAGTCACTACTTCTCCATCTTTTAGTGCTGTTCCAGCATGGAATACAATAGAGTCTGTTACGTCATCTATACCTGTAATTACTTTTCCTTTCTCATACTCTTCAGGATAACCACCCGATACTAACATTACTGTAGTAGCTGTGCGCTCATCTAACTCTATCTCTACTGTATCAAGTGTTTCGTTAGCCACTGCTTCAAAAAGATCTACTAAATCAGTCTTCACTCTAGGCATCACCACTTCTGTCTCAGGATCTCCCATACGTACATTATACTCGATCACGAATGGATCATCTCCAACCTTAATCAATCCAATGAATACGAAACCTTTAAAGTCTAAGTTGTCTTCTTGCAATCCTCTTACAGTAGGAATAACTACTCTCTCTTCTACTTTCTTTAAAAAGTCATCAGTAGCAAAAGGAACTGGAGAAACTGCTCCCATACCTCCTGTATTTAACCCTTTATCTCCTTCTCCTATTCTCTTGTAGTCTTTTGCAGTTGGTAATAACTTATATGATTTACCATCCGTTAATACAAAACAACTCAATTCTATACCAGACAAGAATTCTTCAATAACTACTTTAGAACTAGCATCACCAAACTTAGCATCTACTAACATATTCTCTAACTCCGCCTTAGCTTCATTGATGTCTTCTAAAATAACTACTCCTTTACCTGCTGCTAATCCATCTGCTTTCAATACATAAGGAGCTTTTACTGTATCTAAGAACTTCTTCCCTTCTTCTACTGTATCTTTTGTGAAAGTAGCATAACCAGCTGTCGGTATATTATGTTTAAATAAAAACTCTTTAGCGAAGTCTTTACTTCCTTCTAATTGTGCTCCTTTCATAGAAGGTCCTATTACAGGAATATGATTTACTAGATCATCTCCTTTAAAGAAATCTACAATTCCTTTTACAAGAGGATCTTCAGGTCCTACTACCACCATATCAATCTTATGCTCTAGAACAGTCTTCTTTACTGCTTCAAAATCATTTGGATTGACCGCTATATTCTTAGCAATTTTCGCTGTACCAGCATTTCCTGGTGCTACGAATAACTCTTCACATTTAGAACTTTGAAGCATTTTCCAAGCAAGTGCGTGCTCACGTCCTCCTGAACCTAATAGTAAAATTTTCATTAATTGTGTTGTTTGTTATTAAACACCAAAAATAAATATAAATAACACAATAACGAAAGTTACTCTAAAGAAAAAAGCATCTAATTTAGTTTAGATGCTTTCCTATTAATATGCTTTTTTTTCTCCTTTAAAAACATTGTAAACAGTAAGATACACAATCTTTAAATCTAAGAGTATAGACCAGTTCTCTAAATAAAACAAATCATACTTGAATCGATTAATAATATCTCTATCTGTTTCTATTTCTCCTCTATATCCATGTGTCTGTGCCATCCCTGTAATTCCAGGCTTGATAAGGTGACGTAGCATAAACTTGTTTACTCTCTTTGAATATAACTTCGTATGAACCACCATATGAGGTCTAGGCCCTACGATAGACATATCTCCTAAAAAGACATTGATAAACTGAGGGAATTCATCTAAGCTAGTTTTACGAATAAAAGCTCCTATCTTAGTTACACGCATATCATTCTTAGTCGCTTGCTTCTGATCACAATCATCATTAACAGCCATAGACCTGAACTTATAACATACAAACTCTTCATCATTGACTCCAGTTCTTTTTTGTTTAAAGAATACAGGTCCTTTAGATTCTCTTTTAATCAAAATAGCGAGTAAAGGAAATAACCAAGACAACACAAATACAATCACTAAAGAAGAGAATACAATATCAAATAACCTTTTTAATAACTTATTATAGGGCTTATCCAAAGGAATAACACGTCTAGGGACAATAGCTATCAAGTCATAATAGTCTACCTTCAGATTATGTGTAATAATCTGTTTTTGGGTAGGTACATACTTTAATGTTACTAAATTATTATCTGCCAACTCTAACAATCTATGATAATCCTCCCCTTGGATTATTGAAAACTGTATATAAATCTCATCTACCTTATTCTCCAAGATAAGTTGTTCTATCTCATCTACTTTTTCTAAACATAATACATCATCATAAGTAGCAACTATTCTATATCCAAGATCTCCTCTCTTTATAAACAGTTTATTTAATAAAGATATTTCCTTACTCTTTCCTATTAAAATGATATTTCTAGAGTTCCCCCCTAGTACTTTTCGAAAATACTTTAAAGAGAAAAAGATAAAAAACTTCACTCCTGTAATAATCCCAAAAGCATATACACAGTATAGGAATATATCTAAAGGTTCTGCAAACCTAGCTGCAATCCCGTTAAAAGAGGTAATCAATACTAAGATCAGAACAAACTGCTTTACTATTTTCTCTCCAATCTTAACTACTCGTGTATGGCGGAAGACTCCATAGAAGTCGCTCATCCATGCTGCAATAATCCAACCAATAGTAATGACTAAATGAAATAGATATACTCCTTTTAAACTAGAGAAGTATAAAGCTGCCATTGTATTGATTACAAACAAATCAATAGCTATAGTCAATGGTCTAATTAAATACGAATATCTACCTGAATTTTTACTCACTAATATATATACTTTGAAAAATCTTTATGTTCTTCTCTTAATAAATCCTCACTTGAATAAGCTTTAAAGTACTCATACGTCAACTTCATACCCTCACTTCTACCGACTTTTGGTTCCCAACCTAATATTTTCTTAGCCTTCTCAATACTAGGACAACGTTGTAAAGGGTCATTTATTGGTAAATCCTTATAAATAATCTTTTGTTCTGACTGAGTAAGGGCAATAATCTCTTTAGCAAAGTCTAATATTGTAATCTCATCTGGATTTCCAATATTAACTGGTAGGTGATAGTCTGATAACAGTAATCTATAGATACCTTCAACTTGATCATCTACATAACAGAAAGATCTAGTCTGACTACCATCACCAAAGACAGTTAAATCTTCTCCTCTTAATGCTTGCCCAATAAATGCAGGTATAACACGTCCATCATTAAGTCTCATACGAGGGCCATAAGTGTTGAAAATACGTACTATCCTTGTTTCTACATTATGAAATGTATGATATGCCATAGTAATAGATTCTTGGAATCGTTTAGCTTCATCATATACCCCTCTTGGTCCTATCGTATTTACATTTCCGTAATATTCTTCTGTCTGTGGATGTACTAATGGATCTCCATATATCTCTGATGTAGATGCTATCAAAATACGTGCTCCTTTTACACGAGCTAAGCCAAGTAGATTATGCGTTCCTAATGAACCTACTTTTAGCGTCTGAATAGGTATCTTTAAATAATCTATCGGACTCGCTGGTGATGCGAAATGAAGTATATAATCTAATTCTCCAGGTATATGCACAAACTTCGTTACATCATGATGATAAAACTCAAAGTTCTCTAATTGAAATAGGTGTTGGATATTCTTTAAATCACCTGTGATTAGATTATCCATTCCTATTACGTGAAAACCTTCAGCTATAAAACGATCACATAAATGCGAGCCTAAAAAACCTGCTGCTCCTGTTATTAATATTTTTTTCATCCTTTTCTAAACTTCTCTTTAACTACTAAAAAAATAAACTTACCATTGGTAATAAAGCTTCTTTTCCACATTCTCTTAGGTTCTTGAAGAAATCTATAAAACCATTCCATTCCACATTGTTGAACCCATAGAGGAGCGCGCTTTACCTTTCCTGAAACAACATCAAAACTTCCACCTACCCCCATAGTAAAACCTATTAAAGATAATTCCTCTTTGTATGTTGACAAGAATATTTCTTTTTTTGGAGAGCTAATTGCTACAAATAAATAAGTAGCTTTACTATTCACAATATCTTGTACAATACTGGGTTCCTCTTCTTTTGTAAAGTATCCATTACGATACCCTCCTATAACTTGATCACCATATTTTTCTTTAAACTTATCTGCTACCTTACTTACAACTTCTTCATTTGCACCTAACAAATAGACTGATTCTCCTCTATTTGCAGCATTTTCTACAAGTTTGACGAACAAATCAACTCCTGATACTCGTTCTTTCAATGATTTTTTTAAGAATTTAGAGGCCCATACCACAGCCATTCCGTCAGCATTAACTAGATCAGCATTCTTAATACTATCAAACAACTCTATATCACTTTGCATATTTACAAGTTTAGCAGCATTAACCACTATATGCATAATAGGTTCTTTAGTATCTATAGATTTATTAATAACATCTAATGTCTCATTCATAGACAAATTATCAATGGAAATATCAAAAATTTCTTCTTTCATTTTTCAAATTAATTAATGTAAAAATACTTGCATAAAAACTAAAAAATATAATAGCCATATTACGATATAAAATAGAATCAAATAAAGAACCAACACCTATAATTACAAATAAAAACAAGAAAGTAAAATTTTTTGCTCTAATATTATGTATTACATTAACTACAAGAAAATAGAAAAACAAAGCAACTCCTACTAAACCATATTCAATAAAAAAAGACAAATACTGATTATGAGGTCCGTACTTTTCTTTTACTGCATAAATTAATCCTTCTTGTTTATAAGCTTCCAGTGAAATTCTATCTTCACTTCCTGATCCAGAGCCTACAAAAGGATGTTCCATTCCTTTATAAAAAATAGCTTCCCATCTACTCCATCTGCTATCATTTTTAAACTCTCCACTATAAGATGTTCCCTTATTCTCAGTTAGCTCCCATACAACTTGGCTTGAAATTCTTTCATAAAGATATGTTCCTTTTAAAACCTGATTCAGCCCCAAAGAAGAGAATATTACCAAAGAGACCACTATCAATAGTTGTATCCCACCTTTGCGATACTTTACAAATAAAACAAATGCTCTTATTATACAAAATAATATATATAATGTTAATAGTAAAAAAGGGCTTCTACTATTTAAAAACAACAAACAAATTACTAAAACAAAAACTAATAGAACTCTTACAGTTTTATGAAATACAGTTTTATTTTCTAAAACAATTACCAATGCAAATACTACATAGAAACCATAGAAAACTGGATGAAAGTCAAGCAAAGAAGCAAATACGTGATAAGTAAAATCATAACTAAAAATATCTCTTTCTAAAACTATACTTTGCCCCTTAAATAAATAATAGTTATAGAAATTATTTAATATCAATATACAACTAGATACAAACGTTCCACCAACAAATGCCTTAAATGAAACATCCTTAATCTTCTGTAAAAAAACTAAAGGAAAAAAACTAAATATTATAGGTATAAGTAAATAAGAAGAAAACCTCTCAATCAATTTTATTGAATTCTTCAGATCTTCTGTATAAAGTAAACCTAAAATCAATAATACAAAAATAAAAACAGTCGTCTTAAAGCTATTTTTTACATATATTTTTAATCCATAAATCTCTAAATTCTTTCGATTCTTATAAATATAGAATAATACACTGACTACTAATAAGCCTAAACCTATATTAGCCAACTTTGTGTAAATAGGTATTAAAAAACAAAATAACGATGTCCCTAATAAAACTAATTTCCTTTCCATTTTAAATCTTTTTAAACATTATAGCAAACCCAAATCCTATATACACACCAGCTATTCCTGAATTTAATATATGTCCTGATAAGCACGATAGTAAAAGTAAAAAACATAAAAGAATTAAAGTTACTCGACCAAAAGGGAATTCCTGCTTTTTACTAAGCAAAATAGATTCTTTTAATAGACTTCCATAAAATTGAAAAAAAAGTAAAACCCCCATTATACCATAAGAGAAAAAAATATCTATCATATCTATTTCTACAAATTTAGATGCCCATTCATAATATTGCGTAGGCCCAACTCCTATAAAATAATTAATTAGATTATATTTCTCTTGTATAATCAACCAAGTCTCATGGAAATATAAATTCCTGCTTGACAAAACAAAAGTTACAAAATCTAACTTATCCCAAAATAAAGTATATCTATCAAATATTGATGTATTTGTTATAAAAAGAACAATTATAATTAATATGCTACTAATTCCTAATAATGCCTTACCAATTGTTGCTTTAGATATATTTTTAGAAAAATCATAAACACTTAAAAGAATTGCAATATAAACAAGAACAATTCCTAGCATCCCTGTTTTAGAGCTAATCAATAAACCTAAAACAAAACTAAAGGCTCCATAAAAAATAAAAGCTAACTTGTCCTTTTTAACAACCAAATAATAATAACCTATGATAGCAGATAGAACAATTAGTAATGCTGATATTTCATTACCTGCAATAAAATATCCTCTTGTCCCGATATTACCAAACTCATACATTGGATAACCTAAACCTACCAACTTACTCAATAAATTGGATGCTAAAATCCAAAATGAAAATTTTATCCACCTCCATAAAATAGTAAAACTATTATTATCAACTAGATAATATTTAAAATAATAAAAGGAGATAATAATAATTAGATACTTCGAAGTTCTAATAGTGTCCTGAAAAAGGAGGTTGAGGTCTGAATTATAAAAACAAAATTGAGTGATTGAAGGAATAAAAAGGATAAGCGTATATAATAAAATTTTTTGAAACACTTTAGGGTATAAAATAAGCCTAACACTTAATAATAAAATAAGAATAGACTTATACAATTGACTTAAAGAAAATATAAACTCAATCTTATTCTCATGTAATATACCATTTATCATGTCCAAAATCAATAATGGAAACAATAAATATCCTATAATAAAATCTAGCTTTTTTACATTATCATGTATTAATTTCATGTCACAATTTGTTTTAATAAGAAAAGTTCTTTTTCACCTTGTTTTCGCCAATTAATTTTCGTCATTCCACTCCTACCTTCTTTTACTATATTCTCCATCACATGAGAATCATTAGTAATCTCAATGATTCTCTGTGCAAGTTTCTCTAGATCATCATCAATTAAACCCCCTATTCTATCTTCAATAAATTCACTTATTGCAGAATTATTATTACTTATTGTTAACAATCTACTTGCCATAGCTTCGCACATAATAACTCCTTGAGAATCAAACAAAGTAAAAGCGCTAAAAATACCATAATT
The DNA here is from genome assembly GCF_004337635.1 of Myroides odoratimimus. Classification (NCBI taxonomy): domain Bacteria; kingdom Pseudomonadati; phylum Bacteroidota; class Flavobacteriia; order Flavobacteriales; family Flavobacteriaceae; genus Myroides; species Myroides odoratimimus. Next base: position 1,090,974 of record NZ_CP037427.1, read on the forward strand.
AGAAAACAACGTAGGCAAATCTTTTCTCTCTATAAAATCGTCTATTATCCTAACTCTATTCTCTAGATTATACTTCTTTATTAGCTGTTCATATTTATACTTCAAAAAACCTTTACCATAAATATCTAATGTAAATATATCCGGTAAAAATCTCATTAATTCTATAGACATATCAACTCCATATTTAACATCAGAGAGAGGTCTTATTGTAATAATCTTATGTCTATTTTGATAATTAAACGGAACATCAAACAACTCAGTATCAACCCCATTAGGAACTGCATAAAACTTTTCAAACTTTATAGCAAGAATCTTCTCAGTATGGTTTTTCATCCATAGTGAAGGCGTCATAATTAAGTACCTATTTGATAAACTTATTTGCCTTAAGAAGCGCTTCATCCAAAAATGATTCCAAGTATTAATATATAGATACTTCACAATACCTTTTATTGACCAAGTAAAATCATACAAATACTCAGGATACTTTAACACATCTGTTCCATGAATATAGATTGCTACAGGATATTTATTCTTTAAAATAGCATTGTATATACTAAAGCCACCATTCTTTAATGGATATTGATTAAGTAAATGCAGATATAATAGATCATACTTCCCTAATACATTAGCTATTTCACTTGACACATCCTCTATTACATGAATCCCTTGATAATTATATATACTTTTCTCCTTTGCTGGTACTAAAATAGTCACATCTACTCCTTGAGATTTAAAATACAATGCCCTAACATGAACAAACATATGATTGTATGGCTGATTTTCTTTAGGATATCTAGATGTTATAATTGCAATTTTCATTATTTATTAAATAAGTAATAAATCGATAGTAATGTAAAAATCTGTTTTTCTCTATTAAAGCCTTTTTTGTGTTGTTCAAAAATATCCAATACAGCCTTTTTATTAAACAATTCAAAATAAGGACTATCACTTTCTTTAATCATTTGTATATAATACTCGCCTAAATCCTCTCTAAACCACTTTTCAGTTGGAGACATAAAACCTTTCTTAGGTCTATTAATTATTTCCGTAGGTAAAATTTCTTCTGCAAATGCTCTATGTATTCTTTTTGTTTTTCCATCAGCTATTTTAAAATCATATGGTAAAGATTCTAAAAACTTAATTAATTCAACATCTAACATTGGAACCCTTGTTTCTATTGTAAAATTCATGGAAACTTTATCTGTATACATTAAGAGATCATCTGCTAAATTCATTCTCAAATCAACCGCCATCATTCCTTCAACACCTTTCTTGTCTTTACACTTTAATAATTCATAGTAATAACAGATTCTATCATAGCTTTTATAATCACTATGATTTATAAGTGTATTGATTTCGGTATCTGTAAATAGGGCATAGATGTTTTCCCAACGCTTTACATCATTCTTAATAGACAATGATTGAGCAGCTCTAATCCATCTCTCTTTTTTACTGTAATTAGCAATCGGCTTCATTAATTGAAACATAAAAGAAGGAAACTTATCTGCTAAGATTTCTCCTTTATAGCGAGTATATCCACCAAGTGGTTCATCTGCTCCCTGCCCTGTTAAAACTACTTTTAAATCTTTACTTACAGCCTCATTTAAATAGAACATTGGTAATATTGAAGTTGTTCCTAAGGGTTCTTCAACAATACGACATGTCTCTTCAAAAATCTCTTTAAAATTACTAGCTGATATAATAATATTATGATGATCTGTCTTTAAGAAATCAGCAGACCTTTGAGCATCTTCTATTTCATTAGCAAATTCATTCTCTTCAAACCCTACTGTATATGTTTTAAGCCTATTATCAGAATGTTTCTGAGCAAAATAAGTAACTAAAGCAGAGTCTATTCCTCCACTTAGTAAAGTACCTACTTCTACATCAGACATTAATTGTCTCTTAACAGCATCTTCAAAAAGTTGACCATATTTACCTACTGCCTTATTAAAGCTATAATTCTTAACTATTGCAACTGGGTTTATATAACTATAAATATCAATAGAGCTCTTCTCTAAGTCATACTCTAGAATATGTCCAGGACGCACTTTTAAAATACCTTGATAAATAGTATCTGGCGAAGGATTATATCTAAGTTTCAATAACTCAGCTACATTCTCTTGATCTATCTCTAATTTTCCCTTGTAATATCTTAAAGGTCTAATCTCTGAAGAGAAGAGTAATTTATTAGATTCTTCTAATAAATAGTATAAGGGTTTAACACCAAAGTGATCGCGAACCAAATACACTTTTTGACTCTTTTTATCTAGCAAACAAAAACTAAATATTCCATTAAAATCCTTTATCGCCTCAATACCAAATTTAGCTAAATAGTAAAGAATAGTTTCAGTATCAGAATTTCCTTTAAAACTAATCTCAGGCAATTTCTTTCGAAGCTCTAAATGATTGTATATCTCACCGTTAAAAACAATTACAAAATTTTGATCTATAGATGTCATAGGTTGATATCCTGCTTCTGTTAGTTCAACAATGGCTAATCGTCTATGTCCTAAAAAAACAGTACTATTCTCTATATCAAAACTTTCAATAGCTCCACTATCTGGACCTCTATGATATATTGTATTTAATGTTGCTTCACCAAATGGTAAATTTATACTTCCTAAAATTCCACACATAATTTAATATTTTTTTAATTGTTTCTCCCCACTCCACAGAATTAAAGCAAAAACAATAAATGTTGAAATCAAATTAGTTCCTATAGCTCCCACTACTCCATATTTGGGTAACAATGTGAATATGGTTATTAAATTAACTACAGCCCCAATAACCATAATTAAAAAACGTATTTTCTGTTTATTTAAAGCTACTAATAACATTTCGTACCCTGAATAAACAAAACTGAAAAATATAATCCCTAACACACCGATATACGCTTGATTAATTGTTTCTGTTAAAGCTAACTTGGCTATTTTTTCTAAAACAAATTCTCTAAAAACATACATTACTCCTAAAATCAATACTAGAATAGGAATAGCTATTTTTTGCAGAGAATGAAATACTATTCCTTTTTCTTCAACAGAAACATTTTTTATTTGATTTAATAATACTTGTGAAAACGCAAGATTTAATAGAGCAAATGGAGCCACAATTAATAACAACCCTCTATACGTTCCATAAATATCTCCTTGAACTAAAAGTGGCAATAGTAACATTCCTCCCTGAACAAAAGAAGCTGTAACTATATCCTGTAATCCATAATACTGTCTCGCTTTCCAAACAAGTAACAACTGTTTTTTAGTTAGAAGAACTGTAATATCTTTAAACAAAGAAATACCTTTAGATAAATTAAGAAAAGTAGCTGTCGTTAATAGATTAAATAAAATCAATAAGTAAAAAATTGTATTGATTTCTAATGTTTCAATATAAATTACATACCCCATTAGAGCAAAAATTAATAAAGAAAAAACAACATTTATCTTTAATTCAAAGCCAAACTGCCCTATTCCTTTTAAATAAGAAAAAAGAATATTATTAATACTAAAAACTACTCCTAAAATCCAACCTAAATATATTACATAACCATAACTATTAACTCCTAGAAAATCTAAAATCAAAATTACTCCAAATACTAAAAATGATAATATAGTAAGTATAAGAACTGATGCCTGTAACTCTTTACTATTATCCTTATCTATGTTTGTTTCTTTTATTAAATAAAACTGACTACCGAAGGGTAGAACTGATACCAAAATATTAGCCAACGAGTAAATAAATGAAAAAATTCCAAAAGGGATAATTCCTAATTTTGACAATAAAACAATACTAAGTAACCATCTTGATCCAAACTGTAATCCTAATGATAAATTATTAATAATAATATTTTTTATAAATTCCTTATTCATCAATCAATTACATTTTTTCTAATAGAATTTAAAATATACTCTACTTTATCATCTTGGTCAAATAACACATTTATTTCTCTCAAGCTCACGTTTCCTCTACTACCAACATCGAAACTTATCTTTAACTTATTGGTAGCAAATGATACAGGAAAGTAGTTTATATCAATAAATGTATCGAATCCTCCTGTTTTATAATACTTTCTATTTTTATTATAGATATCTTTATTGGTATATATTTTTTCCCAATTATCTTTTTCCCACACATAAATAGAATAATTGTGTGGTAAAGATTCTTCAGTAGGGCTATAAAAAACAATACCTTCTATATTTCTTCGATACTTATCAAACTCTATTATTAGTTCATTATCTTTATTTTTTGTACTCCAAAAATTCCCCCAACTCCACAACTCATCAGTTAACACATCTATATTTTCTTGTAATTTTAAAGAAGTTACTTTCTTAAATTTATCGAAATCATAATAACTATCAATTTTTCCAGTATCATACTTAATAAACTTATGTGCATATTCTCGTAATATTGATTCATTAGTCCAATAATATAGAGTCAAAAGTTGATAAATCTCTAATTCATGATAATGATCTGGATCTTCATTAATTGCTGAAGCATATGTCTCATTCTTCATTTCTTCTACTCGAAATTTATTGTAATTTGAAGTAAAGAAAGAATCATACACATGAATTTTTGCTTTTAAAGTATTTATACCTTGATCAAAAAGACGTTTTGCATCATTATTACCTGTAACTCGATAACTATAATACAATCCTGCTAGCGAAAACATATACCCATTCAAAACATGTGATTTAGGATCTGCATATTCTTCATAAAAAGGATAACCATCCCAAAAATTTAAAACTCCTCCTTTATCTATTGAATAATCAAATGATTTCAAGAACTTATTGGACATATCTAAATATCTATTATCTCTCGTTAAATTATAAGCTTGTAACATAATTACTACAGCGTATCCTTGTGACATAGCTGATGCCCATTTAGAAGGTAGTCGATAGTTTTCAACTTGTAGTTCCGTCTGTAAAACCGCAAAGTCTTCTATCAAAACTGCCTCGTTTAAGATATGTGAAGATATTTTTAAAAACTCTTCTTTACTATTCTCTGATTTAGTTTCTAAAAAATTAGCATGATATGCTAAAGCCACTTGACAAAAAGTAATTGGATAATAGTGATGCCCGCTATTATAATAAATTAGAGGAATTTCTGCTTCAGATCTTTCTAAATTATCATACATAGCTATATTTGAACCAGAAAAGGGAAACTTAGGGTACAGACTATCATTATTAAAAACCTTTTTGTCTAAAAAATCAACTGCATTGAATCCTACTTTAACTGTATCTTCAACATTAAAAACATTATTTTCGGTACTAATATAAGTACTCACTGTAACATCTCTTTTACATGAATAAAACAAAAGAGTTATTAATAAAATAAAAATCCTTCATATCTACATACCCAACACACTATACCTCGGTCTACTAGCCCTAGTAGGATATTCCTCAGTAGTGATTGGATTCACTTTTATATTAATATTATTCTCTTTAAATATGGATACCGCAAAGTCATACCAAGAGCAAATTACATCGCCTCTATAATGATAAACCCCATAATCATGATTTCCTTGCATCAGAGACATTAAAAAATGACATAATTCTATTGCATGAGTAGGACAACCTATTTGATCCATTACAACACTTACTTCACTTTTAGTCTCTGCTAATCTCAACATCGTCTTCTTAAAATTATGACCATAATCAGAGTACACCCATGAAGTACGCACGATATAGTAACGCTTCATATTCGCTTTTATGTATAATTCTCCCTTTAATTTAGAAGCACCATACACATTAATAGGATTTGGGATATCAGAGACAGTATAAGGAGTCTGTTTATGACCATCAAATACAAAGTCAGTAGACAGGTGCACTAACGTAGTATTGTATTGATTACATGCTCTTGTTAAGTGCATTACTCCTTCAGCATTTACTTTATACGCTAATTCTTCCTCATCCTCTGCTCTATCTACAGCAGTATAAGCAGCTAAATTAAAACAATAATCAGGGTACACTTTACTGAAAACCTCATCTATCGAAACTTCATTCGTTATATCTAACTGACTAGAATCAAAGAAAAAGAATTCCACTCCATCATATTCATGACTTATAGATTGTAAGCATTGTCCTACTTGTCCTTTAGCCCCTGTAACTAATATCTTGATCATATAGGTAAAGCATTTTCGAATAATGGTAATACCTTATCTTTATCAGAAACGATAACCTCATCAAGATTAAACTCCCAATCAATCCCTAAACTTGGATCATTATAGATGATACCCCCTTCAGATTCTTTATTATAAACGTTATCGCACTTATAAGCGAATATTGCCGTCTCACTCTTTACTAAAAAACCATGCGCGCACCCTCTAGGGATAAACACCTGTTTAAAATTATCTGCTGATAGCACTTGAGTGAACTGCTGTCCATATGTACTAGAGTCCTTGCGAAGATCCACTACTACATCTAATACCTCACCTTGTAATACTCTTACTAGCTTAGCTTGCTGATAAGCTCCTCTTTGGTAATGAAGCCCTCTTAGAACGCCCTTAGAAGACTTAGATTGGTTGTCTTGAATAAAACGTACAGCTAACCCTGTTTCTTTCGCAAAAACAGCCTCATTAAAGCTCTCTAAGAAATATCCTCGCTCATCGAAGAATACCTTTGGTTCTATGATAACACAATCTTGTATAGGAGTAGTAAATACCTTCATCTTTTCAACTAAATTCTAAGACTATAAAATTACACTTAAATTCACAATTTAACATATAAATCAAAATAAAAAGCCACCACATATATTCTGTGATGGCTCATTTATCTTAAACTATTTAGAATTTAATTACTTAATATTAAATATCTGCTCTAGTATTTTAATGGTAATTAAGTAAGTAGGCTTTACTCCTGTTGTACCTAACCCTCCTGAAGCTAATGTACTACCTGTCTCTAATGGATTATCAGAAGCATAGTAAGCATATCTTACTTTCACATCAGGATTAATACTTTTTCTGATTTTAGAAGCAGACTGTATTGCTTTTTGGTAGTGAGCACCTTCCATCTCTAGACCGATTACACCCCACGTAGAATCGTGGAAGAACTTTAATAAATCCTTATTTTGAAGTGATGTACCTAATACAGTAACCATTGTTCCTCCAAATACAGGGATATCATCATTCTTAAACATATCTACTGTCAATTCATTATCAAAAGGATAATTATCCCCTGTTCCCTCATTAATATGAGCGAATGGAATCATAATATCACCTTTATCTCCTACTAAGATACCTGCTTTACCCATGATAGACACAGATTCCACATCTATCATCGTTGTCTTTTTATAAGGCTTTAAAAGCTCATCAATCGTCTCATAAGCCTGCTCACCGAAAGCGTAATCCATAACGATAATCACAGGATACTCTCCTTCTATTTGCTGAGCCTTAAAGTTTGTAGTAGCAAAATCTATCTTAGCAGTATCGAATATTTGAACGTCAATGTTCGTTCCTGACTCATCTCTTAAGAAAGTCATTCCTTCATTTTCAGCACGTTCATTAACTAAATCTCTAAGGTGTTTATTCTCAGGCTTACTTAATTCTTCGTACACCTCTAGCTCAGAACTCACCTCTACTTCACTCTTTACAACTGAAGGAGCAAAGATAGAATTCATCACACTGTGCATATTCGCACTGATGATATGGATTGGACGCTCTAACAATCCTTTTGCTGTAAGTACTTCTTTAATTCTATCAGACCACATTTCTCCATAGATATGGTGACCTAGACGCTCTCTAAGTAGTGGACTAAAAGTGATTGTACGTTTATCGTTATACACATCCTCTTCTATAGCTAACTTTCCTAACCAATAAATCACATCTAAGAAGCGATCTGGATTTTCAGGAATAGCAAACTTCTCATATACATCAAGAACCTCAGCAAAAGAACGTCCTAATACATTAGCTAAGTGAGACATGATTACCTCTTTCTCCTCTAATTCTAAAAACTCTTCTTTTTTAGCTGCAGTTTCTATCTTTTTCCAATCGCGAGTTACCTTACCATCTTCTCCTATCAATACACGATCTTTAATTTTATGCGATTCGATGAATATAAATGTCAAGTGAGTCAAAACATCATAGATATCAGATCTACCTCTAGTGATCTCGATATTCATCTGTTCCTCATCTATTCGATAACAGTTTCTTCTTCTCTTAGGTGGTACTATAGCTGTAAAGTGAGAGAATGAATACCCCTCATCAGATGTCAAGTTAATATAACGACACTCCTCTATTCCAATCGGAAGGCGTTCGATAACATATAACAATCCGTTTAACTCTACTTTTTCTTCTGCGATAGTACCATATATTTCTGGACGCAATTCTAATAGCGCTTCTCTTAATGTATCTCCTGACACTCCCATCGGTTTATAAAAACCTCTGTTAAACAAATGGCGCATTGTAATATACATACGCTCCACAGCTGCAGACGACACTTGCGCTCTCGTTCTAGATATATTCTTTATCTCTTTCATATACTTCTCCTTTTTACGTCTTATTATTTCTTTTTACTAATATAATTTTAATTGATCAGCGATGATTCTATCATTGCTTAATCTAGGCAACTTATTTTGCCCTCCTAGCTTTCCTATACTTTTCATATAATTATTAAAGCCTTCTTGTTTTACTTTAGAGATGACTAATGTCTTCAACACCTTTCCTACAATTAGATCATCATAATACATATTCTGCTTTCTTAGAGCATTATCTATCTTTAAAGCAAAAGCTTCTAAATCCTCAGGTTCATTGCCGAACTCTATCAACCATTCATGGTAAGGCAATCCCTCTTCTGGACTAATCTGTGGTGCTACAGTAAACTCATTAACCGTTACTGACGTACCCTCCATAGCTTCTTGTATAGCAGACTCTACCTCCTTACCGATCACATGTTCTCCGAATGCAGAGATAAAATGCTTTATACGCCCAGATACCACTACTCTATAAGGTTTCAGGTTAACGAACTGTACCGTATCACCGATATTATATCCCCATAGTCCAGCGTTGGTAGAGATAATTAATACATAATTCACACCTAGCTCTACCTCTCCTATCGTATATCTTCTAGCATTCTCATTAAAGAACTCCTCTACTTTTATAAACTCATAGAAGATACCTGCATTTAGCAACAATAACATCCCTTTCTCTGTCTGTGTATCTTGATAAGCGAAGAATCCTTCAGAAGCAGGGAACAACTCTATAGATGGTACCTTACGTCCGATCATTTGTTCAAATTTACCTCTATAAGGCTCATAGTTTACACCTCCATAAATGAACAAATTAAAGTTAGGAAATATATCCCCTACAGGTTTACCTTTTTTCTCCTTTAGTTTTTCGAAGTACATCTGTACCCAGCTCGGAATACCAGAGATCACACTCATATTCTGATCTACTGTCTCTTCCACGATAGCATCTACTTTAGTCTCCCAGTCCTCTATACAGTTTGTTTCTAGACTAGGCAATCTATTTTTCTGTAAATAAGCAGGAACATAGTGAGCTACTATCCCTGATAATCTACCTAATTTTATACCATTTTTCTCATCTAGTATAGGGCTCCCTTGTAAGAAGATCATTTTACCATTTACGAAGTCCGCTTTACCTGTCTCATATACATAAGCTAATATTGCATTACGAGCAGCTTCTATATGATACGGCATAGACTCTTTGGTTAATGGGATATACTTAGCCCCCGAAGTTGTACCCGAAGTCTTTGCGAAATATAAAGGTTTACCTTTCCACAACACATCACTCTCACCAGCTACTACTCTATCTACATAAGGTCTTAATCCTTCATAATCTCGCACAGGTACTTGCTTTACAAAATCTTCGTAGCTATTAATATAAGCAAAATTATGGTCTTTTCCAAATGCCGTATGCTTAGCATCCTCTAACAATTGTTCAAAAACCTTCTTTTGCGTATTGATAGGGTCATTGACCCACTTTTGTGTTTTCTTATGTATAATTGAAGCAAATACTTTAGCCCCAAATGATTTTATTGACATATTCTCTTATTCTAAATCTATAAATAATGAGCTATCTAATGGATAGGCATCTTTCCAAAGTTCGAAGTGGAAGTATTTTGTAGAAGCATTTAATGCAGTAGCCTCACTACTTCCATCAAACAGACCTATCACTTCTCCTGACCTTACACTTTCATACTCTCCTTTAGTAAGAGATGTCAAGTGCTTATATACAGATATTAAACCTTCATCGTGTAATAAGATGATTGTATAACCATCTTTTATAGTCCAGTCTACGAATAGCACAGTCCCTTTACTAATTGCTTTTACAGGTGTATTAGCAGGTGCTCTAAAGTCAATCCCAAAATGCATTGCTCTACTATCGTACTTTCTTACTATTTCTGCATTAATTGGGCTAAATAGGACTTGGCTAACTTTAGGTTTACTCTCTTCGAAGAGATTATACTTATCCTCTAGTCGAACCATTTCTCTTAGCTTCATATCTGTTTCACTAGGATCTTTATGTTCGATTTGATTCAGTGGTTTCTGAGTTAGTTTTAAAGAATCTATACTAGCCTCTGTCACCTGTATTTCTCCTAATAATGCGCTTTTGATCGCACTTAGATACTGTTGATTCTGTCTAGATTCATTCTCTAGCGAATCTACTTTTAGAGCTAACTCTACAGCCCTTTGTTTTAACTCAGCAGAAGAATATCCCGGTATATATTCCTTTAACGGAGTCAATACCAACAGTAAAACAGTTGATAGAATAAACAAAAATACCAATGTAGTACTGGCGCCAAAAACATTAAGTAAATTAAGCTTAAAAGATTTTACATCTTCAAAGGTCTTATCATTAACGATAACAATACGGTATTTACTTAAAAGTGTATTTTTCCACTTTTTTCTTTTATGTCCCTTTCCTAACATCTGTACCTATTTTACTACACAAATATAATAATTATAAAATTTGACTCTGTCACTTTACCTAAATATTCACAGTTTAAAAGAAAATTCCTTACTAGATAAACGTTAAAAGTTAAATAAAACCTATTACGAATAAACGTTTTACATTTTTCTTACTATATTTGTCGCTACTTAATGTTTCAAAAAGATTATTATGAACTCATTACACATATTTTTAGGAATGGTTGGGCCATGGCAAATTATAGTTATTGTAGCTATCATTCTATTGTTATTCGGAGGTAAAAAGATCCCTGAATTAATGAGAGGACTTGGTTCTGGTATCAAAGAATTTAAAGATGCTACTAGAGACGAAAACGCTCAACAGACAACTAAAAAAGAGAATACACAAGATAACTCTAAGACAGAATAATTCTGTTCTAAACTTATATATTTTACGCGTTATATGGCTTGCTGTATAACGCTTTTTTGTTTTTATACGTCACTATAGCACAAAAAAAAGTACCTATCTTGACAATAAAAGATAGGCACTTCACTTATAAAACATAATAAAAACACTACTTACCTGCTTGTTTTCTTTTTCAATAACAACATTATTGTTTCAAACTCAAGTACTAGTTTAAAAACAAGTATCGTGCCAAAAACAAGATTTAGAAATGTTTTTTTTATTTTTTTAAACCTAGAATATGCGATAGACCTATTAACGAGAGTAAATTCTACAAAAAAACTCTAAATTTATTCGTAGTATGGGCCGAATGCGGAATCTGGGTTTAATCTAATATCATAGACAGTTGTATTCTTTTTTTAGCCACATCTACATCCGTCACCTTCACTTGTACATGCTGGTGTAACTTTACTACTTCATTCACGTCTGATACAAAGCCTGCTTTAAGTTGAGAGATATGCACTAGACCACTCTCCTTAATTCCAACATCTACAAAACAACCAAAGTTGGTAATATTATTGATAATACCAGGCAGTACTTGACCTATTTTTAAGTCTGTAATCTGTTTCACACTAGGATCAAACTCAAATACCTTAGCACTGCGTCTAGGATCTAGACCAGGCTTCTCTAATTCTTTTAAGATATCTTGAAGCGCTAATGCTCCTACCTCACCCGTAGTATATTTATTAGCATCTACTTTAGCGATAAGCTCTTTATTAGAGATCATATCCCCTATAGATACCTTCATATCTTTAGCGATCTTCTCTACCACACCATAAGCCTCTGGATGTACAGCAGAGTCGTCTAGTGGATTCTTAGCATTCTTAATACGCACAAATGCAGCTGCCTGCTGGAAGGCTTTATCTCCTAGTCGAGGTACTTTCTTAAGCTCTGTTCTACTCTCGAATGGCCCATTCTCTGTTCTGTATTGCACTATATTCTCAGCCATCTTCTCACCTATCCCAGATACATAGCTCAGTAGCGATTTACTAGCAGTATTAAGATTAACCCCTACTGAGTTTACACACTTCATCACCACATTATCTAGCTCTTTTTTAAGCAATGTTTGGTCTACATCGTGTTGATACTGTCCCACTCCGATAGACTTAGGATCTATCTTCACTAGCTCTGCTAATGGATCAGACAGACGACGCCCGATAGACACAGCACCTCTCACTGTCACATCATAAGTAGGAAACTCTTCTCTCGCTATCTTAGACGCAGAGTACACAGATGCTCCAGCCTCATTCACTACGAATACTTGTACTGGTTTATCAAAAGCTATTTTCTTAATAAAGAACTCCGTCTCTCTAGAGGCTGTCCCATTACCAATAGCGATAGCTTCTACATTGTATGCATTGACCATAGAGCGAATCTTCTTCATCGCCATAGTAGTATCCTTCTGAGGAGCATGAGGAAATATAGTCTCATTGTATAATAAATCTCCTTGCTCGTCTAAACAAACTACCTTACACCCCGTCTTAAACCCAGGGTCGATAGCCAATATACGTTTCTCTCCTAATGGCGAACCTAATAATAACTGAGTAAGATTATCAGCAAATACCTGTATAGAGTTTAAATCTGCCTTCTCCTTCGCTTCTACCAAGGCTTCATTAGACAATGCTGGTTCTAACAGACGCTTATAGCTATCCGCTACCGCCTTCTCTACTATCTTACCACACTCATTCTTGCCTTTCACTACATTATCTTCTATGAAGCTAATAGCCTCTTCTTTATCAATACCTACATTAAACTTGATAAAACCTTCTTTCTCGGCTCTTAGTATTGCTAATAATCGATGTGCAGGTATCTTATACACAGGCTCTGCCCAATCAAAATATTGCTCAAACTTCTGCGCATGCTCTTCTTCCTTTTTTGCTTTTACCACCTTAGTACTGATCACTCCACTGCGTTGGAACTTTCTTCTCAGTGATTTTCGCACATACATATTTTCATTAATCCACTCTGCAATGATATCAGATGCCCCTTGTATAGCCTCTTCTTCACTTCCTACCTTATCATTAAGATATTTAGCAGCGATAGACTCTATATCATGAGCATTCTGAGCCATAATCACTTTAGCCAATGGCTCTAGACCGTTCTCTCTAGCTGTATCAGCCTTCGTCTTACGCGTCTTCTTATATGGCAAGTATAAATCTTCTATCTCTGTTAGATCAAAGCTATTTATAATCTTATTGCGCAATTCATCTGTTAGCTTGCCCTGTTCTTCTATAGAGCCTAATATAGACTCCTTTCTCTTCACTATCCCTTCGTACAGCTCGCTATACTTCGCTATCTTTTCGATAATCACCTCATCTAGATTACCAGTTCTATCTTTTCTATATCTAGCGATAAACGGTATAGTACATCCCTCTCCTAACAGAGACAGCGTATTCTCTATACTTTTTGCACTAGCACTCACAGCCTGTTGAATAAACTCTATCAACGTCATATTTTATTATTTTAAGAATAGCTAAAATACTACCTTTGTCACAATAAATAAATCTCATGAAGTTTTTATTCCTATATCTACTTATAATAAACTATTTAGCTTTCTCCATGTTTGCCTTTGATAAAGAACAAGCGATTAAAAACAAAAGACGTGTTTCTGAGAAGAACCTCCTGTCTCTTTGCTTTTTTGGTGGAACACTAGGTGCATGGATTGCGATGAAGAAACTTAGACATAAGATTTCTAAAGACTCTTTTAAACTAAAGTTTTATGCCATCCTAGCCATACAGGTAGCCTTATTCTTTATCGTCTTTAAACGATAATATCCATAAAAAAAGACTTAGTAACCGCAGTCATAAGTCTTCTTTAAATATTTTATTGTTTAGTATCTTTTATCTGTATCTACAGATCTAATCTCTAAGTAAATAGGTTGTCCTATATAATTCGCAGATAAATTATTCTTAAGTACTGAGAACATATCGTCTTTAGAAGTACTCCACTTACCTAAGCTGTTTATCTTATCTTCAGTGCTTAGTATTGTAAAACTTGCATTACTCAAGATTTTACCATTCTTATCATTTAAATTTAAATTACCTTCTTTTCGATAATGTACTAATGCTGATCTTACAGCATCATTTAAGTCTGCATAATCGGCCTTACTCTCTATTGCCACATAAGTAACAGGAGTTCCTCTCATAATTCTCTTCACATAATACAAGTCCTTCTCATTCATAGGCTCTTTAAAGAAATTTTCATAATCTCCCTCAAACCACTCTCCATAGAATACCTTACCTACTCTCATGAGTAAAATAGACTTATATCTACTATCACCTGCATTCATTTTCATATTTTTCGCAAAAACTTCTCCTAACTTCAGATTACCACTAAAAGCTTGAACAACATCTTTATAAGTATAACACTCTGTAATATATAAATCCTCAATACCATAAGCTCTATTTTTTACCTCTGATTGAAAAGCTTCGCTGTCTAGAGCTTGATTAACGGCATCTAAATATGTTACCCTCTCTTTCTTAGTACTAATATCACTTAAAACAAAAGATTTATAGAACATAAACATTAAATCATAAGGATTCTTTTCTGCTTTTACCATAGCATCAAATGTCAATCTATCTATGCTATTCTTTGGAAATACAGCTCCAGGATATAAATCATTACTAGTAGAATAATGTTCTCCTGATGTATTTACAGAATAATTAGTGTCATCTATAAACAATAGATCATTCACTTCAGCACTTCCCTTCACATCCCAACTAAAAGGGCTTCTGTCAAAACGTCCCTTTCTCTCTTCTACAGGTTTACTATCATTTAGATTATCATCATTGCTACATGAAGTTATAAATACTCCAAACATAGCTATTGCGATGCTACATATATACTTTTTCATATTTTTTTTCAAAAATACATATATTAAAAGTAATTATGGTGTCCCAAAAAGTCACTTTTGACCTCATTTGGTAATAATGATCTAATTATCCCTTTTTGATCAATTATAATCATTCAAAAAACAAACAAAACACTAATAATCAACATATAACAAATAATCGCTTTTATTTTGTTTTGATAGTGTTCGGTAATTCCCAGTGTTTACTTGAGATGAGAGCCTGTTTTCAAAACAATACCAAACTCGTACCCAAACAATCTACTAACTAAATAAATAGAAAACAGCTCAAATAGAGCTTAAGTACCCAATAAAAATAGTTAGACCTTCAACTAATCTTATAATTATCCTACCACATACCAAAAACCTAAATGCATACTACACTCGTCTATTAGACCAAGAAGAGAAAGGCAAGCTTCATTTCCAAAATAACCGTAGCAAATCTCCTTCGTATTGCCTAAGGTATGACCTAATACGATTTCGGCATATTGGTTATCGCCACGAGTGGAGATAAAGTGTCCTTTTGTGTTCTCGAAAGCATTGAGATAAGCTTGTTCTACAGCATACGAAGCAGATAATAGAGTAGAGGCTTGGATAGTATCTTTAAGAGAAAACTTACCATTCTCTATACAACCAAAGTAGGAAGGCACTGTGAAGTTAGGCTTACGTATCTCGTGATACTCCACCTGCACTGTACTTATATCTACCATACTGAAGAAGTCTTGGGTTTCTTTGGTGTTTCCTATCACTGCTTCTAATGTCTTTATCACCTCCATAGAAGTAGCGAACAGCACATTAGCATACTCGTTATCATAGTTGCGAACCAAGGTATGATAGACAATACCTTCTACCTGTGACAATTGACGCTCAAATCGGGCTACTGCAACTAATAATTCGTCATCACTTACTGTTGATTTCTTTCTAAAACTGGTGAACTCCATCGCACACACTAATGCATTACTTACTCGTATCATTCTGTATATTGTTAAGATTATGGAGCAAAGGTAGAGTAGGGTAGTGACAACCTTTTGTCAGGGGGGTATACCCTTATTTTTTAATTTTAGGATATACTTTCACTATGTCAAAGTAGGAGTTTCTAAAAGCCACTAAGCTTTTATAACCCACTTTAAAAGCGATTTCACTCAAGGTAAATTCTCTTGTATCTATTAGCTCTATACTCTTTAAGATGCGAATGATCTGAAGGTATTTCTGTAGAGTGATACCCGTCTCTAGTTTGAACAGGCGCTGTAGATTGCGTACAGACATGGTAGAGATACTAGCTAGTTCATCTAAGTCTAGCGTTGAGGTAAGATGCTCATTGATATAAGTGCATACAGGTATTAACCTATGATCGGTAGGAATAGGTAATTGGAGCGATTTATTCTCTTCACAGAACGATTTTAAACTCATAAGAATAGCCTGTAAGAACTGTTCTTTCTCTAATTCTGTCTCGATTACTCTATTCCACTTCGTCGCATACTGTAGCATCTCCCTCAGCACAGTAAGAGCAGGGAAGATGTGCACTTGATCATAGAATGAGTCAGCTGGCACCTCTTTATACAACAGTACTTTAAGATTAATATCCTTCGCTGTAGAGGTAGTAGCGTGCTGCTGTCCTGAAGGTATCCATGCTATGTGATACTGAGGGACTAGATAGATACAGTTATCTACATGAAGGTACTGATAGCCCTGTTCTACGTAGGTGAGCTGATATCGCTGATGAGCGTGCTGATACTCATCGTGAACGAAGTTGTCTTCATACCATACATACGCCTGTACCTCATTAGTATCATCATATACTCCTAAGAGTTTCTCGGTCAATCCACATTTGATATTGGCGTTTTGCATATATTTTTTGACAAATATAATATAAACTGCAAGTATACCTTTGTGATTATACTTTAAATAATTAATATGAAAGCATTATATACTGCACTAATCACTTGTACACTACTCTTCACAACGACACAGATCATGGCAAAAGATACCCTAACCAAAATATTAGTACTTATCCACTCTGATACAGGTGGTACGTATAGAATGGCACAAGAAATCGCTAAGGGAATAGAAAGCAACCCTCACACAGAGGCGACTATAAAAATAGTACAACCTTCAGCAAATGCACTATTAAGTGATCTACAGATAGCTACTCCTGAGGAGCTACCTACTTATGATGGCACCATATGGGGATCTCCTGTGTACTTTGGTAACATCAGTACTCCGATGAGTGCCTTTCTCGCGAACACTGTAGATCTGTGGACTGCTCATGCCCTAGAGGGAATGCCTACAGCCGTATTTATGTCTGCTGGTAGGGGAGCAGGGAAGGAGCTCGCACTACAGTCGTTCTGGAACAGTCTAGCAGTACATGGGATGATACTCGTACCGAATGGCATCAGAGCTACGGAGAAGCTAGATAATAGCATCCCTCAAGGTAATAGTGTACTAGGAGCAAGTAGCCTTGCTTCAAATAAAACGGTGCAACGTCCCAGCGAAAGCGAACTGCTAATCGCTTATACGCAAGGTCAAAACTTCGCCAAAGTTGCCAAAGCCTTAAAAGGAACTTTTCAAAAGAAAGAGGAAAACACTCCTAAACGAGTAGTCACTGATGTAGAAACCACGCTTAAACAAAAAAACATCATACTGCCTGTAGCGCCTAATCCTATGGGAAACTACACGCCTTACTCACGCAGTGGAAATCTAATATTCATCAATCAGGTAGCCTTAAAGGACGGCCAAATATTATATCCTGGTAAGGTAGGTGTAGATGTCACAGAAGAACAAGCAAAGCAAGCGACTGAACAGACGATGCTAAATGTAATCGCGGTGCTTAAATTAGCTGTAGATGGTGACCTCAACAGAGTAAAGAAAACCGTACAGCTAACAGGTATATTCAACACCACTCCTGACTACGCTCAGCACGCTAATCTAATGAATGTGGCATCAGACTTATCCGTAGCTATATTCGGAGAGAAGGGCAAACATGCTAGAGGTACTCTAGGTGCTACTTCTGTACCTGTCAACTCTGCGGTAGAGATACAAGCTATCTTCGAAATAGAGTAATCAAAAAAGGTGTTTGAATACTGTTATTTCGTCTTATAGATAATCCCTAACTTGCCAATTCTAACACGCTAATAGGTTAGATATGCAGTATCCATCTTATTCATTTACAACAGATAGAGAAAACTCAATCTATGAATTTACAAGCATAGGTAAAAACCAAGCAATCAAAAAATTAATTATCTTTGCTATAATTAAAAGTGAAGCTAATTTGTATAATCTTAGCTTTGGTGATAAACCAAAAAAGACACTTAATAACAGTATTATTGATGATAGAATTGTCAGTAATAATGGTGATATGAATAGAGTTTTGGCTACTGTATTTAGGGCTGTACTTGATTTCACAAAAGACAAAGGATTTTATAAGATAGTCTTTAGAGGAAGTACTCCTTCACGCACGCGGTTATACAGAATGGTTTTGTCCACTAACTATGAGGAACTCTCTAAATTTTTTAATATCTATGGAGTACACTCTAATGGTACAGTAGTGTTCTTTGAAAAGAATACAAACTATCAAGGTTTCTTAATCACACCGAATACGAACAGTATAAAATAAGGCATTATGAAAAAAAAGATTGATTCAAACGAAGTAAAGACTGATACTAATCCTAAAATCATCACTATTAATAATAACCTAAGAGTCATTGACGAATCAGGTAAAATAGAATATGCATTTAAGTTGTTTGAACAGCTTGAAGCTTCAGGGGAGTTATATATTTTCGAAGAGAGAGAAAGAAAAAGAAAAGAAGAATACGAAAAGGCACAAAAGGAATCTTAGTATTCCTTCAACTATAATTAATAACTTTTAATTCTTACTATTTCGCCTAAAAACACTTCTGATCACTAACGAATCTACTATCCATCTTCTCTGGATATACACAGTCTTTGAATACTGTTATTTCGTGTTTCTAATTACTCCAATTCATAAAAACTTAAACTTTTAAATCATAAAAAAAGATACTGTTGTACAAAGTTTAAATATGGACAATACTCCTAAAATCACTTATACAAATAAACAGATTAAAGTTGATCTTACTAAAGGGAAAGTAGCAAAAGATATTCCTTTTGTAAAAGAGTTAATAGCATTAGGAACTTTTGAACGTTTAGATAAACTTATAGAACAGACAAGAGCAGAAAAAAAAGCTCAAGAGTAGTTATTCGATAACTTACTACTGATAATAAAAAACAAGACTGTTATAAAATAAAAAAGCACGTAGTCTCTAGATTACGTGCTTTTGTTCTTTATACATTATAGTATTTACTTGTTTAGGCACAAGTAATCTTGTTCACTCTATTCTGGTGTCTTCCACCTTCGAAAGCTGTGTTTAAGAAAGTCTCTACCATCGCTACAGCTTGCTCTATAGAAGTATAACGAGCAGGGATACTGATCACATTAGCATCATTGTGCAATCTTGCTAACTCAGCAATCTCTTTTGTCCAACAAAGGGCACAGCGCACACCTTGATGTTTATTAGCAGTCATCGCTATACCGTTTCCGCTTCCACAGATTACGATACCGAAATCAACTTTACCTTCTTCTACATCTGTAGCTACTTTATGTCCAAAATCTGGATAATCCACAGACGAAAAATCATCTGTCCCATAATTAGTTACTGTAAATCCTTTTTCTTCTAGATACTTAACGATAGCCTTTTTGTATTCAGGTCCCGCGTGATCATTTCCGATTGCTATTTTCATTGTGTGTTGTGTTGAATAATTTTGTACAAAGTTAAGAATAAATCTTTTCTACAGCCCTAATTCTTCCACTGCTATTTGTCTCATCTCTACTTTTCTTACCTTACCTGATATGGTCATTGGAAATTCTGATACGAACTTCCAATACTTCGGTATTCTGAAGTGGGCTATCTTCTCCGTACAGAAGCTTTTTAACTCTTCACCTGTCAAGGTTATGCCTGGTTTTAAGATTACCCACGCCATAATCTCTTCTCCATATTTCTCATCTGGAACCCCGATAACCTGCACATCTGCAATAGAGGGATGAGTGTATAAGAAGTCTTCTATCCACTTCGGAGATATATTCTCCCCTCCGCGAATAATAAGGTCTTTAATACGCCCTGTAATCGAAATATACCCTTGATCATCCATAGTAGCCAAGTCTCCTGTATGCATCCATCTATTCTCATCTAATACTTCAGAAGTGAGTGTTCGATTATTCCAATATTTCAGCATCACTGAATACCCACGTGTACACAGTTCGCCTGCTTCTCCTCTAGGAACTATTCTACCTGTTTCTGGGTCTATAATTTTGATTTCTAGATGGTCTTGTACAGTTCCTACCGTAGTTGTCTGTTTGACAATATCAATACCGATATGCGTTTGGGTAGATACAGGTGAAGTCTCAGTCATACCGTAGCAGATACTTACTTCCTCCATATTCATCTCTGTCTTCACGCGACGCATTACTTGCTCAGGACACAGTGAGCCAGCCATCACTCCCGTTCTCAAAGAGGTAAGGTCATACTCTTTAAAGTCTGGCAACTGTAGCTCAGCGATAAACATAGTAGGCACTCCATATAATGAAGTACACTTCTCGTCTTGTACTACCTGAAGAGTCTTAGCTGGGTCAAATCCATCATTTGGAATCACGATCGTAGCTCCATGAGAGGTACAACACAGATTGCCTATAACCATCCCAAAACAGTGATAAAAAGGCACAGGAATACAGACTCTATCTACTGTAGTGTACTTTAAACGCTTGCCGATAAAATAACCGTTGTTTAGGATATTATGATGTGTAAGGGTTACTCCTTTAGGGAAACCAGTAGTCCCTGAAGTATACTGTATATTAACAGCTTCTCCAAACTGTACAGAGTCTTCTATAATGGCTAGTTCTCCATCCGTTATCTGATCGCTATCTGATAAGAAAGTATCCCATTCTTCTCCTAAGAAAACAACTTCTTTTAACGAAGGACAATCTTCAAAAATCAAGGAGATGATCTTTCGGTAATCACTGCTTTTAAAACTTGGAGCAGATACGATAAGGGATATTTCAGATTGATTAACCGCAAACTCGATCTCATGTGCTCGATAAGCAGGGTTAATATTAACTAATATCACACCTATACGAGCAGTAGCATACTGCATAAGCACCCATTCATAACAGTTGGGTGCCCATATCCCTACGCGATCTCCTTTCTGTATATTGTGCGCTAATAATGCTTTTGCAACTTGAGTAGTAAGGTTATAGAACTCTTGATACGTTGCTCTGAATCCCTGATGAACGCTGACTAATGCCTCATTGTTGGGGTATTGATCTGTTATCTTTTTTAGATTCTGTCCTATGGTTTCTCCTAACAATGGTGTATCAGATGCACCATGCACATAAGAAATAGTATTCATAAATATAGTTTTTTGTTGGTTTTTCTAAAGTACGAAATTTTATATACAATTCACTTTATATAATTAATTGCTATAAAGAATCTTAGCAGTAGTACATAAAAGGCATCATTATTCTCAAAAAATTATTCTATTCTCTAACTGCCTTCTCTTAGTCAAACAAATAAGTAATTAATACCATAAATACGGAGAAGACAATAATATATAACATATTATAAATCAGAAACTTTATAGTACCTCTCCATGTATAATTAAAAAAGATGAAGATGAGGCAACTATAATCAATGGTAGAAAAAAATGATATTAATAAAAGCTAGTACTATAATGGTAATTTCCTGTATGGATTAGACCTTACCTACCTCACTGTCAAACTACGTTAAAGAAATATATTGTAAAGCAAGAATAGGATATCGAAGAACCTTATTCTTGCTTTTTATATTATTCTATTTCTCTTTTTAGGGAGTTTTTGGAAAATAAACTAGAACATTATAAATTTGCAGAATCAAACGTACTTAAAGCAATGAGAGTACAGTGTACTGATCAACAATAAAATATAAGTATTAAATAACTCTACCTTCCTTTCTCTAAAAGAGTTATTTCTCGACCTATTTCTTTAAAAACTTAGCTACAAAAGAAGAAATATTATCGCTGATTAAAACAATCAAATTAAAATATTACTAAAAAATAGGATAAAACAGTTAGTAATTCGTACATTTAAGGATAATTACCAACCCTATTTTAGGTAAACATAATGAATTAGAAAATGACAAAAAAAATTAAACATAAAAAGAGTAAAGCATTTGACTTTGCTCCAAAAATATTAAAATTCTTATCTAAGAATACGACTAAAACGTATAACTATAAACAGATCGCTGCTCAATTAGAAATAAACGATACTCAAGGTAGAAATGAGATTATCAAAGAGCTTAAACACCTTATCTCGAAAGGAAAAATAGAAGAGATCGAAACTGGTAAATACAGATTCATCCCTAAAGCAAATTATGTAGAAGGTTATATCGATATGACTTCTCGTAAGACTGCTTATCTAGTAGTAGAAGGAGTAGAGGAGGATGTATTTATCCCAACAAATAACCTAAACAAGGCTTTAGATGGTGACTTCGTTAAAGCCTATATCTACAACAAACGAAAAGGTAAAAAACCTGAAGGAGAAGTAGTAGAAATCTTAGAAAGACACAAAAAACAATTTGTGGGAGTTATCGAGATTCAAAAGAACTTTGCTTTCGTATCTACTGCAGATGCTAAGATGTACACAGATATATTTGTTCCCAAAGAAAAAGTAGGAGAGGCACGTGATGGAGATGTAGTCGTAGTAGAAATAGAAGATTGGCCAGAGAAAGCAGATAGTCCATTCGGTAAAGTGATGAAAGTACTTGGTAAACAAGGAGAGCACAATACTGAAATACACGCTATTTTAGCTGAATATGGATTAACAGCTGAATTCCCTAAAGAAGTAGATGACTATGCTAATCACTTAGATACTTCTATCACTGAAGAGGAAATAGCGAAGCGTAGAGATATGCGTGATATTCTTACGTTCACGATTGACCCTAAAGATGCAAAAGACTTCGATGACGCTTTATCATTCAGACAACTAGAAAATGGATTCTACGAAATAGGTATTCACATCGCTGACGTATCTCACTATGTAAAAGAAGGTACTATCCTAGATGAAGAGGCTTATAACAGAGCTACTTCTGTGTATTTAGTAGATAGAACTGTACCTATGTTACCTGAGGTGTTATCTAACTTTGCTTGTTCGTTAAGACCAAATGAAGATAAATATACCTTCTCTGCTGTATTTGAATTAGACGATAAAGCAGAAATCAGAAACAAATGGTTTGGTCGTACTGTAACGCATTCAGACCAACGTATGGCTTACGAAGAAGCTCAGTATATCATTGATTCTAAAGACAGAGTTATTCCTGCTGATATCTCACTTACAGGAGAAGATCAAGAAATAAGTGAAGAAGTAGCTGATGCAGTATTAAAGCTAAATGAATTAGCGATGATCATGCGTAAGAACCGTATGTCAGATGGTGCTATTTCTTTTGATAAAGTAGAGGTTAAGTTTAACCTAAACGAAGCTGCTGAGCCAGTAGGTGTATTCTTTAAGCAATCAAAAGAAGCTAATCATTTGATTGAGGAATTCATGTTATTAGCAAATAGAAAAGTATCTGAGTTTATTGGTAAACAAAAGAAAACATTCGTATATCGTATTCACGACGAACCAGATCAAGAGAAGTTATTTGGTCTTCAGACTGTGATTGCACGTTTTGGACATAATATTAACTTTAAGTCTAAGTCTAGCATCTCTAAGTCTATAAACAAACTTCTAAAAGATGTAGAAGGTAAAAAAGAACAAAACTTAGTAGATACTCTAGCGATTAGATGTATGAGTAAAGCGAGTTATTCTACGAATAATATTGGGCACTATGGATTAGCGTTTGATTACTACTCACACTTTACATCACCTATTCGTCGTTATCCTGACGTAATGGCTCATAGATTATTACAACATTATTTAGACCATGGTGACAACGTAAATCCTGAGTTATATGAAGTAAAATGTTCACACTGTTCTTCTAGAGAGAACCTAGCTGCTAATGCAGAAAGAGATAGTATCAAATATATGCAAGTGAAGTATATGCAAGATCAGCAAGGTACAGAATTCTTGGGTGTTATATCAGGTGTTACAGAATGGGGTATCTATGTAGAGATAGTAGATAACAAATGTGAAGGTATGGTACGTATTAGAGAAATAAAAGAAGACTATTACGTATTCGAAGAGAAACAATATGCATTAGTAGGACAAGCAACGAAAAAGATGCTTCAACTAGGTGATGAGGTTATCGTTACTGTTAAGAATGCAGATCTTGTAAAAAAACAATTAGATTTCAACTATATTAAAAAAGTAAACTAAGATGAAAAAAATCGTTTTATTCATTGCTGTAATGGCAAGTACAATTTCTTTTGCACAAAAAACGAAATCAATAGGAGACTTTTCAAAAGTTAATGTTTTTGATCAAATTTCAGTAACTTTAGTTCCTGGAGAAGAGGGCAAAATAGAAATTGAAGGAGATAAAGAAGACTATGTAAACGTAGTAAACAAGAACGGAGCATTAAAAATAAAGATGAACTTCGTAAATAGTTTTCAAGGAGATGACATCAAAGTAAAACTATATTACAACAAGCTATCTGAAGTAGTAGCAGGTGAAGGAGCTACTATAAAAGGAGAAACTCCTATCAAAGCAACTACGCTAACTATAAATGCGAAGACTGGCGGAATGATTAATCTAAATATAGATGTAGACAAAGCAATTGTTAAATCAAGTGCGGGTTCAGTTATTACACTAGAAGGAAAAGCAAATGTACAAGATGTACTGAATAGTTCTGGTGCTAAAGTAAAGAGTCAAAACCTAGAAACAAATCAAACTATTGTTACCGTGAATGCTGGTGGTGTTGCAGAAGTAAGAGCTACTGAATTAGTAGAGGCAAAGGTTAGAGCAGGTGGAGAAATTAGAGTTCATGGAAACCCTAAAACCATTAATGAAAAGAATGTTCTAGGTGGAGTAATTAAAAAAGTAGATTAGTAATAATACGTTTTTATACAAAAAAATGTATCTTGCAAAAGATTATGAATAAATGCCAATTCTAGAATTGGCATTTTTTAATTATATAAGATGTTTGATGATTTATTAACAGGTGTCACTCTTGGATTCTTTCTGAGTTTTATGATAGGACCTGTTTTTTTTATTCTTATTGAAACAAGTATTACAAGAGGGTTTAAGGCAGCTATAGCCTTCGATATAGGTGTTATATTAGCTGATGCGGTATTCTTCGTTATAGCGTTCTTTAGTAGCTTTAAATTAATTAATGCGATAAAGGATGACCCTGCACTATTCCTTTTTGGAGGAATGATTATGCTTACTTATGGTATTATCTCTTTTATCAAACTAAAAAAGGTACAAGTACAAACCTTACAAATAGCCCCTCCTAATCTAAGACGAGAATACTTAAACTTATTTGCAAAAGGGTTCTTACTCAATTTTATCAATGTAGGAGTACTCGGTTTTTGGTTGGGGATTATTATAACATTAGGACCGCAGATGGATATGAATCCTAATAAGATGTTTACCTTCTTTGGTTTTACTATTCTAGCGTACTTCATTACAGATCTTTTCAAGATATTCTTAGCAAAGAAGCTACGTGAGAAGCTTACAGCAACCAATATCTTAAAGATAAAAAAAATAAGCAGTATCGTTATTATGGTATTCGGACTAGTCATTATGATTAAAGGAATACTTCCAAAATCTGCAGATAATCATATTAATCTCCCTCTCCCTAATCTAGAGAGTAAAAAATAAAAAGAAAGGACTTAGTAAATTACTAAGTCCTTTCTTTTTATAATACGAATAACGTTAACTATAATGCATAAAAAAAGGATAGTGAAATCACTATCCTTTAGTTGAGGCTTCGAGCGGATTCGAACCGCTGTAGACGGTTTTGCAGACCGCTTCCTAGCCACTCGGACACGAAGCCTTGTCCTTGAATTGGATTGCAAACTTACTAAATATTTTGATATTTCAAAACCAATTAATGTACTTTTTTACAACAATTCAAGACGATATTATCTAACTCCTTGCATTTCAACAGTTACATATTCTACATCACCACCTACAGGAGGGTTTATTTTAGAGACTAATACTGTTATTTCTTCTACCATTCTTATTTCTAGGATTACTCTATCGATGATTCGTTGTGCTACATGCTCTAATAACTTAGATCGAATAGCCATTTCTTCCTTCACGATTGTATTTAAGTGAACGTAGTCTATAGAATGTTTCAAATCATCTGTAGAAGCAGCCATCGTAAAATCTCCTTTCGCAATTAAATCTACTCGGTAATCCGAACCTATTTTTGCCTCTTCATCCATACATCCATGAAAAGAAAACGTTCTAATATTGTTTAATCTAATTATTCCCATAACACATTTGTTTGTTTAATAATGGCTAAAAGTACAAATTATTTGCCTCCTATAATTCATAATATGCTAAAAGACTATCAGCTTTTGATTAGTTTTTTGATACCTTTGTAGTTATAATAATTATTTCCATGTCAACAAAAGAGAAATCATTAAACTTTATTGAGCAAATCATTGAAGAAGATATCAAGAATGGTTTGCCAACAGAAAAACTTCATTTCCGTTTTCCGCCTGAGCCTAATGGTTATTTGCATTTAGGTCACGCGAGTTCTATTTGTTTAAACTTTGGATTAGGTCTTAAATACAATGCGCCTGTGAACTTGCGCTTTGATGATACCAATCCTTCTAAAGAAGAACAGGAGTTTGTTGACGCAATCAAGCAAGACGTAGAGTGGCTAGGGTACAAATGGGCAAATGAAGTTTATGCATCTGACTATTTCCAACAGCTATACGACTGGGCTGTCCAAATGATTAAGGACGGTAAAGCTTATGTTGATAGCCAAACTTCAGAAGAAATGGCTCAGCAAAAAGGTACTCCATCTACAGTAGGTGTAGATAGTCCATATAGAAATAGATCTGTAGAAGAGAACCTTGATTTATTCGAGAGAATGAAGAATGGCGAATTTGAAGAAGGAACTCATATTTTACGTGCTAAGATAGACATGGCACATACAAATATGCTTATGCGTGATCCTATCATGTATAGAATCATGAAAAAAGCACACCACAGAACGAATAATGACTGGTGTATATACCCTATGTATGACTGGGCTCACGGAGAGAGTGACTACCTAGAGAGCATCTCACATTCATTCTGTACATTAGAGTTCTTACCTCACAGAGAATTATATGATTGGTTTTTAGATCAAGTGGTAGAGGAGAATAAGATAAGACCTAAACAACGCGAATTCGCTAGAAGAAACTTATCACATACAGTAGTAAGTAAGCGTAAGCTTGCTCGTCTAGTAAACGAAGGACACGTAACAGGATGGGATGACCCACGTATGTCTACGATATCAGGACTGAGAAGAAGAGGATACACAGCAGCTTCTATTAGAAACTACGCTGATACGATAGGTATCGCTAAGCGTGATAACCTTATTGACGTATCTCTATTAGAATTCTGCATTAGAGAAGACCTTAATAAGATAGCTCCTCGTGTGATGGCAGTATTAGATCCTGTAAAACTAGTAATAACTAATTATCCAGAAGGACAAGAAGAGTGGCTAGATGCAGAGAATAACCCTGAAGAAGAAGTAATGACTTTCCGTAAAGTGCCTTTCTCTAAAGAACTTTATATCGAAAGAGAAGACTTCAAAGAAGAAGCGAATAGCAAATTCTTTAGATTGACTTTAGGAAAAGAAGTACGTCTTAAAAATGCTTATATCATCAAAGGTGAAAGCGTAGTAAAAGATGAGAATGGCAACATCACTGAGATACACGCTACTTATGATGCTGACAGTAGAAGTGGTAGTGGATCTGAAGCGAGCAAACGAAAAGTAAAAGGAACTATACACTGGGTATCTGTACCTCATTCAGTAGAAGCAGAAGTGCGTATCTATGACCGTCTATTCGTAGATGAGAACCCTGATGGTAATAAAGAGGTAGACTTCTTAGATTTTATCAATCCTAACTCTTTAGAGGTAGTGAAAGGATATCTAGAACCAAGTCTAAGTACAGCAGTAGAAGGAGATAAATTCCAATTCCAACGTTTAGGCTATTTCTGTGTAGATAAAAACAGTACTCCAGAAGCACTAGTATTCAATAAAACCGTAGGTTTAAGAGATACTTGGGCAAAAGTAGAACAAAAGTAATACTTCGATAAAAATTACACAAAAGCAGTGTTTTAACTAAAAATTAACGGTTAAAACACTGCTTTTTTTATATCTTAGAGTATTAATCATTTTAAAAATTAAAAGCTATGTCAAATCAATTAGGAAATACAGCTATCGCAGTATTAGCTGGAGTAGTAGTAGGAGCAGGTTTAGGAATATTATTTGCACCTGACGAAGGAAAAAAAACACGTAAAAAAATCAAAAAAACATTTAATGAGTCAAAAGATGATTTAAGTGATAAAATTGATGAATTAAAAAAACAAGTACGTCAAACTGTAGCAAAAAAGAAACAAGATTTCGAAACTGGATTTGATGAATTTTTAGCTCATACAGAAGACAAAAAAGACGACGTAATCGCTGCTTTAGAAAAAAAATTAGCAGAGTTAAAGTCTAAAGGAAACAGTATAGCTGAAAACGCTAAGAAGTAATCAAGTAGTATATAAGAAATGGCATTTAAAGATATAAAAGAGAATCTAGACGACATTAAGACTAACTCTGAAGAGTTTATTAATACTAGTTTAGATTACTATCGCTTATGGGGGTTTAAGATTACAGCCAAAGCTGGAAGCAAGTTTATGACTTTACTTCTAGTATGTCTGTTTGTTATGATGTCTCTACTTTTCTTATCTTTATTTGCAGCTTATGCTTTAGCAGCTTGTCTTGAGAGTACAGCTCTAGGTTTTTTACTAGTAGCAGCATTCTATATGCTGATAGCTGTATTAGCTTATCTATTTAGAAAACCTCTAGTAGAGAAACCATTTCTTAGAAAGTTATCTGAGATAATATTTAACGATTAAAACTGGTACGATGAGAAAGTCTTATTCTTCTTTTGAAGAAATCAAATATGATCTAGAAGTTCTAAAACTGAAAAAAGATATACACTATCACAAAGTCTTTAGAGCAGTAGATAATATAAAAACAGAATTATCACCTGATAGAGTCGTTAGAAATACATTAGGCTCAGTTACATCTTATGTAAAAGGTTCGAGTAATATCCAAGCGTTTTTAATAACAACTGCTTTAAAATACTTCTTTAAGAATAGATCTAAAAACAAATAGTTTTTTAATAAGAAAGGGCTCCATGTACATGGAGCCCTTTTTGTATTTATTCATCTTCTAAGCCATCTTCATAGCTTGATGAGTAATCATTACATTCTTTAGAAGATAAGTCCTCAGAACGCTTAGAAACACCTTCCACAGTACTCATTTCTTTTATCTTGCTACTAGCTGCAAATGAAGCTACCATATTCGTAAGCATATCGCTCGCTGCTGATGGTGCATTTGGTAATAGGATTAAGTTAGAACGGCTATCAGCCCCTACAGACTGTAACGTATCATAGTGTTGTGTCACCACGATTAGCGCAGAAGCTTCTTGTGAGTTAATACCTACTTTATTTAATACATCCACACTCTCTACCAGTCCTTGTGCGATCTCTCTACGTTGATCAGCGATACCCTGTCCTTGTAAGCGCTTAGATTCAGCCTCAGCCTTTGCTTTCGCTACGATGCGGATTCTACTCGCTTCTGCTTCATATTCAGCAGCTACTTTCTCTCTATCTGCTGCATTAATACGGTTCATCGCATTTTTTACCTGGATATCAGGGTCGATATCCGTGATTAGTGTATTGATGATATCATATCCGTATGTTGTCATCGCTTCGTTTAATTCGCGTTTCACTGCGATAGCGATATTATCTTTTCGCTCGAACACATCATCTAAGATCAGCTTAGGTACTTCTGCACGCACTACGTCGAATACATACGAAGTAATCTGGTCATGAGGATATTCTAGCTTGTAGAACGCATCTTCTACTCTATCTTGGATAACCTTAAACTGAATAGAAACTTTCAGTTTAACGAATACGTTATCTTTCGTTTTAGTCTCGATTAATACATCTAATTGTTGGATACGAAGATTTACCACTCCTGCCTTTCTATCCACAAAAGGTATTTTGATTTGTAATCCAGAATGTCTAATACTATTAAATCTTCCGAATCGTTCAATGATCACAGCTGACTGCTGCTTCACTGTAAAAAAGCCAAGAAGTAACAATATAATTACCGCTCCGACTATAAAGTACATTGGTGTCATAGTGCAATTTTTATGAATTATTCTGTTAAAATAAATATTTATATCCTTATTTAAAAGAATAATTCATTTTTTATTACTTTGTCAGTATAATATTAGCAAAAAGCAGGTTCAATTGACTATCTTCTATATACTCTATTTCTGGAAATAAAGGAATCAGATACTCTTTTACAGCCTTAGCAGGTATCGCTAGTACAAGTACCTTCTCTGACTTTTTTAATAAGATCATAGGTATCTCAGTACCATTCTCTAGCGTAAAACTAAGTTCACCTAGTCTATGATTCCATTTAAAGTTAGTTTTGCCCATTTGACAGCCTTGTACATAGTGATCAAAGTTACCTGTAAAGTCTTTTTGGAGTACTAATACATCTTTATTACAGCTAGGAGTATGAGGATAAGCAGAGCTAAATACTGTCTGTCCTATAAGAGGTTTTACGTCTATCTGCTGAGGTGTCCATTCCCCAATCAAGTGCTTTTGAACAAATTTTATCCATTCGCTCTCCGCGTTAGATCCTCCATTGTCATCACTAGAACATCCATTAAATACTAAACCTGCGAATAGAAATAAAATAATATAACTGACCTTTTTCATAGCATTACGTTTTAATACACACCTAAATTTAGGCATTTATATCCAAAATATCACAGAATATGTAATAATAAAAAAGAGGTCTAAACGATGTTCAGACCTCTTCTATATCTTATTTATTCGCTTCTACAGCGATAGCTAATCTTTCTAAAGTTTCCTCTTTACCGATCATCTCGATGATGTCAAATAAGTCTGGACCCTTCACAGCACCTACTAGACTAAGGCGAAGTGGTTGCATCACTTTGCCCATTCCGATACCTTGCTCATTGATCCAATCCTTCACGATAGACTCTATATTCTTCGCTTCGAATGCCTCAATACCTTTTATTACATCAGACACTTGCGTCATAATATCAGAGGTATCTTCTTTCCAATTCTTTAATGCCTTAGCATCGTATTCTGTTGGCTTTATGAAGAAGAAATCACTCAACTCATAGAAATCAGCTACGAATGTTGCTCTCTCTTTGATTAATCCTACTACTTTCTCCACATAAGCATCTGTCGCCTCGATACCGTTCTCTTTTAAGATTACTTGGTATGCCTTAGCTAAGTCAGCATCGCTTTGTAGTTTCAGATAGTGCTGGTTAAACCATTTATTCTTCTCTGGGTCAAACTTAGCACCTGCCTTGTGTACACGTGTTAAATCGAACTTCTCTACTAGCTCTTCTAATGAGAAAATCTCTTGATCTGTACCGTCATTCCATCCTAGTAAAGCAAGGAAGTTCACCACAGTCTCAGGGTAGAATCCTCTCTCTCTATATCCAGAAGATTTCTCTCCAGATGTAGGATCTTGCCAATCTAATGGGAACACAGGGAATCCTAGTTTATCTCCATCGCGCTTAGATAACTTACCGTTACCTACTGGCTTAAGGATTAGAGGAAGGTGAGCGAACTCAGGAGCTTCCCATCCGAATGCTTTGTATAACAACTCGTGTAGTGGAAGAGAAGGTAACCACTCTTCACCTCTAATCACGTGTGATGTCTCCATAAGATGGTCATCCACGATATTAGCTAAGTGATATGTCGGCATTCCGTCACTTTTATACAACACTTTATCATCTAATAAGCTCGTTTCGAACTTGATATCGCCTCTGATAATATCTTTTAGATGTAAAGTCTCTCCTACAGGAGTCTTAAAGCGGATAACATAAGCCTCACCATTAGCTATCTTAGCATCCACTTCTTCTTTACTTAATTTAAGAGAAGTGCTCAGCTGCTCTCTATTCGTATGATTATATATAAATGTCTTTCCTTCAGCTTCAGCTACTTTTCTTAATTCGTCTAATTCTTCAGCAGTATCAAAAGCGTAGTATGCCCATCCACTTTCGATCAGTTGATCAGCATATTGTTTGTACAATTCCTTGCGTTCACTCTGTCTATATGGTCCGAACTTTTCATTCTTACCGATAGTCTCATCAGGTGAAATCCCTAACCATTCTAAAGCTTCTAATATATAAGCCTCAGCTCCTGGTACAAAACGATTTTGGTCAGTATCCTCTATTCTGATATAGAATACCCCGTTGTGCTTTTTAGCGAATAAATAATTGAATAATGCGGTTCTTACGCCACCAATGTGTAATGGTCCTGTTGGACTTGGTGCAAAACGCACGCGAACTTGCTTAGCCATTTTGTTTTAAATTTTTTACAAAGATAAATACTAAGGTCATTTATCTACTGATATTTAGTATAATATTTTATACAAAGCCGAAATCTATCACATCTCACACCTTATATATAGGAGTACATTATCATCAAGATACACCTATATTATATATATACAAACCAAACTGACCAAGAATGACCTTCTTTGATCATAATGACCTACTATGATTATTTTGATCTTAATTGCTTATATTTAAAACACCTAACTAACAATAAATAAACCTGTTATCTGAATTCAAAATAAATCTGTTCGGATAGTGTTCGGTAATACCCAGTATATACTTGGGATAGAAGGTTTTTTACCGAACCGTACCAAATTTCTACCCGAACAATCTACTAACTAAATACACTACATTTTCATCTAGTAGAAACTAATAATTCAGGAATATTGTTAATCCAAAATAGACAAAATAACACCCTTTTTTAAAGTGAAAAAAAAGCGTTTTTAACCCTCAAAAAACACATCAAAAACTAGGTCAAAATACATCATCAAAATCTCTAAAATAAGGGCAAAAATAACAGTAAAAAAAGCTTGTCTAAAAGTGAAAATAGAGAGAACATTTTCCTCAAAAATTTATCTATTCAGTAAAAAAAATAGAAGTAAAAACAATGTAAAAATCTTAAAAAAGTACTTCATTATATCGTCCCTAATGGATAAAAAAACTCCTCTCCATACCTCAAAAATGAGTATGTAATCTACCCAATCTTACCCCAAATTTCACTAAGTGACTAACCCCAATAATTACCTCGGGACACTTAATTTTGAACTCAAAAATACAATCGAAACTCTGTTTATAACCTCTATTAGGAGTACAAAAGGTGCTAAAACAGAGATAGTAACTAAGTTTACTATATTTTATAATGTATTATAATACAGCTATTTATCTCCATACACTGCATTGTTAATAAGAAACAGTATAACACTGATATTAAACAAACTAAGAACTAACAATTTGTGTTGATAACTGTAAAAAGTTTAAAAAAAGTATTTTTTGTTTATTTCAAAAAAATTACAATACAGCTCATGCACACATATTTGCAAATTTATTTTCTAAAACATATTGTGTGGATATTAAGATCAAAACTATAGGTTGTGAACAGTTTTACACACCCTCATTTATCTAAAAATAACTGTTGATAACGAAAAAGTCTCTTGTTGATAACCAGTCTAAACTATTTATTTTAAATGATTTGTGAATTAACAACCTGTTGATAAGTATTAATAATTGATTTTATAGAATTTATAGAGAAAAGTTATTGTACATATTAACAGACAATACTATACTATTAGTTTATTTTAAATTTTAAAAAAATCTATTTATATATATTATAGTTGTTAATAACGTTGATAAGTGTTTTTGTTTTTCATATTTGGTATTATGTATTGTTGAGTGTGAAATATTGAAATTATAAGGCGTTGTTTTTTAGAGAAGGAATAAGTAAGATGACGGTCAATATTTTTTAAGCCTCTGAGGTTTGCTTATATTTTTTTGATAGAGTAGTTGGCTGTTATACGAAAAATATAGGAAGTTGTTTTTTAAAAAGAGAGGGATTGTTCCTCGTGGAACATTCCGAAACATCGCCTTGTATTTTGCGTATATTTTCTTACAGTGGTAGTGGGGTAAAATATCTAAATTATAAGAGGTTGTTTTTAGTAAAATTTGACTCTGTTTTTGTAACCTTTTTTGGGTAGTTTTTTGGATGTATTATCGCGCGTTTTTTCAATGTGTTTTTTAGGTTAGATTAGAGGAGTTATTTTAGAATTTTTATTCTCTTGTTTTTATTTCGCTGATCATTTTTTTTGACTGAGAAATTTATGAGGTAAGTTGTTTTCTTGTTAATCAAAATCTCTGAAGGTGTAATCTGATTTTATGATCCAGGTGATATTTATGTTTTTTTTCAATAGTGTAAATCTTTGTGTTTTTAGATTTTGTGTTTTTGTTTTTTGAATCTTTATTGATGAGGAGCTAATTGTTCCTCGTGGAACATTTTTAGAGGTTTTTATATTTTTCTTTTTTCAGTGGATTGATTTTAGACAGTACTTATTTTTTCGGTTTAGTGAAGAAAATTTTTGCAAGTTGTATCTTTCTTTTTTTTACTGGATGGGATATATGTTACCAGATTTGAATATTCGAGTTTCAGATTTATTTTCTTGAAAATATAAGTTTGTAGGAAGGATAAATTTTAAGAGAATTAAATTTCTTTGTTTTTAGTCTATTTTTTCAACGCGCTGAGAATCGCGTATATTTTTTTTTCTGGCCATAGGTACGTTTTATCGAAAATATGAGAAGAGCAGATTTTCAACTTTTTTTGTTATTTTTATTTTCCGATGTCTCATATTTTTATTTTAATGTTGAATTGTAAAAAGTGACGCGTTGAGATTGTCATATTTTCTTTTTTGTTTCACGTGAAAAAAAATAGAGTAGTGGTAGTGTGTTGTTTTTGTATCACTAGATTTTTTTCTAATTGTTATCGATCTAAGTAGGAGTTTGGTTTTCTATTTGCGTAACTTTGGAACTTGCTTAGACAGTATATTATTTATTTGCTTTTGTTTTATATAAAACATCGCTTTATAATTTCAATATATTATTCTCATCAAGTGTTAGTATTAAATATCAAAAGCTAAGCGCGTTGTTTTGGATTAGCTGAGGCTTTTTGAGTCCGGTTTTAGCTATAAGAGGCTAACGAATTAACTATCTGTGTATTTAGTTTGTAAATTTGATATTTTAAGGGCTTTTTAAGTCTA
Source organism: Myroides odoratimimus (assembly GCF_004337635.1). Classification (NCBI taxonomy): domain Bacteria; kingdom Pseudomonadati; phylum Bacteroidota; class Flavobacteriia; order Flavobacteriales; family Flavobacteriaceae; genus Myroides; species Myroides odoratimimus. Next base: position 1,126,479 of record NZ_CP037427.1, read on the forward strand.
TTTTTTATTTTTCCGTGTACCTTTGCAACAATTATTTTTTAATAGAGAAAAAGAATGATATTTTTTAACTATGAAACTGATTTTCAATTAGTTGATGAGACTAAATATGAAGATTGGATAGAGGAGATAGTGACTTCAGAAGGATTGATCCCTGGAGATATCAGTTATATATTTTGTGATGATGCTTACTTACATGAGATTAATGTTAAGTATTTAGATCATGATACATTGACAGATATTATCAGTTTTGATTATTGTGAAGGAAAGATTGTCTCTGGTGACATCTTTTTGTCTATAGAAAGAGTACGCGATAATGCTAAGGACTTTAATGTTGATTTTGACGTTGAGTTACTGAGAGTTATGTCTCATGGTGTCTTACATTATTGTGGTTATAAGGATAAATCTCCAGAGGATGAACGCTTAATGCGTAGTAAAGAAGAAGAGAAAATGGCTATGTTCCACGTGGAACAATAGTATTTTTTCGAGTATTTTAATTTTAATGTTTCACGTGGAACAATGAGTATATTCGCTGATAAATATGATGTAATAGTAGTAGGTGGTGGGCACGCTGGTTCGGAGGCTGCTGCTGCTGCTGCAAATATGGGTTCTAAAACTTTATTGATTACAATGAGTTTGCAGAACATCGCTCAGATGTCTTGTAATCCTGCAATGGGAGGTATCGCAAAAGGGCAAATCGTAAGAGAGATAGATGCATTAGGAGGGTATTCTGGTATCGTGTCAGATAAGACTGCGATCCAGTTTAAGATGCTTAATAAGTCTAAAGGACCAGCTATGTGGTCTCCTAGAGTACAGTCTGACCGTATGCGTTTTTCTGAGACTTGGAGGCTTATGTTAGAGGGGACACCTAACCTTGATTTTTATCAGGATATGGTAAAATCTTTGATTATTAAGAATCATAAGATCGAAGGTGTAGTAACTAATCTTGGGTTAGAAATAAAAGCTAAGACAGTTATTTTAACGAATGGTACATTCTTAAATGGGCTTATCCACATCGGAGAAAAACAGTTCGGTGGTGGTAGAGCAGGTGAGGGTGCTGCTTACGGTATAACAGAAGATCTTGTGAAAGCTGGTTTTACTTCTGGAAGAATGAAGACAGGTACACCTCCTAGGGTAGATGGTCGATCATTAGATTATAGTAAGATGGAAGTGCAAGGGGGAGATATTAACCCTTCTAAGTTCTCGTACTTAGATGTGACACAACCATTAGTTCAACAAAGAGACTGTTACATGACGTATACTTCTCCTGAAGTACACGATTTATTAAGAGAAGGATTTGATCGTTCTCCGATGTTTACGGGTAGAATTAAGAGTATAGGACCTCGTTATTGTCCGTCGATAGAAGATAAGATTAACCGCTTTGCAGATAAAGATAGACACCAAATATTCGTAGAGCCTGAGGGGTGGAATACTTGTGAGATCTATGTAAATGGATTCTCTACTTCACTACCAGAGGAGGTACAATTTAAGGCTCTTCGTTCGGTAGCTGGGTTTGAGAATGCTAAGATATTTAGACCTGGATATGCTATCGAATACGATTATTTTCCACCTACACAGTTAAAGCATACGCTTGAAACTAAGCTTGTAGAAGGACTATATTTCGCTGGGCAAATCAACGGTACTACAGGTTATGAAGAGGCAGCTGCGCAAGGGCTAATGGCTGGTATGAATGCTGCTTTAAAAGTAAGAGAAGATGGGGAGTTAATCCTTAGAAGAGACGAAGCATATATAGGTGTTTTAATAGATGATCTAATCACTAAGGGGACAGAAGAGCCTTATAGAATGTTTACATCTCGTGCTGAATACCGTACCTTATTACGTCAAGATAATGCTGACTTTAGATTAACACCGAAGTCTTATGAGCTAGGTTTAGCGTCTGAAGAACGTATGAGAAGAATGGAGCATAAGCAGACTGAAGCAGAAAACTTCGTTCAATTCTTTAAAGAAACAAGTGTAAAAACAGAGGAGGCTAATCCTATTTTAGAAGAGAAAGGATCGTCTCTAATGAGTCAACCTGATAAGATGTTTAAGGTATTCTCTCGTCCACAAATCGAGCTAGAAGATATCCTTAAATTCGAAAAGGTAAAGACGTATATAGAGGAACATGATCTTGATCAGGAGATCATAGAGCAAGCAGAAATCCAAGTAAAATACTCTGGGTATATAGAGAAAGAAAAGAATAATGCTGACAAACTTAATAGGCTGGAGGATGTAAGAATCCCTGCTAATTTTGATTATGATAAGATAGTATCTCTATCATTTGAGTCACGTGAGAAGCTTAAAAATATTAAGCCTATTACGATATCCCAAGCTTCTCGTATCAGTGGTGTAACACCTACAGATATCTCTATCTTGTTAATCCATATGGGAAGATAAGTAGCTTTAAAAGCTTTGAATAAATACAAAAGGTTGGTATGTTCCACGTGGAACATACCAACCTTTTTTTATGGATGTAGCTGTATAGAATAATATAGAAGTAGTGTAGCAGGTACATACATTAAGGCATAGAGTAGGTAGAGATATAGTGTATGATCTGTAAAGTTCAGAGTACTTATTTTGGGGTTATTATTAGCAGTTATAGATGTAGTATGCGCTCTATAATTATTGTGTTTTGTATTGTAAGGGATCGTCTAATACTCTTGTGATTTAACTTTAATAGTGGTGTTGAGTAGATGCTATTTGATGCTTTAGTTTTTTCTTTCTTTTAAATAAGGGGATTAGTTTAGACCTTAATACTATATTAGAAAGTGGTCTTATGTAGATGTTTATTTACTTTCATAGTGATCATATAATTTTACTACATAGTACTAATTGGAGTAGATAAAATAAAGTAGATTATTCGTAAGAGTTTATATTTATGTATAATCATCTTGGTTGTCTTATATCATTTTTTATATTGAGAGTAGGGGATAATATTAGGCAATAATTTTATGTGTTATTAGTCTATCTAACTTGACTATTTTTAAGTATCAAAATGAAGTTTAATGAAACTAAGGAAAGAAACTATCTAGTTCTTTATTTTATATTTTTAGTTAGAGTAATTGTTTAGGATGATTGATTTAGTTTATTGCTTTTTGTTTTTTAAGTGAATTGCTTAGGGTAGTTATTTGAAGTTAAATAATAACTTGAAGTATTCTTTTTTGGTTTTGGTTCGATCTTTTTTTATTTTAAAATTCCATTTAATTAGGTCATTATTTTTTTGTGGTTTTGGAATCAAACCTGATGTATGTTGTTTATATTTGTGTGGCTTTTAAAACTTCATTGATGGAAATTAATGCAACTATTAAATATTTAGAGGTAGAAGATCATTCTGTTTCTAAAGAGAAATTTGAACTTTATTTAGATGAGAAGTTTCAGTTATTAAAAACTGAACCAGTTCCTGATTTGGATAAATTAGATAGTTATTACGAAAGCCCTGAATACATTTCTCATACAGATAGTAAAAAGACTTTCTTCGATAAAGTATATCAAACTATCAAATCAAAAGCAATCCAGAATAAGTACAAAATACTTGAAGATATTAAAAGTGATCAAGGCCTACTTTTAGACATAGGATGTGGGACAGGGGAGTTTCTATTAGAAGGTAAAAATAGAGGTTGGTCTGTTTTAGGTTTTGAACCAAATAGTGGAGCGAGACAATTAAGCTTAAGTAAAGGAATCAACCTAGTGGATTCTCTAGATGATATAGATGATCATTCTGTAGATGTTATTACGATGTGGCATGTGTTAGAACATGTACCTGATCTAGATGCACAGATAAAAACTCTTCAACGTATATTAAAAAAAGAAGGCACACTGATCATAGCTGTACCTAATTATAATTCTTACGATGCTAAGTATTATGGTCAATATTGGGCAGCTTATGATGTACCTCGTCACCTTTGGCACTTTTCTCAGAAGTCAATACCATTACTTTTTAAGCCTTACCAATTCGAATTAGTAGAAACGTACCCAATGTTGTTTGATAGTTTTTATGTTTCACTTTTATCAGAACAATATAAAACTGGAAAGAAGAATTGGTTTAAAGCTTTTCGTGTCGGATTAAAATCAAATATTGAAGCAAGAACAAATTTAGAGTACTCTTCTCTGATTTATTATTTAAAAAAGAACTAAGCTACTTTTTAATAGGTTAAGAGGTGTCTTTAACTCTTTTGAACTGCTATTTCTTATTTTAAAGCGTTTTAAGCGAGTTTCTATATGGTATCTATGTCTTTATATTCCTTTTTTGAGATAATAGTTCTTTTTATTGTTTAAATAAGACGTTGTGTATTAGTATTATCTATATTATAATGTGTATGTGATAGATTTTTATTATATATTAATTATTTTTATTTAACTGTAAAAAGTTTATTACATTTACAACAGGTTTAAAAAAGCGAAAATGAAAAAAACTATTTTAATGCTAGGTATAGCTGGATTATTATTTTCATGTAATAATAATGCAACTCCTGCTACTGAATTCAAAACTGCTTATGTAGATTCTGCTAAGTTGATGAAGGAGTATGAAGAGATGAAGGATATGGAATCAAAATATAAGATCCAATCTGAAGAAAAAGGAAAAAGCTTAGAAGCTGAAGTTGCTAAGTTCCAACAAGAGGTTCAAAACTTCCAAGCTAATGCTCGTCAAAAAGGTCAAGCATGGGCTGAGCAAACTGCTGCTAACCTTCAAAGAAAAGAGCAAGAATTACAGTTTAAACAACAAACTTTAATGCAAGCTTTACAAAAAGAAAGCGGTGAAGAAATGGAAGCTGTAGTGAAAAAAGTAAAAGAACATATCGCTGAATATGCTAAAAAGAATAACTTAGACTATGTATTCAATACTGAGGATGCGTCTACTGTTATCTATAGCAAAGACGGTAATGATGTTACTGATATCATGATCAAAGAATTAAATGCTAAATATAAAGGTAGTGCTACTCCTGCTAAATTAGAGGAGACAAAACCTGCAGAAAGCAAAGAAGATAAAAAGTAATATCTTTGAATTACTTTAGAGAAAGCTCCTGTTTTAACAGGGGCTTTTTTCGTTTAGTACAGTTTTATTATCGTATTTTGTAAAAAAAAAGGAATGACTAATTTTTCAGAAGAAGCAGAATACGTTTTAAAGTTTATCAATGAGACGAATAGATCTCTTTTTTTGACAGGAAAGGCTGGTACTGGTAAAACTACCTTGTTAAAAGAAATTATTAATACTACACACAAGAATGCGGTAATAGTGGCTCCTACTGGGATAGCGGCTTTAAATGCTGGTGGAGTGACCATACATTCCTTTTTTCATTTGCCTTTTGCTGCTTTCGTTCCTGATACTAAGAATCCTCCTATTTTTACTGATACAATCAAGTTTGAAAATCGCGTATCGCTAAGGCGTCATATGCTGATGAGTAATGCTCGTAGAGCGTTGTTCTTAAACATGGATTTATTGATTATAGACGAGGTCAGTATGTTGCGAGCAGATGTATTAGATGCGATGAACTTTATGCTGCAAACTGTGCGTAAGAGTCAACAGCCTTTTGGTGGTGTACAGGTTCTTTTCATAGGAGATTTACTACAGTTACCTCCTGTTGTGAAGAACCAAGAGTGGGATGTGCTAAAGCGCTATTATGACGGGGTATATTTCTTCCATTCAGAAGTCGTTAGACAGTATCCACCTTTGTACATAGAGTTAGAGAAAGTCTATAGACAGTCAGACCAAGTGTTTATTAACTTGCTTAATAATCTTCGCAATAATCGCGTATCTAGAGAAGATGTGGCACTCTTAAATCAATATACTAATCCTAATTTTAATATAAAAGATAACCCTGGTTATATCACTCTAAGTACACATAATGCTAAGGCGGATAAGATAAATGAGGATGCACTTAGAGGATTGTTTACCAAGGAGTTTAGCTTTATGCCTGAGGTAGTCGGGGATTTCCCAGAAAAGATATATCCTATAGAAGCAAAAATGACGCTTAAAGAAGGTGCTCAGGTTATTTTTATTAAGAATGATATCTCTCCTGAGAAGCGATTCTACAACGGTAAGATGGGTATAGTGAAGACCTTGACAAAGCATGAGATATTCGTAGAGTTTGAAAATAAAGAAGTCATTGAAGTAGAACGATACGAGTGGCAGAATATAAAATATACGGTAGACCCTAATACTAAGGAGATCGTAGAGGAGGTCTTAGGTACCTTTAGTCATTATCCGCTTAAGCTAGCATGGGCTATTACGGTACATAAGAGTCAAGGGCTTACCTTCGATAAAGCTGTTTTAGACGTATCTAAGGTGTTTTTGCCTGGGCAGGCTTATGTAGCCTTATCTAGACTTCGTTCGTTAGATGGATTAGTGTTATTATCACCTATACAGATGAATGGGTTAGTCAATGACGAGGATGTAATGAGCTATGCTGAGAATAAGGCTGGTGCAGAAGAATTAAATCTGCAATTAAAGATAGAAACAAAGAACTTTCTACGAAACTATTTGATACAGACCTATTCTTGGTTTAATCTTAGTACACAGTGGCATACACATCTTTATAGTTATAATGCCGAGGCGGAGAGAAGTAAAAAAAGTGCCTTTATGGGCTGGGCTCAGCGTATGACTAATCACTTAGATGAAATGGTTGTTCACTCAGAGAAATTTGTCAATCAGTTGAGAGCGTTGTTTGAGGAAGAGCTCTTCAGATTTGAGTTTACTAAAGAGCGTGTACTTAAGGCGTATGATTACTTTTTTCCTCGTTTAGATCACATGGTGTTTGAATTATTGTTCACTATAGCACAGGTAAAAACTGCGAAGAAATCAAAGGCGTTCTACGAAGAATTAGTACCGTTAGAAGAGTCATTGCTGAAGACCGTTATTCAGATGAAGAAGGCTTCTATTATGTTACAGTTAATAGAAGAGGATAAGAAGATATGCAAGGAGAATCTGCGCTCACTAGAGATCAGTGAATATAAGATTAACCATTTAGTCAATATCGCTAATCTGATTAGAAGTACTAAACTAGGAGTAGAAGAGGAGGAAGATATAGAAGTATATTCTTCTAGCCCAAAAACGAAGACAAAAGAGAAGAAGAAATCTACCTTCGTTATTACCTTAGAGATGTGGAAAGAGAAGATGAGCATAGAAGATATTGCACTAACTAGAAAGTTGACTACGACTACGATTTATTCTCATATCGGTAAGTTGATTATGGATGGGCATATCACCTTAGAGGAAGTATTGCCAAAAGAACGAATAGAGGAATTAACTGCTTTATTTGAGAAGAGTAAGGGAATGACGTTATCTGAGATTAAAGCGAATGCAGAAGAGGAGTTCTCATGGGAAGAATTAAAACTGTATCAACGTGCAATGGCTCAGAAAGAGGAGTAAGGTCTATATTGAAGTAAGCATACTGTTATTAAAGAAAGAATCAAGTAAGGGGCTTATTTGCTTTTGCTTTGCTAGGGGATTGCTTGCAGTATTCTAGCACATTCCTTCGACAAAACACCTGTTTTGGCTAGGATTCTCCAAGGAAAGTCCTAGGAATCTGCAAGAAAGTGCAAGCTAAAGCAATGTTCTTCCAAATAGAAACAATAAAAAAACGGTCGTATTCATCGAATGCGACCGTTTTTATTACTTCTTATGTATTAACCGTGTTAGCTTTATAGATAGATCTGTAAAGATCATTTTAGCATTACCATTACGTTCTATATGGTAGATAGCATCTCCTAGCTCTTGGTATATTTCATTTATATTTTCTCCGTTGACGAAGGGAGCGAAGTTTTCTAGTTTAAACTTATCTACTGTCGTTTTATAATACACTAGCTCTGGAGTCTGATAGTTTAACAACAGTGCCTGTCTGAATAGTTCTATGCAGAACTCTATAAACTGTTTTTGCTGTTCACGTCCTAGCGCAGCTAGTTCTTCACTCCATTCTATTAACTCTTGAATTACAGCAGCGTTTCCCTTCGCTCTAAAGGCCGCTCGTACCCATTGTACAAACCATTTCTCATAAGGTAAGGCATTGGCTTTATTATGCAGTAAGCTTAGAGCTTTATTATAACTTCCTTGAGATTGATTAGCGATCATGATAGCTTCTTGTGGATCGCATTGTTCGCGTTGTACTAAGGCTTCTTGTATTTCGATGGCGTTAAGCGGAGGAAACTTTAGTACTTGACATCTCGAGAGGATAGTCTGTAGGATATTCTTCTCGTTCTCTGCGATTAGGATAAACACCGTCTTAGCAGGTGGTTCTTCTAATAGCTTTAGCAGTTTATTAGATGCCTCAGTATTTAGTTTATCTGCCATCCAGATAATCATAATCTTATAACCACCTTCGAAGGATTTTAAGGCAAGTTTTTTCAATACTTCACTAGCTTCATCTACACCTATCTGTCCCTGTTTATTCTGAATATCAATGTGGGTGTACCAATCGAAAAGGTTTCCGTAACTATTTGTTTTTAAAAAACCGCGCCATTGTTCTGCGAATAGATCGCTAGTAGCATTCTTTTTTACTGCTTCTGTCGTAGCTACAGGATAGACAAAGTGCAAATCTGGGTGAGCAAGATTGTTGAATTTGATATTACAAGCATCATTTCCTCCTGTGTTTTCATTACCCGTATTTTTGCATAGTAAATACTGTGCATAGGCGATAGCCATCGGTAAAGTACCTGTACCTTCTCCACCAATAAATAACTGTGCATGAGGTACACGACCTGATGCAGCTGACTGTATCAAATGATTTTTTAAAAAGGATTGTCCTATAATATCTGAAAATTGCATAAGGCAAAGATAAATTAATTATCAAGTGTTTAAAATAATCAGATTCATAATTGTACAACTATTTTATTTCTGTTTAGAAATTATTTACCTTCACAAAATAAGGTTAGTTGTAGAACAATATGATGTGATAATATGGCTTATTATCAGGTACTAAATCTGTGAAGTGATAATCAAGCGAATGTATTTTGCGTTTAGTTTTGTGTTAGTAATGTCTATTTTGTTTGATATTTAGAGTTTTTTAGACAAGTTCTAATTCATAACTGTTCTAAAATTAAAAATAGTTTAAATATTTATTTCGGCTTATTATTTTGTATTTCTGTTGATAAATACTATAATATTGAATAATAAATATATGTAAAGTGGAATATGTTTATTAATAACTCTGTTTATTAGTGTATTTATAAAAGAGTAATGAGTGTAATATGTTAAAATTTTCGTTTAACAATATAATAATCAGGTAGTCTGATATCGAAAAAGATTTATATTTGTGTAACTTATCGTAAAATATATAAAAAAGTAAAGATGAAATCTATTGATAGTTTTGATTTTAAAGGTCAAAAGGTGTTAGTTAGAGTTGACTTTAATGTTCCCCTAGATGAGAATTTTAATGTTACAGATACAAATAGAATAGAGGCTGCAAAACCTACTATTGAAAAAATAATAAAAGACGGTGGTGTAGCTATCTTAATGTCTCACTTAGGAAGACCTAAAGGAGAGTGTAATGACAAGTATTCACTACGTCATATCGTTGCAAAAACAGAAGAGATTTTAGGACATAAAGTTACTTTTGTGAGTGACTGTATAGGTAGTACAGTTAAAGAAGCTATCGCAGCTAGTAAAGCTGGAGATATCATCTTATTAGAAAACCTACGTTTCTACGCAGAGGAAGAAAAAGGGGATGAAGGGTTCTCAAAACAGTTAGCGGAGTTAGCTGATTTTTATGTGAATGATGCTTTTGGTACTGCACATAGAGCGCATGCTTCTACTACTATCGTAGCGAAGTACTTTGCTGATAAAAAATGTTTTGGTTATTTATTAGCTAAAGAGATAGAGAGTTTAAACAAGGTATTGAATAGTACTGATAAGCCTGTTACAGCTGTATTAGGAGGTTCTAAAGTATCTTCTAAAATTACGATTATCGAGAATATCTTAGATAAGATAGATCACATGATTATCGGTGGAGGGATGACTTTTACGTTTATTAAAGCTCTAGGAGGTAAGATCGGTAATTCTATCTGTGAAGATGATAAGCTAGAATTAGCTTTAGATATCTTGAAAAAAGCAAAAGAGAAGAATGTACAAGTACATTTACCTGTTGATATTTTAGCTGCTGATGCATTCGCTGCTGATGCAAATGTACAAGTGGTGGCTGCTAATGAAATTCCTGATGGATGGCAAGGTTTAGACGTAGGTCCTAAGACATTAGAAAGCTTAAAGCCTGTGGTAGCTGAGTCAAAAATCATCTTGTGGAATGGTCCATTAGGAGTATTCGAGATGGAGAAATTTGCGAATGGTACGATCGAATTAGGTAACTTCATTGCTGAAGCGACTAAGAATGGTACTTTTTCATTAGTAGGAGGTGGAGACTCTGTAGCTGCTGTAAAACAGTTCGGTCTAGCGCCTAAGATGAGTTATGTTTCTACTGGAGGTGGAGCAATGTTAGAAATGTTAGAAGGACAAGTATTACCTGGAATAAAAGCAATACAAGAATAATAGTAGATCCCTGTGCTTATGTACTAAGCATAGGGATTTTATAATAGATAGCGCGATGAATTACAAAGTATTAACTTTATTAGCATGCGGTCTTTTTTCGTACTCAGTCATGGGACAGAATGAGCCTAGTACGCTTACAGAAGTAACAAAGAAAGAAATGAGCCCAGAGGTGTATCTGGACTCTATTAAAAAGACATTCGTTAATCATGCTAGTAGTGCCTCGATCGAGAAGCGCTGGCTGAGTGAGTTAATGAACCAAGATTTATTTAATGAGCTAGAGAATGAGTTAGCAGATGCAAACTTTGACGAAGGAGATATTCGTTTTGATGAATTACCTACTGAGCTTTTAAAAGAACGTTTAAAACGATTAAATGAGAAAACACCTTTTAATGTGGAATACAATGAAACATTAGAACGCGTGATCAAGTCATTTTTAAAGAATAGAAAACGTTCTTTTGAGAGGTTATTAGGCTTGTCAGAATACTATTTCCCTATGTTTGAGGAGCAATTAGCAAAACAAAATGTTCCTTTAGAGGTTAAGTATTTATCTATAGTAGAATCTGCACTTAACCCTGTGGCTCGCTCTAGAGTGGGAGCAACTGGTTTATGGCAATTCATGTATCCTACAGGGAGACAATATAATCTAGAGGTAACTTCTTATATAGATGATCGTATCGATCCATTGAAGTCATCTGAGGCAGCTGCTAAGTTTCTTTCAGACTTGTATGGGATGTTCGGTGATTGGGACTTAGTGTTAGCATCTTATAATGCTGGTCCAGGTAATGTGAGTAAGGCTATTCGTCGCTCTAATGGATATACGAACTACTGGAATATTAGACCTAATCTTCCACGTGAAACACAAAACTATTTGCCAGCGTTCTATGCTACTATGTATATTTTTGAATATGCAAAAGAGCATGGTATTACGTCTAAAAAAGCACCTATAAAGGTAGTAGAGACTGATACAATAGCGATAAAGAAGACAATGTCTTTTGATCAAATAGCTAGTCTATTAGATGTGTCTAAAGAAGAAATAGAGTTCTTAAATCCTACTTACAAGTTACAAGTAATTCCTTATGATAGTGGTAAGTTGAATTTCTTAAGACTACCAGTTAAGAAAATTGGTTTAATGGCGTCTAATGAGGAGAAGATGTATGCTTATGTAGACTTCTTAGATTCTAAAAAAGAACAACCTAATTATGCTGTGGTTGCAGAATCTATAGTTGAAAGTTCATCTATTAATCCGCGTTATCACACTATACGCAAAGGGGAGAGTGTAGGTACTATCGCTAGTAAATACGGTATTTCGGTTGCACAATTAAAGAAATTGAATAATCTAAAAGGAAATCTAATCTATCCAGGCAAGAAATTAGTAGTAGGTAAAAAAGCTGTAGCTCAAGCTTCAGGTGGTATTAAAAATAATTTTTATACCGTACAGAGAGGAGATTCTTTATCATCAATAAGTAAGAAATTTGCTGGAGTGACTGTGTCTAAGTTAAAGTCTTTAAATAATATGAAGGACTCAGATGACATTCGTCCAGGTATGAAGTTAAGACTTAATTAGAGTAGAAAATAGGAGAGTATAGTGTGAGGTATGTAGGTTGTTTATTGTTAGTATTATTTGCCCTAGTTGGGTGTAGAGATAGGTCTGCTAAGAATAGATCAGATGATCCTATGGATGTACCTCATCAAATACTTATTGTCATTAATGATAGATTGTGGTACGGTAGTGTAGGAGATAGTATAAGAGAACAGTTAGCTGTACCTATAGAAGGTATTACACCGCCAGAGTCTACTTTTTCTTTGGAGCAGATTTCACCTAATCTATTTTCTTCACGTACAAAGAACAGACGAAATATTATTGTTTTTTCGGATAATTATAATAACAATAGCTTTTTATTCGAGAAGGATAAACATATTGCAGGGCAGATATACTTTACGGTGAGTGGAGATTCTAGGAAGGGGTTAATAAGTGAGTTTAAGAAGAATGCGGACTCTATCGTAAATTCTATCTTGCGTTCTGAGTTTGATGTCGTTGCAAAGCGAATTCTTGAAGGAAAAATTGTTGATATTGACTACTTTCAAGATAAGTTTCAAGTAAGTTTAAATTTGCCAACTACCTATAAGCTGGTTGGAAGTAATTATCACTTTGTATGGTTTAAAAAGAATATTGCTTCAGGTAATAGTAATATTCTGATTTATGATGTACCGATAGATAGAATTGAGAATACAGAGGGAACTATTCTAAGTAACTTATTATCTGTAAAAGATTCGGTAAATGGGAAGTATATACATTCTATAGAAGATAATTCTTATCTAAGACTCAACGAAGGATTTATTCCTAATAATAGAGAGTTTATAAGACAAGGACGAAAGGTCTATGAGTTCACTGGAGAGTGGGATATGCATAATAGCTTTATGAGTGGTCCTTATATGAGTTATGTATTTAGAGATGTATCAGCTAATAGATACTTGTTTATAGAAGGGTTAGTATATAATCCTGCAATGGGAAAGAGAGGTATCTTAATGGAAGTAGAATCAATTGTTAACTCTTTAAAATTTAATGAGAGTGAAACAAATTAAATAAATTAAAAAGGCGTTCACTACTGAACGCCTTTTTATGTATTAATACCTTCTATGTAAAGGTAATTCGTCTATTGGATTAATCACCATTGGAAATCGCTCAACGGTTACAGCACTACTGTCTAGACCAAAGGCCTTTTCTTCTGACAGGGCTAGTTTTTTAAGCCATTCGTATAATGTCAAAATAATTGTTTCATGAGCTGGTAACTCATTGTCATAAGACAATTCTTTTTCTATCAATACATACTCAAAGTCTGTATAGATATTATTTTTCTGTAGAGAGGTGTATTTACTAATAACATCTACTTCACCTGTTTCAGTCAGTTCTTTGAGTACTTGTTTCATTAATACACTGATTTTTTGATCATTTCTAAAACCTAGATAAAAGTCAACACGGATAATATTATCAGCACCCATCTTCTGAATTTTGTATTCTAAGTTATAAGGTTGATCACTCACATTTACATGTATAAACCAATAGTTATCTGCTCTTTTAGGTCTTCGTTGTGTGATAGAGTAGAGTACTTTATACTCTATTTTAGAACATGTATTGGAGTTGGTTAAATAGATTAAATTAGAAGCAAATTTAGGAATGCTTGTATCTCCACTGATATCTAGTAGGATGTCTTTGTATTGTTCTATATTGACAAACTCTGTGTAGTTCTTTCTTATCTTTTTAGCTAGGTAATTTATAATCATCGTACCAGCTAGTAAAGATGCTATGATAACCGTAACATAACCACCGTGAGTAAACTTCTGAACGTTAGCAATAAAGAATGAAACTTCTAAGCTCAGGTATATTAGTTCAACTAAGACAATTACAATGATATGCACACGTTTTAAGTACATATAGTAGCCTAGTAAGATCGTAGTCATGATCATACACAACGTAATCGCTAGTCCATACGCAGCCTCCATATTTCCTGACTCTTCAAAGTGCAAGACTACGAATACACAGCCTAAGAATAGTAACCAGTTGATAGAAGGTATATATAGTTGACCTTTTATATTGGTCGGGAACTTTACTTTTACTTTTGGCCATAAGTTAAGTCTTATCGCTTCATTGATGAGTGTAAATGATCCACTTATTAAGGCTTGTGATGCAATTACTGCCGCTAATGTAGCAATAGCGATACCAAAAGGTAGGAACCATTCTGGCATAACTAAAAAGAAGGGATTAGCAGGGTTTTGATTGTCTGTTGATAGTTCTAGTAGTGTCTGGTTAGAAAAGTTGATTAAATAAGCTCCTTGTCCAAAATAACACAATACTAGCATCGCTTTTACAAATGCCCAAGTGATGCGTATATTCTTTATCCCACAGTGTCCTAGATCACTATACAGTGCTTCTGCTCCTGTAGTACATAGAAAGACAAACCCCAGTACAAAATACCCTTCTGAGTGTATAGAAAGTAAATGAACTGCATAGTAAGGATTTAAAGCCTTAAGTACTGTAAGGTTATCCACTAAGTGAAATAGACCAATCATTCCTATCATTAAGAACCACAAGGTCATCATAGGGCCAAAGAATTTACCAATAGCTTTGGTACCAAATTGTTGGATGACAAAGAGAATAAAGATAATTCCTATGACTATCGGAATAGTCTGTAGTTTAGGTTCATATATTCTAAGTCCTTCTATAGCAGAGGATATAGAAATAGGAGGGGTGATGATACCATCGGCTAATAATGCGCTACCTCCAATAATAGCAGGAATGATTAACCAACGTTTCTTCAACCTCTTAACTAAAGTATAGAGTGAGAATATACCTCCTTCACCATTATTATCTGCTTTTAGAGTTAGAAAAACATATTTAATGGTCGTCTGTAAGGTTAAAGTCCAAAAAACGCATGAAATAGCTCCTAAGACAATATCCTCTCGGATAACCTCTTTTCCTATGATGGCTTTCATTACATAAAGTGGGGATGTACCAATGTCTCCATAGATAATACCTAAGGTCACTAGTAGTGTCCCTAAGGTTATTTTATTCAATTGAGAACTGTGGCCATGTGATGACTGTGCTTGCATAAAAGTGTCGGATTTAAACTTGTAATTTGTAACGATATGGTTACTAATAAGCTAATAGTCAGAATAGGAATATATACCACTCCATGGCTAGTCTTAGTTTAGTAAAGATATTTTGCTTTTAACAAAGCGATATCCACTTCTAATATTTCTGTCAAGTACTGTTCTACAGAAGTATAATATTTTTCTATAGTATTCAATGCCTTATCTAAGAATTGTTCTTGTACTGTGAATAGGGTTAGAAGTGTTTCTGCTTGTTGTATTTCTAGATTAAATTGTTGTTGTATCTTTTGTATATTGAGATTGACATATTGATTAGTCAATAGATAATCTTCTATCACTGTATGCTGATTCACGCCTAGAGCAGATAGGAGTAGAGCAGCAGCTAAGCCTGTTCTATCTTTACCCGCTGTACAGTTAAACATTAATGGAGCCTCTGAACACTCTACCTCTCTAAAGAAAGCTTTGTATTGACTTTGATTGTCGAGTACTAGTTGTTCATTGATATCCACTAAAAACTTAGTCGCTAGGTCTACATCACCTTCTTGCACGATCTGCATTACCTGATTCTTACTAAGATTACCAGGTGTGATGGGCAGAAGTACTTCATTAACTACCGTTTTAGGCAAGAGTGTTTTCTGCTCTTCACTTTCTTCTTTACTTCTAAAGTCTACTATTGTAGTCAATGGAAGTGAGCTAAGGTAGTCTAGGTCTAGGTTAGTTAAGTTACTCAATTGTCCTGAGCGGAATAAGCATCCCCATCTAACCGTTTTATTGTCTTCTGTTTGATATCCGCCTAGGTCTCTGAAGTTAGACTGACCTTGTAAAGGAATGTGGCGCAATCTGTTATTAGCTACTTCAAGACCTTTGTGTGTAGTATTAAGGTCTAGAGTGCTTTTGTTAGATGTAGAGATGTGTTTTACATCACTATCGGTTTTAATTAAACAATTTCCTTTTTCTAAATTTTGCATAGAGCTATCACTATTTTAAATCCTGAATTATCTCAGGAATATTTATAACAATGCTTTTCTGAACTCTTACACGTAAGTAGCATTAGATGCTATGTATTGTAAAAATGATCAACTCAATCAAGAATAAATAATACTTTTAGATAATGAAAAGATATTTATTTATTAGTATTTAATGATTAATAATCAGAAAACTATTAAGTTAAATGTATTTTTGATATAGTGCAAATATAAGGGGTAAAAAAGATAAATTATTAAGGAGTATCTTCTTTTTTTTCTGTTGTAGCGTCTATGAATTTTTCGAAAAGCTTAATCATCTTCTCGTTTACATCTTTGAATGTTAATCTATCTTTAGATTGATAGAATAGCATCATAGCATAAGGCTTATCTATATTTTCTAGAAGTAAGTGTTTATTTAGCCTATATGCTTCACGTAATAATCTTTTAAAATAGTTTCTATCTACCGCCTTTTTAAAATGGCGTTTAGATACAGACACCCCTACTTTTAGAGGGAGGTCTTCTTGATTAGCTATCTGCACATATACCATTCTCAAAGGGTATTTACTCACAGTTTTACCTGTTGTAAATAACTCTTCGATTACAGTTTTGCTTTTTAGCTTTTCCTTTTTAGGATAATTGTATTTTTTTTGTTCCATATAGATTGCAAAGGTAGCAAAGGAATATGAAATATTTATAAATAAAATAGGCCGCTACTGCGGCCTATTTCTATTTTGTATAGATACTATTTTCTTGATTTACATCAGCCATAAACTGGCTTGGGTCGATCACTATTTTCTTAATAGTACCTTTTGGCTTGTTGATTGTGAATTTATACTCTGGTTGAGCCCATCCCCATCCATCTAATACTGTTCTTTCGTATTGTACAAATTGGTTAGGTTTTATCCAGTGCATTGAAGTATAAGGGATATAGAACGTTTCTATAGAACCATCTTCGTATTCTACTAAGATATCTAGTGGCATCCCCATTCTTCCCATTCTTCCTAAAGTAACTAAAGTTTGGTTTTTCTGTACCTCTTCTACGAATAGGATAGAGTAGTCTATCGTGTTGTTCGTCTGTGTCCAGTCGATTAAATATTGGTCTAATACAGCACCAGATACTTTCTCTGCTACACGCTTGAAGTCATTAGGAGTAGGGTGAGTGAACTTGTATTCATTATAGTACGTTCTCAGTGTAGTCATCATATTATCCCACCCGATTAAGTAAGCTAACTGAGTTAAGAAGATAGACCCTCTGCTGTATGCAGATGTAGAATATGCTCTATTCGTAAGATAATGATCTGCATGTGTACTTAATGGCTCTTGCATCCCCTTAGACACTAAGCTGTAGTAGCTCTTATAAGTAGATCCGAACGGGTTCACATCTTCTTGTTGGTCTTTAGGTAAGATCTTTAGCATCGCTAGGTCAGAGATAAATGAAGTAAACCCTTCATCCATCCATTCGTGTTTTGTCTCATTAGTAGCTAATGCATGTTGGAACCAACTGTGTGCTAACTCATGAGCAGTCACACCTGCTAAGCTAGGGAATGATCTCTCTCCTGTGATTAAGGTACACATAGAGTATTCCATACCTCCATCACCACCTTGTATTACAGAGTATTGGTTATAAGGGTAAGGACCTACATTCTCATTGAAGAATTTCATTAACTCTGCTGTTACAGGCTGTAGTTTTTTCCAGTTATCTATAATAGCAGGATTGTTTTTATATAAGAAGTGAAGTTTCACTCCATCAGGTCCATCATACGTATCGTGTATGAAGTTAGGGTCTGCTGCCCATGTAAAGTCTAGTACATTCTCAGCCTTAAAGTGCCATGTAAGCTCTTTACCTTTCTTGATAGAGTTATCATCGATACCAGCATCTTGGTATCCATATCCCACCTCATTATTATTTATGATATTACCTGTACCACCTAAGATATAGTTTTTATCTAATGTAATTTTTACGTCGAAATCACCCCATACACTGTGGAACTCTCTACCTAGATACTGCTCAGCATGCCATCCTTCGAAGTCGTATTCAGCGATCTTAGGGAACCATTGAGACATAGACAGTGCTACACCCTCTTTAGAGTTTCTACCAGCTCTACGGATCATCACAGGAGCTTGTCCATCGAAGTTCATTGTGAATACAGTAGATGACTTAGGAGCAATAGGTTTTTTTAGAGTCACCTCTAGTACAGTACCTACTTCTTTCGTCTCTAAAGCCTCACCATCTTGCATCATTTTAGATACCTTTAAGTATCCTATTTCATTGTCTTTTAGCTTTGTGATTCTACTTTCAAATACTTTTCTACCTCTCACTGTTTTAGTATCTACCATACGAGAGTCAGGATCAGCGATATTTGATAGTAGCGCATCCATATCACTATTTGGTTGGAATGCGTTGTAGTAAAGGTGGAAGTATACTGCCTTTAAAGTATCAGGTGAATTGTTCGTATAAGTTAACTTTTGAGTACCCGAATATTGGTACTTTTTCACGTCCATCTTCACGTCCATTTTATAGTCAACATGTTGTTGCCAATAACCTGGATTAGGGTTGTTTTGAGCGATTACATCTATTAAGGCAATAGAGCAAATAGCTAGAGTTAGTAATATTTTTTTCATAATGTGTTTGAAATCAAAACTCCACATATATTATGCATAAATGTGGAGCTTTTTATATTAAGGGTTACTTAGTTACAAGTTTTATTTTTTAGCTTTTGACAATTTCTCAGCTAATAGTAATGCATTGTAAGCATTTACAAACTTACCAGAAGTAGAGATAGATTGGAAATTTCTGATTTCTTTTTTCTCACCTACTACTACGTCGAAGTTTACTGCTACACCTGAGTCCATGATGATTTTCTTCACTTCTCCAGCTGTAAACTCTGGGTAATAAGCTCTCACTAATGCTGCAACACCTGCTACGTTAGGAGAAGCCATAGAAGTACCTTGTAAGTACTCATAAGTATTCGTTGGTACAGTAGCATAGATCTTCACTCCAGGAGCGAATACGTCTACGTCATAATCTCCATAGTTAGAGAAACGAGCCACCATATTTTTACCAAACTCTGGGTTAAGAGCTCCTACTACTAGGAAGTTGTTAGAGATCTCTGGTCCCATCTTTACATTATCATTAGGATAGCGCTCTACACCTCCAGGGATGTTTAAGTCCATAGCATCATTACCAGCAGCTACTACGATAAGTACATCTTTCTCTTCTGCATATTTAATAGCGTCACGTACCCACTGACTGTTTTCTTCATAGTATTTACCGAAGCTTCCGTTGATTACTTTAGCATCGTTATCTACTGCATATCTGATCCCTAATGCGATATCCTTATCATACTCATCTCCATCAGGTACAGCTCTTACAGCCATGATCTCTGCTACCTCAGATGCTACACCGTCTCCACCTAAGTTATTACCACGAGTCTGAGCGATAATACCAGCTACGTGAGTACCGTGTTTAGCCTCTTCTCTTACAGGTCCGATCACGTTGTTATCACCATAGATTCTATCATTGATATCTGTATGATCATCACCTACTATCTTTCTACCATCGAACTCTAAGTTTAAGTGATGTTTCGCTTTACTTTCTACACTGTTTTTGTAAGCTTCTAACCAAGATAACTCTCTTCCACCTGCTAAGATATTATACATAACATTCTTAGAGTGAAGAATCTCTTCATTTGCGTCTAATGGAATACTGTTTAAGTCATCCATTGTGTAGTCCTTCTTATCTAGGTATTTTGCGATACGCTCATTCGCACGCAATAACATGTCTACGCGTAGTTTGCTCTCTTGGTTGCTTTTTATCTCTTCGTCGTATTCCTTCACAGCTCTTTTATACTGCTCAGAACCATCATCTCCTCTACGGATCACACGTACTAATTCCATGTTTTCGTGTACAGACTGTCCTAAGAAGTTCCATCCGTGGATATCATCGATGTATCCATTATTATCATCATCGATACCATTACCCGCTATTTCATTAGGGTTTGTCCAAACTTGAGTCTTTAAATCATCATGATCAATCTCAATACCTGAATCTACAACTCCTACAATTACTTTCTTAGGTAATTTCTTTCCTTTAAGAATTTCTTCATACGCTCTGTCTACAGACATTCCAGGAACAGTGTCATTGATGATGTCTAAATGACTCCATCTGCGTAATTGTTCTTCTGTAAGTTTTGTTGTTCTCTTCGGTAGATTATCTACACCCGAGATTGGTGTATTGGTAATCGTACTTGTTGTACCACAGCTAGTTAGGGCTAATGCTAAAGCAGCTGATAGGTATAAAGGTTTAATCAATCGCATTATAGTTAAATTTAAATTATCAATGTTATTCGTGCTAAAAATATAAATAAGTTACATCTTGAAAGTGTACTTAACACTAAATTAAGATTTCATTAGCTTTTAAATTCTCATTTAGTCTCACTCCTTTTTCGGTATGTTGTACAGTGATGATTTCATTATGAGCATCGTGTTCTAAGAACAAATACCAGTTGTCATCAGCTGCCATCTTTAAGAATTTCTCTTTTTCGTCTAGTGTTAGCAGAGGTCTTGTATCGTATCCCATTACATAAGGAAGAGGGATGTGTCCTACTGTAGGCAGTAGATCGGCTACATAAGCTATCTTTTTTCCTTTATAGTTCAGTATAGGGATCATTTGTTTCTCAGTATGTCCATCTGCGAAGAAGATATCAAAGCCTAATTCTGAGTTGTGCAGTATGTTTCCTTCAGCCTTTGGGATAAAGTGAAGTGCACCGCTCTCCTGTATAGGAAGTATGTTCTCTGATAAGAAAGAAGCCTTCTCTCTAGCATTCGGTTTAGTTGCCCATTGCCAGTGATTCTCATTCGTCCAGTACTTCGCGTTTTTAAACGCGTTTACATATCCTGTTCTATCGCTATTCCAGTCTACAGCACCTCCTACGTGATCGAAGTGTAAGTGTGTCAAAAATACATCTGTGATATCATCTCTGTGAAAGCCATGCTTAGCTAGAGACTTATCTATACTATGGCCACCCCATAGATTATAATATCCAAAGAATTTATCAGATTGTTTATTTCCCATACCTGTATCGATAAGGATCAGTCTGTTGCCCTCTTCGATAAGGAGTAGTCTAGCCCCTAAGTCGATGAGGTTATTAGCATCCGCAGGGTTGGTTTTGTTCCAAATCACTTTAGGAACAACGCCAAACATAGCACCACCATCTAGTTTAAAGTTGCCACTTTCTATAGCGTATAGTTTCATAATTGTTTTAGTTTATTTGAGTTAGGTGCAAATTACTAAAATTATTTCTCCTAGTCTCTCTTTTTTGCAAAAGTCTGTCACTGGCCTTAGTGTAACATAGAATCTGATAGGTAGTAAAGAGAAGTGATACTAGTAAGTAGATGGTTCGGGTAGAGATTTAGTACGGTTCGGTAAAAGGGTGCTTATCCCAAGTAAACACTGGGTATTACCGAACAGCTTCCGAACACTTTTTGATTAAATAGTGATAAGGTGTTGATTAATAATTTTTTATGGTGAAATGAAGTAACCAAAGGAAGGCAATCTCTCCAATAATAGCCAAAAAGGGCAAAAGAGGGCGATAGTTAATGAAGAATTAGAAATTTAGAATTAGGAATGTTTGCCTTCTGCATGATGGGGAGAAGGAATTGTATTTAAGGTTTGATATTGTTAGGGTTACTTTGTTTGTTTGACACGGATGATGATCCGTCTATAGTTTGTATGTGTTACTTTGTTTGATGCGGGGGTTCATCTGTTTGTAAAAGTATAGGGAGGGGATAGGCGGGTCTTTTTTATTGTGTATTTAGAGATAGATATTTGTTATTTTTCGCTTTTATATTTTATTGATAAAGGATAACTTTGTCTTTTTAAAAAAATATTCCCTTGATTTGTTCAATACATTCTTTTAAATGTCCTTGAATAGTATAATTAAAGGTACAATATTTGCAATAAAGTATTTTAGTAGAGCAAAATAATCGAATTAAGTGATTAGTTTTCAGTAGTTTTTTTACTAAAGTAGTTAGGAAAGAATATCAAAAAAGGAGTTCTAACGATAGTTTTTATTGATATTAGTATTAAAACTTCTAATCGTTATAAATATGTTAGTTAGTACAAGAAACCATTTTTTTATAATACCTTTGTAAATCAAATTTTAGAACTAATCTATTTTAAAAAAGGTATGATAAAAGTTTCAGATATAGCGAGTAAACGCGTAGCCCTTTTGATGGATGATGAAGGGTTTAACCATACTACAGATTATGTACGTGTAGGAGTGACTAGTGGAGGATGTTCCGGACTTTCGTATCAATTAAAATTTGATCACGAGATAGGAGAAGATGATAAGGTTTTCGAAGACAATGGGGTGAGAATCGCAGTGGATAAGAAAAGCTTTTTGTACCTAGTAGGAACGACTTTAGAGTATTCTGGAGGATTGAACGGTAAAGGTTTTTATTTCAACAATCCAAATGCAAGTAGAACTTGCGGATGTGGAGAAAGCTTTTCATTATAAGACCTCAAGGTAGAAAGGCGGATGTACGTCTGTCTTTCTTTCCTTTTGATAATTAGTTTAATAAAAGAAGCGTACGAGAAAGTAGTGGCTTTTAAGTATAAATATATGAGTAAGTATACAGAAGAAGATTTAAAGAAAGAATTAGAAACCAAGGAGTATGAGTATGGATTCTATACAGATATAGAGTCAGAGACATTTCCTGTTGGGTTAAATGAAGATATTGTTAGAGCGATCTCTGCTAAGAAAGGTGAGCCTGAGTGGATGACTGAGTGGAGGTTAGAAGCATTCCGTATCTGGGAATCTATGGTAGAGCCAGAATGGGCTAATGTGAACTATACTAAACCTGATTTTCAAGCTATATCTTACTACTCTGCACCTAAGAAGAAGGATGAGTATAAGAGCTTAGATGAGGTGGATCCAGAACTGATAGAGACTTTTAATAAACTAGGTATTTCGCTTAATGAACAGAAGCGCCTTACTGGTGTAGCGATGGATATCGTGATGGACTCTGTGTCTGTAGCGACTACATTTAAAGAGACTCTAGCTGAGAAAGGTATTATATTCTGCTCTATCTCTGAGGCGATCAAGACGCACCCAGAGCTAGTGAAGAAATATTTAGGTACTGTGGTACCACAGACAGATAACTTCTATGCAGCGCTGAACTCTGCGGTATTCTCAGACGGTTCATTCTGTTATATTCCTAAGGGTGTTCGTTGTCCTATGGAGTTGTCTACATACTTCCGTATTAACCAGGCTGGTACAGGTCAGTTTGAGCGTACATTAGTGATCGCTGATGAGGGTAGTTATGTTTCTTACTTAGAGGGATGTACTGCACCATCACGTGATGAGAACCAATTACACGCTGCTGTAGTAGAGCTTATCGCTATGGATGATGCTGAGATTAAATATTCTACTGTTCAGAACTGGTTCCCTGGAGACAGTGAAGGAAAAGGAGGAGTATTTAACTTCGTGACTAAACGTGGTCTATGTGAGAAGAATGCTAAGATCTCTTGGACACAAGTAGAGACTGGATCTGCTGTGACATGGAAGTACCCATCATGTATATTAAAAGGGGATAACTCTATCGGTGAGTTTTACTCTATCGCTGTGACGAATAACTTCCAACAGGCGGATACTGGTACTAAGATGGTACACTTAGGTAAGAATACGAAGTCTACTATTATTTCGAAAGGTATATCTGCTGGTAAATCTCAAAATAGTTATAGAGGATTGGTTCAGATGGGACCTAGAGCTGAGAATGCTCGTAACTTCTCTCAATGTGACTCTTTATTAATGGGTAATGAGTGTGGAGCTCATACATTCCCTTATATCGAGGCTAAGAATACTACTGCTCAGATCGAGCATGAGGCGACAACTAGTAAGATCGGTGAAGACCAAATCTTCTATTGTAACCAACGTGGTATTCCTACAGAAAAAGCAATTGCACTTATCGTTAACGGATTCTCTAAGGATGTGTTGAATAAGTTGCCAATGGAGTTCGCTGTAGAAGCACAAAAATTATTAGAGATTTCTTTAGAAGGAAGTGTAGGTTAATCTACGCCTAAACTAAAGAGTTCAAAAAATCAGATTACCTCAACAAAATTAAATAAGACAATTTATGTTACAGATAAAAAATTTACACGCAAGTGTTGAAGATAAAGAAATATTAAAAGGAATTAACTTAGAAGTAAAAGCTGGTGAAGTACACGCTATCATGGGACCTAACGGTGCTGGTAAGAGTACACTATCATCTGTGATCACTGGTAATGAAGCATTCGAAGTTACTGAAGGAGAGATTCTTTTAGATGGAGAAGAGTTAGGAGAATTAGGACCAGAAGAAAGAGCTCATAAAGGAGTGTTCTTATCGTTCCAATATCCTGTGGAGATTCCTGGTGTTTCTGTAACTAACTTTATGAAAACAGCAATCAACGAATCACGTAAAGCACAAGGATTAGAAGAAATGCCTGCGAACGAGATGTTGAAAAAAATCAAAGAGAAAGCAGAGTTATTAGAGATCGATAGAAAGTTCTTATCTCGTTCTCTTAACGAAGGATTCTCTGGTGGTGAGAAAAAACGTAATGAGATCTTCCAGATGGCTATGTTAGAGCCTAAGTTAGCTATCCTAGATGAGACTGACTCAGGATTAGATATCGATGCTCTACGTATCGTAGCTAATGGAGTGAACAAACTAAAAAGTGAAGATAACGCAGTAGTGTTAATTACACACTACCAACGTTTATTAGACTATATCGTGCCAGATTTCGTACACGTATTATACGATGGAAAAATCGTTAAGACAGGAGGTAAAGAATTGGCATTGGAATTAGAAGAAAAAGGATACGATTGGATCAAAGCTTCTTTAGAGAAGTAAGAATACTAGATCTCAAGAATCAATCATTTTAATCTAATTGCAAAGAAAGAATTATGGAGCTTAAAGATAAATTAATTACGTCTTTTGTGGCTTTTGAACAAGGTTTAAAAGGTGAACATGAAGGTTTACACGATATCCGTTTAGAAGCATTAAAGACATTCGAAGATAAAGGATTTCCTACTAAGAAAGTAGAAGCGTGGAAGTATACTTCATTAAACTCAATTTTAAAGAATGAATTCCGCGTATTACAGAAAGAGGAGACAGCGATAGAGTATAAAGATGTAAAGAAATACTTCTTAAGTGATTCTGATACTTATAAATTGGTGTTTATCAATGGAGTGTTCAGTTCTCACTTATCATCTACTACTCATGATGGGTTAGACGTATGCTTAATGTCATCAGCAATGACTAAGCCTAAATATAAAATGGTGATCGATGCCTTTTATAACAATACGGCTGATAAGACGGATAGTATGACAGCGCTAAACACAGCTTTCGCTACTGAGGGAGCTTTTATTAATATCCCTAAAAGTAAAGTAGTAGCTAAGCCGATAGAGATTATATACTTCTCTACGGTAGCAGATAAAGCCCTGTTAGTACAACCTCGTAACTTAGTAGTAGTAGGAGAGAATGCTCATGTACAGATCGTAGAAAGACATCAAAACTTGACTAACTCTACTGTACTTACTAATGCTGTAACTGAGATCGTAGCGCATAAACGTGCTATCGTAGATTTCTATAAGTTACAGAATGATAACGAAGAAGCTACACTAGTAGACAATACATATATTACTCAGAAGCAAGAGAGTAGAGTTTCTGTTCATACTTTCTCATTCGGAGGTAAGTTGACTAGAAATAACTTAAACTTCTATCAAGACGGAGAACGCATTGATAGTACGTTAAAAGGAGTGACACTAATCAGTGAAAAACAACACGTGGATCACTACACATTAGTATCTCATAACCAGCCTAACTGTGAGAGCCACCAGAACTATAAAGGTATCTATGATGGTAACTCTACTGGGGTATTCAATGGTAAGATCTATGTGGATAAAATAGCACAAAAAACAGATGGTTTCCAACAGAGTAATAATATATTATTAAGTGAGAAAGCTACTATCTATGCTAAACCACAGTTAGAAATCTTCGCTGATGATGTGAAGTGTTCGCATGGATGTACTATAGGACAGTTAGACGATGAGGCTATGTTCTATATGCGTCAAAGAGGAATTCCTAAGAAAGAAGCAAAAGCATTACTAATGTATGCTTTTACAGATGAAGTAATGGAGTCTGTAAAAATACCTGAGTTAAAATCTAAGGTAGCGAAAGTAATTGCTGGAAAATTAGGAGTATCTATGGGATTTGAAATTTAATTTCACGTTTTTTATACTTGGTCAAATATAAAAGAGACTGCCTCAGGCAGTCTCTTTTTGCATTTAATAAATGCTATGGTCATATTGGTTAGGTATGCTAAGTATAATAATAAAAACGACCTAGCTATTGGGGGAGCTAGGTCGCTTAAGAAAAAGAAAGTTTGTTGTTTTTGTTGTACAATGAATATTTCATATATCGTGCCAAAAAATGTAATGCGTTGTTTCTTAGAATGTGAGGGTATAAAACTACTTGTTTTTAACATTATTTTAAGATGTTGGTGTTTTATTGATGATGATTTCTTTTTTGTGTTATTATTAAATGTTGGTGTGTTCTGATTATTATAAGGTTTTGGTATTGATGGCTAGTAAGTAGCTTGTATTGCACTGTAGTTGTTTTTAGGCGTTCTTACGCTATTTTAAGGTAACTATCACATAGAGTTGCTTTAGTCAATAATACGCGCTTAAAAAGGTTGTATATACAATATTATACCTATCCCACTTTATGCGACCATAATAGACTAGAAGTGTGCATATACAGTCATAAAAGGCAATGTAGAGGATAAAGAAAGTATGAAGTAATAGTTTTGTCCATAGAATTATAGTTCATACGTTCTTTGACATACTGTATAATACGATGAGGTAGAAGAGGAGGGATAAAAAAAGAGAGAACCCTCTGTATGAAGATTCTCTCTGTATAGATTATAAGATAATATAGATTGAGTTCTTAAGATTCACAACTACTACATGTCACTAGGTTCGTTACCATCTCTTTAGATACACTCTGACTACGCTGGTAGTATAGTGTTTTAACTCCTAGTTTCCATGCTTCGATCATTAGGTTGTTTACTTCCTTGATCGGTAGGGCAGAAGGGATGTTTAGGTTTAAGCTTTGTGCTTGGTCTACGTACTTCTGTCTCACAGCAGCTTGTTGTATGATTTCAAGTTGACTGATTTCTTTGAATGTCTTGAATACTGCTTTTTCTTCTTCAGTAAGACCTTCTATCTGCTGTACACTACCACCGTTAAGCATTATAGTTCTCCATGTCTCTTCGTTGTCTAAGCCTTTTTCTTCTAATAACTTCGTTAGGTATTTATTCTTACGCATGAAGTTTCCTTTAGATAATCCAGCTTTGTAATAGTTACTACTAAAAGGTTCTATCCCTGGAGAAGTCTGTCCTAAGATAGCAGATGATGAGGTAGTAGGCGCGATAGCCATAGTAGTCGTGTTACGTCTACCATATCCTTTCATGATCTCTGGTTCACCATAGATGCGCGCTAATTCTTGAGACGCTTTGTCTGCTTTAGTACTAATGTTATCAAATATTTGATTTGTTAGCATTTTAGCTTGTAGCCCTTCGAATGGGATCATATTCTTCTGTAAGTATGAGTGCCATCCTAGTACACCTAATCCTAGCGCTCTATGACGTTTAGCAAAACGATTAGCAGCAGCTAAATAGTAGTTTCCTTCTGTTTTTTCTATAAACTCTTGAAGTACTGCGTCTAGGAAGTAGATCGCTAGTTTAACAGCTTCTGTGTCTTTCCACTCGTCGTATAACTCTAAGTTCATAGAAGATAAACAACAGATGAACGATTCGTCATCAGAAGAAGGAAGCATAATCTCAGAACAAAGGTTACTTGCGTTCACACGCATATTAAGATCTTTGTATACTTGTGGTTTATGCCCATTCACATTATCAGAGAAGAATAAGTATGGCATACCTTTTTGTTGGCGACTCTCTAGTACTTTAGCCCATAATTGTCTCTTCTCTCTATCCCCATCTATCATCTCTTGCATCCAGTAGTCTGGTATACATACTCCATAGAATAGGTTCTGGATAGGGTTACCGATATTTTTTATATTTAAGAATTCTTCACAGTCAGGATGGTCTATGTCTAGGTATGCTGCAAAAGCACCTCTACGCACACCTCCTTGTGATATAGTGTCCATAGCTGTATCGAACAACTTCATAAAGCTTACAGCACCACTACTCTTACCATTATCTGTTACTGCACTACCTCTCTCGCGCAGCGCTCCAAAGTAACCTGATGTACCACCACCGATTTTGGTTTGCATAATTACTTCACCAAGCTTGTGTGTGATTCCTTCTATACCATCTGGAATATGTACGTTAAAACAAGAAATAGGTAGACCTCTCTCTGTACCCATATTAGCCCATATAGGAGAGCTTAGACTCATCCATCCACGTTCTATCATCTCTTGGAATGATTCTTTTAATTCAGGTTTATACAGTCTTCTGGCAGCAGCTGATGCGATACGGTCGATAGCACCTTCTACTGTCTCTCCTTTAAGCAAGTATCCTCTATTAAGGATTTGTTCACTTTCGGAGTTTTTCCACCAAAGTTTTTCTGTTAGGTTATCGTTGTCTTCTGTCAATAATGGTAATGAGAAATTGTTCATAGAATTCTTTTAGGTTTTTTTGATAGTGAATTTTTTGGTTTAGAATAGGTCGTCTGCAGAGAAACTCTTATCGTGCTTCGTATAGTCAACAGGTCTCTTAGCGAAGAAATCATCTAAACTGTTTGCGAACACTTCTTCTTCGAACCAAGCCATTGGTTTGTATTGTTCGTGGGTGATATTAAATACCTTTTTAAGGCCAATCTTTTGCATACTTTCGTCTACTCTGAACTTCATGAAGTTTAATAGATCAGCTTTGTTTACCGTTTCTATTTCTCCTGTGCTGAAGATCCAGTCTAAGATTCTACTTTCGATCTCGATAGATTTATGGATTACTTCATTGACATGATTGATTAACTCGTCATCAAAGAAGTCTGGAAACTCGTCTCTAATCACATTAACGATATAAATACCTGCGTTAGCATGTACTTGCTCGTCTACTGATGTCCATGCGATGATGTTGCTCACATTCTTCATCAGTCCTTTAAAACGAGTAAAAGATAAGATGATGGCAAACTGGCTGAACAGAGATACATTCTCTATCAATAAAGAGAATAGGATAAGAGATACTACGTATTTTTTGCGGTCAGTATAGTTACCAGAGTTTTCTAATACTTCTGATAAGTATTCTACTCTTTCTTTAATAACAGGTACTGTCAGTAAGTTCTCGAACTCGTCATTATATCCTAATACATCTAATAATCTAGAATATGCTTCTGAGTGTCTAAACTCACATTCTGCAAATGTACTTCCTAGCCCATTAAATTCTGGTTTAGGGAAGTGTAAGTATAAGTTTCCCCAAAAGGTCTTAACTGCAACTTCTATCTGTGCAATAGCTAATAAACTATGCTTAATAGCTAGTTGTTCTTCTTTCGTTAAGTGCGAATGGAAATCTTGTGTATCTGCTGTGAAGTCAACTTCACTATGTACCCAAAATGATTTATTAATTGCATCTGTGAATTGGTAAATTCCAGGATACTCAAACGGTTTGTAGTTTACTCTTTTATCAAAAATCGACATAGCTTAATTTTATTAGATTACATAATTAGGACAATCTTATTCTAGTCAAAACGTCAAGTAAGTGTACTTTTTAAAAGTGATAAACACTTGTAAACACTGCGATAGCCTTGTGTGTAAGTAGATAAGATTGACGAAGTTATCTTAGCTAATTTACTCTTTACTAAGGACTAAATCAATAGAAAATGTTTGAAAATCATAATTAGTTATTAAACATCTGTTGATAACTATTATTTGTTGAAATGTTGTGATTGTCGATTTAATGGTGATATCATTTGAGAGTAGGTGTATTAAGGCGATATTGTCTTAAGGCAATTTTGTTATTCCTAATTTTTGTTGTGTTGTCTTAAAAAATATGTAATTTTTTATTTTTGATGAATAGAAGGGGACCTACTGAAAATAAAAAAAGTGGAAGGTATACCTTCCACTTTTTAGTATATTAAGCTAGTTTAGCAACTAGTTCTCTCCATTGTTCTAATTCTGGTATTCCTGGTTTTCTCTTACCAAAGAATTGGACGATGATTTCGCCAATCTCGTTGAATACTTCTACAGAAGTTACAATACCATCTTCTGTAGGTTTGCGCACTATCCATGTCTGTGCTATCTTATCCATATCTAAGTGCATATTGAAGTCTGGGTCTAGTACATTGTACCAGTTCTGATGCCACATCGTTCTTTTTACTTCGCCTGTGTGAATCTGGATATTACCTCTATTCCCGACAAAGACCATAATAGGTGTCTGTGCCTCTGAAGCACCTTCTAACAAGGTTACGATAGCATCTTTAGTAATCTGCTTAGCGTAGTACTCATCTGGAGCTAATCTTAATGCTTGCGTACGCGTTAGGTTGTATTTCTTTAATAATGAAAAGAAGTTATGTGTATCTTTTAGTTCTTTCCACTCTGTTCTGAATCCTTCTACATCTATCTCTTCATCTAATCTTTCGTCTAGATTATGTATATAAGGCTCTGTTGTTTCTTCAGTTGACTGATTTTCTGAAGTATATTTTTTTACTAATGCGTGGAATGCTTCTTCGTTGCTCTGAGGAACTAAATAGATCTTGTGAATAGCTTCACCATCTTTACCAAAGAACTGTAAACTCATTCTGTCTTTATCTCCTGCTTTTTCTACTACTGCAAAAGCTTTTTTCCAATGACTTAAGAAGATTCTTAAATCAATGTCTGGATTAACGAATAGACCAGCGTGAGGGCTACTAAAATCTGGGTTAGCATACACCCCTTTTCTCTCGTGTACACATTCGTCATTACGCGTAAGTGCCATTACTTTTCCTAAAGTTTCTACTTCAGATAGTATTGCTTCAAATTCAGGTTTTAATCGCGTAACAGATTCTCCTATTTGTGTAGCAAGCAATTCCATTTCACTAGCGTTAAGTTCTTTGGCTGCGTTGCGTATTCTAATATGTGGATTGGTCACCTTTAGAGCGTCCCAACGTTCTTTTAATGTTTGTGTGCTTGTACTCATAATTATTGTTTTTAGATACCAAATATTATTAAAGGGTTATTGCTAACAGGGTTTTTAGTCACCACACATGGAAAGTTATATACCTCAGAGATGATCTCTTGAGTTAATACTGCTGCAGGTGTGTCATAGATTACTTTTTTTCCTTTTTGTAGCAAGAGTATTTTATCAGCATACTGTGCTGCTAAATTTAGATCATGTATTACTACGATAGCTGTATTTCCTTTTGCTGTAAATTCTTTAATGATGTCCATGATACGGTGCTGATGTAGTACATCTAGATTGTTCAAAGGTTCGTCTAAGAATAACAGCTTATTTTCAACATTATTGTTTAACTGTGATAATACTCTAGCTAAGTGGACGCGTTGTTTCTCTCCTCCTGATAGATGATTGTACTCTCTGTGCTGTAGTGGACAGATGTCTATACAGTCCATACTCTGCTGTACTGCAGTTTTGTCGTCTTCTGTAGGGATGTGGTCAAAATAAGGATATCTACCCATCATCACTACATCTTCTACGTTTAGAGGTATATCTCCATTGTGATGTTGTGAAAACTTAGCTTTGTGCTTAGGTAGTTCTTTACTACACCATTTAGGGTATTCACATGATTTCAATAGAACTTTGTTTCCCTTTTCGTGTAATTCGTCAGCAAGTATACTTAAAAACGTAGACTTACCCGCTCCATTAGGACCTAATATTGCAATAAACTCACCTTCTTTACATTCGAAGTCTATATCGTTAATGATATAATTTCCTTTTGCTAAATAGTTTATTTTAAAAGCTTCAATCATAACTAGAGTGATTTTTTAAACTTGATTAATATAGCAATAAATACTGGTGCTCCCATAATCGAAGTAAGAATACCTATCGGAATCTCTGAAGGAGGCACTAGTGTTCTGCTTATCGTATCTGCAACTAATAATAGTATACTACCACATAGTGTAGATAGGGGTAGAATGAAGTAATAGTTAGATTTAAAAACAAGTCTAAGTATATATGGAACTATTAATCCTACGAATCCTATAGTTCCAGTGAATGCTACTATGGTACCTACCATAAGGGCGGATAATAATACTATTTTTTTCTTTGTTTTTTCTACTGGTATTCCTAAGTGTGTAGCATCTCGTTCTCCTAGCATCATCGCATTTAAGGCCTTTCCCTTGTTGATTAGCAAGATTATAGAAACTAATACAACTACTGCAAGGATACTAACTTTAGTCCAAGTCGCTCCTGCTAAGCTACCTAAGGTCCAAAAGGTTAAATTTCTCAATTCTTCATCACTTGATAAGTAAGTCAGCAAACCTGTCGCAGCACCCGTCAGAGAAGTAATAGCTACTCCTGATAGTAGTAATACACTGATATTAGTCTTACCCGCTGTAGTAGACATTTTATATACAAAGGACATCGTGATGATAGCTCCTACAAAGCTCATTATACTCAATAATGAGTAGTGTACAGCTTCTGGGATCAAGGATTTAATATGAGATCCTAAAACAATAGTCACTGCTGCAAATAATACAGATCCAGCTGTAATACCTATAAGATCTGGCGAAGCAAGGGGATTCTTAAACATCCCTTGAAGTGTTGTTCCGGCAAGAGATAGTCCAGCGCCAGTTAAGATTGCCATTAGAACTCTGGGAAGTCGGACATCAAAAAATACATAATAGTCGCTTGGATTTACCTCTTGCTTAGTGAACAATATTTGATATAAAGTCTGGAATGATCCAGACTCAAATTGATAAACTCCTATGAATATAGACGCAATGGCTATCACAATTAAGATAACAGATAATACTATTGCGTAAAAAGAGAGTTTGGTTTTCATTATAATTTATTCAGATAGTAGTTGATTTAATTCTTTTGCTGCTTGGCCTACTCTTGGACCGAATCCACTTAGTAATAAGCCATCCATCGCAATTACTTTTTTGTTTTTACCAGCATTAGTTTTGTTGATACCATCGATTTTTAATACTCCATCGATACCTCCCATACTTTGTAATCCTGTTGTGAACATTAGGATATAGTCTGGGTTACTGTTTAGTAATGATTCTGGTGTAAGAGGTTTGAAATCTTCAAATTCTGTTACTGCGTTTTGTCCTCCTGCTAGATCTACAATATTGTTTACAGGTGTTTTATCTCCTGCAACTAGAAGGGTAGCAGCACCACGAGCATAGATAAACAATACTTTAGGTTTGTTTTCAAAAGAAGGAAGACCTTGTAAGTCTTGATCTATTTTGTCTAGAAGCGATTGGTAGTTTTCATTGTTTAATGACTGAGCTACAGTTTTTATTAATGTCTTAGTTCCTTCTAAAGTGAACTCTTGTTTAATAACTTCTAAGCGGATTTTTGTCTTTTCTAATTGACTTTTGAAATCGTCGTTAAGGTCTTTTTCTGTAGCATATATAACCGTTGGTTTTAACGCCATAATGCTTTCAATTGATATTTTAGAAGTATGTCCTAGATCTTGAGCTGTTGTTTTAATGTCTTCAGGATAAGTGCTAGTTACGTCTACTGCTATTATATTTTCTTTTTCTCCAAGTGCAACAAGCGTTTCTGTAATTGCTCCATTTAGAGAAATAATTCTTTCTTTTACTTGAGTCGTTTCAACTGGTGTAGACTCTTGTTCTTTTTTAGAGTTACAGCTCATCATTGCTGTAACGATTAGGAATAAAGCTGTTAGTTTTTTCATTTGAGTTGTTTATTTGAAATAGTTCTAAATTATGGCAAAAATAGAATCTTTTTTACGCGTTACAAAACATATTTAGATTAATTTTAAATTAATATTTAGTAGGCTAAAGTATAGTTATCCTTATCTTTGCTTTTACATTTGCATACTAAAGAAGTATGAGAAGTATTTTTAATTAAATGAAAAGTAATATGTTAGATATAAAGGAGGTACGTAAGAATTTTCCAATTCTTACTCAATCAGTAAATGGCAAGCCTTTAGTTTATTTTGACAACGCAGCTACTGCACAAAAGCCAAAAGTGGTAGAGGATGCAATTGTTAAATATTACGAAACTATCAATGCAAATATTCATAGAGGTGTGCATACACTTAGTCAATTGGCTACGGATGCGTATGAAGAAGCTCGTAAAAAAGTACAAGCTCATGTGAATGCTAAGCATGATTATGAAGTACTGTTTACAGCAGGGACTACGTTTGGAATAAACTTGGTAGCAAGTGGTTTTGGTAGTCTGCTTAAGGAAGGTGATGAGGTACTTATCTCAGCTATGGAGCACCATTCTAATATTGTGCCATGGCAGTTCGCTTGTGAACGTTCAGGTGCTACATTGAAAGTTATTCCAATGAATCAGGATGGTGATTTAATTATGGAAGAATTCGACAAGCTATTAAGTTCTAATACAAAAATAGTAGCTGTAACCCATATTTCTAATGCGCTTGGAACTATTAACCCAATTAAGGAAATTATAGCTAAAGCGCATCAAGTAGGAGCTGCTGTTTTAATCGATGGTGCTCAAGCAACACCGCATATTAAACCTGATGTACAAGACCTAGATTGTGATTTCTATGTGTTCTCAGGTCATAAGGTGTGTGGACCAACAGGAACTGGTGTTCTTTATGGAAAAGAAGCATGGTTAAATAAATTACCACCTTATCAAGGAGGAGGAGAGATGATCAAGACTGTGACTTTTGAGAAAACAACGTATGCATGTTTACCACACAAATTTGAGGCAGGTACCCCGAATATTGCTGGAGGAATTGTATTAGGAGTTGCTTTAGATTATCTAAACGGAATAGGGTTTGATAAAATAGCTGCTTATGAACATGAGCTTTTAGAGTATGGAACGAAGCGTTTATCTGAAATAGAAGGACTTAAAATATATGGGACAGCTAAAGAGAAGACTTCAGTGATTTCTTTTAATCTAGAAGGTATTCATCCTTATGATGTTGGAGTTATTGTAGATAAACTTGGTGTAGCGGTACGTACAGGACATCATTGTACGCAACCTATTATGGACTTTTTTGGTATTCCAGGTACAATTAGAGCTTCATTTGCTTTCTATAATACGAAAGAGGAAATCGATGTGTTAGTAGAAGCAGTGAAGAAAGCACAAATGATGTTATCATAATAAGTAAATAAAGAAAATATAACGATATGACAATTAAAGAAATTCAAGAAGAGATAATTGACGATTTTTCAATGTTCGACGATTGGATGCAACGTTATGAATATATTATTGAATTAGGAAAAAGTCTTCCGTTAATCGATCCTCAATATCAAGTAGAAGAGAACTTGATCAAGGGATGTCAATCACAAGTGTGGTTACATGCTGATTTACAAGACGACAAGGTCGTTTTTACAGCAAATAGTGATGCTATTTTAACGAAAGGAATTATTGCTATTCTGATTCGAGTTTTTTCAGGACAGAGAACAGAGGATATCCTGAATGCTGATATGTCTTTTATTGACGAGATAGGTCTAAAAGAACATTTGTCTCCTACTAGAGCAAATGGATTAGTTTCAATGATAAAACAAATTAAAATGTATGCTTTAGCTTATCAAGCTAAACAATAAATTTATAGAGTATGGAAGAAGTAGATGTACAACAATTAGGGGAGAATATAGTTAAGGTTCTTAAAACTATTTATGACCCAGAGATTCCTGTAGATATATATGAGCTAGGATTAATTTATGATGTTTTTGTTAATGAGAATTATGATGTTAAGATTCTTATGACATTAACTTCACCTAATTGTCCTGTAGCAGAGACTCTACCAATGGAAGTAGAGGAAAAGGTACGATCAATAGACAATGTAAAAAGTGTTGAGATTGAATTAACTTTTGAGCCTTCTTGGACAAAAGATTTAATGAGTGAAGAGGCTAAGCTAGAATTGGGAATGCTTTAATTATGGAAGGGGAAATTGTAAATAAAGTTGCTAATAGCGCTCTAAGAGTTTTTGACCTAGAAGAGCTATATCCTACGAATCCTCGTATGGATATCGATATAGCACAGTGGTTATATGAGGGTTTTGTACTTAGAGAGAAAGAGTTCAGAGCTGCATTAAAAGAAGTAGATTGGTCTCTTTATGAGAATGCTTACGTAGGATTGTTCTGTTCTACAGATGCTATTCTTCCAGGATGGGCATATATGCTTTTGACAAGTCATCTTCAACCTGTTGCCAAACGTATATTTTTAGGAGATAGAGCACATTTAGAAAAGTCTATTTATCAAGAATTGTTATTTTCTTTAGATTATTCTCAATATGCGGATTTACCAGTGATAATTAAAGGTTGTTCAAAGAAGGAAATTCCTGAGGAGGCGTATGTTTTAGCAACCCAATTAATGATGAATCACGCACGTTCAGTGATGTTTGGAGAAGCATGTTCTGCTGTACCTGTGTATAAACGTACAATTAAAAAGTAGTCCATTCTTTGCTATTTTAACTTATTGTTATTATTTTTGATTAAAATTTTAACAATATGAAGAGACTTTTATTAGGAGTGTGCGCTTTCTTAGCAGTGTATTCGGCTCAGGCTCAGGAAACTGAGGCTAATGCGGCAACAGAAGCTGTTAGCCCATGGACAAGAACAGGTAATTTTACTTTTTTACTTAACCAATCTAGCTTCTCAAATTGGCAAGCAGGTGGAGATAATAACGTATCTGGAAGTTTAAAAGTAAATTATGATTTCAATTACAAACAAGGTGATTGGAACTGGGATAATAAAATAATTGCTAGTTATGGTCTTACTAAGTTAAAAGGGCAAGATCAGAAGAAAACTGATGATAGACTAGAGTTTAACTCATTGCTAGGTAAAAAGGCTGAAGGTAACTGGTTCTATTCTGCATTCTTGAATTTCAAGACTCAGATGGATAGAGGGATAGATAAAGATGGAGTATATAACTCACACTTTATGTCTCCAGCTTATTTACAAGTAGGACCTGGTATGTTGTGGAAAAAGAGTGATAATTTGAAAGTGAATATTGCACCTGCTACTTCACGTTTCATTTTAGTTCATGACCACTTTACAGAGTTTGGCGATGCTTTTGGTGTCGAAAAAGGTAAATCAATGAAATACCAACTGGGGATGTCAGTTAACGGATACTACAAATTCGACATTATGGAGAATGTATCTGTTGAGAATATCTTAAACTTATATTCTAACTATTTGAAAAAACCAGAGAATGTAGTAATTGATTATCAGTTGAATGTAGTGATGAAGATTAATAAATATCTTTCTACAAACTTTACATTCCAAACAATCTATGATGACTTAGCTTATAAAGGCTTCCAAGTTAGAGAGATGGTAGGTGTAGGAGTAAACTACAACTTCTAATAGAATAAATACAAAGTAAAAGGTTGGCATTCGCCAACCTTTTCTTTTTTTATAATAGGTTTATTCCTTTTTGTTCTGCATCTTTTCTTACTTCTTCTGGCCAAATACTTGCTTGTACTTCTCCAATATGTTTTTTACGTAATAAAAACATACAAATTCTTGATTGACCTAGACCTCCACCTATACAAAGAGGTAACTTGTCCTCAAGAAGTAAACTGTGATATAGCAACGATTTTTTATCTAAAGCTCCTGCTAACTCTAATTGATGTTCTAAAGCTTCTTTATCTACTCTAATTCCCATAGAAGATAGTTCTAGTGATTTACCATGAACGGGGTTCCATACTAGTAAATCTCCATTCAATCCTTTATAACCATCTTCTGTAGGAGTAGTCCAATCGTCATAGTCAGCTGATCGACTATCATGTGGGTGTCCATTAGATAGCTTTCCTCCAATTCCTATAATAAAAACAGCTCCATATTCTTTCGCTATTGCATGTTCTCTTTCTTTTGAAGTTAGAGTAGGGTATAGTTGTAAAAGTTGCTCAGAATGGATAAAAGATAGTTTTTTAGGCAGGATAGGTTCTATTCCTAGTTCTTCATATATTCTGTGTTCTGTGTCTAGCAATGTTTGATAGATTGAACGTACTATATTTTTCAAATAACTTAGAGTTCTATCAGATTTTTCAATGCGTAATTCCCAGTCCCATTGATCGACATAGATAGAGTGTATAGGACTGCTATCTTCATCTGGACGAAGGGCTTTCATATCTGTTAGAATTCCTTCATGAGCATCTAATTCTAGTTCTTGTAGTCTAATTCTTTTCCATTTTGCTAATGAATGTACTACTACGCCGCGATTGTTATTTAGAAATTTTACAGGGAATGACACTGGACGTTCTATACCATTTAGATCATCATTAATTCCTGTGCCTTCATTTACAATCATAGGTGATGATATAGGATATAGATTAAGTGCATCACATAGTCCTTTAGAGAATTGTTCTTTGACTAATGCAATGGATTTTTCTGTTTGTAAAATTTCTTTTTTGCTCATGATTTTTTGTTTTTGAATTTGTTTTAAAATAAAAAAGGCTCCTCAGAGAGGAGCCTTTAAACGGATAATGAAATAATATATAATTAACTTAAATCAATGCCAATAGGATTCCTCTTCGAGTCGTAGAAACGATTCAAATTATTATTAGAGAAATTATTGTTCATTGATAAATACATATAATCAGCTTTTTAGCAATAGTGTAAAAATAGAAAAAATATTATTATCTAATCTTCTTTTACTAATTAATTTATAAACAAATATTTTATTCTTCTTCTGAAGATTCAATTAAATGGTCATAATCCGGGAATAAAAAGTTGTTATAAGGGAAACGTGTAATGTGGATTTCACGTACTGCTTCATACACTTTCTTTCTAAACTCTTCAAAGTTTTCTTTGTTTGTTGCAGAGATAAAAATAGCATTGTTTTCACCTACTTTATTCATCCAAGTCTTCTTCCACTCTTCTATCGAATAGTGTTTTGAAGTGCGTTCTGTCATTAGATCATCCTCTTCTATTCTCTCTGGTTGATAAGCATCTATTTTGTTAAATATCATAATAGTAGGCTTGTCATTACTCTTGATATCCTTAAGAATCTCATTTACAGATTCGATGTGATCTACGAAGTCATGGTGAGAAATATCTACTACGTGTAATAATAGATCTGCTTCTCTTACTTCATCTAAGGTACTTTTGAATGACTCAACCAACTGAGTAGGTAGTTTACGAATAAAACCTACAGTATCTGACAATAAGAATGGCAAGTTGCCAATTACGATTTTACGTACAGTTGTATCTAATGTTGCAAACAACTTATTCTCTACGAATACTTCACTTTTACCTACAGCATTCATCAGTGTAGACTTCCCTACGTTAGTATATCCTACCAATGCTACACGTACCATCGCTCCACGGTTTCCTCTTTGAGAAGCCATTTGCTTATCGATTACCTTTAGTTTATCTCTTAAAAGGGTAATCCGGTCACGTACGATACGTCTATCTGTTTCTATCTCTGTCTCTCCAGGACCTCTCATCCCAATACCCCCACGTTGTCTCTCTAAGTGAGTCCACATACCAGATAATCTAGGTAACAAATATTGGAATTGTGCTAGCTCTACTTGAGTTCTTGCATAAGAAGTTTGTGCTCTTTGAGCAAAGATATCTAGGATTAAGTTAGTACGATCTAGTACTTTACAGTCTAGTTCTCTAGAAATATTCTTTTGTTGAGCAGGCGATAGTTCATCATCGAATATCACGGTATGAATATCGTTCTCTACAATATAATTATGAATTTCTTGCATCTTCCCAGTACCAACAAAGGTCTTAGGATTCGGCTTGTCCATTTTCTGTGTAAAACGCTTATATACTTGTCCTCCTGCTGTAAATGTCAAAAACTCTAATTCGTCTAAATACTCATTTAGCTTTGATTCATCTTGATCTTGTGTAATGATTCCAACGATTACAGAACGTTCAAAATTTATTTCTTCTCTATCAATCATATAAACTATATTATAGTGCAAAATTACTAAAATTGTAAGACTAAATAAGAAGATACTTTAAAATACTGTCTTTTAATTTGTTATCACTACCCTTGAAATGTGGAATATTATGAAAACATTTACTCTTTTTATGAAATCAAATAAGTTTTACTCTTTGTTTTTCAGTATCTTGCTATAGATTGTTATGGTACATTTTTTGCCATTATAGAAGAAGTGATAACATTTTATACTTTTTGAAATGAAAATAATACAATATATATTTTTAGTTATTTTTTCTCTTACTGGAGCTTTAAGTTTTGGACAGAGAGCTGTCGTAACAGCTAATAACTATGACATTAGTGATAATTTAGACCTTCAAGCTGTAGCTTCTATATTTGGAGAGTCTAAAGATTTATCTGATTTTGAATTTAGACTGAATGACCCTAATTTGAGAATTAATAACCTTGACTTAAATAGAGATGGTTATGTAGATTATCTACGAGTTGTGGAATTAGTGGAAGGAAGAACACACCTTATTGTGATTCAAGCTGTATTAGGTAAGGATCTTTTTCAAGATGTAGCAACTATTGAAGTAGAAAAAGATACAAGAGAAAATGTTGTATTAATGCAGGTAGTTGGAAACTCTTATCTCTATGGACCTAATTATATTTATGAGCCTGTTTATTTAAGTAGACCACCTATGTTTACTTTATTCTGGACTAGTAATTACAGAGCATATCACTCATCTTGGGGATGGGGGTATTACCCTGATTATTATTATCATTATTCGCCATACAGCACTGATCGATACATGAGCCATGTTAATATTCAGATTAATCATTATAATAATTACTATTATTCAAGTAAGCGATACAGCACACAGGCTCAGAATATGTATCAAGGGGTGGCTCAATCTTCTTATGAAAGGCAAAATCCTAATCAATCTTTTAGAACCAGATATAGTGAGGATAGTTTTTATAATAGAAAAGATTTAACCAATACTAGAGGTAGCTCTAACTCACGAAGTGAATATTCAGTAGACAGTAACCAGAACCCAAATTACAGAAGATCTGCTTATACGGATAATAGTAGTACATCTAGTAATGGAAACAGTAACTCTCGTTCTAGTTACAGTAGAGGTAGTAGTTCTACAGATAATACAGGTTCTAGTTCTTATAATAGAGGAGAGGCGATATCGAATACAGGAAGCAACAATTCTCGTTCTAGCTACAGTAGAGGTAACTCTTCTAGTAATGCGAGCTCATCGTCTAATAATTCCTCTTATTCTAGATCTAGTTATAGTAGAGGAAGTTCATCTTATCCTAGTAGCTCTAGCAATAGTAGTTATAGTCGTTCGTCTAGTAGTTCATCTTATCCTAGTAACTCATCATCTAGATCTAGTTATAGTAGAGGTAGCTCATCTTATCCAAGTAGTTCTAGCAATAGTAGCTACAGTCGTTCGTCTAGTAGTTCTTACCCTAGTAGCTCATCAAGTAGTAACTATAGCCGCTCATCTTCTGGAAGTAGCTCATCAGGCTACAGTAGAGGAGGAAGCAGTAGTTCATCTTCATCGTCTAGATCTAGTTATAGTCGATAATTTAAATGTAAATAAGCTAGTTTTAGCACTAAATAAGAAAAGGCGAAGTATCATTACTTCGCCTTTTCTGTATGCTTTAGATATGTCTTATTTAAAGATATCATTTAAGATTTTAGCTAATCTTAATCCTCCTTTTAGTAATTGACTTTCTACGTTGTCTTTGTGATCAAAGTGGTATCTGTAGCTTAGAGACTCTTCAGGCTCTACACTAGCATATAGTTTATTCGCCATCGTGTACGAATCATAGATCCAATCTTCTAATGTACCAGAAGTGATTTTTTGATTGTAGTTAGCACCGTGTACATCTAGTACAGTAGCATATTCTGTATAGCTGTATTTATCGAAATCAACTAGAGCAGAGTCCCATAGACTGTGTAAGTTAGTTGCTTTTCTAAACCATTCTATCTTTACTCTATTTCCTCCAAGATCCTCTGGTCTACCGATGTGTAGTGGTTGATGAGCATCACCGATGATATGGATTAAGAAGTACAGATTCTCTTGTTTTTTTGCTAATGGAAGATTCTTGTCTTTTAACTCTTCGATAAGGATAAGAGCTCTTTTATATAAGTTTTCATCTGTAGAGTTCGCTAGTTCTTTATCGAATGCTTGTCTATCTAGATCACCAGGCATATTGATATAGTGCCAGCTATCTGCGAACTTCCAAGAAGGATCTGACTTTAAAAAGTCTGGCCAGTTAGCCCAATACGCTAATTGTTGGTTGCCAATGATTTCTTTTAATTGTTTTTTAGCTTTTTTGCTTAGGTTTCTTTCTGCTAATTCAGCTACTACTCTGTGACCAGTAGTACCCCAAGCAAATACATTAGCTGTCTGTAATGCAAAGAATGCAACTACAAATAGGGATAATAATTTCTTCATAATATT
Source organism: Myroides odoratimimus (assembly GCF_004337635.1). Lineage (NCBI taxonomy): Bacteria > Pseudomonadati > Bacteroidota > Flavobacteriia > Flavobacteriales > Flavobacteriaceae > Myroides > Myroides odoratimimus. Next base: position 1,168,998 of record NZ_CP037427.1, read on the forward strand.
ATTCGTTAAATAGAGCTATAAGTTCTGTAGCATCACTAGGTTTCATCTTTCCTGCGATAACTAAACTCAACTGTTTACGTCTTAAGGCTCCGATGTATCTTTCTTTCTCTAAATCTGTTTCAGGTATTAGCTCAGGGATAGCTACAGGATGACCTGTATCATCTACAGCTACGAATGTATAGATAGCTTCATTTGCTTTTTTCTTTATTCCTGATTCTCTGTCTTCGATCCATACATCTAAGTACACTTCCATAGATGAGTTAAATGAGCGAGATATTTTAGCCTCCACAGTTACTACACTTCCTAGAGGAATGGGTCTGTTAAAAGCGACGTGGTTCACTGATGCCGTAACACATACTCTGCGCGAGTGTCTTCTAGCAGCGATACCAGCAGCTCTATCCATACGAGCTAATAATTCTCCACCGAACATATTATTAAGTGGGTTAGTCTCTCCTGGTAGAACTAAGTCTGTCATTAAAGTAGCTGATTCAGATACTAATTTTGCTTCCATTGTTATTATTTTCGACAAATATAGGCACATTAAATAAAAATCCCGAACCTTTTCAGATTCGGGATATATGTTTTAACTATTTATTGTACTAAAATCCAAGCATCAATATTGACAGTATTATGTATTTTTCTCATTTCTCGCTGAGCCTCTTGTTGAGTCGTATAGCTACCATAAGAGACAGGGTAGACTCCATATTTTGTACGAGATAGTGCTTTAGCACCTTCATACCCTTTTTTCTGTAGTTTCTTAGCCTCAGATAGAGAAGTTTGTTCTGATCTAAAAGCACATGCGATAACGTGGTAAGGGGTACTTACAGTCTCTTCTATAAGCTCCTCTTCTTCTTTTACTGGAATAGAGATAGTAGTGGCTGTAGGTTCTATGATAAAGGTCGCTTGTTGTATTTTATTCTCTACTCTACTCTGCACATTTTTACTTACAGTATATGCCTCATCATTTAAGTAGGCTTCATATCCTTTGTTTACAAATACTCCAGCTGTACTGATAAATAAAGCTACTACAGCAGCATATTTAAAGAAAGTATACTTTTTATTTGTTTTAACAGTGGGTACCGTAACAGTTTCAGCAAGTGGGATGATAGGAGATCGCTCTATCGTCTTTGCCATTACTGTAGACAGACCAAAAGAGGTCATTAAGTAATTGCTATTAGAAGCAGGTTCGAATACTAGATTACCTTCAGAGTTTGTTTGGAATACACCTACATTCAGTAATTCTAGACTACCGATATTGCTCAACTCTACTTCCCATCCTTTAATATTCTGATTGATTAATAAAACAGCTTCATCATAAGAGATATTCTCTTCTACAGCGATATGATTAGCTAATAACCCATCGTTATGCTTAATATTCGCATTAAAAGAAAGACTCTTCTGTGGAGGGAAGAAACATTGTTTCTCCTCACTGTAATATGATGACTTGATTTCTGTCAATAGAGCTCCAAAACCAGGAATGATTACACACTGGTATCTATAAAGCAAAGCTGATATGTATTTTTCGATCTTCATAAAGACAAAATTACATTAAACAATAACTAATCAAAAAAATATTCACTATTATTTTTAACAACCTATAACTTTTTTATCTATAGTAAGTTATATTTCTAAAACAAATGAAAGAATATCGAGGCTTGACGTGATATTGGATAGGTTTTTGAGGCTGTGAAGTGAAGATACAAATACTATAATTGATTACCAATTTACCTATGGAAGAAGAAACGTTATTTTATATGTTGGCATTACAATCGACTGTGGGAGTTGGCCCAATAACAGCTAAGCGATTATTAGAGTACTTCGGTTCTCCTAAAGAAGTCTTTTTAGCCAAAGAAAAGGATGTCATTGTTGTACATCGGATTGGTAGTATGTTATGGAGAAATCTTCAAGATAGCAATGTCTTAAAAAGAGCCGAACAAGAATTAAAAAATATTGAGAAGTATCACTTGTCTTGTTTTGATTATACAGATAGTTGTTACCCCACTTTATTGAAAGAGTGTGAGGATAGCCCTTTATTGTTATTTAGTACAGTACCTAGTATCAGTTTAGACAATAGAAAGGTTATTAGCTTTATAGGGACACGTAATCCAAGCAAAAGAGGTGTGGAAATCTGTATGGAATTAATAAGTGATCTAAAGTCGTATAACCCCATTATTGTGAGCGGTCTAGCCTACGGAGTAGATATTACCGCACATATAGCAGCTTTAGATAATGGTTTAGATACTTATGCTGTTCTTGGACATGGGTTGAATAGAATTTATCCTGATGTTCACACGGCGGTAGCTAGGCGTATTGAAGAACAGGGTGGGGCTTGTCTATCCGAGTTTTGGGTGAGCAGTAAGGTAGATAGAGAGAACTTTATTCAACGCAATCGCATTGTCGCAGGGATGTCTCAGGCTACTATTGTTATTGAAAGTGCTATTAAGGGAGGCTCTATGTCTACAGTGACCTTTGCTAATGATTATAACAGAGACGTTTTTGCTGTTCCTGGGAGAGTGGGTGATATTATGAGTGCAGGTTGCAATCATCTTATTCAAAAGAATAAAGCTCAATTATTAACTTCTGCTAAAGAGATTGTTGAAACCCTAAACTGGGATGCTCAAGCTAAAGCGCCTAAAGTTATTCAACCCCAACTGTTTCTAGATCTCAATCCTGATGAACAGTTGATAGTTAATTATTTGAGTAAGCATGATCGTGAGTTATTAGATATTATAGCACTCAGCTGTTCTCTACCGATTTATAAGGTAAGTAGTATCCTGCTTAATTTAGAAATGCTGGGTGTAGTAAGGCCATTGCCAGGTAAGTATTTTGAGCTTGTATAATAGCGATAAATACATAAGCCTTACACAGAGGTAAGGCTTATAAGATATCTTAAGAAAGGGTATAGAAGACTATTTAGCACTTCCGTAACCTAATTTCTCTCTTACTTTATTTAGAGTTCCTGTAGCGATCACAGACGCTTTCTCTGCACCGATCCCTAATAGACGATCTACTTCTTCTAAGTTGTTGATATAGTACTCGTATTTCTCACGAATATCTTTAAACTTCTCAACGATAAGTTCGAAAAGCTCTTGTTTTGCATGTCCATAACCATAGTTACCTCCTAAGTATTTAGCTCTCATCGCTTCTATTTGTTCTGGAGTAGCTAATAGTTTATAGATCGTGAATACATTACAAGTATCAGGGTTCTTTGGATTCTCTAGAGGAGTACTATCTGTCTCGATGCTCATAACCTCTTTTCTCAATACTTTATCAGTTTGGAAGATATTGATGGTATTGTGCCTAGACTTAGACATTTTGTTTCCATCTGTACCGGGTACTACCATTACTTCCTCTTGGATTTTTACCTCTGGTAATACAAAAGTTTCTCCCATTTGGTGATTAAAACGAGATGCTACATCACGTGTAATCTCTAAATGTTGCATTTGGTCTTTTCCTACTGGTACGAATTCAGCATCGTATAGTAAGATATCCGCTGCCATCAACATTGGGTAAGTAAATAACCCTGCATTAACATCAGATAAAACATCTGCCTTATCTTTAAACGAATGAGCTAATGTTAGACGTTGGTATGGAAAGAAGCAACTTAAGTACCAAGTAAGCTCAGTTGTTTGCGGTACATCTGACTGGCGGTAAAAAGTTACATGATTAACGTCTACACCACAAGCAAGCCAAGTAGCCGCAACACTATAGGTATTTTCTTGTAAAGTTTTAGCGTCCTTAATTTGCGTTGCAGAGTGCAAGTTCGCAATAAAAATAAAAGACTCATTCTCTTTTTTGTTTGCCATTTCTACTGCTGGTAGAATAGCTCCTAAAAGATTCCCTAAGTGTGGAGTTCCTGTACTTTGAACTCCTGTTAGAATTTTAGCCATTGCGTGATATTAATTATTTAAAAAGCAAAGATAAGCGAATTGAAGTTTATTTGCCTTGTTTTTACTAGTCAATGTAGTTATATGGTGTTAGAATTGTTTATTTTTGAAGTTAGTAAAAGATAGAATTTGTAATACAAATGGTGAAAAGTATAAGTGTGTTTTTCAGTTCACTTTGGCGACTGTGGTTTTATATCTGGATGGTAATCGTTATTTTAATATTATCTCCTTTTTTATTGATAACGATTGGATCAGAGAAGACATATCCTCAGTTTTTTAAAGTAGCTCGTATCTGGGCTATTCTCGTATTTTACGGCATAGGGATGAGGTATAAGATAGAAGAAGAAACTCCGCTAGAGAGAGGGAAGAGTTATATGTTTATTGCTAATCATACTTCGATGTTAGACATTATGATGATGCTTATTCTTGTAAAGGACAATCCTTTTGTCTTTGTAGGGAAGAAAGAATTATCGAGTATTCCAGTGTTTGGGTTCTTTTATAAACGTGCCTGTATTCTAGTAGATAGAAAGGATGCAAGAAGTAAAAAGCAAGTATTCGACAGTGCACAAGAGCGTCTAAGTAGAGGGCTTAGTATCTGCATTTTTCCTGAAGGCGGAGTGACAGATGATAGAACGATCATACTAGACAGTTTTAAGGATGGTGCTTTTCGGCTAGCTATAGATCATCAGATACCGATAGCTCCTTTAGCATTTGGTAGATTGAGACATTATTTTCCTTTTGTATGGGGGATAGGCCACCCAGGAGTGGTACCAGTCAAGATATTTCCTTGTATAGAAACGAAAGGGCTGACCCTAGAGAACAAAAAAGAAGTAAGAGATACAGCTTTTAATCTATTATATGATCCTGTGCTAGAATGGGAGAAGGAGTATAAAGCGAAATAATGCAAAAAGCGGTGAGACAACGAAGATCTCACCGCTTTTTTAGTTATAGTGTGGTTTATGGATTCACAGTTGTATGATACCTGCTCCTGAAATTCTACCACTAGCATGAACGAAGTCATTCATAGATTGGTTTTGTTCAGGTGATAATTTACTGTAATTAATATCAAGTTTAGAACGGCTCATAGATAAATCAAACAGTGCTTTTTGAATTTCTTTTTGACGACCTGCATCTGTTGAAGCTTTAAATTCTTCTACTAATGCTATCTCTTGCTGATAAGAAGCAATTACATCTTGTTGTGGTACGTCAGGTAATGTTAGTTCTAATGCGTTTGGTTCTGTAATGGTACATTCGCCTCCAGCAACCATGTTCTGTTGGTGAAAACCTTTGCTCTCTGCAGGTAAATCTTCATCGTAGAAAGCGATAAACTCAGCTTTAGTAAAGAATTTATTGTAGAAGTTACCTACTGCATTCTTATTATGTGTAATCTGTTCTGCAGGATATTCTTCACCTAAGAAATAGGTACATCTGTATAGGTTATTATCTATAAAAAGCGCATTAGTCGATTTAATATTATCTTCATAGAGTACATTATCAATAAGTACTTCTCTTGTAATAGAACCAAATTTGTCAAAGTTGCCTTCTGTAGCATATACCATCGAGAAGATATAGTGCGGTTCTAAAGTTGGGTTGATGATACCACCAGAGTTTTGTTTGAATACGTTGAACTTGTTTTTTTGTCCATTGTAGTCTAATTCGTGTATACCATTATCTAGCTTTAGTACCTCAAAGGTATTTGGTGCTAAGGTATATTTCTTTTCATCTAGTGATACTGTAATCTCTTTATCAGTTGGATTAGACAGGTAAAAATCATGTCTTTTAAACGGATCGTCACAGCTAATAAAGGTTGTAATTGTTAGCAAGAGTGCTAATAATCGTAATTTCATACTATTTTTTATGTTTTATTGAACAACAAAATTAAGTGATTCTTCTTTTAGTGCCTAGTGTTAATGGATTATTATTTAAAAGGCGTTGGTGTTGTTGAAATACTTTTTTTGTACTATTTAACGTTATTATGTATTGATTAATAGATATATGGCTTTAGATAGACATGATAAGAAAATTGTATTGAGAGGAATATTTAGTAGCTTACCTATCCTAATAGGGCTATTTGTGTTGTTTATCATTGCAGAAGGTAAAGGAGTTTTTCTAATTCCTTGTAATACTCTTTGTTAGTGGTTTTATGTATATAGCAGTATTGACGTTACGATATACTGCACTAGTAGGATTTATAGGTTGATATATAAAAAAATCCCTCACAATAACATTGTAAGGGATTCGTATTTAAGGATAGAAACAATTAAGCTTCTTTATTTTTGATTTCGTCCTTGATTAATTGTTCAAGTTCTTCCATTAGTTCAGGGTTGTCTTTGATCACTGATTTCACAGCATCACGACCTTGTCCTAATTTAGTATCACCGTAGCTAAACCAAGATCCGCTTTTCTTCACGATTTCATAGTCAACAGCCATATCCAGTACTTCACCTACTTTAGAGATACCTTCACCATACATGATGTCAAACTCAGCAGTACGGAAAGGAGGTGCTACTTTATTCTTCACGATTTTTACTTTCGTTCTGTTACCGATCACATTCTCACCATCTTTGATCTGAGTAGATTTACGGATATCTAGACGTACAGAAGCGTAGAATTTCAATGCGTTACCTCCTGTAGTAGTCTCAGGGTTACCGAACATTACACCGATTTTATCACGTAACTGGTTAATGAAGAATACAGTACAGTTAGTCTTGCTAATAGTAGAAGTTAACTTTCTCAAAGCTTGAGACATTAAACGAGCGTGTAATCCCATTTTAGAATCTCCCATCTCTCCTTCGATTTCACTCTTAGGAGTTAAGGCAGCAACAGAGTCAATTACTACTAAGTCAATAGCTCCAGAACGAATTAAGTTCTCAGCGATCTCTAATGCTTGTTCCCCATTGTCTGGTTGAGATATAATTAAGTTGTCGATGTCTACACCTAGTTTTTGTGCATAGAAACGGTCAAAAGCGTGCTCCGCATCAATGAATGCTGCTATACCACCTGCTTTTTGTGCTTCTGCGATAGCGTGTAAAGTTAAAGTCGTCTTACCTGATGATTCTGGACCGTATATCTCTATAATTCTTCCTCTAGGAAATCCTCCTACACCTAATGCAAGGTCAATACCTAGTGATCCAGAAGAAATAACTTCTACCTCTTCTACAGCAGTATCTCCCAACTTCATTACTGTTCCTTTACCATAAGTTTTGTCTAACTTATCAAGTGTAAGTTGTAACGCTTTTAATTTTGCTTCTTTATCTGCACTCATTTTTTATAAAAATTAGATTCTTACTGATGTAAAAGTAATATAAATTAATTACAGTCCAAGAGAGTTATATCATTATGCTATGAATTATAGCAGGGAGGTGTGTTCTCTTTGCTATGATATAATTTATAGCAATGCGTTGTTTTTTATCTCTTTATCATTAACGCCAATTCGACTCGAGCTAGCTGTCTCTTGGTTCTGCGTATTTATGGGTCACATACCTATAGCTTTATACCGAGATGCTTGGGGATTTCTTGAGGTTTGCTTGCACCTTTCTTCGAGAAAAGCGCTCTTTAGGCTAGTAAACTCCTAGAAAAGTGCAGGCAATCTCCACGAAAGTGCAAGCTAAGGACCTTATTAGAAGAGAACAATTTGCTTTTTAAAACTCGTCAACTTTATCTTTAATCTCTATGATTTCGCTAATATATAGGATAGAGATTTTTTTTGAGGTGAGGGTAAGTATGTTTGAATTAATGTTTTAATGGGAAGATTGGTCTTTCGTTTTTAAGTTTCTTATACCGTACTCATGTTATTTAAGGCTAGTTTTTTTGTGTAGGAAGTTACTTATCCCGACTTTTGTAACAAATAGAAACACAATGAAATTACCAATATTAGCATACGGAAATAAAATATTAAAAGTAGACTGTGATACGATAGATAGCAGTTCTGAAGATCTAAATAAGCTTATCGATAATATGTGGGAGACTATGGAGCATGCTTATGGATGTGGGCTAGCAGCTCCTCAGATAGGAGAGACTAAACAGCTATTCGTAGTAGATAGTATAGTGATGTATGAGAATGCAGAAGAGGATGAGCGAAAAGCTAACTTCGCAGAGGGAGATACAGGGATGCGCGAGACGTTTATCAATGCACGTATTGTCGGTAAGTCTGATGAGACATGGGATGAGATAGAGGGATGTCTAAGTATTCCTGATATTTTTAAGCGCGTTACACGTCCATGGTCTATCACGATAGAGTATCTAGATAGAGATTTTAAACCTCACACTAAGACGTTCCACGGTACTACAGCGCGTATTATACAACATGAGTATGACCATACTAGAGGGGTCTTATTTACTGATCGATTAAGCTCATTGACTAAAAAGTTGATAGGTACAAAGCTTAATAAGATTATGAATGGTAAGGTATTTACTGATTATAAAATGAAATTGTAAGGAATACAGAAGTCGCCTTTATAGCGACTTTTTTGTTTTCTGCATACAAGGTATTATTAGGTGAGAATAAAGTGATTTAGAAAGTGTATATATGATTATGTACTCCTCTGAGAATATGAATAGAAGAGGTCTGTTCTTTTTTTAACTAAAAAACGATTTTTATAAGAAAAGTTTATTTGTAATTTACTGTTTTACTTATCATTACGAGGTTGGTTAAATTATTCTTAATTTTATTTTTTCACACTTCTCTATCCTACATTTGATCCAACAAAAACAAAGATTTATATCGCTATGAAATTAACAAAAATGACTTTAGCTATTGCATTAGTAGCTATCACTTTCGCTTCTTGTAAACAACAAACTGAAGCTCCTGTATCTGAAGAAACAACAACTACTGAAGTAGTAGAAGAGACTACAGCGCCTGAGGCTGTGGACACTACAGTATTAGTTGCGTCTTGGACACAACCAAACCCTATTAATGATAAAGAAGTACAAGGATTCGAACTAAAAGAGGACGGAACAGCTACTTCTATTAATATGGCTACGCTTAAAACAAATAAGTGGTGGGTAGAAGGAGATAAATTGTTCTTAGAACAAGAGAGTATCGGTAATGGTACATCTAGTGTAGATACTGTGTCATACCAATTTGAGGTGGTTGATGGTAAAACATTAAACCTAGTGAATGGTGAATCAAAAGATTCATTCACTAAAAAGTAATCTAATTTAGATTTTTTAAGTACAAATGAAACAAACAGTTCTTGCTTTAGCTTTTGTAGCTATCGCTTTCGCTTCTTGTAAACAACAGACAGAAGCACCAGTAGTGGAAGAAACTACACCAACAGAAACAGTAGCTGAGTCTACTCCTGTAATTCTTGATATGAAACACTTGGTAGGTGCATGGACGCAGCCAAATGGAGCAGATGCAAGCTTGCTACAAGGTTTCGAACTAAAAGAGGACGGGACAATGTCTGCTATCAAGGACAAGGCTAACGAATTTACTAAATGGAAGATGGTAGATAATACTGTTATCTTCGAAACAGCGATGGTAGGTACTGATTCTACTTCTGTGAAGTCTGCTACGTTTACGTATGAGGTGACAGATCAGAATACATTAAAGCTTACTGCTAATGGTGTGACGGAAGTGTTCACTAAACAATAAGAACTACTATTATTTATATAAACAGAAGCTACCTCAAAAGGGTAGCTTTCGTTATTTTTGTAAGTATAATATAGATGTGATTATGGAACATAAAGAGCTTAATTTGTCAGTAGTAGAACTAAAGTCGTTTATCCCATGTAAAGACTTTGAGGTGTCTAAAGCGTTCTATACAGCTATTGGGTTTAAGATAGTATGGCAGAGTGAAGAACTGTGTCTGCTGGACTGTGGAACCGAGAAGTTCTTTTTACAGAATTTTTATAATCAAGAGGCAGCGGAGAATCTAATGTTTCACTTGCAGGTAGAGAGTGCAGATGATTGGTACACCCATTTGCAAAACCTAGATCTTCAGTCAAAATATGCTATCCGACTGACAGCTGTGGAAGACAGAGCGTGGAAGATGAGAGACTTCGTATTAATAGATCCTTCTGGAGTACTGTGGCGTATAGCACATAATATCTGATAAAAAGGTTATATAAGAAAGAGGATTGATTCATCAAATCAATCCTCTTTCTTATTGTAGAGTAATGTAACTACTTAATAAAACTAAGTGTCTTATCAGACCATTCACCGATAAGGGGTAATGGTTTTTTCTTTTCTCCTGCTGCATTAAGTATTCCCATAATCATATACAGAAGGATGATTAAGTATATTACTATTGCTATCATACCTGCAATGACCGGGAATATACCTGCTATTACTCGTATAACAAGTGATAAAACGAAGCTTAAGATTAATACACCAAATGATTGTCTTAAGTGGTATTTTAGTAAGTCATTTGCTTTTTCTTTTCCTACAAAGAATGCTACTAACCATCCAATTAATGTGATGTATGATACGATTGATAAAGTTTTATTATCCATTTCTATTAAGTTTATATGAAACAAATATCTGTATAATTGTCTCATATATTATTGATTAGGCTCGTCTATTTAAGAAAAATGGCTGTTTATAGGGATATTTAAGAAGTGCATTATCGTGTTTTATTTATATGATAGATCAATTCATAAATGTGATGACTATTTGTAAAGGTTATGTATGTGTTAGAAGTTGAGGTTCTGAAAAAAGGATTGAATAATTTGATAGTTAACTATTTATGTAAATTTTATAAGGTTCAATTCTCATTTTTAAATCTAAATAGTATCTTTGCACCGAAATTCTTCCATTTAGGATTTCAAACATATATAATCTACACTTAAAAGTATATAGCATGCAACTGTATAACACATTAAGCGCAGAGGAAAGAGCAGAACTTATCGAGCAGGCGGGAGAGAACCGTTTGACTTTATCTTTCTATGCGTACGCCAAAATAGAAAACCCACAACAATTTAGAGATGACTTATTCCTGGCTTGGGATGCATTAGACGCTTTAGGACGTACTTATGTAGCTCATGAGGGGATCAATGCTCAGATGTCTGTACCTGCATCTAAGTTTGATGCATTTAGAGAGACTTTAGAGCAATACGACTTTATGAAAGGTATTCGCCTAAATGTAGCTGTAGAGCAAGATGACTTATCATTCTTAAAGCTAACAGTAAAGGTTAGACACAAGATCGTAGCAGACGGATTGAACGATGATACATTCGATGTGACGAATAAGGGAATTCACTTAAAGGCAAAAGAATTCAACGAGTTATTAGAAGACCCGAATACGGTAGTAGTGGACTTTAGAAACCACTATGAGAGTGAAGTAGGGCACTTCGTAGGAGCGATCACTCCAGACGTGGACACATTCCGTGAATCACTACCAATCATTAAAGACCAATTAGAAGACATCAAAGAGGAGAAAAACCTACTGATGTACTGTACAGGAGGTATCCGCTGTGAGAAAGCATCCGCTTACTTTAAACACAACGGGTTTAAGAATGTTTACCAATTAGAAGGTGGTATTATAGAATACACTCGTCAGGTAAAGGCAGAAGGATTAGAGAGTAAGTTCATTGGAAAGAACTTCGTGTTTGACCACCGTCTTGGAGAGCGTATCACAGACGATATTATCTCTAACTGCCACCAGTGTGGTAAACCATGTGATACTCACGTAAACTGTGCTAACGAGGCATGTCACTTGCTGTTTATTCAGTGTGATGAGTGTGCTGAGCAGATGCATGGATGCTGTTCTGATGAGTGTTTAGATATCATTCAGTTACCAGTGGATGAACAAAAACGCTTACGTCAAGGAGTACAAAAAGGAAACTTAGTATTCAAGAAAGGGCGTTCGGAGGCATTAAAGTTCCAGAAAGAACGCAAAGCTACGGATGAAGTGAAGGCAGTGAAAGTAAGTGCAGTAACACAAATCCGCAAGAAACAAGCAGAGCGAAAAGTGCTTATTGGTACAGCTCAACACTACTTTACTAAAGCAAGTGTAGGGCAGTTTATTGTTGACAAGGAGTTAAATGTTGGAGATAAAGTAGCTATCGTAGGGCCTACTACAGGTGATGAGAGACTAACTATAGAGAAGATGATGGTAAATGGAGCGGAAGTTAGTACGGCTAATAATGGAGATAAGATGACTATGGAATTAGGTTTCCGTATTCGTAAAAACGACCAATTGTATAAAATAATAGATTAAGCATAAAGAATATGACAGTTTCAGGAAGAGTAGAGCTTATGGCTCCTGCAGGTAACTTCGAGTCTTTACAGGCCGCATTAGATAACGGTGCAGACTCAGTGTATTTCGGAGTAGACCAGTTAAATATGCGTGCGCGTTCTACGGTGAACTTTTCTATTGATGATTTAGAAGAGATTGCGAGAAGATGTAAAGAGAAGAATGTACGTACTTATTTGACATTAAACACTATCGTTTATGACCACGACTTATCTGTGGTTAAGACTTTATTGAATAAGGCAAAAGAGGCAGGGCTTACAGCAGTGATCGCGTCTGACCAGGCAGTGATCGCATCTGCAAGAGCGATCGGGTTAGAAGTACATATCTCTACTCAACTAAATGTGACCAACATTGAGACTGTTAAGTTCTATAGCTTATTCGCTGATACGATCGTGTTATCTCGTGAGCTGAGTTTGCGACAAGTAAAAAAGATCACTGAAGCTATCGAAAGAGAACAGGTGAAAGGGCCTTCTGGTAATTTGGTAGAGATAGAGATCTTCGGTCATGGAGCTTTGTGTATGGCTGTATCAGGGAAGTGCTATTTAAGCCTTCACTCGCATAACTCTTCTGCAAACAGAGGAGCATGTAAACAAAACTGTCGTAAGAAATACACGGTAATAGACCAAGAGAGTGGTTTTGAGATCGAGATAGACAATGAGTATATGATGTCTCCTAAGGACTTATGTACCTTAGATTTCTTAGATCAAGTGATCGATGCAGGTACTAAGGTGCTGAAGATAGAGGGTAGAGGTAGAGCTCCTGAGTATGTAGCAACTGTGATTCGTACCTACCGTGAGGCTATCGATGCTATCGCTGATGGTACTTACTCTCAAGAGAAAGTAGCAGAGTGGATGAAAGCTTTAGAAACGGTGTATAATCGTGGATTCTGGAGTGGATATTACTTAGGACAGAAATTAGGAGAATGGAGTGACAACCCAGGTAGTAATGCCACTCAGAAAAAAGTGTATGTAGGTAAAGCGGCTCACTATTTCCAAAAAGCGTCTATCGGAGAGTTTAAAATTGAAGCTTATGATATCAAGATTGGTGATAAGATTTTGATTACAGGACCGAGTACGGGAGCACAAGAGTTGATCGTAGATGAACTATTCGTCAATGAGCAGAAGGTAGAGAAAGCGACTAAAGGAGATGACTGTACAATCAAGATTCCGTTTAGAATTCGCTTATCTGATAAGCTGTATAAAATAGTAGAGGCATAATGGTCATAGTTACGCTACAACGCGATAAGTGTATCGGATGTAATTATTGTGTTGAGGTTGCTCCTCAGCAGTTTCAGATGTCTAAGAAAGACGGAAAGACTGTCTTATTGAAATCTGTGAATAATAAGGGATTTCATACGCTTAAGTCGCCAGATTACACTATTTTAGAGGCATGTGAACAAGCAGAGAAAGTTTGTCCAGTACATATCATTACCGTAAAAGATGTATAATATGAGAAAGATATATTATTTAAGTACTTGTACGACATGTAAGCGTATTATGGCTGAAATGCCTGAATTAGATACGTTTGAACTACAAGAGATCAAGAAGAATCCTGTAACAGAGTCACAGTTAGAAGAGATGTATAAGCAAGTGGGTAGTTATGAAAAGCTATTCAATAAGCGTGCTCAACTGTACAAAAGCGAAGGATTAAAAGACAAGAATCTTCAGGAAGATGATTTTAAAAAACTTATTCTAGAGCAATACACTTTTCTAAATCGCCCAGTAATGTTTATCGACGGTAACATTTACGTTGGGAATAGTAAGAAAGTAGTAGAGGCTGCTATCGAACAAGTAAAAAATAAATAGTAAAGAAAAGAGTCAGCATATGCTGGCTCTTTTTTTTGTAACTGAAGTTTAATAAATTATATAAACGTTTCAGGTAAGTTTTTTACCTGCTGAGGTAATTTTTTGTTTAGGAAAGGATAAAAGTTTGCAATTTTGTGTTTTAAGATCAAAGATATATGAGACAGGTAGTATTATACATTTCGAGTAGTTTGGATGGTTTTATCGCAAAAGCAGGGGATGATTTGAGTTTCTTGGATGCTGTACAGCGAGAAGGAGAAGATTATGGTTATGCCGCTTTTGTAGAAACTATAGATACAGTCTTGATCGGTAAACGTACGTATGACTGGGTAGTAAGTCAAGGACATGGGTTTCATCATGCGGATAAAGAGACGTATGTAATGACTAGACAAAATTTACCTACAGAAGGTAATGTGACTTTTTATAATGGTGATTTGAAGGAATTAGTATCTAAACTGAAATCACAAGAGGGCAAGGATATATTCTGCGATGGAGGAGCACTGTTAGTTAACAGATTACTGAAGGATGGTCTTATAAATAAGATCGTAATCTCTGTGATCCCAGTGTTGTTAGGTAATGGTACTAGACTATTCGATATTGGGATACCAGAGTCTAAGTTACAGTTAGAGGATACAAGGTCTTTTGAATCAGGATTAGTACAATTATGTTATAGCTTAATAAAGTAGTTTAAGAACTGTTTTATTCCTGATTGACTTCTATATAAATAGGGTTTTTAGTGTTTTAGGTATATTTTTAACACATGTAACTACCTGTTTGTGTGTTGTTTGTATTCTTTTTTAAAAAAATATTCTTTTTTTGATGTGACCAAATGCGATGCCTGTTGTCTTAATATCGAAGACGAAAGGGAAGAATTGCTATTAATTCCTTTATAAAAAAGAAAAGAAAAAGTTTTAAGTGTTTGGGGGTTAAATTAAAACAGAAGAGTTAAGGTTAGGTTGTTTTAGTAAAAAATTTAATTCACATAGTTTCATCGCGACTTTTACTATTGCTGACTTTGTAGATTGTGGTGGTCTAAATAAGGACTTAGAAGGCATAGTTCATAGTTATGGTTGTTTTGGTTATCTCCTATTCTAGGTGATGGAACGAACAAATAATAGGAGTATAAAACACAAAAGAGAGCTATATGGCTCTCTTTTTTTATGTATATATAACTTGTTTTTATTGTTTTGGTTATGAATGTGTTTACTACTATAATACCTTTTATTTGAAGTTATAGATGATAAACAGGTGTATTATCACCAATATATTGACTTAGCGATAATCTGTAATCTTATAGACAGTATTTTGTGCTATTTATAAGTCAGTTAGTAATGATTTTGTTACCTTTGTAGCTATTATTTTTTAATATATGATACAATCGATGACAGGATTTGGTAAGGCATGTTTGCAATTACCAACAAAGAAAATCACAGTAGAAGTAAAATCGCTTAATAGCAAAAGCTTAGATCTAAATGTTAGATTGCCTTTGATGTATAGAGAGAAAGAACTACCTCTTCGTAATCTTATAGCACAAGAATTAGAGCGTGGTAAAGTAGACTTCTCATTATATAGTGAGATTACAGCAGAAGAAACTTCTAATAAGATTAATGGCCCTATCGTGATGGCATATATTGATCAAATGAAGGAGATTATCCCTGATGCAGATGCTACAGAGCTTATGAAAATGGCTGTACGTATGCCTGATGCATTAAAAGTAGAGCGTGCTGAATTAGACGAGAATGAGTGGAAAGAGATAGAAAAGGTTATCACTGATGCTATCGCTAATATGAAGGAATTCCGAGCTAGTGAAGGAGCTTCATTAGAGCAAGACTTCAGACTGCGTATCGGTAACATCCGTAAGTATATGGATGAGGTATCTGTATTAGACAAAGAGCGTATCGTGACTGTAAAAGAAAGATTGCGTACGAACTTAGTAGAACTTCAGTTAAATATCGATGAGAATAGATATGAGCAAGAGGTGATCTACTATCTAGAGAAGATGGATATCACAGAGGAGAAAGTACGTCTGAGCAAACACTTGGATTACTTTATCGAAACACTTGAAGGAGCTGAGGCTAATGGTCGTAAACTTGGGTTTATCGGTCAAGAGATGGGACGTGAGATTAATACTATGGGATCTAAATCTAACCACGCTGAGATGCAGAAAATAGTGGTAAAGATGAAGGATGAATTAGAGAAGATAAAAGAGCAAGTACTAAACGTACTTTAGGTTATATATACAACACGACAGAATATTATTATGCAAAGAGGTAAATTAATCGTTTTCTCTGCTCCATCTGGTTCAGGTAAAACTACAATAGTAAGACATTTATTAGAACAAGAAGATTTGAACCTAGCGTTCTCTATCTCTTGTACATCTCGTGAACCAAGAGGTGAAGAGGTGAATGGTAAAGATTACTATTTTATTTCTCTTGAAGAGTTTAAACAAAACATAAAAGGGGAGAAGTTCTTAGAATGGGAAGAGGTATATAGAGATAACTTCTATGGTACACTTAGTAGTGAAGTAGAGCGTCTGTGGGCAGAAGGTAAGAATGTAATATTCGATATCGATGTAGCAGGAGGTCTTCGTATTAAGCGTAAGTTCCCTGATGAGACTTTAGCTGTATTTGTGAAGCCACCTAGTATCGATGAATTAAAGATTCGTCTTAAGAAACGTTCTACAGAGAGTGAAGATAAGATCAATATGCGTATTGCAAAAGCTTCAGTAGAATTAGCTACAGCTCCTCAGTTTGATATGATTATTAAGAATTACGACTTAGATACAGCGAAGAATGAGGCTGTAGAGTTAGTAAAGAACTTTATAAAGTAAGAAGATAAGTATGAAGGTAGGATTGTATTTTGGAACATTTAATCCTATTCATATCGGTCATTTAGTTATTGCTAACCATATGGTGCAGTACACTGACCTAGATGAAGTATGGATGGTGGTAACTCCTCATAGTCCTTTAAAGAAAAAGAAAGGTCTATTAGAGGATTTTCATAGGATACATATGGTTAATTTGGCTACGGCTGATTATGATTATATCAAGCCTTCTGACGTAGAGTTTAATTTGCCACAACCTAATTATACCGTGAATACGATGGCGCATCTACATGAGCGCTATCCTAAACATGAGTTTAGTTTATTAATGGGACAAGACAATCTAGATAGTCTGCCTAAGTGGAAGAATTATGAGGTACTATTAGAGCGTTATCCTATCTATGTATATCCTCGTATATTTAGTGGTAAAGAGGAGGCTAATCCTCTTCTAGCTCACCCTAATATACACCTAGTAGAGAATGCTCCAATTATGGAGATATCCGCTACGTTTATTAGAGACTCTATTAAAGAGGGGAAGAATATTATGCCTCTGCTCGATAAAGAAGTGTGGAAGTATATAGACCACAACTTGTTTTATAAGAAATAATTAAATAGAATTTAATACTATAAAAGGAATGCAATTGCATTCCTTTTTTTAATTTTATAAGATAAAAAGAAAGTAGTTATGTTGAATTTTGAATTATATAACCCTACTCGTTTATTGTACGGTAAAGGACAGATAGAAGAGATTGCTAATCTAATCGATAAAAAAAATAAAGTACTGGTAGTATACGGTGGAGGAAGTATTAAGAAGAATGGTGTTTATGACCAAGTGATAAAAGCTTTATTAGGGTATGAAGTAGTTGAGTTTTCGGGAGTAGAACCTAATCCTCGATATGAGACATTAGTGAAAGCTGTTGATTTGATTAAGAAAGAAAAGGTTGACTTTATCTTAGGTGTAGGAGGAGGAAGTGTAATAGATGGAGTTAAGTTTATCTCTGCAGCTGTGCACTTTGAAGGAGAGGCTATAGATATTATTCAGAAAAAACTAAATGTAAACTGGAAGGCTATGCCTTATGGTGCAATACTGACATTGCCTGCTACAGGTAGTGAGATGAACTGTGGCGCGGTGGTAACGATAGAGGCTACACAAGAGAAGTTATCATTCTCAGGAGAGGTATTGTACCCTGTGTTTTCTGTATGTGATCCTACTGTGATTGCTTCTTTGCCAGAGAAGCAGATTGCTAATGGTATAACAGATGCTTTCGTCCATGTATTAGAGCAGTACCTTACGTTCCCTCAAGGAGCACCTTTACAAGATAGGTTTGCGGAGAGTATCCTACAGACCTTAATAGAAGTAGCTCCTAAGATATTAAAGGATCCTACTGATTATGATGCAGCGATGAACTATATGTGGTGCTGTACGATGGCTCTAAATGGGTTAATATCGAAAGGAGTGAAAGAAGATTGGGTGACACATGCCATTGGTCATGAGTTGACTGTATTATATGGTATAGATCACGGTCGTACATTAGCTATTATAGGCCCTAATCTATATAGTGTGATGTTCGAAACGAAGAAAGAGAAATTAGCTCAATTAGGTAAGCGAGTATTTACTCTAGAGGGTAGTGATGATAAGGTAGCTAGACTGGCTATAGAGCGTATGGTAATGTTCTTTCATTCTCTAGGAGTTGCTACTAAATTGAGTGATTATACTGAAGATGGAGAGAAGGCGGTAGAGTGGATTGCTGAACGATTTAATGAAAGGGGATGGCTAGCAATGGGAGAAAAGAAAAATATAACAATTGACAAAGTAAGAGAAATAGTCAAACTAAGTTTATAATTCTATAGAGAAGCATATTTACTGCAATGGTGAATGTGCTTTTCTTTTTTATGTTTAATGGGAAGCATATTTAGCAGTATATCTTATATACTGTTAATTTAATCTAAAATTGGTCACGGAATGAGAAGGTATATGCTTTGTTTTTAATTAAACTAAAATGAGAATATGCAAATAAAAGTGTTTTTTATCAGCTTGTTTCTGAGTTAAAGTTAGATTTATTTCAATATTTATTGAATAAATGATGTGTTTTTTCAGCTTAAGCTATTGTTGTTCTAATTGTTTGCAATGTGTTTTTTACTTACTTTTGACCAACTAATAAATTTAGTGTATGAATGAATATCCGAAAATTGCAGTTATAGGTGGTGGGAGCTGGGCTACTGCTATAGTAAAAATGTTGAGCGAAAACCTAACTGAGATTGCTTGGTATATGCGTAACGAATCTGCATTAGAAGAGATAAAAGTTAATTATCACAATCCTAATTATCTTAGTTCTGTAGAATTTGATGTAGAGCAATTAAGATTGACGAATGATATAAACAAGGCAATATCTTATGCGGATTATGTAATCTTTGCTATTCCGTCTGCGTTCTTGTCACAGGAGATGAGTAGACTACATGTTAGTTTAGAAGGGAAAGTTATCGTCTCTGCGATTAAAGGGATTATCCCTGAGACGAGTCTTATCGTAGGAGAGCACTTCCATCAAACTTATAATGTACCATACGAGAACATTGCAGTAATCACTGGACCATGTCATGCTGAAGAGGTGGCATTAGAACGACTATCTTATTTAACGATTGCTTGTCAGACTGAAGAGTATGCTAAGACAATATCTAACTGTGTAAGCAGTCATTATATTAAAGCGAAAACAACAGATGATATTATCGGTACAGAGTATGCAGCAGTATTAAAGAATATTTATGCTGTAGCATGTGGTATCGCTCACGGTCTTGGCTATGGAGATAACTTTCAAGCTCTACTGATGAGTAATGCTATCCGTGAGATGAAAAAATTCATTAAGAAAGTGCATAGGATGAAACGTAATATTAATAACTCTGCCTATTTAGGAGATTTATTAGTAACAGGATATTCTCTGTTTTCTCGTAACCGTATGTTTGGTAATATGATAGGTAAGGGATATACTGTAAAGTCAGCTCAAATGGAGATGAATATGATCGCAGAAGGGTACTATGCTTCCAAAAGTGCTTATGAACTAAATAAGCAATATGGTGCTAAGACTCCGATAATCAATGCGGTATATGATATCTTATACAATGGAAAAGATCCTAAAAAGGTATTCAGAAAACTTACTGAGAAATTAGATTAAAAAAAATATAGATTTAGCCGTGTTTAGGTTTTATTCTAAAAAATTAAAATAACTTATTGTTTTTCAATAAGTTATTTTTTTTAGTTGTATTTTTGATATTCGAAAGTTTGTTTGTAATTTGTTGATTTACTATTAGTTATGGTGTATTCTCTTGGGGGAGATTATTCCATTTAGTTTTGTCGAGTAAAAAATTAAAAGATGGATCATTTAATCAATCACCCTGTATTATTAGGGGTATTTGGAGTAGTCGTTATTATTATGCTACTTTTAGACTTAGGAGTATTCAATAAACACAGTCACACTGTATCAACAAAAGAAGCGCTTATTTGGACGGCCGTTTGGGTAGGTCTGGCGATGTGCTTTAGTGGAGTAATTTATTATTACCTAGACTTTGAAAACTTTGCAAGGTTTCAATCAGCTTATTGGATAGAGAAAGCATTATCAGTAGATAATTTATTTGTATTTATATTGGTATTTACCTTCTTTAAGGTTCCAAAAGAATTACACCACAGAGTGTTATTCTGGGGTATTTTAGGAGCATTAGTCTTTAGAGCGATCTTTATATTTGCTGGTGTAGAGATTATTAATCATACTTATCTACCTGCAATGGAATTATTCGGTAGAACTGTGGAGATTAATGTAGTATTGACCATATTTGGTGTCTTCTTATTGATTTCGGGTATTAAGTCTTGGTTTGCTAAAGAGGAACACGATGAGAATGAAGACTTGTCTAAGAATTTTGCTGTACGTATGGTGCATAAGTTCTTTAAGGTAAGTGATGAGTATGATGGAGAGAAGTTCTTTACTGTAAAAAATGGAGTACGTATGGTAACACCATTATTCGTAGCATTAATGGTGATAGAGTTTACAGACGTGATTTTTGCAGTAGATAGTATACCAGCTATTTTTGCTATCGCACCAGATGATCCATTTATCTTATATACCTCTAATATCTTTGCAATTTTAGGATTGAGATCACTGTACTTCTTGTTAGCTAACTTCATGGATAGATTCTCTAAGTTAAAGTATGGTTTAGCAATTATTTTATCTTTTATTGGAATCAAGATGATAGTATCTCCATTCTACCATGTAGAGTCATTAGTATCATTAAGTATTATTGGAGGGGTATTAGTCCTATCAGTTGTAGCTTCATTTATGTTTCCTCCTAAAAAAGAATCAATAAATTAATAATAATATATTATGAAAAAGCCCTTCTAGTACACTAGAAGGGCTTTTTCTATATTGTAATCTATTGAATAGTCTATAGCTTAAGAGATTCTGAAGGTTTAGCAGTACCTCTATGACACATAGCACATGATACTACATCTATTGTTTCAGGTTTCGGGTGATTTTGCCAATTAAAGTTCTCTGCATTGATCTTTTGAGTCATTGTGATCATGTGTCTTGCGAACTCTTTTTCTTTTTTTGAATCTGCAGCGAAATCCAATTTGTCTGTTCCTTCTATTGTAGTGTGACAGTATCCACATTTCACTCCTAAAGCATCATTATAACCTCTCATTAGTCCTTTCAGGCTGTCATTAGAAATATCTTTAGGCAATACCTTTAAGTTTTTCCATTCTGTATCTCCTGCTTTACTTTCTGTTATAAGAGTCGATGAGCTAAATGCAAATAATGTTACTAATACACCTAAACAGCTTAATATGCTCAATACATTTTTTATTTTCATAATTATCTATTTTAAGTTCTGCTTACCAAATTAAGCAAACTAACATTTGGATTGATTATAAATTAAGGTATTGAGAGATAAGGGATTAAATTATTTTACTAATATTCCCTTTTTAGTAGTAAATGGCAATGTCTGTAGGTGTGCGTCTCCTAGAGAGTCCTGAATGAAGGTATATGTCTTATCATATAATTTACCTCCTTGGAAGAAAGTAAGCATAAATGAATTACTTAGTTTAAAAACCGACTCATCTAACAATTCTATTTTTACATTTTCTTTTGGAGCAAGTGATTTGAAGGCATGTCTAAATACTCCAGTACCTCTTACTTCACCATCTATCTCACCTATCGCTTGGGATACTACAAGTATAGCTTCCATTTCTTGATCTGAATTGTTGAATAGATATGCATACCATGAGTCTGCTAAGAACTCTTCATTGTATTCTTTTATAATCGCAATCTCGATATCTTTTACTACTGGAATCTCGATGTCTTTTTTCATTGTATTAAAATTTTAGGCAAAGATAAACGATTTTGTCCTAAATATGGTAGTGATTAAACAGAGGTAAACTTGGTTTGATATTGTAGTATATATCATTTGTTGAATGTTAATTTTTAGGTTAATTATATGTTTTGTGTAGGGGTGTATTTGTCTTGATTTTAGTGATAAAGTAAAT
Source organism: Myroides odoratimimus (assembly GCF_004337635.1). Taxonomy (NCBI): domain Bacteria; kingdom Pseudomonadati; phylum Bacteroidota; class Flavobacteriia; order Flavobacteriales; family Flavobacteriaceae; genus Myroides; species Myroides odoratimimus. Next base: position 1,191,233 of record NZ_CP037427.1, read on the forward strand.
AATTTAAAATAATGCTATTTTAGTTGTAACAAATCACTTAAATAAAGTACTAATTGTTATAATAAATATTTATAGCAATGCGTAAGTTGTTTGTTTTTCTAGAAAAGAAAAGATTGTCTCGAAGCAATGATAAGACCATGAATACAATATTGGTTGTCTTTAAATGGATAGCGATAGTGTATTTTGGTTTACTGTTTTTGTTAATGGGGATGAGCGGATTCTTTATTATTGAAGATATGAATCTAGGTATGGGATCACCTATACAGGTAGTTAGTAGATTTTGGATGTATTATATGGTGATGGAGATGTTTATGAGGTTTACACTTCAGAAGTTGCCGACAGCCAGTATAAAGCCGTTGCTAGTACTGCCCTTCCCAAAGATTAAGATCGTGAACTTCTATATAGGGAGCTCATTCATCAGTGCGTTTAACTTTATTCAGTTATTATTTATTCTTCCATTTGCGATAGTTAGTATTGTACAGGGATATTCTGTTCTAGGAGTAATCGCTTGGATGATAGCAGTCTATTTATGTGTGTGTACGATGCACTTTGTCAATATACTGATAGAGTCTTATAAATCTGTTTTTATAGCTGTTATAGTCGTATTTGGCTTATTAGCTGCGATTCAGTATTACCAATTATTTGACAGCACTTTATACACACAGCACTTGTTGTATAGTGTGTATGAATATCCTGCATTAGTATTAGTCTACGGTGGAGTGTTATGGTTAGCTATTAAGATGACAGTGCATTACTACGCTAAGAATATGTATATGGATGATCTGCTAAAGGTCAAGGTAGAAGTAGCGACTACACGTGAGATGAAATGGTTAGATGGATTTGGGACATATGCTTCTTTTCTTAAGAATGATTTACGACTAATCACCAGAAATAAACGAGCACGTACTACAGTGTTAATGAGTGTATTATTTATGTTCTACGGATTTTTTATACTTCGCCCAACAGAAATGGGAGGGTATCCGACCTTTATATTAATCTTCGTTGCCTTCTTTGTTTCAGGTGGTTTCTTGATGATGTTTGGACAGTATGTGCCTAGTTGGGATTCTTCATATTACTCTTTTATGATGACTCAGAATATCACGTATAAGAATTATTTAAAGTCTAAATGGTTAATTATTGCATTGGGAACTGGCGTGTCTATGTTGGCGGCGGTATTGTATATCTGGACGAGTATGGATCTCGTGTATTTAATCATAGCTAATGGTGTGTTTAATATTGGTATCAATGGTTATATAGTATTATGGGGAGGTGCTTATCTAAAAAGCCCTGTAGATCTAACTGCGAATAAGAATGTGTTTGCAGATAAGAATGCATTTAATCTAAGGGTAATGCTGATCTCGCTACCGAAGCTCTTTTTGCCTATTCTAATTTATTATATCGGGTTCTGGGTATACGGTTTTTGGGGAGGATTTACCTTGCTAACCTCAGTAGGAATCATAGGAATGTTCTTCCAAAATCTGGCATTTAAGTACATAGAGAAAATTTATAAACAAGAAAAATATAGCACAATAGAGGCTTTTAAATCTAAGTAATATGATAGTAGTAAATAATTTAGTGAAGTCTTATGGTCAACAGACTGTTTTAAATATACCTAGTTTAGAAATAGCGAAAGGACAAAGTGTTGGATTGGTGGGGAATAATGGAGCAGGTAAAACAACTTTTTTTAGCCTTCTGTTAGATTTAATCAAACCGACTCAAGGGAGCATTTCTAATAAAGGGAATGTAGTTAGTGAAAATGAGGAATGGAAAAAGTATACAGGATCATTCTTTGATGATTCTTTCTTAATCGGGTATTTGACACCTGAAGAATATTTTTATTTTGTTGGAGAACTGAGAGGGATGTCTCGTACAGATATAGAGAGTTATTTAAATGAATATGTAAGTTTCTTCAATGGAGAAGTACTGAATCAACGTAAATATTTGCGTGATTTCTCTAAGGGAAATCAGAAAAAGGTGGGTATTATAGCGGCTTTTATGGGAAAACCAGAGTTAGTTATCTTAGATGAACCTTTTGCTAACCTAGATCCGACTACACAGTTGAGATTAAAAGAATTGGTAAAACAGAAAATGAAAGATAGAGAGATCACGATTATTATATCTAGTCATGATCTTCAACATACTTATGAGGTATCTGACAGAGTAATCGCCTTAGAAAAGGGACAAATCATGAAAGATGTCCTGACACAGGATATCACATTTGATGCATTAGAAGAGTTTTTTCAGGTATAATAGAGTGGACTTCTTCTTTGTTTCAGTATAAGTAAATAGACTTAATACATTATGGTATAATTACCTTGCTTTAGATTGTGATTATTAGGTTAAAATAAAAATAGGAGAGTCAGTAGACAAGCTTTGATTTCGGTATTGATGAATGAGAAGAAAGCGTTTCGCTTGCACTTCTTAGGGGATTGCTAGGAGTTTTCTCGAGGTTTTCTTGCCTAGAAGGTGCTTTTCTCGAAGAACTGTGCCAGAAACCCTCAAGCAATCTCCTAGTAGGTCAAAACAAAACTGTCTTTAGTCTAGTGACAAGAGCGGATAAGAAATAGAATTCAGGTGTATTTATTTCTAAAGATGCTGTTTAAATATTTTATTGTTCTGTTGTTTATAGTTGTGTTTGTTGTACTTCTGATGTTATTGTAGCAAGCCCACTATTAATCGAACATAAAGAGAGAATATTGCTTAGTTGGTTAGTTAGCAGAACTCTAGTGAATATATTTTGCTAGAGTTTTTTGTTTGTAGTTATTGCTTAATATTTCATAGAAGTAGGACAATAGAAAATATTTTATCTTGTGAATGTTTTAGTGATATGAGGATAGATTTCTATAGGATGTTATAAATTGACTGAGATATTGCGATAAGTAGTGTAAATTACTTTTATAGGTTTTGTTTCTGTAGAACTTTAAAAACTTTTAAAATACTGTAGAAGTATTACTAAAAGTAATGTATTTTTACGTTTTGTTATATACTAAAATAGTGAATTTGTAGTTTTTAAGTAAAGCTCATTGTGTTGAATACTCGTTTTAAATATCTGATTTTTTTAGTTTTACTTCTTTTAGGAGCGGCTTGTTCTGTAAAGAAAGATAAGTTATTGAATAGGGGGTATCACGCGATGACTACTCGGTATAATATTCTGTATAACGGAGAATTAGCGTATGATGAGGCTTTAGTCTCTTTAAAAAAGGATTACTATGATGACTTTTGGGAGATACTACCTGTAGAGCGTATAGACATTAAGATAGATTCTACACGTGAGTTTGATAGAGGTAGATCACTAGAGTCTAAAAAAGGGTCTATTCTGGAAAACGTGCAATTAGATGGAGCTAATGTTACAGGTGAAGAAGAGCAAGGAGAGGTAGGATTTAGACGAGCAGAGGACAAGGCTGCTAAGGCTATACAGAAGCACTCTATGTACATAAAAGGGCGTGAGCGCAACTTCCAGATCGATGATGCTTATCTGATGTTAGGACAGGCTAGATACTATGATGGCCGTTTTGTACCTGCATTAGAAGCGTTTAATTATATCTTGTATAAGTATCCGGACGGGAGCTTAATAAATGATGCTATCATCTGGCGTGAGAAATCTAATGTGCGCCTTACTTATGATGATATTGCGATTAAAAATTTAAATGAATTTCTTCGAGATAAAAAAGATAAACTAAAGAAGCAGCAAGTAGCAGATGCGAATGCTACGCTTACTCAAGCTTATATTAATATAGAGGAATATGCCTCTGCAATACCCCCTTTAAAGATAGCTATAGAACACACTAAGGATAAGGAAGAGTATGCAAGATATACTTTTATCTTAGGACAGCTATATGCTAGGTTAGGTAAAGAGATGGAAGCGAATGAGGCTTTCGGTATTGTAATCGATATGAATCGAAAGAGTCCTCGATCTTATGTGATACAGTCTCATGCGCAGCAGTTTGGGCTGAAGCCTACTCAGGCTAAAGATTCGGTAGCATTCTTAAAGAAGTATAAAAAACTAATTAGAGATAGAGAGAACAGAGAGTATCTAGATGTATTACATCGTCAGGTAGGGCTGTTCTATGAAGGAAGTGGTAACACTAAAGAAGCATTAAAATCGCTAAAAAGAGCTGTTAAGCTAAGTAAAGGGGATAAGCAATTAAAGTCTAAAAACTACTTGAGTATAGCTGAGATTTACTTTAATGAGGCTGGGTATGCGTTGGCAGGTCAGTACTATGACAGTGTCTTATCTATCATGCCTGCTAAGGCTAAGGAGCGCTTTAGAATCACTAAGAGACGTGATGCATTAAGAGATGTTGTAAAATACGAGAGAGTCGCTCATGTGAATGATAGTGTACTTCGATTAGTAGCGATGAGTGAAGATCAGCGTATTGCTTATTTTCAGAAATATGTAGATGATCTAAGAAAAGAAGATTTTAGAAAGCTACAGGCAACACTTAAAAAGCAAAAAGGTGGCAATCAGAATTATTTTAATATGGCGACTTTTGGAGAGGCTATCGATGTTGCTTTAGGTACAAATAATCAGCAGACAGGAGGTAGTTCTACTTTTTATTTCTATTCAACACAAGCAGCTGCTTTTGGGAAGACTGAGTTTAGAAGAAAATGGGGGAATAGGCCTTCTGTAGATAATTGGAGATGGGCTAGTGATATACAAGAGGCACAGAATAATGCTGTGGCAGAAGAACAAGCGGCTCAGAATGCAGGTCAAAATAATAGTGCTGAAAAGTTTAACGATACTAGGTATGATATCAATAGCTATATTTCTAAGATTCCAACTGATGAAAAAGAAATAGCTACTATCAAGAAGGATAGAGACTTTGCTTATTTCCAACTGGGATCTATGTATGCAGATAGATTTAAGAAATATGATTTGGCTAGTCAAAGATTAGAATCGTTATTGACCTTTGAGCCTACAGAGAGATTGATTCTACCGAGTATGTATAAGCTCTATAAGATATACTTAGAGATAGATATGACAAGGGCATTAGCCATGAAGGATAGGATCATCGGTCAGTATCCTAATTCTAGATACGCTAAGCTATTACAGAATATGTCTAGGGATAAAATAGATGACTTATCACCAGAGCAGATTTATGCTCAGGCGTATAAGGTATATGCGGAAGGGACGGATTATAACAATGCGTTGCGAACTATAGATCGCGCTTTAGAGCGATTCGATGATGATGGATATGTAAGTAAGTTAGAATTGCTAAAAGCGCATGTAATAGGTCGATTGAAGGGAATAGAGGCTTATAAAGAGGCCTTGAACTTTGTGGCATTAACATATAGCTCTTCACGTGAAGGGCGAGAAGCAGAGGAATTGTTGAAAACCACTATCCCAATGTTAGAAAGTAGAGAGTTCTCAGTAGGAGACTCTAATAATTGGAAAGTAGTATTATTGATTCAAGATAAGGAATCAAGTAGTAACCAGTTGATTAGTCGTAGATTTATACAGTTTGCGACTGCTAATAGCAGTAAGGGAATAAAGTATTCTGAAGATCCGTATATTGGTGTAGGAGAGTTCTTTGTGTTACACGGATTTAAGACTAGAGAGGATGCTGAGTATGCAGCAAGAAGTGTGGATAGTAACGCTGTCACTATTAGTACTGATAACTACGTTATCGTCCAGATAAAGAAAAATTGGGAGAAATATATAACTCCATCAGAATAAGGTTGAAAAAAAAAGTAAAAAATTATGTTCCAAAAAACAAAGAATGGTGGGCCTATAGATCACTTAGGTAAAACGAATAGAATTATTGAGGCTACAATAATTAAAGGCGATATTGAAGCAGTGACAGATTTGCGTTTAGATGGTGTCTTACATGGTAATCTAAAAGTAAAAGGTAGAGTAGTAGTAGGACCTCAAGCTCAGGTTATAGGAAATGTAGAGTGTGAGAATGCGGATATAGAAGGCTTAGTAGAAGGAGTCTTAAAAGTAAAGGACCTATTGCATATCAAAGAAACTGCTGATGTAAAAGGAGACCTTATTGTGGGTAGACTTTCTGTAGTACCAGGGGCTAAGATTCAAGTGAAATGCGATATGGCTATAGCAGGAAACGGAGAGCAAAGTTCTGGTAAGAAAGGAAAATAAATAGAAGTGAAAAAAAATTCAGGGCCAAACCGTTGGTTAAGTTTAATTAATATCCCTATTCAGATGGGGGTAACTATTTACTTGTTTCACTTGTTAGGTACTTGGTTAGACGATAAGTATAATTTAGTTGATGGATTAGCAAATAAAATTTGTACGTTAATTGGAGTAGGATTAGCTTTGTACCAAGTTATAAAACAAGTAAATCAATTAAATAAAGATTAATGGATAAAGAAACAGTAAGTTTAAGTTTAAAGCTTTTTGGAGTTTTAGCAGTTATATTTGCAATTCATTTTGCACTTTTTACATATACTGATTTTGGTCAGTCATTTGTAGAATTAGGGTATTCATTAGCGGGTTTTTATGGCTTTGAATTTATTTTTTCTATAGGAATATTATTTGCTATGCAAGGTATAAAAACGAGTATGCCTAACAGTTTAGGATATGTGTTTTTAGGCTTTATTACAGTTCGGTTATTGGCTAGTTACCTATTTGTGAGAGAAGGATTAGATAGCGATAATGTAGATGAACTATTTAAGTATAATTTTCTGTTAGTAGTCTTGATTTATCTTGGCGGAGATGCTTTTATTGCATATCGTATTTTAAATAAGAAGGTTAGTTAACAAAAAGATAATAAAAAAAAGTTTCGCAAGAAAGTATGAAAGTCTAAGATTTATTGTACTTTTGCACAAAATTTTAAGAACCATAAATATTCAAGAAGTTAAGGTATGGTGACTCTGAAGAAATCACTGAATTTATTAGCAGCTGTAATTTTTACAGCATCGTCGGTATTTTCGTACGCACAAAGTAATGCTCAGAAGCTTGAAGAATCTATTCAAGAAACAGAGCAGTCAATTGAAGAAACAATCGCTGCTGTAGAAGGTACAGAGCATGTAGAAGGTGAAAAAACACAAGCTGAAAAAGTGCAAGATCACATCACGCACCACTTAGCAGATGATTACTCTTTTATATTCTTCTCTGACGAGGCTACTGGTAAACACTATGGATTTCCATTACCAGTTATTTTAATAGACAATGGTCTTAAGGTATTTATGTCATCAGAATTTGACTACGGGAATAAAGTAGTTGAAAAAGATGGGCAACACTACAAGTTATATCACAGTAAGATATACAAAACTGATGCAGCTGGTACTATCGAGTACGATGCTGAGCATCATCCTACTAATGAGAAGCCATTAGATTTTTCTATCACTAAAAACGTGGCATCATTATTATTTACTACAGTATTAATCTTCCTTATGTTCTTAAGCTTAGCTAAGACATACAAAAAAGGACCGAACAACTTGCCAAAAGGTTTTGCAAGAGCTTTAGAACCAATGGTACTTTATGTTCGTGATGAAATGGCTATTCCAAATATCGGAAAAGATAAATACAAGAAGTTCATGCCATACTTACTGTCAGTATTCTTTTTAATTTTCTTATTGAACTTATTAGGATTGACACCACTAGGATTCAACGTTACAGGAAGTATTTCGGTAACTGCGTGTTTGGCAATCTTTACATTCATAATTACACAGTTCTCTGCTAACAAGGATTATTGGAAGCACATGTTCTGGATGCCAGGTGTACCAGCACCAATGAAATTAATGTTAGCACCTATCGAAGTATTAGGAGCATTAATTAAACCATTCTCATTGATGGTTCGTTTATTCGCTAACATTACAGCAGGTCACTCAGTAGTATTTGGTCTTATCGCTATTATTTTCGTGATGAAAGAAGCTTTAGGTACTGCAGGAGCTGTTGGGATAGGATTCTTCTTATCAACGTTCTTAGTTGTGTTAGAGATCTTAGTTGCGTTCTTACAAGCGTTCATCTTTACAATGTTATCTTCATTGTTTATCGGAATGGCTGTAGCGGAGCACGAACATGATGAGGCTCATCATTAATAGAATTAAATTAGAATAAAAATAAAATTTGTTTAATTAATATAAATCAATCACTATGACATTACCAAACATTATTGGTGCAGGTTTAATCGTAATCGGAGCTGGTTACGGATTAGGAAAAATCGGATCTTCTGCAATGGACGCTATCGCTCGTCAACCAGAAGCTGCTGGAAAAATCCAAACTGCAATGATCATTATTGGAGCTTTATTGGAAGGTTTAGCATTCGGTGCTTTAATCTTAGGTAAATAATCCAAGACAAGTAAAAGAGTTTATCTGTAACGGTTGGTTGCAGATAAACTTCTTAATTAAACAACATAGGTATTAAAAAGTATAATTTTAGATAATGGATAAATTAATTAACGATTTCGGTTTTGGATTATTTTTCTGGCAGTTCATCATTTTATTGGTGATTGTATTCATCCTAGGAAAATTTGCATGGAAACCAATTGTAAATGCTTTAGAGGCTCGTGAAGAGGGTATCGCTGATGCATTAGCAGCTGCTGAAAATGCTAAAAGAGAAATGGCTAATTTAAAAGCTGATAACGAGAAATTATTAGCAGAAGCTCGTGCTGAGCGTGATGCTTTAATTAAAGAAGCTCGTGAGATTAAAGAAAAAATGTTAGCTGACGCTAAAACTGAAGGTGAAGCTGTAGGAGCAAAAATGATTGCTCAAGCAAAAGCTGCTATCGAAAGTGAAAGAGCGAGTGCTATCGTTGAGTTAAAAACTCAAGTTTCTTCTATTTCTATTGAAATTGCTGAGAAATTATTAAAAGAACAATTAGCTAACACTGAAGCTCAATCTAAATTGGTTGAGAAGATGTTAGACGAAGTTAAATTAAACTAATAAAAGGATCATTATGGTAAGCACTAGAGCAGCTGCAAGATATGCAAAAGCAATGCTAGAAGTTTCTGGTCAAAAAGGAAATGCTGAGGCTATTAATAGCGATATGATCTTGATCTCTGAATCAGTATCTCAAAGTGAAGACTTAAAAGTGTTTTTAACTAATCCTATCGTGAGTGGTGAGATTAAATTAAATGCTTTGTTAGAAGTATTCGCTAATGTTGATCAAAGTACTAAAGAATTGTTTAAAGTGCTTAAAGCGAACAATAGATTTGAAATCTTAGGTGTAATCGCTTTACAGTTTCAAGAGCAATACGAAGCTTTGAAAGGTATAGAGAGAGTTGTAGTTACTACGGCTGTTCCGATGGATGCCGCTTTAGAGAGTAAAGTTTTATCTAAAGTTCAAAGTTTAGCTCCTGGAAAACAAATTGTTATTTCAAATCTAGTAGATGCTTCTATCTTAGGAGGATTTATCTTGAAAATGGGAGATAAACAGTACAATGCTTCAATAGCGAATCAATTACAAGTTTTAAAAAGAGAATTAACAAATTAAAAAATCACCGCACGAATGTTCGTGTATAAACATAGATAAAAATGGCGGAAATTAAACCAGCTGAAATATCAGCGATTTTAAAGAAACAATTATCTGGATTTAGCTCAGAGGCTTCTTTAGAAGAAGTAGGAACAGTACTTGAAGTAGGAGATGGTGTTGCTCGTGTATACGGGTTGACAAATGCTGAATACGGAGAGCTAGTTGTATTCGAGAATGGACTAGAGGCAATGGTGCAGAACCTTGAAGAGGATAATGTAGGTATTGTATTGTTAGGAGCTCCTACTGGTGTTAAAGAAGGATCTACAGTAAAAAGAACAGGTCGTATCGCTTCACTTAAAGTAGGTGAGAAAATGGTAGGACGTGTTGTTAATACATTAGGTCTTCCAATCGATGGTAAAGGTGCTATCGAAGGTGATTTATATGAGATGCCATTAGAGCGTAAAGCTCCTGGGGTAATCTACCGTCAACCAGTAACTGAGCCGTTACAAACAGGTATTAAATCTGTTGATGCCATGATTCCAATCGGACGTGGACAACGTGAGTTAGTAATTGGTGACCGTCAAACAGGAAAAACAACTGTTTGTATCGATACTATCTTAAATCAAAAAGAATTTTACGATGCTGGGCAACCAGTATATTGTATATATGTAGCTATTGGACAAAAAGCTTCTACTGTAGCAGGTATTGCTAAAACTTTAGAAGATAAAGGTGCAATGGACTATACTATTATCGTAGCTGCTAATGCTTCGGATCCTGCTCCAATGCAAGTTTATGCTGCAATGGCAGGTGCTGCTATCGGAGAGTACTTCCGTGATACAGGACGTCCTGCATTAATTATCTATGATGATTTATCTAAACAAGCGGTAGCTTACCGTGAGATGTCATTAATCTTACGTCGTCCACCAGGTCGTGAAGCTTACCCTGGAGACGTTTTCTACCTTCACTCAAGATTATTAGAGCGTGCTGCTCGTATTATCGGTGATGATGAAATCGCTAAAAACATGAATGATTTACCAGAGTCTATCAGACCATTCGTTAAAGGTGGTGGTTCATTAACTGCTTTACCTATTATCGAAACTCAAGCTGGTGACGTTTCTGCTTATATCCCAACTAACGTAATTTCGATTACTGATGGACAAATATTCTTAGAATCTGATTTATTTAACTCAGGTGTTCGTCCAGCTATTAACGTAGGTATTTCTGTATCTCGTGTTGGAGGTTCTGCTCAGATTAAATCAATGAAGAAAGTAGCTGGTACTTTAAAACTTGACCAAGCTCAATACCGTGAGTTAGAGGCTTTCGCTAAGTTTGGTTCTGATTTAGATGCTGCTACAATGAATGTTATCTCTAAAGGACAACGTAACGTTGAGATCTTAAAGCAAGCTGTTAACGATCCATACACTGTAGAAGATCAGGTAGCTATTATCTATGCAGGTTCTAAAAACCTTCTTAGAAGCGTACCAGTTTCTAAAGTAAAAGAGTTCGAAAAGGATTATTTAGATGCTTTAAACTCTCGTCATAGAGATGTATTAGATCAATTAAAAGCTGGTAAATTCACTGATGAAATTACTGGTGTACTTGAGAAAGTAGCTAAAGAAATTTCTGCAAAATATTAAGAAATAATGTTTGTCTACAAGTGATATCATGTCACTTGTAGATAAATTTATATACAATTTACAATGGCAAACCTTAAAGAAATACGTAATAGGATTTCATCAATCGGATCGACAATGCAGATTACTTCTGCTATGAAGATGGTATCTGCAGCTAAGCTTAAAAAAGCTACTGATACTATTATGGCTATGCGTCCATATTCAGAAAAGTTGACTGAGTTGATTCAAAATGTTAGCGCAACTTTAGAAGGTGATAATTCAGGAGTATATTCTCAAACTAGAGAGATTAAAAATGTTCTTCTTGTGGTTATTACTTCAAACAGAGGTTTGTGTGGTGGTTTTAACGCGAATATTATCAAACAGATTAATACGCTTAAAGCTACTCAATATAAAGACGTTAATGTTGATTTATTGACAATTGGTAAAAAAGGTCACGATATATTACGTAAATCTTTTACTGTAATTGAGAACAAAAGTGATTTGTTTGATCATGTAGATTTTGCAAATTGTGCTGTTATAGCTGAACAAATGATGGAAGCTTTCGTTGAAGAGAAGTATGATTCAATTCAGATCGTTTACAATCAGTTCAAAAATGCTGCTACACAAGATGTAGTAACAGAGCAGTTTTTACCATTGTTACCTGTTGAAACTAGTGAGAATGCTAGTTCTGACTATATTTATGAGCCTTCTAAAGAAGAGATTATTAATACATTAATTCCTCTTTCTTTAAAAACTCAATTATTAAAAGCTGTTGCAGACTCTGTAGCTTCTGAACATGGAGCTCGTATGACTGCGATGCACAAAGCAACTGATAATGCTAAGGACTTACGTGATGAATTAACGTTAAGTTACAACAAAGCTCGTCAAGCTGCTATTACAAATGAAATTCTAGAAATTGTTGGTGGTGCTGAGGCATTAAACAACTAATCTGAATATTATACTTTTAAAAAAGGGATACTCGTCTGAGTATCCCTTTTTTTGTGCTATTAATTGATTTAAGGAGCTTTTTGCTATAAGATGTCTGTTTGTTTGTCGATGGATGTAAAGTTGCTTAAAAAGCTTTTAATGTAGTTAGTTAGTTAGTTAGTTAGTTAGTTAGTTAGTTAGTTAGTTAGTTAGTTAGTTAGTTAGTTAGTTAGTTAGTTAGTTAGTTAGTTAGTTAGTTAGTTAGTTAGCTGTAATAAAAAAGCCGCTTAAGATGTCTTAAACGGCTTTATACTTATATCAAGTAATCTTATTTTAATTCTCTAATTAGATAGATGTATACAGGGAAGTGGTCACTAAAACCAGGTTCTCCATTTGTATTTCTAAGAGGATAACCTTTGTACTGTCCTGTTGGTTGAACCATAAATGGTTTTTTATAGATTCTTGCTTTCCAGTACGCCCATGATGAATAATCATCTCTAACGTAAGGTTCACTAATTATCATTTGGTCAAAAACGTCCCATGCATCACGGTAAGCCAATGTCCCTAATCCATCTTTTGACATTTTTTCCATAGGATTAAAAAGACCTTGTGGAGTAAGTTCAGATTTTTTACCAGCTGTTTTAAGTACCTTTTTCATACTGTTATTGTATGGACCGTCGTTCATATCTCCCATAGTGATTACTTTCGCATTTGGGTTGATAGTGTATAATGAATCGATGATCTTTTTGTTTAATGCAGCAGCAGCTTCACGTAATGGGCTACTTCTTTTTTCTCCACCTACTCTAGAAGGCCAGTGATTTACGATAAAATGTACTTCTTCTCCATCTAATAACCCTGTTACCAACAGTTGATCACGAGTATAAATACGAGTACCTTTTTCTCCTGTATGTCTGTCTACTTTATTCATATCGTAGATATAAAGAGGATGTGGAGTCGCATTAGTTACAGAAAAGTGCTTTTTCTGATATAGTAATCCTACATCGATACCACGTTTGTCAGGAGAATCAAAATGAGCTATACCATAATCTCCAGCAGCAAGTTGTGGGTCGCGTACTAAGTCTTCTAGAACAGCTCTATTTTCAACTTCGGCTACACCAATTATTGCAGGCATTTTTGGGTTTTCATCAGTACCAATCTGAGACATCACTTTCGCAAGATTGTGGATTTTCTTTTGGTACTTTTTAGATGTCCAAGCTTGTGCTCCAGTAGGAGTCCACTCTTCATCGTAGATCTTTGGATCTCTAATTGTATCAAACAAGTTTTCGCAGTTGTAGAACGCAATTGTTTGAATCTCATACTTTTTCTCTTGTGCTTGAGCTCCCATTGTGATAAGAGCAAACAACAAAAAGATTCTTTGAAGTTTGATGTGCATGACTAGGTTAATTTAAGTAAAGAATTGTCTTATTTCTTTGACAAAAATAGCTAATATTATTATAATAACATACCTTTGTATTAGAAATAACCTTACGGTATTTCTTAACATAGCACTTTAATCATTTTTAATTTATGAAGAAACTTTTATTTAGTTTATTCTTTGTGTTACAGGTAGTTATATCTTATGCACAAGGAGTTCAGGAAATTAAAGGGAAAGTAGTGGATGGTACCACTCAGATGCCAATGAATGCGGTATCTGTAAAAGTACAGGCTACTAATGTTTCCTCTTTAACAGACAATGAAGGGAGATTCACTTTAGAAAATGTTAAAACGGGTAACCATGATGTTGTAATCTCTTATGTGGGATATGTAACAAAGCGTTTACCTGTAGAGGTAGGTGATGGTATCATCGATCTTGGTACAATTTCTTTAGACGAGGATTTCGCTTCTATTGCAAATTTAGGGCTTATTACACTTACGGAGAATGACCTAAGTGATGATGACTCTAGTAATGACACTTCATCGGGTTTATTACAAGCTACAAAAGATCCTTTCCAACAAGCAGCTGCTTATAACTGGGGATCGGCATTCTTTAGAGTGAGAGGGCTTGATAATGAGTACGGTAAAACCATGATCAATGGAGTGGTGATGAACAAAGTACAAGATGGTCGTCCACAATGGGGGAACTGGGGAGGTCTAAATGACGCTACTCGTAATCAAGTTTTTTCTTCAGGATCTACACCATCTGATTTTAACTTTGGAGGGATTTTAGGTACTCAAAACATTTCTACGAGAGCATCTCAAATCAGAAAAGGCGCTAAAGCAGGTTTCTCAGGTTCTAATACGAACTATACTTGGAGACCTTATGCGATCTATTCTTCAGGACTAAATAAGAATGGATGGGCATTTGCATTATCGGCTTCTTATAGAGGAGCTAAAGAAGGATATTTTGATGGTACTAATTATGACGCTTTATCTTTATTTGCTGCTGTTGAAAAGAAATTCAATGATAATCATAGTTTGAACTTTACAGCTATTTATGCACAGAATAAGAGAGGAAAAAACTCTCCTATTACTGAAGAACAAGCAAGTTTAAAGGATTTTAAATATAACTCTTATTGGGGATGGCAAAATGGAGATAAGAGAAACTCTCGTTATAAAGATGTTTCTGAACCAATCTTCCAGTTAACACACTATTGGAAGATTGATGAGTCTAATACTTTGACAAGTACTGCCTCTTATCAATTTGGACATATTGCTAATAGTCGTTTAGGTTATGTAGATGGTATAAATCCAGATCCAACGTACTACAAAAAAATGCCTAGTTACTTCTTGAATAAAATAGACCCTTCTTATTGGTCTATGTCTCAAGAAGATTTTAATAATCTACCAGATAGTGAGTTCAAAAGTGATACTCAAGCATTGTTAGATCAAGCTAAATATGTGAGAGAAGATTTTCAGAATAATGGACAAATTAATTGGGATGATATCTACACTATTAATAAAGCTAATGGTGGAGCTAGTAAGATTATGCAATATGAAGATAGACAAGATGATAAAACATTTTCTTTTAATACTAATTTAAAATCTGTTTTATCTGATAAAGTAACTTTAGACGCTGGATTTAATTACAGAAGAGTTCACTCTTTATATTATAAAAAAGCTGTTGATTTATTAGGAGGAGATTACTATATGGATCTTGATACATATCAAGATGCTGGTAAACAAGATAGTGATTTAAATAATCCTAATCGCAAAATTACGACAGGTGATAAATTTGGGTATAATTACGCAATTGACTCTAATGTTATTGACGTGTTTACACAGTTTAACTTTGATTATGATAAGTTTGATTTTTATGTAGCACAAAAAATAGGATATACTTCTTATGAGAGAGATGGAAAGTATAAAAATGCTGTGTATGAAAATAATTCTTATGGAAAAAGTGGCTTAGTTGATTTTAATAACTTTGGATTTAAAGGAGGAGCTGTTTATCATTTAACAGGTCGTCATGCGTTCAGTGTAAATGCTGCATATTATAATCAAGCGCCTTCAGTAAGAAATACTTTTGCTAATGCAAGATTAAATAATTTGGTAACTAAAGATTTAACGAATGAAGATGTGTTTAGTATCGATGGTAGTTATATCGTTAGAACACCAAAATTAAAAGCTAGAGTTTCGGGATATTTATCTGAAATCAAAAATAGTACACAGATTAACTTCTATTATGCAGATGGTGTTGGTATCGTGGACGACAATGGAGACTTCTTGTCTAGTACAGGAGGTGCATTTGTATCAGAGATCTTAACTGGTGTAAATAAGCGTAATATCGGAGTAGAAGTAGGTGCAGAGTATCAGTTAACACAAACATTAAAAGCTACTGCAGCTGCAACTATTGGTCAGTCTATCTATACTAACAATCCTAACTTACGTCTAAACTCTGATAATGTGGCTAAAACGTTTGATTACGGAACAGCTTATATGAAAGATTATAGAACTGGTAATGGGCCTCAGACAGCATTATCTTTAGGTTTAGAATATAGAGACCCAGCTTACTGGTGGGTAGGAGCGAACATAAACTACATGGATCATGCTTACACTAATATTTCTGGACTAAGAAGAACTGAGAACTTCGTAAAAGACCCTGCTACGGGACAACCTTTTAGTAATTTAACAGAAGATAAACTTAGATCTGTTTTAAAACAAGAACAATTAGCTGATTTTACTGTTGTAAATCTTACAGGAGGAAAATCTTGGAGATTGCCAAATAGAAATATTATTGGTTTTTTCGCTAGCGTAAATAACTTGTTTAACAAACAATATAAAACAGGAGGATTCGAACAAGCAAGAAATGCTAACTACGAACGTGAGATGTTAAACACTCAAAGTGGAACAAACACTTTTGCCAATAAATATTGGTATGCATATGGACGTAATTTCTTTGTAAATGTTTATTACAACTTCTAAAAAACTTTTCAAGATGAAGACAATTTTTAAATCATTATTATACTTTTCATTCGCAGGACTTATCCTTACAGGGTGTGCGAAGAATGATGACTTCTCAGTTCCACCAGTGAACTGTAATGAACCTAATATTGCAGCTAATCAAACGATAGATGGATTATACTCTACTGTTAAAGAAGATAGTAAAGTGGTTGCTCAATATACTAAGGACGAAACTATCTCTGGTATCGTTGTCTCTAGTGACCAAGGTGGTAACTTTCACCAACAACTTTATATTGTTGATGAAAATACACAAACTCCTGTTACTTTAAAGGTGGATATTAAAGGAGCATTTGCCCTTTATCCTGTTGGATCTAAAGTGTTTGTTAAGCTTAATGGAACTTATATTCATAATAGCTACGGAATGATCACTATTGGAGGAGGGATTTATACTTCTGGTAGTGGTAATAAATATGCTGATGTTATTACAGGTTCTAAATTAAGAAATACATTATACAGATCTTGCAATGTTATTACAGGTGATGAGTTTGATAAATACATCAATGTTGTAACGTTAGAGCAACTTCAAAGTGATAAAACTTTAATAGGAAAATTAATCCGAGTTAATGAAGTTCAGTTTGATAGATCAGTAGTGGGTAAGACTTATTATGATAAAGATGATAAAGAAAGTAATGATGCACAAGGTCAGACATTGAGAAAAATGGTTGACAAGAAAGGGAACTCATTAGTTGTTAGAACGGGACAGTATTCTAATGCGATTAAAGATCAAATTATTCCTGAAGAAAGTGGTTCTATTACGGGTATCGTTAGTGAATTCCAAGGGACACTTCAATTCTATCCTAGAACTATGGAAGATATGAAATTGGATCAAGATCCTTTTGAAGTTACTGAAGAAGTTATAGATGAAGGAGATCCTAGTATTATTGCAAAACCTGGCAAGTTTAACGCCTTTCCTGGAGCAGACTTTGAAGATTGGGATGCATTTTTAAAAGTGATTTACCAGAATAAATTAAGTGATGCTACTGCACAGAAAGCCGATGGGCAAGGATGGGAGAATAGTCGTGGTATGGCTGTAAAAGGTACTAGAAGTAATAATGGATATTTATTTTCTGTTGAGAAAGTGAACGTACCTAAGGATGCTACAAAAATTTCATTCTTAATGAAAGGGAAAGCTGATAAATCATTATCTGTTAATGTTTATAAAGCAAATGGAATTAATTATTACGCTTATAACGTTGAAAATATTAAAGGGACAAAAGTAATTAAACCTAATATGGTTGAGACTGTATATGATGGGAAACCTTCTGGTAATACTACTAATATTTACGATGGTAAGATAGATACTCAAGGTAAATGGGTTAAAGTAACTTTAGATTTATCAGAATTAAAAGGTGATTTTAATACTGGTGCTAAAGGTAATTTTATTGCTTTTAGAAATGGAAGTAAGGCTAATTATGACTTAGTAATTGATGAGATTAAATTTGAAGACGGTACTCCAGTTGATAACAGTGGTACTGGACCTGAAGAACCAGGTGATAAAGCAGAAGGAGAAGGAGTAGCTGGTGTTGATTTAAACACACCTAATGTACTTGCTGACTTTAGTAATTGGGCTAATTTTGTTAAATCAACAAATACTTATGGAGTTTTACCTTTAGCAAAAGAAGGAAAAGGACAAGGACAAAATGGAGGAGGAGCTTTAGTTGTTAAAGGAACACCTAAGGGTAATGATTTCTTATTTAGTACAGAAAACCAAACAATTTCTAGTTCAGCTACTAAGATCGTTTTCTATATTAAAGGAACAGCTGCGAAGTCATTATCTATAAATGTATATGATGGTACATCAACTACTAATGCAAATGGTGAGATTATCTATATTTCTAAACCTTACAATCTAACTACTAAAGCTGCTAAAGGAGAAAAAGAAGTTGTATTCACAAAACCTGATGCTTCTAACTCCTATACAGGTACTATAGATACTAAAGGAGGATGGACTAAAGTGGTTATTGAGAATCCTACTATTAACAAAACTAAAAAAGGAACTGTAATAGGTATTAAAGTTGGTAAAGAGGCTGTTTACGATTTATTAATCGATAAGATTTCTTTCGAATAATCTTTATTCAATATAATAACTTAAAAAGCTCGGCTATGCCGAGCTTTTTTTATGTTCTTTACTTAGAATATATGTCCTAGAATTATTGTTTTAGAACAGGTCTAAAACATCTTATTGATGATCTCTTGGCCATAGACAAGAGATACTTCTTCTACGAAAGATTGGAAGCTAAAACTTGCCTCTTCATTTGCGTTATCAGAGATTGTACGTATCACAATAAACGGTACTCCGAACTCAAAACAAACCTGTGCTACTGCGGCCCCTTCCATTTCTACACATAACACTTCCGGCAACTGTGACTGAAGATTGTTTTTTTGTTCAGATGTAGAAAAGAATTGATCTCCACTAGCTATTGTTCCATAATGAACAGTAGGTTTAGTAATATTAAATTTAGCTAACTCTGATGGTGTAATTAGTTGGTGTAGATTCTCTAGCCCAAACATATTATCTATATGATCACAAGTCTCTTTTGACCAATCTGTATCAGTATCAAAATAGGATTTGCCTAGCAGAGGTATTTCAAATTTTGGTCTTAGAGGAGAAGCATCCATATCATACTGTACCAAATTCTTTGCTACGACTACATCACCTACTTTTACATTAGGATGAATGCCTCCAGCAACACCAATAAAAGCAATTCGATCTACTTTAAACTCTAATAAAAGTGTCGCCACAGTAGCAGCTGCAGCTACTTTACCTATTCGAGAGTAAACTACTACTACTTTTTGGTCATGGATATAACCTTCATAGTAAGTTCGATTACCTATTTTTCTTTCAGATCTATCTCTTAGTTGAGTGATAATCCCATTTACTTCTTGTGGAATGGCTCCTAATATACCTATTGTATTTGTTGAGTGCATAAGTTTCGTGCTATTTTGAGTAACCAAAAATACAAAAATTATATCCAACCTATTTTGATAGTTATTGTAGCGGTGTACTTACTTGCCGTATAAATGTAGAATACGTGTAACATTCTTGCTAATGGTAGGTTTTTAGTAAGAATTCGAATATAATTGTTCTCGAATTATGTCTTGATATAAGTATGTTAACTTTTATAAAGAGTTATTAAAAGAATGTTTTAATGATAATATAATCATGCTTAGTTGTATTTCTTTTTATATCTTGTCAATTCGCATATGTAAAAACACCTATTTTTATAACAAAATAGTATAAAAATATAAGATGAAATAAAGGGTTATAGTAGGCTGTAGTCTATTTTAAATAAGATAATTAACGGAATGGGGATGTGAAAAAGTTGTAGAATAAAAAAATATTTAAGAGAGATGTAAAAATAGTATCTTTACAGCGAGTAAATAAATGCAATAATTCCCGTAAGGGATTCAATATATAAAAATTATTAGATGGCTTGTACAAATTGTTCAACAGAAAAAGATAGTAGTGGACTCCCGAAGGGATGCCAGAATAAGGGAACGTGCGGAACAGACGGCTGTAATAAATTAGCAGTTTTTGATTGGTTGTCAAATATGGTTTATCCTAATGGCACCGAGATATATGATATAGTAGAGGTTCGTTTTAAGAATGGTAGAAAAGATTTTTATCGCTACCCAAAAGAGATTGCAATTTCTATGGGAGATATTGTAGCTACAGAATCTTCACCAGGGCATGATATTGGTATTGTGTCATTGGTAGGGGAGTTAGTAAAGGTACAGATGAAAAAGAAAAAAGCTGATCCAAATGGAGAGGTTTTAAAAATCTATCGCAAGGCAACTCAAAAAGATATTGATATATGGCAAGAGGCACGTAATAGAGAAGAAACTGTAAAAGTTAGAGCTCGTGAGATAGCTATAGCTTTAAAGTTAGAGATGAAAATCTCTGATGTAGAGTTTCAAGGTGATGCTTCTAAGGCGACTTTTTATTACACAGCTAGCGAGCGTGTGGATTTCCGACAATTAATTAAGGATTTTGCACGAGAGTTTAGTATCCGTATTGAAATGAAGCAGGTAGGATTTAGACAAGAGGCTGCTCGATTAGGTGGAGTTGGTTCTTGTGGACGTGAATTATGTTGCTCTACTTGGCTAACAGACTTTAGAAGTGTAAATACATCTGCAGCACGTTATCAACAGTTATCACTTAATCCGCAGAAGTTAGCAGGGCAGTGTGGTAAGCTAAAGTGTTGTTTGAACTTTGAATTAGATACTTATTTAGAAGCATTGAAAGATATGCCTGATTCTGATACAAAACTAATGACGATAAAAGGATTAGCAATATGTCAGAAGATAGATATATTTAAAGGGCAAATGTGGTTTGCTTATATTAATAATTCTGCGAACTGGTATGTATTATCTACCGAGATGGTGAAAGAGATTCTTGCTTTGAATAGAAAAGATCAAAAAGGACAAGAACTAGAGAGCTATATGCTAGAAGTAGAATGTGAGGAGATAGACTTTAACAATGCGTCTGAACAAGATAGTGTTACTCGTTTTGACCAGCCAAAACGTAAGAAAAAACCTTCTAGAAATAACAAGAAGAAGGATGGACAGGCTAGAGAGGGACAAGAAGCACAGGCTCCAAATACATCTCGTGAGAAAACACCTAGTGGGGAAGCTCGTAATAATAAGCAACCTAAACAAGGTGAAAGAGAGCCTAGAGATAAGCAACAACCTCGTAATAGAAACAAGAATAGAGCAGAGGGGAATAAGGAGAGAGAAGGTGCAAATCTAGAGAAACAGAATACAGGAGAGCAAAAAAATATTCGTAAAGAGGCAAAAGGAGGAACTAGAGAGCAGAAAAGTCCTAGAGAACCTAGAAATGAAAATAAGGGGCCACGAGAAGGTAAACCTCATTTTAAGGAAAAGAAGAAACCTGTAGAAGGAACTAATGAAGGAGGTACTGATGGTGAAGGTACTGCTAAGGCAAAACAACATCATAAAGGAAACCGCCCGAATAGAAATAAACGATTTAAAAAAGATAATAATAGTGACAATTCTAATGCAGAGAATTAGTAGTTATTTATTGGTATTGAGCACTGTGTTGTTTTCAGTTGTGTCTTGTCAAAGAGATACGAATATGGTCTTTGACCAATATCAGAAGACTTCAGGTGTCTGGGATAGAACAGATGTAAAAACATTTGTGTATGACGTATATGATACTGTACAGCGTCATAATCTTTATTTGAATATAAGAGTAAATAAAAGTTATCCTTACAGTAATTTATTTGTAATCTTTAAAATGCATCAACCTAATTTAGATGTAGTAATTGACACTTTACAGTTTCAAATGGCCAATCCTGATGGGACATTGTTAGGGAATGGTTTTTCTGATGTAAAAGAGAGTAAATTAGAATTGAAGGAAGGATTTGCTTTTCCTGCTAAGGGAAGCTATAAGTTTACCATAGAGCAGGTTGTTCGCGAATTAGGAGAGGTAGAAGGGGTTAATTCTTTAGAAGGAGTATCAGAGGTAGGCTTTCGTATAGAAAAACAATAATAGAGTATTAGATTTATAAGTATTATAGACTTTATGAGTTCAAGTAAAAACAAAAAAGGAGATAAGAAACAACCAAAGAGTTTGGGTGGATATTTAAAAATGTTTTGGATTCTGTTCTTAGGAATGGTTGCTGCGGTTATTTTCTTTTTCTTATGTGCATCTTGGGGAGTTTTTGGACAGATGCCAACCTTCGATGAATTAGAGAACCCAGCTAGTAATGTAGCGACAGAGATTATCTCATCAGATGGTAAAACGATAGGTAAGTTTTATTTAGAAAACCGTGTACCTGTTAAGTATGAAGATTTACCAGAGTATTTAGTTAATGCTCTAATAGCGACAGAAGATGAACGTTTTAAGGATCATTCTGGTATTGATGCCCGTGGGACACTTAGAGCTATTACTTCTGTAGGAAGTAGTGGTGGGGCTAGTACTATTACACAGCAGTTAGCTAAATTATTGTTTCACGGAGAGGGCTCTAGAAGTTTACCTAAGCGTATTACTCAGAAGGCAAAAGAATGGGTTATCGCTGTAAAACTAGAGAGACAGTATACAAAAGAAGAGATTCTTACGATGTATCTAAATAAAGCTGATTTTGTAAATAATGCTGTAGGTATCCGCTCTGCTACTCGTATTTATATGGGTAAAGAACCTAAAGATCTTACTATAGATGAGGCAGCTATGTTTGTGGGGATGTTACAGAATCCTGCTTATTTTAACCCTGTTCGTAGACCAGAGTTAGTACATAAGAGACGTAATGTAGTACTGCATCAAATGGCTCGTAATGGCTTTATTTCTAAAGAAGAAAGTATAAGATTACAAGAGTTGCCATTGGCATTAAACTTCACTCCCGAAAGTCATAGAGAAGGTATCGCTACTTATTTCCGTGAGTATTTACGTGATTATATGCGTCGTTGGGTAAAAGAGAATCCTAAAAAAGATGGTACTACTTATGATATATATCGAGATGGATTAAAGATATATGTATCTATAGACTCTCGTATGCAGAAGTATGGTGAAGAAGCTGTAGAAGCACATATTGCTAACTTACAAGAAGAGTTCTTTATAGATCAGAAGAATAATAAAATGGCTCCATTTTATAAAATTAATCAACAAGAGGTTGATAATATTATGATGAGAGCAATGAAGACTTCAGAGCGTTGGAGACAGATGAAGGAACAAGGGAAATCTGAAAGTGATATCATCAAATCATTTGATGTGAAAACAGAGATGAGAATCTTCTCTTGGAAAGGAGAGAGAGATACTGTGATGACTCCTAAGGACTCTATCCGTTACTATAAGCATTTCTTACAAGCGGGTATGATGGCAATGGAGCCTCAGACAGGACATATTAAAGCATGGGTAGGAGGTATAAATTATAAACACTTCCAGTATGACCACGTAGGGCAAGGAGCGAGACAAGTAGGTTCTACATTTAAACCATTTGTATATGCTACTGCTATAGAGCAATTGCACTATTCTCCATGTGACTCTATAATAGATTCACCATTTACTATGCCTAAAGGTAGATATGGCATCTCTAGAGACTGGAGTCCTCAGAACTCGAATCGTTCTTATAGAGGTATTATGACATTAAAACAAGCTTTAGCAGGATCTGTAAATACTATAACTGCTAAGCTAATGGATAAAGTAGGGCCTAAGGCTGTTGTGAATATGTGTAGAGATTTAGGTATCTCAGGAGATATTCCACAAAGTCCTGCGATTGCATTAGGGGCTGTTGATATTACTGTTAGTGATATGGTTGCTGCTTATAGTACATTTGCGAATCAAGGTATTTATGTGAAGCCTATCTTTATTACACGTATAGCTGATAAGAATGGAGTTATTTTATTCAATGCTATACCTGAGACGAAGGATGTAGTGAGTAAGGATGTAGCTTATGCTATTATTAAGTTGTTAGAAGGAGTTACTGAGTCAGGATCAGGGGTAAGACTACGTACTACTTGGCAAGGTGCAGGTTATAAACGAGTAACAGGTCACCCTTATAAGTTTACTAATCCTATTGCAGGTAAAACAGGAACGAGTCAGAACAATAGTGACGGTTGGTTTATCGGTATGGTACCGAATTTAGCAACGGGAGTATGGGTTGGTAATGATGATAGAGCAGCTCACTTTAGAACGATGACTTATGGACAAGGAGCAACATTAGCATTGCCTATTTGGGGTATATTCATGAATAAGTGTTATGCTGATAAGAATTTAGAGGTAGCTAAGTCAGGCTTCCCTGTACCAGAACACCTTTCTATACGAGTAGATTGTACGAAAATTGTTCAACCAGAAACAGATGATGTTTCTGAAGGGGCTTTAGACACAGAAGAATTTGATTTTTAATAATAGAAACGCCTTTTTTTAAAGGCGTTTTTTTTTGTATTTTAGGAACATATTACTAAACCAAATATTATGATCAATAAAAAGGTAGCTAATGTTCAAGAAGCTTTAGCAGATATACAGAATGACATGACTATCATGTTAGGAGGATTTGGCCTTTGTGGTATTCCAGAGAATAGCATAGCCGAATTGGTAAAGAAGAACGTAAGTGGTCTAACGTGTATTTCTAATAATGCAGGTGTAGATAATTTCGGCTTAGGATTGTTATTGCAGAAGCGTCAGATAAAAAAGATGATCTCTTCTTATGTAGGAGAGAATGCAGAGTTTGAGCGTCAGATGCTATCTGGAGAGTTAGAAGTAGAGCTTACTCCGCAAGGTACCTTAGCAGAGAAGTGTAGAGCTGCTCAGATGGGTATTCCTGGTTTTTATACTCCAGCAGGTTATGGCACTGAAGTAGCAGAGGGTAAAGAGGTAAGAGAGTTTAAAGGTAAGCCACATATATTAGAATTAGCTTTTGATGCTGATTTTGCCATTGTAAAAGCATGGAAAGGTGATGAAGCAGGTAATCTAGTTTTTAAAGGAACAGCACGTAATTTTAATGCTTGTATGGCAGGAGCAGCTAAGATAACTGTAGCAGAAGTAGAAGAATTAGTTCCAGCAGGACAATTAGATCCGAATGAAATACATGTACCAGGGATATTCGTTAAGCGTATTTTCCAAGGAGAACAGTATGAGAAGAGAATTGAGCAACGCACAGTTCGTTCAAAGAATTAATCACCTTTTAAACTTAAGTTATGTTAGATAAAGTAGGAATTGCAAAACGTATAGCAAAAGAAGTTAAGGATGGCTTCTATGTAAATTTAGGAATAGGTATACCGACATTAGTAGCAAACTATGTACCTGAAGGTATGAATGTTGAGTTTCAGAGTGAGAACGGTATATTAGGTATGGGGCCTTTTCCGTATGAAGGAGAAGAAGATCCAGATTTAATCAATGCGGGTAAGCAAACAATTACAAGTTTGCCAGGGGCATCTTTTTTTGATTCAGCTACTAGCTTTGGGATGATACGTGGACAACATGTAGACTTGACTATTCTAGGTGCAATGGAAGTATCAGAGCAAGGAGACATTGCGAACTGGAAGATTCCTGGTAAGATGGTAAAAGGTATGGGGGGAGCTATGGATCTAGTAGCTTCTGCCGAGAATATAATTGTGGCAATGATGCACGTGAATAAGGCTGGAGAGTCTAAGATATTAAAAGAATGTACATTACCCTTAACAGGAGTGAAGTGTGTGAAAAAGATAGTAACAGAATTAGCTGTTATGGAAGTAACAGATCAAGGTATTAAACTGTTAGAGAGAGCACCAGGAGTGTCTGTAGAAGACATTATAAAGGCTACTGAGGTTACTTTAATCATTGAGGGAGATATTCCTGAAATGACATTATAAAAATTCAATAGAAGAGCTCTTAGAGCTCTTTTTTTATTTCAGCTTCTTTATTTCTGAATGTGTATATGCTGATTAAGTCTGTAATTGTTTATTTTTATATAAAAAATGCACATGAATAAGTTTGTCCAATTCCCTTTGTATCTAAAGATAACCTGTGTTTTACTTAGCTTGGTTGTATTTAGTTATATCGCTATTTTGCTTGAGAACATATTTGTACCAATGTTTTTAGGTGTATTGGTAGCTTCTTTATTAGTTCCTTTTAGTGAGTTTTTAGAGAGGAAATTTAGGTTTTCTCGTGCTATTGCATCTATAGTAGTTGTAGTCTTAGCTTTGCTTGTTTTGAGTGGTGTTCTATTGTTGATAGGAATGCAATTAACACATTTACAAGATGATTGGCCAGCATTCCAACAGCAGTTGCTAGCTGGAGTCTCTAGTATTCAAGAATGGATATATACTAAATTTGGTATCGCTAAGGAGAATCAAATGAATTACTTAGAATCAGCTGCATCTAATTCACTAAAGACAGGTACAGATATATTAGGAGCTGCTATGAGTTCTTTGTCTACTTTATTGATATTTCTTGTATTTACGTTCTTATATTCTGTGTTCCTATTGATCTATAGGGGGCATTTGGTACGCTTTGTATTAATGTTATTTCACAGTGGCTATAAGGATAAAGTGTTAGATACGATACATGCTATTCAGAATATGGTGAAGAAGTATTTAGTAGGGCTGATGTTACAGATGATGATTGTTACCACATTAGCATTTATCGCGTTTTTAGTACTAGATATTAAGTATTCTTTTATGCTAGCATTGATTACGGGGGTACTGAATGTATTACCTTATATCGGTATTCTAATAGCTTTAATTATTACTATTCTAGTCACATTTGCATCTGCTTCTGGAGCCAAGGTATTACTTGTATTAATTGCCTTTGTAGTTATCCATGCTATTGATGGTAATATTGTGATGCCGAGAATAGTTGGATCTAAAGTTAAAGTCAATTCCTTAGCCGTGATAGTAGGGCTTATTTTAGGAGAGATGGCATGGGGTATATCTGGGATGTTATTAGCTATACCAACTTTAGCTATTATCAAGATTATATGTGATCGTGTAGATAGTTTAAGACCTTGGGGTTATTTACTGGGAGAAGAAACTTATCCTGAGAAGATTAGTATAGAAGAAGAAAATAAAGAATAAGTATAAAAGTAAAGAGGTTAGCCATTGGCTAACCTCTTTTATATTAAGCTATCTATTTCTTAGACTTATAAACAAAGAAAGGAACTTTTAAGCGTTTAGCTAAGTGCTGTGTAACGCTCTTAGATAAGATATTCTCTATAAAAGTTTTATTTCTTTTGATTGTTGCTACCATATCTACAGGTTCGTGTTCTATAAAGTCAAGTAGTGTCTTTTCTATATTTTCTGCATTGAAGATATGGAAACTTACAGGAGCATCTTTATATTTCTCTTTCCATTTATTATAAACTTCTTCACATGAGATACATCCTTTTGATTTAACATGTACTATTTTTAAATGTGCTTTATTAGTTTTAACACCTTGAATAATATCATCCAATGTAGCTTCTTCTTCCACTTCAAAGCGTGAAGTAAAGATAATATTGTTTAGATCCTTAAAATGTGCTTCTTTAGGTACACTTAAGACAGGTATATCTACTTTAGTAATCGTATTTATCGTATTAGAGCCTAATAATTTCTTGTGAAAACTAGCATTAGCACCATCAGTACCCATTACTAGAAAATCAATATGATTTTCTTCAATAGCATTCTGTATTTCAGGAATAAGCAATCCTTCTTTTACTTTAAAGAATACAGGCACGTGTTCTAAGTTTAGTTCAGCTCTCATGTCTATAAGAGCAGGACTATTAGCATGTAATTGCTCTAGTTTCTCGAAGTCATTTTTCTTAATGACGTTTTCTACTAGATGTGGACTAATCCCTCCTGATATGATAGGCGGATCATAAACATGTAATACATAGAGCTCGGCTTCTCTATAGTTAGCTAACTGCAATGCGTACTTAAAAGCATTGTTTGCAGTCTCTGAATAATCTGTCGGGAATAATATCTTTTTCATAATAGAAGACTTTCTTGTAGCATACAAGGTACTAAAAAAAACGATGATAAATTATTTTTACATCAATAGAGTTTATGATACAATTCTATTGATTAACTTGAAATATCTAGGATATATCTTTGAATAATTATTCTTTTTTTACCTAAAATTTATATGATAAATCAGTGGTTATAGCTATCTTATTTCCACTAATTTTTTTGTAAAAATCGCTATTATTCTCTCCTAGTGGAGGTAAAGTCAGACTGTGTTTAGTCGCCTCTTGTGTGTAATAATCTAGTCTGTTTTTATATTTAGGAGATACGATATTGTAGATGTGCTTACCTGTGAATCCCTTTTCTATAATAGCAGTAGATAACGTGATGATATCATTAAGGTGAATCATATTGATAGGTAACTCAGGGTTCTCTAATATATTTCTCCTAATGATATAGTCTATAGGTTTTCTTTCTTCACTGAATAAGCCTCCTAGGCGTAGGATACAAGTGTTTATACCTTCTTCATTTAATAGAACATCTTCAGCTTCTCTAATTTGTACTGCTGTAGGTTCATTTGAGAATAGCTGATTGTCTTCTGTAATCTCTTCCCTTTGTGGTGCATATACAGACACAGAACTCATCATGATGACATGCTTGATATTGTGTTTACGAATATAAGGAAGTAGTTTTTTAAAGTTCTCAGCATACGTTGGTTGAGGCTCATCTCTAATAGGAGGGATAGTAATGATAAGAAGTTCAGCATTGCCAATGAATGAATCTAAAAACTGAACATTATCTTCATATAGATTGATATGATAAGGCTTGATCTGATGTTCCTCTAAGATATTCATTTTAGCTAGAGTTGTCGTCGAGCCCTTGACGTGATACCCTTTTTCTATTAAATTTTCGGCTAATGGTGTACCTAACCATCCACTGCCGAGTATGCTTATATGTTTCATATTAAGTGGTGTAATTTTTAAAATAGTTATAAAAATAAGAATTTACTTTGTAAGGATAAATTTATCTACGGATATTTGGTCGAGAAAAACAAAACAACATGAAGAAAATACTATTCGCCTTATTAACTTTCGGGTTGGGTTTGACTATGTCTAGCACTGTTTCTGCTCAAGAAGTACAAAAACAAATCGTAGTAGAAAATCGAGTAAACGATAGTAAACAAGTTGATAAGCCTTATGTTATCTTAATCTCTATCGATGGTTTCCGTTACGATTATATCGAGAAGTTTGGAACTAAGTTTTTAGAGAAGTTTGGAAAAGAAGGTGTGAGAGCAGAGTCTATGCAACCATCTTATCCATCAGTTACTTTCCCTAATCATTATACAATAGCAACAGGACTTTATCCTTCACACCATGGTTTAGTTGGGAACAATATGTATGACCCAAAGATAGAAGAGAGATACTCACTTAGAAATGCTAAAGCAGTACACGATCCAGCTTGGTATGGAGGTACACCATTATGGGTATTAGCAGAACAACAAGGAATGTTGAGTGCATGTTACTATTGGCCAGGTTCAGAAGCTCCTATTAAAGGGACTTTACCATCATATTACTATGCTTACTCTGAGAAGTTTGACATGGATGGACGTATTAATGAAGTAGTGAATTGGTTGACATTACCAGAAGAGAAAAGACCTCACTTCATTACCTTCTATTTACCAGAAGTAGATCATGCAGGTCATGGATTCGGACCAGATGCAGAAGAGACAAAAGAAGCAGTTCATTATGCTGACCAATCTATAGAGAAACTTGTAGCAGCTGTAGATAAGCTAAACTTACCTGTGAACTATGTGATTGTCTCTGATCACGGAATGCTAGCACTTGACCAAGAAACGCTATTGAGCTTTCCTTTAAAGTTAAAAGGAGATGAGATGAAACTAGCGAGTAATGGTACTTATATAAGCGCTTTTATCAATGATAAAACTCAGATAGACAAGTACTATAAGAAGATTAAAAAAGCGAGTAACCCTAAACACATGAAAGTGTATAAGGCTGAAGATCTACCTAAAGAGTTTCATTTTAGCAAAGAGCATGATCGTTTTGGTAGAATAGGAGATATCGTGGTGACAGCGGAAGCTCCATACTATTTTACTAACAGAAAGTTAGCAGGTAGTCACGGTTTTGACCCTATTGCTGTGAAAGAAATGCACGCTATATTCTTAGCTAAAGGACCACAGTTCCAATCAGGAAAGACAATAGGAACATTTGAGAATATTGATGTATATCCTGTTATCGCTAAAATACTTGGATTAGAGATTACAGAAGAAATAGACGGTACAGATAAAGTAGCTAAAGAAGTATTAGTAAAATAATCAGAATAATCTATTCTATTGAAATAAGAAAAGGCTTGTAGAAAACTCTACAAGCCTTTTTATTTGCATTTTAAGACACTTTAATTAAAATTGGTACCCAAATCCTAGGTTTAAGTATATATTGTGCATAGAGAACGATATAGCGTCAAAATCACTATTTAATACTCCATTAAATCCATAAGATAATTCTCCTAGTAAAAAGAAGTGTTTATTCATCTTCCACTCAGCACCTACTTGAGTACCCCATTGGAATTTACGTACTTCATCAGAGAAGTCATACGGAGCACTACTATCATCTTCGAAAGTTAATTTAATACCGTTAGGGTCAGTTTGTCTTAGGTGACCATTCGATACATATCCATCAAATGTTTTGTCTATTAAAGCTGAGAAGTATAAACCTCCATAGATATTCCAGTTATCATTGATAGAGTACACCACATTTACAGGTACAGTTAGATAAGTGTTTCTTACCTTCGTTTTTACATCTCCAGTGAAGTAACCTCTTACTTTAGAGTTGTCTTGTATAATCTCTGTTAAGTAACCTTTTACATTAGCCTTCGTTGTCATCCCTTTACCTTCAAAGCGTAGACCTAAACGAACCCCCCATTGTTTGTCATCAGTTAACCATTTTGTAGCATTAGCCTCTAAACCTAATTGTAATCCTGGGTTATAACTATTGATTTTTCTTATTTCTTTTGGAAGACCTAAAGGAGAAGAACCACCTATGCTAAAGTGTGCTCTTACTTGGTAATCCATATTTTCTGTAAAGAATTTTTCAAAAGAATTTTTGTCTGACGCTTTTGGTTCTTCTTGATTTTGTGCAGAAGAAGCAGTCAGTACACCTAATGATAATACTAACGTATATATTATTTTTTTCATTGTCTCTTAATTATGTATTGTGCTAATATTACTTATCGAAGTCTAATTCAACTTCATCAATTTGTAGAGTACTACCTACTGCTCCATTGAAGATATCTCCTTCCACACTTGCAGAGAATACGATAGCAATCATATAGTTAGCCTTTGGATCAAAAGTTTTTCCCTCCACCATTTGGAATGGGATTTCAAATTTTGTCCATTCATCAGTTTCAACTCTGTTCTTATCGTCTAATTTTGCGATAGCAATCATTCTAGGATCTAAGAATTTGTGGTCACCTGCTAAGAATTCTTTTTTAGGATTATCTCCTTTTTCAAAGATAATAGCATAAGCATCCCATGCATCTTTAGTTAGAGCAGAACCTCCTTTGCTTGTGATTGTAAAGTCTTTTCCAGCTTTATATTTATAGTATCCTTTTAATGTTTTAGGCATATTAATTCCTGTACTATAAGGAATACCAAATCTTGTAGATTTAATAGCTGGGAATGTGAAGTTAAAAGTACCTAAGTATAAGTTTCCTGCTGCGATAGGAGATCCCATCATACTACCAAGTGGTCCAGTACTTCTAGTTACCATTTTTACTCCTTTACCTTTGTATCCATCATTAATAGAGAAGGTAGGGTACACTGCTGGTGATAATTCTTGATTGTCTTCTAGTAGTGTTTCTGCTAACATATTATAACCTTGGTTACCACTGGCCCAGTCATATTTTATCATACCATCAGGAAGTACTTCGAAGAATTCGTGGTATTGTCCATCAGGCCCTTCAGTTACTTCAGTTTTTACATTTTCGAAATCATAATGTGTGATAAACGTATTTGTCAAGAAACTTACATTGTATGTTTTTTTCCATTTACCATCTTGTGATGTAATAATGTATTGTACTGGTCCTTTAGAGAAGTTTTGTTTTGACCCATTTTCAGGAGTAATAGTTGCTCCGTCTGATAATTTAAATAGTGGTGCGAACTCTCTTTCATCTACGTCAGGAAGAAGTCTAAAGAACACATTATTATTAGTAATTGTTGTAGTAGTAAGTAAGAACTTATTCGCATCTTCAATTGTTGCAGAAGTAATGTCAGATTCCATTGTGTCTGCCTCATCTTTTATACAAGACGAGAATGTGATCCCTATGGTTGTTAATAGGGCGAATAATAAGTAGTTTATTCTCATAAGTATTGTATTATTTTGTTATATAATTTTGCTGTTCGTTATTTAATGATAATTTAATATTTAAGTAACTATCAAGTAATAAACGAACATGCAAAGATAAGGATTATCATTCCAATAGCCGTTTCCCTTAAATACGTTAAGGATATGAGAACAACTGTCTTTTTTGATATTAATATAGTCAATTCATTTTTTTGTAGTCTTAAAGTTTGCCTATTCATTGAGAAAACGAAAGACACTATGAGAATGTTTCAAATGGTTTTTAAATAATAAAGGCCAATCTATACGATTGACCGTCATAGTTTAATGTTTTTTTAACGTTAGAACGTATACCCAAAACCGAGATTTAAGTAAATATTATACATTTTAAAGGATATAGCATCAAAGTCTTTTTTAAATACACCATTCAACCCCCAGTTTAGATCTGAGAATATGCGGAAATGTGTATTTAGTTTGTATTCACCTCCTACTTGTACTCCATATTGAAACCTGTTGAGGTTCTCCGAGAAGTCATAGTCTCCTTTAGCATCTCCTTCAAATTCTACAGGTGTACCGATAGGCGTACCTTCTCTTAATACTCCATCATACACATATCCTGTAAAGTCCTTGTCTATTAAGCCTGATAGATACAGTCCTCCATAGGCATTCCAGTTCTCAGATGCATTATAGGCTACTAATACGGGGAAGGTTATATAAGAGTTTTTCATAGTCGTCTTTACATTTCCTGTGAAGTACCCTTTGGTGTGTTTTCCATCACCACCATCTATCTGAGTATAGTAGTTCTTTACACGTGCATCTGTTTTCATCCCCCTACCTTCCATGCGCAATCCTGTACGGATTCCCCATTTATGGTCGTTACTCAGCCATTTAGTTACATTTAGTTCTAGTCCTAATTGCAATGTAGGGTTATAACTATTGATCTCTCGTATCTCAGCAGGCATACCGAGTGGAGTACTTCCTCCTATGCTGAATTGTCCTCTTAGTTGATATTCTATATTTTCTTTAAAGAAAGTTTTAAATCCTGTTGTGTCTTTTGTTTGAGCGAAAGACACTGTGTTTATTCCTATCAATAGGATTAAACAAATACTATATCTCTGTAGTAATCCCATCTTATTCCTTATTATCTTTTTCATAAACTAACTCTATCTCGTCTACTAGCAGTGTACTGCCTACTGCGCCCTTAAAGTCCGCTCCATCTATACTAGAAGTCATCACGATAGCAAGTATATAATCTTTTTGTGGATCATAGGTTTTACCAGGTACTAGCACAAACGGAACATTAAACTCCATCCACAAGTTCGTCTCTATTCTATCTTTAGCTTCTATTCTAGCGATAGCTACATTTCTAGGGTCTTTAAAAGCGTGGTCACCTGCTAGGAAGTTGTTTTTCTTTTGTGTCTCAAATAAGATTGCATAGATATCAAAAGTGTCTTTAGCACCTGGTATCTCGTTATAATTACTATCTGTCACGATCTTACCAGCAGTGTATTTAAACGAACCTCTTAGACTAGTAGGTAGCTCACCTGTGTAGGGCAGCCCAAACTTGGTAGACTTAATAGGAAATAGAGGATTGAGCTTAAAGGTTCCAAGGAATAAGTTACCTGCAGCTATAGGGTTACCAGCTATCTGTCCTGTTTTAGAAGTATAGACCGTCTGCATCTTTACAGACAGACCACCTCTTCTACCAGGTGCTATCGTAGTAGGGTATCCTTCTGGTGGCGTGTTTCCTGCTACAGTAGAGTATCCCTCATTACCGCTATCCCAGTCGTATATTTTATCTCCATTAGAGCCTATTTCGTAGAATCTATAGTATCTGTTTTTATTTGTAAGTTCTGCATTGTTAAAGGTGTATAATGTACTTAGCTCATCACTTGTGAAGCTAACGATATACTTCTTTTTCCAACTTTGATCTTGTGCAGTTATGATGACTTCCTGACTATTTCTGAAATCCCTTGTTGTGCCATTAGGTGGATCCATAGTAGCATTAGGCGAAATGATAAAGAATGGCGTTTGTTTTTCTAAATCAACATTCGCTTTTACTCTAAACTCTACAGACGTATTCGTGATAATAGGATCTGTCTTTAGATACTCAGAAGGAATATATGCCTCTAGAATGTCTGCATTCGTATCTAGTTCCTCATCCTTGATACATGATGAGAAGATTAGTGGGGTTAGCAGTAACAAGGCTTTAATGTACTGATTCATATAAGTCTTTTTTTATTGGGATAACAATATTCTTGCCACAGTTAGTTTTAGTATGATGTCTTCTTCATTTAGATACCCTATATTCTCTGTCATAATTGAGATAAAAATAAATATATTGTTCTGATTATTTATCTAAAAGATGATTTTTTAGTTAGTATTTATACTTTTTTAGTGGTTTGATTATTAGTTTTTTGTACAATAAAAAAGGGATGACCATTCAGATCATCCCTTAGTTAGTATATATTGGATTGTATTATTTCAGAGCTCTGGTTTGATATAGATCCGTACGTCTATCTTTTTTGATACGTACACTACCGTGCTCGTGTAGTTCTTTTAGTAAGTCTACATCCACATCTACGATAAGTGTCATTTCTGTATTAGGTGTTGCTTCTGCTTTTACTCCATTTGTTGGGAAGGCAAAGTCAGAAGGAGTAAGTACAGCTGCCTGAGCGAACTGAATATCCATATTATTCACCTTCGGTAGGTTACCCACACATCCAGCTATCGCTACATAACACTCATTCTCGATCGCTCTAGCAGCAGCACAGTTTCTCACACGAGTATATCCATTCTGCGTATCTGTAAGGAATGGAACGAATAAGATATCCATCCCTTGATCTGCTAGTAATCTAGACAATTCTGGGAACTCCACATCATAACATATCATGATACCAATCTTACCACAGTCTGTATCGAAGGTCTGTATCTTAGACCCTCCTCTCATACCCCAGTAGTGTACTTCGTTAGGAGTGATATGAATCTTAGAATACATCTCATATGTACCATCTCGCTTACATAAGAATCCTACGTTATATAAGATACCATCTACTAGGTACGGCATACTTCCCGTGATGATATTGATATTATACGAGATAGCAAACTCCTGAAACTTTTTGCGTATAGAGTCAGTATATCTCGCTAATTCACGTATTGCATCTGCCTCAGATAAGTGGTTATAGTCAGCCATAAGTGGCGCTGTGAACAGCTCTGGGAACATAGCGAAGTCACTCTCATAGTCAGATACTGCATTGATAAAGAATTCTGCCTGATCGAAGAACTCTTGTAGATCGTTTAGCGGTCTCATTTGCCACTGTATCAGACCTAGTCTGATCACACTTTTTTTAGCATTGATCAGCTGTACATCTTTCTCATAGTAGATATTATTCCACTCTAGAAGCACTGCATATTCCTTAGAGCTCGTGTCTCCCTCTAGGTAATTGCGCATTAGGCGTACCATGTGGAAGTCGTTAGCCATTTGGAATGACATCACTGGATCGTGTATTTCTTTTGTTTTTACTTTTTCTAGATATTGCTTAGGCGTTAGCTCATCTGCATATTTAGAATATTTAGGGATACGCCCTGCGAATACGATAGATTTTAGGTTTAATTGTTCACACATTTCTTTACGTGCATCATATAACCTTCTTCCTAATCTAAGTCCTCTATACTTAGGATGGATGAATACGTCTATACCGTATAGTACATTTCCTTCCGGATTATGTGTGCTAAAAGTAGAATATCCTGTAATCTGCTCATAGGTATGTGCAGACATTGCCTGTTTTTCATCAATAATAAGTGACAAAGCTGACCCTACTACAACACCATCTACTAAAACGACAAGTTGTCCTTCTGGAAAGACTTCTAATAATTGTTCGATTTCATCTTTGTTCCAGTACGAATCTTCTAGCCCTTGGTATGATTCGAGCATTGATTTTTTTAGCTCTAAATAATCGTCAATTAATAAATTTCTTAATTCTACTTTATTGATAGTAGTTTCCATAATGAATTTTTTTGTTTGCAATTTACGAATAAAAGAAAACAAAGTAAATGAGAAGTTTGGTTAAATATTCAAATAAGTGTTAAAAAACGGGGCTATTTTTGATATTGTTTTTATTGAATAAAGCTATATGTAATAAAATATTAACTATTAAAAAAAACAGTTATGAGTTCAATAAAAAACAAAGTGCAATTAATTGGCAGGGTTGGACAAGATCCAGAAGTGAAAATGTATGAATCAAATAAAAAGCGTGCTACCTTCTCTCTTGCGATAAATGATGTGTATTATAACGATGCAGGAGAACGAGTAGAATCTTGTAATTGGCATAATATTACTGTCTGGGGGAAGCTAGCTGACATTGTTGAAAAGTTTGTTAATAAAGGAAAAGAAATTGCTGTCGAAGGTAAGTTAGTTAATCGTAGCTTTGAAGATAAAGATGGTAATCAGCGCTATGTTACCGAAATTGCTGTTTCAGAATTAGTTTTTCTAGGCAGTAAGTAAAGTTTTATTATTTCTGTTGTCGCTCAATATTCACAAGAATTTTGAGCGACTTTTTTTGGTATTAATCCTTTGTAGATAGCTCTTAGAAAGGAATTGAATAACTATTTAGTACAGTGTTATTTAACTTTATAGTTAAAGTCTTACATCTCATTTTTTAAAAAAGCCTTACCTTGCTACAGGATAATTTAAGTAGTAATACAGTGGATAAAATATTAGTTATCGAAGATGATATTCGCGTAGCAGAATTACTTCAGCGCAGTCTAGAGGAACAAAACTTTGAAGTAGATGTAGCTTATGACGGATACTTAGGGAAAAAACTTGCCTTTCAGAAACCGTATGCTCTAATCATAACAGACGTAATCTTACCTAAAATAAATGGTATAGATCTGTGTAAGGACATTAAGGCTACCTTACCTCATATCCCTATCATTATGCTTACAGCACTTGGTACTACAGATGATAAGGTAGAGGGATTCGATGCAGGGGCAGATGATTATTTAGTCAAACCATTTGAGCTAAGAGAACTTTATGTACGTATACGTGCATTGCTTAAGCGCTTCGAACATATACAGTCTACTGACGCTCATCTTTTAAAATATGCAGATTTAGAATTAGACCTAAACGAAAAGGTATTTAAGAGAAACGGACAAGAGATACATCTGACTCCTAAAGAGTTTAACCTACTTCAGTATATGATGGAAAATCCTGAACGTGTACTATCTAGAACAGAGATTTCTGAGAAAGTATGGGATACACATTTCGATACAGGTACTAATTTTATCGATGTATACATCAACTATCTGCGCAAAAAGATAGAAATAGACCCTTCTAAGAAAGTGATTCATACCAAATCTGGTATGGGATTTATACTAAAGAGTAATGAGAATTAAGACTAGACTTACCTTATTGTTTACCTTACTAGTGGCATCTATATTATTAGTATTTGCTGTAGTAGTGTATTGGTCTTCGTCTAAGAATAGGGAAGTGGAGTTCTTTGAAGAGTTAGAGAAGGAAGCTATCACTAAGGCTAAGCTATATCTAGAGACAGAGGTAAAGTCATCTACACTACATAAGATATACAGATATAATAATGAAGTCATCAATGAGGTGCAGGTAGCTGTATATGATTTTGACTTTAATCTATTATATCACGATGCAGAAGAGATCGATAGTGTCAAGGAGACTAAAGAGATGATCGATCAGATCGCTTCACAAGGGCGTGTACACCTATTCCAAGATGACTGGCAGGTGATCGGTATAGTGTATAACAGTGGAGGTAAGGACTATGTAATCACTGCCATCGCTCTAGATCAGTACGGATATACGAAGTTGCACAATCTTTTTCTGACGATACTAGTGTTGAGTATTGTGTCCTTGATTGTTATTTTCTTTGTGGGAAGTTTCTTTGCAGAGCGTGTCCTACGTCCATTGAAGCTAATGAACGAAGAGATTAATAATATCACTGCTACTAATCTAGATTTGCGTGTGAGTACTAAGGCTAATCAGGATGAGCTGAGTCGATTAGGGAATACATTTAATACGATGCTAGACCGACTAGAACAGTCTTTTGATTCGCAGAAGCAGTTCGTGTCGAATATCTCACATGAGCTACGCACTCCACTAGCAGCAGTGATAGCAGAGTTAGAATTATCACTGTCTAAAGAACAAGACACCGCTAGCTATATCAGAACGATAGAGAACGCCTTATCAGATGCGAAGAAATTGGTGCGATTATCAAATAGTTTACTAGACTTTGCGAAGGCGAGTTATGATCCTACCGAGATTGTATTCAAGCCTACTAGAATAGATGAAGTAATACTAGATGCCTGCCAGAAGATACAGAGGGGTAATGCTGGATATACCTTCAGCTTTATGATAGATGAAGAGATAGACAGCGAAGAGTTAGTGACGGTACGAGCAAACCCTTACTTACTCGAAGTAGCTATTATTAACTTACTAGAGAATGCGTGTAAGTACTCTGATAATCATCACGGTAAGGTGAGTATTTCTAATCTGAATAATGCAGTAGTGATCAAGATAGCAGATGAAGGGTTAGGGATGAGTGCAGAGGATCTAGATGGGATCTTTAAGCCATTCTTTAGAGGTGAGAACGGAAAGCACTTAGACGGAAATGGTATCGGACTCTCCTTGACCAAGAAAGTTATTGACTTACATAAAGGTACTATTACAGTCACTTCAGAGATAAATAAAGGTACAGAGTTTACTATAACCTTATAGTATAACCAAATAATAGTAGAAAGCACTCCTAGTAGGGGTGCTTTTTTTTGTGGTGTTGTTTTCCATTTTTATTAGTAATTAGAAGGTATTCTATTCTTGATAAATATTTTTTCCGCTCTTTTTGGGTAGGGGGATCGGCATGTGGTCGGCTAGTGATACCATAGTGATTGCATTAAAATAGGCTAAAATTATGCGACCACTATCCCATCACTATGCGACCACTATGCGATCAGTCAATTTAGGACTGGTCAAAGCGAGAGTATCAAAGGGAGTGATGATTTTATTGTTTTTGGGATACTAGATGTGGGTATTCTAATAGGATTCTAATTTTTTTCTAAAAGCTTTCTAATAGCCTCTAGGAAGGGTAATACCTACTTTTGCCAAGTCAAAAAAAAATAAGAGATGGAAACAGAATCCACATTAGTGAAACGGGAATGTTAAACCTTCTTTCTGAATATGCATGATAACAATGTAGCTCAGAAAGAGCAAAAAAAATAGTTATCATGTTAATTACAGTATTTATAGGAAGATTAGCTCTTGCTTTTATTTTAGGAGCTCTTATCGGGGCAGAGAGACAAGTGAGACAAAAAAGTGCAGGTCTAAGAACCAATACGTTAGTGAGTATCGGTGCAGCAGGCTTTGTGTTGATGGCATATACCATCGGAGATATGGCTGTGGGTAGAGTAGCCTCTTATGTAGTGAGTGGTATCGGATTCTTGGGAGCTGGAGTGATTATGAAAGACGGATTCAGTATCCGTGGACTAAATACTGCTGCTACGATCTGGTGTTCGGCTTCAGTAGGGTCTATGTGTGCAGTAGGCTTATGGATGGAAGCGATAGCGATGACAGTATTGATTTTATTAGCACATATTTCGCTTAGACCTATTGGTAATATGATTAATAAACTCTCTTTTGAGAGTGAGACAGACTCAGCTGAGGTTCATTACGAGATTATCGTAGGATGTAAAGAACAAGTAGAGAATCACATCAGAGTAATGGTCTTAGAGAATCTGCGCGCTCAGAAAGACCTTCAGTTGCGTTCGTTAAAAAGTACAGATAATGGCAATCCTGCTTTTTCGTATCTGAAGTTTGAGATACTATGCATCGGTAAGAAAGATGATATTCTAGAGCAGATTACTAGTAAAGTTTCTTTAGAATATGGAGTATCAGAAGTGACATGGGAATTGACAGCGTATTAATCTATTAAAAACTGAGGTATTATGAGAATGCATAACAGAGATTTAAAAAATCTACAGAAGATAGCAACTGATATGAACAGTATGGAGAAGATAACGATGATGCTGCCTGTGATCAAGAAGATGCCTATTATCGACATCAGCGAGCTACTGAGCAGAGTGGCTAATGATGATTTGGTTCTTGTGTTTAATGAGTTTACAATAGCAGAGCAAGGGGAGATTTTTGCAGAATTTCCATTGGTGAAGCAGTTAGGATTCTTTCAGAGAGTGAGTAAGAAGCTATTCGCTAGGATATTCGAAGAGATGCCATCAGATGCTAGAGCAGATTTGTTTCAGCTGATGACACAGCAGGAGCAGGTAGACTTACTGCCTTATCTGACGAAGAATATACGTGAGAATGTACTAGCACTTAGTTCGTATCCTGCGCATACAGCAGGTGGTATTATGATTACAGATTTCGCTACAGTGTCTAAAGATATGACGTGCTTCGAAGCGATACAACAAGTGCGCAAAGACTCTCCTTCTAAAAAGACGATATACTATGTATATGTAGTGAATGAGGATAAGACTTTAGTAGGTTTTATTACTTTAAAAGATTTAATCATAGCTGAGCCTGATGTATTAGTTAAGGACGAATTACATACAGAGTTTGTATTTGGTTTTTTAAGTGATAGCAGTGAGTCGGTAGCAAAGAAAATAGATAAGTATCAGCTAGTAGCCTTGCCGATACTAAACGATAAGAAACAGCTAGTAGGAATAGTGACACATGATGAGGCACTAGATGTGATACAAGCAGAACATACAGAAGATATGGAACGCTTCATGGGAATCATCGGTACGAATGAGGAGTCTGATTATAATCAGACGAGTATATTCAACCATTTTAAGAAGAGAGTGTTTTGGCTTGTGACACTAGCAGTAATCGGGATAGGAGCTGGGATGATCATCTACAGCTATGAAGCGACATTAATGCAACTGATGATTCTAGCCTTATACATGCCGATGATTGCCTCTACAGGAGGTAATGCAGGAAGTCAATCTGCGACAGTAGTGATCAGATCACTGGCGCTAGGGCAGATTACAGTAAAGTCATGGCTAAAGGTATTGTGGAAGGAGTTAAGGATAGCGCTGATGTTATCTTGTTTTCTAGGTTTAGTCGCTTTTGGTATCGTAGCGTTTCTAAACTGGGGAACAGAGATTCCGACAGGTTATACACTAGTATCTATAGGAGGAGTGATCGCGTTAGCCCTGTCGCTACAGGTGATTACCTCTACGATAATAGGAGCATTGTTACCAATGTTGGTTCGCAGGTTTAACGGTGACCCTGCAGTAGCAGCTAGCCCAGCTATCACTACGATTGTAGACATCTCAGGGCTATTGATTTACTTTAGTATAGCAGCTCATTTTTTTAACTTAAAGTAGCACGGTTATTGTAGATTATACTTAACATAAATTATATAAAAAATAATGCAAAAATTACGCTCTCGATGCGATCTGTCAGCAGAAGGATAATAAAAATTCATAAAATGCTTCGTTATTTAATATGGAATCTCCGTATTATGAAGTAACTTTAAAGTGTTTTTAAGATAAAAACTTAGTGAAATAATAAATAAGGTATTAATTAAAAATAAACATAATGGCTAAAACATTAAAACTAGCAGGTATTTTAGGAGTTAGCATATTATTGAGCTATTGTTCTGAAAAGAAAGAGCAGGCAGCAGATAGTGCTCAGTTTACAGTAGAAAATAAGATCATCACTCTAACTGAAACTTCAAATCTAAAAGACAGAATAAAAACAAGTAAGGTATCAGAAGAGGACTTTACTTTCGATCTAGTTACTGCTGGGGTAGTGAAAGCTATTCCCAACCATTATGCAGAAATAGCATCTCCTTTCTCAGGGAGAATAGTCAAATCATTTATCAAACTTGGTCAAAAAGTGAGTGAGAACACTCCTTTATTTGAAGTGTCTTCACCTGACTACTTTGAGGCTCAAAAGGATTACTTTGATTCAAAACAAGAGTTTAAACAAGCAGCTCTAAACCTTAAAAGACAAGAAGACTTACTGAACAACGGTGTTGGGGTAAGACAGGAGTTCGAAGAGGCAGAGACAGAATACTCTATCGCTAAGGCGGCTTATGATAACGCTCGTGCAGCATTAAAGATATATAGTGTAGATGCTAGCTCACTAGTACTAGGACAGGCATTGACAGTGCGTTCTCCTATAGCAGGAGAGGTCTTAGAGAACAACCTAGTGATAGGACAATTCATTAACGATGAGGCTGACCCAGTAGTGAAGATCGCTTCACTAGGTAAAATATGGATAGTAGGTAAAGTGAAGGAAAAAGATATCAATCACTTAGCTAAACTAAATAAAGTACAAGTGGAACTTGCAGCATATCCTGATGCTCCACTATCGGGTACTATCTATCATATCAACGAGATCGTGGATGAGGAGACTAGAAGTATAGATGTACTGATAGAGGTGGATAATGAGAAGAGAATTCTAAAACCTGGTATGTATGTGAGTGTTCGTTTTATCGATCAACCAGAACCAGTAATCTTAGTGCCTTCTAGAGCAGTATTACAAGGAGAGGATAACTCATTCGTATTCGTGAAGGTAGGAGAGAATAAGTATGCTAAGAAGAGCATCGTGATCGGAGGAGTGTCTGGAGATAAGACTGTTATTCTATCAGGATTAGATAAACAAGATGAGGTAGTAAGTGAAGGAGGAATCTACTTGCCACAAGCTATTTAATAATAAACAATAATACAAT
The DNA here is from genome assembly GCF_004337635.1 of Myroides odoratimimus. Lineage (NCBI taxonomy): Bacteria > Pseudomonadati > Bacteroidota > Flavobacteriia > Flavobacteriales > Flavobacteriaceae > Myroides > Myroides odoratimimus. Next base: position 1,233,989 of record NZ_CP037427.1, read on the forward strand.
GAAGAAAGGTATAATAGATACAGCTATTCACAAAAGATGGCTTGTAGCAGCGTTGTTTGCTTTGCTGTGTATATTTGGATATTATTCTTGGAAACAATTATCAATAGAAGCTTATCCAGATATAGCAGATACTACTTCTCAGGTAGTAACACAAGTGCCAGGGCTGGCAGCAGAAGAGATAGAATTACAGATTACCATTCCGATAGAGCGTGCTCTTAATGGTATGCCTGGAATGCATGTGATGCGTAGTAACAGTACATTCGGACTGTCTATGATCACGATAGTATTCGCTGATGGAGTAGATGACTACTTCGCTCGTCAACGAATCCAAGAGCGATTAAACGATGTAGAGTTGCCTTATGATGCTACTCCTGAGTTAGATCCGCTAACATCGCCTATCGGTGAGGTATATAGATATATCATAGAGGGAGATGGGTATAGTCTTAGAGAATTAACGGATTTACAAAACTTCGTGATTATCCCTAAGCTTAATCAAGTGCCTGGTGTAGCTGAGGTAACTAACTTCGGCGGAATCACTACTCAGTTTCAAATCGAATTAGATCCACATAAATTAGAACAATATGGTCTATCGCTAAGCGATGTGACAGAGACGATAGAAGAGAATAACGTTAATGCAGGAGGAAGTGTTCTAACTAGAGGAGACCTTGGGTATGTAGTGAGAGGTATCGGGTTGATTAAAGATTTAGAGGATTTAGGTAAAATCGTTGTTAAGGCAGAAGATGGTATACCTGTATTCTTAAATGATTTAGGTCGCTTAAAATATGGAAATGTAGAGCGCAAAGGTATTCTTGGTTTTACAGATAGAGAAAGAGATTATTCTGATAGTATCGAGGGTATTGTACTGTTGTTAAAACACGAAAACCCATCTGTAGTATTAGACAAGATACACCAATATGTAGATGAACTGAACAATGGTTTATTGCCAGAAGGTGTTAGAATACACACTTTCTTAGATCGTACAGATTTAGTAGATACGACATTACATACTGTGTCTACTACGCTAATCGAAGGAATTAGCTTAGTAGTGATTGTGTTGATTGTATTCTTAGGAAGTTGGAGAGGAGCGCTATTAGTAGCGATTACAATCCCTGTATCTCTGTTGTTTGCATTTATCATGATGCATTTCACAGATATACCTGCTAACTTACTTTCGTTAGGAGCAATAGACTTCGGTATTATAGTGGATGGTGCCATCGTGATGATGGAGTCCATACTGAAGAAGAGGGAGGATAATCCTGATGAGGAACTAAAAGAGAAGTCTATAGCACAGCGTACCAAAGAGGTGGCTAAGCCTATCTTCTTCGCAACAATCATTATTATCACAGCATACTTACCACTATTCGCTTTTGAACGTGTAGAGAAGAAGTTGTTTACACCGATGGCGTTTACAGTAGGATATGCCTTGATAGGTGCGTTATTAGTAGCCTTGATTTTGATACCAGGTCTTGCGTATGCGGTGTATAGAAAACCAAGAAAGATCTACCACAATAAGTGGTTAGAGAAATTAACGAATGTATATCACAATAGAATTATCAAGATTGTCAATAAGCCAAAGCAAGTATTCGTACCGCTATTAGTGGTATTAGCAATCACGGTAGGGCTTACGATGAAGGTAGGTAAGGACTTCTTACCCCCACTAGATGAAGGTTCTATCTGGCTTCAAGTAACCTTACCTCCAGGTATTTCATTAGAGAAATCAAAAGAGATGAGTGATACACTACGTGCTAGAACTATGAAGTATGATGAGGTAACGTATATCATGGTACAGTCAGGTCGTAATGATGATGGAACAGATCCATTTACTCCTTCTCACTTCGAGTGTTCTATAGGTATCAAGCCTTATAAAGAATGGCCTCGTGGTAAGACTAAAGATGACTTAATCGAAGAATTAGCAGCAGAGTATGAGTCATTACCTGGATTTACAGTTGGGTTCGCTCAGCCGATGATCGATGGGGTAATGGATAAGATATCTGGAGCACATAGTGAATTAGTAGTGAAGGTATATGGAGAAGATTTTCACGAGACTAGACGTATAGCGAATGAGGTATTGGGTACGCTGCGTACAGTAGATGGAGCGGTAGATTTAGCGATAGATCAAGAGCCACCATTACCACAGCTACAGATTCACGCGAATAGAGATAAGATAGCTCAATATGGATTAAACGTATCTGATGTTGCAGAACTTATCGAGGTAGCTATAGGTGGTAAGGCTATATCACAGATATTCATCGGAAATAAGGTATATGATATTAGTGCTAGATATACTGAAGAGAGTAGAAATACACCAGAGAAGATCGCTAACTTAATGTTGACGTCTAGTACAGGTGCTAAGATTCCACTGTCTCAGGTAGCAGATGTTAAGACGAGTACAGGAGAGAGTACGATCACTCGTGAGATGAATAGACGTCACTTAACTGTAAAACTAAACGTGCGTAATAGAGACTTAGCGTCACTATTAAAAGAAGCGCAACAAAAGATAGAAAGTAATATCACGTATGATCATGAGAAGTTCCACATCGAATGGGGTGGACAGTTCGAGAATCAGAATAGAGCGTATAGCCGTCTGGCAGTAATTGTTCCTTTGACCTTGTGTTTAATGTTTGTATTGCTATACGGAGCTTTTGGACAGTTTAGACAAGCTGGATTATTAATGATCGTTGTGCCGTTAGCTTTATTTGGAGGGATGTTAGCCTTGAACATTAGAGGGATGTCATTGAATGTATCTTCAGCAGTAGGATTTATTGCGTTGTTTGGGGTTGCGATACAGAATGGGGTGATTATGATCTCCCATATCAATGATCTCCGCAGAAGAGGTATAGCATTAAAAGAAGCAGTACTAACAGGTGCAGAAGAGCGTTTCAGACCTGTATTAATGACGGCTACAGTGGCGGTATTGGGGTTATTCCCTGCTTCGTTAGCTACAGGTATCGGTTCGGATGTACAGAGACCTCTAGCAACTGTGATCGTTTATGGTCTATTATTCGCTACTGTTCTTACACTGTTTGTATTACCTGCATTGTATTATATGGTAGAGCGCAAATGGGGTAGTGATAGCGACTTCGTAAAAAGTGAAACAGACGAAAATTAGGATTAGGTATGAATGTTATTAGAAAATATATACTAGTAGGATTATTAGCATTGTTCTGTAATGAAGTTGTGGTAGCACAACTTCATACAGAGAATGTAAGTGATAAGACAGCATTGACATATAAGGAGTATCTTCATAAGATGTCAATGAACAACTTAGGATATGCTGCAGCAAAGTATAATATCGATATTGCAGAAGCTGAGGTACAAGCAGCTAAGATGTTCCCGGATCCTGAACTGAGCTTTGGTTGGTTTGATAATCAACAGAAGCGTATGCAGATGGGATATGGCTTTGAGGCAGAGTTGTCATGGGATTTAGAATTAGGTGGTAAACGCAAGGCAAGAAAGAATTTAGCTGCAGATCAGAAGACATTAGCAGAATTAGAGTTGCAAGAGTTCTTCCAGACTTTACGTGCAGAGTCTACTATCTTATATTTAGAAGCATTGCAGAATAAGATGTTGTTCGATATACAACGCGATTCTTATGAGTCTATGAAGCAAGTGGCTAAATCTGATAGTATCCGTTATACATTAGGACAGATCAGCAAAGTAGATGCTATCCAAAGTAATTTAGAAGCTAAAGGGATGTATAATGAGTTACAAGATGCAGATGACGCTTGGGAGAATAGCTTGATAGAGATTAGAAACGTGATCAGTAAACAGAGAAACGATACAATCTATTTGCCTCAGGGAGACTTCAACAAGTTTGATAGATTATTCTCTTTAGATGATTTGATTGTGACTGCTCAGAACAATAGAGCTGACTTCCTTGTCGCTAGACAGAATAAGGTGGTAGCGAGTAAGCAAGTCTCTTTAGCTAAAGCAGAACGTGCAATAGATTTAGGCCTTAACTTCGGGGTAGAGAACAACTCTTTTGTAAAGAATGCAATCGCTCCTACACCTGGTAATACGGTGGTGAAAGCAGGTTTTTCTATTCCACTGAAGTTCTCTAATAGAAAAGAATCAGGATTAAAAACTGCATTATACGAGGAACGTCAAGCTCATTTAGAATATGACTTTATAGAGCTAGAGTTAGAGAAAGAGATCACTCAAGCATATCGTAACTATCTAACGAAACAAAAGCAGATCAATAGGTTTGAAAAAGGAATGTTAGAAGAGGCTAAACAAGTATACGAAGGGATCAAGTATAGCTATCAAAGAGGGGCGAGTAGTTTATTAGAAGTGTTAGATGCACAACGTACTTATAACGAAACACAACAAGCTTATGCAGAGACGCTATTTGGCTACGCATCTGCTCTAGTGGAGTTAGAGAACGCAGTGGGTATTTGGGATATTGATTTTTAAGAATGAGAGGTATGAAAAACTTATTACTAAGTGTATGCTCTGTGTTAGCAGTATCAGGTACAGCTATAGCACAAGATGTAAATCACGATTTAAAAGGGAATACTACTTTTAGTGTAAAAGGAGGTTGGATACAGTCTACGCTTAAAGGAGATGATCTAGAGTATTTAGCTATAGATGGTAAAGTGAGTAACCGCAATAACTTCTTCGTGGGAGTAAGTGTGGATAATAGTTTAGGAAAATATTTTGGTCTGAAACACGAGTTGTTTTACCAACAGTATGGTGGTCGCTTTGATAGAGAGACTGAGGATGGGGTAACACTAGATGCTAAATTGCAAATGCACAGTCTACGCCTTAATCCAATCAGTGCTGTATTTAAAGTAGGAGGGCTACAGGTATATGCTGGTCCTTATGTGAATATGTTATTATATTCTTCTATTACAGCAGTAGATGAAGAGGGGAATACATATAAGGATCACGGTATTTTCGGTAGTATAGAAGATGATCAAGAAGATGGACAATATCTACAGAAGATGGACTACGGTATCGTAGTGGGGGCTGAGTACCAGTTTAACTGTGGGTTCTTAGTAGGAGCTAACTACAGTAGAGGATTTGCTAGTATTTTCGACAACTCGAATACATTTGGGTTAGAAGAGAATCCTGGTGTGAAGGATCTGAAGATATATAATCAGAGTTTTAATGTATTCGTCGGATATAGATTTTAATCAAAGAATACATTGTTTATAAGTGTAAGTAAGAGGCTAGTTGATGATCAACTAGCCTCTTTTTATTTATAGTAGAATCTCTTTTATCTCTGATAGTTTTTTAATAGAAGTAAAGTTGGGATGTACTATTTCGTGATCGACATGCTCGTGTAACCATGTAGTATGGAAAGGGACGTGTACTGCATGCCCACCTAATTCTAATACAGGGAGGACATCAGATCTTAGAGAATTACCAATCATAATAAACTCTTCAGGTTTGATATCTAAACGACCTAATAACTTCTGATAGTCTATTTCTTCTTTATCCGTCATGACTTCTATATGATGGAAGTATGCCCCTAAACTAGACTTGTGTAGTTTGCGGTGTTGGTCTTTTAAGTCCCCTTTGGTTGCGACTACTAGTTTATATTTTCCTTGAAGTTCTTTTAGCACTTGCTCTACGTCATCTAATAACTCCACAGGCTTGGTTAATAAATCCTTTCCTATAGCAATGACTCTACTGATTACTTTTGGACTTACAGTCCCCTTTGAGATGATATTAGCCGCTTCTACCATGGATAGGGTAAAGCCTTTTATTCCATATCCGTATAGAGGTAGGTTGTCTATTTGTGTTTTGAATAGTATCTGTGAGATGCTTTGATGTGTTAGGTAATCTTCCATTAAGATACAGAATGCTTTCTCAGCTTCATTAAAGAAAGGTTCATTCACCCATAGGGTATCATCCGCATCAAAAGCAACAACTTTAAATGGTTTTGTCATGTTGTTTATTTTAGTATGTTATGTAAAGGTACGGGATAAAAGGATGAAAATAGGTATACAGAATATGGTAAAGTATAGAATGAATTGTACTTTTTATATATTAGGTTAATATTAATTAAAAATTAACAAATAAGTGTTTTTAGTTAAAATATATATATAAAATAAGTGTTTTTAATCTTTAAAACAATATGTTTTAAGTTAAATAAATTAATAAAAAATATGTTTAATGGTTTGTATTTATTGTTATTTTAATCATTTGTATTTAATATATATTATATGTGTTTTTTTATATTTTTGACAATGCTAAAATAATCTTAAAAAGATGTTTATGAAATTAAAACTTTACTTAACGTTTTCTATGCTTGTGTTAACAAGTGTAGTTTTTGCACAAGCAAAAAAGACAATAACTGGAAGTGTAAAAGACACTGAAGGTTTACCATTGATTGGTGCAACTATTGTTCTAGAGGGAACTGACTTTGGAACTAGTGCAGATGATCATGGGATATTTACAATTAATGCTGGCGAAGGCGATGTATTAGTAGTATCTTATGTGTTCTATGAAACACAAAGAATTAGATTAACATCAAAAACACATTATGACATAAAATTAAAAGAAGATGCTCAGGTGTTAGATGATGTTGTAGTAGTAGCTTATGGTACCGCTACCAAGGAATCTGTAACAGGTGCTATTGCAGTGGTGGATAACTCAGAGATTACTAAAAGACCTGGTACTAATGCTTTAGCTGCATTAGAAGGAGCAGCTCCTGGGATTAGAGTAAACAATACATCTGGACAGCCTGGATCTGAGCCAACTATCCGTATCCGTGGTTTTTCTTCACTAACATCTAATAGCCCTTTATTAGTTGTAGATGGCGTAGCTTTTGGAGGAAATATTTCTGATCTTAATCCTAATGACATCGAAAGTATGTCAGTGCTGAAAGATGCTTCTGCTTCTACTTTATATGGTAATAGAGCATCAAATGGAGTTGTAATGATTACTACAAAGAAAGCATCTAAAGGAAAAGGTTTCTTTGGATTCAGCATGAAGCAAGGGTTATTTACTCGAGGTATAAAAGAGTATGAAACTATGGGAGCCAATGATTTTATGGAAACTATGTGGTTAGGCTATAGAAATAATCTAATAAATAAAGATACTAATATTGAGCAAGCAAGCGCTTTAGCTAATCAAAAATTAATTAGTGATATACTTCTTACAAATATTTATAATTTGCCTAGTGATCAATTATTCGATGTGAATGGTAAATTAAAAACAAACGCATCTATTTTACCTGGTTATGCATCTGATTTAGATTGGTATAAACCTATAGAAAGAACCGGAATGTACCAAGATATTAATATGAGTGGACGTGTGGCTAATGATAAAGGAGGAGCATATTTTTCAGGAGGGTTTTTAAATAATGAAGGATATTTTAAAGGAAGTGATTTTAAACGTTTTACAGGGAGAGTGAATGCGGATTATAAAGTGAATGAAGCTATTAAAGTAGGTGCGAATCTTGCCGCTTCACATCAAATGTCAAATGGACTGAATGCAACAACTGATAATACAGGGTCATATACAAATCCATTTATGTATGCACGTAGTATTGCTCCTATTTATCCTGTGCATTTGCATGATACAAAAACTGGAAATTATATTTATGATGATAATGGTCAAAAGATTTATGATTCAGGAGATAGTAGCCGTAAACAATATGCAGGGCGCCATGTAATCTGGGAAAATGAGTTAAATAGTATAGAATCTATTCGTAATACTGTTAATGGACAGTTCTATGCCGATTTTAAATTCTTAGAAGATTTTACTTTTACATTGAAAGGAGATTTGAGTCTTAGGAATTCTGAGGATAGAAAGTATGATAATGCAATAATTGGTGATGGGAAAGGAAATAGCGGGCGTTCAAGACGTGATATTTATAGATATAAAACTTACTCTGCTCAGCAATTATTAAATTGGAATAGAAGTTTTGGAAATCATAATGTAGACATACTAGTTGGACATGAGAATTATAATAACGATTATAGTTATTTATATGGATTGAAAGCAGGACAAACATTTCCAGGTATACCTGAGTGGGCTAACTTTAGTGATGTTACAAGTTTGACGGATTATACTATTAAGTATAGAACTGAGGGGTATTTATCTAGAGCAAAGTATAATTATAACAATAAGTATTTTATTGAAGGTTCATTCCGTAGAGATGGTTCGTCTAAATTTCATAAGGATAATAGATGGGGTAATTTCTGGTCTGTAGGAGGAAGCTGGGTTGTAACCGCAGAGGATTTTTTTAAAGTAAAACCTATTGATTATTTAAAAATTAGAGCTTCTTATGGTGAAGTGGGTAATGATGGAGGAGCTGGAATTTATGCTTATCAGGCATTATATGCTTTAGTGAAAAATGGAGGGACACCAGGATTATATAAAAACCAAAATGGAAATGATGACTTACAATGGGAAACTTCGTCATCGGTTAATATAGGTATTGATGGGCGGTTATTTAACCGTGCCAATTTTACAGTTGAGTATTTTGATAAACGTTCTCAAAATTTATTATTTGATTTAAATATGCCTTTATCAAACGGTTCAACTAGTGCAGGTACTATAAAGTCAAGTGTTATAAGTAATGTTGGTACTATTTCAAACAGTGGTTTGGAAATGTCTTTTGATGTAGATATAATTAGAAATGAAAATTTTAAGTGGAACTTTGGAGTTAATGCAACTTGGTTAAAAAATAAACTAGTTAGATTGCCAGAAGAGAATAGAAAAGAGGGTATTCCTTCTTCTCCTTTTTTGCGTAAAGAAGGGAAAAGTATTTATGAGTTTTGGATACCTCAGTTTGTAGGAGTTGATCAAATGACAGGAAGAGCTCTTTATACAGTAGACACTGAAAACTATGATATTAATGGCTCTGCACCTGGTAAAGATAAGATTGATGCAGTTAACTTAGTTACTATTAATGGAGTTACATATACAACTAATACTTCATTTGGTAAAAGAGAATTTGCTGGAAACGCTTTGCCAAAAATGGAAGGAAGTTTTACAACCTCATTGTCATATAAGAATTTTTCATTATCTGCATTATTTACTTATGCATTAGGAGGAAAGATGGTTGATTATTCTTACATGAGTTTAATGTCTGTGAATACTACACCAAGTGCTATACATAAAGATGTTTTAAATTCTTGGAATGGTGTGCCAGAAGGAATTACAGAAACTTCTGCTAATAGAATTGACCCAAATGGAATCCCATTAGTGCAGTTTGGAACTGCGGGATCACAGAATAATGCGTTGTCTGATAGGTTTATTCAAAACGGGAATTATTTAGTAGTTAAAAATATAGCTTTAAACTATGAGATGCCAAAAACAATGTTATCAACAATAGGAATAAGTCAAATGAGTTTGAATTTAGGAGTTGAAAACTTAGCAACTTTTACAAAACTAAAAGGTATGAATCCTCAGCAATCATTTAATGGAACAAGCCAGGATGCTTGGGTGACTGCTAGAACAATCATATTTGGAGTTAATCTAGGATTTTAATAATTAAAATTAAAGAAAATGAAAATAAAATATATAAAATGCATTGTTTTATCTACAATATTGTCTTTAGGGGCTTGTAGTACGGATTATTTAGATACTACACCGACTAATCAAACATCTCCTAGTAATGTTTTTAAAAGCACAGAAACAGTTGCTATGGCTATAAATGGACTAGCTAAACTTATGACTGCTCAACATATAGGCCAAGGTTATAATGGAGAAGGAACTATAAAGTTATATTTTGGTGAGTATCCTGGTAATAATTTTAGAAAAGATGTATCTGCTTCTATTGCAAACCTAGAGAATATTGAGAATACAAATAGTTCTTTAAATGCGTATCCATGGCATTACTATTATATGTTAATTACAAATGCTAATGATATTATTGCTAATGTTGACGGGGCAGAAGGGCCAATAAATGATAAGAAGTATTTAAAAGCTCAAGCTTTAGCATATCGTTCGTTTGCTTATACGATGTTAATTCAGATATATGGTAATCGTTGGCTAGATTCTAATAATGGAGAGACAAAATCTGTCGTTTTAAGATTATCTCCTAATGATCCTAAAGAGTTACCATTATCATTACTAAAAGATGTTTATGTACAGATCTATAAAGATTTGGATTTAGCAATTCAATTGTTTGGTGAGAGTGGTTATAAGAGAGAAGCTTCTAAGAATTATTTTGTTGACTCTAGTGTCGCTCATGCAATATATGCTAGAGCAGCGCTAAATAAACAAGATTATGCTGTAGCTTTGAGAGAAGCAGGATTAGCTAAAAAAGATTATCCTCTTATGTCAACAACAGCTTATAAAGCTGGGTTTGGAAATCCAACTTCAGAATGGATATGGAGTAGCTATGGAGCAGCAGATGAACAATTACATTATTATTCTTATGGAGCATATATGGCATATAATTCAAACGCTGGAGCAGTAAGAAATACGCCAAGTAGAATCAGTAAGGAATTCTACGAAACAATTCCTACTTCTGATATAAGAAAGGAATTGTTTATTGATCCTGCAGGATATCCAACAAAAGAATATAATGAAGATACTGGTTTAACAGTTGCAAAGAGTCAATTAGATAAAGATATCAGAGTAAAATATCCAGATATTCAAGGCGATGCAAAGACAGCTGCTTATATGCAAGTTAAAGTTAAGAATAATACAAACCCAGGGGTAATGCATTTAAATCATTTCCGTTCTTCAGAAATGTATTTAATTGAAGCAGAAGCATTACATTTCTTAGGAAGAGATGGTGAATCTGCAAAAGTATTAGAAGCACTTACTAAGGAATCTGGTAGAGATGTTAATTATAGCTGCATCAAAGTAGGAGATGATCTTTTTAAAGAGATAGTTAAATATAGAGGAATAGAGTTATGGGGAGAAGGATTCGATTGGTTTGATTATAAACGCTGGAACTTAACTATAGAAAAAAAATTAGGATCAAAAGGAGGTAATGCTAGCCCTACTTTTGCTAGAAAATTTACTCCAGAAATGAATAATAAATGGACATGGAGAATACCTAAAGCAGAATCAGATTATAACCCAAACATTTAGTTTACAGATATTAAAGAATTAGTTAGCTTAAAGGCCATTCATAAATTTGAATGGCCTTTTTTTTAAATAATTTAAAATAATAACACTCTCTTAATCTTGGAATTAAGAAGTAAGTTTACTTTTGAGAGAAATAACTTTAAATGTTAATATTGAAGTTTTTTGTCTATTAAATGTTTGTGAAGTCTCATAGTTTAATAGTTTTGTAGACAGAGACCTTATTAAACAAAACTAATCTTAGATAAATGAAATTTAAAACAACCTTATTTGCAGCAGTAGGCTGTATGTTTTCACTTTCTGCCTTAGCAGGTGAAACATTACCGAAACCAAAGTTAGTAGTAGGAGTAGTGGTAGACCAGATGAGATGGGATTACCTTTATAAATACTACGATCGCTATTCAGATAATGGATTTAAACGCTTATTAAACGAAGGTTTTTCAAGTGAAAACACGCTTATAGATTATATCCCAACTTATACTGCTATAGGACACAGTACTATTTATACAGGAAGTGTACCTGCTGTACATGGAATAGCGGGTAATGATTTTATCATTCAGGCAACAGGGGAAAGTATGTACTGTACTCAAGATGATGGTGTAGAAGCGGTAGGAGGAGTAGGTAAAGTAGGAAAACAATCTCCTAAGAATTTATTAGTATCTACTGTGACAGATCAGTTAAAACTAGCTACTAATTTTCAATCTAAAGTAGTAGGTATCGCTATAAAAGATAGAGGAGGTATACTGCCTGCAGGTCATTTCGCTAATGCTGCTTATTGGTTAGATGGAGCATCAGGTGACTGGATAACAAGTACTTTTTATATGAATGATTTACCTAAATGGGTGAAGTCATTTAATAAAGAGAAGTTAGCTGACAAATACTTTAAGAAAGGATGGAATACTATGTATCCTATAGATACGTACGTATTAAGTACTGCTGATGACAATGAGTATGAAGAAACATATAAAGGTGAAGCAAAGCCTGTATTCCCTCGTGATTTAGTTAAACTAAAGAAAGACAATGGGTATGATTTAATTAAAGCTACGCCATTTGGTAATTCATTAACTCTAGACTTTGCAAAAGTTGCGATTGATAGTGAATCATTAGGAGCTAATCCGGCTGGAGTTACAGATTTCTTAGCAGTAAGTTTATCTTCTACGGATTATGTAGGACACCAATTCGCTATTAATTCAATCGAAATAGAGGATACATATTTAAGACTTGATGCTGATTTAGCAGAGTTCTTAACTTATTTAGATAAGAAAGTTGGAAAAGGTAACTATACTTTCTTTTTAACTGCAGACCATGGAGCTGCTCATAATCCTAAGTATTTTGCTGATCAAAAAGGTAACTCAGGTTACTTTAATACTGCAGAAGCGAAGAAAGTATTGAACGAAAAGTTAGAGAAAAAGTTCGGTGAGAAAGAAATCATCAAGAGCTTAACGAACTACCAAGTTCACCTAAACAATACTTTGCTACAAGAAAAAGACTTAGAAGAAGATGATATCCGTGAGTTTATCGTTAAAGAGATGAAGAAGCTAGAAGGTATTGCTTTTGTAACTGATATGGATAAAGCAGCTACAGCAGCTATTCCCGCTAAGATACGTGAGCGTATAGTTAATGGATATAATATCAAGAGAAGTGGAGTGATTCAGTATATATTAGAACCACAATGGTATAGTGGAAGAAAAGATGCTAAAGGAACAACTCATGGAACTTGGGGGTCTTATGATGCTCATATACCAGCTGTATTTATGGGATGGGGAGTTAAGCCAGGTAAGACTATCCGCGAGACTCATATGACTGATATAGCACCAACTATTGCAGAGATCTTAAAAATAGAAGCACCTAATGGAAATATAGGTACACCTATTCACGAAGCAGTAGATGTAAAATAAACATATTTTTAAAATATATATAGAGGTCAGTTGTGATATTACAGCTGAACTTTTTTTGTGTTTATAATTTAGATTGAATTTTAATAAAGGAGTGTGAAATTTATTTTATAGCTTTGGGAAATAGACACAAAAACACCGACAAATGAAAAAAAGGTATTTACTGTTCGGTTTTATTTTCTCTGTAAGTGCTTCAATGCATGCGCAGTATAAAACTGTTACTACAAAAGATGCTAATGGATTCACTTACGAATATGTAGAGAATGATCCAGCTAAGGCAAGAGTGTATACTTTAGGAAATGGGTTAAAAGTATATTTAGCTCAGAACCATGATGAACCACGTATACAAACGTATATTCCTGTTCGTACAGGATCTAATAATGATCCAGAGGATAGTACAGGACTAGCTCATTATCTTGAGCATATGGTGTTTAAAGGAACTTCTAAATTGGGAACTGTTAATTGGGCTAAGGAAAAAGAGCTAATTAAACAGATCTCTGATCTATATGAGCAACATAAAGCTGAGAAAGACGTAGAGAAAAAGAAAGCTATTTATAAAAAAATAGATGAAATCTCTAAAGTTGCATCTCAGTACGCTGTTGCAAATGAGTATGATAAAGCTGTTGCTTCTATCGGTGCTACTGGAACGAATGCTCATACTTGGTTTGATGAAACAGTTTATAAGAACGTAATTCCTTCTAATGAGTTAGAGAAATTCTTATTGATAGAGAGTGAGCGTTTCTCAGAACTAGTATTGCGTTTATTCCACACAGAATTAGAAGCAGTATATGAAGAGTTTAATAGAGGACAGGATAATGACTATTGGGCTTCACATGAAGCAATGATGAAGTTGTTATTCCCAACTACACACTACGGAACTCAGACTACGATAGGTACTTCAGATCACTTGAAGAACCCTTCTATGGTAGCTATTAATAATTACTTTAATGAATATTATGTACCAAATAATATAGCTGTTGTATTAGTTGGTGATTTAGAGTTTGAGCCTACGATTAAGTTAGTTAACGCTTACTTCGGTTCAATGAAGAAAGCGAATCAACCTAAAGAATATATTGCTCAAGAAGCACCTCTAACTAAGATACAAGTTAAGGACATTTATAGCCCACAAGCAGAGCGTGTAGAAATAGGTTTCCGTTTAGGAGGAGTTAAGACAAAAGATGCTATTTATCTTAACTTGATCGATATGTTGTTAAGCAATGGCCAGGCAGGTATTATAGATCTAGATGTAAATCAACAACAAAAAGCGTTGTATGCAGCTAGTTCTCCTATGGTAATGAAAGACTATTCTGTACACCAATTGACTGGTATGCCTAATGAAGGACAAACTGTTGAGGAAGTTAAAGATCTATTACTAGCTCAAATAGAGAAGCTTAAAAAAGGCGAATTTGATGAGTGGTTATTAAACGCAGTTGTCAATGAATTCCGTAAAAACTCTATGGAAGCTTTAGAAAGTAATGATGCAATGGCTACAGAAATGTATGAAGCGTTTATTCATGGGCGTACTTGGGAACAGGCTGTTTCTGATTTAGAGCGCATGTCTAAAGTGACTAAGCAAGAGTTAATCGACTTCGTGAACGCAAATTATAAAGATAATTATGTTGTTATTTATAAACGTCAAGGAGAGAATAAAGACTTAGTACGTGTAGAGAATCCTGGTATTACACCTATCGACATCAATAGAGATAGCGAATCAGAATTCTATAAACGTTTAAAAGGAATAGAAGTTGAAGAAATTGCTCCTGTATTTGTTGATTTCAATAGCGCTATTCAAAAAGAAAAAATCGGTAAAGGAAATAGCCAATTATATTCTATTAACAATACGACTAATGATTTAGCAACTGTAACTTATATTACAGAGATAGGTTCTGATAACGACAATAAATTATCTTTGGCTATCAGTTATTTAGATTATTTAGGAACTAGTAAATACTCTGCTGCTGATATTAAGAAAGAGTTCTATAAGTTAGGTATTTCTTATGGTATTAGTACAGGTACAGATAAGACTTATATCACTGTAAAAGGACTGAAAGAAAACATCCCTGCAGGTATCAAATTATTAGAACACTTAGTAACAGATGCTAAGGCAGATGATACTGCTTATGCTAATATGGTAGATCAGATACTAAAAGGACGTTTAGATGCTAAATCAAGCAAGGGAGGAATTCAAAGAGCATTGAATAGTTATATCGTTTCTAATGGAGAGTTAAGCCGTTTTAAAGACATCTTAAGTGAGAATGAATTAAAGACTATTAAACCAACAGAATTAGTTGGATTAATTCATAACTTTTTCGATTATAATAATGATGTTTTCTACTATGGTAATGATAAAGAAACAGCGAAGAAAGCAATCGTAGAGCACCATAACTTAGGGAAAGGTAAGAAAATACCTGCTGCTAAAGTATATCCAGAACCAGCTACTGACGGAACATTGTACTTTGCTCCTTATGATATGGTTCAAGCTGAGATTACGTATAGAGCAAGAGAAGGTAAGTTTAATAAAGACTTATTAGCGACTAGTTCTGTATTTAATAACTACTTTGGAGGAGGAATGGCTTCAGTGGTATTCCAAGAAATTCGCGAGTCTAAATCATTAGCATACTCAGCTTATGCATACTATATGAATGCTGCAAAAGCAGATAAACATAACTATGTAATGGCTTATGTAGGTACACAAGCGAATAAATTACCACAAGCTGTAGAAGCAATGATGGAATTAATGAATGCTATGCCTCAAGGAGAAAGCCAATTCCAAAATGCTAAGAATACTGTTCTTAAGAATATCGCTACACAACGTTATACTAAAGCACAGATATTCTCTTACTGGTTAAGCTTAAAAGAGAAAGGTATTGACTATGATATTAATAAAGATATCTACTCTCAAGTACAAAATATGCAGATGACTGACTTAGTTAACTATTTCGATAAATACGTAAAAGGAAAAACTTTCAACGTAGGATTATTAGGTAAGAAAGAGAACTTAGATTGGGAAGCTGTTAAGAAAATGGGTAAAGTAAAAGAACTTAGCCTAGAAGACTTATTCGGTTATTAATAGTAAGTTTTAAATTATATACTAAAGGAGCTTTGCACATTAGTGCAAAGCTCCTTTTTCTTTTATTAAAGAGAGAATTAGCTGTGTACAGTAACTTATTGTATCAGAATAAGATTAATGACTGTAAATGCTTCTATTCGATTTTGATTATAGATTATATAGAAACGCCTGATATTAATACAATATCAGGCGTTATAAGTTTATGTTAAGCTTCAGCTGAATCTAAAAGTTCAATGTATTCTAAACCTTGTTTGATAGACTTTACATTTTTAAAAGTAAGTAAGAGCCTTAATCCATTCTTTGTCTGTTTCTCTTTCATTTCACAGATATTAGAACGGTGTTGAACAAAGATTAGTACCTTTCTAAACTTAGCAGATTGATAGAAGTCTGACTGTTGATCCCCTAAGAAGTAACAAATCATCTTTCCTTGTTTCATCACGATCTTTTCTATTCCCATATTAGCAGCATGCCATTTGATGCGCAAGCTATTTAATAAAGCAATAGCCTGACGTGGCAGTGCGCCGAATCGGTCTATTAATCGTTGTTCATACTGTTGCAAGACTTCTTCATTTGTTATCAAGCTCAGTTCGTTATACAAGTTTAGTCGCTCTGTGATATTATTGATATACTCATCAGGGAACAATATTTCGAAGTCAGTATCTATCTGAGTATCTTTTACGAATACCTTATTTTCTTCTTTATTCTCTTCTTCGTATAGGTCTTTAAACTCGTTTGCCTTAAGTTCTTCGATAGCCTCTTGCATGATCTTTTGATACGTCTCGAATCCTATTTCATTGATGAAACCACTCTGTTCACCTCCTAAGATATCACCAGCCCCTCTGATCTCTAAGTCTTTCATAGCGATGTTTAGACCACTACCTAAGTCGCTAAACTGTTCTAGTGCCTGTATTCTCTTTCTCGCTTCTTCTGTCATAACAGAATAAGGAGGACAAATAAAGTAACAGAATGCTTTTTTATTACTTCGACCTACACGACCTCTCATCTGATGTAAGTCAGATAGCCCGAAGTTATTAGCGTTATTAATTAATATGGTATTGGCATTAGGTACATCTAATCCACTCTCGATAATGGTAGTAGCAACGAGTACATCGAACTCCCCATTCATAAACGCAAGCATTAGTTCTTCTAGCTTTTTACCATCCATCTGACCATGGCCGATACCCACTTTAGCATCAGGGACTAGACGTTGTATCATACCTGCTACTTCTCTAATATTTTCTATACGATTATTGATGAAGTAGACCTGACCACCTCGCTCTATCTCATAAGACACAGCATCTCTAATCACCTCTTCATTAAATCCTACCACATTCGTCTCGATAGGATATCTATTAGGAGGCGGAGTACTTATCACAGATAAGTCACGTGCTGCCATCAGAGAGAACTGTAGTGTACGTGGGATAGGTGTAGCAGTAAGTGTCAGCGTATCTACATTCTCTGATATCGTTTTCAACTTATCTTTTACAGCTACTCCGAATTTTTGTTCTTCATCTATAATTAATAACCCTAGGTCTTTAAACACAATGCCTTTATTCACTAACTGATGTGTACCGATAAGGATATCTATCTTTCCAGCTTCTAGGTCTTTAAGTATCTCTGCTTTTTGTTTAGCAGTTCTAAACCTGTTGATATAAGACACGCGTACAGGCATATCTTTTAGACGTTCTGTGAAAGTCTGATAATGCTGGAAGGCTAGGATAGTCGTAGGGACTAGTACAGCTACTTGTTTGCCATTATCGACCATTTTAAAGGTTGCTCTAATAGCTACTTCAGTCTTCCCGAAGCCTACATCCCCACATACCAAGCGATCCATTGGTCTTTCTTGTTCCATATCCGCCTTTACCTCTTGTGTCGCTTTTAACTGATCAGGAGTGTCTTCATAGATAAACGAACTTTCTAGCTCATGTTGTAAATAGCTATCAGGAGCACATTGGAACCCTTTCTGTAAACGGCGTTTTGCATATAGTTGAATAAGGTTAAAGGCAATGTGCTTTACACGAGCCTTTGTTTTATTCTTCAAGGTTTTCCATGCAGCCGAACCTAATTTATGGATCTTAGGTACAGCCCCATCTTTACCATTGTATTTTGATATTTTGTGTAGAGAGTGAATACTTACATAGACGATATCATTATCAGCATATACTAGCTTGATAGCCTCTTGTGTTTTTCCTTCTACTTGTATTTTTTGTAACCCTCCGAACTTACCGATACCATGATCTATGTGCGTTACGTAATCACCTACCGAAAGAGAGTTTAGCTCTTTTAGTGTGATCGTTTGCTTTTTAGTATACCCATTCTTGATACTAAACTTGTGATAGCGTTCGAAGATTTGATGGTCAGTATAACAGACGATTTGCTTCTCCTCATCGATAAACCCTTCGAAGATTGGCATCACGATCGTCTTGAACGATTGTACTACCTTGTGATTGTCATCTTCTTTAAGAGATTCAAATATATCTTTGAAACGCTTAGCCTGATTCTCATTAGAGCAGAATAGGTAGTTATAGAACCCATTGTCTGTATTGTCATTCAGGTTACGAGCTAGTAAGTCAAACTGTTTGTTAAACGAAGGCTGAGGTTTGATGTGAAACTCAACTGTCTTATTGACATCCATCAGTTTGGTATCATTTAACTCCAGTAGCGTAAATAGCGCTAACTTATGTAAGAAAGATTGTCCGTCTAAGAACATATCTTTTGGTTCCTTGTGCTTTAAATCTTTATTTAGCTTAGAGAAGGTATCTACAGCCCTATCGAATTGACGATCTAGCTGTTCTACTGTCATAGCAGTATGCTGCGTTAGTACAATAGTCTTCTCAGAGATATAGTCTAAGAAACTTTCTCTTACCTCTGCAGAGAACTTGTTCTCTACGTTGGGAATGATAGTGATTTTCTTTTGTTTATCTACAGATAACTGAGTTTCTACGTCGAAGGTACGGATACTATCTATTTCGTCTCCAAAGAACTCTATACGATACGGATTGTCATTAGAGAAAGAGAATACGTCTATAATCCCTCCTCTTACAGAGAACTCTCCCGGTTCAGCTACGAAATCAACTCGTTTAAAATTGTATTCAAACAAAACCTCATTGATATAGTCTATAGATAGTTTATCTCCTTGTTGTACTTTAAGTGTATTCTTTTCTAATACCTTTTTAGTAACCACTTTTTCGAATATAGCCTCTGTATAAGATACAATGATAGCTGGCTTCTTACGAGAACTAATCCTATTCAGTACCTCTGCGCGTAGTAGTACATTAGCATTATCCGTTTCTTCTATCTGATAAGGCTTTCTATAAGAACCTGGATAAAAGAGAACATCAGTTTTATTTACTAGTGTTTCTAAATCGTTTAGGTAATAAGCAGCTTCTTCTTTATCATTAAAGATTAATAGAAAAGGAGCATCAGCTTCTCGGAATAAGGCTTCTATCTGAAATGAGATAGCCGAACCTATTAATCCTTTTAGATATATTTTATTACCTCTAGACTGTAGGTCTTGGAGGAGTTGTTTTGTTTTTGAAGACTCTTGAAAGCGTTGTTTAATATCCATGCTCTATTCGTTTTCTGGTGTTGGATTAGCCCTTCTTTCTTCGTTAATAGCCTCTAGCATTTCAGCTTCACCTTCTTCTTGTGGTAATTTTGCTTTGACAATGTTTTCATCCATCTGAGCTAGAAGTAATCTTAGCGCAGTGTTGGTATGTTTCAGATTTTGATCCAACTTTTCTATACTTATCGGCGTCACTTCTAAGAACATATTTAAGTTATTTAGAGAAGTTTGTAACAGTGCCATTCTAGATTTGATATCCGGCAAATCTAATTCTTTAGGATACTGTTGATAAGTAAGGCTTTGCAGCAATTCTGATAGTCTATTAGCTCTCTTCTGAAAAGCACCTATAGTAGATACAGGTTTTAAACTTACCTCTTGCACAAACTCTTGCCAAGGCTTCCAGTCTTTTAGGATAACGCCTAACTCTGCAGAAGCTGCAGGAACACGTAGATTCCAGTTCTTCGTTAGATAGTCATACACACTATCATTGTGTTGCGCTATTTTTAATTCTTGTTCTTTCACAAATTTCTCCTCGTCTTTACATGAGAATGATATGATAGATACTAAGAATAAAAGAGGTAAAAGTATATATAAATTGCTTTTCATTGTTCTTAAGTTTTAGAGGTCAAATTTACAAAGTTCTGTGCTATTTTATACCACTTAGATTGTCAGATTGTTATATAAGTTATAAAGTTATTGGAATGTTGATGATGAAAATTGATTTGTAAAGGGACTTAAACTATATTTGTGTACTTTTTAAATACACAAACAATGGGAACCAAAATTCTTATAATCGGAGCTTGCGGACAGATAGGTTCTGAGCTAACGCTTAAATTAAGAGATGTTTATGGAAGTGAGAATGTTATCGCTTCTGATATTAGAGAAGGAAATGAAGCTCTTATGAGTTCTGGACCTTTCGAGACATTAAATGCTATGGAGTTTGACGCTGTTGCGGCAGTTATAGAAAAACATCAAGTAGAGGAAGTTTATTTAATGGCTGCATTGTTATCAGCAACTGCAGAGAAAAACCCAGCTTTTGCTTGGGATTTAAATATGAACTCGTTGTTCCACGTATTAAACCTTGCTAAAGAAGGTAAAATTAAAAAGATATTCTGGCCATCATCAATAGCTGTTTTTGGACCTACTACACCTAGACATAACACACCTCAGTACACTGTGATGGAGCCAAGTACAGTGTATGGTATTTCTAAGCAGACAGGAGAGCGCTGGTGTGAGTACTACTATAACAAATTTGGAGTAGATGTACGCAGTATCCGTTACCCTGGGTTAATCTCTTGGACTACACCTCCAGGTGGTGGTACTACAGACTACGCAGTAGACATTTTCTATAAGGCGATCGAGGATAAGCACTATAACTGTTTCTTATCTGAGGGATCAGCTCTTCCGATGATGTATATGGAAGACGCACTGAATGCAACTGTAGGTATTATGCAAGCGAAGAAAGAAGATGTGAAGATTCGTTCTTCTTATAATTTAGGAGGTATCTCATTCACGCCAGAAGAGATAGCAGCTGAGATTACGAAGCATATCCCTGACTTTACGATAGAGTATAATCCAGACTTTAGACAGGCTATCGCTGATAGCTGGCCAGCGAGTATAGATGATACTTCTGCACAGCAAGACTGGGGATGGAATCATAAGTATGACTTATCTTCTATGACAGAAGTAATGTTAGAAAACTTGACAAGAGAATTAAAGAAATAAACTTTTAAATATTCTGAAGAAGGGCTGTCTCATTGCAAAAAGAGACAGCCCTTATTTATTTGCGTAGTTTTTTAAAGACTAGTTTATACAGTGGTACTACTACGATGACTAGCGATATTATAGCTAATGCTAAGATAACGCTACTACTGATAGCTGTCATAGAACGAAGTACTATAGTGATTATAAAAAGGAAAGCCCCTAAGAGCAATAACTTTACATTTTTATCCATCTTTGTTTTTTTTGACAAAAGTAAAACTTTAGTTTAACTTATTAAATAGATAGATCACTAATGGGCTAATGATCATAACAAAAGATATCAGAAGCACAAAGTAAGCTAACTGAGCGCCTATTACATTTAAGTAAAACAAGGTAAATGACAGGGCAAATAATGCGATGCCGATTAGAAAAATTAGTTGATTTCTACTCATGGTCATTTCATTTTAGGATGATACTAATTTAGTTATTTTAACCGAGTTGTCAAATTTTATCTCGATGCTGAAGGAGGATTGTAAAACAATTATTAATTTTAGAGAAAATGTAAACATTCAAACTATGGACAAAGTAGTAACAGATATTTTAGACAATGCAAACAATGCATTTCTAAATTGGAAGAAACTTAAAGTGAGTGATAGAGTAGCTTATCTTCAGAAAGTTAAGCAGAACCTACTTACTAATGTAGAGGAGTATGGAAAATGTATGACATTGGATATGCATAAACCTATTAAGCAAGCTGTAGCTGAAGCAGAGAAGAGTGTGAGGTTAATAGATTATTATATAGAGCATGGTGAAGAGATTCTAAAAGGGAGAACTATACAGACAGACTGGACAGAGACTTATACGGTGAATGATCCTTTAGGTGTCATTTTAGGAGTGATGCCTTGGAATTTCCCTTTCTGGCAAGTGTTTAGATTTGCTATTCCGACTTTATTAGCGGGTAATACTGTAGTCGTGAAGCATGCAAGTAATGTACCTCTTAGTGCCAAGGCATTAGAAGACTGCTTTAGAGTAGAGGGGTATGAGCAAGTGTACTTTAATATAACTGTACCAGGTAGAGAAGTAGATGCGATCATAGAATCACCTATTATCAAGGGGGTATCTCTTACGGGGAGTGAGTCAGCAGGTAGTTCTGTAGGGAAGAAAGCAGGAGAATTAATTAAACCTACTGTATTAGAATTAGGAGGAAGTAATGCCTTTATCGTAAGAGAAGATGTGGATATAGACGCTCTTATTCCCACGGCTATCAATGCTAGATTTCAGAATACTGGGCAGAGCTGTATAGCAGGAAAGCGATTTTTGATCCACAATGCTATTATTAAAGAATTTACAGATAAGTTTGTAGCAGCAGTTAGAGAGATTAAATTCGGTGATTTAATGGATCATAATACAGGTATCGGATTGATGGCTAGAGAAGATTTAGCGATAGAACTAGAGACTATTATGAATGATTCTGTACAGATGGGAGCGAAGATAGTAGTAGGCGGTAAGCGCGATGGAGCGAAGTTCGAGCCAACTGTGATTACAGATGTCACATCAGATATGCCTGCATTTAAGCTAGAGACTTTTGGACCACTAGCGGTTATCGTAGGATATGATACATTCGATGAAGCAGTAGAGATGAGTAACGATTCTCGCTTCGGACTAGGTGTAGCGATGTTTAGTAAAGATGTAGAATTCTTAAAATCTAAGGTTCACGAGTTCGACGAAGGAGCTGTATTTATAAACGAGATGGTAATCTCTGATCCTAGAGTACCATTCGGGGGGAATAAGTTCTCTGGAATAGGAAGAGAAATGGCAGAAGAAGGATTATTATCATTCGTAAATAAGAAGTCAGTGGTAATTAAATAAGGCGGTTTTTATACATATATTGTCGTGTTATGCTAGATAAATTTATTGATTTTTGGACTACAATACACTTTGTAGACATTATTGAGTTCTTCGGGACTTGTGCATTTGCTATTTCAGGTATTCGTATGGCATCAGCGAAGAGCCTAGATTGGTTTGGTGCTTTAGTAGTAGGATTTGTCACTGCTACAGGTGGTGGTACTCTACGTGATTTACTACTGGGAGTTACGCCATTCTGGATGTTGAATAGTGTGTATGTATGGTGTACTGTACTAGCATTATTCTTTGTGGTAGTCTTTAGAAAACAATTAGTGCATCTAAACAATACCTTCTTATGGTTTGACAGTATAGGTCTAGGCTTATTTGTTGTTGTAGGTACAGAGAAGACCATGTCTCTGGGGTATCCGTTTTGGGTAGTAGTGATTATGGCTACTATTACAGGAGTAGTAGGAGGTATCGTTAGAGATATCATGATTAATGAGATTCCAGCTATTTTTAAACAAGAGTGGTATGCACTGACCTGTATATTCGGGGTGATGATATACTATTTGCTAGATTATTTCAGTGTGGGTATCATTTTTTCACAAATATTCTGTGCTGCATCTGTATTTGTAATACGCTTAATAGCAAACCGTTATAAACTGGGGCTTCCCACCTTAAAAAGTGAAGAATAAAAAAGTTTTATTTTTTTAAATTAATTATTTGCAGATACTAAAAATCGTTATATATTTGCACCGCAATAAAGGTAAAATATAACCTTCCTCCTTAGCTCAGTTGGTTAGAGCATCTGACTGTTAATCAGAGGGTCCTTGGTTCGAGCCCAAGAGGGGGAGCAAAACAAAAGCCAGTCTTATGACTGGCTTTTTTATTTTGAATCTATTTATATTTTTACTGTCTACTATTAGTATACTTTTTAATTAGATTTAGCACCTGAATTTTTTAGCGATATCAGAATAGTCTAATCAATTTGTGCTGAGATTACGTTAGAGGCTTTTTATAAGCTATAAAAAGAGTGATAAGTAGTATTTAGAATCAGTAGCGTTATTTTTTTTAAAAAAAAGTAATACTACTTCTATCTCATAATCAGATAGTTTTAATTATAGGCTAATTTTTTTTGACATAAAATGCTCAAAAAGCCTATAAACATTGAGATATTTGATTAAAAATGTATATATTTGCAGTGCAATAAAGGTAAAATATAACCTTCCTCCTTAGCTCAGTTGGTTAGAGCATCTGACTGTTAATCAGAGGGTCCTTGGTTCGAGCCCAAGAGGGGGAGCAAAACAAAAGCCAGTCTTATGACTGGCTTTTTTATTTGATATCTCTCTCATTTGTGTCTTGAGGGGTGTTACATACATGTATTCTTTTATCTGTTCGTATTCTAGGACATGACCTTTTCTTTGTTTTGTATTTTATTGATATAAAACTTATTATCTCTTTACTTCCAAATTTTTAAAACAATTAATAATTGCTTACTATATGCTAGAGCTAGTATATTTTGTTCTTTTTACAGAAGTGATCGCATAGTGGTCGCATAGTGATTGGATAGTGATCGCATAAAAAAAGGCAAAAAGTATGCGACCACTATGCTACTACTTTTCTATCACAAGCTGAGCATCTAAAAAATGAATTAAAAATCAGCAATAAAAAGAGCGATATGCTTGGTCTCAGTTGACTAGAGGATGATATAAGGTGTCTAAGGGGGATAAAAAGAAAATCCCCTTATAAATCTGCTTATTAGGGGATTGATAGTTGTGTAGTGTCTACAACAGCAATGCTGGATAACAATAGTTAGTTATATTGTAGGCTAGTCTTCTATGAGCTGGGGTAATTAAAAAAAAAATCCCAATAGAAGGTTAGTATTGATAAGGTGTAGTCCTAGTTAAAGATTGCATTAGTACTGCGCGTTTTTACTGAAGTTGACCATCCATTGGATGCCAAATTTGTCTAATACCATTCCGAAATAGTCACCCCAAAACATGTCTTCTATCGGCATAATTACCGTGCCTCCTGCTGCTATCTTAACGAATAGATCATCAGCTTCTGCTTGGCTATCTGTAGATATTGATATAGAGAAATTGTTCCCTTGTACTACAGGTGTTGGATCGGCAGATGAAGTATCACTACCCATTAGTATAGACTTGCCGATAGGAAGTGAGACGTGCATGATTTTGTTTTTGTCTTCTTCGGATACTACAAATTCTGGACTATCGGGGATACTATCGAATCTAACGAGGTAAGTATATTCTCCTCCAAATACAGATTTATAAAAATTAAATGCTTCTTCACAATTGCCATCGAAGGTTAGATAAGTGTTCGTTGTTGCCATAGATATATTGTTTAAGTGGTTAATTATGAAGCAATTTAGGTAAAAATCAGGTTTTTGGATAAACTGATTTGAGATAAATTATCACAATTTTCATTTTTTGAGTATTGGCAAGGGATTGAAGAATTTTTGGGATATGATATATTCACTAATGGTGAATAATGTATTCTAAAAATACGATTATGCTATATAAATTACGACATTATTATTTAGTAAAACCTGCTTTTTATCATGTATTATGAGATATGTAAGTGCAATCTTTGTATTAGAACAATAAAACACTATAGCACTATGAAACAAAGAGTACCAGTATCTCAGATTATGTCTAAAGCACTTATAGCTGTGCCAACGAATAAAAAGTTAAGTGAAGTAAATCAGTTATTAGTAGAATATAATATTAGACATATCCCTGTTATAGAAGCAGAGAATGTAGTGGGAATCATCAGTAGCAACGATATCCTAAAAATAGGATATGGTGCAAATGATTTAGACCAAAGTGCATTAGACGCTATTTATGACGCTTATAAGTTAGAAGATGTAATGACGAAGAACCCAATCGTGGTGATGGATGATACTAATATCAAAGATGTGGCAGAGATCTTCTCTAAACAACAGTTTCACTCTCTTCCGGTAGTAGATAAGGATAATGTACTACAAGGAATAGTGACAACTACAGATATGATCAATTACTTGATAGCACAATATTAAAACAACAAAACAGATCCCCACAAAGTAACCTATAAAGAGATAATGATTTATAACTGATAGCGCTGTTTATACCGTCATTATACCAATTTACTGGTTTGTACTATTAAAGAGTGCCTGTCTAATTTTTTAGATAGGTACTTTTTTTATGATGAGGTAGTGTGAGATTAGTTCTTCTTTTGGTTATAGTACAGGGGTAATACTAAAAATGATAGTGCTCCAAATATGACCACAATTGCTGTCTGAGTAGTCCATAATATCCATCCAAAGGCTGTTCCTGCAACAGTGGAGATGCTATAGATAGATAATAGTTCTGCAATAATCAAGGGAAATGCTCCAAACCCGCCATTGGTAAAAGATACAGCAAAACTACCTGCTACAAAGGCTGACATAACGATAGGTATGCTGAGCGAACTAGTGGCTTCTATGGCATGTGTACCGAAGTAGAATGTGGCGATATAACCAAACCAAATAAGAAAAGTGTGAAATAAGAAGCCAACTTTATAAGGCATCTTAAAAATGCTACTGACTCCCTCTGTAAGTCCTTTGATTTTATTTTTAATAAATAGAATCACTTTCCATTTACTGTAATAGAACAGGGCGATAGTAGCTATTAGCCCAATCACAGCGATGATGGCTAATATACTAAGTTTCTCTACTGGAACCTTGGCTAATAAGAAGTCTTTTAGTACTTCATACTGTAAAATTAGGGCTAAAAATACGCAAAGCAATAAACAGACAAGGTCAATGATGCGTTCTGAAACGATAGATCCAAAGCCTTTGTCAAAAGGGACTTTCTCATATTTTTGTAATACGATTGCTCTAGATACTTCTCCTGATCTAGGAACCGTTAGGTTTAGAAGATAACCGATAGAGATAGCCATAAAGTTAGTGAAAGTGGATACAGGATATCCCATATAACGCAAGGCATACTTCCATCTATAAGCACGTGCCCATAGACTTAAAATAGAAAAGAAAGAGGAGATGATAATGTAATTATAATTAGCATCTCTAAACTGAGATTTCATCTCCTCTATCTGATCTTCAGTAAATTGATTATAGGCGTAATAAACCAAAAAAACTCCCAACGCAAGTGGGAGTAATATATTCAATAATTTACTGATATTTTTTTTCAATAAGAGGCTATGTTAAGGTGTTGGTCTCTTCATTAGGGAACACGATAGAAGGCTTGAATGTCTTCGCTTCTTCGAAATCCATAATTCCATAAGTAATAATGATAATGATATCCCCTTTGTGTACTTTACGTGCAGCAGGACCATTTAAGCAGATTTCTCCACTGTTACGAGGGCCAGGGATAGCATAAGTTTCAAAACGTTCTCCATTGTTAATATTAACAATCGAAACTTTTTCTCCTTCTATGATGTTAGAAGCTTCCATTAAAACTTCGTCAATCGTAATACTTCCGATGTAGTGTAGGTCTGCTCCAGTTACAGTTACACGGTGAATTTTTGATTTTACTACTTCAACTTGCATTTCGCGTGAGTTTTAGTTAAAAGATATATTGTCAATTAGTCGAATGCCTTCAATATGAGCTACTAAGAAGCCTCTGTATCTACGACCTTCATCTTTAGATGTGGCTGTTTTTAGAGTTTCCTCTTCGGCTATAGTGAAGTATTCGAGTTCAAAGTTAGGATTATTTTTAAATTCATTCTCAACAAAAGCGTTAACTTTAGAAATACTTTCACTTTTGAATAAATCCTTGGCTTTCAACAGTACTTGATATAAGAAAGTTGATTTTTTTAATCCTTCTGTAGATACTCGTTCATTACGAGAGCTCATGGCTAATCCGTCCGTAGCTCTGAAGATAGGCACTCCGATAACCTGTACAGGTATATGAAGTTTGTCTACCATCTTGCGGATGATCTGCAATTGTTGGAAATCTTTTTCTCCAAAATAAGCTTTGTTAGGCGTAACAAGCTCAAAAAGTTTACTCACGATAGTTCCTACTCCATCAAAATGGCCAGGGCGCGAAGCACCTTCCATTTCGTTTTCTAGTCCATCAAAATCAAATGATTGGGCTACAGTATTTCCACCGTAAATCTCATCAACAGACGGTGCAAATATTACAATTTGTTCAGAAAGAGACTTTATAATCTCCTGATCTCTTTCTAAAGTACGAGGGTATTTTTCTAAATCCTCCGCATTGTTAAATTGCGTAGGATTAACGAAAATACTGACTACAGTACATTCATTTTCATTTAATGATTGTTCCATTAATGAAAGGTGCCCATTGTGTATGGCCCCCATTGTTGGTACAAGACCAATTGCCTTATTAGCGTCGCGAAATGGTTTTAAATACGCTTGTAATTCGGCTTTTGTACTAAAAAGAAACATTAGCTTCGTGTTTAAAATAATGGCAAAATTAGTTATTTAGAAAATAACTGCATAAATTTTTGTAAATTTGCAATGTTTATTTGTTTCAAACACAGAAATTATAATTGAAGATGAAAGAAAAGAGGATATTATATGTATCATCTGAAGTGGTACCTTATTTAGCAGAAAATGAAGTTTCATTAATGTCTTATGATGCTCCAAAAATGATTAACGATCAAGGAGGACAGATAAGAATTTTTATGCCTAGATACGGTAGCATAAATGAAAGAAGACATCAATTACACGAAGTTATTAGATTGTCAGGTATGAATCTAGTCGTAAATGATATGGATATGCCATTAATCATTAAGGTAGCTTCTATCCCGAAAGAGCGTATCCAAGTTTACTTTATAGATAATGACGAGTATTTTAAAAGAAAATCTACTTTCTCAGATGAGGATGGAACACTATATCCTGATAATGATGAAAGAGCTATCTTCTTTACAAAGGGTGTAATCGAAACCGTTAAGAAACTTAACTGGGTTCCTGATGTTATACATGTACAAGGTTGGATGGCATCATTGTTACCAACTTATTTAAAACATTATTATAAAGACGAAGCTATTTTCTCAGATACAAAAGTAGTTACTTCTATTTTTGGTGAAGGCTTTAGTGGTGTTTTAGATGCTACTATGAAAGAAAAGATTGCATTCGATGGCTTGCCAGAAGACGTAGTGAATGACTTCGAGAATCCTACTTATGAGAATATAATGATTAATGCTATCAAGAATTCGGATGGTGTTATCGTTGCTTCAGAAGAGGTAAGTTCAAATTTAACAAAATTTATAGAGTCTTCTGAAAAACCTTTTTTACCTTTCGTAGCTAAAGATGAGTTTGCTAAAGCTTATACTGAATTTTATCAGAAGTTTTTTTAATAACTATATCAGAATAGAATAGTAATAACCCAAATAGATTGGATTGACTAGATGAACCAAAAGAATATATTAAAAGGAATATCTCTTGTATTAGGCTTTATGGCCTTACAAGCTTGTGAAAGTGATTTTACAGAAACGGGAAGCGATATAATAGGAGGAGGAAACTTCGATATCGAATCGTATAACGTAAAGGATATAAAAGCTTATAACCAAGCTTATGGTGCAGTAGATGGAAGTAGATTAGGAGAAGTCCCTTTTGGGTATTTAGACAATGGATTGTTTGGTGCTACTAGTAGTGATTTAGTTGTTCAGTTAGCTAATGCTACATCAACTGTAGGAGATATTGGCGAAAATGTAAAGGTAGACTCTGTATATGTGTATATACCATACTTTTCTCAATTTGATAAAGTTGACGATAAAGTTAATTACTATAAACTTAAGAACGTATACGGTGAGGGATCTCTAGACTTAAAAGTATATCAGAATAACTATCACCTAATGGATGTGGACTTAACAGATGGTTCTGCATCAAAATATTATACTGACCAGACAGCTGCTTTAATCGATAAGAACAAGATTAATACACAGTTAAACACTTCAGGACTATCTTCTCAGAATACTAATTTTGTCTTTGCAAATAGAGAAATTGTTATCTATAAAACAGATGAAAAGGGTAATCCACTTAAAGATCCAAATACAGGAGATAATGAAATAAAAGAACGTCTTATCCCTGGGATGTGGTTAGACCTAGATAAGCAATACTTTGAAAAATTCATTAATGATAATAAAACTAAGTTATCAGAGACTAATGGATTCAGTGAGTTGTTTAAAGGACTGTATTTTAAAACTGAAGGAAACGGAAGTAAAGGTGCTGCTGGACTATTAGATATTGCTAAAGGTAAAATAGTAGTTATATTCAAAGTTGATAAGAAGACAACAGGTGAGGATGGGAAAGAAGAGACTACACGCGAAAGAAAAGAAATCACTCTTGCCTTAAGTGGTAATACTGTAGGGACTAAGAAATTCAGTGTGAATATGTTTAGTACACTTATGGATGGAACGTATCAATCAGAGCTAAGCAACGCGAATAAAGTTCAAGGTGATCAAAGTCTTTATCTAAAAGGAGGACAAGGTAGCTTAGCAGTTATTGATTTTCTAAAATCTAATAATCTTGAAGAGTTAAAAGCTCTTAAGGAGAAAGATGCATTATTGAATGAAGCATATTTAACTATCTATGTGGATAAGGAACGTATGCAAGGGCAACCTATTCCTGAGCGTCTATTCTTATATGATTATGATAATAGTATTGCACTGTCAGACTTTGCAAATGATGCTGTAAGTACATCTCAGTATATTAAACAAGGGTATAATGGTATCTTCGTAAAAGAGGACAAAGAGAATAATAAAGAAGGGTATTACTATAAGTTCAAAATCACTGACCACATTAGAGGTCTTCTGAAAAGTAAAAATGATGTGAGCCCTAAATTAGCGTTGACTGTTGCAAATAATTTTGCTGTAGGAGGATACACTAATCAAAAATTGAAAAACGAAATAAACAACGAACCTACTAACGTGAATGTTGTGCCTGCTTACGCTGTTAGCTGTCCATTAGGAGTTGTACTTCATGGAGCTAATACTACACAGGACAATAAGAAGATGAAGTTAGAGATTTTTTATACTAAAGCTAAAAAGTAAACAAGTATGTGTGGAATAGTTGGATACATAGGTCATCGCGATGCGTTTCCTGTTATTATTAAAGGTTTAACGAGATTAGAATATAGAGGCTATGACTCTGCTGGTCTTGCTATATTTGATGGAGAGACAATCAATCTTTGTAAAACGAAAGGTAAAGTTGTTGATTTAGAAGAAAAAAGTACAGATACAATAAAAAAAGGAACAGTAGGTATAGGACATACTAGATGGGCTACACACGGTGTTCCAAATGATGTGAATTCACACCCTCATTTTTCTAACTCTGGTGAATTAGTTTTAATTCACAATGGTATTATAGAGAACTACGATTCTCTTAAGCAAGAATTAATTAAAAGAGGATATACATTTAAGTCAGAAACAGATACTGAGGTATTAATTAACTTAATAGAAGATGTACAGAAGACTCAAGGTGTTAAGTTAGGGAAAGCTGTTCAGATTGCTTTAAATCAAGTAGTGGGAGCATATGCTATCGCTGTAATGGATATCAAAAAACCAGACGAAATAATAGCTGCTAGACTTGGTAGCCCATTAGCTATCGGAATCGGTGAGAATGAATACTTCATTACATCTGATGCTTCACCTTTTATCGAATACACGAATAATGCTATTTATCTTGAAGATGAAGAGATGGCTATTATTAGACTGCACAAGCCATTGCGCATTCGCAAGATTAAGGATGATTCATTAGTTACACACTACGTTCAAGAGTTACAATTAAACTTAGAGCAGATCGAGAAAAATGGTTATGATCATTTTATGCTAAAAGAGATTTACGAGCAACCAGAAGTAATTAAAGATACTTTTAGAGGTCGTTTATTAGCTGATCAAGGTCTGATCAGAATGGCAGGTATCGAAGATAATATCGATAAGTTCTTGAATGCGAAGAGAATTATTATAGCTGCTTGTGGTACATCTTGGCATGCTGCTTTAGTCGCTGAATATGTAATCGAAGAGTTTGCAAGAATACCAGTAGAAGTAGAGTACGCTTCTGAATTTAGATATAGAAACCCAATTATTGACTCTAGTGACGTTCTGATTGCTATTTCTCAATCTGGAGAGACTGCAGATACTCTTGCTGCTATTAAATTAGCAAAAGAAAAAGGAGCATTCGTATTCGGAGTTTGTAATGTGGTGGGATCTTCTATTTCTAGAGAGACACATGCAGGAGCTTATACACATGCAGGACCTGAGATCGGTGTTGCTTCTACAAAAGCATTTACAACTCAGATTACAGTATTGACTTTAATCGCTCTTCGTTTAGCAAAAGCAAAAGGAACATTAGCTAATTCTGAATATTTAAAATATTTGCATGAATTAGAGCTTGTACCTGAGCGCGTAGAAGAAGCGTTAACTCAAAATGAAGAAATATTAAAAATCTCTCAGGTTTATAAAGACTCGACAAACTGTTTATATTTAGGTAGAGGATATAACTACCCAGTGGCACTAGAAGGAGCTCTAAAACTGAAAGAAATTTCTTATATACATGCAGAAGGGTATCCTGCTGCAGAGATGAAGCACGGCCCAATTGCTTTAATTGACGAACACATGCCAGTTATTGTAATTGCACCTAATCAAGATCACTACGATAAAGTAGTGAGTAATATCCAAGAGATTAAAGCAAGAAATGGAAAAATCATAGCTGTGGTAACGAAAGGAGATAAGCAAGTAAGAGAGCTAGCTGATCACGTTATCGAAGTGCCAGGTATTTCTGAGGCTCTAACTCCAATATTAACGACAATTCCATTACAACTATTGTCTTATCACATCGCTGTTTTAAGAGAGTGTAATGTTGACCAACCGAGAAACTTGGCTAAGTCAGTGACGGTTGAATAATAGTAGAAAAGTGAGTCTTTTTAAGACTCGCTTTTTTTTTATTTAAAATAAAATTTCAAAGTTTTAATATTCAGAGAAAAAAACTATCTTTGCACTCTGAAAAAGTAGAATTTTTCGATAAACGTAAATAGCTGTTAAATAAATACATAAGCAATGTCTAAAGTTACAGGAAAAGTTGCGCAAGTTATCGGGCCAGTAGTTGACGTAGTATTCAACACTGCAAATGCCGAGCTTCCAAAGATTTATGATTCATTAGAAATCACAAAACCAGATGGTACTAAATTAATCCTAGAGGTACAATCTCATATTGGAGAAGATACAGTAAGAACAATTTCAATGGACTCTACAGACGGTTTAAGTAGAGGATATGAAGTAGCATCTACAGGATCTCCAATCCAAGTACCAATTGGTAAAGATGTATTTGGTAGATTGTTTAATGTTGTAGGAGACGCTATTGATGGTCTTGGAAACTTACCAAAAGAAGGTTCAAATGGTTTGCCAATTCACCGTTCTGCTCCAAAATTTGAGGATTTATCTACTTCAACTGAAGTATTATTCACAGGTATCAAAGTAATTGACTTAATTGAGCCTTATGCAAAAGGAGGTAAAATTGGTTTATTCGGAGGTGCTGGAGTAGGAAAAACAGTATTGATTCAGGAATTAATTAATAATATCGCTAAAGGACACGGTGGACTTTCAGTATTCGCTGGAGTTGGAGAGCGTACTCGTGAGGGTAATGACTTACTACGTGAGATGTTAGAGTCAGGTATTATTAAATATGGAGATGACTTCATGCACTCTATGGAAAATGGAGGATGGGATTTATCTAAAGTAGATAAACCAGGTATGAAAGAATCTAAAGCTACATTCGTATTCGGTCAGATGAATGAGCCACCAGGAGCACGTGCACGTGTTGCATTATCAGGATTAACTATTGCTGAGTTCTTCCGTGATGGAGCTGGTGATGACCAAGGAAAAGATGTATTATTCTTCGTAGATAATATCTTCCGTTTTACTCAAGCTGGTTCTGAGGTATCTGCATTATTAGGTCGTATGCCTTCTGCAGTAGGATACCAACCAACATTAGCTACTGAGATGGGAGCTATGCAAGAGCGTATTACTTCGACTAAAAAAGGATCTATTACTTCTGTACAGGCGGTTTACGTTCCTGCGGATGACTTAACTGACCCTGCACCAGCAACAACGTTTGCTCACTTAGATGCTACTACAGTATTATCTCGTAAGATTGCAGAGTTAGGTATTTATCCAGCAGTTGATCCACTAGAGTCTTCTTCTCGTATTTTGACTCCAGAGATCTTAGGAAAAGACCACTATGCTTGTGCTCAAAGAGTAAAAGAGATCTTACAGAAATATAAACAATTACAAGATATCATTGCTATCTTAGGTATGGAAGAGTTATCTGAAGAGGATAAACAAGCTGTATACAGAGCTCGTCGTGTTCAACGTTTCTTATCTCAACCATTCCACGTAGCTGAGCAGTTTACTGGTATCCCAGGTGTATTAGTTGATATTAAAGATACTATCAAAGGATTTAATATGATTATCGATGGTGAGTTAGACCACTTACCAGAGGCAGCTTTCAACTTAAAAGGTTCAATCGAAGAAGCGATTGCAGCTGGAGAGAAAATGCTTGCAGAAATATAATCTAATTAATATTTAAAAAGATCAACATGAGATTAGAAATTGTATCACCTGAGGCTACTTTATTTTCTGGAGAAGTTACTTCAGTTTCAGTTCCAGGAGCAAATGGAGAGTTTCAGATGTTAAATAATCACGCTCCTATTGTTTCTATCCTAACAAAAGGAAGTGTAAAGTTCACAGGGCAAAACATTTCTATTGCACCAGAGTTTAGTTCTAAATTCGAGAAAGTAAGTAATGATACTTATCATTTACCTATCAATCTTGGAACTATCGAATTAAGCGATAATAAGATTATTATATTAGCTAACTAATTAGCTGATTAGAAATATAAAAAGACCTACTCACGGAGTAGGTCTTTTTTTGTTATAAG
The DNA here is from genome assembly GCF_004337635.1 of Myroides odoratimimus. Lineage (NCBI taxonomy): Bacteria > Pseudomonadati > Bacteroidota > Flavobacteriia > Flavobacteriales > Flavobacteriaceae > Myroides > Myroides odoratimimus. The sequence goes on from NZ_CP037427.1 coordinate 1,268,962, forward strand.
TGGTTAAAAGTTGTAACCAATACTTAATCTTAACGCTAGGCCTGTTTCTTTTTCAGTTGGTCTATAGTCATAATGTATTCTATAGAAATCAAGACCTATACCAGCTTCGTAAGTAAAATTAGATTGACCTATATTCCGTCTTATATTCCACATAGGAGATAGATGAGATGATTTTTCTACTTTAATGTTGTCTTTCGAATCTGTACTTGTAAGTGCATCTGGAATATAATCAAAGCCTAAAGAAAGAAAGTTAGCTGAGTTATTCTTTGTGTTTTTACCTTTTCTAACTCTTTTATTATAGTTGTAGTAGTATCTAGATTCTACTCCTAAGGATAAAGAAGCAATGTAATCTACATAGTCAGAGTTGCCAAAGAAACCTACATTGTATTGTACTTTTCCTAGTATAGTTAACTGATCCACTATTGGGTATTCATAATTAACTCCAACTCCAAGTAGGTGTATTCCTGCTTCAAAACGTTTCTCTAGTTTTTGTTCTTGTGCATGCACAGCGTTAAAGCTTAATGTTAGTGTAGCTATTAAAGCTGTGTAAATTAATTTTTTCATGTGTTAATAGTGTGTTTTATTAAAGTAAATGTAATTGTTATTTAACAGTATATTTTCTACTTCGGTTTAAATTGTTTGATTATTGTTGCTTTTTTTTATTCTTATTTGTTTTTATAATAGTTCTTTTGATATTATTATTGTCTAATGATAACATCGTATCTTCGTAAGAAGATTTTAAAGAGAAAGTAATGGCAAAGGTAAAGACGGCTTTTTTCTGTCAGAGTTGTGGTACACAATACGCTAAATGGCAAGGACAATGTAATGCATGTAAAGAGTGGAATACACTTGTAGAGGAGGTAATCCAAAAAGAAGAAAAGACAGCGTGGAAAGCAGTAAGTAGTTCTCCTAATACCATGAAGAAGGTAGCGAAGCCTCTAAAGGTACGAGAGATTGACAGTACAGAGGAGATTCGTATGAATACTATGGATGGTGAACTTAATCGCGTTTTAGGTGGTGGATTAGTTCCTGGCTCTATGGTGCTTTTGGGTGGTGAGCCTGGGATAGGAAAAAGTACATTATTATTACAGATATCTTTGCGCTTACCTTTTAAAACTCTTTATGTATCAGGAGAGGAGAGTCAGAAACAGATAAAGATGAGGGCAGAGCGTATTAATCCTGCTAATGACAACTGTTATATCCTCACAGAAACTAATACACAGAATATCTTTCGTCAAATAGAGGAGATACAACCTGATGTGTTAATCATTGACTCTATTCAAACTTTGCATACCGAGTATATTGAATCTTCTGCTGGGACAGTGTCTCAGATAAAAGAGTGTACTGCAGAACTTACTAAATTTGCTAAAGAAACTGGAACTCCGGTGTTGATTATTGGACATATTACAAAGGATGGAAGTATAGCAGGGCCAAAAATGCTAGAGCACATGGTGGATACTGTACTACAGTTTGAAGGAGATAGAAATCATGTGTATAGAATACTAAGAGCGAATAAGAATCGTTTTGGTTCTACGGCTGAGCTTGGTATTTATGAGATGCAAGGAAGTGGTCTTAGAGAGGTGTCTAATCCTTCTGAAATACTAATATCGCATAAGGAAGAAGAGTTATCAGGTACAGCCATCGCAGCTACTTTAGAAGGAATGAGACCTTTGATGGTAGAAGTACAAGCGTTAGTGAGTACTGCTGTATATGGTACTCCGCAGCGTAGTGCTACGGGATATAATCTGAAACGACTGAATATGATCTTAGCAGTATTAGAAAAAAGAGCTGGATTTAGATTAGGGCAGAAAGACGTATTCTTAAATATCACAGGTGGTATTACTGTAGATGACCCTGCTATTGACTTAGGGGTGGTGGCAGCTATTCTATCTTCTGATCAAGATATGTCTATTGGTAAGGACTTCACATTCGCTGGAGAGGTAGGACTGTCTGGTGAGATAAGACCTGTAAATAGAGTAGATCAACGCATACAAGAAGCAGAGAAGCTTGGTTTCTCTACTATTTTTGTTTCAAAATATAATAAGATTAGTCATACAGGAAGAGGAATTAAGGTTGTTCTAGTGACTAAGATTGAAGATGTAGTCGAATACCTCTTCGGATAACTTAAAATTGAATACTATGAAAAAGAACTTAACGATTGTTGCATTAGCTTTGACTACGGTTATGACATGGGCACAGAAGCCTGTATTTACTCCTGCTAAGCTAGAGAGTGCTCGAGTGTACTTTAACAGTGCAGAATTAACGCATAAGGCTAAAGTGAAGCTGCCTAAGGGAACTTCAGAAGTGGTGATCACTAATGTAGCTGATTATCTAAACGAATCTACTATACAGATAGGATCTATATCTGAGGTTACAGTAATGGCTATACAGTATAGTAATCGCTATGTAGAAGAATATGATAGTGCAGTAGATTCTCCATTGTTGAAGCCTGTAAGGGATAGTATTAAATTAGTTCAAACTGAATTAAAGAAAGTGAATAATGCTATTGATGTAGAAAGTAGAACAATTGCTCTATTAGACTTTAACCAAAAAGTAGGTGGAGAACAAGGAACAACTACTGCAGAAGTGATGAAGATGGTAGACTACTATAGAACGAAGAGATTACAGCTGAGTACAGAGCTAGATAAGCTAAACGAGAAGAAGGATGAACTTAATACTCGACTAACCAACTTACAAGATAAACTTGCATTTAATGAAGGGAAAAGTGAGAAATCTAGCAAGGGTAAGCTGATTGTACAAGTAATGAATGACAGAGAGGGTGAAGTGCCTTTTCAGATTAAGTATTTAACTAATGCCGCGTCATGGAAGCCTTTTTATGACCTAAGAGTAGAGAAGATTAACGCTCCTGTGAAAGTAGTGTATAAAGCAGATGTAAAACAAAGTTCTGGTATTGACTGGAGAGGTGTGAATCTTAGCTTGACAAGTGGTGTAGCTAATCAGAGTAATGTTATTCCTACTTGGAGAACGTGGTTCCTTGATTATAATACTTATATAACGACTTCAGGATATAATAGAAATGCAAATAAAAAATTAAATGTAATGGCAGATATGTCTGCTAAAATGAGTTATGAAGCAGAGTCATCTTCTATGCTAAAGGATGCTGTTGTATATGAAGAGAGTACAATGAGTACTTTTACCCAAGTCAATGAATCACAGTTAAACGTATCATTTGATATAAATATTCCATACACGGTGATGTCTAATAATAAGTCACATAGTGTTACACTTAACGACTTTTCTATTCCTGCGGAGTATAAATATTATGTAGCTCCTAAGCTTGACCTAAATGCTTATTTAGTAGCAACGATTAAGGATTATGGTAATTATAATTTATTAGCAGGGGAGGCAAACGTAATCTTTGATGGAGTATATGTTGGTAAGACTATGTTGAATCCAGCTAACACAGAAGAGGAAATGAAACTAAATATGGGTAAAGACCCTAAAGTAGCAGTTACTCGTATCTTATTAAAAGATAAATCAGGTACTAAGATGTTATCTTCTAAAAAGTCTCAAAACTTCGTATACGATATTACTGTCCGCAACAACAAAGCTGAGCAGATAGATATACAAGTAGAAGACCAATACCCTATCAGTTCTAATAAAGACATAGAAGTAGAATTAACAGAGACTTCATCAGGAAAGCTTAATGAAGAGAAAGGGCTTGTGAAGTGGGATCTTAGACTGAAAGGAAATGATAGTAAATCACTTCGTTTTGGATACCAAGTGAGATATGATAAGAGTCAAAATTTAAACTTATAAGATTATAGCAAGTGAATAAAAAAGCAGGAGTGATAGATTCTATCACTCCTGCTTTTTTTATAAGGCTATTCTAATGCCTATATCTCAGCGAACGGTCTTTAGCTGTCCATATATCTTCTAAGTAATCTATCGTCAGAACAGTGTCTTTCTTGATAATTTCTAGTCTTGTAGAATTTTGTTTAGTGATTAGCGTATCTCCTATCTCTATTACCTTATAGAGGTATTCTTTCTCATAGAACCGCATATCATTGTCTAGTATGTAATAAGATCCTGCTCTAGATCCTTTATTAGCTTCTTGACTGATGACAACAGCCTTAAACTCTTTAAGTGTATTTTCTTTTAGTTGTCTATCATTCTCTGTGTAGGCATTTTCTCCTCCGCATTTATAAGCGATTAAGACGATAAGACATAATACAGCTAGCATAGGTATAAAAGGGTTTATACTTATGTTTTCGAAATCAAGTCCATCTTTAAACCAATTGTTTTTCATAGAAGTGTAGAGTAGTGATGGTAAGCTGTTATTTATAAAAGTTAGAACTTCTCGGTAATCTTGCCCAAATATCTGTCTTATAGTCTATATAGATTATAGTATCTTGTTTTCTGATTTCTAATGTAGAAGAATCTTTCTTAGTGATTAGGTTATCTCCTACATCTATTAAGTTAAAGATAGGGTGATATTTATAGAACTTCATATTGTTATCTAGCTGATAGTACTCCGTATTTCTATTATTTTTTTCAATGCCTTTATAGATTACAGAAGCATTAAACTCTCTTTTTATGTTTTCTTCTAATTCTTTATCATTGCGAGTATACACATTTTCATTGCTTTGGAAGTACATATCTACACCAAATATAGTCATTACTAGTAATGCCAATAACATAGGATATTTAGGAGTTTCTCCTTCGTTGAATAAATAATCAAACATTAGTCTAGTTGCTTTTGATAACATCTAAGGTACGTGTTATTGTTGAATAGAACTAATGACATTGTCTTTGAGGTCATCCTTCTATTTTAGTGTATAGAAGGATGAGATAGTCTAGAAGTTGTGTTTTTTGTATTTAGCTTTTGTTTAAAAGCAAGTAAAATTAGCGATATTAGAAATCACAGGAAGTATCAGTATCATCGCTAAAGCTAACATGGGGGGGCAGTATAGAGAACCTTTTCATAAGTACAACGGAAAACACCAAACAGTCTAAGCACCATAAATTAACATATCGCGCTTAATGGTTACGGATTGTTAACCTGGTTTTAATTCTCTGATAATGCGAGATGAGTTGTTTTGTGATAAAGTTTTTAAAGTATGGATAATTCACAATTCAATAGAAGGAAGTTCTTGCGCACTTCTTTATTAGCATCAGGAAGTCTTTTTTTAGCACCTATAATTATTAGTTGTTCTAATGATGATTCTAGTATTCCAGACACAGATGGTGTGGATGGACAATTTCAGATCAAAAACTTTGACTATGGTGTAGCTAGTTTTGATCCAACTGCTACTAGTGTGATCATTTGGACTCGTTATGCTAATGCAAATACAGAAATAGTATGGGAAATAGCAAAAGACCTTCATTTTAAAGATATTGTTCGTCAAGGCAAGGTTACTGTGGCCTCTCTTTCAGATAATACGATCGCTATAGAGATACAAGACTTACCTTCTAATAGTAAGTTCTATTATAGATTTTATAATGCTTTAGCTAAAGATACCTCTGTGATAGGGGAGACTATCACACTACCTGCTACATCAGATCAGGTAAGTAATGTGAAGCTAGCCATAGCGTCGTGTTCTAATTATCCAGCGGGTCTATTTCACGTCTATGGTGAGATGGCTAAGTCAGACGCGGATGTCATTATCCACTTAGGAGATTACATCTATGAGTACGCTCCTGGGCAGTACGGTACTAATGCGAGTACTATTGCCTTTAATAGAGCTCATAAACCGAATAAAGAGATCGTTACTTTAGAGGATTATAGAGAACGATATAAACAGTACAGAAGTGATGCTAACCTTCAGTTGGCACATCAGAAGAAGCCTTTTATCTGCGTGTGGGATGATCACGAGATAGCTAATGATACCTATAAAGATGGTGCAGAGAATCATCAGCCAGAAACAGAAGGTAGTTTTGAAACAAGAAAAAGAGCGGCATTACAGGCGTATAGTGAGTTTATACCACTAAAGACTGGTAAAGACGCTCGTATCTATAGAAGTTTTGACTTCGGTAATATTCTTTCCTTACACATGTTAGATACTCGTGTTATTGCAAGAGATAAACAGTTGAGTTACGGTAATTATATGACTGCTGAGGGCTTTGATCAAGCTAAGTTTATGCAAGATTATATGAATCCTAACCGTCAATTATTAGGGAAAGAACAGTTAGGGTGGTTAGCAGGTCAGATGAACTCTAGTGGGGCTACATGGCAAGTGTTAGGGCAACAGATCTTAATGGCGAAGATGCTTGTTCCTGCTGAGTTTTTAATGATTGTTAATCAGATTATGGCTGAAATAGAGGCTGGAGGAAGCGCTTCTGCTAATTCGATGCTTGCGTTACAAAAGGCTGTAGGAGAATTAGTAGTGATTAAAACTCGTTTATTACAAGGCGATCCTACGCTTACAGCACAAGAGAAGGCTAGAGTGACTACCGTGTTGCCATATAATTTAGATGCATGGGATGGGTATGCGGTGGAGCGAGAGATGCTGTATAGCTTGTGCAAAGGAAAAAAGGTGATGACTCTAGCAGGAGATACACATAATGCATGGTATAGTGAGATGAAGACACAGACTGGAGAGATAGTAGGATATGAGTTAGCGACTAGTTCTGTTAGTTCGCCTGGTATGGAGACATATTTAGGGATATCGAATGATCCGAGTCAGGCTAGACAATTAGAACAAGTAATGCCATTGCTAATAGATGAGCTAGACTATGTAAATCTAACAGATAGAGGATATTTATATATTGACTATACTACATCTGGCGCGAAGGCAGAGTGGAGATTTGTAGATACCGTATTGAATGCTAATTATACAGTACAAACTAAAAAAACAGTTGTGATATAATAAGTTGTTGTGTGTCATAATATTTAAGAGCTCTTAGGAGCTCTTTTTTATTTGGTAAAAGCGTTTTCATAGTGAGATACAGAAAACTTTATTTTTAGCCTTTTAGTGGAATAATAAGAGATTTTTTAGCTCTTTCTGAGAATATAATATGCCTGTTAAGCGTTGAATATGAGTATTTAATGTTCGATTAGCGAATTTAAAATAAAATAGTACATTTGTTCTTGTAAAAAAAATATTAACATTATGAAAAAAGTTTTATTATCTGCATGTTTAGTGTGTTTCGCAATAGGAACAGCTAATGCTCAGTTTGGTAAATTAAACCCAAAGAAGATCGAAGCTGGTCTAAAAGCAGCTCAGGCATTTACAGTAAGTGATGAAGAAGTAGCTCAGTCTGCTGCTGCTGCTGTTAAGTGGATGGATGAGAATAACCCTGTGTGTACAGTGAAGGATAAAGATCCTAAAATGAAGGCATACGCAGAGCGTTTAGAGCGTATCTTCGGGCCATATAAGAACTATGATGGTCTAGATCTAAACTATAAAGTATACTACGTTACAGACGTGAACGCTTTTGCTTGTCCTGATGGAAGTGTACGTGTATTCTCTTCATTGATGGATATTATGACAGATGATGAGCTATTAGGTATCATCGGTCACGAGATCGGACACGTAAAATTAAAGCACTCTTTAAACGGATATAGAAAAGTACTTCTTGCAGAAGCTGCTGTACAATTTGCTGGTACTACACAAGGTACAGTAGGTGACTTAATGAAAGGTGACCTAGGGGCTTTAACAGAGAAACTTATTGGAGCTCAGTTCTCTCAAGGACAAGAGACTGACTCGGATGATTACTCTTATAAATTCTTAGTAGCGAATGGTAAGAACCCACAAGCATTAGCAGATGGATTCCAAAAGTTTGCTGATATGGAGAAAGAGTATGGAGCTGATAAATCTACTAAAGCTAAAATATTCTCTACTCACCCTGATAGTGAGAAACGTGTAAAGCGCATCGAAGGTAAAATCAAAAAAGACGCTAAGAAATAGTCGTCTAAATGTCAATATGAAGAGCCACTTCTGTATAGAAGTGGCTTTTTTTTGTTTCTATGTATAAGTATGTAATCCTATTTTGAAGGAATACTTATACTAGCTTTCCCGTATGTATTAAAAAACACACTTCACTTTTTTTTAAAAATGCTGTTTTAGGCGTATTGATCAGGTGTATTTTAGAGTTATTCTCTCACTTTTTTTAGAAAAACATTGGTTTTGGGTACTAATGAAGTTTTATTCTAAAAAAAAGGATATGTTTTTTTGAATAGGTAATTATTGTAAGCTATTGTTATTTAGTTATTTGTGTTTTTATTGTGTTTTTCCTCTTCTTGGTGTACCTGTCTCTATCCTAGAGTATACCTATCTTCATTTTGAGTTGCTCGACAGTTAGTGGAGAATAGGTCGTAAATAGTGGACTAGAGAATTATTAGTCGAAGAATGCTTCTACTATTGATCATGTATTGTCCAAGAAGAAAGAATGGGGAAAGAAATGGCAGAGGTTCTATGCTATTTTAAGAAATAGATGGATGGGGTAGCATTTGATTATAGCAATACAGTTTGTAGCGCTTGATGTGAAGTGTTTACGCAAATGGTGTTGGAGATCTGTTGCTTAGAATTAGGTGCTAATCAGTAGAAGAATTCATGTTGTCTGGAGATTGAGAGTAGCTAAGAGAGAGCATTGATATATGGTTATCTTGATCTTTTCTTTTTTTTCCTCTTTTTCTTTTGATTGGGGTTTTTTACGATAAGGAGATGCTTTATATAAGCACCTAGTAAGATAAATATAAGTGCATCTACGAATATAAGGATGCTATACGCATTCCTAAGATTAATGTGATAGATAAATAAGCCTACTAGCGCTATTTGGCATAGTGCTAGTATTCTCATTTGTGTGGTTATCTTATTATGAGGCTTTGTACTCATGGTGTATTTATAGCTTGGATAATACTATATTCCCTTAGTGACAAGAGAGATGTGTTGTCATTATCTAAGAAGGAATTATTGGTTTATAATGAATAAAATAGCTATGATTATAAGGGAGATGAAGAAGTAGATTAGTTTACGAATATTCTTTTGCCTCCAATTTGGATCGTGGTCAGGTTTATCATTGTATCTGTTATCATCAGCGTGCTTATAGGGGGCTAATTCTTTAAATTCCTTGTTGTCTATCGAGGCTATACCTGTTCCAGTACCTATTAAGTCTATTGGGTCAAAGTACCGTATAGGATAAACTTCCTGTTTTTTTATGGATGTTATCTCTCTGTTTATATTCTTAATGAAGCCCTGTGGTGAGTCACAACAGCGAATATAGTATAGTATCTCTAAATTAATCACACTTCCTTGAGAGAGATGACTCTCTATACAAGCTATAAAATCATCGTATAGAGGTAATGCTTGATTGAGTTGCTTCTCTATCTTTCCTCTAGCTATTGTGGAATTGGTATGAAATTTTTCTTTAGAGATCGTGATTGTACATGCGGTGTTATCTATACTCTCATCATCTCTCTCATATTCCAGATCGAAATCTACGAATCTATAAGCTTGTTCCCAGTGAGGTATTCTACTACTTATCATCTCATGGTCTAGTAGGCAAATCCAGAAGAAAGGTAAAAATAACCTCTCTTCAAAGAGGGTAATAGAACTGTTGTCTTTAGTAATACTCAAAAAGATCTCGTTAGTCATAGCGTATTTTTTAAAGTATTAAATATAAGACAATTAAATACATGTTAAAAAAAATCCATTACTAACTAGTAATGGATTCTATATTTATCGTTTGATCATTTTTTTGATAACGGTATTTTCAAATTTGTATATAACACCTAAGAATACGAGTATAAAGGCTATTCCAACGAAATAATTTTCTCTAAAACAGTAGAAGTAGACAAAGCTGAGGAGTATAGATATGCCTAGATATCCTCCTATAGCCTTTTTGTCATAAGGGATAGGATATTGCTTTTGTCCCATCACATAAGAGACTAGCATCATAGATGCATAGGCTATCAGTGTAGCTATCGCAGATCCCATATAGCCCCATATAGGGATAAGTATAAAGTTAAAGATCAGTGTGAATACAGCTCCCATAATAGAGATATAGGCTCCTATGGCAGTCTTGTCCCTTAGTTTATACCATACGGATAAGTTTGTATAGATTCCCATACATAAGTTGGCTAAGATGATTAGTGGAACGACAATCATCGCATCCCAATAAGATTCATTTCTAATAAACAGGACTTTCAATACATCTGCAAATACGATAACGCCTAACATAATCATACTCCCAAAAATAGTGAAGTACTTAGTAATGGTTGCGTATTTAGTAGGTGCGTCATCATTCTTGGCATAGTTAAAGAAGAACGGTTCTATACCTAGTGTATAAGCTTGTCTAAACAGAACCATAAACAATCCTAACTTATAGCATGCTGCATATTTTCCTACCTCTGATAATGCGATATCAGCTGGTAATAGTCGTTCAAGAAGTATCTTGTCAAAACCTTCATTGATAGCAAATGCTAGCCCACCTACCATAATAGGAAAACTATATTTAAGCATCTGTTTATTCAGTTCTTTATTAAACTTAAATTTAATACTGAAGTAGTCTTTATAGAAGACTAAGAAAGTGAATAAACTAGCGACAAGGTTAGCAATGAATATGTAGACTACTTGATTTCCTTCTTTATAGATAGAATGAAAGAAACTATCAGGATAGGCGGTGCTCAGCTTAGGTAGATAGTATAAGAAGAATATATTAAGTGCTGTATAAATACAGACATTGGCTATTCTGATAGCACTGTAGTATAGAGGTCTCTGATCTGCTCTAAGTTTAGCAAAAGGGACGATGACTAAGGCGTCTAGTACTAAGATAGAGAGTACATAATATAGTAGCTCTGCTGAGACATCTAATAAGGATGCCCAATAGTGTATCGTAAGTAGACTGAATACAGCAAAGAGCAGAGAAGTAAAGCCTAAGAATAATAAGCTGTTATTAATAACCTCTTTCTTATCCTCTTGTTTATTATAAAATCTAAAAAAAGCTGTTTCCATCCCAAATGATAGAATAACATTTAGAAACATCATGATAGAGAAAATAACGCTATACTGTCCGTAAGCATTATTTTGCATTAAATCTGTATGGAAAGGAACCAGAAAAAATCCGATTACTTTTGGAAACACTGCTGCTAATCCGTAGATCGCTGTTTGTTTAAATATTTTTTTATAAATGCTCACTACTTCGAGATTCTATATTAATTGGATACTTACTTATTTGATTTGTTAGGGATCAGTAGGAAGTTTAAAAAAGGTTCTATTTCTTCCTTTGAAAAGGTAATGCGTACTGGTTCGTCAGAGAATGCTGTAATATCATAGCTGTTGTAATAGGCTATGACAGATTCTTCATAGAAGAAGATATTTTCGGGCATTTTAAATACATCTTCATCGAATAATAAACCATGCGAATTAATATTGTCTTCTTTGTCTATTCCTCTTTGTTCTCTCAGTTTAGATTCTAACAATTTAGAAAAACCTTCCCAATCTTTAAACAATTCTTGATTGTTGTACTGTTCTCCTGTTAGTGGATTATAGTGTACTGCTTTCTCTCCCTTGTATCCATGAGCTCCTCCTGTGAATGTATAGTATTCTATGGCAAAACTTAACAGGTGATTATTATAAAAGGTAACGGTATTCTGTGTAGTGCCTTTCCATGGGAATGAGTCTTTAGGGAACTTTTTAGCCATTTCTGTAAATGAGTTGATAAAAGAACTCACTATTTCGTCATAAGAACTCACATCATGAGGATTTTCGTCAAATGAAAGGATGTCGTTAATGATGACTAAGTTGTTTTGATTTATCTTAGTAGTGATGTCATTTACAGGGTCTATTATCTCTGCTGTATTTATCTTCACTTCTGTACAGTCATCTTCTATACAACTTTCCAGTAGAATCTTTTGGTAAACTTTTTCTTCAAAAGAGAATTCCTTATCCTTTTTACAACTTATAAAAGTGATGAAAAGGCATAAGAATAAAAGGCTTTTTTTCATAGTGGTTTTTTTCATAGGTCTTTGCAAAGCTATGAAAATTGTTATGATTATGATTAGTTTATGTTAGATTTAGTGTTTTAAGTTTACTACCTTTTTTGAGGTATAAGAGGTTGTAAAACAGATTTTAAATAAGCTTGGAAGTTCTTTTTTTAATCTGTAAAACATATTATTTTGATACTTTTGCCCTATGTCTAAACAGTAGTGTTTTAGAAAAGAGATTTTTAAAAAGAAGAGGATTATGCAGATCAAGAGTAAAGCTATTGTACTTAGTGCTTTAAAATATCAAGAGAAAAGCTTGATCGTAAAGTGTTTTACAGAGGAACAGGGTGTTGTTAGTTTCTTTGTTCGCAATGCTTTTGCTAAAGGTAAGTCTGCTCAGAAAATGGCTTATTTTCAACCATTGACAATATTAGAGATTGATTTTATTTATAAGAATAAAGGAGGTCTAGAGTACTTTAAGGAGGTTAAAACAGCTCATGTATATCAAGATATCTATTATAATTATAGTAAGAATTGTATTGCTATTTTTATAGGTGAAGTACTACATTCAGTATTTAGAGAACCTGTTGTGGATAAAGACTTCTTTACTTTTTTAGAAGCAGCTTTACTATGGTTTGACACACATGATGAGGTCGCTAATTTTCACTTGATTCTAATGATAGAATTGACGAAGTACTTTGGATTTTATCCTGCATTAGAGGGTAGAAGTAAGCTTTATTTTAACTGGGAAGAGGGAGTGTTTACAGATCATTTTTCTCCCTGTTGTTTTGATGAAGAACCGACATTTTTGTTTAGAAAATTGATGGAATTAGGCTTCTCTAGTGACCAAAAAGTCTTTAATAATAAGGATCGAAAGAGGCTGTTAACCATGTTGATTAGCTATTATGAGCAGCATTTAAGTGAGTTCAGAAAGCCGAATTCTCTAGAGGTTTTAAAAGAAGTATTCTCTAACTAAATATTTTAATGTTTTTCCTACCAATTAATTAGGGAGATATTGGAGTAATTTGTTTAAATTCGCAAAATTGATTAAAAAATATTATAATAATAACGATGAGCACTAAATTTACAGAATATAAGAATCTTGACATGTCAGGGGTAGCATCGGAGATGCTAGAGTTTTGGAAAGAACAATCAATATTCGAAAAAAGTATTAGTACTAGAGAGGATAATAAACCTTTCGTGTTTTTCGAAGGCCCACCTTCAGCTAATGGTAAACCAGGAATTCACCACGTGATGGCTCGTGCTATTAAGGATATTTTTTGTCGTTATAAAACTCAGAAGGGGTTCCAAGTAAAGCGTAAAGCTGGATGGGATACGCATGGACTACCTGTAGAGTTAGGTACAGAGAAAGAACTTGGAATCACGAAAGAGGATATCGGAACTAAAATTACAATAGAAGAATATAATCAAGCTTGTAAACGTACTGTAATGCGTTATACAGATCTATGGAATGACCTTACTGAAAAGATGGGTTATTGGGTAGATATGAACGATCCTTATGTGACTTACAAGTCTAAATATATGGAATCAGTATGGTGGTTGTTAAAACAGATCTATGATAAAGATTTGTTATACAAAGGATATACTATCCAACCTTATTCTCCTAAAGCTGGTACAGGTCTATCATCACATGAGATTAACCAGCCAGGAGCATATAAAGATATCACTGATACAACTATCGTAGCACAGTTTAAAGCTATTGATGAGACATTACCAGAGTTTTTAAAAGGATTTGGTACTATTCATTTCTTAGCTTGGACGACTACTCCATGGACGTTGCCATCAAATACGGCATTGACTGTAGGGCCTAAGATTGACTATGTATTAGTGAAGTCGTTTAACCAATATACTGGTGAGGCGATTAATGTGGTATTAGGTAAACCACTAGTTGGTAAGCAGTTTGCAGGGAAGTTTGCAGCTGTAGAAACTGAAGAAGAATTAAACGCATATAAAGAAGGTGATAAAAAGATTCCTTACTTAGTAGTTAAGGAATTTAAAGGTGCTGATTTAGTAGGTACTAAATATGAGCAGCTATTGCCATACGTATTGCCATACCAAAATCCTGAGAACGCATTCAGAGTGATTTCTGGAGACTTCGTAACTACAGAAGATGGTACTGGTATCGTACATACAGCTCCTACTTTTGGAGCAGATGATGCTAAGGTAGCTAAAGAAGCTACACCAGAAGTACCACCTATGCTTATCCTTGATGCAGACGAGAACCCAGTTCCTTTAGTAGACTTACAAGGTCGTTTCGTTAAAGAGATGGGAGACTTAGGAGGTAAATATGTGAAGAACGAATATTACGATGAAGGGCAAGCGCCTGAGCGCTCTGTAGACGTAGAAATAGCTATTCGTTTAAAAGAAGAAAACAAAGCGTTCAAAGTAGAGAAGTATGTTCACAGCTACCCACATTGTTGGAGAACGAACAAGCCTGTGTTGTATTACCCATTAGACTCTTGGTTTATCAAGATCACTGAGGTAAAAGAGCGCATGTTCGAATTAAACGAAGAAGTGAACTGGAAGCCTAAAGCGACTGGAGAGGGACGTTTTGGTAACTGGATTAAGAATGCAAATGACTGGAACTTATCTCGTTCTCGTTTCTGGGGTATTCCATTGCCGATCTGGAGATCTGAGGATAAGACAGAAGAGTTGGTAGTAGGATCTGTAGAAGAGTTAATGAATGAGATTAATAAATCTATGGCTGCTGGTATCCAAACAGCTAATCCTTTTGAAGGATTCGTAGTAGGAGATATGAGTGAAGAGAACTATGATAAAGTAGATTTACATAAGAATGTAGTTGATAATATCGTATTAGTATCTCCTTCTGGTAAGCCTATGCGTCGTGAGTCAGACTTAATTGATGTTTGGTTTGATTCAGGATCGATGCCTTATGCACAATGGCACTATCCATTTGAGAATAAAGATTTAATAGACAATAATAAATCATATCCTGCAGACTTTATCGCTGAGGGAGTTGACCAGACACGTGGATGGTTCTATACATTACACGCTATTGCTACATTAGTATTCGATACTAAAGCATATAAGAATGTAGTGTCTAACGGATTAGTGTTAGATAAGAATGGATTAAAGATGTCTAAGAGTTTAGGTAATACTGTAGATCCATTTGAAACATTAGCTGAGCACGGACCAGATGCTACGCGTTGGTATATGATTTCGAATGCTAATCCATGGGATAACTTGAAGTTTGACCTTGATGGTATTACAGAAGTAAGAAGAAAGTTCTTTGGGACATTATATAATACTTATAACTTCTTTGCGTTATATGCTAATATCGATGGATTTAAATACGAAGAGAAAGACATTCCATTAGCAGAAAGACCTGAGATAGACAGATGGATCTTATCAGAGTTAAATACTTTAGTACAACGTGTAGACGAATTCTATGCAGAGTATGAGCCAACGAAAGCAGCTCGTGCGATTACAGATTTCGTTACAGAGAACTTGAGTAACTGGTATGTGCGTCTATGTAGAAGAAGATTCTGGAAAGGTGAATATGCACAAGATAAGATAGCAGCTTACCAAACATTGTATACCTGTTTATTAACAGTAGCTAAACTAGGATCTCCTATTGCTCCGTTCTTTATGGATAAACTTTACAGAGACTTAACTTTAGCTACACATGGAGAAAGTTTCGAATCTGTACATTTGGCTAATTTCCCAGAATTCAAGGAAGAGTTCGTTGATAAAGCATTAGAAAGCAGAATGCAAAAAGCTCAAATCATTTCTTCATTAGTGTTATCACTTCGTAAGAAAGAGATGATTAAGGTACGTCAACCATTACAGAGAGTTATGATTCCTGTACTTGATGAGAACCAAAGAAATGAGATATTAGCTATCGCTGATCTAATCAAAGCTGAGGTTAATGTGAAAGAAATCGAGTTGCTAGATGATGCTTCAGGTATCTTAGTAAAACAGATCAAGCCTAACTTTAAAACATTAGGGCCACGATTTGGTAAGGATATGGGGCTGATTGCGAATAAGATACAAGGTTTTGGACAAGAAGAAATCGCATTAATTGAAAGAAATGGTGAGATTACGCTAGAACTATCAGAAAAAAGTGTTACTTTAACAGTAGCAGATGTTGAGATTACTTCTCAAGATATTGAAGGATGGCTAGTTGCTAATGAAGCTGGACTAACAGTAGCGTTAGACATCACTATCAGTCCTGAATTGAGAAAAGAAGGTATCTCAAGAGAGTTAGTAAATAGAATTCAGAACATCAGAAAAGATTCTGGATTTGAAGTTACAGACAAGATTGTAGTAAAAATACTAGAAGAAAAAGAAATAAAAGAGGCTGTTTTAGCGAATGAAGACTATATTAAGTCTGAAACACTAACACACACATTAGAATTCGTGACTGAGTTGAGCGAGGGTGTAGATGTAGAGTTTGATGAGCTAAAAACGCGAGTGTTAATTTTAAAATAATTAAAATTATGAAAGAAGTAGGTGAAATTGTACGTTATTCTGATGCAGATTTAGCTGAATTTAAGGTGTTAATATCGGCTAAGATTGAGAAAGCTCAAGCAGATTTAGAATTAATTAAAAGCGCCTATATGAATGATTTGAATAATGGTACAGATGATACATCACCTACATTCAAAGCGTTTGAAGAAGGAAGCGAAACAATGTCTAAAGAAGCGAATGCTCAGTTAGCAATACGTCAAGAGAAGTTTATTCGCGATTTAAAAAATGCATTAATCCGTATTGAAAACAAGACTTACGGTATATGTAAAGTAACAGGGAAACTAATCGATAAAGAAAGATTGAAATTAGTTCCACATGCTACTATGAGTATCGAGGCAAAGAATCTGCAACGTTAATCTTTAATAAATTTAAAAACGCTCCATTAGGAGCGTTTTTTTTATGTGATAAAATAACTACATTTGCTCCTTGTAAATAAAGAAAAATGTCGTTAAAGAGAGCTTACCTACTTGTTTTGATAGTATTGATACTAGATCAGCTATTGAAGATATATATTAAAACTAATTTTTTATTAAATGATGAGATAGTCGTTTTTGATTGGTTTCGCATTCATTTTATAGAGAATGAGGGTATGGCCTGGGGGGTAGAGTTGCCTGGTGATTACGGTAAACTTGCTTTGACATTATTTAGAATAGTAGCTGTATGCGGTATCGCATGGTGGTTAAATGATTCTTTCAAGAAGAAAGCTTCTAATTATCTTATCGTAGCGATTGCTTTAATTATGGCAGGAGCTTTAGGTAATATTATTGATTCTATATTCTATGGAGTTATTTTTAATGAGAGTACACCAGGGCAGATAGCAACGATGTTTTCAGATCAACCTTATGGTAGTTGGTTTCACGGTAAGGTAGTAGATATGTTTTATTTCCCTATCTGGAAAGGATATCTACCTGAGTGGTTACCTATCTGGGGAGGAAACTACTTTACTTTCTTCAATGCTATTTTTAATATTGCGGATGTAGCTATATCAGTAGGCGTAGGTATCTTAATCGTATTTAGTAAAAAAGTATTTAAAAACTAACAATATGGCTCTCTTTTAGGGAGCCTTTTTTTATATGTAGAGATTGGGCTAGATATAGATGATTCGTTGCTTAAATCACCTCGTATGAAGGTGATGGAGTAGGAGGTGAACTATAGCCTAAGATATAAAAGTATAAAGGCTTCCTTCAGGAAGCCTTTACTGTATTATTTAATGTCATTCAAGATTTCTTGAACAGCTCTCTCTAGTTGAGGATCATTGTCATTTAATCTATCTACGAATGTGTTTTTAACATAGATATCAGGTGCAACACCTGTTTTCTCTAGGTTCTGCCCATCCAGTGTATAAGTACCCCATGATGGTAATCTATATGATGAGCCGTCTACTAAGCTCTTACCAGAAGTGAAGATAATCCATCTATAGGTCTCTTGACCGATGATTTTACCTAGTTTTAAAGCTTTAAATCCTGCGGCAGTCATCTCGGCATCACTCAGAGACGATTCATTGATAAGTAGGACTATTGGCTTACCACTAGGGGTGAAGTTACTCTGTACTGTTAGTTTACCTTCTCTATACTTCCATTGTAGATAGGGTCTTTGAGATAAGAAGTTCAGTACCTTATCATGTACATTCCCTCCTGTATTATAACGCAAGTCTAAGATCACACCTTCTTTATTAGCCTCTTGTTCTACCATATCGAGTAAGAATCTGTCTAACTCAGGTGAAGTCATATTCTTCATATATGTATATGCGATACGATTATCACTAAGCTTGTTTACGCGTTGTTTATTTGTAAAAATCCATTCGTCATAGAGTAGTGACTTCATGTCTCCAAAAGAGATAGGATGTAGCTTCGTATTAATCTCTTTTCCTCCTCTATTGAATGTTAAGCTTATTTCTTCTTGACGATTAGGGAAAGCGAAATAAGTATCCCTATTCGCTTTATCATCTACTTTCTGCCCATTCACTTTGGTTAATACATCGCCTGGTTTAATGTCTATGTCTGTTGCATAAGCAGGAGATTTACGTACGATGCGCTCTACTTGATAAGGCTTATCCGTATTGAATACGATACCAGTCTCATAAGATCTGTAGCTTAGTTTTGTCTTTTCTTCACTTCCAGAAGAATTAAACCCTAAATGAGAAGAACCTAATTCTCCTAACATATCGTTTAGTAAGATACGCAGGTCATTTCTGCTATTAACATCTGGTAGATATTGAGCGAATTGCTCTTTCATATTATCCCAATCTATACCGTGGAAAGTTTCGTCATAAAAATTCTCCTCTACACCAGCCCATGTCTCATAATACATTTGGTTGAACTCATCTGCCAAGTTTTTAGTAAAGCTGTGTTTGATTTTAATCTGCTCAGGCTTACCTTTGCTTAACTCAAAACTATAGATATTACCACTGATTAGTGCATATACTTTTTTGTCGCGTTGAAGTAACTGATTCGCGCGTTTATCGAATACTTTCTCACTTTTATTATCTTCGAAGTCTTCGTAAACTGTTTTGTATAAATTGCCTTTTCCGTTTTCTTGATTCGTGTTATAGAACACTACCTCTTTTTTATCATCAGCGAATACGATAGGATTATATTGGTTACCAAAACGGTCACTTACCTGTTCTATACGGTCAAGTAGTCCCTCTGTGTTTATCTTAATAGATTTCACTTTTGGGGTATCGTCTTGTTTTTTCTTTTTGTCCTTTTTCTTAGTATCTTTTGTATCCTCTTCTTTCTTCTCTACGAATAGTTTGTCAAACTGATCAGACTTAAATGCATCTGTCTGCCAGTCTACAGAGAATCGGTAGATACTAGGATTTTGCATTCCTAGAGGATAAGAAGGATTAAGTCTATCACTCATAAAGTAGATATACTTCCCACTAGGAGACCAGTAAGGGCTAGACTCTGCTACACCTGTATTCGTTAAGTTAATGGTCTCATTCTTTGCGATATGATGAACAAAGATGTCCTCTTCAAAATTGCGCTTAGCGGTGAATAGTACATATTCGCCATTAGGAGAGAAAGAAGGTATAGAGTTTTGGAATGCCCATATCTCGTCTTTCACTATTACTTTAGAAGTATAAGTCGTCAAGTCTAATAATCTCACTTCATCTCTACCACTTAGGTATACAGCTTTAGTCATTTCTTTATTTAAAGTAATGTCTCTGTTGTTGCGATTATCAGAAGTTAATTGAGTAACTGTTCCCTTGCCATCAGCAGATCTTTTAAACCAATTTTGGTATCCTTTATACGTCTGACTGTATAGTAGTGTCTTGTTGTCCTTTAACCATTTTACTTCCATAACACGTTCTTTACCATCCGATACTGCTTGTACGAATTTTCCTTCGATATCCGATACGAATAATATCCCACGACTAACGAATGCAATCTTCTTGGCATCGGGAGATACATCGAAGTATTCCATATTCTCTTCTACAGCATAAGACTGCTCTTTCTCGATAGCTTTATTCGTGTTTACAGAAGTAGCTAGAGGTGTTATAGACTTAGTAGCTGTGTCAAGTACATAAATCATATAATCTTTCTCAAAAACGACTTTACTACCATCTGCTGACACATAAGGTTTCTTGATAGAGGTATCGAAGTTCGTCAAGGCTACTTTCTTTCCATTGTCGAAGGTGTATAAGTTATAGTTACCATTGTTCTCGTCTGAGATGAAGTATATCTTCCCATTCCTATCTACTGTAGGGTTAAAATCCTTTCCTTCATAATCTGTATAAGATTTGAATGCCTTAGTCGTAGGATTATAACCTAGTATATCTGGGTTGTTCTCTCCTTTATAACGCTTACGAGTAGTCTGACTAGCACTCTCCATAGAGCTAGTGAATAAGTACTCACCAGCAGGAGTAACTACTAATCCATTTGTATTATTAAAGTAGTTTGTGAACAGTGGCTTAGGAGTACCACCATTGATATCTATAGCATAAGAACCAAAGTTATTATTCGCGTTAGAAGTGAAGTAAATCGTCTTACTATCCCAACTCCAGCTCTCTACATCTTCAGAAGCTTGGTGATAAGTAAGTTGTGTGATTTGTCCTCCTGTTAGAGGCATTAAGAATACATCTCTGTTGCCGTATTGGTCAGAAGAGAATGCAAGCCATTTTCCATCAGGAGATACACGAGGGTTAGTCTCGCTGCCTTCTAAGGCAGTTATTCTTAGAGCTTCTCCACCAGCTGTTGGAGCTTGCCATATATCGCCATTATAGCTAAAGTAAGTAGTCTTTCCATCAGGGCTTAGTGATGGGGTAGAAGCAAATTTAGGTGATTGCTGTCCCCATGCTAAACTTACAAGAGAAAGTGTAAGTAAGGTGATAGTGTTTTTGATCATTGGTTAATATTTTTAATAAACATAAAAATATTTTCCCTAACTCACTAATCCTAATTTAGTTTTAATTGTTGACAGATGCCTAATAGCAAGGTGCCTGTATTCAAATAGATCTATAAAAAGAACGAGACAATACCTCAATATTGTCTCGTTCTATATGTATTAAAATCGATATACTTCTGTCGGTGTGATGCAATAGTCAAGAGGGATATCTCCCTCTCTTACATCACTGATATGGTCTTCTGGTGGGAAGAAACTCAGTCCTACTTTGATCACATCGGGCTTGCATTCTGCTAAGAATCTATCGTAAAACCCCTTGCCATAGCCTATTCTATTTCCTTGTTTGTCATAAGCTAATAAGGGAATGAAGACTACATCAAGCTGTTTTTCGCTTACTTGAATGCCGTCTATAGGTTCAGGAATACCATAACTATTGACTTTAATCGTAGTGTTATCCGTCAAGAGGTAATGTGACAATGTCCCCTCCTTGAAGTCAGATTTAGATAAGATAGTATTCTTATCCTTACCCGCTAATATCTGAAGTAGGTATTCTGTATCTATTTCTTTTTTATTTCGAATACTTAGAAACAGGTGATAGTTCACCTTATCCCAGATCGGTAACTGTAGTGCTTGATTTGCGATTTCTAAACTGAGGTCATCTATTCTATCTAAGTCTAAGTTATCTCTAAGAGCTTTATATTTTAATCTTAATTCTTCTTTATTCATTTTTTTAATGTTTTTGAGATGTGAAATACTGCATCTCCTTGATAGACTATAGGAGCATCATTTACATTGATTACATAGCCTGCATTCGGTGCTTTGATTGTTGTGTTTTCTTTTCCATACGGGTCAGATACCTCTGCTAATACAGCTCCTTTCTCTACGTACGAACCTATTTTTACCTGATCGTGTAATAATCCAGAACGCTTAGCACGTACCCAAATAGAGTTGGTGATGATGGTCATATCTTCTTTAGGAGGACAGATGCTAAACTCATCTTTCAACATATCAAAAGAGTGTAAGAATCGCTTCGTACCTTCTACTCCCATTTCAGATACATCAGAGTTAATATCTAAGGACTTTCCTCCTTCGAATAATAGCATTTTGATACCTTTCTTAGCACACGCATTTCTAAAAGAACCAGCTATCTGTGCTGAGTACAATAAGAAAGGCGGATGAAAGATTGTCGCTAGTTCTTCTAACTCTAGGTTTTCTGGAGCGATTCTGATTTGAGGAGCGTTAAATCTACTTGCACCTCCTGCGTGAAAGTCGATAGCATAGTCTACATGAGGCAAGATATAGTTCACGAGATAATGGGCAAAGCGCCCTGCTAGTGAGCCAGTCTTACTACCAGGGAATACCCTGTTCATATCTCTACCATCTGGGAACTCTCTAGATTGGTTAATAAAACCAAATATATTAATTACAGGGATACAAATAATCGTACCTCGCTTAGGAACATTCATCCCACGATGTACTATCTGACGTACGATATCCACCCCATTCAACTCATCACCATGTAGCCCAGCAGAGAGTAATACGGTAGGACCGTCTAGTCTAGCTCTAGATACGATAACAGGTATTTTAAGTTTAGTAGCTGTGTGTAATCTTGCGATTTCAAGGTTTAAAGTCTTGGTTTCACCAGGATGGATTGTTTCATCTAGTATAGTCATCTTTCTAACAATTTTGGAACTGTGAAGATATTAAAAGTTTCGCATTAGTGTTTTACTCGAAAGAGACAAATCGTTACTAGTGGTATTTTTAGTGCGGAGTATGTAAGTATAGTGCTTAAGTAATGTAATGTCACGGATTGCAAATCCGCGACAACAGGTACTATGTGAGGTAGTTCGTTTAGTTATGCAGTTCGCGTGGATTTGCAATCCGTGCGGAGTATGTAAGTATAGTGTTTGTTTAATGTCACGGATTGCAAATCCGCGACAACGAGTCCGCGACAACAAGTATTGCGTGAGGTAGTTCGCTTAGTTTTGCTGTTCTTACGGATTTGTCATCCGTGCGGAGTATGTAAGTATAGTGTTTGTTTAATGTCACGGATTGCAAATCCGCGACAACGAGTCTGCGACAATAAGTATTGCGTGAGGTAGTTTGTTTAGTTTAGTAGTTTGCACGGATTTGCAATCCGTGCGGAGTATGTAAGTATAGTGCTTAAGTAATGTAATGTCACGGATTGCAAATCCGCGACAACGAGTCTGCGACAATAAGTATTGCGTGAGGTAGTTCGTTTAGTTTAGTAGTTCGCGCGGATTTGTAATCCGTGCGGAGTATGTAAGTATAGTGCTTAAGTAATGTAATGTCACGGATTGCAAATCCGCGACAACGAGTCCGCGACAACAAGTACTATGTGAGGTAGTTCGTTTAGTTTAGCAGTTCGCGCGGATTTGCAATCCGTGCGGAATATATAATCCTTTTAAATTGCTTTGATTAGTGTTATTCTTTTTTATTTCTAGTGTTTAACTTTAGGTGTTATTTCTAATTTTAAAAATAGTGCCATAATGTCAACGAAGTACAAAGCTCTTGAAGTAGATAAAGCTTATTTTATAACTATTACCACTGTGGGATGGGTAGATGTGTTCACTCGTTTAAATCAGAAGTATGTTATTATTGATGCTTTGAGATACTGTCAAAAGAATAAAGGATTAGAGATTTATGCTTATGTTTTAATGCATAGTCATCTACATATGTTTTGTAGAAGTAATGGTAAACTTACAATTGCTGAAATAATGCGTGATTTTAAAAAATTCACAAGTAAGAAAATTATTGAAACGATAAATGAAGAGCCAGAGAGTAGACGCGAATGGTTATTAGGATATTTTGAAAAGAGTTGTGTTTATCTCAAAAGAAATCAACAGTATAAAGTATGGCAAGATGGGTATCATGCTGAAGAGATATATTCAAATAAGTTTATAAGACAAAAGATTAATTATATACATCAGAATCCTGTGGAGGAAAAGATTGTGGTTAAAGCAGAGGATTATTATTTTAGTTCTGCTCGTAACTATAATGGATTAGAAAACGAATTGGATATTGTAGAGGTATTTATATAGTTTATAATGTCACGGATTGCAAATCCGCGAAAACGAATCCACGACAATAAGTACTATGTGAGGTAGTTCGTTTAGTTTAGCAGTTCGCGCGGATTTGTAATCCGTGCGGAGTATAAATAGTGTTAGTATAATGTCACGGATTGCAAATCCGCGACAACGAATCCACAACAACAAGTATTGCGTGAGGTAGTTCTTTTAGTTTAGTAGTTCGCGTGGATTTGTAATCCGTGCGGAGTTTAAATAGTGTTAGTGTAATGTCACGGATTGCAAATCCGCGACAACGAAGCGTAGCGTCTTGTATAAACTGAACAGTTTTTTTAGCAAAGGAAATAGTTTTAGTATTTTTGTGAGTATAATATTTACTTATGCAGGTTTCACCTTCTTTAGCGGTACAGATACAGACATTGCCAGATCAGCCAGGAGTATATCAATACTATGATAAGGATGATAAGATACTGTATGTAGGTAAGGCTAAAAACTTAAAGAAAAGGGTTAGTTCGTACTTTAATAAAATACACGATAACGCCAAGACAAATGTGTTGGTGAAGAAGATTGTGACGATAAAGCATATCGTTGTGCCTACGGAGACAGATGCATTACTGCTAGAAAACAACTTGATCAAGCAGTTACAGCCACGTTATAATGTGTTGCTAAAGGACGATAAGAGTTATCCATGGATATGTATTAAGAAAGAACCTTTTCCGAGAGTGTTTACTACACGTCGAATGGTGAAGGATGGATCAGAGTACTTCGGGCCTTATACGAGTATCAAGACTGTGCATACGCTGATTGATTTGATTAAAGAATTATATCCGTTGCGTACGTGTAATCTTGATTTGACGATTAGTAATGTGCGCAGTGGGAAGTATAAGGTGTGTCTAGAGTATCATATCGGTAACTGTGGTGGGCCATGCGAGGAGCGTGAGAGTGATAAGCAATACGACAATAAGATCAGAGCTATCCGAGACATCTTGAAAGGGAATTTTAAAGAGAGTCTAAAGGAGTTTAAGGATTATATGATGGAGTTGGCTTCTAATATGGAATTTGAAGAGGCACAAAAGGTAAAGGATAAAATAGATCTGTTAGAGAATTACCAGTCTAAGTCTACTATTGTTAGTTCTAAGATTAGCAATGTGGATGTGTTCTCTATCATCTCGGATGAAGGAGCTGCTTATGTTAACTTTCTACAAGTGTCTTATGGTGCGATCATTCGTTCTCATACGATGGAGTTGAAGAAGAAGTTAGACGAGACAGATGAGGAGTTATTAGAGCTTGCGATAACAGAATTAAGAGAGCGCTTTCACTTGAATTCTAAAGAGATTATTGTTCCTTTTGATGTTGAGGTGCAAGAAGGGATACATGTGACTGTTCCTAAGCTTGGTGACAAGAAGAAATTACTAGACTTATCAGAGCGCAATGCTAAGTATTATAGAATAGATCAGCTTAAACAGATTAAGATAGTGGATCCAGAGCGTCATGTGAACCGTATCATGACACAGATGAAGAAGGACTTGCGTATGCATGTAGAGCCACGCCATATAGAGTGTTTTGATAACTCGAATATACAGGGGACTAATCCAGTTTCTGCTTGTGTTGTCTTTAAAGATGGGAAACCTAGTAAGAAAGATTACCGCCACTTCAATGTGAAGACTGTAGAAGGACCTAATGACTATGATACGATGGAAGAGATCGTGTATAGACGTTATAAGCGTGTGATAGAAGAAGGACAACCATTACCTGATCTTATTGTGATAGATGGAGGTAAGGGACAGTTAGGTGTAGCAGTTAATTGCCTTGAGCGATTAGGGATCAGAGGGAAGGTGTCTATTATCAGTTTGGCAGAGCGATTAGAAGAAATCTTCTATCCAGGAGATAGTGTTCCCTTGTATTTAGATAAGCGATCTGAGACGATGAAGGTGATCATACACCTTAGAGATGAAGCACACCGATTTGGGTTGACATTTCATAGAAACCAACGCAGTAAGAACGCGATAACAAGTGAGCTTGATGGGATCAGTGGTGTTGGAGAGAAAACAAAAACGACACTGATGAATCATTTTAAATCGACAAAGAGAATCAAAGAAGCTAGCTTAGAAGATTTAGAAAAAGTAATAGGAAAGTCAAAAGGGAAGCTTGTATTTGATTTTTTTCAAGTAAATTAGAGAAAAAATTAAAAATAGCGATGTATAGAATAATATTACTAATGTTTTGCTCTATCCTTTTAGCATCAAATAGTTATGCTTCAGAGGGAGAGAAAGGTAGACCAAAAGTGGGTTTAGTACTGAGTGGAGGTGGTGCTAAGGGATTAGCTCATATCGGAGTGCTAAAAGTATTAGAAGAAGAGGGGGTAAAAGTAGATTATATCGCTGGTACTAGTATGGGAGCTATCGTAGGAGGACTGTATGCTTCTGGATATACTGCCACAGAGTTAGACTCTATTTTTAATAGTATTGATGTTTCGGCTTTGATTAAGGATTATATCCCTCGTATATCTAAATCGTTTTATGAGAAGAAGAATGATGAGATCTATGCATTGACATTGCCTTTCGATAAGTTTAGAATTGGGTTTCCTAAAGCCCTGTCTAGAGGGATGTACAACTATAACTTGATGAATAAGCTATTAGCTCACGTTCGTCATGTTAGAGATTTTAGTGAGTTACAGATTCCGTTTTTATGTATAGCGACTGATTTAGAGACAGGAGAAGGGGTTGTTTTAAAAGAAGGGTATTTACCGCAGGTTATTTTAGCTAGTGGGGCGTTCCCTTCATTATTTGCTCCAGTGAAGATAGATGGCAAGTATTTAATAGATGGAGGGGTGGTTAATAACTATCCAATCGATCAGTTAAGAGCTATGGGAGCTGATATTGTTATTGGGGTGGATGTACAAGACGACCTTAAGACAATAGAACAGATAGAAGGGGCACCTGATTTGCTATTGCAGATATCGAATTACTCTACGATTAATCAGATGAAGAGTAAACTTCCTAAGACAGATGTATATATCAAACCAGATATTGTTGGTTATACTGTGGTGTCGTTTGACGAAGGGAAGCCGATTATAGAAAGAGGGGTAGATGCTGCGAATAAAGTAATTGTTGATTTAAAATTATTAGGAGGGAATAAGGATGTTGTTAAAGATCACTTCTTGCCTAAACAATCGGATTCTATCGCGATAACAGATATTGAAATTAAAGGATTGAACAAATATACTAGAAGGTACGTACACGGTAAGTTAGGTTTCAAGCCGAATACTAAGATTTCTTTTGACCAGTTAGCAGACGGTATCACACAGTTAAACGGTACTGAAAACTTTAGTAGTATGACTTATAAGTTCGAAGCTGATGGGGATGAGGATAAGATGAAGATGGAACTAGTGGAGAATCCTGTTAATCGTTATCTGAAGTTAGGAGTGCATTATGATGGATTGTATAAAGCAGCAGCTTTAGTCAACGTTACTCAGAAGCACCTTTTTACGAAGAGTGATGTTGCCTCATTAGACTTGGCATTAGGGGATAATGTACGTTATAACTTTAACTACTTTGTAGATAATGGATTTTATTGGAGTGTAGGAGTTTCTTCTAGGTATAATCAGTTTAGTCGAGATCTACCTTATGCGATGTTAGTTGGAAGTAGTGGAGGAGAGATAAATATAGAGAATGCACCTGCTAAGTTTGGTGTGGACTATGCGGATCTAGAAAATAAGTTGTATTTCCAAACTTTTTACCAACAGAAGTATTTGTTGAATATCGGTTTTGAGCATCGATTCTTAGATATTAGAAGTAAGACCTTAAACCTGCCTAATTCTAGATTTGATAGAAATCATTACTTAGGAGGATTTGCTAATGTGACGATGGATACTTATGACAATAAGTATTTTCCTCGAAAAGGATTCTTGTTTAAAGGAGAATATAAAAACTATTTTTATTCAACAGAAAATGAGAATTATGTCCCACATGACTTTGATAATTTTTCAACGCTTACAGGACAAATAGGATATGCTACGCGTATCACTGATAAGTTAGCAATAGATATAAAATCAAGATTAGGAACCGTGATAGGGACTACTCCTAGTCTAGGATTTGGTTATGCTTTAGGAGGATATGGTTTTGCAGATCGTGATAATGTTATCCCGTTTTTTGGATATGAGTTATTAGGGATAGGAGGAGACTCTTTCATTATGGGAGGTATTACTTTTGATTATGAAATATTCAAGAAGCACCATATTAATTTTACTGCTAATTATGCGAATGCAGGAGAGAAGATCTTCTCAAGTTCAGATTGGTTCACTAAGGCGAAGTATTCTGGATATGCAGTAGGATATGGAATGCAAACCATGATAGGACCTATAGAAGCTAAGTTTACTTATTCGCCAGAGACAGGAAGTACTTATTCTATATTCTCTGTGGGATTCTGGTTCTAAGAATATTAGAAGAGATCAAAACGGGTATATTAAAATTCATAGTTTTAATATACCCGTTTTTTATTCTTTACTATGCAGTAGTACTGCTATTTGCTGATATGTGTGTTTAATTTGTGTTTTGTTAGGGATATGTAAAATATATTTGGACAAAAAATTGTATAATTCATTTTTATTTCGATATTTGTGTTATTATGAAAACACAATGGGACGGTTTATTGGCTTATTTAAAGTTTCTCATCAAGCGCAAGCCTGAATGAGTACTTTTACTTTTTATATTATTCCTAATTAAACATTAGCCAAATGTTGTAATGTACCCTAGTGTATGTAGTGTAGTAGCTTATTATGACTTTTATAGCTACACCTTTCTATACATTTTGACCTGGCAGCTCTGTTGAGGTTGACTTCACAAGATATCTTTAGATGCATTGCCTTGTATGCTTGACGTTGTCTATTCTTTTTTGTTTAATCAGGAATCTGAATCACCAACCAAAAATATTAAGTAATTATGCCTTTATATCATCACTTAGGGAGTATTCCCCCTAAACGTCACACCGTATTCCGAAAGGAAAATGGGGACTTATATTATGAGCAATTGTTTGGTACAATTGGCTTCGATGGTATGTATACCAATATGTATCACGAGCACCGACCTACGCAGGTAAAGAAGATTTTAGGACAGTATAGTATTGCGCCTAAAATAGCAAAGTCTAATCACATTCAATCTTATCGTTTACGTGGTTTTCAGGTAGCTCCTGAGAATGATTATTTAGAAAGCCGAAAAGCAGTTTTGACCAATAGTGACTGTACCATTGTATTAGCGGCACCTAAACAATCATTAAGAGATTACTTTTATAAAAACACGGATTCTGATGAATTAATTTTTATTCATAAGGGGACAGGTACATTGCGTACGATGTTAGGTAACCTTACTTTTAAGTATGGTGACTACCTGCTGATACCTCGAGGAATTATTTATCAGATCGATTTTGATACGGAAGATAATAGACTATTTATCGTAGAGTCTAGACGTCCTATCTATACGCCTAAGCGCTATCGCAACTGGTTTGGACAGTTATTAGAGCATTCTCCATTCTGTGAGCGGGATATTAGACGTCCGGATGTATTAGAAACTTTTAATGAGACAGGAGATTTTCTTATTAAAGTAAGAAAGCAAGATGAGATATTTGAGATGGTTTATGCTACACATCCTTTTGATGTTGTGGGATATGATGGGTATAATTATCCATATGCATTCTCTATTCATGACTTCGAACCGATAACTGGGAGGATTCACCAACCACCACCAGTGCATCAGACATTTGAGACAGATGCATTTGTAGTGTGTTCTTTTGTACCACGTCTATATGACTATCATCCAGATTCTATTCCAGCGCCTTATAACCACAGTAATATTGATAGTGATGAGGTGTTGTATTATGTAGATGGAGACTTTATGAGTCGTAATGATATCGCTCCAGGGCATATCTCTCTGCATCCTGCAGGTATACCTCATGGACCACATCCTGGTGCAGCAGAGCGTTCGATAGGTAAGACTGAAACACAAGAATTGGCAGTGATGGTAGATACTTTTAAACCTCTTATGGTAACTGAAGAGGCGATGAAGATAGCAGATGAACAATATTACCAATCGTGGTTAGAACCTGAGAAATAACAATCAAACAACAACCTAAAAACTATATATTATGAGTAAAGAAGTAAAGTCAGTTGAATTTGGCTTAGAAAAAATATTTGAAGGAGCGCAAGATTTCTTGCCTCTATTAGGAACAGATTACGTAGAATTTATTGTAGGAAATGCTAAGCAAGCTGCTCATTTTTATAAAACGGCTTTTGGCTTTCAATCTTTGGCGTATGCTGGATTAGAGACAGGAGTAAGAGATAGAGCGTCTTACGTGTTGGTACAGGATAAAATAAGAATAGTATTGACTACACCTTTAACGGCAGAGTCAGAATTAAATAACCATATCGTACAACATGGTGATGGTGTAAAAGTGGTGGCGTTATGGGTAGAAGATGCTCGTAAAGCATATGAAGAGACTACTAGTCGCGGTGCTAAGTCATTTATGGCACCTACTGTAGAGAAAGATGAGTACGGTGAAGTAGTACGTGCAGGTATCTATACGTATGGAGAGACAGTTCACATGTTTGTAGAACGTAAAAATTATACAGGTACATTCTTACCAGGATTTAAAAAATGGGAGAGCGATTATAACCCTACTCCTGTTGGATTAAAATACGTAGATCACATGGTAGGTAATGTGGGATGGAATGAGATGAATACTTGGGTAAAGTGGTATGAGGATGTGATGGGATTCGTAAACTTCTTATCTTTTGATGATAAACAAATCAATACGGAATATTCTGCCTTAATGAGTAAGGTAATGTCTAACGGGAATGGTCGTATTAAATTCCCTATTAATGAGCCTGCGGAGGGAGCGAAAAGATCACAAGTAGAAGAATATTTAGACTTCTATAATGGTCCCGGAGTACAACATATCGCTGTAGCTACCGATGATATCATCAAGACTGTAGCTGCGATGAAAGATAGAGGAGTAGAGTTCTTATCTGCTCCGCCACAAGCATATTATGATATGATACCTACTCGTCTAGGCGTACATATGGACATGATGAAGGAGGATATTAAAGAACTTCAGAAGCTCGGTATCATGATTGACGCCGATGAAGAAGGATATTTATTACAGATATTTACGAAGCCTGTAGAGGATAGACCGACTTTATTCTTCGAAATTATTCAAAGAATGGGAGCTAGAGGATTTGGTGCAGGTAACTTTAAAGCCTTATTTGAGTCAATAGAACGTGAACAAGAGAAAAGAGGAACGCTTTAAGATTCAGTTAATTAAATATTAAAACAGGTTTTTTGGAGACTTGTTTGGTTAAATAAAAGTTAAAAACCAATTAGGGTGGTAATAGTCCGTAAAAAGCTATACATTTGCACTCGCAAAAATAAGGTCGTCATAAGCTTTATTTGAGTGTAATAAATTTTTCATAATTTATAGTTTTTTGGTTGGTTAATAGCATAAAAACTCAGTCATTTCTTTGGCTGGGTTTTTTTGTTTGCTATTTTTGAATAAAAAACAACCAATATGAAAAAGAATCTTCTAATATTACTTGTGTGTGTGTTTACCACAAGTATTCTGTACTCACAATCTTCTGTGAAGGCTTTTGATAAAGGTGAATTCCTGAAATTTAGAATTAGTTATGGGTTATTAAATGCTGGTATAGCTACTTTGCGTTTGACAGATACTGTCCAGAATGGCGTCCCTGTTTACCATGCTAAAGGAATTGGTTATACTACAGGTGTGCCTAAGATGTTTTTTAAAGTATATGATAACTACGAGAGTTATTTTGAAAAGAAAGAGGTAATTCCTCATCGTTTTATTCGAAAAATAGATGAAGGTGGCTATACAAAGGACCAGGAAGGGTGGTTTAACTACAAGAATATGAAAGTCACTGTAAAGGATTATGAGAAGAAGACAGAGAAGCAATATACAGTTACTAAAAGCGTGCAAGATATCGTATCTTCCTTTTACTATTTGCGTAAATATCCTGGGTTAAATGATCTTAAAGTAGGTGAGTCTGTAGAGATAGATATGTTCTTCGATGGAGAAATATTTAAATTTAAATTAAAATATCTAGGAGAGGAAGTTTTAAAGACAAATTTTGGTAAATTGAAAACTTTAAAGTTTCGTCCTTATGTGATGGCAGGCCGTGTGTTTAAAGAGAAGGAAAGTTTGACAGTTTGGGTAAGTGCTGATGCTAATAAAGTGCCAGTACGTATCAAAGCCAGCCTTGCAGTAGGTTCTCTAAAAGCTGATTTAGAGGAGTATAAGAATTTAGTGACGAAGCTAGAGTTCGTAAAATAATTAGTTAATAAAAGTATGATCGATAAAAAATTCTCTGAGGTAGTGGATCGCTTTAATGATTTAGGAATTAAGGCAGAAACTCAAATAGAAGGCATGTTGTATGCTAAACCTATTACGTATTGGGATTATATCCAAACTGATGCATTGCTAAATCTCCAGACTCAGAGAACCGTCTTGCCCGATGAGATGGTGTTTATTATGTATCATCAAGTGAATGAGCTATTATTTAAAATGATACTGTGGGAGCTGAATCAGGTAAGTGAGTGTAATGATGAGAGCCTAACAGTAGAGTTCTTTAAAGAACGGCTAGCTAGAATAAGTCGTTATTTTGATATGCTTACGTCTTCGTTTACGATTATGAAAGATGGTATGGAGGTAGAACAGTATTTGAAATTTAGGAATACTTTAGCTCCTGCAAGTGGATTTCAGAGTAGTCAGTATCGATTAATTGAGTTTGGTTGTACAGATTGGATTAATTTAATCGATAAGAGATTTGTAAATGATTTACCACAAAATATTTCTGAAAAAGAGGCGTTAGAATATATGTATTGGCAGGCAGCAGGTAAAGACTATAAGACAGGAGAGAAGTCATATCTATTGAAAGAGTTTGAAAATAGATATTGTGAAACTTTTGTTAAAGCCATGAAAGATTATGAAAAAACAAATTTATGGCAGAAATTTGTGAAATTACCCCTAGAAGCCAAATCAGATAAGGGGTTGGTAGAAGCAATGCGTCATTTTGATAAAACAGTTAATGTTGTGTGGGTAATGGGGCATTATGAAGCTGCACTTAAGTATCTTGAAAGTAATCCAGGAGAAACAAAAGAAGCTACTGGAGGAAGCGATTGGAAAAAGTATATGTTGCCACAATATCAGAAGCGTATATTCTTTCCAGAGTTATGGAGTGAGGAAGAAAAAGCGAATTGGGGAAAATAGTAAAGGAGAAGAAGTTGAAAATAAAGATATTTTAGAGTTTTGAAGCAATTTATTTATAGTGTACTAATCGCTACAGCACTTATCTCATGTAAAAAAACGGAAGAGGTTACTATAGAAGCCCAACCAGAAAAAGAGCATGTAGAAGAGATTGTAGGAGAATTATATGGTTTTGATTTAAAAGATTACGTTTTAGTAGAAGATACTATTCGAAGTGGAGATAATATTGGGAAGATCTTCGGGAATAATAATATTGGTTCTACTGAAGTTCATAATATAGTTACGCAAGTAAAAGATACATTCAATGTACGTAATATTCGCGTTGGTCAACCTTATGCTTTGGTTAAGTATAGAAAGGATCAAGAGAAGTTAGCTGCATTTATCTATCATCCTAATATATCTGGATATCAGGTTATCGATTTGCGTGACTCGATTAGTGCTTACACAATTACTTATCCAGTAACTATTAAGCGTAGAACAGTTGCTTCAGAAATAGAAGGATCGCTTTCATTAAGTTTAAGTAAAGAAGGTGTAGATCAATCTCTAGCGACTAAAATGTCACAGATCTTTGCATGGTCTATTGACTTCTTTAAATTACAACCAGAAGACAGATTTGCTTTTACAATAGAGGAAAAGTATATTAATGATACTATTTATTTAGGAGTGTCTAAGATAGATGCTGCTTACTTTAGATATCGTGGGAAGGATTTGTATTCTTTTCCTTATAAAAGACAAGATTCTAAAGCTACTGAATATTTTGATGAAGAGGGACGACCAATGAAGAGTATGTTCTTAAAGGCTCCTTTGAAGTTCTTTAGAATTACTTCAAAATATTCAAAAAATCGTTTTCACCCTGTACAGAAGAAATGGAAGTCTCATAATGGAACAGATTATGCAGCTCCTACAGGAACGCCAATCATGACTACTGCATCTGGTGTAGTAGAAAGAGCTGGATATACAGCAGGAAATGGTAACTTTGTAAAAGTAAAACACAATGGTACATATTCTACTCAATATTTACATATGTCTAAAATACTTGTAAAAGTAGGACAAAGGGTAGATCAGGGACAGACAATAGGACTTGTAGGGAGTACTGGCTTAGCGACTGGACCACACGTGTGTTATCGCTTTTGGAAGAATGGAGTACAGGTCGATCCTTTGAATCAGTCTTTACCTAATTCTGTTCCGATGGAGAAGAAAGAATTACCAGCATTTAAAGAATATATTACACCACTTAAAGCTGAATTAGACAAGGCATTAAACGAAAAATTTAAAGGAGAATAAAAGTTAGTTAGTTGTAGAGATGTTAGAGAGTATAAATCCTTCTGGAACTTTAGCTTGGAAGAAGCTTAGGGAGCATTACGGTCAAATGGAGTTTGTTCAGATGCAAAAATTGTTTGCTGAGGATCCTGAAAGAGCTAATAAAATGAATATTCAGTGGGAAGATTTCTTGCTAGATTATTCAAAAAATAAGATTACAGAGGAAACAATAAATATATTGTTAGAGCTTGCTAATGAATTGAATCTAAAAGAAGCAATTCAAGCAATGTATAAAGGAGATATTATTAATGCAACTGAGAAAAGAGCTGTATTGCATACGGCCTTAAGAGATTTGTCTCCTAATTCTTCTGTTCTTGTTCATGGAGAGAACGTTCTAACAGAGATACAAGATACTCGCAAACGAATTAAAGAATTTACTGCTAAGGTATTAAATGGTTCTTATACTTCTCATTCAGGTAAGAAATTTACCGATGTTATTAATGTAGGTATAGGGGGGTCAGACTTAGGTCCTAAAATGGTAGTACATGCATTAGCTAACTATCGTACTGAATTAGGAATGCATTATATTTCTAATGTTGATGATGATTATTTACAATCAGTATTAAATAAACTTAATCCTGAGACTACTTTAGTTCTTATTGTTTCTAAGACATTTACTACTCAAGAGACAATAGAGAATGCAAAGAAGATTAAATCTTGGTTAGAAGGTCATCTTGGAACTATTGATTTGAGTGCTCATTATGTAGGTGTTTCTGTAGCGATAGAAGAGGCGATGAGCTTTGGAGTAAAACGAGAGAACATATATCCTATGTGGGATTTTGTTGGAGGACGATTTTCTCTGTGGAGTGCTGTTGGAATTTCTATTGCTTTGGCTGTGGGATATGATCACTTTGAAGAACTTCTAGAAGGAGCTCATGCTATGGATAAGCATTTTAAAGAAGCTGAGTTTAAGGAGAATTTACCTGTACTGATGGCTCTTCTAAGTGTGTGGTATAATAACTTTTATGGATATGAGACAGAAGCTGTCGTTCCTTATAGTCAGTTACTTGGCAAGTTACCTGCTCACTTACAGCAGATGATTATGGAGAGTAATGGTAAAAATAAGGATAGAAGTGGAGCACCAGTCAATTATCAAACAGGTACACTAATATGGGGAGAAGTAGGAGTTTCTGCTCAGCATGCTTTCTTTCAGCTATTTCACCAAGGTACTAAGGTAATCCCTATTGACTTTATTGGTTTTGTAAACCCTCATTTCAAGGAGAGTACTAATCACGATATATTGATGTCTAACTTCTTTGGTCAAAGCGAAGCTTTGTTAAACGGAAAGATAGGGGAAGAGTATGAAAGTGATGGAGGACCTTTTTTAAGTAACTTTAGAGAGTTTTGTGGTAATAAACCATCAAATACAATTTTAATTGACAAATTAACTCCTAAAAGTTTAGGTGAGTTAATCGCACTATATGAACATAAGACGTTCGTTCAAGGGGTAATTTGGAATATTTATAGCTTCGATCAGTTCGGTGTAGAGTACGGAAAGATTTTGGCAAAGAATATACAAAATGAAATTAAATCTAAAAATATATGTGAACATGATAGTTCAACTGCTTTTTTATTGCGTTATTTTGTAAAAAATAGAGTTGTAGAATAAGTCTAAATAGTGATAAAACGTTAATTTTAATGTTTTGGTAACATTGAGTATGGATGTTTTTGTACATTTGTTGCGAAAATAATTTTATCACTTACACTTACAAAATGAAAAACTTGAAGAACTGGATGCTGATGATGGTAATGGTATTTACCTCAGTATCTGCACTTTCACAAAACAAAATTACTGGTGTTGTTATAGATGGTGAATTCCAATCGGGATTACCTGGAGCGGCAATCATAGTAAAAGGAACTCTGAACGGCGCATCATCTGATATGGATGGTAAGTTCGAACTGAATGTTTCTGAGGATAAAGGAGAAGTTGTTATCTCTTTTATTGGATATCAGTCTAAGACTGTAGCTTTCAAAGTTGGCGCTGATAAGAAAGTAGATCTTGGGACTGTAGTACTTGCTGCTGACCAAAATATGTTAGATGACATCGTTATTATGGGTGTTGCTGACGTAGCAAAAGATCGTAAAACTCCAGTAGCTGTTTCTACAATTAAAGCTGCTGAAATTCAAGAAAAACTTGGTTCTCAAGAGTTTCCTGAAATTTTAAACACAACTCCATCTGTGTATGCTTCTAAAGGTGGTGGAGGTTATGGAGATTCTAATATCAATATTCGTGGATTTGATCAAAAGAACATTGCTGTGTTAATTAACGGTATGCCTGTTAATGATATGGAAGGTGGTTCTGTGTACTGGTCAAATTGGGCTGGTTTATCAGATGTTACATCTGCTATGCAAGTGCAACGAGGATTAGGATCATCTAAATTAGCTATCTCTTCTGTGGGAGGGACAATTAACGTATTAACACGTACTTCTGATGCTAGAGAAGGAGGGTCTATTTCTGCGGGAGTAGGTAATAATGATTACTTTAAAGGACTTGCTTCTTACAATACTGGGGTATTAGAGAATGGGCTTTCTGCTTCTATTTTATTAGGATACACTAGAGGTAATGGTTATGTTGAAGGTACTGGATTTGAAGGAGTAAATTATTATTTAGGATTAGGGTATAAATCTAAAGATAGTCGTCATAATTTACAGTTTACTTTTACTGGAGCTAAACAAGATCACGATCAACGTAGTACTTCTATGTCAATCGAAAATATTAAGAAGTATAATAACGGAGAATTAAATAAGAGATATAATCCTGATACAGGATTCTATAATGGTGAGAGATTTAATTTTAAATCTAATTACTATAACAAACCAGTTATGTCTTTGAACTATGATTTCAATATTAACGAGACATGGACATTTGGTACTGTAGTTTATGCTTCATGGGGACGTGGAGGAGGAACCGGTACAATTGGTGGTGGACCAAGTGGATACAGAGACTTTGGTACTGAAGTAAGAGATGCAAATGGACATATGAGATTTGATGATATTGCAGCTTGGAATAGAGGAGAGACAGTAGCTGATTGGAAGCATCCTAATAATATTGCTAGCGAAGATGGTAAATATTATGTGGATACAAATTATAAAAATGCTGGAGACGGTGGATGGGCTAGAAGATCTAGTATTAACTCACATGACTGGTATGGAACAGTTATGAATATGAATGCAAAAGTTAATGATAATTGGACTGTTGACTTTGGTTTAGATGCTCGTATTTATAAAGGTTATCACTACCAGTTATTAGATAACTTAATGGGGGCTGATGGTTTTGTTGTTAATAACAATAAAAATTATACTGGCTCTTATGTTGTGAGTCAAACTTATGATGCTAAAGCTTCAATGAATCCTTGGGTTGATTGGAACGGAAGAGAAAAAGTAGGATACCACAATGATGGAAATGTTAAGTGGTTAGGAGGATTTGGACAAGTTGAGTATTCAAAAGATAATCTATCAGTATTCGTTCAAGGAGCTATTTCTAATCAATGGATGCAAAGAGTTGATTACTTTAACCATACTGCTGATTCTGGTGAACAGAAGACATCTTGGGAAAGTATCTTAGGAGGAAATGTTAAAGGGGGAGTAAACTATAATATTAATGAAAATCACAATGTGTTTTTCAACACAGGATATTATTCAAGACAGCCATTTATGAATAATGGAGTTTTCTTAAACAATTCAAATACAATTAATCCAAGTAGTACAAACGAAAAGATTTTTGGACTTGAGGCAGGTTATGGTTTCAGAAGTGAGAAGTTTAGAGCAAACGTTAACGTTTATAGAACTTCTTGGGATGACAGAGTGTTAAGAGCATCTACTAGATATAAGACTGGTATTATTGGTGAGAATGGTAAAGAGGTTGAAAATAATGCTACTGCTACATTAAGTGGAATTGAACAAATTCATACAGGAGTAGAGATGGATTTCTTATATAATCCAATTGATAGATTAAATATTACTGGGTCTTTCTCTTGGGGAGATTGGAAATATGCATCTAATGTATCTGGTATCTACTACGATGAAGAAAATAATACACCTATCTATAATACACCAGGCGATCCAAACTCTGGATTCAAAACGCAGACTTTATACATTGATGGAGCAAAAGTAGGTGGAGCACCACAGTTCATTATTAACTTAGGGGCTAATTACGAAATTGCTAAGGGACTTAAAATCGATGCTAATTATAGATACAATGATAATTTCTATGGATCTTTAGCAATTGATAAAGCTGATGCAGAAGGTAAGAGTGGATCTATGAAACTTCCTGCATTTAATTTATTTGATGCTGGTCTTTCTTATAGATTACCTGTTGGTAAAGAAAAAACAAATTCTGTTACTATGCGTGTTAACGTGAATAACGTATTTGATACAACTTATATATCTTCGGCAAGAACTAACTATGAAGCTAGACCAGGTGAAGCAACTTGGAAAGGTGTTAGTGAGAAGAATGAAGTTTTATTAGGTGCAGGTAGAACTTGGAACTTTACATTACGTTATAACTTCTAATAAGTTATCACAAAATATATACAAAAAAGGAGATCATTTATGGTCTCCTTTTTTTATTGCTTAACTTTAGGGGTATAATAAAAATGTAAAATTATGGCAAAATATAAATTTGGAAAGTCGGAGTTATATGTTCCAGCTTTGTCTTTCGGAGGTAATGTGTTTGGATGGACTTTAGATGAGAAAGAATCATTTAAGATGTTAGATGAGTTATATGACAATGGACTAACTTTTATAGATACAGCTAATAACTATTCTCATTGGGCGCCAGATAATGTAGGTGGTGAATCTGAAGCAATAATAGGGAAGTGGTTTAAAGAAAGTAAAAAGAGACACGATATCGTTCTTTCTACTAAAGTAGGTGGTCGTATGGGAGATGGAACAAAAGGACTTAAGAGAGAATATATTGAAGGATGTGTGGATGCTTCATTGAAGAGGTTGAATACAGATTATATTGATTTATATTTCTCTCACTATGATGACTTAGAGACTTCACAAGAAGAAACGATGGAGACTTTTAATAGTTTAGTTAAGGCTGGTAAAGTAAGATATTTAGGAGCGTCTAATCTAGAGGTTGAACGCATTGAATCAAGTAATGCTATTGCACGAGAAAAGGGATGGGCAGAGTATATGGCTATACAGCCTCTTTATAACCTTTATGATAGAGAGAAGTATGAGCATGAATACTTGCCTTTAGTAGAAGAAGAGAAACTTGCTGTAATGAGCTATTTTGCATTAGCAAGTGGTTTCTTAAGTGGAAAGTATAGAAACTTAGATGATATAGAAGGTAGTTCTAGAAAGGATATGGTGAAAGGGTATATTAATGAGAGGGGAATGCGTATTATAGATCAACTAGAGATATTAGCAAAACAGCACAATGCCACTATTGCAGAGATTGCTATAGCATGGCAAGTACACAAACCGTCTATTAGTACTCCTATCGTTAGTGCTACATCGAGCTCTCAATTAAAAAGTTTGATTCGTTCTACTGAGATAAAGTTATCAGTAGAAGAAGTGGCTCTACTGGATAAAATAAGTGAGTATTAATAGATAATAAATTCAAAATAAATAAAAAAGGCAGACCTTTAAAAGTCTGCCTTTTTGTTATTGTAAAAGCTCTGATTAATTAATCGTAGCTCCGTTTTTTACATTTTGTTCGTCTGGATTCACGAATACTAACTTGCCATCTTGGTCTTCAGTCATTAGTATCATACCTTGACTCTCCACCCCTCTTAGCGCACGAGGAGCAAGGTTAGCTAATACCGTCACTCTCTTACCGATGATATCCTCAGGTTTGAAGTGTTCAGCAATACCTGATACGATAGTACGTACATCCATACCAGTATCTACTTTTAATACCAATAGCTTATTTGCTTTTGGCATTTTCTCAGCTTCTACGATAGTTCCTACACGTAAGTCTAACTTAGCAAAGTCTTCATATACAGCAGTGTCTTTCTGAGGCTCTACTACTTTTGCAGCAGCGGCATTTGCTTTTTTAGAAGCTTCTAGACGATCCAATTGTTTTTGCACCTCTTCATCTTCTATCTTAGCGAATAATAGCTCAGCTTGTCCGATAGTGTGTCCTGTAGGTAATAATACTTTATCTTCAGCGATAGTACTCCATTGGATAGGAGTGTCTATTTTTAGAATAGATTTCAGTTTATTAGCAGTGAATGGTAAGAACGGTTCAGCCAAAGTACTTAATGCAGCAGCTATTTGTAAGGCTACATACATCTGTGTTTTTACTCTTTCAGGGTTCTCCTTGATTAGTTTCCAAGGTTCCTCATCAGCTAAGTACTTATTCCCTAGACGAGCTACATTCATCATTTCTGACAATGCCTCTCTGAATCTATAGCGCTCTACAGAACTTTCGATTACACTAGGATAAGCTCTTAACTCAGTTAATGTAGCGATATCAACATCAGAGAATTCATTAGGTTGAGGCACTACACCTTCGTAATATTTATTAGTCAATACTACCACACGGTTAATAAAGTTACCGAAGATAGCTACTAATTCATTGTTATTTCTAGCTTGGAAGTCTTTCCAAGTAAAGTCGTTGTCTTTTGTCTCAGGAGCGTTAGAAGTCAAAGCATAACGCAATACATCTTGTTTGCCAGGGAAATCTTCTAAGTACTCGTGTAACCATACTGCCCAGTTTTTAGACGTAGATAGTTTGTTTCCTTCTAAGTTTAAGAACTCATTAGCAGGTACGTTATCAGGTAAGATATAGCTTCCTTCTGCTTTTAACATCGCAGGGAATATTACACAGTGGAATACAATATTATCCTTACCGATGAAGTGTACTAACTTAGTATCATCAGACTTCCAATATGGTTCCCAGTCTTTACCTTCTCTCTGAGCCCATTCTTTAGTAGATGAGATGTATCCGATAGGAGCATCAAACCATACATACAGAACTTTTCCTTCAGCACCTTCTACAGGTACAGGGATACCCCAGTCTAAGTCACGCGTTACAGCACGAGGCTTTAGCCCATCCTCTAGCCAAGACTTAACTTGTCCATATACATTAGGTTTCCAGTCATTTTTATGACCTTCTAAGATCCACTCACGTAAGAATGTATCGTATTGGTCTAATGGTAAGAACCAATGTTTAGTTGACTT
This sequence comes from Myroides odoratimimus, assembly GCF_004337635.1. Classification (NCBI taxonomy): domain Bacteria; kingdom Pseudomonadati; phylum Bacteroidota; class Flavobacteriia; order Flavobacteriales; family Flavobacteriaceae; genus Myroides; species Myroides odoratimimus. Next base: position 1,310,476 of record NZ_CP037427.1, read on the forward strand.
TAAGATTGGTTTAGTCCCAGTGATAGTAGACTTAGGATTGATTAAATCTGTTGCGTTTAATGAAGTACCACATTTTTCACATTGGTCTCCATAGGCTTCTTCATTACCACATTTAGGACAAGTACCTGTTACGAAACGGTCAGCTAAGAACTGATCAGCTTTCTCATCGTATAATTGTTCTGTAACTTCTTCTATAAATTTACCTTCGTTGTATAACTTCTTGAAGAATTCAGAAGCTGTCTGATGGTGAATAGAAGATGAAGTACGAGAGTAATTGTCTAAAGAGATACCGAAGTCCATAAAAGATTGCTTGATAATACCATTGTATTTATCAATTACTTGTTGAGGAGTAATTCCCTCTTTTTTAGCTTTCATAGAAATAGCTACTCCGTGCTCATCACTTCCACATATAAACGCTACGTCCTTTCCTTGCAAACGCAAGAATCTTGCATAAATATCAGCAGGTACATATACACCAGCTAAGTGCCCGATATGGATAGGTCCATTCGTATAAGGCAATGCTGCTGTAATAGTATATCTTTTAGGTTCTTGTATCATATATCAATTACTGTTAATATCAAACGAATTTAATAAGAATGCAAAAATAAACAATAGTAACGGATTACGACTATTTATTTTTGAGCTTAATTCGTGATAGGTTATCTATTGTTGAATTTAAATTAAAATAAAAAGACCTTAGAACTAGTCAAATAATTCTAAGGTCATACTAATTTATCAAATGAAGAAAGCTTTTTACTCCTGAGCTTTCTGTTCTTGAATATTTTTTTTCATACTCTCATCCATTTTGAAACTTCCATTAGTAGCAGAAGAACTATTCTCTCCAGTGCCGTGCATAGGTATAGCCATTGTACCATTGTCATCATTTGTTTTCGTAGTAGAAGACTTTAGTGATGTTGATTCGGCAGGAGTAGTGGCTTTGTTTTCTTTGCAGCCTACAGTCATGATTGCCATAGCAGCCATTAGTATAATGTGTTTATTCATGGTGTGAGTAGTATTGTTGTTTTTATATAATCTAATCTATTTTGGGTTGAATGTCAGATTGATCTAATTCAGTTGTTGATAAAGGTAAAGCTTTTCTTTTACCTTTTAAACAAAAGAAGAATAGACAACTGAAGATCCAGTTAAACCAAAACATATAACCTCCTAGATGGAAGTAAAACTTCATGTGCTTGTGCGAAGTTCTCGTAAAGTCGATATACGTATAGTAAGCGCCTATAACTCCTATGATAAGTAAAACTACTGTAACGATATTAGCAATTGGTCTTGAAGAGAAATACTTAAATAGAGCTAAGATAATAATTAGCGCTACCTGAATACCAAATATAATTAATGCAGTCTTCCAAGGTGTTTTAAATACAGTGTATTGTTTATACATTAGCGAAATACCTACTCTTCCTAAGAAAGACATCTTAGAGATAAGTACAGCAGATATTATCGCTAGACTAAGTTGTATAAATACTAAAATAGTAATATTCTTTCCCATTATTTCTAGTTAATAGACCATCCGTTTTCTTCACTATAGCGAAGTTTGTACTTCTTAGTAATAAACTTGGTATTCGGGTTTTTATCTTTAGAGAAAACGATAAAAGGAGTATACTGTTTAGATAGCATGACAGAGGCAGTAGCAGATTTCTTACTTCTGTTATTCAGTTGTAGATTATTGCTTTTATCTAATGTATATTCTATTGTTTTGACAGTTATCTTATCACTTTTTTGATTGATCACATAAGGGTGTGCTTTCTCAGTTAGCTTCACCGTTACATTCCAGATAGAGTCTTTAGACAACCATTTTTTCTTAGCAGACTCATTCTCAAATTCTATATAACCTTCTTTTTCCAATACTTTGTATTGATTGATCTGAAGGCTGTCTTTTTTATTTCTAAATTTCTTAGTTCCTAGTTGAATTGTTGTACTCTCAAACTCAGGTTTGTCTTCTAAGTGAGCTTCTATAGTATCAAGAGCTTTAGAAGAAGTAATATCCTTATTGTTACAACTACTCAATAATATCACTAAAAATAGTGATAATGAAGTAAGTATTGTTCTTGTTTTCATAGCTTAAATTTTAACCAAAAGTACAAAAAAAGAGATTATATGGATAACTATTTTAAAAATGTTTGTCGTTTGAATATTAGGTGTTTATGTATAATGAAAGAGGTCGCTGTATAGCGACCTCTAGTTTATTTATGCTTAAGTAATATTTAGTTTCTTACCCAGATTTCAACATCTTTTTGAAGTTTCTTTCCATTAGAACTAACCTTCATATTCATTGATGTTTTTCCTGTTTTTTCATTTGTTTTGATGACTAATTCATCACCTTCTATAGTAGCATATCCAAACTCATTTTCTAAGTTCTTTACAGACTTTTCGATTAAGTTATATGGGCTATCTTGATCTACTACGATATCTTTAAGCGCTACTCTGAATTCTTTGTTTGGTTTTAATACTATTTGGTTCACTAAGATTTCAGGAGCATTATTATCTTGGAAGAAAGGTACAGAAGGGAACCAAAAATAACCATTAACGTCATTATAAGAAGAAGATTCTTGATTTCCACCTTCCATGAAGGCTTGACCTTTTAGAGCACCTGTATTAGATACTATTCTAGTCCAGTTATAACTTCCATTACTCCCCCATCCTGGTCTTTTTATTAATAATACTAAATCATCTTTGATAGGATCTACTCTAAGTCCAGCAGCATAGAACTCTAGATTATTCCCCATATCATCTTGACCTAGTTCATAGAATTCACTGTTTAACTCGCCTGTTTTGGTATCGAATTTAGCTATCTTGTTTCCACCATTCCAAGCTCCGTCATTTGCTATCCAATAGATAGCATCTTCTTTCATACTTGGAGACATAGAACCAGGATTCCATGCACCCCATTTACCTTGGATTGGAGCAGCTGCAATATTATAAGCTTTAGTGTCCTGTGTGTCTTTAGGGTTGATACGTTCTATTTCACTGCCTTTACCTGCCCATACGATACCATTTTTGTCTAAGGTTACTTGTGTATATCCACCTGCCTTTGTATCGATTACAGTATCCGTATCCGTATTGATGATTGTTAAGCCTTTACCTTGTACTACCGCATATACTTTACCATCTACATAGACCATATTACCCGTCATTGAGGTAACACCTGCTACATTACCACTAATCACCTTGTCATTGGTATTTAGAATAACGATTCCGTTAGTCGTAGCGATGTATGCTTTATGATCTGAAATTCCTACGAAAGAGTTCGCTTCAACACCAGGTATCTCTTTTATAGTTTTTACTTCCTTAAAGTCCTTATCTGTGATTACTAATTTATTTTCTTGTTTAGAGATAATGTAATAATTCTCACCGAACGCTACCCCCATTGTAGTTGTTGCTCCTAAAGTACTGCCATTATTAGCCTCTCTATATATTCTATATTTTCTATTTAAACCATAGTCTAAGAAATTCACACTTCCCTTATCTGTTCCAAACCAGTCTTCATTAGCGATATAGAAACCACTAGGTTGTATCAGAGGAGTAGGTACAGAAGGCGGGATGATTCTAAAGCCATCTTCATTTTGATTATTATCGTCAGAGCTACAAGCAAAGGTTAATGCCAGAAGCGAAAAAACTAGTGAGCGAGTCAAAATTTTTTTAGTCATAGTAGTTTAATTGTTTTTTATGTTATCTACAAAAATAAGGCTTCATCCATGCGAACAAAGACTTTTTGTTTTCTTTTTTTAAAGAACACCTATAAATAGGAGTATTTTACTATTTTAGAGGAATAAAGAATAGAGTAATATGAGAAAAATAGGAAGTTTGTTATTTGCGAGTGTATTGTTGTTTTCGTGTACAGAGAAACAACAGTCATCAAATAATCCAATCAATACAGAAGACCAACCAGCATTAACACTTACAGTAGCTGAGGCGAAGAAGATTATAGAGTTGCCTTTACATTGTATAGAATTAGAATATCCTAACCGATTAGGACAAACACTTGGCAGTAATGATGACCTAAAGAATCCTAAGGCATTGCGTCCTATATTTTATGGATGTTTTGACTGGCATTCTTCAGTACACGGCTTTTGGTCTATTGTTACTTTATTGCAGAAGTTTCCTGAGTTAGATGCAGATGGACAGATACGCACTAGATTAAATAATCTGATTACAGATGAGAATGTAGCAGTGGAGTTAGCTTTTTTCCATGACCCTAATAATAAGAACTTTGAACGTACGTATGGTTGGGCATGGCTGTTTCAGCTTCATGGAGCTTTAACCCAATGGCAAGATGCTGATGCGCAACGCTGGGCGAAGACGATAGAGCCATTAGCGAAGATTATGGAAGAGCGTTATGCGGAGTACTTACCTAAGCTATTATACCCAATACGCACAGGTACACATGACAATACTGCTTTCGGGCTATCACTATCACTAGATTATGCACGTCAGATGGGTAATAAAGCATTTGAACAATTAATAGTAGCCAATGCTAAACGCCTGTATGGTGAGGATAAGGGGTGTAATATTGCCTTCGAACCTAGTGGACATGACTTTTTATCACCATGTTTAGAGGAAGCTCGCCTGATGAGTAAAGTAATGAATCAAGATGAGTATCGCACTTGGACTAAGGCGTTCTTACCACAACTATTTGATCAGAATTTTACCATAGAAGTAGCTAAGGTATCTGATCGATCAGACGGACATTTAGTACATTTAGATGGATTGAACTTTAGTAGAGCCACTTGTTTTAAAGAAATAGGGAAGGCATTACCAGAGTTAGCGCCTAATCTGAATGCGTTGTCAGTTCAACACTTTAATAATTCGTTTGGCAATATTACAGGAGACGATTATATGGGTAGCCACTGGTTAGGTACTTTTGCCTTGTACACATTAATACACCAGTAACCTTAATAGTAGATAAATAAGAAAACACAATAGAAGTAGTATGACATTAAGAGAAATGTTTAGCATCGAGGATAAGGATAGAGACCTATCCGTAGAGGCAGTAAGGAATATATTCAGCTTATCTATTGTACAGAGTTTATATTATAATAGATGGCTTTTATTAAGAGATGATGAGAATGTAGAAGATTTTTTAGAAGCTTTTGATGTGATAGGTAAGGATAAGGAAACGAGTAATCAGTTTGCTATATATTTTCAAGAAGATGAGTTCAATACTCGTATCGTTATCTCTCGAGATTATATTAATGGGGAAGGAGAAAAGGATGCAGAGATGTATCACTACTTTATACGCAGAGTAGGGATGGATGTAAGTGATGTACTTGTATTCTACCAAGAGCACAATGCTTATAATGATCAGTTATCATTGCTTACTCCTAAAGATGAGATGCATAAGAGTAGAGCAGTAGATTGGTTTAGTAGTGTATGTGATCTATTGTATTCTGTTAATCACTTTTTTGAGTTCGATGACAAGATTGCTAATATGGTGGAGCACGCACAGATGTTTAGCATAGAGGCTATTAATCAAGAGCCAGAGATAGACTCCATATTCTACAATGGGATTATGTATCGCGTAGTCAGTATACGCAATGGACTAGATCTACTTAAAGGGCTAAAAGGAGTAAATGATCAAAACGAAGAGTTATTTACACTAGACAATTTAGTGTACGACTTAAGTGATGAGAACTCTTTCTTCTTAGTAGTGGATAATGATGCAGAACTAGAAGAACTAGAAGTACTTAACTTCATAGAAGACTATGAGATAGATATACAGGGATATATATTCTTAGGTGATCTAAAGGTAACAGATTCTTTGTTTTGTCAGGAACTAGACTTTTCTCCGATGTTGATTGTGATGGGAGATTTGGTTGTGAAGAACGCTTATTTCTGTGGGAACACACACTATATAGGAGGAAGTGTCTATGGTGAGGTAGTATATGCTAAGTATAACCATGGTGAACTGCATGTGAAGGGAACTTTAGACGTGAGATGTATTGTCTCTATAGATATGCCATGTTATATTAATAAGATTCGCATTACTAGTATTATTTCAGACAACTCTGTACATGCTCTAGATCAAGTAAAGGGCGAAGACGGATTACCCTTCTTTATGCTTAATATATATCCGACTACACACCGTACACGAGATGTGTTTATAGACGAGATCAAAGAAGAACATGCTTGGGGTGAATACTTTCCGGATGACGATGACATCATAGAAGCGATGCGCATGGGCAAAACGTTACTAAAAGAGAGTGTCTTCTCTGTCTATAAAGACTTCAACGATACTGTAGCAGAGCGCTTTAATAGACTATTTATAGAATTAATAGGGAGTAATGGGATGGCCTCAGAGCGTATAGATGGTGGATACGTAAGTGATTACTTCTTTAATGTATATATGTATAATGATCAGAAGTATAGAGAACTCGGTAGAAAAGATAAGACGAGTAACTATCAAGCACGTATTCTACATAATATAGATACAGGAGAATATACGGCTATAGTTGATTTTTTTAAAGAAGATGGTAAGACACAGTATAGCGCTTTTAGATCAAAGCTGACGGATAACTTTACCTCTACTCACTCAGCTATGTATGCTTTTAATCAAGCAGAAGAAGCCTTTTTAAAGAAATTAGGGATTTAGTTAATAGTTTACGGTTTACAGTTCACAGACTGTAAACCGTTATTTTTTATTGTTATAGGATTGAGGGATGCAAAACATTGATATCTCTGAAAAACCGCCAACTACCCATATTCAATATATGATATATCATAGGCAAACACTGTCAACAGCTAATCGTTAACCATAAACTGTCAACTATTTATCATCAATGTATTGTATGCAAATACTGTAAACTGTAAACTGTAAACGGTCAACCGTTAACTAAATCACCCTATTCTTAAGCCATTTTTAGTAGGCTTATCCATAGTCATTAACGTAACCTCTTTTCCTTCTACAGCTCCCATTACTAGGCATTCACTCATTAGAGTAGCTATCTGTTTAGGAGGGAAGTTTACTACAGCTACTACTTGTTTACCGATCAGCTCTTCAGGCGTATATAGTTTAGTAATCTGAGCAGAAGATTTTCTCTTTCCGATTTCTTCTCCGAAGTCCACTACTAATTTATAAGCAGGGTTTCTCACTTCAGCGAATACTTCCGCTTCAACGATAGTACCTACTCTCATTTCTACTTTAGAAAACTCATCCCAAGTCAATGTATTGTTGTTATTTTCCATGTTTTAGGTTTGTGATTAATTCCAAAAATAGGGAAAATAAAATAAAAACGATGAGCTCATTTGCTTTTAACAGGAATAGCTTTAAAACAACGACAACTGCTCTGGTTCATTAGAAGGCAAGCCTAAGAAAGGGAAAGTCGCTATGATATCGTATTGTCTTCTGTCAGGATTAAACTGGCGTAAGGCGATATGATTACACAGACAAGAGATAGCAGGTTTCTGAAAATAAACTAATGCACGCTCTAATCGCTCAGGGTCTAGCTTGCGCGCGATAGACATATGAGGTTCGTTACTCTTATAGATTTCGGGCAAAACGACTTTGCGCATTACCTTTTTTGCATAATCTTGAAGAATAGGTTTAGAGAACTCATCTACTGCTAAGAAGAACGCTCCGTTAGGATATTGTCCATAGTCGTTAAATAGTACTTGTACAGGAGTGAATGTACTACACTGTGCTCTGACTAATTCGGCTATTTTTTTGATACCATTCAGGTCAGTTTTAAACTTAGAGATAGTGATATGTGCTAAGGAATTCTTACTGTTATACCACCCTATCTCATCGGCTAGTTGTAGCTTCATTTGCTTTACCAGTTCGAGTGTAGCTTCATCAGGTTGAAAACAAAGGGAGTATTTAGAAATCATAGCATAAGTTTAAAAGAGTAAAAATAAACAATATCAAGCGTATTTATCTCTTTTTATGCTATGAATACTGCGTTATTTCACTGTTCATATTGCCTTATTCTGCCTCTATTTGGAGATATTGATCAGATATGCTTCTTTTGATTTAATATGGAGTGTCTTTTTGATTGTAAGTAATTGTGATCTAATTTATTGTGTTTTTTTGATTTGATTTTGTTCGGAAGCTATTCGGAAATAAGCTGTGTTTACTTGGGATTAGAGGTTGTTTTGCAAACGAGATTCAGATTGTATCCGAAGGATCTCTAATGAAGGATTGTATTGAGGGAGTAAGATGTATCTAATAAAATAAGGAGACCTTCTCTCGATAGGTCTCCTTGCTTTATAGAAGTATAAATAACATTCTAATTATCGTATAACCACTCTTCCTCTAAATGGGACATCAGTCGCTATATCTATATTATGAGCTTTAGAGATAAATATCTTACAAGGCTTTACTTGATAGACAAATTCATCTATAATCTCAGATACCTGTACAATAGGGTTCTCTATTTGGTGGTCTTTAAAGTCAACAACTAGTATGTCATTGTCAAAATCTAAGGCTGAAAATTCTTTTACGTATTTCATGATTGTGTTGTTTTTGAAATTATATATTAAGTTACGGATAATAAAGTAGATAGAAAAATAGAGTTGATAAAATATTTTATATCAGTGCTTTATTACTTTTAAGAAAACTATATTTGTTAAAATTTTCATTAACATTTAACGTTATTTAGAGGAGTAGAAAGTAAAGTTGCAATTGCAGTAAGTGTTTAGTAAAGTAGTTTGAGGATTTAGAAAAAGAATATGAGTATAGTCTTGCGTTATTTGTTTTTAACAGGTGCAGTCTTGATACTATTTTTTGGTATTGAAGGAGTTTAAGTTTAGAAGTTAAGTTGATAGAAATGTTAGTACTGATAGGTATTGTGATAATAGGATGGTTAATGTATAGAGTACCAACTATACATAAAAACAAAGGAGTATATGTTAAAGAAGGCGCCAGCGGGACACGTCTGTTTATTTTGTCTATTACCGTTATAGCACTTGGAATGATTAATTATGCTACTAAACAGTGGCAAATAAAAAGTGAAGAGTTCAGAAGTATGGATAGGTATACTGCTGTACTTACTGGATATAATACAGTGACAGAAGGGAGTGGTAAGATGAAAACTATAGCATATATTCCTGTTTATAAATTTGTGACTAAGTCAGGTGATAGTATTGAATATAAAGCCAAAAATTCATCAATAGGGAAACCTATTGAAGGAAGTCATTTTAGAATTTATTATAATCAAGTAGAAAAAGTAGCTTATGTAATAGATGTACAGATGATGATTAGTATAGCTTTGATAGCTATAATTTTAATAGGTGCTGTATACTTTCTTATAGGGTTACTTGCATATAGTGTATTGCCTAATCATATAAAGTATAAGTGGGTAGGAGTTGAGTTAGCTTATGCGGTTCTTACTATAGTATTCTTTAGTATTATACAGTTGTGTATATGTTTGATGTTTTTTAGTGGATATCGTTATTCTTGGGTGATGATTGTAGTGTATCTGATTATATCAACATATTTGACAATAAGAGCATTAAGGTCAACTATAAAACAGAGAATAGAAGAGTTTAAGTTGAGGTGATTAATATCTAGATAACAGAAAAATAGTTATGATAGAAGATGTGATTTATAATCAGTGGTCTATAATACTAGGATTATTATATACAGGCTGGTTAACGTCTAGAATAGTGAAACGTACTACGAAAGGGCGAAAAGAAAAAGCGGGTTGTGTAGATGTAATACGCGTATTCTTAATTATCGGAGGTTTGTTTGGATTGACTGTTTTCGGGAGTGTTGCTTTTGGAAGTATGTTTATTCGTACACTATCTAGCTTAATTAACGGAACTCTAGTATTCAGTATTGAGTTGTTTGCAGAGTTGATTTGTTATGGGACGATGGTAGCGGTGCTAGTATTCGCATTTATAGGTGTTATGCTCTATGGTATGGGAAGAGATATGCGCCGATATAATAGATTGGCTAGATTATTAGGACTAGGAGTATTAGTTCCTTTGATTATGCTTGTATTCGAAGGGGCTTTGATCTACGCACTTGTTATTAATATATACAATATTCCCCTTTCTGTATTATTAATGGTATTTATCTTGATCTTGTTAATCGGGATTATACTGTATGTGAAGATTATCAGGGAAGAGATAACAGACTTAATAGAAAAAGAAAAGAACGCTAGTAAAAGTAAGGAGAATAAGACAAAAGGAATAACACAAGATAAATCTGTGACAAGGTCTCAGACTGCTAATCACTCTAGACAAGAAAGCAATAGAAGTACTCAACGTACTAACAAGCCTGATCCTCATAATGACGAGTGGAAGCGCAGAAGTAATAGACGTAAAAAAAGATAGTAATGGACGAAATCAGAATTAATCAGTTGGCATTTGGGTTAGGGATATTGTATACAATATGGCTGACTTATAAAATAATAAAGCGTTCTTCTCATAATGGAACCAAAACAGGATGTCTGGGAATTGGGTATATCTATCTTATCGTGGCGTCTATTTCTTCATTGGCAATAGGTGGGACTGTAGCCTTGACGATGATGATCATTACGAAGACACAGACTGTATATAACGGGGATAAATATGAGGCGCGTGTGGTATCCTATACTAGCTATGAGAGTCGTAACTCTGATGATAATGGCTATACCACGATGTATACACCTACAGTACACTTCACTACCAGAGGAGGTGAAGTGGTAGAATATGAGCTTGACTATTCTAGTAGTGGTATGCCTACCGTAGGCGATCAGCACACAGTATATTATGATGAGACTAATGAGCGTGTAACTACCTTTGGGCTAGGGACAGTAGCGTTGATACTCGCTTTTGGGGTGATGATCGTTATACTTGTATATCTTTTTGTCGGTATGGTGATATATGCGATGAACTGGTCTATGGATAGATATAAAGAGATAGGGGCATTCTTAGGACTGGCTATAGTATTGCCATTGATTATGATTTTGTTTGATGGAGCTATGATATGGGCATTATTTGATGGTAAGGATAAACCGCTTTGGGTTAATATCATCTTAGTGTTTTTTAGTTTGGTACTGACATTGGCTATTTGGGGTTATCTCAAAAATATCTATGGAGATGGTCTAAAGAATATGGGGATGAATAGAAAGGGAATAAGAAGAGTAGATAACACTAGGTTTGGGAATACAACGAGAAGGGGATAAATACGGGAAGTATGGATATAATTAAGAGAGAATTAATGTTTTTATTACCTGTGATAATAGGGATAGTCATTAGTATAATATTAGGTAAATTAATTAATAGACGATGTCAGAGATATAACTCACTTCCTATGTTAAAGGACCTAGGTAAGGGGACTTATTTTATATTGTTGGGTATTATGTGGGTTACTTATAGTACTGGCTCATTATTGTACAATGTAGTGTCTAATAAAGTTAATATTATTAGTAATGGTGATAAGTACATGGCTAAGGTAGTGTCTTATACAACATATAAGACTGAGGGGAGTCGAAGTAAAAGAGGGAGTCGAAGTGGAAGTATCAATTATAAACCAATAGTTACATTTAAAACTAAGGATAAAGTGAGTATAACTCATACCCTTGATTCTTCTGTAGGGGATATGCCTATTAAAGGACAAGGCTATGTAATCTATTATAATCCTAAGACAGAAAAGATAACAACGTTAAATACAAGTGATGTGATTGTGATTACTGGATTTAGTATAGTATTTATTCTTATCGCTTTTGTATTTGTGACAATGTTTAGTTTTGCGATTGGTGCCCCTATGATGAAGTATAAAAAGGTAGGAACTTATCTTCTGTTTCTGTTTGTCATTCCTATAAGTATGTTGTCTTTAATGTTTGCTTTTATCTATACACTATTGTATAGTAATGCTGTATCAGCAGGAATGTCATTAGTATTAATCTTCGTTATTTTGCTTATGATCGCGGGAATATATGGTGTATTAAAAACTGTTATGTCTGAGAATGGTATTATTCAGAAGATAATAGCATGGAAACCAAATTAGTTGAATGATATAAACTGTCTTAGGAAATACTAAGACGGTTTTTTATTTCTTTTAGATTCAAAAATATAGTATATACCTAATATCAAAAACATAAATAGACTATACAACAAAGAACTAATAAAGTCTTTTCTGTCAATTAGCAAAGACCAAAGTAGGTTAATAACTAGTAAAACCCATAAAAAGTAATATATCTTTTTATTCATAATTATTTGTTTGTTACTAAGTTATGTTTTTTGTGCTATATAGAGTTATTAATTTCAAAGAGAATATAGGAATAAGTATAATTATCAAATAAATAGATTTACAACACCTTCTCAAAACACAGGCTACTCTCCACACCTTCATACTGACCATAGTTAGGGATAACAGTATAGTTATTCTTTCTGTATAATATCTCTGCTTGTGTCTGTAGCTTACCCATCTCTAAGATACAGCGTGTATAACCTAGCTCTAGACTCCACTTTTCTAGTTCAGCTAGTACAATAGAAGCGACACCCTTACCTCTAGCGATAGGAGCAGTGTACATACGCTTAACTTCCATAGTATGTGAGTCATATTCTTTGATAGCTCCACAGGCTATAGCCTGACTATCTTCATAGATAACAATAACATGGTTGATATGATCTACTTTATTGTACTGATCAAAGAAGTCATGTTCATCACCATCAGTTGTTTTGAGGTATTTATCTAGTTCTGTGATGAGGTTTAGAAAGTCTTTATTGTCAGAGTTAGTTCTTGTAATGGTTAGCATAGCTTGATGTTTTGTGGGTTAAAAATACTGTTTTTTAAAGTGCTATTTATTTCATTAGAGAAAAACTATTCGTTAAAGTTGCGTATCTTTATAGAACGTGATTATTAAAAGCAAGTGTAGATATGGACTTAGATTATGAAAGTAGATTTTATATGGTATGGATACTATCGAGTATTGTGATAGGTGTCTTCGGTGCTATATTGTATAAAGTAATACAGGATATTAAAAAGAAAGAAGTGACTAAAGTGCAGTATATCATTGCTTTTATAGGTAGCTTTATCATCGCATTAGCCTTTGAGTGGGTGCTGTTTTATCTTGCTTTATAGCTAATATTTGGTTTTAATGAATAGCTTATGAAGAAAGTCTTAATGGGTATAGTCTATATACACGGGTTGCTATTATGGGGAATCTATATCCTGATATATGCAGTGGCTAAGTTCTTTTTACACACCTGTAGATTAGGTAAAAAGAAGATTAGACAATGAGTCTTATAACTATGGTCAATGTATGGTTATTTAGTATAGTATATTAAAAAGGCCGTCTTCGTGAGACAGCCTTTGTGATATTATTCTTTAGTGACAATCTGCATTGTCTCTCTATTCACTTGTTTTAATAATAATGTTTTATCACCAAGTATCTTCTGTGCAGAGTGATCGTCGAAGTGTCTTATGGTATATAGAGACACATTCTCATTATAACTCACCTTAAACTTATCTGTAAGCAATAGTCTTACATCTTCGAAGTGATTAAACTTATCTTCTACACATACAGAGAAGCTAATAGCAGAGTTCTGTATTACATTCACCTTAATATTATACTCTCCGAAGAGTTTAAAAATATCACTGATATTCTGCTCCATGATAAAAGAGAAATCCTTAGAGGATAGTGATATTAATAATTGGTTCTTTTTCACAATAAAACAAGGAACATGAGGAGTCAATGGCGCTCCTTTAGATACATTCGTTCCTGGTAATAATGGATTTAAGAAGGACTTTACATATAATGGTATTTCTTTTTGACGCAATGGTTGTAAGGTCTTCGGATGGATGACTGACGCACCGTAGAACGCTAGTTCTATTGCTTCTTGATAAGAAATATGTTGTAGTAGAGTCGTATCTTCAAAATAACGTGGATCAGCATTCAGTACTCCTGGTACATCTTTCCATATCGTTACACTCTCAGCGTCTAAGGCATAAGCAAATATAGCTGCAGAGTAGTCAGACCCCTCTCTCCCTAATGTAGTAGAGAAACCGTTATAGTCAGATCCAATAAATCCTTGTACGATGAATAATTGTTTTGTACAAATCTCTTTTTTGATATTCTCTATCGTGATATCCCAGTTTACATCAGCGTCTCTATAGACTGTATCAGTTTTGATTAAGTTTCTTGAGTCTAGCCAAGTGTTGTCTATACCTGATTCTAGTAGGTAATAGTGTAAGATAGTCGTAGAGATAATCTCTCCATAGCTTACGATTTGATCATAAACGAAATTGTAATTAGGAGATTTATTGTTCAGTAAGAAGTAAGTAATAGAATCAAATAACTCTTTTAGCGATGCATAGATATCGTGATCTTCATTAGGGAATAATTCTCTAACGATCGTGTAGTGATAATCTTTAACTACATCAACAGACTCTGCTAAGTCAAATCTATTCTGAAAATAGTTGTGTACGACTACTTCTAAGGCATTCGTCGTTTTACCCATTGCAGAAGCAATGATTAGGCTATCTTCATAGCCCACTGTTTTTAATACGTTACAAACGTTTCTTACATTTTCTGCGTCTCTTACTGAGGCTCCTCCAAATTTGAATACTCTCATTTACTTAGATTGACTAAATTGTTCTATTCCGTTTTGATCCATTTGTACAGTATACCAATCTTCTAATACTGTCGCTCCGGATTTTTTATAAAAGTTAATAGCCGGTTCATTCCAGTTCAGAACTACCCATTCTACTCTTCGTACACCTTCTTTCTTCGCGATATTCATTATTTCTGCATACAGTGCATATCCCGCTCCTGTACCTCTAGCAGCTTCTGTGACGATAAGATCTTCTAAGTGAATCGTCTTACCCTTCCAGGTAGAATATCTATTGTAGAATAAAGCCATGCCGATGATTTTAGTGTCTAGCTCAGCAACAATAACATTAAATAAAGGATTTGCTCCAAAACCATCTCTGATTAGGTCTTCAGCAGTAACTACGACAGCATCAGGTTCTTTTTCAAAAGTTGCTAGTTCTTGTATTAATGCTAACACATCAGGCATGTCTTGAGGGGTTGCAGGTCTAATATTCATTTTAGTTATTGATTTAATGGTTAATGTCTTCGGTTAGACAACAAAATTAACGATATTTGCACTGTAAAATACACAACTTAAGAATCATTTTTGAAAATGACAACAGAAAGATCTCAAACTTTAGGAGAGTTTATCATTGAAAAACAAGAAGATTTTAAATATTCTTCTGGTGAGTTATCAAGATTAATTAACTCTCTTAGACTAGCTGCTAAAGTAGTAAGTCACCAAGTTAACCAAGCAGGTTTAGTTGACATCGTAGGTGCTTTTGGAAAACAAAATGTACAAGGTGAGCAACAGCAGAAACTTGATGTTTTTGCAAACGAAGTATTCATTAAAACACTTATCAATAGAGAAATCGTATGTGGTATCGCTTCTGAAGAAGAGGATGATTTTATTTCTATCCACGGTAGAGATAATAGCAACGAGAACAAGTATGTAGTGCTAATGGATCCACTAGACGGTTCGTCTAATATCGATGTGAATGTATCAGTAGGTACTATTTTCTCTATTTATAGACGTGTGACTCCTATCGGAACTCCTGTAACAAAAGAAGACTTCTTACAAAAAGGAGAGAATCAAGTAGCAGCAGGATATATTGTATACGGTTCTTCTACGATGTTAGTTTATACTACAGGTAATGGAGTACACGGGTTTACATTAAATCCAGCGATCGGTACATTCTTCTTGTCTCACCCGAATATGAAGATTAATGAGGATGGGCATATCTACTCTATCAATGAGGGGAACTATGTACACTTCCCACAAGGGGTAAAAGATTACTTAAAGTACTGTCAAGCAGAAGAGAATGATAGACCATATACTTCTAGATACATCGGTAGTTTAGTATCTGATATTCACCGTAATATTCTAAAAGGAGGTATCTACATTTACCCTACTAGTACTAAAGCTCCTAAAGGGAAACTAAGATTGTTATATGAGTGTAATCCTATTGCATTCATCATTGAGCAAGCTGGTGGTAGAGCATCTGATGGTTATACTCGTATCATGGAGATAGAGCCAACGGAGTTACACCAACGTGTTCCTTTCTTCTGTGGTAGTAAAAACATGGTAGAAAAAGCTGAAGAGTTTATGAAGAAATAAGAAGTATTTCTATAAAATAACAAGTGAGCTAATCTTTAGGATTAGCTCACTTTTTTTATTTTTTAAGGTTGTGAATTTCTTCTATGAAGGTATCTATATCCACATTTAAGACTAATAACGATAGAGATTTATCTACTAAGAAATCTATATTGTTAGTGAAACCTAAGGCAACAGCAAATTTCTTTAATATCTCTTTTTGTTTTGGTCCTAATACGTGATTTACATATACCATTCTTGCCAAATCGTATAATCTTTCGATACGATTGGTCTCTAGATAGGGAGGGTTGACAGGATAGCTCTCTGGGTTCTTTAATATATTCGCATAGTCCTCGTCGCTGATTTCTAGTCGAATAGCTAGTTCATCTAAGAAAGCTTTTTCCTCTGTACTACAATGTCCATTCGCTAACGCCACACGTACTATCGAAGCAAAGTGGCCTTTGTTTCTCTCTCTAAATCCTAAATCAAATAATTCTGAGTATGACATTTTTGTTTGTTTTTTGGTTAGTAAATTGGTTCAGTTTATTATATCTAATATAATGATAAATTATGGAGTCCATAGTTTTTTTATGATATTTTTATGCTTATCATAATTATGTATGTTTTTAGTAGTGAGTTTATAATAGATTGTTCGTTTGGATAGTAAATTAGATAAACGAAGTAAGTTCCTATTCTAAGATTGGTGAATTAACAAAAAGGTTTGTGTATTTTTGTTAGATCAAAGGGATAGAGAACTTTGTAAATATTTCTGATATGAATGAATCAAAAATAACTAAATATGATAAGGCTTATTTGCGTATGGCTCGCGAATGGGGACAACTATCGTATTGTAAACGAAAAAAGGTAGGAGCGATTATTGTAAAAGATAGAATGATTATTTCTGACGGATACAATGGGACACCTACTGGTTTTGAGAATTGTTGTGAAGACGAAAACGATACTACGCACTGGTATGTGCTACATGCTGAGGCTAACGCTATCTTGAAGGTAGCTAGTTCTACACAGAGTTGTCAAGGGGCTACACTTTATATCACGATGTCTCCATGTAGAGACTGTAGTAAACTTATCCATCAGGCAGGGATTACTAGAGTGGTGTACAGTGAAGGTTACCGTGATACAGAAGGGGTAGACTTTTTAGAAAAAGCAGGGGTGGATGTCGTATTTCTTCCTGACCTTGATTAATATCCACTGTAGATGAAAAAGTTTTTTTGGCCTCTGATTATATCGATTTCTTTATCCTTAGGTATTTTACTAGGAGGCTTTCTTGTATCTGCTTCTTATCGTGGAAAAACAGGTTTTTATACCAATCACAATAAGCTTAAATTAAATCGGCTAATTGATTTTATAGAGAAGGAGTATGTAGATAATGTAGATACTGACTCTATCGTCGATAGAACGGTGACTACTATTCTAGAACAACTAGATCCACACTCTATCTATATCGGCAAGAGTGAGCTACAGTCTGTGACAGAGTCTATGCAAGGTAGTTTCGTAGGGATAGGGGTGAACTACTATTACTATAAAGATAGTGTCGCTGTAATCAAAG
Organism: Myroides odoratimimus; assembly: GCF_004337635.1. Classification (NCBI taxonomy): domain Bacteria; kingdom Pseudomonadati; phylum Bacteroidota; class Flavobacteriia; order Flavobacteriales; family Flavobacteriaceae; genus Myroides; species Myroides odoratimimus. The sequence goes on from NZ_CP037427.1 coordinate 1,328,108, forward strand.
ATATCGTAGATGGCCCCGCTTTTAAATCTGGTATACAGCCGGGTGACCGTATCATAAGTGCTGACGGACAGCATCTGTATGGAAAGGAGATGACCTCTGATAGTATCGCTAAATACTTAAGAGGGGAAAGGGATACTGATGTAAAATTAGAAGTCTATCGTAAGACTGTAGGTAAGAAGCTAGACATTGTGGTCAATAGACAGCCTATTCCTATCAAGAGTGTAGATGCTGCATTTAAGTTATCAGACGGTAGAGGATATATTAAGCTCAATAGATTCTCTAGTACAACTTACGAGGAGTTTAAAAAGGCGCTAGAGGATCTGATTACGCAAGATATTTCTAGCCTAGTCCTAGATTTGAGAGATAATGGAGGAGGGTATATGGATCAAGCAGTGAATATGCTAAATGATTTATTAAAGAAAGATCAGGTAATCGTAAAGACTGTAAATAAAGGTGGTCAAGAGAGAGTCACAAAGTCTAAAGGAAGTGGTCTCTTTACAGATAAGCCTCTTTATGTATTGATTAATGAGAATTCTGCTTCTGCTAGTGAAATTATAGCTGGAGCGATACAGGATAATGATAGAGGTACTATCGTAGGGCGTAGAAGCTTCGGTAAAGGACTTGTACAACGAGAATTGATGCTCGGGGATGGTTCTGCTATTAGATTGACTACAGCTCGTTACTTCACTCCTTCTGGACGATCTATACAGAAGCCTTATACGATGGGGGTAGAAGAGTATAATAACGATTTTAGAACGAGATATGCACATGGAGAGTTATATGCTGCTGATAGTATAAAAGTAGCCGATAGCCTACAGTATAAAACCTTAAAAGGACGTGTAGTCTATGGAGGTGGTGGTATAGTACCAGATATCTTTGTTCCGATAGGTAATAAGCATGGAGATGACACTGTGGTACTTCTGATGAAATCGGGTATTGTAAGCTTCTTTGTATTCCAAGAGATCGATAAAGAAAGAGCGAAGTTTACTAATATGTCTAAAGAAGAGGTGATAGACTATGTGATGTCTTCTGATAAAGTATTTAAAGCTTATATTAAACATCTAGAAGGCAATAAACTATTCTTCAAATTAGATAAGCGAAAACAGATTGTGAAGCGATTCTTAGTCGGAGAGTTTTTAAGTCAATTATACACTAGTGAGGATTACTATCTATGGATGTTAGAAGTAGACCCTATGATTAAAAAGATAGACGAGAAAACCTTATAGTTAGGAAGAACTCAATATAATAATACTAAAGCATTGTGATTATCACAATGCTTTTTTGTTGGATAAAGTGTTACTTGTTTATTTCTTGTTGTCTATGATAGAACAGTCAAAGGATAACGATAACATAGTGGTCGCATACTTTTAGCTCTTTTTTATGCGAGCAGTATCCCATAACTATGCGACCACTATGCGATAAGTCCAATTAGGGTTGATATAGTGAAGCGCTGTTTTTGTATGTATGGTGTTGAAGTTGAGGTTGTTGTTTGGATTTTGTGTAGGCTTAGCCTTGTCGTATGTATAAAACAATAAAGGAGCCTCATTGAGACTCCTTTATCCTTATTTATTCTGTTCTGATTACCAGATTTTAACTCTTTCCTCAGGTTTGATGTATAATTTATCACCTTCTTTAATATCAAATGCTTTGTAGAAAGCATCTACGTTTTGAAGAGGTACATACGCTCTGTAGTGTCCAGGAGCGTGAGGGTCAGTTTTCACTTGGTTTTTAATTGCCTCATCACGAGCTTTAGTTCTCCAGATAGTTCCCCAAGAGATAAAGAAACGTTGCTCAGGTGTGAATCCGTCGATTAGACCTGGATCACCATTTTCTTTTAAATAGATTTGTAATCCGTCATAAGCAGCATTAACACCACCTAAGTCTCCGATATTCTCACCTAAAGTGAATTTACCGTCTACGAATACACCTGGTAGAGGCTCTAATGCGCTGTACTGAGCAGCTAAAGCATCACCTAATTTAGTAAAACTAGCTAAGTCAGCGTCAGTCCACCAGTTGTTTAAGTTTCCGTTTTTATCATAACGAGCTCCTGAGTCATCAAAACTGTGAGAGATCTCGTGTCCGATTACAGCTCCGATACCACCATAGTTAATCGCTTCGTCAGCTTTATAATCATAGAATGGAGGTTGTAAGATAGCAGCAGGGAATACTATTTCGTTATAGATAGGGTTGAAGTAAGCGTTCACTGTCTGTGGAGCCATTCCCCAACGAGATTTATCTACAGGTTTACCGAAGTCTTCCATGTTTTTAGCAAAATCCCATTTAGTAGCATTCTTCATGTTTTCGAAGTGATTACCACCGTCTTTAGGAGCTTTAATATCCATAGCAGAGTAATCTTCCCATTTGTCAGGGTAACCGATTTTCACTGTTGTAGTTGCTAATTTTTCTAAAGCACCTTTTTTAGTTTCTTCAGCCATCCATGGTAATGCTTTGATACGATCACCGAAAGCTGTAAGTACGTTTTTAATCATTGCTTGAGCTTTTGCTTTCGCTTCAGCAGGGAATTTTTTAGCAACGTATAATTGTCCTAAAGCTTCTCCTACAGTACCGTTAACTACAGCTAATGCTCTTTCGTCAACAGGTCTTTGTTCTTTAGCACCTTCTAATGTTTTAGAGTAGAACTCCCAGTTCGCTTTCTCCATCTCAGTAGATAAGAAGCTAGCATTTTTGTTCACTAAAGTCCATTTCATATACGCTTTGATATCTTCGATATTCTTAGCAGAAAGGATTTCGTTAAGTGCTTTCATGTATTTCGGTTGAGATACAATTAGCTTTTCAACGTTCTTTAATCCTGTAGCAGCGATATAAGCATTCCAATCAACAGCAGGTGTTAATTTTTGAAGCTCAGCTACTGTCATAGGGTTATAAGTAAGACGGCTATCTCTACGCTCTACTCTAGTAAGGCGAGGTTCAGCCATTTTAGTTTCGATCGCTAATACACGTTTAGAATCTGTAGTAGCCTCTTCTTTAGGTTCACCAGCTAATTCTAACATACGTGCTACGTGTGCTACGTATTGGTCACGTTTTTCAGTGATGTCTTTATCTTTTAATACATAATAATCACGATCAGGTAAACCTAAAGAACCTAAACTGATGTATACTGTATTTTCTTGAGAGCTTTTTGCATCTGCATATACGTAGATAGAATATAATCCTAACCCTCCTTCAGCTACTAATTCGTTGATTAGTTTAGTCGCATCTTCTGGAGTTTTGATTGCATTGATTTTATCTAAGTAAGGTTTAAGAGGAGCTACTCCTAACTCATTTCTTTTAGCTTCATCTAAGTAAGTTTGGAATACAGCTACAGCTTTAGCTTGATCAGATTTAGGATCAAGTTTAGAGTCTTCAGCAGCCTCTCTAAGGATAGCAAGGGCATCCTTATCTGTGTTTTGTCTTAATTCATCAAAACTTCCCCAACGTGTTCTGTCATTTGGAATTTCAGTTTTGTCATACCAAGCACCGTTTACATAACGGAAAAAGTCATCACCAGGCTTTACATTTTTATCCATGTATTCTAGGTTGATTCCATGAGCTACTTGATCTTCTTGCTCTGTCGTATTCTTAGCATCTTTACAAGCTACTAATGATACTACAGCGAAGGCAGAGGTTAATAAAACTCTTTTGTTCATAGTATATAATTAATTTTGTTCCTATTGATATTCTAACAAAAATAGAAAATATCTTTTATAATCGTATTTTTCTCTACTTTAAATAAGACATCTTGTATTTATCATGTCTTTAACCTTCAGGTTAAAAGGGATTTTGTAAGTTTGTCGAAACTCTATTTAAAATGTTACACTTTTTCAAGAAATATAAATACTTTTTTATTTTCTTCTTCCTTTTATGTGCAGGGATCATGGTGATGTTCTACAATGCACTGAAGTATAGAAAATCACTACCAGTATATACACCTGCTATGGTGAATCCTGAGATGGTAGATAGTTTAATCCAACATGAGGCCAATAAACAGAAGCACAAGATAGCTGCTTTTAAGTTCTTAAACCAGAATGGTGATACAATTACAAATAAAGATTATGAAGGACATATCTATGTAGCTGATTTCTTCTTTACCACTTGTACTACGATTTGTCCTATCATGAGTGATAATATGGTTTGGCTTCAAGATAAGATTAAGACTCTGCCAGGCGTTAAATTATTATCACACTCAGTAACTCCTGATATCGATAGTGTACCTGTGCTAAAAGAATATGCATTACACAAAGGCGCTGATGATAAGATATGGAACTTAGTAACAGGGGATAAAAGAGATATCTATTATATCGCTCGTAACTCTTACTTAGCTGTGAAGACGGGGTCTCCAGAAGAGATGTATGATATGGTACACACCGAAAACTTTATTCTAGTAGATGGCAATGGCCGTATCCGTGGGTTCTATGACGGTACTAATCTAGATACTCCTGATAAAGAAGCTAAGAATATGCAGCAGCTATGGGAAGACATCCAATGGCTGTATGAGCATGAAAATAGTAAGTCAAAGTAATTAAATAATTATACAGTATAATCCCTCTACATTTATTAGTTGATGTAGGGGGATTTTTTATATATGAATATTTCTGTTTCTAAGTTATGAATCAAAATAAGCTAATAATGAAAAGGTTGTGCGGTAATTATAGTAGTATTAATACTGATAATTATTAGGAATATAGTTCTATAATCTTTTTTATTGACTAAATTTGCAATATGAATTAAATCTAAATAAGGTGAGTACAACTTTAGACTTATTAAAAAGAAATGAAAAAGGAGTGATAGCAGACTTCGATATGCACAAGGTTCCTTTAAAACTATTAGAGATGGGATGTCTACCAGGTAATGCTGTGGAACTTCTAGAGGTAGCTCCTCTAGGTGACCCAATATATCTGTGTATTAATGATACGCATTTATCTATTCGAAAAGAATTAGCTAAGGAGATACAAGTAGAATTAATTGGCTAATTAGATTAAGATATTACATATAGTTGATGAAAAAAGATATAAAAGTTGCCCTAATAGGTAATCCTAATGTAGGGAAAACCTCTGTATTCAATGCCCTGACGGGTCTTAACCATAAGATAGGAAATTATCCTGGTATTACTGTAGATAAAAAATCTGGAGTAGCGAAGTTAGATGATAAAGTAAATGCTACTATTATCGACTTACCAGGAACATATAGTATTAATGCGAGTTCTGAAGATGAACGCATTGTATTAGACTTATTATTTGATCCTACTAATGATGACTTTCCAGATGTTACTGTTGTAGTAGCTGATATAGAAAATCTAAAGCGTAACTTATTACTATTTACTCAGGTTAAAGAACTTGGTGTTCCTACGATATTAGCTGTTAATATGGCTGATCATATGGACGAGAAGGGGATTAGTCTGAAGATAGCGGAGTTAGAAAAGAAATTAAATACAAAGATTGTTTTAATCAGTGCGAAGAAAAAACTTGGTATTCAAGAGTTAAAACAAGCAATATTAAATTATAGAACGTATTCTATAGAACCATGTGTGAATGCTACAGCAGTAGACACAGAGTTCTTTAGTAAACTTGCTTTGACATTCCCTAACCTTTCTGTATTCAAATTGTGGATGATCTATTCACAAGACATCAAGATCGGGAATATAGGGAAGAAAGAGATAGAGGCGAAGGGAGTTCAGTTGTCAGAAAGTGAAATCAAAAAGCTTCAACACAAAAAGACAATCAAGAGATATCAGTTTATCAACGACGTTTTAAAAGAAACGTATTCACGTGATGTCAATAAAGCTACAGATCTTCGTTCTAAAGTAGATAGAATACTTACCCATAAAGTGTATGGATACCTAATCTTCTTTGCGATTATGATGTTGGTCTTCCAGGCTATCTTTGAGTGGTCAAGTATTCCGATGGATTGGATTGATGAGCAGTTTGCTAATCTTAGTTCTTGGGTACACGATACGATGGAGCCAGGTAAGCTTACAGATTTGATAGCGGATGGTATCGTACCAGGTATCGGAGGGGTAATGCCTTTCATTCCTCAGATTGCTATTCTATTTATGTTTATTTCTATCTTAGAAGAGACAGGGTATATGAGTAGAGTGGTGTTCTTAATGGATAGATTAATGCGTCCATTCGGATTAAGTGGTAAATCAGTAGTGCCACTTATCTCTGGTAATGCATGTGCTATTCCAGCGATTATGTCAGCTCGTAATATCGAGAACCCTAAAGAAAGATTGATTACAATACTTGTAACACCGTTTACTACGTGTTCTGCTCGTATTCCAGTATATATTATCATTATTGCCTTAGTAATTCCTGATACACGTGTATTTGGATTCTTAAGTATACAAGGATTGACATTGACGTTATTCTATCTAGTAGGATTCTTAGCAGCTTTGTTATCATCTTGGGCATTGAGTAAATACATCAAAAGCGAGCGCAAGTCATACTTCGTAATCGAGATGCCAAACTACCGTACTCCGATTATTAAGAACGTAGTGGTGAATATGTATGAGAAGACTAAAGCATTCGTAGTAGGTGCGGGTAAGATTATATTCGTATTATCGATCATCATTTGGTTCTTAGGTGCTCATGGACCAGGAGAACGCTTTGAGAATGCTGAGAAACATATTACAGAAGTATATCAAGATAAAGAGGTAAGCGAAGAAGAATTAAGCGAGCATATCGCTAGTTATAGATTAGAGAATTCTTATATCGGTATTCTAGGTAAAACAATAGAGCCTGTAATCAAACCTCTAGGATATGACTGGAAAGTAGGTATCGCAGTATTGTCTTCTTTCGTAGGACGTGAAATCTTCGTAGGAGTACTTGGAACTATTTATAATGTAGGATCTGGGGATGAGAACGATGAAGATGGACGTATTAAACAAAAAATGGCAGCAGAGATATGGCCTGATACAGGACAACCAGTCTTCACGCTAGCCAGTGGGGTGTCACTAATGTTCTTTTATGCTTTTGCGATGCAGTGTACAGCTACAGTAGCAATCGTGAAAAGAGAGACTAAGTCTTGGAAATGGACTATCTACCAATTAGTGTTTATGACTGTTTTTGCGTATGTCGCAGCTTTAATAGCATATCAACTTTTAAAATAAAGTAATTATGGGTTACCAAGAAATAATTGCCTATGCAATTGTAATTATTGCATTGGGGTACATCATTAAAAAAGGCTTTTGGAAGAATAAAACGAATAAGAAAGGTTCTTGTGGCGGAGGTAGCTGCGGATGTTCTTAATCACCATTCTTTAAAATAACAAAATAGGCAACTCGCATGAGTTGCCTATTTTGTTTAGTATATATCGTTAAATCTTAAATGTGGCGAATTCGCCATAATTAGGGCTATACTTACCTAATGCTTTTGATGAAGTTATGGATACTCTCCTCACTAATGCCATGTTCATTAATATGCTTCATAAAGGCTGTTCCTATAATCGCCCCTGAGCTATATTGATTGGTCAGGTTATAGGTGTGTTTATCTCTTACTCCAAAGCCGATAAGAGCAGGATTTTTAAGCTTTAAATCTTGAATGTATTTATAGTATGCTTGTTGCTCTTCTAAAGACTTGTTAGAGCCTGTGGTTCCATTAGAAGAAACTAAATAGATAAAACCATTTGTCTGTTCATCTATATGGCGTACACGTTCTATCGAAGTATCATTACTTATCAACATGATATTACTGACGTTGTGTTGATCACAGTGTGTCTTGAAATGGGATAAGTAGTAGTCCATAGGTAAGTCTGGAAGGATAATACCATCTACACCTACTTCTGCGCATTTCGCTATGAATGCCTCTACACCATATCTTAGTACTGGATTTAGATACCCCATTAAGACAACAGGTATAGTAATGTGCTGTCTCATTTCTTTTAATTGTTCGAATAGCTTAGAGACTGTAATACCGTTTAGTAAAGCCTGCTCACTACTGTGCTGTATAACTGGCCCGTCTGCTAGTGGATCTGAGAAAGGCATGCCTATTTCTACTAAATCTACACCAGCGTTATCTAGATTCTTTAAGATGGTCATGGTGTCTTCTATAGCAGGATAACCAGCTGTGAAGTAGATCGAAAGTATATTGGATTTCTTCTCGGTGAAGAGTGTGTTGATTCTGTTATTCATGGTTAAAGTATTTAGAGTAAGTAATCATGTCTTTATCGCCTCGTCCTGATAAGTTTACCACTACGATATCGCTTTCTTTTAGCTCCATCTTATTTAGGTAAGCCAAGGCGTGTGCTGATTCTAGTGCAGGTATAATCCCATCTATACGCGTTAATTCAAAAGCAGCTTTGATCGCTTCATCATCTGTGATACTACCTACAGTGATCTTACCTGTATCACTCAGATAGGCATGTGCAGGTCCTATACCAGGATAATCTAATCCGGCTGAGATAGAATAAGGCTCTATAATCTGTCCATCCTCTGTCTGTATAAGGTAAGTCTTACTACCGTGGATAATACCTTGTTTTCCTAAGGCGATAGTAGCCGCAGTCTGTCCTGTTTCTACTCCTAGACCTGCCGCTTCTACTGCGATTAATTTTGTATGACCATTGTCTATAAAGTGGTAGAAAGCGCCCATCGCATTACTTCCCCCACCTACACATGCTACTACATAGTCTGGGTTAGGAGTATTCTCTTGCTCTATTAGCTGTGCTTTTATTTCTTTACTGATGATAGATTGGAACTTCGCTACCATATCAGGATAAGGATGAGGTCCTACTACAGAACCGATCACATAATAGGTCTCTTGTGGATTATTGATCCATTCGCGTATAGCTTCATTTGTAGCGTCTTTTAAAGTCTTGCTCCCACTCTCAGCAGCTACTACTTTTGCCCCTAGCATACGCATGCGTTCTACATTAGGCTTCTGACGTTCGATATCGTGTGCTCCCATAAATACAGTACACTCTAGATTTAAGAGTGCGCAAGTAGTAGCAGTAGCTACCCCATGTTGCCCTGCACCTGTCTCAGCTATAATTCTCTTTTTGCCTAAGCGTTTGGCTAAGAGTACTTGCCCTATCGTATTGTTGATTTTATGGGCTCCTGTGTGGTTTAGATCTTCTCTCTTTAGATAAATCTTTGCTTTATATTTAGCAGACAAGTTAGCAGAATAGAATAGAGGAGTAGGTCTCCCCACATAATCTTTAAGTAGCTTGTTTAGTTCTTGTTGAAAATCTTCCGTCTGTATAATGTCAAGGTATCTCTCTTGTAAGTCTGATACATTCTTATACAGCATCTCAGGGATAAATGAACCTCCATATTCTCCGTAATATCCTTGTTCGTTTGGGTTAAATTCTTTCATAGTCTCTTATTTCTTTTACTAGTTTTCTCACTAGTGTTATGTCTTTATGATGTTGATTGTTTTCTAATTTACTGTTGAGGTCAAACCCTGCTAATCTAGTATCTCGTAATAGCAAAGCAGATTGTATGTTGTGTAATCCTAATCCTCCGCTTAGTAGATAAGGGGTACTAGCTTGATAATGCTGTAATACATCCCAATCAAATGATAATCCACTACCACCATGCTGTGGAGTAGGCGTGTCAAATACAAATAAGTCACAGTAAGGTTCGTATTGTTCTAATTGACTTAAGTCCTCTGCTGTTCCTATAGAGAAAGCCTTGATTACCTTTATTCCTTGTTCTTTATAATAAGCACAATCTTCGGGGCTTTCGTTACCGTGCAACTGTACATAGTCTAGCTTATACTGTTTTATGCGTTGTTCTATCTCTTCTCTTGTAGCATTGACGAATACACCTACTTTCTGAATATGATGAGGTAGGTTATCAACAGCCTTGTTAATATCTCTACTTAGATATCGCTTTGATTTCGGATAAAAGATAAATCCCATCATGTCAATGTGCTCTTGTCCAACAGAATTAATATTTTCTATATCAAACATCCCACAGATCTTTATCTTCTTCATCGCTGTTTACAATTTAATCTCTTGTTGTAATAGCCTTAATTGTTCAGCAGGATTAGCCATCTTCATAAAGTATTCTCCCATTAAGAACCCTGAGAATCCATTGTCAGCTAATTCTAATAACGTAGCGGCATTCTGTATACCACTTTCTGCTATCTTGACTGCCTGCTGAGGTAATAGATTAGCTAGAGCGATACTGTGCTGAATATTTACCTCAAAGGTGTTTAGATCTCTATTATTTATCCCGATGAGGTCAAACTCAGTATGTAAATGATCTCGTATTTCTTGTTCAGTATGTGTCTCTAGCAATACTTGTAAGCCAAGCTGATGTGCATAATCAGTCAATACTTTGACACGCTCTATAGGAAGCATCTTAGCAATCAATAGAATGGCGTCTGCACCTATCGCTTTAGCTTCTTCTATCTGGTACTCGTCTAGGATAAAGTCTTTTTGTAATAGAGGCAGGTTTACCGAAGTACGAGCGTTAGCAAAGTCAGTGGGTAGAGCACCGAAGAATTGACTGTCATTTAGAATAGATAAAGCCGCTGCTCCATTCGCTTCATACCCTTTTACTATCTCAGTGATATCTGCGTTGGGATGAATGATTCCTTTAGAAGGAGACTGTCTTTTAAACTCTGCGATGATGGCTCTGTTGTTTTTAGCCGTGATACAAGCTTTAAAATCAATCGGTGTTCTGTTGTATAATGGAGTATTTCTTAGTTCAGCAATACTCTTTATAGTCTTGCGTTGGGCTACTTCTATCCGTTTATGTGCTTTTATTTGTTCTAATATCTTCATCTCAATTCTTTTAGTATTTCAAACTTCTCTTTTGCCTTTCCTCCTAGTAGTGATTCTTCTGCTCTTGCTTTTGCCTCTAAGATGCTTAGTTCAGGATAGTAAGTATTAATAGCTAATGCACTATTAGCAAGGACTACACTATTCTGAGCAGGAGTACCTTTACCTTTAAGTATTTGCCAGAAGATATAAGCTGACTCTTCTACTGTTTTTCCTCCTTTGATATCTTCTTCACGGATGACAGGACTATTAAAGTAAGAAGCGTCTATTAGTTTCTCTTCTTTGTTATTGATTAGCTTAGCTGATTTAGTCAAGCTACATTCATCATAGCCGTCTAAGGCGTGTATAATGCTATACTGTGTATTCTCCTCTTGTAAGAAGTATTTATACATTCTCAATAACTCTAGGTTAAACAGTCCTACTAATTGTACTTTAGGCTGAGCAGGATTAGTCAATGGGCCAAGCATATTAAAGAATGTCTTCACTCCAAGTGCTTTTCTCACAGGAGCGATTCTCTTCATAGCAGGGTGAAATAGTGGTGCGTGTAGAAAACAGATATTGGCTTCAGCTAATTGTTCTTTTAGCTCTGCTTCTGTGCTTTTAAAATGTATACCCAAGTTCTCCATCACACTTGATGATCCTGAGATAGATGATACACCATAGTTACCATGCTTAGCTACAGGTACACCTGCTCCAGCTGTCACAAAGGATGATAGTGTAGATATATTAAAAGTGTCTTTTCCGTCTCCTCCTGTACCACATAAGTCCATAGGGTTATAGTCGGATAGATCCACCTTATTAGCAAGCTGTAGCATTCCTTCTCGGAAGCCTCTTAGCTCATCTAATATGATGGGTCTCATGATAAATGTAGTCAGTAGAGAAGCCATCTGTGCATCTGTGTACTTATCATTAGCCATGTTGATGACTATCTCTTTGGCTTGTTCTGTAGTAAGTGTTTTATGTTGTATTAAGTGATTTAGTATCTCTTTCATAGCATTAGTTTTTAATCCAATTTTTAATTATCTCTTTCCCATAAGTAGTAAGTATCGACTCTGGGTGAAACTGTACTCCTCTGACATTAAGTGTTCGGTGCTTCACCGCCATGATATGTTGTTGCTCGTCATAGGCTGTTATCGCTAGTTCACTATTACTTTCTTCTATTACCCACGAGTGATAATGTGCGATAGGGGAGTGATCTGGAATAGACTGGAATAGTTCATCAGGTGCAGCGAGCTGCATAGGTGATGATATTCCGTGTAAGGGTGTTTCCAGTCTCTTTAATTGGTGGCCATAGTACTCACCTATAGCCTGATGTCCTAGACAGATCCCTAATATGTCTTTATGGTCAGCAGCGTAGGCTATCACGTCCATTAGTTTTCCTGCTTCTGATGGAATACCTGGCCCTGGCGAAAGGATAATCTTATCGTACTGATCTATTTGCTCAAGTTCGATCTTATCATTCTTGATGATATCTATTGTTTCTACTCCTAGTTCTTTTAAGATGTGTATCACATTGTAGATAAAGGAATCATAGTTGTCGATTACTAATACTTTCATAACTTATATGTTTTGGGCTTCACGGATAGCTAGAGTGATAGCACTTAGTTTGTTTTCTATTTCTTTTAATTCTGACAAGTCATTTGATTTGGTCACGATACCACATCCCGCCTGATAGTGTAACTCATTCTGATAACTCAGAGCAGATCGGATAAAGATGGCATGGTTAATCTCTCCATCTAAGGTGATAAAACCTATCGTACCTCCATAGAACCCTCTGCTCTCTGGTTCATACTGATTGATTAGTTCCATCGCTCTGTGCTTAGGCGCTCCTGATAGTGTCCCTGCAGGGAAGGTATTGGCGAATACATTAAGGCTATTTTTCTGCATATCTATGGTAGCACTGACTTTAGAGACTAGATGGATGACATGAGAGTATTGCTCTACCGTTTTATATTCTTCTACTGTGACCTCTGTCCCTGTGATACTTAGGTCATTTCTAGCCAAGTCTACTAGCATAATGTGTTCTGCATTCTCTTTAGGGTCATTTAGCAGTTGATGTGTTAGTATCTCGTTTTGAGCCTTATCCTCTGTTTTTCTAAATGTGCCTGCTATTGGATTGACATAGGCTTTATTTTCTTTTACGACTACTTGTGCCTCAGGAGAAGAACCGAATATCTTAAATGCTCCATAGTCAAAGTAGAATAGGTAAGGAGAAGGGTTAATAGAGCGAAGTGCTCTATATACATTAAACTCATCTCCTGTAAAACGCTGTTTGTACTTACGTGAGAGTACCAGCTGGAATACATCTCCTCTGTAGCAGTGTTCTTTTCCTTTTTTTATAATCTCTAGAAACTCTTCATCTGTGTAAGGTGTCTTTGGAGCATCTACCGTTTTGAAAGGGTAGGGAGTAATGCTATTGGTGTTTAGATAGGCATGTATTTTATTCAATTGACTTTCTTCTCCTGTACGAGTGTATTCTACTAAGTGCATTTCATTTTTATAGTGATCATATACTATGACATATTTAAAGAAATGGTATTGCATTAAAGGAATGCTTGTATCAGTAGCCTTAAACTGTATATCATGTACTAATGGGATACTGTCATAACTAGTGTATCCATAGATACCAGCCTTTAGATAATCATAGTGATTAGCGTTTTCTACCTTGATCTCTTTGATAAATAATTGTAACTGATCTAGTACATTGATATCAGCTGTAGTATGTGTAGTCGTGTTCTCTAAGGTCTGTACTGTAGTCGTATCTGCAGTAACGATATAAGACATCATCGGGTCAAAACAGATGTATGAACAACTGTTCTCTCTAGAGTGGTTACTAGAGTTTTCTAATAAGAAGCTATTAGAGAATTTGTCTCTTAGTTTTAAGTAAATTTCGATAGGAGTGTATAGGTCTCCAAGTATCTTTTTGTGATTGATGTGTAGTGTCATTTCCTTTATTTTTTTGAATTTAATGCATAAAAAAAGCCTGCTAGGGGTTCCTAGCAGGCTTTATCTATATAATATGTGTATATAATTCTATCTATAATTACTCACAACTTAAATACATAGTACGACCAACCGAACCCTGATAGGATTTAGCTAGCCACCACCAATTAGTATTTAAAAATTGTGAATTCATTTTTGTCTTTTGTTATGAGTGCTAAATTATAATTTTTTTTGATATCAAAGTGTTTTTTTTCAAAAAAGCTCTTTTTCTCTTATTTTTCAGGTGTTTTCAGCTCTTCTAAGATGTTTTTACTCGTAATTAATTCATCTTTGAATATTGTTTCATAATAAAAAATGTCAAAATCTTCTCTTTCATACTCCGGATTAGCTCCTGTATGAGAAGTGACAAAGGCACCTAGTGATGCTGCTGTTTTAATAATCTGAATAGGATCATGCCCGTTCAACTTAGCTGCTAAGAAACCTGCAAGGTAAGAGTCTCCACTACCTACGGTATCTCTAATCACGATATCAACTGCAGGATAGCTATAGAGCATTTCTTTGTTTAAATACAGTCCTCCTTTATCCCCTTTAGAAATGATAATCTCATCACAATCAAAGTGTTTTTGAACAAACTTGATAGCGTCTTCTTCTGTTGTATAGGGTTCTTCTAGATACTCAAGAATCTCTTTTAGTTCGAACTTATTCATCTTTAGTAGATCTGCTTTATGCATGAGTTCTACTACGAACTCTAATTCATAATGAGGAGGTCTAAGATTGACATCATAGACTTTATACTTCGCTACATCTAGCAGTTTATGTAATGTTTCTCTAGTATGAGGAGTTCTACTCGCTAAAGTACCGAATACAAAGGCATCTGACTGCGCTACTAGATCACTATCTTCTTGCTTAAAGTCGATAAAGTCCCAAGCGCTATTCTTTAAAAATTCGTAACTAGCTTCATTGTGATCATCGAATGTAGCGAATACTGTACCTGTCTTTTTGGTAGTATCTGTCTGTATGTAGGAAGTGCATGCACCTACTTCTTTTAGTCTATAAATAATTTTTTGACCAGCGTCATCTGTACCTAATTTGGTAATAATGTGTGAGTCTATTCCCATCTTATGTAGGTGATAAGCTACATTTAAGGGCGCTCCGCCGATCTTCTTATACGTTGGGAAGATGTCCCATAGTATTTCACCAAAACAAACTACTATAGGAGAATGTGTATTATCTGACATAAAGGATAGTTCTTATATATAATTAGACTTTACTAAGTTACAAAAATCTTTGTTGAAGATAAATAACGTTAGTTATATTCTATTTGGTATATGCGTATTGATAAGGTTTTTTAGTTTAGGTAAGAAATGTTGGTTTTAGAAGTTTTAAGTGATGAGGTGGTAGGTAGTAGATGCTTCGGGTAGAGATAGGGTGTGCTTTTGAAAACAAGGATTGAACCCGTGTATATACTGGTTGTTTCCGAATGGCTTCCGAAGGATTTGTCTTGTTATTGTTTTAATAATCTGATAAGTAGTTGTTTAAGTGTTTTTAGATGGTGTAATCTTAGGCAAAAAGAGCAAAGGAAATCAATAAGGGCATAAGGAGGCATTATGAGTCAAATAATTGGGTAGGGAATAAAAAAAAACACCTCTAGATGATACTGAGGTGTTTTAAATGCTATTGATAATACATTTTTTTTACTTTATTCTTTATGGATTTCTTTTTATAAAACCTGTATTGAAATTTGATAGTCTCTAACCAAAGTTTTATAAACACATCACGTGAGCTCTTACCAATAAGCTCAGCATAATGGGTAGCCATCTTCTCGATATCTTGAATGTTTGTAGTCAAGTGTGACAAGTTTTTCATTCGATGTGAGAAACTCATTTCTTGATCAAACTTCATTCTGTTGATATCTACTAGATAAAATTCATGCGAACCATCTTCTCTTACTTTTATCAAAGTGTTACCTGGTGAATGGTCTAAGAAATTAATACCATTCTCGTGTAATTTAAAAGAGAATTCAACGAACTCCTCAAGGACTCTCTCCCTGTTAGGACAATCTTGGTTTTGTGCTAGATCTCTATAAGTGATATCTGTATCAATAAATTCTGATATGTAGTATGAGTTTCTTAATGCGCCTTTAGAGACGTATTCAAAATAAGCAATCGAATGTGGAGCATTGATTCCTAGATTGTGTAATCTTTCAGCGTTTTCAAATGATCTCAGACCTTTAGACTTACGTATATTTCGGTATACATATCTATTGATAAGATTAGGTTTCTTAAAGGATTTAATAGCAACCTTCTGACCAGTAGATAGCTCTACAAGCTTGATACTATTTCTAGTTCCTTTAGCGATATAAGTATCTATTTCGTCATAGGCTTCAATGATTTCCGTTAGTTCTTTTTTAAGGTTTTGATATTGAGTGTGTATTATCGCATTTACTTTCAACTTCTTCATATAAAAAGTAATTACA
This sequence comes from Myroides odoratimimus, assembly GCF_004337635.1. NCBI lineage: Bacteria > Pseudomonadati > Bacteroidota > Flavobacteriia > Flavobacteriales > Flavobacteriaceae > Myroides > Myroides odoratimimus. The sequence goes on from NZ_CP037427.1 coordinate 1,344,246, forward strand.
ATTAAGCACTAAAGATAAAGAATACTTAGGAAACGAAATTATTAAACTAAAGGAGTTAAATTGTTGTATTTCAATGTGTTTATTTGTATTTATGTTTGTTTTATGAAGGATTTAGCATTTGTTTTTTTTGTGCTTTTTAACTGTTTTAATGCTTATAATTAGATATTGCTAGTGATAAGTTTTATTAAGTCTAGATAATTGTTACAAGTGCTGATTTAGAATAAAATAAACGTGATAAAATGCGAGTTTTTTTAGTTTTTTGAAGTTATACGGAATTAGATAGAAATGTCTTAAAAAGATGTGCTTTTTAAAATTAAATGTCTTTTAAATGAAAATTAAACAAAATAATGATCACTTATATTTTAGAGGTTTTCGGTTGTATCACACTGATTGTGATGTGGGTTATAAAAAAAGGTGGCGTTTTATTAATAAAACGCCACCTTTAGGGTAATCTATCGAGTTGTTATTTATTTTGTTCTAATTGAATAGGTTTAAAAGTATCGATGGACATAGACCAATAACGATGTTAATAACGATGGCTGTAACCCCAACGATCTTATAAGTTAACGGTACTTGGATGTGCTCTGTATCTTCTTCTGTAGAAGCGTACATACCAATGATTACTTTTAGATAGTAATAGATACTGATAAATGAGTTAATCACCCCGAAGATAACTAATGCTATAAATCCATTACTTATCGCCTGTGAGAATAAGAAGAACTTACCAAAGAATCCTGCAAAAATAGGTATACCTCCCATAGATAATAACGCTACAGAAAGGATAATAGCAAGAAGAGGATTCTTCTTCGCTAACCCATTGAAGTTAGATATTTGTTCGTTTTCTTTATTCTTTGTCACGATGATTAATACTGTGAATGCTGCTATACCTGCTACAGCATACGCTGATGCATAGTAGAATAGGTTAGCTGATGCTGTACCTAATGCTGTAAGTGCCATCATCATAAATCCAGCATGTGATATACCAGAGTATGCTAATAGACGCTTCATATTATCTTGACGGATAGCCATGATATTACCTACCGTCATCGTTAGAATAGCGATTACTACGATTACGTTGATATATTGACTTGGCATATCTACTAATAAGTACATGCTTAGTCTGTATAGCGTAGCTACAGCAGCTACTTTAACTAATGTACTCATCAGTGCTGTCGTAAGACTAGGTGCTCCTTGGTACACGTCTGGTGCCCAGAAGTGGAATGGAACAGCTGCTATCTTAAATAACATACCTATGATAATCATCGTAGTTCCTAGTGCATACCATATCGGTAATGATCCTGCTAGTGCTACTTCTTTTATTCTAACTACATCAAACGACCCTGTAGCCCCATAGATTAAAGCAATACCGAATAATACTACTCCTGAAGCGAATGATCCTAAAAGGAAATACTTCATCGCAGCTTCGTTACTCTTAATGTTCTTGCGATCTGTACCACATAAGATGTATAATGTGATAGAAAGGATCTCAAGTCCTAGGAAGAACATAGCCATATTACCAAAGCTTACCATACATATCGCTCCCATTAAAAGGAAAAGTTTTAATGAGATATAGTCTGATATCTTTGAGAATTCTGTTTTATAAAAATCTTTACTTAATGCTACTAAGAAAATAGTTAAGGCTATAAATAAAGATGAAAATGCGGTAGAAAATTTAGTGCTCACAAACATATTGTTATAATATGCTTGCACCACATCAATATTGCATACAGTATATCCCAAGATACCTAGTAATCCTAAAAGTGTCGCAGGAATGACTACTTTGCGCAAATTGATGATTTCTAGTACAAGTACTAAAACCGCTAATACTCCAATTGCTATTAATGTATTCATTTGTTTTATTTTGGAATTAAATTCATCAGTTAAGTACTGACTCCTTACTATTTATTACTTAATATAAGACATTATTTCAACCAAACTAGGTGTGATCAAGTCAGATAATGGCTGTGGGAATATTCCGAAGAATATAACAGCTACTGCTAATACGCCTAAGATCACTACTTCTTTAGTATTTACATCAGCGAATACTTTAGTATTAGTTTCTCCTAACATCGACTTTTGGAACATTCTAAGCATATAGAATGCACCTAAGATAATAGAGGTACCACCGATGATAGCATACCATATATTCACTTGTGATAATCCTAAAAGCAGGTTGAATTCTCCGATGAAACTGAATGTTCCTGGTAATCCTATTGAAGCAAACATTAAGATCATGAATAATGAAGCGAATTTAGGAGCTTGTTGTCTAATACCTCCCATTTCACCAATCATTCTAGTCAGGTAACGTTTGTAAATAATCTCTGCTACGTAGAATAAACCTACGATAACGAATCCGTGTGCTATCATTTGTAAAACAGCTCCTCTTAATCCGTCTAATGTCAATGAATATGCTCCTGCTGCAATAAGACCTACGTGTGCTAATGAAGAATATGCAAAGAATCTTTTGATATTCGATTGTTTTAATGCTACGATAGATCCATATACAACACCGATGATACACAGTACTAAGATAGTAGGCATTACCTCTTTCGCTGCTATAGGAGAGATCGGTAATTGCCAACGGATGATAGAGTATAACCCCATCTTAAGCATGATACCAGCTAATAACATTGTTCCTACAGTAGGCGCTTTCTCATAAGTAGAAGCCTGCCATGTGTGGAATGGGAATACAGGAATCTTAATCGCATAAGCAATGAAGAATGCTAAGAAGATCCAGTACTGTTCTGTAGCTGATAGTTTAGCATTATACAGGTCGATTAGCATAAAGCTACCAGCACGTTGGTATAGATAGATAAATCCAACTAACATGAATAATGAACCTGCAAATGTGTAAATAAAGAACTTAAAGATTGCTTTCTTACGTGCTTCGAAACTGTCATTACCCCATAATAAAGCAATGAAGTAAATAGGTAGTAATGATAACTCCCAGAAGATGTAATACAAGAATCCATCAGATGCTAAGAATGTTCCTGTCATAGCGAATGACATAAACATTACTAATGCATAGAATGCATTAGATTTCTCTATGTGATCTCCTAATGATGATAATATAATCACAGGAGTTAATGCTGTCGTTAATAAAACTAAAGCTAATCCTAAACCATCTGCTTTAAAGGCTAAATGAATATTAGGGTTAGTCATCCATTGCGTTACATATCCTGTGTCAACCCCAGAATTATGTGAACAGATTAGAACTAAAGTTTCTACAAAAGCAACTAGTCCGAATAACAAGGCTACTTTAGCAGCTGATTGTTTACCTACTAAGTAGGTCGCTATAGCTCCGACTAATAACGTTAATAATAATATAGTTACGTTCATCTCTCTAAGTTATCTTGCAATGAATAAATAATATAAAATCAAACAGATTCCGAATACAAAAGCAAATAAGTACAATCCGATATTACCGTTTTGAGCTTTTTTACCTTGTAGAGATAATCCGTCTGCTATCTTTCCTAAACCAAATATAGTTCCTGATAAAGCTACTTCTACTACATCTCTTAAGAATGTAGCTAGTGTGTAGATAGGGTTTACAATTACTTTTTGATAGATTTCATCAATGTAGTATTTGTTGTAAAGTACTTTATGGAAACCAACGATTTGTTCGTCTTCTTGAGGTACTTCATTTTTACTAATGTACTTAGAGTAAGCAAGACCTAGTCCGATTAAGAAACCAATAGTAGCAACCCCCATTAAAACATATTCTAAGGTACCTAGTTCATGACTGTGTTTAGTCACTGTATTTACGATAACAGGTTTAAGATATTCGTTTAACCAAGAGTTTCCATTACCAGGTAAGCTGATAAGTCCACCAACAATAGAAAGTACAGCTAATACTACTAATGGTGTAGTCATAGCAGCAGGGCTTTCGTGTAAGTGGTTCTTTTGTTCTTGAGTTCCTCTAAAGTTCTTTTTGAATGTCAAGAAGAATAGACGGAACATATAGAAAGCTGTCATAATAGACGCTAATGAACCAATAATGTATAATACAGTATTGTGTTTAAACGCTGTTAATAAGATCTCATCTTTAGAGAAGAAACCTGAGAAGAATGGGAATCCTGAGATAGCCAATGTAGCGATTAAGAACGTTAAGTAAGTCACTTTCATGAATGGTTGTAGACCACCCATTTTACGCATATCTTGTTCTCCGCCCATAGCGTGTATAACTGATCCTGATCCAAGGAATAAACAAGCTTTAAAGAAAGCGTGTGTGATTACGTGGAATACAGCAATCTCATAAGCTCCAAAACCAATAGCCATAAACATTAATCCTAACTGAGATACTGTAGAGTAAGCAAGTACTTTTTTGATATCGTTTTGTACAAGACCAATAGTTGCTGCGAATAAAGCAGTAAATGCTCCAACGATAGCGATTATGTTTTGAATATGAGGTACAAGATCAAATACAAAGTTTAATCTAGTGATTAAGAATATACCTGCAGTTACCATCGTAGCAGCGTGGATTAATGCTGATACAGGAGTTGGTCCTGCCATCGCATCTGGTAACCAAGTGTACAAAGGTATCTGTGCACTCTTACCAACTGCTCCAATGAAAAGAGCTAAAGCAGCATATCCAATCCAAGTATTTACTTGGTGGTTAGTTCCGCTTAGAATAGCTTCTTTAATTGTCATATAATCTAACGACTGGAATAAGAATGCTAAAATGAATACCCCTACTAGGAAACCTAAATCTCCTATACGGTTCATGATAAATGCTTTCTTAGCTGCGTCGTTATATGATTGGTTCTTATGCCAGAATCCGATAAGTAAGTATGAACAAAGTCCTACACCTTCCCAACCAATAAATGTGATTAGTAAGTTGCTACCTGTAACTAATAAAATCATGAAGAAGATAAATAAGTTAAGGTAAGCAAAGAACTTTCCATAGTTCTCATCACCTTTCATATAGCTAGTAGAGTACCAGTGTATCAGTGTACCAATACCTGTAACAAATAATAACCATAACAATGAAAGTTGATCTAATAAGAATCCGAAAGAGATATCAAATCTCGTTGTTGACATCCAATTAAATAAGTCAACTTGTATTGGTTCACCTGTACCGTTTACTTGTACAAATGCTATTACTGTAATAATGAATGAAATTAAAACTGCAAGGGTAGCAATCATTCCAGCACTATTACCTAATTTCTTTCCGAAGAAAATATTAACTAGTGACCCTAATAAAGGAGCCAGTAATAAAAGTAAAATTACGTTCGTATCCATGCGGAATTATCCTTTTAAGTTTTTTAATTTATCAATATCAATTGATCCAATATTTCTGTATATCGTTACTAATATGGCTAACCCAACAGCAACTTCTGCTGCCGCTACCGCCATCGTAAAGAATACGAATACCTGTCCCTGTGCATCTTGATGATATGTAGAAAACGCTACTAATAGCATATTAGCAGAGTTCAACATAATCTCGATACACATAAACATTACAATTGCGTTACGTCTATATAGAATACCAAATACTCCGATGCAGAATAATATGATCGATAAGTAAATGTATCTGTCTATACCAATTATTTCAATTACATTCTCCATAATTATGCTTCTTTATCGGTTTTGTCCTTTTTAGAGATTAGTACTGCACCTATCATAGATAATAATAATAGAACAGCTACCATTTCGAAAGGCATTACGTATTCATTTAATAATACTTTACCTAGTACTTGTACTGATTGGAAGTCTTGTCCATGAGTTGCGTATTGCAATTCATAAGTTTGAGCTCCACGCATAGTAATAGAAAGCAATAATAAACCTACTAAACAGAAAGCTATTGTAGCAACAACTTTAGTGATAAAAGGTTTAGAGACTTCATGGCTTATATTTAAGTTCATTAACATGATTGTAAATAGCATTAAAATCATGATAGCACCAGAGTAAACCATAATATGTACCATTCCTAAGAACTGAGAGTTTAATAGGATGTAGTGACCAGCTATTGAAAAGAAACTTACCACTAACCACAAAGCACTATGGATAGGGTTTTTGCTCAATAGGGTAAGTACTGCACTTCCGAGTGTTATAGTCGAAAGAATATAAAATAATATTTCTACCATGATTAAGCTTGATTCTGTTGTTTAGTATTTTCGATTGCTACATCTAGTGGCATAACTAATTTGTCTTTTCCAAAGATGAAGTTCTCACGAGTAACATCTGCTTTAGCAATTTGTTTAGATGTAGTCAAGTAAATTGCTTGTTTTGGGCAAGCCTCTTCACATAAACCACAAAATATACAACGAAGCATATTAATCTCGTATATCTCAGCGTATTTCTCCTCGCGATAAAGATGTGCTTCTTCAGGTTTGCGTTCTGCTGCTTTCATTGAAATTGCTTCTGCAGGACATGATAATGCACATAAACCACAAGCTGTACAACGTTCTCTACCTTCGTCATCACGCATTAGCATATGTCTTCCGCGATATACATCACTGAAAGGTCGTTGTTGTTCTGGATAAGCGATAGTCACTTTTTTCTTAAACATGTGTTTTAAGGTAACCATCATTCCTTTGAAGATAGCTACTAAGTAGATCTTCTCTGTCCAAGTCAGCTTCTTATTAGAAACTTCCTTTTTTCTTCCTGATAATGAATAAGTATTTGTCGACATGCTTAACTTTTTACTAGTAAGATTACAATAGCTGTAATCACTAAATTCAACAATGCTAATGGAATTAATGATTTCCATCCTAAGTTCATCAATTGATCATAACGGAAACGTGGTAAAGTCCAACGAACCCACATATAAACAAATATGAAGAAACATATTTTAACGAATAGAGCGAAAATACCTATTACGTTTGCAATATTTACTCCCCAGTTTTCTACAGCCCATGACATACCTGGATAGTTATACGCTCCAAAGTATAGTACAGAGATGATAGCTGATGAGATAAATAAGTTTGCATATTCAGCGAAAAGGAAGAATCCCATCTTCATAGAAGAATATTCTGTGTGGAATCCTCCAATTAGTTCTTGTTCACATTCTGCTAAGTCAAAAGGCGCACGATTAGTTTCAGCAAATGAACAAATCAAGAAGATTAAAAAACCAACTGGTTGGTAGAATACGTTCCAGTTCATTCCTTGTTGTTGTAATGCTATTTCTCGCATGCTTAATGACTGAGTCATTAATAGTAATGATATTAGTGAAAGTCCCATTGCGATTTCATACGAAATCATTTGAGAAGCAGCACGAATACCACTCATTAAAGAGTATTTATTATTTGATGCCCAAGCTCCAATCATGATACCGTATACTCCTACAGAAAGTACTGCGATGATATATAGTAAGCCAACATTTAAGTCAGCAGCTTGTAATATAATATCTCTTCCAAATAAATGAAACTTATCTCCCCAAGGAATAACAGCACTAGTCATTAATGCTAATGTCATCGCCAGGAAAGGTCCAAACTTAAATAAGAATTTATTTGGTGTGTTTGGTTGTGTTTCTTCTTTAGCGAATAGTTTTAAACCATCTGCTAGGGGCTGTAATATACCTCCTTTACCAGCACGGTTAGGACCTAGACGGTCTTGTATCCAGGCAGCAATTTTACGTTCTGCTAACGTGGCATACATCGCCATAAGCATCGTAACTGCAAACACAACTACAATGATAACTGCCTTATCTATAATAATAGTTTTATCCATACTTATGCCGATTTATTCTTTTGATTCATTATCTGTAAAAGGAATTTCCTTCATACTAATTTTAACGCGGTCTTGGTCACGTCCTTCTAAGATATGTTTTTCTGTTTTCATTACTACTTTATCTAATTTCTTAGTGTAGTTGTTTTGATTGATAACAGAGAATTTCTCAAACTTACGTGGTCCTTCAATAACCCAGTCTTTTGTGTCTTTGTGGTCAAAACGACAACTGTTACAGATAAATTCTTCTACTTCGTGGAATTCATCTTTACGAGCTGTTACTCTTTGGATTTCTTCTCCGAACATCCATACTGTTACTTTACCAGAACATGTAGGACAATCTCTATGTGCGTTATAAGGTTTGTTAAACCAAACACGTGATTTAAAGCGGAATGTTTTATCTGTTAATGCTCCTACAGGGCATACATCTATCATGTTTCCAGAGAACTCATTATCAATTGCAGCTGATATATAAGTTGATATTTGTGCGTGATCACCACGTCCACATACACCGTGTACTCTTGCGTCTGTTAGTTGTTCTGCTGTCTTTACACATCTATAGCAAAGGATACAACGATTCATGTGAAGTTGAATATTGTCTCCTATATTTTCAGGAGCGAATGTTCTTTTTTCTTCTTTGAAGCGTTTCTGACCTTTACCATGGTCGAAAGCTAGGTTTTGTAAATCACATTCACCTGCTTGGTCACATACAGGACAGTCAAGAGGGTGGTTGATTAATAAGAATTCAGTAACTGCTTTACGTGCTTCTAGTACTCTTGGAGAAGAAATACTTTTTACCTCCATACCGTCCATAACTCCTGTTTTACAAGAAGCCATTAACTTAGGCATAGGACGTGGATCTGCTTCACTACCTTTAGATACTTCCACTAAACATGCTCTACATTTTCCTCCTGTACCTTCTAGTTTTGAATAATAGCACATTGCAGGAGGTACTGATTCGCCTCCTATCATTCTTGCTGCTTGTAGAATGGATGTCCCTGGTTCTACTTCTATTTCATGTCCGTCTATAGTAACTTTCATAAACTGTGCTTTGTTTAAGCTGAATATTTAGTCAGCGTATATTATTTATTGATCAAGTGTTTTACTGTTGAGAAAGGCTCATTCACATAGTGATTTCTATCTTTAACTTTCTCTGGATATAAAACGTGATATTCAAACTCTTCTCTAAAATGTCTTATGGCTGCAGCTACTGGCCATGCAGCAGCATCTCCTAAAGGACAAATAGTGTTTCCTTCAATATTGCTCTGGATGCTCCATAATAAATCGATGTCATCCATAGTTCCGTTACCCGTCTCTATACGGTGTAATACTTTTTCAAGCCACCCTGTACCTTCACGACATGGAGAACATTGTCCACAACTTTCATGAGCATAGAAACGAGCGAAGTTCCAGGTGTTTCTAACGATACAAGCTGTATCATTATAAACGATGAATCCTCCAGAACCCAACATAGATCCTGTTTCGAATCCTCCATCAGATAACGATTCATACGTCATTAGACGATCTTCACCATTAGCTGTTTTATAGATTAAATGCGCTGGTAAGATTGGTACTGAAGATCCCCCAGGGACTAATGCCTTGATAGGACGATCATCTATCATACCACCACAGTATTCTTCTGAGTTAATAAATTCATGAACAGTGATACCCATTTCGATTTCGTATACTCCAGGTTTTTTGATGTGTCCTGAAGCAGAAATAAGTTTTGTACCAGCTGATCTCCCTAATCCTAATTTAGAATACGCTTCTCCAGAGTTGTTTACAATCCATGGAACGTTAGCAATAGATTCTACGTTATTTACCACTGTAGGATTACCCCATAGTCCACTTACAGCAGGGAATGGTGGTTTGATACGAGGATTACCTCTTTTACCTTCTAGTGATTCGATAAGAGCAGTTTCTTCTCCACAGATATAGGCTCCTGCACCACAGTGTACGTGTAGATCTAATGAATAGTCTGACCCTAAGATATTTTTACCAAGCCATCCAGCAGCATAAGCTTCTTTTATAGCTCTTTCTAGTATTTTAAAAACCCACATATATTCTCCACGAATATAGATGTAAGATAGGTTAGCCCCTAAAGCGAAACTTGATGTAATCATTCCTTCTATTAATAAGTGAGGAATATGTTCCATTAAGTAACGGTCTTTAAAAGTACCTGGTTCAGATTCATCCGCATTACAAACTAAGTGTCTTGGTTTGCCTGACTTTTTATCGATGAAACTCCATTTTAATCCTACTGGGAATCCAGCACCTCCACGACCTCTTAAACCAGAAGCTTTTACTTCTTCCGTGATTTCATCAGGAGTCATAGATTTTATAGCTTTCTCTACAGAAGCATAACCACCATTTTGACGGTATACTTCATAAGACTTAATCCCTGGGATATTGATTTTATCTAATAATATTTTTGTTGCCATATTACTATTTGTCGTGAAGAATTACTTTACCAGCTTTACAATCTTCTATGATTTGATCTATTTTTTCTTTTGTCAAGTGCTCTTTATAGAAATCTCCTAATTGCATCATTGGAGCATATCCACAAGCACCTAAACATTGAACACCTGCTATAGAGAACATTCCATCAGGAGTTGTTTCTCCTGGTTTTATGCCTAGCTTTTCACAAGCGTATTCCATCATATCATCAGCACCTCTAATTCCACAACAAGATGTTAAGCAGAATTCGAACATATACTTACCTACTGGTTTTTGGTTGTACATTGTATAGAATGTAACTACCTCGTATACTTCGATAGGAGTTATGTTTAGCATTTCAGCGACTTTGTCCATTAGTTCTGCACTTAACCAGTTGTCATGAGCATCTTGTACCTCATGTAAGACTGGTAATAGCGCTGACTTTCTTTTATCAGCAGGGTAGTGGCTAATCAACTCATCAATGCGTTGTTGCAACTCTGGTGTGATATTTATGTTTTGTTTGTATTTTTTAACTTCCATAATCTTAAGCGTCTAATTCTCCTGCGATAATATTTAAACTTGACAGTGTAATAATAGCATCTGATAGCATACCACCTCTTACGATGTCATTATATGCTTGATAGATGATAAAACAAGGTCTTCTAAAGTGTAAACGATAAGGAGTTCTACTACCATCAGTGATTAAGTAGAAACCTAATTCTCCATTACCACCTTCTACAGGATTGTATAGTTCTGTAACTGGCACAGGTACTTCTCCCATGATTATTTTAAAGTGGTAGATAAGTGCTTCCATATTAGTATAAACATCTTCTTTTGGAGGAAGGTAATAATCTGGTACATCTGCATGGTATGGACCTTCAGGCATTTTGTCTAATGCTTGTCTGATGATTTTTAAACTTTCCCATACTTCAGCATTACGAACGCAGAATCTGTCGTAACAGTCACCACTTGTACCAACTGGAATATCAAAGTCAAAGTCTTCGTAAGAGCAATATGGTGAAGCAATACGTACGTCATAGTCAACTCCTGCCGCTCTTAAGTTAGGACCTGTGAATCCGAAGTTAATAGCTTCTTCAGCAGAGATTCCACCTACACCTATTGTTCTGTCCATAAAGATTCTGTTACGCGTAAGTAACCCTTCAAATTCAGACCAGATTGCAGGGAATTCTCTTAAGAATTCTTCGATTAGTTGGAATACCTTTGGAGACCACTCTCTCTCAAATCCTCCGATTCTTCCCATATTAGTAGTTAAACGTGCACCACTAATTTCTTCGAATATTTCGTATATTTTTTCTCTGTACTGGAATACATATAAGAACCCTGTAAGAGCTCCTGTATCTACCCCCATTACTGAGCTACAGATAATGTGGTCAGCTATACGAGCCAATTCCATTACGATAACTCTTAAATATTGAACTCTTTTAGGGATTTCAATACCTAATGCCTTTTCTACAGTTAACCACCAAGCAGTATTGTTGATTGGTGAAGAACAATAGTTTAGACGATCTGTTAATACGTTGATTTGATAAAAAGGTCTGTTCTCAGCTATTTTCTCAAATGCTCTATGTATATATCCTACTGTTCCTTCTCCATCTAGTACTTTCTCTCCATCTAGTAAGATGATATTCTGAAAGATACCGTGTGTAGCAGGGTGTGTAGGTCCTAAGTTTAATATCTGTAATTCTGTCCCGTCTTCTTGAAATTTCTCTTCAATAAGTTTAGCATATCGTTGCTCAGGAGGTAATAATAAATCTGACATAGTCTCGTTCCTTTAAGTATTAAGAATTATGAACCGTTCTACCAAAGAATCTATCATCTTTGTCTGTTCTACCTGCATCTTCCATTGGGAACTCTTTTCTTAATGGGAAAGATTCCATCTGGTCCATATTTAATATTCTCTTCAATTGAGGATGATTCTTAAAGATAATCCCATAAAAATCATATGTTTCTCTTTCTTGCCAGTTTGCACTTTTAAACAAATCTGTAGCAGACTCTACAACTGGGTTTTTGATATCTAAGAAGGTTTTAAAACGAACTCTAATATTATCTGTCCAGTTGTGCATGTGGTATACCACCGCTAATTGACGTTCCGAAGGTAAGTCAGCATAATGAACTCCGCAAATATCTGTAAGGAAGTTAAAGTTCATCTCACTATCTTCTTTTAAAAACTTAAGAACATCGTGCGAAGCATTAGTTGCAACTTCAAAAGACAACATTCCATGTTGTTCATGAAATTCACTAACTGACATACCAAATGTTTCAATTAGCCTTTTTTGTAATGTAGTATTATCTAATGCCATACTATTTGTTTATGTTGTAAGAATTTAATAATTCATCATATTCTTTCGTACCTCTGCGATTAACAGATTCAGATTTTACAATTTCTTGTAGTCTTAGTACACCATCTAGAATTTGTTCTGGTCTAGGAGGGCACCCTGGTACATAAACGTCTACTGGGATTACTTTATCTATTCCCTGTAGTACAGAGTAAGTATCAAAAATCCCGCCAGAACAAGCACAAGCTCCAACAGCAATAACCCATTTTGGTTCAGCCATCTGTTCATATACTTGTCTTAAGATAGGAGCCATTTTTTTAGAAATAGTTCCCATAACCATTAGCATATCTGCTTGTCTAGGAGAGAAACTCATACGCTCAGAACCAAAACGAGCTACGTCATACGTAGCTGCCATTGTTGCCATGAATTCAATTCCACAACAAGAAGTTGCGAAAGGTAGAGGCCACATTGAATTAGCACGTGCTAATCCAACTACTGAACTTAATTTAGTAGCAAAGAATCCTTCTCCTACATATCCTTCCGGAGCTTCTACTGTATTATATTTTTTATCGCTCATCTCTATCTATTTTATTAATCCCACTCTAGTCCTTTTTTCTTGAATTCATATAGTAATCCGATTATGATTAGGAATAAGAAAATTCCCATTTTCATTAAACCGTCCCAACCGAACTCTTGGAAGTTAACTGCCCAAGGGTATAAGAAGATTACCTCTACATCAAATAATACGAATAGTATTGCTACAAGGAAGTATTTTACATTGAATGGGATACGTGCACTACCTAGTGACTCTAATCCACATTCCCATGTACTGTCTTTAATTTTAGAAGATTTTTTGGGACCTAATTTACTAGAAACCCAAATTGTCATGGATACAAACCCAGCAGCTAGTGCTATTTGCATTAAGATTGGGATGAAATCAAGTTGACTTGCCTGCATATCTAAAGTATTTATATTAATACAACATACAAATATACATTTGAGTTCTCGTTTTACAAAGCTTTGGTACTCTAGGTGTTGCCTAGTTTGACTCTAATGGCTTAATATGTATTTGGATTAATTATAAATAGAATGCTAGGTAATAAAAAAAGCTATCCATTTTTGAAATGAATAGCTTCTTCGTAATTGAAAATTTATATTGTAAAAAATTAATTTCCTATCACTTCTACATCTACAGCGATTAAACCTTTTTTACCTTTTTCTTCAGTATAAGAAACGCGGTCACCTTGGTTAATGCTTTTAGTTTTTAAACCTGTGATGTGAACAAAAATGTCTTGTTTAGTAGCTTCATTTGTGATAAAGCCAAATCCTTTGTCTTCATTGAAGAACTTAATTACGCCTGTATGCATTGTATTGAAATAAATAAAATTATGTTCAAATATAATGTTTGTTTCGAACTAAGTTTAGTTTTTTTTAATTTTTTTTTAAAAATTAATGTTTATTTAATTGATGAGGAGATTTTTATTTTCAATTCTATAATATATTTCGAATAGTTTGTGTTACTTCTTGTAGTATTTGCTTTTTGTGGTGATGCGATAGGGCATAATTAAAAACAAAAAGGGCTATTCAGTTAAGAATAGCCCTTTGAGATATCTGATGTAGATTAATCCTCTAATGGTTTCATTGTGAAACTTTCCATAAATGCTGTTGTATAATTACCAGCGATATAGTTTGGATCATCCATTAATTGTCTATGGAATGGAATAGTCGTTTTGATTCCTTCGATTACGAACTCGTCTAATGCTCTTCTCATCTTGTTAATTGCTTCTTCTCTTGTTTGAGCAGTTGTAATTAACTTAGCAATCATTGAGTCATAATTAGGAGGAATAGAGTATCCAGAGTACACGTGAGTGTCTAGACGTACACCGTGTCCACCAGGTGTGTGAAGAGTTGTAATCTTCCCTGGAGATGGGCGGAAGTCATTGAATGGATCCTCTGCATTGATACGACATTCTATTGAGTGCATTTTAGGCAAGTAGTTTTTACCAGAAATTGGTGTACCTGCTGCAACTAAAATTTGCTCTCTGATTAAGTCATAATCGATTACTTGTTCAGTGATAGGGTGTTCTACTTGGATACGAGTATTCATTTCCATGAAGTAGAAGTTTCTGTCTCTGTCTACTAAGAATTCGATAGTACCAGCACCTTCGTATTTAATGAATTCAGCAGCTTTTACAGCAGCTTCACCCATTTTGTGTCTCAATTCATCTGTCATGAATGGAGAAGGTGTTTCTTCTGTTAGTTTTTGGTGACGTCTTTGGATAGAACAGTCACGCTCAGAAAGGTGACATGCTTTACCATAAGAGTCTCCTACTACTTGGATCTCGATGTGGCGTGGGTCAAGGATTAGTTTCTCCATGTACATACCATCGTTACCGAAAGCTGCAGAAGCTTCTTGACGAGCACTTTCCCATGCTCTGTCTAGCTCTTCTTCTTTGAAGATTTCACGCATACCTTTACCACCACCACCAGCAGTAGCTTTCATCATTACTGGGTAACCGATAGCTTTAGCTGTTTTTTTAGCGTGTTCTAATGATTCTAGTAATCCGTCAGAACCTGGTACAGTAGGTACTCCAGCTAATTTCATTGTTTCCTTAGCTGTAGCTTTATCTCCCATTTTTTCAATCATCTCTGGTCCAGCACCGATGAACTTCACACCGTGCTCTTGACAGATTTTAGAAAATTTAGCGTTTTCTGATAAGAAACCGTAACCAGGGTGTATAGCATCTGCGTTTGTAATTTCAGCAGCAGCTATTATGTTTGAAATCTTTAAATACGATAAGTTACTTGGAGCAGGTCCAATACAAACAGCTTCATCCGCAAAACGAACGTGTAAACTATCTGCATCCGCAGTAGAGTAAACTGCTACAGTTTTAATGCCCATTTCTTTACATGTTCTGATAACACGTAAGGCAATTTCACCTCTATTAGCGATTAATATTTTTTTAAACATCTCTTGAAACTTTAATTTAACTTTAGTGAGTTTACTTCGTTAGAAAGTAAAAATTGGTGTGTTATAAATTTCTTAAGATGGATCAACTAAGAATAATGGTTGATCAAATTCTACTGGAGAAGCATCGTCAACTAATACTTTAACGATTTTACCAGAAATTTCAGATTCGATTTCGTTGAATAATTTCATTGCTTCAATTACACATACTACATCTCCTGCTTTAATAGTTTTTCCTACTTCAGCAAATGGTTCTTTGTCTGGAGCTGGTTTTCTATAGAATGTTCCAATGATTGGAGATTTTACAGTGATGTATTTAGAATCTTCGTTAGCTGCAGTTTCAGTTGCAGCAGCAGCTGGTGCAGCTGGAGTTGCAGCTTGTTGAGCAACAGGAGTTTGAGATAAAGCAGAAGCTACTGGTACTTGTTGGATGTAAGTAGTTTCAGTATTACCTGTTTCAGTTGTTTTAATGGTGATTTTAAAATCATCCATTTCTAATTTTACTTCTGTAGCTCCTGATTTTGCTACAAATTTAATTAAGTTTTGAATCTCTTTAATGTCCATACCTAATGTATTGGTTAGTTGTTTTTATTTCGCTGTGTACGCCCACTTTAAGTACATTGCACCCCACGTGAAACCACCTCCAAAAGTAGCAAAAATAATATTATCACCCTTTTTAAGTTGTTTTTCATAATCGCAAAGTAGTAATGGTAAAGTGGCAGACGTTGTATTTCCGTATCTTTCGATATTCATTAATACCTTTGAGTCATCTAAGCCCATTCTGTGAGCTGTAGCATCAATGATTCGTTTGTTCGCTTGGTGTGCAGCTAACCAAGTCACATCTTCATGAGAAAGATTGTTTCGTTGCATAACTTTTTCACTTACATCAGCCATGTTTGATACAGCATATTTAAATACTGTTTTTCCATCTTGGAATACATAGTGTTGTTTGTTTGCAACAGTTTCTGCACTTGCAGGTAAGATAGATCCACCTGCTTCGATTTTTAAGAACTCACGGCCAACACCGTCGCTTCTTAAGTATTCATCTTGTACTCCATAGCCTTCTGTGTTAGGCTCGAATAATACTGCTCCAGCAGCATCTCCGAAGATAATACAAGTTGCACGATCTGTATAATCGATGATTGAAGACATCTTGTCTGATCCGATCAACAATACTTTTTTATATCTACCTGATTCGATATATGCAGAAGCTACTGACATACCATATAAAAAGCTAGAACAAGCTGCTTGTAAATCAAATGAAAATGCATTCGTTGCTCCAATTTTTGTTGCAACATAAACTCCTGTAGAAGCTACAGGCATATCAGGTGTCGCTGTTGATAAGATTATACAATCGATATCTTTAGGATCTGTGCCTGATTTGCGTAATAAATCTTCTGCGGCTTTGATAGCCATATAAGAAGCTCCTTCACCAGGTTCTTTAAGAATTCTTCTTTCTTTAATTCCTGTACGGCTAGTTATCCATTCGTCGTTTGTATCTACCATCGTCTCTAAGTCTGTATTGGTTAACTTAGTCTCTGGTAGGTAGCATCCGATCGCTGTAATGGCTGCGTGTATTTTTGTCATATGGTGTTGCTTTACTTTATAAAAACATTCCAAAAAGAAGCGAAAATTACAAAAAAAAAACGAATTAACGGTTCTTTGGAGGCGTAAAGTACGTTTTTTGGGCTATATACCAAAAAAAAACTCTCACACATTGTGAGAGTTAATTTGTACTTTGTCTAAAGTTATGCCTCTACTTCAGCTGTTTTGTCGATTACAACTTGCCCTCTGTAGTACATTTTTCCTTCATGCCAGTAAGCTCTGTGATATAAGTGAGCTTCTCCTGTTACAGGACATGTAGCGATTGTTGGAGCTACAGCTTTGTAATGAGTTCTTCTCTTATCTCTTCTTGTTTTCGAGGTTTTTCTCTTAGGATGTGCCATTTTACTATATTATTTATCCGTTAATAGTTTCTTTAATTCTGCCCATCTAGGGTCAATATCTTTATTTGTATTTTCTTCTTCCTCTTCTACATCATCATATTCTAGGTCGTCTATTAAGTCGAAGATTTCGTCATCTTCATCATCGAATAGACTGTCAAATTCGTCTTCATCCTCTTCATTAACGTAACCTAAGTAATCTAATGCTGCAGAATCTAATGTTCCATCTTTTACTCCAGGATGAACCCTTTTTTGTGGTATAGCTAGAACGATCATTTCATATATATATTGAGCTACATTTATTTGATGTTCAGTATATGGGATGATTAATATCTCGTCGTGATCATCATTAAATGAATCTCCAAATTTAACTACCAAATCAATTTCACTCTCTACTGGCATGTCAAAATCTTGGTTTGTCACATCACAAGGTACATTTGCTATACCTTTTGCAGTGAAGTGTAACTCAAATAGATTAATTTTCTTGTCTAAAAGAACGTTTATATCAGCATTAATATGATTGAAATCACTGTAGTTGTAGTTTTCGAAAAAACGGTCATCTACCTTAAAATCAAACGAATGCTTTCCGTTTTTTAATCCTGTAAAAGGTATTAAAAAGTCTTTTTCAATATTCATGGAATACATGATTTGAGCGTGCAAAGATAAAAAATTATTATAATTACAAGCTAGTTATCAAATTTTTTTGTGCTAAAATCTTTTTCTTGAGGCTGTAAAGGGTTTGCTGCTGCTTCGATATTTCTACTTCTATTGTTATAAATATCAATAGCTAGATATAGTGCTTCTTTAAAAGAAGTTTCGTCTGCAATGCCTTTTCCAGCTATTTCATAAGCAGTTCCGTGGTCAGGAGAAGTTCTAATCTTATCTAGACCAGCAGTATAGTTCACACCATGACCGAAAGAAAGTGCTTTGAAAGGGGCTAAACCTTGATCGTGGTAGCACGCTATCACTGCATCAAAGTGTTTGTGTGTTCCTGATCCGAAAAAACCATCTGCAGGAAATGGGCCTGAAATTAGAATACCTTCATCATTAAGTTTTTCTACTGTCGGTTTTATGATTGTTAATTCTTCATTACCTATAACACCGCCGTCACCAGCGTGTGGGTTTAATCCTAAGATAGCAATGCGTGGTTTAAATATATTGAAATCTTGAATTAAAGTATCGTTTATCGTTTTTACTTTTTGTTCGATTAATTCAGGAGTGATTGCTTTCGCTACATCTTGTATTGGTAAATGATCTGTTAGTAATCCTATTTTTAGATCTTCACTTACTAGTAGCATAAGAGCCTGACCTTCTAATTGCTCGTTTAGATAATCAGTGTGTCCAGGGTACTTAAACTCTTCGTCTACGCTATTATATTTATTGATAGGAGCTGTTATAAGTACATCTATCTCTCCATTTTTTAGAGCTTCAGTTGCTGCAACAAATGATTTGATAGCATATTTTCCAACGATGGGGTCATTTTTACCAAATGAAATATTAACGTTTTCTTTCCATAGATTTAGTACGTTTAATCTATTTGGGACAATTTGATTTAGATTGTCTATTCCTTGTATTGGTGTATTATTATCAATCGTTTTTTTTATATATGATAGAGGCTTTGAATTTCCGAATATAACAGGAGTGCAGATTTCTAGCATTCTACTGTCTTCGAAACATTTGAGTATAACTTCACTACCTATCCCATTTAGATCTCCGATAGAGATCCCTACTTTTATAATTTCTTCTTTGTGGCTCATAGTTTCGTCTAAATTATTCCTACTTTTGAAAGCAAATTTAATAAAATAAATGGAGTTATGTTTACAGGGATAGTTGAAAACATCGGAAATATCAAAAGAATAGAAAAAGAGCAAGAAAACTTACATATCACAGTAGAATCTGCATTTGCTAGTGAGTTACAGATCGATCAGAGCGTTTTACATAACGGTATCTGTTTGACAGTAGTAGCACTGGCAGATGTTGAATATACTGTTACTGCTATTAAAGAAACGATAGATGTGACAAGTATAGGACAGTGGCAAGTAGGGCAGGAGCTAAATCTAGAAAGAGCTATGCTGATGAATGGTCGCTTAGATGGGCATATCGTACAGGGACACGTAGATCATATCGCTACCTGTGTGAGTATTGAAGAAGTGGGAGGTAGTACATATTTTGGGTTTGAATATAAAAAGACGTCACAGCATGTGACGATAGAGAAAGGGTCTATTACTATAGATGGCACGAGTCTGACTGTTGTAGACTCTGGTATCAATACTTTTAAAGTTGCGATTATTCCATATACTTTAGAGCATACTATTTTTAAACATTATCAAGTCGGAACCGTGGTTAATCTTGAGTTTGATGTTGTTGGGAAGTATGTTGCTAAGTTGGTGCAATTGAGAAGTTTGTAGTAAATATTTAGTATTTTTATGGGACTATTGGTGTAAAAGACTTTACTTTGCACCTGAAAAAAAAGTATATGAAGTTTAATTCGCAAAATAGTAATTTTGCTGCGATGACGGATGAAGAGTTAGTACAATTCATTGTTCATAGTAGCAATACTAACTTATTTGGGATACTTTATGATCGGTACGCACAGAAAGTTTATGCGAAGTGTATTGGTTTTGCTGAGTCTAGGGATGTGGCAGAAGATCTTACACAAGATATTTTTGTGAAGTTGTATTTAAACCTAAAGAACTTTAGAGGTGATTCTAAATTTTCTACATGGTTGTATTCTTTTGCGTATAATCATTGTGTCAATTATTCTAGGTTAGTTCTTAAGAAGAAGAGAAATGAAGAAACATTGGATGATGAGAATCAATACGCATTATCTGTAGAAGACGAGATTTCGGATGAGGAGATATTCTCATTGAGTGTCGATAGGTTACAAGAGTCATTAGTAAGGTTGGATCCGGAGGACAAGATTGTTTTGTTGATGAAATATCAGGATGACAAGTCTATTAAGGAGATTTCCACCCTGTTGGATTTAGGAGAGAGTGCGGTGAAAATGCGACTCCACAGGGCTAAGAAAAAAATTGTTGAAATTTATAACTCGTTGTAATTATGGATAATCCGTTTAAAAAAATTCTTCAGGACGAAAAATTACCAGATTACTTAAAAGATAGGGTAATAGATAATCTCAACTTTATTAAGTTATCACTAGATGTGTCAGAACTTTATACTGTTAAGGTTCCTCAGGCATTAGGTAGCCTGATAGGAGAAAAAGATGTGAAAAAAGAAAATGAAATAATCAATAAAATTAAAAATAGTAAGGATGATGGAACGTTATAACTTTGAGTATCCTAGTCAAATGATTAACTCTGTAATGAGCTCGTTATTACAAGGATTGATAGGATTTGTTTTTTTAGTAGGCTATATTTTAATTTCTTGGTTAATAATTAAGGTATGTTCTTATGTCTTAAAGAAGCTGTTTAAGGTTATTCGCTTAGAGAAAATACAAAATCTATTAAGCGAAAATGACTTTTTGAATAAGGTGAATATCAAGATCAGTGTGTCTGATATCTTAATCTTCTTTGTAAAGGTGTTTTTAATCTTCTTAATGGTAGTAGTAGGAGCTGAGTTATTTGGTCTAGCTATTGTCTCTCGTGAGATTGGAAACCTGATGTTGTATATTCCTAAAGTGTTTGTAGCACTACTGATCTTCGTAGGAGGATTGTATTTTGCTACATGGGTAAAGAAAGCTATTGTGGAAGTGTTAAAGGCTGTTGACTTCAGTGGAGCACGTATGATAGGTAATATCTTATTCTATCTAATCTTGGTTTTTGTGTTTATTACTACATTGAATCAGATGGGTATAAACACAGATATTATTACTAATAATATCTCTATTATCGTAGGGGCTATCCTATTGACTGTAGCTTTATCATTAGGATTAGGGGCTAAAGATGTTGTGACTAGACTATTGTTCTCTTTTTACGCTCGTAAGAATCTAGAGTTAGGACAGCTAGTGCGTATCGATGGTCTAGAAGGATATGTGATCTCTATAGATAATATCTACCTATGTCTGTTAGTAGAAGGGAAGAAACACTATCTACCGATAGCTAAAGTATCAGAAAGTCATATCGAGATAATAAAATAGATTATTTATATAGCAGTAGCTATTAGCATATAATAAAAGGCGAATGTTCTCATGATATTCGCCTTTTTTAGTATTAGTATCTTGGATTAAGAGTTGTTCTCTAAGGTTACAGTTGTTGAATAAGGCTGTTTTTTTATTTTCTTTCCGCTCTTTTTGACTAGATATGGAGTTTATGACTTTGGTTGCTCTTTTTGTTTTATTATGAAGGACTGAGTTTTTTACAGAGTATTGATTTATAGAGGTATATTGTGTTTGGGCTTGGGGTTCTTCGGGTATTCTAGGGGTTTTCTTCGAGTTTGCTTGCCCAGAGAGGGGTTTTCTCGAAGAAATGTGCAAGGATAGTCGAAGGAATCTGCTAGGAACTAAAAGCAAAGAAGAGAGTAAATGAATAGAATAGGAGAAATAAAAAAGCTGATTGCGAATAGCAATCAGCTTTTTATATTATATAAGGATAGTACTTAGTCTATCTTGATAGTCAATACTGAGATAGGTGAGTGATTTACTAAATCTTCACTGATACTTCCGTTGAAGAAATGAGCTAACCCTGTACGTCCATGTGTAGCGATCGTGATTAGGTCTGCATTCGTTTTCTTAGAGAAGTTAAGGATTCCTTTTTCTACTGTTAGATCATTATAGATAGATAAGTCGTATTCTGTATCTGTGATGTCTTCTAAGAAGTCTTCTAATACTTGTTCTGCTACATGAGTAGGTTTAAAGCTATTAGGGGTGTTTACCATCAGTAGGTGTAATTTCGTGTCGAACATCTGGTGTAGACGTAGAATCTTTTTAAAAGGTTCTTTCATATTATCAGTAAAGTCAGAAGCGAATACAAGATCATTCACGTTGAAGTCATCCCCTTCTCCTTTAATTACTAATACAGGTGCGTCAGATGTTCTTACTACTTTCTGAGTATTAGAACCTACGAAGTATTCTTTCGCTCCGCTCGCTCCATGAGATCCCATTACGATAAGGTCTGCTTTATTCGTCTCTGCTGTCTTAGTCACGCCATAAGCCGTTCTGTCTAGGATAAGACTAGTAGATACCTTAATGCCTTCGAATAGGTCAGATAGGGCTAATTCTCTAAGTTTCTCTTCAGCAGCGTTCTTGAAGAACATTACTTCAGGAGCAGGAGTACCTTTATTGATACTATCATTTCCTTGTTGTGGCAAGTCCAAGATGTGTAATAGTAGTATTTCTGCATCTCCTTTTTTAGCTATACAAGCAGCTACCTTGATAGCGTTATAAGCTTGCGTAGAAAAATCTGTTGGGACTAGTATTTTTTTCATAGTGATATTTGTTGTTTTATTTCGATTTAATTACATGATTTAAAGTTAAGAATATAATTATCAATAGGCAAAAGTTTTATTTGTAATAAAAAAATTAATATCTTTGCACAGTTATTTATTAAAAAAGTTAAATAATGAGGGGACAAAGTAGTCCCCTCTTTTTATAGCATATGACATTAAAAAGTAAAGTACAAGAATTAATAGATAAGGCTTTAGAAGAGCATACATCTATATTTATTATAGATTTTACGGTGTCTGCTGACAATAAAATCACTCTAACTATAGATGGTGATGAAGGTGTGACATTACAAGATTGTATAAATTTTAGTAGAGCTATAGAGCATAATTTAGATAGAGAAGAGCAGGATTTCTCACTAGAGGTAGCATCAGCAGGTGCAACAGCACCTTTAAAATTACTTCGTCAATACCATAAGAACATTGGTAGAAAGCTAAAAGTGGTGACGCTAGATCAAGAGAAATACGAGGCTACTCTAGATAATGTGATCGATAATCAGATTGTCCTAAAGTGGAAGGCTAGAGAGCCTAAACCTGTAGGAAAAGGGAAGGTGACAGTAGAGAAAGAAGCTGTGATTCCTTTTGAGAATATTAAAGAAGCGAATGTTATAATTTCATTTTAAAATAAAAAAAGCACATGGAGAATAGAGATTTAGTAGATTCATTCTCAGAATTTAAAGACGAAAAAGATATTGAGCGTGTAACGCTGATGGCCATCTTAGAAGATGTATTTAGAAATGCATTGAAAAAAAGATTTGGTAATGATGATAACTTTGATATCATTGTTAACCCAGATAAAGGAGATTGCCAGATATTCAGAAACCGTGTAGTAGTAAATGATGGGGAAGTAGAGAATGATAACTATGAAATTTCATTATCTCAAGCACGCAAGATCGAACCAGATTTTGAAGTAGGAGAAGAAGTTTCAGAAGAGGTTAAATTAGAGGAGTTAGGAAGACGTGCTATTTTAGCATTGCGCCAAAACTTAAACTCTAAAGTGACTGAGCACGATAATACTACTTTATACAAACAGTTCAAAGATATTATTGGAGAAGTTTATTCAGCAGAAGTGCACCACATCCGCCCAAAAGTTGTAATTTTGATGGATGAGGAAGGAAATGAAATCGTTTTACCAAAAGATAAACAGATTCCATCTGACTTCTTTAGAAAAGGTGATACTGTAAAAGGAATCATCGAAGCAGTAGAATTAAAAGGATCTAAACCTCAAATCATCATGTCTAGAACTGCTACTGAGTTCTTAGAAAGATTATTCGAGCAAGAAATTCCTGAGATCGCTGATGGACATATCACGATTAAGAAAGTGGTACGTATCCCTGGAGAAAAAGCAAAAGTGGCAGTAGATACTTTTGATGATCGTATCGATCCAGTAGGAGCGTGTGTAGGTATGAAAGGATCTCGTATCCATGGTATCGTTCGCGAATTAGGAAATGAGAATATAGATGTAATTAATTTTACTAATAATACAGAATTATTCGTTAAGCGTGCTTTAGCACCTGCTAACGTAAATAAGGTAGTTCTGAATGAAGAGACTAAAAAAGCAAATGTTTATTTAGCTCTAGAAGAGGTATCACGTGCGATAGGACGTGGTGGACAAAACATCAAATTAGCTGGTATGTTGACTGGATATGATATTGATGTTATGCGTGAATTAAACCCAGAAGACGATGACGTAGAATTAAAAGAGTTCAAAGACGAAATCGACGAGTGGGTAATTGAAGAATTTGCAAGAATCGGTTTAGATACGGCTAAGAGCGTTTTAAGCCTAAGTGTTGAAGAGTTAATGAAACGTACTGATCTTGAAGATGAAACAATTGAGAATGTACTTAGAATCTTGAAAGAAGAATTCGAGGATTAATTACAAGTTAACAACACAACACATTTAATACACTAAAAGGATAATATGTCTGAAGAAAGAGCAATAAGAATTAATAAAGTTTTAAGGGAATTGAATATTTCTCTCGATAGAGCCGTTGACTTTTTAAAAGGAAAAGGTTTCGATATCGACGCAACACCTAATGCTAAAATTTCTGATCAAGAATATAGTGTTTTGTGTAAACAATTTTCTGCTGATAAAGGTAAGAAAGAGGCATCTATTGAAGTAAGTGAAGAGAAAAAGAAAGAGAAAGAGGCCTTGAAAATTGAGCGTGATAAAGAATTAGAGGAGAAGAAAAAACAAGAGGAAGCACGTATTAAGCGTGAACAAGAAATTATCCGAGCTAAAGCTGAAGAAATTGCAGCTATCAAAACTGTGGGTAAAATCGATCTTGAGCCTAAAAAAACTAAAGCTTCTTCAGACGATTCTAATAAAGAAAATAAATCTTTTGAAAAAGATGCCAAAGCTCCTGCTAAAGAGAGTAAGCAAAAACAAGCTAATGAGGTTATAGAGGATAAGAAAGAGACTGTCGCTAAACCTGTAGTTGATAAGGAAGCATCTAAAGTAACGAACTCAAATAAACAAGTGGAAGCTAAAAAAGAGGTGGAAAAACCAAAACAGAAAGAATCTGTAGCAGGAAGTAAGGATGCTTCATCTAACAAAGTGGATTCTAAAAAAGCAGAGTCTAACAAAGCGGAAGAGGCTGCTAAGACAGAAGAAAACGCAGGAGAGGAGATGATTAAAACTAATTATCAAAAACTTTCTGGTACTACTTTTACTGGACAGACTATCGATTTATCTCAATTCGATAAGCCTAAAAAGAAAAAAGAAGAGCCTAAAAAAGGTGGTAACAACGCTGGTAACAATGCGAAACCAGGTGCTGGTAATGCCGCTAATAAGAATAAGAGAAAACGTATAGCTAAACCAGGTACTGCTGAAGGTGGTAATACTACTAATAACAATAGCAATAATGCTAATGGTGGTAATAACAACAACAATAACAGAAACCAAGGTGGCGGGCAAAGAAATAACAACAATAATAACAATGCTGGTGGAAACAAATTTGGTAATAGAAACCAAAGACGTAACCAACAAGCTCCTGTAGTTAAGGCTGAGCCAACAGAAGAAGAAGTTAAAAACCAAATCAAGGAGACGCTAGAACGTCTTCAAGGTAAAGGTAATAAGTCTAAATCTGCTAAATACCGTCGTGATAAACGTGATGTACACCGTAAGAAAACGGATGACGAACAAAAAGCATTAGAAGCTGGAAGTAAAATATTAAAAGTTACTGAGTTCGTTACTGTAGGTGAGATCGCTACTATGATGGATGTGCCTATTACTAAAGTTATCGGTACATGTATGTCATTAGGTATCATGGTAACAATGAATCAACGTCTAGATGCTGAGACATTGACTATCGTGGCTGATGAGTTCGGATACGAAGTAGACTTTACTACTGCAGCTATTGAAGAGGCTATCGAAGAGGCTCCAGATAGACCAGAAGATTTAAAATCTCGTGCTCCTATCGTTACTGTAATGGGACACGTTGACCACGGTAAGACATCGTTACTTGACTACGTTCGTAAAGCTAACGTTATCGCTGGTGAGTCAGGAGGTATTACGCAGCACATCGGTGCGTATGGGGTAACTTTAGAAAATGGTCAAAAGATTACTTTCTTAGATACACCAGGTCACGAGGCGTTTACTGCGATGCGTGCACGTGGTGCGCAAGTAACGGATATCGTTATTATCGTAATCGCTGCGGATGATGACATCATGCCACAAACGAAAGAGGCTATTAGCCACGCTCAGGCGGCAGGTGTACCTATTATCTTCGCGATCAATAAGGTAGATAAGCCAACGGCTAACCCTGATAAGATTAAAGAAAAGTTAGCATCAATGAACTTGCTAGTAGAAGAATGGGGTGGTACTTACCAATCTCAAGATATCTCTGCTAAACAAGGTATTGGTATGACTGAATTACTTGAAAAAGTATTATTAGAAGCTGAAATGTTAGAACTGAAAGCTAACCCAGATAAGTTAGCAGTAGGTACTGTAGTAGAGGCATTCTTAGATAAAGGTAGAGGATATGTATCTACTGTATTAGTACAAGCTGGTACTCTTCGTGTAGGAGATTATTTATTAGCAGGATGTAACCATGGTAAAGTACGTGCTATGCACGATGAACGTGGTAAGTCTATTAAAGTAGCTGGTCCTTCAACTCCAATCTCTGTATTAGGTCTTGATGGTGCGCCAACTGCGGGTGATAAATTCAACGTATTCGAAGAAGAAAAAGAAGCAAAACAAATTGCATCTAAACGTACTCAGCTGATCCGTGAACAATCTGTACGTGCTCAACGTCACATTACGTTAGCAGAGATTGGACGTCGTATCGCATTAGGAGATTTCAAAGAATTGAACATTATCTTAAAAGGGGACGTGGATGGTTCTGTTGAGGCATTATCTGATTCATTCTCTAAATTATCTACAGAAGAAATTCAAATCAACATTATCCATAAAGGAGTTGGTGCGATTACAGAATCTGACGTATTGTTAGCATCTGCTTCTGACGCGATCATTATCGGATTTAACGTTCGTCCTATGGCATCTGCTAAAGTATTAGCTGATAAAGAAGAGATTGATATCCGTAACTACTCTATCATCTATGCTGCTATCGATGACCTTAAAGATGCAATGGAAGGTATGTTATCTCCAGAGCTTAAAGAAGAGGTTACTGGTACTGCTGAGATCCGTGAGTTGTTCAAAATTTCTAAAGTGGGAACTATCGCTGGATGTATGGTTACAGATGGTAAGATATTCCGTAGCTCTAGAATCCGCTTAATCCGTGAAGGTGTAGTAATCTACACTGGAGAGTTAACTGCTCTTAAACGTTTCAAAGATGACGTTAAAGAAGTTTCTAAAGGATATGATTGTGGTATTCAGATTAAAAACTACAACGACATTAAGGAGTATGACGTAATCGAAGCTTTTCAAGAAGTAGAGGTTAAAAAGAAACTTAAATAGTATAAAATATAGTTAATAAGAGAGGGTTACAGTGATGTAACCCTTTTTTTATGTCAAAATGTCTTATTTTTAGTTTGGCTTATAATTTGTA
Organism: Myroides odoratimimus; assembly: GCF_004337635.1. NCBI lineage: Bacteria > Pseudomonadati > Bacteroidota > Flavobacteriia > Flavobacteriales > Flavobacteriaceae > Myroides > Myroides odoratimimus. The sequence continues at coordinate 1,371,964 of NZ_CP037427.1, forward strand.
GATTTAATTAAAAAAGAAAAACGTCTAAGTATGATTTGGATTTTTATGATTGCGATAATGGGTGCTAGTTGGTTAGTAGGTTATCGCTTAAAAAGTAAATTTGAGAAATATTCTAAAGTACAACTTCAGAATGGGATGAGTGGTGCGGAGATAGCACAGAAGATGTTGTTTGATCATGGGATCAGAGACGTAAGAGTTATTTCTACTCCAGGTAGGCTAACCGATCACTATAACCCAATGGATAAAACAGTCAACTTAAGTGAGGCTGTGTATAATGAGCGCAATGCTGCTGCGGCTGCTGTTGCTGCCCATGAGGTAGGACACGCTGTACAGCATGCTGAGGCATATCACTGGCTGACTATGCGCTCTAAGTTAGTTCCTATTGTTAGCTTTTCGTCTAATATAGTGACGTGGGTATTATTAGGAGGTGTGTTAATGATTAATACATTTCCGCAGTTGTTATTAATCGGGATTATTTTGTTTGCGATGACGACGATATTCTCTTTTGTAACGTTACCTGTAGAGTACGATGCGAGTAATCGTGCGTTAAAGTGGTTACAAGCGAAGAATATAGTGACTCAAGGAGAATATGCAGGAGCTAAAGATTCGTTGAAATGGGCAGCTCGTACGTATGTAGTGGCTGCGATAAGTTCACTAGGTACGCTACTGTACTATGTAATGATCTATATGAATAGAAGATAATAAAAAAGACCTCTGCTAAAGAGGTCTTTTGGGTTATAATATATTCAACGTGATGAGTAATGGGATGTGATCAGATACTTTTCTTGCTATGCTAATTTCTTCAAAGTCTTCAAAGAAGTAGATAGGCTTAGCACTGATAAGTTCATTCTTATCAGGGTGATAAAAGATATTATCATACTCTGATGCTAGACAGTCACCTTTAAGGCATTTCTGTCTAAGGCTCGTCTTCTGTGTAGAGAAGCTAGGTAGATACCCTTGTTTCTTTAAGGGATTAAATACGCTGTGGCTTTCACTTAAGTTAAAATCACCTAAGAAGATAAGGTTGTGTTCAGGATAGTGTTCGGGAAAGAATTTGAGGTACTTGATTTCTTTCTCAGGCTGATGTTTAGTTGGTAGTGCGTGTAAACTACTTATCGTTATTTCTTTTCCTTTATAAATAAATGTAGCCATATAAGGCTCTCTTTCTATTTCCTCTTGATAAGTAGGTTCAAGAAAAGGTTTGCCTTTCAGCTTGACTTTACTAGTTCTCCATAGGTAAGCATAGCGTTCTGAGCGATATGGTGAACTAACAGTAGGATCGCTTATCGCATAGTCCCATTTGGCTCCTGATGATCTGTTTAGTTCTTCGTGTATCTTAGCAATAGCCTGTGCGCCTGTAGGGTTAGTAACAACCTCTTGTATAGCTATGATGTCTGTTTGTTTAATCGTTTTGGCGATGTATTCTATATTCTCTTGTGATTTACTCTTTCCTACATTAAGTAAATTCCAAGTCATTATTTTCACTTGGGCATTAACCGAAAAAGAAACAATAAGAGTGATAATAAATAAAGTTAAGGCTTTTAAAAATCTAGTGTTAGGCATATTGAATTTTGTTAAAAGGCGTTAGATTATAGTCATTTTATAAAGAGGCATTTATAAAAATGACGTATTTTTACGCAGTTTTGTTCTCTACCCAGTCATTGGGAATAAAGGGGCACAAAAATAGTAATGTAACTGATATAAACTTTAAAAATTGAAAACATTTTCTTCTATAGCTGATTTTAATTGCGATAAAAAAGTAGTTGCTACATTAGGTACTTTTGATGGAGTACACGTAGGACATCAGATGATTATCAAAAAGCTTGTTGATTCTGCTAAAGCTAATGGTGGCGAGAGTTTGGTGTTGACCTTCTTTCCTCATCCTCGCATGGTTTTAAAGCAGGATAACAGTATTCGATTACTGAATACTATAGAAGAGAAGAAAGAGCTTTTAAAAGGATTAGAATTAGATAATCTAGTCATTCAAAAGTTTGACTTAGAGTTCGCTCAGTTATCAGCAGAAGAGTTCGTAAAGCTGGTATTAGTAGATAAATTTAATATCTCTAAAATAATTATAGGCTATGATCATCGCTTCGGAAAAAATAGAACTGCTGATATTCATGATTTAAAGGCATTCGGTGAGAAATATGGCTTTGAAGTAGAGGAGATCTCTGCTCAAGAAATAGATCATGTCTCTATTAGTTCTACTAAGATACGCGTTGCTCTAGAAGAAGACGGTAATATGATGTTGGCGAATGAGTTCTTAGGGTATGAGTACTATTTCTCTGGTACAGTAGTACACGGTAAGAAATTAGGCCGTAAGTTAGGTTTTCCTACAGCGAATATTGTTGTGGACGAAGATTATAAATTGATTCCTGAGAACGGTGTGTATGTGGTAGAATCTGAGTTAAATGGAGCGAAAGTGATGGGAATGATGAGTGTGGGTATTAACCCTACCTTTGCAGACCATCCTTATACGATAGAAGTAAATTATTTAGATTGGGATGGTGATTTATACGACCAAAAGTTAAAAGTTCGTATCTTAGACAGAATAAGAGATGAATTAAAATTTAGTGGACTTGATGAGTTAATCGCGAAGTTAAAAGATGACGAACGCGTGACTCGAGAGTTCTTCAGTCGTTATGAAGGAAAAACTGTACCGTCAGATAGATAATTCTCCGTTAATTATCTTTCGAATATTCTTTGGTTTCTTATTCGCTTGTGAGTCATTCGGTGCGATTGCTACAGGTTGGGTAAGAGATAACCTAGTCGATGTAAAGATTACATTCTCCCATATCTATATGGACTTTCTGCAGGTGCTAGTAGGACCTCAGATGTATGCCTACTTTTTTGTGATGGGCTGTGTGTCAGTGGCTGTTATGCTTGGGTATCGATATAAGTGGACTATGCCACTACTAACGATATTATGGGCAGGTGCTTATTTTATACAGAAGACATCTTATAATAATCACTACTATATGCTATTAGTGATTTGTGTGTATATGTGCTTCGTACCCGCTAATCGATATGCTTCTCTTGATGTAAAAAGCAATAGAGTAACAGAAGAATACTCCATGCCTTATTACATCTCTTGGCTATTTATCTTTCAGGTATTCATGCTTTATATCTATGGTACTGTGGCTAAGTTCTATCCAGATTGGTTAGATGGTACGTTTACAAAGTTGATGTATCAAGGAGCTAATATTCCTGATGTGTTTAAGCAAGTATTTACACAGGATTGGTTCTATGTCTCTATTGCTTATTTAGGGATTATATTTGATGGACTAGTAGTGTTCTTATTGTTGTATAAACGCACGCGTACTTTAGCTGTGATAGCCTCATTGGTATTTCACTTGTTTAATTCTATCACCTTACATATCGGTATATTCCCTTATTTTGCATTGAGTTTTGCTGTGTTCTTCTATGAACCAGAGCAAGTAAGAAGTTGGTTCTTTAAGAAGAAAACTCCTTTAGATGAGGATACTTTAAAAGAGGAACAAGTTGTAGCTAGACACTTCTCACCTCAAGTGAAGTATTTCTTATTGGCATTTATGTTTGTACAATTAGTGCTTCCTCTAAGACATTATTTTATCAAGGGAGATGTGTTATGGACTGATGAAGCTCATCGCCTTAGCTGGCGTATGATGCTTAGGTCAAGGAGTGGTTATACGAATTATATAGTAGAAAATAAAAAGACAGGGGATAGAAAGTATTACGATATAGAAGATGTGCTAACTAATAAACAGATGGCTCGCCTATCTTCTCCAGATATGATCTGGCAGATGGCACAATATATCAAAAAAGAATATGAAGTAAAAGGAGAGGACGTGGCAGTATATGCTGAAAGTTATGTATCAATTAATCAACGTGATTTAAGCCAATTCGTAGATCCTAAAGTAGACTTAGGAGCTGTAGGTTGGAATTACTTTACGCACTGTGAGTGGATATTAGAGAAGCCTTTTTAGAATAAAAGAGATAACAAAAAACGCATACTGATCAGTATGCGTTTTTTGTTATTGTTTAGCTTCAGCAAGCTCTTTCTTATATTCTATTAGATGTAGACTAGTATCGTATTTACCATAGGTGAAGTAGTTAATCCAATCTCCTAGGTTGATGTACTTAGACTTATCATTTAGATCTATAATCATTGGTAAATGACGGTGCCCAAAAACGAAGTAGTCATAGTGAGTGGTTTCTAATTTGCGTTTAGCATATAGGATTAACCATTCGTTGTCTTCTCCTAAGAATTTAATGTCTTCATCACCTGATATCAGTTTATTCTTAACAGATAGGTAAGAACCAAGTCTAACGCCGATGTCTGGATGCAACCATCTGAACAGCCATTTAGAGAAAGGATTGGTAAAGACTTTCTTCATTCTCTTATAGCCCATATCTCCAGGTCCTAGTCCATCTCCATGTCCGATAAAGAACTTCTTACCATTAATGTCAAACACTTTAGGCTCGTGATATACTGGTATTCCTAGTTCTGTCTGGAAATAGTCATCCATCCATAAGTCGTGGTTTCCTACAAAGAAGAAAACAGGAATGCCTCTATCTTTGATTTCAGCCAACTTACCAAGTATTCTTACAAAACCTTTAGGTACTACAGTCTTGTACTCAAACCAGAAGTCAAATAAATCTCCTAGTATGAATAAGGCGCCCATATCATCTTCTTTCTCGCGTAGCCACTGTAAGAATAACTCTTCTCTAGGAAGACTTTTCTCTCGAGTAGGAGCTCCGAAGTGCTGATCAGAAGCGAAGTATATACTCTTATCTGTATTAATTGTAAAACTCAAGTCCTATAAATTATCTGATTGATGCCATTCAGCGTATGATGATTCTGTCTCTTGTAATCTTAATGAGTATAGTTCTATCCCTTCAGGTAATTTGCTTTTTATCTTCTGAGCGAAGTCAATAACCATGTTTTCACTAGTTGGTTGATAATCGACAAGAATAACGTGGTGTCCGCGTTCTTCTAGTTCTTTTGCTAATTCTATATGAGGGGTATTTTTATTGAAAACAGTAGCGTGATCGAATACATCTACGATATCTCCTTTCACTATTTTTTTTAAGTCTCCAAAATCTATAACCATACCATACTTCACATTATTAGTATCCTCTATCGGAGTTCCAATAACTGTAACAGCTAGCTTATAACTATGACCGTGTACGTTACGACATTTACCATCATAACCATATAAGGCATGTCCTGTTTCAAATGTGAATTGCTTTGTAATTCTAATCTTAGGCATAACTAAAAATTTTGGCAAAGGTACACAAAAATATAGTTGACCTCCTATATTTAGCGTAGCCTTTTCTCTTTATCCTTAAAGAGATGACTGAGTTTAGAATAATCTATATCTAACTTGGACGGATACTTTAGGCCACCATTTAATACGATTTAACCATTTCTCTCCTTTTTCGTTGTATTCAAAGTCGTTATCAAGATCGAAGTGAACTTTACTTCCATCTTGTTTTAGTTCATAGTCCCCTTGGTACATAATCCCCAGTTCAAATGAAAAACCTAGTTTTTTATTCGTTACCACTCTTCCTATTCCTATCCCTAGATAAGGCTTGATGATACTACCGAGTGTAACATCAGCTTTCATATTCCCTTCATTTAACTTGATTTGGTTTCCTTGAAAGTCTAAATCAGGCCATTCGGCATATTGTTTTTTTAATTCTGCTCTATTACCATAGACGTCAATTAAATACCCGTCTAAGGCTGTTTTGTTTTGCCCAAAGTAGAAACCCCCACTAAGAAAGAATAAACCATCTGGGACAGGGTAAAAGTCAACTAAGGTGTGAGCATGTATCATGTGATTTTTACCTTTAATTCTTAAGTTAGGTTTACCTTTTTCTAGATATTGCCCTATGTTATTAGGGTCATCAATACCAACTTCATAATGCTTAGAATTATAGAAGAATAAGTCTATACCTCCTCTAAGTTTTAAATAGCTGTTAATAGGAGTCAATGCCTCTAGTGTTAGCCCCATCGTAGATACTCCTGCACTTAATGTCCATTCATAGAAGCGTTGGTCAGAGTAGTGCTTCGCTATATTATCTCTCACGAATTCGTCTTCACCTACATGTAGTAAGTAAGCTGTAGAATTATTGGGAGGTAAGGTAGGAGGTCCTGACTTCTTTTTCTTCTTTTTGTCTTGCTTAGGTTGTTGTTCATCTATTGTTTTCTCTTGACTTACTTCTTCTACAAGATTAACTGCTGTATTCTCAGTGGGTTCTTCTTGTGCATAAGAGTTTGTAGAGTAGATGAATAAGCAAGATAAGATGACTGTTGTGATATGCTTTAATTTCATGATATTTTAGAATATTCGGTAATTAATTTGAAAGTTTACCATTGGCCATAGTTTTAGCCATTTGGTTACTTTATCTGCATCTTCTATTGAAGCATTAAGGTCGCTTGTAGAAGCAACTGTTCTACCGTTTTGTTTTAAAGTATAGTCTCCTTGGTATAATACTCCTAGTTCAAACTTAACTCCTAAACGTTTTTTAGAAACAGCTCTTCCTAATCCAATACCTATATATGGTTTGATTACTTGACCTAATGTTAGCTCTGCGTTTATCTTACCATCTATTACTGCTAGTTCTTTGCCATCGAACTCTATTATAGGCCAGTCATGACCAGGTTTTAGTTCAGCTGGGGTACCATTACCATCTGTTAATAGTCCATCCGCTTCAAGTTTAGTACTTCCTAAATAGAAACCCGCAGTAAGATGAAATATTCCTTTTCTAAAAGGGTAATAATCTACTAGTGCGTGTCCATGAATAGCTTTTATACTACCATGCATTTCATAAGTAGGTGTATAACCAAAGGCTTCGTGTAGTATTCCTTCTTGATCATCAAAGTTTACATCGTACTTTTTAGAATTGAACTCAAAATAATCTAATCCTGCTCTAAGTTTTAAACTTGAATTAATAGGAGTCGCTGCTTCTATGGTAAATCCTAATGTAGAAACTCCGGCAGCAATATTTAAATGACTTAGAAAACCTCCTTCATAATGTGAGGTACTGTACCTCCCTTTATCTCTGTAATCATCTAGCTTTAGCGGTTCTGAAGCAACAGCTTTGCAAGCGATTAAAAGTATTGGAAGTAAGTACTTTAGTGATTTCATAGTTTTATATTTTTTAGCAAATATAGTACAATGAGTTAATTAAAATTAACATTATTGATAAAGAGATGATTATTGTAAGTAAAAAGCTTTTATATTGACGTGTTTTTATTTAATTTTGATGTATTGCGTTTTATTTTTAAGAATAATGGTGTTTATATATAAAAAATCCTTCTAGAGATATTGTTCTAGAAGGATGAGATATGTTATTTAGCCTTAAATTGGTTAAGCGCATTTATTGTAAATTCTGACAATACTAGTCTGCCTGATATTTCAGCACGTTGATGTAATAATTCTGTCCAATGGTCTGTTCCTTCCCAGAATATTTTCTTCATTTCATATAGAGCTTCTGGGTTATATGAACTTATCTTAGTAGCGAAAGTCTCTACTTCTAAGTCAAGTCTGTCTACAGTATCATACACCTCACTATACAATCCGTGATTTTGTGCCCAAGTAGCCGTTTTCCATTCATGTGCTGCAAGAGACATTGCTGTGAAGGCTGTTTTACCTATTTTGCGTGAGACCGCAGGCTCGATTACAAAAGGCCCTATCCCGATGGCTAGTTCTGATAGTTTAATAGAAGCATTCGTTGTTGCAAAACAGTAATCACATGCAGCAGCTAGTCCTACTCCTCCTCCTACAGTTTTGCCATGGACACGACCGATAAATATCTTCGGACTTTTGCGCATTGCATTGATTACATTAGCAAAGCCAGAGAAGAAAGTCTGTCCTGTAGTAGTGTCTTTAATAGAAAGTAGTTCATCAAAGGAAGCCCCTGCACAGAAGGCTCCTGTTCCTTCACTTTTTAGAATGATTGTATTAATATGAGTATTGCTACTAAGTTTGGTAATAATACTAGTTAGCTTTTCTAATTGTGAACTTGGAAATGAGTTACTAGCTGGACTATAAAATGATATAGTTGCTACTTTATCTTGAATAGATTCTGTTATAAAAGGTGTATTATGGTCTTGGTTCATGGTTAATAATTTTATTTTAAAAATAGTAAATAAAGATTAGAATGCCTTATTTTTCTGAGTTTCCTTTCTTTGATATAAATTTAACAGTCACATAATGTGAATATTAGGTGTTTTAATTTAGCAGTAAAAAGAGCTTATGGATAATGATACCTTGTTCACTTTCTTATAATTTAATTATTAAATCATATTTTATCAAAAAATAATAATTTTTCACTTGCTTTTAAGGAATTGTATTCTGCTTTGTGTTGTAATAAAGGTTAGGATGATGAACTGTTTTGAGTAAATTTGCACAAAAATAGAGTGTTTTTTGTAATATGTAATAAGCATTATTACAGGTAGTTATGAGTTGTTGAGGAAAGTAATGTATCACAATAGGTGATTTTTTTTCATAAAAAACAATTATGGCTTAATATTTGTTTTTAACTATAGTGACGGTTAGTAATATTTGTTTTTTATATTATTAATTTAAGATTTAAATAATTGATTTGAGTATGTATTCTCAAATAAAAAGAGTAGAAAAGGAAAAAGAATAATAGTATCATAAAAACAACAACTATTTCTCAGTTGTAAATCACAATCAAGTTTAATGGGATTTTAAACACTTTGTATAAGGTGTGGACTTCTATTTTCTAAATATCTGATGTCATGTAGAGTATCAGCAAGGAAATCTTTGTCTAAAAAAAATAGTGTTTTGTTTATTATGTTATTGTAAATGTGATTGTTATTGGTAATATGTTAGAGAAGTATAGATATGTTTTAGCGTTTGTACTATGTGTTTTATTAGGGCAGTTATCTCCTTTATATGCACAGTTTACAATACAAGAAAGTTTTACTCATCAAACAGTGAATAGCAAAGTAGTATTAGGGGATCATGCTATACTAACAGCTTCACGAGGACAAGATCGTTCTGGAGAAGGATGGCTAAGACTTACTTCTGATGGAATGAATCAGAAGGGGTATGCTATTATAGAAGAGAGCTTTCCTTCAGATAGAGGAGTATTAATTGACTTTGAATATAAATCTTGGCGTACAAGAAATGGAACTATAAGAGGAGGAGCAGATGGTATTTCTGTATTTCTATACGATGGGAGTATTCCTAAGGGAAGGTTTAAATTAGGTAGTTATGGTGGTTCATTGGGTTATGGGTCTGGCAATAATACATATGGTGTAACGGGGGGATATATCGCTGTAGGACTTGATGAGTATGGTAATTTTACTCATGAAGCTGTTGGAAGGCCAAATACGAATGGCTCGTTTGCCCAAAGTGTTGTATTAAGAGGTAAGGTTACAAATGACCTCAGAACAACTGCTAGGTATCTGACACATATAAAGAAACCGGGAGGTAAAAATATTGATTATTCTGAATTTATATACTCTAGACCTGATGACTATAACTTTTATAGAAGAGTACAGATCGAGATGAAACCTATCTTAGAAGAAGATAGAAGCAAGAAGAGATCTGATGGAACTTACGCTCTTAAAAGGAAGTTCCATATTAAAGTACGTGTACAGCCAGAATATAGTGGAGGATTTGTAGAAGTATTAGATTATAAATATGATGAGTTACCTTTTGAAACATTGAAGATTGGCTTTGCAGCTTCTACAGGGGCAGCTGTCAATATTCACGAGATAAGAGATTTAAATGTTACAACTCCTGAAGGATTAATGATTAACAAATCTGTCAATTTATTAGAAGCAAAAAAAGGAGATAAATTAAGCTACACATTAGAGATGTCTAACCACTCATCTGATTTGTACAAAGACTTCAAATTGAATGATTATTTATCCTCTATAAAAGAATTCTTTCGAGTAGACGAGATTTTTTTTGATAATAGAGGTAATTATAAAAACACCTTGACACCTCCTTCTAATATTCCTAGTATATATAGTGCGAAGAGTATTGAGAATTGGAAAGTGAACCTAGACGCTCACTCTTCATCTAGAGTCATTATTAATGGAACAGTGATAGGCTACCCTGGTTTAGGAGTGTTATCTAATGAAGCTCATCTAGATGTAAGTAATCTAAAATTACCGTATGTAGATCCTACGAAGATTCGTTCTATAGCACATACGAATATTGTAGGCAAACCACATCCTAAGCCTTCTATCTCATCAGATGTAAGCGTAATCTGTGAAGGAGATGAAGCGATACTAACTGCTAAAAAGCCATTGACTACTATTGGTACTGTAGAGTCTTACCGCTGGTTTAAAGACGGTAATTTATTTAAGGTACGCGAAGTAGGAGATGACTTAGAAGATAGAATAATCGAGGAGTTATTGCCTATAGAGAGCATTAGAGTTACAGAGTCTGGAGAGTACAGTGTAGTATATGTTATCAAGGGTGTGAGCTCAGAAGAATCTGCTAAAGTGAAGATTAATGTAAATCCCATACCTAAGTTAAAACTGAAGAATAATTCTGATGCTCTAAGCTATACTTTGAATGTAGGAGATTCTTTTGTATTGCCAATTTTAATAACTGATAATGCTAGAGATATAATCACTTGGTATGACACAAATGGAGAAGAGATTATAGATAGAACGAGCCCTAAGGTATTTAACCAAGCAGGAGTATATAACTATACGGTAGTTGCTGAGAGTGCTAATGGATGTTCGGATATCAAGAATATTCAAGTCAATGTATTTAATAACGAAGACTGTCCACCGACTTATGAGAGATACTGGGCAACAGATTATACAGCGTGGTATTCTGCTCTAACGGGAGGAGTATCTAATAAGAGTAATTCTATTGATGGACGACCAGATACTTATTCTACAATCACGGTAGGACTAGGACTATTAGGATTAGGTACTACATGGCAGAATATTTACTTCAAGGAAGACCAAGCCGCAGGAACTCCAGTGACAGTGAAGTTAGGTAAAGAATACAGTGGTTTAGTTGCCCTAGGCGGTATTACAGTAGTAGGACTTGATGCAAATGGGAAGAAGATAGGAACGTTACAAGGAGTAGATGGAGGACTAGTAGATCTGTTAGCAGCAGATAATGTGTTAGAATATACATTCGTACCATCGAATAAGAAAGGACCGCAGAAATATAGAGGAGTACAAGTTGTCTTAGGGTCTACAGTAGGTGTTGCTCAGAACGCTAAGGTGTATGGGGCTTATGTGACGAAGCAAGTAGAGAGTCCTAGTTGTGCAGCTGTATTACCTAATATTAATCCCAATGTATTAGACGTACTCCACGGAGTAGAAGATATAGGATTAGGAGTAGCGAGTGCCACAGCTTCTGTTAGCCATCCTTGGAATGCTGTTGATGATGATCCTAACAGTTATGCAGTAATAGCAAGAGGAGTAGCAGTAGCGAATATGGCGAGTCTAACAGTCGTGTTTAAACAGACTGCTCTACCAGGAGATGAGTTGCATATTACAGCAGAGAATAAGAACCCTGGAGTACTGAGTTTAGAACTAGTCAAGGGCTTTAAGATTCAACGCTATTTAGGAGATAAGAAAGTGGGCGAACCACTTACAGAGTCTAATGGAGCGCTTCGCTTGAGATTACTAGGTATAGGAGGTAGAGATAGATACAGAATTATAGTAGCTCCTTCTACAGAACCTTTTGATAGAGTGAAGATATCGTATGGCTCAGTTGTAGGAGTATTAGGAGATTTTACTCATATCTATAATGTAGATCTAGTTCCTAGGGTAGAAGTAGGTATGGAGATAGAGACAGATCAGTACGGTTATGAATTAGAACAGATTCTCCAGTTATGTGAAGGAGAACCGTTGAGAATACAACCACAGAATAGTCACTGTACGAGTTATGAAGTGTACACTTCTGAGAAAGGGACGACTAGACTGCCAGCAGTAGGAGATATGTTCACGATAGACCTGTCTAAGCATTATAAAGTAGGTGATGAGTTTATAGTATATGTGCAGGCTGTTCGAAATGGCTGTACCATTGGCTCTAGAACTCCGATTAAGATTAAGATAAACAGTCTGCCTTCTATAGAACGTGTAGTCGCTAAGGATCACAAAGGGAAACAGACTACAGTAGTAGATCAAGTAAACATTAAAGGGGGACAGCCATTACAGCTTAGCCCTGTAGTGACAGGAGAGATACAGCGATATGACTGGGAGTATCTATTAGATACAGAGAATGAGTGGAAGGCGTTTCCTTTTGCTACAGTAGATAATCCAGAAGTAGAGATTAGAGTAACAATATTAGAAAGAGATAAGGATAACAAGGTAATATTCGATCAGAACGATAAGCCTATCGTTAAACAACAAGGAGGAGTATTTATTACTAAACCAGGAACAGGGGCGCTGACGATAACCTTTCCTAAAGATGCCAAAGTCAATGGAGAGAACTGGCATAATAAGAAAGGTAAAGTGAGATTAACCATAACTAATTTGACAGGGTGTAGTACATCTGTGATCTATGATCTGGCCTTTCTTAGAGGATTTAGAGAAGGAATATTCTCTAACTCGATGTTACCAAGTAAAAAGACAAAATAACAAAACAATACAGATATTAAATAGAATTTATAATCATGAAGAAAATTATCATTTTAGCCGCTTTCTTAGGAACGTTTTATACAGCATCAGCACAGGTAGGTATTGGTACACCAGATCCTGAAACATCAGCTGAACTTGAAATTCTTTCTAGCCACAGAGGGGTATTGATTCCACGTGTAAGTTTATCAGACTTAAAGGTTTTTGCACCGATAGATGGAACCCAAGTAGAGAGTTTATTGATTTATAACCTTAATGAAGATACTTCTAAAGATATATTAAAAGGATTCTATTACTGGACAACAGAAGATGGAGGACAGTGGAATAGAATAGTGAGTAAAGCGGAACTAACTACAGTTATCAATGGATTAGATAATAATGTGACAAAATTAGAAGGAGACGTTAAGAACATCCAGAATGTAATTAACTATATCGTACCGACTAATCCTGACAATAAAGATGCTGCTAAAGAAGGGCATTCTACTATTGTATTTGACCCAGTGAAGAATGAGTTTAAATATGTGGTTTATAACACAGTTGATAATAAGTATGAGACAGCCAATGTAGACTTTGAAGATCTAGTATTAAAAGAAGAGACTAAAACATTTTTCCGTGAAGTAGCAGTATCTGATACTGATAAGACAAAGAAATTCCTTTTCTTCTCAGAGACAACTATTCAGAATTGGTTAGCTCAGAAAGGAAATGAAGGAAAGACTGAGAACGATGTGCCTAATGACGCATATGGAGTAGTTACAATAGATGTAGTAGGAGAAATCGCTTCTAATGTATCGAACTTCTTTAATAGTAAAACGACTGTCCTAAAAGAAGGAAGCGCTAGTGAGTATTATACAATTGAAGAGTTAATTAAGAGTATCTCTACGAAGGTAGATGGTAACGTAATCTATAAGAATACTGGGGATGGTACAAATACTAATTGGGAGTTCCAATTTTATAACAATGGCAAGTATGAGACTATTAACCTTAAAGATTTAGTAGCAGATACAGAGACGACTACAGTAGTAGTACCAGTAGTGAAAAATGGAAAGACTGTAGGGTATAAATATTTCAATGAAGAAGCAGTAAAGGTATTCTTGGCTAGTAATGCAGGTAAGACTGTTGCTGATATTACCGGAGATACTACAGGAGGTACAGAAGTAAATGTAGTAGGTGATATCGTAAATAACTTTAGTGATATTCTAAACCAAGAGGTAAAAGAGGGTGATGTTACTTATAAGGTAGGGGATCTAATCTCTAAGTTTATTAATAAAGGGGGGAATGTGTACTACGGAAAGATAACAGACGATAAAGAAGAAGTATTCTATACGATAGAAGATAACGGAGCGAAGAAAGAAATCAGCTTTGACTTTATCACGAACTATATTACGAATAATGTGGATAAGATCAAGAATATCTTAGGAGATCATATCGATGTTCATAATAGTAAAGTAATCTTCACTGGGAATACGATTAATAATAAGAAGGTTTACAAGTTCATTGGGACTACTAATATCGCTAAAGCTAACTCCGCTAGAACATCAGGAGTGGCTATTCCTGCAGGGGCTACAGTAGGGTCAGTAGTAAGCATCCAAGTATTACAAGGAGAGATGCTGAAGACCACAGCTACTACAGATATTAAAGTGAGTGGTAGTACCTTAAACTTTAATATCGGATCTGGTAACCAGTATATCATGATTGGAGAAGGGAACTATAATGTAATCGTAGAGTTTACAGAATAGTTATATACAATATAGACAAGCAAACAAACAATAATCAAACAACTCACACCACACTGTGCGAGTCTTGTATTGAGACTCGCACTTTTTTTTCAATTACTTAAAGATAAATGATGAAGCAATTATATTTCGCAATGCTTGCTGTGCTATTCAGCGCTCTAAGTTTTGCACAAACTAAGATTGGTACATCACCAGATATAAATAAGGATGCCATGCTAGAAGTAGAGTCTGCTGATAAGGGGTTATTATTACCTAGAGTAGAGCTTACATCCACTACACTAGCGAAGCCTTTAAGTGCCCACGTAGCGGGTATGACTGTGTATAACACGAAGGCAGAGAATGATGTAGTCGTAGGGTTCTATTATAATGATGGAACGAAATGGCAACAAATGGTAACCAAAGATTATAAGGCAGTGAAGTTCTTCTATATGCCTTCTATTGTATTTGATACTTCAGAAGACAGAATAGGACAAACGATGAACTTATTTGAAGAATATAAGAAGCAATTCTCTTTACAGAACAGTAATCACTTTGTCAGTGAAGGAGCTCCTACTACAGGTATCCCTTATTTTGAGAAGCCGACAGACTTATACTATTATGTGACGAGTTATGATACAGATGTATTTACGATAAAGTCAATATCTAAAGAAGGTGTGATGACTTATGATGTAAAGGCAGCAGCTACAGACTGTACGATAATGAATATCATATTCGTAGTGAAAGACTAATACTAGCTATAGAAGAAATGAAGATATATTTGAGATTACTACTGTGTATAGTGATGCTACCAACTATAATTTATAGTCAGGCAGTGAATAAAGGTATGTTTTATATTAAACCAGGTTCTACGGTCTCTGTATATTATACGCTAGAGAACCAAGGAGAAGGAGATTTTAAAAATAACGGTGAGCTTTACTTACATCGTGACCTTGTTAATAATGGTAAAATATTTGACTATAAAGGAAATATCCCTCAAGGAAAGACCTTTCTTATCGGAACTGCGAAACAAACTATAGAAGGACATACAGGAACTCATTTTAATACTTTGATTCTAAATAATCCTATAAAGGAAAGATCTTTTGATATCAAGACATCTGTGAGTATTGCGGGTACAGTTGAGTTCACTCAGGGTATTATCGCTAAGGTAGATTCTCTTCAGGGAGCTTTTACTTTCTTAAATAAATCTAAGGTTCTTCATGTCAGCGATATTTCTCATATCGAGGGAGAAGTAGAGAAAGAAGGAAATGAGGAGTTCACCTATCCTAAAGGAGATAAAGGATTCTATAGACAAGCAATAATATCTGCTTCTAAGCATCAGAAAGATATCTTCGTGGGAAAATATAGCTTAGACGATAAGCAGTTCTTCAAAGTCCGTAAGGCAGGTTCTGGGATAGTTGATAAGATTAATACGAGAGAATATTGGCTGATAGAACATTCACAGACCACAGCGAGTAATATTGTGCTTACACTTACTTGGGATGAGCGTACCACCCCTAAAGAGATTTATGAGCATGCAACTGATAATTTGCATATTTTGAGATGGGATGCCATAGAGCAGTTATGGGTAGATGAAGGGGGGATAGTAGACTTAGAGAATAAGACTGTGACTACACCTACATCATTAGAGAAGTACGGTTTCTTTACACTAGGGACAGTGAGAACTGATAAAATGCTGAAGGGAGATGTAGTGATCTATAACTTCGTCAGTGCGAATGGTGATGGAGATAATGATTACTTCAGAATAGACAATATCCAACGATATCCAAATAACCGTGTCGAAATATTTAATCGATGGGGTGTTAAGGTATACGAGACTGCAAATTATAATAGTAATGGTAACGTGTTTAGAGGCTATTCTGATGGTCGAGTGACGATAAAGAAGAATGAACTATTGCCGACAGGTACCTATTTTTATATTGTCTCTTATGAGTATAAAGATGATAGAGGATCTAGTATGATTAAGAAAACGGGATACCTCCACTTAGAAATAAACTAATTCAATGAATAGAAATATTGTTGAGATTTTTTATATTACCTTACCGTAGTTAAAGAGAGCTAAGACATTGTGTTTTGGCTCTTTTTTTGTTGTAGAATACAGAAGAATGCGATAATGTAGTAAAACAAATAATATCAGAAAGGATACTGTATGTTAAATATTTGATTATTATACTAAATTGTTAAGAAAAAGTATCTTTTTAATCTATGTGCCTAAGCTTATCTTTGTATAGTGTATAATAGAAATGTGGTCGTTATATAAGAATAAAGAACACTATACTATAGGAGGAGGATCTACTAAGGGTATATATGGTGTTGAATGGATGACATGTTTATAATAGAAGGGACTGTAGTGATAAGTAACTTTTTGTTTTGTATAGACTGCTAATTCTAATTGATTAATAAAGAAAGTTTCGCAGGCTATTGTAGTTACTTTATGTGTATCAGTATCCTTCGTATCAGGATTAGATGAGTGTGATGTGTTTTTATACACAGTGTACACATACATATTAGCAGTAGGACAGTACATTAATTTTTTGTCACAAGTCTGCTCCACAGCGAAGTTTATCTTCTCTGCGCCGAATAAGGCAAAAATGATAATGAGTAGCCAGGCTATATGTCTGTTATAAAGATTCATCTAGTCACAAATATATTTGTTTCTATAGAACTTTATAGAGCAGTTGTTAAATAAGAAAGGTTTTTTAACATATTTTGAATAATGAAAGAGAAAGTTTTATTTTTTGAAGTCTTAACACAAGAGGAGGCAGTAGAAATAGCTTATAATTGGAAGTATGAAGGAATATTGAGCTTTTATAATATGACCTCAGATTTAGAGGACTTACACGATTTTTTAGACGAGAATGTAAGAGGACAGAATACCTTCAGTGTACGTACTCCACGAGAGAAGGATATTATAGCCTACTTCTATTATGACTTAGTAGATCATAATACAGCAGAAGTCATATTAGGTATCAACCCGATCCACCTTCATAAAGGATATGGGAGGGAGATTATACAGTATGCAGAAGAAGCTCTACACAAGCGAAAAGCTGTGGAGAAAATAACTGTTGCTGTAGCGAAGTTTAATACCTTAGGAGTTGACTTCTATCAAAACCTTGGATACGCTAGCGTAGGTAAATTTGAGAATTATACTAATGGTGGGCTGTATACATTCTTAAAAATGGAGAAGAAACTATAATGTTTATTCTTCAGCCATTTTTTTGACAGAATAGTTTAGCCCTAGAGCAGCTATGATTACTAATGCAGCTGTACCTAACCATAAGACATCATATCCTAGTGTAGAAGCTACCTTTGTCCCTAGGATAGGTGAAATAATAAATCCGATAGCGAAGGTCAACCCATTCACGCCCATATAAGCACCTTTATTCTTACTACCAGCACGCATCGCTGTCACCGTAGAGGTAAATGGCATTGCTAGCATCTCAGAGACACATAAGATCGTCATCGATATATAGATAGAGATATAACTGTGGTCAAAAGCTAACATTCCGTATCCTAAGGCACTAATCATAACCCCGTAGAAGATAGTCTGTCTGATCGTAAAGAATTTTTCTGCGACATGCACTAATAACATCTCTGTTAAGAAGATTAGTAGACCACTGTACCCTAAGATAAGCCCTATTTCTACTTCATCTAGCCCCACAGCTTTCTCATAGAATATAGGTAGTGTACTTAATAGTTGTAAGAAGGCAATAGAGTATAACGTACAAAATACACTGTATATTAAGAACATCTTATCCTTATATGGAGATTTATTAGAGACATCTTCTATCTCATTCAGCTCAGTGATATCTTCTTGTTCTAATAATAATTCTTTGTTCGTCTTTCTATTTCTAAAGAAATAAATAAATACGACAGCTGCTAGAAATGCAGCAGTAGCATTCACGTAGAATAATAGCGCATACGATATCGCAGCTAGAATACCTCCCATAGCAGGCCCTATAGAGAACCCTAAGTTCACTGCCATTCTATTTAGAGAGAAGGCACGGGTGATATTCTCAGGTTTAGCATACATGGTGATGGCTACAGAGTTCGCCGGTCTAAACATTTCACTGACTGCACTCTGTAATAACATCATCAGTGCTAGACTGACTACAGACGTGAAGTGTGGTAACATGATAAATACTGGAATACTACCTATTAAGCTCAAGTACTGTACTTTATAGTTACCTATCTTATCAGTTACCCATCCGCCTACTGTAGTTCCTATAATAGAACCTACCCCAAAACAAGCTAATACATACCCTGTCTGTTCTTGACTAAAGTGAAGTTCTTTCGTCATATATACACCTAAGAATGGCAATACCATGGACCCCGATCTATTGATTAACATTACAATTGCTAGCATCCATGATGCTGATGATAGACCTTTGTAAGAGTCGATATAGATTTGAGCTATTTTTTTCATAGGTGTGGTAGTCGTTAAAGTATTATTCTATTTGTTCTGGTGGTATTGTATTTTGTTTTTCTGATTTTGATATATCTACACCTCTCAGTGCATTGAAAAAAGCTGCTCTACTCAGCGGCTCGTATTCTTGTGTTTCTCCTAGCATGACGATATCCTCACTAGCTGCCTTTCTGAAGCTATAATTAGCTAGATTTCCTGATCTAGTACAGATAGCATGTACCTTAGTCACATACTCTGCAGTAGCCATTAGGTAAGGCATTGGTCCAAAGGGATTTCCTTTAAAGTCCATATCTAGCCCCGCTACGATCACTCTGATGCCCGAGTTCGCAAGGTCATTACATACTCTGACAATTTCTTCATCGAAGAATTGGGCTTCATCTATTCCTACCACATCACATCCATCAGCTAATAATCTGATATGTGCTGCAGAGGGTACAGGCGTAGACCTAATCTCATTAGAATCATGAGATACGACGAATTCATCGTGATATCTTGTATCGATAGCAGGTTTAAAAATTTCGACTTTTTGTTTGGCAAATTTGGCTCTTTTCAGTCTGCGAATCAGTTCTTCAGTCTTACCAGAGAACATAGAACCACAGATAACTTCGATCCAACCAAATTGTTCTTTGTTATTAACGGGATTTTCGAGAAACATTTTGTAAATTTCAAGCTGAAACCAGCGGTTTTTTCTGTTATTTTTGTATGGAGCAAATTTATCAAAAAAAGCTCGTCAATTTACTAATGCAAAATAAAAGTTATGAAGAAAGTCTTAGAAGGAGAGTTGTTAAGTCTGGCTCATCGTGTATTACAATTGAAAGACAAGGAAGTAGATAGTTTATATAGAGAAGCTAAAGAATTATATGAGAAGCTTACCATCTTAAAATTCTATCAAGATCATTTTGAAGCAGGATTAATCAAAGAAGTTTCTCCTGAGCAATTGGACGATGCGCTAAAAGCCATGGCGATTAATGATTCGAATTCAAATACTGTAGATGAGGTAGTACGTCACCAGATGCCTATAGATCTAGTGGAAGAAGAATACCCTATCGTTGCAGAAACTGAAAAAGAGGCAATTAATACTATAGATGATAGCCTTCTTGCGGATAAAGTGAATAAAATAGCACCTGAAGTGGTAGAAGAATCTTCTATTATTCAGAAAGCTGTAGTCTATGACGAACCATTTATTACAGAGGTGTATATAGATGATAGTGCCAATGAAGCGGATGATGCTCAACTTCACCATTATCTAGATCAACACGAAGCGATGCTAAAACAATTAGACGAACGTGAAGTAATCGCTAATATCGCAGTAGAAAATCCTGTAGTAGAACAAGAAGTAGTAGCAAATAGCACGACAGAGGCTCCTGCAGTAGAGCAAGAAGTAAAAGTAGAGGTAGAAGAAGACAACGATGATATCGAAGTAACTACTTTCTATGAAGAAGAAGTTGTGGTACATGAGGAGGTGATAGAAGAGCCAATACCTTCTATTGTGGAAGCGAATAAAGAGGAGAGCATTGAGGAGGCATTAGTAAATATAAACGAACAATTCGCTCCTGCTAAAATAGAAGAAACAATAGAGGAAACTACGATTACTTCTACTTACAAAGTAGAAGAAGAAGTAAAAACAGTAACAGAGAATAAACCAAATACGGATGATCCTTTCTTTGGATTCGACTTCAGCGATGTAGAATTTGTAAGAGTAGAGGATGTAGATAAGCAAGAGGTACAGAAGTTCAATACAGATTTTGTACCTAAAGAGCCAGTAGTAGAAAGTACTTTCGTACAGCCAGAACCTATCGCTCCTGTAGAACAACACATCGAACCAACTGTAGAAACTCCTGTACCGCAGAGTACGCTATTTAATGTAGAGCACACTTCTGTACGCGAACCAAAGATCAATAAGCCTAAATCTATTAATGATATATATAGTTCTACTATCGTAGTAGGCTTGAATGACCGTATTGCTTTCGAGAGACATTTATTTAATGGAAGTGCAGAAGACTTTAATAGAGTATTGTCACAATTAAATACAGTGAGTTCTTTTGACGAAGCGAATAGTCTAATAGATCATTTAGTAAAACCAGAATATAATAACTGGGAAGGAAAAGAAGAATACGAAGAACGCTTTATGACGTTAGTAGAAAAACGTTTTATATAATTATGGGGAAACTTTACTTGGTACCTACACCAATTGGAAATTTAGAAGATATGACGTATCGCGCAATAAAAGTATTGCAAGAAGTAGATTATATCTTAGCAGAAGACACACGTAATAGTGGAAAACTATTAAAACATTTTGAAATCTCTACACCGATGTTTAGTCATCACATGCATAATGAGCATAAAACTGTAGAAGGATTAGTAAAGAGAATGCAAGCAGGAGAGACCTTCGCACTGATATCAGATGCAGGTACACCAGCTATCTCTGATCCAGGATTTTTATTGACACGTGCGTGTGTAGAGCAGGGTGTAGGAGTAGAGTGTCTACCAGGGGCTACAGCATTCGTACCTGCATTAGTGAATAGTGGTTTGCCGAATGATAAGTTTGTCTTTGAAGGGTTTTTACCTGACAAGAAAGGAAGACAGACGAGATATCTAATCCTAGCAGAAGAGACCAGAACGATGATCCTTTATGTATCTCCTCATAAGTTAGTAAAGACCTTAGGAGAATTTAAAGAATACTTCGGTGAAGATAGACAAGTATCTGTCTCTAGAGAATTGTCAAAACTACACGAAGAGACTGTAAGAGGTACAGTGATAGAAGTGTTAGCTCATTTCGAAGCGAAACCTCCTAAAGGAGAGATAGTAGTGATCGTAGCTGGAAAAAGTAAATAAGAAATTGCCACCTGCCTTAGCAGATAGGTTATTACAGTATAGAGAATTGCCCGTAGCAGATTGCTATGGGCATTTTTTTTGTTTAAAAACGAGTGATGTGTTTTGTGGTGAACTTAGTCTAATAGTCTAGTTTCTGATAAGAAAGAGCAACCTCTTCAATACCGCTACAAGATTTCTTCAATAGTTCTTCAAGAAAGAGGCTTCTAACTAGAGAAATCTTGGGGAAATGTTGAAGAAGTGTTGAAGAGAATGCTAGTAATGCTTGTATTCAGTGACTTGAGGAGTAATAGACGTTAGATTGTTTTATAATCTGATTATTTGTTAATGTATTGATTGTTAGGTCAGTATTGGGTTTTGTTCACATTATGAGGTGTAAAAAAGTGAGCATTTTTTTATGTTTTTTTGCTAGAATATGGTTTTTTAGTCAGTGTTTTGATTAAAAATTATCCATAAAAGATATTCTATTAAGCAAAAAAGCTTTTTTTGAGGTAATAAAAGAGGATATTTAGGCAAATAAAGAGTTTTAGACTAAAAAAAGGGATATGCATATAAAGGACTGTTTATAGCATTGTATTTTATCTTGTTATGTACATATTGTCTTGTATGTAGTGAAGTGTAGTATAGAATTTATCTGTTTAGCGAATAATTTTGTTGCAAGGAGAAATAGTTAGGCTATATCAGATAGTGAGAGGAGGGTTGAGCATTAGATTCTCTTTTTGCGTCTTCATTAACTAGTGAACATTGATTTTTTTTTGATACATTTGATAAAAACAGAACATTATGTCACATAAAGTAACTACAAGTTGGATAGAAAACATGCAATTCGAATCAACTAATCCAAGTGGAGGAACGATTAGAATAGATGCAGGCCCTGAAAATGGAGGAGATAATAAAGGTCTAAGACCAAAAGCATTAATGCTATCTGCTTTAGCAGGATGTTCAGGATTAGACGTAGCATCACTGATTAAGAAAATGAGATTAGATGTTGCTGATTTTAAAATAGAGACAGAAGGACTACTTACAGATGCAGACCCAGCTACTTATCATACTGTGATAGTAGAGTATCACTTCTATGGTGCTAATCTAGATGAGGCGAAGCTAAAAAAAGCAGTTGATTTATCGATCGAGAAGTATTGTGGTGTAATGGATATGTTTAAAGAATTTGCTGAAGTTAAAACTAGTATTCATTATCATAAAGAGTAATTAATGCGCTGGTATTTAAAACAAGATCCAGATGAAAAAATAGTTGCTCATTTACAAGAAGTTTTAGGTGTAGATCCTATAGTAGGGAGGTTATTAGCACAGCGTGGGATAGAGACCTTCGAAGCTGCTAAGAAATTCTTTAGACCTTCTTTAGAAGATTTGCACGACCCCTTTCTGATGGCAGATATGACAGAGGCTGTCCATCGCATTCTAAACGCGATTAAGAATCGAGAATCTATCTTGGTTTTCGGTGATTACGATGTGGATGGAACTACGTCTGTCGCCTTAATGTATTCCTATTTAAAGAGCTTAGGTGCTCAGGTAGATACGTATATTCCAGATCGATATAATGAAGGATATGGTATATCGTATCAAGGGATAGATTATGCTATAACGCAAGGTATCCATCTAATCATAGCTCTAGACTGTGGTATAAAGTCTATAGAGCACATACAGTATGCTAAAGAGAAAGGTGTTGATTTTATAATATGTGATCATCACTTACCTGGAGAGATTATTCCTGATGCAGTAGCCGTGTTAGATCCTAAACGCGTAGACTGCTTATATCCCTATAAGGAGTTATGTGGATGTGGTGTAGGATTTAAGTTGATTCAGGCATTAAATACGATTCAGGGACTTCCTTTCGCCTCTATAGAACACTATCTAGATCTAGTAGCTACTGCTATCGCAGCAGATGTAGTGCCGATCACAGGAGAGAATAGAGTATTGGCGTACTATGGACTTAAGGTGATTAATGAAAGCCCACGTCCTGGTATAAAAGCATTGATGAAGTTATATGACTTAACTACATATACGATGACAGATATAGTATTTAAGTTAGCTCCTAAAATCAATGCGGCTGGAAGAATAGAACATGGTAACTTTACTGTAGATCTATTGACAGAAGCTACTGAAGAAGGGGCAAATATGACTGTCGAGAAAATCGTAAATATCAATGAAGAGCGCAAGTCGCTAGACCAAGGTATAACGGAAGAAGCGCTTAAACAGATAATCGATCAGAAATTAATTAACTCAAAGAGTACCGTAGTGTATAGCCCATCTTGGCATAAGGGGGTGATCGGTATCGTGGCTTCTCGTCTTATCGATACGTATTATAGACCGACTATTGTGTTTACAGATAGTGGGGATTACCTAGCTGCATCAGCGCGCTCTGTTAAGAACTTTGATATCTATCAGGCTCTTGAGAAGTGCTCTGAACATCTTATTCAGTTCGGGGGGCATATGTATGCTGCTGGGTTGACAATAAAGAAAGAGAATCTAGAGGCTTTTAGACAAAAGTTTGAAGAAGTAGTAGCAAGTACGATTGAGGAGACTGACCTTATACCTGAGATCGAAATAGATGCTAAGATTCAGTTCTCAGAGATTACAGATAAATTTCTGCGTATTTTAAAGCAGTTTGAACCTTTTGGCCCTGGTAATCCTAGTCCTTGTTTCTTGACGAAAGAGGTCTTCGATACAGGATATGCAAAATTAGCAGGAGCAAAAGGAGAACACCTAAAGGTGAGTTTTAAACAGCGAAGAAATCCTGGATATAAGTTTAGTGCTATAGGTTTTAACCTAGGAGCTCAGTATGAGAATGTGAAGGATAAGCAGCACGTAGATATCATTTATTCTATCGAGGAGAACAACTGGAGAAATAAAACTACTATTCAATTGCAAATAAAAGACCTACAGTTGTCTTGGTAATTGAATAAAGTGTTATTTTTATCCTTGATTAAAACTATTTATCAATCCTAATTTTATAAAAAAATGAAAATCGCAGTAGTAGGCGCTACCGGTATGGTAGGTGAAATCATGCTAAAAGTATTAGTGGAGAGAAATTTTCCTGTAACAGAATTAATTCCTGTGGCTTCTGAGAAGTCTGTAGGTAAGGAAGTGGAATTTAAGGGTAAGAAGTATACCATAAAGTCCATGCAAGAGGCTGTTATGATGAAGCCGGATATTGCTTTATTTTCAGCAGGAGGAAGTATTTCTCTAGAGTGTGCACCGAAGTTCGCTGAGGTAGGTACTACAGTTATAGATAATTCTTCGGCATGGAGAATGGATCCAACGAAGAAGTTAATCGTACCAGAGATTAATGCTGATTCATTGACTAAAGAAGATAAAATTATTGCGAACCCTAACTGTTCTACTATTCAGTTAGTGATGGCATTATCTCCTTTACACAAGCAATACGGGATTAAGAGAGTGGTAGTATCAACGTATCAGTCTATTACTGGTACAGGTGTGAAAGCTGTAAAACAGTTAGAGAATGAGTATAAGGATGTAAAAGGGGATATGGCTTATAATTATCCTATTCACCGCAACGCTATTCCTCACTGTGATGTGTTCGAAGATAATGGATACACTAAAGAGGAGATGAAGTTAGTGAAAGAAACGAAGAAGATTCTTAGAGATGATACTGTATTAGTAACGGCTACAGCTGTGCGTATCCCTGTAGTGGGGGGACATAGTGAGACTGTGAATATAGAGTTTGAAAAAGACTTTGATTTAGGAGATATTAGACAGATTCTTCACCAGACTCCTGGTATCACTGTACAAGATAATACAGATACAAATACATACCCAATGCCACTATATGCAGAGGGGAAAGACGATGTGTTCGTAGGGCGTATCAGAAGAGATGAGAGCCAAAAAAACACTGTGAATATGTGGATCGTAGCAGATAACCTTAGAAAAGGAGCTGCAACAAATACAGTACAGATTGCGGAGTACCTAGTGGCTAATAAGCTTGTATAATCTATTAAAATAAAGATATATAAAGCATCAAGTGTATTACTTGGTGCTTTTTTTGTATATTGAATCTTATCATTTTGTACTTTTATGTAGATTGTTGATATTTTGTGTATAAAAAGTTGTAACTTATCACAAATAAGTATTTTTATACTAGTTTAATGTTTAAATTTGTAGTATGATTCTCAAAACTCGATTATTATGTGCAGAATACTGTTAGTAGATGACCATCCTCTTATCGTAGAAGGATATGTATTGGCTCTCTCTAAAGATAAATTAGGACTCGGAGAGGTTGTCTTTGAAAAGTCATTTGACTGTTTGACTGCTAAAGAAACAATAGATGCTGCCGTTGAACGAGGTGATTTATTTGATCTTGCTATTGTTGACTTTTCTTTACCAAGTAAGGAAGGAGCACTACTAAGAGATGGAGGAGATATAGTAGCCTATATAAAGAAAGAAATGCCTTACTGTAAGACCATCATCTTGACTGGTCATACAGAAGTGATAACGATCTATAATATCGTTAAAAACATTAGACCTGATGGGTTAGTAAGTAAGCATGAGATTACACCTGATAACTTATTAGATATCGTTAAACGCGTATTAACAGGCGATCGTTATCAGAGTGATATCGTGAAGCACTGCTTAAATGAAATAGTAAGAAAGGAAGTAATGTATGATGATTACAATAGAGAGATTCTAGTGTTGTTATCTAAAGGATATAAACTACAAGAATTAGAAAATCATATTCCTCTCTCTAATCCTGCTATCAAAAAAAGATTAGCAAAGATGAAGCATGTATTCGAAGTGTCGGATACCGCTAATCTAATACAACTGGTACTAAAAGAAGGTTTCGTATAAGAAATAAAAAGGCACTCCATACAGAGTGCTTTTTGTTTATCAAAGGGTGTTGTTCATTTATTTTTATCTGTAATTATTTGGATCTATGATATTTGTCATTTTTTTACTAAGTGATCAATAGTACTTTTAATCTCGAAAAAAAGTAAGATATGAAAATAGAACAGATATATACAGGCTGTATTGCACATGCTGCTTATTATGTAGAGAGTAACGGTGAGGCGGCTATATTTGACCCCCTTCGAGATGTAGAACCTTATTTAGAAAGAGCTAAAAGTGATGATGCAGTCATTAAGTATGTATTCGAGACACACTTTCATGCAGATTTTGTGAGTGGACACCTTGATATTATGGAGAAGACAGGAGCGAAGATAGTCTTCGGACCTACTGCAGCACCTAGTTATGAGGCTGTTATAGCAGAAGATAATCAAGTGTTTAAACTTGGGAACATTCAGATAAAAGTATTACATACTCCTGGGCATACGATGGAGAGCAGTACTTATCTTATTATAGATGAAGAGGGTAAAGAGCATGCTATCATTAGTGGAGATACACTATTCATCGGAGATGTAGGTCGTCCTGACTTAGTACAATTAGTCAAATCTGAGATTACAGAAGAAATTTTGGCTAGGCATTTATTCCAATCACTTCGCAATAAAATCATGGTACTACCAGATGAGGTAATCGTGTATCCTAATCATGGTGCGGGGTCTGCCTGTGGTAAGAATATGAGTAAGGAGACTGTAGATACTTTAGGTAATCAGAAGAAGACTAACTATGCACTACGTGCTGATATGACAGAAGATGAGTTCGTAGTAGAGTTATTAACAGGGTTAGCTACACCACCTCAGTATTTTCCTAAAAATGTGTTGATGAATATCACTGGGTATGAGCAACTAGACAGTATCTTAGATAGAGGTAAAACGCCTATGAGTGTAGAGGCTGTGAAGGAACAGATGAAGAAGAAAGAAGTGATTCTGTTAGATACACGTATGCCACAGGCGTTCTCAGAGGGCTTCGTACCTAGTAGTATTAATATAGGATTAAATGGTCAGTTCGCTGTTTGGGTTGGTGAGTTGATAAAAGATATAAAAGCGCCTATTGTTTTAATCACGGAGCCAGGGAAAGAAGAGGAGAGTATGATTCGTCTATCACGTGTGGGATATGATAATACAATAGGATATCTAGAAGGTGGAATAGAAGCTTGGAAGAATGCTGGTGAGCCTATTCATACTATTACTCGTATAACGCCTCAGGAGATGGATAGGCTCTATCTAGAGGATAAAGGAGTACTGTTAGACGTACGTAAGATAAATGAGTTTAGATCAGAGCATTTAGAAGATTCGGTGAGTCTTCCTCTGAATGAATTAGAAGATAAAATAGATGTGATGTCAAAAGAGAAGAAATATATCATCTACTGTGCTGGAGGGTATAGAAGTATGATGGCTGCATCGATATTATATAAGTATGGAATTACGAATCTAGTGGATGTGTTAGGGGGATACAACGCAATAAGTAAGGAGAGTACACTAGACCATACAGACTTTGTGTGTCCTACATCTATGTTATAACTGTAGTAACATTGTTCTCGATATAGGTTATAAAGGTTAGTTAGTTTAGGTGTTGATCAAACACAAACGAGAACAAAAGTTAGAAAAGTTTAAAAAAAGGGAAGAAATTATGCTGAAACAAAGTAGGTATTTATAGCTTTGTTTATCATAATAGACGTAATATGGCAAAAATAGTAGGATTAGTAGGTGTAGGACTAATCGGAGGATCTATTGTTTTAGATCTAAAAGAAAAAGGGTTTGTAACGAAGGTATTGGCTTCAGATTTATCTGAGCGCAATGCTAGTAAGGCATTAGAACTACGTATCGCAGATGAAATCGTAGAACTAGATACATTAATAGAGAAATCAGATATTATCATTATAGCGACACCTGTGAACGCGAGTGTAAAACTGGTGTCATATGTGTTAGACAGAGTAGGAGATGGGCAGTATGTAATGGACGTGGGATCTACGAAGTCTTTATTAGAAAAGGAGATAGAAGGACATAACAGAAGAGGACAATTCGTAGCTACGCATCCGATGGCAGGTACAGAGTTTAGTGGGCCTGAAGCTGCGTTTAAAGGATTGTTTAAAGATAGGGTAGCGATTATTTGTAATCCAGAGAAGTCTAATCCTAAGGCATTAAATGCAATCTCTGAACTGTATTATCACCTAGAGATGCGTATGATCTTAATGGATGCTAACTCGCATGATGAGCATGTGGGGTATGTGTCTCATCTATCTCATGCGATATCTTATGCGTTAGCAGTAGCGGTCTTAGACAAAGAGAAAGATGATACAGCTATCTTTAATTTAGCAGCAGGAGGATTTGCTTCTACAGTTAGATTAGCGAAGAGTTCTGTAGATATGTGGTTGCCTATCTTTGAACAGAATGCAGAACATGTGTTACCGATTTTAGATACGTATCTAGAGAAGTTAACTCAGTTCAAGACATATTTAGAAGCAGGTGATACTAAAGGATTAGCTGGTTTTATAGCTGAGGCTAATCGAATAAAGGATAAATTGAAAAAATAAGTGGAGCGTGCTAAAGATAAGGCAGTTTTGATTAACTTGTTAGTTCAATAAAAAATAGACATTATGATTACACATATAGTAATGTGGAGGCTGAAAGATGAAAATAAAGAAGCCAATAAATTAGAAATAAAACGACTATTAGAAGATTTAAAAGGGAAGATAGAGGTACTAGAATCTATCGCTGTATCATTTAATGATCCTCAATCAGACCCTAAAAACTTTGAAGTGATTTTACATACAACATTTAAGAACCTTCAAGACTTAGATATTTATGCAAAACACCCTGAGCATCTAAAAGTAGTTGATTTTATTAAATCAGTAGTAACAGAGAGAGTAGCCATAGACTACTAGTAATGTATAATAGTACAGCTTTTTTTGTATAAAAAGTTAGTTATTTAGTTATCGATTTTAGTTTAAAAGCAGTTTGTCCAATGTGATGAACTGCTTTTTTTATTGGTGTAAATAATAGGGTTAAAGACTTAATGTGTTTGTTTTTAGTTTTATATTGCTATTTTATGTTTAAATTTAACTTAAAATAGTAATTAATTAAAGTGTTATATGAAAAGAATAGCCCTGTCATTATTGTGTTTAATGTTGCCTATATTAACGGTTACAGCACAGACTAAAATAGATTTTACAGATATAGAAATTGTCAATCTAGGAGATGGACAACGCTATATAAAAGAAGTTAAGTCATCTACTCCTCTTAATGGAAAGAAACGAATCATAAACGGAGTAACCGAACAGTATATAGATGTGGACTTAAAGGATGGTTTGTTAAACGGTAAATGGGAGTACTACGATAAAAGTAAGTTGAAAGAATTACTTAATTTTAAAAATGGGTACATGGATGGCAAGCAGCAAGCTTTCTTTGTTGCAACTGGTAAGCCGGAATATGAAGGAAATATGAAGATGGGGAAGAAACACGGAGAATGGATATACTTCAGTAGTAATGGAAATAAGCGTGAGATGGAGGTCTATACAGATAATAGTATGACAAAGCGTGTTACTTACTATACTAGTGGTCGGGTAGAGCAAGAGCGAAACTTTAAACAAGGAAAAGAAGACGGTGTGTCTAAGGCATTCACTAATGAAGGAAAGATGAAGTATGAACGTACATTCGTCAACGGAAAACAGATTGGTAAGGAGCGTTCATTGATATCTTCTAACAATGGTGATTTCTTTATCACATGTAATTACAATGACAAAGGGAATAAGGATGGTGACTATAGTGAAGAATGGGCTGATTCTAAAAAGCCAAAAGCTAAAGGAAAATATCTCAATGGACAGAAGGATGGTAAATGGACTGAATGGACTTCTAGAGGAGATGTGAAAAAGGAAGAAACATATAAGAATGGTGTGAGACAGTAATCTAATCAACAATTAATTAATGAAAAAGATAATATATCTCTTAGTAGGGATGACTTTAATGTTAGGTAGTTGTAAGAAAGGTCGTTCAAGTAGTGAGATTAGTCTTTATTTTGATAGTATCCACAAAGCTAAAGAGGAGTACTTTAGCCATAAAATAACTATGGACTCTGCTGCTATAGGTGAAAGATTAGATCTTTTATTACCAACTACCCCAATTCTTATTAATGGTGTAGAGAAGCGGATACCCTTTATGTATACTTTTGATATATGGGAGCAAGGTGAAAATAGGTCTATGCAATTGATGGTAGGTGATTTAAAAGTAATTGATAGTGAACTAAATATTCGATTCAGTCATATATTCTCATTTAAAGAGGAAAGCGATATGCGAGCTGGAGATTTGTTTTTTATTCGTAGTAAAGATCCTCAAGCTATAACTGTAAATGATTTACTAGATGGTATTGAAGATCGGGTGTTATATTTTGATAATGAATGCGTTATTTATCAAATAGGTGAAAATATATATGCGCAATTTTTTAAGTATTTTGCTAGCGAAGGTATATATGCTGTATTTTATACGGATACTTTTTTTAAATTGAGAGGTGAGTTCTTACCTGTTAAACTTGATTTTATTATAGACGACCTTAGGGTGATTAAGACTTTCTTTAGTCAGAATAAATTAACTTCTTTTAAAACATGGAACGAATATACTAGAGTTTTTAGTCCTGGTATGTTACTTATAGTTGAGAAACAAAGACAGTATTTATCCAAGGTATTGTCTGATATTGCAGATGAAGATGTAGTAATTAATGGAGAACAGTATATTTCATTACCTTTAGATAAGGATATTAATAAGGTGTGGGATAGATTAAATAAACAAGCTTTAAATAAAGAATTTGTTTTAGATAATGATACTTATAAGTTTGATTTTAAAGATATTAATTATTGGTATAATGGACAAAAAACTGTTTCTGTATTTTATAAAGATAAGAATACAATCATATTGAAGTGTAATACATTAAATGGTTCTACTTATAGCTATATTAAGAAAATTGTACTTAGAGGTAAAGAGTTTCTTATTGTAGATTATAAGCTAATAGAATCACCTAATTTTTGGGAAAATGAACCGATGCTAATGTATAGGTTACGTATGTTAGAAAGTCTTACTGATGTCAAATAACAATAGTAAAAGCTCTTAGAGTAGTTCCAAGAGCTTTTACTATATTTTAATCTTCTTCCATTTCTCCACAGATAGGAGTCTCGAAAGCAGTTTTAAAGTCTTTTAAGTCTTTCTGTTTGAGTAAGAACATCAGCTTAGTGATGGCAGCCTCTGTCGTAATATCTTTACCAGAGATAATACCTATTTCTTTTAGCTCTGTACTTGTCTCATATTTACCCATATGTACACTACCGCTAGAACACTGAGTAACGTTGATTACTTTAAGTCCCTTTTTAATAGCCTGTCCTAATGTTGTTAAGAACCATGCTTCAGTAGGTGCATTACCTGCGCCATAAGTCTCAAGTACGATTCCTTCTAGATCTTTAATATTTAGAATAGCCTCTAATACATTCTGCTGTATGCCAGGGAATATCTTTAGAATCATCACATTACTAGACATCTCTTTGTGTACGAGTAATGGTTCTTGAGTATGTGTATAGTTGAGTAAAGGTTTATTGATACGCAGATTTACTCCTGATTCTGCTAAATGAGCAATATTAGGAGAGGTAAACGCATTAAATAATTCAGCACTTACCTTAGAAGTTCTATTTCCTCTGTATAATTTGTATTCAAAGTATAAACACACCTCTTGAATAACAGGAGTATTGTTTTCTTGTACAGCAGCTACTTGAATAGCCGTGATAAGGTTTTCTTTAGCATCTGTACGCAAGTCTCCAATAGGAAGCTGAGAACCTGTTAATATAACAGGTTTGCGCAAGTTTTGAAGCATAAAGCTTAGTGCAGATGCTGAGTATGACATCGTATCCGAACCGTGTAGAATAACGAATCCGTCAAATTTATCATAGTTCTCTTCTACTACACTTGCCATCTTTACCCATAAGGCAGGGCTCATATCAGAAGAGTCTATCGGTGTTTCGAATGAATAGGTCTCTATCGAACACTCTAGCATGTGTAACTCAGGTATACGCTCTACTAACTGATCAAAATTGAACGCACGTAAAGCACCTGTTTTAAAGTCTTTTACCATACCGATAGTTCCACCAGTATAGATTAAAAGAATAGCAGGACTATTGTTCATCACTCAATTTAAGTTTATTAATAACAGGATTAGCATACATAGCTAAGAAGCCATCTACGATTATTTTGTTCTCTTTATCTACACGTAGTTCAAGACGTCTTTCGAATAATTGCCTCTCCTTTTCTGTATATTTATCAGCGAACTTATTGCTGTTATGCATGATATCATAAGCAATATAGTTAGTAGGCCATAAGAAATAGTTAGCAATAATAGACTTATCTATTTCTGTAGCTACAGCTTGCATTTGCTTATTAGTCTTATCTACAGTGTTTTTAATATTCTCTAATTCTTGGTCTAGAACATCTCCTACATGGATATGAATACCACGTTTTTGACCGATGATACCACTATATAAGTTGATAAAGTCTTCATTCTTATCTTTGATATATACTTCATCATTCGCTTTAGCTAATAACTGAGGCATCTTAAGTGCATCCGTAGGATCATACTCATACGAGATAGATACAGGTACTATCTTCACTTTTTTGAAGTAGTCCATTAAGTTAGCCTCATCAGAAGCCATTCCTATCATCTTCAGCACTCCCTGATGAGTTGCATCATTTCCATCTTTAGTACGTCCTTCTCTCTGTGCTATCCACACAGATCTGTTCTCTTCGAATAAAAGATGTTGTATATATTCAGACATTAGTTTAGAACTTTCTAATAGTTCTCTAGGTGGTAATCCACGTTTAACTAAGAAGTTTCTATTTACTTTAGCTAGCGCTAGTAAAAATGATTTCTGCACTAGGTTATCCCCTATAGCAGAGGCTGTCATAACTAATTTATTGTCTTTAAGAGCAACGTTGAGAAGAGAAGTATCCATAAGGATATCTCTATGGTTAGATACGTATAGATAAGCTGTGTCTTTATCTAATTTGTCAAACCCCGAAGTGGTCAAACCATTAGAGCTTTTCTCTAGGATTCGTTGAATAGAGTGGTAAGCAAAATCATCTTGAAATTGTTGAATAGACTTTACTTCCTTTAAGGCATTCATCCATTCCTCTTCCGTTTTATTAGGAAAAGTATATCCCATTAACGCTTTTATCATTGGGTGTTTAGAAATCTGTTGTAAGACTTCGTGTACCTCGTGATCGTGGTAGTGGCGTATAGAATCAAACTTAGACATTAGTGTAATGTATTATTATAAACAAGTTATGTTGTTTTCGTGTTTTAAATTCCAAACACAGCTATTGAATTTGCTGTAGTTTGTTTTGCTATCTCTTCTAGAGGCAGCGCGTAAATATCGGCTAATTTTTCTGCAATATTCACGATATATGCACTTTCATTTCTTTTTCCTCTAAAAGGAACAGGTGCAAGGTACGGAGAATCAGTTTCTAATACGATATGCTCCAGTGGTATTTTGTTTAAAAACTGATCTATTTTACCATTTTTAAACGTTGCTACCCCACCTATACCTAGCTTTAGGTTATAAGAAATAGCTTTTAGCGCTTGTTCTTCTGTACCTGTGAAGCAGTGGAATATCCCTCTAAGGCCTTCTCCTTTTTCTCGTTCTAGTACTTCGAACACTTCGTCAAAAGCATCTCGACAGTGTATATTAATAGGCAATTTATATTTCTTTGCCAATTGAATTTGATATTGAAAGGCTTCTTGCTGTATGGCTAAAGTACTTTTATCCCAATACAGGTCAATGCCTATCTCTCCTACAGCGTAATAAGTACGTCGTTCGAGTTCACGCTCTACATAAGCCAACTCTTCTTTATACGTCTCTGGTTTTACATCAGTAGGATGTAGTCCCATCATAAGAAATACATTATTAGGGAACTCTTGCTCTAGTTCAAACATTGCATTGCTATAGCTTGAATCTATCGCTGGTATAAAAAAACGCGTAACTCCACTAGATATTGCACGATTTATTGTTTCTTTACGATCTTCTGCAAAAGCATCTGAGTATAAATGTGTATGCGTGTCAGTAAATATCATTCTAATATTGTATTTTTCTATAATGTTAGATTAATGCTACAAAAGTACCTTTTAAAAAGAATTTAAACTACATTTGATTGATGGAAAACATGAAAGATATATTAAAAAAGGGAGGATATAAGAAAATTAAGTTTAAAATATCTAAAACGAACCACCTTTTTGTCAAAGCTAAAATCAATGGAATACTAGGGGACTTTATCCTAGACACAGGAGCATCTAATAGCTGTATTGATTTTAGTCATATAGACCATTTTAATATTATTCCTGAGAATTCGTCTACTAAAGCCTCAGGAGCAGGGGCTAATGGAATGCATACCCAAGTAGCATATCATAATCATTTACAAATGAGCCGTTGGCATAACAAGAGTTTTAACCTAGTAATTATAGATTTAACTCATGTCAATGTTGCCTTAATAGAGT
Source organism: Myroides odoratimimus (assembly GCF_004337635.1). Lineage (NCBI taxonomy): Bacteria > Pseudomonadati > Bacteroidota > Flavobacteriia > Flavobacteriales > Flavobacteriaceae > Myroides > Myroides odoratimimus. The sequence continues at coordinate 1,406,918 of NZ_CP037427.1, forward strand.
ATAAAGTAAAGACTGTACACGGGATTATTGGCTCAGATGTATTACTACAAGGGAATGCAATTATTGATTATAAAGAGCAAGTGCTCTATATACAATAAATCTATTGTCTTGATTTGCTCCACTCTTCTGCTACTAGTTCCAATTCTTTATACCAATCTTCACCATATTTTCTGATTAGAGGGGTTTTTAAGAATTTATATACAGGTACGCTTAACTCTTGACCTAGGGTACAAGCATCACTACAGATATGCCATTTGTGATAGTTCACAGCAGAGAAAGAAGAGAACTCTTTGATACGTATAGGATATAAGTGACATGAGATTGGCTTTTTCCAGTCGATTAGACCTTCGTTATACGCTTTCTCTATTCCACATAGTGCCATTTCATTTTCGTAGATTACATAAGCACATTCTCCCCCTTCTATTAGAGGAGTTTCATACTCATCATCATCACCATATACAGATGTACCTTGTTCTTCTATTGCCTTAATACCTTCAGGACGTAAGAAAGGTTTTACTTTATCATATACAGCTCTAAGTATCTCTACTTCATCATCTTCTACAGGCGCTCCTGCATCTCCGTCTATACAGCATTCCCCTTTACAAGCCGAAAGGTTACATACGAATTCTTTTTCTAGAACTTCTTCTGATACGATTGTTTTTCCTATTTGAAACATCTGAATATAATAATTAATTGGCTGCAAAATTACAAATCTTTATGTAATAAAGAGTAACACCCTTTAGATTAACCTTTTTCACTAAGTAATTTAGGATGAATATAAAGTTCATAATATAAGATAGTTGTACCAGATCAGTAGAATAGTGTTAATTACGCTATTATTTTACATGTTAATGTTTTTTAGATTATTTCATTGTAGCGCTTATATCTATGATGTGTGATTCAAGAATAGTGATGAGTTCTTGATAAAAATAGTGAAAAACCACGTTTTATGACTTTTATATCTCGTTGTTAAAATATATAGTGGTAATGTTAAAGGATTGTCCGAGTGGTGGTTTTTTTGTACTTTCGGATGGTAAAATCAAATTCTTTATCATTCGAAATGAAAATTTTTAGTTACATAGTTATAGCATTTGTTGCGGCATTGATTGTATTAAATATCACAATGTTAGATTTTAATAACCTATTCCAAGGGGATAGTCTAATCGCATTAATTGGTATTGTAGCATTGCTTTGTGCAGTATGCATCTTATTGATTTACCGTACATCTAAAATGATAAACGATAAAACAAAATAAGACCTATGGAAGTATTCGATGTACTAATCATAGGGGGAGGCGTATCAGGAGTATCTTGTGCGCAAGTTATTGGTAGTGCTGTAAAGAAACCTTTTGTAACAGATAAGAAAGTAGGTATTATTATGCATCAGAAGAGCTCAATGCTTCAAGATGCTATCTTCTATAATGCTTATGGTATAAAACAAGGGACTTTAGGAAAAGACCTATTAGAACAGTCTATAGAAGACTTAAATTACTACAACCACATTGACCAAATCACAGGTGAGAAGGTTATTTCTGTACAGAAGAGGGATGGAGTATTTGAAGTCAAGACGAATAAGGAAGTATACTATACTTCACTTGTAGTAGTAGCTATTAATTCTAGCCCTACTTTTGAAGTAGAAGGATTAATGGAATATGTAATACCACATAAGAAGTCACTAGCTGCTAAGAATAGAATCCAGTTGAGAAACGAAGATCACTTAGTAACAGAAGGAGTTTATGTGGCAGGAACATTAGCAGGACATAGGAGTCAGTTAGCGATAGCTGCTGGTAGTGGAGCTGCTGTAGCTACAGACATTCTGACTTTGTGGAACGGGGGAATAGAAACTCATAGCCACGATAGTACTAGAGTGAAGTAATAAGATAAAAAAAAGAGGTAGTTTAATCCAGATTAAACTACCTCTTTTTTTTGTATTGATATTTTTTAATAAACTAATCCTACGTTATCTATCCATAAACGGCTATCCGTATTACCGATATACGCTCCTCCATTACTAGAAGAGAATTGTACGATTAGGTGAGTTACCTCGTCATCTGCAGTACCCCAACCTTCTTCTATGATCGGCACCATCTTACCTTTGCTATTTCTAGTGTAGTATGCATTGCTACCTGTTCTCAGTGCCATATGTGCGCCATAGTAACTCTGCTTCGTGATATCACCATAGTTTACAGTCAGACGGTGTTTGTTTTGCCATGTTTTTACAGACTTATCCATCAGTTCCCATCCCGTACCTATACGTTTAGCATGTACATTACCATCTTTGTCTTCCCATCTCTTTTGTAGTAGAATCTGTATCTCGGCCTTGTCATTTCGCTTAGCATCAGTTCCGCTTCCCATACCATTCACACGTTTAGAAGGACCACCAGTAGTTACTTTATAGTCGAACTGTAGTGCTTTAGGCTTTTTAGTAAAAGGAATACCTGTTACTAGTTTACTTTGAGGGTTTTTAGTATCTGTGATAGGTTCTATCATTTCCCCTAAGAAGATTGTTCCACTAGCGAGTACATTGATATTAATTACTCCTAGTACTTTCACTTTCTCTATACGAGTCTCTAAACGAGCAGCGTACCCATTATCTCTTTTTTCTGGAAATACAGTTACACTCCCTTTCGTTATACCGCTTACAGTAGCTAGTACAGATGAGGTCGCCCATGGAGACTTTTTATTCTTATAAGGCGTATTGTCCTTTAGTGTATCTTTTGTTTCAGTGATTTCGTATAGGTATTGTGTATTACCCCCGATGATAAACGATTCTTTAACTTCGCGTACCATCCAGTGATCCATATTACCTAGTTTTATAGATTCTACTTTCTCACTCTGCGCCGTAGCTAGCAGCGGCATAGCACACATGGCTAGTGCTAGTATCTTATGTTTAGTTTTGTGTATCATTGTTTTGTTGTTTATTCTTTAATATTATTCTTTTTCAGCATTTCGAAATCTTCTTTCTTCAAGTTCATTTTAGTATAAGGAACAGCGATATCGTGGTCATTTAAGTACATACGAGCTTCTGCATTAAAAGCTCTATTGACTAACGATAAGTCCTTTTCTAGATAAGAAGTACGAATATGTGCTGCATTAATCATCGTATGGAATACTGCATTCGTAGAGATAGGCTTGTTTTTATTCTCTTGTACTGCGGTCATTCTCTTTTCATTATGGGTAATATACTCATCCGAGAACCACATTAAGAATGGTATTCTTAGCTGATAGTAAGTCGGACTAGGCGAAGCGTGTAAGAACCTATTTCTATCATCGTCGAATAAGTCCTCTCCATGGTCAGAAGTATATAGCATAGCTACCTCTTCATTAGTCTCTTTCAGGGCTTCTATCGTTTTAGCTAAGAAGTGATCTGTGTATAAGATAGAGTTGTCATACGCATTGACTAGGTGTTCTTTCTCAGATTTCTTTACACCACCTATCTCATCAGGAGTGAACTGTCTGAAGTTCTCAGGGTAGCGCTCCATATACTTAAAGTGTGACCCATAGGTATGTAATAAGATGAATAGATCTCCAGTAGTCTCCTGTATGTGTTTTTGCATTAAGTCTACCAACTCTTCATCATAGTGATTCTCCGTCATACGGGTATGGCTATCAGTAGTACGTATCGTCTTATAGATATCTGCTTCTTTAGTGAAGTATTCTATAAACGAAGAGTTCTCTGCCTGATTAGACAGCGATATCGTGGTAAAGCCAGCTTCTTTAAACGCGTGCACAATACCTTTTTTGACATAGATAGAATTATAGTTTTCTGCCTCTGCTTCTGATAAGATGATCGAGACACTCTTATGTGTCGTATTCGATTGCGTTAATGCATCTTTAAACACGACCAAGTTCTTCTCATTCTTTAGCTTCGGATTGGTCTCGCGATCATATCCATACAGAGACCAGTTATCAGCTCTACTCGTCTCACCTATGATCAGTACATATATTTGTCTTTTATCAGTAGAGATGCTGTCTCTAGTAGCTTTAAAGGTAAAGTCTTTAGAGGTCTCAGGGTATCGATTGACCTTATCCCATTTATTCACTGCGAACCCTAAGTTGTGTAACGCATTGATAGGATACACATCTTGGTTAAAGGCAAATGTACCAGTGTTCTTATTCGCACTGAAGAATGATAATACTAGTGATGCTATTAATAACAGTACTGCAGGTAATAGAGTCTGTCTTCTAAAGCTCCAGTCTAAGAAGTTCTTTCTCTTCCACTGAAGTATAGCGAATACGATAGGTGGAATGTATAAGAAACACACAAAGGCGATAGAAGGCAATAGACTACCTAGTAGTTCATTTATTTCTGAAGTATTCGTAGTTGCTACGTTTAGAAACATATCTGCGGCTATCACATCTTCTCCGAATAGGTAGAATAACACGATCTGGAAAGCGTGCAAAAACAGGAATGGAAAGCATAGTAGTAACCAGGCTCCCGAATTTTTAAACGCAGAGAATATTGTCATGAATAACCCTAAAGGAAACAGTATGACTACGATTTTCCCAATTAGATTCACGGGTTGTGTAAAGACAAAATAAATGCTCGGAACCATATTGACAGCAATATAGAACCAAAACAAGGCGATCGGGTTATTTATGATTCTACTAAAGAATCCTTTTTTATTTAATTGTTCAGTCATTTTATCCCTTAAAACGATTCATAGATATTAAAATAGAATCCACTCTGTCCTTTACCAAAACCATAGTCAAGACGTACGTTCACTCTATTTTTAAACTCCCATCTATATCCTATACCATATGTTGGTAAGGTGTGGCTCCAATCAAACTTATCCATATTCTCGAACACATTACCTGCACCACCCCATACTGCTACACCATGTCGGTTATGTATTTTTTGTCTTAGTTCTATCTGTGTATTGATCTGTTTTCCATCTCGATACTGCCCACTGTAGTACCCTCTCATCTGTCTAGCTCCTCCTAGTTTAGAGAGCATTGTCCATGGCACTTCACCATTGTTAAACTCTCCATTTAAGTCGAAGGCTATTAGCCCATCCTTCCACACCTGTTGGTATGCACGTGCTGTAAAGTTAATCTTTCCGAAGTGTTTATTACTTCCCAGTGTTTTCGGGAAAAAAGTCTGTTCATATTGGATAAAGATTCCTTTACTCGGGTTAGGGATAAAGTCTCTACTATCGTATGACGCGATAAATCCTCCTCCGATAGCCGTATCTTTAGAGTCTGTATCAGGTCTCACCTCACTATCTCTGAAGTTTCTACTCTGAATATTCTGAGCAGAAAAGACTAATCCTACATATGTATTCGGCAACACTTTTCTTAATACATCAAATTTCAAGCCTAAGTGATATTCATCGTACTTCACATAGTCTCCTTGGCTACCTGCCTCGTATCCTATACCATAGTATTTACTAGGCATATATTTAAATGCCATATCGTAGTGAAATCGGTAATCATCATTAGGAAATATCGTTGTGTTCTCTACTCCGATAGCGAAGAATCCACTTGTAGTAAAGTTAGTATAAATAGCCAGATCAGAAGGGGGTAAGTCTAGGTTCTCTTTATCTACTCTATACAGTCCAGAAGCGACTATCCCTAGTCCTAGTTTAGTATCTACAGAGTAGCTTGGACCACCTATGAATGAGAGGTCAAATTTGCTCTGTGATTTATCTTTTTTAGCTTCTTCAAAATAAGAAACTACACGGTCAAAAAATTTCTGTTTTGCTGCCGTGCTATCCCGTTGCTCTTCATTAGAGATGACTTCTACACTTTGTTGTGCAAAAGATACGGTGTTCGTTATCAGTGTGATAACGAATATTGTTGTTAGTAAGTATTTGTTTATCATATAATAATTTAAGCTTGCAAATTTACGCAATTTCTAGGTCTTTGAATCTCGTAAATTCCTAAATTAAAATGATACAAAACGTTTCTTAACTAACTTTTAGAAAGTTTATAAAACATTTAGGTTTTAGCTTTTGCTAACGACTAATAGTTGTGCAAATACTATTACTAAAGAAAGTATTAATATAAAACCGATAATGAAATATTGTAACAACGAAATTTTGATTTTGTGAAATCTCATTGCCTTTAAATACAGCACCACAGGAATGACTAATGCTAATACAACACCTGCTATCGCCGCATACCCTAATGCCAAGATAAAACCTTCTGGATAGAAGAGTGCAAATAGTAGTGGCGGTATGAATGTACAGATAGCGGCTAGAGGCTTGATTAATTTTTTTGACTTATTTTTAAACAAGTCTTTATAGTAATCTAACAACCCAATACTTACTCCTAAGAAAGAGGTACCTAATGCTGTAGCAGCGAAGAAACTAAATAAAGTCTCAATATAGGTAGAATTAGATAATTCTCTTATGCTAAGTAATAACCCTTTTACCTCAGAGTGTTCTTGCAATATTTGCATAAAGACAGTCTGATCTAAAGTCCCTAATATAACGATCTGCCAAACTAAGTAAATCACTAAGGGTAGTAAGCTTCCTAGTATAAAGGCTCTTTTTAATAGTTTCTTATTCCCCTCTAGATAATCAACAATACTAGGGATACTTCCATGAAAACCAAAAGAGGTGAATATCGCAGGGATAGACATAATCACTAGACCTTGTGATAAGGGCATGTGAAGTAGATTTGCTCCTTCTATCAGAGGAGTCATAACGATCACTAATAGCGCTAAGAAGATAAGCTTACCTGTAAAAAGAATACGAGTAAACCAATCTACCCATCTCGTCCCAATAATCACAATAGTACTGAATATAGCAGAGAAGATAAGCACTGCTAAGCGATCGTCTAGATTAGTGTCTAGTAGAAGGTCTATATTCGTCTTTAGGATGGTACCACCACCAGACATATACGCAGCTGTCAGCCCATAGATTAAGAACATAAGACTTAGCCCGGCTATTCGGTTTACAGTGAATCCTGCATACTTCCTAGTCAAGGTATCAAAGCCATCTTTAGGACTATTAAAATCATAAATACGAACCATCAATAATGCTGTATAACACATCGCAAACCAAATGATAAATAACAGTAATGTAGCCCCTATAAAGCCTACTCCTGCTGATGTGATAGGCATGGCTAACATACCTCCACCGATAGAAGAACCTGCGATGATTAATATACTTCCTAATAGTCTGCTATTCATTATTAATGATTTTTTATGAGAAACAAAGGTAACAAAACACAAACAATAATTTTTGTTCTATACTGAACACATTTGTACAGTGAAGAATAGGATTATAAATAATAACTGTACAGCTATAGTAGGACGAGACAAACCCTAATTGGACTTATCGCATAGTGGTCGCATAGTTATCGGATACTGCTCGCATAAAAAAGGGCTAAAAGTATGCGATCACTATGGAATCAGTATACTAGTGTTACCTTATTATACTATCGAAGGACTGAAGTGGTTTAATATTGATTACAGTGTTTTAGGAAGGAGGTTGTTTTATTGTTGTTAGAATATTTGATTTTAGTTTATGATTCTGATTTAAAATATGTTATGTATTGAGAAAGCTAGAATTGTAAGAAGTATTGTTTTAGAGTAGAAAAATGAATAAATACCTTGTTTATAAAAGAGATTAATCGAATAAGAATTAGAAAGAGGGTGACTCTCAATATGAACTAATTATTAAATATTATCATTCATATTGTCTATTTCTAGCATTCTTGTCTATATTTGCAGTATGCAAGCAAAGAAAAACATATCAAGAATATTGTTGGTGGTAGCCATTATGTTTACCATCGTTTTTCAGTTTATGCATAGTTTTGAACATATTGTTTCTTCAGTAGAGTACGAAAAAGAACACAGTACACATGCTCATTTTAATGAAAGTAGAGGAGATCTATCGGATCAACTTACTTTTAAGGAAGCACATAGTCAGCTAGACAAGTGTTTTGTCTGTGATACTATACTTAACCCTGCTATCACTTCAGATGTATTGTCTGTAGAGTTCATTACTTATGATGTAGCCAGATCAGTTCAGGATATTGTATCACTATCTATTATACCTCTTTCACAGGTATTCTTTTCCCTTAGGGCACCCCCTGTATTAGCATAAATTATTGTTTAAGTCTCTTGCAATCTTTGCAAAGGGATAGATTATTTATGTACAATTAAATTATTAGCGATTAAATGAGAATATCTATTCTTATGCTTTCACTAGTGGCTTCTATTGGTACTTACGCACAACAATATGTTGTAAAGGGTAAGGTATCAGACATATATGGAGAAGCATTAGTAGGGAGTAATATAACTTTTTCGGGATTACAGTCTGGAACTGACCTGAAGGGACAATTTATATCTACACCTGTATCTGCAGGTCAACACCGTTTATTAGTTGAATATCTTGGTTATAAGACTGTTGATACCTTGCTTACAGTGAAGTCTGATATGTATTTAGATTTGCACCTTAAGGAGGACAATACACTGCTAGACCAAGTAGTTGTATCGACACATGGGCTAAAGACGATTGCGAATACTGAGGTAGTTAGTAATAAGCAACTAGTAGAGAGTTTTTCAGGCTCATTTGCTAAAACCTTGACATCAGTACCAGGGGTTAATGCTATGGAGATAGGGGCAGGAGCTTCTAAACCTATTATTCGAGGACTTGGATTTAACCGTGTAGCTGTCGCTGAGAATGGGGCCAAACAAGAAGGTCAACAGTGGGGAGCAGACCATGGATTAGAGATAGATGCCTTCAGTACTGAAGAAGTAGAAGTGATAAAGGGTGTAGGTACTATTGAGTATGGGAGTGATGCAATCGGAGGTGTGATCAAGATTAATAATGAGAAGGTACCAGAAGTACACTCATTTAGTGGCAGTGCTACTATGTTTGGCAAGACAGTTAACGATTCGTATGGTGCTTCTGTACAGGTAAAGGGAAGAGATGAGAAGTTCTTCTATAAGTTTAAAGCAACAGGTCAAGATGCTGGTGACTATCGTGTACCTGTGTCTGAGATAAACTATTTAAACACTGTGATTCCTATCTATGGCAATAGAATGAAGAATACTGCTTCTAAGAACTTTGCACTATATGGACAAATAGGATATGTGGATAATAACTTTAAAAATATCCTGAGCATTAGTAATGTTTATGACAAGAGTGGATTCTTTCCAGGATCTCACGGATTGCCTAATGTGGCATCTGTAGCAGATGACGGGAATCACCGCAATATAGAATACCCACGTCAGAACGTCAATCACTTTAAGGTAGTGAATACAACTACATGGGATAGTTCATTACAAGATAAGTGGACTTTTATGGTCGCTTATCAAAATAATAGAAGACAAGAGCACAGCTTGTTTCACTCTCACTTTGATGATCAAACACCACCAAGTTCTAACCCTAATCTAGAGTTACAGTTTGTATTAAATACAGTAGATGCTTCTGTGAAGTATGAACATCTATTTAATAACAACCATAAGTTGACATTAGGAGTACAACAGAATTTTCAGAATAATACCATTGACGGATACGGATTCTTATTACCCAAGTTTAATAGACAGAGTACAGGTGTATTCGGGATGTATGAGTATTTCGTGAATGATAAATTGACTTTAGAAGGAGGAGCACGCTTTGACTATGCAAGTGTACATGTTAAGCCGTTTTATGATCAATTCTTATTTGACTATTTAAAAGAACAGGGCTATGCAGATCAGCTAGCTAATAAATATGCACAGAGAAGTACGACTACAGATAGAGACTTCAATAGTGTGAATGGAATGGTAGGTGCAAAGTATACGCTAAACGACAACTTTAATTTTGGAGCTACCGTGGGTACTAACTTTAGATTCCCCACTGCTATTGAGTTAGCATCTAATGGTGTTCACCACGGAGCTTTTAGACATGAGAAAGGGAATCCTGATCTTGATCCAGAGAAGGGGATTGCATTAGACTTTAGAGCAGAGTTTAAGACTCCTACGTTTAATACGACGTTTAGCCCTTATTTATATTATTTTTCTAATTATATCTACCTAAAGCCATCAGGTAAGTTCTCTATACTACCAGATAGTGGGCAGATTTATGAATATACCCAGTCAGAAGCTATCATTAGCGGTTTTGAATGGAAAGTAGAGAAACGTTTTTTTGATCGTCTAAATATATCAGCAGTACTTGAGTATATCTATAATCAGCAAGTGTCTAATGGGCAGAACGGAGCTTATCCATTGCCATTCACTCCTCCGATGAATGTATTCGGAGAGGTTAGATATAGCTTTAGAGATACGGATCTGTTTAAAGAGTCAGAAGTGTACTTTAACGGGAAGTGGTATGCTGAGCAAGAACGTATTGCACAGGGAGAAGAAGTGACACCTAGTAGTCAGAGCTTCGGTGCTGGAGTGTCTTCTACAGTACAGTTTGGTAAGTTTAAGGCGCGTACTACACTGTCTATCTCAAATATGTTCGATACGAAGATATTAAATCATACGAGCTTCTACAGACCATTAGGTATACCTGAGTTAGGACGTTCAATACAATTGATGATACAAGTACCATTCTGATATGACAGATAAGAACATACGTGCTATAGTATGTTCGCTATGGTGTACTTTATTCTTAGTACCTATACTGAACAATACTCTTCACTATGTCATCATTGATCATCACTTTGGGCAGAAGTCAGCTAAATTAGAATATGTAGATAGTAATACGATTCACTACTGTGAGCAGTATATATGTAAGCTCTCACCTGCTATAGAACACATAGTCTCCACACTAGTGTTATGGGTCGAGAGAGTACACGATGAATTAGTAATCGAGGTAGTAGTCAGCTATAAAGAGTGTCTGTTTCCTTTTTATTGGTTAAGAGGACCACCTGCAGAAGAGTTAACTCATTTTGCACTAGGTAAGAACAAAGACATTTAACTCATTCTCCAGATTGTGCTAGGCTAAGTATAAAGTCACAATCTGGATTTTTAAACATTAAAAAAATGAAACAATTAAAATATATAGCAAGCGTAACTTTATTAAGTAGTATATTATTTACATCATGTCTGAAGAGTGATTCAGATGTAGATACTCAAAAACCTGTGATCGTGTTAAACGCACCAGAAGAAGGAGCTAAATTAGAAGCAGGAGAGACTATCCACTTTGATATGGATGTATCAGATAATATCGCCTTAGGGTCTTATGATATTGACATTCACTCAGCTGAGGGGCATACGCATACACACAGTGTATCTGTACGACATGCTGACCACGATCATGACCATGATCACGATGATGAAGAGAACGCACACCGCAAATCGTTTAAATATAAAAATAGCTGGGATGATATCTATGGACAGCGAAATGCACATATACATCACCACGAAATCTTAATAGACAAAGAGGCAAAGAGAGGTGAATACCACTTTGTAGTAAAAGTATTAGATAAGGCAGGTAACCAAGCTATGGAATTTAGAACTGTGAATATTGTAAACCCAGGAGAGGGAGATCATGATCACGACCATGAACACAAGCATTAATAATAGGAAATAATGTTAATATATAGAGAGTAAGGAGGATTCTCCTTGCTCTTTATATATTTATGGATATATTTACTAACTTATTATTTAAGAAAACAATAACTAACTTAAACATTTATGAGAAAAACACTTATGACTTTACTAGTTGCTACAATCATAGTTTCTTGTAAGCAAGGAGCTACGGAAGAAGCAAATGTAGAACTAAAGTACCCAGACACGAAAAAAGGTGAGGTAGTAGATACTTACTTCGGTGTAGAAGTAGCTGACCCATATAGATGGTTAGAAGATGATAGATCAGAAGAAACTGCTGCTTGGGTAAAAGCAGAGAACCAAGTTACTTTTGATTATTTAGCTCAGATTCCTTTTAGAGATGACCTAAAGAAACAAATGGAAGAGGCATGGAACTACGAGAAGATCGGTGCTCCATTTAAAGAAGGTAAATACACTTATTTCTTTAAAAATGACGGGTTACAGAATCAGTCTATTTTATACCGCAAAGATGAAGCTGGTAAAGAAGAAGTATTCTTAGATCCTAACACATTCTCTAAAGATGGTACTACATCATTAGGAAGTATTGATTTCTCTGAGGATGGTTCTAAAGTAGCTTACGCTATCTCTGAAGGTGGAAGTGACTGGAGAAAGATTATCGTTCTAGATGCAGAAACAAAACAAGTGATAGGTGATACATTAGTAGATGTGAAGTTTAGTGGTGTTTCTTGGTTTGGTAATGAAGGGTTCTATTACTCTAGTTATGATAAACCAACAGGTAGTGAATTATCTGCGAAGACAGATCAACATAAATTATATTACCACAAATTAGGTACAGCTCAGAAAGAGGATGCTCTAATCTTCGGAAAAGATCAGAAGAGACGTTACGTAGGTGGAGGAGTGACTAGTGATAATAAATATTTAATTATTACAGCTGCTAATTCTACTTATGGAAACGAGCTTTATGTGAAAGATCTAACTGTAGCGAATAGTCCTATTGTTACTGTAGTAAATAACTTCGATAGCAGTAATGGAGTATTAGATAGTAAAGATGGTAAATTATATATCGTAACAGATTATAAAGCACCTAACACAAGAGTAGTAACTGTAGATGCTAAGAACCCAGGACAAGCGAATTGGGTTGACTTTATCGCAGAAACGAAGAATGTATTGACACCTTCAACAGGAGCTGGATATATCTTCGCTAACTACCTAAAAGATGCTGTAGCGTATGTAGAGCAGTATGACTATACAGGTAAAAAAGTGAGAGTAGTAGAATTACCAGGAGTTGGAACTGTTGGTGGTTTTGGTGGTAAAAAATCAGACACTACATTGTACTATTCTTTCACGAACTATATCACTGCAGGAAGTATCTATGCTTTCAATCCAGTAGATGGTACGTCTAAAGTATATGAGCAACCTAAAGTGAAGTTTGACTCTTCTCAATATGAGTCTAAACAAGTATTCTATACTTCTAAAGACGGAACTAAAGTACCGATGATCATTACACATAAAAAAGGTCTTAAGTTAGATGGTAAGAATCCTACTATGCTATATGCTTACGGAGGGTTTAATATTAGCTTGACTCCTTCATTTAGCATTGCTAATGCTATTTGGTTAGAGAATGGTGGTGTATATGCTGTACCAAACCTTAGAGGTGGTGGAGAGTATGGTAAAGAGTGGCACGTAGCAGGTACTCAATTACAAAAACAAAATGTATTTGATGACTTTATCGCTGCAGGTCAGTACTTAATTGACAATAAATATACTTCATCTGATTTCTTAGCTATTAAAGGTGGATCTAATGGAGGGTTATTAGTAGGAGCTACTATGACTCAACGTCCTGATCTTATGAAAGTAGCTTTACCAGCAGTAGGAGTATTAGATATGTTGCGTTACCACACATTCACAGCAGGTGCAGGATGGGCGTATGACTATGGTACTTCAGAAGATAGCAAAGAGATGTTCGAGTACTTAAAAGGATATTCTCCTCTACACAATGTGAAAGCTGTAGCATACCCTGCTACAATGGTAACTACTGGAGACCATGATGATAGAGTAGTACCAGCGCACAGCTTTAAGTTTGCAGCTGAGTTACAAGCTAAAAATACAGGTAATAACCCTATGTTAATTCGTATTGAAACGAATGCAGGACATGGTGCTGGTAAATCTATTGCTCAACAAATACAAGAGCACGTAGACTTACAAGCATTTACATTATACAATATGGGTATCAAGAAACTGAAATAGGAAACAACAGTTTTTAAATCCAATAAAGGCGAGTCAATATTTTGACTCGCCTTTTGTTTTTTTAAGAGACCTATTTTTATTCGTTTAGTTATAGTTCAGTCCAGTATGTTATTGATTCAGTTTCTCTATTAGATTAATAATGATTCTAGAAAATATAGATGTCACTAGTATCACAATATCAGATGCATACCTATAATTTATATTGCTCTCACTTTACCAATTTTGCTTTCTTAAGATTAAAAGTGAAATAGAAATTCTCAATTTGTAACAAACAAGACATATCTTGACATATATTTTAGACTTTTAAAATGTATGTTTGTGGAAATTATAAACAAAAACATGAAAAAATTATTAGCTATATTTATAGTATTAATGTGTGTTATGAGTTTTAATTCTTGTTCAAAAGACGAAGAGTTGAACCCTATTAGTACTTACAGATTAAAAGTAACAACAAATCCTAAAGAGACATATTTAATATTAACTTATGAAGGTGTGGGAGGTAATAATAGATATGAAATAGAAGGTAATAGTGAAATAGAAATTAAACAAAGAAAACACCACTCTACACAAATAAAGGTTTTAGTTTCCAATAATCCTGATAACAAAGTTAAATCACCATATATAAAATTAGAGTTATTTAAAGGAAAGAAATTAATAGCTTCGAAAGAAGGTTCTTATTTTGTTCAATTATCTCATTAATTTTTTTCTTGTTTTTTACAAAGTCTATATAAGTACTTTCACTTTAAAGAAATAAAAGTGCAAAAAAGTCTTTGGACTGACTTTAAAAAGTTGGACAAATTGATGCAACTTTTTCAATACAAGTGAATGAGACTTACAAGCATTTACACTATACAATATGGGTATCAAGAAACAGAAATAGGAAACAACAGTTTTTAAATAAAATAGAGGCGAGTCAATATTTTGACTCGCCTTTTTAATTTATCGCCTTTTTCTTTATGATGTTTTATCTTTGGAAAGCCTCCATCTACACTTAGCTCTGTACCTACTATGTATGAAGCGGCATCAGAAGCTAAGAACATGACTGCTTCTGCTACTTCAGACGCTTGACCGAAGCGCTGTATAGGCACCTGTGGTGCAAAGGAAGTCGTGAAAGATTCGACCTGTTCTTTGGATAAGTTTGATCGGTCGAAGTAATTCGTTTGGATAGGACCAGGAGATATAGCATTAACGCGTATTCCTCTACTGATTAATTCAGAGGCAAAGGTCTTAGTGAACGATTGTACAGCTGCCTTAGCAGCAGAATAGACACTAGAGTTTTGCATCCCTACTTCTGTGACAATAGAAGTGTTTAGCACAATAGCGCTATCACTAGACATAAGAGGTAAGACCTGCTGTACAGTGAATAGAGTCCCCTTAACGATAGTATTGAACATCTCTTCATAGTGCGTCTCGTCTATTAGTTCTAGTGGAGCATATTTGCCAAAACCAGCATTGACAAACACAATGTCTAAACGAGTAGTATAGTGTCGTAACTGTTCACCTAGACGCATAAGGTCTACCATATTACCTGCGTCAGAGACGATACCTATAGCCTGATGACCTAGTTCTGCTACTGTACTGTCGATAGTATGTTTATTTCTACCTGTGATGATGACCTGTGCACCGTGTTGGATAAATAGGAGTGCCGTTGCTTTACCGATACCACTAGTTCCACCAGTGATAAGCGCTATTTTACCTTTTAGTTTCATTTTACTGTATTTAGAAACCCAAAAGTATATTGACTCTTACTCACTCACAATCCGTTTCTTGCTACTCTGCTTATTCGTATTTATAATTTTTTACACCAGCATTTATTTCTACTTCTATGAAGTTTTGTTCAGGTGGTATAGGGCATGAGTACTTAGGGTTATACACACAGAATGGATTATAAGCCTGATTAAAGTTTAGAGTGATAAGGTCTCCTTCTGGTATCTCTAAATCTATATATCTACCTCCACCATAAGTAGTCACCCCAGAAGTAAGATCTGTAAAGGGTAAGAATAGATGATTAGCATAGTCTTCTTTCTTTAGGATATCTAGATCCTGAAAGACATCTACTTTATGTTCTTTTTTATCTAATGTAAAGTGTAGTTCTCCGTATTTGACATAATTCAGCTTATTCGAAGTCGTTGTAGGCATCGTAAAAGGCTTTTCGTCTGGTGTGCGAACTAGTTTAGCTTCTACAACATAATCTTCTGTTATAGGGAAGAAATCAAGTCCTTTAAACTTCTTTAGGGCATCCTTAGGTAATGGAGATGTTTTAGAGTCGCTAAACTCTTTGTTGAGTTCTTTTTGGAATACCTCTGCTCTTTCTATATCTGTTTTAGGTTGAGAACACGATACTAGTAGGGATAATACTGCTCCCAACATAAATAGCTTTTTCATATTGGTTATTGTTGTTTGAGGTAAAAGTAACAAAAAAGGTTTGCCCAAAAAAGGCAAACCTTGATATAATGTTGTTTCACTGATTATCCTAAGTGAGAACGTAGCATCCAAGCTGTTTTCTCATGCGCTTCCATTAAGCCGATTAAGAAGTCAGCAGTACTCTTATCATTAGACTCTTCAATAGCATCTATATTCTGTCTGATGAATGATACGATTACCTCATAGTCTATTAATAACTCAGCTATCCAAGACTTACTATCTGTATCTGTAGTTTTTCTCTCTTCTGTTAAGTGAGTTAGTTTTAAGTAATCTTTTAAAGAAGAAGGAGCATAGTGTCCTAGAGTTTTAATACGTTCTGCTACAGCATCTACATTCACTGCTAGTTCTGTATATAGTTCTTCGAAGTATACGTGTTTAGAATGGAAGTCTACCCCCGTTACGTTATAATGAGCATTTCTCGCTTTAGTGTAAAGGATAAACTCATCTGCTAATAATTTAGATAGTACTTCTGCATTGAATTGACGTGCGTTGTCTGTAAGACCGATATTTGTTTTCATAGTGTTTTGATTTTTTATTACTATGTAAATGTACGAAATATATTAGGCAATGTCATTGATACGTAATTGTTTATATTTATGAAGATATTAAAAATATCTATAAAATTTATAGTATCCTTATAAGAGTAAACAAAAAAAGGAGCTCGTCATGAGCTCCTTTCCGTATTCTATAAATACTATTTTTTTAGTTTGTCAGCTGCGTCTTTCATCGCACCTTTTACTTCATCAGCTTTCTTTTCAGTAGCTTCTTTCACTTCTTCTACTTTTTTCTCAGTAGCGTCTTTTACTTCTTCTACTTTTTCTTCAGTAGCATCTTTAGCGTTTTCTACTGCATCACCAGCTTTTTTGCTTACTTCTTCGAATTTAGCTTTAGCATCATCCCAAGTTTTTTGTGCAGCTTCTAAAGCTTTGTTAGCTTCTTCTTGAGCTTTTTTGTCTCCTTTTTTAACAGCTTCTTCTACTGCTTTCTTAGCATCAGCTAATTTTGTTTCAGCTTCAGTTTTAGCTTTTTCAAATTCTGATACAGCAGCTGATTCTTCTGTTGTAGCTTCTGTGTTTTCTACAGCTGGAGTTGTTTCTTCAGCTTTTGTGTCTTTACATGAAGTAGCGAATAATAATCCAACTACTGCGAATGATAACAATACTTTTTTCATAGGAATTTATTTTAGTTCCTAACAAAGTTATAAAAAAACTATGTTAATACTGTAATTTAAATAGTTAAAATAGGATTACTTCTTTTTATTCTCTGTTTTATTAGCTCCTTTCTTATTAAAATCGAGAGGACCGAAGTTGTTCACATAACGTGTGATTGTATTCTTTCTTTTCGCGATATATGGTCCAGAGTTATTGGCTTTATATCGTCTCGGACTCGGTAGGATGACCGCAATACCTGCTGCTTGATTAGCAGTTAAGCTCTTTGCATCTTTATTATACCAATGCTTTGCCGCAGCCTGTGCTCCATAGACACCATCACCCATCTCTATACTATTTAGATAGACTTCTAGGATTCTCTCCTTAGGCCATAAGAACTCTATCAGTACAGTGAAGTACGCTTCAAAGCCTTTGCGGATATAACTACGCCCTGGCCATAAGAACACATTCTTAGCAGTCTGTTGTGAGATGGTGCTACCGCCTTTGATCTTTTTGCCTTTTTCATTGTTCTTCATTGCTTTCTCTATGGCTTTAAAATCAAAACCATTATGCGTCAAGAAGTGTCCATCCTCACTAGCGATCACTGCCTTCTGTAGATTGACATTGATGTCGTCTAGAGGTACCCATTTATGTTGTAGTGTCATTGGTTTGCCGTCTTTGACCTGTTCATACAGTCTGATAAACATCAGTGGGGTATAAGGTACAGGGACAAAACGAAAGACTAGTACTGAGAAAATACTCAGTCCAAAAAAGAGAAGTGCTAGCTTTAAAAAGAAGCGTATTATTTTTCGTATCATGACGAAATAATGTATATAAATCGGCGCAAAAGTAAATAAAAAAACGGTTGCTAAATAAAAAATTAATACAATAAAAAACTCGCCAAAATAGCGAGTTTAGGTTGTAATCATAATAAGTAATAAGAAAGAATAGGAGTCAAACCTCTCCTTCTAATTTATTGAGGATTAGTTGTCCACAGCGATGCTGTTTTAACCATGGCTCTTCTTGGTAATCTCAATGTAGCTACGATAAGCTCTGCGAAGTCCTCTGGCTGTAAGATATGATCAGGGTTACCATCTGTAAGCCCTAATTCTATAGACATATCTGATGCGATAGTACTTGGCGTTAGCGTACATACTCTAATGTTGTTTTTACGCACTTCCTTCATTAGTGATTCAGACATCCCGATCACTGCAAATTTAGACGCAGAGTATGCAGACGTAGTTGCATTTCCGTTAAGACCAGCTGTAGAAGCTACGTTGAAGATATCTCCTTCATTCTGATCTATTAAGTGAGGTAGTACTTCTCTAGTCACATTATACACTCCCATCACGTTAGTAAGTAAGATCTCTTCCCAACGCTCAGCAGACATATCTGTGAATTTTCCGAATTCTGATATACCAGCATTGTTCACTAATATATCTACTCCTCCTAATGTTTCTATTAATTTAGCTATTTCAGCTTTTACTTTTGCTTTATCAGTCACATCGAATACGGCATAAGTAGCTTTCACTCCTAATGCTTCTAACTCTGTAACAGTAGCTTGTAATGTTTTCTCGTTTCTACCAGTAATAGCAACGTTTATCCCTTCTTGAGCGAAAGCAATAGCAGTAGCTTTACCTAATCCTCTTCCACCTCCGGTGATAATTGCGTTTTTACCTTTCAATTTCATGTTTTTAATGCTTTTGTGTAAATATATGTAAATTAATGAGAAATTAGTGTTTTGTAAACGTTAAACTTACTTGGTTTTTATAAATTTTTCGATAGAATTCCACAAGTTATAACGTTTTATTAGTGCCTGTTTAGAGATTGCGATGACATCTTGCCATTTCTGTTGATCATCTCCACATAGCTCAGAGATCATCTTCATCGCCATCGGACCATGCTCATCTCCATCTAGTTCGATATGACGTTCGAAGTAATACACTAGCTTTGTCAAGTCTGTCTCAGGGAAGTTTTGTTGAAAACCTTTTAAGATTTCGGTAAACATATCTGGTATCAAATCTTCGCGACCAAATGTGAAGGCTGCTGCGATCTCATGTGCTTTACCTCCTTCGATAGTCTTGAATGTAAAGTTTAAAAACTCTTTTACCCCTTCATCTAAGTCTGTCTGTGCTATCGCTTCGAAGATAGGTGTACCAGACTTAAGAGTGCGGATAAGTGCTTCGATAGCAGTAGTATCTGCTTTAGCCGTTATCATCGCATCTAAGTACATCTCGAAGTGGCTCAGACGCTGTCCATCATAGGCTAGGTCTGACTCTTCTGCTAGTACAATCTCGTTGATCAAATAGCGTGTCTGTGGAAACTCTGAGGCAAACCAAGGAGTCGTAGTACAAGTCAATTGTTGTTGTAACGCTTTAAGCAATGACATAAAATCCCATACCGCATATACATGCCCTTCCATAAATGTACATAAGTGAGGGATAGTCTTTATTTTATTATAAAGAGGGTGTTGAAGTAACGCATTTCTTTCTTCAGCTATCTGTGCATTGATTTCTTGAATAGTCATATCTTCTAAAATTTAGTACAAAAGTAAAAAAGCTTCACCGAAAGGCGAAGCTCTTTGTATAAAGTTTATCTATAAAGATATTTATTACTTAAATGCAGGGAATCCTGTCACATCCATACCTGTTATTAACAAGTGGATATCATGTGTCCCCTCATAGGTCACTACAGATTCTAAGTTCATCATGTGGCGCATGATAGAGTATTCTCCTGTGATACCCATACCTCCCAACATCTGACGCGCATCACGTGCGATGTCTAATGCCATAGCCACATTGTTTCGTTTAGCCATAGAGATCTGTGCAGAAGTAGCTCTTCCTTCGTCTCTCAGTACGCCTAATCTCCAAGTTAACAACTGTGCTTTAGTGATCTCTGTGATCATCTCTGCTAATTTCTTTTGTTGTAACTGAGTCGCACCGATAGGTTTGTCGAACTGTATGCGCTCTTTCGAGTAGCGAAGTGCTGTGTCATAGCAGTCCATAGCAGCTCCGATAGCTCCCCATGCGATACCATATCTAGCAGAATCTAGACAGCCTAGAGGCGCTCCTAATCCTGATTTGTTTGGCAATAAGTTAGCTTTAGGTACTTTGACATTATCGAATATTAACTCCCCTGTAGCCGAAGCTCTCAGTGACCACTTATTATGTGTCTCTGGAGTAGTGAAGCCTTCCATACCACGCTCTACGATCAGCCCGTGTATACGCCCTTCTTCATTCTTAGCCCATACTACAGCGATGTCTGCGAATGGAGCATTAGAGATCCACATTTTAGCCCCATTTAGCAGGTAGTGGTCTCCCATATCTTTAAAGTTAGTCAGCATCCCACCTGGGTTAGAACCGTGATCTGGCTCTGTTAATCCAAAGCATCCGATATACTCTCCCGTCGCTAACTTAGGTAGGTACTTCATGCGTTGCTCCTCATTACCATACTTCCAGATAGGGTACATCACTAGTGAAGACTGTACTGATGAGGTAGAACGAATACCAGAATCTCCTCTCTCGATCTCCTGCATGATTAGTCCATACGAAATTTGGTCTAATCCTGCTCCTCCATATTCTGTAGGGATATAAGGACCGAATCCACCTATCTCGGCTAACCCTGGTATTAATTGTTTTGGAAATTCTGCACGTTGAGCGAAGTCTTCTATAATAGGAGAAACTTCTTTCTTCACCCATGCTCTCGCTGTATCTCTAATTAACTTGTGTTCATTACTTAACAAGTCGTCTAATAAGTAATAATCAGGTGCCTGAAATAAATCTGGTCTCATATATCAATATCGTTTTTTGTGGTTGTATAACAAAAATAGACATTATTTCGAATTGACCAATTTTTACCTCTAAAAGAGAATATAAAAATTCAAATACACGTCGTTTTTATACAAATAATGCTTTATTTCTATCTTAATCTATAGTAGATGGTTCGGGTACAACCTGAATACAGTTCGGTAAACTACCTCTTATCCCAAGTAAATACTGGGTGTTACCGAATAGCTTCCGAATAAAAATAAATGGAATAAGCTTAAAGTTTTGAATCACAGATGTCTATGTGCAATAAGAAAGTGCATATCTGTGCAAAAAGAGCTAATGAGGTCATTATCTCCATAAGGGGGCAGGGATATTTGAAATCATAAAGAGGGAGAAGGTTATTCTTTGAATAATATTGTTCTGTATAAGTTGAATTACCTATCTTGTAGAGATTAAATAGTAAGCTATGATGAATAAAGTAATGATATTAATCGCATTATTCTTCTCTATAGGAATAATGGCTCAAGATAAACTACACGTAACAGGTAAGATTACGGGGATAGATAATAAGACTAAACTTAGTATCTCAGGAGGAGAGAAAGAAAAAGAGTTCTATCTAAAGGATGGTGTGATAGATGTAGAGGTTGATCTAAAAGAAGCACCTGCTTCTGTATCTATAACTGTGTATTATGACAATGATATCAAGTACACTTATTTTTTTTTAGGTAACGAATCTGTGACTATCGATGCTTCTATTGATGATTTTCCTAATGAGGTAGTTGCTAAAAACTCGAAGTATGATGGATTAAGATATGAGAATTATGTATTGACTAAAGATCTTGAGAAGAAGCGCAATGATATTAACAAGGTCATAGAAAAAGAGATAAAGGAAGGGGCTAAGCCTGATAGCATATTTATAAAATATAAAGCGGAACTAGAAACTATTAGAAAAGAGGTGGCTGTGCGCCAGTACGAGTTTCTGAAAAAGCACATTAATACTGATTATGGTAGACATTTAATTAGGTTTTATGTAGATCAATTTACTGAAGAACAGTTTAAGACTTTGTATAGCTTAGTGGATCCTATAAATATGGATAGAAGTGAGATTAGGTTTTTAAAGGCTTTATGTGATTCTAAACAGTTAGAAGTAGGAGATATATATTATGACTTTACCGCATTAGATTTGAAAAATAAGGAAGTTAGGTTCAGTGACTATTATAATGGTAAGTATGTCCTATTAGATTTCTCTAATGTTCACTGTTGGTTTTGTGGCAAGGCAGCTCCCAAGACCGCTTTGATAGCAGAAGAGTTAAAGGATAAAGTAATGTATGTGACTTATCACACAGGTGATAATCTGAAAGAAGCTGAAGAGTATTATGAGTTAAAAGGAAAGAAAGGAAACATAATTTGGAATAAAGAAGGTTATCTCCATCCTGCTATGGCTATGTACCGAAATATGATGACACCTACTTATCTTTTGTTTAACCCAGAAGGGAAGTTGGTAAAAGAAGTTAATGGGGCTAATACAGACCTAAAGACAATTATATTAGAAGAGATAGAGAAGTAAGATTAATCTTATTGTGTAGAATTTGTGATTATTGACATCTTAAGACAGTAATAATAAAAAAGAGACAGTAGTATCTATCTGTATTTACCAACCTAATTATTTAAACAATGACTAATAAACTAATGATGTTAATCGCATTATTCTTTTCTATAGGAATAATGGCGCAAGACAAACTACACATAACAGGTAAGATTACAGGAATACCTAATGAAGCTAAGCTTACATTAGAAAATAATTTTAAGAAGGTTGTCTTTCAATTAAAAGATGGAGTACTAGATGTAGAAATGGAGTTGACAGTTGTACCTACATTAGTCTTTATGATGGTAGAACACGAAGGTAAACAGAAGTATACTACTTTTTTTGTAGGTAATGAAGCTATTGTACTTAACGGCTCTATAGAGGATTTTCCTAATAATATAAAAGCAGAGAATTCTAAATATGATGAGCTAAGATATCAAGAGCATTTATTGACAAAAGAGTTAAATGATAAGATAGAGATCCTAAGTGCTGAAGCTCGTACTATGATAGAAGAGGGAGCTATCCGTGACAGCGTGTATAAAATGTATATGAATAATGTAGAACCTCTAGGAAAGATAACGAAAATCATAAGGGAGATAGAGCAGAAGTCGGCTGACTTTATAAAGGATAATATCAATACAGATTATGGGCGTTATTCATTGAGGTATTGTTTGAGTCAGTTTACTCCTGAAGAGATTAGAGAGATAGCACCTTTAATAGATCCGAAGTATAAGAATACTGAAGAAGTTCGATTTGTCTACTCTATAGCAGATAGTAATACACTAGAAGAAGGAGATAAGTATTATGATTTTATAGCTAAAGATATCAATCAAAAGCAAGTGAGATTTAGCGATTACTTTAAGGGTAAATACGTGTTGTTAGACTTTTCTACATTGCATTGTGGATATTGTCAAGAGGCAGCTCCTAAAACAGCTCAAATAGCAGAAGAGTTAAAAGATCAGTTAACATACGTTACCTATTATGTAGACCATGATATAGAAGGCCTTCATGATTATTACAAATTAAAGAAGGATAGAGGGAACTTAATTTGGAATAATGGAGGACGTTTAGAGCCTAATCTCGGTATGTATAGACAGAATGGGACACCACATTATATGCTCTTTGACACTAAAGGAAAGTTAGTAAAAGATTTCTTAGGAATGCAAGGAGAGGATTTTGAAGAGCAGTTGAGAGCGTTGATGAAATAAGAGCGTATCTATATTTATTTGAATGTTGATATTTAGTTGTATTTTAATTAGTTATATTGCTGTTACTTAGCTCTAATTAATTTGTGAATTATGAAATATAAGATATTCTATATGCTTTTAATGCTGTGTTCTATAGGAGTATTAGGACAGGAGAAGCTACATATAACAGGAAAACTGGAAGGAATAAGCAATGAGGTAAAGATGAAGTTATCTAGTGGTGGACAAGAACAAGAGTTTAGTCTAATGAATGGTAAGGTAGATGTATCTATGGTACTAGAAGATGTTCCTAATTATGTGAGATTAGATGCTTATGTAGGAAAAGAGACAAAGAGTACCTTCTTCTTTTTAGGAAATGAGTCTGTAACTATTCATGGCTCTATAAATGATTTTTCGGGTAATCTTAGAGCGATAAATTCTGTGAATGACAGTCTGAGATATGAAAATATGTTAGTTAATAAGCAGTTAGTAGAAGAACGAAGTGTTTATATCAAAGAGTATTATCGTCTTCTAGAAGAAGGGAAAGATAAGGATAGTGTAGCGAAGGTGTATCTAAGTGATGAAGAACCTCTAGGTAAGATTAAGAAGTTGTCAAATCTTATTAACAAACAAAATAATGCTTTTATAAAAAAGAATATTAATACAGCTTATGCTCGATACCTACTACAATACCAGGCTAGAGATTATTCATCTGATTATTTAAACGAGCTATATGCTCTTATAGACCCTAAGTATTATGATACTAAAGAAGTACAGATGCTTAAGATATTTATAGATCATAAGCCTCTGGAAGTTGGGGCTAAGTATTATGATTTTTATGCTGAAGATATGCAAACTAAGCAAGTAAAGCTTAGTGATTACTTTAAGGGGAAGTATGTATTGTTAGATTTTTCGACTTACCACTGTGGTTATTGTGAAAAGGCAGCTCCTAAGACAGCTCAGATAGCTGATAACTTGAAGGATAAGCTTGTACATATCACATATTACGCAGGACATGATCAGAAAGATAAGTTTAAATATTACTCAGAATTTAAAGGTAATAAGGGTATTTTATTAAGTAATAAAGAGGGGAGACTAAGTCCTGTTCTAGCAATGTATAGAAATAATAGTACACCTGATTATTGGTTGTTTAATTTGGATGGAAAACTAGTGATGAGATTTGAAGGAATGCAAGGAGAGGATTTTGAAGAGCAGTTAAGAGCGTTGATGAAATAGGAGTAAACGAAGGTGTATACGTTAGTCTAGGACAAAAGTCTTTTACCATCAAGAAGATTACGTATATTTTCGCTGTGAATAAAACAACACAACAAAATGAGAACTAAGATTGATACCACTCAATGGGAGAGAGGGGAGCAATATGCTTTTTTTAAACAGTTTACAGAACCTTTTTTTGGTATTACAGTACAAGTAGATTGTACTACGGTGTATAATAGAGCTAAAGCGAATGAGGATTCTTTCTTCCTTACTTATCTATATGATGCACTTAGAGCAGCTAATGAGGTAGAGGCGTTTAGATATAGAATAGTGGATAACGAGGTATATCTGTATGATGAGGTGCACGCATCACCTACCATCAATAGACCTAATGGAACTTTTGGGTTTGCCTATATGAATTATTATGCTGATAAACAGACTTTCTTCGCAGAGGCAAAAAGTGAAATAGAGAGTGTACAGCAGTCAACTTCATTATTACCTGCGTCGAATAGTGAGAATGTATTACATATCTCAGCTTTGCCATGGCTAGACTTTACGAGTATGAGTCATGCACGTAATTTTGACTTCCCAGATAGTTGTCCTAAGATTTCTTTTGGGAAAGTAATGGAGGAGAATGGTCGTAAGCGCATGGCAGTATCTATACATGGACACCATGCACTGATGGATGGATATCACGTTAGTCAATTCGTAGAACGCTTTCAAGAATTATTAAACGAGCAATAGGATGAGTACAACTGCTGTTCCGTTAGGAATAAAAAGAATAGCAACACTGTGTGTGTTGAGAAATGGGAATAACTTTATGCTTCTAAAGCGTTTAAAAGAACCCAATAAAGATACGTATACTCCTGTGGGAGGTAAGATAGAACCTTTCGAAACTCCTGAAGAGGGGGTGATCCGTGAGACATTTGAAGAGACAGGGATAAGAGTAGATAAGGTGAAGTTCTGCGGAATACTGACAGAGACTTCTCCTGTGAAGTATAATTGGCTAAGCTATGTGTACGTAGCAGATATCGATGCTGTCACTCCTCCTGAGTGTAACGAGGGAACTTTAGAGTGGATAGCGTATGAGGACTTGCTAAATGTACCTACTCCGAAGACAGATTGGTTTATTTATAAATACATCTTAGAGAATAAGCCTTTTGTGTTTCATGCATTATACGATGGAGAGTTGAATCTGTTAGAGATGAAGGAGGAGATTTCTAATGAGGAATTAGGAATTTAGAATTAGGTATGGTTTACGGTTCATAGTTTATGGTTTTTACCTGCGACATTAGGTATAAGTAGGATTTTACTGTAGAGACGCAAGATTTTGCGTGTCACATAAAGCAGGTAGATACACAATTAATATAAAAAGCCCTACTATAATGGTAGGGCTTTTGCTTTATATTAGTTTATTTTATTCTGTTTTCTGCGTTTTCTGATACGTCTGATGATAAAGATTAATCCAATTGAGATTAGGATAAATGGCCAGATATAGAATAGCCCTATTACGAATGATAATAGATTACTCCATCCAGAACCAAAGGCAGATGATATTTCGTGTCCAAAGCCTGTTGTTGATTCTCCTTTTTCATAGAAAGTTACCGTAAGAGTACTTAGCGATATTCTACTCTTTAGGTACTTTAGTCGTCCTTCGAATGACTCAATATCCGCACGTAGAGCCCCTAGTTCTCTTTCTATTCTTAGAATATCATCTATCGTGTTAGCGCGTTTAAGTAATTCTTTATAGCGTTCTTCTATTTCTTTTTTCGTCTTGATTCTCGCTTCTATATCGATGAACTCTTCGGTTACATCTAAGGCATTGATATTTTTGCTGTCTACTTTAGTGGCAGTCTGTGTAACTCCTTCTAACAAGGTTTCGAAGTTCTTTGCTGGTACGCGAATCACAATGGTATGTTCAGTGCGATTGCCATAGACATTTGATGTGTCTTGTGATAGATATCCGTTGAGTTTTTTACTACTTGCTACGATATTAGCTCGAGTTTCTTGTGCATTAGAAGTTTCGAAACGTATATTCCCTTCTTTGACTATCATACGCTCAGGTACAGTGATATCTTGAGTAGAATCTGTGGATTGTGGTGCTTCGGCAGTAGTTTCTGCAGCCGCATCTGTTGTGCTGATATCTTCTAAAGCAACAGCAGAGATTTCTCCGTATTCTGCTGATTTAGAGCAAGAGGCTAATGCTATGAATAACATTAGGGTTAATAGTTTGAGTGTCTTTTTCATAGTTATTGTTTTACATTAACAAATGTAATAGATGGTTTAATATATAACCTATTAGAGGTTAAAAATATTGTTTTAAATCACTGATTATAGGGAGGAGTTTAATTGGGAATGGACAATTAAGAATGTTTTATATTGTCCTATTAGCTACAGTGTCCCACTTTCTGCTACTAAAAGTGATTAAATGATATCATTCATAGTCAGAATAGTCAGTATTAAAAAGAGCATTTGATAAGAGAAGTACTTTTGGAGGGTGATTGATAGTGTATCAGTTACCTTTTAAGTTCACTTAGAGGATGTTCTTTGAAATATTGTTTACGGTTCAATGTATTGTGGTTATTGTTTTTGACACGCAAGATATGCGTCTCTACTTTATGTGTGTTGTGGAGCTGTATGTGTAATGTTTATTGTGTAG
The DNA here is from genome assembly GCF_004337635.1 of Myroides odoratimimus. Classification (NCBI taxonomy): domain Bacteria; kingdom Pseudomonadati; phylum Bacteroidota; class Flavobacteriia; order Flavobacteriales; family Flavobacteriaceae; genus Myroides; species Myroides odoratimimus. The sequence continues at coordinate 1,434,601 of NZ_CP037427.1, forward strand.
TATTGGTGGTAGATGTTTATTGTGGTTACTGTGTTTGACACGCAAGATATGCGTCTCTACTTTATGTATGTTGTGGAGCTGTATGTGTAAGTTTTATTGTTCAGCATTGGTGGTAGATGTTTGTTGTGGTTACTGTGTTTGACACGCAAGATATGCGTCTTTACTTTATGTATGTTGTGGAGCTGTATGTGTGAGTTTTATTGTGTTGCATTGGTGGTAGATGTTTGTGGTGGAGTTATGATTTGTATAAAACATAAAACCTCTTGCTTTAAGACAAGAGGTTTATCACAACCAAAAAATTATAAATAACGAGCTTATTAGTTTGCGGTCTACAAGTGGTCAACCGCTCCCTGTTCTCTAAACTGTTGCAAGCTTAATGATGTTCTTGATATTGTCAGATTTACCCATTGAGTAGTAATGTACTATAGGGGTTCCTGCTTCTATCAATTCTCTTGACTGCTGGGCACACCATTCGATACCGATTTCGCGGATGGCAGCATTGTCTTTTGCTTTGAGTACCTCAGCAACCAAATCATCTGGTAAGTCAACTTTAAAACGTTGAGGTAATAGATTGAGTTGGCTTAAGGTAGCTAAAGGCTTTAGTCCTGGGATAATCGGCACATCAATACCAATTGATCTACATTTATCTACAAAGGCAAAGAACTTACTGTTGTCAAAAAACATCTGTGTAACAATGTATTCTGCTCCATTGTCTATCTTCTGCTTTAGGTATTTAAGATCTGTGTCAAAGTTAGGTGCTTCCATGTGTTTCTCAGGGTAACCTGCTACTCCAACACAGAAGTCAGTCTTACTGGTATTCTCAAGTTCTGGGTCTAAATAGATACCTTGGTTAAGCTCACTTATTTGGGTAACTAGGTCAGAGGCATACTTATTTCCTTTGGGTTCAGGCTTAAAGTAAGTTTCGTTCTTTACAGCATCACCTCTAAGGGCTACAACATTATCAATACCTAAGAAATCAAGGTCTATGAGGAAGTTTTCGGTGTCTTCTTTGGTGAATCCTCCACATAAGATGTGCGGTATGGCGTCCAACTTGAATCTATTTTGGATAGCCGAACAAATGCCGACAGTTCCTGGTCTTTTTCTAACTGTTCTTTTTTCCCACAGTCCGTTGCCTGCTTCTTTGTACTCATATTCTTCTCGATGATACGTTACGTCTATGAAAGGAGGATCAAACTCCATTAGCGGTTCGATAGAGTCAAATATTCCTTGAATATTTTGCCCTTTTAAGGGAGGTAATATCTCAAAAGAGAATTGTGTTTTACCGTTTGCTTTTTGGATATGTTCTGTTACTTTCATGATTCGTTCGTCGTTAATTTATTATTTTGTGCTAAGTTGGGAGATAACCAACGTTCAGCTTCTTCTATTGATATATTTCTTCTATTGGCATAATCTTCTAATTGATCTTGTTCTATCTTACCTAACCCAAAGTATCTACTCTGTGGGTGGGCGAAGTAGTAACCAGATACTGCAGCAGCAGGGAACATCGCATAACTTTCTGTTAGACTAACACCTATTCGTTCTTCGACTTGTAGGAGTTTCCATATTGTACCTTTTTCTAAATGATCAGGACAAGCAGGATATCCTGGTGCTGGTCTGATACCTTGATATGCTTCTTTTATCAGTTCTTCATTACTAAGGCGTTCTGCAGAAGCATATCCCCATATTTCTTTGCGGACACGATGGTGTAGATATTCTGCAAAGGCTTCTACTAAACGATCTGCTAATGCCTTCACCATAATAGCGTTATAGTCATCAAGGTCGTCTTCGTATTCTTTTGCTATTTCATCTACTCCAAAACCTGTTGAGACTGCGAATAAACCAATGTAGTCTTCTAATCCACTTTCTTTTGGAGCAACAAAGTCCGCTAAGGCAATATTCGGAGCCTTGATATTCTTTAATGATTGTTGACGCAGTGTTAATAACTTATCTAATGTTTCTCCTTGTTCATTGTACACTTCGATATCATCATCATTAACTTGATTTGCAGGGAAAATACCTAAGACACCTCGTGCTTCGAACCAACGTTCATTAATAATCTTGTCTAACATAATCAAGGCATCATCATATACTTGTGTAGCTGTCTGCCCGACTACCTCATCTGTTAATATCTGAGGGAACTTACCATACAACTGCCAAGAACGGAAGAACGGTGCCCAATCTATAAATGGCAATAATTCGTCTAACTCTACTGTTACGGTTTTCGTACCGATAAAGTTGGGTTTAACAATGTCTTTAGCATCCCATTCTATCTTGACTTTGTTAGCTCTTGCTTGTTCTATTGTGATATAGCTTTTGTCTCTTGCTCTACCTAAGTAATCGCGTCTTAGCTGATCATATTCTTCTCTGATGTTATCTTTAAATGTTGCTTCAATTTCTTTTTGTAATAACTGATTAGCAATGGTAACTGAACGTGAGGCATCGTGTACATGTACAACACAATTCTTGTACTCTGGTGCTATCTTCACGGCTGTATGAACACGTGAAGTAGTTGCTCCACCAATCATGATTGGAATATTGCTATTGACCTTGTCTAATTCTTTAGCTAAGTGTACCATCTCGTCTAAAGAAGGTGTGATTAAACCACTTAGCCCAATGATATCCACTTGTTCTTTAATAGCTGTTTCAATAATCTTCTCAGGTGGAACCATTACCCCAAGGTCTATAATCTCATAGTTATTACAAGCCAATACCACAGCTACAATATTCTTACCGATGTCGTGTACATCTCCTCTCACAGTAGCCATAAGTATCTTACCAGCATTACCTACAGAGGCTTCTGCATTCTGTTTTTTACTTTCTTCAATAAACGGAAGTAGATAGGCTACAGCCTTCTTCATCACACGTGCAGACTTTACTACTTGTGGTAAGAACATCTTACCTGCTCCGAATAGGTCACCGACTACATTCATTCCATTCATTAGGTATTGTTCAATGACTTGGATAGGTTGAGGTACGCTTAGACGAGCTTCTTCTGTATCTTCTATGACATAAGTCTCTATTCCTTTTACTAATGCATGTGTTAGTCGGTCTTGGATACTACCTGAACGCCATTCTTCTACTTTGATTTCGGTTGATTGAATAGCACTTTCATTTTTAATACTTTCAGCAAAGTCTAATAGGCGTTCAGTCGCATCATCACGTCTATTTAGCAACACGTCTTCTACGTGTTCCATTAGATCTTTGTCTACCTCATCGTACACTTCTAACATCTCAGGATTCACTATACCCATATTCATACCGTGCTGTATTGCATGGTATAAGAAGGCTGCATGCATCGCTTCACGTACTTTATTATTCCCTCTAAACGAGAAAGAAACATTACTTACACCACCACTTACATTGGCGTAAGGAAGGTTCTCTCTAATCCATTTGGTGGCATTAAAGAAGTCCAAAGCATTGTTGTTGTGCTCTTCCATTCCTGTCGCAACAGGAAATATGTTAGGGTCAAAGATGATGTCCTGAGGTGCGAAGTTCACTTGGTTGACTAATATATCATAAGAACGTTGGCAGATCTCTATACGTCTTTCTAAAGAATCTGCCTGTCCTTTTTCGTCGAATGCCATTACTACAGAGGCAGCTCCATAGCGTTTGATTAATTTAGCGTGTTCGATAAATAACTCTTCTCCCTCTTTTAGGCTGATAGAGTTCACAATCGCTTTACCTTGTACTACGCGTAGTCCTGCTTCGATAATCTCCCATTTAGAGCTATCAATCATAATAGGAACTTTCGCAATATCTGGTTCAGAGGCTATGAGATTAAGGAAGTTAGTCATACAGTGTACACCGTCTAACAGTCCTTCATCCATATTAATGTCTATAACCTGAGCACCACCCTCTACTTGTTCTCTTGCAACAGCTAGAGCTTCGTCAAATTTCTCTTCTTTAATCAGACGCAGGAACTTACGAGAACCTGTAACATTGGTACGCTCACCTATGTTGATAAAGTTAGCCTCGGCAGTTACATATAGTGGTTCTAATCCAGATAAGGCAAGCACAGGCTTTAGGTTGAATTGCTTTGGTTGTCTATCTTTACTGTGTTCTGCTACTGCCTGAGCAATTAACTTAATATGCTCTGGTGTAGTACCACAACAACCTCCAATAATCTGTACCAAGTTTTGACTCAAGAAGCTATCGATTAGTTCTTTCATCTCTGTTGGTGTTTGGTCATATTCTCCAAAGGCATTTGGTAACCCCGCATTTGGGTGAGCAGAGATATTCACTGCTGCGTGTTGACTCAGTTGTTTTACATACGGCTCTAATTGCTCCGCTCCTAAAGCACAGTTAAACCCTATACTCAATAAAGGGATATGTGCTATAGAAATCAGAAAAGCCTCAACAGTCTGTCCTGACAAGGTACGCCCCGAAGCATCAGTTATCGTACCTGAAATCATAATCGGAATATCGATACCTCGTTCTGCTTGTATCTCGTCTATAGCGAATAAAGCTGCTTTAGCATTAAGGGTGTCGAATATAGTCTCGACTAATAGTAAGTCACATCCACCGTCTAATAATGCTTCTGCTTGCTGTTTATACGCTATACGCAGTTCTTCAAAAGTAATGGCACGGTATCCTGGATTATTTACATCAGGAGATAAACTCGCTGTCTTATTCGTCGGACCGATAGCTCCTGCTACATAGCGAGGTCTATCAGGGTCTAAAGCTTCTACTTCGTCTGCTACTTCTCGTGCTATCTTAGCCGATTGGTAGTTTAGTTCGTATACTATATCTTCAAGGTGATAGTCTGCCATAGCAATGGTAGTTCCTGAGAAGGTATTCGTAGATAAAATATCAGCTCCTGCCAAAAGATATTGTCTGTGTACTTCTTTTACAGCGTCAGGTTGAGTGATAGACAACAAGTCATTATTTCCTTTTAAAGGATGAGCAAAATCAGCAAAGCGCTCTCCTCTAAAGTCTTCTTCTGAGAATCGGTAAGCCTGAAGCATTGTACCCATTGCTCCATCGAGTACTAATGTTCTTTGTTTTAATAGGCTTCTGATATCAGTATGTATAAGTGTTGTTGACATAATTTTCTCTTTTAATCAATGTTTTTTGAAGTGTCTTGAACTTGTTTTACTGTGCAGCAGTTAAAGCTTGTTCTAAGTCACGGATAATATCTTTTGTATTCTCTAAACCGACAGATAGACGTATCAGGTTGTCTGTAATACCTGTGGCTATTTTTTCTTCTGCAGGAACCTTACTATGTGTGGTAGAAGCAGGGTGGGTAACGATAGTTCTACTATCTCCTAGATTAGCAGTGCGACTACATAACTGTAAAGCATCTAAGAATGTTCTACCAGCATCTAGTCCTCCTTTAATCCCAAAGGCAATGATGTTACCCCCTTGTTTCATTTGTTTTTTAGCAATTTCGTATTGTGGATGACTTGGCAAGAAAGGGTATTTGATAAACTCCACTGCTGGATGTTGTTCTAAATACTCGGCTATGGTCAAGGCATTCTCACAATGTCTGTCTACTCGTATGGCTAATGTCTCTAAGCTCTTAGATAATATCCAGGCATTAAATGGTGAGATACTAGCACCTATGGTACGGGCAAACAGATATATCTTATGGATGTATTCTTTATATCCTACGGTCACTCCTCCACAGGCTCTACCTTGCCCGTCAATTAACTTCGTAGCAGAGTGCACTATGATATGAGCTCCTAAGGTAATAGGGTTCTGTAGGTAGGGTGTAGCGAAGGTATTGTCAACGATAAAAATAAGGTTGTGCTTCTTCGCTATCTCTCCTAGATAGGCTAAGTCTAATACATCTACTCCTGGGTTAGTAGGACTCTCTGCAAATAGTATCTTAGTGTTTGGTCGAATCAATTGCTCTACATCGTATACTTGATTAAGGTCAAAGTAACTCGTCTCAACTCCCCACTCTGGAAAGGTATTACTGAATAACCCTCTCGTAGAACCAAAAATATTAGAACAAGAAACAATGTGATCACCTGTTTTTAATAACGGGAACAAGCTACAGTACACAGCCGCCATACCTGTAGCAAAGGCAAAACCTGCTTCTGCTTTTTCGAATAAACGTATCTTCTCAACCAGCTCTGTTTGGTTAGGGTTAGTAAAGCGAGAGTAAGAGTATTGTTGTATTTCTTCTGCAAATACAGCACGCATATTCTCTGCATCGTCAAAGACAAAGCTAGAGGTTAGGTATAGTGGTGTAGAGTGCTCATTGTATTGGGAGCGTTCTGTCTGTGTTCTTATGGCTTGTGTCTCAAAACAACAGCCTTCTTCATTGTTTCTTGTATTCATCTTTATTTAGTTTACGGTTAACGGTTCACAGTGGACAGTTAACGGTGTTAGTCTTTAGTTTTTGGGTAATAGTTATATATCAAATACAAATCAAAAGTAGTCGCTTGTATAAAGTCTTTTTACATACTTGACTATTATGATCTAATATGATTATTATAGTATTAAATGGTAGCATAAAGTGGGACACTATGTTGGTTTATGGTTTACAGTCTGTTCGTTAATTATCCACTGTTTACAGAATTAATATACTTGATGAACCTTGGGTGACACGGATAATAATCCGTCTCTACCTTGATATACTATGTGTACACAATGCCGAAGGCAAAACTGTTTACTGTCCACCAAATCCACAATATCAATTCAAGACAATGACTTCCTTGTTTACAGATTTAGTAAACTTGAAGAGCCTAGGGTGACACGGATGATAATCCGTCTCTACATTGATATACTATATGTACACAATGCCGAAGGCAAAAACTGTTCACTGTTCCCTAAATCCGCGACAATGACTTTGTTTACAGATTTAATAAATTTGATGAACGTTGGGTGACACGGATAATAATCCGTCTCTACATTGGTATACTATGTGTACACAATGCCGAAGGCAAGAACTGTTCACTGTCAACTGTCCACCGTTAACCAATTTATTTATCAGCTAATCTTAAGATATCTCCAAACACTCCACGTGCTGTAACAGATGCTCCAGCTCCAGCTCCTTGGATAATGATAGGGTTGTCACCATAGCTCTCTGTGTATATTTCGAATATACTGTCTGAACCTTTTAGTTGTCCTAATGCTGAGCCAGTAGGTACTTCGATTAGCTTCGTTTCTAATACTCCTTTGTCCTCTTGTAAGTCACCTGATAGTTCTCCTACATAGCGAAGTACTGTATCTGGTGCTAAGCCTTGTTTTATCTTATCGAAATAAGGGTTTAGCTCATCTAAGCTGTTTAAGAACGTTGGTGTATCCACAGCTTGTAAGTCTGTTGGAATTAAGTTTTGGATATTAATTTCTTCGAACTCGTTTTGTAGGTCTAACTCACGAGCAAGAATTAATAACTTACGTCCAACATCATTACCTGATAAGTCTTCACGAGGGTCTGGCTCTGTATATCCTTTCTCTATCGCTTCTTTCAGCACTTCACTGAATGGCCTATCTTGGATAGAGTAGTTGTTGAAGATGTAACTTAGACTTCCTGAGAACACTCCTTTTATCTTTGTGATATTTTCTCCTGATAAGTGAAGTAGTTTAATCGTATCAATCAATGGTAAACCTGCACCTACGTTTGTCTCGTATAGATATTCTTTGTGGTTTGCCTTTAATGTTTGACGAAGCTCTTTGTAGAAGCTATAAGAGATGGTGTTTGCTATCTTATTTGATGAGATAAGGTCAAAACCATTCTCTACTAACGGAATATAATTCTTGATAAACTCGCCCGAAGCTGTATTATCTATAGCTATTAAGTTCTCTAAGTGGTTAGCATTCGCATAGTCGATTACTTCTTGGATATTATAAGCAACACTTTTTTCTTTTAGATCTTCTCTCCAGTTACAGTTAATACCTCCATCGTTTAGCAATACTTTTTTTGAGTTACCAATAGCGAAGATGTTAAGAGCTATATTCTTTTTACCTTCTATAGATTGAGCAGAGTGTAAGATCTGGTCGATTAAAGTTCCTCCTACTAATCCGTGTCCGAATACAGCGATGTTTATCTTCTTCGCGATACCGAATATTTGCCCGTGGATGACATTTAATGCTTTCTTTGCTTCTTCTTTACGAACAACTAAGCTTACGTTCTTTCCTGTTACCGTATTGTTGAATAGAATAGGAACGATCTTATTTTTCACTAATGCAGCATAAGGCTTGTCAAATGTACTTAGGTTTTGACCGATGATAGAGATCACTGCTATATCTCGGATGATAGAGATACTGTTCACATCACGAGTATAGAAATCATTAGAGAACTCTCTATTTAGTGCTTCTGCTGCTTTATCAGCATCTTTCTCTTCTACGATAAAACCTAATCCACGTTCTGAAGAACCTTGAGAGATAACACCTACGCTAATTCCTTCATTCGCTAATGCTGTAAATACACGAGCATCAACTCCTACGATACCTAATAACCCACGTCCTTCAAACTGTATTAAGGCAACATTAGACTGTACAGAAAGAGACTTGATTCCTTTAGCAGTAGTCTTGTTAGAGATTAATGTTCCTTTGTTATCTGGGTTTAATGTATTCAAGATACGCAGAGGAATATTGTTTTCTACCAGAGGTAATATCGTTTTGGCATGTAAGATAGAAGCTCCGAAGTTAGCTAACTCATTTGCTTCATCGAAGTGAAGTTCTTCTATCTTCTGAGCGTTCTTTACCCAATCAGGATTAGCAGTATAGATACCGTCTACGTGAGTATAGTTTTGCAATTCATCTGCTTGAATAAAATTAGCTAATAGAGCTGCCGAGTAGTTACTACCATTGCGACCTAGTGTAGTCGTTTCCCCTTTTTCAGTTGCACCGATAAACCCTGTTACTACTGCAATAGTCCCTTTGTCTAAGGTAGCAAAGTAAGCTTGTGTTTTCTTTTTCGATACTTCATCTAATGCTTGTGCACTACCGAAGTTGTTATCTGTGATAAAGAATTGACGGCTATCTACAGCAATGGCTTTTATTCCTTTGGCATTTAACTGAGCAGCTAAAATCTTACTTGATATTAATTCCCCTTGTGCTAATACTTGGTCTTTAATTTTTAACCCGTAGTCTTCAATTAAAGAAACTCCTTCGTATAATTTGCTCAATACTTCTATTTCTGTATGTATATCTGCTTCATTGTGATATGCTCTGTTTTTGAACGCTTCAAAAGCAGTTGTATAATCTTGTTTAGTCTTTGCTAAGTCTAATATATTCTCTAAGGTATCTGTTGTATCTCCGATAGCAGAAACTACTATGGTAATAGGTCCTTCGTTTACCTTTTTCTTAATGATATTGATTACGTTGTCAAAAGCTTGCCCTGATGCAAGAGACTTTCCTCCAAACTTTACTATTTTCATGATGTGCTGATTTTAGAATAATGGTTTTAATAAATTGTTTAATTGTTCGTATTCAATTAAGAAGGCATCGTGGCCGTGTATTGATTGAATCTCTTGGTATGTAATGTGTTTGCAACAGTCCTTTAATAAAGCGACTGTCTGTTCTTGTTCTTTGTTTGTGAACATATAATCTGTATCTACTGCTATACAGTGTATCTGTGCACTTGTTAGTTGAGCAAAAGCCTTTAGACTATTTTGTGTCTGTTCTTGACCTATTGTTTTGAGCAGGTGATTCATTAGCTTGTAAGCTTGTAGCTTAAATCGACTTTCTAAAGTCTGCCCATGATATTTAAGCCAACTCTCTATCGCATATTGGTTTTCACTTTCTTTATACCCATTGGCGAACTTCTGCTGGAGCGATGCAGGAGTGCGGTAGAGTAGCATAGCATGCATACGAGCATCTTCTATCGGCTTTGATGAGTTGTTCAGTATGCTGTCTTGTACTAAGGCATTACCTATTAACCAATCTGATGCTTTACAACTTGTCGCAATTGGGATTAAATGATCTACTGCCGTAGGTCTTATAAAAGCTAACTCCCATGCGATACTTCCTCCTAAGCTTCCTCCGATGATCGCATAAAGATGACTTACGTGTAATCGGTCTAAGGCTTTCCAAAACACTTCAGCGATAACTTTAGTCGTTAGCACTTTATAATCTTGGATGAGGTGTGCCTCTTGTTGGTTAAAACCATTGCCTGGGATATCAAAAGCGATAACTGTGTATTTGTTGAGATCGATTACTTTGTCATAACCTACTAAGCTATTCCACCAGCCGTTGTCTCCAGCTACTTGACTATTTCCTGTCAAAGCATGGTTAACCAATACGATAGGAGCACTGTGTAAAGGTTGTCCCACCACCTGATAGGTGAAGTGAAAAGTATGTGTACTTCCGTTTGGTAGTGTGTGATTAGTGATTGTTATTTCTTGTAAGCGACTCATGGTATTCTATTGTTATTTATTGTGCTAATGCTTGTTTGATATCTTCTATTAAATCCTCTGTTTCTTCTAATCCTATAGATAGTCTTATTAGACTTTCTGTTATCCCAGCTTGTATTTTAGTCTCTTTAGGTACGGAGCCATGAGACATTTCAAAGGGATAATTGCTCAAGCTCTTTATACCTCCTAAACCTTCTGTTAGGGTAAAGAGCTTTAAATTCTGTATGACTTGTAAGGCAGCTTCTTTTGTATTCTCTTTTAGATCAAAGCTGATGACGCCCCCGAAATACTTTTGTTGCTTCTTAGCAAGCTCATGTCCTTCATGACTCTTTAATCCTGGATAATATATCTTGTCTATCTTCGGATGCGTGCTGAGGTATTCTGCAATCTGGACAGCATTCTCAGAGTAACCTTTATATCTCAACAAGAGTGTTTCAATACCCCTGATGGTTAAGAAGCTATCGAAGGGACTTAGTATAGCTCCTGTTGAGTTTTGGTGGAACTTAATGACCTTTCCGATTTCTTCTGTTTTGGTTATTACTAATCCTGCTATTACATCAGAATGCCCTGCTATATACTTCGTAGCACTGTGTACCACGATATCAGCTCCTAAGTCTAACGGCTTTTGCGCTATCGGGGTAGCGAAGGTGTTATCTACGCATACCCATACGTTATGTTGCTTAGCGATACTCGTGATAGCTTGTATATCTGATATACGCAGTGTAGGGTTAGTAGGACTTTCTATCCATATCAATTTTGTTTTGTCATTGATTGCTTTCTTTACATTATCGGCTACTGTTGTATCTACATAATGAGTCTTGATCCCAAACTTTGCATATACTTCATTTAGCAGTCTGTATGTGCCACCGTAGATATTTGCTACTGCTATTACTTCATCTCCCTGACTAAGGGTTTTAAATACAGCATCTATAGCGGCAAGTCCACTGCCAAAAGCAAATCCCTTTGCACCATTCTCTAATGAAGCTATCAAGTTTTCTAATACCTGACGAGTAGGGTTGTTGGTACGGGTGTAATCAAATCCTTTGTTTACTCCTGGTGCTTCTTGAGCGAATGTCGTAGTCTGATAGATTGGTACGGCGATGGCTCCTGTGTGTGGGTCTATCGGAATGTGCTTTAGTATATCGGTTTGGGTACTCATCTTATAGTGTTTTAAATACGTTAGCTAAATCGGCTTTTAAATCTTCAATGTTTTCTATTCCTACTGACAGTCTGATTAAGTCAGGTGCTACCCCAGTTGCTTTCTGTTCAGCTACACTTAATTGTTGGTGTGTAGTAGAAGCAGGGTGGATGATTAAGGACTTAGTATCTCCGATGTTTGCAAGTAGTGAGAATAGTTTTGTCTCGTTCGCTACTGTCTTCGCTGCTTCAAATCCTTTTTTCAATCCGAATGTTACCACTCCACTTTGTCCTTTAGGCAAGTACTCTTTTGCTAAGTCGTGGTAAAGGCTTGATTTTAGTCCTGGATAGTTTACCCATGCTACAGCATCTTGTTTCTCTAACCACTCTGCTAATGCAAGAGCATTCTCACTGTGCTTTTGGATACGGATAGGCAATGTTTCTAATCCTTGGATGATTTGGAAAGCATTGAATGGACTAAGTGCTGCACCTAAATCTCTTAATCCTTCTACTCTGATTTTGGCAATGAAAGCGGCATTACCTAACGCTTGGTGATATATTAGTCCGTGGTATCCTGGTGATGGTTCTGTGAACTCTGGGAATCTACCACTTGACCAATCAAATGTCCCTGCATCGATAATCGCCCCACCTAGAGAAGTACCATTACCTGTGATATACTTAGTCAGCGAGTGTACTACGATATTAGCTCCATATTCGATAGGGTTAAGTAGAGCAGGAGAGGCAACAGTGTTATCTACGATGAAAGGTATCTTAAACTCTTGTGCAATCTTTGCTACTGCTTTTAGGTTAATGATGTCTAACTTAGGATTACCTAAACTCTCTACGAATATTGCTTTTGTGTTCTCTTGAATATTTATTCTGAAGTTCTCTACATCAGATGGATCTACGAAAGTGGTGTTGATACCGAATCTTGGAAGAGTAACATTAAATAAGTTATAAGTTCCTCCATATAAGCTATTAGATGATACGATGTGGTCTCCTGCTTTTAATAATGTTAAGAACGTTGTAGAGATAGCAGATGCTCCTGATGCTGTTACTACTGCTCCGATACCTCCCTCAAGTGCTGCTAAGCGTTGTTCTAAGATATCGTTAGTAGGGTTGTTTAATCTTGTATAGATATACGCTGGGATAGATAGGTTAAAAGCTCCTGCTGCATGATCAGCATTTTCGAATACATACGATGATGTCTGATAGATAGGCACTGCTCTTGTTCCTGCTGTAGATTGTACATTGTGTCCTGCGTGTAATGCTTGTGTTGAAAAATTTAGATTGCTCATGGTTATATTTTTTAATGTTTTAGTTTCTTGTTTTTTATTTTCTCAGTACTTAACCCTACTGAGTAAAGGGCATAAAAAAAGTCCTTTCGGCATTGCCAAAAGGACTTCAAGTATCTTAATCTTTTTGTTTAGATTATAACTAACTCGTTGACTTTAGGCAATAGGGCGTCGTGAACATCATCATGTTCATCATCATCATTGCCATCATCATTGTGTTAGTATTGAAAATCATGGTATTTATATTTATCTAATTATATACTGTTTGGTTTGGTGTAAAAAAAAAGCCCTCGCTATTGCAAGGGCTTTATATATGTTATTTAGAATTTAAGTTTATGCAAATAACAAGCCCTGCGGATTTCTCCACATCATCATTGTCATCATCATTGTATAAACTGTATTCATTTTTTCTTCTTTGTTTTCGTTGGTACAAATATCATTAATTTATTTTGGAATAAACAAAATAAAAGTAACTTTTTTTATAATTTTAAATAAAAATCTCTCACAAGTGCTTCAAATGCTGGGGTGTACTGATGTCTCTCTACTTCGATAGTTAGCTCATCTAAGGGGATTTTCTCTACTAATTGACGTGAAAAAGCAATTAAGCTACGTTTGATTTCAGCTTGTTCGTTCCCTCGAACGCGAGTTACCTTGAATGGATAGATACCAAACTCGGCTGCTAATCTCATCAATGTCTCTTCTTCTTTGGCTGGAATAATTACACTAAACACTCCTTTCTCAGACAAGAAATATTCTACCGCCTCAATTAATAAATCAAAAGGCATCGCATCCTGAAAACGAGCAGTATCTCTCTGCTTATCATTCGTGTGATAATCTTCACTATAGAAGGGAGGATTAGAGATAATTAGATCATATTCTTCTTCCATCTCATTAGCGAAGGTCTCTAAATCGGCATGGTAACAGAATAGTCTATCACCCCAAGGGCTGTTCTCAAAGTTCTCTACAGCTTGCTCATGTGCGTTTTCGTCTATTTCTACTCCATCTATCTGCTCTGCACCTGTGCGCTGCGCCATCATTAAGGCTAATAGTCCTGTGCCTGATCCTATGTCTAACACATTGTAAGGATTATTGTCTATCGGTGTCCATGCTCCTAATAGTACTCCATCCGTACCTACCTTCATCGCACATTTATCCTGCTGTATCGTAAACTGTTTAAATTGAAACATCTTGCTTAGTCTTTTTGCAAAAGTACAAAAAGGAGGTTTAGCGACCTAATGTATAGCTGTACAGAAGTGTAAGTGAGAATAAAAGACTTAAGTTAAAAATCACGTTCAATTGGGTTCTCACTATCACCTACTTTTCTATTGAAATATTCAGCAGTAACTTTGTCCAGAACAGTACCTTTTTCTTCTAATAGTTGAGCATACGTTTTACTAGCCGCTACTTTGCGTGCTTTATTCGTTTGGTCTTTAGAATATTTTGCATACTTATCATCAGCGACAATATCCCATGAAGTAGATACTTTCTGACTGTCAAGTAGTTCAAAAACAAAGTGATTCTCACTATCCCAAGCCTTCACTACGAAGCCAGGTAGATTAATGAATTTATAAGGGCCGCTCTGTACAGGTATATCTTGGGTGAATAGTACTGTCCATGCTCTACCACCATAAGTAGCAGTTGCTTCTTGTACCTTGTAGTTATTCCAGTCTTTAACCTCTGGAAGTATAGTCCACTTTATACTATTCTTATCTTCCTCATAATAGCTCAGATCTAATCCTATCTTATCATAGAACGAAGTAGTAGTCCCATCTGCATATACAGTCCATTTAAAGGTTGATTTATTGTTTTTTTCAGGATTATCTGTTTTTTGAGAGGTTACAAAACTATAGTTCATCAGATCTGTAAATCTAGATTCTTTGTCTTTTATATCAAGTATAGCATTACCATCACGGACAAGCTTCTTAGACCCATTGGCAATACTCGTTTTATAGCTGTATCTCATCACTTCTACTTCAGAGGTATTCTGAGCAAAAGAAGAGGTCATAATCAATAATAAGAATAGATACTTTTTCATAATTGTGGTTTTTATGAATCTAATATAATCCTTTTATTTAACTTATCTATGGGTTATTAATTATACTTAAAGGCTATTCGTTTGTGCTGTTGATAAAAAATTAGAATATTTTTTTAAAATGATTAAGCGTAATTTATAGTTAAGGAATAACCCAAAGGGGAGGTAGAGGCTTGAAAGAACCTTGGAAAGAATAAAGAGATGATGTGAAAAGTAAGATATAGGTATTGTAAAGGGTATAAATGAATTTTAAATCAATTTAACAACTATCAGAATAGACTATTTACAATCCCCACACTCTATACCACTTCATTAGTTCTTTAAAACTTCTGATATGGATGAAGGTAGCAGAGCTATTGTTAATCAGTTCTACATACTTAGGGCTTTTTTTAGGAGCTTCGAATAAGATATACTTGACCATTTTCATACTGAATTGACTCTTGGCACCATCTAAGTTGCCAGGGCGAGTATCTCTGTGTGTGATACTGCGCTTTATATATCTGTACAATGCTCCGATAGGAGAGAAGTCTAACCAGATAATACACGTAGCCTCTTTAAATCGCTCAGGCATTAAGAAGCTATAGTTGCCTTCTATCACCCAGTCTGTATGATCCGTTAAGAATGTCTGATGATCAGCTGTCATAAGTGCTTTGTCACGAGGTGTCCAGTCTGTATTAGGGATATGTGCTATCTGATCTAAATGCAGGATATTTAGATTCAGTTTCTTCCCTAAAGCTTGTGCTAGAGTAGACTTGCCAGAGGAGCTAAGTCCAATGATGCAGATGCGATTACCTAAGTCATGTAGTGCTACCATAATCGACAAATATAAAAACAAAAAACCTCGAAACAAGTGTCTCGAGGTTGTATTGTATGATGTATTATCTACCTAAATAAATATCTAATAACCCAACAGGTACATTA
This sequence comes from Myroides odoratimimus, assembly GCF_004337635.1. Taxonomy (NCBI): domain Bacteria; kingdom Pseudomonadati; phylum Bacteroidota; class Flavobacteriia; order Flavobacteriales; family Flavobacteriaceae; genus Myroides; species Myroides odoratimimus. Next base: position 1,450,293 of record NZ_CP037427.1, read on the forward strand.
AGATATAACTTCTTATTCTCACGATCTACTTTATGGATAAGTTCATCTATCATCGGAACTAATATTTCGGTTCCGTTAAAGTCTATCTCGAATAGAGGTTGATAATTACTATCGTTTACTCTTTTTAGTTGACCTATTTCACCTTCGTTAGTATCTATTACATCGAAACCAGTGATTTCGTGGTAGTAGAATTTGTTTCCTTCTAGTTTAGGAAGCATCGTCAGTGGTAGGTATATCTCTGATCCGACTAATCGGTCAGCATCTTCTTCAGAGTTAGACTCCTCGAATTTAACTCTTAAAAAATCGCTTTTATGTAATGAAGCTTGTTCCATAAAAAAAGGAACCAGTTGTCCGTCGAAGTCGACGAACACTGATTCCAAGTTTTCGTATAACTCAGGTTCATCGGTGTCTAAATAAATAAGCACCTCCCCTTTAAAGCTAAATTTCTTTGCGATTTTGCCTAAATAGAAACAATCCTTTTTACGCATATCGCTAGTAAATTATGCTTGAGTTTCTTCGTTGCTTTCTTCAGTTGCTTCAGCAGTTTCTTCTGCAGGAGCAGCTTGTGCTTCAGCAGCTTTAGCTTGAGCAGCAGCAGCACGCTTAGCGTTTACTTCTTTCTCAGCAGCTAATCTAGCAGCTTTGTCAGCAGCTTTAGAAGAAGATAATCCTTCTTTCTTAGCGTTGATTTTAGCAGCTTTTTCTTCTAACCAAGCAGCGAATTTCGCGTCAGCTTGCTCTTGAGTTAAAGCTCCTTTTTTAACTCCACCTTGTAAGTGGTGTTTTAACATTGCTCCTTTGTAAGAAAGTAATGTTCTAGCAGTATCTGTAGGTTGAGCACCATTGAATAACCATTTAACAGCAGCATCAACATCTAATTCTACAGTTGCAGGGTTAGTATTAGGATTGTAAGTTCCGATTTTCTCTAAGAATTTACCATCTCTTTTAGCGCGTGCATCAGCAGCTACTACCCAGTAAAAAGGTTTTCCTTTTTTACCGTGTCTTTGTAATCTAATTTTTACAGACATAATTAATTTAATTAGTTGAGGTACCCGACCTCGGTTCAAAATTGAGCTGCAAAGATAATATTTATTTTGAAGTGATTCGTTAATATATTGATTTTTTTTATTTTCTATCTATCTGACACACTGTGTGTTCTATGACGTAAGTAAATCAATTCTCTTCTACTATTCTAAACTGAGCTAGTCTGTAGATTATTCGGGTAGAGAATTAGTACGCTTCGGTAAACTTATCTTTAACCTAAGTAAATACTGGTTATTTCCGAATGGTATCCGAAGGAATTAGTATAGAATTATTCTTGTTATTTGATGGTGAGGTGGTTAGGAAAGGAATGTATCTTCATTATTGTGCAAAAAGGGAATATTGAGGTATTAATGTCATAAGAGGGCAGATAAATATAGTTATGAAGAAGGGATGTTATAGTGAAGTATTAATGAAATTAGGTGGGTAAACTAACTTTAAAGACAATTACTTTTAGTAAATTACTTAGAGAATACAAAAGTTAATATTATATTAAAATAAAGCTTTTTTGTGTGGTTAAAATACTATATTTTTGTATTTGCTGTTATTAAAGAAGATAGTTAAAAATATGAAAAAGGTTATAGGGATAGTTTTGATGGTATTAGGGTTAGGATTCATCGCATGTGAGAATGAGACGAAGACTGCTGATCCGAGTATTATTGCGATGGTTAATAATGAAGAATTTACAACTGGAGTGAAATTCGAAACATGGAGACCTCAGTATACTGACTTAAGAGTGGCTAATGAGAATATACTGTATCTAAAGGCAGAAACGGATACAACGATGTTTACCTTAAGAGTTCCTTATGCTTTCTCGGACGTACCTGAAGAAAGAACATTCGCTTTTGGGGATGTAGTGCCAGTAGATGTGTCTGACCTAAAGACAGCTTTCGCACAGTATATCGTTTATGATAAAGTAACTAAGGTACCTATCGCTATCTATAAAACAGCGAATAATATCACTAATACTGGTGAATTTACGTTTGCGGATAAGGATAGTCAAGTGCCTGGAATGGTCACTGCAGAGTTCTTTGCGAATATGAAGAAAGATACTATGCCAGGGTTTTATAAATTAACTACGAAACAGAAAGAGTACTATAAGAATACACTTAGGGATATGAAGTCTTTCCAAGATGGCGTGGTGTACAGAATGTCTGTGAGCGTAGGGAAATAATTACGAATTATTAATTACGAATTAGGAATTTTTGCCTTCGGCATTGTGTGATATATAAGACTACTCTTTATGAGTGGTCTTTTTTTGTTTAGAGATGTCATGGATTGCAAATCTGCGACAACAATCCGCGATAACATTTCACGACAATAATCTGTGACAACTGTTTAATAATGTCACGGATTACAAATCCGCGACAACAATTCTTTATGAGTGGTCTTTTTTATATACTTTATGTATTCAAGTCTATGACAATGTACAGAACAACATAAATACAACATCACGACATCACAAAAACACAAAAGAACGACATCACAGCATCACTTCGTGAAAGTTTTGTAACTTTGTTTTTTACACTATTCTACCTTATTTAAGGTTAAAACTCTTATAATCAAGTATGTATTTAATTTTTGATACCGAAACCACAGGGCTTCCTAAAAGTTGGCAGGCGCCCATTACCGATACTGATAACTGGCCTCGATGTATACAGATCGCTTGGCAGTTACACGATGAGTATGGTAAGCTGATAGAGCATCAAGATTATCTGATCAAGCCAGAAGGATTTAATATTCCTTATGATGCAGAGCGCATACATGGTATCTCAACAGAATTAGCAGAACAAGATGGTATTTCTCTAATGGAAGCATTGGAGAAGTTTAATATTGCGCTGTCTAAGACTAAGTTTATCGTCGGTCAGAATGCTGGGTTTGACGTGAATATTATGGGATGTGAGTTTTATCGTAAGGGAGTGAATAGTATTATGTCAGAGCTACCTGTACTGGATACGTGTACAGAGGTGACGGCTGAGATGCTAAAGCTACCTGGAGGTAGAGGAGGTAGATATAAGCTTCCTACATTGACAGAGCTGCATACATTCTTATTTGGTGAGAAGTTCGCTGAGGCACATAATGCTACTGCTGACGTGGAGGCGACTACTCGATGTTTCTTAGAGTTAATCAAGCATGGAACATTCTCTACTCAAGAGTTACAGCAGGATGAGGAGTATATCGTGCGTTACCGCGAGGCTAACCCTCAGCCATTTCAGCTGATCGGTCTTAAACATATTAACTTAAAGAAGGCGTCTGAAGAGATTCGCAAGCGACTGGCAAAACTAGAGGGAGGAGCATCTGAAGAAGTGTCTGATCACGAGAAAGAATTATTAGATCAGGCGAACTTCGCACACTTACACGTGCATACACAGTTCTCTATCTTACAGTCTACGATAGCGATTAATAATCTAGTGAAGAAGGCTGGTGACTGTGATATGTCTGCTGTAGCGATGACAGATCACGGTAATATGATGGGAGCATTCCACTTCGTGATGGCTGTGAATAACCATAATAAGGGGATAGAGGCTAAGAATAAAGAGCGCGCTGAGAATGGAGAGGAACCATTACAGACACTGACACCTATCGTGGGATGTGAGTTCTTTATCTGTGAGAATCATACGGATAAGACTAAAAAAGACAATGGATATCAAGTAGTATTACTTGCTAAAAATAAAAATGGGTATCACAATCTAGCGAAGATGGCTTCTATCGCTTATACAGACGGGTTCTACTATGTACCTCGTATCGATAAGCAGGTGGTAGAGCAGTATAAAGAAGATGTGATGGTACTGACGGGTAACTTATATGGTGAAGTGCCTGGTAAGATATTAAACGTAGGTGAACGCCAAGCTGAAGAAGCCCTACTATGGTGGAAAGAGCAGTTCGGCGAGGATCTATACGTAGAGTTGATGCGACATAATCAAGAGGATGAGAATCGCGTGAACAAGGCATTAGTAGAGCTAGCACGTAAACACGATGTGAAACTGATAGCGACTAATAATGCTTACTATTTAGATAAAAAAGATGCGAATGCACACGACATTCTATTGTGTGTGAAGGATGGTGAGAAGCAGTCTACTCCTATCGGTAGAGGTAGAGGCTATAGATACGGTCTTCCTAATCAGGAGTACTACTTTAAGTCTACTGAGGAGATGAAGGAGCTGTTCTCAGACTTGCCTGATGCGATCTATAATATACAAGAGGTAGTGGATAAGGTGGAGCCATTCGTGCTACATCGAGATGTATTACTACCTAAGTTCGATATACCAGAGGAGTTTCAAGATGCGCGAGATTTAGAAGGAGATGGAAGTGGTAAACGCGGAGAGAATAACTTCTTAAGACACCTTACTTATAAGGGAGCAGAAGCTAGGTATCCTGAGGTGACAGAGGAGATCCGAGAGCGACTAGACTTCGAATTAGCGACTATCGAGAGAACCGGGTATCCTGGTTATTTCTTGATTGTACAAGATTTTATCGCAGCAGCGAGGGAGATGGGAGTATCTGTAGGTCCTGGTCGTGGTTCGGCTGCGGGTTCGGCTGTAGCGTACTGTCTAGGAATTACGAATCTAGATCCTATCGAGTATGATTTGCTTTTTGAGCGTTTCCTTAACCCTGACCGTGTATCGATGCCCGATATCGATATTGACTTCGATGATGAAGGTCGTGGTCGTGTAATGGATTATGTAATCAATAAGTATGGCTCTAATCAGGTAGCACAGATTATCACGTATGGTAAGATGGCGACTAAGTCTGCGATTAGAGATACGGCTAGGGTATTAGACTTACCGTTATTCGAGGCAGATAGAATCGCGAAGCTTATCCCAGGTATGATGCCATCTAAGTGGAATCTGAATCGATTCTTAACAGAGGATGAGAACGCTATAAAAGGAGTACTTCGATCAGAAGAATTTGATAAAGTAAAAGAATTAATAGCCTTAGCCCAGGAGGGGTCATTAGCTGCAGAAACTATACAGCAAGCTAAGATACTAGAAGGGTCAATGCGTAATACAGGTATTCATGCCTGTGGGGTAATTATTACTCCAGATGATATTACGAAGTTCGTTCCAGTAACGCTAGCTAAAGATTCTGACTTATATGTAACGCAGTTTGACAACTCGGTAGCAGAGAGTGCAGGTCTACTAAAGATGGACTTCTTAGGTTTAAAAACATTAACCCTTATTAAGGACACGATTAAGCTGGTGAAGTATCGTACAGGTATAGATATAGACCCAGATAAGATACCTATCGATGATGTGAAGACCTACGAGCTGTTCCAGAGAGGGGAGACTATCGGGGTGTTTCAGTACGAGTCTGCAGGTATGCAGAAGTATATGCGTGAGCTGAAGCCTACCGTGTTTGCCGATCTGATAGCGATGAATGCACTGTATCGTCCAGGGCCATTAGAGTATATCCCTTCGTTTATTCGTCGTAAGAATGGGGAAGAGCCTATCGTATATGATTTAGATGCATGTGAAGAATACTTACAGGAGACGTACGGTATTACGGTATATCAAGAGCAGGTGATGCTTCTGTCGCAGAAGTTGGCTGGATTCACTAAAGGTGAGGCTGATGTACTGCGTAAGGCGATGGGTAAGAAACAGAAGGATGTACTAGATAAGATGAAGCCAAAGTTCGTAGAGCAGGCTTCTGCTAAAGGACATGATGCTACTACACTAGAGAAGATATGGAAAGACTGGGAAGCCTTTGCTTCTTATGCGTTTAACAAGTCTCACTCGACCTGCTATGCATGGATAGCGTATCAGACAGCATATCTGAAGGCGCATTATCCTGCAGAGTATATGGCGGCTGTACTGTCTAATAATATGAATGATATCAAGTCGGTTACCTTCTTCATGGAAGAGTGTAAGCGCATGGGGCTACAAGTATTAGGACCTGATGTGAATGAGTCATTCTACAAGTTTACAGTAAATGATAACTATGAGATTCGCTTCGGTATGGGAGCAATTAAAGGAGTAGGACAAGGGGCTGTAAATACTATCGTAGAGAATAGAAAAGATGGGTTATATACTTCTGTATTTGACCTAGCGAAGAGGATAGATCTGAGATCAGCAAATAAGAAAGCTTTTGAGAATCTTGCTTTAGCAGGAGGTTTTGACTGTTTTAAAAATACACATAGAGCACAGTACTTCCACACGGATCCAAGTGATAATATCGTATTCTTAGAGAAAGCTATACGCTATGGGGCTAAGTCGCAGGAGAATGATAATTCTTCTCAGTTTAGTCTATTCGGTGAGAGTAGTGAAGTACAAATACCTGAGCCTTTATTGCCTATCTGTGAGGAATGGAGTACGATGGAGAAATTGGCGAAGGAGAAAGAGGTAGTAGGGATTTATATCTCAGGACATCCATTAGATGACTTTAAGTTTGAGATGAGATATTTCTGTAATGTGAAGGTAGAGGAGTTGACAGACTTGAATCCTTTCACAGGGCGCAATCTGATGTTTGGAGGAATGATTAGTGATGTACAGTTCCGTACTTCTGCTAAAGGGAAAGATTGGGCTATGTTTACCATAGAAGGGTATGACGAGAGCTTTGAGTTCAGAATGTTTAATGAGGAGTTCTTGAAGTTTAGACATTTCTTGTTAAACAATACATTCGTATATATTAAGATCTTAGTCAAAGAAGGTTGGGTAAATAAAGATACAGGAGAGAAGAGTGAACCTCGTATTCAGTTTGTGGAAATGAAGTTACTACACGAAGTAATCCCTACTTATGCTAAGAAGCTTACTGTAGTGATGAACGTAAAAGATGTGGCTTCTAGGCAAGCGGAGTTAATCAAAGATGCTTTTAGTAGATATCAAGGGGATAGCTTTGTAAACTTCGAGGTACTAGAGGTAGAACGAATAGAGAAAGAAGCTACACCTATAGCAGTGCCACAGCTAAGGATGAATGAAGGAGATGAAGAGGATGGTGCTAGTGAAAGCTTTGATATGGATGAGCCTATAGCAGTAGATGTACCAGAGTTCAGAGTAGTGAATAGATTAGAGTTTACCAGTCGCAATAGTAGAGTGAATATCACAGCAGAATTACTAGAAGAACTGGAAGCCTTACAAGTAGATTTTAAATTAAACTAGTAAAAGCAATATTATTTGATAATGCTTTTATAGATAAAAAAAATTGTATGTAGGTCGATTACTATAATAATTTTATTAAGTTTGTTGATATAATATAAAAGCAAAGAAGAATGGCATTAGAAATAACAGATGCTACTTTCGAGGAAGTAGTATTAAAATCAGACAAACCCGTAGTGGTTGACTTTTGGGCAGTATGGTGTGGACCTTGTAAAATGTTAGGGCCAGTAATCGAAGAGATCAGCTCAGAATACGAAGGAAAAGCTGTAGTAGGTAAAGTAGATGTTGATGCAAATCAAGAATTCGCTGCTAAATTCGGTATTAGAAATATCCCTACTGTATTAGTATTCAAAGATGGTGAAGTAGTACAACGTCAAGTAGGTGTTGCACCTAAGAAAACTTATGTAGATTTCATTGAAGGATTATTATAATCCTCGATATATATAGTATTAAGGAAGACTCTCAGTAATGAGGGTCTTTTTTTTTGACTTTATTCTAGAGAAGTGAGTATAGTGTCACAATAGTTGCGACCATAATAGGGCAAAATAATGCAGAAGTGATTATAATAAGCAGTATGTAAGATAAGGAATGCATGAATACTTAGCTTTGTCAGTGAATTGTAATTCATAGGTTCTTTGACATATTGTATTAATAAGAGAGAAATAATCTTAGGAATGGCTCTTTTATGGAGGAGAGGATTACTCAGTTTTTTGTTTTAAGAGTAGAAAAGCGAGTTGTTTGATTTGATAGCTTGTTTTTTTAAGTAATCACATTACTTTTTTAGAGAAAAACAGGAGATTATAAGAGGTGCTGATGCTAAATAGTATGTGGAATCAGTGTGATTTTGGTTGTTTAGGGGAGGGGTGTGTGAAGGGAGGTAAAAAAAATGAAAAAAAAGTTTATGTTTTATGTTGTTGATACTCAGTTTTATCAAATTTAATAAGGAGAAAAGTTTAATTTTTTTTAAAAGTACATTTGGTACTGTAGAAAATGGTTGTATATTTGCATCGCATTAAAGCAGTAATGACGAAGGTTTGGTAGTTCAGTTGGTTAGAATACATGCCTGTCACGCATGGGGTCGCGGGTTCGAGTCCCGTCCAGACCGCAAAAGGGGAGACTAGCATCTCTTGAAATATAGAGATGCTTTTTTATCCACTCTTCGTTAAAAAATAAAAACTTTAAAAAAAGTTTGGAAGTTTTAAAAAAAGAGTTACCTTTGTCGCCGTTAAAGAATTAAGCTTTAATACAAAAAAACACTGGTTTGGTAGTTCAGTTGGTTAGAATACATGCCTGTCACGCATGGGGTCGCGGGTTCGAGTCCCGTCCAGACCGCCAGTTAAAAGGAGCCTCTCACAACGTGGGACGGCTTTTTTTGCCCTCTAAAGTTTTTTAGGGAGCTAAAGATTAGTTGTGTTGTTAAGTGCGAAAGCACTAAAGGTTTAGTAGTTAGACCAATGAAAAGCTTTCCTAGTGCGGGAGAGCTTTTTTTAATCAACTGTTGACTTTTGATAATAACACGTAGAAAATATTGAATATTGGTTTGGTAGTTCAGTTGGTTAGAATACATGCCTGTCACGCATGGGGTCGCGGGTTCGAGTCCCGTCCAGACCGCCAATAAAAAAGAGCCTCTCATGAAGTTGGGAGGTTTTTTTTGGCCTCTAAATGTTTAACATTAGAGGAGCTAAAAATAGTTGTGTTGTTAAGTGCGAAAGCACTAAAGGTTTAGTAGTTAGACCAATGAAAAGCTTTCCTAGTGCGGGAGAGCTTTTTTGTTTTTATATCCTTATCTGTATTGTTCTCTATTACGATATTTAAAGATTCTTAAGGATCAGTGACAAAAGTTGGGGACTAGGCAAAAAGTCTAGTTAATCTAAAAAGGAAAAACTTCTTATCCCTAACACCTCTATACATCATACGGAAGTATTTAATTTTGGCATTAAATGATTCCGCAGAAGCATTTGTACTTCTATTAATAAAGTAATTGATGATTTCGTTATAGTGTACATTAAAAGTCTTTAAAACAGTACTAAAGTGTTTGAGTGAAGCTTTTTCAATATCATTAAACCAATGAGCTAGCTTAGTCATAGCTATTTCTTTATCTATTTGTAGATTATATATCTGTCTAAGGTTATTAGCAAGTAGATAGGCTTGTTTGATCTCTGGGTATAATTCAAATAGTACCTTAGCTCTTTCTTGTTGGTCAGATGTCCAATTAATTTGGTTTTTATAAAGTAGAGAACGTGAGCGAACTAAAAGTTGCTTCTTAGTATCTCCATTACTAAGTATTTCAGGATTATATATAATGCCTTCTTCCTTAGCCTTTAAAACAGCAGTGTTCTCAGCGTCAAGCTCAGCCCATCTATATTTTATTCTAATATCTTGTACAGCTTCACTTACAAGCTTTTGTACATGAAAACGATCAATTACTTGCACAGCTTTAGGGAAGCACTTCTTAGCTATCTGTTTCATAGCCCCTGCCATATCTAAAGTAATCTCGGTAACTTTATCTCTAAGTTTTTTAGGTAGTTTAGATAGATGCTTTATTACAGTATCTGATTTTGTTCCTTTAACTATCGCTACAATGGTCTTTTTCTGACCTTTACCTGCTTTAGAAGTCAGTATAGTGTACAATTCTCCCATAGATAAACATACTTCATCTATGGAGAGTTGTTCAGTTATATTTTCTGGGTAGAGTAGCCAGTCTTGTGCATGTTCTTGTTGATCCCATTGTTTGAAACCACTAGTTTTATGTTTGTATTGGCGTTGAAACTTTTCACCTTTAACTCCAAATAATTCACCAATAGCCTTACAGCTAAGTACTTTAGTATCGGCCAATTTTTTTTAAGAACTCCGAGAACTCTGTAGTCATTCGTGTTCCTTCTGCGATGATATTCCAATCACGTGATATAATTTCTCCTGTTTGTTTATCTGTCCAACGACGACGTTGTACGTGTAGTTTAACTGATTTACCTCGTAACGGGAAGTCTTCAATAGTAATCATACTATGGAAACCTTTAGAAATAAGCTGTCTTTCAGCACATTGATTTCCGTAATCATTCTTCTCTTCAAAGTAGATATGTAGTTTGGTCTCTAATTCTTCTACTTTAGTAATATTGAAGTGTTCTACTAAGTAAGTAGGTAAGATTAGTTTTAGTATTTCTTGGCTATCCATCATAGCACAAAGATATTATTTTACACTTTCCTCCCCAACTTTTAACGTTGATCCATTCTTAAGGCTGCCTTTAAAAGGTTATTCTGGATATAATCATCTTTGACAAATATATAATCCATATAGATGGCGTTAGGATGTGGCACTGTTACATAAGGTGTACACTTAGTAAAACCGTATTCTCTATAGATAGCGTTCTGGCCTTGTTGTGCTTTAGTGGTAGTTATATAAATTCTCTTGTAGTTTAATGATTCTATATGTTGTATGATGTGCTGGCATAGTTTATTTCCTAGACCAAGCCCTTGATGCTGTGGACGTATACATAAATTAGTAATCTCACAAGTCGTATCAGTAAGTCTGTGCATGGCGATACAGCCTGCTAGTGTACCATTCACTTTAGCTATATATAGTAGCGCTTCATTAGAGACGTTATCTGTACTTGAGTTAGCACTTATGCTGATGGAGTTGTCTAATGGCCTTAAATCTGCTTGTATAGCTCTATTGTATTCTGTAAGTAATTGTTCTATATCTGTAGTTATAGTTAGTGACTGTATTATCTGGATGTTCATTATTAGGTGTGTTAATCTAAAGGATAGAACAAGGTATAAAAAAAGGACTATTGTACATAGTCCTTTTAATAATGTTTAATTGGTTTTATAAACTGTAAGATTTTTAGCTGTAAAGTATGCAGGTGTATTAACTCCCCATTCTCCTTTATCAGATGAATCTATATAAAACACCAGGTATTTTATATTAGTTAGTTTTTCTAAATTTACTTTTTGCCAGTCCATATTTACTTTGTCAACTTCTTTTCTATAATCAATCAGGAAGTGTTCTATTGGTTCTGTAGCAATAGCTTTATTACTATCTAGTCCATAAACAAGTACTTTAAAGAAATCTCCTTTTACAAACTTCTTTGCAAAAGCATCTCCTCTTTGCGTTGAGTGATATGTGTATGGGCTTAATGCTAATTCTATTGATTCTGCAGAGTAGCTCTCTTTAAGAGTAACTACTGTTAATGCTTTATCAGTATCTATAATATCCCCTTTCTTTAGGTCTGATGGAACTCCTGAAGTGTTAGCAACTAAGAATGGTGTAGTGTTATCAGCCATTGTACCATACATGTAAGTAGGAAAGTTGTCATTATGATCCTCTTTATCTGTACTGTTGGATACAGTAAAACCATTCCAATATTTAACACCACTAAAATCATTTACTTTATGACTGAATGTATAAGGAGAAACAACTAGAGGTGTGTTTTCAAATGTTTCTCTCCATATTTTGCCATCTTTTGTATCTAGCGTTAAAGGAACTGAAGAAAGATTTAATGATTCTCTTTCTCTTAATGGTATGCTATTATCATCACTAGAGCAACTAGTAAATGTAGTAGCAGTAAGAAGTGTAAGCCCTAATATTAAAGAGGTGCTTAGCCTTAAGAAATGTTTTTTCATAGTTTTTTATTTAAAGATTTAAAGAACTATTCTAGTAGTTGTTCTTTAGTTAATTATTTATCTATTTTATCAACTGTTAAGTTGTCCATACAGAAGTAAACAGATGTATTTGGCCCAAAGTCTCCTGCATCTGTAGTCTCCATCTGGAATACTAAATAACTTACTTCACCAAGTGATGATAGGTCTATTTTATGCCAATCTTTAGACATGATTAATTCATCACCTCTGTAATCTGCTAAGTAATGTGTAACAGGTTTTTGGTTGATCTTATTGTCTTTATCAACTCCATAAATCATTAGCTTAAAGTAGTCTCCTTTGACAAATTTTCTAGCAAAAGAATCTCCTGTTAAGTTTCCATAATATGGCCATGGATGGTTAGAGATATCTACATTAACAGCTTTGTAACTGTCTTTAGCTTCTCCTATCTTAATCCAATTAGAGTATTGCTTTTCATTAAATACTCCTTGTGTTGCTTGCCAATCTTTCATATAGTATCCCCAATACCCTATTATAAAAGGTGTGCCTTCGCCTTGTGTACCTCCTTTAGCCATAGAGCCCCATTGGTTCTCTATGAAACCTGCAGATCCTTCTTGGTTATAATTTTTATTGTCTTTTACATTAGATACTGTAAAACCATCCCAAGTATTTGGATATTCTGACGTGTGAGAGAAGGTGAATATCTGATGTTGTAATAGTACTTTATCAGTATAAGTCTTACCCCATATTTGACCTCCTTGTTTATTCAGGCCATTAGCTAGATTGAAAGTAGAAAGGTCTAATGTAATGTAGTTATAATTATAGCTTTTAGCTACATCAACTTTATAAGTATAATAACTATGAGAGTTTCCTTGCTCTACTATTAAAATTAGGTTTCTAGTTCCAGGAGTATTGTATGTGTACTTTAATACTTGTTCATTAGATAGAATAGTTCCTGAAGTATTGTCTTTCCATCTGTAGACAGCATTAGCAATGTTCAGTTGAGGATCTATGGTGACTTCATCGAAAGTTACAGATTCAACTGTTCCACTGAATGTAGGTATTACATAAGGGACATTGTCATCATTAGAACAGCTCGTAAATATAGAAGCTGTTAGTAAAGTTAGTCCTAAAAATAGTATCGAACTTAACTTAGTAAAGTATGTTTTCATTATATATGTTAGTATTGTTCGAAATTAATTATTTTCTAGTATTAATAGAGGTTCCTTCAACATGTAAGTCTATAGCACCAGCTACTTCTGTAGATACTTCTCCTAGCCAACCTGACTCTTGATTGATACCTGTATATACTTTAACAAAATCAATACCTGGTAGATTAACTTTATTACCATCTTTATCTACAGCCCAATTGATATCAATGGCTGATTCGTCATCATTATTAGGTGCGTTGTCTGCATATCCCCAAGGATATGAATATAATACCCAATATGAACCTTGTCCGCTTTCATCTTTAGCATTATTGGCTAACTTAGTTCCTTTAAAGGTAATCTTGTCCCCTGTATGCCATTCTGGAAAATAGCTTTGTTGGTGGAAAGTGTTCTTAGGTTTCCATCCTTTATTACCTTGGTTGTCTTCCCATTTTATATATTCTAAATCAGTAGCCCAATTGATACTAGGATCTTTTACAGGTTCTTTATTTGGGTCGGGTTTGTAATATGTAATTTCGTAATTCTTTATAGTCTCTTTTTTATGATATTCGCTACCAGCTATTTCATACCATTCATCCTCATCAGGTATACCATTTTGATTTTTGTCATACGCTACCATAATGATTCCAGGTTCACAACTTCCTCCACGACCAGGAGCTTCTGGATTAGGGTTGCCACTAGCCCAAAAAGCATTTCCTAGTACTCTAAAGTCTCTCTTTCCTGGAACATTAACAATTGTGTGGTCAAATCCAAATACTACATAACCTCCAAAGCCACCAAGAGAAATCATTCCAGCTTTATCTTTAGCTATTGCGTCTTGAGCCTTCTTAATCATTGTTTCCTTTGTGTCTCCAACGTTATAAACAGGTAGTTTATTAGTGAATTGGCCATAAGAAGGCATGAAGTCAAATACTTTCGTAATATGCTTTTTGTATTCTACACTTTCTTTGTTAACAATAATATTAAATTGTTGATTGATTTTTAATTTAGGATCTTTAGCTTCTATTTCAATAGTATAGTTTCCTGTATTTAGAGTTACAAAGTCTAACTGTTGTTGGTCACTAATTATAGAGTCTTTACTAATATCATTAAGCTTTATTACTTTCCAAGAAATAGAAGGGTTAGTAAACTGTTTTAATTCTGGTTTTATTAGTACTAATTTACTTCGGTCTACTTGATATATAGAGTCAAGTTTTAAGACATTACCAGTTGGAACTACTGGATCAATTGGCGGAGTACCAGGAGATGAATCATCACTAGAACAGCTATAAAAAGTAATAGCTGATAAGCATAGAGTAGCTATTAGGCTTAGTTTTAATCTTTTTGTTTTCATATTAAGTTATTGGTTTATTTTTTAATGAATGCTATATGAGCAGGTATATTACCTCCTGTTGTCTTCCATTTAAGTTTTCCTTCAGGGGAGAAACAGTAGACAAAACCTGTTCCTATATAGTCTTGTGCGTCCGTCATGAAGATTTCTTTAGTTTCAGGATTGACTGCTATTCCATAAGGTATCTGTATTTGTTTTTCTGTGCCATCGGTGATGATGTTATCAGTAATAACTTTTTTTGTCAATGTATTAAGGATACCATAAGACACATTATTACCTCCTGTGTTATGTTTATAAGAAGTAGCGTAGTAGTATAGCTTGTCATCATCCATAGTCATATTAGATACAGGTATGTCAAGCTTCTGCTTCACTTGGTCAGAGTTAGAGTCTATTACATATAAGTTAGGTTCTACATTATAATAGTCTCCTCTCGAAGAAACATAGATATCCCCAGCTTTATCAATTTGCATACGATGTAAGTTGATGGCTACATCTATCTTTTTGGTTTCTGTAAATGAAGGAATGTCTATCACTGATACTGTAGTATCATAATTAGGAACACGGTATCCTCCAGAGTTAGCCACATATAGTTTATTTCCTTTAATGACCATTTCTTCAGGTTGATAACCTACCGTTACTCGTCTAGTTACTTCTAAGGATAAGGTATCTATCTCCGCTACAAAACCACGTTCTGCATTTGGATTAATCTCTACTTTTCCTGCATAAGAGCTAACGTACGCCTTACCATCTTTAAAAGCTAAATAACGACAGTTAGGTACATGTATTTGCTTAATATGTTTGCCTGTTTCTACATCAAATACTTCTATGAAGTTTGATACGTTAATAGTAGCATAAGCTTTAGTACCATATATCTTGATATCATTACCTACATCACCTAGTTCTTTAGTAATGTTTGGATTTCTTTCTGAGAAGATATCTCTAGTATACGTTCCGTTGTGATATTCAAATAAGTCTATAGACGCTCTGTTCATTCCCATATTACCTTCATTAAGCAGGTAAAAACCACTGAATTTATTAGTGGAAACAGGAATAGATACTTGTGAACTATCGGATAAGAATATCATCTCATCTTTGCGACAACTTACTAATGTTAGTAATGCTAAAGCAAGGAATATTATTTTATTTAATTTCATAGGTCAAAACTTAAAGTGAAACGGAAGTTACGTCCAGGCATTGGGAAGTTACTCACAACTTCATAATATTGATTAGCAATATTGTTTGCCTCTATGCTTGCTTTAAAGTGGTATTGTCGCCATTTAAAGCTTTTAAGTAAGGAGATATCATGCGTATACCAAGGCTGTATTTCATTTCGCTTGATATTGTTTTTGTTTCCATTATAGCGTTCTCCTACATAAATAAAGCTATAGTTAAGCCCCCAATCTTTATAATCTAGACTAACAATAGATGACCCTGAATGCCAAGGAGCATAAGGTATCTGATCTCCGTAATAAGAAGGCGTCCCATATAGTGTCTTGCTTTTGTCTTTGGCAACCGTATATTCATAAGTTAGATTTACTCCTAACTTTAAGTCCTCCATGATTTTTAGGGTAGTACCTAAGTTAGTTTCTATTCCGTAGTTCTCTACTTTACCTAGATTAGTCATCATCCATCTCATCATACTAGAAGTAGGAGTAGCGATAATCTTATCTGTAATATTAGCATAATAAGATTCAACAGACAGATGTACTTCTTCAAAAAGAGACTGTTGAAACTGTTTGTTATAAGTAAAACCTAAGTTAACCTGTCTAGATGCTTCAGGCTTTAAGTTAGCTGTACCTAATTGGGTATAATAAAGGTCATTAAATGTAGGTAGTCTATAAATATACTTATAGAATGAATGAATGACTAAATTCTCATTGTCCCATGGTTTATAGCTTAGGAACACAGAAGGTGCCCAAAACTGACGATCAGGTGCCTCAAAGTTATAACGTACTTTCTCTTTTGTAAATGTTCCTAGTATATTAGCCTGAGCCTTTACTTTACCTAGATTTACAGAAGTAGCAAGTGAAGTCAAGAATGTATAGCGTTCTGGATAAGAGAACGGAGTTCCTTGACCCTTACGTGTTGCGTTTAACTTATTGTATTGTAAATCTGTAGATAAAGACACATCCCATATATCAGTAAGCTTGTACAGGTGTGCTGCAGATAGATAATATTCTTGTTGAAAATAAGTATTGTCAAACTGTGGATTATAAGTTACCTCTTCTCCTTCGAAGCCTACCGTCTTACGCGATAAGTAATGCATTTCATCATAAGCATATTTTCCTTTGAGTTGGAATTGATATCTGTCTGAAACAAATCTAGTCCATTCTCCTTGTGCCATGAAGTTTTTGTCTTGTTGACGTTCATTGATATTCTCTGTTTCAAGAGTAACATCACTTTTCTTAATAACAGCACCAGGTAGTCCTCTATCTGATTGATAGTAATATAAATTAGCTTGCCAAGTATCTTTATCTGTTTTTCCAAACCATGTATTCTCTATTCGATACGCCTCTATATCACTATTCTGCCTATGACCAATAGTATCATAAGCTACAGAACCATCTATATTATGGCGTTTTTGTCTGAATTTATAATCACCATTAGAATAGATGTATTCAGCACTGATAGAGGTGCTAATATTGTTGTTTACTTTGATATCTGTGCGTACAGAAGGGTTGACTAATTGGATAGAACCAGCCTTGTATTTAGCTGATATATTTATGTCCTTTCCTTTTTGGAAGACAGGTTTTTTAGTTTGTAGATATACAGTAGAAGCAGACGCAAACTCTTTAGCAGATTGGAAGATGGCACTGCGCTGACCATTATATAGTGTTACAGTCTCAATATTATCTAAAGAGAACTTACCTAAGTCGTATGCACCCGAGCAAGTACATCTTGTGAGATATAATTATTCTTCTACAACGTTTGAGTTTAATGTTTTATAGTTATGAGGATATAAATCTGTAATGTTCTTGTGGTTGATAGATTGAATATTTTCTAGAACATATTTAAGCCATTGGTATGGATTAATATCGTGCTTTTTGCAGTTAGCAAAAAACGTATACGCCATAGCCGCCCTTTGAGCTGCATCGTGTGATCCTGCAAAGAGATAGTTTTTACGTCCAATAGCTACTGGTCTAATTACATTTTCAATGAGATTATTGTCTATCTGTAAGTTTCCATCATATAAGTACGCACTAAGATTATCCCATCTAGTTTGTGAGTAAGCAAAAGCTTTACCTATTTGACTTTTAGGAAGTACGAGTTTCATTTGAACAAACATATATTTACCCAGTTCATTGATGATTGGTAAGCTTTGTTCTAATCGAAGTTCTTTAATTTGCTCTGGGGTTAAGTTTTGTTCTTTTGCTTTTCTTTCTACAGCATATAGTTTTTGTATTTCTACAAGTACATGCTGTGCTTTTGTCTTATCATTGTCAAGAGCTCTTTCAAACTCACGACGAGCGTGTGCCCAACAGCCCAGATGAACTACACCAGACTTAGCTCCATAGGCTTTGTATCCGCTATAACCATCGGTTTGCAGATATCCTTTGAAGTTTTCTAATACAGGTAGTGCAGCGCTACCACTACGTGTGGGACTGTAATTGAACATTACGAGTTTGGATATAGGTGCGTGATACACCCAATAATACCCAAGATGAGATTTATCTTTCTTTTTCTCATCTAAGACTTTGATGGTGGTTTCATCAACTTGAAGATATCCTTCATTTTTGATGTCCAGCAGAAGCTTTTCATATAGTGGTTTTAAAGCATCTATACATTGAGCTGCCCAGCCATCTATAGTAGAAGAAGCTATATCGATATTTTCTCTTGAAAAGCGTTGCTTCTGTCTATATAGCGGAAGGTGATCTACGTATTTGTCAACAAGTATTGTAGATAATAATCCTTCAGAAGGTATTCCTTTATCTATAATTCGCTCTGGAAGCAGTGCAATACTGATTTGCGTATTGTCTTTGTCTTTCGTGGCGTATTTATATCGGATGTAACGTTTTATTTTAAAGTAACCTGGAACATAATCTAAGACATCTGTAGTTTCTTTACCAATGCAAATCTTATCAGATAAATCTCCCTCTGGGTAGATTTCTATTTCTTCTACAGGTAAATGATCGGGTAGTTTAGCTCTTCCTGGATGTTTTTTCTTCTGACGAGAATAAGTGATCTCTTGTTTGATTACTTCTTCTTGTTCTTCCAGGACTGCTTGCTGAACCTCTAAAGGTAACTGTGTTTGATTAGGGTCTTCGAAACGCTCGCGTTTTTGTCCAAATTGCATGCGTCGTAAAAGATCTACTAAGCGTTGGAGTTCTTGCTTTTCTTGTTCTAGCTGAGATGTCTTTTGCTCTAACTTAGATGTCTTTTGCTCTAACTTAGTATTTATTTTGTCTTGTTTGGAAATAGTCTTAGACTGCTTTTTTATAAGCGCCAAAAGTTGTTCTTTCGATAAGTTTTCTAAGTCTATTTCCATGAAGTAAAAATACGTCAAAAGCCCAGAATATACAAGGTTTTAACCTGTTTTACTTCAATAAAAAACGCCTTTTTTGGTTACTTTTGATAACCTGGATTCCCTCTATCATCAGTACTAAATCAGTCCAACTTATTTGAGCTTTACTATGCGTGGGAAAAGCAAAAGTTCCTTGTTCTAAGCGCTTGTGGTATAGTACAAAGCCTCCTGCTTCCCAATGCAAGAGCTTCATTTGATTACAGCGTCTATTGATAAATATATAGACACTTCCACTATGAGCTACTTGATTAAGTTCATTCTGGACAAGTCCACAAAGGCTATCAAAACTCTTGCGCATATCACAAGCTTGTCTATACAAATGAAATTGATTAGAACTACTCAAACTAAACATTACACTAAGTTTACTAATGAATATAGTTCACTAAGATTATCCGTTTGTAGACGTAACTTTACACCATTGGGATATACTATCTCATATTCCTGAGTATTGATGACTTGACCTTTTGTTACAGTTATAAAATTATTGTCTAATTGCGTTGACTCTGACTTTGCCTTATACTTAACCACCCAATAACTAAAGGTTGCTAATTTAATTCCGACACTTTCACAGTATCTTGATTGCGTTAATCCACTTGTTTTCCAATCCTCTACATGAGAGTACATTATTTCTTGTTTGCTCATCTCTTTATTATTTCAAGCAAACTTACTACCTTACGTTAGCTTATGAAATATGGGCTTGGTCGGGTGGATACCCTAAGTCTACGATTCCATTCTGCGCATTGCCTACTTGTACCCCGTTATAAAATACTCCTACGTGATGAGTACCCATATTACGAACGTCTACAGTCTTTAGCCCTCCCATACCACCATAATCTTTGATCTTCACTCCTGCGAAGTATCGTAGAGCATCAGCTACGCTATAACTATTAAGGCGTTGAAGTTTAGCTCCGTCTAGTGTCTGTACAGGTATAAGATCTCGAAAGACTTCTTTTTGTATCACGATCTCATTTAGAGCAGTGATACTGTCTTTAGGTGTCTGCGCATATATAGCAGTATTCGCCATACATAACACAGTGGTTAGTACTAGTAATTTTGTTTTTGTCATATTAGTTTTTGGCTAGTTGATTTTGACATTTGGAGTAGATATAAATGCGTCAAAATCATTGTTGCCAATGACTATATCATAGAACGCCTTATGTTTCATCCCCCGAAAACATCAAAACTTATTTTAGAATGGCAGGTATTCTGACTTACTCATAACGAATATCCTTCCCATCTATGCGACAGTGGATAACTAGATTCGTTATTATTTATGAGCTTACAGCAGCGGGTCTGTTTAGGATTTTCACCTAATTCCCTTTTTCATATCACAGTGATAACCAGTCTGATTACAAATATATAAAAAAAGCTTAATGGAAAGTATTTATTCTGTTAATGGTATTTTATTATAGAATCTTTAAAAATTATTCCAAAAAGGCAAGTGAGATTGATAAGTCTTTAAAGCTTGCTTATTCATTTCAGCCTCTAGATTAGGATAGACACGCATTCCTCTTTTGCCTTCTTTTTGTTCGGTAGAGATGATATTAAGTTTAGCTAATTCTTCTTTGGGGTATAGAAAGTACCCTTGTTGAGTAGATATAATAAAATAGTCAAAATCATCTTTAATATGATAAGGAATAGTCTTCCCTTCATAATCACGTTGCCAAATGGCTACGAAATAACCTACCTTTTTAGGTGTTACTTTAGCTTCTCTATATATAAATTTCTTATCATTTAGAGTAAAAGTACAAGCGTTATAATCATTTTTCTCTATACCCCACTGTATATCTGAGATACTAGTAGATATACAGTTTCCTAATATTTTATTTAGTTGTTCTATATAGTAATGAGGTAGCATTTAATGATATTTATCTATCGTTTTATTATGTTTATAAATGATTGGCATTAGAAAATTTAAACTCTTTTATTTCATATTATTTTTCTACTGTAAGTGCTTTATAGTTAAAAAACTCTTCAGTTATATATTCATTGTGATTTATTTTCTTAGTATATGTTGGATAATTATCTTTATTATATTGATATTCCTTGGTCTCTATGGGATAGAAAACACCTTTATATGTCTTTATATTGTTAGAAGGGGTATAGTTATATCTAATAGGAGAAAATGCAGTACGATATTCTAATACTGATAAGTTTAAAGGCATATCCTTAAAGGGATTATATGCTTCATCATATGTAAATTCTTCTCTTGGTAGAGTAGAACCCTCTAATTTGACACTGGTTACATTGCCTTTTGTATCATATAAGTATTCTATATTACTTTTATTTTCTGAAGCTATAGGATATACATAGTAAATTTGATTATTACTGTTCGTTTTGTATTCATAGTTAGAGTTGCTATACTTATTCGAAAGTACTTTAGTTAAGATTCCTTTGTCATTGTATACTAAAGCATCATCTTCTTTGATTTTTCCTAATGAATCTTTTTCTATTAAATGAAGAAGCTTGTTAGAGGTATTATAAGTATAGTTTGTTTCTGACTTATTTAGATAGAATAACTTTTCATATCCTTTCTTCTTAAAATAATCTACAGTATAATGTTTTATTACATTACCATTTTTATTGTATTCAAAAGTTATTTCGGAGATTAAAATATTGTTGTTTTCTGTTGTAATTTTTTTGTAAGATTCTAATACAGTGATTGTTTTGTTGTTTTCAGTTGTATTGTCTGAGGAGCAACTACTTATGCTTATTGCAACTAATAAATAAGTGAAAAAAGTAATATTTCTAATCATAATTTGTAAGTGTTTAGTAAGTCTTAAAGATATACTTTTGTTTGATTACACTTATAGTTAATATGATATCCTCTCGACTTTTTTAATTTATGAATAGAAACAATGAGTAAACTTACTAATCTTATGGAAATTACTACTGTTATTATTTGACAATATAAATAAGTTTGTGTTTTTGTTTGAAAATGTTAATAAGTAATTATTTTATTTTGATTACTTTTAGATTTGTTTAACAATCTATTAAGTGTGTGAATTATGCGTAAACTATTTGTTTTTCTGTTTTTAGCTACTTCTTTAGTAGGGTTTGCTCAGATTAATTTTGAGCCAGGTTATTATGTTGATAATAATGGTAATCGGGTAGAGGGATTGATCAAAAATATTGATTGGATGAATAATCCTACTAGTTTTCTATATAAAGCAGATGAGAATGCTAGAAGTGAGAACATTCTTTTAGCGGATGCTAAAGAGTTCTCTATTCTCAATAAGAGTAAATATGAAAGACATAAAGTTAACGTTGATATTTCAAGTGATAAACTTCAAAATATGACTAGTGATTCTTTACCAATCTACAAGGAAGAAATGGTCTTCTTAAAATTATTAGTAGATGGTAAGGCAAAATTGTATACATACTATAATAATCAGAGTAAATTCTTTTATCAAAAAGAGGATAAAGAGATTATTCCATTAGTATATAAGAAGTATATTAAGGAAAATAGTAAGGTGAGTAAAGAAAATGGAAATATTGCTACTAATGATAGTTATAAACGTCAGTTATGGATGGACGTTAGTTGTAATACTGACTTAAAGAAGAGAATTAAATATTTAGAGTATAAAATTAAACCATTAACGAAGTACTTTCAGGAATATAATAATTGTGAAGGAGATGAAAGACAATTGTTTGAGAAGAAGAAAGACGGCAATAATCTTCATTTAAGTCTGCGTCCACAGGTATCTATTTCTACTTTTGATTTTGATAATAGTGTTAGTAATGAAAGTCATAATTTAGGAAGTAAAGTTGGTTTTGGAGTTGGTGTAGAATTAGAGTATACGCTTCCATTTAATAATAAAAAATGGAGCTTAATAGTAGAACCTACCTTTAAGAATGTGAATTTTAAGGAAAAGGGTGAAGTAGAGATTAAAATGAATTATAATTCTTTTGAACTACCTTTTGGAGTGAGATATTATTTCTTTATTAATGATAAGTCAAGAATATTTATTAATGCTTCTTATCAGTTTAATTTTGCTTCTAGTACAAATATTAAGTTTAGTAAGGCTAACACAGAAGCATATAAAAGTCTGGATGTTAAATCTGCTAATAATGCAGTATTCGGTATTGGTTATAAGTATGATCGATTTATTGTAGAGTATAGAATTAGTACAAAAAGAGATGTATTGAAAGATTATTCATACTGGGATTCATCTTATGGTAATATGTCATTTATTTTGGGATATTCTTTTTTTTAAAAAATGTTGATATATAATGAAATGAACCATCTTATGATGGTTCATTTTTTATTTATACCTCTAGTTCAATTAAAAAGACTTTATGTATTAGAACTTAATCGTGTTCTTTTAGCGTGATACCATCAGCATCTATTTAATAGATATGTACGCTCAGCTTGCACTTTCTTGGAGATTCCTAGGAGATTCCTAGGGGTTTTCTTGCCCAGAAGGTACTTTTGTCGAAGAAAGGTGCAAGAAACCCTCAAGCAATCCCCTAGCAAATCAAATGAAAACGATCATTAGTTTAGAAATAAACACTAATAAGAAATAGATCTTTTATGTACTTATTTTTAAAATAATGATGTGAATATTTGTTTTTCTAAGGAAGTGTTCTATATTTGTAGAACAACATCTACAAATACCAGTGTTATGAAGTATAGTGTATTCATTTTTAGTCTTGTAATAATTGTATCTTTCAGTTCTTGTAAGATTAATCAGAAAGTAGAAGGAGAGAAGGTAGGACGTTGGGTGTTTAAAAGTACAGTCGAGGGAAAGCAGGAGGTACAACGTGGGAAATACGACAATGAGGGTTTTCAGAAAGGGACATGGAGGTATAAGCGAGATGGAAAGCTGTATAAAAAAGAAGTGATACGAGATTCTATAGCTCACACTACTTTTTATCACCCTAATCATAAGGTAGAAGCAATCGGTAAAACGGTATTGGTCAAAACTAATAAAGGTTTACATTATTACTATACAGGATCTTGGTTTATCTATGATATAAGGGGGAGATTAATACAAGTAAAGCATTATAAAAAAGGAATATTAGAACATATTACAACTGTACGAGAATGATAAAACTACCACAAACAGAAGAACAACTAATGGAATATATTTGGGATATGGAGAAGGCATTTACAAAGGATATTATGGAAAAATATCCAGAGCCTAAACCTGCTCAAACAACAGTGGCAACGTTATTAAAAAGATTAGTTGACAAAGGGTTTATTGATTATAAACTTTATGGTAACTCTAGAGAGTACTACCCTTTAATAGCGAAGGACGATTACTTTGAAAAACATCTTAACGTCATGGTAGAGAACTTCTTTGATAACTCTGCTTTGCGTTTTGCTTCTTTTTTTACTAGAAAAAGTAAGATGAGTAAACATGAATTAGAAGAATTAAAAAAAATAGTAGATGAACAGTTAAAAACGAAATAACTATGTTATTATACCTATCCAAAATCACACTCATTCTCATTGCTTCAATAGTGATATATAAGCTTGTACTAGAGAATAGTAAAGCACATCACTTTAAGAGATATTACCTACTAGGGACATTGCTTATAGGACTTTTCTTACCGTTTATTACTGTTTCTACAGATGTGGAGATGGTATCATGGAATCAAACTTTAGAAGAGTTAAACGACGTCATTATGGAAACTCCTAAACAGGAGGTGATGGTTAGTTCTACTATAGATTGGTCTTATGGAATAGGGGTGTTATATCTGATAGGTATAGTATTCTCACTATCTAAGTTAGTTGTCGAAACTATCAAAATTAGAAGGTTAAAACAAGAAGGAACTAGTATAGAGTTCAATGATGTAGCGATAGTTTTATCTAGTCAAATCACAAATGCCTTCTCGTTTAGGAATACTGTTTACTTTCCTATTACAGAAGAAGTGTCAGAAGACAATAAAATATTGCAACATGAGATAGTACACGTACAGCAGAGACATAGCTTAGATATTATCTTGATAGAGATACTAAAAGTGCTCTTTTGGTTTCACCCAATATTCTATTATTATAAGACTTGTATAGCGTTAAACCATGAGTTTTTAGCAGATGACTCGAGCGTTTCTTCACAAGAGGAAGCAGGAGCATATTTACAGTTATTATTAGCTCAGACTTATAAACAGCATGAGTTACAAGTAACGAGCTCTTTCAACTTTAACTTGACAAAGAAGCGATTCATTATGATTACAAAAAACAATAGTCCATGGAGAAATAGAGTAGGGATCAGTTTGTCTTGTATTCTTTTTTTACTAGTGGGTACACTTGCTATTCAAGCCAAGTCAACTAATCAGAAAGTGACGTCAGATACAAGTAGTAGACCGTTCCAAGCGACAGATACGAGAGCTCAATATCCAGGAGGAATGAATAAGTTTATTAATGACTTTCTTCTAAATTTTACAGATCCATATCCCTATTCAGAAGAGAGTGAAGCTAAAGTAGTAATACAGTTTACAGTAGAAATGGATGGGACATTAGAGAATATAGTGGTTTTAAGAGATCCGCTAGGAGTAGGAGAAGAGATCGTAAAGACCTTAAGGACGATGCCAAAATGGCTTCCTGCACAGAAGAATGGAGAAGTAGTAAGCACAGTGTTTACTTTACCAATAACTTTTAAAAGAGCAACACCATGAGACCAATAACAACAGTATTATTATCATTTAAGCTATATGTTACTTGCGTAGTGACTTTATTAGGAGGTGTACTAACAAGTATGGGACAAGAGATATTAGAGGATTACAGTAACTTTCTTGCACTTGAGAAAGTTGAGCTTTCGTCAGGCGAGATACGTCTTCATAAAACTATAAAAGAAGTAGACTCTACTGTGAAGGGAGCAGAGTATATTAATAAGCATCGTTTGTTTTGGAACTACCTTGTAGTGAATTTTTCAGAGCCTTTAGAGAAGAATACATTTGCTTCGAATAAAGAGATTACTTTGTCACAAGATAGCGTTCTATCTATGATGGTGTCGGATACTATTTTTAGTCCGTTAGTAAAGAAGTATAACGCTCAAGTAATTAAAAAGAATAGTAAAAAAGATACGATCTCTATGGATGAAGTACTTAATGTTGCAGTTAAGTTCTTTAGTATAGAGAATATTACCCCAAAGGGAGAGTACACGGCGAGGGTGTGTGTAGGGCTAAATAGTATTAAAAATACTGAAGCTATACGTATGCCCTTTGTAGAAGCTTTTGCTTTCAATGCCATTATGAAGAATCTTAGAAATGAACAGTATGATGTGTATAATTACTTTATAGATTCAATAAGGGGTATTTATAAGTTAAACCTTGGTATTGATAAAGAAGAAAGATTGCTTCGTGCTCAGGGTGCTCTTTTTATACAGATGCTTCAGAGTGATAAACTGAAAGAGTTATTAGAAGATGAATATGATCTGAATAAGGAGGTATTACCTTTTGTAATTTCTTCGTAATTAGAATAAATTTATATCCAACCTGTCGTTAAAAGACAGGTTTTTTTATACTAGCACTTGAATAATTTGTATTTTTAAAACAAAAAATGAGAACTAATTATTTTAAGTACCTCTTCACTATTTTTATCGTTACCTTAGTTATGGACTCGTTTGCACAAGATAGAGTAGTTATCCATGAGCATACTCCTAAGTCTGCTTTGATATGTGCTAGGTCCAATACAGATACTGTTGAATTTACGCATAATAAGCAGTTTAAACCTGCTTCTTCTCGTGTGAGTGCTGAGCAATTATCTATAAACTTTTCTAAGCACTTCTATCAAGCATTTCCTGATAAGAAGGTGAGTAATAATATTAGCCTTGTTTTTGAATTAACTATTGAGAAAGACGGCTCTATTAATGGTGTCAGTGTGTTGCGCAGTAACTTTACATCAGAAGAGAACGATAGGCTAAAAGAGATTATTTATACGATAACAGCAGATATGTGGATTCCAGCTTCTTATAAAGGAGAGAAGATTACTTCACAGTATACGTTACCAATTATATTATTAGCAGATGTTAATGAAATTTAGTGTCAATGTGATGTAGGGGCTTTTTTGTTATAGTTATAAGAGATATCTTAGTTAGCTGTTAATAAAAAGCACATTATAATGTTCAATACAACGACAACTAAAGTAATACTAATATTTGTATCTACTACCTTATTTTGGTTTGGAGGAGGGATGCATAAAGTGGTAGCAAATAACCTATCGAATGAAGTATCTGTTCTGACAGATAAAAAGCACGCTAAGTATCCAGGTCACTTTATGAATGATTTCGTAAAAACCTTTTACAAGAATAATCAAGAAATAGAGACAGAAGAGACAGAGCTTAGTTTTACTATTAATTTTACAGTAACGGAGTCAGGACAGGTAGATAATATTACTGTGCCGGGTATTACAGACTCATCTATATCAGAGGAGGTTGTCCGTACAGTGAAGTCTCTAAAGAAGTGGAAGCCTGCTACGGAGGGTAAAACAGCAATAGCATCACGATATTCAGTACCTTTTTATATTAATTTATCGGATGTTAAATCTGGTAATAGTAAGCCAGTATATTATGCAAAGAAAGAGGATAGTTTATATCAGATGGCTACTTATCCAGGTGGTATAGACGCTTTTTGGAAAGAGTATAATAAGAAAAGAGGCCCTAGTGGAGAAGCTAATTTTGTTGGGGATAGACTGAAATATACAATTACGGTGACTATTGAGAAAGACGGAACAATGACTAGTCCTCAAGTTAAAGGAGTTGATAATGATAGACATCAGCAGGGGGTGTCAGAGGAGTTTATGAATATAGTAGGAAAGATGACTAAGTGGTTCCCAGCTATGTATGATGGTAAACCGATACGTAGTAAGATGAACTTTACATTTACCAATAATGTATCCATATTAGAAGTATAACGAAATCATAGAAGAGGGCATATCGCTCTCTTTTTTTGTTTATCTTGAACTTGCTAAAAAAGAAAACAGAATGATACATAGAATCTTAAGACTAGTGTTTGTTTTTACCTTGTTTGTATTAGGGACTCAGTACAGTGTGGCCCAGAGAAAGAATAAAAAGTCAAAGAATAAGCAGACAATAGAAGTTGTTACATCACCTCGTGATACAATAGCTACATATCAAGGCGATTTTAAAGAAGACTTCTTAAGAGCATTCTTTAAGGAGAGTGGTAAGATTGTATTTAGTGGAGCAGAATTTAAGTTTGTTCTTAGTTTGTTATTGACTGATACAGGAGAGGTGAATGAAGTCATCGTTCTTGGTGTAGATAATAGCAATGTCAAGGAAAGAATGAAGACGATTGCGATGAGTGTAGGAACTTGGAATCCTGAGGTAAAAGAAGGAAAGCATGTCAAATCTCAAGTAACAATCCCTTTCGTTATTAAGCAGAGTGACTTTATTATGACTCCTGCAGATTTAAATAAGTTATTAGAGAAAAATAAAGAGTAAACGATCTGTTGGTATAGAACTATATCTCTGAAGAATGTAAACCTATTGATTTTTTATTGGTGTAATAATATCTCTGTAGTAAGTCCTTTATTTTTATACGAATTTATGGACTTACTACAGAGTCATTTAATAGAAGATTACCTTGCTGAGATTTCTATAAGTTGATCTCATATAAGACATGCTCTACTAGAGGATGGTCTTTAGGAACTAATGGGTGATTAAAGTTCTTTACATAAGACATTCCTATTTTCTCCATTACATTATACGAACGCTTATTCTGTGTCGTAGTGAATGAATAGATCTTATCTAACCCTAAAGTTTCTTTACCAAAGGCTAGACACGCTTTAGCAGCCTCTGTAGCATAACCTTTACCCCAGAACTGTGGTAGCATACGCCATCCTATCTCTACTCCTGGAGCGAAGTCCACATCAAAGGTAATATCTAATAACCCGACAAACCCAATAAAGCTTCCACTGCTCTTTTCCTCTACAGCGAAGAATGCATATCCTTGAGTATCTATTTTACTCTTCATATTGTTATATGCCTGTGTAGATTCCTCAGCTGTTTTCTTGTCTAAGAAGAATTCCATTACTTGATCATTCTGATTCATAGCTATAAAGTCAGCTAGATCACTTTCTTTGTATTGACGAATCAGTAGTCTATCTGTTTCTATAAATACCTTCATTGTTTTATTTATTTTATTGTTTGTAGAAGAGTAATACTATAGGTTAATCTCTTCACGTACCTTTTTAGTTAAGCTGTTGAATACTAAATCATACGAATGATCTATTAATTCTTTTAATAGAGGCCACTGTACAGAACCTCCTAAGTGTACACTGTTCCAGTGTTTTTTGCTCATGTGGTACCCAGGTGTGATTTCACTATAATCAGCACGTAATTCTTCTGCACGTTCAGGATCACACTTCAGATTGATAAAACAGTTCCCTTGTTCCCATTTCGTTAGGTTTAGGAGTAAGTATATTTTACCTCCCACCTTGAATGTCAGGGTTTCTTCATCAAAAGGGAAGTCCTCTACTGTCCCTTTTTTGTTTAGGCAGTAGTCATAGAGTATATGTACATCCATAGTTATAGTGGTGTTTTACCGAGTTGTATAAGTTCTTTGCGAGATAGAGTATCGTAGACTAAATCATAAGAGTGGTCTATCCATTCTTTGATTTGATCAGGTGTAAATCTACCTCTGAGATATACCGTATTCCAGTGTTTCTTGTTCATGGTATATCCATAAGTAATATCTTCATATTCCTCCCTTAATTCAGTTGCAAGTTGAGGTTCACATTTGAGGATAATATTACGATCACCCTGTTCCCAAAAGTGCATGGCAATCATAGCAAATATCTTTCCACCAACTTGGAATGTCATTAAGTTTTCGTCAAATGGAAAACCACTTGTAGCGTAAGGTCTAGAAGAACAATAGTCGTATAATTCATCTAGTTCCATAGTTTATATGATTTTATATAATACAGGTTTACTAGGACTAGCATCATTGACAAAAGAAGCTAGTTGTATATTCAGAAAATAGAACCCATCCTTTACCTCATCATCCACATATATCATTTCTGAAATGGTAGCTTCTAGTCTTGCATCATCGTTCAGATGGCGAGTATCTGTTACATTCCAGAACGCCTTATGAGCGAGTAGTTGCCCGCCATCTTCTTCTCTGTCTACACTTGGCAGATCTATAAGTAGATGATCTATACCTTGTTCTCTTAAGAAGGTAGCAGCCTCAGCACATAAGTAAGGAGGATTAGTATGAGAGTATTTTCTATGTTTTTTGTTTAGCTCATTAGGCGTAGTACGTATGATAATCGCTTTTTGATGATTAGCAGTCCATACCTTTTTTACCTGTGCTAATGTGATTACACAGTCTCCATCTTGTTGTACTTCTGGAGAGATAGTCACAAGTTGAGCAAAGAAGAAATATTCTTTTAAGCTCTCATTGACATTGTAGAAGTCATACGTGATATGTCCTAGACATTCTGTATGAGTCCCATGCCCATGAGGGTTGAAGGCAATATTATTAAAGTTAGTCGAAGACTTCCCATCACTTACTTTTCCTACCCAGTCTTCTACGACTACAGGAGATATCTCAGGCTTATCTAGATACCATGCGATAGGGTTATCGTCAGTATTGATAAGCGGGATAGAGATATCTATCGGCTTAGAGAAGTCGATTTGATAGTCTGTATCTGAATAGGTTATCGTTGCTTTCATTGTTTTATTTCAAATCTAAATAAAATAAATCAGATGCAATACCATCACTTAAGAATTTTCCCTTATTTGTGATTGTAAGGATATCACCTTCTTTATGCATGAGTTGCTCTTCTAAGAAAGGAGTGCTAAGTTTGACTAGATAATCGTGATAAGTCTTACCGAACTCTCTTTCTACACGAGTCAGATCTACTCCCCATATCGTTCTCAGTCCTGTCATGATATACTCATTATATCGATCCGTCAGGTTGAGCTCTTCTATTTCTCTAGGTAGTTTATCTTCTGAAATATCTTTGATATAAAGGCTGTTATTCGCTATATTCCAACTTCTGTGTACTCCGTCAAAGCTATGTGCTGAAGGACCAATACCCAAGTATTTTTTACCTAACCAATACGCTGAGTTATTCTTAGAATAATACCCCGGTTTAGCGAAGTTAGACAGTTCATAGTGGATATACCCATTCGATTTTAGAGTCTCTATTAACAGCATAAAATGTTGATGAGCTACTTCTTCTTCAGGACTAGGGATAACCCCTTTTTTGATTAGCTTATTTAAGGCTGTACGCTCCTCTACAGTTAGCGCATAGCACGATATATGAGGAATACCAAGGTCTAATATACGCTGTACATTAGATAGCCATCGTTCATTACTCATATTCGGAATACCGTATATTAGGTCTATTGAGATATTGTCAAAGAGACTCGTAGCTATCTCTAGACATTCGATAGCTTCTGTAGAGTTATGAGCTCTATTCATCATCTTCAGATCATCCTCATAGAAAGACTGAATACCGATACTTAATCGGTTCACTCTAGATTCTGCTAATTTGTATAAGGTAGCTTTATCTAAATCATCAGGATTCGCTTCTAATGTGATTTCAGGATTATCATTAACCTCAAATAAATTATAGACTGTTTGTATTAGCTCATTAATCTCATCTACCTCCAAGATACTAGGCGTACCACCACCGAAATATATTGTCTCAATGATTTCCCCATCTAGTTCATTTTGGCGCAGTGCCATCTCATGCTTTAGACCTGCTAGCATTTCCTCTTTCTTCTTTAATGAAGTAGAGAAGTGAAAGTCACAGTAGTGACACGCTTGTTTACAGAACGGAATATGTATATAGATACCTGCCATTATTTCTTTACTCTATCTTGGTTTTGTTTTACGAATGCATCCCAGCCACTATAACTTTTAGTAGCCAATGTTCGCCCACTGTTAAAGAAGTGACAGACAGCCGCTGCTAGTCCATCCGTACTATCTAGATTCTTAGGTAGTTCTTTTAGTCCAGGTAATAGTTGTTGTAGCATCTTTGCCACTTGTTCTTTACTTGCATTACCACTACCTGTGATTGCCATCTTTATTTTTTTAGGTTCATACTCTGTCACAGGGATATCGCGAGACAGTGCTGCAGCCATTGCTACCCCTTGAGCACGTCCTAGCTTTAGCATAGATTGAGGGTTCTTACCTAAGAACGGAGCTTCGATAGCAATCTCATCAGGGTGAAAAGTTTCAATTAATTCAATAGTTCTATCAAATATCAATCTTAGACGAGTATATCTATCCTCATACTTAGCTAATAGCAATTCATTCAGTTGAAGGAATTCCATCTTTTTATTCACCACCTTGATTACGCCGAATCCCATGATCGTTGTTCCAGGGTCTATACCTAATATGATTCTATCTACTGTCAATCTATTCTTGTTTTTAATATCTATACAAAGATGATACGAAATCCACACTACTCCAAAAAACTGTTCAGTTTTGCTATAAACCTTAGCAACATAGCTTTTGTATAGGAGCTGTAGTCACTTTTTTGCACTAGATACACTATCACACTAAAAATATCGTTTACTTTGTAGCAATGAAGATACTATCTGACAAAATTAAGCAATATCTCGTACTTCTAATTAAAATATTAGTAGTAAGCGCCGCTTTTTATTACATCTATAATCAGCTGTCAAATGATGAGACATTAGACTTCCATATTTTAGGAGAAGTGGTGAGTGATCCTAAGAATTACCTCGCTATTGCTGCGTTGATGTTCTTGACATTCTCTAACCGTTTTGTAGAGATTCTGAAGTGGCAGAGTCTATCTTCGTTAATCAAACCAGTCTCAGTAGGACAAGCGGCTAAGCAAGTATTGAGTGCTTTGACACTTGGAATATTTACCCCAAATGGAATAGGAGAGTACGCTGGTAAGGCACTTTATTTTGAGAAGAAAGATGCCCCTCGTGTTATATTCTTGAATATGGTGTGTAACGGGGTGCAGGTGATCTACGCTATTGTTTTTGGGTTGATTGGGTTGACTATTCTGAATCAGTTCCATGAGATTATCCCCAATACGTATCTGTACATTGTATACGCTGTGATAGCAGTTGTATTTACGTTGTTATTCTCTATCAGAAACTTCGCTATAAAAGGCTACTCTATACAGACTATTCTCAATTTATTAAACGAAATACCAAAGAAGAAGCACCGTAAGAATCTATTCTTAGCCTTACTTCGCTATGCATCTTTTACGCATCAGTATGTGATCTTGTATTATCTATTTGGTGTAGATATACCTTATTTTGAACTCTTATGTGCAGTATCCGCTATTTATCTGATGGCGTCTTCTCTGCCTAACTTTCAGTTTTTAGAGTTTGCTGTTAAAGGGAGTATTGCCATGTTTATCTTCACTACCTTAGATGTTAATCAGTGGGTTGTAGCATTAGTCGCTACCTTGATATGGTTGCTGAATATTGTGTTGCCGATCAGTATCGGAAGTTACTTTGTATTGACATTTAAAGTGAAAAAATAATAACAACAGTAGAGATACAGTACACTATTACTGCTTACTCAAGACAACAGGTACCACGAATTGACTCTTCACAGGAACACCTCTTTTTAGAGCAGGATGTACTGTAGTGAAATCTTGACTTTGTTTGTGTAAGATATCATCTATTGTTTTAGTCAATCCTTTTAGGCTATCAGGAATCTCGTATAGCTGAAAGTCTATTTTAGAATTCGCTTGTACAGTCACCAGTATTTTGAGAGTATCCAGTTGATCGAAGTTACCTTGAATAGTATCCGCATTTAATCTTAACTGTAGATTTTGGGTAACATATGAAAAGAAACAATCCTTTTTAGCTTGATTATCTGTCAGAGAATCACATGATTCTACGGACGGATAAGTATCTACCTTACTCCAGTCTATCTTCTCTAATTCCTCCTTTAATAAAGCCTCTTCGTCTAGCTGATAATTCGCTTTATTCTGACAACCTAGTAATACTATCGATAAGAAAATTGAAAAGAGTAATTTTTTCATAACTTGGATTATTGTATCTTTAATTCTCAAAAATACAAAAAATACAGATGGAATATGTACTATTATTAATCAGTATCTTATTATTAGCAGGAGGACTTATCGGAAGTGTGCTACCTGCGCTACCAGGATTACCTTTGAGTTGGGTAGGCATTCTATGTCTATATTTGACTAAAGGAGTAGAGATGGATCATCCTATTCTGTGGGTTAGCTTTGTGGTGATGATAGCGATTTCCATTTTAGATTATATCATTCCAGCACAAGGAACTAAGAAATTTGGAGGGAGTAAGTACGGCGTATGGGGAACCAATATTGGACTAGTAGTCGGGATATTTGCACCTATTCCATTAGGGTTTATTATAGGGCCATTTGTCGGAGCTTTAGTAGGAGAGTTGATCTATAATAGCAAAGAAAAAGGACGAGCATTAAGAGCCGCTACAGGCTCGCTGATTGGCTTTTTAGTTTCTACTTTTATGAAAGTAGTAGTCTCTATCATCTTTATAGGTTTAGGAATAAAGATTATTTGGAACAACGCCTCAGTGTGGTTCTAAGATAGGCGTCAATTATTTTTCCAAAAAGCAATGTTATACTGACGAAGGAAGCATCCCATACTATAAGAATTCTTGTATGAGATCTTTCCTACCGTCAAGGTGACACGCTAAACGTATATCCATTCAGAATACGCAACACACTGCGTCTACCACACAGTCTGTGAATTTAGTACTACTGTTCTATTTTTACTTTGAATGTTTCTCTCCATGCACTTGATACTTGAGTCTTGATTTCAGAATTAGTGATACGCACTTTTAGTTCATCGTTAAAACGGACATTTACATCATTTGCGTACTCGTCGAAGTTATTGACACGTACATTCATACTACCATCTGCATTTAGAGGCACTAATCCATAGCTTGTATTAGCACTAGGAGTGAAGTTAGCAGGAGTATTCGCTTGTGCAGGAGTGATGATAGAAATATCTTTAAATACTATCACCACTAGGCATGCAGCTATTACTGTAAGTATAGCTTTAGTGTATAAATCAACTTTCATAATGTTTTTTTTAATAGTTAACTAGTTGAAATATACAAAAATAAGCGTTCTAAATATAGACTATTTTTTATTTTTTACTTCCTAACAATGGTTTTTCTATAAAAGTAATTCCGATACCGAGTAAGATAATAGCACCTCCTATCATCATCTGTACAGTGATTTGCTCGTCTAAGAACACCCAAGCTAGTATAGCCGCTAGCAGTGCCTGACTAAGAAGGCTTAACGATACACGAGTAGCTCGCATATGCTGAGTAGAGTAGCTGATTAATAACCAAGCTAACAATTGACAGATAATCCCTTGTATCACTAGCGTCACCCATCCCTCTGTAGACCATCCCGTAAAAGGCGAACCTGCTATTAGATTCACTATCGCTAAGAACACAGATGAGACCAGTAAACTATATGTCATAAATGGGATAACTCCTACAGTAGATAGCACCTTTTTACTCATCAAGATATAGCATGCATACAATATCCCTGACAATATCCCGAAGGCAAAAGGCAGGTCAAAAGAGAAATCCATGAATACTTCTACTCCGATAAGAACCACCATCCCTAGAATAGCGAATACTGTTCCTATCCAGAAGTTAGACGTAGGCTTAGTACTTAAGAATAAATAACTACCTATACCTACCCATACAGGAGCGAGGTTAGTCAGTAATGTAGCCTGTGTAGCAGAAGACCCTTGTATCGCATAGTTCCATACAGCGATATCAGATCCGAAGAATATTCCACATAGCACGATCAAGATCATTGTTTTAGCATCATATAGCTTGATCTGTTTCGTAAAGATAGCATAAGGCACTACGAATACTGCAGCTATAGCCATACGGTAGAAGGCAGATACTAGACTCGGAGTCAAGTTTAACTTCACAATCACTGGGAATATAGAGATACATATTATTCCGATAAACAATGCTATACGTGGTTTATTAGCCATAATGGGTCTTTTTTTTACTAGCTGCAAAGTAACACTTTTCTTTTGCTAGTTTCTCTGTTTTTTAACAAAGGTCATTAGAATATGAATTAGATTGTTACAGTTTGATAAAAGAGGTTTAACTTTTTCTTCTTACATTTAGTTCTGATAACACATATAGAAGCCCCCAACTCTATATTACTTAAACTCGAGAAGAGAATGAATAAAGAACTTTGGGCAAAGATAGAAGCGTTCCAACTAGATAAATGGACAGATGAGTATGGGTTCGTATTGCGCTTAGCGAAAGAGAACTTATGGACTAAGCATTTTACAGAATCAGCTATATTAGAATACAAGAAGTTTATGTATCTCGCTGCCACTTCTAATCAGATGGTCTCACCATCAGATATTGTCGATATCGTATGGCATCAGCACCTTATCTTCACACAGAGCTATAATCGCTTCTGTAAGCTGTTAGGTAAGGATATACAGCATATCCCTTCTACACATAATCGTACAGAGATAGACAAATTTAGCGAAGCAAAAGAACAGACGACCACCCTCTATACTAAAGCATTCGGAGAACAACCTAAAGAGATATGGGAGTATCGCACGATGTATGACAGTCTGAATATAAAGCCTGCGATAAGAAGTTTAGTATCTATCTCTATTGCGAGTATTATATTATTTGTTGTTTTTATACCAATTGCTTTTGCCCTTTTATTGCCTTTTTATATTCATATAGGTAGTTCAGTCTTTATGTTTACTAGTGTATTGGCTTTTGTAGGGGTTATAATATTACTTCAGAGATATCCTAAATCTAAAATACAACAGATATTTACTGATAGTAGTCCTACTTCATTTATTAATGATCTATATCCCTATGAGTTAATGTATTTAAAGCATAAAGGAGTAAAAGAAGGAGTGATAGGAACACTTAATGAATTGATAGAACAAGGCAATATAAAAATAGGATTGAAGGATGAAATAGTATTTGTACATGATCATATTGTCAAGAATAGGGAGCAGGCTATTGTATTACAAGAATTAAAAACTACAGAAGTAAGACAGTATAAATTGTTAGTTGATATACTTAAGGAGAAAACCGTTTTTATTAATCAACAAGTAAGTATGAAAGGTTTATTAGCTTACTTAAAAACATCAGATACGATTGCTAAGATATGTTCTTTTAATAATAAAATACTAGGTGTATTGACCTTATTAGTGTTCACTCGATTAATTATTGGAATAAGTAGAGATAAACCTGTTTTGATGGTTGCTATCCTTACATTTATTCTTATTCTTTATGCTATAGGGAAGACGGTTTTTTTCTTAGAAAATGAAATATCTACAGGGTTAATAACATATTATAAAGATACTATTATACCGAAGAAGAGTAAAGATAATAATTGGCAATGGTCTTATTTATTAAATGGTAATACAGCTCTAGGTGCTGCATTGATAGGTGTTTTTAGTTTATCTAGCAACTATTCTAATTCTGAAAATAGTAGCTCTGAAAATTCATGTAATAGTAGCTCTGATAACTCCTGTAGTAGCGACTCAGGTAGCTCATGTGGTAGTAGCTGTGGAGGTTGCGGTGGTGGAGGAGATTAATGTGTGGTTTATTAAATGAATGTCTAAAAAATGTTTTTTTAGTCTTGAGTTTTTTATGTTAATTTACAGTTAATATAAACACCACTATTATTATGAAATTAAAGAGTATATTATTTGTAGCTTGTTCTTTATTTCTGTTTAATTGCTCTTCTAGTGATGATAACGGAGGTACACCAACTAAGCCAAGTAAAATAGAATTCAAAACAAAAGAGAAACAACTTTTAGTCAACGAAAGTTTTAATTTATTAGATGAATTAATATTAGAGAATGCAGATACTAAGACTATTCAATGGACTGGATATAATGATAAGATTGTCAACTTATCAGGTACTACGATTAAAGCAACAGCTAAAGGAGAGACTACACTTACTGCGTCTGTAAAGAACAGTGATAAGAAAGCTACCCTATAGCTGATAGTCGCAGATGTTAAGGTCGTTTTCAAGCAAGAGAAAGTAGAAGTTCACAGAGGAAATACTATTGATCTAAACGAATTATTAACCTTAGAGAATGTGGCGAAAGATGAGCTGACTTGGACATTGGATAATAATGACTTTGCTAAAATAAAAGATGGAGTAGTAACAGGTTTTGCTAAAGGGGAAGTGAACATTACAGCGGCTGCAACTAATAAACAAGTCAAAGCTACTATTAAGGTTGTTGTTAAACCAGCTGAGATAAGCGATTTGCAAATTGTAGGGTTAGATGGAGTATTAATATTGAATAAAAAAGAACAACTAAAAGCAGTTGCCTATCCTCAAGACGCAGAGCTTATTGGATTAATATGGAGTAGTTCTAATGAGAAGATTGTTAAGATTAGTTCAACAGGACTAGCAGAGCCATTAGCATTAGGAAGTGGTGTTTTAATAAGTGTGAAGTCTCCTAATGGAAAAGAGCAAACTATTGAGGTTGAGGTTATAGAACCAGATATTACAGATATTGCTATGTTACCGAAAGAATATGATATTATATATGGTACCACTTTCGAATTAGAAGTATTAACTATTCCAAATAGAATAGAAGAAGGTATGTTAGTGTTTACTTCTAGTAATCCTTCTATTGCTACCGTAGATGAGAAAGGAGTAGTGACTACCTTTGCTAATAAAAAAGGAACTGTGACTATCACTGCTTCTAGTAAAAAAGATCCAAGTATAAATTCAAGCTCAAAGCTAAATGTAATAGCTCCTTTTGATAAAATAACAGTTTCTACTACAGTAAGAGGACTAAATTATGTAGATGGAGCAGCACATGGTCATGCTACACTAGAGATTAAAGATAATAGTATTAATGCTGGTTTTGTTTATGATAATCCTAATTGGTTTCAGATTACACGAGTACGTGTATTTAGTAAAGACGGTAAAGTAATATTTGAGAATAATGATATAGAAGATACTCGTTATGGGGCTTCTAGAAAGTACGGCTTTAAACTAGAAGGAGTATATGATCCTTATATAGAATATGACTTGAAGTTTAAAGATTATAAAGAAAGCAAGAAAGAAACATTAGTACTGAAAAAATAAATGTATTAACAATAGATAGAGCGTGATATACTTAGTATATCACGCTTTCTTTTTTTAGTGAAATTACTACCACAGTAGGTATACCGCGTCCATTCAACCCCATCGTAGGGCTGTATTACATACAGTCGACAACGTATAACCACACAGTATACCACATCCATTCAACCCCATCGTAGGGCTGTATTACATACAGCCGATGATGTATAGCCACACAGCATACCACGTCCATTCAACCCCATCGTAGGGCTGTATTACATACAGCCGACAACGTATAACCACACAGCATACCACGTCTATTCAACTCCATCGTAGGGCTGTATTACATACAGTCGACAACGTATAGCCACACAGTATACCACGTCTATTCGACACCATCGTAGGGCTGTATTACATACAGCCGACAACGTTTAGCCACACAACGTATCACAGATTATAAACATAAACACCTCATACTGAATTAATTATTTTATAATGTTAAATAAATAATTATTTTTTGTTTAAAATGTTAAAATATATTTGAATATATGTATATATTAGCATTTTGAAAATTATTATTGCTGTGAAAAAGAATCTTTCATTGTCTGAAAGATAGAGGTACTATTAGTTTAGACTCGTTTGATTATCGTAAGTTTGTTATCTAATGTTCATATAGTAAGTGTAAGTGATAAGATTAATTATTTTGAACATTTGAAAAGCCAAAAGGATACTTCCTTTTGGCTTTTTTGTTTCTTAACGAATGCAAAGAACGACTTAAGCCTACTATCTCTCTAACTCCACAAATGAATTGTACTATCATCATGATGGCAACCTGCATAGATAAGGAATGCTGATATCAAAACATTTAGACATAATGTATTGTTTTCCCTCTCATTCCCAATACCCTATTTTCCAAACTCTGTTCCCCGTTCCCCAATTCCCATCACTTTATCACGATAACATTGAAGAGCTGTTGTAGCATCTTGCGAAAGTGTTGTCCATATCTATCCTCTATCTCAGTAGGAGAGAGTGAGGTAGTGATATGTATGCGAGGGTACATCTGATCAAAGCGTTGCTCATAGTGACTCTCGATGATATTCGTAACTACCTCACAGGCGTACCCGTAGTGTTTTGCCACTTGTTCTTTGCCAAGGTTATCTAGGCAGAAGGGTTTCGCATTGATGTTTTCGTATCGTGTAGTCGTCTCGAATCCTCTCTGCATAAAATCATGCGAGAGTGAGCGACACGTCTTGATATCATACTGTTTCTTTCTCGAGAAAAAAGGTTTGACCAGCTGCATCACAGCAGTCTTTCCACTACTAGGAGCCCCCATGATGAGCAAACCTTTATCTAGCGATAAATCTAATTTCTCTAGTGTAGCGTGATCTTCTATGGCATAGATAAGCACTTTGTACAGTGCATCTTTGTGAAACGGATTAATGATAAACTCTTCTCCATATAATTTTTTTCCTCTTTCGAGGATATAAGATAAGCAGGTATTAAAATCATACTGCTTCGTTCTCTCAACCAAATCGTATGTGTCTTCTAAACTAGTTTTATAGCGCTTCATCATATTTTGAAATTGTTGAATTATTTATATTTATATGTTTTTGTTTATTGTTTATAGTTTTATATATGTGTCCCACTACTAGTCCACGACTTGTCCCACTTTCGGGACAAGTGCTGACCTCCTCTAGTGTCCCACTTTCGGGACAAGTAGTGGACTGGTGCACTGTACCATTTTTTGGACTAGACGTATCAGACTTAGCCTTCTTTATTTTCTTGTGTCGCTCTACGATATCCAGAGTATAGATGATCTTCATCACAGAGTTGCTATAGCTAGACGTAGACGGTGTATAGACTATCCATCCCCAGTCCACCATCTCTTGGAGACACTTACTGTACGTAGTCTTGCTCCCGATTTTGCTCAGGCTCATCAGTTCAGGACGATTGATAATAAATGTTTCTGTAAAATGGTTGAGGTTCCACTGTTGGAATAAGGCGATGTATAAGCTAACATGGGTTGGTTTTACAGCAGGATTATCCTTTAGTAGTTCGAACCAAAAGTTGAGATGCTTGATGTAATTGATG
Source organism: Myroides odoratimimus (assembly GCF_004337635.1). Taxonomy (NCBI): domain Bacteria; kingdom Pseudomonadati; phylum Bacteroidota; class Flavobacteriia; order Flavobacteriales; family Flavobacteriaceae; genus Myroides; species Myroides odoratimimus. The sequence goes on from NZ_CP037427.1 coordinate 1,491,148, forward strand.
TTTTTCATATTGTCTTTTTTAAGTTGATAAATAGCTTTAGAATAGTATCAAATTTAAAAAAGAGAATCCATTTAAAAATATACTTTATAAACAAAGTTTCGATTACAAGGGGTTTTGGTTTTAGGTAGTTTATAAATGGTTACAATACCTTATTTAATCAGTTATAAGGCTTGTTTTACTAGAAGAAATAAAAGGATAAATACCTTTCAAAAACGGATTAATGTAACTATTCAAATATTGTCAAAAGCGAGAGAAGTGCATTTGTATTCGAAACATTGTTCTTGTTTCGTTACGTGGTTCAATAAATGGACTAGAGCTGGACTCATCTGCTCTTTTTGACCGCTTATGCTATCTTGTGCCCTGATTATAAACCCATCAAAAAAGTAAAATGTTATGAGAAGAAAACCAACGAGATTTTGTATTTACCCAAAAGATGTCATGCTTATCACGGGTAAGAGTTATTCGACGTCCCTAAGACTGCTGCGAAAGATCAAGACAGTCTACCGCAAACCTAAGGAAGCTTATGTCAGCTACACGGAGTTCTGTGAGTATACGAATCTAGATGAACAAGAGGTGCTAGAGGCGATCAGTAGGTACTAAGAGACGGCTATAGCGATGTAGAAGAGAGCCTATATCGCTATTTTTTTGTGTGATGAGGTGTAGATGGTTCAGATCAACTATTGATGAAGTAAGGAGATGGTTCGGATAGAGATTTACTATAGTTCGGTAAAACACCTTCTAATCCAAGTAATCACTGCTACTCTCCGAATAGTTTCCGAACGAGATAAAAATGAAGTCTTGCTGTGATTTGATTATCAGTGTGTTGTTTTAGTTTCAGTCAGGCATACTGAGGCAAAAAGGGATTTTAGAGTCATTATCTCCATATCGGTTCATTAATAGGCATAGCGCATCGCTCCACCTAGAGATAGCGGAGATGAGAATTAGGAAGGATTAGGCTATCCCAATGCAGGTATCATAGGAGTAGATGAGGTACATGTACACGAAGTGGACTTCTTCTTTCTAAAAAAGTAGTTGGTTCTCGTAAATCCATCAACAACGTTACTATTGATATGAATCAACTCATATTCTTTACTGTCTAGATAGTTCATCACATCTATAACTGAATTAAAAATCATAGGTGTACCATCGTCATTCTTGAGTTGCTTATTATTCGCCTTTTGTCCATAGTCTATGTTGGCATAGTGTTTACTTGATAGAGGAGTTCCAGATACGGTTACCTCTAGATAAGTAGCCGTGATCTCCGAAAGAGGCGTGTCACTGATCTTCTGGCCGTAAGATATCGTACAGAATAGTGTAGCGATAAGTAGGATAAGCTTGTTCATAGTTGTGTTTGATTATGTATGTAGAGCTAAAGATAGGCTATATCGCGGATAGAAGTGTGTGTTAGTCTTAATTAATTTAAAAGGACATACTGAGAATGTTGAACTGCGATATAATAAATAGGGGATATCACAGTTAATTAGGTATTGCTAAAAAGAAATAAAAATACAGTGCTAAATCGCACGTAACAAATTGTTTATGAAAAAGAAAATACTACTAGTATCTGCTGTGCTTGCACTACTGACTACTGCTGATATCACAGCTCAAGTGAAGAAGGATAACACTCCTCCTAACCGCGATCAGACTACCAAGAGCTATAGTAAGGAGGCTACTCCTGTGCGCTCTCGTATCAGTATCGAACAGCTATCTCGCAATCTGACCAAAGCCTTTAAGGAGAAATTTCCTACTAATGCTGTGGATTATGACCACTCTGTTATCTTTGACTTTATGATAGAGCCTGACGGTACTGCATCTTATATAGAAGTAGTGCGTAGTGACTTCGACAAGGAGATGGAAGTTCACCTTATCCAACTAATCGATAAGGTAACCATGAACGCCTGGGAACCTGCTTCTCTAAAAGGTAAAAAAATCCCTATGCAATACACCGTAAAGCTATACGTGATGAAAGGAAATTAGTTTTAATTAGGAATAATGTACGTCTTGTATATAAAGGTAGAGACGGATTATCATCCGTGTCACATTATGTATGCCCACATGTCATAGACCGTGAAGCTATATGTGATGAACAATTGACAATGAATAATGAGGAATAAGGTAGGTCTTGTATATCAAAGTAGAGACGGATTATCATCCGTGTCACATAATGTATGCCACATGCGATAGACCGAGAAGCTATACGTGATGAATAATTGACAATGAATAATGTACGTCTTGTATATCAAAGTAGAGACGGATTATCATCCGTGTCACATTATGTATGCCCACATGTCATAGACCGTGAAGCTATATGTGATGAACAATTGACAATGAATAATGAGGAATAATGTACGTCTTGTATATCAAAGTAGAGACGGATTATCATCCGTGTCACATAAGGTATGCCCACATGCCATAGACCGTGAAGCTATACGTGATGAACAATTGACAAATGATACTGAATAATGAGGAATAATGTACGTCTTGTATATCAAAGTAGAGACGGATTATCATCCGTGTCACATAATGTATGTCACATGCGATAAACAGATATTGTTTATTCCACATTGATACGCCTTGCAATATTTTGCGTCTACCGCAATGTATTGACACCTTTCTTTATCCATACCGTATGTCACCTTGACGATAGGAAAGGTCTCACATTTAATTAGGAATTTAAAATTAAGAATTAGGAGTGTGTGCCTACGGCATTCGTTTTATTTCATTCTGTAGGTATGTAGAGATGGAAAACATTGTGTCTACTTCAATATTTAATTAATGTATAAAAGAAAATGAAAAGAAGTTATTTAATCTATTTAGTATTGATGTTAATGACTATTAGTAGTCACGGACAACTTATTGAGGTATATTCTTCTCAAGAAAAAAAGGAAGTGTTTTTACCCATAGAAGGGCTAATAAAAAGTAGAGAGGGTGGAGCTGAATACTCTAGTTTTGTTTGGAAAAATTATGTTAGTCAAGAGTATGTTAGGAATATGAATGAGCAAGAACGTAGTTATATAACACTTGAGCCTAAGATGGCAGAGGAAGTGTTTAGAGATATTAAAATGTCTAGTAACGATTCTATTTTTTATTACAACTATTGTTATAATGAAGGGTATAGTATTCCAGTGTCTAAGTTGCGACCTGTAGGTATGTTAAATGAGTATGATATAGCAGAAGGGAGAGACTTATCATATGATGTTGGACTTGCCTTTGATCAATCCTTATTAACGAATATATATTCACATTATGGGTATGCTTATATCGCTGTAGGGAAGGTAATCCTTTTAAAGTAAAAGGAGATGTAGAGGTAGTGGAATGGGCTGAAATAACGAATGAAAAATTGGTATTATCATTAAGTGTAATGGAAGATTATGCAAATGAAAGTTCATATTGTGGTAATCAGCATTGGAAGATACAAAAAGCATTTAAAAGTCATTATATTCAATATGATTTGTATAGTTATGAATTAATAGGTGAAAGAGGGTGTTATGGTTACTTAATAACAATAACAGAGAGAGGAACTGATAAGGTGGTACATACTCGATTTTTTCAAGACAGTGAATCAAAGTATTTAAATCAAATCAATCCAGATTGGACAGATATGACTAGATATACTGATGCGTATGATCGGATAAGGATAGGTACCTTTATGAAAGATAAACCACCTATTTATTGGGGAGTACAGAGTTATAGTTTTGGATGTCCAGAAGTATTCACTCTTGAAGGAGAGGTGATCAAAGTATCATGTGTAAATAATCATTAAAATTATAGAATAACTAGGAGATGTATGTTTAAATCACTAATGATATTTATACCTATGCAGTTCGGTTTTATTGTACTAGAGAGTTTCTTTATTATAATCTTATTTAGTGGTGAGGGATACTTGTGAGGTAATAGATACATTGTGAAAAATCGGAAATTCCGATTTTTCTCTACAGCAAACAAATCACTATAATTTAGATGTTTTCATATCGTAGGTTAAAGTATTGGGTTTTGTCAATGGGCTACTAAACGATAAAAGACGTTATATTATAATTAATATAGTAACAACAAAAAAACGAGACCACTGGTCTCGTTTTTTGTTATCGGTGTCCTAGGATGCTTTTAAGATAGGTGTTACCTTTCTCTTTAGCTTCGCGTAGTTTTATTTCTTCCTCAGTGAGGATGACCTCTTCTTTTATCCATACGCGTTCGATGTACTTCTGTAGGTAGACGAAGTAGTTAATCGCTTTTAGCATACGTCTGCGCGTAGATACTTCTAAGAAGAATACATCTGCCTCTGGGCTGATCTCACGTTGGTAATACAGCTGTATGTACGGCTTGCCTTTTGGGTCAGGGTCTTGCTCTAGCTCGTAGTGGAAGTACTCGTATTGGTTCTCTCCATTTTTGCCTTTGCCGAGGTAGTTCTGTATCGTGATACGTGGAGCATGACCTGCAGCTCTGTCCTCTAGTCTGAATCTCCACTGCTGTCCACAGTAGTATATCGTAGAGTCTTCCTGTTCATAGTATCGCTGACCTAGTCGCTGTACGACAGGGCGCTTCATGATATCGTTAAAGTTGGCTACGGTGATGATCTTCTGTTTCTTATTATAGATACCAATCATATCACTGTATTCTACTAATAGTTTCTCCCATTCGATGGTCAGTGATTCGGCTATACTGGTATTCACCATCGGCTGCCAAGTCTGATCTAGCTCTGTAGGGTATCTATAGAAGGTCTGTAAGGCGTAGTCTTTAGAGAATGGAAGTAGAGACTTTTTCTTCTCTATGGTAACTAGCATAGCATATAAGTCTTGGTACTGGAAGTACACAGATGTGGTGTACGAGTTCCCATTCGTAAATGAGATACGCTTATACATATCTTCTTCTGCATAGTCTATGACGATCTCTTCTCCAGTAGGGATGTGATCTTGATTAAAGATGCTACCACCTGCTAGCTTCATTAGGTTGTCTAGGTTCACCTCCTTATTCGCAAAAGCAAATGGGTACTTCTCATCTGCATAGGCAGGATTAGGCGTTTCTAGTAGAATGGATTGGTTCTGAGCGAATGATTGTAAAATAGCATCAGTACGCAACCAATTTGCCCAAGAATATATGGTGTCATCTAGTTCTTCTCGTTTATATAAGAATTCTGGTTTGATCAAATGGAATAGGACTGTAGGCTCTGCTACGTCTCGTTCTAAGTCATGGTTTAGCAAGAAGTCTATCTCTATGCGATCTTTCATACTGAAGCGATAGTCGTCTACACCATAGTCTGTATTGATAAACAGTCTAGCGCGTATGGTACCTCCTACGATAAGTTCTCCATGATTATAATCTCCCCAGAATACCTCTGCTACTCTTAGATTTCTTTTGACATAGATACCTTGTCCTCCTACTGCTATATTATTAGTAGTAAGGCTACCTAGTACGACTAGTCCTGTAGAAATCTCTGTATTAGCATTGAAAATTTGGGGTACAGTAAGATTGCCATTTATAAGAATAAACGGGATAAGGTCATCAGTATAATGTTGGGCAGAGATGGTATCTAGGTTTAGCGGGTCTTCCCACTGCTGGTGCCCTTCGTAATATAAGATCGGCAAGTCTAGATTCTCATGCTTATACCAACAGTCCTCTGGTAATAAGTGCTTTATCTCTGCTAGAGGGATAAACTTCATAATCGGTGAATTAGTAATGTTTTATTATAACAAAAGTAAGTAATTATTGGCTCTATCGTTAGATGAAGATAGGAATTATCTTCATCATTTTCTAATGAAAGTAATGATAATAAGTACAATGATTGAAAATAGGGTTTAAAGAGTTTTTTTAGTTGTTAATCAATTGATTAATAGTAGTTAAAATGTTTTCTTAAAGAAGAATTTGACTGCTTGTCGGTTAGAAGTAGTATGTAAAATATTTGAATAGTATAATTAATTGTTCTGATATATGTGATGAGTGTTATTATTTGTTCTCTGCTAGAGGCTTTCTTTTCGTTAAAATTCTATCAATTAGAGAGGTTTGTTTAAAAAATACGCAATTGGTATGTACCATATTTGATTTGTTTTAGTTAATAAAAAGTGAATTTTGTTAATTTGTAATTAAAATTATTTAGTTAAAAAAGTTATGAAGAGAATTTTATTTTTATTTCTAGGTCTATCATTATTAGCTTCGTGTAGTAGCGATGATAATGCTGTGATAGATGATGAAAAATTAGGTGAGTTAGTCGTAAAAATTGAACAGAAGAACTACTACGTAGGTGATAAGGTATCTATAAAGGTAGAAAGCCAAAAAGGGGAAGAGGTGAAAGGTGCTAGAATCTTCATCAATGAGACACAGGTGAATGCACTATATGAGTTTATGAAACCAGGAGATTTTAAAGTAGTAGCGAAGAAGGCGGGGTATACTTCTAGCAAGGTTGTAGATATTAAAGTGAAAGCTTATGTAAACATAAATCTATCGGTAAAGGAGAGCAAGTTAATCGTAGGAAACAAAATCGTATTCGACGTATTAAATGATTCTAAAGAGACCGTAGCTGCTAAAATATACCATGTAGAGAGCGGAACAGAGATAGAGGGAACTGAATATACTCCGACAGAGATAGGTGTATACACTTTCGTAGCACGTGGGGGCGAAGGCTATAAGGAGAGTAATAAGGTCACTGTAGAGGTGTTAGCTGACACGAGTTACTTCTGGATAGGGGGTAAAAATTATGAGATTCATGAGTTAACCTTTGACGTAAGCCAGTATAAGTATAAATCTGGGGTTAAAGACAGAGTGTATCTCTTAAATGGAAAAACGATGAATGCTGTAGAAATCAATGTTTGGAATATAAATGGAGAAGCTGCTAATAACATGAGTATTACAGTTTGGATTCCAAACCCGACGATTAAGGTGAATAGTAAGAATCAAATTACTGATTTCGGTCAACGTGTTTCTTTAAGTGATTCAAGTGATTGGATCGTAAGAAGTGTGTTTTTGATGTTAGAAGGGGAAGATGCCCAATCATATGAAGTAAATGAAGATCGATTGACTGATATTACATTAAAAACGAAAGGATTAGTAATACCAAATAATGGGGTTGGTGCTGGAAAATATGGTGTTGTGAGCCAAGGAGAATTTGACTTTAAAGCTTTCGGCGATAAGGAGATGAAGTTATTATTTAATGGATATTTTACTACAACAGAAGCTGTTAAGAAATTCTAAGAGAGTAACGTTATAGAAAGAAGAATTGTTTACATTTTTTTAAAGGGAAGAAGGGCCTTACTGTTTTATACTAGTAAGGCTTTTCTGTTTTTACTAGTTTGGGTGTAGATCTGATGTAAGAAGTAGTGTATAGTGTCCCACTATATGCGACCATAAGTGACTAGAATAGGTCATGTGTGGTTAAAAAAGTCATGATTTAAAATAAAGTTTTTGATATGAAATAGATTTGTATCAGAAGATTAAGCGATAGAGTAGCTACTGAGTAATAATCTGATATCATAATTAATAACCATTTTAAAAAATTAGAAATCATGGCAGAAATTAAAAAAGGAATTTTAGGAGGAGTACAAGGAAAAGTAGGTACTGTAGTAGGGGTGAACTGGAGAGGTAAAAACATTATCCGAAGCTTGCCAAAAAAGAGTGGTAAACCTGCAACGGAAGGACAGTTAAAACAACGTGCGAAGTTTAAACTAGTAGCAGAGTTCTTATCTCCGTTGAATCAATTGACTGGGAAGTATTTCGGAGAGTATCAAGGGGCTAAGTCTAGAACCAACTTAGCGATGTCTTATCAGTTATTAGAAACGGTAATAGAGAAAGATGGTGACTTAGCAATAGACTACGCTAAGGTAGTGATCACTAAAGGGGTATTGCCTGTGCCTATCGTAAGTGATGTGAAGATAGAGAATGCTAAACTTACTGTGAATTGGAAGTCTGATGTAGGAATAGGATTGGCAAAGGAGAAAGATGATATGGTCTTCGTGGTGTATAATCAAGATGCTAACCAGTTTTACGTGATAGAGAATCAGGCTAATCGTAAGGCGGGGACTATCTCTGCTAATATCCCTGCTGAGTGGGCTAAGAATAACTCAGTGTGGTTGATCATAGTAGATGAAGCTAAGAAGTATAGCAGTACAAGTGCTTTCTTAAGTGTAGTGTAGATTGTGTAAGGATGAATAAAGAAGAGCCTGGGGATAACTCAGGCTTTCTTTATCTTTGCATATATACTGTGTTTTCATAAAAAGAAAATAGTTCTTTTTAGAACGTTAGTCAATATTAATTTTCTTTGTGTATTTCAAAATATTTAGTGCAAAAGGTAACATACTATTTTAGTCGTTATATTAGTGTATAATTGATTTGATGTTTTCTAAAAATATAGAATTCTTATGCTGAGTAAATTAAGTATTGTTTTAGGAGTTTGTCTTATGACTGTATCTGGCTGGGGACAACGCAGTAATTCTGATTATAAACCTATATTTAATGTTGGGTATAATCAAGGAACGCATAGCATGATTCAGTTAGGAGTGGAGTATGATGTATTGAGTTCTAATGAGAGATGGCTCTTCATAGGAGGTGGTGTATTGGCTACTCCTTATCACAAGGAATGGCATTGGTTGCCGTATGTGGATGTTACAAAGAGTAATGGACTATTGTTCTACGGGGCAAAAGCCTCTACCAAACATGTACAGCCACAAGTAGGGATATCATTATTGAATCTGATGGATATAGGACTGGGATACGGTATCCCCTTTAACGAGGATAGGATACCTGTAATAAAAGGTTTTAATCTGAATATCAAAATACGCCTTAGTGGGAATGATAGTGTATATCCAAAGTTAAAAATGGGGTTCTAGATATTGTAAAAGTAAAGAGCCTCAGTTTATTAGCTGAAGCTCTTTACTATTATCCGTGTATGTGTTCTTTGTTTCCATAAGATTGGATTAGTTCTCCTTCGAACTCAAGCCATTCTTTCCAACGCTTGTCTACATCTACTTTCTCTGTGTATTTCTTAGCGAACTTTAAGAATGTAGTATAGTGATTTGCTTCTGATACCATTAGTTCGTGATAGAACTTTGCTAACTCTTCATCTTTGATGTTTTGAGATAGTGTTCTAAAACGTTCACAACTTCTCGCTTCTATCATCGCAGCGAATAATAGTTTATCAATGAAGCACTCATTACGGCTACCGTCTTTCTTAGAGAATTTATACAGCTGACCAACATAGTCATCTTTGCGTTCTCTACCTAGTGTGTATCCACGCTCTTTAATGATGTTATGTACCATCTGGAAGTGTTGCATCTCTTCGATAGCAATCTCCGTCATCGCAGTCACTAAGTCTTCGTGCTCTGAGTTATACGTAATCAGTGTGATGGCATTCGTAGCCGCTTTTTGTTCACACCAGCAGTGATCTGTTAATATCTCTTCTAAGTTAGACTCAGCGATATCTGCCCATCGAGGGTCTGTTAATAGTTTTAATCCAAGCATAATTCCTTTTCGTTTTATGCAAAAATAGCAATTATTAGGTAGTAACATACTGTATTATTGGATTATCCTATCGTTATAAGAGAGTTGCTTTTGTCTGTATTATATGTTATTGCATATAAAATGATGTTTTAGAGGTTGATTATATGTAATTGCATATAGTTTTGTATATTTGTGTATAATTATATGTTATTACATATAATATGAGTTAAGATTTTCATTGTATTTAATTCTGGAGTATATGAGCACATCATTAGGAGAGTTTGTTAAAGAACACCGCAAAAGGGTTGGTTTAACACAAGAGCAGTTAGCTGATAAGGCTGGAGTTGCATTGACTGTTATTAGAAAGATAGAGCAAGGGAAAGATAATTTAAGCTTAGCTAAGGTAAATGAAGTACTTATCATGTTTGGACATACTCTAGGGCCTATAAATACTAAGGAATTATGAGAAGGGCATTAGTTAAGTATGATTCTGTTAATGCAGGAGTATTAACGGAGACTGATCAGGGAGAATATGTATTCGAATATCTAGCAGAGTATATAGAGAAGTATGGGCAGCAGTTCATCACCTTTCAGATGCCTGTTCGTAAACAAGTTTATAGAAGTAATCGATTATTTCCTTTTTTTGATGGATTAATACCTGAAGGATGGCTATTAAACATTGCTACTGAAAGCTGGAAAATACAGAGTAATGATCGTATGGGGCTTTTATTAGCATGTTGTCAAAATTGTATCGGTGCCGTAAGTGTACATCCTATAATAAATGAAGAAGATGAGTAGATGTTTATATTGTTATGAAGTACTTAGTGATGAAACTCAACAAGAATATCACGATACCTGTGCTAAACACTTTTTTGGAACTGTAGTAGCTCCTGTTTTGTCTTACGAGATGAGTGAAATAGCACAATTAGCTAAAAGTGTTGTAGAGCGATCTGTGACCGTTCCTGGTGTACAACCAAAATTATCAATGGGTGTTGTAGAAAAAAACATAGGTGATGGACAGTCTGGTAGAATGACTATTTTGGATGCCTTAGAGGGACTCTACATATTAAAACCACAGAACGAAAACTATATACAGATGCCTGAGAATGAACATCTGTCTATGCGTTTGGCAGAGTTGTTTGATATCAACGTAGTGTCTTCTAGCTTAATTAGAATGGCATCAGGAGAGTTGTGTTATATAACAAAAAGAGTGGATAGAACTGCAAATAGCAAAAAACTGCACATGATTGATTTCTTGCAGATCCTAGAATTAGAAGATAAGTATCTTGGCACAATGGAGCAAGTGGGTAAGGAGATAGGAGAATTATCATCTTATACAGCATTAGATAAGATGCGTTTCTTTGAGTTGGCTGTTTTTAATTTTATTATAGGGAACAATGATATGCACTTAAAGAATTTTTCTATGTTATGTATAGATAATGTGTGGGGATTATCACCTGCGTATGATTTGTTAAATGTAAAAATAGTTCTACCTAAAGATAAGGATGACTTTGCCTTAAATTTAGGAGGCAAAAAGAAGAATCAAAATAGAGCATACTTTGAACGCTTCGCAGAAGTATTGAAGTTGAATAAAAAACAGGTAAACAATGTGTTTTCTAGAATAGAAGAATGGAATAAAAAAGCAGTGGAGCTTATCAATAAATCGTTCTTATCAGAGGATTTAAAGAAAGATTATCTTCTTACAATAAATACACAGATAGAAAGACTTAAGCAATAGTTTATGAAACACAATTTATCCGGAAAGAAAATATTAGTTATAGGACCTGTATGGCCAGAGTCTAAATCCTCTGCAGCGGGGAAGCGCATGCTTCAGCTATTGCAATGTTTTAAAGATTGGGGGATGCAGATCTACTTCGGGAGTACAGCGAAAAAGTCTGAGGTGAGTGATGATTTGTCTTGTTATGGGGTGACTGAAGTAGAGCTGTGGTTAAATGATGTACGTACGGATGAGGTATTAGCTGATCTGATGCCTGATATAGTGATGTATGACCGCTTTATGATAGAGGAGCAGTTCGGATGGCGTGTGACAGAACAATGTCCTGATGCGATGACGATATTAGATACGGAAGACTTACACTTCCTTCGATTTGCTCGTCAGGAGATGCAGAAAAAAGGAGGACAGGATATAGAAGAATATTTATATAGTGAACGTACTAAACGTGAGCTAGCTAGTATACTGAGATGTGATTTGACTTTGATTATTTCAGAGTATGAGTATAAGTTATTAGTAGAGAAGTTCCATATATTACCGAATGCGCTGTTGTTTATCCCTTTTATGGAAGAAGAGGTTACGTCAGAGGATATTAGTAATTGGAAAGGATATGAGGAGAGAGAGGACTTTGTGTTTATAGGGAACTTTATTCACGAGCCGAATTGGCAGACTGTTCTTAGATTAAAGACGGTAATATGGCCGCTGTTGCGCAAGAAGTTGCCACAGACAAGAATGCATATTTATGGAGCTTATCCTTCTCCTAAAGTGATGCAACTACACAATGAGCGCGATAAGTTCTTAGTACACGGTAGAGCAGATGATGCCCTAGAGGTCATTAGTGATGCTAGAGTAATGCTAGCTCCTATACCATTTGGAGCTGGGATTAAAGGGAAGTTTATTGATGCTATGAGAGTGGGTACACCTTCTGTGTCTTCGTCTGTAGGTGGAGAGGCAATGCGTGGGGAATATGAATGGAACGGTTTTATCACAGATGATGTAGAAGAATTCGTGGATAGAGCAGTAGAGCTTTATACAACAGAATCTTTATGGAAAGAGAAGCAAGAATATGGTGTGAAGCTTATCAAGGCTAATTATGATAGTAAGTATTATGGAGACTTATTTTATAGTGCTGTCAATACCATGTTTAGCAATCTAAAAGAGACGCGTAGAGCCAACTTTATAAGTGAGGTACTAAGACATCACAGTGTACAGAGTAGTAAATTCTTTGGGATGTGGATACAAGAGAAAACGAGTAGATAGGGTGCCACGGATTATAAAAATCCGCGACAACAACTCACTATCTACTACATCCTATTAGGTTCAAAAAGCATCAGAGTAACTTCTTCTTTTCCTACAGGTTTATTTTCTACTCCCTTTGGGACAATAATGCATTCGTTAGGATGAAGAGTAATGACTTTATCTCTAAAGTGAAGTTCTAGGATTCCATCTACTACCATAAACAGTTTGTCTTCATGGTCATGTGAGTGCCATTCAAACTCTCCTTGTAGTTTTATTAAATTGATGGTGTGATCATTGATATTTCCTAAGTTCTTTAACTGCCAAAAGTCTTTTAGAGAATCTGATTCTTGAGCTAAGTTTATTTTATTCATTTGAGTCTATTTTAGATGTATTATCTTTGTTATTTAGAATTAGTAAAAACAACTAAGCAAAGCTAAAGAGGTATACATCTGGTTTTTGCAGTATGATGTTTGTTTTTTGCAATAATAAGATCGTGTATGAGAGTAGGATTAGGTTTTGACGACTGTAGAAGAGGAGAAGGGTATGTACAGATGCATAGACAACTGTGTACAGAAGACTTGGATCTACACTTCTATCAGAGTACTCAACAGACTGCGAGTAAGACGTATGTGTATAAGGAACAGCCTTATATACAACTCCATTATGAGCTAGATAAGGGATATACGGAGTACAAGGCACGCTATCAGCAGAAGTCATCTATTTATACAGAAGTAGGAAAGTGTACCTTGTTTTATCTGCCTGTACTAGATGGTTATCTATATGATCCTGTATGTGATAGTGCTATAAGCTGTGAGATCGAAATAGGAGAAAGTTGGTTAACCCGTAACTTGAAAGAGGAGTCTAAGGAGAGCTATCAATTCTTAAAAAAGATGTCTCTCGGTGAAATCGCCGTATTAGGAGACGATAGTTTCACAATCACTCCTGATATGAAACAGCTCATTTATGAAATCAATACGTGTCCTTATACGGGTATGGTAAAAGATTTGTTTATCGAGGGCAAAGTAATGTTACTTCTGGCATTACAGTTAAATCAGGTGCAATCTGATGTAGACCAAAAACACGCTCAGCGCATACATGCTCAAGATGTAAGTAGATTATATGATCTAAAGGCGCTCTTAGAGCAAGAGAGTCATCTAAAACATACCATAGAAGAATTAGCGATGCGCATAGGAATGAATCGTACGAAGCTGCAAGCAGGATTTAAGCAGTGTTTTGAGATGACTATTCATGAGTATGTATTAGAGATGAGAATGAATGTGGCATATCGTTTATTAACGTCCTTCTCTAAGGGAACTTATAGCATAGAAGAGGTAGCTAGGTCAGTTGGCTATAAGAACTATGCACACTTCTCTACGATGTTTAAAAAGAAGTTCGGTGTATCGCCTAGTAGTTTTATATAATTCCTCTAAAAAGACATTAATATAACATAAACTAATGGAACACAGAAGACGTTGTTAGGGTACTCGTTATTGTATTTTTTATGCCCTTATCGCATAGTTATCGGATAGTGATTACATAGCGGTCGCATATTTTTGGTCGTTTTTAATGCGATCAGTATGCGATTGTGATTCTATTGTTTCTCTACTAGTAGAATGAAGGGGAAGAAAAAAGGCATAAAAAAAGCGAGTAATTTCTTACTCGCTCTAGTATTATAGTTAATGATGGATTACTTCATCATTTCAGTATAGTATTTGTAGAACAATGGAATAGTCTCAATACCTTTTAGGTAGTTGAATACTCCGAAGTGTTCGTTAGGAGAGTGTATCGCATCAGTGTCTAATCCGAATCCCATCATTACTGATTTAGAACCTAATTCTTCTTCGAATAACGCAACGATAGGAATACTTCCTCCTGAACGTACTGGAATAGGTGTTACTCCGAATGTATCTGTGTATGCTTTAGAAGCAGCTTGGTATCCAATAGAGTCGATAGGAGTCACATATCCTTGTCCTCCGTGATGAGGTTTTACTTCTACGCGTACTCCTGCAGGAGCGATGCTTTCGAAGTGTTTTTTGAATAGTTCCGTGATTTCTTCCCAGTCTTGGTTTGGTACAAGACGCATAGAGATTTTAGCAAAAGCTTTACTAGCGATAACTGTTTTAGCACCTTCGCCTGTATAACCTCCCCAAATACCATTCACATCTAATGTAGGACGGATAGAGTTACGCTCATTCGTCGTATAACCTGCTTCTCCGTATACATCGTCAATATCAAGTTTTTGTTTGTAGTCTTCTAAAGAGAATGGACGTTTAGCCATTTCATCTCTTTCTTCGCGAGATAATTCTTCTACTTTATCATAGAATCCTGGTACTGTGATATGGTTGTTCTCATCGTGAAGAGAAGCAATCATCTTCGTCAATACGTTAATAGGGTTAGCTACTGCACCTCCATATAATCCAGAGTGTAAATCACGGTTAGGTCCAGTTACTTCTACTTCTACATAGCTCAGTCCTCTTAATCCTGTCGTGATAGAAGGTTGTTCGTTAGAGATCATTCCTGTATCAGAGATTAAGATTACGTCATTCTTAAGTTTCTCTTGGTTTCTTTTTACGAACCATCCTAAACTTACAGAACCAACTTCTTCTTCTCCTTCGATCATGAACTTCACGTTACATGGTAATGCATCGTTTGCAATCATGTATTCGAACGCTTTTACGTGCATATACATTTGCCCTTTATCGTCACAAGCTCCACGAGCGAAGATTGCTCCGTCAGGGTGTAGATCTGTTGTTTTGATTACAGGTTCGAATGGAGGAGAAGTCCATAACTCAATAGGATCAGCAGGTTGCACATCATAGTGTCCATAAACTAATACTGTAGGAAGAGCTGGATCGATGATTTTCTCACCATAAACGATAGGATAACCAGGTGTTTCGCATAATTCTACTATATCACATCCTGCTTTTTCTAAACTTTCTTTTACTGCTTCTGCAGTGTTGATTACATCTTGAGAATAAGCGCTATCAGCACTGATAGACGGCTTTTTTAATAGTTCAATTAGCTCATCTAAAAGACGTTGCTTGTTTTCTTGAACAAATTGTTTTGAATCTTTCATAATATAAAAGGATACATTGATTTTGTTACTCACAAAGCTAAGAATAAAAAAATACAATTTTTTTCTTGCAGATAAAAAAACCTGTTGTATATTTGCAACGTCTTAAAGGAACAGGATGTTCCACTAGATTTCGCGGGTATGGTGAAATTGGTAGACACGCCAGACTTAGGATCTGGTGCCGCAAGGTGTGAAGGTTCGAGTCCTTTTACCCGCACAAAAAAGCCTCTTCATTTGAAGAGGCTTTTTTTATGGAATTATTTTAGGAATCATTTATTTTTAAAAGTCTCTGTATAAGAGTTTTAAAAATAAATGATTTTTTTTATTATTTAAGATTTGTTTTTAAGCAAAAAAATCTATTATATTTGCCACGTCTTAAAGGAACAGGATGTTCCACTGATTCGCGGGTATGGTGAAATTGGTAGACACGCCAGACTTAGGATCTGGTGCCGCAAGGTGTGAAGGTTCGAGTCCTTTTACCCGCACAGAAAAGCCTCTTCAAACGAAGAGGCTTTTTTATTGGTGTAAAGTTATAGCTTAATTAACTTTTTTGTAGCAATACAATAATCAAATATTATATAGCAGTACGAGAGTTTACATCATTATTTTGTATAGACCTACTCGTATTCGTTTTAGCTTTTAGAAAATATGTTTCTTGATATTATCATTGATTAGAAATTATGTATCATCTTTTTTTGTAAATTTCATTCTTTAAATATTGAATTTAGAGGAATGGTGTGACTTTTGTATGAAGTGGAGTCTAAATTATAATGTCTAAGGATTAATCAAGGAAAAAGGAATGGAATTAAAAAATTTGCTGGCAACTGTATTAGAGTTTGAGTTATATACGAGTAAGTCTATCAGTATTACGATAGGTACCTTATTATTCATCGCATTCACGCTTATGATTACTAATGTAGGGGTGAGGCTGTTGAAAAAAGCATTTATACGTATGGCTACTCCTGATGTAGCGGCTAGGCTAGGGAGTGTTTTTAATTTCATTAATTACTTTATTTACCTGATTATGATTTTCTTTATCCTGAATGTAGTAGGGATAAATATCAGTATGTTTTTGACTACTTCAGCCGCTCTATTTGTTGGTTTGGGATTTGCACTACAAGATATCTTTAGAGATTTGATAGCAGGTATTTACATCTTGTTTGACAAGACATTGAACGTTGGTGATGTGGTAGAGATAAGAGGTGAGGTGGCTCGTGTGAAGGTCATTAACCTTAGATGTACTATCGCTGAGACGCGTAATAGAAAGGATATCGTGATTCCGAATAGAAAACTGATAGACGATATTATGAATAACTGGACGCATGAGGACCCTGTGATACGTGCTAGGATTAATGTAGGTGCATTTATAGGGACGGATGTAGAGTTAGTCAAATCGGTGTTATTATCATGTGTAGAGGATAATGATGAGGTGCTAAAAACACCTAAACCTATAGTGTTTATAGATGAGTTCGGAGAATCTTCTATCCGTTTTATCTTGTATTATTTTATAGATAACGCTTTTGATAACGATCGCATCGGTAGTGAGATCCGCTTTGAGATAGACAAGAAATTTAAGGCGAATAATATAGAACTACCTGTGCCTGTACTCAAATTAAAACAAGGTGCTGAGTCTGTGTAAAAGTTATAGCTTCTAGAAGTATTCAATATCAATAAAAGGATTAATTTTGCTTTTTTCTAAAGAGAGATGGCTTCTAATAAAACTAATTCAAATCCTATGTCTGCTGTGGGGGCTAGACCAAAGAGAAAACCTCCAACAAAACGAAAACCTTCTAGAAAGAAGAGTACTAAATCATCTACATGGACTACTGTGAAGTGGGTGGTCATCATCGTGGTATTAGTGGGAATAGGTATTTGGTTTGGGTTACATTTTAGAGAGGGAATACGCTATTTCTTTAGCTCTGATGACAAGTCAGAAGGCAAGTCTATCTATGATGTGCGTACTGTAGAGGTGTTGAATAGACATGATAGTATGCTAGTCGGCTTCGATGTGTCCCATTATCAAGGGGTGATCGATTGGAAGGTGGTGGATTCTGTAGCTGGTAAAGCTTCTCTTGACTTTGTGTTTATTAGAGCGACTATGGGTAAAGATGGCAAGGACAAAGCTTTTCATCTAAACTGGAAAGGCGCTAGAGCAAATCACTTTATTAGAGGGGCATATCACTATTATCGCCCTGATGAAAATTCGACAGAGCAAGCAGAAAACTTTATCAAACTAGTGAAAATATCTGAAGGAGACTTTCCTCCTGTATTAGATATAGAGGATATGCCTAAAGAGCAGTCTATGGAGAATCTTAGAAAAGGACTGCAAAACTGGATCAAGCTAGTAGAAGCGCATTATAAAGTAAAACCGATCTTGTATTCGGGAGAGAATTACTATACACATCACCTTAAGGAATGGTTCCCTGATCATGTATTATGGATCGCTAACTACAACTTCTTTGTTGAAGAAATAAAGCCTGACTGGCATTTCTGGCAATTTACAGAGAAAGGGGTTATCAATGGAATAGATGGTAAGGTGGACTTAAATATCTATAATGGGAATAAGGCAGATATACGAGAGTTACTTGTGCCTTAAAGTTCTTTTAGGGTGTACAGTGTCCCACTTTCTGCTACCATATACACTCATTATCGTCATAATAGGGCGTTATGAGCAATATTGAAAAGAACATAAATAAGGTTATTTACTTTTGTGCTGTATCTGATTTAGATTGGATACACCGTAAGTAATGACTTATAGTATGTTCTTTGACATTGTGTATAATCCTAGAATCAGCGTTAGTTAAACCCAGATTAAGCATTAGTCAAATACGATAAAGCTATTCTACTTCATATCTCTTTCATTAGCTCTAAAACCATACTATAGTATGCTTTTATTAGTAATTCAGACCTATTTTGTATACTTGCTTTTCGTTTATATGTCTATCGCTTATTCCAGGATAATAAGGAAAAAATAAGGATGGGATGTTATTTTCTAACATCAAGGGCATCTCTTAAGGCATTGCCTATCAGCATAAAACTTATCACTAGTACAAACATAGCAAAGCCTGGTAATAAGGCTAAATAAGGTTTGCCTAATAAGATATAGTTATAGTTTTCTTTAATCATGGCACCCCAACTAGGTGTAGGTACTTGTGTTCCTAAACCTAAGAAACTTAGTCCACTCTCTACTAAAATGGCAGAAGCAAAGTTAGCAGCCGAAATTACGATGACTGGAGCCATACAGTTTGGCAAGATATGTTTAGTAATGATTCTGTAGTTAGAATAGCCTAAAGCATGGGCAGCAGTTACGTATTGTTGTTCTTTTACACTGATTACTTGTCCTCTGACTACACGAGCTACTTCTACCCACATCGTTAGTCCAACAGCGATGAATACTTGCCAAAAACCTTTGCCTAAGGCTAAAGTAATGGCAATCACTAACAGTAAGGTAGGTATAGACCAAAACACATTAATCAACCAAAGAATAAAGGCATCTATCTTTCCGCCAAAGTAACCGGCTATAGCGCCTAATGTGATACCTATCACTAAAGATATTAGCACAGCTACAAAGCCTATAGATAAAGATACTCGAGCACCAATAACTAGTCTACTTAGGTAGTCTCTTCCTTGGTTATCTGTACCTAACCAATATTTCTTTTGTTTGATAATCTCGGATTCTTTAGCGTTGTTTAAAGAACTCAGCGCTATGCTTTTAGTTTCTTCTAGTTGTGGTTGGTTACTATACCCCTTATAGAATAGGGTATCGTTAGTAATGTGATATTCACTAATAGGGATAAATCTAGTAGCTTCTTCTCTTCCAAACCAAAGCTCACTCCAGGTGCGATCTGTGTCTGTAGGAATAGTGATAGTAGATACTGTAAAACCTGGGCTCTGAGAACGAAGGGCAAGGTCTCCTGCGTTAGCATTCTTAGAGTTGTCAGGGATAATGAAGTAAGCAAAGGCTGCTACTATAGCAATGCTTACAATAATCCAAAAACACAAAACGCCCCAAAAATCTTGTTTGAATTTTTGGAGCGCAATCTGTGTATATGATTTGCTAGTGTGAGACATTCTATAATTTAGAACTTACGTTGTTTTTATCACCACTTACTTTATATATTTTCTTTGTGTCTAAGTCTTTTAAGATTTTCACACCTTCTTCGATATAGACATCGCCATTTAGCATCTCATGCCATCTATCTCTTTTGCTTTCAAGTATTGTATCGTTCTTGATTCTAGCTAATTCGCTAGGTAAAGAAGTAAATTTCAATTCGTTTTTATACTTAGAAATAGCTTTGAATTTCTTAGCTTTCTCTTCTACTTCTTTTTGTTTTGCACGATATTTCTCAAGGCTTAATGGAACTTCTTTTTCATCTTTTCTTTCATTGATCCATTGCGCGTTCTCGTCAATCAATTTGAATTGCTCATTAAGGGCAATACGTTCTTTACTTGACTTGATAACAGCAGAGAAATCATTGTTATACGGAGTATAAGTAGCTCTTTCTATCTTGTCCCATGGCATTGCGTTATCCATATCTCTTTCTCCCATGTCGATATAAGAATATCTGTCTGGTAATACGATATCACTTAGTACTCCTTCGCGTTGAGTAGAACCACCATTGATACGGTAGAACTTCTGTAGTGTTACTTTTAAAGCACCTAAATCGCCATAAGGTTGTTTTCTTAATAGGTCATTAAGTGTTATTAAGTTTTGTACAGTTCCTTTACCATACGTGTGTTTACTACCGATGATAATTCCACGCTTATAATCTTGGATAGCTGCTGCAAAGATTTCAGAAGCAGAAGCAGAGAAGTTATTTACTAATACAACTAATGGTCCTTCCCATACGATAGGAGTATCTTTATCATCTAGTACTTTTTGTTTTCCTCTAGAAGACTTCACCTGTACTACAGGGCCTTCTTTAGAGAATAGCCCAACCATTTTGATAACTGTCTCTAATGAACCTCCACCATTGTTTCTAAGATCCATAATGATACCGTCTATGTTCTGTTGTTTTAGTTCTTTAATTTCTTTTTCAACGTCTGTAAATGCGTTACGACTGTCTTTGTTCTCAAAGTCAATGTAGAATTTAGGTAAATGAATAACCCCATATTTCTTGTCACCATCTTGGATAACACTTGACTTAGCGTAAGTTTCTTCCATTTCGATAACTTCACGCATTACAGGGATAACCTTAATCGTTCCGTCTATTTTCTTAATCGTTAAGAATACTGTAGTGTTCTTTTTCCCTTTGATCAGTTTTACAACGTTGTCAAGACGCATACCAACGATGTCGATAGGTTCTTCATCTTTAGTCTGACCAACTTTAAGGATAATATCTCCAGTTTCGATTTCTTTACCTCTCCAAGCAGGTCCGCCTGGTACAAGTTCATTAATCTCTACACCTTCTGATTTTTTGCGTAAGACAGCACCAATCCCTTCGAAGCTACCACTCATGCTAGCATCAAACTTCTCCTTGTCTTCAGGAGCAAAATAGAAAGTATGCGGGTCAAAACGCTCTACAATAGAATTTAAGTAGATAGCAAACCAGTCTTTTCTTTCAAGGTCTTTAATGAATTCGAAAACTTCATCATACGATTTTAAAGCACTTTCACGAGCCTCTTTTTCAAGCTGTTCAAAAGATTTCTTTTCAACAGGCTTTTTGTCTTTTGCTTTTTTATCTGTTTTCTTTTCTTCTTTAATGATAGGCTCTCCGAACTCGTCAAACTCTTCTTCTTCCTCTACTTTACCTTCTTGTATTTTAAGGTTGTCAGTAATGGTAGATAAGACATTAAGTTTTAGTAGTTTTTTCCAACGCTCTTTTAATTCTTCCGCATCTTTAGCGTAGCCGATATTGTCATAGTCAGCATTCAATACATCGTCTGATTCGAATTCGAATGGTTGTTCAAGAACTTCTGTATAAATACCTTTAGCTTCATTCATACGTTGAGTAATACGCTCATAAGTCAGGTCAAAGAAAGAAAGTTCCTTTAACTGAATCATGTCGTCTATTAGGTACTCATATTTAGAAAACTCATCAATATCCGATTGTAAGAAATATCTCTTCATTGGATCCAATGCTTTTAGATATTCTTTATATACAGTAGCAGAGAATTTATCATCAATCTTTGCTGGATTATAATGTGTGTTTTCTAATATATACGTTACTAATTCTAAAAGAAGCTGATCTTTTTCAGGCGTATCTTTTTGCTGTTTAGGCATAAAACTCCACAGAAGAGCAGACACTCCGATAAGTAGAAGTATAACCTTATAATTTCTTTTCATAAATAGCTTAAAAGTATTCATTAATTAGTTTTGAACTAAAGTAGTTAAAAAAGTAAATATTTATACGATATGGTCGATAATTATTTGTTAAAACACATAATCGTATAAAAATCCGTAGTTGTTATATGCTTAAACCCAAAATCCGCATCAGTCAAATACTGCAAAGTAATTCTACTTTATAGCTCCTTCATTAGCTCTAAAACCATACTAGTGTATGCTTGTATCACTAATTCTGACCTATTTTGTATAATTACTTTTCGTCTATATGTCTATCACGTATTTTCGGTTAAAACTAAGTAATTTCACAAACAAAATAACATATAATCCTTACATTAGCGAATGTAATTAAAATAAATATATGATGCAAAGACCTTTAATACTTGTTACAAATGATGATGGTATCACAGCACCAGGAATGAGAGCCTTGATAAGTGTGATGAAAGAGATAGGAGAAGTAGTGGTAGTTGCCCCAGATAGTGCTCAATCTGGAATGGGGCATGCTGTAACGATCAATAATACGCTTACGTTAGAAAAAGTAAATATCGACCCAGAGATAGAATTAGAATACGCTTGTTCAGGTACACCTGTAGACTGTGTAAAGATAGCGCTAGGACAAATACTAGACAGAACACCTGATCTGTGCGTGTCTGGAGTAAATCATGGTTCTAACTCTTCTATTAATGTAATCTATTCTGGTACGATGAGTGCTGCACTAGAAGCAGGAATGAGCGGTATACCTGCAATAGGTTTCTCTTTATTAGATTTTAGCTGGAGCGCAGATTTTGAACAAATAAAACCTTTTATAAAAAAGATTACAACAGAGGCACTTAAACATGGGATTCCAAAAGACGTGGTGTTGAATGTAAACTTCCCAAAGTTGGCTACTGAAGATATTAAAGGAATAAAAGTGTGTAGACAAGCTAAGGCTACATGGGTGGAGAACTTCGATAAACGAGTTAGTCCTCATGGAAAAGAGTACTACTGGTTAGTAGGAGAATTCGTGAACCAAGATAAGGGAGAAGATACAGATGAGTGGGCATTGCGAAATGACTATATCTCTATCGTACCAGTGCAATTTGACTTAACAGCACATCAAGTATTAGAACGTATTAATAGATGGGATCTGTAGATGAAAGATAAGATTGTTCATATTCTAATCGGTTTTGTTGGAGGTGTAGTGGCTACTGTAGTGGGTATAGAA
Organism: Myroides odoratimimus; assembly: GCF_004337635.1. Classification (NCBI taxonomy): domain Bacteria; kingdom Pseudomonadati; phylum Bacteroidota; class Flavobacteriia; order Flavobacteriales; family Flavobacteriaceae; genus Myroides; species Myroides odoratimimus. The sequence continues at coordinate 1,514,102 of NZ_CP037427.1, forward strand.
CTTTATTTGTTGTTGTTTACTAACTATGAGTTGTTTAGTGATTTTAGTTTCATTAATAACATAGGGTTGGTAGGAAGAATAACAGCGATAGGGAGCTTACTTAATTTGCTATTGTTTACGTTTTTTATTAATCGCAGATTAGATTTTATGGCTAGAGGTTGTATTTTAGCCGTAATTATTTTAACCATAATAACACAGTTAGTGTAGATGAAGTATTATATAATAGCAGGAGAGGCATCAGGGGATCTACATGGATCTAATCTTATGCGATCTATATACAAGAAAGACCCTGAGGCAGAGATACGCTTTTGGGGAGGAGATTTAATGCAACAGGTAGGCGGTAAGCTCGTGAAGCATTATAAAGATCTTGCTTTTATGGGATTTGTTGAAGTGGTACAAAATCTAGGAACAATATTGCGCAATATTAAGTTCTGTAAAAAAGATATCGCATCTTTTAATCCAGATGTATTAGTGTTTATTGATTACCCCGGCTTTAATATGCGAATAGCTAAATGGGCAAAGAAAATAGGTATAGAAACACATTATTATATCTCACCTCAAATATGGGCTTGGAAGGAGAATCGAATCAATGATATCAAAAGAGATTTTGATTTTATGTATGTAATTCTGCCTTTCGAAAAGGATTTTTATGAGAAGAAACATAATTACCCTGTAACCTTTGTAGGACACCCATTAATTGATGCTATTGCAAATTACCGTGCACAGGAGCATGAGGACTTTAGAAAAAAGCACAATTTAGATGATAGACCAGTGATTGCGTTATTACCTGGTAGTAGAAAGCAGGAGATCAGTAGATTATTAAATGAAATGCTTTCTGTAATACATCATTACCCACAATATCAATTTGTAATAGCTGGTGCTCCAGGACAAGAAGCTTCATTCTATGAGACTTTTATAAAAGATCAAAATATTTCGTTTGTATTTAATGAAACGTATGCTTTATTGAATATTGCCCATGCTGCATTAGTGACTTCAGGTACAGCAACGTTGGAAACAGCCTTGTTTAGTGTGCCACAGGTTGTCCTGTATAAGGGAAACCAGATGTCTTATGAAATAGCGAAGCGCATCATTAAATTAAAGTATATTTCTTTAGTTAATTTAATTATGGATGATGATGTGGTGGTAGAGTTGATTCAAGGGGATTGTAATGCTGTGAGAATAGAGCAAGAATTCGCAAAAATCATACAAGGTGAAAAAAGAAATGAAATAATGTTAAAATATAAAGAATTAATTCGTAATTTAGGCGGTCAAGGAGCGAGTGATTATGTTGCGGATGAAATAATAAAAAATCATATGACAAAAAGAAGTTAGTTAACCACCACAAAATAACCAATATGAAAAAGTTTACATTATTATTAATCAGTGTTTTGGGCCTTTCTGGTTTCCATACAATAGAAGCGAAGACAACAAGTAAAGCTGTTTATAGTAGCCCTGTTAAAAAGAAACCTACAGCCGTTATCGATGAGAGTAAAAATGTAGATGATAAAATACAAGCAGAATTAGACGCTTTATTAGGTGACTTTATTGAGGAGGCAAAAGAAGCAAAGGGGGAGTACTTTGATAACTTGACTAGTCAAGTGTTGAATACCGCTTTTGATTATGAAGGAGTGCGTTATAGATATGGTGGAATGAGTAGAAAAGGTATGGACTGCTCTGGTCTAGTGATGACTGCTTTCGGAGATACTAGTGTGAATCTGCCACGTACCTCAAGTGAAATGGCTCAAGTAGGTGAACGTGTGAGAAAAGCAGAAGCACAGACAGGTGACCTAATCTTCTTTAAAACTCGTGGCAATAGAATTAGTCATGTAGGAATAATCACTGAAGTATTAGATGACGAAATTAAGTTTATTCATTCTTCAACTAGCAAAGGAGTGATTGTGTCTTCAACAAAAGAAAATTACTATAGTAGAACTTTCGCACAGATTAACCGTGTTGTTCTAGAAAGTATGAATTAAGATTACAAGGATTCAAAAAATAATATTAAGCTCTATCCATCAGGATAGGGCTTTTTTTATGGTATTCACTATATTTTTAGAATTGCTGATACTAATCAAAGAATCAGTTATTTTGGAAAGGGTTTTGATACTTATTGTAAGTATGAAGCCTATTAAATTCTCTTTTTTATTTTATTCTCTATTCCTTTTTTTGGGAATATACTTAGACTTACCTATAAGTACTTTTTGGGTGATAGCCACTTTATGTATTCTTCTATTTGTATTGACAATGTCATTAATGAATAGATATGTACATTTTCCGTCTTGGTTTACGGGGAGTAAGGATATTGTATTATTTGTCAGTCTCTTTTTCTTTTTAGGTGTTGGGTTAAAAGGTTTGGTTAAGAATCAATATGATTCTGAGTTACTAAAAATAGAGACATATCTAAACAAGCCTAAAAATAGTAGAATAGATATAAAAATAACAGAGACTCTTAGTAATAAAACGAACAAACGATTTATAGGAGAATTGATTAGAGTAGGTGATACAGTGTGCAGTAATAAGATTGCTCTTTATTTTAATGAGCGTCAAGATTCACTTGTAGTAGGAGATGTCATTAGTTATTATGGCAGGGTAGGGAGTATACAACAACCGAAGAACTTTGGCCAGTTTGATTATCGAAAGTATATGCAAGGTAAGGGAATCTTTATTCAAAGTTACGTAGGAGATTACTTTGTAGTAGGACATGATGTACATTGGCGTTATGAAATATTGAAGTTAAGGAGGTCTTTAATTGATAAAATATATCTTGACAACACTGTTCTTCAAGAGAATACTAAAGGTCTAATCATGGCGCTATTACTAGGGGAAAAGTCATATATAGACTCTACTATTATTAATCAGTTTAAAGAAGTAGGAGTCATGCACGTATTAGCTATTTCAGGATTGCATGTAGGACTTATCTACTTAGTTCTTGCCCGAAGTTTATTCTTTTTACCTAAGAGGATAAGGAGTATTGTGATACTTGTATTGCTGTGGTTCTTTGTCTTTTTATCAGGTTTATCAGCTTCAGTATTTAGAGCGGTCCTCATGTTTACGATTTATCTTGTTAGTCAACTCCTAAGAAGAAATCAGAATTTAGAGCACAGTATCGGTTTAGCCTTATTCTGTAGTCTATGTATATATCCTTATTGGGTATATGATCTCGGTTTTCAGTTAAGTTATTTAGCTGTTATTAGTATAGTCTATATTCACCCTCTATTTAAGAAGCATTATTCTAAGCATAAAATAATCCAGTATATTCAAGGAATTATTTATATCTCCATAAGTGTACAGATTGGTTTGATACCTATTCAGTTATATTATTTTCAGCAGTTTTCTTTTCTGTTTTTATTAGCTAATCTAATTGTCATACCGTTAATAACAGTACTTATTATTTTAGGGATGGTCTATTTGATTGTGATGTGGATTGAAAGTATATCTATAGCAGTTGGTTTTTGCCTTAATGTGTTAACGGATCTAATGTACCGCTTAATAGAACTAGTGTATCGTTTGGATTATTTCTCTTATCAGAATGTACAGATAAGCTTTACACAAATGTCTTTAATCTTGATTCTTATAGGAGGAGTATTACTTAATTATTATCAGAAGAAATTGAGATATATAGTAGTAGGGGTGCTGCTATGTAGTGCTCTACAGTTAGGTACTACTTTAGGATCCAGTAAAGAAGATACTTTGGATACTGAAATTGTGGTTCCATTCATGTCTAATAAGAATAATAGATCAGTATGGATTAGAGACTATGATACGGTACATGTATTAATGAATCTTATTGATAGTACTGACCAGAGATATTTACGTGATTTAGATAAATATGTACAAGAGTATGGTTTAGATAAAGTCATGTACCATCCATTAGAGGGAATTGTACCGAGTACTCAAGACAAATTACTAATTATAGATAATGATAGGATAGCGTATAATGGAGTATTAGATGCTTCAGTTGTATTATTCTCTGGGCAACCTAAGATTAACTTTGAGCGAATGCTAGAAGTGAGGTTACCTAAATTAGTGATCTTTCATAATTCAGTCCCGTTTTGGTTTAAGAGAAAGTGTATTGATATATGTGTAAAAAAGAATATCCCTTTCCATGATATGTATGAAAAGGGATATTGGTCTTCTTTATTATAATGATCTTAAATCTGTTGTAATAGTTGTTGAGGGGTTTGGTACCCAACGATTACTTTAGTCACATCACCTTTTGTACCGAAGATAACCATAGAAGGGTATCCAGGTATTCTTAAGAACATCGTGAAGTCATGTGTAGCATTTCTACCTTTTCTTTCACTGTTATATCCTGGGTTTGTGTACTTTGTTCCTTTGTAGTTTATTTCTTCATTACCTTCTGCATCAAATTTCACTGCGTAGTAATTCTTGTTGATATACTCGATTACTTTAGCATCACTAAAAGTATTTTTGTCCAGCATTTTACAAGGTCCACACCAGTCAGTAAAAGCATCCATAAAGATAGGTTTAGCTTCTTTCTTTTGTGCTGCGATAGCTTCGTTAAACGACATCCATTTTATTTCTTGAGCATTAGCTGTTAATCCTAAGAAAGTAATGGTAAGTAATAAAAACAGTTTTTTCATATTTCTTTTAATATTGTTATTATTTGACCCCGTGCATTAATTTCTTCAACACTGGGTTAAGAGCAATAACTAACAATCCCGCTACAATAGGCACTATAGTGAAGATTAAGAAGAATACTGATAATGAGTATTGTTCTGTAATAGTTTCTATTTGTCCACCTAATGTGGCAGCTAAATTGTTTCCAATTGCGATTGCAAGATACCACATTCCGAACATTAGTGCAATCATTCTTGCAGGAACTAATTTAGAAACATACGATAATCCTACAGGTGATGAGAATAATTCTCCTAATGTATGGAAGAAGTAAGCAAAAACTAACCACATCATAGATACTCTCGTACCTTCTGTAATTCCATGTGATCCATATGCTAATACTCCGAATCCGATAGCCATAATAATTAATCCTAGTCCATACTTAATAGATGCAGGAGGGTTAAATCTTGAATCCCATAACTTAGATACTAGAGACGCTAATGCAATAATAAAGAATGAATTAAGGATAGAGAACCACGAAGCTGTTATCTCTACTTGATTATCTTTTATTTCTGTTATCTCTGCTTGTACTATTTCAGTTTCTTTATTTGCTTCAGTAAACTGTTTAGTTAGATGTTCTTTTTGTTTACTATCAAGGATATTAAAGTTACCTAACTCTTGAAAGATTTCTACTTTATCCCCTTTCGTTAATGTTGCTAACTGTGATACTACAGCAGTATGTTTGACCACGTTATCTCCTTCTTTAGGTTGGTTAGCAGCATGTATCGCTTTATAGTCATAGATAGGCTCATTGTGCTTGTCTAGAATAGGCTTACCTTCTCTGTCTACTTTTTGAACTTGGATTGCATCATAAGTAACTTCGTATGCATGTAATGACCAGTCTCTGTTAAGCATCCAGATAGCTGATGCCCATACTCCCACAAAAGTAATCGCTAATATAATGTTAGATAGTAACGCTTTCTTAATTGTCTGTTTTGCTAATAAAATAAGTACCCAAGAGATAATTAGTAAGGGCACTATCGTCAGTAATGAGTTGAAGATATTAAATAATAATGCTTTGTCTCCAGATAGAATTCTCTGTGTATTATCACGTGCGAAGATGATTAGCGATGTAGCTCCTTGTTCAAACGACATCCAGAAGAATATCGTAAAGAAAGCAAAGATGATAACCGCTATCATACGATCTCTAACTACTTTAGCATATCTCATTATTCGTGATATAATTAACCACATCAATATTAATAGTCCTGTGACAACAACTACTGCCTGACCATCCATACCGAATATTTCAGCAGGGAATAATCTAATCTTACCTACGATATAGAATACATCACTAAATGCATATAAGAATCCAATGATAGTAGTAATAGCTATAAGTATGTAGTCTAATGTAGTAAATGGATTGCGTTTCAGTTCATCCTGTTGAGCAGGAGTTAAGTCTTTCGTATCTACAGGTGTTTCATCTTTTATTTCTGTAGATGTATTAGGAACATCACCTATAGCTCCGAAGATAGGTTTAGCAAACCAGAATTGTAGTGTACCTAGTAACATGAAGATACCTGCTAAACCAAATCCATAGTGCCATCCGATACGCTCCCCGATATATCCACATAGCATCATACCAAAGAATGCTCCAGCATTAACTCCCATGTAAAATATAGTATAAGCTCCATCTTTTTTCTCAGGGAATGATTTGTACATCTCAGATAAGATAGAAGTCATATTTGGTTTAAAGAATCCTGTACCTACTACTAATAGTACTAATCCTAGATACATAAAGAACTCTGTCTCTAAGGTCATAGAGGCATGCCCTAGTGTCATAATTAGTGAACCAATTACTACAGCCCATCTATAACCTAGATATTTATCTGCTAGGATACCTCCGAAGATAGGGGTGATGTATAATAACATGGCATAAGTAGCGAATATCGCTCCTGCATCTACTACACTCATTTCCCATCCAGGGTTGAGGCCTATGACAGACATGGTTAAGAATTGAATCAATAATACGCGCATTCCGTAGAATGAGAATCGCTCCCACATCTCTGTAAAGAAGAGAACGAATAATCCTGAAGGATGTCCCAGAACTTTACTGTCGAAGAAGTTCGGCCGGTCAGTAGTAGAGTTTTCCATAATGTAATTTTAAAAGTCTAGTTTGTGGTTAGTTATAAGATTGTGTTTAAGACATAATCTCATGTCATAAAGGCTAAAAATAGTAAAATAAACTTAAGATTAATTGTTTTACTAAAAAATATAAATAGTTTTTAGTGAGAGATTAGTATTTATAGTTCGTTTTTATTCACTATTCTTAATTCTACTGGTTCATATTGCGATATGATAGAATAAAGTATAATCAGATTAAGTGTTTTTATATAAAATAGTAATTGTTGTAAAATAAAGTAATTTGCGGTTATGCTAAATTTAGCATACTAATCTGTAATGAAGAGTTGATCCTAACTTCGTCAGCATATAACTATATTGAGATCATGATGATATACTTCTATATAGATTATTCGGGTAGAGATAGAGTATCATTCGGTAAAGTACCTTTTATCCCTTGTAGTTATTAGTTATTACCGAATGATTTCCGAAGTTACTTCATTTTGTTTAATGATAGTGGTTGAATATGAGGTTGTTAATGTTCAATTAAACGTTCAGAATAAGGCAATAAGGGATTATGGAGTCATTAACTCCAAATGAGGGCATTAGTAGACGATTTGTTGTTAGTTGTGTTTATAGAAGTTGATATGGAGCCTCTTTAGCACACGCTAGTATAGAGAACTAGATAATGTATAAACATAAAAAAACGCCTTAGATTACTAAGGCGTTTATATGAGTATTTATTGATTTGCTTTTTTCTGTTCTAGAGGTCTGATGACTAGTCTGTCGTAGATGACTAGTGTGACCACAGAGAACATCCCGATACCGAATACCACATACCATATCTTGTTTGGATTATAAGTGCTCCATAGCATATCTACCATCTCCCAGTGAGACATGCTTAACTTCTGTTCTGCTAAAGCGAAGTACTCATTCTTAGAGAATGGGAAGTGTACTTGGCTAATGTCAATACCTTTATTGATAGCGTATTCTTTAAAAGAGGTAGCCACTTGTGACCAATCTACACTGTCCGCTTTAAGGTTAAACTGCTTTTCGAAGGCAGATAGAGACATATTTAGAGTCTTTGATCCTTGTTCCATGAACTGTTCATGTGTTACCACTTCTGGCATATCTATGCTTCTAGTAGCCATCTCTGTTTTTAGTAGTGATAGTTTGTCTGACCATGCTTGATATAAATCACCTGATATGAATTTTGTCACATAGTAACTAGCTGCCACAGGTAAGAAGTATGTCCCTTGGTAAAGTCCATCCTTACCTTTAGGTGTAATCAATGCTATAAATGAAGATACAGTAGGGCTAGACATCATCTCTCCGATAGAGAAGATCATTGTACCTAATATGGTAAACAATGGGTTGTGTGTGTAGAATGTAAGTCCTACCCCTATACTCGCGATTATTGCACCTCTGATTACCGCATTGATATGGCGCATTTTTATCACAAAGTATGAGACACTAACTTGACAGATAATAATCATCAATGAATCTATATTAGTAAACCATTCTGGTTTTACTTGACCATCTTGAGTAAGTAATGTTCCTAAGAATGGTATATTTTCATTAATCCAAGTACTTAATGTAGCAGAGTTAACCCAGTCTTCAATAAAGTTAGGCAGTGTGTTGAACAGTTGGTTGAACATCGTCCAGAACCCAATCATTAATAATAATAGTATTCCTAGACGTACATCTTTTAGTGCTTCGAAGATTCCTAATACAGAATCTTTGATCGCTTTACCAATAGAGTCTTTAGGTTTCTCTACTTTTGATTCTTTGTAGAAAAATATTACTACAAATAAGTTTATTGCTATAACGATAGCTGCTTGTATAAATATAATCTTCCAACCAAATGTAGTACGTAAGCCTGATGACATTGCTGGTCCGATAAACCCTCCGATGTTAACCATCATGTAGAATATACCGAAGCCAAGTGTTCCAGAATTTTCGTCAGTATTACTAGCAATAATTGCGGATGCTACAGGTTTAAAGAATGCTGCACCTACAGCAACTAATAAAAATGTTGCATAGACATTGGTATAGGTTGTTACTTCTCCTAAAAGATAGTAACCAGCAATCATAATGATAAAGGAAATAATCAATGAGATCTTATACCCTATACGGTCAGCAATAACTCCAAATAATAGAGGTAAAAAGTATAGGATAGCTACAACGCCTCCCATGATACTACCTTTTTGGATATGGTTAAAACCAAGTCCTCCCATGTCAGTAGAGCCTACTAAATATAATCCTAATAAGGTATAGATACCATACCATGCCCACCGTTCCATCAGTTCCATAAAGCTGGCTATCCAGAAGTTTTTATTGAATGATGTTATTGTTTGTCTCAACGTTTTATTGGACTGTGACATGGTGATAGGTGATTTAAAAATTATAGGTGGTAAGTTAAGTTGTATATTCTAAACTGCAATGGATGATAACCAAAAAAATGTTATTCAAATAGAAATATAGATGTAATCTGAGTAATTATGATGATGTATATATGATATAATAAAAGCGCCTTAGTTGTCTAAGGTGCTTTTATTAAGTTTAAAAAGAATAATTTACACTGAGTAGTAGTTGTCTTCCTAATAGCTTATAGGTCGTAGAGGTACTGCTGTAGTCTGTTAAGGCGTAGTTTGCATACGTCTTAGTATTAAAGAGGTTCGTTAACTCTAGACGCGCGTTCCACTTCGACTTATTAGGGATATACGCAATATTAAAGTCTAAAAAGGTGTAATACTTACGACTAGGTGCCACCTTATCGAAAGAATATAACTCACTGATTAGGTTTAAGAAGAGGGTATCTTTCAATTTATATTTAGCAGTCAGTTTAGTCTCTGTATCTATAAAACGCTCAGTGCTAATGATGTTCATATACGTAGTAAACCAATTCGTACTTACGGCATAGTTAAACCTTGATCTAAGGTTAGACTTCAGCTCTATTCCATAGGTAAGTGATGTGCTTCTGACCCGTCTCGTCTCAGAATCATTTAGCGTATTATAGAAGTCAGCTTGATTAGCATTTAGATTCAACTTTAGGTTGTGTTTTAGCTTTTGGAAATAATATTCTGTAGAGGCTAGTATGAAGTAGCTCTCGTTGTTCTTTATAGTAGATATATTGCTCTTTGTATGGTTAGGATAGATATAGTTATTCTGTGTATAAAAGTCGTTGTACTTATTATACGATATCGTTACTGTAGAGAATGACCTATCGTGGTAGTTCCCTAATTTATAGGTTAGACCTACTGCATTATTTGTGAAAGGATCTAGGTTAGTAGTTCCTCTTAAGAAGCTTCTATACGATGTCTGTATATACCCATCATAGGTTTTGGCAGCATTGATATTGGTATAACCGTATTTATAATAGATGTCTATTTTGTTCTTGTCATTAATTCTTTTTTCGATAGAGAAGTGTGGACTTATGACTAACTTCTGAAGACTGTTATCCGTAGTTATTGACTTTAACTTATTGTCAAATAAGGAAGCCGAGATACTCGTCCCCATACTCCACGTACCCCATGTCATCTTCGTCAATGCTTTTGCATAAAGTTCGTTTACTTTTAAGGTTGAGTTATTCTTGTTAGTATAGATGTCATCATCTGCTAAGTTGTTTAGACTGTAGAGATGTGTGTTCGTGTTCGTATTCCCTAGCGTGATGTGAAGTAGGTGGTTACCTTTCATCATTCCTTTATAGCTTGCCTGTACAGTGTGATAGTTCATTTTATTCTGAACGAGTTGACTGAATGGCGCTTTCGCATCCTGTATATAGATATTAGGCGTATTGATATAATCTTGAGTGTTCTGCTCATAGATATTCTTATAACTAAGCACTAGAGCTTGTTTATCAGATAGCTTAGTGGTGTACTCTAAGTTTTGTTCTACTCTTTTGTTCTCATTGTCTAGAGCTTGATTATTTGGAATATCGTTGTAGCGTACATCGCTATTAATCTTTGTGTTTGAGATATTGCCTTTTAGATCATATTTCAGTGTAGAGGTTTTATTGATATCATAGACCATATCACCTTTTAGAAACGAGAAGTTACTTCTGTTTTTATTGTTCATCATTTCTATATTGTGATAGGAATTATCTGGAGTATATAGAGTCTGATCCATAGACCTTTTGCCTAGCAGAGTCTCTTTATTAAACAGCCCTGATATTTTTACTTCTAATTTAGGAGATAGAGTTACAGCTGTGTTGATAGAAGCAAATTGGTTATTGTTATCCTTATATCGATGGTTTCTGAGACTTAGCGAGATATTGTCAATATTGATAGGATTAGATAGAGCAGTAGGAGTTGTTATTTCCCCTTTATTACTATTTAGAAACGAACTAAGGTCACCCGTAGCGTCATAGCTAATATTGTTAGACTGTAAGATAGAGTAGAACTTCGTCTTTTTGCCAAAGTTCATGATGTTTGATCTTGCAGCATGTACCTCCTTATCACGTACACCAGCTCCCACCTCTACATTGCCAAACCATACACGCTTAGCCTCTTCACTAAGTTTAAGGTTAAGTGCTAGCTTCTTAGCAGGGTTTAGATCTGTCAGGTGTTTGTTCTCAGAGTAGTTTTGTAGTAGTTCTACTTCTTCTACCGGATTGACAGGCATATTCTTAGTCAGTACTCTGTATCCTCTATCAAAGAGGTCTGTGCCATCTACCATGACTTTCTCTACTTCTTGATTGTTCACACTGATTTTGCCATCAGTGCTAATCTCTAGCCCTGGTAGGTTCTTGAGTAGGTCTTCTATGACGCGTTCATCTCCTTTAGAGAACTGTTTGACATTATAGACTACGGTATCCTTCTTCACCGTGATAGGTGAAGTAGCCTTAATGGTGATCTCGTTGAGTACTTCCGCAGAAGAGAGCAGGTATAGGGGTGTGTCTAGACCATAGTTGTTTTTAGTAGCATCTAGGGCAATAGTTGTTTTCTCTATTCCTATTTTTTGTATCGTAAGTTGAGAGGCAGTAGGGTGGTTCACTACATTCTTAAACTCTACTAGTCCTTCATTGTTAGAGGAGGTATACGCTAAGGTTTTATTGTTTTGATCTTGTAGAAATACTGTTGCACGGATTATCTCTACACCCTGACTATCTAGTAGTCGTGTAGAGATATGCTGTGCTTGCGTAGTTAAAGTAAACAGAACAAGTAATATAAAAGTTATGTTATTCTTCCCACTCATATTTGCGTTCGAGTTCACTGTTTTTTAAACGTTCAAATTGATTAGGATCTGTCATGACCTCGAGTATCTCTACGCCAGGTATATTGCCAAAAGGATTGCGATGAGGGCCATTGACTAGTCTATCAAGCTCTTTGTAGTATTTCTCTTGAAATGATTGGATAGACTCGTTGGCACGACTAACGTCATATCTAAAAGGTAATATCTTGAATTTGTTGACTTCTATATTCTGTATGCTCCAATGGTATCTGTGTTCATCATCATAGAGCTCAAATACTAAACCAGGTAAGTTATTGAACTTCCAAGGGCCTACTTGTACAGGATAGTCAGTAGAGTACCATGCCGTATAGTTTCTCCCTCTAAAGCTTAATGTAGCCTTGTGAAGTGCGATTTGTTCTGCATTGGTTTTGGTCTCATCGTGTAGTTGCCAATCCATTTGAGGAATATCTTCCTTGATAAAGTATCGCGCTTCCCAAGGCTTTATTCTTGAATAGAGCAGGTTCTTCTTAAAGTCAAAGTAGAAGAACTCTTCAAATTCTTGTTTATCGTAAATCACTATTTCATTTGGCTCTCTGGGAGGCTCTTTAGTGAATTTGTATTTGCCATTAATGTATAGACTTTTATCTTCTTTAGGGCTAATGTATAGTTTGTCTTCTGCTGAGATGATATGAGCATCAGAAGTTGTTGTCTTTAGATAAGTGATGCCGTAATTGGTATCTTGGGCATATCCAATAACACATAAGAATAGAATAATAAATAAGTAATAGGTTGATTTATACATATCTAAGTTTTAGTTCTTGTTAGAACGTTGTGTATAGATCAGATATTGTAAATATTATTAATTAAATCTTAAAAACTAAGGAAGGAAAGCTGGTTCGTTTTATTGTTTTTATTTGTTTATTGAAAGTATTGCATAAAAAAAGCGCCTTAGTTGCCTAAGACGCTTTTGTATATTAGATTAGAATAGATAGTGAACTATCTAACTTCTTGCATAAGTTTTTTCATAAGTGGAGAAAGTGCGATTAACACTACCCCTGCGATTACTGCATATAATCCTAAATCTTTATACCCATCAGTATACGCTAATAGAGCATCATAGTTAGGATGGTTACCAGTAGCTACTTCAGAACGACTCTTAGACATAGCAGCTCCTAAGATACCTGCTACATACTGTCCGTAAGCACTAGCTAAGAACCACATACCCATCATCATCCCTTGTAGATTAGCTGTAGAAAGTTTAGTCATGATCGATAGACCGATCGGTGATAAACACAGCTCCCCTAAAGTAATGATCAATAAGGCAAAAGTAAAGAAGTCTAATGATGTCATACCTGCTGCGTCAGCGAATAGACGTGTAGCAAATAATGCATAGTATCCAGCTCCTAATAGGATAAATCCTAAACCGAACTTCATTACTGTATTTGGCTCTATTTTCTTCTTAGCCATCCAGATCCATAATAGACCTAAGATAGGTGCGATGAAGATGATGAAGAAAGCTCCTCCTGAGTTATTCACTCCATTAGGATCTAAGTGCATACCTAGTAAATCAGAGTTTAAGTTCTTCGCTGCGAAGATGCTTAATGATCCTCCTGCTTGCTCATAGATACCGAAGAATAGAATAGAGAAGAAGATAAATACTAGGGCAGCGATAATCTTCTTACGCTCTGCACTAGTCAGCTTCGTCATTTCATAGAATAAGTAGATCAATGCTAATGGTCCTACTGTGTACATAAAGTATGCAGTATAGTCCGTATTATCAATCATGAATACGATAACAGGTACCATCGCAAATGTAAGGATGTATGTCCCTACTTCTTTCCATAAAGGCATTTTAGTCTCACTACCATCTTTAGCTACTTGCATAGGCTGAAGTCCGATAGGTCCTAAATGACGTTTTGTAAAGATGAAGTTGATTAGACTCACTAACATCACGAAAGCAGCTAAACCAAAAGCTACACTCCAACGGTGCTCTACAGCGATAGAGTCTTGGAATAAGTGTCCTTTACCGATAGCGATACATAAGTATCCTCCGATAAGTGCTCCTAAGTTAATCCCTGCATAGAATAATGAGAAACCAGCATCAGTACGTTCGTCCCCTTTTTTGTATAAATATCCTACCATAGTAGAAATATTCGGTTTAAAGAAACCTGTACCAATTACAGTAAATGCAATACCTACGAAAAAGTAAGCGTGTGGATCTATAGCTAGAATAATACTACCTAAGATCATCATCGAGCCTCCCCAGAAAAGAGATTTACGGAAACCTAAGATTTTGTCAGCGAAAATACCTCCTAAGAATGTGAATGCGTACACGAATGCTTGTGTAGCTCCATACTGTAAGTTAGCTTGTGCTTCTTCAAAGTGTAGTTGGTCGATCATAAAGAAAACCAACATTCCTCTCATTCCATAGAAGCTAAAACGCTCCCACATCTCTGAGAAGAATAAGCTCCAGATTTGCTTAGGGTATTTACCTGAGAAATTCTGAATCTCTTCTAATGTCTGTTGTTGACTCATTTTTTTTAGTTATTTATTATTGTGCAATGCACTGTGTTCTTATCGAACACCGTGCATTAGTTTTTTCAATAATGGGTTCACTAGCATTACCATGATTGCTGCTGCAAAAGGTATTAATGTGAATAGGAAGAAGAAGTGACTAAGTGAGTACTCTTCTTTAATATTTTCGATTTGTCCCCCTAAGATGGCTGCAAATTTCTGAGCAATAGCTAAGGCTAAATACCACATACCGAACATGAATGCAAGCATCTTGCCAGGTACTAGTTTAGAAACATAAGACAGTCCTACAGGTGAGATAAATAATTCCCCTAAGGTATGGAATAAGTACGTTAATATTAGGAATATAATCGACATTTTTACTCCGTCAGTAGCTCCCATAGATCCTAAACCTAAGATTAAGAATCCGATAGCTACGAAGATTAATCCGATACCGTACTTAAATGCAGCCGATGGATTATACTTAGAATCCCACAGTTTAGACACTGTAGATGCTAACGAAATAATGAAGAATGAGTTCAAGATAGAGAACCAAGATACAGTGATCTCAGATACTTCTTTATTAAACTCTGCGTTCAACATATAGATAGCCATAGCCCAGATACCAGCAAAACAGATGAATAAAATAATATTAGACATCGCGATTTTTGACCAAGTAGCTTTTGCTAATAATATAAGTACCCATGAGATGATTAACAATGGAATCACTGTAAGACATGTATTGATAATGTTGAAAGCCATTAATGCAGTTCCTTCTAACGATCTGTCTACATAGTCTCTCGCTACAAGTACTAACGATGTAGCCCCTTGTTCGAAACTCATGAAGAAGAACATTAAGAAGAACGCTAATAAGATTACAGCGAACATTCTGTCTCTAATCACTTTTCCATAACGTAAGATACGTGAGATCACTAAGTATAAGAACGTGATAAGGGCTAGGATAGCCATGATGTTCTGTCCTCTTAATGCTTCTGTATCTAAGAATGCAAATAGATCTAGTACTCCGTTTTTAGATAATGGATCATTGAAAGCATATAATAAACCGATTACAGATACGATAGCGATTAAGATATAATCTACTAGTGTGTAAGGGTTTTTAGTGTCTTGATCTTCTTTGATTTGCTCTGGTGTTTTCTCTACTGTAGTGTCTACTTTTTTAAGCTCACCTAAGTCTCCCATTAATGGTTTAGCTAACCAGAATTGGATTGTACCTAATAGCATGAAGATACCTGCTAATCCGAATCCGTAGTGCCATCCTTTAGTCTCTGCTAAGTATCCACATAGCATCATTCCGAAGAAAGCACCTGAGTTTACACCCATATAGAAGATGGTATACGCAGCATCTTTTTTGTCTGGTAATGATTTGTACATTTCTCCTAAGATAGAAGGCATATTTGGTTTAAAGAAACCTGTACCGATCACAAGACATGCAAGTCCTACGAAGAACCATAGTTTAGAAATTCCTTCTGCAGCCATCGATGCGTGACCTAAAGTCATGATGATAGCTCCGATAATTACAGCCCATCTAGAACCGATATATTTATCTGCAATAACTCCACCTAAGATAGGTGTTAAGTATAATAACATGGCATAAGTACCGTATAGTGCACCTGCTTGTTCTGCTGACCATCCCCATCCTGAGAATGCATCGCCAAAGATAACTTTAGCTGTTAAGAATTGAATTAACAATACTCTCATTCCGTAGAAAGAGAATCGCTCCCACATCTCTGTAAAGAAAAGAACGAATAACCCTGCTGGGTGCCCAAGCACATTAGATTTAAACAGGTTTGAGTTTGTAGCTGTTTCTGCTGACATTTAAGTAAATATTAGTTTGTTTTAGTTCGTACTTATTGGTGATATAGTACTTTGGTTGGTTTTAGGTGTAAGGTTATTTTGGCTTATAAATTGTTTAAGATGAAATTAGTCATCTTCGTATATAATTGTAATCTTGTATTTCCTCCTGAGATACCGTGATTCTTATCTGGATAGATTAGCCAGTCGAAGTCTTTGTTCTCTTGTACTAGCGCTTCTATCATAGCCATAGCATTCTGTACGTGTACGTTGTCGTCAGCAGTACCGTGTACTAGTAGGTAACGACCTTTTAGTTTAGAAGCATGTGTGATAGGTGAGTTATCATCATATCCAGCTTGGTTCTCCTGTGGAGTAGTCATATAGCGCTCAGTATAGATACTGTCATAGTATCTCCAGTTAATCACTGGTGCTACAGCGATAGCCAGTTTGAATACGTCGTTTCCTTGTAGGATAGCATTAGAAGACATAAACCCTCCGTAGCTCCATCCCCAGATACCTATTCTGCTAGCATCTACATAAGATTGTTGACCTAGGTATTTAGCAGCGATGATCTGGTCATCTACTTCATATCTACCTAATTGGTTTTGTGTCATTTTTTTAAATTCAGCTCCTCTGAATCCTGTTCCTCTACCATCTACAGTCACTACGATATACCCTTTCTGAGTAAGCATAGCATGCCAGTAGTCGTTAGAGTCTAGCCATTTATCAGCTACTTGTTGTGATCCAGGACCACTGTACTGATACATAAACACAGGATATTTCTTAGCAGGATCAAAGTCTTTAGGTTTCATCACCCAAGCGTTAAGCTGTAATCCGTTAACTGTAGGAATCTGTATGAATTCTTTAGTAGGTAAGTTATAGTCTACTAATTTGCTCTCTAATTCTTTATTGTTTAGAATTTCTTTTACCACCTTACCTGTTTTAGATTGTTGTAAAGTGTAAGTAGGAGCTACTGTACTAGAAGAGTACACATTGATAAACTGTTCGAAGTTAGGGCTGAATATCGCTCTATTCGTTCCTAGTTTCTCAGATAGTTTCTTTTTATTTTTTCCATTAAGGTCTATAGAATACACTCCTCTATAGATAGAACCTTCTTCTACAGACTGGAAGTAAAGTTTCTTAGATTTAGTATCGATACCGTAGTAATCCGTTACTTCCCAATTCCCTTTTGTGATTTGGTTTACTAATTTACCTTCTTTGTTATAGTAGTATAGGTGGTTATGACCATCTCTCTCACTTAGCCATACGAAATCGTTGTTGTCTAAGAAGCTAAGCGTAGCTACATCTACATAAGCCTTATCTGTCTCATTTAGAATCAGTTTTTTGCTTAATGTATTTCCATCGATGAAGAATACTTTTAAGTCATTCTGATGTCTATTGATGATTTGAGCACTTAAGTATTGATTGTCATTTGTCCATTTGATTCTAGGGATATAGAAATCGTTGAACTCGCTTAAGTCTACTTTACTTGTCTGGTTAGACTTCACATCGTAGATATGGATAGATACTAGAGAGTTCTTTTCTCCTGCTTTAGGATATTTAAACTTATCTTGAGTAGGATAAAGTCCTGTTCCATATACATCCATTGAATATTCTGGAACGTCAGTCTCATCAAACTTAATATAAGCTATCTTGTCTCCATTCTTATTCCAATCAAACATGCGTACGATACCAAACTCTTCTTCGTATACCCAATCAGAGATACCATTGATGATATGATTTTTCTTACCATCATTCGTTATCTGTTGTGTTTTTTGAGAAGCGATATCATAGATATATAAGTTATTCTGATACGCATAAGCTATTTTAGAACCATCATTAGAGAATGTTGGTTCAGATATTTTGTGATCTGCTATTTTAACTAGTGAATTTTTAGTTGGGTTGAACAAATAAAAATCAGTTAAAGCAGAACGACGGTAAATAGGAGTGGTGTTAGTTCCTATTAATAATTGTTCTTCTTTATGATCGAAGATATAAGTATCTATCGATTTAATATCTTTAAACGCACTAGTAGAAAAGATTGTTTTTGCTTTTTCTAGTGTTTCGAAGTTATAAAGGTTTATTTCTTGGTGGTCTTTAGCAACGCGCTCAATGCGTGAGTATTGATTCGATTTTTCCATCGAATTAACGGATTGCATTACTTTCGTTCTAAATGTGCCGTTCCAAATTTCTTCTTGTGCAATTTGTTTCTGAGCCAACCCAATTTGGGTAGCTATGATACAAAATAGTAGGGTTAGGTTAAGGTGTTTCATTATCTATTTAATCGAAAAAACTTCCAATTTTAATGAAAAAATATGATTTACACCAATTTATTTTTCGAATAAACCAAAAAAAGTCTAATTCTGTTGAAGCTATTTTGGTAATAAAAATCATAATATCATAAACAAAAAGTACTAATAGCTGTTTTTTTAGTTTTTTTAACCTTGTAAGAATGAGTTATCTTTGTGGCATAAACAAAAATAAAGATGGAAGGTAATATTAATGGATTCTCTAAGTTGAGTAAACAAGACAAAATCAATTGGATAGCACAAACCTATTTTTCTAATTCTGCTGATACAGTAGAATTGATAGAACAATATTGGAATTCAGATGA
Organism: Myroides odoratimimus; assembly: GCF_004337635.1. Lineage (NCBI taxonomy): Bacteria > Pseudomonadati > Bacteroidota > Flavobacteriia > Flavobacteriales > Flavobacteriaceae > Myroides > Myroides odoratimimus. The sequence goes on from NZ_CP037427.1 coordinate 1,532,910, forward strand.
GGAATTACAGAAGCTTCACGATGAGTTTATAGAGAATACGATTACGAATTTCTATTTGCCTTTTGGTGTAGCTCCTAACTTTAGAATTAACGATAGATGGTACACTATTCCGATGGTGATAGAAGAGAGTTCTGTAGTAGCTGCAGCTTCTAAGGCTGCTAAGTTCTGGTCAGAACGAGGCGGATTTAAGACTACTATACTAGGGACAGAGAAGATAGGACAAGTACACTTTATATATAAAGGAGACAAGAGTAAACTAGTTCAGTTTATTAAAGATATAGATAGTAAGTTCTATGAAGATACGAACTCTATCACACAGAATATGCAGAAGCGCGGTGGAGGTATCTCAGCGATCGAGCTAAGAGATAAGACTGCTGATGTGGATAATTATTATCAACTGCATGTGACATTCGAGACAAAAGATAGTATGGGGGCAAACTTCATTAACTCTTGTCTAGAGCAAATCGCTAAAACGCTAAAAACGGAGGCGATGAACTGTACAGCGTTTACAGAAGAGGAGAAAGCAGTAGATGTAGTGATGAGCATTCTGTCTAACTATGTACCTAACTGTGTGGTAAGAGCTGAAGTTAGCTGTCCGATCGAAGACCTAAAAGGGAAGGATATTAAAGAACCGCAGTTATTCGCAGAGAAATTTGTACAAGCTGTGCGTATCGCAGAGGTAGAGCCTTTTAGAGCAGTAACGCATAATAAGGGAGTGATGAATGGGGTAGATGCTGTGGTACTAGCTACAGGGAATGACTTCAGAGCTATCGAGGCAGGAGTACATGCTTATGCTGCTCGCAGTGGTCAGTATAGCAGTTTATCTCATGCTAGTATAGAGAATGGTATCTTTAAGTTCTGGATTGATTTGCCACTAGCATTAGGTACTGTGGGAGGATTAACTTCATTACACCCTATGGTAAAGGTGGCTTTAAAGATGCTTCAGAGTCCTTCTGCTACTGAGTTAATGCAAATCATAGCAGTAGCTGGATTAGCACAGAACTTCGCTGCTGTAAAATCATTGACAACGACAGGTATTCAACAAGGACATATGAAGATGCACTTAATGAATATCCTAAACCAGTTCAAGGCAACAGATGCAGAAAGAGTAAAAGTAGTAGCTCATTTCGAAAAGAATGTAGTATCCCATAGTGCAGTAGTAGAACTGCTAGAAAGCCTTCGCAAATAATGGTGAAAGAATATTATAGTAACGGAAAACTGCTTATCTCAGGAGAGTATGTCGTGCTAGAAGGAGCTAAGGCTTTTGCCTTGCCTACTAAGTATGGACAATCACTGAAGGTAAAGGAGAAGGAAGGTGACTGTATTCATTGGACGAGCTATGATGTGGACGGTAGTATCTGGATGAGTGAGGTAGTGCCTCTTCAAGATGTACTAGGTACGCATGAAATCGAACATCAATCAGAGTATTATAAAACGCTAGTAGATGTACTGCGTGCTGCACATAGACAGAATCCTTCTATTCTAGTAGAGGGAACTGGATATGAGGTGGTATCTGAGCTAACTTTTCCTCGTTTATGGGGATTAGGGACTTCTTCTACTTGGATTAATAATGTAGCACAGTGGTTTAATATTAATCCATATCAACTATTGCAGGAGTCATTTGGGGGTAGTGGATATGATATTGCCTGTGCGCGTCATGATCAAGGAATCTTTTATACCTTAACTGATGTAAACCATCCTGAGGTAGAGCAGGTGTCCTTTAATCCGTCTTTTAAAGAGCATTTATACTTCGTATACCTAAATCAGAAGAAGAGCAGTAAAGAGGCTATTGCTAATTTTAAAGCGAAACGCCATGGTATTCACCATCAGGTAGAGCGTATATCAGAGATTAGTAAGGCGATGTCTGTTAGCACTACATTAGAAGAGTTTAGTCAACTAATGGATGAGCATGAGCAGATTATGAGTGAGGTATTAGGAGTCACTACTGTGAAGCAAAGTTTATTTGCGGACTTCGACGGATCAATCAAAAGTCTAGGAGGCTGGGGAGGAGACTTTGTGATGGTTGCTTCTAAAAATGACCCTTTGGAGTATTTTAGTTCTAAAGGATATGAAGTAATAGTAAACTTTGAGAATATGATTCTTTTTTAGAAGTTTAACTACTATTTTTGATTTTAATGCTTTATATTTATCCTTTCATAATATAGTATTTTTTAAAACAAAATCTATTGGATTCATTAGTGATGCTTAGGTTGATATCGCAAAGAGACTATCATTAATTAAAGAAGAAGCATAAGTGCTATGTTTTGAGTACTGATTTAATTAAATAGAGATGTTGACCATAAGGCTTTACTAATGCTTAATGTAGGTTTTAAGTAAAGAAAGTCTGAATCTTTATGAGCAAGTTGGAGAGAATGACAATCTGGAGAGGTTATCTGTTGCAAGATAGCCTCTTTTTTTATTGTATAGTGTCCCAGTTTATGCGACCATAAGTGTTTATTAGTAGGCATAAGTAGGCAATATCGTCATAGGTAGAAAGTATTATTATAGTCTTTCGTACTTTTGACACCGTATAAGAATGGTAAGAGATAGTATCGCTTAGCATAATAAAAAGAATAATATGAGAAGAGACATATTCAATATAAACGAGTACTTAGCAAATCACAAGGAAGTTCCCGAAGAAGGGATTGTGACCTTGTTGAGTTTTGCTGAGAATAAGCGTCTTGTTTCTTCAAGTAATTTTGATGAATATGGAGTGCTGAAGCGTGAAGTAGTTCTATATGAAGATGATCTAACTGAGGAGGGAAAGTTGGTGTTCATGGATATCTTAAAAGATTGGTTATCGTATATAGAAGGAGAAGAGAAGAAGGGAAGTGATGGTAAGTACTTGGCTCAACTTTATAAGTGTCAGAAAGAAATTATAGAGAAAATAGAAAAGTCCACGCAGTGGTCATGGACATTAGCGGTATCAGAACATTGGTCTGTAGGTATTAATAATCCAATAGGAGAGGGATATCTAGAAGATACTTTATTATTTACGGCTGAGAATATAAAGGATGGTAGAGGTATATATGTGATGTATAGTAATGATAAGGTAGGGTATGAAGTAGAATATATGGAGTATAATCGTGTGCTCGGTAGTTGGGATTATGAAGGTGAGTTTAGGAAGTATGAAGTCCTCTGTCAAAGTCATGATCTGGGAAGTGTAAAAGAGGTTGTACAAAAGTTATTAAATCAGACAGATCAGGATTTGCTACCGTTTGTTCAGTACGGGTATTGGTATGTTGTCGTTCATAAGCTGATAAGAGGAAAGAAGAGTTATCAATCCAATGAGCTACTGTACTTCGCTAGTAATGACAAATTGTTTATAGAGGTGATCTGGATAGATAATCAGTTTAAAATATCGTTGGTTAAGCTTAAACACCCTATTGCTAAAGGAGCAATCCTTGTTAACTTAAATAATATAGTAGAGCATCATACTATTTATGTAGATACAGAAGAAGAGCTAATGCGAAAATTAGAAAGGGTAATGTGTATGCCTTATGAGTTTATACCTCATTAATAGTAATAAATATGAATGCATATTATAGTTATGACCATTTAGAACTCGAGGGAGTGGAAGGCTGTATCAGTTATTATGAGGTGTCTGAAGAAGGCTATTATCTGCGTAGTGTGACTAATCATAATGACTGTTGGACAAATAGTTATATTGAGATAAGAGATCAAGAGTTCTTTTTGCCCGAAACGCTGTTAGAAGAGGAGGATAAGGGTTTTCTAAATGAAATAAGTCATGAGGAGTTTCTCGATCAATGGTCACAGAGTAAAATGCTTTATGAAGAGCATTGGGCTGTATTTAAAAAGGAGCTAGGTGATCAGGTAGAAGGAGAGATAGTCTGTTTTTATCCACAAGGTGTTATGGTCTATCTAGGAAGCTCTTTTTATGGCTTAGCAGATTATCATCAGTGCCTGTCTGTATTGTCTAGAGAGAAGATGAGCCCTGGCACAGTAGCTCGTTTTAAGGTTGAAGGAGTGGATGAAGAGAACTTTCTCGTAAATCTAACAAGCCTAGTTTAACAATACTTTGTCAATTGTAATTGTTAAAATTAAACTTAAAAGGCTATTTTTGAGCCTTTAATGATGAGAGTATATATTAAATGTTAACCTTGAAAAAGAAAGTAGCGGTACAAATACAGTGTTATCTATGGATAGCACTCTTGATGTTTACTACAGTTGGCTGTTCTGCTAAGAAGGCTTTTTTTGAGGTATCAGGACTTCAGGTAGAACGTTCTTTGAATGCAAATAAAGCATTAGGCGTTAATCAGATTTCTTGTGATGTAGAGACTTCATCTGTAACTGTTTCTTCAAAGCAGTTAAAGCAAAAAGTAAAAGGAATATCGTTGAGTTCGTTGGCTTATACAACGGGAGTAGACTTGGCTTTATTTCACCACAGTAAGGGAGTACAATTAGACTATATTCTTAATATAGCAGGAACCGACCCTCCTAAATATATATTATATCAGCAGTTTAAATTAGCTATAGCGTAAGGATTTATATACTTACCTAAGTATTGTTATTCTCTAGAATGAACGACGGGATAATGATCTATGGGTTTGTATTTTAATGAGTTAAAACAAATTGATTACACTATTTTAATTTAAAATCATGCAAATTTTTAATAAGCAGTCGTATACAACGGCTGGATTTTTTACACTTGGAATTCGCTTAGTAGTTGGATGGACTTATTTCTCTGCTTTTTGGCGTAGGTTAATATTAGAGAACAAATTAATAGAAGAAGAAGCAGGATATATTGGTGCGAAGTTTAATCATTTTTTGCCAAATGCTTTAGGTATAAAACCGCTTATAGAATATCTAGTGAGCAATCCTGATATGCTATGGTGGGCGATGGTTATCTTTACAATAGTAGAGGCTATTGTAGGATTGTTTATTATGTTAGGTCTATTCACTAGGCTGATGTCTGTAGGGGTATTCTTTTTGGCGATGGGAATCTTACTAGGTTCTGGCTGGATAGGGACTACATGTTTAGACGAATGGCAGATAGGAGTGCTAGGTGTAGCAACAGGATTTATGTTATTCTTGACAGGAGGTGGATATGGTTCTCTAGATTATTATTTTGCAAAGAAAGGCAAGGCATTTACGACTAAGAAGTGGTTTGGTTTCTTAGGCTCAGGAGAATTACCTATTAAGAATCTTAAGCCTGTGGTATTCATAGGATCTTTTGCGGTGTTATTATTGACATTATATACGAATCAAGTTTTCCACGGAGGAGTGTTTGGTACTCTACACAATAAGTCTGTTAAGCCTAAGCTAGAGTTGGCAGATGTGACTTGGAGAGAAGGACAGTTGAAGTTTGAAGTATATCGTGTAGAAGGTGCAGATGTATATGGATCATTCCTTATAGGTGTGCAATTAGAAACTAGGGATGGAGAGGTTATTCAGAAGTGGGATGGTGAAGCACTGTCAAAACTGAGTAAAGAACAAATCAGTAATCGCTATGTAGCTAAGATAGCTCCTGGTAAACACAGTTTGATTATTCCTTTAGGTGCAAAGGCTGATCTTACTTTTGAGCCTGGTGTAGCTCATCCTAAACAGAGTGTTGTTCTTCGACTGATAGATATCAGTGGGATTGAGTGGACAGCTGAAGTGAATTAATGAATATAGTGATAAGGTAGCTTCTATTCAGCTTTTGATGGTTTGAGGATATTTGATTGAGATTAATTGTCTTTAAATAGTAATAAGGTTGTGTTTATTTATGTAAATTGCTTAGTAAAAAAATACAATATGAGCCAAATAGATGATGTGTTAAGTTCAGTGTCCCATCGTCCTTGGGCATTGCCTGAAGGACCTTGGAAGTTCTATCAAGAGTGGAATAGAGCTATCTTTTTACATTTTGAAGTGCCTCTAGAGGTACTGAGACCCTTAGTGCCAGAAGACTTAGAACTGGATAGTCTAGATGGGAAGTACTATGTATCTATCGTGCCATTCACGATGGAGAATATTCGTCCACGTCGTTTACCTGCAGTGGGTGTGGTATCTGATTTTGATGAGATTAACGTGCGTACTTATGTTGTGATAGATGGAAAACCAGGAGTTTATTTTATCAATATAGAAGTAGGAAAAAGCCTATCTGCATTTGTATCTCGTACGATATCTGGGTTACCTTATGAAAAGTCAGATATAATTCGTGAGAAAAATGCTTATCTATCTTTAAACGAAAAGAAACGCTTCTTTCTAAAACTTGAATATCAAAAAGGGGAGAAAGTTAAGGATAAGTCTACATTAGATTTGTGGTTGACAGAGCGTTATTGTCTGTATGTATATGTACATGAGGAGCTGTTTCGATATCAGATACACCATAAAGAATGGCCTATTAGAACAATAAAATTTGATACAATGGAGTTTGATTATAGTATAGGCGATCTGCACTTGACAGAAGCTGATGTGATTGCACAACATTATTCTAAAGGTGTCGTGGTGGTATCATGGGATAAAGAAAAAATCAAACTCTAATAATGTATATAATGTCAAGATTACTTTTTTTGTGCTGTAGTTTTTTGTTTATCTCTTCTGTTGTGATGGGACAAAATACAAGAAACTTAGAACGTACCTTACAACCTAAATGGAAGATGCAGATATATGACAAGGAGTCTCCTGTTAAGGCAAAGACGCTATTGTATAACGATATTCCGAAGACCTTCGACTTTAGAGGAACTGTAATGGAATCTATTAGTTGGAAAGATAAAGAAGGAGAGAAAATATTGATTCTAACGACTACGGGGTATTTCCCTTATAGAGACTTGTCTCAGAAAGGGTTTGGTCAGTATTCTTCTGGAACGAAAGGTGAAATCTATATGTATATGTTCACGAATAAAGACGATGATAATGGCTATGTGATGACGATGAAGATGTATGATGTCGTACCCTGCGGTGAAGGAAGCCCTGCACCATATATAGGATATGTACCTATGGGGACAGTTGTTACTGATTTAGATAATGATGGAGTGACTGAAGTAATCGTGTCTTATGTGACGAGCTGTAATGATGGAGAGAAAGGAGAATATGATTTAAAAGTCATGTTGTTTAATGGTGAAGAGAATATTCTAGCCAAAGGAGCATTTATACCTAGCGAGGGCAAAGTAGATAAACCTGTGGTAGAAAAGGCAGATAAGACAAAGAAAGTATTCTCTAAGTCGGTAGAAGAAGGCTGGAAGAAAATAGCTAATAGTTTTAAATAATAAAAAACGCATAGATACCACTATGCGTTTTTTATTATTTATGTTTGTGTTATCATTCGCTATATTAGTAACTATGAAATACAGAATCGAAATACCAGAACCCTGTCATGAAGATTGGGATAAAATGGCTCCTCAAGATAAAGGGAGACACTGTGCTGTATGTGATAAGGTAGTCGTTGACTTCTCTAAAGCAAGTAAGCGAGATATCATCAATTATATTAAGAAAGAGGGAAAAATATGCGGACGTATTCCACGTCAGTATATAGGTACAGACTTAGAAGAAGAGAAAATCAGAAAGTCTTTTGGACTGAATGGTATGGTGGCTACAATGGTAAATTTGTTAGCACTAACAACTATAAGTACAGCTGTAGCTCAAGAGAAACCTAAGGTGGAATCTGTATGTCAAGATACTAAGACAAGTACTCCTTTACCAACGTTAGTTCAGAATGAAACTAAGAATGAGAATACAAGAGTGATTAAAGGAAAGGCTTATGAGTCAAACCTTGAATTACCTGGTACAGTTGTTATGATTAAAGGAACTAATATTGGTACTCAAACTAATATGGAAGGAGAGTATGAGTTAGTTATTCCTAAAAAATATAATACTAAAAGGCTTACTTTAGTAGCTTCATTTATTGGATTTGAAGATAATAAAATCAAAGTTGGTAGATCAACAAATAATATTGATTTTCATTTAGAAGCAAGTACTGACATTTTTATGGGTGAGGCAGTAGTAAAAGCGTATAAAAAAAGTAGAAACAAAAAGAAATATGAAGAGAAGTAAAGGGGGTATTAATAGTAGGATTATTAATGATATCTATAGGTACAAGTCTAGTAGCAATGCAAAACTTTGGGATAGGGCTATTTCTGCTTATATCAGCAGTAGTAGTATTGTTGTTTGCCTTAGTGATCGGAGCTAAAGAAAAGAGAGCTTCTAAGAACTAAGTTAGACGACTTTTTAGGGTGATAATTTTATTCTCTCTTCCCCAGTCGTAGGTCTTAGATGTATCTGATACATATTGAAATAACAGAAGTGCTTTGCTATTTAGGAGAGCACTTTTTTCGTTTAAAGAATCTTGAGTTTTGAGAGCTAGTAGTCTTAGGATGTCAGCCAGTGATTCTATATTTTCGATATCCATTCCCTCTATGGTTAATAAGTAAGTCAGAACTTCTTCATCTGTAAGCAGGATAAATTTGTCTAGATCTAGGTGTAAGTTCTCCTTAAGAGACGAGGTGAAGTCTTGTACTTGCTGTTCGGTCTCGAAGTCATCGATAGGAAGCGAATTAAAAACGGCTCTAAGTAATTGAGCCGTTTGTTGTATCATTCTAAGGACAAGGTCTCTTTTTTCCATTATTGAAGATTATCGAACAGGACGTAGCGTATTGCTAAATGTCACTTTAAAAGGAGTTTCCTTATTTGCGTTGTTTTTCATCACATAGATGAATTTAAACATTTTAGCATGGTCACTTTCTATCGTCAGTGAGCCTCCTGTATAACTGTCTTTTAATACTATATTTTGCGTGTTGTCTACACGGATAGACTTCGCTATACCAGAGCGTAGATCACTCATGGTCATGGCGTAGTAGTAGGTCTTGCTATTTCCTTTGATAGAGATATTTTCTCCTTTAAAGCCTTTAGTTAAGATGACTACAGAGTAGTTATCAGCAGAAGCATTCATTCCTCTAAGGTAGTTTGCTTTCGTTTTGTCAGTAACGGATCTAAAGTCATCTCTCACCTGAGCATAATCAGGTAGATCCATTACATCATCTTCTTCAGGAAGTCTATCTTCCTCTTTGATTTTTTCGATACGCTCATCTACTGTCAGTTCTTTAGGCGGTTTCGTGGCTACGTGAGAAGCAGATTTACACATAGAGAACAAGACAATTAAAGCTAAGAAAGGTAATTTTTTCATATTCTTAATTTAACAATGATAGTGGTGCGATCGTAAGTAAGTATCTTTGTTGGCGTAAAGATAATTTTTTACACTCAATAAAAAAACTCTAGAAGAGAGTCTTAAACGTTAAAATAGGTTTTTCAATGAATTATGATGTCATATTAGTCGGAGGTGGAGCAGCAGGTTTTTTTACTGCAATTAATCTTGCAGAACAAAATAAAGGACTAAAAATAGCGATTATCGAGAGAGGAAAAGAAGTGCTTTCTAAAGTAAGAATATCAGGAGGAGGAAGATGTAATGTGACTCATGCTTGTTTTGATCCGAAAGAATTAACGCAGTTCTACCCTCGTGGTGCAAAAGAGCTATTAGGGCCTTTTCATCAGTTTTGTTCAGGTGATACTATTGAGTGGTTTGATAGACATGGCGTGACATTAAAGATAGAAGAGGATGGTAGAATGTTCCCTGATACAGACTCTTCTCAGACTATTATAGACTGTTTTATGAAGGCAGTACAGAAGCTGAAGATAGAAGTCATCACGAGTAGTAGTGTACAGGGCATCTTTAAGAAAGAGAACAGTTGGAAGCTAGATACCACAACAGGTAACTACGAAGCGACTTATCTAATCATGACTACGGGGAGTAATCCTAAGATGTGGAATACAGTAGCCGAATTAGGACATAAGATAGTAGAGCCAGTACCTTCATTATTTACATTTAATATCAATGATAAACGCATCAAAGATTTGATGGGAGTAGCTACACCTGCTGAGGTAAGTGTTAAGGGGACTAAGTTAGAAGCATCAGGGCCTTTATTAATTACCCACTGGGGGATGAGTGGGCCTGGTATATTGCGTCTTTCTGCTTGGGGTGCTAGAATATTAGCAGACAAGAAATATCAGTTTCATATCACAGTAAATTGGATGCCACAGCACAGCTTCGAGTCTCTAAAAGAAGAATTGCAACGCATCCGTAAAGATCATGCAAAAAAGAATGTGATTAAGCGTATAGAATTAGATTTGCCTAATAGACTATGGGAACGCATGGTCGTGATATCAGGAATAGCAGAAGATACCAAATGGGCAGATGTGACTAATAAGCAGTTAGATATACTATGTGGGGAATTGACTCAAGGAGAATATCAAGTCAATGGTAAAAGCACGTTTAAAGACGAGTTTGTTACTGCTGGAGGGGTAGACCTAAAAGAGGTTAACTTTAAAACCATGGAAAGTAAATTGCACAATAATTTGTACTTTGCAGGGGAGATTTTAAATATAGATGCCATCACAGGAGGGTTTAATTTTCAGAATGCATGGACGAACGGATACCTTGCTGCATTAGCAATAACAACTAAAATAGAACATAAATAAGATGAGGTTTAGTTATTATAATTTGACGAGTAAGATATTGCTATTCGTATTTTGTTTACTTCCTTTTTTAGGGATGTCTATTTTCTTTCTACAAGTTGGCAATGGATTAGCCAAGTCTCTTAGTGCTGTTATGTTATTTCTATTCGTCGTTTTTGTCTATAAATGTTTTTTTATCAAAGTAAGTATAGACGTAGAAGGAGTGACGTATAAAAGCCTACTCAAAGAGAAGCAACTCAAGTGGAATGAGATAAACGATGTGCTGATCGTGGTGAGAGAGAGACGCTCTGTAGCTGATTATTATAAATTTGACGAATGGATGAATGCGGGTAAAGCAGGTAAGAGTTATTTCGTCTTATTTAGAACGACAGAGGGATTTCCTGAGAATCCAATGTTTATGTTTAGTGCCCCTACTAGTGAAGATTATATCAGCGTACAGTTTAGGCCTGCAATACAGAAGGCAATAGCACAATATCGAAAATAGAAACGATCGTTTTAAAGAAAAATAAAAAATATCAGAGAAGGCAGTAAAACCTCGGTTTTACTGCCTTTTTCGTTGGTTTATTTTTGATTTATCGCATACTGGTCGCATAGTTATGGGATAGTGCTCACATAATTAAGGCTGTTTTTAATGCGATCACTATGGGAGCAGTATCCTGTCAAGTTGTGATTAAGGCTAGGGAGGTGGTGTGGTTTTTATTTAGGGATGTGAAATTTAACTCCTAAGCATAATTGCTTAGGAGTTTTTTTATGGTGTTTGAATAGTGATAGAGAGTTGAGAGAATAATAGTTAACTTTATTACGCTGTACAAGTAATTTTAAATACAAAAACAGTTTACTTTCAACTAGGTGTACAATACTTCCGTTGATTAGTAAGGTTAAGAATCCTTTTTTGTAGGAGCAAAAATTGCAACTGATTGAATTCTTAGAAAGATAGATGTTTTCGGAGAAAGGAGGAGATATTAATCGACGTTGTATAGTAATAAAAGCTAGAAGAAATAATGAATAAAGAGAAGGAAGTAATAGTAAATAGGTATGGACAATCTATAATTGGGATAGAAGTCGTTACAGAGCTCTTTAATAAAGAAGATAGTAAGAGGCTTTTTTTAGAGAGCCTCGTTTTTTTAATACAACAATCTAAACCTTTAATTACAGATGTGGATGCTGTGATTAAAAATAGTGGGCTTAAAGAGACTTGTACTCCATGTGTGATGCTTCGCAAAGATGTAAAAGAGTATAGCCTCAGGAATATAATTAATTTGCCAGATTATGAATTAGTAAATGTTTTTATTCTTTTTCTAGAGTTGTTTAAAGTCGCTTACCAAAGACGTTTTTTATTAGAGAGAAATAATCCTAATAAATGGTGGTATTGGGATTTGAACAGTAAAGAGAATGTAGATAAAATATTTAGTGAGCATGACGATACTGTAGTGAAGTGAACTACTGATTAGTGATAATGTAATAATTATTCAACGAGAAGTAATGCTTAGCATTAGGCAAGAAAGATAAAAGGTTATGTATAATAAATTAATTATGAATGATATAAAGAAATATCTGAGTGAGTATGTTCGGTTTATTCATGATTTTGAAGAAACGCTTAGAGATAAATTAAGCCTTAAAGAAGAGGATATATATCAGGAGATTTATAAGATTAATATTAACTCAAATGGTACTAAAAATTATAAACATGGTAACATTGATGGATATGAATACCATTATCATGGAGCTGGATGTTTTATTCAAAAGGGAGATGTAAGATGTGACTTTGACTTCGTACACTATATTGATGATTTAACCTATAATTTTACGTCATTTGCGCTTAAAGATTTTATTGATAGTTATTATCATGTTGATATTGATGATGATAAACTGAATGAAAAACTAAAAGAATTAGTGAAAGAAGGATTTTTACTACCTGTTATATTTGGAGGTAGAGTATGGAATTCCTTTTTAATAAAGAGGTATAGCTAAAGATTGTTATTAGGGAAGTATATTATTTGTTAGTAAAATCAATTAATAAAGAAGTGAGATGTTTTTAGAAAGAGAGAGTTTTTAGTAGAAGTGGGTCTAAATAAGATGGTGTCTGGAAGATCTTTGGAACTAATGGGGTATTTAACTAGAATAGGTACTACCAATGAAATTTTAAAAAGCTTTATGATATGGTATTAAAAGAATTTGATGAAAAAGCTAGGAGTACTTTTGGAATATGTTCATTTGAAACTATTAAAGAGGTATTTAGAGTTGAAAGAATTAGTTTTAGAGAGGATAATGTTTTTGAGATTTTAGAGGTAATAATTGCTTTGATAGAAAAGAATTTTAAGAGTGGGTATTGTTATGTTCGAATTACTTTTTGGGATTTAGCTGAAAGTGATAGTTTTTCAAATAATTGTCTTTTAATAGAAATTAATGATGATAGTGCAGTAGGTCTGTATCATTTTAATCTTAAAGAAGAGGGATTGAAACAATTGCTTTTGAGCCATTTAAATTATGAATTGGGATTAGAGCCTTCAATTAATATTACTGCTTTCTTTATCAATTTTGAAGATAAGATTGTTGTAAATGTATTTGATGATCGTGGTCTTGATTACTTGGTAATTAATGATTAGATATTTTTTGATAATGTAAAAATTGCACGATATGATTTATATAGACATACTAAGACTGATGAAGTCTTGATAATAGCGAAGGAAGGAAAAGGAACACCTATCAATACATGATATATTTATTAAATAGTAAAAAATATGACAAACTTTAGATTGATATATTCGATTTTTGGGGATAATTGGAATCCTAGAGAATTAACCAAAGCAATTGGGATTATTCCTACTGCTTATTGGAAAAAGGGAGATAGAATAGATAAATATCATCCAAATGTAGTTCTTAGAAAAGAAACGAATTGGGAATATAGTTTTAGAAAGACTAATACTTTGTTATCAGAAGATGTTACTGAACAGTTTGTGGAATTATTTTCGTCTAAAGTTGATATAATAGTAAAATATATAAATGATAACAATTTAACATCAAAATTATTTATTATTCCTGAAATATTTCCAAATCAGGTACCTGGTATTTTTTTTTGATAAAAGATTACTAAATCTACTAGTGAAATTGAATGCAGAGATAGATATTGATTTATATGTTATTAATGAATAGAGTTCTTGAGAATGAGGCGATCGTTAAAGTGTTAGTGGGGATAAAGAATGGATAAAGTGATAAGAGACTATATACAATAAATTAGTTATGAATGATATAAAGAAATATTTGAATGAATATGTTAGATTTATTCATGAATTTGAAAAAGTGATAAGAAGTAGTTTGAATTTGGTTGAAGAAGATATATATCAGGAGATTTATAAGATTAATATTAATTCAAATGGTACTAAAAATTATAAACATGGTAATATTGATGGGTACGAATACCATTATCATGGTGGAGGTTGTTTCATCCAGAAAGGGAATATAAAATGTGACTTTAATTTTATACGCTATATTGATGATTTAACTTATCAATTTACTTCAATAAAATTAAAGGATTTTATTGATAGTTATTATAATATTGATATTGATGATGATAAACTGAATGAAAAATTAAAAGAATTAGTGAAAGAAGGATTCTTATTACCTGTTATATTTGAAGGTAGGGTATGGGATTCCTTTTTAATAAAGAGGTATAGCTAAAGATTGTTAGAGTGAAGTGATATTAATTGATTATTGTTATTTGTTTAAATATAAACTCCTAAGCATAATTGTTTAGGAGTTTTTTATGGTCTTTGAATAATGTTATTCTGTTGAGTGAATAATGATTAATTTTATTAGATAAAGGAAGTCAGTTCTTAGTGCAGGCTGGTGTATTAGGAGATTTGATGAATGATGTAACCAGTAAATTTTGGAAGTGCTGATACATGCATTAGGATTAAGTAATTAAGAAGAATATGAATTTAATTAGAAATAATAAATTACTATATACTTTTGATGATGAAGTTGTAAGTAAGTTTGTTTATGCTATAGATGAAAAAAAAATAGAATTAAGCTTCGACGGTTTCTATGATTTAGAAAAAGATGAAGTGATAGATAGAAAATGTATTCTAATTATTGAAAGTTGGAGTAAGGCATTATCTAGATTATATCCTAATTCTAAATTTGATAACTTAGGAAGTAATTTTGGTATAATTAGTATGATTGTTGCTGTTAATGTGGAGCATGATGAAGTATATATGACTGTAAGTACAATTGATAATCGTCATTATGATTTGATATTTTTAAAGCCTTCAATGTATATATCGTTGATTTAGTGATTGACTTTATTTATTGGAGTATTTAAAATTAATTATATTTTATAAAATGTTATGTATTTTATATGAAGATAAAAATTAGAAAAACTCCTAAGCGATTATGCTTAGGAGTTTTTTTATGCTCTTTGAATAGTGATAGAGAGTAGAATAATAAATTAAAGTACTATAGTGTGATGACTCTATGTGATTGAGGAGTTGATATACTGTTTATATAGAGTAACTTCTTAAGTAAAAGATAGGGGAATAGTCTAAAGATGAGTATTCCAAATTCAGAATATGAGGTGATTACTGTTTGATAATAGTTTTTTCGGAAGATATAATCTTTATTTTTTATTTATTATTACTTGAGTGTTTATTGTAGGGTTTTATTATTTAAAAATAAAAGTTTAAAATAGTTAATTTAACAAAATTATTTATTTTTATTGTTTGTAATTTAATTAACTATTATATGATAGATAATGTAAAGTATGGGCTAAAAATCTCTGGTTATGGAGCGTTTAGTTTTTTAAAGATCGCTGTGTTTGGAGTATTTAGTGCGGTGTTGAGTTTGATTATAGGTATAGTCTTGCTATCTAATGGTAGTTATACAAACAAATTAGGAGAAGTCCGTTATAGTTCATTTAGAACTTTTATTATTGACTATCCTTATCTATCAGTGTTACTACTAATCACGTTGATTAGTATTTATTTTGTTTTTTCTTTTTCGACACAGTATGCTTTCAGAAAGGTGGCTAGACGTATCTTAGATGATAAAGCAGAGGTGCTATTAGACCCTATTATGGATAAAGTGATGGATAAGACGATGGGAAAAATAGGAGAGACAGAGAGACAGAATATGCTACAGAGAGGAGTTGATTACTCAATGTTAAAGTTGCAAACGATTAATACTGTTAAGGAAGAGACTACGAATAAATGGTTGAGGTATTTACTTGTGTTAGGATTTTCTAAGTTGAGGTTAGATGATATTCCATTTGGCGATCCGAAGTTTAATGTTCGTTCAGAGATAAAGAGTAGAGTGATCGAAGTGATTAAAGATTTTGCGACACCTGATAAGCAATTCTTTTGGATGATAGTCGCTTACCATTGGATAGTTATCTTGATTATTTCATTTTTAAGATAACGATATTTTTACGATGTTAGATAAGGTAAAGTATGCCGCTAAATTATCTTTTATAGGCGGGAGTAGTTTCTTTAAGGTATATGCGGTAGGATCATTAAGCGCAGTGTTTTCTTTTACTATAGGTCTTTTGTTATTTATGTATAGGCCTTATAACCAACCTGGTAATTTGGGTGGTTCGGCAGGTATAATGGCTATATTCGTGGTCTTTATGATTGCACCTATCCAGAGTGTCTTATTAACTGTTATAGCGATTAGTAATTACTTTGTTTTTTCTATGGCGAGTTCTCATGCTGTTAAAAGAGTAGCAAATAGATTATTGACTGACAAAGGTGAGAGTCTGCTGTTTCCATTAATAGATAGAGCATTAGATAAAGTTATTAGTGATACATCTGCGTCTGATAAACAAAACTGGATGCAAAAAGGGTTTGATTTCTCTTTAATACAAATGCAGATTATCAGTAATATTAAAAATCAGAGTGAGAATAAATGGGGTGAAGAAATTGTTGATTTATGGGTTTAAAAAGCTGAAGGTAGATGATATCCCTTTTAACGATCCGAAGTTAAATATCCGTGAGATTATAAAAGATCGAGTGATTCAGGCTATTCGTGAAATGGCAAACCCTAGCAAGAAGAAGTTTTGGTATACAATCTTGTTTCATTGGATAGCCGTTGTGGTCATTTTGATTATGAATTTGATTTATAGATAAAGGAAGTTAAGTATAAGTAAAGAGCTAATGATATAGGTGTAAATCATTAGCTCTTTTATCTTAGTGCTGTTCTAAAAAAAGAGAAGTTTCTTAAAGAATAGAGGGGCTATTAATAAAAGATGTTATTTTTGTTGTTTAGAAATCGATGAACAATGAATATAGAAGACTTTATTTTTAGCCAAGATATAGATGTTAATCAAGTAAAGGAGGGGACATTCTCATGGAGCTCTCCTAGTAATATCGCTTTAGTTAAGTATTGGGGTAAAAAGGAGAATCAGATTCCTGCTAACCCGTCTTTGAGTTTTACTTTAAACAATTGTAAGACAGAAACGACATTAAGCTATAGTGCGAAAGCGGATAAAGGGATCAGCTTTGATCTTTTGTTTGAAGGACAGCCTAAAGAAGAGTTTAAGCCGAAGATTCAGAAGTTTTTTGAGAGAATTCTAAAATACTGTCCTTATATCGAGTATTATCACTTCACGATAGATACTAAAAATACGTTCCCTCATAGCTCAGGGATAGCTTCTTCTGCGTCTGGTATGGCAGCGATGGCAGTGAATATTATGTCATTAGAAAGAAAGTTGAATGTGGATATGACAGAAGACTATTTTGACCAGAAAGCTTCTTTCTTAGCTCGTCTTGGTTCAGGTAGTGCATGTAGAAGTATAGCGGGTAGTGTAGTAGTATGGGGAGAACAACGCGATATACCTGGAAGTACAGATTTATATGGAGTGAATTTCCCTTTTGAGGTACACCCTATCTTTAAGGGGTATTGTGATACTATCTTGCTAGTGGATAAAGGAGAGAAGAAAGTGTCTAGCACAGTGGGACATGATCTGATGCACAATCACCCTTATGCAGCGCAACGCTTTGAACAAGCTCATGAGAACCTAGCTCGATTGAAAAAAATATTAATAGAAGGTAATTTAACGGAGTTTGTAGCGTTAGTAGAAAGCGAAGCATTGACTCTACACGCAATGATGATGACTTCTATGCCTTATTTTATCTTAATGAAGCCAAATACGCTTCAGATCATCGAGAAAATTTGGGCATTTAGAGAAAAAACATCAATCAATGTGTGCTTTACACTTGATGCTGGGGCAAATGTACACGTTCTATACCCAGAAGGGGACAAAGACTTTGTTCAGACATTTATAAGACAAGAATTGGCGCAGTTCTGTCAGAATGAACAGTATATAGATGATAAAGTTGGATTCGGTTCAGAAATAATTAAATAATTTTTTGTAACTTTATACTACGGTATGCTAATTGCATATACTAATATAAATATTGAAGATATGAGAAAGTTAATGACAATTTTTGGTTTAGCACTAGGTAGCTTACTATTTAGTCAAGCAACTTATGCACAAGAGTTAGCACCAGATCAAAACCCGAATTATAGAGTAAGTATGGTAAAGTATATGGCACAGAAAGATTCTCTGACTGCGACTTTAAGTACTACTGTACAGGATACTTATAAAGCGTACGATTGGTACGAGGCTAAGATGGAGCGCAAAGCTCAGAAAAAGCAATGGAGACATGAAGAACGCATGGCTCGTGCTAAATATGGTAGAAGTTACTATAGCTATGACAATGGGTATTATGGTAACTATAATAGATATTACTCTGGATGGAATAACTGGAATACATGGAGACCTAATATTGGTTTTAGAACTGGTAACTGGTGGTTCTCTATTTAAGAATTAGGAAAAAAACATAAAGAAAAACAAATAATAGGATTATGCAAATTAAACGTATAGCATTAGCTGCAATATTAGCTGTTTCAGGACTGGCTATTACATCATGTGGACGTCAAGTAACTAGAGTAAGTACAGAAGAAACTATCGACATTAGTGGAAGATGGAATAACTCTGACTCTAGAGAAGTAGCTGACCAAATGACTCAGCAGATATTAGAAGAGCCATGGATCTTTAACTTCCGTGAAGAGAATAAAGGAGAGAAGCCTGTGGTTATTGTAGGTATGGTTTATAATAAAAGCCATGAGCATATTGAAGCTGAGACGTTCGTAAAAGATGTGGAACAAGCATTTATTCGTTCTCAAAGAGTACGTTTAGTTCAAGGTGGTAAAAAACGTGAGGAATTACGTGGTGAACGTGCAGATCAACAAACGAATGCATCAGCATCATCTATGAAACAATTCGGTTTAGAACAAGGAGCTGACTTTATGTTACAAGGTTCTATCAATTCTATCGTAGATTCTCACAAAAAGAAAAAAGTGGTTTATTACCAAGTTAACTTAGAGTTGACAAATATTCAAACAAGTGAAGTGGTTTGGATTGGTGAAAAGAAAATCGCTAAGTACGTAAAAAACTAATTTAAAGTAAAATAGATGGTTTCAAGTAGAGCCATATATTCTGTTATAAAAACATCATTGCTCTTTGCAGTGATGTTTTTCGTGTTTGGATGTGCTACCTATCACGATCGTATAACAGACTATTATCAGAAGGTAGGTGCCTCAGAATATGATCTAGCTGAAAAGGCATTAGATAAAAATGCTTTATTACAAAAGCCTCGAAATCTATTGCTGTTTTATATGGAGAAAGGGAGGGTAGCACACCTAAAAGGAGACTATGAGTCTAGTAATAAATATTTTAACCAAGCAGATTTACTAGTAGAAGACGGATTGTCAACTACAGGGGATATCGCTGTAGGATTATTCCTTAACTCAATGTCTCAAAATTATAAAGGAGAAGAGTTTGAGATCTTTATGCTTCATTACTACAAAGCACTTAACTATATGCATCTGGGAAGAATAGATGATGCGATAGTAGAGGCTAGACGTATTTCTTTACAGAACTACTCTCAGGGTGATAAGTATAAGGATAAAGCAACACGTTATTCTAAGGATGCTTTCTCTCTGAATCTGCAAGGACTGATCTATGAGTATAGTGGTAATTATAACGATGCTTTTATTGCATATAGAAATGCCGTAGAAGTATACCAGAGTTCTAAGGATGGTACATATTATGGTGTAGCAATGCCTAAGAATCTGCAGTACGATGTGATGCGTATGGCTGATGCAAATGGCTTCGGAGGGGACTTAACAAAGTTCGAGAAGCAGTTTAATCTAAAGTACACAAGAGAAGCTAAAGCTCCAGGAGGAGAATTAGTTATCTTTTGGGAAAATGGACGTGCACCTATTAAGGAGGCTGAGAATATGTTCTTTACATTAGCTAAAGGAGACAGTGGTAGTCTAGTGTTTACAAATGCGTTAGGTTTTGTGATTCCATTAGATTTTGGTATTGCAGGTAAGACTAACCTAAATGATATACACAGTGTGAATATCGCTTATCCTAAGTATATCGTACAACCACCACCTTATACAAGTGCTCAGATTCAGGCTAATGGAGCTTCAAATACTAGATTCGAAAAAGCAGAAGATATAGATGCGCTTGCCGTACTAACACTAAAAGAACGCGCAGGTAAAGAATTAGGGCAAATATTGACTAGAGTAGCAGTGAAGAAAGCTGCTGAATATTCTGTAAAAGCTGTCGCGAAGTCTAATGGTAAAAATGGAGATCCGAATGCAGCATTAGAAGCTATCGGCTTAGGAATACAGTTGTTTAATCTATTCTCTGAAAAAGCGGATACGCGTAACTGGCAGACATTACCTGCACAGGTTAACTATGCTAGAATACCATTACAGTTAGGTCAGAATCAAATCAAGATGACACTAGAGAGAGCAAATGGTCAACGTGTGGAACATAATGTAGAAATAGAAGGTACTGGAAAAATGCAGTTCTATAATTTTGCAACAATGAAGTAATAGAAGTATGGGAAAGAATAGAGTGTGTACGCATTGTAAGACAGAGATAATTTGTAATACAGATGATATCAAACAATGTGACTGTACTCAGGTGAATATATCTAATGATACACGTGTCTTTTTAGCAGGCTCTTTTCATAAATGTTTATGTAATAATTGCTTGTCTAAGTTTGATGAAATGGTTATTTCTTCAAAAGGGAAGCTTTTTCCTAAGCGCAGAAGTGAGATGGAAGAAGGAGTGCATTATTACATGGAAAATGAGTATTTTGTGTTCACAGAATTGTATCATTTAATGAAAGGACAGTGTTGCCAAAATGGGTGTAGACATTGTGTTTATGGCTTTAAAAACAGATATTTATAAAAATAAAGTAGTAAAAAAGACGGTGTGAGAATATTATGTGTATTTTTGCAACGTGAATTTACAATAACAGCTATGAAAGGACCATTATTTTATTCAAAAATTCTTCTTTTTGGGGAATATGGGATTATTAAAGACTCTAAAGGATTGTCTATTCCTTATAATTTCTATAAGGGAGCATTAAAGATGGAAGAGAATCTAGAAGGAGTATCTTTAAAGTCTAATCAGAGTTTAAAAAACTTTGCAGCATATCTACATGATTTGCAAGAGCAAGAACCTACTTTAGTACAGTTTGATCTAGAGCGTTTAAACGCTGAGATAGAACAAGGATTGTACTTTGATTCTAGTATTCCACAAGGATATGGTGTAGGAAGTAGTGGGGCATTAGTAGCTGCTATTTATGATCAGTATGCTTATGATAAAGTTACTGTTCTAGAGAACTTGACTAAAGATAAACTTTTAGTATTAAAAGGAATCTTCGGAAAAATGGAAGCATTCTTCCATGGAACGAGTTCAGGGTTAGATCCACTAAACAGTTATTTAAGCCTGCCTATCCTAATCAATTCTAAAGATAATATCGAGCCAGCAGGTATTCCTTCTCAAAGCGTAGATGGAAAAGGAGCTGTGTTCTTAATAGATTCGGGTATCGTAGGAGAGACTGCACCGATGATTACAATCTTTATGGAGAACCTAAAAGATCAAGGTTTCCGTCAGATGTTGAAAGATCAGTTCGTGAAATATACAGATGCTTGTGTAGAGAACTTCTTAAAAGGAGACGTGAAATCGTTATTTAGTAATACGAAGTTATTGTCTAATGTAGTGTTTAATCACTTTAAGCCAATGATTCCAGAGCAATTCCACAGTGTATGGCAAAAAGGAATCGAGACTAACGATTACTATTTAAAATTATGTGGCTCTGGTGGAGGTGGTTATATCTTAGGATTTACTGCTGATATCGAAAAGGCAAAAGAGTCTTTAAAAGATTATAAATTAGAAGTTGTATATCAATTCTAATTCAGATATGAAAAAATAGATGTTATAACCTTTCGCAGTAGCGATATAAAATTGAAACAAGAGATAATGTTATCTAGGAAAAATAAACTACTCTTAGCTAAAATATTCAGCTTGTTCTCTGTTGTGAGAGGTTATAATATTTTTATTATAGTACTAGCACAGTACTTAGCGTCTATCTTTATATTTGCACCTGAACTTAGGGCGTTAGACGTAATTTTAGATTGGAAACTCTTTCTAATTATCTTTGGATCTTCCTTAGCTATCGCAGGAGGGTATATCATTAATAATTTTTATGATGCAGAAAAAGATTTAATCAATAGGCCGATTAAGTCTATGTTAGATCGACTAGTGAGTCAAGCTACAAAATTACGTGTCTATTTTGCGCTGAATTTTTTGGCTGTGGGGATTGTATTTCCAGTGTCTTGGCATGTGTCAGCATTCTTTTCTGCTTATATATTTCTGTTGTGGTTTTATTCTCATAAGCTTAAGAAGTATCCTATTATAGGTAATCTTACTGCTTCTTTATTAGCTATATTGCCTTTCTTTAGTATCTTGATGCATTTCAGGTTTTATTATCCTTCTATCTTCATACATGCAGCTTTTCTGTATTTAGTTATTCTGATTAGGGAGTTGATAAAAGATATGGAGAATATTAAAGGAGACTTCGCTAATGATTATCAGACTATTCCTGTTCGATTTGGAGATAGAGTAGCGAAAGAGGTAATCACAGTCGTGACAGTATTGACACTGATACCGATCTATTTTTTAGTCAATAAAGAGAATCTTGGGTACATGGTATATTACTTCTATCTAAGTATTATTGTATTAATCATGTTCTTATACAGATTATGGACATCAAAGGAAATAGAACAGTATCACAGTTTACATATTAGTTTAAAACTGTTGATTTTATTAGGAGTATTCTCGATTATGCTAATAGACCCGGATGTGGTAATTAGTGGCAAAGTACTGCTAGAAGAAACTTTATAGTATTAAAAGTTGTGTAAACTTTTAGAGTTATATTAATAAATGCATAGAATAAAACTATCTTTGCAAAAATCTTTAGATATGAATAACGGTAGGTCGAATTCAGGAAATAATAAATCGAATCGCTCAGGAAATAGAAATGCAGCGGGAAAGAAGTCTTTTGGTTCTAAGGATGGAGCTAAAAAGACTTATGGGGGAAATGATAGCAAGAAAAGATCATTTGACAATAATAAAGAAGGAAATAAAACGTATGGTGCTAATACTACAAAGAAATTTGATAGTAAACCAAGAGTAAAAAATACACCTAAAGAAACAGACGAAGTACGTCTGAATAAATATATCGGTAACTCTGGAGTGTGTTCACGTCGTGAGGCAGATATCTATATCGTGTCTGGAAATGTGACTGTAAATGGAGTAGTAGTTACTGAGTTAGGTTATAAAGTAAAGAAAACGGATATCGTTAATTTTGATGGAACAGTATTGACTCCAGAAAAATTGACTTACGTATTATTAAATAAACCGAAAGGATTTGCTACTATTAATGAGCCAATCGTATCAGCTGAGAATGTATTAAGCTTATTAAAAGGAGCTTCTAAATATCCTTTAGCTCCTGTCGGTCGTATGGATAAGACTACTATTGGTCTAATGTTATTCACGAATGATACTAACTTATTACAGAAGTTAAACTCTACTGATTCTCGTTCTTCTAAATTATATCATGTATCATTAGATAAGAACCTTAAATATGAAGATCTAGAAAAGATTAAAAAAGGAGTTTATATCGATGAGCGTCGTGTATTTGTAGAAGAAGTATCTTATGTAGATGATCAGCCTAAAACAGAGATCGGGATTAAACTAAAGGCATCTAATGTGAAGTTAGTACGTGCTATATTCGAATCTTTAGGATATAATGTTATTAAACTTGACCGTGTGATGTATGGTCAGTTGACAAAATGGAATCTACCAAGAGGTAAATGGAGACATTTAACGGATGAGGAAGTAAGAAACCTTAAAAACGGTTAATATAGATATTTAAAAAGCTCGCTAGATGATAGCGAGCTTTTTTATTGGTATTTATTGAAGATAACTAGGTAGTTCCATAGGTATCTCCATGACTAATATTTGGCTTTTTTCATTTGCTTTGATCGTGAAAGTATCTTCTCCATCAAAACCAATAGCATCTCTTCTATGTAGCGTATCTTCACCTAAAGTAATATCTCCTTCTAGAACAAATAAGAAGATACCATTAGACTTATCTTTTAAGTCATAAGATAGTTCTTTACCTTGATCTAAATCAGTCATGTGGAACCATGCATTCTGATGAATCCACACTCCTTTATCGTCAGGATTAGGAGAAAGGATTTGATCCCATTGATTCACGCGATCTTCTTTGTTTAATTTTAGTTGATCATAACGTGGTTTTACATTTAGTTTATCAGGGAATATCCATATCTGTAAGAACTTACTCTCTTTATTCTCATCAGGGTTAAACTCACTGTGTTGAACTCCTGTTCCTGCACTCATGACTTGTATTTCACCTTCATTTATAATCGTACCATTGCCCATACTATCTTTATGTGAAAGACTTCCAGATAAAGGAATAGATATAATCTCCATATTATCATGAGGATGTGTACCGAATCCCATACCTGCAGCTACCTGATCATCGTTAAGTACACGTAACACACCGAAGTGTATTCTTTCGTTGTTTCGATAGTTAGCAAAGCTAAAGGTATGATGAGATTTTAGCCATCCGTGGTTAGCATATCCTCTACTATCTGCTGTGTATATAATTTTTGTGTTCATAGCTTTATGATTTTAATACTACAAAGATACGTTATAGGCTGATTTCCATTGCTTAATGTAGGTTAAGAATAGCGTACATCTATAAATGTCAGTTATTTGTTTCTAGTATTGTCAAAGTATTCTCTTAGAATATCTTCTCTAAAATCTGGATGAGCAATATTAGCAAGAGCATGTACTCTATCTATAATAGACTTACCTCTTAGATCAGCTACTCCATATTCTGTGACAATGTATTGAGCATGTGCACGAGACGTTACCACTCCTGCTCCTTGTTTAAGGAATGGAACTATTTTGTTTCCTCCTTTTTTAGTAGTAGCAGAAAGTGCTATGATAGCTTTTCCTCCTTTACTTAGCGTAGCACCTCTCATAAAGTCAACTTGTCCACCTACACCTGAGTAGATATTCGCTCCGATAGAGTCTGCACATATTTGTCCTGTAACATCTATTTCTACAGCAGAGTTAATTGCTATCATTTTAGGATTCTGACGAATCACAAATGGATCGTTCGTATATGAACATTCTCTAAGTTCAAAGAATGGATTATTGTCTACATAGTTATATAGCCTCTCCGTTCCGATAAAGAATGTAGAGATAGCTTTGCCATTAGAAGTAGTTTGTTGAGAACAGTTTAAGGCTCCTGCTTCAATTAAATCAACAACACCATCTGCAAACATTTCTGTGTGTAATCCTAGATTCTTATGCCCTTTCAGTTTTTGAAGAACGGCATCAGGTATAGAACCAATCCCCATCTGTAAGGTACTGCCATCTTCTATCATAGAGGCGATGTGATGTCCTATTTTATCTTCAACCTCACTAAAGTCAGAACTGTATTCTGTCAGAAGTGGTGTATCATGCTGTACTAAGGTGTTAATCTTAGAGATGTGGACTAGCGCATCTCCAAAAGTGCGAGGCATGAATTTATTGACCTGTGCTATAACTATCTTGGCAGTGCGAATAGCCGCTTGTGCAGCAACTACAGAAGTTCCTAACGTACAAAAGCCGTTCTCATCAGGAGGAGAAACTTGTATTAATGCCACGTCTAAGGGAACAAGACCACTGTCAAACAGCATCGGTAGCTCACTTAGGAATACGGGAGTATAAGTACCATTACCTTCTCGTATAGTGTGTCTAACGTTACCACCAGTAAAGAAAGAATTCACAAAGAAACTTTCTCTATATTTTGGATCAGCATAAGGGGCTTTGCCTAAAGTATGTATGTGACAGAACTCTACATTTCTTAATTCGGACGATCTTTCTACAATAGCATCAATGATGTGATTAGGTGTACAAGCTACTGCGTGTACATAAACTCTGTCACCTGACTTGATCAGCTTAGCTGCTTCTTGTGCTGTTGTGTAATTCATTTTGTGTGTAATTTTGTGTATTTAGACAAATGTTTCCTTAAAAGTAAAGCATTAGTCTTTATAAGGCAAGCAAAAAGTGTGGCTAATCATTTTTTTCATTAACTGTAATAGTGTAATTTTGTAGGATATAAAATTTTAAGGTATGATAATTCCAAAAACTCTTGAAGAAATCGAGTTGATGAGACAAAGCGCATTGCTTGTTTCTAAAACATTAGGTATGATAGCTACAGAGCTAAAACCAGGAGTAACGACTTTAGAGCTTGATGCAAAAGCTGAAGAATTTATTAGAGATCACGGAGCAGTACCAGGATTTAAAGGCCTTTATGGTTGTCCTTCTACCTTGTTGACAAGTGTGAATGATCAGATTGTACACGGATTACCTACAGATCGTCCTTTAGAAGAAGGAGATATTGTATCTGTGGACTGTGGAACAGTGATGAATGGATTTTATGGAGATCACGCTTATACATTCGAGATAGGTGATGTAGATCCAGCTACTAAAAAGTTATTACAGATTACAAAAGAATCTCTTTACGTAGGTATTAGAGAATTCAAATTAGGAAATAGAGTAGAAGATGTAGGTAGTGCTATCCAACGCTACTGTGAGAAAGAAGGGTATACGGTAGTACGTGAGCTAGTAGGTCATGGACTAGGACGTAAGATGCACGAATCTCCAGAAATGCCTAACTACGGTAAGCCTGGTAAAGGTAAGAAGTTCGTAGAAGGTATGGTGGTAGCTATCGAGCCTATGATTAACTTAGGTACTCGTAATATCAAACAACTGAATGACGGATGGACTATCGTGACTCGTGACGGAAAACCTTCTGCTCACTTCGAACACGATGTAGCATTAGTAAATGGTAAACCAGAATTGTTATCTACTTACCAATATATCTATCAAGCATTAGGTATCACTAGCAATGAAGAAGATGAGTTTAGAGCTAAACCATTAGTTCTGTAATTACTCATTTCTATTAATGAAGAAGTTATTCAAAACAATATTGAACATTGTGCCTCGACCGATATTAATTCGGTTGAGTTACGTTGTTCGACCTATGATGGCATGGTACCTAAAAGGGGATGTGTATACAGATCCTATTGATGGTAAAAGTTTCAAGACTTTCTTGCCTTATGGATATGCGAAGCAACGCAATAATGTCCTTTCTCCTAGTACACTTTCACTAGAGAGACACCGCCTATTATGGCTTTATCTTCAGCGCGAGACCGACTTCTTTAGTACTCCTAAAAAAGTATTGCACTTCGCACCTGAGCAGGCGTTTTATAAACGCTTTAAAAAACAACCTAATTTAGATTATATAACTACCGATCTAGAATCTCCTTTGGCAGATGTGAAGGCGGATATTTGTAATTTACCTTTTGAGGATAATAGTTTTGATATGATTTTGTGTAATCATGTCTTAGAACATATTCCAGATGATACGAAAGCCATGCAGGAACTGTATCGCATTCTTAAGCCTGGAGGTATGGGAATCTTCCAAATCCCACAAGATATGTCTAGAGAAACTACTTTTCAGGATGATACTATAACAGATCCTAAAGAGCGCACACTTATCTTTGGTCAATACGATCATGTACGTGTATACGGACGTGATTATTTTGATAAGTTAAGAGCTATCGGCTTCACTGTAGTAGAAGAAGACTTTATTCATAAACTTACTTCAGAGGAAGTAACTAAATACTGTCTAGCAGAGGGTGAGATTATCCCAGTTTGTTTTAAGTAGAGTAATCATAATATTTAATTGCTCGATTAGAGAATTAGTTAAAGTATCCTTATAAGGGCTACCCTATCTATATCCTATTGTGTATCTTCGTATTTATTTAGAAAGATTATGAAGAATACATTGATTACTACTGTACTTTTTGATATGGATGGAGTTTTAATAGACTCTGAGGGCTTTTGGCAACAAGCAGAACAAGAGGTGTTTACTTCTATGGGGGCTACTTGGGATGAAGAGATTGCGATCCAAACACAAGGCAAAACGACTAGAGCAGTGACCGAGCTGTGGTATAGCCTGTTTCCATGGGAAGGAAAGAGTATTGAGGAGGTGGAACAAATGGTGATTGATAGAGTCGATGAGTTAATTAGTACAGAAGGAGAAATAAAAGAAGGGGTAATTCAGACATTGAATTTTCTAAAAGAGAGAAAAGTGAAGATTGGTCTGGCTACTAATTCTCCAGAATCTTTGATTAATACAGTTTTAAAGAGATTAGGTATTCGTGATTACTTCCAAACCATAGTTTCTGTAGATCATGTAGAACACGGTAAGCCTGCACCAGATGTGTATTTAAGAGCAGCTCATAATCTAGGGAGTGAGCCTAGAGAGTGTCTAGTGGTAGAAGACTCGTTCACAGGCGCTACAGCTGGTAAGAATGCAGGGATGACTGTAGTAGCCATACCTGATCATTTACAGTATGAACAAGAAAGATTTAATATTGCTGACTTTAAATTGAAAAGTATGGTTTTTTTAAACGAAAAAATTGTATCTTTTTTGCACGAAGTAACGGTTTAGTTTAAAATGGTCATTATGCGAAATAAGGTTTGGTCTATTATTCTTTTTTTTCTTTGGGTAGGGTGCGTATTGGCACAATCTCCACAGAACTATACTGCTGATTATATTAAGTCAGTAGGGTTTATGAGTAATAATAGAGCTGTAACGCCGTTCTTTCAAATAGGAGATCGATTTACACTTGTTTTTGATGACTTGTATGGAGATGATAGTAACTATTTCTATCGTGTCAAGGCTTATAACTATGACTGGACTCCATCTAAACTGAAGCAGATAGAATATATAGATGGACTAGACAGACAGCGTATTATGACGTATGAAAACTCGTTTAATACACTGCAGAACTATACCAACTATCAGTTAACACTTCCCGCTCAACGTTATAGAATATTGAAGAGTGGTAATTATGTATTGGAAATTTATAATGAAGACGACGAAGTAGTAATTAGAAGGAAGTTCGTCTTATATGAGAGCTTGGTCAATGTACCGATTCAGATTAAGCGTACTAGAAACCTGGATGTCATAGAGACGAAACAGAATGTAGAGTTTAGTGTGTTATTAGGAGATGCGTTATACCAGAATCCAGTTCAGAATATAAAGATAGCGATCTTTCAGAATGGGAGATGGGACTCTTATCTGACGAATATTAAGCCTCAGTACACGATGGGTAATGACCTTATCTATAAGTACGAGAATGAGACTCAATTCTGGGCAGGGAATCAGTTCTTAAACTTTGACAATAGTGATATTAAGCAAGTGAATAATATGATCGGTTCTGTAACTACGGATAATGGTATTTATAACACGTATCTGTATACAAACGAGAGCCGAAAAAGTAAAGGATATACCTATTTTCCTGATATTAATGGAAGTTTCTATCCTAGAAATATCAATGGGAGAAACCCGAATATAGAAGCGGAGTATAGTTGGGTATATTTCAGTTATTGTCCAGAGGAGGATGTACAGAAAGGAATAGATTATTATGTGACAGGATTATTTAATGATTATGCCTTAGTACCTGCTAACAAAATGACGTATAACGAAGAGAAGGGATATTATGAACAAATCATTTTAGTGAAACAAGGTTTTACTAATTTTAGTTATACAGCAGTTCGAAATGGTGTTGTTGATCCAAGCATTGCACCAGATGGGAACTATGCAATGACAACGAATCGCTACCAAGTTTTAGTTTATTATCGTGGTAATAATGATTTACACGATAGAGTAATTGGTATAGGTGAGGCAAGTGCAGAGAACATAGTGTATTAGACACTGTGATAAAACGAAGAATTCAATGTGTTTTTTATAGTAAATTATTAAGATGGAAAAGATGATTTCACAAACGACGAAGGGAATAAAAATATCTGTAAATACTGAATATGAAGGCAATTTTTTTAAATCAAAAAAGATATGCTATGCTTTTTCATATAAAATAACAATTGAAAATAACTCTACTGATTATATCCAGGTGAAAGGACGACTATGGGAGATATATGATGCGCTGAATAGTGTACAGATAGTAAAAGGAGAGGGTGTAGTAGGTGAGCAACCTATCATAGAGCCTGGTACCAAATATACATATAGTAGTGGATGTGTCTTAAATTCATCTATGGGAGCTATGCAGGGATTCTATGAGGTACTTAATCTAGCGAACCAAACTTATTTTAATGTAGAAATCCCAAACTTTAAGCTAGTAGCCCCTTTCGTATTGAATTAGAAATAATAAAGAACGCACTCTTATAGAGTGGCTAGTATACTAAAAATAAAATGCTTCAACCACCTTTATGCAATTACATAAAGGTGGTTTTTTTATAAGTTAAAGGTGGTAAGGTAATAGTGAGAAATGGTGAATAGGATAGAGGAGGTATTTAGTTGTTTTAATATCTTACTCTATAAGTGTCTAATGGTATTATTTTAACGCGATATCAATATGCATATATGGGCTAAAGCATAAGTAGCTGTTGAAATTTTTAAACTGATAAGAGAGTGTTGATTTTGATTACTATTTATGAATGAGATAATAACCTTCTGCTTGCACTTCTTAGGGGATTCCTAGGAGTTTTCTTGGGCTTTCCTTGCCTAGAAGGTGTTTTTCTCGAAGAAAGGTGCAAGAAACCTGCAAGCAATCCCCTAGCAAATCAGTACAAAATTATCTGTGGTGGATCAATACATGCTGAATTGAAATAGATTTGGTACTTGCTTTTTATTTTTTCTAAAGAATATTAATGGGTTGTGATTCATTTACATAAAAATATTTTGATTTACTTCTGGCGTGATTGTAAAAACTAATTATTAATCGCACATAGGTTTGTATTCAGAGTTAAGTATAACAGGTAGTTAGAAGAATGTAGTGAGGCAAAAATACTATTGATAGTCAATGTTTTGAAATCGTTAAGGAGATGTTTTTAGGGCTTTAGAGAAAAGTGGTTTCATTTTTTTTCGTTATATTTGTGCTTATTCATTTAGAAATTATATAAATAATACGCGTAATATGTCAAAAGGATTCTATCAAGTTCCAACTGCGTTCAATGAGCCAGTTAAGTCTTATGCACCAGGAACAAAAGAAAGAGAATTGACTTTGAACTCGTTCAAAGAGCAATACAACACAACTGTTGATATTCCATTATACATTGGTGGAGAAGAAATCAGAACAGGAAATACAAAAGATTTATTCCCTCCATTTGATCACAAACATAAATTAGGTGTTTACCACGAAGCTGATAAAGCGTTAGTAGAGAAAGCTATTGCTACAGCTTTAGAGGCTAGAAAAAAATGGGCTGCAATGCCATGGGAACACAGAGCATCTATCTTCTTAAAAGCTGCTGAATTATTAGCTGGTCCTTACCGTGCTAAGATCAATGCTGCTACAATGATCGCTCAAGCAAAAACATTACACCAAGCTGAGATCGACTCTGCATGTGAGTTTATCGACTTCTTACGTTTCAACGTAGAGTATATGACTCAGATCTATTCTGAGCAACCAGCTTCTGTAGATGGAGTATGGAACAGATTAGAGCACCGTCCATTAGAAGGATTTATCTATGCGATCACTCCTTTTAACTTTACAGCTATCTCTGGTAACCTACCTTCTGCTCCTGCTATGATGGGGAATGTAGTGGTATGGAAGCCAGCTGCAACTCAAATCTACTCTGCTAGAGTAATCGTAGAGGTGTTTAAAGCTGCAGGTTTACCTGATGGTGTTATCAACGTAGTATATGGTAACTCTGGAATGATCACTGATACGTTATTAGCAAGTCCTGACTTCGCTGGTATCCACTTCACAGGATCTACAGGAGTATTTAACAGTATGTGGGCTCAAATCGGTCAAAACATCGATAAATACAAAACTTACCCACGTATCGTAGGAGAGACAGGTGGTAAGGATTTCGTTGTAGCTCATCCATCAGCTTGTCCTAAAGAGGTAGCAGTAGCTCTTACAAGAGGTGCTTTTGAATACCAAGGACAAAAATGTTCTGCAGCATCTAGAGCTTATATTCCAGCTTCATTATGGAATCAAGTGAAAGAGTATATGACTGCTGATCTAGCTACTATCAAAATGGGTTCTCCAGAAGATCCAAGTAACTATGTGTCATCTGTGATTACAGAAGCTTCATTTGACAAATTAGCGAAAGCTATCGATCAAGCAAAAGCTGATGCTGACGCAGAAGTTATCTTAGGAGGTAAATATGATAAATCTATTGGTTACTTTATCGAACCAACAGTTATCTTAACTACTAATCCTAAGTATGCAACGATGGAAACAGAACTATTCGGTCCTGTATTAACTATCTATGTATACGAAGATGCTAAATGGTCTGAAACATTAAAATTAGTGGATGAGACTTCTATCTATGCATTAACAGGAGCTATCTTCTCTGGATGTCGTTATGCTATCGTAGAGGCTACAGAAGCATTAGTAAACTGTGCTGGTAACTTCTATATCAATGATAAACCAACAGGTGCTGTAGTAGGACAACAACCATTCGGTGGGGCTAGAGCTTCTGGTACTAATGATAAAGCGGGTTCTATCCTTAACCTACTTCGTTGGGTATCACCAAGAACGATTAAAGAAACTTTCGTTCCTGCAACTGATTATAAATATCCTTTCTTAGGATAATCAAATTATAATAAAAAGGCGGTTGCAAAAGAGTTGACCGCCTTTTTTAATTTACACTAGAATACAATTCAGTGCTTTTTATTGGGAATGTATAACCGATGAAGAATGACATGATAAGAGTCATTCAGGCTATACTACTAAGTAAGAATACACTATCTATTTTGCTTTTATCTTTTTTCGAATACAGAAAAAAGTCCCTTTTTATTAGGATCGTTTTTAAGAGAACACTATTTACCTATAACACTTATAAAACGACTGAGTAAAAACTATTATCTTTTTGCTTTTATTATTTTTCGATTACTGAAAAATGATCCTTTTTTATCTTTAAAGTACTGGGTTATCATTATTAATTTAAATAGTATAACTCATGTTTAAAAAATTACTTGATAATAGACAATTGGTTATTAATCCACCTGTCTTTATAACTTCAATATTATTAATAGTAGCATTAATCCTTACTTGTGTGCTTTTTCCAGAAAAAGTAGGAGTATGGTTTCCAGCTGCCCAATTAGCAGTAACTTCTAACTTCGGTTGGTTCTTTGTAGTCACAGTGAATGTTATTTTAATATTTGCCATCTACCTTGCTTTTAGTAAGTTCGGTAAGATACGATTAGGTGGTGATGATGCAGAGCCAGAGTTTACTAAGGCGTCTTGGTTTGCCATGCTGTTTAGTACAGGTATGGGGATCGGTATTATGTTCTTTAGTATTGCTGAGCCTGTATCTCATTTCTTTAATACGCCTAGACCAGTAGATACAGACATAGAAGCTGCTGTACAAGCTATGCAATTTACGAGTTTGCACTGGGGATTACACGCTTGGGGTATTTATGCGATGGTTGGATTAGCTTTAGCCTTTTTTGGATTTAATAGAAAGTTACCTATGACCTTTAGATCTCTTTTTTACCCATTCTGGGGAGAGAAAATACATGGCTGGTGGGGACACATAATCGATATATTATCGGCTTTAGCTACAGTGTTTGGATTATCTACATCTTTAGGATTAGGGGTAATACAGATTACAGCTGGTTTAGAGTATTTATATGGTTGGGAGATAAGTCCTATGATGCAAGCAGGGATTATTCTGTTTGTGATTGGTATCGCTACTATTTCTGTTTTTTCAGGATTAGATAAAGGAGTTAAGATACTTAGTAATGCCAATATGTATATCGCAGCCAGTTTTATGTTGCTAATCTTTATTCTTGGGCCGACTCTATTTATCATGAAAGGGTATGTTGAGAATACAGGAGCGTACTTAGCTAATTTTATTGATATAAGTACATGGAATGATACTTACTTAGGTTCTGGCTGGCAGAATGTCTGGACTATATTCTATTGGGCTTGGTGGATTGCATGGTCTCCTTTTGTAGGAAGTTTTATTGCTCGTATCTCTAAAGGACGTACCGTGAAAGAGTTTGTATTAGGGGTATTGATTGTACCAGGGTTGATTACCTTATTATGGATGAATGTCTTCGGAGGTAGTGCATTGCACACTATTTTATCAGGTGATGTGACGATGATAGCAGCAGTTAAAGCTGATGTGTCTACAGCATTATTTGTCTTCTTAGAGAACTTCCCTTTTACTAAGTTCCTTTCTATTGTGGCGATTATTCTGATTTTCTCTTTCTTTATTACCTCTTCTGATTCAGGTTCATTAGTTGTAGATAATATTACCTCAGGTAGTAATGGAGAGTCTCCTGTGTGGCAGAGAGTCTTTTGGTCTTTTGCACAAGGGATTATTGCTATCGTATTATTATGGGGAGGAGGACTGGATGCGCTACAGACTGCGGTTATTATTACAGGACTGCCTTTTGCAGTGATATTACTGGTGATGTGTTATAGTTTACAAAAAGGGTTAAAAGAAGAGTTAGCTAAATCGTCTAAGAAGGCTAAGTCAAAAGAAGAAAAGAGCTATAAGGAGATTATAGCAGAACTATTAGATGAACCACAAAGCAAATAAGGATGGATAAAAATAAAAAATTAGATATAATAGTTGGTTTAGACTTGTCTACAATGGATCAATATCTGTTGCAATATATGCAAGTGCTAGACCAGATTTTAGATATAAATAAGGTAACGTATGTGCACAACCTTAAAGTAGGTGAGTTACCTAAGGAATTACTTAAACCAGAGAGCATTGTTGTTATTAAGGAGAAGATAAAGAATAAGCTTACTCAGTATTTCACAGAAGCAGGAGTGAGTTATGATTTCGAAATCTTGGTATCGGTAGAGAGTTATACAGAGATTGCTTTTATGAATATAGCTAAGAAATCTTCGTATGACCTGATGGTATTAGGTAATAAACAGGAACTAGAGGGTACTGGTGCGCTGGCTGATAAGCTGGTACGTATATTCCCTTCAGCATTATTATTAGTACCAGATACGTTTAAAGTACCAATCACAACAGTAATTGATGCGATAGACTTCTCTCGATATACGAGTGATATTATGATGTGGGCAGATCGTTTTAAGAATAATTCGAAGGGGCAAAAGATAGAGCATTCTGCAGTACATATCTCTAAGTCTTATATGGGGTTCTATCCTACGATGACGAATAGAGAATTAGAGAAAGTAACGAAGGATGATATCAAAGAAAAACAAGAGAAATGGAATAAGAAGTACGCTACTTATTCTGATATTGATATAGTGCCTGCTGGAGAGCGCAATATATCAGCATCCTTGATCGCTTATGCGCGCAGTAAAAAGGCTGATATGCTGATATTGGGAGTGAAGGGGACTACAGGATTTAAAGAGATATTCTTAGGTAGTGTGGCAAACCACTTGCTACACAGAAATACGAATACTTGCTTATTATTCGTTAAGCACAGTAAATAAAAGAAGAAGGGCTGTCTTATAGACGGCCCTTTCTTTTTATCCTTTATATTTTAAGGGTAAGTACACCACTTTTTTCGTTTCAAAGAATTCATCTGAGAAGATATTAGTCAGGTCAAACTGAACAGCTTTAGGGAAGTCCTTAAGCTCTTCTGTTAAGTCACCTCCTTTTAGGTATAATATACCATTGTCAAACTCATGCTTGTTTTCTTTCTTCGTTTTGTGTCTAATCCACTCTACGAAGTCAGGCATATTCGTAACAGCTCTACTTACGATGAAGTCAAACTTCTCGTCTATAGTTTCGGCACGTTTTTGTTCTGCTTTAACGTTCTTTAAGTCTAACGCTTTTACTACTTCATTAACTACGCGTATCTTCTTCGCGATAATGTCGATTAGGTAAAAGTTAGTTTCTGGATATAATATAGCTAAAGGAATACCAGGGAAACCTCCACCAGTACCTACATCTAGTATATTAGCTCCAGGAAGGAACTCCATAACCTTAGCGATACCTAATGAATGTAATACATGCTTCGTATATAGCTCATGTATATCCTTACGTGAAATAACGTTAATTTTAGCATTCCAATCCGTATATACTTCTTCCAATTTCTCAAATTGAGCAATCTGTTCAGGAGTTAAATTAGGGAAATATTTTAAGATTTCTTCCATGTCGTAAATTTTGACAAAAGTAGGCTTTTTATCGTGAATAAATAAAAGATAACACAGATTAATAGAGATATAATAATTACCTTTGGGATTAAGTTTCATTAAAATCACAACAAGATGAGCAACCAACTTCTATCTAATAGAATAAACAATTTGACTACTTCACAGACCTTAGCAATGGCTGCGAAAGCAAGAGAGTTAAAAGAACAAGGCGTAGACGTAATTAGTTTGAGTCTAGGTGAGCCAGATTTTAATGCTCCTGAGTTTATCAAAGAAGCTGCTATTCAGGCTGTAAAAGATAACTATAGTAAGTATCCTCCTGTAGAAGGATATAAAGAACTAAGAGAGGCAATAAGCAATAAGTTTAAGAGAGATAATAATTTAAATTATTCACCGAGTCAGATCGTTGTATCTACTGGTGCTAAACAATCGTTATACAATGTAGCTCATGTCATGATCAACCCTGGTGATGAGGTAGTAATTCCTGCTCCATACTGGGTGAGTTATGCTGAAATCGTGAAGATGGCTGAGGGTACTCCTGTAGAAGTACCTACTAGTATAGAGAGTGATTTTAAAATTACTCCTGAACAATTAGAAGCAGCTATCACTCCTAAGACGAAGATGATATGGTTCTGCTCTCCATGTAATCCTAGTGGTTCTGTGTATAGTAAAGAGGAATTCGAAGCTATAGCTAAAGTATTAGAGAAATATCCAAATATCTTTATCTTATCAGATGAGATATATGAACATATCAACTTTACAGGTAATTACTGCAGTATCGGAACTATCGGTAATTTAATTGACCGTACGATTACTGTAAACGGTATTGCGAAGGCATTTGCGATGACAGGATACCGTATCGGATATATCGGTGCCCCTGAATTTATCGCTAAAGCATGTACTAAGATGCAAGGACAAGTAACGTCTGGTGCTAATAGTATTGCACAACGAGCTACTATTACTGCTGTAGAGGCTGACCCTAGCGTATTAAAAGATATGGTTGCGGCATTCAAGAATAGAAGAGATCTAGTAGTAGGGTTATTAAAAGAGATTCCAGGAGTTAAGATTAATATACCTGAAGGAGCGTTCTATGTATTCCCAGACATATCTTCTTTCTTTGGAAAGACACTTCAAGGTGTAAAGATTAATAATGCGGATGATCTATCTATGTATCTGTTAGAGAAAGCACACGTAGCTACTGTAACAGGAGTGGCATTCGGGAATCCTGATTGTATACGTATGTCGTATGCGACTAGTGAAGACCAGTTGATCGAAGCATTCAAAAGAATTAAAGAAGCATTAGCGTAAGTTATAATCGTTAAAAAAGCCTTAGTAATGAGGCTTTTTTAGTTATAATGAGCATTATTGTTTATTTTTATACTTTATAAAAGTTCGTCATCGTGGATATATTATTACAGAGTTTTGCTAAACATGTTTCTCTGACTAAAGAGGAACAACAGATTATATTAGAGTCATTTACTGTAACTCGTTACCCTGCTAAAACGAAGCTGTTAAGTGCAGGAGAAGTATGTATTAATTCTACTTTTGTCGTTTCAGGTATCGTACGAAACTATTGTCTAGATGATCAAGCAGTAGAACATACTGTTAGCTTTGCAGCATCTGGATGGTGGATAGCTGATATGTATAGTTATTTATCTCAAAAACCTGGTAACTCTTATCTAGAAGTAGTAGAAGATGCGATAGTAATGACTTTGAGTAGAGATCATCAATTAGCTTTGTTTGATAGAGTGCCTAAGATAGAACGTTATTTCAGAGTTCTTATAGAGAGGTCACTAGTGGCTACACAACAACGACTGATGGACAACTTATCACTACCTGCAGAAGAGCGTTATACACGCTTTTTAGAGCGTTTCCCTGAGATTAAGTATTGTCTGCCACAGAAGCAGATAGCTTCTTATTTAGGGGTTACTCCTGAGTTTTTTAGTAAAATGAAGAAAAAGATGCTTACAGGAAAGTAAATGTCTATGATATAAAATAGAAAAGCCACTCATCGAGTGGCTTTTTTTGTATATTATACTAGAGAGTGTCTAGTCATTTCTTCTGGTTGAGGTATGCCTATTAGTTTAAGAATAGTAGGAGCTAAGTCTCCCAGTACTCCATCCTTTACCTCTTTGATATCATTGTCTACGATAATGATCGGTACAGGATTAGTAGTA
The DNA here is from genome assembly GCF_004337635.1 of Myroides odoratimimus. NCBI lineage: Bacteria > Pseudomonadati > Bacteroidota > Flavobacteriia > Flavobacteriales > Flavobacteriaceae > Myroides > Myroides odoratimimus. Next base: position 1,571,132 of record NZ_CP037427.1, read on the forward strand.
TGTGCTGTGTTGGGAGTACCATCAGGGTTGATCATTACCTCACAGTTACCATGATCTGCTAACACTATCGTAGTGTATCCATTATCAAGAGCAGTTGTGATTACTTCTTTTACACATTGGTCTACTGCTTCGCATGCTTTGATTGCTGCTTCCATTACACCTGTGTGTCCTACCATATCTCCGTTAGCAAAGTTTAGACATACGAAGTCAGCTTCTCCTTTTTTCAATTCAGGAATAAGTGCGTCTTTAAGGTCATAAGCACTCATCTCAGGCTTAAGGTCATAAGTAGCTACCTTAGGAGATGGACATAAGATACGCTGTTCTCCATCGAATGGAAGTTCTCTACCTCCAGAGAAGAAGAAAGTCACGTGTGGATATTTTTCTGTCTCTGCAATACGTATTTGTTTTTTACTATGTTTTTCTAGTACTTCACCCAATGTGTTGTGTAAGTTCTCTTTGTCATAGACAACATGTACATTCTTATAAGTATCATCGTAGTTCGTAAGCGTTACAAAGTACAAGTCAAGTTTCTTCATGTCATGATCTGAATGATCTTCTTGAGATAATACACGTGTTAGTTCTCTTCCTCTATCCGTTCTAAAGTTAAAGAAGATCACTACATCGTCATTTTCAATCTTTCCTATCGGCTGATTGTTTTCATCAACCATTACAATAGGCTCAATAAACTCATCAGTCACATTATTTAAATAACTTGCTTCAATGCTTTTTACTGCATCAGTAGAGTGAATACCTGTACCGTTTACTAACAGATGGTAAGCCTTTGCTACTCTTTCCCAACGCTGGTCTCTATCCATTGCATAGTATCTTCCGATTACAGAAGCTAGTTTAGCAGTAGATAAGCTCAGTCTGTCTTGTAGTTGTTGTACGTGATTTGCACCCGATTTAGGATCTACATCTCGTCCATCTGTAAAAGCGTGAATACAGATATCTGATACTCCTGCAGCTGATGCTGCATCTACTAGACCATATAAATGTTGCTCATGAGAGTGTACTCCACCATCAGATAGCAGTCCTAAGAAGTGTACTTTTTTATTGTTTGTCTTTGCGTATTCGAATGCTGCTTGTAATGCAGGCTCTTTAGCAATAGTGTTATCTTCTACTGCCATATTTATTTTTACAAGATCTTGATAGACGATTCTACCTGCCCCAAGATTCATGTGTCCTACTTCAGAGTTACCCATTTGCCCTTTTGGAAGACCTACATTTAGTCCATCAGTAAGTACAAATGTATTAGGATATTTAGTATATAGACTGTCTATAAATGGCGTATTTGCGTGCTCGATAGCTGATACTTTAGGATCTTGAGTCTGTCCCCAGCCATCTAGAATCATTAATATTACTTTCTTATTCATAATAGTGAAACTTTAAATATTATTAGTTGTGTTATACAAATTTACGCATACTTATTCAAAAAAGGCAATGTTTGATTCTTGAAATAACGGCATTAAATATTTTTATTATTAAAAATTCCTTTGGTCGTATAATATTTTTTTTAAATTTACGTTTCTAAAATTAGAATTAAAGACTATAAATGAGAAGGTTATATGAAACAAAAGAATTTTTATTGGTTATTTGCCTCAATGGCATTTTTTGGGAATGTAGTAGGAAGTAATACTTTACCAACGTCGAATGAATATACAAATGTGATTGAAAAAACTGTAGATAACACAGTAGATTCTGAAGAATATAGTTTTGAAAGTACGGCTAAGAGTTTGTATTCTAGTTTAGAATTAAATCATTATAATGCTCCTGCTAGAGCAGTATATACTGCTGCACTGAAAGGGTATTATAAAATGCTAGAAACAGGTAAGATTAAGAATGAGAAGTTAACTATCGTTGACTTTAGTTTATCGTCAGCTAAGCCTCGTCTATGGGTAATAGATATGAAAGAGAATGCTGTTCTGTTACAATCACTTGTAGCACATGGCAAGAAGACAGGAGAAGAGTACGCGACTACGTTTTCTAATCGTGTGAACTCACATATGAGTAGTTTAGGATTTTATACAACGGGAGAGACATATAACGGAAGAAATGGATTCTCTCTAAGATTAGATGGATTAGAAGCAGGGATTAATGATAAAGCTAGAGAAAGAGCGATTGTAATCCATGGAGCGGATTATGCTTCACCTGATTTAGTACGCGCTCAAGGGAAGTTGGGACGTAGTTATGGTTGCCCAGCTGTGCCTGTAGAAGTAAATGATGATTTAATAGAAATGATTAAAGACAAATCTTTACTGTTTATTTATTATCCAAGTAATCAGTATGAGCTAAAGTCAAAATTTGTTTAGTAAGACCTTTTATATAAAGAAAAACACCCATTAAGATTTCATTCTTAATGGGTGTTTTTTTGTTATTGTAGTTTAGTGTATAAATCGTTATCAAACTTATAGACATCTCTAAACTGAGTTATCTTACCATTGTTATCTACTTGTATAGTCCAGTATAACTGATGGATGTGTACAGCCTCTTTACTAGTTGTGATATTCTTAGTATTTTGAGAATCAAGAATCTTTTTTATTTCTTCTTGAGAGATCTCATTCTGTTGTATATCAAATACAAATTGTGCTAGGTCAAAAGGATCTTCTACACGTATACATCCAGAACTTAAGCTTCTCTGAGCTCTATTAAAGTTAGCTTTATTAGGAGTGTCATGTAAATACACTGCGTGATTGTTATCAAACATAAACTTAATACGTCCTAATGTGTTACCTACACCGGCTTTCTGTACATATCTATAAGAAGAAGCTTTGCTAGAATCCCAGTTTTCTGGAGCTACTACTTTGCCTGTGCTCTTATCGTAGATTGTAAATCTAGCATTAGAGAAGTAACTTAAGTTAGCACTAGCTTTAGGTGTTAAGTCATTCTTTAGAATGGTAGGAGGAACTGTCCATGTTGGATTGATCACAATTGTCTTTAGAACTGAGCTCAGTATAGGCGTTTTACGACCTGTCGTACCTACGATTACCTTGTGTTGTTTTACAGTATCACCAGACTTCACCGCAACTAAACTATAATCAGCTATATTGATTAAGATATAGTTATCACCTAAATCTCTTGGGAACCATCTCCAACGTTCTAGATTGACTACTAGCTTTTCTTTTACAGTAGCTTCTTCTTTTAGGATGGCCTCTATTGTTTTCTTATCAGCAACACCGTTCTCGACTAGTTTACTATTTTTTTGAACTTGTTTTAAAGCAGTTACGACTCCTTCGTTATTGATAAAGTCCTTTGATAGGCTATCAGGGTAATAACTCAAGAAGTTTAAATGTTTTTTAATATTCACTAGCTCAGGTACTGTATCATTTAACTTATACTTAGCTGTCACAGCTTTGATTGTATCTTGATTCAGTTGATATAGGTTTGATAGTTTATTTTTTAGATTGACATATATTTTATGAGGTGATCTTAAACTATCAAAGGTCGTCTGTATTGTTCCTCTACTTAAAGCGAGTTGCATTGTAGCAGCTGTATTTAGCTCTTTTGGAAACATATCCCAGTCATTGTATAATCTTCTAGGATTTTGTACACCATTATACAAGTCTTTACTCGCATTAAAAAATGCCTTAGTGAACAGAAAGTCTGCTTGTACTTTATCTAGGTCCGATAGCCTTTGATAATCTTTGTGAAATTGATGAACTTTTTCAGTATTGTACTTTGAGTTGTTTATTCCATCTAAGTATGCTTCGTCAAGTACTTTTAGAAGTTGTTCTCGGTTACTTGTTCTTCCCCAACCGATTTGGTATAAATTTTCTACATAGAACTTTTGGATATCCTTTGGAAGACTAACTATAGATGCACTATCTACGTGTATCTTTATTTGATCCTCCATAGGGTCTACCTTGATGGTATCATTGAGAATCAAAGTTTCTGCCATAGTATTTGCCTTTTTACAAGAAGTAAGGACAAGTATACTCAAAAAACTGAAGATTAAATGTTTCATGTTTTTATATATTATACTGCGAATTTAATATAATATAGTGAATAATTTATTGTTTATTCTTAAAATGTTCTATAAACCTCGTTTTGGAGTACTGTAGGCCGGACTAGTTGTTATTTTAAAAGTGGACTAGTATAGAAGAGAGGAATAAGAATAGTTTTGCGTAAATAAACTACCTGAAATGAAGAATAATTATGTCATTTTAGCCTTGTTAAGTACTGTTTTTACTGTACAAGTGCAAGGACAAACTAAGACAGAAAATACCCTTGAAGATAAAATAGAAGAAATAGTAATCTATAATCAACGATTACAGTTGCCAAGTTCGCTGAAGAATAGAAATATTACATTTATTAATCAAGAACAGATAAAACAATTACCTGTGTCGTCTATTAATGAGTTGTTGACTTATGCTACTGGTGTTGATATTCGTCAGAGAGGTCCATTTGGAACACAATCAGACTTTAGTATTGACGGAGGTAGCTTTGAGCAGAATGTATTGTTGCTTAATGGACAGAAGATTTCAGATCCACAGACAGGGCATAATAGTCTTAACGTACCAATTCCTTTAGAAGCGATTGAACGTATAGAGATAGTACGTGGACCTTCTGCTCGTCTATATGGTGTGAACAGCCTGACAGGAGTTGTAAATATCGTAACGAAGAACCCTAAAAAAGATGGTCTTTTTGCTAATACGTATATCGGAAGTAGCTTAAAGAAAGATAAAGAAGGCGATCATGGAGAGTTATTTAATAACCGAGGTATTCAATTAGGAGGTACACTTGTACGCAAAAAAGATAATCATATGTTATTCGGTAGCCATGACTCAGGTAATGGTACTCGTTATAACACTGCTTTTAATAACAATAAAATCTTCTATCAAGGGAACTATACCCCTAATGAGAATAATGCTATTATGGTACTTGCAGGTCATGCTAGAAGTTCTTTTGGAGCAAATGGATTCTACGCAGCTCCTGGAGATAAAGAGTCAAAAGAAGTAGTATCTACATCAATGGTAAATCTGAGTTCACGTCATTATTTAACTGACCGTTTTACATTAATGCCTAGTGTAGCTTACAGATATAACTTTGATGATTATCGTTACTTCAGACATGAGTTAAGTAAGGCACGTAGCCGTCATTATTCACATGCGATTACTAGTAATATTAGAGGAGAGTACTTAGCAGATTTTGGTAAGATATCTTTTGGAGGAGAGATGAGGTATGAAGAGATTAACTCAACTAATATCGGGGATCACAGCAAGAGTAACTACGGATTGTACGCTGAGATACAACGTGAGTTTTTTGATCGACTAGATGTAAATTTAGGGGCTTATGTTAATTATAATACGAAGTATGGATGGGAAGTTTTCCCAGGGATAGACGCTAGTTATACCTTTAATGAACATTGGAAAGCGATGTTTAATGCTGGTACAGCAAGTAGAATACCTTCTTTTACAGATTTGTATTTAGATCAACGCCCTGGTAATATAGGTAATCCTGATCTATTACCAGAAAAAGCTTATCAGATAGAATTAGGAGGGAAGTATGTCAATAAAGGATTTAGAGCAGAGGCTTTTGCTTTTTACAGAGATATTGATGACTTTATTGATTGGATAAGAGTAGATACGACAGTGCCATATCAGCCATATAATGCTTCTAAGAATAAGACTAAAGGATTTAATACAGCTTTAAAGTATAAACTAGGATCAGAAAAGTCTTATTGGGACTTAGGATTATCATATACTTATTTATCTCCAAAAGTGGAGAATAAAGGAGAAGATAAGATCTCTAAGTATGCGATAGAGAGTTTAAGACATCAGTTAGTAGGAACTATTAATTATACTTATAATAACCTTAGTGCTACACTGGCTAATCGTTTTAACGAACGTATCAGTTATAAGAATTATTGGATTACAGACATAAGAGTAAACTATAATCTAAAGAAATATAGTATCTACTTAGATGCTCAGAATATATTTGATACTACTTATATAGAGGCAGGTGCAGTACCTATGCCGGGGAGATGGTTTATGTTAGGAGTGAAGTTTAATGGGCTTTAATATATAAATTGGTTAGTTGGAGTTTTCAGATGACTAAGTACTGTTTTGATTATCGTGGGGGGTAGTTTCAATAGTATGAATCAATTATTACAAATACTTAGAATACGCTTTTTTGCTATGAAATTCTAGTATACAGAAACGGTAAGCCTTGTACAGCTTACCGTTTTTTATTTTAATAAGATACCTTAGTTCCTTTTTTATCAATCGTAAAAGATTCAAACTTTAGTTCTACTTGTGCTTGTCCATCTTCGAAGTTACTAGCGTAGTCATATTGAAAAGGGATGACTACTCTTCCTTTGTGATCGATATAACCAAACAATTGATCTTTAGAAGCTAATGCTAATCCATCAGAGTAGCTTCCTACATAATCATATTGAGCAGAGATAATCTTTTTGCCTTCTGTGTTGAAGAATCCCCATTTGCCACCTTCTAAGAAGGCTATTTTGTACTCACTGCTCGTCTGTAGTTCTTCATAAGCAAAAGGAATAATCACTTCTCCTTTATCATTTATTGCGCCTTGGAAGTTGTCCATAGACACAATAGATATTCCTTCTATAAAAGATTCTATCTGATAGAAAAGAGGCTCAATGAAGATTTCATTCTTATTGGTTTTGATTCCAAACAACTCTAACTTCTTATCTTGATACCATCTTAAGTTGTTTTGAAACTTAAAGTCTGGGTCATTTTTTAAGTCGAGATAGACGGTGTCTAGTTTTACACTTTCCTCTAACTGTACATTGATGTGTGAGTAGGTACTTTTATAAGCCCAACTAGATGTGCAACTCAGCCCTAATAAGAGACTTATTGCTAAGATTTGTTTCATTCTAATAGAAGATTAACGTACTGTAATTCCTCTGCAAATGTATTAGTTTTGGGATGATTAATATGATAATTTTTACAATTTTTTATGAATGCTTGTTGCACCAGCTTGAGCCTTCGGAAATACTGTAATATCAGCTATTTGCACATGTTCAGGTTGGTTGACGATATAAGCTATAGCATTCGCTATATCTTCAGCTACTAATGGAGTATACCCTTCATATACCTTTGCTGCTCTATCACTATCTCCTTTAAAGCGGATTAGGGAGAAGTCTGTTTCTACTGCCCCAGGAGCTACATTAGTTACCTTAATTCCATCTGATAGTAAATCATATCTCAGTCCTTTAGAGAATGCCTCTACAGCAGCCTTAGAAGCGCAGTAGATTGTACCGTTTTGGTATGACTCTTTCCCTGCGATAGAAGATAGATTGACGATATGTCCATATTGTCTTTTGATCATAAGAGGAACAATAGCTTTAGTCACATAGATTATTCCCTTTACATTGATATCTATCATAGCTTCTAAGTCCTCTAGAGAAGCTTCTTGGAAAGTAGCTAATCCATGAGCATTTCCTGCATTATTGATTAGTACATCTATATCTTGCCATGCAGTCGGAAGAGAGGCTATTGCCTTAAATGTAGCTTCTTTATCACTCACATCGAAGGTTAGTGTCATCACTTCTGTCTGCTCTGCTAGTTCACGCTCTATGGCTGCTAAGTTCTCTTTATTTCTTCCACACAAGATTAGTCTGTGATTAGCAGCTAATGCTTGCGCTGTTGCTTTTCCTATACCTGATGTCGCTCCTGTAATGAATGCTATTTTCATATCTTTTTGTTTTGTGGTGTTGTACTATAAGACGGTTTGTTTTAAACCTTGCATTATGCATAACCAAAGATAATTGAAAAAAGACTTCTCTTGGACTCTATCTACTTTTTTAATATTAACTGTCTTGACTTCATCCTTAGTGTTCTTTCGGATAAACATATTCCCCACAGCAGATAAGAACTTTTTCTTTTGTTGCCCATCTTTCTTATAGATAGTTACTTTTAGATCCTCATATTGCATACCATAGGTTCCTGTAGCAGAAGTATTATTACCAGTGAAGTTAAAAGTGACTAGACTGATACTACCTTCTGTATTAGCCTTGACATACGGCTGTAAGAACGGGCGCATAGAATTAGCTGGGAAGTTCGTAATCTTACCTTGTATATTGAAGTTATCTCTTCTGTTAAGTACATTGAAAGACCAGTCCACACGCAGTGGAGCTGCATTCATAAACCTCGCATTGACAGCTATCGTAGTAGTAGGTACTTTAGTTACACCATATCCACTATATATATTCTTAATAGTCGCATTGAAGTTATGAAACATAATCTTACCTGGAGCTACCGCTTTAGGGTCAGTCTCTTCATAGACTAGTTTAGAGTTGCGTATTGCAACATTATTTACTTCTAATCCGAATTTTAGATCTCTTAGCTTTTTACTAAACATGGGCTTGATACTCATATTGAATGTAGGAGCCTTATCTCTAAAGATATTTGCATCAAGTTGATTGATGTTGATCTGTTCTGTTTTAAAGAGTAGTGTTCCTTTGGTATCGAAGTCATAGTTATAATTCTTTAGAGCTATCTCTTTGGCATGTAGTGTGAAGATATCATCTGCATATCTAAACATGCTTACTGTCTTCTTTCTAGAGTACTTTGGCTTCATATTGAAGTTAGCCAGTTTTAGCTCTTTATTATCGATAGATAGAGAGTCTACACTTATATCATAATATTTCTTCGTATCGTATGTAATCGCTCCAGAGGATAGCGTAGTCTTGCCATAAGTAAAAGGAATCTTATTTCCACCAGTATTTTTATCAATACGGATATCTGCTATCACAGCATTGATATTATTCACCTTTAAGCTGTTGCTATTTGTCTTTCTATCGTGTATTTGGAAAGCTGCCTTGCGCAGCACTAATGAATCTAATGTGATATAATCAGACAGTAACTTAGCAGTAGTCTTAGGTTTACTCTTTACATCATTAGGGGTATAGGTGATGACAGGAGAGTCTATCGCTATTTTAGCTACTTTTAGTTGTTCTCCTACCTTATTGTTGATATCCGTTAAGACTATATTGGTCTTAGACGTATTCCAAGTGTCTAATGCATCTAGTGATAATTTGTTAATCCTAATATCACCTATCTTCAAAGCAAATGGGACTAGTGCAGGCAATGTATCATATACCACTGCCACCTCTTGCTTTTTCTGCTTTTTAGTTTTTTTAGCAGGTTGTTTTTCTGCTACTTTGATATCTTGTTTGAGTTTGTTGTTTTTGATGGTGATCGCTGTAGAGTCTGTCTCTATAGAAGCAATGTCAAGGTAGAAGTCTTGCTCATTTTTATACCCCCAGTCTGTCCCAGTCAGCTTTAGCTGTGGAACATCCACAGACAATAAGTTCTTAGCTAATTCTTTTGACTCGACAGTCTCTGAGAAGGGCTTTACAGATAGCTGGTGCATCTTTAGCGCTGTTGGTTCTATGATAATCTTACCGATGGTGAACTTATGCCACTCATTCAGCTTACTATAGATAGAGTCTGTAGTCATCACATAAGAGTCATAACTAAAAGGTATTGCCTTCTCTACGACTTCTTCACCGAAATGTACTCCTCTGATTGTTGCATTGAAGTTGTAGACCTCATTTAGTCTTGTATTACTCTTTCTGTCTTTTATTAAGACATGAGCATGCTCTACGATAATAGATTCTATATCTATATCATTTTTTACGTTTATTTTAGCTTGCTTCTGTACGACACTATCTCCTTTAATCATCACTATACTAGGATGACTTAGTTTGATTTTGTTTGCACGTAGATTCTTGTTTTGTAGTAATTCTTTGATAGCTACCCCTTGAATCACTATTTTATCTAGTCTTGCACTGATATAAGTAAGATTAGGATGAGTAGTAGTATCTTTAGGAGTCACTGTGATTCCAGAGACAGTTAGTCTTCTTAATGCAGGGTAGTAGCTGATGTCCTCATACGCTAGATCATAAGGAGTATCATTCTTTTCTGCGATAATCTCTGGTAAGTGTTTATATATAAAACGGTTTAATGCATATCTCCCTATCTGATATAGCCCTAGTAGACTGACACCAACTATTAAAAGGATTTTGACACGTTTTGATAATTTCATTTTTTAATAAAGATAAATTAATACTTAAAAGTACTAATTTATCTTTATGTTTTTGTAATTATTATGAATTACTTTAAGACTAATTGATGCTTTGTTAGTAAACCAGCTAATCCGTCCATAGAGAATATTGCTTTTTTAACCTTAGTGAACTGTGGGTCTATATCATAGTTATAACTCGTATAGAAGTCCGCTTTCTCTGCATTAGCTTTGTGAAATACTGCACGGTGTAAGTTACAGTTGTCAAACAGTGCCATACTCAGATCTGTATCAGAGAAATCAGCACTGATTAGACTACAGTTAGAAAACAGTTGCTTTTTAAGCTTTAATCCATAGAACTGAGTTAATTCTAAATTACAATCTGTAAAGGTAAATTCGAATATAGTCTGGTCTATCATGGCGAAGTTTACACGTGTAAAGTTACAAGCTGTAAAGTTGACATTGCGAAGTCCTACATAGTTCACCTCTGCATCTTTAAAATTGCAGTTGATAAAATCACAGTCTATAAAAAGAGTAGCTAAGAATGAACAAGCGCTCAGATCACAGTTTTCAAACTTACAATTCTCAAATTCTTTAAATGAGATATCGTTATAGTTAAATGCAGTGTTACTGTATTGTTTGTCGTATATAAATTCAGGAGTCATCTGTCTGGTGTTAAAAGTTAGCTACCGTATATAGAACTTATCCATATACGGTAGCAAGATATAATATTATAAAGATTTATCCTTATGATTCTTCTATGATATGAGGTATAAATCTGCTTTTGTCTGTTGTGATTCGATTATTACTTTCTCGGAATGTAATACCACATGATTCTTGACCTATGATCCAGCTTCCGATAATAGAATATCCTGTTGACTCTTGGTGTAAGTGAGCTAACTCTTGACAGATATAGCCTTCTTCTCCATAATCTCCAGGAGTAGCTTCTACGATAGCTCCATGCTGGTATAGCGTTACATTAGCACCTTCTCTTGAGAGTAAAGGTTTCTTTACATAGTCACGCATCCCATTAGGTGTATCGAAGTAGGTCTCTAGTAGTAGTCGATGGTTAGGATACAGCTTCCACAGTACAGCCATGATAGCCTTATTAGATAAGATCATCTTCCATGACGGTTCTATCCAGTTCGCTTGTGCTTCGTCATTCGGTATATGTAGCGCAAATGGCTCATATACCAACCATTCCCACGGATATAGCTTAAATATATCTGTTATCGTCTCTTCTTCTAGGTCTGTAAAGTTCACCCCATTCCATCCGATATCATCTATGAAGATTAGCTTTGTGTTGATACCAGCTTGTATAGCAGTGTCTCTTAGGTATTCTATATTCGTTAGATCCTCTAAGGTCTCACGCATACAACTGAAGTGTAGTGTGTCCCCTTTAAGATAAGGCTTTAGATCACGCCATGAAGCGATTAATTGATCGTGTACAGAGTTAAACTGGTCTTTGCGTTCACCGAAGTAATGTTGCATCCATTGCCACTGCGTCACTCCTGTTTCATACAGAGAAGTAGGAGTATCTGCATTAAACTCTAATACTTTCAGTTGTTGTTTTTTCTCATCGAAGACAAAGTCAAAACGACCATAGATACTTGGAGCATCGTTCTCCCATGACTGCTTTATATGATCGTGAAAGAAGATCGGAATCTGAAATTGATCAAATAGATTATGTGTGATCACGTGATCTACTGCCTCTAAGCACATCTGCCATAGCTCAGTAGTGGCATTGTATATCTCATCAGCGAATGCTGGCTCTATACTGTAATAGTAGTGCTCTATCCAATAAGGGACATTATTCTCATCTGTGTGAAATCCAAAACCGTTGTCTTCTAATCTCTTTTGCCAATTTGCATCAGCTGTTAGGTATTTTATTCTCATAGATTATGAACTAACAGTAGATGACTTAGAAGTATTACCAAAGCCTCCTCTAGCTGACTTATGTGTCTTTACCGCATTAGATTTAGACGTATTCGTGCCTACATTAGCTTGGTGAGAGAGTCCATTACTAGCATATCCCATACCTCCACCCATTAGTGGTCTGAAGGCCATGTACCATAGTAGCGCACTCCCCATACCACCTCCACTGTGATGGCGTTGTTGGTTATATTGTTGAGTCACATCTGTATACGGTGCAGAGCTATCTGCTCTCATATATACTTTCTGTGCTTGTTCTTGTTCTTCTTGTTTATCAGGAGTCTTAGAGCATGAAGCTAATGCTGCTGTGATAAGTACTAGACTCACTGCTTTACTACTTTTTCTATTCATGATATTATTATTCTACAGTTACATAAATCGGCACTTTTACTAGAGAAGTAGGTTTAGTATCTCCCCATGCGCTTACTTCTTTTGCTGTTTTGATTGTGTCCGTTTTTTGTGTTACTAGTTGACCATTCGCCCATATTTTTTGACTTGTGATATGTAGGATACTATCTCCTGCTACTACAGACTTGATCGTTACTTCTCTTGCAGATTGTTTATCGATAGTCTCAAGATCTGTTTTTTTAGTTTCGCCACCTCCACATGAGGCTAGCCCTAATACCATAAGAATAGGTAGAATATATTTCATAACAATTATTTATTTTAACGAGTGCTAAAGATAGTAAAGTTTACTCAAAACTTTGTTTGTTGTACAGTAGACTTTTTGGATAATATTCACGCTTAGTTCTTGATCAAGTGTGTACTAGCGTATTATAGAGTCTATTTGTCTTTTAATTAGATAGTGTAGAGCAGTAGCTAGGACATAAGTCATTAGCATAAGAATTATTTAGTGTAAACTAAAAATGCTATTTTTGTTTGACCATATATTTGATTGATGAAAGATATTACTATTTTACAAATGCGAGATTTGACTGAGGAGGTTAAAGGAGCTGATTTTTATGCCAATACGATACCACAACACCTTATCACAAATCACAATCATGTGGAAAAACCACATCGACATGACTTCTATGTTTGTATGATATTTACGAAAGGATTTGGTACCCACGAGATAGACTTTCAGAGTTATGAGATACAGCCTGGTATGGTATTTATGCTAGCACCAGGGCAGACACATAGTTGGATCTTGTCAGGGGATATAGATGGTTATATCTTTTTTCACACTCAAGAGTATTTTGATCTATTCTTTGTCCGCGAGACGATACGTGAGTATCCTGTATTTAGATCAGCGTATTACCCGAACGGTTTTCTACTAAATGAAGAGAGTAGCGTATTAGTGGAGAATCTAATGAAGAGAATGACAGATGAGGTAAGCCAGCCCAACTGGAAGAAGAACTTCTCTCTCGTGAATTTAGCTTCACTCTTCTATATAGAATGCAATAGACAGCTACTAGAAGGGAACTCCTTTAGTGCTGTACCAAACTTGCAGTATAATCAACATCTACATCACTTCGAGAACCTATTAGAAAAGAACTTTCGCACGGAGAAGTCGGCTGCAGTGTATGCAGAATGGATGAATATGACACAAAAGCATTTAAATCGCGTGTGCAAGACGTTATTAGACAAGACTACTACTGATATCATTATAGACAGAATCGTCTTAGAGGCTAAGCGTATGCTTATCTATACAGGCAAAAGCTTTAGTGAGATCGCTATGATGCTAGGATACGATGATTATTCTTACTTCTCTAAGGTGTTTAAAAAGAGAACTGGTATCTCTCCGAAAGAGTTCCTTAAAAAGTATGTGTAAAATAAGAGAATGATATAAAAATAAAAAGCTCCTTAATGTAAATATTAAGGAGCTTTTTTTACGCTGCACGGGTGGAGGGATTCGAACCCCCATCAACGGTTTTGGAGACCGCTATTCTACCCTTGAACTACACCCGTTTCTCTGTTAGGTGGCGCAAATATAATAACTTTTATTTTAATAAACCTAGACTATTGCTCATCTTTTTTATAAAATAAATTTAACCACATGATTCGAGATAAGCGATAGTTAAATGTCCACAGAATAAAGATTACAAAGACAATTGCAATAAAGGCGTGTAACATCGTGATATTCAAATCAAATAAGTGATTGATGATAAGACGAAGCACCATCACTGTTACCATTTCAGCAACTGTAAGTGCATAACTCATATACATAGCCCCAAAATAAAATCCTGTTTCTCTATGGAAGTTATATCCACAAGATCCACACTCTTTCGTCATTTTCGGCATCTTAAATGTAATCGGATTTCCTTTGTCATGGAATATGTGCTCTTTACCACAGTTAGGGCATTTTCCACTAATAACTTTGCTGATATAAGACATAATTTATTTTTTATGCAAAGTAACTTAAAAAAACTGAAAGCTTTGCGCTTAATATACTTGTATTTTGGTAGTATTCGGACATTATGGCTGTTAAAGTACCTTAATGTATTTAAATAATACAAAAAAAAAGAAGGAGATTAATACTCTCCTTCTTCTTCTGATGTTATTTCTTCTGTCTCATTAGAATATTCTTCTTTTACATCTAAGTATTCTAATGGATTCGCTTGTGTCGGTTCATTGTAGTAATCGTCGTATTCTTTATATAAGTTCGCGATTTCTTCTAATGTTAATACTTTATCTCCCTCTTCACCTTCTTCTTCTACAGCTTGGTTGTATTTTTTGTAGATACGAAGTTTATCTGCATCGTATTGTTTTCTCACTACATTTCTACTCGCGTAGTACAGTTTACGATCTTTGCTGTACTTTCTGTATACTTCTTTTAGTTCTGCTTTATAAGCTGAGTCTAGTGCAGCCATCTCCGTTTTTAGATCAGTGCTCTCTTCTTCACTAGCAGCTATTTCTTTTTTAATTACATTCCAACTTTCTAATTGGTCTTCATTCAGTGTTCTATTTACGAAGTTGTCATAACCAGCGAATAATTGACGTTGGTGCATGTTCTTTTCTACCTCCTGCATCTTTGTTTTAGAATTCAGATTCTGTAAGTCACGCTTAATGTATTCATTTTTGATTGTCAAGGCTCCTACCTGTTTTTGAGTTAATTTAAGCTCATCTTTATTTGATAGAATTTGAACAATGTCTAGGTACTCAATCTTCTTCACAGGTTCTTCCTGTTTTTTAGATTTTCGTTGACCATAAGAAGTACTAATTGACATTAGTATTACAAACAAGAGTAATATCTTTTTCATTCCAATTTATTTTTGATTCAATAACAATTTGTTTTTCACTCTGCAAATTTAAGATAAATATTAATATTTTATTTCAAAAAAATATTGCAGACTAACAAACATACTTTAAAAAATAGACATAATAGAGTTAATCCATTTTTTCTGCATTTTATTAGCTAGATATATAACGGATGGTATCATTTGATATTGTATAAAAAGCCATTTTTTTTACTTTTTTCAAATTATGTTCACTTTTGTTTAGAAGTTATTGATTGTTATTTTTATATTTGATTATTGTAGTTATTTTAAATTAACATATTTGGTAATTTAATTTTATTAAAAGTATTAAAATGAGAATGAGAGGTGAGTGCTATAGCTTGGCATTTCGGGTTTTGCACTGGAGTATAGCATTCGTGATGCTAGGTATGCTTATCACTATACTGCTGCGTTATACCTGGCTGAATAAAGAAGGCATGAGTGAAATCATTATGGAATATTGTACTTCTCAGGAGGTTAATATGACTAAAGAGAAAGCCATCGTACTCGCTAAGCGGTTACGTGCTCTTATGTGGGAGTGGCATGTCTACTTGGGTTATACCTTGATGGGATTAGTATTCGTGAGAATCATACTAGGGATGATGGGTAGAGTACCGTTTTTAAATCCGTTTAAGAGAGGAATTATACTTAATACACGTATTAGAGCAGTTATATACTTAGTGTTTTATGTCTGTGTGGTTATCTCTATAGTATCTGGAGTCGTCTTAGCATTAGATATCGAGACAGCTTATAATAATGAAATAAAGAGTATTCATTTTGGCTCTATATATTACTTCGTGACATATTTAGTTATCCATTTTATCGGAGTACTATTCGCTGAGCTGAGTTCAGATAATGGGATAGTCTCTCGCATGATCAATGGGAAGAGTAAGTATGACCTATAACTATAGAGCCGTCTAATGATATATTAGGTTAGTGTAAATGTGTTTTGTTGAAAAGCATCTGTAGTCATACAGATGCTTTTTTTATAATTCTAAATCATTGGTTTGTTTTGATTTTGTTCGGAAAAACACCCCTTTTACCGAAGGATTACCGAACATGACCCGAACCATTCCCGAACAAAACTTAAATAAGAAAAAAGTTTTCTAGTGTAGATAAGGGATGTCGAATAAATGTAGTTGTCATAAAAATCAAATAGAGCTTTTATAGTCAAATGAGGGCATTTGTGTAAGGAGATGTAGCTATTATAAATGGTAAAATAGTAAATAATGTATTTCTTAGCAGAGTACATTGATTTATGTATAAAAACTGTATTGTTTTATTTTTTAAATATTTAATTGTTATTTTTGTTAAAAAATGAAAAATATACTTATCGCTTTTGTAATGCTGTTTAGCACTCTAACACATGCACAAAAATTTTTGAACAAGTACAAGAAAAAGTACGAAGTTGTGGTTGTTGAAAATAGCTATCTCGTTATATCTAAAGGGGATGATCACGGATTTAAAATTCTTAATGAAGAAGGTAAGATTGTTTTGGAAGGCGATAGAAAGACAATTGAAGGGTTCAATTATAATCCAGATAATCAGACGTTATTGTATTTAACGGGGCCAAGAGTTCCTGGTTATTTGTGTGGAACCAGTAAAAAATTAAATGTTTTAAATTACTACAATTTTAAAACTAAAGAAATTAAACAGTTTCCCTATCCGGTAGATTATTTTACAAAAATTCAAGAGAAAAATTATTTGATCTTTGCTAATGAATCTAATACGAAATTGGGGTTGATCGACCTTAATTTAACAGTTTTATTAAAACCAGTATATGATGAACTGTATCCTTTTTACAAAGATTTGCTATTTGTTAGTAAAGACAAGAAAAGTTTTTTATCTGATTTAACAGGAAAGAATGTTCTCGGGGAGGAGTTTGCGAGTTTATCAAGTAAAATGTATCCTATCAAAGATATGAAGTGTCTTGTAGCTTCTCGTGATGGACAACAAAAAGGATTATTCGATATCAATAGCAAAGAAACAGTGATCCCTTTTGAATATAAGTCTATTGGGCTTTATAGTTCAGAGTATAATTTAATCGAATTGCGTAAAGATAAATACAATTATTTGGCAAATTTGGATCGATTGACAGAAGTAGAGATTGATGAATCTTATAAAGTAAATAGGTTTAAAACGATTCAAACATTTAATGGAAATCTGATATATGAAACTTCAGAATATATCACAGATGAGAAAGGTGCGACGAGTGAGTATCTCAATTATATTTATAAAGGAGCGTATTTATTTGAACCAGGAGGGGCTGTAAAAGTAACTTATTCGAATATAGAAAAAGGTTTTATCTACGGAATTTACAATGAAAATAAAGCTTTGATGTTTTATGATCTCAACAAAGAAAAATTTATTTTTTCTCAAGCTGATAAAATATTGCCGAACCATCAATTGGAAAATGTGGATTACTTTAATACTAAAGACAAAAAAGAGTATCGTTATACCTTTATAGATCCCTCTAATAGGAAGCTAAATTTTCTTTTTGATGAGCACAATGAGTGTTTGATGATGATTCAAGGGACTGCTACCAAGTTTGTCCTTGATCCCGATACAGATGAAGTACTATATGAGACAATTCGCAGAGAAGGTCAGTCCCAATATGTTTCTATTTATGTTGACTGTGTAAATACAATTGTTTTCAATAAAGATAAGCGAACTTTTTTTTATGGGGTTGACACAGATAGAAGTATGCACCCGAGCAAGTACATCTTGTGAGATATAATTATTCTTCTACAACGTTTGAGTTTAATGTTTTATAGTTATGAGGATATAAATCTGTAATGTTCTTGTGGTTGATAGATTGAATATTTTCTAGAACATATTTAAGCCATTGGTATGGATTAATATCGTGCTTTTTGCAGTTAGCAAAAAACGTATACGCCATAGCCGCCCTTTGAGCTGCATCGTGTGATCCTGCAAAGAGATAGTTTTTACGTCCAATAGCTACTGGTCTAATTACATTTTCAATGAGATTATTGTCTATCTGTAAGTTTCCATCATATAAGTACGCACTAAGATTATCCCATCTAGTTTGTGAGTAAGCAAAAGCTTTACCTATTTGACTTTTAGGAAGTACGAGTTTCATTTGAACAAACATATATTTACCCAGTTCATTGATGATTGGTAAGCTTTGTTCTAATCGAAGTTCTTTAATTTGCTCTGGGGTTAAGTTTTGTTCTTTTGCTTTTCTTTCTACAGCATATAGTTTTTGTATTTCTACAAGTACATGCTGTGCTTTTGTCTTATCATTGTCAAGAGCTCTTTCAAACTCACGACGAGCGTGTGCCCAACAGCCCAGATGAACTACACCAGACTTAGCTCCATAGGCTTTGTATCCGCTATAACCATCGGTTTGCAGATATCCTTTGAAGTTTTCTAATACAGGTAGTGCAGCGCTACCACTACGTGTGGGACTGTAATTGAACATTACGAGTTTGGATATAGGTGCGTGATACACCCAATAATACCCAAGATGAGATTTATCTTTCTTTTTCTCATCTAAGACTTTGATGGTGGTTTCATCAACTTGAAGATATCCTTCATTTTTGATGTCCAGCAGAAGCTTTTCATATAGTGGTTTTAAAGCATCTATACATTGAGCTGCCCAGCCATCTATAGTAGAAGAAGCTATATCGATATTTTCTCTTGAAAAGCGTTGCTTCTGTCTATATAGCGGAAGGTGATCTACGTATTTGTCAACAAGTATTGTAGATAATAATCCTTCAGAAGGTATTCCTTTATCTATAATTCGCTCTGGAAGCAGTGCAATACTGATTTGCGTATTGTCTTTGTCTTTCGTGGCGTATTTATATCGGATGTAACGTTTTATTTTAAAGTAACCTGGAACATAATCTAAGACATCTGTAGTTTCTTTACCAATGCAAATCTTATCAGATAAATCTCCCTCTGGGTAGATTTCTATTTCTTCTACAGGTAAATGATCGGGTAGTTTAGCTCTTCCTGGATGTTTTTTCTTCTGACGAGAATAAGTGATCTCTTGTTTGATTACTTCTTCTTGTTCTTCCAGGACTGCTTGCTGAACCTCTAAAGGTAACTGTGTTTGATTAGGGTCTTCGAAACGCTCGCGTTTTTGTCCAAATTGCATGCGTCGTAAAAGATCTACTAAGCGTTGGAGTTCTTGCTTTTCTTGTTCTAGCTGAGATGTCTTTTGCTCTAACTTAGATGTCTTTTGCTCTAACTTAGTATTTATTTTGTCTTGTTTGGAAATAGTCTTAGACTGCTTTTTTATAAGCGCCAAAAGTTGTTCTTTCGATAAGTTTTCTAAGTCTATTTCCATGAAGTAAAAATACGTCAAAAGCCCAGAATATACAAGGTTTTAACCTGTTTTACTTCAATAAAAAACGCCTTTTTTGGTTACTTTTGATAACCTGGATTCCCTCTATCATCAGTACTAAATCAGTCCAACTTATTTGAGCTTTACTATGCGTGGGAAAAGCAAAAGTTCCTTGTTCTAAGCGCTTGTGGTATAGTACAAAGCCTCCTGCTTCCCAATGCAAGAGCTTCATTTGATTACAGCGTCTATTGATAAATATATAGACACTTCCACTATGAGCTACTTGATTAAGTTCATTCTGGACAAGTCCACAAAGGCTATCAAAACTCTTGCGCATATCACAAGCTTGTCTATACAAATGAAATTGATTAGAACTACTCAAACTAAACATTACACTAAGTTTACTAATGAATATAGTTCACTAAGATTATCCGTTTGTAGACGTAACTTTACACCATTGGGATATACTATCTCATATTCCTGAGTATTGATGACTTGACCTTTTGTTACAGTTATAAAATTATTGTCTAATTGCGTTGACTCTGACTTTGCCTTATACTTAACCACCCAATAACTAAAGGTTGCTAATTTAATTCCGACACTTTCACAGTATCTTGATTGCGTTAATCCACTTGTTTTCCAATCCTCTACATGAGAGTACATTATTTCTTGTTTGCTCATCTCTTTATTATTTCAAGCAAACTTACTACCTTACGTTAGCTTATGAAATATGGGCTTGGTCGGGTGGATACAGATAGAAAGTTATTTTATACTTCAGAAACTGTTACTAGGCAAGAGAGCAATGGAGATAAGTACTATCCGCGTACGCTGAATAATATGTATAGCATCAAATCGTACTACAATGGGAAGGGTGAGCTTGTAGATAAAGAAGAAAGGTACGAAGGAGAAAATACACGAGATTATTAGAGTATTGACATCTAACTGCTATTTTGTGTAGTTTAGTAAAAAGTAAGGTATAAAAAAAGCATCTATTGAAAAATAGATGCTTTTTTTTGTGGTCCCACCTGAACTTGTTTTGTTTTTTAATTCCTTTTTATATAGTTTTACTGATTGATAATCAGTTTATTATGATTTATTTTAATTCGTTTTAACTGACTTTAATTAATTAGAATAAAAAATTTGACCCCTAATTTGCCCCTGGGGATTTTGAGTCTTTTTTAGAGCTTTTTTTTCTCTTTTTTGTTGAAAAGAAAAACAAATTGGATTCGTACTGTTTTTTTGTGAAAATAGTCAGCCCCCTTGGTCAGCCCCCTTTAATAATTGTACAAAATGAAGTATTATTTCGAGCTAAGAAAAGACAAAGTAGATAAAGAAGGAATGATTCCTATTAGATTGATTGTTAGTGCTCCTAGAGTTAGAATACGAAAGAATTTAAGTGTCAAAACTAAGCTTGAGCATTGGGATGCAGAAATAAATCAAATTCGAAATATTAAAGGTGATAATAACCCCCTTTATAATGACTATAAGGAGTATAATGCTGTATTAGCAAATACGGTTGATAAAGTGGAACATATTTTCGATTTTTTTAAATTTAATTCCATCCCTTTTACGGAGATGCTTTTCGAGGAAAAGTTCAAATTAGATTCTGTAAGTGTAGCTATTCGTTTTTTTGACGCATTTAATGAGTATATCAAAGTATCCAGTGTTTCTAGGGCTAAGAGTACAATTATCAAGTATAACTCTGTGAAGAATTTTTTTATGGAGTTCGCAAAGTCAACAAAGTATGTCTTAAGGTTCGATACTATTGATTACCGCTTTGAAGATGCCTTTATGGAGTATTGCTTTGTAGAGCGTAATACTTTAAATAATTACTACGGGAAGTTAATTTCGACCTTAAAGGCTTTTATGCAATGGGCTTTTAATAGAGGTTATCACAATAGCTTAGAGTTTAAAAAGATTAAAAGGGTCGATAATGAAATAGAGGTAGTTTTCTTAACTATGGAGGAATTAATGAAATTGTATCACTATAATTTTACAAGTAAGTCTATGCAAAGAGCTAGGGACATGTTCTGCTTTTTGTGTTTTACCGGACAAAGGCATTCCGATATCTATTCCTTACGTGATTGTAATGTGGTAGGAGACTATCTAAACTATACAGTTGTAAAAACTAAGACAGTGCATCATCAAGTGTATTTAATGTCTTACGCTAAAGAAATTTTGGATAAGTATAAAGATTCTATTTACAGTCCAATACCTAGGATTACTTCCCAAAAGTTGAACGAGCGGTTAAAGGAATGCTGTGAGGAAGTAGGGATTACTGATAAAATTCGTTTAACCAGATATGTTGGATCTAAGAGAATCGACACAGTGGTTCGAAAGTGCGATGTGATTACCTCACATGTTGGCAGGAAAACATTTATAACAAACAGCATTATTCTAGGGATCTCAGAGCGTGTTATCAAAAGCACTACCAATCATAAAGACGAGAGAAGTTTTAGAAGGTATGTGCATGTAGGAGAATCTTTTAAACAAAAAGAATTGAATAAATGGGAAACTTTATAAATAAAATTAAGAATTTCTTTTTTGCTAGTGAAAAAAAAAATGAAAGCCAGCTTGTCTTAAAAAGCTATGCTGTCCAAGTAATAGATCATTTGCAAAATAGTAGTAGTGTAGATACAATTGATACACAGGAGCTCTATGATCTTATCCGTAGGAATTTCGATTACTCTTCCATATGTGAACTTGATAATCTATTGTGTGGTACTTCTGAATCACAATTTGTTTATTCGTTTTTAAAGAAATTTGAGTTTGATTGCGTTATTAAAAATTCACATAGAGAGTTCGAAGAAATTAAGATCAATAGTTCAACAACGGAGTATTTAGCTTTTTTATTGGGTGTTAAGAAAAAGATGATAGGTATATCTCATCTCATTAATATTCAGAAAAGTATTCATGATGTTGATACTAGAATTATTCAACAAGCCGCTCTACTTGAGAAGTATTTAGAGGAACCAGTAAGTGTCAGAGATGCTTTTGGATATTTTTTTATATATGAGAAAGAAGTAGCACAAAATCTATTTGTAAATTACTTATCTAATAGCATTAAAAAAGCAGGGGGATATCCTAATTTGGTTATGTGTTTACATAATACATTAGATGATCTAAGAATTAGATTAGATATGAATTTTATCCCCGTAGTTACTCATTTGAACTTTAGAAGTAAAGAGCTTTTTAAGTTTAATGCTTTGATAAATAATAGCTTTGAAGAGATTTATAAAATAAGTAAGATCAAAGAATACTTTTTGCAGTCAATTCCATTACAGGACTTTAAGGAAGAAGAGTTGATTAATGTAGCAGTAGATTGCTGCGATATAGGATACATAAAATTTATATTATATGAGTTTTTTAAGTTCATATGTAAAGATGAGTTTTATTTTGAAGATAAAAATGTGTTTGAGTTTTTCTGGTCTAATTGTACTGAGAAAACACCGAGCTTTAGTAAGCTTGAATTGAATTACGCACATTCGCTTTTAAATAGATTAGTAGTCGAAGATCGCCAGAACCTATATTACATAGTTGCAATATTTCTTTATTTTAAAAATGGGGATTTAATAACCAGGTTGCCAAGTAAATTACCAAAAATATTAGCCATGTATTTTGGGGTGAACTCTTTAAAGGAAAGAACTATCTACGAGCTGCTAACTAGAGATACCTTAAATAATAAGAGCTTTAATAAAGACAATAGTTATATTAATGACTGGGCAGTTATTAAACAAAAAAAATACACTAACCCATTGGTTGATAGTGGTGTGTATTGATGTGTATTGTTTTTTTTAGTTTGTAAATTAATCTTTGCTGTGTTCAAATGTTTTAAAATCGATTCAAATGAGTGCAAATGTGTTAAATGAAAAAGTCCAGAGTATATCAGATCAATCTCAAGAAGTATTGGTAAGTACTTTTTTTCCAACTGGAGATGATCGTATGTCTCAACAAGAAGTAGCAAGTATGTTTGATAGGACAGTTCAAACTATTATTAATTGGAAGAATAAAGGAAAGATCCCTTATTATGAAATTGACGGACGACCTATATTTTCTAGAAAGCAATTAATTCAAATTGCTTTAAAAAATCAACATCTTTTAAATCCATAAAAAAAGCGTTTGCCTTCTTCAAAAACCAAACGCTTAAAATTTTATTTTTTAATAAAATCCTTATAGTGCAAATATAAGGATTATAATCTATTAATTATTATGAACTTAGATTCTGCCGAATTTATTCGTGTGGGTACGGCTTATTATGCCATCATCGAACGACCTACACTCAGTAAAACAACTGAAAAAGTCATGTTACCTTGGAACAAGGAAACCATTGTAAATGATTTTGGAAAAGATTTTATTTCCAATATTAAAAAGTATTATGGCTTCTGTTGTATTCCTCAGCATATAAACTACAATAGAGAGATTGGCGACTTCTACAACATATACCACCCTATAGACTATCAAGTACAAAGATTCAATGATAATTTAGATTTCTTAGAAAGTAAGTTAGTATATACCTTAGATTTTATACGTCATATTTTTGGAGATCAATACCAGCTAGGACTGGATTATTTCAAAATATTGTTAGAATATCCCACACAGGTACTACCTGTACTTGTATTAGTTTCAAAAGCTAGGGAAACAGGTAAATCTACAATGCTTAAATACTTACGAAAGATATTTTCATTTAATGCTACTTACATTAATGCGGAATCTTTTGTGAACAATTTTAATTCCGACTTAGATGGTAAGTTATTAGTACTTATTGATGAAGTTGTTACTGATAATCAACAGATAACTGAACGTATTAAATTTCTAAGTACTGCTGATCGCAACAAAATAGAGAGAAAAGGGAGAGATAAGGAAGAAGTAGAGTCTTTTTACAAATTTGTGATGACTAGCAATTTTGAAGATTCATTTATGAAAATAGACAGAGAGGAAATTCGCTTTTGGGTACGTAAAATTCCACAGATAGAAAAGAACCCTGATTTCTTAGACTTACTCTTTAAAGAAATCCCTGATTTTCTTAATTACCTACATACAATACCCTATTCAACAACTAAGAAAACACGTATGTGGTTTACTCCAGAACAAATTCGTACTGATGCTCTTGTTAAACTAATGAATTCCGATAAAAGTAAACTACAGGATGAAGTACTAGAATTGTTGCGAGAAATTCAGGAGAGATTCGAAGAGAAGAAAATATGTCTTACTCCAATGGAAACCTGTGCTATCATAAAAAAGCTTAATAAAAGGAGTCATATAGAAGCAAACGATGTAAGAACTATCTTTAAAAGTTGGGGATTTGTACCATCTAATAATTCAAATAAGTACTTAGGATATGATTACCAATCCTACGGGGAGTTTACAAGATTAGATCGCAAAGGACGCTATTATGAAATTGAGTTGAGCAAAATTGCTCGTTTTTTTGATGACAGTGATGACAGGTAGTGTAATGTATTTAATATCAATATCTTATATGTCATCAAAATTGTCATCAAACTGTCATCAAAATAAGTTTGATGACAGTTTAAAAGATAAGTTTGATGACTGATGACAATTTGATGACAGCGTATTTTATTGAATGTAAGATGGTTATAGCGATCTGTCATCAAATATCAAAAAATCACTAAAATTTAAGTAGCATAAGATTATGACATGTGATGAAGCAAAAAAAATAAGTTTAGGCTCTATTTTAGATAAAATAGGTGGTATAAGAATGAAACAAAATAGTCGAGAGCTTTGGTATAAAAGTCCGTTTAGAAAAGAGGTGACAGCTTCATTTAAAATTGATCTCGTTAAGAATGTTTGGTTTGATCACGGCGAAGGAGTTGGAGGAAACGTCCTGGATTTAGTGATGAGATATAACCAATGTAATTTAAAGCAAGCATTGAAGTTTTTAGCCAGTGATTCATTTTCTTTTCACCAGCCAATTTTTCTTGAGCACATATCTGAAGTAGTGAAGAACTACGAAATCAAGGTTATTAAGCCCTTAACAAATATAAAACTGTTCAATTATATACATAGTAGATGTATTGATGTTGGGTTAGTTAAAAAGTACTGTATAGAGGTGCATTATTGTTTGAATGGGAGGCTGTTTTATGCAATAGGTTTTAAAAATGTGTTAGGTGGGTATGAGTTACGAAGTAAATACTTTAAAGGGTGCTTAGTAGCCAAAAGCTATTCCTGGATTTGTAATTCAAGAAAAAAGGTAGTGGTCTTGGAAGGTTGGACCGACTTTTTGAGTTTGTTAAGTCTATATCCTTCTATTGAGAAAAAATTAGATTTTATTGTGTTAAATAGTGTATCCAATAAAGATAGTATAGTAGGTGAGTTAGATAATTACAATGTAATTTATTTATGCCTAGATAATGATAACTCTGGTGAGTTAACTACAAAGAGTATTATAGATGTATACCCTAATAAGTCTAAAGATATTAGGGGAATATTTACAGGATATAAGGATATAAATGAATTTTTAAGCAGTAATAATATTTAATTATTTACTAGAATATATACTCCCGCGTATTGAGCAAGAGGAAACGGAGGTACAGGGTACCGCCGTTTTTTAATGGGCTGAATTTTAGGTGGTTGTGTCTTTAGTGGGTAGAGGGTGTATGTTGATTTTGTGGTATAAGTAATGTATAGTGGTAATTAGTTTATTTAAAGTGCTGGTTTATATAGGGTTAAGTGTATGTGAAAAATGTATGTAATATGAAAATATCAACAATTAGGTTAAGTATGTCTGTGATTGGACAAATCAATCAATTAAAAGAGAAATATGAATTGAAGAATCAGGCTGAAGCTGTTGAGCTGGTGTTTAATTTTATCGAAAAATATGGTGTAGATGTTAAGCGGGAATTTGTAAATAATACCTTAGATAACCTTTTATTAACTATGGCTAGAGTCGATAAGGAAACTAGTGAGTTACAACAGTTATTAATTAATTTAGAGAAGAGTAGTGATAAATCAAATAAGACAATCGTAAGTATGTTACGCCACAATGAAAAAAATTATTTAGTCCCTATTTTATTAGAAAGGCAAAGTGCAAGTAATCAAATTGTGGAGAACAATAGCTACATCCAAACAGAGAATAAAGCCCTTTTCGAGGAGACTATTAAGAATAAAGAGAAGGAGGTTTTAAAGTTGCAAAACTTAGTAGATCAACTACAATATGAGATAAACCGAAAACAGGTTTCAATCGATGAAGGTCAAAGAGACTTAGAAGTAACTAAGAGGCATTTAAAGGCTTTAAAGTCTCAATTTAAGCGATCTTCTCTTACGGGGAAATATTCATTATCAATTACAGAAAAAGAGTATCACAAACTATAGTTATTTTCTATTCCCACATTGTTTTATGATTTTGTGCTTGCTGTAGGACTATTAAGAACTCTTGAATTGTAAGTGTACTATTTTGGTAGTTAAATTGGAGAATAATCATTGAGAAGAAAGTGTAAGCTAGAAAATTGTAATGGGTTTGTAGAGCGTTAATTTGCTCACTTTCTAAGTCATATTTATTAACTTCATTTTGGAATGCTATTTTAGTAAAGAAACTTTCCAAAACTATATCCACTTTAGTACTTAAATAGAGGTACATATCGTCTTGGATCTTTTCTTTTTCTAATTGTTTGAATGCTAAATCTACCTTCTCTAGAATGTACAAGCTTGGCTTGTTTTTTTCTATTTGCGCTAATGCGGAAAAAAAACGGGGTGATAATTCCTGTTTATCTAGACTTTTGTAATTAATATTTAGTTTATCGTAAAAAATATAATTTAAAAAAGGGGCGAAGTATTTAATGTCCATGACCTAAAGGCAAAAAAGGCGTGTAACTAAGATCATGTCCTTATCAGAGGTTTGCGACAACCCAACAGCCAGACAGACTCAGCCCACGCCAATATAAGGCACGGGCGTAAGTCTATCGCTATGTTGGCTGTGATCTGAAGGTCGCAATTTCTGATAAACCAGTAACGATAGATTACGCTTGTTCGTAATGTTTTCAAGTACAAATGTAGGGAAGAATTGCTTAATTTAAAAAAGGTAGTCGTACGTAATTTCATATCTAACAATATTATATTTCTTATTGAAGCTTTGTTTGTAAGTTTAAATGCGTTATTCTTATTATATGTGTTGAGAGAATTGTTATTTAAGTGTTTTTTTAAGACTAATCTAGTTTGTTATTTTCTGCATGGCAGTTTTGAGTTAATTTTAAGTTATTTTAACCTATTTGAATTATTTTGTACTTTTAGCTTTTATTAATAAAAACAGTATTTAGAACCATGGGAGCAATATCAATAACTAAAGCATTAAATCCTGCATATCGTAAATTTAAACCAGTATATAATGATATAGATAAATTTAAGGTTGCATTATTAAATTGTCTTGAAGCTATTGAGATAAGTGATAAACAGAATGAGAGTGAAGAGCATATTAAAGAACCAATAAAACTTTTTTTAAAAAGCACTTTTTACCAGGATAACTTAATTAATACCAAAGGGCGTATAGATCTTGCAATTTATTTAGGAGATACAGCTAAAACTGACATAGGAGTAATTATTGAAGCGAAAAGACCTAGTAATAAAGCAGAATTTATATCTAAGGATAATTTAAATAAAAAGGCGCTTCAAGAGTTGCTCTTATATTATTTAAGGGAGCGTATTGATCAAAAAAACAATAACATTAAACACTTGATTATTACAAATGGTTTAGAGTGGTTCTTTTTTAAGGCAGAGGATTTCTACTCTCTATTTTATAAAAATTCAAGTTTAGTTAAAGAGTATATTGCGTTTCGTGATGGTTTAAAAGATACCTCTCGGAATGAGCTTTTTTATGATGAGATTGCATCTAAATACATTAAGGAGATTCAAGATAAGTTACCATTTGTTCATTTAGAATTAAATAAAGAAGAATTAAATAGCCTAAATGAGACTAAAACTACTGAGATTTATAAGTTATTTTCAAATGTTCATTTATTAGGACATAGTTTCGGTAATGATAGTAATAAGTTGAATGAGTCTTTTTACAAAGAATTGCTTCATATCATAGGTTTAGAGGAAGTAAAAGAGAGTTCAAAAAAGGTTATTATACGTAAATCAGAAAAGGATCGTGATTATGCATCACTTTTAGAAAACACTATTTTTACTCTAGAGGATAAAGATTACTTGCATCGTGTTAAAGGCTTTTCTGGAGTTGAAGATAAATCATTCGCAATTGGCTTAGAGATTTGTATTAATTGGATTAATAGAATATTATTCCTAAAGCTTCTTGAATCTCAATTGGTAAGTTATAATAATTCAGAAGATTATCGATTTTTAAACTTTACTTTTTTGGATGGTTATGACGCTTTAAATGACTTGTTTTTTTCAGCATTAGCCAAACCTTTACCTGAACGTCATGTCAAATATAAAGATAAGTTTAAAAATATTCCATATCTAAACAGTAGTCTTTTTGAGCATAGCGAGTTAGAGAAACAAGCTTTTGATATTTCTGCGCTTAAAGATGAAGAGATGGAGATTTTTTCATTAACAGTTTTAAAAGATGCTAGTGGCAATCGTTTAAAAGGCAAATTAAGTACTCTAAAATATATTTTTCTTTTTTTAGATGCATATGATTTTTCTGCGGATGCAAACACAGATTTTGAAAATAGACAAGAGAATAAGACTTTAATTAATGCCTCTGTTCTAGGGTTAATTTTTGAAAAAATAAATGGATATAAAGATGGATCTTTTTATACACCAGGTTATATTACCATGTTTATGTGTAAAGAGGCTATTCGAAAAGCGGTTGTTGATAAGTTTAAGCAAGAATATAATGGCACCATCGAAACTTTCGAGGATGTTAAAGATTATTGTTCGCAATACTTTAAGAAAGCTGATTTAGTTAAGTTTAATCAAACTATTAATAGCCTAAAAATATGTGACCCAGCTGTAGGTTCTGGGCACTTTTTAGTATCCGCTTTAAATGAAGTGATTGCAATTAAAAGCGAATTAAATATTTTGTGTAATGAGGAAGGTAATCGAATTCCTTGTGAGATCTCTATTGAACAAGATGAACTATATATTGCATACAATGAAGGGGAATTGTTTGAGTATCAACGACATGATGTTAATAGTTTAACCATACAGAAAACACTTTTCCATGAAAAGCAAAGTGTGATTGAAAATTGCTTGTTTGGTGTAGATATAAATCCAAACTCCGTTAACATTTGTCGTTTGAGGTTGTGGATTGAGTTACTTAAAAATGCGTATTATACTAGCACTGGTGAGTTACAAACATTACCAAATATAGATATTAATATCAAGTGCGGGAATTCACTTATTAGTCGCTTTTCATTAGAGGATAGTTTGAAAGCTGCTTTTAAAAATAAAGAGGTGATTTACTCCATTGAAGATTATAAAATGGCAGTAAATAACTATAAAAAGACTAATAGTAAAACGAAAAAGATTGAGATTCAAAATATTATTGACACTATTAAGTCTAACTTTAAAACTACACTAAATAATAAGACGAAAGAGGATATTGAACGAGTTTCTAATAAGTATGAGACTGAGCGTCAGCGTTTAATAAATTTAGAGTTATTCGGAGAGAAGATTAAGAAAGTTGAAAAAGATAACTTAAAGAAATTGAAAATAAGGGCTGATAAAGCAAACTTACGAAAAGAAGAGATTTTGAATAACGTGATTTATCAAGATTCTTTCGAATGGCGATTTGAGTTTCCGGAGGTTTTAGATGATGAGGGTAATTATATTGGATTTGACGTTGTTATTGGGAACCCGCCGTATATTCAACTGCAAAAAATGGGCAAAGCAAGTGATGTCTTGCAGCAATTAAGTTATTTAACTTTTGCTCGTACAGGAGATATTTATAGTTTATTTTATGAGTTGGGAAATAATATACTTAAGAATAAGGGGGTTTTAATTTTTATTACTTCTAATAAATGGATGCGTGCTGCGTATGGTGAAAGCTTACGAAAGTATCTTATTGATTACACTAATCCTTTAATACTTATAGATTTTGGTGGTATTCAAGTATTTGATTCAGCAACTGTTGATACGAATATTCTAATGTTTACTAAGGAAAAAAATAGACAACAAACACAAGCTTGTATTGTAAAAGGAAAGGTGTTAAATAATTTGAGCATTTATTTTGAACAATACTCTAACATTTCCTCTTTCAATACTACTGATAGCTGGATTGTTTTGAGTGAAATGGAACAACGTATAAAATCAAAAATTGAAGCTGTGGGAACTCCATTAAAAGATTGGGATATCAATATCTATAGAGGAATACTTACAGGGTATAATGAAGCTTTCATTATTGATGGTGAAAAGAGAGATGAACTTATTGCAGCTGATCCCAAAAGTGCCGAAATTATACGACCGTTACTCAGAGGACGTGATATTAAGCGTTATTCCTATGAATTTGCAGATTTGTATATAATTACAACCTTTCCCAGCTTAAAAATAGATATTGAAAAATATCCCGCTGTAAAAGAGCATCTTATGAGTTTTGGATATGATAGATTAAAACAAACTGGAGACAAAGGAAGTAGGAAAAAGACTAAAAACCAATGGTTTGAAACCCAAGATACGATAGCTTATTTGGACGATTTTTTTAAGCAGAAAATAGTATGGGCAGAAACTATGCGGATAAGAAAAGATAATACTGAACGTTTTCCTAGATTCTCATACACAACAGAGTCACTTTACACAGATAAGACTTGCTTTATCGCAGTTGGTAAAGATCTAAAATACGTGCTCGCCTTCTTGAATTCTATAGTTGGACGCTATCAGATCAGTCAAACAGTTTCCATGATGGATAATGGAGGATATCTTATGCAGAAAATTTATATTGAACAAATCAAGATAGCAACTTTGGTGGATCAAACAACAAAGAAGAAGCTTACTGAATTAGTTGATTCCCTACTTAAATCTCCTGATGACGATCAAGCAGATGAATTTGAAAATCAAATTAATGATATTGTATTTAATTCATTTGGAATAACACTTCATGAACAAAAATATTTAGATAAGAAGCTAGCAGAAACATTAGTAAGAGTGTAGTAATATTGATAAGAAACTTTGAAATAAATAGGACTTAGTTTTTTTGAAAAATGTGTAATACAAATCCTAAGGCTTGAGATAGGCCTAAATTAAGGCCTAACCTTTGCTTGGTATAAATTAAAAAGTGAGAAAATATTCTAACTTGAATTTCAATGTGAGAAACTAAAGTTCTTCTACAAAAAATAAAGTAGACATTTTAGTAAAGGACAAAATTATGATGCACTATAGATTGGAATGTTTCAAATAATACAACTAAATCACAAGTACAAGCTGAACCTAAATATCTATATGTCTTGACATTTTATAATTCTTTCTTCATCCATACTTAAGTTAAGATGCATAAT
The DNA here is from genome assembly GCF_004337635.1 of Myroides odoratimimus. NCBI lineage: Bacteria > Pseudomonadati > Bacteroidota > Flavobacteriia > Flavobacteriales > Flavobacteriaceae > Myroides > Myroides odoratimimus. The sequence goes on from NZ_CP037427.1 coordinate 1,602,985, forward strand.
TTAGATAATTATTTTTAACAACATTATTTAATTTCAATAAAACCAATAATATCTTTTTCTTCTTCACTTAAAGAATATAATTCAAAAATTCGCCTATCAATTTCAAGCTCTATTTCTGTGGTACATAACTGATTACTCTTTAGTTCTTGAACTTCCGAAACTAACTTTTCGAATTCTAAATTTATATTTTTAGAAACTTGTAGAACGGGAATCTTATCCAAAAATACTTTCCTTAACTCACGAGTACCACCTTGTAACTCAGGGAAATTATCAATAAAACAATATTTAAACAGTGAAGAGTTCAAAAATGCTGTCAAATAAGCAATATTTTCTCCCGTTATCATAAATGATTTATCATTATGCATAAAAGATTTATCATCTAGATAAAAAGGTAGAAACTTTGTCATATTTGGGTAAATAATTTTTTGTCCAAAAAAATTATCCCAATAGTTAATAGGCTCTTGCATCCAACTCCACCACGGCCTTTTAAAAACTTTTGTAGTTGAATTATCTCCAAGTTGTTTACTTCCAATGTATGCCGTTAAATGTTCATTTATAGCAGGGTAATTAATTGGTATTTCCGCAATTAACCTTGCGCATATTAAATACTTGTCAGCAAAGTCGTAACCATATCTTTTAATATCTCTGCCACGTAAAATAGGTCGTATAATCTCGACACTTTTAGGGTCCTTTTCAATTAATTCTTTTCTCTTTTCTTTAGAAATTATAAAAGCCTCATTAAAGCCTGTTTTTATTCCGTAATTAATATTTATATTCCATTCTTTTAAGGGAGTTCCTGCGGCTTCAATTTTCTCTATAATTTGTTTCTCAATAGGAGAAAGTACAACCCAGCTTTCGCTACTTTGAAAATCTGTAAGGTGACTAAACTGTTCAAAATAAATGCTCGTTTTAAAGTCATATAAAATGGCTAGATTTATTTTAGTCAATTAATGTTTATTTTAAACCATTTTTGTATAAAATTTATACAATATGATTTACGGATACATTAGAGTAAGTACAGACAAGCAAACAGTAGAAAACCAGCGCTTCGAGATTAACCATTTTTGTGAGAAACAGGATGTAGTAGTTAATAAATGGATAGAGGAGACAATTTCAGGATCGAAGCAGGTTGATGAGCGTAAACTAGGGAAACTTTTAAAAAAAATGAAAAAGGGAGATATTTTAATTTGTTCTGAACTGTCGCGTCTTGGACGTAATTTATTAATGATTATGGGGGTTTTAAATGAATGTATGAACCGTGATATACATGTATGGACTATTAAAGATAATTATCGCTTAGGAAGTGACATTAATTCTAAGGTATTAGCCTTTGCGTTCGGACTCTCCGCAGAAATAGAACGTAATTTGATTTCTCAGCGTACAAAGGAAGCTTTAGCGCGTAAAAAAGCGGAAGGGGTTATACTTGGTCGCCCAATAGGGAGTAAGTCTGCTAGAACGAAGCTAACAGGTCAGGAAAAAAAGATAAAAGAACTTTTAGACAAGAATGTTTCTTATAGTGCTATAGGAAGGATTCTAGGTGTACATCGGTTAACAGTAACAAGTTTTGTGAAAAATAATTCGAGTTTATTTACATAAAACAGTTTTTTATTTACTTTAATTCAGCCCCCTAACGAGCCCCCTAAAAAAAATAAACCCCTTAAACACAGTGTGTTAAGGGGTTTTTCGGTGGTCTAACCTGGGCTCGAACCAGGGACTTACTGATTATGAGCCGGAGAAATGAATGTTGTATTTAATTGCATTTTATTTCAGATCGACTGATTTTTAGCTAGTTGCAAAATTTTTAAAATATTTTTGTTTCATCTATTTGCACAATAAGTACCGATTTGTTGTACGTATGTTGTACTTTAAAATTATTTATGATGAAAACGAGTTTAAAAATTGTATTAAAAAAGACAAAATTAAGTGATGGAACTTACCCAATTAATCTTAGAGTTACTATTAATAGGAGGTCTAAATTCTATAAAACACCTTACAGTACTGCACCTAAATTTTGGAATGCAAAAGTGGGGGAGTTTACTTCTAAGTTTCCAAATTTTTTACAGGCCAATAGAATATTAAGTACGCTAAAACAAGATGCGTCAAAAGTATTGGACTTGATGATTGAACAAGAAAAAGAATTTACACTTGAAGTATTTGATTCTCTACTTCGACCAGAGAAGGTTGAGATTGTAAAATTTGTTGCTTTTTTTCAAAATAGGATTGAGCAATTCAAAGAAGCAGGTCAAGTTAGTTCAGCAAGTTCATATAATGATTCGTTAAAGGCTTTAAAACGTTTTAAGCCTGGGGTGATCAAATATGAGTTTACACAAATTGATTATTCTTTTTTAGTAGCCTTTGAAGCAGACTTAAGATCAAGAGGCTGTACAAATGGAGGAATAGGTATATATATGCGTAATATACGTGCTATTTATAATTCTGCTATTAAATCAAAAATAGCATCTTTGGAGAATTATCCATTTAGAGATTATGTGATTTCTAAGTTGAAATCTACCAAGATAAAAAAAGCGCTTACAAAAGAAGAGTTACAGCTGCTACTTGATTATGACTTTTCAGAAAATACTGAAGGAGCTAAGGTGTTGTATACTTATTTATTTAGTTTCTTTTGTCGAGGAATGAACTTTACTGATATCGCTGAATTAAAATGGGATGATATAAACTCTAATCGTTTTAGTTATATCCGAAATAAAACAGGCGTGGCTATTAATGTAAAGATACCAGAGAATAAAGACTTGGATACTATCTTAAACTATTTCAGAATCTATAGGCCATTTGATACAGATTACATCTTTTCAATCCTGGATAAAGATCTAAGCTTATATACTAAAGAAGAACTAAGAGCACGAAAAAGTAGTGTTAGGGATTATTATAATAAGCAGTTAAATATCATTGCAAAGGAATGTGGGATTAAAACAAAGATTACCTTTTATACAGCTCGTCATACTTTCGCTACTCTATCATTAAAAAAAGGGGTGAACTTATATATGCTTAAACAGGCCTTTGGGCACCAATCTATTAAAACTACTGAAGCTTATGTAGAGGATTTTAATAGAGAAGAGCTTGATCAGGCATTTGAGAATTTGTTTTAACTATGTTTGTGGGAACTGATAAAACGTGTTTTGTAAAGAGGGAAGCTTATTTGATTTTTAATAGAGATTTATCTGTTTCTATTTTACATTATAATTTAGTAAAAATACTTTGATTACAATAATGTGTGTTTTTATGTAATCAAGAGGCTTTGTTTTGTTTTTTATTTGTATTTTTGTAATCAAAATAAAAGTGTATGAATTATAATTTAGAGAAAGCGGTAGATTATCATTATGGTGTTTTTCCTCCAAAGAGTATTAATTATGCTCTTTTTATTCAAGAATTAGTGAGGGCTACTGATGCATTGGCACGTTTTGATCAAATGTTAAAAAACCTACATAACACTGAAATTTTATTAGCTCCTTTAAGAAATCAGGAAGCGGTACTATCTTCTAGAATTGAAGGTACAATTAGCACAATGGATGAGATACTTCAATATGAGGCTGATCATGAAGGTGAAGATATCACTACTGCTAAAGCCGATGTAATAGAAACTATCTTATATCAGCGTGCTTTGAAAAATGCTCAAAGTGCACTTGAAAGTGGCTATGATTTTTCATTAAGCTTTCTTAAGCAAATGCATCAACAGTTATTATATTTAGGTAGAGGAGCAAATAAATCTCCTGGTGAATTTAAGAAAGAACAAAATTATTTGGCGGATAGGTTAAAAAGAGAAATTCAGTTTATTCCTATTAGGCCAGAAAATCTAGTTGATGGATTAGAGCAGCTTTTTAAGTTTTTAGAAAATAGTGATTTTCCTCCGTTAATTAAAACTGCTATTATGCATTTGGAGTTTGAAGCATTGCATCCTTTTAAAGATGGAAATGGAAGAATTGGAAGAATGTTAATTACGCTGAACTTATGGAGAGAAAAAATTCTTTCAGAACCTCATTTTTATATTAGTGGATATTTTGAAGAAAATAAAGATGAATATATAGAACAAATGCGTAATGTTTCCAAAACAAAGGATTGGAATGAATGGATTCTTTTTTTCTTAAAAGCAGTAGAAAATCAAGCGATTAAAAATTTAGAAATAGCTGAGAGTATAAAGAGTTTGTACGAAACTACAAAAACTGAATTCTCTGAGTTACTATCTTCAAAATGGAATATAGAGATACTTGATTTTATATTTACTTATCCAGTATTTAGAAATAATAAATTTGTTAGTACCACAAAGATCCCGAATGCAACAGCAGTACTAATGATTAAAAAATTAGTTGATAATGGCTATTTAGTTTTAAGAGAAGAATCATCAGGGCGTAGAGCTGCGATGTATTCTTTTGAACCTTTAATGAAATTAGTTAGGGTATAAAAATTGTAATCAATATTTTTTGCTTACATAAAAGTGTTGTTTTTTGTAATCAAACTAGTTAGTCTTCAAAAATTGTAATCAATATTTTTTGCTTACATAAAAGTGTTGTTTTTTGTAATCAAACTAGTTAGTCTTCAAAAATTGTAATCAATATTTTTTGCTTACATAAAAGTGTTGTTTTTTGTAATCAAACTAGTTAGTCTTCAAAAATTGTAATCAATATTTTTTGCTTACATAAAAGTGTTGTTTTTTGTAATCAAACTAGTTAGTCTTCAAAAATTGTAATCAATATTTTTTGCTTACATAAAAGTGTTGTTTTTTGTAATCAAAGTAGTTAGTCTTCAAAAATTGTAATCAATATTTTTTGCTTACATAAAAGCGCTATTTTTTGTAATCAAACTAGTTAGTCTTCAAAAATTGTAATCAATATTTTTTGCTTACATAAAAGCGCTATTTTTTGTAATCAAACTAGTTAGTCTTCAAAAATTGTAATCAATATTTTTTGCTTACATAAAAGTGTTGTTTTTTGTAATCAAACTAGTTAGTCTTCAAAAATTGTAATCAATATTTTTTGCTTACATAAAAGTGCTATTTTTTGTAATCAAACTGATTTGTATGAAAGTAGTGAACTTTTGGCGTTTTTTTAAATTGTGTAATTAAATGGCCTAAAAAAGAAATATATATACTGTTTGCTCTTTTAGCTTTTTTTTGTAATACACTAAGGTTATATACCTTTTTATATTTGCTTTATCTTGCAGGTATCTTGTTCGGTTTGAGGTACAGTTTTTATTTAAGGTAACATAATTATTGTTAGGTTCTCGTATTGATAAGTATAGTTTTAAGGAATTCTAGAAATGCCCGATTCTAACTAAGAATTGAAATTGCTTAAAATCAGTTGTTTTTTTATTTGATGGTTATTTGATACAAACCTAGTTTTAAAAGTTAAACTACTTAAAATTAGCTTTTTTCTTATTTGATGTTTATTTGATAAAGGGTATTTTTAGCTTCTAAGTAAATTCATTTGAGTCAAATACAAAAGTGAAAAACTAGAGTAATTAAGAATATATAAAAAAACAAAGACACCTATAAGGTGCCTTCGTCTGCAAAGGAGTAGTAACTCTCTTCGGTTATAATTAAGTGATCTAAAAGAGTAATATCAAGTATCTTGCTTGCTTCTTTTATCTTTCTTGTAATTTGTCTATCAGGATCACTTGGAGTTAACTTTCCAGATGGATGATTGTGAATAATTATAAAAGCTGTAGCATTAGCCTTTAGTAAAGCTGAGAAAATAATTCTTAAATCTACTATTGTTGCGGTTATTCCTCCTGAGGAAGCTTCTAATACTCCAAGTACTTTATTGTTGTTAGAAAGCATAAGAACTTTAAACTGTTCTAACAATTCAATCTTATTACCATCCCAAGCCTTTAATGCTATTTGATATGCATTGTAAGAAGATGTAATTTGAGGTCTCTGTGAAGCCTTTACTTTTGATTTGTAAATTAATTCTACTTCTGAAGCGATAAGCCATTGTTTGTCTAAAACTGTAGTTTCCATAATATTAAATTTTTAAATTAATTATGGAGCAACAGTTGGTAATGGCTTAGCAAGCGCAAGAAACGGGCGCAATAAAGCGAAGACTTTAGTCAAGCATTTATGGGGGTTTTCTTGCTAGCGAACCGCGAGGCATTGCCTAACTTTGTGTAATTGTTAATAAAAAATAAAACTAAAACTAAAAATCAATGTACTATAAAGACTTTTTTGTGTTATTTTCAGAAGTGATTTTCCACTTTTTATAGACCTCAAAGTTCTTTGGATTCTCTTTAAAGAATTGATTCAGATACATTAATTCAAGATTCGATTTCTTATTATTTTCTATTAACTGATTATAATCAGAGTAATGAATTGATTTTTTAATCGCAACGTAAATTGATAAACCACTTGTGAGTAAAAGAAAAATATTAAGGGCTATGATGTAGAACATCTTTTTATGACTAATAGCCCTATATACTTTTAAAAGGTCTTCTTTAGTATCATAAAGTGTGGACTGAAATGCAGTGAAATCATCTTGTAATCTTTGTCTATTATTTGACTCAATTTTGTGTAATTCAGACACATTTACTTTTACTTCAATATTATTTATCCTGTTTGAAAGCTGAGTTTGCAGAGTAATATTTTGCTTGAGTTTTTCTTGCAAGTGAACTACCTGCTGAAATAGTAACTCAGTGAGTTCTGTGAGTGTAGGTTGTCTCTTTGCCATAGTTAAAGATTTAATGTTTGTTTTCGTTTTTTCTTTTTAGTTATATCAGGCATATAATCCTCATAGTAATTTCCATAAGCGTTTAAAAAACTAAATAGACTTACTGTATTTGTATTCCAATTTTCAAAACAGATTTGTTTGTCTTGGTCTTTATATAATACAGTATGAAATAAATCATTATTTGGTTTTGGTATGTTATTTTCAAAGAGTTCATTCAGTTTTAAATTCCGATCAACCTCACTTGCTTTTAGGTTTGTGTTGGTTGGTAAATGAATAAATCTATATCCTTGAATATTACCTTGTTTGTTTACAGTTGGTTTTACTTCTATTTGATGTGCTAGCATCATATTGATGTATTGATCTAAGTTTTTAGGACGCTCTTTTAAAACAAAATAATGAGCCTTTTTTATTATTTCAGCTGTCTGTTTCTGATTAGTTTTTAAAAGCTCTTTTCTATTTAGATTTTCTTGTCTTATTGAAGTCCAATTGTATTTTAGGGCTATTTCGTGAGCAATACTCTGTGCTTGAAATCCGATATAGTTATCTTTTAGTGCTTTTCCATTCTCATCAATACGGTTAATCAAAATGTGAATGTGTTTGTGCTCTTTTTCAGTATGTAAGTAAGCGATGTATTGCGCGTCTTTGGGATCTAATTTTAAACCAACTAAAAAATCTTTTACGAGATTTTCTAAATCTTGGTTTGTCATTTTTCTACTATCTTCAATAGTAGGGGATATAACAACGGAGATTGTATTGTTTTTACAGCGAGTGTTTTGATTTTGTAGAATCTGCATGGTTTGATACATATCTTTCGGAGTTTCCCCCGAAAGATTATTTCTAGCAAGTTCATAGCCTTTACTTGGATTAATTACATAATTAAAAAGTGCTGCTCCTCCAATACATGTTTTTGCTTTAGCTATCATATTACTTTAGTTTTTCAAGGTGAGCTCTAATTAAGTTTGCTGTTTCAATGGTGGATTCTTTTACCTTCGTGGTATCTCCAAGTTTAAAAAGGTTACCTATTCTTCTAAAGTTGTCAGCAAATTTGTTTAGTAGTTTGTAAATTTCAATTTCATCTTGAGTTAGTTTATAACTTACAGAATACCCCAGGGCAGTACTTCGTAAATATTCAGAAACGCTACAACCAATTTTCTTTGCTTTGTTTTTTATAAGCAGAGATTCAGTAAGGGTAACTCTAAATTCTATCTTGTGTTCTCTTTTCATCGTCTCACCAATTTTGCGACCTTCGGGAGAAAAACGAGTGGTCTTTGTTCCGGTTCAAATTTTCAATTTGTAAGGACAAAGACACATCTCGATGATTCTCACGTCAGTTTATCGCGGTTAATACTCAGTAAATAATCATTGACATCCTTGTAATCTTTATATCTAACTCTTGCATCTTTTGTAATTAATGGAAATGCTGAAATTAATTTCTCAGTTGCTTTATCTCCAGCAGTATCATTGTCAAAACAAGCAACTATGGTTTTATATTTAGATTCAAATGTTTTAGAATCGTCTAAGGTTTTATATAAAAACTTGTTCGAGGATTGAATAAGTGTGATATCTAAAGTATTAACGGAGTTTAAAATGATGTAATCAAACCTATATTCTAAATTAGGTTTAAGAGTTATAAAGGATAAAAAGTCGATAAAGGCTTCAAATAAAAATACGGTAGATGAATTATTATTAATATAGGTAGGATATTTGGAGCCTAAGCATATTTGAACATATTTGTTTCTGAGTTCTACCCCATCAAGTTCATTTTGAAAACCTATTGCATAATAAGCTTTATCTTTAAGAATATAATGTATTTCCTTACAGTACTTTTGAGTTGTTTTAATGCATAAGCCTCTTTGCTTGATGTAATATATAAGATATTTATTTCTCAGAGGTTTAATTGCTGTAATCTCATAATCTTTCTCATCTGTATTAACCGGTGAATTAAAAAGTTGCTGGTGAAAAGAAAAAGAATTGTTTGCTAAGATCTTTAGAGCTTCTTTTACATCACATTTGTAATATAGCATTACAAAGTCAATTACATTTCCTTTATATGTACTATCGCCAAAGTCATAGAATACATTTTTAGTTATACTCACACTAAACGAAGGGGTAATTTTCTGCTCTAAAAGGAGAGTGGTACCAGGCTTGTTTATCATTGATTTTAGTTGGTTTTATACCAAGGCTATCTAAAATAGAAATAATCGATATGTTTTTTGCTTCTTGAATATTCATAATTTGAGTTGTTTGGTTGTATGTTGTTGATTTATAGTGTTTAAAGTGGTATCTGTATGTCATTTAGTTGTCATCTGAGCATCTGATCATAATTGTACTAATAGTGAATTACATTCATTAGATGAGCGCAGATGAGTCGTAGATGACAAGTAGTTTATGATTTATTAATACTTAAGTTGTTGGTAAATAGCTTATTACTTTTTTATGTCATCTGTCATCTGATTTAAAAGTATTTCTTTTGAAATCCTGTAATATTTACCCTTGTGAATAGTCCGTTTTAAAGTATTATCCTCTATTTTGACTCGTTCATAATTATTTGAGTTAGTTGATCGAACTAAGGCTATGTTTTCAAGTGTTGTTTGTATCTCTCTCATTGTGATATTATGACCTCTGTTATAATAATTCAGCAGAGCATTAATATCCGAAGGAGTGGTATCTATTTGATCAATATCAAATTCATTGAATATAATATCAAGTATATCAAGCACTAGGTTCTTGTTTTGAAGATCTACATCGTGTTTTAGTTTATGTAAAGCTTCTGTGTGTAAAGTCTCTGGAGTAAACCACATCCGGGTTTTGTTTTCTGTAGAGAAAGGAACTCTATAGAGATAGTTTAAAAAAATGGGAATTTCCTTAATGAGTTTGGTGTAAAACTCAGTAGTTCTGTTTTTAATAAGAGGGACTTTAATAACCCAAAACCTTGTTTCTTCTTTATCTATCTTTAGAAAGTTATGTTCGTGATTACTTGTCATGATAATCTTAAGAAATGATCTTTGTTCAATTTTCTCTTGGCCTTTGTATTCAATTGATTGATACATAGCCGTTGAAATGTATTTAATTGCTTCAACAATATCTTTGTTCTCAGATTTTACTTCTTCTATTAATAAGAGAAGTTTACTATCCATCTCACTGTTGAATTTTTCTGTAAATGCATTAGCCTTTATAAATACAGCATTTTTATCAAAGATTTCTTTTATCCAATTTAAAAATGTGGTTTTTCCTGTTTCACGATTCCTAGATACAAGTACTATAATTGGCAATATTTGCTCTGGATAGAATAGTAGAATTTTAAAATAATCTATTGCAAGTAAGTATTGATTTCCAAAGATGTGATGCAGAAAATAACTAGTAATAGGTATCTGCTGTTTAAGGGAATCTATAGATAATGGGCTTTCTGTGTCAATGTGATATAAAATAGGAGAGTAGGAATTAAAGTAATCTCCTATAAAATGAGTGTAATTAATGTGACAGGGTTCACATTTATAACCAAAGAATTTGGGTAACTCTTTGATGATATCCTTTCCAAAGTCAGTGATGATTTCAGACTTTTTCCACAGTTTACGTTCAACAATGATTTCTTTACCGTTGACGTTCTTCTTTCTTATCGCATAGTACTCTGTTCCTATTCGAATATATTCTGTTGCAGTTGTATTCATATCAAAAAATTTTCAGAAAGAAGTAGCTATATTTACTACTGTTTTCTTTTGTTATCGAAATAGTTATTTAAGCATTGATAGTAGGGCTATCAATGCTTTTATTTTTTTAACTGTTTTGAAAATTGTGATAGAACTTCTTGGTCGGTAAAGACTCTATATTGTTTAATCCACTCAATTATCTCAAGGCGGTCAAAGAATAAAGTGCCGTTTGTGGGTTTGTGATGAGGAATTAAGTTTTTAGAAGTTAACTTATGAATAGTACTGTCTGAAAAGCCAGTATAAGCCATCAAATCTTTAATAGTGAAGATTTCTTTTTGAAACTGATTACCTTTAGTAATCATTAGCTTGATCTCGTTAAGCTCTTGAATGATTTTTAGCGTTGTCATAATAAATGTTTTTTGGATTATGACGCTAAACTATTGTAATGAAGCTACTTGAAATGGTTGTTTGTCGGTGAACCGACATTTAATTTTAGTCTTAGGACAGTTTTTTAGATAACTGACTTTTTACATTTTCTAAGATTTTAGCATAAGTTTCTTTATGAGCGTTTGTAATTAACTTTCTACTCTTTTTACTTATTGAATCATACTTTATGGTACAATAGTTTTCTAAGGTTGCATATTGAAAGTAGCGACAACTTTCTTTAAGGTTGGTTTTGTGTAAAGTAAATAACTCTACAAAAGGTATAAAGAAAGCTTCTAAGAACATGGCGCAATGTTGTGATTGAAGTTCTAACTTAATAAAAGAATTAGGATTATCTGTTTTTTTGCTAATACAAGATCCTATGACTTTTTTAAAATCTTGAATTGTTGTGTCATCATTAATAATTTCTTTCTTTAATTCATGCAAGGTTTCTTTGATTAGAGTCTCATGTGTTGTGCTAAAAACAAATACATTGTCTTTTTTTTGCTCTTGCTTCTTTTTACAGGGAGTTGTATTATAAATTGTAATTGTTTTTTTAGAAGGAAGTGTTAGTAGATATTCTTTAGAATTTTTAAATGATTTAAAAGATTCTTTATATATCAAACTTAGATGACTAATTAAAAATATGTTCTGCCCTTTGTAAAAATTAATTGCAGCACTTAATAATAATATTGAGTAAATCAATGCAGTTAAAGGCAAAAGGGTATACCATTTAGATATACTATAAAAATAGGGTAATTGGAAAGTGGATGTTACCAGGGATATAATTGGTAATAATGCGGCAGTTATATAGGTGAACTTCTTGGAAAGAGTTACAGAGCCTAACTTTTCTAACTTTTGGTGAAAGAAAAAAAACGGAGTTTCAATAATAGTATTCATAGTGTCTTGTTGTTGGTTAGTAATAAAAGTACTAAAAATATAACTAACTGCAAGAAAATGAAAACTTTACTATCTTTATGGGGTAAAACAAATTGTTGTACTTTTGTTGTACTGATGAAAAAAAAGGTGAAAAAAGGGCAAAAAAAAAGCACCTATTTTACAATAGATGCTTCTCTGAAATTTTAGTGGTCCCACCTGGGCTCGAACCAGGGACTTACTGATTATGAGTCAGTTACTCTAACCAGCTGAGTTATAGGACCGCTCATTTTGAGCGAAAAATTTCGTGGTGGTCCCACCTGGGCTCGAACCAGGGACTTGCTGATTATGAGTCAGCTACTCTAACCAGCTGAGTTATAGGACCAGTTAAAACGTGTTTAACGGGTGCAATATTATGGTTTTTTATTGGTTCATGCAAGAGTTTTAAAAGAAATTATTTAATTTCTTGACATAATTCTATAAGCACCCCATTGGTTGTTTTTGGGTGTAAAAAGGCAACTAATTTATTATCAGCTCCTTTTTTAGGAATTTCGTTTAATAATGTGAATCCTTCTGCTGCTAATCTTTTCATCTCAGCTTCTATATCTTCTACATCAAAAGCGATATGATGGATGCCTTCTCCTTTTTTTTCTAAGAATTTGGCGATAGGGCTATCAGGGTTAGTTGCTTCTAATAGCTCTATTTTATTAGGGCCATTCATAAAGAAAGAAGTTTTTACTCCTTCGCTTTCTACAGCTTCTTCCTTATAAGCTGGAGCACCGAATAGTTTTTCGAATAAGGCATTAGACGCTTCTAAGTCTTTTACAGCTATTCCGATGTGTTCTATTTTTCGCATTTCTTAGTGTTTTGGGTTATATAAACAAAGATAAAAAAGTTTGCTATTCAAAAAATTGTATTTTTGCATCATGGAAACTAATAGACAAAAGAAGATGGGAGCCTTATTGCAAAAAGATATCGTGGATATCTTGCAAGGTGAGGTGCGTAAGAACGGGATAACTAACTTAGTTATTTCGGTTTCTAAAGTGAATATAACAAGTGATTTATCAGTAGCGAGAGTGTACTTAAGTATCTTCCCTATCGATAAAGGTGAAGAGCTACTTAAAGGGATAAAATCTAATGCTCCGTTAATTAAACACGAATTAGCACAGCGAGTAAAACACCAAATGAGAAAGGTGCCAGACTTACTGTTCTACGTGGATGATAGCTTAGAGTATATCGATCAAATCGACAAAGCGCTTACGGGTGATGAAAACCCTATCGCTAATCCTGACTTATTAGAAAAGAGAAAGAAAAAATAGATTGAAGTTTTCCCTATACATAGCGAAACGTTATGCCTTTAGTAAAAGTAAAAGCAAGGCAATTAATGTTATTACGACAATATCTTCTGTAGGTATTGTGGTGAGTGCTATGGCTATGTTTATCGTGTTATCGGTATTCAGTGGGTTAAAAGCGTATAGTCTTTCTTTCGTTGATGATTTAGATCCAGATTTAAAAGTTTTTACCCCAAAGGGTAAAAGCTTTGTAGTCGAAGACAGACAGATTCTGGATTTAGAAGAGTCAGGTTATTTTAAGGGTGTAGCTAAGGTAGTAGAGGATCGCTTGTTGTTTTCGTTTAAGGATAAGCAGGCAGTCTCTATGATTAAAGGGATTGACTCAGACTTCGTTAATGTGACGGACTTTGACGAAAAGGTAGAGTATGGTAGTTGGCTAGAACCTGATACGGATGATGCAGTAGTGGGAGTGGGTATGTCTCACTTATTATCTATGGGACTGTTCGATACAGAGAATGCCTTTGAAGCATTGGCGTTAAAACCTGGTAAAGGAACTATCGAAAATCCTGAGGATGCTTTTATTAAAAGACATTTAAATCCTACAGGAGTATATGTACTAGGTAATGATGATCTAGATAATAAGTATGTGTTCGTCGATATAGATAATGCACGTGCACTACTGAATATACCTACTACTGAGGTGACTAATCTAGAGCTGGCTATTGCTGAAGGAGTATCTGAAGGTAAAGCTATTCAGAAGATTAAGGAGGTACTCGGTGAAGAGTATATCGTAAAAAATAAAACACAGCTAAACGATGGATTGTACCGTATGTTGAATATGGAGAATCTAGTTGTTTATCTGATATTCGTATTGGTGGTGATTATGGCTCTGTTTACATTAGTAGGGTCTATGATTATGATCATTCTTGAAAAACAGCCTAATATTAAAACGCTGAACCAAATAGGTGTACCTGTGAGCGACCTGCGCAAGATATTTTTATTCCAAGGATTAATTATCTGTGTGTTAGGGAGTGTGATAGGATTGGTGTTAGGTGGTATTGTTGTTTCGTTACAAGTTGCTTTTGGGTTTATTTCTATCCGAGAAGGACTTGCTTATCCAGTTGCTTTTAACTGGGTAAATATCTTCGTTGTACTCGTATCTATTATTGTGCTAGGTTTGTTAGCCTCTCTTGTTTCTTCGTCAAGAGTAAATAATAGTTATTTAAAATTATAATTTATTTGCCTTCCTCTTTAGAAGGAAATTGTTAGTTCGAAAGTTAGTCGAACGGTTTTTGCCTATTCTTTATTTGATTTTTTTACTTATTTATTGACTTAATTACGGTGCTAATGTTTTGATAGGGTGAGTGTAAGCTGTTTTTAAATTACAGTATGTGTACTTTATAACTAACTTCTTCTACTATTTGTGAGTGTTTTTCTAAAAGAGTCTTTTTTTCTTTTTTTTCTGTTATTTTTAAGTAAAAAGCATGTTTTTTTGAAATATTGGTAGTATTTTAATTAACTGTTTGAGGGTGGTATGTGTGTGATTTAGGAATTTACTATTTCATGTATTAATTGCCATTTTCCTACATTTGCTATAAAATGAAAAAGAACTAAAAAAATCAGCTTGTTTACAAGGTAGTTATGAAACAGTTTACTATGGAATATTTAAATTACGTTAGAGAATTTGCAAATGACAGTGTGTCTATTACAGCACATGCTGAAGAGTTTTTAAATAAGAATGATTACAGCAATCCACATGAGTGGTATAAAGCGCATGCAATCTGTATGCTGGCTGAACAAATAGGTAAGAATAATGAGGTGCTGGAGAAGCTGTATGATCAGCTGAATGAGGACTCTAACTGTCTTCATAGTAGTATGAGTCTTAGTGATGAGGATTATGCAGACTGGTTTACAGATGTGAAGGCATTGAATGACATATTTATAGATAGAGGATATAAACATGCTTATGCATATCAATATGAATTATTCATTAACTCTAGATACGGATTTAGAGATGAAGAAAGAGCTGTAGGCTATCTAAAGAAAGGTGTGGAATTAGGAGATGACTTGTGTAAATGTTATGTAGGATATGCTATGTATTATGGTACACAAGGGTATGAGAAAGATGAAGAGGGAGCAGTAACAATTCTAAAAACGGCTGTAGATGGAGAGAGAGCAAATATCGCTAATCTGTTTTTGTTAAACATTGAGTTTAGAGGATGTACTTCAGGAGAAGAAGGTAAAGCTGTGGTAGAGAAGTTCTCTGAACTAATCAATGTGAAGAAAAGAGGGCTTTATATCTTAGCTGATTATTATCTAAGAGAAGATGATAACGTTAGTGCTGAAGCTGCTTTAAAAGATGGTATTGCGAATAATAGTACTTACTGTAAGTACTTGTTAGGAATGATGGCTTGTAATGGTCGTTTTGAAGAATTAGGTTATACAGAAGAGCAAGGTAGAGAGTTACTAGCAGATGCTTATGACTATGGTATCACACATGCAGGATATGTACTAGGGTATTCTTACTTCTATCCTAGAACAGAAGGACTAGAAGCTAAGCAAGAAGCGGGTATTGAAATGTTCAAGAAAGCTATTGCTTACTATTCTAGTGAGGCTACACTAGAGCTAGCTATTATCTACTTGTATAATGAAGATTTTAAAGATATTGCTAAAGGGATGGAGTTCTTAGATAGAGGAGTTGAGTATAAATACGATAGAGCAATGTCTGAAAAAGGTTTTGTTTTATTAGACTTCGAAGAGGTAGAGCGCGATGTAGAAGGAGGAAAAGCAATGTTAGAGCAAGCTATGGCAGCAGGTAATGATTATGCTCCTTATCGATTAGGACTAGCGTATCAGAATGCTGATTTTGAAGAAGAGGCAGATTATGAAAAGGCGTTATA
This sequence comes from Myroides odoratimimus, assembly GCF_004337635.1. Taxonomy (NCBI): domain Bacteria; kingdom Pseudomonadati; phylum Bacteroidota; class Flavobacteriia; order Flavobacteriales; family Flavobacteriaceae; genus Myroides; species Myroides odoratimimus. The sequence goes on from NZ_CP037427.1 coordinate 1,618,797, forward strand.
TCTATTCGAGTTAGCAGCTGAGCGAAATAACTTATCAGGATTAGAATTAGCGGGTCGTTATCACCGTTTTGGGTATGCTGGAGAACCTAATCTAGAGAAAGCAGTTAGCTACTACCAAAGAGGGATAGAATACTTTAACTCTAATTACTGTAAGGTAGAACTAGCAATGCTATTAGAGAGAGGAGAAGGTATAGAGCAGGATGTTGCTGAGGCAGCTCGCTTATATGAGGATGCGCTGAATGAAGGGTATACTTATGCGGCTATTCGTCTTGGGTTTATCTATGAAGAAGGTAGTATAGGAGAACCTGATTATGCTAAAGCAAGAGCTCACTTTGAGTTAGCTGCAGAACAAGATATGGCTGAGGGTGTGTATCACTTAGCTCGCTGTTATAGATATGGTACAGGAGGTGAAGAGAACCAAGAGAAATCATTTGAGTTATTTTCTAAAGCACTAGAGTTAGGTTTTGTAGACGCTAATGTTGATATCGCTCTGTTCTATGAAGAAGGTATTAACGGTGGAGAGCCTGATTATGAAAAGGCTTTTGAATACATGATAGTTGGTGCAGAGGCAGGGTTTAACTATGCACAGTATAAAGTAGGAGTTTATTACTCTTATGGATATCTAGCAGAAACAAATGTAGAACTAGGTAAAGAATGGTTTGAAAAATCAGTAGAGAGTGGTTCTCCTCTAGGGATGTTGTCATTAGGGGATTATTATCTATATGGGTATGGTGAAGAGAAGGAGTATGACAAAGCCTTTGAATACTATATCGCAGCAGAAGAGAGAAACTATATCTCTGAAGGACTTGGTATTTGTTACCAATTTGGATTAGGAGTAGAGGTAGATGAGGTTAAGGCATTCCACTATTATAAATTGGCTGCTGATAGACAGTATGATTCTGCTATATTCCGTCTGGGATTATGTTACTTCTATGGCAATGGTACTGAGAGAGATCTAGTAGAAGCATTCCATTACTTAAAGCAAGTAGCTGATAGAGGTAATATGGATGCTGCTAGTTATGTAGGGCTAATGTTAGTGAAAGGGGATGGTGCAGAGAAAGATCCTGAATATGGTGTGAGTTATTTGATTCAGGCTGCTGAAGCAGGTTTTGATATGGCACAGTACGAGTTAGCTAACTGTTATTTAAAAGGAGAGGGTGTTCCTCAGAGTGATGATTCTGCTATGGAATGGTATCAACAAGCTGCAGAGAATGGCAATGAAGATGCACAGAAGATAGTAGGAGGTCCTCGTAAAAGAAGAAGATAATGGAAAATCAGAAACAATTTCAGTTTCAAGTGAATATGAAGGGAATGATAGAGCTGTTGTCAGAGCATATATATAGCTCTCCAACAGTATTCGTCAGAGAACTTCTACAGAATGGTATGGATGCGGTGACGGTCCGAAAAGGCATCGATGAAAGCTTTAAGGGAAAGATCAATATCACCTTTGAAGGAGATCGTTTAATCTTTCAAGATAATGGAGTAGGGCTTACACATGATGATGTGCATCAGTTCTTATCTGTTATTGGGCAAAGCTCTAAACGTGGAGAACTAGCTGATAAAGACTTAATCGGTAAGTTTGGTATTGGGTTGTTGTCATGTTTAGTAGTGAGTGAGGCTATTGTTGTAGAATCGCGTTCGCTATATAAAGACGAGTCTGTAAGATGGACGGGTAAAGCTGATGGTACGTATGAAGTAGAAATGATCCCTCTATTAGATGAAGTGGGTACTAAGGTAATCTTAGATGCAAAGAAAGCTTGGCGTAGTCTGTTTAAGCGTGATGAGGTGAAACAGAATGTGCTGTTTTATGGTAGTGCATTACCTATAGAAGTGAACCTAATCGAAAAAGGAGAGGTAGAACAATGCTTAGATGGTAATCCTGTTTGGTTAGATAATGAAAGTTCAAAAGAACAGTTATTAGACTATGGTAAGGAAGTGTTTAAGACGAAGTTCTTAGACGTGTTTAGACTATATTCTGAAGCAGGTGAGATACAAGGAGTAGCTTATATTATCCCGAATAAGGTGAATACTACAGCTACTAAAGAACATAAAATATTTCTGAAAAAGATGTATCTATGCGATCAGGCTACTAATCTGTTGCCTGAGTGGACTTCTTTTGTGCGTTGTATTTTTAATTCGAATGCGTTACAACCTACGGCTTCTAGAGAGTCATTAATGAATAATGCGGTCTTACAAGAGTCTAAAAAGGAGTTAAGTGAGTGTTTTAAAGATTACTTAAAGACACTTTCTATTACTAACCCTGAGATTCTAGAGAAGATTATTAGTATTCACCATATGTTTATTAAGGCATTGGCGGCATCTGATAACGAGATTATGACTATGTTCGAAGATTACCTTCCTTTTGAGACAAATCAGGGAATGATGGCTTTCGGAGAGATTAAAGAGACGTATAAGAATATATACTATACTCCATCTCTAGATGATTATAGACAAATACGTCGTATAGCAGGTTCTCAGAATAAGTTAGTGATTAATGCAGCGTATAGCTATGAAACGGATCTAATAGAAAAGCTTAAACGCTCTCATGCAGAGTTAAAGTTAGAACGTATCGCACCTAATGATATTCTAGAAGAATTCGAAGATGCAATAGAAGATAGTCAACGTATAGAGAACTTTATAGATAAAGCGAATAAGATATTAAAGAGACATTTCTGTAGAGCAGAGGTGAAGAGATTTGAACCAAAAGATACGACAGCAATATATATCGCTAATGAGGATGCTCTGACTTCTAAAAACATTCAGAGTCTGTCTCAAACGTCTAATCCTTTTGCAAGTACGTTACAGCATTTTAAAAAGAAAGAGGAAGTAATGCCGACACTGTGTTTTAATCAACAAAGTGAGTTGGTAGAGAAAGTAATGCTTATCGATGATGATGAGTTGTTTGAAGCTCTAATTAATGTGCTTTATGTACAAGCTCTTATGCTAGGAGGGTATACTATTAATAAAAGAGAAATGGATACCTTCAACGATGCTCTATATCAGTTTATGATCTTAGGAATGTCTAATTTCTTACCTAAATTTTAAGTATGTATCGGTTAGAAATACAAAAGCTGTTATTGGCTATTGATGAGAATCTTGATGATCAAGAACTGTGTTTAAGTTTCATTCGTCAAGGTATTCAGATTGCAGATAAGCACAATGATTTAGACTGGGGCGTAGAGTTGCGTTATAGCTTAATACACGAAGAACGCGCTACTTCTGGATGTACAGAAAGTGTATTGGCTTTTGCATGGATTCTAGATGTCTGTGATCGATACCCTGAGCGTTTTCACGAGTCAGAGTTCTTGTTAGAATATGAGTGGATGCTGTGCTCTGCATATAGTAATGCTTCACTGTCTACAGAGCAGATTCTAGCAGTAGCGGATGATCTGTATACAAGATTAGAGCGCAACCATATCAGCAAAAGAGGATATTACTTCACTATGGCGGAGTATGTGCAGAATATAGGTGATTATGCGAAAGGCGAAGAATACATTAAACTAGCGATGCAAGAACCTTATGACGATGAGAATATAGAGATAATGGAGTATGATTATCGTATAGAGAATTTGGTTTTAATGGGAAGGTTTGATGAGGCTATTGTGCTAATGGAGCAGGTGGAGTTAAAGAAGTTAAGTGATTTTGCTTTGCCTTTTGAGACCTATTGTGCGATGGCTTATTGTATGGCGAAGGTTGAGGATGTAAGAGCGTCTATTTATTTAGAAAAAGCAAAGGCTTCTTTTGAAACATTAAGGGAAGTAAACAGTTCTATGCTATACAGTATGACACGTCTGATGTATGCTATGTATTTACTAAAAGATAGTGTAATGTGGTCTACTTTTGAGCGTATTGCTGATTGGGAGATAGATGCAGAAGATGACTTGCAGTTTATGTTGAGTAGACATGCAGCTTTAATATGTGCTCAAGGAGGCGTGATAGCGTTAGACCTTTCCCCAAGGTTGTCATATTATGAGCCTAACGGCAAGTATGATTTGACACAGTTATACGAGTATTATGACAATATAGCGACTAGATTAGGACTACAGTTTGACTCGCGCAATGGCTTAGATTTTTGTTCTAAGGAGTACAAAGAGTTAAAAATGATGAATGGAATAAAAGTATAATTATGAATTATAATTTAGAAATACAGAAGATCTTATTAAAGGTAGAAGAGTTACCTAGTTTTAGTGATAAAGTAAAGGCATTAAAAGAGGCTATTGCCCTTGCAGATAAGCACAATGATTTAGACTGGGGGTTTGATTTAAGATTGACTTTAATTCAAAAAGAGAGAAATACCTCTAAGTGTGAGGAGAGTTTTCCTGCTTTTGCCTGGATACTTAATGCAAGTGATTCTAACGAAGATTATTTTGACGAGTCAGAGTTCTTATGGGAGTATAAGTGGATGTTTTGTTCTGCTTACCGCAATGCTTCTATTTCTTTAGAACAGATTAAAGAAATAGGAGATGACCTAAGAAGACGTCTTAAAAAGAATGGATATAGTGATAGAGCATATTATAATGTAATGACTGGATATGCATTGCATCTAAGAGATTATAAGTTAGCACAAGAGTATATTCGCTTGGCTGATGAAGAGATCTTAGACGATATGGCGAACTGTCCTGCTTGTGAGTTAGATACTAAAGTAGAGACTTTATTAGATCTAGGTCATATAGATGAGTCATTAGTAAAGGCGCAAGACTTGATCAATAAGAAGTTGACATGTTATTCAATGCCATTCCAGACTTTCTGTAGTTTCGCTAATAAGTTGTACGATGCGGGTGATGATAGAGCTTCTATCTACTTCGATAAAGCATTAGAAGAATATCACGCGCATGATCAATACGATAGTTCTGTAGGATACTCTATGGGAGAGTTAGTGTCGTATATGGCAAAAACAAAGCATCCTGAAATGTGGAGCTTCTTCTCTCGTATCTGTGAGTGGCAGTTAGGAGCTGAAGATATACATATCTATAACTTTGCTAAAGCAATGGCTCCGTTGATGCAAGGAGAAGGTGAAGTAACATTAAGCTTATCTCCACTATTGCCTTATTATCAAGAGTCAGGAGTGTATAGGTTATCTGATTTATATACTTACTTTAAGGATACGGCTTATGATTATGCCAACAGATTTGATCAACGCAATCACAATACTAATTTTATACAAGAAGTAGATAAAGCATTAAACTAAACGTGCTTATTGACTTTAGATATTTACAGCAAGACTTCAGAATATGAGGTCTTGCTTTTTTTATATTAAAAAAGCCACTCTTTTTGAGAGTGGCTGTATTTTTAGAATAGGCTAATCTGTCCGTCTTGTTCAGCTTTGACTATTTTCTTTTCTTTTTTCTTCTCTTTCTTTTCTTTTTGTTCACTAGGTTCAACCTCGATCATTTCTACATCAAATATCTCTATTTGCATGACATCTTGGCTATACGGGATGTCCTCTTCTTCAGTAAGCAGGGTATTCATTCCTTGTTCTGGCTGAGATGAGATGATAGGTTCGTGATTGATAAGATCTTGTTCATCTACATTTATACCAGTTTTAGCAATATTAAATAACTCGTTGTATTTAGGGTCACTAAAGGTTACTTGTTCTGCTGTATTTTTTTTCTCTGAAGATGGTGAAGGGTCTTCTGTAGTAATTCTCTCCCAATCTAACTTAGGTTGACTTTCTGGTATACTCGTCATGAATAAGTCTTCCTCTGTACTGTAGATCGTTTCTTGAGTAGGGAATGTTTCAGATGTTGTATTAGATTCCTCTGTAGAACCTATTGTTTCTTCTGTCACATCCATTTCTTTCTCTAGATAAGAATTATGATCTAAAGGGAGTTCGTTATCAAGGATTACTTTATCCTCTACAGAAGGAGCAAATAACTCTTCTAAGGTATTAGACATAGTAGATACTACCTCATGAGATACTTCTTCATTCGGAGTATCTATTTCTTCATGATCACTAAAAGCATCTGTCATATCAAATAGGATAGGTATCTCTACTTGATTAGGATCTACTGTATGAGCGTCTTCTACACCTTCTAATACTAAGATTCTCTCAGGCTTAGTCTCTGTAACCTCTATTGGGTTATCTTCTACTAAGTCTTCATCTATGATAGTGATATCTTCTTCTTTAGCGAAGATGTCTAGTTTATTATGTAGTTCAGAGATAAGTCTTTTTATCTTTTTGATATGTAGGTTATCACTGAATAATTCTTTTTCGTGAACAGCCTCTAAAAGCTTATACATAGAATACGCTTCATGGTATTTCAATACTAATGAATGCTTTTTATTATGATCAAGAATAGAAACTTGTTTCTGTATGGTCTTTGCTTTATCTTCTAACTTATTGATTAAATCTTCTTTGATGCTTATTAGTAATGCGTCTGTGACATTCTCTACAATATAGTCATCTGTATGCTTAACCATTTTGATGACTGTAAGCAATACGTCATTATTTAATTTAAGTTGAATTTTTGCAATCATTTTATTCGTGAAAAAGGCTTGTTTATTTACGTTCAAGAAAGTTCACAAAATAATGAAAAATTATTGTAAGTGCTACGTATTTAGGGGAAAATATTATTAATTGGAGTGGGTTAGGAGGATTTATAGACTAGAATAAATAGTTGTTTTTGTAATGAGTTGATTTGTTTAGTTTTATGTTTTTGTAGTGTCCTTTTTTTCTTAGTTTACTTCATAAGATTTTGAAGATAAATGAAGATATATAAAAGTGTTATTCAAAGGATTGCTTTTAACCCTACGTTTATTGGGTAAAAGAAGTCGCATTACGTGGTTTAATGGTTTTTTATCAGTAACTTTAATAAGTGAAACAAGGCAAACACCTTGTCTCATATAGACAGAAATAATAATATTAAAAATAGTAAGATATGAAGATTGCTTTTTTTTCTACGCAACCTTATGATGTAACATTCTTTGATAAGGAGAATAAACAATTTGGCTTTGAATTAGAATACTTTGAAACAGGTTTGGATGAACAAACAGTGAATGTGATTACAGAAAATACTGATGTAGTATGTGTATTCGTAAATGATAAAGTAGACGCTGAGGTGATTAGTAATCTAGCTAAAAAGGATGTTAAGTATATTGCTCTTCGTTGTGCAGGGTTTAATAACGTAGATTTGGATGCTGCTCATCAACATAATATACGAGTTTGTCGCGTACCTGCGTATTCTCCAGAAGCAGTAGCAGAGCATACACTAGCTATGCTATTTACGATTAATAGAAAGATTCACAAGGCGTATAATCGCGTTAGAGAACAAAACTTCTCTTTAAATGGATTGTTAGGAACTAATATCTATAAAAAGACAGTCGGAATTATAGGTACAGGTAATATAGGTGCGGTTTTTTGTCGCATGATGAAAGCTTTAGGTACTGAAGTGCTAGCTTATGATATTTATAAAAATGAACAATTAGAGGCTGAAGGGATTCGTTATGTAGAGTTAGAAGAACTATTTACGAAATCTGATATTATTTCATTACACTGTCCACTTACACCAGATACGATGCATCTGATTAATGAAGATACGATTAGTAAAATGAAAGATGGAGTAATGCTGATTAATACCAGTAGAGGTAAACTAATCGATACGCACGCTATTATACAAGGGTTAAGAGCAAAGAAAATAGGTGCTTTGGGAATAGATGTATACGAGCAAGAAGAGAAGGTGTTCTTTAGAGATTTATCAGGTACAATATTAGAGGATGAACGTTTACAATTATTAACTTCGTTCCCAAATGTATTAGTAACTGCTCATCAGGCTTTCTTTACAGATGAAGCACTGACTCAGATAGCCTTTATTACATTAGATAACCTAAAACAACTTAAAACGAATAATGAGATAGTAGGTAGAAATGCTGAACTATAACTGATTTATTTTTGAGATTTTATGTAAGGCAAGGGGCTGTCTCATTCCATAATGAGACAGCCCCTCTAAGTAATAATTGTTCTAACTAACTCAATTCATTTAATTACTTCTGTTTTTATCTTCGAAATTTGCTTCTTGTATTGCTTTTTTGTTCTTAGAGTTACCGAATGTATAGGATGCACTTATATTGAATCTACGAGAGTTCCAAGAGTTCTTGAAAGACTGTACATTATCTTTGTAATAAGAAGTACCATTGCTCTTACCAGTATTGAAGATGTCCTGCATGGTCATATTAATATTCAGTTTTTTGTCTAGTAAAGCTAGCTTAGCCCCAAATGAGAGTGAGCTATATGAGCTGTATCTAGTATTGTCTTCCTTGTGTGGTAATTGGTGATACCAGTTAAGTAATAGTTTTAAGGTCTTTGCGTTATTCACAGAGAATGTGTTCTGTGAATAGTAATCAAATAAGTTTCCTTTTAATCCTACTTGTGTTGCTTCTTCATTTCTGTAGTATGGAGATGACATTATGTATTCTAACCCTGAATTTGTCTCCCACCAGGCTGTTATCGTATTGTTATAAGAGATATCCACACCATAGTTATCACTGTTAAGCATATTGTATGTCGAACTCATGAATACACCATCTTCGTACTTATTCATATAATCAAACTGATCAGTCATATGATAGTAATTAAGATTCACAGATAGTGCCCCATTATATACATAACTTAGTTCGTAGTTGTTTGTATAAGAAGGATTAAGTTCTGGATTACCTTGATGATATGTATAGCTGTTAGAATAATACTTAAACGGATTTAAAACATTAGAGTATGGTCTATTAATACGCTTAGAATAATTAAAACTAAATGAGTGTGTCTCATTAGGCGTGAATGATACATACGCTGTAGGGAACCACTTACCATAAGACTTCGTGAACTTCTCGTCATTATCTATTTGATGTCCTTTTGCCTCTGTTTGTTCATAGCGCATTCCACCTTTTACACTCCACTTCTCCGTTAGCTGTTTAGTAAAACTTAGGTATGCAGCGTAGTTATCTTCAGTGTAGTTAAATCGATTACTCTTTAGAGGATCTAATGTAGCATTGCCATTCTTGATATTAAAATAAGTTACTTGAGCTTTATTGTCATAAGTAGTATACTTTGCTCCAAACTCTACTTCTGCCCAAGGCAAGTGATAAGTTAAATCCGCATTTAGGCTATATACACTATACTTAAGCGTATTAGTATAGGTATTATATCTTCTAAGTACAGAGCTATTATCAAATTCTTTGATATCAAATGATTGGTCTGGTGAATTAGAGAAGTAATTCGCACCTATAGCTATTTTACTCCCTAATGTATCTAGTTTCTGATCAAAGAATAGATTAGCTGTATGATAGTTGTTTTTAGTATAAGATCGGTTTACTGAATTAATAATAGAGTCAGTTGTTGTAAAAGGATAACTTTTATAAGTAGAAGCTGTAAATGCTCTAGGATCCCCAGAGAATTTAGTATAATTGTATGAACCACCTATAACAGCATTGTCTGTCAGTTGATAGTTAGTAGTAATACTAGCACCTCTATTTTTATAAGAAGATTCATTTAAAGAGTTATTCCCTAAGTATCTCTTGTCATCTTGATAAGTGTTGTCATTGGTGTTAGAATTGTTACTATTATTGATATTACCTTTAAGCATTACACTCCATTTCTTATTTTGATAGTTTAAGCTACCATTACCACCACCAGAATTATAGTTGTTATATGAATAGTTAGAACTCACTGTTCCATATACTCCCATGCGTTTATTCTTTTTTAAGATGATATTGATGATACCTGCATTACCACTCGCTTCATATTTAGCAGAAGGAGTTGTTATTACTTCTATTTTTTCGATATCATCAGAGCGCAGTGTACGCAGATAGTTTGTTAGTGCATCCCCTTGTAGTTCTAGCATTCTATCATCTACCATGATACGGACATTGTTTTTACCACTGATACTGATTTTGTCGTTTTGTACTTTGACCATTGGCGTAGTAGCTAGTGCTTCTAAAGCGTCCATTCCTTGAGAAGCGATACTATTTGCTGTATTGTACACCAGTCTATCTACTTTTCGTTCTACTAATCTTTTTTCAGCATGTAGAACGATCTCATCTAATTGTTGATCATTTTTTACGGAGATATTTTTTAGATCGACATCACTCTGAACTGCTAATTGTTGTTCACTTACTAATTGACCTAAGTGGAATATCTTAAGTACATAATCTCCTTTGGCAATATCCTCCATACGGAATAGACCTGTTTCGTCAGAGAAACTCTGTTTTACAAAAGTATCATTAGGTCGAAATAGTTGTATCTCTGCATAATCTACAGGTTTGTCAGATTGGTCTACCACAGTCCCCTTGATAGAAGACTGTGCTAGTATGAATTGACTACATAGAATAGTTAAAAGTAATGTGAATAAGTTTTTCATCGTTAGTTAGTTGTAGTAGGTTGTATTATATTATTTTCTGTTTCTTTCTTCAGCGTTACCACCTTGGTGATCTCTTACTTTGATCTTACTATTTCCAAATGAGTAACTTACACCTAAATTGAAATAACGTTGGTCGTAGTAGTTATAGTATTTTTGATTTACATTGTTTGTATTGGTAGAAGCTGTCTGCGAACCAGTTTTAAAGATGTCATTAGCATAGATTGATAGGTTTAACTTTTTGTCAAGCATGGCGTATTTCATTCCTAAGTTTAATGCATAGACCTCAGTTACTTCCCAGATACCTACTTTTAAACTTGGTTGGTACCAGAAGTCTACTTGAGCAGTCCATGTCTTAGATGAGTTTAGATAAGCTGTATTATTCGATGTGAAGTAATAACCACCTCCATTGTTTATGTCTAATTTTACATCTTTACTAAGTTTAGATTCAGCATAGAATGCATAGAAACCATTTTGAGATTGTAACCAAGGGAACGTATTAAATGTATAACTCATTCCAGCATTATATCTTGTATAATCTAATATATTATCTCGTAGATAAAGTGTTTTATTAGTTGCTATATCTACTATTGGATACTGAGAGTATTCGTCTTTCGTATTCGAATAAGACATACTAAAGTCTAGTTTACCTTTATAGTTATAATTAAATTCTACTTTATCCGTAAAGGCTGGTTGTAGTTTAGGGTTTCCTTCAGCTACACTATATTCAGTGATGTACCATTTAAAAGGATTCAACTCCCAAAATGCAGGTCTAGAGATACGTCTGTTATAGTTGATCGATACTGTATTATCATCATTTACCTTATAAGCTATATAGACAGTAGGGAATAGTTTCGCATAGTTCTTTTTATTCTTGATGTCATATACCACAGATGTCCCAGTAGTCTGTGTTGTTTCTAATCTCAATCCTACTTGAGCAGTCCATTTATCATTAAATTCTTTACTAGCATTAATGTATAAAGCTTGTGTATTTTCTTTGTATTCAAAGTTGTCTTTTTGTTTCAAGTCTTCTATTGGTGTACCAGATGATAGATTAAAGAAGTTTGTTTTGTTATTTGTTACAACGAAACTTGCCTTAGCTCCATAAGATAATTTAGCCCATTTTAAGGGTTGTTCGAAGTCTATCTTAGCGCTGAAGTTTTCTATTTTTTGATTACCCGTAGAGTTTGCTATGAACATATTGTTAACAGAGTTATCAACAGTTGTTGTATTTGTGTTGAAAAGTCTCTCTTTGTTGTTCACATAGTTGAAGTAATCAACATCTATTGAATACTTAGTTCCTAGAGTATCAATCTTATGTACTAAGTTTATGTTAGCAGAGTGAGTGTTATTAACTCCGTCATTTTTAGCGTTAGTTTTGACGTATTTCACAGGGTTATTAACAAGGTTGTTAACAGTGATAAGACCACCATCATCAAACTTAGGATCTCCCGTTCCTCCATTGTATTGAGCGCCTATAGATGTTTTATCAGTGATTTGATAATCTATCTGGAAGTTACCCGATAAGTAGTCATTATTGTTGTAACGCGTACTTTTTCCATTCCAAGTTTCAGTTGGATAGTATACTGTTGAGTTCTCTACTACATTGTAACCTCCTTTACTACCAGTAATTCCTGCTTTTAGTGATACTTTATCTTTATTATAGCTAAACACATCACTAATTCTGAATAGGTTCTTAGTAGACTGTTTATAACCTGCACTGATTTGGTTATTCCACGCATCAGGAAGAGCTTCTTTTAAGATGATGTTGATTAATCCACTATTTCCTTCAGCATCATATTTAGCAGGAGGTGTAGTGATTACCTCTATTTTTTTGATATTGTCAGAAGGAATACTTTTTAAGTATTGTAGTAGTTGTTCACCAGTTAGCTGTACTAGTTTATCATTTATCATTACACGTACATTACTTTTACCTACTATAGAGATGTTCTCGTTATCTACTTTTAGACTAGGAGTTAGTTTTAATAAATCTACAGCATCGTTATTCGTAGCGTGTACAGAGTTCTCTATATTAAACACAGTGCGATCTACTTTGCGCTCGAATACCTTCTTAGTCGACTCTACTACGATCTCGTCTAGTTTAGTATCTTGTTGTATCGTGATAGTTCCTAAGTCTAAAGACTGGTTTACCTCTATATTTTTATCATAGGCTTTTACTCCGAAACTGTGTATCTGGAACGCGTATGTATTATTTTCTATATCGTGTATCTCGAAAGTTCCTTGTTCGTTTGTGAAGGCAGATTGTACTAAGTTACCTTTTGTATCTAGCAAGTATATTTCTGCAAAGTCCACAGGAGCCTTTTCTGTATTTTGTACAGATCCTTTTAATGTGTTTTGTGCATTTACACTTAATGCAGTTAAGAATAAAGCAGTTGAGATAAATAATGCTTTCATTGAGTTTTATAGTTTACTTGTTTGTAAAGTATAATTCTATTTGTGTGCCAATAAATTAAATGTAATGTAAGGTGTTGTTTTTTAGTTGATTGTGTTTGTTTAAGAAAAGAGTACTGTTCATTATCGAACAGCTTTTTTCTGAAAATGAACATTTTTGAACACCAAAGGTCAGTAATGTTCTGTAGAAGTGAAAAAAGTTGTACAGTTGTACGAATTGATAGGTCTATAAACAAAGAAAACTGCTTGGGGAAGCAGTTTTCTTAGGCTAGATTATATGATTAATGAATTTCAAATTGAAGTTTTAATCATTTTGAGCTAGACTGGCTTGTTGTTTATGAAAATTTGTTCTACAAAATTAAGTATATTTTTGATATGTTTTACTTTATATGCAGAAAAGTGGTACTTTTGTTACATAGATTAGTGTAAAATTAGTGTTTTACGGGAAGTCAGTCTTTAAAAGTAATGCTATGGATATTGATAGAATCAAGAGTATAAGAAAGAATTCAGGCTATTCACAAGAGTATGTCGCTGAAAGATTAGGAATTTCGCAAAAAGCATATTCTGATATTGAGAGTGGAAAAACAAAGCTAAAGAATGAGGTGTTGTATGAAATCGCTAAGATTTTAGAAATATCTCCAGCAGCTATTTGTCCTATTTCTTGTGAATGTATCTCTAATATAGAGAATAAGCACAATGAGCTTTTAGCTTATTTAGATGCGAAAGGGATAGAGTACCCAGCTAAGTATATCTAAGAAATAGATGAACAAACTTTCATTAAGAAGAGAGTTTATACCGAAATAAGAGATATAAAAAAAGTCCTTCGAATATGGTGTTATTCGAAGGACTTTTTATGTATTTACAAAGTTGATTATATTGACCAACGCAATAAGCTAGCTCCCCATGAGAACCCTGCTCCAAATGCTGTTAGAAGCACTAAGTCTCCTTTTTTAATCTTATCTGTATTTTCCCAAATACACAGTGGGATAGTTGCTGCAATAGTGTTACCGTAGTTAGCGATATTGACTAATGTCTTCTCTTCTTGTATCTCTATTTGTTTCCCTACTGCATCGATGATTCTTTTATTTGCCTGATGAGGTACCAGCCAGTTGACATCCTCTACAGTAAGGTTGTTTCTTTCTAGAACATTTAGACAAGCATCACTCATAGACTGTATAGCCTGTTTGAAGACTACTTTTCCATCTTGTTTGATATATTTTTTGTCATCATCCTCTTCTAGATCAGTATTAGGATATAATGAACCACCACCCTCTATATTTAAGAATGCTTTTCCTTGGCCATTACTCTGCATTAGTGCATCCATAACCCCTATCTCTGTAGAAGGCTCTAACCATACTGCACCTGCACCATCACCGAATAGTATATTCGTAGAGCGATCATGAATATTGACGTACGCACTGATCTTATCTGCCCCGATGACTACTACGTTTTTATAACGTTGGCTTTCTACTAGAGAAGCTCCTAGGTCTAATGCATATAAAAATCCCGAACAGGCAGCATTGACATCGAATCCCCATACATTCTCTATCCCTAATTTTTCGCATACAATATTTGCTGTAGCAGGCATAGGCATATCAGGTGTAGACGTAGCTACTATGATAGCGTCTATATCTGTTAGTTTTTTGTTATAGGTAGTGATTAGATTTTCTATGGCTCTTACAGCCATATCAGAAGTAGCTAGTCCTTTCTCAAGTATTCTTCTCTCTTTTATTCCTGTTCTTTTTGTAATCCATTCATCAGACGTGTCTGTTACCTTAGCTAAGTCCTCATTCGTTCTTTTTTGCTCAGGTACATACCCACCGATCGCTGTGATATTTGCGTATATAGTTTTGTGAGTAGTTGTTTTTATCATATTGTTATGCGTCTTTATTTCAAGTGAGTTAAATCTTCTTAACTCTTGCTATCTTTAGATTTTATGCATCAAATATCGTTATTATTACTTGTTTTATAATAGATAATTAAACGGCAATAATTGTCTAAAAGACGTTTTTATACCAAAGGCTTCTAAATAAACTTTATAGATTATTTTTAAAATCAGTAGGAGATACTCCTGCATGCGTTTTAAAAAACTTACTAAACACGGATAAATCTGTAAAGTTCAACTCATTAATGATATCTGTGATAGATGATTTAGGATTTCTAAGGAGTACCTTAGCCTCTAAGATTATGGTTTCAGATATGATTTGTTTTGGCGTTTTTTGGAACACCTCTACTATGATTTTTGTAAGGTGCTTTCTACTGATATACATGGATTCTGCATAGAACTGTACACTTCTCTCTTTCTTGAAATGAGTTGAAACAAGGTAAATGAATTTTTTTGCCAACTCTTCTCTCCTCATCAGTTTAGTATTACTTTTTTGTAATACAGTTTTGCTGTAGAAGTTGCCTAGTTCATACATCAGTATAGAGAAGTGGTGTATGATGAGTTGTTTAGCATAGATATTATCTGTGTTATAAGACAGTTGTGTCAGCCTTTTGATATTGTTTTTAAACTCTCTAAACACCTCTCTAGTCAAGGTGATAATCTTAGGGTATTCAGAAGATAAGAAAGAAACCAAACTATGAGATTTGACGTGAAACCCCGCTTCTAAGAATAGGTCTGGGTCAATGAATACCGTCTTTACAGAGAAGTCTTCTGTTAGTCTTTTGATCTCAAAGAATTGATTAGGTAGCACTACTAGTAAGTCATCCTTTTTAATGATAGTAGGTTCTAGATTAATCGTAATCTCACATCTACCCCCTGTCACTAAGATTAACCCAAAGGTGGTAAACTGATAAGGTTTATCAATAACGAAATACTGCTTGTGCTTAGGGCCTATATCTAGTATAGCTAATCTTTTGTCCGTTAGAACATTCTTATAGCGATGCGTTATATCGCTTAGAGAATAGACTTGTATATATGAAGTATCCACGATGAATCTACAGTTTTAATTATTTTCTAAAATTAGTGATTAGATTGTAGATAGAAGTTAATATAGATTAATAAACGTATGAGAGAGTTTGATTATTATCTATCTATAAAACAGCTATACATAAGTGCTATAAAATCAAAACCTCTGAGAGAATATGATATCTCCCAGAGGTTTCTACTTGTTGTTATGAATGTTCTATTATTTTTTATCTATATGTTTAGCTGTGAACTCATCGATAAAGCCTTCATTGTAGTCATAGTCAGCAGTCATTAGCTCATTGTAATCTACTTTTTCTTTTTTAGAGAATCGGCTTCCTATCTTGTCGAAGATAGAGTAGATGATAGGCACGATGACTAAGGTCAGTAGTAGAGAGGATAGTAGTCCTCCGATGATCACTACTGCTAGTCCGTTATTCATCTCAGCACCTGCACCATTCGCTAATGCGATAGGCACCATCCCGATTACCATCGCGATAGTCGTCATTAAGATTGGGCGTAGACGCGCATGGTTAGCGGCAATTAATGCATCGTGTACACTATCTCCAGCATCTACTCTGTGATTAGCAAAGTCTACTAGTAAGATAGCATTCTTACACACCAGACCGATTAGCATAATGATACCCAGTATCGTGAATATATTCAGTGATATATTCGCTATCGCTAATGCTAATAATGCTCCAATGAATGATAACGGTACAGAGAAGATTACGATGAATGGTTTAGAGAAACTATCATATAGCGCTACCATTACTAAGTAGACTAATATAATAGCAGCTAATAAGGCTACTCCCAGTGTACCAAATCCTTCTTCTTGATCCTCCATCGTTCCAGTCCATAAGTACTTAACCCCAGGTTTTATAGTCAGTTGTTCGAACTGTGGTACCCACTCTTCTGCTATCGCACCAGGAGCACGTCCTATCGTTTGAGATTTAATAGTCACAGACGGACTCTTATCTCTACGCTCTAGGATAGAGGGACCAGAACTATACTTAATATCTGCGAACTGAGCTAGTTTTATATCTTGCCCTACATTATTCTTAAAGCTGATCTCTTTTACATCATCTATCGTCGTTCTAGCATATTCCTGAAATCTGATATTGATGTCGTACTCATATTCTCCAGCTCTAAACTTACCATCTGTATTCCCGTTGAACGCTGTTTGCATGGTCATACCTACTGTGTACATATCTAGACCTAGTGCAGCCATCTTATCACGGTTTACCTGTACATTGATTTCAGGGCTACCCGTTTCCGTAGTCAGCTTTGTCTCCATCGTACCCGGTATTTTATCTAATAGCTCTTTCGCCTGTATAGCGAAGTCCATAGCATCGTCTAAGGTAGATCCTGTTACTGTTAAGGCTAGAGGTGCTTCTTCAGCTCCGATTAGTCCTACAGGTACTGTTTTTACTTTAGCCTCAGCGATGAGTGGTGCTAGCTCATTCTTTAGCTGTGCAGCATATACGAATGAGTTCTCTTTACGCTCTTTCTTATCCGTTAAGATTATGTGTATCTCAGACTTGTATTTAGTAGCTTGTGCTCCACCATATCCTTCAGAAGATTGACCTACTGTAGTGATCATATCTACTATATCAGGTTTAGTGCTTAAGAAGTCTTCTACCTTTTGAGTTACTTTATTTGTCTGTTGTAATGACGCATCTTTATCTAGCTCTAACTGTACTAAGAATTCTCCTTTATCTGTCTTAGGGAAGAACTCTGCTCCGATATATCCCATCGGTAATAAAGCGATCGATGCAAAGAATGATATCGCTACGATAACAATAACAATGATTGTGTTACGAGTAGAGTTTAACGACCACACTAGTAGATTAGAAATCCCATGTGTGAATGAGTTTAACCCCTTTTCGAATCCATGTATAATCTTACCAAAGAAGGTAGAGGGCTTAATCACTTCGATACGTCCATATCTAGAGAATAACCATGGTACAATAGTGAATGATACTAATAAGGATAGCATAGTCGCTATAATTACAGTCACACAGAATTGTTTAATGATATTCGGTACTAGACCTGATGACATCGCGATCGGTAAGAATACAACTACGATTACTAAAGTAATAGCTGTAACAGTGAACCCAATCTCTTTAGCCCCATCATACGATGCACGTACTTTGTTTTTACCCATCTCCATGTGTCGGTGGATATTCTCTATCACTACGATGGCGTCATCCACTAGGATACCTACTACTAAGGATAGAGCTAGTAAACTCAGTAAGTTTAGCGTATACCCCAATAAATATATCCCGATAAATGTAGCAATCAAAGATAGTGGGATAGCCACCATCACGATGATTGCGTTTCTCAAACTGTGTAAGAAGAACAACATCACGAATGCCACTAAAACTATCGCTAAGAATAAGTCAAACATTACAGCATTCGCTGCCTCTAGGGTGAACTCTGAAGAGTCATTCGCTACTTTTATCTTTAAGTTTTGATCACTGTAGTTGCGTTCTACTTCTGTGATAGTCTCATGTGTTAGCTCTGATACAGTCACCGCATTGGCATCAGACTGTTTGATGACTTGCATTAAGATAGTAGATTGCTGATTTAGACGGGCGATCTTTTCGATCTCTTTAATACCGTCCTGTACATCAGCTACATCACCTAAGCGAATATCTATACCCCCCTGAGAAGCGATGACTAGCTTTCTCATTTCCTCTACATCCTTGTATTTCCCTTCTAGGCGGATGATGGTTTGTTTGTCATTCGACTTTACGTTACCTGTAGGGAAGTCTAGGTTAGACCCTAAGATGATCTGCTGTACCATAGGTACGCTCAGACCATAGGCTTCTAGCTTTTTAGGGTCTAATAATACCTGTATTTGTCTTTCTTCACCTCCGATAAGCTCTACCTTAGCTACTCCATTCACACGAGAGAAGATAGGTTGTATCTTTTTGTCTAATAAGTCATATAGCTCTTTCTCTGTTAAGTCACTCGTGATACTTAGTGTAAGAATAGGTAAGTCACTCAGTGAATATTTTTGTAGCGAAGGAGGATCTACGTCCTTAGGTAAGTCCTTTAGGATAGCGTTGATCTTGCGCTGCGCATCGTTAAGAGATAGGTCTACGTCAGCAGTAGAGTTTAAGTATATCATCACGGTAGACAAACTCTCGAATGACATGGCTTCTACTTTCTTTACGTTCTCTAGCGAGGCTACAGCATCTTCTATCTTTTTGGTTACAGTGTTTTCTATCTCAGCAGGTGAAGCTCCTGGATAGACTGTGGCTACTGTAATTACGTTTACTTCGAACTTAGGAATTAATTCGTAACTCAGATTTTTATAACTAAATAAACCACCTAGTAGTAATGTGATGAACATTACGATAATGATACTAGGACGTTTTATTGATATTTCGGCTATTTTCATAAGTCGATCCTTTGATTTTAGAGGATGTTATTTAATGATTGATACAGGCGCACCTTCTGTTAGGTTAATTTGCCCTGATGTGATAACAGTCTCACCTTCTTTAAGACCTTCTAGTACTTCTACGAAGTCTCCGAAGTTACGACCAGCTACTACTTTCTTAGCTACTGCTTTGCCTTGTACGATAGTGTACACCTGATTAGAACTAACACTACCTACGAATGCATTACGTGGTACTAATAGGATAGGAGTACCAGCATCTTTCTCTCCATCGAACAGTGCTGAGCCATACATACCTGCTCTTAATTTGTTTTCTTGGTTGTTAGCAATTAATAAGTCTACAGGATAGTTAAGCGCAGCATCTGCTTTAGGAGCGATGAATGTCACTTTACCTTGGAAGGTGTCATTAGGTAATACACTTGCTTTTACCGTAATAATATCTCCTTCTTTTAGATTAGCCACATGGCTCTCATCTACATTCACTCTTAACTTAAGCTGTGCTACATTCACTAGATCAAATAGCGGAGCACCTGGCGCTACGAAAGATCCTAACTCTACGTGTTTCTTATTAATGATACCACTGATAGGAGCCTTAATATTAGCATCACTTGCCGTGATACGAGCAGACTTCAGGTTAGCCTCTGCATTTTTTAGCATAAGACGCACTTGATCCAGCTGTTGTTGAGTCACTCCCCCAGTCTTAAAAGCACTCTCAAATCGAGTAGCATCAGCTTTAGCAGTAGCTAAGGTGGCTTCGGCATTCTGTATCTGTACATTGATCTGATCGCTATTTACCAGTGCTAATACTTGACCTTTCTGTACACGAGACCCTTCATCTACTAATAGTTTATGGATACGTCCAGGTGTTTCTGCGGAAATTGTTACTTCTTGTTCTGGCATGAAGTTTCCATTTGCTTTATAGGAAGCATCGAATACCTGTAGTTTAGCCTGTTCTGCTCTTACCGTTACCTCTGCACTGCGTTCAGCCACGATAGCAGTTTCGCGGTCATTCTTAGCTTTATTACTCGATAATATATAGACAAGACCTCCTCCTAAAACGACTAGTACTAAGGCGATAATAATTTTTTTCATGATGATAGTGATGTTAGATTTTTTGTACGATTAATCTAATAATGTCTTTAACTCTCCTTGAGCTTTTATTAATTGGATCTGTGCTAGTTTATAGTCTAGCATAGATGTAGTATAGTTATTCTCTGCCTCCGTATACGCATTCTCAGCATTGAGTAAGTCTGTTAGTGAAGCCAGACCGTGCTTATAGTTATTCTGAATATTAGACAGTATACTTTTGGCTAAACTTACATTATCTTTCTGAATATCTATGGTGATTAGAGCATTCTCTAGGGACTTCTGCGCATTGCTAAAGTCTAGTGATAGTGCCTCTTTCACATCGTGTATTTGTACATCCACTTTCTTTTGTTCGATTTCTACTTGTCTCACCTTAGAGCGTGTAGCAAACCCACTAAACACAGGTATCTTTAGTTGTAATCCTACTGCTGAGGTATTCATCCAATACACTTTATCTGCTGTAGAACCTCCCCATGGTAGTTTGTCTCCAAGCCCTTGATAAGCGAAGTTTCCGAAGGCTGCTAACGATGGATAATAGTCCGCAACGATAGACTTTCTCTTGTACTCTAGTAGGTCTTTTTGTTTCTCTAATAGGTGTATTTCTGTTCTGTCATCTATTCTATTCTCTGCTAGTATACCACTGTCATCTACTGTGAAAGTCGTGTCTGGCATCGTGATAGGCGTGTTCACATCCATTCCCATAAAGAACTTTAGTGCATTCTCTTGTAAGTCTATCGCATTGACGATCTTCTGTCTAGTAGCTTTGATATTACTAAGACTCACCTTAGTACGGTCTAGGTCTATCTGCGTAGCCAGTCCATTGCTGTGTAGGTTCTCTATAATATCTTTTATTTTCGTAGTACTCTCTATCGTAGTCTCTATCGTCTTCAGCATAGCTTTCGTCTGATATACCTGATAGTATGTACTCGCTACTTTCTCTATAATTTGCTCATCTGTAAGCTCCTTATTGATAATGTAAAATTCTTTAGCAGTGCGTGCCGCTTTAAGCCCCATGAAGACAGCTTGGTTAAACAGTACTTGTGATGCTGTAGCAGTGATACTAGAGTTCCACTTTAGATTGAAAGGAATCATCTGTGTCTGTCCACCCATCGTTAGAGGCATCTCCTGTATCTTCACATTGTTCAGTAAGTTCGCTTCTATATCTATACGAGGTAGTGCATTCGCTCTGACTTCTTCTATCTGATACTGACTGTTCTCGATATCCAGGCTAGCTTGCTTAGCCTCAGCTTTGTGCTGTAAGGCATAGTGCAGTGCATCTTTAAGACTTAAAGGCTCCTGTGCATTTACAATAAAAGTCGCTAATAGTGTAATAAGCGTTATTTTAAAGCTGTTCATTATCTATTCTTCTGGGTTAATTCTTTGTATATTTTTAAGCCTTTATCCGTAGCGATACTGCGTATGTGATACTCTAGGTGTAGTGCATGTATCTCTAGATGACTATAGCCCGAGTCAGGGAAGTAGTCTAGGTCTTCTATCGCCACTAAGGATGCGATGTGAAATCTAGCTACATAGTCTATGTCTATCTCAGAACGATATACTCCTTCTTTGATCCCTTTTTCAAGGTTCTGTTCTATAAGGCGTACATATTTTTTCTCATGAAATACCTTTTGCTTTTGTGCTAGTTTAGGATAATACTTCGTCAGCTGATAGAAGCAAGCAGAAGAGTCTATTAAGAAGGTCTCATTGATGTCATCATGTGCAGCTAGTATTTCTGGGATAGCTTCTTTACCCTCTTTTAGCGTCTGCTCTATTGTGTTTAGAAACTTAGCATTTATACTCGCCAGTGCTTTTTCTATTAATTCTGGTTTAGAAGCATAGTGTTGGTAGATTGTTTTTTTAGAGATACTTAATTCTGCTGCGATATCATCCATAGTCACAGTTTTAAAACCTTGACTAAGAAACATTTGGGTTGCTTTTTCTAATATTTGGGTTTCCATGTTCTTAATTATTTGTAGGGCAAATATAGTTTGGAAACGTTAATAATAAATTCGTTTCCATGCTAATTAGGGAAACTTTAACGTATGTATTAGTTTTTTAAACTTTGTAAAATATTGTATATGAGTGTGTAATGTTCTTTTCTAGAGAAAACTTTTTGATATAAAAAAGTTTCTAAACAAAGTGAAGAATAGGTTATAACGATCATATTTACGAACAATATTGTCTCGCTTAGAAGATATACTCATCTTTAGAGGTACTGCAATGCTATCTACTACTGAAACCTTTGTTAGTACTGCGTCGCGTTTGATTTTTGAGCACTGTTCGCATAGTTATCGGATACCTATCGCATAGTGGTCACATAATTAAGGCTGTTTTTTATGCGATCACTATGCTATCAAATTACGATTGCGATAGTAGCAATGCATTTGAGATTGGAGTAGGGCGAAAGGAATATTTGTGATAATAGGGACACTAAAATGACCATCGCTACAGGAAGGTAACTAATGTAATGGGAGGTGTTTGGTTTGTGGGTATGAGATGATTCGGGTGTGAGATGAATATAGTTCGGAAAATAACCTTTTACCCTAGTAAATACTGCATATTACCGAACACTATCCGAAGGATATGAGAGTTAATATATGTTGTGTTTTGAGTATTAGTGAGTTGTGATTATATGTGCTAGTCATAGTAAGGCAATACATCCATAAGAAGGCATTATCACCATAATAGACTATTATGGAGATTTATAGTTTGCGAGTTAAGTATTTACAATTTGATTAGTTATTTTTTACTGATGAATTTCTAGAAATTAGGATTCGATTAGGGTTAGGGTTGAAACTTGAAAAATAAGCTTAATTAAAAAGACTTATTTATAACTAAGTCTTTTAGTGTCATGTCAGGTTGTAAATGACAGAGCTCCAAAGTTTAGAATTGCACTTAAATAGATAAGAAAGAATAAAAATGATATTGCTTTTTGTTAATTAGTGAGTGATTAATTTGTTTAAATATTAATTAAATATAATAAAGTGTTGTATTTTAGGGTTATATAAATAAATGTAGAGGTGCTACTAAATTATTGAATAGGATATAGATATGTATAGAGTTTTATTAATAAACATGATCTCATTAGTACTGCTGTTTAGTAGCTGTAAGGATGATGAAGAGCAGGTGGTTATTGATACCTCTATAGAGGAGGTCATGATGGAGAGTATTGATGCTATGGATGAGACTAATTTTGGTTGGGAGTTAATAGAGTTAACTACAGAAGAGAAGAAAGCTAGATTAAGTGCACTCTACGCAGGACAAGAGGTGGAGGTGATTACAGATAGTATATTAGGTGTGATTACTAGATTTAAGAAACAAATGATAGATTTAAATCAAGTATTGGGTGTGCCTGATAGACGCTATTTTTTTGATAATCCTGAATTGTTACCAGTATTGATTCCTCATAAAATTAATTATGTCGATGGTACTTCTGGTGAGGCGGCAGGAATCTATGTAACTACAAAACGTATTAGTAGTGAAGAACGCCAAAGAGATAATGTACTGACAGATCTAGATAAAGAAAGAATAACCCAACTAGAATTGAAAGTATGGGAAGTATATGATGAGTCTGTGAATGTATTCGGGTATCTCGTAGAAAGACCTATACGTTCTATTGTCTATAATGGTACGATAGATATGCTAAAGCACAATACGTATGAGATTAGTGGTAAGGAGCCATTAATAAAGACAGAGATAGGTGAAGTAAAGTTACTGAAAGCAGATGAGAATGAAGTGACGCTAGACTTGCCTTATAACAGCGATTATTATGTGGTAGTCTATGGAATATCTGAAGAGAATAAGGTCATAAGAGATATCTCTAGAACTGGAGAAACTAAAAATATAAAAAAAGGGATACCTCATAAAGGGAGGGATCAGGTGTATATCGCATTTGCTCATCCGATAGAGAAGCTTATGATCAGGGTGTATAAACGAGCTGAGGTTACCTCACTCCCTTTTAGCTTTGAGCATCGTATAGCGCCTGATACGGAAGAAAGACTGATGACCGATAACTAGGGATTAGTCTATATAGTCGTGGCGTTCTGTACTAAAGTTAGGTATATAGGTGTACTACTGCTAGGAGGAGATAAGAGGATTAAATAGCATAATCAACATATATTAAGAATACAATTGCCATCCTGTATAGTGAAATAAGAAGGAGGTAGACAGAATGATATTTATACGTAAGCATTAGTGATAACCGTTTAAAAAAGGCATATAGATGATTATCTTCGAAAAAAACACGTATTTTTACACAAAATAATTTAAGTAATGCAATCAATAGTTAAGTATAAAGAGCAGATTTCTGAATTTATAGATTCAATTTCTTTATCAGGTACTCCAAAGGAACTTTACGAACCGATATCATATATATTATCATTAGGGGGAAAACAAATTCGACCAGTATTGACTTTAATGGCAGCTGATGTTTTTGGTATTGATCCTAAGAAAGCCATTCACGCAGCTACGGCTATCGAATTATTTCACAACTTCTCTTTAATGCATGATGATATCATGGATGATGCTCCACTGAGAAGAGGGCATCAGACGGTACATGAGAAGTGGAATACCAATACGGCTATCTTGTCAGGGGATGCGATGTTGATATTAGCATATCAGTACTTTGAAAACTATGAGAGCGATACGTTCCGTGATTTAGCGAAACTATTTAGTAAAACGGCTATTGAAGTATGTGAAGGACAGCAATGGGACATCTGTTTCGAGAATAGAAATGATGTGAGTATTCCAGAGTATATTCAGATGATTAAGTTTAAAACTGCAGTACTAGTAGGAGCAGCCTTAAAGATGGGAGCTATCGTAGCACGTAGTAGCCAGAAGAATGCTGAGGATATCTATGACTTTGGTATTAACTTAGGGATTGCGTTCCAGTTACAAGATGATTATCTTGACGCATTCGGTGATGCAGCTACATTTGGTAAACAAGTGGGAGGTGATATCTTAGAAAACAAAAAGACATTCTTATATCTAAAAGGAGTAATGAATGCAAATGAATCACAACGTGAGGAACTAGTAAACTATTTCTCTAGTACAGAACAGAATGCAGAGGAGAAAGTAACTCGTGTGAAAGAGTTGTTTATAGAGACGGGGTCTGCGAGTGATTCTAAAAACTTAATCGAGGAGTACACGATTAAAGCATTAGCTATCTTAGACCAAATGGATATTGCGGAAGATAAAAAACAGCAATTGAGAACATTTAGTCATGAACTAATGGATAGAAGAGTATAAACAGACTAGGTCATGATAGAAGAGGCTGTACTGTATATAGAACAGAAGGTAGGTGAGTATAATCTACTGGGAGAATTAGTAAAGCAAGTCGAGAAAGACTTCCGTATGACTGTGGATCCTTCTATAGAGATAGTGGCAGACACCCCTTCTAAGTTAGTCTATGAAGTTTACAATCAGTTGCATAAAATAGTCACACAGACTTCAGTGTCTAAGTTCTCTAGTCTACTGTATAGAATAGATATCGCTGAGGCAGATATCAAGGCTATTAAGAGTGTAGATATAGAGGATTACTTAAAGCAAGTGACTTTTCTAATCCTAAAACGAGAATATCAAAAGGTGTATATACGAAGTACACTGTAAGTATAAAACAGAAGAAGTACCTCATAAGGGTACTTCTTCTGTTTTATACTATAATGGTTAGAAGTAAAATCTAACGAAAGGCATATAGGCACTTCCATACACCATGTCTTTTTCTTTATATAGGACATTGTATCGAACACCGATTGTAACAGGTCCGTTACTGTATCCAATACCTAAGAATAAAGCAGTGTTCCAGAAGTTGTCATCTAGTTTTTCTCCTGTGTGATACTTATAGGTGTTGTTTACTCTTAGTTGTTCTAATTCTGCCGAAAGTTGTATTTCAGGTATAGGATTTGACAGTGCGATTATACTACCTCCGTATAACCAAGAGTTGTATTCTTTAACACTACTGTTGTAGTAGCTTCTGTTTTTACTGCTGATATAGCTTCCTTGTAGTCCTACACCTGCTGCAAAATAAGGGTTAACCTGGTATAATGCACTCGGAGCAACCATCACATCAGTGTAACCACTTCCGAAGCCAACTCCAAGGCCTCCACCAAATTTCCACCTTTTATTAAAATCATAATTTTTGGAGCTATTTCCTTGATCTTGTGCAAGAATGGAAAAAGAGCCACCTAAAAAAAATGATATTGATAAAAAAAACAGTAAATAGTTGATGTTAAATCTTTTCATTTCAATTTTATAAAATAATTATAAGATAAAAATAAGCAAAAGTTTATAGTTTTGTCATAAAGAGTTGTATTTTTGTAGATATAATATTTAAACAAAAGGTCTTTAGACGAAATTATGGATAGATATTCCTTTTTAAATGCGGCACACACTGCATTTTTTGCAGATTTATATGATCAATATTTAGAAAGCCCAGATAGCGTAGAGCCAAGCTGGAGAGCTTTCTTTCAGGGATTTGACTTTGCAAATGAATACAATGGTGGGCCTGTTGAGCAATTATCACAAGCTTATACGTCAAGTAATAGTGTTGGTGTAGATAGTTCAGCGCAGTTAGGGCAACTTCAAAAGGAGTTTGCTGTATTAAAATTAATTGACGCTTACAGAACTTATGGGCATTTATTGACTAAAACAAACCCATTAAGAGACAGAAAAGTAGAGCATCCAGATTTGAGTTTAGAGAAGTTTGGTCTTTCTCAAGCAGATTTGAATGTTAATTTTGAGGCTGCAAAAACAATACAACTACCAACTACTACATTGGGACAAATCATTGCCCAATTAGAGAAAATTTACTGTACTACATTAGGTATTGAGTACAAGTACATCACTGATGAAGCTGCTGTACAATGGATTCAAAATCATTATGAGGCTACAGAGGCAAAATTTGATAGTGAAGAGAAGAAAGAAATTCTGCACAAGTTAATTGAAGCAGTTTCTTTTGAGAACTTCCTAAACACAAAATACGTTGGACAAAAACGTTTCTCACTAGAAGGTCTAGAAGCTGCAATACCAGCGATGGACTTTATGATGGACGCTGCTGCTGAAAAAGGAGTAGAAGAGATCGTAGTAGGGATGGCACACCGTGGACGTCTTAATGTATTAGCTAACGTATTCCATAAACCTGCACAAGATATCTTTGCTGAATTTGACGGTAAAGATTATGATGCTGTTGAAGGTTTTGACGGAGACGTTAAGTATCACTTAGGTCTTACATCTACACGTAAGACTCGTTCTGGAAAAGAGATCCATGTTAACTTAACTCCTAACCCTTCTCACTTAGAGACTGTAGGGGCAGTTATCGAAGGTATCGCTAGAGCGAAACAAGATACTATCTTTGTAAACGAACCATCTAAAGTTTTACCTATCGCTCTTCACGGAGATGCTGCAATCGCTGGACAAGGAATTGTTTATGAAATTGTACAGATGGCTAAACTTAGAGGGTATAAGACAGAAGGTACAATTCACATTGTATTAAACAACCAAGTTGGTTTTACAACTAACTATTCTGATGGTCGTTCTTCTACTTATTCTACAGATGTTGCTAAAGTAACTCAATCTCCTGTATTACACGTTAACGCTGACGATACTGAAGCTGCAGTAAGAGCATTCTTATTCGCTTTAGATTACCGTATGCATTTTGGTACAGATGTATTTATTGACTTAGTTGGATACCGTAAATACGGACACAACGAGGGAGATGAACCAAAGTTCACTCAACCAATCTTGTACAAGTTAATCTCTAAACACCCTAACTCTCGTAATATCTATAACGCTAGATTATTAGAGGATAAAGTGGTAGATGATGCTTTCGTTAAATCTTTAGAGAAACAATATAAAGATGCTTTAGAACAAGAGTTAAGCACTTCTCGTGAAAAAGAATTTGCTAAGGTTAGAACATTTATGGAAGAGAACTGGGATGGATTCCACATCGCAGGTCGTGACAAAATGGTAGCTGACTACGACACTAAAGTTTCTAAAGAGAAATTAACTGCAATTGCTGAAGTAATTACTGCATTGCCTGGTGATAAAAAATTCATCAATAAGGTGACAAGACTTATCGGAGATAGAAAAGCTATGTTCTTCGAGAAAGATGCTTTAGACTGGGCTATGGGTGAGTTATTAGCGTATGGTACATTATTGACAGATGGATACGATGTGCGTATGTCAGGTCAAGATGTAGAGCGTGGTACATTCTCTCACAGACATGCTGTAGTGAAAACAGAAGATACAGAAGAGTCAATCATTTTATTAAACCAATTAAAAGAGCAAAATGGTCAAATGAGAATATTCAACTCTCTATTGGCTGAGTACGCTGTTTTAGGTTTTGAGTATGGTTATGCATTGACTAATCCTAATACATTAACTATCTGGGAAGCACAGTTCGGGGATTTCTCTAACGGAGCTCAGATTATGATGGATCAATATATCTCTGCTGCTGAAGATAAATGGAGCAACCAGAACGGTATCGTGATGTTATTACCTCACGGATATGAAAATCAAGGTGCTGAACACTCTTCTGCTAGATTAGAGCGTTACTTACAGTTATGTGCTGAAAGTAATATGTTCGTAACGAATGTAACTACTCCAGCTAACTTCTTCCACTTAATGAGAAGACAAATGATCACTGACTTTAGAAAGCCATTAATCAATATGTCTCCTAAGAGTTTATTAAGACACCCAGCTGCGGTATCTTCTATCAGTGACTTTACAGATGGTAAATTCCAATACGTGATAGACGATGCTAATGTAAATGCTGCAGATGTAAAATCAGTAGTATTGTGTAGTGGTAAGTTCTACTACGACTTAGTAGCTAAGCGTGAAGAATTAGGTAGAAAGGATATTGCATTTGTTCGTATCGAACAATTATTCCCATTACCAATCGAGCAAATTGCTGAGGTATTAGCGAAGTATACTAATGCAGACGACTTCGTATGGGGTCAAGAAGAGCCACGTAACATGGGTGCTTATGGGCATATGTTAATGAACTTTGACTTGAAACCATTGCGTTATGCAGGTAACCAAGCATTTAGTGCACCAGCTTCAGGAAGTTCTGTACGTTCTAAAAAACGTTATGCAGAAGCTATCGCTAAAGTGTTCGACAAGAATTTATAATAGAAAAAAACGTATTTTTACATAACAATATTTAATTAAAGCATATACAGATGAGCATCTTAGAAATGAAAGTTCCTTCGCCAGGTGAATCAATTACTGAAGTTGAAATCGCTACATGGTTAGTAAAAGATGGAGATTACGTTGAAAAAGACCAAGCTATTGCTGAAGTAGATTCAGATAAAGCAACTTTAGAATTACCAGCTGAAGAAAGTGGTATTATCACTTTAAAAGCAGAAGAAGGTGACGCTGTTGCTGTAGGGCAAGTAGTTTGTTTAATCGATATGAGTGCTGCAAAACCTGCAGGAGGTGCTTCTACAGAAGCTAAACCAGCTCAAGAGGCTCCTAAAGCAGAAGCTCCTAAAGCTGAACCTGTGCAAGCTGCAGCTACTACTTATGCTACTGGAAGTGCATCTCCAGCTGCTAAGAAAATTTTAGATGAGAAAAGCATCAATCCTGCTACTGTAACTGGTACTGGTAAAGATGGTAGAATCACTAAAGAAGATGCAGTAAACGCAAAAGCTTCTATGGGTACACCAACTGGAGGACCTAGAGGAGAAGAGCGTAAAAAAATGTCTATGTTACGTCGTAAAGTAGCTGAGCGTCTAGTGGAAGCTAAAAACACGACTGCTATGTTAACTACTTTCAACGAAGTTAACTTAACTAACGTAAACAAATTAAGAGCTGAGTATAAAGATGCTTTCAAAGCTAAGCATGGTGTAGGATTAGGATTTATGTCTTTCTTCACTAAAGCGGTTACTCGTGCATTAGAATTATATCCAGACGTGAACTCTATGATCGATGGTCAAGACCAAATCAAGTTTGACTTCGCTGATATCTCTATCGCTGTATCAGGACCTAAAGGTCTAATGGTGCCAGTAGTGAGAAATGCTGAGTTATTATCTTTCCGTGGTGTTGAGGCTGAAATCAAGCGTTTAGCTATCAGAGCTCGTGATGGACAAATCACTGTAGATGAGATGACAGGTGGTACATTCACTATTACTAATGGTGGTGTATTCGGATCTATGTTATCTACTCCAATTATCAACCCTCCACAGTCTGCTATCTTAGGTATGCACAATATCATTGAGCGTCCTATCGCTGTAGATGGAAAAGTTGAGATTCACCCAATGATGTATGTGGCGTTATCTTATGACCACAGAATCATCGACGGACGTGAGTCAGTAGGTTTCTTAGTAGCTATTAAAGAGGCTTTAGAGAACCCAACTGAATTATTATTAGGTAATAATCCTAAAAAAGCTTTCGAACTTTAGTAGTTAGAAACTTTTGAAATATATGAAACGGCAACTATAAATAGTTGCCGTTTTTTTATATTATATTTTTAGATAGTATGACTTTTTGTGCAAAATACTTAATCTACATTTTACAGTAAGTAATGTATGAATTAACTAAGTGGATTAGGTCTCTCATCCCTTAATGGTAGTAGGGTGAGGCTGTTTGGTGTAGTAATATTTTTTTTGTAAGATGTTGTAAATTAGTTGTTTGTGTAAGTTGTTGATTGTTAGTCATTGTTAATAACTTGTACCATTTGTGAATAACTAGGTTGTACACTAATTTTTTATAGAGCAAAAAAAACATCATATTTGTAAAAGAGAGGGAGAATTCTCTCGTGATATTTTAATCTTTTATATTCAATATAGTATGGCTGTTCAAGAACCAATTTTAACTGAAAACAAAAATAGATTCGTAATATTTCCTATCAAACATCATGATATTTGGGATTGGTATAAGAAGATGGAAGCTAGCTTTTGGACAGCAGAAGAGATTGATTTGCATCAAGATTTATCTGATTGGAACAATAAGCTAAATGAAGATGAACGTTATTTTATCAAACATATTCTTGCTTTCTTCGCCGCATCTGATGGTATAGTGAATGAAAACTTAGCAGAGAACTTCGTGAATGAGGTACAATACGCTGAGGCAAAGTTCTTCTATGGATTCCAGATTATGATGGAGAATATTCACAGTGAGACTTATTCTCTGCTTATCGATACATATGTGAAGAATGAGGAAGAAAAAGATAGATTATTCAGAGCTATAGAGGTATTCCCTGCTATTATGAAAAAAGCAGAATGGGCGCTGAAGTGGATAGAGTCTGATTCGTTTGCAGAGCGTTTAATCGCCTTTGCAGCTGTAGAAGGTATCTTCTTCTCAGGAGCGTTCTGTTCTATCTTCTGGTTGAAGAAAAGAGGGCTTATGCCAGGTCTTACTTTTTCAAATGAATTAATATCTAGAGATGAGGGAGTACACTGTGACTTCGCAGTACACTTACATAATCACCACTTGATTAATAAAGTTCCTAAAGAACGTATTAGAGAGATCTTAGTAGATGCTTTAAATATAGAAAGAGAGTTTATTACAGAGTCTCTACCTGTTAGTTTGATTGGTATGAACTCTACGTTGATGACGCAATATTTAGAGTTTGTAACGGATAGATTATTAGTGGAGTTAGGTTGTGCAAAAGAATATAATGTAGGTAATCCTTTTGACTTTATGGATATGATCTCTCTACAGGGTAAGACAAACTTCTTCGAAAAACGAGTGTCTGAATACCAAAAAGCAGGGGTGATTTCTAAAGAAGAAGGAGGTAATAAGATTAGCTTCGACGCAGATTTTTAATTGTTAACTTAAAAAGGAAAAGAGTAGATGTACGTAATAAAAAGAGACGGAAGAAGAGAGCCTGTAAGTTTTGACAAGATTACAGACCGAATTAGAATACTGTGTTATGAATTAAATGAGTTCGTAGATCCTGTAAAGGTAGCGATGAGAGTTATCGAAGGATTATACGATGGAGTAGCTACTTCTGAATTAGATAATCTGGCAGCAGAGACAGCAGCTTCTATGACTGTAACACATCCTGACTATGCGCTGTTAGCAGCTAGAATAGCAGTATCTAATTTGCATAAGAATACTAAAAAAGTCTTCTCAGAAACAGTAGAAGACTTATATAGATATGTTAACCCTCGTACAGGACAGGAAGCTCCACTTATCGCTGACGATGTGTATGAGGTAATTAAAAAGCATGGTGAGAGATTAGATTCAACTATTATCTATCAACGCGATTTTAACTATGACTACTTTGGCTTTAAAACATTAGAACGTTCTTATTTATTAAAGCTTAATGGTAAGATAGTAGAGCGTCCCCAGCATATGCTTATGCGTGTAGCTGTTGGGATACACTTAGATGATATTGATTCTGTTATAGAAACATACGAATTGATGTCTAAGAAGTATTTTACACATGCTACGCCAACGTTATTTAATTCAGGAACACCTAAGCCTCAGATGTCATCTTGTTTCTTATTAACAATGAAAGATGATAGTATTGAGGGAATATATGATACCTTAAAACAAACTGCTAAGATTTCTCAATCGGCTGGAGGTATAGGTCTATCTATTCACAATGTACGTGCGACAGGATCTTATATCAGAGGGACGAATGGTACTTCTAATGGTATCGTGCCTATGCTACGTGTGTATAATGATACGGCTAGATATGTAGACCAAGGTGGTGGTAAGCGCAAAGGTAGTTTTGCTATTTACCTAGAGCCATGGCATGCAGATGTATTTGACTTTATCGAATTGAGAAAAAACCACGGTAAAGAAGAAATGCGTGCACGTGATTTGTTTCTTGCTCTATGGATCAATGATCTATTCATGCAACGTGTGGAGGCTGATGAGAAATGGACTCTAATGTGTCCTAATGAGTGCCCTGGCCTTTGTGATGTGTATGGAGAGGAGTTCGAACAACTTTATCTGAAGTATGAGAATGAAGGTAAAGGTAGACGTACAATCAAGGCACGTGAGTTATGGGAAGCTGTTCTAGAGGCTCAGATAGAGACAGGAACACCTTATATGCTTTATAAAGATGCGGCTAATGCGAAGTCAAATCAGAAGAATCTAGGTGTGATTAGATCATCTAATTTATGTACTGAGATTATGGAGTACACTTCTCCAGATGAAGTAGCGGTATGTAATCTAGCGTCTATCTCATTGCCAATGTTCGTAGAAGATGGTCAATTTAATCATCAGTTCTTATTTGATGTAACGAAGCGTATTACACGTAACTTAAATAGAGTTATTGATAGAAACTATTATCCTGTAGAAGAGGCGTATAATTCTAATATGCGTCATAGACCTGTGGGATTAGGAGTACAAGGATTAGCAGATGCATTTATCATGATGAGAATGCCGTTCACTAGTCCAGAAGCAAAGCAATTAAACCAAGAGATATTCGAAACGATATACTTTGCAGCTTTAACTGCTTCTATGGAAATGGCTAAAGAGGAAGGAGCATATTCTACGTTTGAGGGATCACCTATTTCTAAAGGAGAGTTCCAATACAATATGTGGGGTGTGAAAGATGAAGAATTAAGTGGAAGATGGGATTGGGCTTCTTTGAGAAAAGAAGTAATGGCTAGTGGAGTGAGAAACTCTTTATTATTAGCGCCTATGCCTACAGCATCTACTTCTCAAATCTTAGGAAATAATGAGGCATTCGAACCTTATACATCGAATATCTATACTAGACGTGTGTTATCAGGAGAGTTTATTGTTGTAAATAAACATTTATTGAAAGACCTTGTAGAGTTAGGTCTTTGGAATGAAGATTTAAAACAAGAGATCATGCGTGCGAATGGTTCTATCCAACATATTGATTTTATACCTGCTGATATTAGAGAATTGTATAAAACAGTATGGGAACTTAGTATGAAAGATATCATTGATATGTCACGTCAACGTGGATATTTCATTGACCAGTCTCAATCTTTAAACTTGTTTATGGAAGGAGCGAACTATGCTAAGTTAACCTCTATGCATTTCTATGCGTGGAAGTCAGGGTTAAAGACAGGAATGTATTACTTGCGTACGAAGTCTGCTGTAGATGCGATTAAGTTTACTTTAAATAACGAGAAGAAAACTAATCCAAATGCTATAGAAGAAGTAGAGCAGGTGTCTGTAGAAGACTATCAAGCGATGTTACAGCGTGCTAGAATGGCTGCTAATAATGATGAAGATTGTGAAATGTGTGGTTCTTAAAGAACATACTTTATTGATATTAAAAGGTAGTTCTCTGAGCTACCTTTTTTGTTGTATCTTTGTACCATTAACAGTTATATACTATGTCTAAAGAAACTAAAAAAGGTATTTTTAAAGGAGCGATAGAGAAAGATGCTAAAGGAAATTATTTCTGTGGGCCTTATTTATTAGATTACCAATATACAGAAGCAAACTTCAAAGTAGGTGATGTGATTAGCATTAAGAAAGCTATTGCTAACCCTAGTAATATGAGTAGAGAAGACTACCCAATGAAGTCAATGAAGTTCTTCTTAGCAGGTGAAGAATAAGATTATAGAGACGGAGTTATACCAGAACTATAGATAAGAATAGGTAAGGAGTGATGAATAGTCACTCCTTTTTTTGTTTATGTTCTGTAAGATAATCGTTATATTTACTGTTAAAGAAATAAGCTATGAGAAAGATATTCTCTATTGTAGGAGGATTGTTATTATTGGGGATTGGTGTTTTTGTGTATCAGAATTATTATCAGGAGAACAACTACCCTTCTAAACCTAAAGTTGTAAAAAATAGTAATCGTATCCGCACTATAATAGATGAGAAAGATATAGGATTAGATATATATTATCTAATCAAACAAGATAATGGAGAAGATATAAGAATAGATCATGTATATTATTATGATGTAGTCGCTCCTGATTATTCTAGTGAGAATTACATTCGTTTTACAGATAAAGACAGAGAGTTAGTTGGTTTGTATAATGATAAAGGAAAAGTGGTCATAGAACCTATATATTCAGGGTTAACCAAAGTGCATAATGGTATGCTATATGCTCTAAAAGGTGCTGTAAAAGATAATATAGGGAGGAATGGTGATAGACATAATGTACTTCTAGGAGGAGATACCTATCTTTTAAATACTAAAGGGGAGGTATTAATTGAAGATATGCTTGAACCTCATATTGATTTAGATATGTTTAGTTTAAAAATTACTGATGAACCTTTAGAAGATAGTTATTATGTTAGCCTAAAGGGTGTAAATGGTAAGTATTATAACTTCGTCCAATTAGAGAAGTATTTGCAGTATTTCACAGAACAGGTATTCTTACCAAGTACAGAAGGAAGTAAATGGGAGAAGTATCTATCAGATAATCTGAAAGTGAACTTAGAAGTAGAGAATGATAATATAGGTAATTATATAGTCATCGATAAAAAGGAATTGTTAGAAGATAAGAGGGAACTAATAACTCAAGCATTTGACTTAGTAAGAACGGGAGATAGCAGTCGTTATCACATTGATTATTATATAGAAGATGGAGTGATCACTGATGATACAGAAATCACATCTGAGCAAGACAGAAAGTTATATTTAGATGAAGAAGGCAAATGGAGAAGTGCTGAGTTTCCTGCGTTTAGTGTAAATATAAAGGAAGTTAAAGATAAACAGACGAGATCAAATCACTTTGATTTCTATAGAAATAAAGATGGCGGAATGACTCTTTATCAGATTACTATTCGCGCTCGTTATTTCTAATCAAGGCGGAATGGTTTTATTTAGGGGATTAGTTGTGAATATACTAAAATGTTCTTTTTTTCTCTTTTCTGGAGGGGTTAATCGAGGAATATAAGCAGTATATTTGTGGATTAACACACAACAAATTTATTGTTTAATATGAGTTCTTTATATTATATAGATCGCACTAAGATTTCTTTAGACGATGTCATGTTTAATGACAACGTAAAAGCTGAGATTACTCAATTTCTAAAAGAGTATAAATACCGTGATATACTGATGAAGTATAATCTACCTGTTAGTAATAAGATATTACTTTATGGTAAGACAGGATGTGGTAAGACCATGACAGCTAAGGCTATTGCTAAACATTTAGATAAGAAACTTATCATTGTTAATCTTGCTACTATTGTTTCTTCCAAGCTAGGAGAAACGGCTAAGAATATTGAGAGTTTATTTAAAGAAATTCAATACGAGAGTTCTGTCCTATTCTTTGATGAGTTTGACTCATTAGGCCAGATTAGAGATTATGACAATAAGGATAACAGTGAGATGAAACGTGTAGTGAATGCTATCTTACAGTTAATAGATAATCTACCACAGAAGTCTATTCTTATGGCAGCTACGAATCAGATACACATGATCGATGAAGCTTTAGTTAGACGCTTTGAGTTACAGTTAGAATATACAGCTCCGAATAAAGAGGCTCTTGACTTCTATTACGATAAGTTGCTAAAGGAATATCCAGAAGAGTATAGAACATTAACGAGAATATATGACGTTTCTTATGCAGAGGCAAAGAATCATGTATTCAAAACAGTAAAAGATAATATTATAAATAGCCAATTATTATTAGAGGCTGATCAAAATAACTAGTTGAACATTTGCTTATGATGAAATGGGAAAAGTTACTATCACTAAAGAAGTATGGTGACACTTTTGTTAGAAATAGATTAGATGAACTAGAGACTCGTATAGGGTTTGAGGTGGACTATGATAGAATCATCTTTTCATCACCATTTAGAAGTTTACAAGATAAAACACAAGTAATCCCTCTGTCTAAGACGAACTTTGTTCACACTAGATTGACACATAGTTTAGAAGTGTCTGTGGTAGGACGTTCTTTAGGTAGAATAGTAGGTTCTAGTCTTTTAAATAAATATACTTATTTAGCAGAAGAATACGGATATACAGTAAATGACTTCGGGGCTATAGTAGCAGCGGCTTCATTAGCACACGATATCGGTAATCCTCCATTTGGGCACTCAGGTGAACGCGCGATAGGTGATTT
The DNA here is from genome assembly GCF_004337635.1 of Myroides odoratimimus. Lineage (NCBI taxonomy): Bacteria > Pseudomonadati > Bacteroidota > Flavobacteriia > Flavobacteriales > Flavobacteriaceae > Myroides > Myroides odoratimimus. Next base: position 1,655,919 of record NZ_CP037427.1, read on the forward strand.
CTTTAAACGAGGATTAGGAGCTAAGTATAGAGATCAGGTAACAGATAAGGAGTGGCAAGACTTGATTGACTTTGAAGGTAATGCAAATGGTTTTGCTATACTGACGAAGAGTCGTCCTGGTATGGCAGGTGGTTTGAGAATCTCTTATGCTACTCTAGGAGCTTTTATGAAGTATCCTAAAGAGAGTTTGCCTAAGAAATTGACTAGAGATATCTCAGATAAGAAATATGGCTTCTTTCAAGAGGATAAAGAGGCATTTATTGATGTAGCGAATGAGTTAGGTCTTATATCTAAAGGCGATCGTACTGAAGCAGCTTATTTTAGACACCCTTTGGCTTTCTTGGTTGAAGCAGCAGATGATATATGTTATACTATTACTGACTTCGAAGATGGTATTAATCTCGGATGGATACCAGAAGAGCACGCTCTAGAGTTTTTAATCAAGATTGTTCAGAATAGTATTAATCCACAGACTTATGCTCAGTTAGCTTCTAAAGAGGATAGAGTAAGTTATTTAAGAGCATTAGCTATTGGTAGTTTGATTCAAGATGTGTCAAGAGTATTCTTAGAGAATGAAGATAAGATACTAGCAGGTGAGTATCCTTATGCCTTAACGGAGAAGTGTAGTTATATCGCTCAGATGAAAGATATTCTTTCTGTGAGTATTAATAAGGTGTATCAGAGTCGTGAAGTGATAGAGAAAGAGATAGTAGGATATAAAGTGATCAATGCTTTATTAGAAGCGTTTACTTCTGCTGTTAATAATGTATATTATGGAGAGGAGAGTCAGTATGATCTATTGATTATGTCTCTATTACCTGATAAGTATAGAATAGAGAGTGATAGTGTGTATATACGCTTAATGAATATATGTCACTTTATCTCTATGCTGACTGATGGTAAGGCTTTAGAGCTATATAATATGATCAAGGGAAACGATAGATAAGATTATATCGATTATAATATATCAAAAAGAGGTAATAGTATTCAACTATTACCTCTTTTTTTAGCTTAAAATATCTGTGAAATTAAATTACTCTCTTGTAGTAGGTATCCAAAGATGTGCGTATTTCATCATATCTTTTTCCCAAACTTTATCAGCTTCAGGAGCTTTGATTTCTTTAGCTTCTTCTATAGTCTTACCTACGATATCACCTTTACTACCAGCTACAGAATTACCTCCGTCTTTAGTAGCAATGGCAAAAGTTGCTTTAGAACCATCTGTAGTAATATCTTTTACGTATACAGTAAGGAATTGTCCAGTTCTTCCTGAATAATAACCAGTAGAACCAGTTACTTCATAGATTATTTGTCCTTTAGTTTCATCTGTAGCTACTTTTTTAAGTGTAAATGATGCTGAATCACCGAAACCATTCCCCATATTTGCTCTAAAAAGGAAAGCCTCATCTTTATCATTTAGTTTAAAAACATACTGAGCTTTTGGTTTGTTGTCGTTGTCTAAGATAACTTCAGAACCATAAACTCCTTTTAGTTTATCCATGTTCTGTACCTTCTCTTGCTCTTTGTTTAATTGTAACCAACCAAACTTCATGCTTCCATGAGGATTGTCAGCTTTAATTGTAATATTTCTAGTTGTAGTTTTCTTATCAGTTGGATATGCAGTATTTACTGCTTCACTTTCAGTATCAAAAGTGTAATCCATATGGATTTGTACACCATTTTCTGTTTGTTCTCTAAAGAAGAATGTTTTATATCCTTTACCATCTTTAGGAGTAGTTACAGCTTTGATAACATTAGCTGTGTTTTTATAAACTTTTACTACATTATAAACTTCATTTGTTGCCTGATCATTATCAGCAAAGAATATAGTAATCTTATCTGATTCAAATTTAAATGGCAATGGCATTGTTGGTGTATGTGGGAATACATAATAACCAGTGATAGGTAATGATGTACCAACCTCTACTTGATCTTTTTGTTCTGGTCTGATGATTTCGTTATCATCACTAGAACAACTCGTCAACAAAAATGCAGTGATTGCAAATAACGAAAGTACTTTTTTAATCTTCATTTTTAATAAGTTAGATTGTTTAATTATTTAGAACAAATGTAAATAAAATATCTAATTCTACAATAGTTATTTTTATTTTGTCTAAATAATTAATATTAAGTACTGATTTATAGTTTGTTATGTTGTTTTAGGGGATGGTCTTTATTGTAATGAATCTAAATAAAATAGATAATCTAAAGAGCTTTATTAGTTTTTTTGAAGAGCAAAGAAAGTAAGGAGGTGAGATGCGAGACTATAGTGCACAAAAAAAGGCGCTATAACTACTTATAGCGCCTTCTCTATGTTTTCTATTTATTTGTCTTAAACAAATAAATAAGTTTGATTCTTAAGCTTCAAATGGTAAAATAGAAACGTAAGACTTGTTGTCTTTTTTCTTTTGGAATTTAACAACACCGTCAACTTTTGCATGTAAAGTATGATCTTTCCCCATGTAAACGTTTTCACCAGCATTGTGCTTAGAACCTCTTTGTCTAACGATGATATTTCCAGCGATAGCTGCTTGACCACCATAAATCTTAACGCCTAAACGTTTCGATTCTGATTCTCTACCATTCTTAGAACTACCTACACCTTTTTTGTGTGCCATGACGTTTTAAATTTAGTTTGTTAATTACTCAGCTGCTTCAGCAGTTTCTTTTTTAGTTGCTTTCTTTTTAGCTCCTCCTGCATTGATTCCCTCAATAACAATTTGAGTTAAAGCTTGTCTGTGTCCGTTTTTCTTTTTGTAACCTTTTCTTCTTTTCTTTTTGAAAACGATTACTTTGTCACCTTGTAGGTGTTGTAAAACTTTAGCTTCCACAGAAGCACCTTCTATAGCTGGGGCGCCTAGAGTGATGTTGTTGTTGTCATCAACTAAAAGAACTTTGTCAAAAGTAACTTTTGATCCTTCTTCAGTTGCTAAACGGTGTACATACACTTTTTGGTCTTTGCTAACTTTGAATTGTTGCCCTGCTATCTCTACGATTGCGTACATAACAAAAAATTAAAATGTTTATTAAGGGTGCAAATATACATTTAATTTCTTATTTACAAAAGTTTTACACCTCCCATTTAGAATATTTTTTATTTCTATTTTGGTGTAAATGAGTTAGTTCTGTTATACTTCATTATCTTATAAAGTTTGCTTAAGGCGAGGTGTGATAGATCATTAGTAGTAGATCTATGCCTTTGATGGCGGTGTTATCTGTTTGATGAAGTTTATTTAGTACTGTCGATGAATGTCAATTTGGTGGTGTATAGGACTGTTTATTTAATAAAATATAAAAATATTTTAGAAATAGTGTAACATAATTTAAAATATGGCTACTTATTAGGTTATAACCTAATTTCAAAATATTGTAGAATGAAAAAATCTTTATTGGTTTTAGGCTCATTATTCTTCGGAATATCTGCCTTAGCTCAAAAAGTGGAATTCGAGCAGTACACTTTAGATAACGGATTACACGTTATCTTACATCAAGACAAATCGGCTCCTGTAGTAGTGACATCAGTGATGTATCATGTAGGGGCTAAAGATGAAAACCCTGATAGAACAGGATTTGCTCACTTTTTTGAACACTTATTGTTTGAAGGAACGAAGAATATCGAGCGCGGTGAGTGGTTTAAGATAGTAACTGCTAATGGGGGGAATAATAATGCTAATACTTCTGATGACCGTACTTATTATTATGAAGTATTCCCTTCTAATAATTTAGAGCTTGGACTTTGGATGGAGTCTGAGCGTCTGATGCACCCTATCATTAATCAGATAGGTGTAACTACTCAGAATGAAGTAGTAAAAGAAGAAAAGAGACTACGTGTAGATAATCAACCTTATGGTCAATTATTCTCAGAGGTGAAGAAAAATCTATTCGTTAAGCACCCTTATCGCTGGGCACCTATTGGATCTATGGAACACTTAGATGCTGCTACTTTAGATGAGTTCTTAGCTTTTAACAAGAAGTTTTATTTACCAAATAACGCTGTTTTAGTTGTAGCTGGTGATTTTGAGAAAGATCAAGCAAAAACGTGGATTAAACAATATTTTGGACCTATTGCTAAAGGAAGTCCTGTTGTAAAAAACAAATTTGAGGAAGCTCCTATAACAAAAGAAATTCACGCTGAGTTTCAAGATCCGAATATTCAACTTCCAATGTTAGTAGAAGCATATCGTACACCATCTATGAAGACTCGTGATGCTCGTGTGTTAGATATGATCTCGTCTATTTTATCAGGAGGGAAAAGTTCTAGATTGTATAAAAAAGTAGTTGACCAAAAGAAGATGGCTTTAGAAATGGCTTCATTTAACTTAAGTCAAGAAGATTATGGAATCTACTTTATTTACGGTATTCCGATGCAAGGTTTTGCTTCGGCTGATTTAATTAAAGAGATTGATGAAGAAATCGAGAAATTACAGACTGAGTTGATTTCAGAGCGTGACTTCCAGAAACTTCAGAACGTTTTCGAAAAGCAATATGTTGATTCTAACTCTAATGTAGAAGGATTAGCTGAGAATCTTGCTTCTTATTACCTATTGTACGGTGATGTTAATCTAATTAATACGAATATAGATATCTATAGAAGTATCACTAGAGAAGAGATTCGCGATGTAGCTAAAAAATACCTGAATAAAAATCAAAGGTTAATTTTGGATTATATCCCTACAAAGAAAGCTAATAACTAATTTTAACTGTAGACTAGAAATGAAAAAAATATATATTTATGCTGCAAGTGTAGTGTTTGCTTTGGCAGCTTTAGAAGTACAAGCTCAAGATAGAAAACAGCCTGTAGCGGGGCCTGCGCCAGTAGTACATGTAGGACAGCCTACCTCTTTTGTATTAAAGAATGGGATGAAGGTGATGGTTGTTCAGAATACGAAGTTACCTCGAGTATCTTATACATTGAGTATTGATAACCCACTTATTTATGATGGGGAGAAAGCAGGAGTAGCTTCTATCTTATCTGAGATGTTGGGGAATGAGACTAAGAAGATGAATAAAGATCAGTTCTTAGAAGAAATAGATTTCTTGGGGGCTAGAATTAATTTCCATACAGGCGGTGCTTCAGCGAATGGATTGTCTAAACACAATGAGACTATTCTAAACTTATTAGCTGATGGAGTAATCAACTCTGTGCTGACACAAGAAGAATTCGATAAGGCTAAAGCAAAAGCTATCGAAGGTGTGAAGTCTGGTGAGAACAGTGTGACTAATATTGCTCGTAGAGTAGAAGACGCTGTGCTATACGGAAAGAATACTCCAGTGGGTGAATTCGAAACGGAGAAGACATTAAACAATGTGACTTTTGCTGATGTTCAAGCATACTTTAAGAAATATTATTCTCCTGAGAACGCTTACTTAGTAGTAGTAGGTGATATTGATTATAAAAAGACAGAGAAGTCTATCAAGGGGCTTTTTGAGGCTTGGAATAAATCGAATACACAGTATAAAGATGTTGCCTATAAAGGGAATGTTAGTGCTACAGAGATTAACTTCGTAGATATGCCTAATGCTGTTCAGTCTGAGATAGCATTAGTAAATGAGGTTGAATTAAAAATGACAGACAAGGATTATTTTGCTGTTATTTTGGCTAACCAAATTCTTGGAGGTGGAGGAGAAGGCCGTCTTTTCTTAAACTTGCGTGAAGCACATGGTTGGACGTATGGAGCGTACTCTTCTATAAGTCCATCTCGTAAGTATCCTGGTAAATTTAGAGCCACAGCTGCAGTGCGTAACGTGGTTACAGATAGCGCTGTAACAGAGTTTGTAAAAGAGATAGACCTTATCCGTACGACTCCTGTTAAAGAAGATGAACTAAAGTTAGCGAAAGCTAAATATGTAGGGGACTTCGTGATGGAAATCCAGAAACCTGCTACTGTAGCTAGATATGCTCTTAATAAAGAGTTGTATAAACTTCCAGCTGATTTTTATGAGAACTACATTAAGAATATCAATGCTGTAACGATAGCAGATGTACAGAAAGCTGCTCAGAAGTATTTCCTTAAGGATAATATGCGTATCGTTATCGTAGGTAAAGGTAGTGACGTATTATCAGGATTAGAGAAATTAGGCTATCCTATTAAGTACTATACTAAAGAGGCTGATGAAGCTAGTAAGCCAGACTTTAGTAAAGCAGTACCTGCTGGAGTAACTGTTAATTCTGTAGTAGATAAATATTTGAACGCTATCGGTGGAGAGAAGAAAGTAGCAGAGATCAAATCTGTTGCCATAACTAGTACTGCTGAAGTACAAGGGATGAAACTAGAATCTATATCTAAAATGAAAGAGGGATATATCTTAGTAGAGCAGAAGATGATGGGGAATACTTTATCTAAGCAAGTAGTGACTCCAAAAGCTGGTTATGTAATGCAACAAGGCCAAAAACTGGAACTTACAGGTGATAAATTAGCTGAAGTACAAAGTGAAGCAACAATTTTTCCTGAGTTAAAAATGAAAGCTAATAAAAGTGCTATTGTTACTGGTGTAGAGTCTTTTAATGGTAAAGATGCTGTAGGTGTTAAAGTTGGTAAGTCTGTTTACTATTATGACTTGACTACTGGACTTAAAGTAGGTGCTGTAATGACTCAAGAGCAAGGTGGCCAAGTAATGAATATGACTACTAAGTATGAGGATTATAAAGAAGTGAAAGGGGTAAAAATACCTTTTAAACAAGTATTAAATGTAGGAATAGAGATTGTTAATATCGTTACAGATGTTAAAATCAACGAAGGAGTTACTGACGAGGATTTTAAATAATTGATTATCTAAATAATAGAATTGAAAAAGCAACTGAATTATCGGTTGCTTTTTTTATTTTTGTACTATCAAGAATGTAATTTTAAAATACCACAAAGATGAAAATAGTAAAGTCAATAGGCTTCATGATGTTAGGAGCTATATTATTAGTATCGTGTAAGAATGAAGAGAAGACGGCTGATGCGTCAGTATCTACTGCATCTACAGAAGTAGCTGGTAATGTGGAGCACACTACATTTAAGATCGATGGAATGACGTGTGAGATAGGATGCGCCAAGCTAATAGAAGGTAAGTTAGCAGGGTTAGACGGAGTGAAGTTAGCTAAAGTAGACTTTGATACTAAGACTGCAGAGATAGACTATGATGAGTCTAAGCAGAGTGTAGAGTCATTAGTAGGTACTGTAGAGAAGATCGCTAATGGGATTTATAAGGTAGAGAGCGTTAGTGCTACTAAATAATAAGAATAATATAAGAGTAGGGGCATTCCTCATCTGTTTAAATATTTGATCTAAAGCGAGTGTGTTGATACATACTCGCTTTTTTTATTGGTTTTAATGCGAGTGAGTCCGTTGTGAGTCCGTTATGAGTCCGTAGTGAGTCCGTAGTGAGTCCGTTATTTTGGATGTTTTATCGGAGTTATGATGTACTGATGATGTAGAAATATAGTTAACATGACGCAGAAGACTCCTATAAAAACAAAATGGAACTAATCTATACAGACTAGCTCCATCGGAATATAAAAATCGAGATGTATTCTATTTAATAGCAGGTGTGTTTACCTCCTGTTTACTAGTCCATTTAAGTGTCTCTAGTAGTGTTCTCATATCTTTCTTTACATATTCTGTGGCAGGTAAGATAGAGTCATAGTTTGGTTTAGCATAGAAGTATAGAGAGGCTACGATAAAGTTTTTTATACTATCTGTAGCGTAGAACTGTACATTCGTAGCAGCATTTCCCTGTACATCATATAGCATCCCATATACTCTGTCATCAGAGTTGATATAAGGTTGTTCTATAATCTCATCAGCCTTCACGAAGTGCTCATAAGTAAGCTTCTGTGCGTCTTTTAGCAGTAGATTTAAGTTGTTTTCTACAGGCTTATAGTTGATGAAGATGGTAGCCTTCATCTGTGGATAATGTATTTCTAGTGAATTCTTTTTAGTCTCTTTAATAGTAGACCATTGATTTTGACTAAACTCAAAACCGTTTTCGTTTTGATAAGTCTTGTATTCCTGATTAGGATAGTCTAGAGCTAAGAAAGCATTTGGCTTAGGAGTAGTATCCTCTTTGCAGGCAGCGAAGAAGGCTACAGATAATAGTAAAGTGCTTATATATTGGAATTTCATCTTTCTTATTTCGATTAAGGTTTACAAAGTAGTAACCTACTTAAAACGGCAAATTGTCATTATTAGTCTCTTTAGGGATATTAAAATTGTCTACAGCCTCTTTTTTTTCTTCTTCAAACGATGTTTTTTGTCTGTAGTCATTTTCTTTTTTGGTATCTAAGAACATAAACTCTGTTACCATAATCTCTACTGTCTGTCTATTCATGCCATCTTCTCCTTGCCATTGACGGGTGCGTATTCTCCCTTCTACATAGATGCGATCTCCCTTAGATAGATATTTCTCACACACTTCAGCAGCTTTGTTTTTGACGACTAGATTATGCCATTCTGTAGAAGTATATTTTTCTCCGGATGTTTTATTGACATAAACTTCGTTAGTCGCAATCGGAAAACGACCTATACAATTACCATTTTCGAAGTAATGCATCTTGACGTTATCACCTAAGTGACCTATTAATGTAACTTTGTTAAGGGTGCCGTTCATAGTGTTAGGATATTAGTGTTTTTAAATCTAAGGATGTAATAAAGTTATGAATTACAATCGGAAAACCAAATTTATTTAAATCCTCCCAACTCGTTTGTAAAGAAGGCGTTGCTTCTATTTGTACGCACCAGAACTTGATGTGTAACTTCTGATGTGATAGCTGGTGTATGATAGCGTCAATCGTCAGTTCTTTTATCTCCTTTATATATAAGGTGTCGTATCGCTCTCTCAGTGCAGAGTCTATGTCTTCTACATGATGAGTGAAACTGTCGAATACTGGAAATTGGTATAGCTGTTGCCAGATATCTTTAGCTGTGCGTTGTTCTATATGAGTATTACCATCTTTATCAATGAAGATGATGAAGTCTAAATAGCGTTTTTTTACCTTTACCTTGCTTAGTTTGATAGGGAGTACAGCCACCTGATTAGTCTGATAGGCTACACACTCTTTAATATAAGGGCATGATGGACAGTCAGGACTCTTCGGGGTACATTGTATCGCACCGAAGTCCATGATCGCTTGATTAAAGGTCGCAGGGTCATGCTGAGGAATTAGAGTAGCAGCTAGTGCTTGAAATTCTTTCTTAGTAGTATTGGTAGAGATATCAGAAGTGATACCGTATACACGTGATAATACTCTGAATACATTGCCGTCTACTACAGGTACTACTTCATCATAAGCGATAGAGGCTATGGCAGCAGCAGTATATTCTCCTACACCTTTTAATGTAAGTAGTTCTTTATAATTAGGAGGAAATACTCCATTTAGTTCATAGGCTACCTTTTTTGCTGTTGCATGAAGGTTTCTAGCTCTACTGTAGTAGCCAAGTCCTTGCCATAAGCGCATTACATCATCTTCGGGTGCATCTGCTAGATCTTTTACAGTAGGATAAGTGGTTAAAAAGGCTTCAAAATAGGGTAAACCTTGCGCTACTCGCGTTTGTTGCAGTATTATTTCTGATAACCAAATGGCGTAAGGGTTTTTAGTTTCTCTCCAAGGTAAAAAACGTTTGTTTTCTAAGTACCAAGTAATGAGTTTATTAGAAAAAATCATTGTAAAAAGTATTGAACGCAAACTTAAAACTTTATATATTTAAATTTTAATCAATTAAGGTTGAATTATTGGGATATAAATTAATATATTTGCACACTCTAAAAATATCAGACAACAACAAAATAATTTATATCTAAAATGACGAAAGCAGACATTGTAGCTAAAATTTCAGAAAAATTAGGGCTTGAAAAAGGTGAAGTACAGGCAACAGTAGAATCTTTTATGGAAGAAGTAAAAGGATCTTTAGAAGCTGGTGAAAATGTTTATTTAAGAGGTTTCGGTAGTTTTATTATTAAAACTAGAGCTGAGAAAACAGGAAGAAATATCTCTAAAAACACAACTATCAGAATCCCTGCACACAATATCCCAGCATTCAAACCAGCTAAGGTGTTTGTAGAAGGCGTAAAGTCAAACACAGAAGTAAAAGTAAAATAATTTATTAATCTCTAAATTACACACATTATGCCAAGTGGTAAAAAAAGAAAAAGACATAAGGTAGCGACGCACAAACGTAAAAAAAGAGCGAGAGCTAACCGTCACAAAAAGAAAAAGTAGTTTAAAACTACTTTTTTCTTTTAGTAGAAAAAAGATACTGAAAAAACTTGCCTTGCAAAAGGTAAGTTTTCCAGATAGAAATATCTGTATTAATGTTTAATCCATCTATACAAACTCATTTGGTCTTTTAGACATCGTAATGGATGAGTATGGATAAAAATGTACAGTGTGAATAAAGAGCTAATTGTTAGGTCGAATTCTGATACAGTAGATTTTGCCTTATTAAAAGATGGAAAACTAATTGAACTACACAGGGAGAGAGAAGAGAGTGAAGATGATGGTTTTCAAGTTGGCGATATCTTTATCGCTAAGATTAGAAAACCTGTAGCAGGACTTAATGCTGCATTCGTTCACGTAGGCTTTGAGAAGGATGCTTTCTTGCATTACCATGATCTAGGTCCTAACCTTCGAACTTTGCTGAAGTTCACTAAACTTGTAAGCGGAGGTAAATTAAAAGATTACTCCTTAAAGAACTTTCCTTTTGAGGAAGAAATTGATAAAGATGGAGTGGTTAGTGATGTATTAAGTGCTAATCAGTCTTTATTAGTTCAGATTGTTAAAGAACCTATTTCTACTAAAGGACCTCGTATTAGTTCTGAACTTTCTATAGCAGGACGTTATGTAGTCTTAGTTCCTTTCTCTAATAGAATCTCTATTTCTCAAAAGATAGAATCTAAAGAAGAAAAAGAACGTCTAAAGAAACTTCTTCAAACAATCAAACCAAAGGGATTTGGAGTAATAGTACGTACAGTGGCAGAGGGAATGAAGGTAGCTGAGATCGAAAAAGATCTGCAGAACCTAATGACTCGCTGGAACAATATGTGCAAAAAATTAAGCGTAGCTCATCATCCTTCTAAAGTATTAGGAGAGGTTAATAAAGCATCATCTATTCTTAGGGATGTGTTTAATGATACTTTCACGGGTATCATGACTGATGATGAAGATATGTATTACCAAACGAAAGACTATTTGCAAGAGATAGCTCCTTCGAAAGTTTCTATTGTGAAGCACTATCAATCATTAGAAGTTCCGATTTTCGAAAAGTATAATATCGAACGTCAGATCAAGACTTCTTTTGGTAGAACTGTTTCTATGAGTAAGGGAGCTTATTTAATCATAGAACATACAGAGGCGTTACACGTCATAGATGTAAACAGTGGAAATCGCTCAAACAAAGCTCAGTCTCAAGAAGACACTGCCCTTGAAGTTAACCTTATCGCTGCAGCTGAGATAGCTAGACAGCTTAGATTAAGAGATATGGGTGGAATTATCGTAGTAGATTTTATTGATATGGGAAATCCAGAGAATAGAAAGACACTATACGACTTCTTAAAAGAAGAAATGAGTGATGATAAAGCAAAACACAAGATCTTGCCTCCTAGTAAATTTGGATTAATTCAAATCACTAGACAACGTGTTAGACCTGAAGTTAATATTGAAACAAGAGAGGAAGATCCGAATGAACACGGTGAAATCGAAGCTCCTATTCTTGTTATTGACAAAATAAAGGCTGACCTAGAAAATATTATTTCGAAAGATAAGTCGAAAAAAATTATCTTAAATACGCATCCATTCGTTGCTGCTTATTTAACTAAAGGAATTCCATCTATTAGAGCTAAGTGGTACTTAGAGTTTAAAAAATGGGTTAAAGTAATTCCACGTGACGCTTACACGTATCTAGAATACCATTTCTTAGATGATAAAGGAAATGAACTTTCAGAATAACAAAAAAACCACTAGTCGGAGATTAGTGGTTTTTTTGTTTCTAACCTTTTTATGGGACACTAGCCTTTTAATAATCAAATATTCTTTTCTTAAAAAAGTGATGTAAAACTGGGTGAAGTCACTTTTTGTCTTTTTTAATACCAGTGTTATACTTATAAGGTATAGTTTTTTAAATAATAATTTATGTCAGTGAGTGTAGAAGAATGTTTGCTTTCTAGCTATTGTGTTTATTATTAGTAGTTTATTTGTGGTGTTTTCTATCTTATGATTTGCTTTGTATAATTTTTTAAACTCTTAAAAAAGTAATTTAGTCATATAAAAGGTTTTACTATAAGTGTTTGTCGTTTACTCGTATGATTTAGAAATTTTTATCATCCTGAATAAGCATACAGATATAAAATAGAAAAAGAAGAAGAGAAGCTGTTTTGAGTGCGAGTGATGAGTAGAGGAGCTATGTTTAGCTCCTCTATTTTATTTAGGGCTACTGAGTTCTAATGTGATTTGAATCGTTTTAGTATTTCCATCAGCATCTACTATGGTTAAATAGTGTATGCCTGGATCTGCCTGTATAGCTTGCTCATGAAATAATGAGGTCTCGCCTAAGTATTCTTCATCTAGGTACCAGTATAGTGTTTTAGCAGGGTTGCTGGTTGCTGCTTTAGCTATAAAGGGCTGCACATTAGAATAGAAGTCTTTAGTTAGATAGATTAGATCATTGTGCTTAGGATAGATAAACTCTGTCGTATTCTGTGTGCTATAATCTATACAGTCTGGTCTATAAGGAGGAAGGTCTTTATAATCACTGTGATGTCGCTTATAGAAGTGAGCCATAGTCGGAGGTAAGATGAACCAAGGTTGATTCATGATATTGTCAATGGGTTCACACATACTGTTGACCTGATAGCTCATTGACTGATCTAGGTGAACAAGTTTGTGATAAGGGCATAGCTCCGTCTTTTTAGCACGATAAGGTACTAGTTCTGTTCTCTTGTCACAGTATGGGCCAGCTAGGTATCCTGATTGGGTACATACTTCTATCTCTTCCATGTCGTTTAACGGTTGTTCAAACCAGCTCGTACGTGGTAATAAATTAAATACGTCAAATAGTATAGGACCAGCCATACGCACTCCACTGATAGATGGACGACCTTCTCCTGAGGCATTCCCTACCCAGATGCCTACTACATACTTTTTATTAACACCGACTGCCCATGCATCTCTACCTCCAAAGCTTGTACCTGTCTTCCAAGCTATTTTAAGCGATGAGTCATAGTATCTCCATGCTTCATCTCCTTCTGGTCGATTAACTTGTGTAAGTGCTTTAAAAGTGTTGTAAATAGCTCCTGCGCCAAGATGTGCTTTCTCTTTGCTATCCTGTCCAAAGTCAAGCTGAATGTTTTTATTCCAGTTTAAGTCTTGTATTTCGTTGCTTCTATATTGACCTTTTGTTCTATTGTAATAGTTAAGGGTAGAAGCTAGTCCTGTATATGCTTTCGTTATCTCCCATAGATTGCTCTCCGCTCCTCCTAATATCAGGGATAGACCATAGTGATTAGGGTGTTTAGAAATAGATTTAAAGCCCAAGTTTTGCAATTGATTATAGAATCTATAGATACCATATTTCTGAAGCATTAATACAAAAGGAATATTTAGTGATCTAAATAAGGCTTCGTCTGCTGGTACTGCTCCTTCATAAGAGCTATTAAAGTTCTCAGGTTTATAGCCCGATATCACTACAGGTATATCAGCAGCTAATGTTTTGGGTAGGAGTTCTGCATCATCTAGCATACTCGCGTACAAGAAGGGTTTAATGATACTCGCTGTACTGCGCTGTGCATGGATGATGTCTACATCTTTTTTATGTTGTACTGTAGTAGGGGTATTTCCTACATAGCTGATGATATCACGTGTTTCTACATCTATGACGATAACAGCCATATTATAGATTTCTGTTTGACTATAATTAAAATAATACCCCTTCACGATATCATTGACACGTTGTTGAATATTATAGTCTATCGTAGTATGATTTCTCTCTTGACTATTTGTCTTAGCTACATACTGTAATAGGTGAGGTGCTATCTGAGGTAGCTCATGAGGCTTCTGAGGTAGAGGCTCTTCTAATGCTAGTAGATAGGTGCTCTCATCAAAAGTGCCTTTGTCTAGTAACTTTTTCAGTAAGGCATTTCTTTTTTTAAGTAATGTTTCTTGGTTTTTTCCTGGGTATATTAAGCTTGGAGCGTTTGGTAACACTGCTAATGTAGCGCTTTCTGCCCAAGATAACTGTTCTGGTGTTGTCCCAAAATAACGCCAAGCAGCTACTTCTATACCTACCACATTACCTCCAAAAGGGGCATGCGATGCGTATAGGCTTAATATTCTATCCTTACTATACTTAAACTCTAGGCGAGTAGCTTGTATCGCTTCAATAAGTTTCTCTGAATAGCTTCGTTTCTTACCATCTCTAGATAGACGAATAGTCTGCTGTGTAAGTGTACTTCCTCCTCTGACTACCTTGTCAGACTGAAGATTAGCTCTAAAGGCTTTTATCATTGACACGGGGTTAACTCCCCAGTGATAGTAAAAGTATTCGTCTTCGAAGGCAATAATACACTCCTTAAACTTATAAGGTACAGAGTCTACTTCTGGAAAACGCCATTGTCCATCAGTGGCTATCTGTGCACCGAGAAGTTTATTATCATTACTTTCTATTACGGTGGAATAGGGCTTAGTAAACAATTCGCTAGGTAGCGAAAAGTAATAGAGTACTAAGAGAATAAAAGCGATGATCGTCATCACTTTTCTCTTTAAAGACCATGTTTTCCAATTCAAGTTAGGTTTCAATTTCATATAAAATAAAAATACAGGGAATTTTGTTTCCCTGTATTTATTTAATGATTGTCAATTTATTATTTTACTACTTCTATCCATTGTCCTGCTGTACGGCATCTGTATGAATTGTCATACATCGCTTCTGCATAGACTCCTGGCATATAATACTTACCTAGGTAAGATGCATTTAATACTACTCTTAATGTCTTTGTCTCTCTTGGATTAAGACTGAAGTAGAAGTTAGAACGGTCATCTCTGATATCTGTGTGTTGTACAGGATTACTCACTTCACCAGCATCTGTGTATCTCAGGTTTACAATCTCCCATCCAGATGGGATAATCTGTGTCAATGCTACATTATCAATGCTGTTAACAGTAGTATTCGTAATCGTAATATAAGCAGAGAACTCTGTTCCTTGGCTCAACTGAGTAGGGTTAATTACTTGCTGACTTGCATCTCTAAACGAGGTGCGAATACTGATATTACTTTCGTCTGTCAATTCTTTTCCTACAGGAAGGATACCACTATAAGCCACACGAGCATAAACAGTAGAGGTGTTCTTATTGACTAAACTAACTTCATTAGTAGAAGATATCGTTTTAAAGTCATACTCATACATATTGTTTTTTGTCGTAGCATTTGTAGTTGTTCCATTATTTGTGAAGTCTACATTGATACCTTCTTTTGATTTATTATTCTTTACATAAGCTGAGATTACGTTTAGTCCGAATGCTGTACTCTGTGTACTCATCCATGTATTAGAACCTAATCTTTTTGCTAATGTGTTTGCATACTCATGCATTAACTTATTATTCGATTTAGTCAGAATAAGTGTTTCTAATGCCATCGCTAATCTTCTCTCATAAGAACCATAATAGTAATACTGAGATTGATTATTCTCTATAATAGGTGAGCTTGCTATTAGTTTATTAGCAGCTTCTTTTTGCCCCGCTAAAGCATAGGCTGCTGCTAGACGTAACTTCGTATCAGCAGAAATACCTGTAGTTTCTCTTAGTCTGTTCATAGAGGCTAAGTCAGCATTACCTGCTAGTGCTAATGTGTATAATCTATAAGCCTGCGCAATATCATTATTATAACGACTGCTGTATGACCATGATCTTACTGCTTTTTGTTGATAAGCGATTGCATTAGCTTTACTTCCAATAGGTAGTGCATATCCTCTTTTCTCAGCTTCGATTAAGAAGTGTAAAATGTATGAAGTGGTCCAGTCATCAGAATAAGAATCACTGCTCCAGTATCTAAAGCTACCATCTGCCATCTGACGTTGAGCTAATGTCTTTAACCCTTCGTTGATATTGCGTTGTAGACTTTCTTTTTTACTCTTACTTACATAAACTAAATCTTCTAAGAAGATCTGAGGGAATACTCCAGAAGTCACCTGCTCACTACATCCGTGAGGATATTTAATCAAGAAGTTTAATCTAGATGTTAGATTAATACCAGGGAAAGTAGATAGCTCTAGAGTAGCTTTATTACTACCTGTCACCCCAAACTTCTCCCATTCGATTTTATTTGTACTGTTCGGTTCTAATACAATATCTTCTGTTTTTACAGTGATAGGATTAGGATTTAGTACATCTAACTCTACTACATAAGTAGCTCTCTCTTTACCAGAGATAGCTTCTATTTCTATCTTAGAGATACCTGTTTTTTGCTGTACTTCTAGGTCACAGTATACTACTTTTTCGTCAGGTTCACTGAATGTTATTTCCTGTGTAGCATTATTCTGAATCTTAAACTTGTCATCTGTTTTTACTTTTACAGTTACATTTTTTACATGACTTTCCATAGCGAATACTGTGATCGGTAGCGTCACTTTCTCTCCTGGTACAGCTCTTCTAGGAAGAGAACCTAATATCATCAGAGGGTTGTTTACTTTGACCGTTTTCTCTACACTTCCGTATGCTTTAGTAGCTACATTAGAAGCAACCACCATCGTACGAACTGATCCTATATACTTAGGTAGTTTTACTTTATGAGTTCCAGTTTTTCCTCCATCAAGAACGAATGGACCTAAGTGGATAACAACAGGTTTAAACCTATTTGCTTTCTTCACTTGACCAGCTCCAAGGTCTTCATCTCCCCCTATGCTGAATACTTGATTAATAGCACCACCATAAGCTCCAATAACGTTGTCATAGATATCCCAAGTACGCACACCTAAGGCAGTTTTGCTATAGAAGTTATCCCATGGATTAGGAGTCTTAAAACGTGTTAGATCTAGTAGACCGTCCTCTACTATGGCTATAGTATAAGTCATTTTTTGACCTGCCTTTTCTTTTACTTGAACAGTGAATTCTTGTTCAGGCTTTAGTTTGTCAGGCATAGTCAGAACAGGCTCTAGTTTAGTTTTCTTATTGTATACATTGATAGGAGCTACTCCATACATACGTATAGGAGAGTTATTTAACGTAGAAGCATGTGGCTGTATAGCAGATACATTGATGTATACATTAGGCGACATCGCTTCTGTAGTAGCGATTTCGAATGTCGTTTCTCCTTTTTGAGTTTTCACCCAATGTGTCTCTAATACAGTAGATCCATTCTCTATAGAGATTAATGCTCTACCACCTTCACTAGAAGGGAAAGATAGCTTTATCTTCTCTCCTGTATTATAATCTTTTTTATCTGTAGCTAGGGCTAATACCGTAGCTTCTTTTCCTTGTGAATGTTTGGTTTTACCAGACCAATAAGGGTAGTCTACATATACCACAGAAGAGGCAATATGTTTACCGTATTTATCACGTGCAACAATCTCATAAGTACCCCAGTCTTGTTCTGGAATAGTCAGAGACATAGTAGCTGTACCGTTAGAAGATGTCGTGTAATCTACCGCATCTTTATACACAGAGTAGTAGTCTGAACTACTATAACTAGATGCTCCATTGTTATTAGAGCTCCACCACCAGTATCCTTTTTTTCTATAAACAGTTACGTTGATATCATGAGGCTTCGGAGCCCCTTGTGCATTCACAGTAACAAAAGAGAATTTAAGTGGTTCGTCTGTTTGATAATATCCGTATTTATTAGCATCAGGTGCCTTTATCCCTACATAGGTATTGTATGGAGAGATCGTAGCTGTAGATACATCAGTAGATACATCACCTCCGTTCTCGTATACCTTAGAAGTAAAGATTGCTTTTAGCATTCCTGTGTTTTCTGGTATATTGTTTAGATTAACAGAAAATGAAAAGTCACCTTCAAAGTCTGTTGATCCTGAGAAAGCATTTATCTCTTGAGAACCATAAGAACTCAAGCTGTTACTAAACGAATATGTTTTATAGTTAGAGAAAGTTGTTGTTTGAGGAAGTAACTTTAGGGTTACTTCAGCTTTTAAGTTTTTAGCAACACTTCCTTGTAACCACTGTACGTTATAGTCGACTCTAGCACTGTTACTATTGCTGTAAACAGTTTTGCCTTCGATTGTGTTTTTAATCTTTAAACGATTCGGTTTTATCGTTTCTATTTTAATTTGCTTGTAAAATTTAGCACCTCCTACACTTACAACTGCCTGCCAATTCCCTGTAAGAGATTCAGGGTTTGTTTTTAAGACATAAGCATAGTGATTATTAGCATTCTTTTTCTGTACTATCTGATCTACTACTTTCCCGTAAGGATCAGAGAAAGTTAGTTTGATCGGGTGGTTAGCAGGTAGAGGATTAGCTAGATCATCAAGAATGAAATCTAGGTAAATGTTGTCTCCTGGTCTCCATACTCCTCTTTCAGTATAGATATATCCATTGATACCTTTTTGTAACGTAGTACCATCTACATCATAGTTACTCATAGATAGAGAGTTTGCCTCATCTATTTTTACATAAGTTGTATTTCTATCATCTTTTATAATAGCAAAGGCAGGTTTCTTTTTCTCTAGGTTAACAATAAGAATACCGTTAGTATCAGTCTTAGCAGAAGTAATTAATTGTTGTCTATACGTATAGAATTCTACTGTCGCTGCCGCAACAGGATCTGTTGTAATCAGATTCGTAACAATTGTTGTATAGATATTATTATTACCACCTTTAATGATTACACCTAAGTCAGTAGCTAATACATTAGTAGCTGCTTTCTCGTGATAGTAGTAGTAAGATTTAGAACATGGGTCATCTTTCTCACTCCAGTCATAGTAATAGTAGTAATCATCATAATACTCATCATCTTGATTTAGTTCTTCATCTATATCTTCATCTATATCCTCATCTGTAGTCTCGCTGTCTTCACTCTCAGCACACCCATATAATGAATATGAACGATCAAAAGAGAACTCCACTCTGTATATCGCTCCTGGATCAGGACTAATAAGAGTAGATAAGTCTAAGGCATAAGTATTGTACTGCATTAATGCTTTAGGATTCGCATTTGTCAGTTTAATCGTAGTTTTTGCGATAGGATCAGCCACTCTGTTAAGGCTGTATTTCCCATCTATATTATTCTCTTGTAAGAATTGAAGAATATTATTTTCGTATATTTTGTAAACTTTTACATCTACAGCTTTTAGTGTAGTAGCTCTAAAGTTTATTTTTAAATTTTCTGAGCTAGGTAATATTGTACCACTGTTGATTAGTTGTACATCAGGTTTAGGAATACCGAAGTTTAGCTCTACTACTTCTGTAGTTAGCGTTTTATTTCCTTTGTTATCTTCAATACCTGAACTGATTCTAATATTAATTTTGTCTTGTAACGGTTTGTCTGCAAATACTTTTAAGACGTTTCCATCTGTTGAGAAAGTTAGTTTTGCATCGTTATTCTCTAAGTCTATTAAACCATTAAAGTCTTGATTCTTCTTAAGAGGGTTCGAAAAGTTAATCCAAAAAGCTTGTGCGTCATCTACAACAGGCTCAACCTTAAAGTGATCAAAGTAATTCTGTTGAGGTACTGTGTGTACTTCAGTGCTTTTAGCCGCGTTATTTACAGGTTTACCATTGATAACAATATCAATAGATGATTCTGAAGGATTTCTCCTAATCTTATTGATTGTGAATTTAAATTCTTTAGCTTCTGTTTTATCATCACTATCAAATTTTAGATCTAAGTTCTTTTTTTCTTGTACTGCTGTTAATACTTTTTTAGCATCAGCAGTAGTTAACCAATCACTTGTAGTCAGTACGCCATTAAGTACATATTCTGTATCTGATACGCTCTGAAGGTCTAATAACTGTGTATGGAATGTCTGAGGTACAGTCATCACCATAAAAGAGAAGTTCTTTAGGGCATCTTCTGTCTCTGTAACTTTGTCTAAATGAAAAGTAATATTATACCTCTGATCTTGTTTTAATCGCTCAGATGGGATAAAACGGATCACGTCTGTAGGTAAGTAGACTACTTTTCCTTTTACAGCTGGAGTGATTGTAAATAGGTCGCTGTCCAACTCCTCATTAGGAGCCCAGTTTTTCCAGTTTTTTGGGATACTGATATCGATAGGATCTTTAGTAGAGATAACACCTGCTGTAAAAGCAAGTATATATTCACTAAAAAGCTTAGGGTTGGATAAGTTGACATTTAAATCCCCATTCTTTTTACAAGACTGGAGCGCTATAAATGCACAACAGATGAGGATAAGTAGATTTCTGAATTTCATAGTTATAAGCAGTTTTTTATTTTCTTTTATTTTCAAAAAACGATTTCATTAAAGCAGTGCATTCCTGTTCAAGAACACCTGAGACTACTTCTGTTCTAGGGTGAAGTTGTCCTCCTATGGCTTTATATCCTCTTTTATCATCAGATGCACCATAAACAATTTTGGTTATTTGACTCCAATAAAGGGCTCCTGCACACATCTGGCAAGGTTCTAAAGTTACGAATAAAGTGCAGTTTTTCAAATATTTAGCGTTTAAGTAATTAGCAGCAGAAGAGATAGCTTGTATCTCTGCATGAGCAGTTACATCGTGTAATAGCTCTGTCAAATTATGACTTTTAGCTATAATTTGGTTATTGGCAACTACGATTGCTCCTACTGGAATTTCTCCCTTATCATACGCTTCTTTTGCTTCGCTTAAAGCAATGCGCATAAAATATTCATCATTGAAAAATGTATCCATTCTTTTGTGTTAACATAAATGCAAACTCAAAAGTAAAAACAAAATTGTAATTTTGTTTTTATTTTATTTAGAATGTCTAAAAACTTACTTGAACATATTAATACTCCGGCTGACTTAAAGAAACTTACAATTGAAGAATTGAAAGGATTAGCTGTGGAGTTGAGAGAATTTATTATTGATATAGTTGCTAGTAAAGAAGGGCATCTAGGAGCGAGCTTAGGAGTGGTAGAATTAACGATTGCACTACATTATGTATTTGATACTCCTGTCGATAATTTAGTTTGGGATGTTGGGCATCAGGCCTATGGGCATAAACTACTAACAGGTAGACAACAAGCATTCCATACCAATAGACAAAAAGGTGGTATTAGTGGATTCCCTTTAAGAGAGGAGAGTGTTTATGATGCTTTTGGAGTAGGACATTCTTCTACTGCTATTTCTGCTATTTTAGGTATGGCTATCGCAGCTAAGTTAAAAGGGGAAGAAGATAGATGTCATATTGCCGTTGTTGGTGATGCGTCTATTGCGTCAGGAATGGCGTTTGAAGGATTGAATCATGCTGGTGTGACAGATACTAATATGCTGGTGGTGCTTAATGATAATGCTATAGGTATAGATCCTAGTGTAGGCGCATTAAAAGATTATTTGACAGCAGTAAAGGATGGAAGTAATCCACGGGCAAATAATATGATTAAGTCTCTAAACTTTGATTATCACGGACCAATAGATGGCCATGATTTACCTAGATTGATAAAAGAACTCGAAAGATTAAAGAATATAAAAGGGCCTAAGTTTCTACATGTTATTACAACAAAAGGAAAAGGGCTAAAACAAGCAGAAGAAGATCAGGTGAAATACCACGCTCCTGGTAAGTTTAATAAAGACACAGGAGAGTTAATACCTAAAAAAGAAAGTGAGTTTCCTTCTAAGTTTCAAGATGTTTTTGGATTGACTTTGGTCGAGCTTGCAGAGGCTAATGAGAAGATAGTAGGTATTACTCCTGCGATGCCTACAGGTAGTTCATTAAAGTTTATGATGGACGCTTATCCAGATAGAGCAATAGATGTTGGGATAGCAGAACAGCATGCAGTAACATTAGCTGCAGGTATGGCTACAGAAGGTCTAATACCGTTCTGTGCTATATATTCTACTTTTTTACAACGTGCATATGATCAGGTTATCCATGATGTAGCTTTACAAAATCTTCCTGTTATATTTTGTTTAGATAGGGCAGGATTAGTGGGTGAGGATGGTGCTACACATCAGGGGGTGTATGATATTGCTTATTTAAATTGCATTCCTAATATGATTATTGCAGCACCTTTAAATGAGTTAGAACTGCGTAATTTATTGTACACAGCTCAATTAGGTCTAAACCATCCGATAGCAATACGTTATCCTAGAGGAAAAGGTGTTATTGAATATTCTTGGAAATTGCCATTTGAGAAAATTAATGTAGGAAGTGTTTCTCAAATCAAAAAAGGAAATAAATTTGCATTTATCTCTACAGGAACTATTGGTAATAATGTAGTTAGAGCAATAGAGTTTTGTGATAGTACTGAGTGGTCACATTATCATTTTATGTTTGTAAAACCATTGAATGAGGAGGTATTACATCGTATCTGTCAGGAGCATGAAAGGATAGTGACATTAGAAGATGGAACTGTAATAGGAGGTTTTGGTAGTATAGTAAGCCAGTTTGTTACCAAGTATTATCCTCATATTGCGGTAGAAATATTAGGAATAAAAGATACATTTATAGAACATGCAACTGTGTTAGAACAACAACAGTTATGTGGAATAGATATAGAAAGTATAGTTGCAATAATAAAGAATTAAGTTTTGGGAAAGATTAAGAAAGGTTTACTTGGTTTAGTTGTATTAGGGAGTTGTTTACAGACGTATGGACAAGAAACGACAGAAAGTAAACAACCAGAAAATAAGAATGTTCAAAATGTAAAGAAAGATACTTTGCGTATAGAAGAGAACCCATATAATCCATTGATGGGAGTGATTCCATATAAAGATTATAGTGGAGGGACGATTATATACGATAAGAATGATAGAGGAGAGCCTTTCTTAAAACCTGCAGTGTATGTAGAGAGAAAGAAACCTAAAATGAATAAGATAAAGACCAATTATAATCCTAATATAAATTTAAGCCTTTTACCTATTAACAATGAAATAATTGGCTATTGGGAAAAAGAAAACCGCTTAGGGTTAGACTTTAATCAGATTGCTTTTGTCAATTGGAGTGCTGGGGGAGATAACTCTATTTCAGGGCTTTTAAAAGGAGAATTTGGCCGTAAGTATATTAAGGGGCGTTTATTGTGGGAGAATACTTTAAATGTGAGATATGGGCTTAATAAGCAGTCTGGAAGAGAATCTCGTAAGACAGATGATGTATTAGAATTAAACTCTGCTTTTGGGTATAAGTCTTCTGCAATTTCTGATTGGTATTATGTAGCGAAGCTAAACTTTAAAACGCAGTTTACCAACGGATATAATTATCCTGATACTGATAATCCTGTATCAGCTTGGTTTGCTCCTGCATACTTATTCGTTGGGGTTGGAGCTGAGTATATAGATCCTAAGACAGAGATGAAGTTTTATATTTCACCATTAACGCATAAAGCAACATTCGTTTTAGATCAGACATTAGCAGATCAAGGAGCATTCGGTGTGACTAAAGCAGAGAAAGATGACTTAGGTAATATTATTAGACGTGGATCTAAGTATAAAGCTGAGATAGGTTTTTTATTGAGTAGTGAATGGAAGAGAGAGATATTTAAAAATATGTTTTATCAACATAAACTAACTTTGTATAGTGATTATCTAAACAACTTTGGTAATGTAAATGTCATGTTTGAGATGAAATTAGACCTTAAGGTTAATGATTATGTACGTGCTAATGTAGGAACGTATATGATTTATGATGATAATGTAAAGAATAAAGTGATGAGGGATGGTGTGCAGGTTATGGAAGGTCCTAAGCTGCAGTTTAAACAAACTTTAGGAGTAGGATTAACTTACGCGTTTTAATTCTAAGAAGCTATGAGAAAATTACTAGTTATAGGTACTGTATTGTTGAGCAGTTTTATCGCTCATGGACAAGAATACATTGAGTCAAACGAAAATATAAATGAAGCTGTTCAGGATTCTTTAAAAACAGTTGATTTTAAATATAGAGAAGATCAGTTTTACTTCGGTATCACACATACTTTAATGCAAGATAAACCTGCTGGCTTTTCTCCAAGTTCTGTATCTATAGGAATGAATGGAGGTTTTTTAAGAGATTTTCCTATTAATAAATCTAGAACAGTGGCTATAGCACCTGGAGTAGGATACTCGTATCTAAACTTAAGAGGTAATCTGGGAATTACAGCAGAGAATGAACATATTATTTTAGGTTCTTATAAGAAAAGTAGTTTATCATTACATGCTATTGATTTTCCTATTGAACTTCGTTGGAGAAACTCAACACCATATAGTCATAAGTTTTGGCGTGTTTATTTAGGATTTAAGGCTAGTTATGTTTTCGGAGATCGTACGAAAACGACTACAGGTGATTACTCTGCTACATTTAAGGGGGATCCTAATGTGAATAAATGGTTGTATGGAGTTTATCTATCAGCAGGATTTAATACATGGAATGTTTATATGTATTATGGATTGAATAATGTATATAAAGATGAGGTATTGAAGTGGGATTCTAATAAACTAAGACTTCTAAATGTAGGAGTAATGTTCTATATTTTATAGTTGATAAAAATATAGACTAGTGAAGGTATAATCCCAATACAAAAACCTTGAATAATTTCTTTAGATGTATGTGCTCTAAGTAGTAATCTAGAACAAGCAACTATCCCGATTAAAAAGACGAAAAGAATTACCCCAATAATATTAGGTTGTTGTAGTTCCACTAGTACATAAATGTAAAACATAAAACTAGTAACTAATGTAGTGATATGGACACTTGACTTCTGTTTTAGTAACCCAAATAATAGAAGTAGGAGATAACTATTCATTAACCCCCAAATATATAAGCGTATTGTATAAGCACTATTGTTATATAGAATATAATCCTTTAGCATAAACAGTAAAACAATGTTGATGATAAAAGGGATGATACGCTCTTTTCTTGAGCTGACCATAACAGAAGTATTGACAAGCTTAAGAGATCTCAATAAAAAGTATATGCATATAGGCAATAGGCAGGTCGTAATTAGAACTTGCCCTAATATAATGGACATTTCTACTGAAGAAAAGTAAAAATAAGCCAATGAAAAATACAATAAAGTCGTTAAGAAAGGGACTGTTATTGGATGAAAAATATAAGAGAATAATTTCGCTGTTTTTTTCATTTAATAATCAGTATTAAATACGTTTACGCATTCTCGCTACAGGAATGTCTAATTGTTCTCTATATTTAGCTACTGTACGTCTAGCGATAGGGTATCCTTTGTCTTTAAGTAACTCTGCTAGCTTGTCATCAGGATAAGGTTTTTTCTTGTCCTCTTCACCGATGATATTTTGTAGTATCTTTTTAATTTCTAATGTAGAGACTTCCTCACCTTGATCATTAACCATTGCTTCAGAGAAGAAGTTCTTGATTAATTTAGTACCATAAGGTGTATCTACATATTTACTGTTAGCTACCCTTGACACGGTAGAGATATCTAGTCCTACTAAATCAGCAATGTCTTTTAAGATCATTGGCTTTAGTTTGGTCTCATCTCCTGTCAGAAAGTATTCTTCTTGGTATTCAACGATAGCGTGCATGGTTACAAATAATGTTTCTTGACGCTGTTTTATTGCGTCGATAAACCATTTAGCACCATCTAGCTTTTGTTTGATGAATTGTACAGCATCTTTCTGTGCACTAGAAGATTTTGCAGATTCCTTATACGACTGTAGCATCTCTTGATAATCTTTAGAGACGTGAAGTTCAGGTGCATTTCTTCCATTTAATAAAAGTTCAAGTTCACCTTCATTAATCTTAATTGTAAAGTCAGGCACTACATGTTCTATAGTGCGTTCATTACCTATATAAGCTCCTCCTGGTTTTGGATTTAGTTTTTCTATTTCATCAATAGCGTTTCTAAGTTTTTCTTTAGAAACACCATATCTCTGTAATAGTTTATCGTAATGTTTTTTTGTAAAAGCATCGAATTGATCTGCTATAATTTCCGTAGCTAGATCTACAGCATCTGACTGTGTTTTGTGTTTTAACTGTAACAGAAGACACTCTTGTAAGTCTCTAGCGCCTACACCAGCAGGGTCTAGTTCTTGTACGATTAGTAATATTCTTTCTACAGTCTCTTCGTCAGTATAGATACCCTGAGTGAATGCTAAGTCATCTACTAGATCTTGAGTTTCACGTCTTAAGTATCCCATATCATCGATACTTCCCACTAAGAACTCTGCAATCTTTCTGTCGCTATCATTTAACATGAAGGTGTTTAATTGATTTAACAGATCTTGATGAAATGATTCATGTGCGATGATAGGCATTTCGTACTCATCATCATCTTTACTGTAGTTATTCGCTTGTAATTTATAGTCAGGAGTTTCATCATCACTTAGATATTCATCTATATTGATGTCTTCTGCTTCTATGCGCTCATTGTCATAGTCTTCAAAGTCATTGTCAAATTCATCCACGTCTGTAGACTCATTTTCTTTACCAGTCTCTAGCGCAGGATTCTCAATTAGCTCTTCCTTCAGCCTTTGTTCAAAAGCTAAAGTGGGTAATTGTATTAACTTCATCAACTGGATTTGTTGAGGAGATAATTTTTGAGATAATTTGAGTTGTAAACTTTGTTTAAGCATTCTTTTGAATATTAATTACAAATAAAAAAAATGTTTACTTTAAAACATAATCTTTTTCAAATTTAATGAAAATATGTGATAAAGTAAACACTTTTATAAAGGTATTATGATGTTAGAACTCTGCGTTCTGCGGTGTTCTAGGGAAAGGAATTACGTCTCTAATATTCGTCATTCCTGTCGCAAATAATACAAGACGTTCAAAACCAAGTCCAAACCCACTGTGAGGAGCTGTTCCGAATTTTCTTGTATCTAGGTACCACCAAAGTTCTTCTTTGTCAATGCCCATTTTTTCAATTTTCTCTAAAAGAACATCGTAGCGCTCTTCTCTTTGAGAACCACCTACGATCTCTCCGATACCAGGGAATAAGATATCCATTGCTCTTACTGTTTTACCATCTTCATTCATTCTCATGTAGAATGCTTTGATTTCAGCTGGGTAGTCAAATAAGATTACTGGACACTTAAAGTGTTTTTCTACTAAGTAACGCTCATGCTCACTTTGTAAGTCTGCACCCCATCCATCGATAATATATTTAAACTTCTTGTTCTTATTAGGCTTACAGTTTCTTAAGATATCTACAGCCTCAGTATAGCTAACACGCTTAAAGTTGTTATCTACTACGAAGCGAAGTTTTTCTAATAGACTCATTTCACTGCGTTCAGCTTGAGGTTTTGTTTTTTCTTCATCTTGTAAACGCTTATCTAAGAAAGCTAAGTCATCAGCACATTTATCTAATACGTAGTTGATTACATATTTGATAAAGTCTTCTGCTAAGTCCATATTGTCGTCTAAGTTATTAAACGCAACTTCTGGTTCGATCATCCAGAACTCTGCTAAGTGACGAGATGTATTTGAGTTCTCAGCACGGAAAGTAGGTCCGAATGTATATACTGAACCTAATGCCATAGCATAAGTTTCAGCTTCTAATTGTCCAGATACAGTTAAGTTAGTAGTCTTTCCAAAGAAATCTTGTGAGAAGTCTATCTTTCCTTCTTCTGTACGAGGTAGATTATTTAAGTCTAAGTTCGTTACTCTGAACATTTCTCCTGCTCCTTCTGCATCAGATCCTGTAATGATAGGTGCATTGAAATAGAAGAATCCATTTTCTTGGAAATATTTATGTACAGCATAAGATAAAACACTACGCACTCTCATAATCGCTCCAAATACATTTGTACGGATTCTCAAGTGAGCATTCTCACGTAAGAACTCTAGAGAGTGTTTCTTAGGTTGTATCGGATACTCTTCTGGATTTGCTTCTCCGTATACTTTAAGATTTTCAACTTGTATTTCTACAGTTTGACCAGCCCCTTGGCTCTCTACTAATGTTCCTCTAACTGAGATTGCAGCTCCTGTGTGAATCTTTTTTAACAACTCTGCTGGGAACTTATC
The DNA here is from genome assembly GCF_004337635.1 of Myroides odoratimimus. Taxonomy (NCBI): domain Bacteria; kingdom Pseudomonadati; phylum Bacteroidota; class Flavobacteriia; order Flavobacteriales; family Flavobacteriaceae; genus Myroides; species Myroides odoratimimus. The sequence continues at coordinate 1,683,965 of NZ_CP037427.1, forward strand.
TAAATCAACAACACATTGAATATTGTTAATCGTAGATCCATCATTCAAGGCGATAAATTGGTTATTTCTAAACGTTTTTACCCATCCTTTTGCTTTAACTTCATGGAGTAGACCTTTGCCTGCCAGTAGATCGTTAATTTTCGTATGTTTCATCGTGATTTATAATTTTAATAATCAGTGTCTTATTTAGACAATTTCAAATACTTGCAAAAATAGTAAAATATTGTGTATTATGGAATAAAGAAATTGTCATAATGAGGTAATAATTATGAGAGAATAAAGAATTCGTCGATTATAGATAAGGAATAGAAGTGCTCTAATCGTAATGAAGAGCAGAGAACTATGTAATGAACGAGTGTTAGAAGGGAGATACAAAAGAAAAGGGGCTGTCTCATAAAGACAGCCTCTTTTTTATTCAATATTTGGTATATCTATACTTTTAAAATTTGTTTATTTCGTTGATTATCAGTATTTTTAAATCTTAAATCAATGTGTTTATGGCAAAACAATCCCCTAGATTTAAATACTACGCTCAGAATCAAATGAGCTTGATTCCTCATTCCTTAGATGATTTTATTCCTAAATTACATCCTGTACGTATTATTAATACAGTAATAGATAAGTTAGACTTAGAAAGCTTATATGATAGCTACTCTAAATGTGGTGGTATCAGTTATCATCCTAAGATGTTGCTAAAAGTTTTAATCTATGGTTACCTAAACAATGTATACAGTAGTCGCAAGCTTGAGCAGGCTTGCTTAGAGAATGTTCATTATATGTGGCTGAGTGGTATGTCTTACCCAGACCACAATACAATTAATCGTTTTCGCTCTTCAAAACTTAAGGGTTATATAGAGCAGATCTTTACTCAGATTGTTGAATTATTTATAGCCGAAGGTTTTATCAGTATTGAAGAGGCTTATATTGATGGAACTAAAATCGAAGCCAATGCTAATAAATTCACCTTTGTTTGGAAGAAAGCTATTTCAAATTATAAAGAAAAGATGGTTCAACAAATCCTAGAGATATGGGGGTATGCAGACTCTATTGCTAGACAAGAAAGTGAACTTCCACCTCCTCCAGATTTTAAGAAAATAGATACAGAAGCTATCTCTCAAGCCATTGATACATTAAATGCAGCGCTAAAAGACAATCCAGATGTTGATCAGAAAGTAAAGAATAAACTGAAGTATATTACTAAAGAGTATCCTACAAAAATTCAAGAGTACCAAGAGCATGAAGCTATATTAGAAGATCGTAATTCTTATTCTAAAACAGATAAGGATGCTACTTTTATGCGTATGAAGGAAGATCATATGAATAGTGGTTTTCTAAAAGCAGGCTACAATGTTCAAATATCAACCAACAATCAATATATCCTAGCCTATAGTATACATTCAAACCCAACTGATACAACTACATTAATACCTCACTTAGAAAAATTCAAAGAGAATTATGGAGTATATCCAAAGTCTGTTATAGCAGATGCAGGGTATGGTAGTCAAGAAAATTACACCTATTTAGAGGGGGAAGAAATTAAAGCTTTTGTGAAGTATAACACTTTTGATCAAGAGCAGGAACAAGTAGAAAAAAAACCAAGAAAGAATGCTAAGCAAAGTACAAAGCCTTTTACAACAGATAAATTGTTTTACCAACACAAAGGTGATTATTTTGTATGTCCTATGGGACAAAAAATGCACTATATTGGAGATACAACAAAAACTACAACTACAGGCTTTATCCAAACATTAAGGCAGTATCAAGCTAAAAATTGTCAAGGTTGTCCTTTAAATGGTGTGTGTCATAAAGCAAAAGGCAATCGGACTATAGAGATAAACTTTGAATTACAACGACACCGAAAACAAGCAAGTAAATTACTCACTACAAAAGAAGGTATTGACAAGCGTAAACAAAGGTGTCACGATGTAGAAACAGTTTTCGGAAATATTAAACAGAACCATGGGTTCCGCCGATTTATGCTTCGTAGTAAGGAAAAAGTCGCAATAGAATGGGGATTATTGGCAATTGCACAAAATATCAGAAAGAGAGCTGCCTAAAAAGACTCTTTTTACCCTTTTTTTTTCCGAAATGTTTTTTTCAATCCTCTAAGGTTGCAATATTTCAAAAAAAATCCCCTAAAACAATATCTAAAATATCAGAACAAAGAGGGCTGTCTCTTTTTGCAATGAGACAGCCCCTTTTTAAACGACTATTTCGTGTTTTTCTTTTTGTTGATTCTGTCTTCTGCTTTTTTCATGGCAGCTTGTTGAGAAGTAATATTGTGCTCTTTAGCATAATTAAGAACTTCTAATGTGGTGTTATAGATGTTTTCAGTGCGTTTTAAAGCTTCATCTAACCCATAGTGAACGATCTCACCAAAAACATTAATAATTCCTCCTGCATTGATTAAAAAGTCGGGAGCATAGACGATACCTCGTTCTTGTAGTCTTTTGCCGTGTATAGCTTCTACTGCCAATTGATTGTTAGCTGCTCCTGCTATTACTTTTGCTTTGATTTTTTCGATAGTATCATCATTGATAGTAGCTCCTAAGGCACAAGGAGAATAAATATCTACTTCTTCTGAGTATAGGTCTGTACCTGTAAATATCTTAGTATTGTATTTTTTAGCAACTTCAGCTACTCTCTCTTCATTGATATCAGTGATTGTAACTATAGCTCCACTAGCAGTTAAGTGTTTTACTAATGTCTCGCCGACATTCCCTATTCCTTGTACGAGCACTTTTTTGCCTTCTAGGTTATCTGACCCGAACTGATAATGTACTGCGGCCTTTAATCCCATAAATACGCCATAAGCAGTCACTGGTGATGGGTTGCCTGAACCTCCTAGACTTTCTGATATACCAGTCACATGAGGTGTGATGGTATGGATTAGATCCATATCAGCAGTAGTAGTCCCCACGTCTTCAGCTGTGATATATCTACCACTAAGAGAGTTGACATATTGAGCAAAAGCTTTGATGAGTTCTGGGCTTTTATCCTTTTTAGAATCTCCCATGATTACAGCTTTTCCTCCTCCTAAGTCTAGTCCAGAGATAGCAGATTTATAAGTCATTCCTCTAGAGAGGCGCAGCACATCATTTAGTGCTTCCCACTCTGATGCATAGTTCCACATTCTAGTTCCACCTAGTGCAGGACCTAATGTAGTGTTGTGTATACCGATGATTGCTTTTAAACCAGAATCTTTATCATGGCAGAACATGATTTGCTCGTGATTATCAAAGGATAGTTGACCAAATACAGGTGCTATCTTTTTGAGCTCTTCTGGTGAATAGATTGTTGTATTCATAATCAATGTATTTTGGTGTTAGTTATCTATAAAGATAAGTAAAATGTGTTGATTATGAGTGTGGTAACTTTTGTTTCCAATAAAAATAAGGATATCGCAATAACAACTCTCTAATTAGAAAGTATATGACAAAAAAAAATCCGCATACTTGCGGATTTTTTTAAACTTTCATGATTTCTGCTTCTTTTACAGCTAGAATATCATCTATTTTTTTTACGTAACCATCAGTTAATTTCTGAACTCTTTCTTCAGCATCTTTACAGATATCTTCAGATGTTCCGTTTTTCTCTTCTTTTTTGATATCGTTATTTGCGTCTTTACGCGCATTTCTGATACCTACTTTAGCATCATCTGCTTCAGATTTAGCTTGTTTAGCTAAGTCTTTACGTCTCTCCTCTGTTAATGCAGGGATATTGATGATAATGTTGTCTCCGTTATTCATCGGATTTAACCCTAGATTAGCGATCATAATCGCTTTTTCGATAGGTTGTAACATGTTTTTCTCCCATGGAGTAACTGTTAATGTACGTGCATCAGCTGCATTTACATTCGCTACTTGAGATAGTGGAGTCTGTGATCCGTAGTAGTCTACGAATACTGCTCCTAACATCTGTGGAGATGCTTTCCCAGCACGGATGTTTAATAATGTTTTTTCTAAGTGAGCTACAGTATTGTCCATAGACTCTTTGGCAGCGTCGATTATTAAATTGATTTCTTCTGTCATAACTATAGATTAATTAACGTTTACGGATACAGTAGTTCCTACTGAATCTTCTCCTTGGCAAACTTTTAATAAATTATCTTGTTTATTCATATCGAATACTACGATAGGCAATTCATTCTCTCTACTTAGAGTAAATGCTGTAGTATCCATTACATTTAGTCCTTTTGTCAAACAATCGCTGAAAGAGATTTTTTCAAATTTAACTGCTGTAGGATCTTTTTCTGGATCTGCAGTATATACACCATCCACTCTTGTTCCTTTTAAGATTACATCAGCGTTAATCTCTACTCCTCTTAATACAGCAGCTGTATCAGTAGTGAAGTAAGGGTTACCTGTACCAGCACCGAAGATTACGATTCTTCCTTTTTCTAAGTGACGAACAGCTCTTCTCTTGATATAAGGTTCTGCTACAGCCTCTATTTTTAAGGCAGTTTGTAATCTAGTTAACATTCCAGCAGCTTCTAATGCTCCTTGTAATGCCATACCATTGATAATGGTAGCAAGCATTCCCATGTAGTCACCTTGTACTCGGTCCATTCCTACATTTGCTCCAGCAACGCCTCTAAAAATATTTCCTCCACCTATTACAATCGCAATTTCAACACCTAAATCGTGAACTTTTTTTACTTCAGCAGCATACTCTGCTAATTTCTTAGGATCAATACCATATTGTTGATCTCCCATTAAGGCTTCTCCACTTAATTTTAGTAGAATTCTTTTGTACTTCATTGAAAGATATTTTTAAAGTTTTGCAAATATAAAGATTATATGCTTCTATGGAATAGCTTTTTTAAAAATATGTTGATTCTCTTCGAATGTCTCTTTCGCTGTTTGATATCCTAAGTCATAAATCTCATCCATTTTCTTCTTACTGCGTTCGAAGGTAGAGTAGAGTGTAAGCTCTTTGGGTTCTATAAGCCAGTCGCATAGTTTGCCTAACTTAGCGTTATTGATTGTTGTCATCAGTTCATATGCTCTGAAGGTTACAGATCGTATAGACGTTAGACTATCAGCACTTACTTGCTGAATAGGAGTTACATTACTTCCGATGATATAATGACATTTGTCTTTTAGAAGCTCGATAGGGAAGTTATTGATAATTCCTCCATCGCTATATATTTTATTGCCAATCTGATAAGGAGAGAACACTCCAGGAAATGCACTAGAGGCAAGGATTGCATCCACTACCTTTGTCTTCTTGTTAAATACGTGCAATTTTCCATTGACGATATCAGTAGCGTTAATGTATACAGGAATGTCTAATTCACCAATGGTTAAGTCTCCAAATACTTTGTTTAGGTATTTATCAAATGCGTTTACATCCATTAACCCTGCTTTCTTTAGAGTGAAGTGTTGCCAGTTGAAGATATTGACAGATTTAAAGAACATTAATATCTCTTTAGGTTCTATGCCTCTTGCGTATAAGGATGAGACAATAGAGCCTGCACTAGTACCTGCTAGATAGTCTGGTTTGATATGTTGTTCGTCTAAAAACTGTAATACTCCTGCATGGGCTATTCCTTTATAACCACCACCTGATAACACTAATCCGATTTTGGTTTTATGTATCATAATTTAAATTATTAAGCACGTCTAAAATGATCTATTCTATTAAGAAATACGTTACCCTAATAAGCTATTAACGGTCTAAACATGTCACTTAGGTGTTAAATTTGCTTGGACAAATTACCTCTCTGACTTTTGTCATCATTTTATTTGCTGTAAAAGGTTTATCTTTGGTAATAACAAACAATAAAAGTACACAAAATGATAAACATTGATTCAAAATACATTGACAAAAGTTTTAGTTATACTGAATTTAGACAATTTGTTACTGATGCACTGACTAATGATAAAGCTTCTCTAGAGCTAAGCGACGATTATTTGGCTTATGCAGAGCTGAATGAGGCTAGACTTCACCGTTTAGACAAGACCATGAAGGTAGAAGAAGAAGTAGCTAATAAGTTAATTAGCTTAAAGAAAAAGTACACTTGGATAGTGATAACGGAATGTTGGTGTGGAGATGCCGCTCAGATCGTACCTATTCTTAATAAGATGGCTGAAGTAACTCCTAATATTGAGATGAGATTAGTATTGAGAGATAAGAATCTAGAACTGATGGATGCATTCTTAACGAATGGAGGTAGAGCTATCCCAAAGATGATCATTGTAGAACAAGATACTTTAAAAGTATTAGGACACTGGGGTCCAAGACCTGCTTTAGGACAAAAAGTAGTGACAGATTATAAAGCTGCTCATGGTGTAGTAGACGAAGCTGGTAAAGTAGAACTACAGAAGTGGTACACGAAAGATAAAGGACATGAAGTACAAAAAGAAGTAATCGAGTTAATGACTTCTTTTGAATAATAACTAAAAAACGCTCTTTCAAATTTTTGAAAGAGCGTTTTTTAGTTATAAATAAATGATTTTAGCCTCACTGAAGGATCTGTAATCAATAAAGTAATGTTTTAAACATAGAGAGTAAAACTATCTAACGATAGGACCTATGATGTTTAGCCTAGGGTCTAATGACATTCCAGCAGGATTACATCCAGGTGCTCCTTCAGGTATAGTCTGTCCTAATTTTTCAAAGTATGTTGCCCATACAGGGAATGTTTCTTTAGTGTACTTTGACTTATACGTCATTGGGTATAGATAGAAAAAACTTTTATTCTTATTAGATGCTTTAAAGGCTTCATAGATAAGTTCTGAACAGTAGTATTTACCATTAGCATATAGATAATTGACATCATAAGGAACACCTACTTGTTTTATAGCAAATTCCTTTGCAGCAGGAATTAGTTTAGTCAGTTTACCTTTTAGACGACCTATGTACATAGGTTCTTTTGTTTTGTTTAGGAAGTCTTCCATCGGCGTAATACATACTTCAGGCCAAGTAGCTTCTATGACTTGTAGACTACCCTCGTGTTCTATAACCATCCCCATATGATTAAAATTTAAATCATTATAACCAAAAGTTACTTCATTAATAGCATCACATAAGGGACCACAATCTATGTTTTGAAAAATAAGGTCACCTTCTTGATATTCTGTTTTTTGTCCCCAAGATAGTTGTGTGATAAAAATAAATAGGAAAAGTATATTACGCATAAGTTATGTTTTTAACCCAAAACAGATAGTAAATAAAGGCAGAGGTGTAACTATGACTATTTATTATCATTGTTCTAATGTGATATTAGAGGTGATAAAAGCAGGATAGGATACACTTAGTTAGTGCTATTTATCTATTATTTATTTTGGTTTTAGGCAAAGATAGGTGGAACATTACTGATTTTCAAATCGTTTTAACCATTAGTATGAATGGTTTACTAAGAAAAAGCCATGCTTTACTTATTTGTGGTGGGTGAAGAGTATTAGTATGCCTATTTTCGTGCTAAGAAAAAAATGTTATGTCGTTGATTATAAATAATAAAAAGTGTGTTTTATCTATACTAGGGCTTTTTCTTTTATTAGGCTGCAAAAAAGTAAAAGAGGATCCTAAAGGAATTGATGATTACCAGAAGTTAGAGAAAATGGAATATACCCCAAATGAAAAAGAAAGTGAATTATCATTCTTTCTTGTGGAAGGGATGGATCGCGAAGGCTTGCATTATACTGGTGAAGTAAAACTAAAAGGAGATGTCGGTGCTGGGTATATAGCGAGTGACAGTCTAGGTATTCGATTTTATATCGAGATAGAACGCTCTCAGGAAGGAGGACTCTTAGGTATGGATACCAATGGTAATGTCTATCAACTTGCTTTTAAAAGAGAAGAGTAAAAGGCATGATGATTTAACTGTAAGATGATTACAACTTATAGGATCGTAGTAAAGTAGGTAGGAATATTCATTTTATCACTCCCTCTATCTCTCCTCAGCCTTCAGTGCTTCTAAGACAGACCGCGCTCCATAAATACCCCCTTCATGCGTATTATTACTCGAAGAATATTCTCTTGGCTTTATTTCTTTTATGATTTTCTTTCTGACTTGACGGATGAGCCCAGGTGGTAGTTCTTTTTTAGTTGTGGACTCTTCTTCCATAAGAGAGCTAGGAGGTGAAGATTCAATTATATTATCTGCTGTAGGTACAAGTGTTCTCTCGTTTTCAGTTCTCCTATTCCCAGTTTCTCTGTTCTCATTTTTCTCATTCTCTGTTCCCTTGTTACTTGTTCCACGGTTCCCAGTTTCTCTGTTCCCAGTTTCCATACTCTCCGTTCCCTCGTTTCCCGTTCCCTCGTTCCCCGTTTCCTCAAATCCAGTTCCCTCGTTCCCTGTTTTCTGTTCCCTGTTTCCATACTCTCCGCTCCCTCGTTCCCTGTTTTCTGTTCCCCGTTTTCTGCTTCTAAGATCCCATGAAAGCAACTTGTACTATGTACACTACCATCTTCTGCTTTCCACATACTCCACAGGTAGACTTTCCCCTCTTGCCATTCTTTCGGTAGAGCGAAGTGAGCATATCTATCTTTGCGTTGTCCGATAGTAGGGATAGTCATGAATTTATCTAATTCTTCGTGATACGCCATGATCGTTAGTGCGTCTGTATCGAGCGTCAGCGGATTAATCAGATGATTATCCCACTGTACTTTTAGCTTACCTGTCTTTAATCTATTGATTTTCTTGATCACAGCAGGAGCTAGGGTTCCGATAGAGAGCAGCACCTTGTCTATTTGTACATATTGCTCTCCTTCATGCATTGTGATGCCTTGTTTCATCAGCCTAGAGATCATTTGTTCTTTTCCTGTCATCCATTTCTCTCCGTTGTACACCGCAGGGCAATGCGCATTGACAAAATCCTTGAATTTACTCGCAAAGGTAGAGACGAGACTCATCTTATCCCATTGTTTCAACTGTGCTTCCGTCGCTTTTTTACTTGATTTTAGCGGCTTAGCGCGGAGTATATTTCTCCCTCTCCAGAGTACGCCCACTACGGTTCCTACCTTTCCTACTACAGCGCCTAATATTCCTTCTTTGATTTCTGCCATGATTATCTCGTTTTTTGGTTATTACAAGGTATAAAATACTGATATATGATTATTTAACTGTTCAAACAATCAATAAAAGAAGTTGTCCTAGTGTACATCACACTTTATAAAAATGAGGACATGAAATGAAGAATATCAAAGCGAATGATTTCGCCTTCTATAGAGCTTATTTTGAATATCTTATAATCACCTATCGTTTTCATAAAAGAAGAATAGAAGAAGTATAAAAGGACTATTATTGAGCAAAAGTTGCTTTAACCCCGTTATCATCCTAGTATTGTCCTATAATTGCCCAAGAAAAGGCTCTTATGGTTCAGTTTTACTGACTTTGTCAAATGGTTGGTGTGATTTCTGTTTTTAATAAATGACTGATATACAATCTATAATGTTTTTATGCAATTAAAAAAAATTAGAAAAAAGGAACCTTTTAGCAGGATTGGTTTTCTTCAAGTGGAGACAAGTGAAGGAAATAAGAGAAATTAGAGAGGGTATTCTTGTTTTTTGGCTGTAATAAGAGCGAAAAGAAGAAAAAGTGTTTTTAAATTTTTGGGTAATGTGATGTCGCGGATTATAAATCCGCGCCAACGAGTCTATTGAGTTAATTCTGTAAGTCGCTGATTTAAGGTTACTTATTCGTTATCTATGTCACACTGACGATAGGAAGGGTCTCACACGTAACTCTACAATCATGTAGAATGAGATTCTTCGCAAGCTCAGAAGGACAACGAGAACGGATGTGTAGGATGGGGGTGTTCGCAGGCTCAGAATGGATATTGGGAGTGGAGTAGTGTAAGTCACGGATTATAAATCCTCGACAATAAGCATGAGATTCTTCGCAGGCTTAGAAATACAATAGGCGTAAACGATACGATACAAAAAAAGCCACAAGATATCTTGTAGCTTTTTGATTATATATTGTTAGCGATTGCTTTTAATACCTGTTCTTCGAACTCTTCTGGAATGACTGCGTAGATAACATCGAAGTCTCTGATTTTGCTTTTGGGTAAGGCGCTCAGAGGTACTTCAGGGGTTACTTTGCTTCCAAAGATATAAACTAGAGATTAGATATAAGTCACTTAGCCTATCATATCAATAGTTAGTCTGTCTCGTCATTTAAGTACATTATGGCGAAGATAAATATCCTTAATTTCTAATTAAGTGAAGTGTTCTTCATTCTTTATTTTATCTCATAATACTCGCGTTCCCATGTAGACTTAGGATTCCAGTTTATTAGGCTGTCTCCATATTTTTCTTTTTGATACGCCTGCATTAGTTTCAGTTTTTCTGGCATTTCATTCCAGTTAGGTATTGCAGATTGATTGCGTTTGCCTTTTAAGATAGCATCTACACTAGCATAGATACGCTCTGGCTGTATCCAATGAGTAAAAGGAGTGATGTCGATTAGTTTAGACATAGTCAGAGCATCAATATCTTCCGTGTAGTGTTTATCTATGGTCTCTAGAATATTCATGAGATAACTGTATTGTTCTTGTACAAAGTCTACGCCACATATAGCGCCATGACCAGGAACTACTATTTCGGGTTTGATCTCATTGATGATGCGATCTAATACTTTTACCCAATTTATGATACCTTTTTCACTGTAAGCAGAGCAGCCATTGAATACCACATCTCCTGCGAAGAGTACTTTCTCCTTTGGCATCCATAATAGTACATCACTATTAGAGTGGGATGGAGCTACATTTAGTAATTGTAACTCGGTGTTGCCAAGGTTGATTACCGTGTCATCAGTTATTTGTATATCTGGATTTATCCATTCAACTCCTGTCAAATCAAAACCTTCGAATTCGGCAGCGAAGAAGCGCTCCCCAATAGTAGACTCTAATGAGTCTTTACCGCGTTTAATAACAGCATCCATCCATTGAATATTCTCTGTGAGACGTTCTTGTACTGCGTTGTGGTGCATAATGATACACGAGTCTTCAAATACCTTGTTTCCCCATGTATGATCACTATTGTAGTGAGAGTTTACTACATAAGCAGGAGTTTTATTATTACTTATTTCGGTATATGCCTCTTTCATTTCTTGTGCATGAAATAGGTCAAAGAACGTATCGTATACCAGACCTTTTCCACGGTTAATGAAACCAGCATTAGCCCAACTTATTCCTCTGTATGGTGATATAGCAGCGAATACATTATCTGCTATTTCGTAGACTTTTATCCTTTGTTTTTGGATAATTCTTCCTCTTTTCTTTAAGTTGTTCATAGCTATGTGTTTAAATGATTTGTAATACAAAATTAAGATGATGATTAGAAAAGAAATGCACAATATAATGGTTAATAATGTGCAATTTGTTATCTTGTAGTTATGGGATTTATACTTGAGTAGGATGAAAAAAATAGAGAGATATAGTTTTAATTCGATAATAAAGAATCATACAGATCTAACTGCGTCTGGCGTCTTTATAACAAATGGAGAGGAAGATATAAAAGACTATTTTGCGTTTATTCCTCATAGTATAGATGCTTGTGTTATTGGATTAGTGACAGGTGGTGAGGCACAAGTAAGTATTAATTTGAGAGAATATCATCTAAAGAAAGGAATGCTAATCGTACTGCCTCCTAATGCTATAGTGGTGCCGATTAGTTTTACAGAAGATCTAAAGATGAAGTCTATCATGTTTACTTTTGACTTTGTGGCTCCACTCGCTTTGATACACGATTTTAGTATTGATCTACAGCTGTATAAATCTCCAGTGATTACTTTAAATGAAGTAAATTATAGTGTTGTAAAGAGGCTTTATAAGCTAATCAGTCAATGCTATTATGATACAGTTAATTTTACTCCGCATGATGTGTTAGAACATTTGCTTTATGCATTGATTATTCAGATTAGTCAATTAATGAAAACCTTGAAATCTAAGGCAAAAAGTAGTAGTCGTGCTGAGTGTATTACAGAGGATTTCTTTGTGTTGCTGTATAAACACTATAAGAGGGAGAAGGCGGTAAGTTTTTATGCGGATAGATTAAGTATTTCGACTGCTTATTTGACAACCACTATTCGCAAACAGACAGGGCATTCTATTCTGTATTGGATAAGTGAAGCTGTTGTATTGTATGCGAAGTCACTGTTGAAGTCTTCTAGGATGAGTATTAATGAGATATCTGAAGAATTGGGCTTTAAGGAGACGACGTTGTTCTGTCGTTATTTTAAACGTTATGCTGATATGACACCTAACCAATATCGAGGACTTAAAGTGTGAGTTTTTTGGTTGACAGTTTACAGTAGAGGGTTTACGGTTTACAGTTTTGCCCTTTGGGCATCATGTACTTAAATGATTAATATAGTAGATTAAACGATAAAAAAAAACGATTTCACAGTTTTACAGAAATACGATTTCACAGAAAAACAAAAAAGCCACAAGATATCTTGTAGCTTTTTGATTATATATTGTCAGCGATTGCTTTTAATACCTGTTCTTCGAACTCTTCTGGAGTGACTGCGTTGATGACATCGAAGTCTCCGATTTTGGTTCTGCGTAGGGCGCTTAGGTGTGCTCCAGAGTTTACTTTGTTTCCAAAGTCATAAGCTAGAGAGCGGATATAAGTTCCTTTAGAACACACGACTCTAAAATCAACATTCGGAAGAGCTGTCTTGGTTAATTCAAACTCTTCTATGGTGATAGGTCTAGTCGCTATCTCTACTTCTTCTCCTTTACGAGCGTGCTCATACAGGCGTTTACCATCTTTCTTAAGCGCAGAGAAGATAGGAGGACGCTGTTCTGTAGTTCCCATAAAGGATAGTCTAGCTTCTTCTAGCAGAGCTTCTGTAATATGCTCTGTAGGGAAGGTCTGGTCTATCTCTGTCTCTAAGTCATAAGATGGGGTAGTACCCCCTAGTGTGATCGTCCCCGTATATTCTTTTATTTGTCCCTGTAATTCACTGATTTGTTTTGTGGCTTTACCTGTACAGATGATAAGAAGTCCAGAGGCTAAAGGATCTAAAGTTCCTGCATGTCCTACTTTAATCTTTTTTAAGTCAAAGTGCTTTTTTAATAGCCATTTAATTTTGTTTACTGCCTGAAATGATGACCAGTGCAGCGGTTTGTCTATTAATAGTATTTGCCCACTTTGAAAGGCTTCTGTATTGTATTGTATCATTCTTATTTAAGGTATCCGAAGTATAATAATAGTATAGCTCCAGCTATAATTCTGTAGTATCCCCAAGGTTTAAAACCGTACTTTTTAATGATTCCGATGAAGAATTTAATAGCAACAATTGATACAATAAATGCAATAACATTCCCTAATAAGAATAACTTCATATTATCAGGATTGTCAAGTAGTATCTCATATCCGATTCTTCCTGATTCATATTTTTTTAGTACAATAGAGTACACAGTCACAGCTGCCATCGTAGGCACAGCTAAGAAGAATGAGAACTCTGCAGCTACTTGTCTAGAAAGCCCTTGTTGCATACCTCCAATGATAGATGCAGCAGAACGGCTCGTACCTGGCATCATCGCAAGACACTGCCAAAACCCAATAGTAACAGCTTGTTTAACAGTAATGTCTTCTTCGCGAACTGTCTTAGGATTCTTAAAGTATTTGTCTATAAAGATTAATACAAAACCACCAATAATCAACATAATCGCGATATAGATAGTCTCTCCTAATACCTTGTCAATAGCTTCGTCAAATAGCTTCCCTAATACTAGAGCAGGGATAACTGCTAAGATTAGTTTTTTATAGAAGTTCAGTTTACTGAAGTCAAAGAACTTTCTCCAGTATAGTGCCACTACGGCTAGAATAGCTCCGAACTGTATAGCTGTTTGAAATAATTTTACGAATTCGTCTTCTTGAATACCATAAGCAGAACTTACGAATATCATGTGTGCAGTAGAAGATACTGGCAGATACTCTGTTAATCCTTCTACTATGGCTAGGAGGATAGCTTGTATTAAATCCATTTAATGTAGTTATATTATTTATTGTCTTTTTTAAATATTGCATAAACTGCTACTCCTATCCCGATAAAGAATACTGTAGGAGCTAGGTGAATACGTCTAAAGCTATAGATGTCTTCATTAAACTCTGTAGGAACATCGTTAGTAGCACCAGCCATTAAGAAAAAACTAAGTGCGATTAAAGCTATACTTACCAGTAGTATAATATAGTTCTTCTTCGTAAAAAGAAGTACGTTCTGGTTTTGATCTTGATCTTTCATATTTAATAAAGTTCGTCTGATTTTAAGTTTAAGAATCTTTGTGTTGCAAAGAATGTACTGATACTAGTGATGATCACTCCTAAGATTAATATTCCACAGGATACGATCACTAGAGGCATATAATCTTCTTTAGGGTTGATATTTAGATCAGGTAGTTTACTGTCTGCATAGAATGTAAGGGCAGTAATAGCAATGATAGCTAGTATAGAGCCTATTAGCCCTAGCTTCATACTATGTCTGATAAATGGGCGTCTGATGAAGCGCTTTGTAGCCCCTACCATTTGCATCGTCTTAATCGTAAAACGACTAGAGAAAATTAATAGACGTAGAGAACTATTGATTAATAGCATAGATATAATCGTAAGAAAAGCTGCTATAATTAGCACCCACTTCGTGATCTTATCTACATTCTCATTGACTAGATCTACTAGTTGTTTGTCATATTTTATATCGCTTATCGCTGTATTAGCATTGAATTCTTTAAGGATAATATCTATACTATCATTAACGACATATTCTCCTTTTAAGTGAATGTCGTAAGAGTCTTGTAGCGGGTTGAATCCTAAGTAATCGACGAAGTCTTCACCTAATGTCTCTTGGTGTTCTTTGGCAGCATCTTCTTTAGATACGAAACGATGCTCCTTTATATAAGCGTGCTTTTCTAGTTTCTTTCCAAATTTCTCTAATTCAGCTTTAGAAGTATTCTTCTCAAAGAATATAGTCATAGGTATATTCTCTCTAAAGTTGTCAGAGATCTTTTTAGAATTAATAACGAATAGACTTAGCGATCCTAATAGGAATAGAACCAAGAAAATACTAAGTATAACTGAAAAATAAGACGAAATTAGTTTTCGCTTTTGATATTTTTCATAAGAGCTAGCCATATATCAAATTTTAAGTGCGTAAAAATAACAAACAAAAATGTTTTTATTGAGACAATAACGATTAAAGTTTTCTAATTGTTATAAATATAGTTTATTTTTGCCTGAATTGACGGTTTTTTTTGTCAAACTTAGAATAGTGCTAGAAAATTAGTTTTGTTTATTTAGGATTCAAGATGAGTTTTCTAGATTATTACAGTGTGATCGAAGAACTAACCAAAGTATAAAAATTGATATATATAATAGTATGAAGTATTATCCAAACGAAATTGAAGCTAAATGGCAGAAATTTTGGAAAGAAAACCAAACTTTCAAAACAGAGAATAATGTTGACAAGCCTAAGTATTACGTATTAGATATGTTCCCTTACCCATCTGGAGCAGGATTACATGTGGGGCACCCGCTCGGATACATAGCTTCGGATATTTTTACTCGTTATAAACGTCAAAAAGGTTTTAATGTTCTTCATCCACAAGGATATGATAGCTTCGGGTTGCCAGCTGAGCAATATGCTATCCAGACAGGACAACATCCTGCTGTGACTACAGAAGTAAATATTGATCGTTATAGAGAACAATTAGATAAGATCGGTTTTTCATTTGACTGGAGTAGAGAGGTGCGTACTTCGAATGCGGATTATTATAAACACACACAATGGATCTTTATCCAATTGTTCAATTCGTGGTATAATAAAGTAAGTGATAAAGCAGAATCTATAGATACATTAGTAGCTATCTTCGAAAAAGAGGGGAATGCAAATGTACAAGCTGTTTCTGATGATGCGATCGAGATCTTTAGCGCTGCTCAGTGGAATGCGTTATCAGCTGATGAGAAAGAGGTGATTCTATTAAAATATAGAATGACTTACTTAGCAGAAACTGAAGTGAACTGGTGTCCTGCTTTAGGAACGGTATTAGCGAATGATGAGATTAAAGATGGTCTGTCTGAAAGAGGAGGACACCCTGTAGTTAGAAAAAAAATGAAGCAATGGAGTATGCGTATTTCTGCTTATGCAGAGCGTCTACTTCAAGGGCTAGAAGATATCGACTGGACAGAGAGTATTAAAGAGAGTCAAAGAAACTGGATAGGGAAATCTGTGGGAGCATCTGTAGTATTTAACTTGAAAGAAAGTGATGATACGATAGAAGTGTTCACTACTAGACCTGATACTATCTTTGGGGTGAGTTTTATGACTCTTGCTCCAGAGCACGATTTAGTAAGAAAGATTACTACAGCAGAACAAAAAGAAGCTGTAGAAGCCTATATAGATGCTACTTCTAAGAGAAGTGAGCGTGACCGTATGGCTGATGTGAAGACTATCTCTGGTGTGTTTACTGGTGCGTATGCGGAGCATCCTTTCACAAAAGAGCCTATCGAAATTTGGATAGGTGATTATGTGTTAGCTGGATACGGTACAGGAGCTGTAATGGCTGTTCCTGCAGGAGATACAAGAGACTATGCTTTTGCAAAACACTTCGGTATTACAATCAAAAATATCTTTGACCAAGATATCTCAGAAGAGGCGTATGCAGAGAAAGAAGGTTTCTTATTAGTAGAGTCTGATTTCTTAAATGGATTAGGGTTTAAAGAAGCTACTCTTAAGGCTATCGAAGCATTAGAGAAAATAGGACAAGGAAAGGGGAAAACAAACTATCGTTTGCGCGATGCGGTATTTTCACGTCAGCGTTATTGGGGTGAACCATTCCCAGTGTACTATGTGAATAACCTTCCTAAGATGATTGACAAAAAATACTTGCCAATCGTTCTTCCTGAAGTAGAAAAATATTTACCAACAGAAGATGGTCAACCACCTTTAGGTAATGCTGCTGTATGGGCGTGGGATACTGTTAATAATAAAGTAGTAGAAAACGAAAAGATAGACGGGGTAACGGTATTCCCTCTAGAGTTAAATACAATGCCTGGTTGGGCTGGTTCTTCTTGGTACTGGATGCGTTATATGGATCCTCAGAATACAGAAGATATCGCTTCTCCAGAAGCATTAGCGTATTGGCAAAATGTAGATTTATATATAGGAGGTAGTGAACATGCTACTGGACACTTATTATATAGCCGTTTCTGGAACAAATTCTTAAAAGATATGGGAGTAGCTCCCACAGAAGAGCCTTTCAAGAAATTGATTAATCAAGGAATGATTTTAGGTACTTCTGCCTTTGTTTATAGAATAGAGGGCACAAATAAATTCATTTCTAAAGATATGATCAAGGATGAGAAGGTTCAACAGCTATATGCTTATGTTGGATTAGTTAATTCTTCATCAGAATTAGATACAGAAGGATTTAAAGCATGGAGACCTGATTATGCAAATGCAGAGTTTGTATTAAATGCGAGTGGTAAGTATATCGTAGGACACGAAGTAGAGAAGATGTCTAAGTCGTACTTCAATGTAGTGAATCCGGATGATATCTGTGATGAATATGGAGCGGATACACTTCGTCTGTACGAAATGTTCTTAGGGCCATTAGAACAAGCTAAACCATGGAATACAGCTGGTATCTCAGGTGTAGCTGGTTTCTTAAAGAAATTATGGAGATTATATGCTGATGATAATGGTGTAATCGTGACGAATGATGAACCAACAGCAGAGATGTATAAATCACTTCATAAAACGATTAAGAAAGTGACTGAGGATATAGAGAATTTCTCTTTCAATACTTCAGTTTCACAGTTTATGATTTGTGTAAATGAATTGTCACAGCTAAAATGTAATCACAGAGCTATTTTAGAACCATTAGCAATTGTGGTATCTCCTTATGCTCCACATATTGCAGAGGAATTATGGTCTATGCTAGGACATACTACATCTGTGACGTATGCAGAGTTCCCAGAATTCAATGCATCTTACTTAGTAGAGAGTGCAAAAGAGTATCCTGTGTCGTTTAATGGAAAGATGAGATTTAAGATTGAGTTACCATTAGATTTATCAGAAGAAGAGATTAAAGCAATCATCTTAGCAGACGAAAGAACAGTAGCTCAACTTCAGGGTAGAGAGCCTAAGAAAGTAATTATTGTTCCTGGTAAGATTATTAACTTAGTTGGATAAATTACGGAATGATTTAAGTCTTAAAGTGTACTTAGAATCACAGATAAATAAAAAGCCTCAACAGTGATGTTGGGGCTTTCTTTTTAATTAAAAAAAGGTTATTAGATTTAACTAATAACCCTTTGTATTATATGGTGTGATTTATTTGCCTGGGCGCAATAAAAGTGAGAGTTCAAAGTCTTTTTGAATAGCTCTCAGGTTGCGTTCTGCTTCTAGTCTAGTTTTATAATTTCCTACTAAAACTTTGTAAGAAGGATTGGTATAAATTATCGTAGCATTAACATCTGGGTAAAGTCTTCTAAAGTTGTTTAAGGCAACTCTCGCTTCTGCGTTTTTGCCGTAAAAAATCTGAATTTTGTATTTATCGTTAACAGTTGTTGACGTATTTGTGTTTTTCTTCTTATTTAGTAGTTCTTTTATGGCTGAGGGTTCGTTTAAAGTGGTTTTAGACGATTGAGCTATAATTACGTGATTAGTAAATAGAACTAGAATTAAGACAAGAAAATTTCTTAAAAATCTCATAATGAATAATGTTTATGGCAAATTTACAAATTATCTTGATAATGAGGTAATCGTATGTTATTTAGAACGTATATAAATTGTATTTTAAGCATAGTAAAGGTTTTAAGAGTAACTCATAAATTGTATTTTTGTCGGAGTTTGTAAATAAGGTGTATAAGATAGCGGTCTAATTGGCTGTTAAATAAGACCAAGTTTAGTTGAAAATCATTTTATAACTATGAAAAAAGTGGGTAACCATAATTCGTTTTCAAAGATTTTATTCTTTTGTTTAGCGTTAATGCTATCGTTTACTACAATTTCGTTTGCTCAAGATGTAGCAAAAGGTAAGGAATTGTTCAACTCTAACTGTGCGGCTTGTCACAAGTTAGATGGAGTGTCTACTGGACCAGCTCTTCGTGGAGTAGTTGATCGTCACGATGGAAATGTAGAGTGGCTACACAAGTGGATCAAGAGTAGTTCTTCATTGATTAAATCTGGAGATGCTGCTGCTGTTAAATTGTTTAACGAGTGGAATAAGGTTGTTATGAATGACTTCCCTGGATTATCAGACGAAGACATTGATAATATCTTAGCTTATACTTCAGAAGAGAAAGCTGCTCCAGCGCCTACAGGTGATGTAGCAGGAGGAGCTGCTGGGCAATCTAACAATGATGGTGTTTCTAATATTATTGTATTAGGGGCTTTAGTTGTTGTATTGATGCTTCTAGTAACTATGCTATTCTTCGTTAAGAGAGTATTAAACAAAGTAGTAGAGGTTAATGGATTAACTCCTGAAGTACGTAAATCAATTCCATTGTGTACAGCATTCGTTAAAAATAAATTTTTAGTGATTGTTTCTGTTATCGTATTAGTGTTATTCGGATCGTACTTCGCGTATGGATGGATGATGCAAGTAGGTGTTGACCAAGGGTATGAGCCAGTACAACCAATTCACTTCTCTCACAAGATTCACGCTGGAGATAACGGTATTGACTGTAAATACTGTCACTCTGCTGCAAGATCTAGTAAAACTTCAGGTATTCCTTCATTGAACGTTTGTATGAACTGTCATGAGAATATCAATGAGTTTACAGGTGAAGCTGGAAAAGACTACGGTAAGTACACTCCAGAATTCTATACTGCAGAGATTCAAAAATTATATGATGCAGTAGGATGGGATCCTTCGACAAATAAATATACTGGAAAAGAGAAACCAGTTAAGTGGGTTAGAATTCACAATCTTCCTGACTTCGCATACTACAACCACTCTCAACACGTAAATGTTGCAGGTTTAGAATGTCAAACTTGTCACGGACCAGTTGAAGAAATGGAAATTATGAGACAACACTCTCCATTAACAATGGGATGGTGTATTGACTGTCACAGAAAAACTGACGTTAAGTTAGAGAGCAATGAGTACTACGCTAAAATTCACAAAGAATTATCAGAGAAGTACGGAGTTGAGAAATTGACTGTAGCTCAAATGGGAGGTTTAGAGTGTGGTAAATGTCACTATTAATAAATTAAGAATAAGAAGCTAATATATATATACAATGGCATCAAACAAAAAATACTGGAAAAGTGTTGAGGAGCTGAATGAAAATAGTTCTATTGTTGAGTCGCTAAGAAACAATGAGTTTGTTGAAGAAATTCCTACTGATGAATTTCTTGGAGATCAAAGTAAATTGTCTTCTTCATCAACTACTCGTCGAGACTTTTTGAAATATGTAGGTTTTTCTACTGCAGCAGCAACTTTAGCTGCATGTGAGGGACCTGTTGTGAAATCTATTCCGTATGTAGTACAGCCAGAGGAGATCATTCCTGGTGTTGCAGATTATTATGCAACAACTATTGCTGATGGATTTGACTTTGTAAACGTTCTGATCAAAACTCGTGAGGGGCGTCCAATCAAAGTTGATAATAACAGACTAGCTAATGCTTACTCAGGAGCTAACGCTCGTGTGAACGCATCAGTTTTATCGATGTATGATAGCCTTCGTTTGAAAGGTTCTAAAATCGGAGGTAAAAGTGCTTCATGGGATGAAGTAGATGCAAAAGTTAGAGCAAGTCTACAAGATGCAAAAGCAAATGGAGGAAACGTTGTATTATTAACGAATACAATGGCTAGCCCATCTACTGATAAAATTATAGCAGAGTTTATCGCTGCTAACCCAACGGCTAAACACGTTGTATATGATGCTGTATCTTCATCTGCTGCTGCAGATGCTTATGAGAAAGCTTATGGTGTACGTGGATTAGCAGATTACGATTTCGGTGCTGCTGATGTAATCGTTTCTGTAGGTGCTGATATCTTAGGAGATTGGCAAGGTGGAGGATACGATTCAGCTTATGCTCAAAAACGTATTCCTAAAAATGGAAAAATGTCTAAGCATATCCAAATGGAGGCAAATATGTCTTTATCAGGAGCTAATGCTGACGTGAGAATTCCATTAACTGTAGCTAATCAAAAAGCTGCTTTAGTTAAGTTATACAATGCTATCGTAGGAGGAAGTGCTTCTGCTCCAGCTGTAGATAAGTACGAAGATGCTATTAAAAAAGCAGCTAGTCAACTTAAATCTGCTGGAAATAAAGGAGTTGTTGTAACAGGTCTTGATGATGTAAATGCTCAATTATTAGTATTTGCAATCAACGAAGCGTTACAGTCAGAAGCTTTCTTACCAGAGCAAACAAAATATGTTAGACAAGGTAATGCTACTCAAGTAGGACAATTAGTAAAAGATATGAACGCTGGTAAAGTTCACACGTTGATTATGTCAGGTGTTAACCCAGTGTATACTTTAGCTGATTCTGCTGCTTTCGTAGAAGGATTGAAAAAAGTAAAAACTTCAGTTTCTTTCTCATTGAAAGAAGATGAAACAGCTTTACTTTCTACTGTTGCTGCTGCAGCTCCGCACTACTTAGAGTCTTGGGGAGATGTAATGATCAGAAAAGGTCACTACTCTGTAACTCAACCTACAATCCGTCCATTGTTTGATACTAGACAATTACAAGATTCATTATTATTATGGTCAGGAAGCAATACTGCATACTATGACTATGTTAAGAATGTAGGTAAGTCTTATGTAGCTGATAAAACTTGGAATCAATTAGTACACGATGGTTTTGCTGTTGTTGGAACAAACTCTAAAGTAAGTGCTTCTGCTGATTTTTCAGCTGCTGCATCTGCATTAGCTTCTGCTAAGAAAGTAGATGGTTTAGAGTTAGTATTCTATACTAAAACTGGTATGGGAGATGGACAACAAGCTAATAACCCATGGTTACAAGAGTTCCCAGACCCTATCACTCGTGTATCTTGGGATAACTACGTAACTGTAGCTCAAGCTGATGCTGAGTCATTAGGTATCAAGAACTACCACGTTGCTAATGGAGGTCTTAATGGTAGCTATGTGACTATCGAAGCTAACGGTGTTAAATTAGAAAAAGTGCCAGCTCTTATCCAACCAGGACAAGCTCAAGGAACTATCGGTTTAGCATTCGGTTACGGTAGAAAAGCTGCATTAAAAGAAGAAATGCAAGTAGGTGTTAATGCTTACACATTATACAAAGACTGTAATGGAGTACAAGGTGCTGCAATTACTCAAGTAGGTGGTGATCACGAGTTCGCTTGTGTTCAGTTACAAAACACTTTAATGAGTAGAGGTGATATCTTAAAAGATACTACATTAGAGATCTTCAATACAAAAGATGCTGAAGACTGGAATATTAAACCTGTGGTTTCTTACGATCACCAGACTGTACAAGCTTCTACTATTGATATCTGGGAATCATTTGATAGATCAGTTGGACATCACTTCAACTTATCAATTGATTTAAATGCATGTACTGGATGTGGTGCTTGTGTTATCTCTTGTCACGCTGAAAATAACGTACCTGTAGTAGGTAAGTCAGAAGTGAGAAGAAGTAGAGATATGCACTGGTTACGTATCGATAGATACTATTCTTCAGAAGATACATTCGCAGGAGATATCGAGAAAAAAGTTAATGCAAGTGGATTCGGAGAATACCGTGAAGTGTTCCAAGAATTAGAACATCCAGCTGAAAACCCACAAGTGGCTTTCCAACCTGTAATGTGTCAACACTGTAATCACGCTCCATGTGAGACTGTGTGTCCAGTAGCTGCTACATCTCATGGTCGTCAAGGACAAAACCATATGGCTTATAACCGTTGTGTTGGTACAAGATACTGTGCAAACAACTGTCCTTACAAAGTTAGACGTTTCAACTGGTTCTTATATTCTCAGAACGATGCTTTCGATTACAACATGAATGATGATTTAGGACGTATGGTATTAAACCCAGACGTTGTAGTTCGTTCAAGAGGGGTAATGGAGAAATGTTCATTATGTATCCAAATGACTCAATCTACAATCTTAAAAGCTAAGAATGAAGGTAGAGCAATTCGTCCAAATGAATTTGAAACTGCATGTTCTGCAGCTTGTTCAAGTGGAGCGATGGTATTTGGTGATGTAAATGATAAAGAGTCAGAAATTACTAAATTAGCTGAGTCAGATAGAGCTTACCATTTATTAGAGCACATTGGAACAAAACCAAATGTATTCTATCACGTTAAGGTTAGAAATATCTAGTTAAAAGAATTATTAATTAAAGAAACATATAAAGGATTATGTCGTCACATTACGAAGCACCCATTAGAAAACCTTTAGTTATTGGTGAGAAATCATATCACGATATAACTGTGGATGTGGCTAGACCTGTAGAAGGGAGAGCGAATAAACTATGGTGGAGAGTTTTTACTTTAGCTTTATTAGCGTTTCTATGGGGAGTAGGTTGTATGGCTTACACTGTAGGTACAGGTATTGGAACTTGGGGATTAAATAAAACCATTGGATGGGCTTGGGATATTACCAATTTCGTTTGGTGGGTAGGTATCGGTCACGCTGGTACGTTAATTTCTGCAGTATTATTATTATTTAGACAAAAATGGAGAATGGCGATCAACCGTTCTGCTGAGGCAATGACAATTTTCTCAGTAGTTCAGGCTGGTTTATTCCCTATCATTCACATGGGACGTCCATGGTTAGCATACTGGGTATTACCTATTCCTAATCAGTTCGGATCGTTATGGGTTAACTTTAACTCACCATTATTATGGGACGTATTCGCGATTTCTACGTATTTATCAGTATCATTAGTTTTCTGGTGGACTGGTTTACTACCTGACTTCGCTATGTTACGTGATAGAGCTATAACGCCATTTACAAAAAGAATATACTCAATCTTATCATTTGGTTGGTCAGGTCGTGCAAAAGACTGGCAACGTTTTGAGGAAGTGTCATTAGTATTAGCTGGTTTAGCTACTCCTCTTGTACTTTCTGTACACACGATTGTATCTTTTGACTTTGCTACTTCAGTTATCCCTGGATGGCACACTACAATCTTACCTCCATACTTCGTAGCAGGGGCTATCTTCTCTGGATTCGCAATGGTAAATACCCTGCTTATCATCATGAGAAAAGTTTCTAACTTAGAAGATTATATTACTGTACAGCACATAGAGTTAATGAACATTATTGTAATGATCACTGGTTCTATCGTTGGGGTAGCATATATTACTGAGTTATGGGTTGCTTGGTATTCAGGAGTAGAGTATGAACAATACGCTTTCTTAAACCGTGCAACAGGACCTTACTGGTGGTCTTACTGGTTAATGATGACTTGTAACGTAATTTCTCCACAGGTAATGTGGTTCAAGAAAATTAGAACTAATATCTTAGCATCGTTTGTTATTTCTTTAGTAGTAAACGTGGGGATGTGGTTTGAGCGTTTCGTAATTATCGTTACATCATTACACAGAGATTACTTACCATCTTCATGGACAATGTTCCAACCTACATTCGTAGATGCTGGTATTTACATCGGTACAATCGGTTTCTTCTTCGTATTATTCTTATTATATTCAAGAAGTTTCCCTGTAATTGCGCAAGCAGAGGTAAAAACAATCTTGAAATCTTCAGGAGAGTTTTACAAAAAAGAAAGAGACAGCAAAGAGAATCATCAATCTTTAAATCATTAATATATTATGAGTAATAAAGTAATTCACGCACTATACAACGATGATGATGTGTTGTTACATGCTGTAAAAGAAACACGAGATGCTCATCATCATATTGAAGAAATCTATACGCCATTCCCAGTACACGGTCTAGATAAGGCTATGGGATTAAAACCTACAAGATTAGCTATCTGTGCTTTCTTGTATGGTTTAGTTGGACTTTCTTTCGGTACATTCATGATGTATTATATTATGATTGTAGATTGGCCACAAGATATTGGAGGTAAACCAAGTTTTAGCTTCATTCAGAATATGCCATCATTCGTTCCAATTATGTTTGAGATGACTGTATTATTTGCAGCTCACTTAATGGTTCTTACTTTCTTTATGAGAAGTAAATTATGGC
Source organism: Myroides odoratimimus (assembly GCF_004337635.1). Taxonomy (NCBI): domain Bacteria; kingdom Pseudomonadati; phylum Bacteroidota; class Flavobacteriia; order Flavobacteriales; family Flavobacteriaceae; genus Myroides; species Myroides odoratimimus. The sequence continues at coordinate 1,709,051 of NZ_CP037427.1, forward strand.
CTTTCAAGAAAGCTGAAAATCCTGATGTAAGAACTACAGATGATCACTTCTTAATGGAAGTAGCTTTGAAAACTGATGAAGCAGCAGCGATTGAGTTCTTCAAACAAACGGGAGCAGTTGAAGTTAAAGTAATTGAAAAGCAATTGTAGAATGAAAACGATATATAAAATAGTAGCTTTAGTAGGGGTATCAGTTTTGACTACTTCTTGTTTTAATAAAGAACGTTCAAACTATCAATTCATGCCAAATATGTACGAATCATCGGCATATGAGACATATTCTGAAGTTCCTACTACAGTTTTTAAAAATGGTAAAGAAGGTCAATTACCTGCTGAAGGATCTATACCACGCGGATTTTCACCTGAGGAGTATGATAATACTCCAGAAGGTTTAGCAATGGCTAGATTAAATCTAAAATCACCATTATCTGCTGAGGAGAAAGATTTAGAAAAAGGTAAAGAGTTATATACAATTTACTGCTCAGTTTGTCACGGAGGAGCTGGGGATGGAAAAGGTAATTTAGTGAAGAAAGAAAAATTCTTAGGGGTTCCTAACTATAAAGATAGAGAACTTACAGAAGGAGGAATCTACCACGTAATTACTTATGGTTTGAATTCAATGGGATCTCATGCTAATCAATTGACTCAACACGAACGTTGGTTAGTTACAGATTACGTATTAAAATTGAAATCAGAATAATAAATTGTAAAACTTATTTGAAAGTTTAGATATGTACACATTTTCAAAAAATTTGAAGACTTTTGCAATCGTCCTTATGGTTCTTGGACTTGTAGGGATTGCGTATGGTTTCTTCAGTGCCCCTAAGACAACTGCTGAAGTAGAGCAGATCTTAACTGAGCAAGCTCATCACGATGGTGGTGAGCATCATGTATCCGCTGCAGACCACTCTGTGTCTGACGCTGATCATGCTGAACATCAAAAACATTTAGAACATGTTCTTGGTCAAATGCAAAATAAACCTTGGACAGCGTTATATGTAGCTTGTATTTTCGTTATGCTAGTAGCTGTAGGTATTTTAACTTTTTATGCTATTAACAATGCTGCTAGTGCTGGATGGTCTCCAGTATTATTTAGAGTAATGGAAGGATTATCTGCTTATGTATTACCAGGATCAGTTATATTCTTCGTGATTTTATTAATTTCTGTATTGGGAGGAAACCATTTATTTATATGGGCTGACCAAGCAGTAGTTGATGCAGATCCAATTATTCAAGGAAAAGCTGGATACTTAAACGTACCTTTCTTCTTAATTAGAACAGTTATCTATTTAGCAGGATGGAACTTTTATAGAATTTATGCTCGTAAACAATCTTTAGCTTTAGATGAGAGTGGTGATCAAACTTACTACAAAAAGATATTTAAAGCTTCAGCTGCTTTCTTAGTATTCTTTATTGTTACTGAGTCTATGGCATCTTGGGATTGGATTATGTCGATTGATACTCACTGGTATAGTACATTATTCGGATGGTATGTATTTGCTAGTTTCTTTGTAACAGCTATTACAACTATCGCTTTTGTTACTCTTTATTTAAAGAACAAAGGATACTTAGAATATGTTAATACTAGTCATATTCACGATTTAGCTAAATTTATGTTTGGATTAAGTATATTCTGGACTTATCTTTGGTTCTCTCAATTCATGTTACAGTGGTATTCTAATATTCCAGAGGAGGTAACTTACTTCATCTTCAGAATTCAAGAGTATAACTTACCATTCTTCGGAATGTTAGTATTGAATTTCTTATTGCCATTATTATTATTGATCAATACAGATTTCAAACGTTTAACTTGGATTGTTGTAATGGCAGGATCTTGTATCATCGTAGGTCACTATATTGACTTCTTTATGATGATCTCTCCTGGTACAGTTGGAGGTTCTTGGTTTATTGGTGTTTCTGAGATAGCATCACTTATTTTCTTCATTGGATTATTTATCTATGTAGGATTTAGTGCAATTGCTAAAGCGCCATTATTAGCTAAGAATAACCCATTGATTGAAGAGAGTAAACATTTTCACTATTAATATTTAAAAATAAACAAATGACAAGTTTATTAATATTAGCTGCAGTTGTATTATTAGGAGTTGCTGTATGGCAATTGACGAAAATATTTGATTTAACTCAAGTAGGTTCTCACCCTGATGATATTTCTACAGAGATCGCTAATGAGAAGGATAATAACATCAATGGTTATTTGACTTTCGCTTTCTTAGGATTCATCTATATCTTTACTATCTTCTGTTTAGTTGAGTATGGAAGCTTTCCTTTGATGGATAACCCTGCGTCAGAGCACGGAAAAGAGGTTGACAATTTAATGTGGATCTCAATGGGGTTAATTTTTGTTGTTCAAATTTTTACTCAGTTCTTATTACACTACTTTGCATTCAAAGGACGTGGAATAAACGGTAGAAAAGCTCGTTTCTATTCAGATAATGATAAGTTAGAAGCTCTTTGGACAATTATTCCTGTAATTACATTATCAGGTTTAATTCTTTATGGATTATTTGCTTGGAATGATATTATGTTTGTAGATGAAGAAGAAGACGTTCTTATTGTTGAAGTATATGCTAAACAATTCGGATGGGATGTTCGTTACTCTGGAACAGATAACACTTTAGGTAAAGCCAACGTTCGTTTTATAGAAGGTATCAATTTAGTAGGGGTAGATATGTCTGACCCGAATGCTGCTGATGATAAAATGGCAAAAGAATTACACTTACCAAAAGGTAAAAAAGTAGTATTGAAATTCCGTTCTCAAGACGTACTTCACTCAGCTTACTTACCTCACTTTAGAGCACAAATGAACTGTGTTCCTGGTATGGTTACTCAGTTTGCTTTCGTTCCTACTGTTACTACAGCAGAAATGAGAGAGCGTGAGGCGATTGTAAAAAAAGTTAGTAATATTAACGATATTAGAGCTGAAAGAAGCCAAGAGTTAATCGCTAAAGGAGAAGAGGCATTAGAACCTTATTCATTTGATTATTTAATTTTATGTAATAAGATTTGTGGAGCTTCTCACTATAACATGCAAATGAAAGTTGTTGTAGAGACTCCTGAAGAATTCGAATCTTGGTTAAAAGAGCTTCCTACATTAAAAGAGCAAGTTGCTGCTGAAAAAGCTAGCAACGCACCTGCTCCAGCAGTAGAGGAAGTTCCTGCAGCAGTTGAAGAAGTTGAAACTGAAGCTATCGCTCAAGTAGGAAAATAAAACTCACATATTAAAATCAATCTATAACTATGTCAGTAGAAGGACACGAAAACAATCACGATCACTCACATGATCATGATCATCACGATAAAGGGAACTTCTTTACTAAATATGTGTTTAGTTTAGACCACAAGATGATTGCTAAACAATACTTGATTACAGGTATTATTATGGGAATCATCGGGATTGGAATGTCTCTGTTATTTAGAATGCAAATTGCTTGGCCAGAAGAATCTTTCACAGTATTCAAATGGTTTTTAGGTGATAAAATGGCTCCTGATGGAGTTATGAAAAATGATGCTTATCTTGCCCTAGTAACGATGCACGGTACCATAATGGTATTCTTCGTTTTAACTGCTGGATTAAGTGGTACGTTCTCGAACTTACTTATTCCATTGCAGATTGGAGCACGTGATATGGCTTCAGGATTCTTAAATATGTTATCTTATTGGTTATTCTTCATCTCTGCAGTATTAATGATTATTTCATTATTTGTAGAAGGAGGACCAGCATCTTCTGGATGGACAGTATATCCTCCGTTGAGTGCATTACCACAGGCTATTCCTGGTTCAGGAATGGGGATGACATTATGGTTAGTATCTATGGCAATCTTTATCGCATCTTCTTTAATGGGATCGTTAAACTATGTTGCTACAGTAATTAACTTAAGAACTAAAGGAATGTCTATGACAAGATTACCATTAACAGTGTGGGCTTTATTTACTACAGCTATTATTGGTATCGTATCATTCCCAGTTTTATTATCAGCAGCTTTATTATTGTTATTCGATAGAAGTTTTGGAACATCATTCTTCTTATCAGATATTTATTTAGCTGGAGAGGTATTACATTACCAAGGAGGATCTCCTGTATTATATGAGCACTTATTCTGGTTCTTAGGTCACCCTGAGGTATATATCGTAATTTTACCAGCGATGGGTATTACGTCAGAAATTATTGCTTGTAACGCTCGTAAACCAATTTTCGGTTACCGTGCGATGATTGCTTCTATCTTAGGTATTGCTTTCTTATCAACAATTGTATGGGGACACCACATGTTCGTATCTGGTATGAACCCATTCTTAGGATCTGTATTTACATTTACTACATTGTTGATTGCAATTCCTTCAGCAGTAAAAGCATTCAACTATATCACTACAATTTGGAGTGGTAATATCCAAATGAACCCTGCAATGTTATTCTGTATTGGATTCGTATCTACGTTTATTACAGGAGGTTTAACAGGGATTATTTTAGGAGATTCAACATTAGATATCAACGTTCACGATACATATTTCGTTATTGCTCACTTCCACTTAGTAATGGGTATTTCTGCTCTTTACGGAATGTTTGCTGGTATCTACCACTGGTTCCCTAAAATGTTTGGACGTATGATGAACAAAAACTTAGGTTATATCCACTTCTGGGTAACTGCAGTTTGTGCTTACGGAGTATTCTTCCCAATGCACTTCATCGGATTAGCTGGTTTACCACGTCGTTATTATTCAAATACTGCATTCCCATTATTTGATGAGTTCTACGATGTAAACGTGTTAATTACAGTATTCGCTTTAGTAGGATCTGCTTTCCAATTAGTGTTCTTATGGAACTTCTTCTATAGTATTTTCTATGGTAAGAAAGCTACTCAGAACCCTTGGAGAAGTAACTCTCTTGAGTGGACTACACCAGTTGAACATATTCATGGTAACTGGCCTGGTGAATTACCAGTTGTTTACAGATGGCCTTATGACTATAGTAAACCTGGATTACCAGAAGATTACGCTCCTCAAAACATGCCATTCGTTGCAGGTGAAGAGGAATTACATCACTAAGATTATATTTCTTATAGATATTAAAAAGTCATCCGAAAGGATGACTTTTTTTGTTAGTGTAGACTCTGATATTTGAATTATATTTGTACTATGAATGAGAATTTAAACCCAACTAATAAGCACTTTTCTTCTGATGAATTAGATGTTGAGAAGAAGTTACGCCCGCTGTCTTTTGATGATTTTGCTGGGCAAGATCAGGTATTAGAGAATTTGAAGATTTTCGTTGAAGCTGCTAATCAAAGGGGAGAAGCTTTAGATCATACTTTGTTTCATGGACCTCCAGGACTTGGTAAGACTACATTAGCTAATATTTTAGCTAATGAACTTGATGTGGGAATTAAGATCACTTCCGGACCAGTTTTAGATAAACCAGGTGATTTAGCTGGATTATTAACTAATCTTGAGGAACGTGATGTTTTATTTATTGATGAGATTCATCGTTTAAGCCCTATAGTAGAAGAGTATTTGTATTCTGCTATGGAGGACTTTAAGATTGATATTATGATAGAGTCTGGTCCGAATGCACGTACGGTTCAGATTCATTTAAATCCGTTTACATTAGTAGGTGCGACAACTCGTTCTGGTTTATTGACTTCACCAATGCGTGCTCGTTTTGGTATTCAAAGTCGCCTTCAGTATTACAATAAGGAACTATTAGCCACTATTATTGAACGTAGTGCTTCTATATTAGGTGTTCATATTGATCTAGAAGCTGCTATAGAAATAGCGGGAAGAAGTAGAGGAACACCTCGTATTGCAAACGCATTGTTGAGACGTGTACGTGATTTCGCACAGATAAAAGGGAATGGTGATATTGATATCGAGATTTCTAAATACGCCTTAAATTCATTGAATGTAGATTCTTTTGGATTAGATGAAATGGATAATAAGATATTGAGTACGATTATTGATAAGTTTAAGGGAGGACCAGTAGGATTATCTACCTTAGCGACTGCTGTTTCTGAGAATGGTGAAACAATAGAGGAAGTTTATGAGCCTTATTTAATTCAAGAAGGTTTTATTGTTCGAACTCCAAGAGGGCGTGAGGTAACTGACAAAGCTTATAAACACTTAGGTAGAGAAAGAATTCATCCACAAGGTGGGCTTTTTGATATATAGTGGTCATAGAAGTGATTAAATGATTGAAAATAAAAGTAAATATTCTAATATTATAAAAGCCGAGGCCAAACGCCTTGGTTTTTCGTCTTGTGGTATTTCTAAAGCGGATTTCTTAGAAGTAGAGGCTCCTCGTTTAGAGCAGTGGTTGAATAAACAAATGCATGGGCAGATGTCTTATATGGAGAATCATTTTGATAAACGTCTTGATCCTAGATTACTTGTAGAAGGAGCAAAAAGCGTGGTGTCATTAACTTTAAATTACTACCCAGAAGAAAGACAGATTAGCGATAGTTATAAAATATCAAAGTATGCTTATGGAGAGGATTATCACCATGTGATAAAAGATAAGTTGAAAGAGCTTCTGTACTTTATAGAAAGTGAAATAGGGGCTGTAGATGGACGTGTATTTGTTGATTCTGCACCTGTTTTAGACAAAGCTTGGGCAGCTAAGGCTGGATTAGGATGGGTAGGTAAGAATAACAATTTGATTAATAGGAAAAGTGGTTCTTTCTTTTTTATTGCTGAATTAATAATTGATTTAGAATTAGAAGAAGATGGTCCTACTACTGATCATTGTGGAACCTGTACTAAATGTATAGACGCTTGTCCTACAGAAGCAATTGAAAGTCCTCATATTGTAAACGGGAGTAAATGTATTTCTTATCTCACCATAGAATTGAAAGATGATATTCCAACCGACTTTAGTGGGAAATTAGATGATTGGATGTTTGGTTGCGATGTGTGTCAAGATGTTTGTCCGTGGAATCGCTTTGCATCTCCCCATAAAGAGCAAAGATTTATTCCTAATAATGCGTTAATAGAGTATTCAAAGCACGAATGGAAAGAACTTACGAAGGAGACTTTTAATGAAATTTTTAAAAAATCCGCAATTAAAAGGACGAAATATGAGGGCTTGTTGCGAAATATGCAATTTTTGGGGGAGTGAATTTCGTAAATCCGAATTATATTACAAAAAGGTTATCTTTGTTCATCACGTTAAATGTAAATATATGAATAAAGATAGTTTACGTAGAGAAGCACTTAAATACCATGCTGAACCAACGCCTGGTAAGATACAAGTTGTTCCTACGAAGAAGTATTCATCACAAAGAGACTTAGCCTTAGCATATTCACCAGGTGTAGCAGAGCCTTGTCTGGAAATTGCAAGCGATGTAAATAATGTATATAAATATACAGCAAAAGGAAATTTAGTTGCTGTTATCTCTAACGGTACTGCAGTACTTGGACTTGGAGATATCGGAGCTGAAGCATCTAAGCCAGTAATGGAAGGAAAAGGATTGCTGTTTAAGATTTTTGCTGATATTGATGTTTTTGACATTGAAGTAGATACTACTGATGTAGATAAGTTTATCGAAACTGTAAAAAACATTTCTCCAACTTTCGGAGGAATTAACTTAGAAGATATCAAAGCTCCTGAATCTTTTGAAATCGAAAGAAGATTGAAAGAAGAGTTAGATATTCCTGTAATGCACGATGACCAACATGGTACTGCTATTATCTCAGCAGCAGCTCTGCTAAATGCAGTAGAGTTAGCTGGTAAGAAGATGGAAGAAATTACGATGGTAGTTTCTGGTGCAGGTTCAGCTGCTATTGCATGTGCTAAGTTATATGTAGCTTTTGGTGTTAAACAAGAGAATATAAAAATGTTTAACAGTAAAGGTGTTTTAAAGAAAGACGATACACGTATTTCAGATTTACAAAGAGAGTTTGCTGTTGATAATGATATTTCTTTAGCAGATGCTTTAAAAGGGACTGATGTATTTATCGGATTGTCTACTGCGGATGTATTAAAACCAGAAATGCTTTTAGGGATGGCAGATAACCCAATCGTGTTTGCGATGGCTAATCCAAGACCTGAAATTGACTATAACCTTGCAACTTCTACACGTAAGGATGTTATTATGGCTACTGGTCGTTCTGACTTCCCTAACCAAGTTAATAATGTATTAGGTTTCCCTTATATCTTTAGAGGAGCATTAGACGTACGTGCGACTAAGATTAACGAAGAAATGAAGATGGCTGCTGTAGTGGCTTTAGCTAAGTTAGCTAAAGAGCCAGTGCCAGAGCAAGTAAATATTGCTTACGGAGAGACTAAGTTTACTTTCGGTAGAGAGTATATTATTCCTAAGCCATTCGATCCAAGACTTATATCTGTTGTTCCTCCTGCAGTTGCTAAAGCAGCAATGGAAAGTGGAATAGCACTTGCTCCAATTACAGATTGGGAAGAATATAAATCTTCTTTAGAAGAAAGAATGGGGTCAGATAATAAATTAGTACGTATGTTAATCAACCGTGCTAAGACTGAACCAAAACGTGTGGTATATGCTGAAGCTGACCATTTAGATGTATTAAAAGCTGCTCAGATTGCTTATGAAGAAGGAATGGTAACCCCAATCTTATTAGGAGATAAAGAAACTATTCAAGAGCTTAAGAAAGAAATAGAGTTTAATGATGATGTAGAAATTATTGATCCTAAGTCTGATGAGCAAAAAGAAAGAAGAGCTGCTTTTGCTAATGCTTATTGGGCAACTAGAAAGCGCAAAGGAGTTACTTTATACGATGCAGGTAAACTAATGTTAGAAAGAAACTACTTTGCATCTATGTTAGTGAATGAAGGACAGGCAGATGCTATGTTGACAGGATATTCTCGTAGTTATCCTAATGTAGTTAAACCTATCTTAGAATTAATACCTCGTGCACAAGGAGTAAGTAGAGTAGCTACAACTAACTTAATGATGACTAAGAGAGGACCAATGTTCTTAGCAGATACTGCTATTAACCCTGATCCTACAGCTGAAGATTTAGCTAAAATAGCTGTGATGACAGAGAAGACTGTACGTATGTTTGGTATGGAACCTGTTGTAGCAATGTTATCATATGCTAACTTTGGGTCTGCACCTAATGCTTCTCCAACAAAAATGAAAGAGGCAGTTAGCATCTTACATGAGCAACATCCAGAGATGATTGTAGATGGGGAAATTCAAATCGACTTTGCTTTAAATAGTGAAATGCTGAAGAATAAATTCCCATTCTCTAAGTTAGTAGATAAGAAAGTAAATACACTTATTTTCCCTAACCTAGATTCTGCTAATATCACTTATAAAATGTTGAAAGAATTGAATAAAGCGACATCTATTGGTCCTATTATTTTAGGCTTAGATAAAGCTGTTCACGTATTCCAACTAGGTGCCAGTGTTGATGAGATGGTTAATATGACAGCTGTAGCTGTAGTAGATGCTCAAGTACGCGAGAATCGCAAAAAGAAATAATATACTGGTACTCTGAATAGTAGTTGTGCGATTAGTTATTTGTTAGTAAATAGTTAATATTTATTGTTATTTTTGAAGTAAAATTCGATATAATAATGATAGCACATATTCAAGGACGCCTAGTAGAAAAAACAGCCACAGAAGTGGTAATAGATTGCGGGGGAGTAGGATATCTTATCCATATTTCCCTGCATACTTTTTCTCAAATTGGTTCCTCAGAAAATTTGAGATTATATACTTACCTACAAATAAAAGAAGACGGACATACTCTGTTCGGTTTTATAGATAAAATAGAACGTGAATTATTTAAACTATTGATATCAGTATCTGGTATTGGTGGTAATACTGCGCGTAATATGCTTTCATCTATTGCTCCTAAAGAGCTTTTACAAGCCATTGCTTCTGCTGATGTAAAAACGATCCAATCTGTAAAAGGGATTGGGGCTAAAACTGCTCAGCGTGTTATACTTGACTTACAAGAAAAGGTAATAAAATTGTATAATATTGATGAAGTTTCTCCTGTTATTAACAATACAAATGCAGATGAAGCGTTATCAGCTTTAGAGGTATTAGGTTTTGTACGTAAATCAGCTGAGAAAGTTGTTGATAAGATTATGAAGCAAACACCTGATGCATCTGTTGAATTCATCATTAAGCAAGCTTTAAAAAACTTATAAATTTTGAGGGGGCAATTTCCTATATCAAAGTCAATTTTTTTTTGGCTAGTTGTTCTTTTTTTGAGCGTACATGGGATGTATGCTCAAGATCCAGATGAACAAGTAGCTGATAGTTTACAAACTCAATATGATATTGGGAAAATTGTCATACCTGATCCTAATCTTATTAAGGAAGCATATTCCTATGATCCTTTAACGGATAGTTACTACTTTACTAAAACCTTTGACGGATTTAATGTTAATTATCCTCTTGTATTAACTCGTAAAGAGTTTGAAGAGCTTATTATGCGTGCAGAGTTGCGTAAGTATTTTCAGCAGCGATTTAATGTAATGCATGGACGTGAGGAGAACGAAGAAATCAAGCGTGATATGTTGCCGCGTTATTATGTGAATTCGAAGTTGTTCAGTACTATTTTTGGATCAAATACTATTGATGTTAAACCTACAGGATCTGTAGAGTTTGATATGGGAGTTCGTTATAGTAAACAGGATAACCCTGTAGTATCTACGCGTAATCGTAAGAATATGGCGTTTGATTTTAATCAACGCATTAGTATGGGATTACAAGGAATGGTAGGTACTAGACTAGCTGTGAATATTAATTATGATACGCAGGCTACTTTTGACTTCCAGAATATGATGAAATTATCTTTCGCACCAGACGAAGATGATATCGTACGTAAAGTAGAAGTAGGTAATGTAAGTATGCCTATTAGTGGTTCACTTGTTAGAGGAGCACAGAGTTTATTTGGGGTAAAGACCGAATTACAGTTTGGTAGAACAACTATTACAGGAGTATTCTCAGAACAGAAGTCTCAGACTACCTCTATTCGAGCTGACGGTGCAGGAACATTAGAAGAGTTCGAATTAGATGCGTTAGATTATGATGAGGATAGACACTTCTTTTTATCTCATTATTTTAGAAATAACTATGATGAGGCTTTAGAGAAATATCCTTTTATAAAAAGTAGAGTAAGAATTACCCGTGTAGAAGTATGGATAACGAATCGATATGGACGCGTTAATCAAACAGGTAATAATGCACGTAATATTATAGCTATACAGGATTTAGGAGAAGGACAGAATAAATTAGGAAGACCTAATGCAGATGTTGTTTCTAAACCAGAGCCTGATTTCTTTACTATTAATGGAGTACCTAATGCATACCCTGATAATGCGAATAACCAATATGACCCAGGAAATATTGGGGGTAATTATTTAAATTCCTCTATTCGATTAAACACATCAGGTGCAAGTGGATTTAATGTATCTGTACAAGAAGGACGAGATTTTGTACGTTTAGAGGGAGCACGTAAGTTAAGTGCCAATGAGTTTACATTCCATCCTCAGTTAGGATACATATCATTACAACAAAAACTTTCTAATGATGAAGTTCTTGCTGTAGCGTTCCAGTACTCTATTGGAGATAAGATATATCAAGTGGGGGAGTTTGGTACAGACGGAGGTATGACGGTATTGCCTCCTGGTGTAGATGAGGCAAACCCAGATGTGCCACAGAGCCAATCGCTTATTCTGAAGTTATTAAAAAGTAATTTTACTTTGGTAGGGCAACCAGTATGGAAACTGATGATGAAGAATATCTATCAGATTCCGAATGCGATGTATATCTCACAAGATAAGTTTAGATTCAATATTCTTTATACAGATCCGAGTCCACTGAATTATATTAGTTCTGTGGATGGAAAGCCATTGCCTCCAGATGTAGAGCGCACACCATTATTAAAAGTATTCCATTTAGACCGATTGAATTATACGAATGACCCTCAGCAAGGAGGAGATGGTTTCTTTGACTTTTTGCCTAATGGAGGAATGCAAAACACGTTTGATCCTACTAATGCAGGTAATATGAATAATGGTTATGGTAATAATAACAATGGTGGCTATGGTGGTAATGGAGGATATGGCGGTAATAATGGAGGCTTTGGAAACAATGGTGGTTTTGGAAATAACGGCGGATACGGGAATAATGGAGGGTATGGCAACAGTGGAGGATACGGAAATAATAATAACCAATACAACAGCAATACATTTGATGGGATTACGATAGACCCAATGTATGGTCGTATTATTTTTACGACTGTCGAGCCTTTTGGAGAGCACTTATTTAAAAAGCTTTCGGCTAATCAGTTAAGTGAAGATTATAACGAATCTAGTTCATATAATAAAAACCAATCAAAGTATGTCTTTAGAAGTATGTATCGTACTACTAAAGCAGAAGCTCTACGAAGCCAAAACGAGAAGAATAAGTTCCAGTTAAAAGGGAAATTCTCTAGTTCAATGGGAGAAGGTATTCCTATTGGATCATTTAATGTCGCTCCAGGATCAGTTATTGTAAGAGCAGCAGGTAGGGTATTGGTAGAAGGAGTAGATTATACGGTAGATTATAGCAGAGGCCGAGTGATGATATTAGATCCAGGACTACAAGCATCTAATACACCAATCGAAGTTTCTGTAGAGAATAATACGATGTTTGGTCAGCAGACTAAGCGTTTCTTCGGAATGCACGTAGAACATAAGTTTAGCAAAGACTTTATATTAGGAGGTACATTCTTACAGATGTCAGAACGTCCATTTACTCATAAATCGAGTTATGGTCAAGAAGCTGTGAATAATACAATCTGGGGATTGAATGCACAGTATTCTACTGAAGTACCTTTCTTAACTAGAATGGTTAATAAGTTACCTAATATAGATACAGATGTAGAATCTAGAGTTTCGTTTAGAGGAGAATTTGCTTATTTAAAACCAGGTTCCTCTAAATTAGATCAGATGAATGGTGAAGCGACTTCTTACATTGATGATTTTGAAGGAATGCAATCTGTTATTGATGTTAAGTCACCTCTTTCATGGAAGTTGTCGAGTGTACCAGTAGGATTCCATGGACTGAATGAACTAGATAGTGATGTAGATAAGGACATTGTTACATTACCAGCATATTCTCTAGAGGATGGATATAGAAGATCTAAGATGTCATGGTATTCTATTGACCCAACGTTTTATGTAGGGAGCAAACCAGATGGGGTAAGTGAGTATGATTTATCATCTAATAGAACACGTAGAATTTACAGTGAGGAGTTATTCCCTGACAAAGATATTGCTTATGGAGAGAGTCGAGTGATTAATACACTAGACTTGACATATTATCCAGAGGAGAGAGGACCTTATAACTTTAATAGAAGTTATCTAACGAATCCTCGCTCTTTAACACCTAGAAAAAACTGGGCAGGTATTATGCGTGGTTTAACGACTACGAACTTTGAACAAGCGAATATTGAGTTTGTAGAGTTTTGGGTAATGGATCCGTATGTAGGAAAGAGTGGTGATGCATTGACTGTTCAGAATACAGGAGAGCTTAGATTAAACTTAGGTTTTATCTCTGAAGATATTTTAAGAGATGGACATAAGCAGTATGAGAACGGACTACCTGATACAGGAGCTAATGCTGTTACAACAATTAATACTGTTTGGGGGAAAGTACCTTCAGCTCCTTCATTAGTTTATGCATTTGATAATAATGCAGAGAATAGAAGGTTACAAGACGTTGGACTTGATGGTTTAAATGACGAAGAAGAAAGAGCTTTCTTTAAAGATTTTGCAGGATTTAGCGATCCAGCAGCAGATAACTTTGTACATTATTTAGATGCTCAAGGTGGAATATTAGAACGTTATAGAGATTATAATGGTTTAGAGAATAATAGCCCAGCAGGCGGTGGGAGAGCAGGTAATAATCAACCTGATGCAGAAGATATCGATGGGGATAATACCATGAATACTATTGATGCATACTTTGAGTATAAGGTAAAAGTGAAACCTAATACTATAGTAGGTGACAAATATGTTACAGATGTCAGAGAAACTAAAGTACAGTTGCCTGATGGATCTGTATCTGATGTAAGATGGATTCAGTACAAAATCCCAATTGACACAAAAGGGAAAAAAGTAGGAGCTATAGAAGATACGAGATCAATGAAGTTTATGAGAATGTATCTTACAGGTTTTGAGAAACAAGTAACGCTTCGATTTGGAACTTTAAACTTAGTTCGATCGGATTGGAAGCGATATGACAGAAACCTTATGGAAGATACTTCAGGGACTAATGATGAGAGGTACTCTAATACAGGAATCGATGTGTCTTCTGTGAATCTAACAGATAATTATGATCGTAAACCTATTCCTTATGTAACTCCTCCTGGAGTAAGAAGGGAGCAGGTTTATATGAATAATACATTGATTAATCAGAATGAACAATCACTTTCATTAAAGATATATCCAAAAGATTTAAATGCTTATCCTTCAGGTTTACTTTCGAATGATGCTAGAGGAGTATTTAAGAACTTTAACGTAGATATGCGTCAGTATAAAAAGCTGAGAATGTTTATCCATGGAGAGTCATTAGAAGGTGGCGCATCGAGACGTTTACAAGATTATGAGATGGCAGCATTCATCCGTATAGGTAGTGATGTTATTGAGAACTTCTATGAAGTAGAGATACCATTAAAAATAACAAATGGTGGAGAAACTAACCCTGATGCGATTTGGCCGGAAGAGAATGAACTAAATCTTCCTATAGACTTACTTGCAAAGTTAAAAGTGATGAAGATGGGAGAAGTATCTCGTCCTGGTTTTGACAGCTCTAAGATATTTTATGTGAATGAAGAGGAGTTAAATCCAAGTGCAGGAGATAAACCTAACAAAGTAAGACTAGGGATAAAAGGGAATCCAAACTTCGGAAAAGTAAGGATGATGATGATAGGGATACGTAATATCTCGCCAGGAGCAGAAGCCTTATCAGGAGAGTTCTGGTTCGATGAATTACGTATGTCAGACATGGATAATAAAGGAGGATGGGCAGCTACGGGTACTATTGATGCTAATATAGCTGACTTTGCCAATATCTCTTTGACAGGAATGAAGTCTACTATTGGTTTTGGAGGATTAGAGCAAGGGCCTCATGACCGCAGTCGTGAAGATAGAAAGTCGTATAGTGTTATGACCAATGTAAACTTAGGACAACTGTTACCTAAACGTTGGGGAATCACACTGCCATTTAATTATGCTATCAGTGAAGAGTTTATTACACCTGAGTACGATCCGATGAACCCTGATTTAAAGCTTAGTTATATCAAGTCTGGAGCGAAGACATCAGCTGAGGCAGAAGAGGCGGAGAAGAGAGCGATGGACTATACGAAGCGTAAGAGTATAAACTTTATCGGTGTTAATAAGCAGAGAGGACCAGAACAAAAGAATCGTATCTATGATATAGAGAATATCACAGTATCTCACTCATATAATGAGGTAAGACACCACGATTTTGAAATAGAGTCAATGTTAGAACAACAAGTGAGATCATCACTTGATTATACTTATGCTTTCGAAACGAAGTCTGTAGAGCCTTTTAAAAATATCGGTTTTATGAAAGGGCAATATTGGGGACTATTGAGAGATTTTAACTTTAATTATCTACCGACTAATGTATCGTTTAGTTCTAATATTATGCGTCAGTATAATAGACAAGAGTTTAGACTAATAGATGTAGAAGGGATAGGTTTAGATCCATTGTATAGAAGAAATTATTTCTTTAACTATAACTTTGGATTCAATTTTGACTTGACTAAATCTCTTCGTCTAAGTTATATCGGAGGTAGTAATAATATCGTTCGAAACTATTATGACAGTGTAAATGGAATCGTAGATAATACGAATACAATATGGGATGATTACTTTAATATTGGTGAGCCTAATCAGTTTACACAGCAGTTAACAGTGAATTATGAATTGCCTTTTAGTAAGATTCCAGTATTGTCTTTTATCCGTTCTAACTATGCTTATACAGGTAGCTTTAACTGGCAACGTGCATCAGACGCTTATTCTAATATTGACATAGACGGTATTAATTATTCTTTGGGGAACACGATTCAGAATGCGAGAACACAACGTCTGAATACTACTTTAGGTATGGAGACTTTGTATCGTTATTTAGGGTTGGTGAAAAGCTCTGATCGCAAAAGAACGCCTTCTAAAGCGAAAAAAGCAACTATCGTTCCTGGACAGAAAGTAGTACAAGCGAAAGAAGATACTAAGAAAAAAGACAACAAGGAGAAAGGAGAGCCATCTGCATTTGGTACAGCTACGAAAGATTTATTAATAGGAGTATTAACATCAGTTAAAAATATCCAGATTAATTATTCTGAGAATAGTGGTACGATGTTACCAGGTTTCTTACCTACTGTAGGTTTCTTTGGTACGTCTAAACCTGATTTAGGGTTCGTATTCGGTAATCAAGCAGATATTAGATATGATGCTGCTCGCAAAGGGTATTTAACAGACTACCCAGAGATGAACCAACCTTATACTACGATTAGTAATAAGACACTTAACCTGAATGCTTCAGTATCTTTAATACCTGATTTGACTATTGATCTTTATGCTGAACGTATGAAGTCTGATAACTATTCAGAACAATTCGTGGTAGAGAACAATGAGTATATAGGACAGGCACCTTATAGTTATGGAAACTTCAGTATGTCTACGGTGATGTTAAGTACAGCTTTCTCTAGTAGCGATTTAATGAGTTCGGCTACTTTTGACAGAATGTTGGATAATCGTATTATCGTAGCAAATAGATTAGCTGTAGAGCGCGGTATTGATATTACTAATCCAGCCAACTTAGATAGAGAAGGATTCCCTATTGGGTATAGTAAAGGAAGTCAGTCTGTATTATTACCATCTTTTGTGGCGGCGTATACAGGTAAAGATGCAAATAAGGTTTCGACAGGATTGTTTAAAGGAATGCCTTTGCCTAACTGGAACTTGAAGTACAGAGGACTGATGAGAATAGGATGGTTTAAAGATAATTTCAAGAACTTCTCTATTAACCATGGATATAGAGCCTCTTATACATTGGGGTCTTACAGTTATAATACGGAGTATTATAAAGCTCCGAATGAAGTAAATAAATTTGGTAATTACCCTAGTGAATATGTTGTAAACAACGCTACATTATTTGAGCAGTTTAATCCTTTGATTCGCTTTGATGTTGAGACGAAATCTTCGATCAGAATGTCTTTAGAGATGAGAAAAGATAGAATGCTATCGTTGAGCTTTGACAACAATTTATTGACAGAGACCAATGGGAATGACTTTGTATTAGGATTGGGGTATCGTGTCAAAGACGTAGGATTTAACTCGATGTATGCTAACAATGGAATGGGAGGAAGGATTGCCAGTGATATTAATATTAAGGCAGACTTCACATTGACGAAGAGAGAGACAGTAGTTCGTTATTTAGATTATGGAAACAGCCAGACGGGAGGGGGACAAGATATGTGGTCGTTAAGACTGACAGCAGATTATATGTTGAGTAAGAACCTTACAGCGATCTTCTTCTATGACCATTCATTCTCTAAAGCGGTTATTTCGACTATGTATCCAATCACGAATATTCGAGCAGGTTTTACAATGCGATATAATTTTGGAAATTAACGGATATTGGTTCCACATTATGTAATAATATTATACATTTGCTAAAAACTTATTATAATGAATATACCAGCTAATTTAAAGTACACTAAAGATCACGAGTGGGTAGCTATCGAAGGAGATGTTGCTACAATTGGAATTACTGACTTCGCTCAGAGAGAACTTGGAGATATCGTTTATGTAGAAGTTGAGACATTGGATCAAACTTTAGATAGAGATGAAGTTTTCGGAACTGTAGAAGCAGTAAAAACCGTTTCTGACTTATTCTTACCATTGTCAGGAGAGGTGATCGAGTTTAACGAAGGTTTAGATACAGAGCCAGAGTTAGTGAATACTGATCCTTACGGAGCAGGATGGATGATTAAAGTAAAAGTGTCTAATATGGATGAAGTATCATCTTTATTATCAGATGCACAATATAAAGAATTGATTGGGGCGTAAAACTTTTTTTGTATTAGGAATACTATGGACAGGTCTTGTGTTAGCAGGTTGCCTGTTGGATAGTGATACTATTGCAAAAGCACCAAGATTTGATATCCCATATAAAGACAAAGTAGCACATTTTACTTTTTATTTTGTATTTTCCATAATTTGGTTTGTATATTTAGTGAAAAGTAAGCCAAATAGGTCTAGAATTTGGGTAAGTATTCTTATCTTTACTATTGCTAGTTTAATGGGAGGCACTGTAGAGTTATTACAGTATTACTTCACTTCTTCTCGAAGTGCAGAATGGGCTGACGAATTAGCAAACTGTCTAGGTAGTTTATTTGGGGTATTACTATGTTTGACTCTTTTTAGAAGAAAGAAATAAGATTTAAAAATGACCCCATCACGGGGTCATTTTTTTTGTTTTAAATATATTTAGATTATGAGAGACTTAAGGGAATTTATGGATTCTACTTATTTAAAATTAGCTGATCAAGCTGGTTTAACTGAAGTAGAAAATAATCAGGTAGTAGCTGATTTAATTCAAGAAGCAATTGATGAGAAATTTAAATTAGCAATGATTCGCCCTGATCAAGTAAAGATGGGACGAAAAATGGTGGATGCTGCTAACTCAAAGGTGGCGATCGGTACAGTTATAGATTTTCCAGAAGGGAACCGCGGTCTAGAGGCGAAGTTAGCTGAAGCTAAACAAGCCATTGCTGATGGGGTGGATGAAATCGACTATGTAGTTGATTATACTGCTTTCCAAAAAGGAGAAGTAGAACAAGTAAAAAAAGAAGTAGCAGAGTGTACGAAGCTAGGTCTTGATGCTGGAAAAGTAGTGAAGTGGATTATAGAGACTGCTGCTTTGACAGATAATCAAATTGTACAGTTGACAGCATTGATTAAAAATGTAGTGTTATCAAAGTTCAATGAGAAAGATTATGATAAAGTGTTTGTAAAATCTTCTACAGGATTCTATAAAACAGAAGGTGGTAAGCCGAATGGTGCTACACTAGAAGCAATGATTTTAATGTTAGAGAACGCTGGGCCTCTACCTGTAAAAGCTTCTGGAGGAGTACGTGATAAAGACTTCGCAATCAAATTAATTGATTTAGGGGTGAAACGTCTAGGAACTTCTTCTGCTAAGATCATTGTTGACGGATCAGGTACAGTAGATAATTACTAAGATTATATTTTAGTTCTATATAAGAGCATCTAGTTTAGATGCTCTTTTTTTGTGTCTTGTTGTGAGATGCTTTTTTGCGGTTTTAAGGAGTTTTACCACAATTATTAGATAAGTGTCTTGAATGTTTAGATAAGCTTTTAAACTTATTGTTTTTGATTAGAAATAGCGAAGAGGGGTATAATATCGTATATGTATAAGGAATCATTTTTGGTGCGATGAGATGGTTATGGAATAATGATAGGGTAGTGATCGCATTAAAACTAGCCAAAAATATGCGAGCAGTATGCTATCACTATGCGACCACTATGCGATAACTGCTGATTAGAAAGATTTAAGGTGTTGTAAATAAGTGGATTTTTGGTGTTTTAGTAAGGATGCCTATTTATGTCTGTTTTTGAATAGGTAATAGAGTTATGCAGCATATTAATGTTGGTGTGAATAGCATTGTATGTTTTATAAATAGGTGTTTTGTTAATAGGATTACTTTGATAGGATGGTTGCATTCTATTTTATTGTGATTGACTAATTATAAAGAAATATTGAGTTTTTATTTCTAAGTCAGAAATGAGATAACATAATTGTGTTTTATGTTTAAGACGATTATCCTTGTGTTTCTATATTTTAGTGTTGAAGTTTAGAAAAAAAGGAGGATAAGAGTTGTATAATTTTGGTTGTGAATTGCATTAAATTGACTTAGTAGCTATTGGTATAAGTGTAAGAATTGTTAAAAAACATATTTAATTCGTTTTGATAGTCATAGCAATCTTAGTTGTTTGTGATTATCATCAATGTTTCTTTTGTGAAAGTGCTGATTTATTTGAATGTTTTTTTTTTAGAACACTAAAGACTGAGGATATTTAAAAAAAGGTTATATTAAAGGCTGTCACGTTTGTTTTTAGGTATTGTTTTAAAAATTGAACTATATTTGCACATCATTAAAAACAAATGAAAACAGCTTTGAATTTATCGTCTGAAAAAAATACGTCAACTTCTGTGTTGACGGAGTTTAAAGAAATGACTAAAATGGGGTTGGCACTCAGCGTAGTTTTTTCTACCATAGCTGGTTACTTTTTAGCTATACCCGATTTAGGAAGTATTGACATTCTTACAGTACTAGCTCTTGCTATAGGAGGATACTGTATGGTAGGTGCTTCTAATGTATTTAATCAAATTATAGAGAGAGAGCTAGATGCGAAGATGACTCGTACTATGAATCGTCCTATCGCGTCTGGAAGAGTTAAGCCTAGTGCAGCTTTTATTTTAGCTTGTACGCTTACAGTATTAGGTATCGCTATCCTTTATGTAGTGAATCCTAAGACGGCTATGTTCGGTGCTATCTCTATCTTTTTGTACACGAGTGTATATACACCGTTAAAGACTATTACCCCTCTATCAGTTTTCGTAGGAGCTTTCCCAGGTGCTATTCCTTTCATGTTAGGATGGGTAGCGGCTACTAATAACTTTGGTATAGAGGCAGGAACATTATTTATTATTCAGTTTTTCTGGCAGTTTCCACACTTCTGGGCTATAGGATGGTTCTTATACGATGACTATAAAAAAGGAGGGTTCTCTATGTTACCAACAGGAGAGAAGGATTCTAAGACTGCAACACAGATTATCTTATACACGATTTGGTTAATCATTGCATCTGTATTCCCTGCATTTGGAGTTACAGGTAGATTATACCTAACACCTGTATCAGCTGTACTAGTGTTATTAGCAGGATTATGGATGTTATGGGCAGGAATAAAACTGTATAAGAAAAGAACAGATAAGGCAGCACGTTCACTGATGTTAGTGAGTGTGACGTATATTTCGCTAATACAGATAATCTATATACTTGATAAAATTTTAAGATAACAATAAATGGATATAACAGCTCAAGAACAATACGAAAGAAAAGGAAAGGCATTAAAGGTGATGATGCTTTTCGGTATAGGTAGTATTATGATGGTCTTCGCTGGTCTAACGAGTGCTTATGTAGTAAGTAAGTCACGTCCAGACTGGTTAGCAGAGTTTCAATTGCCAAATTCTTTTTTATATAGTACATTAGCAATCGCAATAAGTAGCGTTACTATGCACTTAGCATATAAGGCTATAAAACAAAATGATCGCAATAAAACAACTACTTATCTAGTTTCTACTTTGATATTAGGATTGTTATTCGTTTTTTTGCAGTTCAAAGGCTTTAATGAGGTAATATCTATGGGATATTTCTTCACTGGGAGTGAGAGTACGATTACGACATCATTTTTATATGTGATCGTAATAGTGCACATCGCTCACTTAGCTGGAGGGGTTTTATCACTATTGTATGTAATTTATAATCATTTTAAACAAAAGTATAATTCACAGCAATATATTGGAATTGAATTGTGTGCATGGTTTTGGCACTTTTTGGATTTATTGTGGATTTATTTGTTTTTATTTTTTACATTCTTTAAATAAAAAAAATAAACTAAATTTGAAAACTTTATAACTAACAACATTTTATGGGAGCGACAGTTACTACAGCAGCTACTAAAGAAACTACTTGGGGTGGAGGAAATGAGCCTCTTAAAGTAAGCTATGGTAAAATGATGATGTGGTATTTCATATTATCAGATTCATTAACTTTTTGTGGATTCCTTGTAGGATACGGGTTTACTCGTTACAAATTCATGGATACTTGGCCGATTGCGGACGAAGTATTTAATCACTTTCCATTTTTACACGGTGTAGATGCGCCGATGTTCTATGTGGCATTGATGACTTTTATTTTAATTTTCTCTTCAGTTACTATGGTATTAGCTGTAGATGCTGGACATCAAATGAAAAAGAATAAAGTAGCAGTGTACATGTTCTTAACGATCATAGGAGGTTTAGTATTCTTAGGATCACAAGCATGGGAGTGGAAAAACTTTATTAACGGAACTTACGGAGCAGTAGAGACTCGTGGAGGATCTATCTTACAGTTCGTAGGAGAAGATGGTAAACAGATTGCATTAGGTGATTTTGCAAAAGTAGATCCAAACAGAGATGAGGCTACTTTAACAAGAGCTAAAGCTACTTGGTTTGTAAAAGGAGAGAATGCACCTACATATTCTTTAGCAGAAGTAAAAGCAGGTTTTGAAGCTAATCCTAACGTAAGAATTAGAACTCAATTAACTACAGATGCTAAGCACAAAGAAATTTTAACTAGAGAGCAATCAGTTAAACGTTTAGAAGATGCTGTATTAGTAGTAGAAGGAGCTAACTTAATCCGCAATGAGTACGGACATAAAGTATTCGCAGATTTCTTCTTCTTCATTACTGGATTCCACGGATTCCACGTATTTACAGGGATTTTAATTAATGTAGTAATTTTCTTCAACGTATTATTAGGAACTTACCAAAGAAGAGGTTCTTACGAAATGGTTGAAAAAGGAGGATTATACTGGCACTTTGTGGATTTAGTATGGGTGTTTGTATTTACATTCTTCTATTTAGTTTAATTTTAAAAATAAAGTAAAATGGCAGCAGAAGGAGCACATCATTCAAATACAAAGAGAATATGGACAGTATTCGTAATCATGTCTGTAGTTACTCTAGTAGAGGTTATCTTAGGTATTATTAAACCTGAATCTCTACACCACGTACATATTTTTGGATTAAGTTTATTGAACTATATCTTCATTATCTTAACGATTGTTAAGGCATACTACATTATGTGGGCATTTATGCACTTAGAACAAGAGAAATCAGCATTCAGATGGTCTGTAGCAGGAGTTCTTACTTTCTTATGTGTTTATTTAATCACTTTAGTGTTGACAGAAGGTAATTACATCTTTGATGTATTCCAAAACTCACAATATAAGTGGATATTTTAATAACATATTATTATATATTTTAAAGGCGGTTTATTGACCGCCTTTTTTTATTTTTGTTAGTTAGTCAACATTGTGTAAAAATGAAAAAATATTTAATTCTAACGTTGCTGTTTGTGATGCCTATTTGTGCATACTTATTCTTTGCAACAGGTGTTAATCAATTTAAGCGTTTGCCTATAATTACTGAAGGTGTTCAGGATTTTCCAAAGGGAACTTCGTCCTTGGACAAGATGCCTTCTTTAGACGGTAAGATTACTGTATTAGGTTTTCCAGGAGCGCATTTGTTCCGCGATAGAGGAGATGCCTTTAATTTAAATCAGAAGATATATAAACGATATAAAGATTTTGAAGATTTTCAGTTAGTGATGGTATTGCCTTATGGAAGTGAGGAAGCCGCTCAGAAGGTAGTAGATGAGTTGAGCCCGATATCTGATATGTCTAATTGGAATTATCTATTCTTAAAACCAGAGGAGATACAAGAGTTCTTTAATTCATTGGGTCTGGTTGGTAAGTTAGATAGTGATTTAGCGAGTAGCAATGTCTATCTAGTGGATAAAGACCGAAATGTACGTGGGCGTAAAGGAGAGAATAAAATTGGGAATTATGAGTATAAAGAAGGATATTCAACAATATCAGCAGCAGAGTTAAATAATGATATGATGGATGATGTAAAAGTGCTTTTAGCTGAGTATCGATTAGCATTAAAAAAATATAAACGAATTAATACAAACGAATAATATGAAAGACAAGTCGTATATCTGGATCTCACTTATTATTTTAATATTTGGAATTTGGGCTGTGCCTAAGATTATTAAAAAGTTTGAGAAAGCTGATTTAGAAATTATAGGTACTGCACCTAAGTTCGAATTAGTGGATCACAATAATAAAACGATTACAAATGACAATTATAAAGGTAAAGTATATTTAGTAGAGTTCTTCTTTGCTAACTGTCCTACTATCTGTCCTATTATGAATGCGAATATGTTGAAAATACAAGATACATTCTATGGAAAATTAGATTTTGGTATTGCTTCCATTACGATAGACCCTACTCGTGATACTGTAGAGGCTCTACATGCTCATGCAGAAGGATTAGGAGTGAAGAATCCATATTGGCATATGATGACGGGAGATGCTAAGTATATTTATGATTTAGCGAAGAAGTTTAATTTATACACAGGAGTTAATCCTGATGCACCAGGTGGTTTTGAACATTCAGGTTTATTTGCCCTGATAGATAAGGAAGGGAATATCCGCTCACGTAAAGATGAGCATGGTAATCCTGTAGTTTATTACGATGGAACAAGTGATGAAGGTGTTGCTTGGTTAAAGGAGGATATAAAAGCATTATTAGAAGAATAATATTATTAAAATGGAAAACAATATTGAACAAAAGTACAATAAGTGGATATGGATACTTTCTATTGTAATACCTGTGGTAGTAGCTATCCTATTTGGAGTTAATCTACAGAAATTAGGATATGATGTAAAACCGTTATCATTTTTACCTCCAATCTACGCTACTATTAATGGACTTACAGCCGTATTATTAGTATGGGCAGTAATGGCTATTAAAAAAGGAAATAAGCAATTACACGAGCGTTTAATCAAATTGTGTATTGCATGTTCAGTAGCTTTTTTAGCGATGTATGTGGCTTATCACATGACTTCTATTGAGACGAAGTTTGGAGGAGAGGGAATTATACGTCCTATCTATTTCTTTATTTTGATTACCCATATTTTATTGTCTATTATCATTATTCCTTTTGTTTTGTTCACGTTTGTACGTGGTATTTCTGGATCTTATGCTAGACATAAAAAGTTAGCTCGTATTACTTACCCTATGTGGTTGTATGTAGCTGTGACAGGAGTTATCGTTTACTTGATGATTTCGCCTTATTATATTAACTAATACAATTAAGTAATGATGAAAAAGTTAGTTTGGGGTCTACTGTTTTCTGTATTTTTCTTTTCGGGTGAGGCATTTGCTCAGTGTGCGATGTGTCGAGCTACATTAGAGACAGAAGACGGAGGAGTGAAAGCAGAAGCTGTAAACGACGGAATAGTGTACCTAATGATATTTCCGTATTTGCTTGTTGCTTTTGCTATGTATTTTAGTTATAGAGTATATAAAAACAAAAAAAGTACAAAATCATAACAGAAAACCGCTAATAGTAGCGGTTTTTTTTATTACTTTATACTTGAGTTATAATTAATTATTAATTTCAGAAGAGTATATCGAATATGGTTAATCGCTACTTTCTAAAAGGTACTTGTATAGTACTGGGTTTATATTGTTCTTTTGTGAAAGGACAAGAACGTACTCTATGGTCATTAGAGAAGTGTATTGACTATGCAATAGAGAATAATATTCGTATTAAGCAGTATGAGTTAGATGAACAAAGCGCAGAGATTAATAAGGATATCGCGATAGGCAGCTTCATGCCTAATGTCAATTTAACCGGAAGTCATTCATGGACTATCGCAGATCAGCCAGATCAGTTAACAGGTATGGTAGATAGTAAGACTATTCAAGCGACAAATTTAGGTCTGGGTATGAAAGTAGATTTATACGGAGGACTGAAGAAACAGAATATGTTGGTCAAGGCTAGATTATCACATCTAGCTTCTCAGTATAAGTTGCAAAAGATGAAGGAGGATATTGCGTTGAATGTGATTAATTCTTATTTGCAGATTTTGTTTAATAAAGAATTGGTAAAGACGAATCAAACGCAATTAGAATATGACAAGAGTCAGCAGGAGCGTACGCAAGAGTTAGTGAATGAAGGTGTTGTACCAGCAGGTGATTTGTTAGAAGCCAAAGCGACTGTGGCTATAGATACACAGCGATTAATTATTTCACAGAATGAACTAGTGATGGCTCGTTTAAACTTAGCTCAATTGCTTCAAATCAAGTCCTATGAATCTTTTGATATTGTAGATACGGACTATGAAGTGTCAGAGTCAAGTATGCTTAGCTATAGCCCTCAAGATATTACTAATAGAGCTACTGAAGTATTGACAGATATCAAAACAGCAGAAACGAATGTGCTGATGGCAGAAAAAGATGTAAGTATAGCTAAGTCTGCTTATAGCCCTACTCTACAAGCATTTTATAATCTAGGTACGAATATGAATTACCAAGATCGATTAGTAGGAAATCGCTTATTAGAATCTACTTCTGAAGTAGGGTATGTAGAAGGATCTAATCAGCGTGTATTGCGACAGAATAGTATGGCTGTATACGGTGGGCCTAATTCTTTTTTCAATCAGTTTAGTGATAACTTTAATTCGAATTTTGGTTTAAGTCTAACGATACCTATTTTTAATGGTTTCTCTACTCGAAATAGTATCAAATTAAAAAAACTTACGCTACAACAGATAGAGAATGAAAGAGAGGTAATTGCACTGAATTTAGAGCAGCTCGTGTTTAAGGCTTATACAGATACGGAGAGTGCTTATCAGAAGTATGAGGCTAGTAATGCAAGTCTTGAAGCAAGGAAGCTGTCTCTAGAGTACTCAAAGGAGCGTTATTCTGTTGGCTTAATTAATATCTTTGAATTAAATCAAAATCAGACTTTATTTGTGACGGCACAGTCAGATTTATTAAAGTCTAAATATGAATACATTTTTAAAACCAAGATACTAGAGTATTATTTTGGTATCCCACTTTTTAAACATTAGAGAGATGAAGAAAAAATACATCATAGTAGTTGGTATCCTTATAGTGGCTGTCTTACTTATTGGAAAGTTTGTTTTCGGTAAAGAAGAAGATCGTACTAAAGTAGAAACGATAGAATTAGAAAAGACGAATATTATCGAGACAGTATCAGGTACAGGAAAGATACAACCCGAAATAGAGATTAAAATATCTTCAGAAGTATCTGGAGAAATCATAAATTTGCCAATCAAAGAAGGACAGGTCGTTAATAAGGGAGATCTATTAGTCGTAATTAATCCAGACTTATATACTTCTGCTATGGAGAGAGTAGAGGCGATGTTAGCGACGAGTAAAGCTGGATTATCACAGGCTGAAGCTCAGTTAAAAGAGGCTAAATCTAATTATGATCGAAATAGTAGATTGTATGACAAGGGAGTGATTTCGCGTTCTGAATGGGATCTAGTAGTGCGAACGTATGAAGTGGCTAAAGCAGCTCAATCTTCTGCTTATTATAATGTAGAGAGTTCTAGGGCTGCACTAGCAGAGTCAAAAGCTAATCTTCTTCGAACGACGATATACGCACCAGCTTATGGTACGATTTCTAGAGTGAATGTAGAGTTAGGAGAGCGAGTGTTAGGTACCCAACAGATGGCAGGTACGGAGATTTTAAGAGTGGCTAACCTTAGTGGAATGGAGGTAGAAGTCGATATTAATGAAAATGATATCGTAAAAGTGAAATTAGGGGATGAGACAAGAATCAGTGTCGATGCATATCTAAAAAAAGAGTTTAGAGGTGTAGTTACTAGTATTTCTAATTCTGCTTCTAATCAGACAGTATCAGCTGATCAGGTAACGACTTTTAAAGTAAAGATTAAAATCTTAGCAGAATCATACCAAGACTTGGTAAAAAAGGATATTGAGAATTACTCTCCATTTAGACCAGGTATGACTGCAGCTGTAGATATTATTACTGATGTTAAGAATGATATTTATGCGGTACCTATTAGTGCTGTGGTAATGAAAACACCTACTGATACTGTTATGAATAAAACAGAAGGAAAGAAGATATTCGATAAAGAGCTTATGAGAGAAGCTATATTCGTTAATGATGGCGGTACAGCAAAGCTTAAATTTGTGAAAACTGGAATAAAAGACGACTCGAATATTCAAATAATAGAAGGGCTTCATGCTGAGGATGTGATTATTACAGGACCATATTCGACTGTAAGTAGAATCCTTCAACATGGAGATAAAGTAGAAGTAGAAAGTAAAAAATAATAATGATAACGATTTTATCTATTGAGACAGCTACTAAGAACTGTTCTGTCTCATTATCAGTGACTGGAGAAGTAATAGCGTGTAAGGAGATAGCAGAAGAGAATTTCTCTCATGCTGAGAAGCTACACGTTTTTGTAGAAGAAATATTAAAAGAGAATAACAAGACTTTAAAAGATCTTTCGGCTATAGCGATTAGTCAAGGACCAGGATCCTATACAGGCTTGCGCATAGGAGTATCTTCAGTGAAGGGGCTTTGTTATGGATTGTCGATTCCTTTAATAGCATTAGACACTTTAGAGATATTAGCAAGACAGGTGGAGGTGACAGAAGGACTGATCGTACCAATGCTAGATGCTAGACGTATGGAAGTGTTCTCCGCAGTCTTTGATAAAGAGTATAATAAATTAAGTGAAATAGAGGCAATCGTTATTGATGAAAACTCTTTTAATCAATATAAAGGAACAAAATTACATCTGATAGGGGATGGAGCAATGAAGTGTAAGGAAACATTAGGTACGGAAGGTTTTATGTACTATCCTGAGATTACATATCCTTCTGCAAGTGAAATGGGAGTGATGGCTTATGATAAGTATGTGAAAGAAGAGTTTGTGGATGTGGCTTACTTTGAGCCTTTCTATCTTAAAGACTTTGTTCTCATTCAAAAGAAGAAATAAATAATAATAAATAAGGGCTGCTAATCTATAAATTAGCAGCCCTTATTTATTGAATAATTATCTATTATAGCGCATCACTAATTTCTCTCGCTTTTAAGAGTACATAAGATGTAGCAACGGTAAAGTTATCATTCTCTACCCATATCTGTACGGTGTACGTAATCTTAGTATCTAATAACTCTCTGATTAATATTCTAGGTCTTGGTTGTGAAAGTACTTTGTCATAGGAATCTAGCTCCTCTTGTAGTTTTTCTATAAAGACTGTTGTGTTTTTAAGTAGAGTTGTTTGCACTGCTATTTCAGCTCTTCTAAGGTTGTTCTGTGTAATATTTTTAATCTTACCATTAGATAGTACTCCGTTAGGGATATACACTATATTGTTCTGATAAGTTAGTACCTGAGTGGAGAAGATATGTATGGCTAGTACTTTACCTGTTTCTCCCTGTGCCTCTATAATATCTCCTATTCTAAATGGTTTAAATAGAATAATTAATACACCTCCAGCGAAGTTACTCAATGATCCTTGTAATGAAAGACCAATGGCTAAACTCATCGCACCAATAATCGCTACGAATGAACTAGTTTGTATACCAAGCTTTGAGGCGATGATAACAAATAAGAGTATTCGCATTCCCCAGATTAATACATCTAGAATAAAGCTAGAGAAAGTAGGGTCTATATTCTTTTTTAAGAATATTCTTTTTGCTAATCTCTGTAAGAAGCGAATAACCCATAGACCTATACCTAAGATAATAAGTGAAGTCACTATCTCAGGTATATAGGTAATAATATCTTCAATATATCTAGATAATAAAGTATCTAATTTTCGCATATTTTATAAAGTATAATTATCTATCTGTGTATGATCTGTATCAGGTGCTAAACATGCTCTTTCTATACAAATATAATGTAAAGTTTCTTCTGTAGGAGTATATTTAGCTAAGTAAGGTACAGTTGATGGTGAGGATACTGAGAATACAGAAGCTCTCGTTATTATGTTTTCTCTTCTCGATAGGTTATGTTGTAGAGCATCTGCACCCACCCATGTTAATTCAAGAGGTTGCTCTAAATATAGTTGTAGCAATAGCCAATGTGAGTATGCTGAAGGATAATCAACAGTAGATAGTACAGTATTCATCATATTAATTGTGAGATCACTGTAGTAACTATTCTCGTATAGCAAACCGAGTTTGTATAAATTTATAGCCATAATCGCGTTAGAAGAAGGGATAACATTATCCTCTGTTTCTATCGCTGGTGTAATAGTATCTTCTTGGTTATGCTTGCTAAAATAAAAGAACTTGCTCTCGTGATCTAAGAAGTGGTCTAAAGAGTAGTCCATAAGATTTTTGGCTTCTGTGATGTATTGTTGTTCTTCTGTGTGTTCAAATAGATAAATTAATCCTTGTATATAAAAGGCATAATCGTCTAAGAAAGCTTCTATCTTGGCATTTCCATCTTTATACGTACGCAATAGTCCACGCTCTTCACACCATAGGTTATTGTGGATGAATAGGTGTAATGCTTTAGCTTGTTCTAGATAAGCTGTGTTTTGAGTAGCCGTGTATGCATCTAATAATCCTGTGATGTACATAGCATTCCACGAAGTGAGTGTTTTGTCATCTAGGCGTGGCTTAGGTCTATTCGCTCTATACTGTCTTAGAGCTGTTTCCCATTGCTTTTTTTTATTTTCTAAGTCTTCAAGAGGGATATTATTCTCGTTAGCGATATCTATTAATTCACGGGTTTGGATTAATACATATTGGTTGTTCTCCCAATGTCCAAAAGAATTGATATTAAATACAGTACTGAATAAAGGGAAATCTTGTTGGACTAATTCTTTTAATTCTTCTATTGTCCAAATATAGAAAGCACCTTCTTCCAGCTGGTTGTGACTGTCTAAACTGTCTGCATCTAGTGCTGAATAATATCCTCCTTCACCATTAGCCCAATTGTTAGTAATAAAATTAATTGTCTTGTCAATAACTTCTTTGTAGAGTTTATTGTGAGTACGTTTATATCCATCTGCATATACAGATAACAGTTGTGCATTGTCATAAAGCATTTTTTCGAAGTGAGGAATATGCCATTTATGATCGACAGAATATCTAGAGAAACCACCTTCTACTGTATCAAATAGACCTCCCCATGCCATTCTAGTTAACGTAAGGTCTATGTATTCTAATAGTTGTTGATCTCGGTGTAATACTCCTTTTTTCTGTAAGTATAGTAAGTTAGTAGGCATCATGAACTTTGGCGCTCGTGTATACCCTCCATATTCCCAATCAAAACTCTTTTTCCAATTCTCTAATACAAGGTCTGTATTGAATCTAGATTCCTCTTGTGCTATAGGTGCTTGACTTAGAATAGATATTCCTTCTTGTAGTTGTGTTGCGAAATCTAGTACAGTATCGCGTTTTTCTTTGTACAGGTGATGTAACTGTGATAAAGAATCTATCCAATTTTGTCTTTTAAAATAAGTTCCTCCCCATATTGGTCTACCATCAGGCAAACAAACTACATTTAAAGGCCATCCTCCTTGTTTTGTCATAATTTGGATTGCTTTCATATAGAAGTTATCTAGATGAGGAAGCTCTTCACGATCAACCTTGATAGAGATAAAATGTTGATTCATAATATCTGCTACCTCTTGGTTCTCAAAACTTTCTTTTTCCATAACATGACACCAGTGACAAGTAGAGTATCCTATGCTGATAATAATAAGTTTGTCTTCCTGCTCAGCTAGTGTTAAAGTTTCCTTATTCCATGCTTTCCAATAAATAGGGTTATTGGCATGTTGTAATAAATAAGGGCTTGATTCTAAGTGTAATAAATTCATGATGAGATTATGATATTGTTGTTGCTTAACAAAAGTAGTCAAATGTATTTTAACTATAAAAAGAAGCTGAAGGATTAATAACGTTAAGTTAACATAGGTATGAATTATTATAATCAATTTTGCGGCACACTTAATTTAAATAGAATTTATAAATGGAACAGATTTTTATTGTAATGCTTATAGCCCTTGGGGTATTAGCTATTATCGATTTAACTGTTGGAGTAAGTAACGATGCGGTGAACTTCTTGAATTCAGCATTGGGTTCAAAAGCGGTTACTTTTAAGACAATTATGATTGTAGCTTCACTAGGTATTCTAGTAGGAGCGATATTTTCAGGAGGGATGATGGAGATAGCCCGAAGTGGTATATTCGTCCCTAGTATGTTCTCCTTTAATGATGTGATGGTCATCTTCCTCGCAGTGATGATTACTGATGTACTACTTCTGGATGTGTTTAACTCTTTAGGGTTGCCAACATCTACTACAGTATCTATTGTTTTTGAACTATTAGGTTCTGCTGTATGTCTTGCTGTAATCAAAATCGTATCTAATAATGATAGCTGGTCTATGTTGCCAGATTATATCAATACAGAGAAGGCCACCGAGATTGTAGTCAGTATCTTACTGTCAGTGATACTTTCTTTTACGTTAGGTACTTTAGTACAATACGTTTCTAGGTTAATCTTTACCTTCCAAGTGGAACAAAAGTTAAAATACTTCGGAGCGATATTCGGAGGAGTAGCTATTACTGCTATTACTTTCTTTATCTTGGTAAAAGGATTAAAAGGTGCAAGTTTTATTACAAAAGAAACTAGTAACTGGATTGGAGATAATCAGTTAACTATTATAGGGATTAGTTTAGTGTTTTGGACTATATTCTCTCAATTACTGATGAGTATCTTTAAGTTAAATATACTTAGAGTAATTATCGTTATCGGAACATTTGCATTAGCATTGGCTTTTGCAGGTAATGACTTAGTGAACTTTATAGGTGTGCCTATTGCCGCATTCCAGTCATTTGAATTCTTTATGGCATCAGGTCAGTCTCCAGATACTTATATGATGAATAAGTTAGCGGAAGAGAGTGTAGTAGCTCCTTTCTATTTCTTAGCTATCGCAGGTATTATCATGGTGTATACTTTATGGACATCGAAGAAAGCGAAGAATGTAATCGAGACAGAGATGAGCTTAGCAAGACAAGATACAGGGAGTACTGAGGAGAAATTTTCACCTAATATTCTGTCTAAAGTTATTGTAAGAGGTATGGTGTTAATCGGTATGGGAGTGAATTACTTCTTACCAAAATCACTACAGCTTAAAATGGATAAGCGCTTTGAGATTCCTAAGAAACCAAAGAGTAAGACTCCAAAAGACGAACCAGCATTCGATATGGTACGTGCTTCAGTAAACCTTATTGTGGCGAGTATCTTGATCTCTATTGGTACTTCTATGAAATTACCACTATCAACTACTTATGTGACTTTCATGGTGGCGATGGGTACATCATTTGCGGATAGAGCATGGGATAGAGACTCAGCAGTGTATCGTGTAGCAGGGGTGTTTAATGTGATAGGTGGTTGGTTCGTAACTGCTATTGTAGCATTTATCGCTTCTTTTGTAATCGCTTATGTATTAAAAATAGGAGAAATCTATGCTTTAGTAGGGATGTTAATTCTAGTGGGAATTTTATTATACAGAAGTAATAAAATGTATAATAAGAAGACAAAAGAAAAAGCAGATAATGAGGCAAAGTTAGATAGTGTTGATATTATGACTATCCAAGGGGTAGCTTCAGAAAGTTCTTCTCAAATCGCTAATGTGATTACAAGAGCGAATGAATTATATACTTCGGTGATAGATGGTGTGGCTCTACAAGAATTGACAGAATTAAAGAAAAGTAGAAAGCAGCTTAAGAAGCTAGAGAAAGAAGTGGATAACTTACGTGGTAATGTGTACTTCTTTATTAAAAATCTAGATGAAACTTCTGTAGAAGCTAGTAAATTCTATGTATTGACACTGGGATATCTACAAGATATGATTAAGTCTATCAATTTTATTGCTCAGAATAGTTATACGCATATTGACAATAACCATAAGAAACTGAAGTTTAATCAAATTAGAGATTTAAAACTAATAGATAAAAAGCTTCAAGTATTATTCGATAAAGTAATCATATTATTTACAGAAGAAAAATTCTCTGAGATAGAAGAAATCCTACAGGAAAAAGATGATTTAATCGCTACTGTAGATAAGTTAATCCAGAAACAAATCATTCGTATACGTACGACAGAGACAAGTCCTAAAAATAGTAAGTTATACTTCTCTATTTTATTTGAGACTGATGATCTAATCAAGTCTACAATTGGATTGTTAGAATTGTTTCGAGATTTCGAAATTGATGTTAAGAGGAAGTCATTCAAAAGAATGAGCTAATCTATATTTAATTTAAGTGAAGAAATGAGGTTGCCTAGGCAACCTCATTTTGTTTTTATGATATTTAGGAGTGTAATGAAGTAGATTTCTGATTTTCTACCTTCTACTTAGATAATAAAGCACAAAAAAGGTAGCATTTATAATGCTACCTTTTTCTTTATATCTAGTTGTTTACTATCCGTTATAAGCTTCTACAATGATTTTCTCATCGTTAAGCATATGTCTTAGCATTCCTTCTATACCATTCTTTAAAGTGAATGTAGAAGAAGGACATCCGCTACATGCTCCTTGTAAAAGTACATGTACAATATTAGACTCCTGGTCATATTTTTGGAAAGCGATATTACCACCATCAGCTTGTACAGCAGGTTTTACGTTTTCTTCAAGGATATTAATGATGCGTTGAGACTTTTCATCTAAAGAGTCAAAGTGTTCGTCAGCTGCCGCCTCAATTGCTTTAACATCATGAATAAGCGATTCGTCTACTGCTAGATTACCATTTTCTAAGAACTCTTTGATAAAGGCACGAGTAACCTGTACTAATTGATCCCATTCGAAAGAGTCATATTTAGAAATAGAAACATAGTTCTCATCAATGAATACTTCTTTAACGAAAGATTGTTTAAAAAGCTCTTTAGCAAGAGGAGAAGCACTAGCTTCATCTATATTTTTAAACTCTACACCTTTTTTTGTTAATAATTTATTGGCAACGAATTTAATTACTGAAGGATTTGGTGTTGATTCAGCGTAAATAGTAATTGGTTGCTTTTTTATTTCTTTTTTAGAATCTATTAAGATTTTCTTACCTTTAGCCAAGAATAGTTCTATCTGATCTGCAACGGTTTCTTTTACATCATCCCACTCGACAATTGAAAATTTTTCGATGGCGATAAAATTATTTGAGATATAAACCGTTTTAACAAAAGGAAGATAGAATAATTCCTTCGCTAAAGGTGATTCTGCAGTCTCATCAATATTTTTGAACTCGTGGTTTTCCCCCTTAGCTATAAAATCTGGTAAAACAAATTTTATAATTGTTGGGTTTGACGTATTTTGAATTTGTATTTTTGACATGTTAATTTAGTTTTTTTCAAAATTAGCAAAGAAAAATGCTAAGCGTCACGAAGATAAGATTTTTAAACAATTAATTAACATTAGTAAGCACTAACAATTTAATATAGCGATAAAATGGGCAAAAGAATGTGGCTTTCATTATTTGTATTTTCAGGAGTTCTGTCAGTAGGAGCTGTAGCTGGAGGTATAAACCCTTTTGAATATCTAGTTAATAGAGAGATAGTTGAGGTATATAATGACCAAGATGAGCCAAAACCTGAGGTGAAAGTTGGGAAACCTCATGATATAGAACAGGCTCTTCCAAAGAATAGCACATCAGGGAATTTTAGAGTATTCTTAGGTGAGGCAATAAAAAACAAAACAACTGGATTAGTTGTAGATGCTGAAGGAAATGCTATTGTTCCTGAAGGATATATCTATAGTTTTCACAACACTCAAGATGAAGCTAATCGCAATACTAATAAGCAAAAAGAAATCCTTTATGTAGATAAGTTTAATCCTACTACAGCACCATTGACTAGGTTTCTTAGAGTGCAATCTGTAGTAGATGCTACTAAAGTAACGGTTAGCCCATTTTTAATTAAAGTGAAGCCAGAAGAAGGAGCTACATTAAATGATAGAGTTACAGGACGTCCTGATCAGTATCAAAATGCTGATAAAGAAGGTAATGCTACATTTGTTTTGTTAGAGGATAAAAACCAGTTGTACTACGGAAATTCTAATACAGAGCTTTTCAAAGTAGATGGTACTAGTAAAACTAAGCTAACAGATGCTGAGATTAATAAGTTTACTACAAATAAGAACCAATTAATTGAAGCGAAGATCGTTCTTGATGGAGAGACTGCTACACGTCAGTTCACACTTTTTGTAGAGAAGTTAAAGGTGAGTGGCGTTAACCCAGTATTAGAATCTGTAGAAACAAGAAAAGACGATACAAATAGATATGGTAATTACGACTTGAAAAAGACAATACCTGCTTTATTAGGCACTGGTGAAAATCCAGACTATTATACGATTACTTTTCACAAGACTGCTTATGATGCTCAGAGAAATGAGAATCCAATAGATATTTCTAAACCTTATGAGGGAGCGCATGGGACAGATGCTACTGCACGCATTTCTTATAAGTTGGCTAAATCAGCTAATCCTCTTGTATCAACAAGTCAGAAAGTAGTGTTTAAAGTAATAGATAAACCAATTATTCCTCCTCTTCAGAATGTTTCTTATTGTGATAGTAAGATTGCTTCATACAGTTTGACTATAGATGGTCAAACAAAAGTAATAGCTGATGGGCGTACCATAGCTACAGATGAAGAACAAGCAGCAGAAGGATTTGATCCTAAGGGAAAATATTCTATAGGATATTTTAATTCAGAGGAAGACGCAATCGCGAATACAAATAAAATAGTAGGAGTAGAGATAACAGTGAAGTTAAATGAGACTCGCAAGATATGGGCTCGTTTAACGAATTTAGAAGATAAGAATTTCAATACTGCTTTTTTCTACGCTTCTTTAGGATATGATAATTTAAAGACAGCAGAAGTGTCAACTCAAGTTTTTCATTACTGTCAAGTAGAAAATAATACAGGAGAATCTACTGTGAATTTAAGAAGATATGAGGGGACTGTAATGGGGAAAACTTCTATTACAAATACACCAAACTTAAATCCTACAGATAAAATAACAACTGTATATTATGAAAATGAAAAGGATGCAGAAGCTGATGTAAACCGTATGCCTGAGAGTAAAGTAACGGCTTACCCTATTAAGATGGGAGAAGTAAAAGGACCGATTTATACTAGAGTGATCATGACGGAAGGTTTCGATTGTAAGGCGGATAATTACTCTTCTTTTAAAGTTTCTCTTGGGGTAGAATTAGCTATAGATTATTTCCCTAAAGAAAGCACTCAACAACTTTGTATTAATACAGAGACGAATGAAATAGCTCCTGTCGTATTAAGTGTGGAGAATAAGGATGTAAAAGGTAGACCTATTGTTATAACATGGCAATATGAAGTAAGTCGAGAGAATGGGTGGATAGTGTATAATACAGTACCTGGAAGTGGGAACCAGACTTCGATTAAGATAGATAAATCTGGTAATTATAGAGCAATAGCAAGCTATGCTACTTCTCCTTATCCTGGAGTACAGTCTTGTTCAACAGAGACGATAGTATGGACAGTAAAAGCACCACCAGTAGCGGTAGTGGAAGGAGTAGATGCAACAGGAATGCTGAACAGTATGGAGATTGATGAAAAAGGAGAGACGATGGTGCGCTTAGGTGTATTAGATGGAGGAACAAGTCCTATTACAGATGGTTATGATTTTGCTATTGATAATAGTGCATTCCAACCTTCAAGTCAGTTTTATAATATACCAATCGGAGAACATATTGCTTATGCAAGAAATAGAGTAACAGGATGTTCTACATCAGTTAAATTCTCAGTGTTTGGTTATCCTAAGTATTTTACTCCTAATGGAGATGGATATAATGATACATGGAATATACCAGGTCTAAAAGGACACAATGAGGCTCGTATTTATATCTATGATCGTTCAGGTAGATTGTTAAAACAGTTAAGCCCACATACAGAGGGATGGGATGGAACATGGAATGGAAAACCGATGCCGTCTACAGATTATTGGTTCACTGTGGAGTTTGTAAATGATTTTAAAGCTCCGAATGATATGAATGGACGTAAGGTAAGTTATAAAGGACACTTTTCTTTAAAAAGATAATTAAGTTATGAATATAATAAAGAAGCGCTATTTAGCTATAGCATTATTGATTTCTCAAATTGGTTTTGCACAAGAAGGACTAACGGTAAATTCTGAATATTTAGCAGATAACTATTATCTTTTACATCCTGCTATGGCAGGTATTAAGAATAGTACGAATGTTAGATTGACTGTAAGACAGCAGTGGAGTGGTGTAGATGACGCTCCTCGTCTTATGACGATGAATGCTAGTACTCGTCTAACTGATCAATCAGCTATCGGAATTATCGGATTCAATGATAAGAATGGTTATCACTCACAGACTGGTTTTAAAGCGACGTATGCTCACCATATTACCTTTAGTGAATCACGTTATGATTTAAACCAATTGTCATTTGGATTGAGTGCAGGTTTTGCTCAGACGAAGTTAGATGAGAGTGAGTTTGGAGGATTTGACCCTAATGTAGCAGGAGGATTAGAATTAAAAGATTCTTATTTTTCAGTTGATTTTGGTGCAGCTTATCACTATCAGAATTTCTTCTCTATGTTTACAGTGAAGAATGCGGTAACGAGTTCTAGTAAATTATACTCGGATACAGAGAGCAATAACTTTAGAAAATATATTTTAGGTGCAGGGTATGCATTTGGAAATACGAGATATGGAACAGGTTGGATCTATGAGCCATCTATATTAGCTCAGTATACTGAAGAGCGTGAGGATTTTGCACTAGATGTTAATATGAAGGTTTATAGACAGTTTGATTTTGGTAAGATTTGGGCTGGAGCGTCTTTTAGATCTAACTTTAATGGAACAGATTATTTCGAGAATGGGAAGTCTAAAACACAACGTTATCAGTATATCTCTCCAATGCTAGGAGGAAACTATAAGAATGTTAGTTTTGCATACTCTTATACTAAACTAATGGGAGATCTTACTTTCGGTGATGGTGCTTTCCATCAGTTTACAGTAGGGTTTAATATATTTCCTAAACGTACAAGTTTAGAGTGTAATTGTCCAACTGCAAAAGATTAAATAATAAAAAAATCCCGATATTTATCGGGATTTTTTATTGCTATATATTATGATTATAAAAGAAATAAGAGGAAAATATCCTCAAATACCTGAGGACTGCTATGTGGCAGAGAATGCAACTATAGTAGGTGATGTTACATTCGGAGAGAAGTGTAGTGTATGGTTCAATGCTGTCATTCGCGGTGATGTGAATTCTATTACGATAGGCGATAAGGTGAATATACAAGATGGGGCTATTGTCCATTGTACCTACTTAAAGCATCCGACTGTGATCGGTAATAATGTTTCTATAGGGCATAATGCTATGGTGCATGGATGTACAATACATGATAATGTATTAATTGGTATGGGAGCTATTGTAATGGATAATTGTGTTGTACACAGCAATACAATAATTGCTGCTGGCGCTGTTGTCACTCAGAATACGGTAGTAGAGGCAGGTTCTATATATGCTGGTATGCCTGCTAAAAAGGTAAAAGATATAAGTGCGTCAGACTTTGGGGGTGAGGTAGAGCGTATAGCAGATAATTATGTGATGTATTCTAGTTGGTACAAATGATTAATTAAGAATTAAGAATTTGTACAATTAATATACAAGCTAGAGGTACTATAAATAATTGTTGGGAGTATAAATACGAGAAAGTAGTTGTTATAAAAAAATAAGTAGTATATTACAGTATATTAACTAAATAGTACTGTTTATGAAAAGAGAATATTCTAGATTTGAAATTTTTTGTTATCTATTTTGTGTGCTAACGATATTTACTTTCTTTGTTTATCATGTGTCTTATTCAATAGGTAAATTTGTAGCGTTTAATTTATAATTATATACTCTATGTTTACAAAAAGTATTATAGATTATAAGTCATGTAATGAAGAACCAATGCGTTTTAGAACTATATTTTATATATAAATAAAGGTCTAATGCTTTATAAGTATTAGACCTTTATTATAAATGATATTTTTGTGTTTATCCTAGGAACTCTTTAACGATATCGAAGAACATTTGTGGGTTCTCTGCATGTAACCAATGTCCTGTATTTGGAATCGTTTTAATGATTGCATTAGGGAAGTGTTCTTGGATAAGAACTTCATCCTTTTCTTGAATGTACTTAGAGTTTCCCCCTCTAATGAATAACGTGTCTCCTGTGTATTCAGCACCTTCTTCTACACCTTCACCTACTACATCTTCATTTTGATTAAAAGCATTCAGATTGAATCTGAAACCTAGTTGTCCTGGTTCTACCCAGTATAAACTTTTTAATAAGAATAGTCGTGTACCGATTTCGGGAATATGAGAAGCGATGATTTCTTCTACTTCTTTTCGACTTGGTTTAGTAGAAAAGTCAACAGCATTAAGCGCTGCTAATATATCCTGATGATGTGGGGCGTAGCTGCGTGGTGAAATATCTGCTACAATTAGTTTTTCTACTTTAGCGGGGTAACGAGTGGCTAACTTCATTGCTACTTTTCCTCCCATAGAGTGTCCTAATATGATAGCATCACATATAGCGTGATAATCCATATAACGAACGATATCCTCTACCATAAAGTCATAAGACCAATCGTCAGAATGAAAACTACGACCATGATTTCTAAGATCTAATAGGTGTACTTCGTAACCTATTTCGGCCATTTGTTTACCAAAAGTATTCCAGTTGTCAGACATTCCCATATATCCATGCATAACAATTAAAGGGATACCTTCGCCTTCTATTTTAGAGTATAATATATCTGCCATTATTGTAATTTTCTGATGTACATATTTACTACATTTTCTAATCCTAGGTAAAGAGATTCAGATATTAAGGCATGACCTATAGAAACCTCTAGTAGGTTAGGAATATTGTTTTTAAAGAATTCAATGTTGTCAAGACTTAAATCGTGTCCTGCATTAATTCCTAATCCAAGTTGGTTTGCTAATTCAGCAGCTTGAGTATAAGGTATGATAGCGTTTTCATTTCCTTTTGCATATTCAGCAGCAAAGTTTTCAGTATATAACTCAATGCGGTCAGCACCTACAACTTTAGCACCTTCTACCATTTCTAATACTGGATCTACGAAAATAGAAGTACGAATATTACGTGATTTACACTCTTGAATTACTTCTTGTAAGAATGCTTTGTGTTTAATGGTATCCCATCCAGCATTAGAAGTAAGTGCATCTACAGCATCGGGAACTAATGTTACTTGGGTAGGTTTGCACTCATATACTAAGTTTAAGAAGTTATCCATAGGATTACCTTCTATATTATATTCAGTGTAGACTACGTCTACTAAATCACGTGCATCTTGATAACGAATATGTCTTTCGTCAGGTCTAGGGTGTATAGTTACTCCTTGAGCTCCGAATTTTTGTACATCTTTGGCTACTTGCAATAAATTAGGAACATCTCCTCCTCTTGAGTTTCTTAGAGTAGCAATTTTGTTGATATTAACAGATAGCTTAGTCATAAAATTAAGTTTTAAAGACAAAAATACAAACTATAATTAACGTCTATTGTTTTATTTTTGATTATTTTGCACTTCTAAATAATAACCTTGAATTATGTTATCTCCTGACTTCTTTCTACTAACAGATTATCCGATCTGTAAATTGAATACACTGATTAAAGATATTCTGCCTTATCTAGAAAAAAGTAATTATTCTCATCTTCCTGTGGTGAATAAAGATGAAATCTGGATTGGCAATATCAATACAGAGGATATTTATACAGCTGATCTCGATAGCACTATTCAGGATGTT
Source organism: Myroides odoratimimus (assembly GCF_004337635.1). Classification (NCBI taxonomy): domain Bacteria; kingdom Pseudomonadati; phylum Bacteroidota; class Flavobacteriia; order Flavobacteriales; family Flavobacteriaceae; genus Myroides; species Myroides odoratimimus. The sequence continues at coordinate 1,750,615 of NZ_CP037427.1, forward strand.
ATGTATGATTTAGATAAGTTCTACCTTTTAGAGTCTTCGAATTTGAATCCTTTTGATTTTTTTGATTTGTTTAGTCAGTGTGATACGAATACTATTCCGCTATTAGACGAAGAAGGTAAAATAAAAGGAATATATTCTAAAGAATATTTGTTAAATGAATGGAGTAAAACAATGTTTTTTGATGAAAAGGGTACTACTTTTGTCATCGAAAAAGGACATTTAGATTACAGCTTCTCAGAAATAACACAAATAGTAGAAGGTAACAATGCTAAAATGATAGGCCTATTACTATTGTCTAACAATAATCATAATACTCAACTATTAGTTAAAACTAATAGTGTCAATACAAAGGTTATTTTAGATGACTTAAGACGTTATGGTTATGAGATAGTCAGTACACTTTCTGAAGATACGCATATTAATGATCTAAAGGAAAGAACAGAATACCTTAATAAATATCTAAACATATAATATGAAGTTTGCGATTTATGGACAGACTGCCAAACCTATAGTACAAAATATAGTACGTAGGTTATTTAACTTATTTCAAAAATACGAAAACACAGAGGTCGTATTTGAAGAAAAGTTTTACAGTCTATTGAATGAACAAGATATTCTTGATAAAGAATACCAAACGTTTGGAACGAATAATCCATTGACTAGTGAAGTGGATTTTTTTATTAGCGTGGGAGGTGATGGGACAATGCTACGCGCCGCTAATTTTATTAAAAATACGGATATCCCAATTGTGGGAATTAATGCAGGTAGATTAGGTTTTTTAGCTAATGTACAACACGATAATTTAGAGGAGCATATTCCTTTGTTGTTTGAAAATAAATTTAAGAGATCAAAAAGATCTTTGTTGAGCTTAAATTGTTTACCTGAAGAAAATAATGCTTTTGATATTCAGTATGCTTTAAACGAGGTGACTGTATCAAGAAAGAATACAACCTCTATGATTACAGTAGAAACTTATTTAGATGATGAGTTTTTAGCTACTTATTGGGCAGATGGATTGATTATATCTACACCTTCAGGGTCTACTGGTTATTCATTAAGCTGTGGAGGGCCGATAATAGAACCTGAGACGGGATGTTTTGTGTTAACTCCGTTGGCACCGCATAATTTAAATGTGAGACCGTTGGTTATCCGAGATAATTTGACAATTAAGCTAAAAGTTAGTTCTAGAGAGAAACAGTTCTTAGTGTCACTTGACACGACTACAAAAGCTGTGGACAACGATACAGAATTAATTATTACTAAAGCTCCTTTCACAGTAGATTTAGTGGAGTTTCCTACTCAAAGTTTTATTAAGACATTGAGAAATAAATTACTGTGGGGAGAGGATAAGAGAAATTAAAAAAGTCAACAAACTATATACTTTTTAAGGGTTTTCTACGTTTAGAACAAAATAGCTTAACCTCATTTGGGCAATCCGTGAGAAAAAAATAGATTTTGAAAGGTCTATATTACTATATTTGTAAATTATTTTAACAGAATGAATAAAATTCTTATATCTCTATTACTGCTACTTACAACAGTTATAGCTAAAGCTCAGATTCACGAATTCGGTGTAGGGCTTGGTGGTTCTAATTATGTAGGAGATATTGGTTCTACTCAATATATAGCACCAAAGGATATGGGGTACAATGTTTTTTATCGTTGGAATAGAAGCCCTAGGCACTCTTTTAGAGTTAGTTATTCTCACCATAAAATAGGAGGAGATGATGCTAAATCTGATATGGGAAGCCGAAAAGAAAGAGGATATAGTTTTACAAATACTGTTCAACAATTGTCGGTAGGTATTGAATTTAATTTTTTTGAATTCGATTTACACCAAGAGAATTTTGGTTTTACACCATACCTTTTTGTTGGCGTATCAGGTATAAGATATAACGATATTTACTTTAGACCAAGTACACCTGTAGAAGGATTTGAGTCGACAAGTGTAGATTTAGTAAAAGGAGGTAAGAAAAATTCAATGACTATACCTTTTGCGGGTGGGTTAAAATTAAGACTTACGCCTAAGATAAATCTGAATGCTGAAGTAGCTGCACATTATACTTTCACTAATAATTTAGATGGAAGTAGTCCTACAGAAGCAAATAAAAAGTCTTATGGTTTTGGTAAAAACGGAAATGATTGGTTTTTTTACTCAGGTATATCGATAAGTTATACTTTTGGAAATAACCCATGTTATTGTGCAGATTAAATGAATTTGAAAGAACAGATTAACACAGACAACTTACCTAATCACTTAGCCATCATTATGGATGGTAACGGTAGATGGGCAAAACAAAAAGGATTTCTAAGAACGCTAGGCCATGAGAATGGTGTTAAGTCCGTGCGTACTACTATTAGTACATGCGTTACGTTAGGAATTAAGCATTTAACTTTATATGCGTTTTCTACTGAGAATTGGAATCGTCCCAAATTGGAAGTAGATATGTTAATGAAATTATTAGTGAAGTCACTAAAAAAGGAACTCCCTACTTTTACGAAAAATAATATTAAACTTAATGCTATTGGTGATTTATCTTTATTGCCAGAAAAAGTACAAGCTCAATTAAGAGACGTATTGGATCAGACTAAAGACAATACTCAAATGACTTTAACATTAGCGTTGAGCTATGGTTCTAGAGCTGAACTAATAAAAGCTGTAAAAGAAATTTCATTTAAAGTTAAAAATAACTTAATTTCGGAGGCTGATATAGATGAATCAGTTATAAATAATCATCTTTACACGAGTGATCTACCTGATGTTGACCTATTAGTTAGAACAAGTGGAGAGCAACGAATAAGTAACTTTTTGTTATGGCAAATCGCTTATTCTGAGCTTTATTTTACAGAGGTACTCTGGCCGGACTTTACGGAAGAGGAACTTTATAAAGCCCTTCTTACTTATCAGAATAGAGAAAGAAGGTTTGGAAAAACAAGTGAACAAATAAAATAAAAAACGAATCTAATGTTTCAAAAAGGTACATCTCTTTTTGCACTGTTTATTGCTGGTCTAGTATACTCTCATGTGCATGCACAGGACAGTATAAAAGCTCCTTCTTTTGAAGCTCCTAAAATCTATACCTTAGGAGATATAACAGTGACAGGAAAATATAGCTTAAACCCACAAACGATAGTTACTTTTACAGGGCTTTCTAAAGGCCAAAAAATAGCTGTGCCTGGAGAAGAGCTTTCGCATGCTCTTACAAAGTTATGGAAGGTTGGTTCATTTACTGATATTAACTTCTACGAAACATCTGTTGTAAATGACACTATTAATCTAGAACTAACTTTAAATGAGCTGCCTCGTTTAAAAAGTGTAAAGATTAAAGGTTTTAAAAAGGCAAAGTCTGAAGCTCTTATCAAAGAAGCAAAACTGAATAGAGGTAAAATTGTTAATGATAACTTTCTGTCTACTACTAAGTATTTCTTACTAAATAAGTATAAGAAAGATGGTTATTATAATACAAAAGTAACGTTAAATACTATTCCAGCTGACTCGACAGGCCGAACAGTAGAACTATTAGTTGGAATAGATAAGGGGAAGAAAGTTCGTATAGAAGAGATAGCTTTTAGTGGTAATACGCAATTAAGTGATAAGAAATTGAAAAAAGCAATGAAGGAGACTAAGCAACGTAGTCCTTTCAATCCATTGCGCATTTTCAAACCTTCTAAGTTTATCAAAGCTAAATATGAAGAGGATTTAGATAAGCTTGTTAGTAAATATAAAGAGAATGGTTATAGAGATGCTCGTATAATTGCTGATACAACAAGTTATAATCCTGAAACCAATAGAATAAGTATAAATATTGATGTTACTGAGGGGAATAAGTATTACTTCGGTGATATTCGTTTTATTGGTAATACTGTTTATACAAATAGCCAATTAAAACAGGTATTGGGTATCGAAAAAGGAGATGTTTATAACGGAGTCTTACTGGATAAACGTATAGATGATAAGACTGATCCTGATGGGTATTATATATCAAATGTGTATCAGAATAATGGATATTTATTCTCTAACGTAAACCCAGTTGAGGTTAGAACAGCTAATGATACAATCGATTTCGAGGTAAGAATTGTGGAAGGACCTATCGCAAGGTTTAATAATATTACTGTTTCTGGTAATGATAATACACATGACCACGTAGTTCATAGAGATATAAGAACTCGTCCAGGGGAGATATGGAGTAAATCTTTAGTGATGGAAACAATCCGACGATTAGGAGGATTAAATATTTTTGATGCACAAGCTATTATTCCAGATGTGAAAAATGCTGATCCAAACTCTGGAACAGTTGATATCGATTGGCAAGTAACTGAAAAAGGATCAAGCCAGGTTGAGTTACAAGGAGGATACGGTGGTGGAGGATTCATCGGTACATTAGGACTATCATTTAATAACTTCTCGTTGAGAAATATATTTAATAAGAAGTCTTATAAGCCTTTCCCAATGGGAGATGGACAATCTTTATCACTACGTCTACAAGGAAGTACTTACTATCAAACCTATAGTATAAGTTTCTCTGAGCCATGGTTCGGAGGACGTAAGCCTATTAACTTCTTTGGTACAGTAGCATATAGTACACAGAATCTTTATGATTATGTGAATCGTCGTACAGATAGAAGTAGAGGATTTGATATTACAACATTGCAATTTGGTATTGCTAAACAATTAAGTGTGCCAGATGATAACTTTGTATTATCTCATACTTTGAGTTTTCAATATTATAATATGAAAAATTATAATACAGGATTATTTACATTCGGAGATGGAGACTCTCGTAACTTAGCTTATCAGATTGAATTAAGACGTGATAATCGTGGTAATGACCCGATTTTCCCAACGTTTGGTTCATTCTTTAGTGTTAGTGGTAAGTTTACTGCTCCATATTCGTTGTTTAACAATGTGGATTATAAAAATCTTGGTGATCAACAAGAATATAAATTAAGAGCAAAAGCAGGAGCGATAGATCCAGTAACTGGAGCGACTATCCCTGTAGGAACTTATTTAGATTCTAGCTATAGACCAGTTAATAATTGGGAAGATGCTACAGCAGATGTGGCTAAAGTAGACCAAAAGAAATTTAATTGGTTAGAATACTATAAATTAAAATTCAAAGGAGATTGGTATACAACTATCTATGATAAATTAGTAGTTCGTGCACTAGGAGAATTTGGATATATGGGAGCTTATAACAATAATAGAGGAGTAGTTCCGTTTGAAAGATTCTATGTAGGTGGTGACGGACTAGCAAATTATTCATTAGATGGTCGTGAGGTAATTCAGTTAAGAGGATACCAAAATCAGACATTAACTCCATATAATGATAGAGGAGAACAAATCGGAGGTACTATTTATAATAAATTTTCGTTAGAATTACGTTACCCTATTACATTAAAGCCAAGTGCATCAGTTTATGTGTTGACTTTCGCAGAAGCAGGGAACTCATTTGCATCGTTTAAAGACTATAGTCCGTTTGAATTAAAACGTTCTGCTGGTTTTGGTGTTCGTGTGTTCATGCCAATGTTCGGATTGTTAGGTATTGACTTTGGATACGGATTCGATTCTGTACCAGGTACTACTCAGAAGAGTGGATTCCAAACACACTTTATTCTTGGGCAATCGTTTTAATGTACTAGTTACATCATAAAACTTGATTTAGAATGAAAACGTATTTAACTTTATTATTTAGTATTTTTGGATTAGTATCGGTAGTGGCTCAAGGTGGTAGTGCTCGTGTAGCCTACATTGATATGGAGTATATCTTAAGTCAGACACCTGAGTATCTACAGGCTACTACCCAGTTAGATGAAAGAGCGAATACGTGGAAAGGTGATGTTGATAAAAAGAAGGCTGAAATCAAAAAGCTAAAAGATAACTTAGCTGCTGAGCGAATTCTTCTAACTAGAGATTTGATAGAAGAGAAAGAAGAAGAGATATCAATATTAGAGGAAGAACTTTTTCAATATCAACAAAAAAGATTTGGAACGTCAGGTGATTTGATAACACAGAAAATCATGTTGGCTAAGCCAATACAAGATCAAGTTTTTGCTGTAGTGGAAGATATTGCTGAAGCTCGTAAATTTGATTACGTTTTAGATAAAAATTCTGAAGCTACTATGGTGATTGCTACAAAAAAACACGATATTAGCGACTTAGTTTTACGTAGACTAGCTACTGCCCGTAGAAAGCAAGGTATGACTAAATCAGAAGCACAAGCTGTCGAAGAAGAAGAACAGAAAGAGGATGCAATGTCTCTAAGGCAGAGTAGACGTGAAGAGCAACAGAGACGTAAAGAAGAAGCTGAACGTATCATGCGAATTGAAGAGAAGAAGAGAAAAGAAGAGCTAGCAAACGATGTTAACTATCAGAAAGAGCAAGAACTTAAGAGAAGAAAAGAGGAACAAATCAAACAGCAGATAGAGAAGCAAGAGAAGCTGAAACAAGAAAAAGCGGATAAGATCGAAGCTCAGAAGAAGTTGATTCAAGAGCGTCAACAGCAAGCAGAGGATAAACGTCTTCAAAATGAGAAGAACAGAGAGCAGGTAACTCAAGAGCGTCTAAAAATGATGGAGGAGCAACAAGCTGAGTCAGATAGACGTAAAGCAGAAAGAGATAGACTGATACAAGAGGAGTTAGAGAGAAGAAAACAACAAGCTTTAGATCAACAGTCGAAAAAATCTTCTGTGGATATCGAGAAATTACAAGAAGAACGTAGAATAGCTCAAGAAAAAAGAGAAGCAGAGCAAAAGCGTAAGCAGGAAGAGGCGTTGAAAAGGAGACAAGAGTTAATAGATGAGTCTCTACGTAAGCAAGAAGAGCGAAGACAGCGTATCTTAAAGGAACAAGAGGACCGAAAGTTATTAATCTTGCAAAAGCAAGAAGAAGCGAGAAAGAAAGCTGAAGAAGCTAATAAAAAGTAGAATAACAATAAAATATAAATCAAAAATCGAGAAAGATGAGAAAAATGAAATCTTTATTAATTGCAGCTACAATGTTTTTCGGAGTTAGTACTACAGCGGTAATGGCTCAATCTAAAGTAGCACATATCGACGTAAGAGCTTTAATGACAGAATTACCAGCGATGAAAAATGCTAATGCTGAATTAAAGAAAATAGGTGAGGGATACGAGAAAGAAATTTCTACAATGATGTCTACTTACCAAACTAAGATTCAACAATACCAAGCAGAAGCTGCTACTGCAGGAGATGCTAAAAATGAAGAAAGAGCTAAAGAAATCGATGAATTACAACAAAGAATTCAACAATTCCAAACAACAGCTCAACAAGATTACGGTAAGAAAGAATTAGAGTTAACTCAACCTATCGTAGAAAAAGCTTTGGCAGCTATTCAGAAAGTAGGAAAATCTAAAGGATTTGACTATGTATTAGATTCTTCTAATGGTTCTGGAGTTTTATTAGCTGGAGGTGCAGACCTTTTAGCTGATGTAAAAAAAGAATTAGGAGCTAATTAATTTTAGTTTAACTAGATAATCATAATCAAAACCGCTCTTGTTAAAGAGTGGTTTTTTTTATATTTGTATATGACTAAGAACAACCCTATAGGTTTATTTGACTCTGGAATAGGAGGAACAACTATCTGGCAAGAGATTAATCTCTTAATGCCAAACGAAGACACCATCTTTATAGGTGATCAGCTTTATGCTCCTTATGGAATCAAAACAAAACAAGAAATAATAGATTTATCTCTTAAAAATGTTGAGTATTTAGTCTCTCTGAATTGTAAGATTGTAGTAGTAGCATGTAATACGGCAACGACCAATGCAATAAGCGAGATGAGAGCTAGATGTCATATTCCTATTATAGGAATTGAGCCTGCTATAAAACCAGCTACTATCTTAACGAAGACTTCTAAAATAGGTATATTGGCCACTAAAGGAACAATTACAAGCGACTTCTTTACTTCTAAGGTTAAGATGTATCCTGATATAGAGATCATTGAGCAAATAGGTTATAATCTAGTTAATTTGATAGAAAATGGAGGAATTCATTCTCAAGAGATGAAGGATTTACTTCGTTCTTATTTAGAACCAATGGTAGAGAAAGGAATAGATACTCTAGTTTTAGGTTGTACACATTATCCTTATCTAATTCCTATTATAGAAACTATTATTCCTAAAGAAATAAAGATTATAGATTCTGGTAAAGCAGTTGCTAAACAAACGAAAAAAATACTTGAAGAATTAGACTTACTTACAACACGAGAAAGTAAAGGAACTAATTACTTTTTTAGTAATACAGATACCTCTATTCTTAAAACATTTGTTCCTAGTAATGGGATAGTGGAATATAGAAGTTTTTAGTCTATGTAGATTAAGAAATATTGTAAAAAGAGATATACCGAGTGTATATCTCTTTTTTATTGACTGTTTTTGTTGTTAGATAATCAGTGGTTTAATAAAAATGCAAGATGTTGTTGATTTTTAAATATATGTGCTGTTAATGTATGCATGCATAATTCTTTTAATTTGTTAATTGTATTGTATTAAAATGAGTTTATTTGAGTTATATTTTAATAATAATTAAAAAGTAAAAATATGAATGTTAAAAATAGGCTTAAATATTTGTAAAACTAATAGAACTGTATATATTTGAGATAAACGAATTATAAATAACAGTTAATTATGATAAGAAAAATATTATCACTGTCTCTACTTACTTTGATATCGACTTCAGCCTTTGCTGGAGGATATAGAGTTGCAATGCAAGGAAATAAACAACTTGCAATGGGACATACGGGAGTAGCAGTCATAAGTAGTGGTGCGGAATCTTTATTCTTTAACCCTGCTGCATCTGTTTATTTGGAAGATAAGTTTAATTTTTCAGGAGGTGTTAGCGTTTTAGTCGCTGATACTAAATTTCAGAATAAAACTTATGGATGGGAGAATGAAACTCGTAATCCAGGAACACCATTCTACGCATACGGTACTTATAAGGCTACTGATTGGATGACAGTTGGTCTAGCTATCTATTCGCCATATGGTAGTAAAGTGGAATGGGATAAAGATTGGCAAGGTTCACACTTAGTTAATAATATTGATTTAAAAGCAATCTATTTTCAACCAACGGTAGCTATTAAAGTTAGTAAACACTTCAGTTTTGGTGGAGGACCTATTTTCGTAAATGGTGGAGTGACATTTAATAAAAACTTGTCTCGTAGCATGACTGATGAGCAAGGGAATAGAACGAATGTAACAGTAGAAGCTAAGAACGTTACTGCTTGGGGATGGACAGCTGGATATATGGTGAATGTAGATGATCATCTAAGATTAGGATTAAACTATCGTTCTAAAATTGTCATGGATGAAAAGAGTGGTAAGTCAAAATTCTATGATGTACCAGGATATGGTCAAGGATTGTTTAAAAACGGTAAAATTAAAGCAGAAATGCCTTTGCCAGCAGAATTGGCAGTAGGAGCGTCTTATACTTGGAATAAGTGGTTATTTGCTTTTGATTATAATAGAACATTCTGGAATGCCTATAAAGCATTAGAGATAGAATTTGTGGATAACCCTACAATTGGAACATCTGTAAATCCACGTAACTATAAAGATTCAAGTACATATCGTTTAGGATTACAGTATACAATGAATGATCAGTTAACACTTAGAGCTGGTTGGTATTATGACGAAAGTCCTGTACAAGAGGGATACTTTGCTCCAGAAACACCACGTAATGATTCTCGTGCTTATACAGGAGGATTTAGTTATAAGTTTAAGAATGGTATAGCAATCGATATGTCATTGACTTATTTACACTTTAGTGATACAAATAGTTCTTATGATTATTTTATGGAAGATGGTCAGAATGTGTCTTTTGGAGGAACTTATAAGTCTTCTGTGATTAGTGGAGGCCTTGGTGTGAGCTATAGTTTTTAATTTAATTAAAAAGAAATCATGAAAAAAAGATATTTATTATTATTACCTGCCATTGCTTTATTAGCATCATGTGAGCCTTCTATCAAAGATGAAATAGATGGAGGAACATATTATGCAGGAGAAGCTGACTTTAGTTCGTATGTAGCTGTTGGAAACTCTCTTACTGCTGGATTTATGGACGGTACTGTTTTCAAATCAGGACAGAAGAACTCATTTCCAAATATATTAGCAACCCAATTTAAAATAGTAGGTGGTGGCGAGTTTACTCAACCATTATTTGAAGATGATATGAATGATGTCGGAGGTTTATTATTTGCAGGGCAAGAGAATCCGGGCTTTCCAACAAGAATGATTGTTAATATGATGCCTGGAGCAGATGGACAAGCTATAGGGCCTCAGAATATTGATAGAGCAGTAACTATAGAAGCAACTAAGCAACAGAAAAAAGCATATCACAATGCTGGTGTACCTGGTGCTAAGACTTTCCATTTAATAGCGCCTGGTTATGGTAATCCATCAGGGTTATTAACTACTCCTGCTACCGCTAACCCATACTTTGTACGTACGGCTACAGCTGATAATGCGACAGTATTAGGTGATGCGATGAGCCTAAAACCGACATTCTTTACGAACTGGATTGGAGCTAATGATGTATTAGCATATGCTACTTCAGGAGGAGAAGGTGTGGATCAAAATAAAGCAGGGGGAACTAATCCTGCTATGTATGGTTCAAATGATATTACTCATGCAGGAGTGTTTAAGCAAGTATACGAGCAAATTACAAATACACTAACTTCTGAAGGTGCAAAAGGTATAGTAGCTACTATTCCTGATGTGACCGCTATTCCATTTTTCACTACAGTACCTTATAATCCATTATCTCCTAAACTTATCGGTGAAGGGAATATAGATCAACTAAATAGTCTAATAGGATTATTAAAGCAAATTTTAGCAAAAGGAGGTCAAGGGGATAGACTTCAGTTGATATCTAAAACTTCAGCTAACCCACTTTTGATTCAAGATAAAACTTTGGCAGATATGTCTGCTTTATTAGAAGGAGGGGTAACACAAGTAGTAGGGGCAGGTTTGTTTCCTGTAAAATTAACACCTGAGCAAATCAAGTTTATCGCGATGTCTTATGGACAAGCTAGACATGCTACTGCAAAAGACTTAATGCTGTTAACAAGTAAGGCACAGATTGGAGCTTCATTACCTCAATCAACGGGAAATCCTACAATGGATGCTATGCTGAAAAAAGGAGTTAGTTTCCCTATCAGTGATTCTTTTGTACTTAACCCTACAGAACAAGCAAATATCAAAGAAGCTACAGTTCAATTTAATAGTATTATTAAAGCAACAGCTACTAGTAAAGGATTAGCTGTAGCTGATATGAATGATATCTTAAATAAAGCAGTTTCTGGACTTAGAGTAGAAGATGGTCAAATCTATACAGCTAATTATTTCCAAGGAATGGGGAATTTAAATACGGTTATGTTTTCATTAGATGGAGTACATTTAAATGGAAGAGGATATGCATTTATAGCTTCAGAGATTTTAAGATCTATTAATAAACATTATAAGGCTAGTATACCATTAGTTAATCCTGCTGTATACCCTGGGCCAACATTAATGGTTGGTAATAAGTAAAATTCTTTTTAATTTTAAACAAAAAATTAAATATGGGATTTATCATTAGATTATTAATTACTACTGGTTTAGTTGTTTTATTAGCAAATATTTTACCAGGAGTTTTTGTAGAGAGTTTTACTACTGGACTATGGGTGGCAGTAGCGCTAGGGATATTAAATATGTTTTTAAGACCTATTTTAGTGTTTATGACATTACCTGCGACTATTGTTACTATGGGATTGTTCTTACTTGTAATTAACGCAGTTATCATACAGTTAGCAGCCTATTTTGTCAATGGATTTACGGTAAGTGGATTTTGGACTGCATTACTATTTAGTGTTGTCTTGACATTTTGTCAATCTGTAGTAAATGGGTTTTTACAAAAAGATGAGCCTAGAAGAGGATAAAAAAATTAATAGTTGAAATACAATTACTTAAAAAGTTGTTTGGGTTGTAAAAATAATATATTTTTGCAACCCAATTTTATATGTAAATACATCAAAAATGAATATTACAAGAAATAATGTAGATGCTCTTAATGCAATCGTAACTATTGAGCTTGCAAAAGAAGATTACCAAGGTAATGTAGATAACGTTTTATCTAACTACAAAAAGAACGCAAACGTTCCTGGATTTAGAAAAGGTGCAGTTCCAATGAGTTTAATCGTAAAACAATATGGTAAAGCTGTATTGTTCGAAGAAGTAAACAAAATTTTGCAAGAAAAATTAAGTAACTATCTTGTAGAAGAAAAATTAGATATTTTAGGAAATCCATTACCAGTAGCTAATGATATTAACTGGGATGCAGATGTATTAAAATTTGATTTTGAATTAGGATTAGCTCCTGAGTTTTCTTTAGACTTAGAAGGTAAAAATAAAATCAAGAAGTTCAAAGTTGTAGCTGATGATGCTATGCTTGACGAGCAAGTTGAGTTTATTCAAAAACAATACGGAAAAATGATCTCTAAAGAGGTAGTAGAAGAAACATCAGAAATGGTAGGTACTTTCGCTAACGAAGAAGAGGGAATCAATAATGAAGTTAAGATTGCTGTAAGCGATATCAGAACTAAAACAAACCAAAAGAAATTTATTGGTAAAAAAGTAGGTGACCAAGTTACTGTAAGTACTAAAGGTTTATTCGAAGATGACCATAAATTAATGGAAGTTTTAGCTGTTGATCATGATAAAGTTCACGGATTAGAAATTGATGTAGTATTTACTATCAACGAAATCAATGAAACAGAGAAAGCCGAATTAAACCAAGAGTTATTCGATAAATTGTTTGGAGAAGGAGTTGTTACTTCTGTTGAGCAATTAAAAGAAAAAATCAAAGAAGATGCTGAAAAGCAATTTGCTAGTCAAGCAGATCAAAAATTCTTAAACGATGTTTACGAACATTTATTAGAGAATACTTCATTTGAATTACCAGCTGCTTTCTTAACTAAATGGTTAATGGATGCAGGTGAGACTCCAATGACTGCTGAAGAAGCTGCTGCTGAGTACACAAAATCAGAAAAAGGTTTACGTTACCAATTAGTAGAAGGAAAAGTAATGTCTCAATATGACTTACAATTAAACTTCGAAGAAATTAAAGAATATACTACTAAGTTGATTAAAGATCAAATGGCTCAGTTTGGACAAATGGATCCTGAAGCTAAAGTAGTTGAAGATATTGTTGCTAGAGTAATGACTAACCAAGATGAAGTTAGACGTATTTCTGAGCAAGTAATGAATGAAAAAGTATTAGCTTTATTTAACGATAAAGTAAAAGCTGAAGTAAAAGAAGTATCTTACAAAGATTTCGTTAAGGAAATGTACGGAGAATAATATCCGGAAAAAAATAAGTATATTTGAGCGTCTTTCTGTTAAAGAGAGGCGCTTATTTTTTTATATAGTATTTAAAATAAATTGAAGAAGAATATGGATTTTGGTAAAGAGTTTCAAAAATTTGCTACAAAGCACCAAGGAATAAATAGTATGTACTACGATAAAATCGTTAGTAGTATGACTCCTTACATTATAGAAGAAAGACAGATGAACGTTGCTTCTATGGATGTGTTCTCACGTTTAATGATGGATAGAATCATCTTTATGGGAACAGCTATTGATGATTATGTAGCGAATATTATACAGGCGCAGTTATTATTCTTAGAAAGTGTAGATAACGAGAAAGACATTAGTATCTATGTGAACTCTCCTGGAGGAGGTGTTTATGCTGGATTAGGTATCTATGATACAATGCAGTTAATCAAACCTGATGTAGCAACGATTTGTACAGGTATGGCAGCATCAATGGGAGCTGTGTTATTATGTGCTGGAGCTGCAGGAAAACGTTCTGCATTACCACATTCACGAGTGATGATTCACCAACCATTAGGAGGAGCACAAGGACAAGCTTCTGATATCGAAATTACAGCTCGTGAGATATTAAAATTAAAAGATGAATTATACGAAATCATCTCTAAGCACTCTGGACAATCTATGGAGAAAGTACATCATGATAGTGATCGTGACTACTGGATGATTGCACAAGAGGCTAAAGAATATGGAATGATTGATGAGGTTTTAATTAGAAAATAATTTATGGCTAAAGAAGAAATGTCATGTTCATTCTGTGGGCGTGCTAAATCTGATACAAATATTCTAATTGCTGGTATAGATGCTCATATTTGTGACCGTTGTGTAGAGCAAGCTTATGGTATAGTATTAGAAGAACAACAGTCAAAACATTTAAGTGATTTGTCAAGTGATTTATTACTTAAGAAACCAATGGAAATAAGAGCGTTCTTAGATGAGTATGTCATAGGACAAGATCAAACTAAGAAAGTAATGTCTGTAGCTGTTTATAATCACTATAAACGTCTTCTACAAGAAATGAATGGCGATGATCAAGATATCGAAATCGAAAAGAGTAATATCTTGATGGTGGGACAGACAGGTACAGGTAAAACATTAGTAGCAAAAACAATTGCTAGAATGTTGAACGTACCATTAGCTATTGTAGATGCGACAGTATTAACAGAGGCTGGTTATGTAGGAGAAGACGTAGAAGGTATTCTTACTAAACTTTTACAAGCTGCAGATTACGATGTAGAAAAAGCAGAACGTGGTATCATCTTTATAGATGAGATAGATAAAATCGCGCGTAAGAGTGATAACCCATCTATAACACGTGATGTATCAGGAGAAGGAGTTCAGCAGGCTTTATTAAAGCTTCTAGAAGGAAGTATAGTAAATGTACCACCTAAAGGAGGAAGAAAGCATCCAGATCAGAAGTTTATTGAAGTAAACACAAAGAATATTCTTTTCGTAGCAGGAGGAGCTTTTGACGGAATTGAAAGACTTATTTCTAAACGATTAAATATGCAAGCTGTAGGATATAAGTCTACAGTAGAAGGAGATCAAGTAGATCGTACTAACCTAATGCAGTATATTATTCCAAAGGATATTAAGGACTATGGATTAATCCCTGAGATTATTGGAAGGTTGCCTGTATTAACGCATATGGATCCATTAGATAAGACGACATTGCGTGCAATTCTTACGGAACCTAAAAATGCTCTAATAAAACAATATGAAAAGCTATTCGAAATGGATGGTATTAAGTTCTCTATTACTGATGAGGCATTAGATTATATTGTGGATAAAGCACTAGAGTATAAGTTAGGTGCTAGAGGATTGAGATCGTTATGTGAAGCTATTCTAACAGACGCTATGTACGAGTTACCTAGCCAAGATGGAGTAAAAGAGTTAAATGTAGATAAAGACTACACGGCTCAGGCATTAAATAAAAACTTATTGCAACGATTAGAAGTTGCATCATAATAAAAAAGCAGGAAAGATCTTCCTGCTTTTTTTTATTGAGTAAATTGTTTTCTCAATTTCATATATTTCTTAAGTTGGTTGGATGTTATTCTGTTCTGATTAATTAATAGATTTAATTTATTATCTAATACATTAATATCTAACATGAGATCAGAGTATCTTTTTAAGGCCTCTTTATTACCATATAGCGCTTTCGGGTATATTTCTGAGTAGATAGAAGCATGTTGACTGTAAATAGTCAATATAGAGTCTATTTCTACTTGGTAAGCTTTATCTTCTTCTGTAGGCTCCATTACTGTATATCGCCCTTCATTACAACCAGAAAAAAGAAGAAAGAAAGAGATAACTAATAGATAAACATATTTTTGCATAATACAGCATGATTTATGGAAGGTAAAAGTACTGGCTAAAAATGACAGTGTTTTACGGAAAACCTCATTTAGTGAATATTTATGTCAAAATGATTGATGAGTATTAGAGTTTACTGTAGTATTTAGCTAATGGAGGAGAGTCCGGGTTTAAATGATTCCCATATCTTTTACAATACCAATAAGGTGTGTTGTGTTTTTAGCATTAAAAGAAACTCTTAAACGGCTTATTCTCTTTTCGATACTACTTGTACTTGCTATCGATAAATTATCTTCTTTAAACTTATGGCTCATTTCACTTTGAGAGTACCCTTCTGCTAGTAGACGGAGAATAGTTAAATCTTCCTCTTGAAGTACTAGTGTGACAGGATTATCTTTTACATCCTTGATATCTGGTGATAGATAAGGTTTTTCCTCTTGTTGGATATAGGTGATAGCCGCTAGTAGTTCTTTAATACTATTTCTCCCTTTGCTGATATAAGCATTGACTTTTAAATCATCTATTAATTCACTTACTTCTATAAATCTGTTTTCTATAGAATAGACAATGATTTTAAGATTGTCATCTTGTTCACGTATTAATTTGATTAAGTCTGCTCCTCCCTTTAGTTTAGTTTCTCTATAGTCTTCTTGAAAAGACAAGTCAGAGATGATTAAATCAAACGGTGAGTTATTGTTCTTAGCACCTTGAATTTTTAGCCAAGCATCATCACAGTATTTAGTACTGTATACTTCGACCTGCGGAATGTTGTCACTTAGGGCTTGTACAATACCAATATTGATACTATCATAATCCTCGACAACTAATATCTTTTTAAACATAATTTTTTTTCGGTAATTGGATATTATACTTTACACCCAGTTTATTAGTTGAATCAAATATAAATGTTCCTCCAATATTAGTAATACGGTTTTCCACATTTGAAAGCCCATTTTTTGATTTAATATCCTCCTGTATGATTCCTACACCGTTATCAGAATAGAATATTTTAAAGTGTTTTTTATCTTCACTGAATTTGAACACTACTATAGTAGCCATACTATGTTTCTTCATATTGACTAATAATTCTTGTATTACTCGATAGATGGTTATCTTTTGATTCTTATCAAGTAAAGAAAAATCAAAGTTGTCAAGCCCTGAGATGATAATCTGGCAGTTAGCAGTAGTGTATTCATTGAATAAATTAGTCAAATGGGTAACAAAGGTTTCATCCGTTGCAATAGAGCTATGTTGCAGAGAAATATTTCTTGCTTTTTTATAGATAGACTCCAGATCAGATAGTAAATGATTCTTTGTTTCTGGAGTTTGAAGATTAAAGTTCTGTGTATACGTTAATGCATTGAATACATCATTCGCTAATTCGTCATGTATCTTTTTAGCAATTTTAGTTTCTGTTAAGTAAGACTGTTGAATCTTATCTAGTCTATGACGATGTTTTATTCTTCTGTAAATAAAAGATGTAATCACTCCACCTGCCAATAAACAAAGAAGACTCACATAAAGAGCATTTTTACTTCTAGCAGATACTAGTTCACTGTGTTGTAAATCAAGTTTTAGCTTAATGTTCTCTTGTTCATGTTGTTCAAAGTCATAACGTATTTTAGCGAATTGATTCTTCGCTTGTTGAGTCTCCGTAGCGATTTCTTTAGAAAGGTCTATATAATCTGCATAATACTTAGAGGGACTGTCTGTACTTGACTTGATGAGGTATTCAAGTGCTTGTAGTTTGTCTTTTTTATTTTTATTAGTTGTAGTGATTTCATAAGCCTTTAAGGCATAGTCATGTGCAGAGTGATAATCTTTATTTAAGGTATAATATTCTGCTAGGTTGATATAGCTTCTATAGATGTCATTTTGATTGATATCGTTTAGTCTTATAGCTAAGGCTTCTTCTAATTCTTTTAATCCTTGTGATTTGTCTTGTAAGTAAAGGGCTTTTCCTAAGTTGTTCAAACATCTTGCTTGTTCTAGAGGCATTTCTTTAAATACATTAGAAGAAAGAATGTCTTGTAAAATATCAATTGCTTTAGTGTATTCTTTTAAACTAATATAATTAGAAGCTATATTGTTATTTATTATAGCTTTGGCTTCAACTGATATATTGGAAATTCTAAGTGACTTATAAGCATATTTATTGGATAAATCATAATCAATTAGCTCTGAGTAGCAGGTTGCTAAAATTGAATATATATAGTTTTTAAAAGTAGGAGATATATTATTAGTTTGGGAAATTTCATTAACAAGTATTTCTTGAGCACTATTGGGATCCCCTGCTATCAAGTATATAGTTGAGATCCTTAAATTATTATAAGTAATACTTTCTGTTTTAGCAAGATGTTTAAATAACTGATTTGATTTTAAATAATTATTAAAAGCGCTGTCTAGTTGATTTAAGTGATAAAGGCTATCAGCTTTTTGCTGATAGTGATATGCACTGTCTAATTTCTTTAAATCAATCACTTTAGTATCATCACTCTTATTACAAGAGCATACTAAAAAGGATAAAATTATTATCCATAAAAAATTCGAGGAATAAGAAGTGAGTAAAGTTCTTTTCATTCTTCGAATTTATAGTTTTTATTTGATGCTTATGGTATTATTTTAGTCTTTTAATTGGTGTACTTCTCCAATCAATACATTCTTGTTCATTCATCCCTTTCGTTTTAACCTCTTTCTTCATCTGAAGTTGATTATCATCTTCATCAATATGCTTGTATCCAATAGTATTACTACTTTTACTGATGTATCATAAATTGGTGCTAATCATATAGTATAAACTATGTTTTAAAAATAAAGTTTAGAGAATAAAAGTTATTCTCTAAACTTGGTAAAATCATTACTGTTTTATAATATATTATAATTGTTTATTTTTCAGTTCATAATTTATTAAATAGTTATATTATTTATTATTTTCTTACAGGTGGTTTAATAGGTGGAACGCCCCAATCATCTTTTTCTATTTCTTGGTCGTTTATATTATTCATTGTTTTTCTTACAGGTGGCTTAATAGGTGGAACGCCCCAATCATCTTTTTCTATTTCTTGGTCGTTTATATTATTCATTATTTTTCTTACAGGTGGTTTAATAGGTGGAACGCCCCAATCATCTTTTTCCATCTCCTGATCCATTCCATTCACTTTAACCTCTTTCTTCATTTGAAGTTGGTTGTCATCTTTATCACAGCTTACCATTGATAATGTGATTACGCCTAATAGCATTGCTACTTTTACTGTTTTTTTCATCTTGTTTAATTATTAAGTTAGATGCGAAAAGCAGTAATACATGCTGAGGGAAGCGAGTTGTTTAAGTGACATAAAATGGCTTCCTTGTTATTTTAGTATCACGAGTAAACAACCCATATAAATGTTTCGTACTTTTGAAACATCACAACACGTATCTGATTTTCGACACAGCAAAGGAAAGGCGACTTTTAGAGTGCAATGTGTTGTAAATCTGATGATTCCGATGATTCTGATAATTCCGTTTTACATTGAATTATAATTATGACCTTACTAACGATTAATGACTATACAGATAGTTTAAAAAAACATATTAATAAAGTTCAAGATTTACCTCAGTACACAGTTCTGTTATCTCCATCACCTGCACAATTGAGAAATTATTGTATTGGACTGTGTAGAGAAGATTTATCTCCTGACGATAAAATAATTCTTAAAGATTTTTTTAGAGGTGATAGCACAGAGCTAAATGATATTGTTAATAGTATTAATAGATTTGAACTAGGATGGTTTAAACCTATTCAGAGTTTTTTAGGCAAAAAAACTGATACATCTAAGAACCATGCTGTACTAGAAATGGTGGCCTTAATGTATGATTATGAACCTAGACCGTATGGTAAGTTTAGAAAAAGTAGTGTAGAGATAGAAGAGGGGAGTGTAGCTGATAATCAAGCTGATTCAATTATTGTTGAAGAGAAAAGAGAAGCAGTAGAAGAGAAAACTATTGAAGATAATATACCACCTGTTCAATCATTTGCAGAATCTCTGCCTACTACTACACCGAAGAATAAATTTAAGCGCAATCTAGTAATTTTCACAGTGATTATAATAGGCTTATTAGGTGTTGGTAGTTTAGTGAGTAGTATGTTATCAAATGATCAATGTATGAAGTGGGAAGGAGATAGATATGTGGCTTATGACTGTGGTGAGGCTACAATAAAGAGTTTTGCAGGGGTAAGTAATGAGCCTGTCCCTTATGATAAAAGCATACTGAAGAATTTTAAACAAATAAGTGTTGATTGTGATACCGAGTTTTTTAGGAAAGGAAAACCGAAGGTATGGTTTGTCAAGACTGGAGAGGGAAAACATGATTATTTTAATAACCCAGGAACAGGGGTACATCCTATCTCTGGTAAGTCTTTAAGACCAATCACGCAATATCATCTAAATAAATACATCTACTCTAAGTGTAAATAAAAAAGAGGTTAGACATCACTAAAGACTGTCTAACCTCTTTTTATTGTAGATTCCGATTATTCCGATACATAATCACCTAAGTTTGATTAATAATTAGCTTTTTGTAAGTACAGAAGAAGTGAAATAAAAGTATTTTAAACAACGGAATAATAAAATCTCTCATTACCGAATTTAAAATAAAGTACTTAAAATTCTATTTCTGATCAGTGTTTATTGATGAGTTAAAGATAGTTTTGTTTTGATCTGCTAGGGGATTGCTTGAGGGGTTCTTGCACATTCCTTCGACAAAAGCACCTTCTAGGTAAGGAAACCCCTAGGAATGTGCTAGCAATCCCCTAAGAAGTGCAAGCGAAACGCTCTTTTCCTATTCATTAACAACGAAATTAAAACGTGTGTATTTATTTAAAGAATTTAATTTTTATTTCTGCTTTAACCTATTCATAAGGATTGAATACTCTAAAGTAAGTAAAAACACAGTATAGTAGAATCACTATTTATTCTTTCTCATCTCTAATGGACGTGTTCCTGTAAACTCACAGAACGCATTGCTAAATGCTCCTAGCGTAACATATCCTACTGTATTGGCTATTTCGCTGACAGAGTGCTCAGTCTTCATCAGTAGTTCTATGGCTTTCACGATACGCAATGCTTTTAAGTATTGTAAGAAGGAGATTTGTAATTCAGCTTGGAAGAGGCGTGATACAGAGCGTTCACTCATATTAAACTTGTTACTGATATCAGTCAATGTTAATGGAAGTCCAAAACTACTGTCTAGATAGTCTGTTATCTTAGTAATGCGTGGATTATCACTAAATGGAAGTTGTAACTGTATATTCTTATTGATAAAAGTGGGTAGAATATTTTTTAAAGCTTGTAGAAAAACAAAATTAGGCGTGTCTTGATTGACCATCTTATCATGCCAACACACCGTATAAGCTATCATCTCTATTAATAGATCTGAAGCGGCATATATCCCTAGTGTAGTATAAAAAGGATCTTTATCATCATCAGAGATATAAAAATACAAGGAGTGAAGAACAGTAGCAGAGTTACTTAATCTCAATATATGTGGTACTCCCTCAGGGATCCAAAAGAAGTACTTCGCTGGTACAACATAAGTGACATTGTCTACAGTCACATAAGTTATCCCTCCTTCTACATATGTGAGTTGTCCTTTTTGATGTTGATGTAAAGGATATCTTTTTGTCGATTTCTCATGATTGATAAATACGCCTTCTTCTATACTATCGATAAACTCTAAGGAATCGATGATCTTCATTGTAGTGTTTCTTTTTAATGAGCGCAAAAGTATATAATGATTTTGTCTGTTTTGAATAAAAAAATGACTATTTAAGAAATACAAGATATATCGTACTCATTTTACTTTTGTCCGATTTTAAAAACAACGTATGAAACTTGGGGATTTCCACTTATTAGCTGTACTCACCAGCTGTGTTACTATGGGGTATTGTCAGAGTACTACTCTATCAATTTCCAACAAGGATACAATACAACTCAGTATTCAAGAGATTTGGGAACAAACAGATCTTGGTAGTAAAAGAAGCTTGATTCAAGCCAAAGAACTACAGATTAGAAAAGAGAATACGGATGATGCACGCATCAGTAGATACCCTGTGTTTAATGCCTTCGGTAAAGCAGAAAAGGCAAGTAATATCCCTGTTTATACAAACGGAATATTTAATAAACCTGAACAACATGATGTGATACATACGCTCTATAATACAGGAGTGTCTATGTACTTAAATCTATATAGTGGCAATAGACAAAATCTAGAAATAGAAGAGCGAAAAACTTTAGAAGCTAAAGCGAATATCGAGGCAGATATGACTAAATCAGAAGTTCGGTTAGAGGCAATCAAGAGTTATTTGGCTTTAGCGAAGCTAACTCGTTTTAAAAAAGTGATTACACAAGATATTGCCGAACATAAAGAGCAGTTAATCGAAATAGAACATTTATATAAGAATGGAGTAGTGTTAAAAAGTGATGTTCTTCGTGCGACTATGGAAATCTCGAAGAGAGAAATGACCTTAGTACAACTCCAAAATGATCTCTCTATAGAAAACCAAAAGCTGGTTATATTGACAGGGCGTAAGGATACAGATTTTATTAAACCACAAGATTCCTTCAATGAAGAGTTATTCTTAGAATCTTATGATGAGGCTTTAGATATTGCCTTAGAACATGGGTTTAAACACCTGCTGTCAGAGGAGAGCTTGGTATTAAGTGAAATCGAACAGAAAAAGGTGAAAGCTAATACTAAACCTAGTATTGGCTTAATAGGAAACTTCACTATGGCTAATCCACAGATATTCTTGTATCCGTATAATCCTAGTTGGTACAGTTTAGGGACTATTGGAGTACAGGTATCATTTCCTATTTCTAATTTATATCAGAATGTACACAAGGTTCGCAGTCGTGCTTTAGAACATGAGAAAGAGGAGTTACAACATCAATATGTACAAGATCAAATAAAAGAAGAGGTACAACAGGCATATTTAAGATATCAAGAATCATTGGTACAGATAGAGGTGTGTACAAAGAATAAAGAATATGCGGCAGAGAATGCACGTATTACTAAGAGTACTTATTTTAATAAAATTTCTTTGCTTACAGATTTATTAGATGCTGATGTACAACATTTACAAACACAATTTGAACTAGAAGCTGCCAAGTTAGACAGCATTTATAAATACTATACTCTTCAATTCGCTAAAGGCTTATTATAATGGATATTAAAACTCGTATTAAAATTACAGATCGCCTAATCACACGTATTACGCGCTATCTAGCTTCTATTATTATTTTGATAGGAAGTCTTTGGGGAATTCACACACTATGGATGTATTGGAAATATGAACAAACCAATGATGCTCAAGTACAAGAGTATATTAATCCTGTTATTTCTAGAGTAGGAGGATTCTTAACAGAAGTGCGCTTTGAGGAGAATCAAATAGTGAATAAAGGAGATACACTATTAGTGGTAGATAATCGAGAGTACACTTATGATCAAGCGACTACTTCTGCTGAGATAGCGAAACAGTATGCATTGATAAAGGAATTAGATGCGCGACAATATACATTGTCTCAAACTGCTGCTGCTGCAAAGAGCCAAATCCAAGGGAGAGAATCTAAATATCATCAACAGGAGTTGGATTATCAGCGATATAAGAAACTCTATGAAGAAGATGCAGCTACTGCACAAATGCTAGAGGAGAAGCAGGCACAATTAAATATAGGACAGAGTGATTATAATACTAGTGTAGAGCACGCTCGAGCTGCTACAGCTAGTATAGCAGATATTGAAGCACAGAAACAAGTTTTATTAAAAGAGATTACTCGATTACAAGAACTTGAGAAGTATAAGAATCTGACTGTAGGTTATACCGTTATCACCGCACCTTATAGAGGGAGAATGGGGAAGAGGAGCATAGACTTAGGTCAGATGATTTCTGTAGGGCAGGTGCTTACCTATATCGTTAATGACGAAACACCGAAGTGGATTATTGCTAATTTTAAAGAAACACAAATACGCAATATACAGATAGGGCATCAGGTAGAGGTAGTCGCAGATGCCTATCCTGATAGGCAGTTTATAGGAAAGGTTATTTCTATAGCCCCAGCTACAGGTTCTAGTTTTTCTTTATTACCACCAGATAATGCCACAGGTAACTTTGTAAAGATTGTACAGCGTATTCCTGTACGTATAGAAATAATATCACCTGCTGATTCGGAAGAATTATTAAAAGCGGGGATGAATGTCAATGTTTTTATAGCTAAAAAACAATCTAATGCAAAATAACGAAGCGTCTCAGTTATTCGTTGATTGGATTCCAGAGTGGATGATACACGTCATTCTTTTTGTACTTTTAATGCCGAGTATTGTCTTGTTTTTTCTGCCAGCTGCTAATGCTACAGCAGCTGCAGGATACTTTGGATGTGATCCACGAGACATTCAGTTTTCTGTATCTCTATTGTATGCAGGTTTTGTCTCTTTTTATAGTTTAGAACGACGTTTCTTTACGTATTTAGCGACTAAAGAATACTTTATTCTATTTAATGTATTACAGATAGTAGGCTGTATAGTACTGTATAATGTACAAGCGCTATGCATTGTTTTTCCTGTTCGCTTTTTACAAGGAATGTTATTTGCTAGTACAGTTAATCTATCTATTTCTACATTATATGTCCGTTTAGATAGTTCTAAAGCTAGGGAGATTAGCTTCTCGTGCTTCTACGGTATTTTGATTTGTGCAACACCCTTTAATCAATTAATTACTTCAGATTTAGTTGATCAGTACGATTATTCCTTTTTGTATAAGATAGCTTCTTTTTCTTTTATACCAGGGTTAATATTAATTATGCTGACTATGCGCTTTGTACGTCTCCAGCGTAAGTTGCCATTGTATAGCTTAGATTGGGAGAGCTTTGTGTTATTTGCTGTAGTGGTAGTACTGTTCGGATATCTTACTATTTATGGGCAACAGTATTATTGGTTTGCTGATCGCGATATTCGTTTAATAGGATTGACGATCTTGATTACCTTATTCTTCTTTGTATGGAGACAAAAGCATCTGAAGAGACCTTATATTAATTGGCATGTATGGAAGTACCGCAACTTTAAGATAGGGTTATTCTTATTGTTTATTCTTTATATCTGTCGTTTTGCATCAGGGATTACAAATACACATTTTATTAACTCACTTCATTTAGACCCGAGACACCTTTCTTATCTAAATAGCTTTAATCTAATAGGACTTGTGACAGGAGTGATACTTGCATGTGTTTGGTTGATTAATCGTCGCCCTATGCGCTTTATATGGAGTCTAGGATTTATTGCGCTGTTTTTGTTTCACGTGGGGATGTATATGCAGTTTGCCCCTAGTGCTAATCCAGATGATTATTATCTTCTTTTGTTTTGTCAAGGTTTAGGAGTAGGAGTGTTAATGGTGCCTATTATAGTTTATTGTGTTACTTCAGTACCTGTATCACTTAGTGCTTCTGCAGCAGCTGTATGTTTAGGTGTACGCTACTTTGGTTATACATGTAGTATAGCGATTATGAATTATTATAGTTTGTACAGTTCTAATCGTCATTTAAGTCGTTTCTCAGATTATTTAAATATAGCTAATCCTATACTAGAGACTAAGCTTACTCAGAATACTATGAAGTTAAAAAGTAGAGGTATGCCCAGTTCTATAGCTGAGAAAGCAAGTGAAAAGATAATGTTATCTGATCTTAGCAAACAAATAGAGTTGAGGTATGCAATGGATTATTTCGAGATACTTAGTTTACTTTTATTAGTGATTATAATCTTAGTACTCTTCACGCCTTATTTAAGTAAAACATGGGTTTACTTAAAATCAAAAAGTGTTTCACCCTTTTAGTTTTATATTTTTTTTCAAAAAAGTAGGAGAGTCGTCTAGTACTCTTCTGCTTTTTAGTTATGGTCAAAAAAAAAATCCTAAGCGTTAACTTAGGATTTTTTTGTACTCGAGGCGGGACTTGAACCCGCACGGGCATTACTACCCACTGGATTTTAAGTCCAGCGTGTCTACCACTTCCACCACTCGAGCGTCTTCTGTAGACTGCAATACTACTTCTGTATTGCGAGTGCAAATGTAGAATATTATTTTTTACTATACAACTAATAAAAGATGTTTTTATAAATAAAAAAGATTAAAATATTCTTATTTGTTGATTAATAGATGGTTATTAAGTGTTCTTTTTGAAAATAATTTAATAAACAGAAATTGAATTCTAATCATGATTACTGATGTATTGGAATTAGTAAGGCGAAAGAGTGTTCGCTCTATGAAATCAATACTATTGTAGTATTGCGTTTTCTATCGGATGTCGATATTGAGATCAGGGTATATAAAATAAAAAATCCCAAGCGTTAGCTTGGGATTCTCTGTACTCGAGGCGGGACTTGAACCCGCACGGGCATTACTACCCACTGGATTTTAAGTCCAGCGTGTCTACCACTTCCACCACTCGAGCGTCTTCTGTAGACTGCGATACTATTTCTGTATTGCGAGTGCAAAAATAGAGTATTGTTTTTTAGTGTGCAAGAAAAATAGAGTGTTTTTTACTGAAAATTATTCTACTTTGTTTTTCCATTCTTCTAACTCATTTACTGTAAGTTTAATGAGTTTTTAATATATGTATTTTGCTAATGCCTTTTCGCAACTTGAATGACTAGTTTGATTTGAAATGATGTCTACAATTTTTTCTTTTTCATTAAAAATATTACTTGGGCTATATTTCACATAAGCAGAGTAACAACTTTTAGATTGATGCTAGTAGAAGGGAGGTTATAAGATGATCTAGGGATCAACGTTAAAAGTTGGGGAGGAAAGTGTAAAATAATATCTTTGTGCTATGATGGATAGCCAAGAAATACTAAAACTAATCTTACCTACTTACTTAGTAGAACACTTCAATATTACCAAAATAGAAGAATTAGAGACCAAACTACATATCTACTTTGAAGAGAAGAATGATTACGGAAATCAATGTGCTGAAAGACAGCTTATTTCTAAAGGTTTCCATAGTATGATTACTATTGAAGACTTCCCGTTACGAGGTAAATCAGTTAAACTACACGTACAACGTCGTCGTTGGACAGATAAACAAACAGGAGAAATTATATCACGTGATTGGAATATCATCGCAGAAGGAACACGAATGACTACAGAGTTCTCGGAGTTCTTAAAAAAAATTGGCCGATACTAAAGTACTTAGCTGTAAGGCTATTGGTGAATTATTTGGAGTTAAAGGTGAAAAGTTTCAACGCCAATACAAACATAAAACTAGTGGTTTCAAACAATGGGATCAACAAGAACATGCACAAGACTGGCTACTCTACCCAGAAAATATAACTGAACAACTCTCCATAGATGAAGTATGTTTATCTATGGGAGAATTGTACACTATACTGACTTCTAAAGCAGGTAAAGGTCAGAAAAAGACCATTGTAGCGATAGTTAAAGGAACAAAATCAGATACTGTAATAAAGCATCTATCTAAACTACCTAAAAAACTTAGAGATAAAGTTACCGAGATTACTTTAGATATGGCAGGGGCTATGAAACAGATAGCTAAGAAGTGCTTCCCTAAAGCTGTGCAAGTAATTGATCGTTTTCATGTACAAAAGCTTGTAAGTGAAGCTGTACAAGATATTAGAATAAAATATAGATGGGCTGAGCTTGACGCTGAGAACACTGCTGTTTTAAAGGCTAAGGAAGAAGGCATTATATATAATCCTGAAATACTTAGTAATGGAGATACTAAGAAGCAACTTTTAGTTCGCTCACGTTCTCTACTTTATAAAAACCAAATTAATTGGACATCTGACCAACAAGAAAGAGCTAAGATACTATTTGAATTATACCCAGAGATTAAACAAGCCTATCTACTTGCTAATAACCTTAGACAGATATATAATCTACAAATAGATAAAGAAATAGCTATGACTAAGCTAGCTCATTGGTTTAATGATATTGAAAAAGCTTCACTCAAACACTTTAGTACTGTTTTAAAGACGTTTAATGTACACTATAACGAAATCATCAATTACTTTATTAATAGAAGTACAAATGCTTCTGCGGAATCATTTAATGCCAAAATTAAATACTTCCGTATGATGTATAGAGGTGTTAGAGATAAGAAGTTTTTCCTTTTTAGATTAACTAGACTTTTTGGAATCAACGTTAAAAGTTGGGGAGGAAAGTGTAAAATAATATCTTTGTGCTATGATGGATAGCCAAGAAATACTAAAACTAATCTTACCTACTTACTTAGTAGAACACTTCAATATTACCAAAATAGAAGAATTAGAAACAAAACTACATATCTACTTTGAAGAGAAGAATGATTACGCAAATCAATGTACTGAAAGACAGCTTATTTCTAAAGGTTTCCATAGTATGATTACTATTGAAGACTTCCCATTACGAGGTAAATCAGTTAAACTACACGTACAACGTCGTCGTTGGACAGATAAACAAACAGGAGAAATTATATCACGTGATTGGAATATCATCGCAGAAGGAACACGAATGACTACAGAGTTTTCGGAGTTCTTAAAAAAAATTGGCCGATACTAAAGTACTTAGCTGTAAGGCTATTGGTGAATTATTTGGGGTTAAAGGAGAGAAGTTTCAACGCCAATACAAACATAAAACTAGTGGTTTCAAACAATGGGATCAACAAGAACATGCACAAGACTGGCTACTCTACCCAGAAAATATAACTGAACAACTGTCCATAGATGAAGTATGTTTATCTATGGGAGAATTGTACACTATACTGACTTCTAAAGCAGGTAAAGGTCAGAAAAAGACCATTGTAGCGATAGTTAAAGGAACAAAATCAGATACTGTAATAAAGCATCTATCTAAACTACCTAAAAAACTTAGAGATAAAGTTACCGAGATTACTTTAGATATGGCAGGGGCTATGAAACAGATAGCTAAGAAGTGCTTCCCTAAAGCTGTGCAAGTAATTGATCGTTTTCATGTACAAAAGCTTGTAAGTGAAGCTGTACAAGATATTAGAATAAAATATAGATGGGCTGAGCTTGACGCTGAGAACACTGCTGTTTTAAAGGCTAAGGAACAAGGCACTATATATAATCCTGAAATACTTAGTAATGGAGATACTAAGAAGCAACTTTTAGTTCGCTCACGTTCTCTACTTTATAAAAACCAAATTAATTGGACATCTGACCAACAAGAAAGAGCTAAGATACTATTTGAATTATACCCAGAGATTAAACAAGCCTATCTACTTGCTAATAACCTTAGACAGATATATAATCTACAAATAGATAAAGAAATAGCTATGACTAAGCTTGCTCATTGGTTTAATGATATTGAAAAAGCTTCACTCAAACACTTTAGTATTGTTTTAAAGACTTTTAATGTACACTATAACGAAATCATCAATTACTTTATTAATAGAAGTACAAATGCTTCTGCGGAATCATTTAATGCCAAAATTAAATACTTCCGTATGATGTATAGAGGTGTTAGGGATAAGAAGTTTTTTCTTTTTAGATTAACTAGACTTTTTGCCTAGTCCCCAACTTTTGTCACTGATCCACTTTTTGCCTAGTCCCCAACTTTTGTCACTGATCCTGATCTAGTTGATAAATATAACTTTAATAACAAAAAAAATCCCAAGCGTTAACTTGGGATTCTCTGTACTCGAGGCGGGACTTGAACCCGCACGGGCATTACTACCCACTGGATTTTAAGTCCAGCGTGTCTACCACTTCCACCACTCGAGCTCAATTGGCATTGACTGCACACGTTTTTTCGTGATTGCGATGGCAAATATAGAATGTTTTTCCATTAAATAAAAAGACTTTTTTAGTTTTTTTAAAACTATTCTATGGAGTCTTGTAAATCAGTTTTTTATAATAACTAGATTATACTTACTCTGCGTCAAATATATCTTCTGAAGGAAAATTTCCAAAGATATCTAGAGATAAATCTAGTATTTCAGCGTTAGCAAAGTTTGACTTAATCTCCTCCATTGCCTTTTCGAATCTTAGTTCGGTATTAAATCTTCTACTGTTGGCATAGATCTTTTTGTCTATTGCGAGTCTGAAGTAAGACTTACCTGATGGGGTTTTAAACTTAATGAAGTTTAGAGAATCATAGTTGGTTCTAAGGAACGATATAGTAGAATGAATAGCTTCTACACTAGGATACTCTACACTTGTCATTAATGTTTTACCTCTTCTGTGTTCAAAAGTGTACTTATACTTTCCGTTATCTTTTAAACTAATTACGAATGCACTCATATCAATTAAGAAACAAAATTAAAGAAATTTACTTTTTGTAGAAATATCTAAGGGGATGACATTTCTAAAGGGGCAAAAAAAAATCCCAAGCGTTAACTTGGGATTATGTACTCGAGGCGGGACTTGAACCCGCACGGGCATTACTACCCACTGGATTTTAAGTCCAGCGTGTCTACCACTTCCACCACTCGAGCGTGATATAGAGCGAAAAACGGGGTTCGAACCCGCGACCTCAACCTTGGCAAGGTTGCGCTCTACCAACTGAGCTATTTTCGCATAATGTTTTTTAAGAACTTCGCTTTACTTCTGTATTGCGAGTGCAAATATAGAACGTTTTTTTGTTTATCCAAATAAAAAGTAGCTAAAAAACAAAGATATTTTTTAACTCCTTGATTTACAAAGTCTGTGTTCATGCCTTTTTACAAAGGTTTTTACCAAAAAAGAGAAAGGAAGCTCATTCGAGCTTCCTTCTTTATATTATTTTAGTTTTTTCTTTAATTCATTTATCTTCATAATCGCTTCTATTGGCGTGATATTATTGACATCTATAGCAAGGATATCTTCTTTTAATTCTTCTAATAGAGGATCATCTAGATTAAAGAAACTTAGCTGTAGATCATTTTCTACTGCTTTCAGTGGTTGTTGATCTTTAGCATGTCCTTTTTCTAGTTGTTTTAGCATCTTTTCAGCGCGTTTTAGAACTGTAGTAGGCATACCTGCCATCTTCGCCACATGAATACCGAAACTGTGTGCACTACCACCAGGAACTAGTTTTCTCAAAAATAGCACATTGTCTTTAAGTTCTTTGACAGAGACGTTATAGTTCTTTATTCCGTCGAAGTTCTGAGACATATCATTGAGCTCGTGATAGTGAGTAGCGAATAATGTCTTAGGCTTACCTGGATGCTGATGTAGGTACTCTGCGATAGCCCAGGCTATAGAGATACCATCGTAGGTACTCGTACCTCGTCCGATCTCGTCTAATAGGACTAAGCTTCTATCAGAGATATTATTTAAGATAGAGGCTGTCTCGTTCATCTCCACCATGAAAGTTGATTCTCCCATAGAGATGTTATCTGATGCTCCCACACGTGTGAATATCTTATCTACTGGCCCCATACGTACTTCTCTAGCTGGAACGAAACTTCCCATCTGAGCTAACAATACAATAAGTGCTGTCTGTCTAAGAATAGCAGACTTACCAGACATATTAGGTCCAGTGATCATGATGATTTGTTGTTCCTTATTGTTTAGATAGACATCATTCGTGATATAAGGTGTGTCATACGCTAGTTGTTTCTCGATTACAGGGTGACGACCATCTTTTATATCTAGTTCATAAGAGTCATCTATCAGTGGTCTTACATAGTTATTCTCAAGAGCCTGTTGAGCGAAAGAGCTCAGACAGTCTAGCTGTGCGATAAGATTAGCATTTAGCTGTACAGGTTTGATATATTGAGCACACCAAGCTACGAACTGTTCAAACAATTCGTTCTCTAGCTTATAGATTTTCTCTTCTGCACCTAGTATCTTGGTTTCGTATTCTTTTAACTCCTCCGTGATATAACGTTCTGCATTCACTAGCGTCTGCTTTCTAATCCACTCTGCAGGCACTTTGTTTTTATGCGTATTACGAACCTCTATATAGTACCCGAATACGTTGTTAAACGATATTTTAAGCGATGGAATACCTATCTTCTCACTCTCTCTGATCTCCATAGCCTCTAGCAGTTCTTTACCAGAAGTAGAGATCTTGCGCAGTTCGTCTAACTCTGGGTGTACACCCTCTGCTATTGCATTTCCTTTTGCTATCGCTACAGGAGCATCCTCACTGATGGTACCTCTGATCTTTTCTCTAAGTAGCTCGCATCCATGTAGCTTATTTCCCATTTGTTTTAGAGAATCATTACTACTTTTTTGGGCAGTCTCCTTGATCGGAATAATAGCATCTAGAGAATCGTTCAGATAGATTAGCTCTCTAGGAGATACCTTACCAGTAGCGATCTTAGAGATTAATCGTTCTAAGTCAGATATCTTCTTTATTTGGGTTTGGAAGAGTGTTAGGAGTTCACTGTTCTCTTTTAGTATCTCTACGATATTATGTCTATCCGTAATCTTCTTGGTATCCTTAAGTGGTAACGCTAGCCAACGCTTCAGTAGACGACCTCCCATAGGAGATAAGGTCTTATCTATCACGTCTAATAGCGTTATCGCATTCAGGTTAGCACTGTTGTATAGCTCTAAGTTTCTGATCGTAAAACGATCCATCCACACATACGCATCTTCAGCGATACGCTGTATATTAGAGATATGCTCTAGTCTAGTGTGCTGTGTCTCTGATAGGTAATATAGTATCGCTCCACAGGCTATCGTCCCTTCTACTAAATCTTCTACCCCAAAACCTTTTAGGGAATTAGTTTTAAAATGAGTAGTCAAAGACTCAAATGCAAAGTCAGTCTTGAATACCCAGTCATCTAGTAAGAATAGATTATAAGTAGTCCCGTAGTTCTGTAAGAAGTGTGTCTTATTACTCTTCTGTACTAGAATCTCACTAGGGGCAAAGTTCTGTAGTAGTTTATCTATATAATCTTGATCTCCTTCAGTGGTCAAAAACTCTCCTGTAGAAACATCTAAGAATGATATACCGATTGTCTTTTTAGCAAAGTGTATTGCACATAAGAAGTTGTTAGATTTAGAATGTAACACTTCATCGTTTAAGGCAACACCAGGTGTTACTAACTCAGTAACGCCTCTTTTGACAATAGTTTTAGTTGTTTTAGGGTCTTCTAGCTGGTCACAGATAGCTACTCTTAGTCCAGCTTTGACTAACTTAGGTAGGTAAACATTAATCGAGTGATGAGGAAAACCTGCTAATTCTGTTTCACTAGCTGTACCTGCACTTCGTTTGGTTAATGTAATGCCCAATATTTTAGATGCTCTGACAGCGTCTTCACCGAATGTCTCGTAAAAATCTCCTACGCGAAATAATAGACAAGCATCAGGATACTTGGCTTTTATATCGTTGTATTGTTTCATTAATGGAGTTTCCTTAGGTGCTTTCGCTTTAGCAGTCATAATGTAGTTTTGTGTTTCAAATTACAAATATAACAGATACATTTTACAAACGCTATTTGCTTAATGAACTTCTAAGAGAGTGGTATTCCATAATACCTTTTTAGTCTGCGTATGATCATAGAGGTAAGTACTGTTATCGTCAGACCTATCACACACCCTAAGGTCACTGCTAAGCATCTAAACAGCGGAGTAGCCTCTACTGAGCTAGCAGTATGCGGCTGTACAAGGATAATGATAAGAGCTACTAAGGCTACGCGAGCCATATTTAATATCTTGAATAGATAACAGGTCATGATCGTTAGAAATACACCTAATAAACTAATGTAGAAATCAGGGCTAGGATGAATCTCTAAACAAACTAAACCAACAGCAGACCCCACTAGATTTGACTTAAATCGTTCTACAGATAGCTTTTTAGAATTCTGACCTTCTGGTGAGATAACTAGCATAATCGAGATTAAAGTCCACAGGATTTCATAGTTCGGATATTTTAAGAATAGTAGGTATCCGATGTAAAACCCGATAAAGCATCTGGTTGTATAGATAATGACTGGGGATGTTATAATTCTAGTTATGAGAGTTCTTACCATAGATTTTTTTTGAGTATGCAAAGGTAGGAACTCTCATTTGATATTGCAATAATATCTTATTTCTGTTTTTTATATAGCTAAAAAGAATGAAATAGTGTTAAAAAATAGTAAAAAAACAGGTAAAGAAGACGTATGTCGTTTTAGGTCTATATCAAGCTGAAAATTATGGAATACTAGCAAATGCAAAAAATATAACAGAGATAAAGGATAGAGCAATAGCTAATATTGGGAATTTTTGAACACTGATTTGTTTAGATTCTAATAACGTACAGATAATCGTAGGGAAGATAATGAGTCCTGTTAGACATAGTATCCATGCCAATTCGACCAAATGTATGTATTGAGGGCTCTGAGCAAAGTCAGCAATAAGGGACCCTTGATATATCACCACAAAGACAATATTGTTTAGTATGGTGAGCAGAGCCAGCTGATTGAGTAGTTTTTTAGTCATGGTGGTGTGGCTTTGTTGGTTTATAACAAAGTTAGCTATTGTATAGGAAGAAAGGGAGCACTACTTGGTGCAATCTTTGTTTTAAAAGTGTAATATCGAGTGTGTTATATTTGAATACTATTGCTTTTTTATTGTGTGTAATAATATTGCTTTTTTATTGTGTGTAATAATATTGCTTTTTTATTGTGTGTAATAATATTGATTAAGGTATAATTAGTTAAAAATAAAACCTAGATGAGAGTAATCCATTTGATAAATAGTATTTTTGCTAAAATTTTTAAGTCATGCGTAAATTAGCCAATAGCGAATTGGATCGTAAAAATGTAGAAGAGTTTAAAGCTTCTGAGAAAACACCTATTATTGTAGTTTTAGATGATGTAAGAAGTTTACATAATATTGGGTCTGTATTCAGAACGTGCGATGCTTTTTTAGTTGAGAAAGTATATCTATGTGGTATCACCGCTACCCCTCCAAATAAAGAAATACACAAAACAGCTCTAGGGGCTACCGAAACTGTAGAGTGGGAATATGCTAAGGATGTAGTAGAAGTAGTGAAGTCATTAAAAGAGAGTGGTGTATCTGTACAGTCTGTAGAGCAAGTAGAGAATAGCGTGATGCTAAATGACTTTAAGGTGACAGAAGGAGCGAAATACGCATTAGTATTCGGTAATGAGGTAAAAGGAGTTAATCAAGAGGTGGTAAACTTAAGTGATGGAGTGATCGAGATTCCACAGCTAGGTACGAAGCATTCTTTAAATATCTCTGTAAGTGCAGGAATCGTAATCTGGGACTTGTTCCAACAGATGTAATATCTTATCAATATTTATATATCAAGGAGCTACTTCTATACGAAGTAGCTTTTTTTATGTCTATGCAATAGAAATTATTGACCTATAATGCCCTCTAGTGGAGATAATGAATGATCATGGAGTTATTGCCCTTGTATGGAGAATATGATTTGTGTTAATTGGTTGATATATAGTTGTTTGTTTTGGTTTTTACTAGAATCGTTCGGGTAGTATTTGGGTAAAGCATTGGTTTTGCTCGGAAAAACACCTTTTTACCGAAGGATAGCAAAACTGTATCCGAATAACATTTGTATAAATATTGAATTTCATTGACTTAAGAATGGTAATAAGCTAGATAAAGCATGGTCATAAGTAACCAAAATAACCAAATGAGGGCAAGGTAATATGTATAATTTAATGATATTATCACGTTATAGTAATGGACTAAATAATATCTTTGAGATAAATAAAAGAGAAATAATGAAGGTATTCGAAATAGGAAGTGGACAGACCATTATAAAAGGGCCGAGTCATTATTATAGTTGTAATGATGGGGATAGTACTGTGATACTATACAGAGGCGAGCATGATGACGAGCCTCTGATTAGATTTAGTGTTATCTCTTTTACGAGAGCTGAGGGAGTGACACAGAAAGCCCTATTACAAGATTTTAAGGATAAAGCTCATCAGAGGAATACAGAGGCAGTGACGTATAAAGGAAAAAGTTATTTCTCTTATGATAATGAAGATCAGGAGGAGCTGTATATGCACATATTCGAGGTGATGTATGGTGATGATATTGTCATAGCATCATTGATTATAAATAAGGAGGATAGAGGGAGTGATGAGGTAGCTGTCTATCTAGAAGAGATAGAGGAGATGATCAGAAGTATAGATAGTCTATCTTCTCTACAGTTTCCATTACTAGAACCTAAGTATGATGACCTAGTACATCTAGAGACAGCGTCGGCTAAAGTATTAGGGATAGCGTCAGAAGACCTTCAGGCTTATCACGAGAGTGGTGACGCTATAACGAAGTTACAGGAGATACTGAATCTAAGAGAGTATGCCGTGAATGATTATGAATATCATCAGGCACTAGGTATCTTGTTCGGAGCTTGTTTTCAGTATCAGTACAGTGATTTTCATTGGATAGTAGTACATGATCAGTATGGTAGAGAGTTGGCGTTACAGTATCAAGACTACGCCTTGCAATGTTTTCCGATTTCGATGATTACTAAGCGAATTGAAGATGAGGTAGAGATCAATGTTATAGCCTTAATGGAGGAAGTGGTACAGCATATAGAGATTGGTATAGAGCGTGATAAAGGGTACACCCGACTAGAGTATAATTATTAATAAGAATAGTCATCAAGAGATTGACTTTCTTTTGACTTATATATAACTGTAACAGTCGTAGTGTGATAGCTACTAATTAATGATAATACATTAAAACGATTAGGATGAACACCAAGATACTATTATTTGTGATGATGTTATCTTCTGTTGTATTTGGACAAGAAATACAAGGATATAAGTTAGATCATTATTTAAACGAATTGTCTAAGAATAATACAGAAGCAGGCAGTCTCTCTATTTTTAAAAAGGGAGTAGAAGTCTATCATAAAAACTTTGGACAAGAGAATTTACCCGATACCTCGTCTGATGAGAATAAGATGTATCAGCTAGGATCGGTGACTAAGCTTTATACTGCTGTGATTATATTTAAGTTAATCGAAGAGGGCAAATTAGAGTTGACCACTAAGTTATCTGACTTCTATCCAGATATGCCCAATGCTGATCGTATCACGATTAAGAATCTGCTAGATCACAGTAGTGGACTAGGGAGCTATGTAGTCAAAAATGGAGAAGTGTGGGTGACAGAGAAAGTGACAGAACAGGAGATATTAAACTTGATTAAAGAACAAGGAGTGAAGTTCACTCCTGATACAGATCGAGCATATTCTAATTCGGCTTATTATCTATTGACTAAAATAATAGAAGAGGTGACTGATAAACCTTATCATTTATTAGTCAATCAGTATATCGTGAATCCATTGAGGTTAGAAAGTACATATTCTGCTAAATTGATGCCTATCTATGTACATAAACCATATCAATTCAAACACGGACAATGGGCAGAAATGATAGACATCAACCCGATGAATATTATAGGGGTGGGAGATTTGACCACGACGACTAAAGAGTTGAATATCTTTATTTATAATTTATTTCATGGTAAAGTAATTACATCAGCCTCGTTAGAATCAATGTTGCCCCAAAAGATAGAAGGTAAATTTGGTAGAGGTATAATGCATTTAGTTTATGATAATGTAAGTTTTTACGGGCATGGTGGAGACACACTAGGGACGCATACGATGCTAGTATATAATCCCGATGATGAAGTATCTATCGCTTATAGCAGTAATGCTCAGCAGGTACCTGATCAGGTGTTTAAGGGGATAGTGAATATGCTGTACCCTAACGGCTATAAAATACTGAAAGAAGAAGACTAAAATAGACAAGCTAACGTAATGGTTAGCTTTTTTTATAAGATGATAATATAACTTTTGTGACTACAATAAAAAAGGTATATTTATCTAAGGATAATAAGTAAAGCGTATGCAATATATAGATTTAGGAGTAGAGAAGTTAGTATTGGTAATACCTGATGAGTATGATGTAGAGTTAGCAGATTATGGAGGATTTATCTTGACTAAAGACGGAGTGAGCTATCTACCTTATATCTCTGTGTATGATATAAGGACAGTAGGAGGAGAGGACTTTGACTTCGAGCAGGTGTTAGAAGACTTTACTACTGAAGCGAGTCATATAGAAGAGGAGGTAAAGGAAGTAGGAGATAAGTTCTATTATATGACAGAGCTAGAGCTAGAAGATCTACATATCTATGAGTATTCTGTATTGTATAACAATGTACGCTTTGAGCTACAGTTATTCATCAGTCAGTCAGATGTAAATTCTGAGTTAGCAAGAGACTATCTAGAAGAGGCAGTACAGATGATAGAATATGTAGGAATAGTCCTTAACGAAGATCATAGTAGTCAAGCCTTGACTCCTGAAGAGCTCGAGTTTATAGAGTCTAGTGTAAGTACGCTCTTAGGAGCCAATCAATATGAGTTAAAATCCGTATTTGATTCTGGTAAGGCGTTGGACATACTTCAGTGGTTATTCGATGAGCAGTGCTTTGATCTAAAGGATAAAGAATATCTAGGTAAGTTAGGATTGTTATTCGGGGCGTTACTTCGTTATTATTATATCGATTTTGAATGGGTAGGTGTAGAAGGTGACCTAGGTTATGAGTACGCCTTACAGTATAAGGATACAGAGGTCGTTATTTTTCCGATTAGCTTAGTAGTCTCTCGTCTAGAAGCAGGAGAACATATCCAAATCCCTCGATTATTAGATAAAATATTTCAATCTGTAGAAGATCAGTTCGAGGAAGAATAAATGTAGTTATATACGTTCTTAATTTAGGTTAAGTGTATGAGGGTGTATATGGTTATACATTTGTCTCATACAAAACGCTACTGATAAGACAGTGGTTATAACCTTAAAAAATAGAATTATTATGACAAATACAGTTTGGAATATCGACCCTACACATTCTGAAATAGGATTTAAAGTAAAACACATGATGTTTACGAATGTATCAGGTAAGTTTAATGACTTCACATCAACAATTAAGAATGTAGATGCAACATTCGAAACTTCAGAAATATCATTTACAGCTAAGGTAGCTTCTATAGATACAAATAATGCAGATAGAGATACTCACCTAAAAAGTGCAGATTTCTTCGAAACAGAACTTTATCAAGATATCGTGTTTACTTCTACTTCTATTCAGAAGAAAACAGATAACTACTATGTAGTGACTGGTATGCTAACGATAAAAGGAGAGACAAAAGAGGTGGCATTTAATGCGGAATATAGTGGAGTACTAGTAGACCCATGGGGAAATACTAAGATAGGACTGTCTTTAGAATCTAAGATTAACCGTAAAGAGTTTGGACTGACTTGGAATGCTGGTTTAGAAACAGGTGGAGTGTTAGTAGGTGAGGATATTAAGTTATTCGCTGAAGTACAGTTCGCTAAAGTTTAATGATGTCTTCATAGATGTAAATTTTTAATATACAAGTGCAAAAGCCTTCAAAAGAGATCTCTTTGAAGGCTTTTTTTGTATTTGAGAATTAAGTGATTTTATTATATTTGTTTCCTTAGTCACTATGTAGTGACTATATAAAATAACTGAACTTAATATACAGAAAATCATGAGTTGTAAAACGTCTCATACAGATTTATCAACAGGATATTGTCCTGATTGTGGAGAATCAATTAAGCTAAAGAGAATAGATAGTCACTATGTTTTGCATGAGATAAGCCACGTTTTACACGTTGAGAAGGGTATATTCTATACTATAAAAGAACTATTGCTAAAACCAGGTATTACAGTTCAGAAGTATATTACTGAGGATAGAAGTAAATTAGTAAAGCCTATTATATTCATTATTATAGCTTCTCTTATTTATTCCCTTATTGCTCATTATTTTCACATAGAGAGTTTTGTTTCTTACCATCATTCAGGAGGTGGAGGAGTGGCAGATAGTATATTTCTATGGGGAGACACTCATTCAGGGTATATGAATATAATTATAGGAGTGTTTATAGCGGTATGGGCTAAGGTGTTATTTAAAAAACACTCTTTTAATTTATTTGAGATATTAATTTTATTGTGCTTTGTGACAGGAATGTCTATGTTGATATTTTCTGTATTTGCTATAATACAAGGGATAGTAAAGGTTAATTTAATGGCTATTGCAGGAGTGGTAGGAGTGCTCTATTGTACTTGGGGAATAGGTCAGTTCTTTGAAGTGAAACGTATAAAGAGTTATTTGAAAGCTTTCTTTGCTTATGTTCTAGGGATGCTCACATTCTCAGTATTAGTGATTATAATAGGAGAGCTACTTGATTATGTCATACTCCAAAGTAAGTAAATAAAGAACGTCCCATGATATACTATCATGGGACGTTCTTTATAGTTAGAAACTGCTTAGCTTCATATACCCTAGTTCTATGTGATCATCTGTTAGAGGTTCTATAGAAGGAGTTATTTTGATAGCGTATTGCTGTTTTAAATTTTCATTTAAGATTTCGTCCATCTCATAGATATCATCTACATCTAGACCATACTTATTATCTACGTGACTATATCCTCTCGGAGGCAGGTTATACTCTTCATAGAAGGCTGTACTCTTTACATACTGGATAGCTTCTTTCTGACTATTAGCGACTACTAGACACGTCTGGTGAAACTCGTCAAAAATACCTGGTTTATAACCGCCTAGATTGATAAAGAATAACTTTAGATCATTAGGTAGGTATGCTTCTCTAGAGACTACTTCTATGTGATGACCTTGTACAGACGTTACTTCTCTCCATGCATCTACGTGTAGTTTAGGTCCTGCTTCTGGCCAAAAGTCAACTATCTGTGGGATGAGGTCTTTCATCTGTGTGCCTATACCGAAGTAGATATCATGCTGTTCTATATGACGTCCTGGAGGAGTGACTCCTAGCATGGTCATAAATAGTTTATTCGTCATGCTTCACTAGTTTATGTTGAATCTTATCTAAGATGTAGATATAATCTTCTTGATTAGCTACGAAGTCTAAGTCTGATATATCGATGATCAACACTTTGTCTGCAGGCATTGTCTTGATATAGTTAAAATAACCTTGGTTCACTTGATCTAAGTAAGTACCTGGGATTTCACTTTCGTAAGAACGACCACGTTTCTGTATATTCTCTAATAAGCGATCTGTGTTCTGATATAGGTAGACATATAGATCAGGCTTAGGAGTTTCTTTATACATAATCTCAAATATCTGCTGATACAGCTTGAACTCGTCTTCTTCTAAAGTGATTTGAGCAAAGATGATAGACTTGTAGATATAATAATCAGCAATGATAAACTCTTTAAAAAGGTCAAACTGTGCTAAATCATCAGATAACTGTGAGTATCTGTCTGCTAAGAATGACATCTCTAATGGAAATGCGTATCTCGTAGCATCTTTGTAAAACTTAGGCAAGAAAGGGTTGTCCGCAAAACCTTCTAGGATATTCTTTGCATTAAAGTCCTCTGATATACGATTGGTTAAAGTTGTCTTACCAGCACCTATATTTCCTTCTATGGCGATAAAGTTTACATGAGTAAAGCCATATTGAAGAATTGGACTTTTTATCTCTCCTACTATCTTAAAAGATGTTTTATCTTTACAGCTATTCAGTAATTCTTTGAAACTTTGCTTTAGTATAGGGTGTGCCCATTCTAAGTTTAGATCTGCGCATGGCTGTAGTACGAACTGTCTGTCTTGCATCAAGGGGTGAGGTACAGATAGGTTATCAGTATTATACACTTCTTGGTTAAAAGAGATAATATCGATATCTATCAGTCTAGCACTATACCCCACTGTATGCTGTGGACGTATTCTACCTAGTACTTGTTCTATTTCGAGTACCTTTAGAATAACCGTTTCAGCTTTTAGCGTACTGTGTAATAATACAGCACAATTAAAGAAAGGATCGCTCTCAAAACCCCAAGCAGGAAATTCGTAAATAGGTGATATTTTTATGACTGTACCAATATGCTTGTTAATCAGTTCGATAGATTTCTCTATGTTAGATAATTTATCTCCTTGATTAGAACCTATTGATAATACTATTTGATTTTGCGTAAACATGGGGCAAAGTAAATAAAAGAAAATTGAATAATCGTTACTTTTGTATCAGTTAATAATGCAAATTTACGGGTATAATCTGTAACTTTTTTTATAATTTGAATACTAATAAGATAAATTGTTTTTAATATGAGGTTTTTAAGAAATGTTTTAGCTACGATAGTAGGTCTGTTTATATTCTTCGGAATATTATTTTTTGGACTGATGATCATCGGTGTAGCTATGGGAAGTAGTTCTGATACTGTTACAGTAAAAGATAGTTCAGTTATTAATTTAGATTTATCTGGTGTGAAATATGATTATGCAGGTAAATATAATATGAAGGAATTCGGCTTTAGAGAAGCTGGAAAAGATGGTGTGTCTGACGTACTAGCAGCTATAGAGTATGCGAAGACAGATGATCGTATTAAAGGGATCTCTATTCTGAATAATAACTCTATGCTAGGAGTAGTACAGAAACGCGAGATTAGAAATAAACTAGAAGAGTTTAAAGCAACAGGTAAGTTCGTATTGGCGTATGCTAATGTGTATTCACAAGGAGAATATTATTTAAACTCTATTGCAGATACTATTTATATTAATCCAGTAGGTGGGTTAGACTTTAAGGGATTGTCTACAGAGATTCTTTACTTAAAAGGATTACAAGATAAAACGGGAGTACAAATGGAAGTAATGAGACACGGTAAATATAAAAGTGCTGTAGAACCATTCTTACAAGAAAACATGAGCGAGGCGAATAGAGAGCAGACAACAGTGTTCTTAAAGTCTATTTGGGAAACATTAGTTAACGATATCTCTAAGAGCAGAAAGATATCTGTAGATAGCTTAAACGGTATAGCAAATAATCTAGGAGCTAGAACACCTAAATTAGCTTTAAAAACGGGATTAGTGGATAAAGTAGCTTATGAGGACGAGTACCATGCAGCGATTAAACATGAATTAGGAGTAGAAGGAGATAAAGATTATAATAGCGTAGATATCTTAGATTACGTTAAAGATGTGATTGTGAAAAATAGTGCAAAAACAGCTAAAGATCGTATTGCAGTAATCTATGCACAAGGGGAGATTAGAGATGGTGAAGGTAGCGTAAGCTATATCGGTGAAGGATCTATCAACCGTGCTCTAAAAGCAGCAAGAAAGGATGATAAGATAAAAGCTATCGTACTTAGAGTAAATAGCCCTGGAGGTAGTGCTCTGACTTCTGAGTTAATCTGGAGAGAGATAGAGTTGACTAAAAAAGTGAAACCAGTGATTGTTTCTATGGGAGATGTAGCTGCATCTGGAGGGTATTATATCTCTAGTAATGCAGATAGAATCTTCGCAGATCCAGGTACGATTACAGGTTCTATAGGGGTATTCGGTATGGTTCCGAACTTTAAAGCATTAGCTACAAAGTATGGAGTAAATGCAGAGCAAGTGAAGACACATGATAATGCGGCTAACTATAGTCCGTTTAGAGATGTTGATCCAGGCTTTAGAATGATGGTGACAGAAGGCATAGAGGATGTATATACGACATTCGTTCAGAGAGTAGCTGATGGAAGAAAGATGACAGTAGAACAAGTAAACGAATTAGCGCAAGGTAGAGTGTGGACTGGAAAAGATGCACTAGAAAATAAATTAGTAGATGAACTAGGAGGATTAGATACAGCTATCGCTTATGCTGCTAAAAAGGTAGAGATAGACGATTATAAAGTAGTAAACTACCCAGAGTATAAAATGAAGTTCGAAGATATGCTTAGAGGGTATCTAGGTGCTTCTGTATTTAAATCAGAAGAAGAGCTAATCAAAGAAAAGATAGGTGAAGCTAACTATGAAATGATAGAGAGACTTAACTATTTCAACAATATGAGAGGTGTACAAGCAATATTGCCTTTTGAAGTAAAAATAGAGTAGTAATAAGATAATGTTATAGTCAAATTTATGCTTTCGTTAAAGAAGACATAAATTGATTAATATCGAATAAAGAGTTATCCTTTTAGACTAGGGATAACTCTTTTTTTTTGTTATTTTGTAATAAAATGAAAAGTTATGAATAAAAAGGTTTTAAAATGGACAGGAGGTATAGTGTTGGGATTGTTTATCTTACTAATGCTAACACCTATTTTGTTTAAGGGAAAAATACAAGATTTAGTACTTAAAACTATTAATGACAACTTAAATGCGAAGGTGACATTTGAAAAAGTAGACCTGAGCTTTATACGTAACTTTCCTAAGGCAACAGTAGTGATTAAGGATTTGGCTGTTGTGAATAAGGCGCCATTCGATGGAGATACGTTAGTGTCTGCCAAAATGATAGGGCTAAAGATGTCTATTATGGAGTTATTCAATGGGGCGGATAAGCCTATGAGTATAGAAGATATCTTAGTAGAAAATGCTAAGGTTAACGTGATAGTGAATGAACAAGGGGTAGCTAACTATGATATAGCATTAAAAAAAGAGGATGAAGAGGATGAAGACTCTTCTGATAAGGATCCATTCTCTTTAGCTTTAAATCATTATAAGATAGACAATCTAAACTTAACGTATAAAGATTTAGGGAGTAAGATGATGTTTACTATTAACGAGTTTTATCACCAAGGGACAGGTAATCTATCAGATGATATACTGGATTTAGATACAGAGTCTAAAGCAAAAGTTTCGTTTGTAATGGAGGATACTAAGTTTCTGAATGAGGTAAACTTATCGCTGAAAGCTTTAATCGGAATGGATATGACGAATCAATTGTATTCATTTAAAGAGAATAAAGCATTGATTAATCAGTTGCCATTAGCATTTGATGGTTCAGTG
Source organism: Myroides odoratimimus (assembly GCF_004337635.1). NCBI lineage: Bacteria > Pseudomonadati > Bacteroidota > Flavobacteriia > Flavobacteriales > Flavobacteriaceae > Myroides > Myroides odoratimimus. The sequence continues at coordinate 1,795,052 of NZ_CP037427.1, forward strand.
CAGTTATTAGAAGACGGACAGCAGTTTGATTTGAGTTTTGCTACTCCTGACTCAGACTTTAAAAACTTCTTAGGATTAATACCAGAAGCTTATGCGGGTAATCTAAAAGGGGTGACTACATCAGGTGATTTTAAAGTAGAAGGAAAAGTAAAAGGTAAAATGACAGAAACGACTATTCCTACACTAGCTATTCATATGAATGCAAAGAATGCTTCCTTTAAGTATCCAGATCTTCCTAAAGCAGTTCAGAATATTCTATTAGATATTAATGTGATGAATGAGACGGGGATAATGAAAGATCTATATGTAGATATTAACCAATTGTCATTTAAGATAGATCAAGATATATTCAATGCGAAAGCAAAGATTAAGAACATTAGCGAGAATGCATTAGTAGATGCGAATTTTGATGGAGTTATTAATTTGGCAAATGTATCTAAAGCATATCCTGTGAAACTAGATACACCACTGACAGGGATATTAAAAGCGAAAGTAGCTACTAATTTTGATATGAACTCTGTAGAGAAAGAACAATATCAAAATATAAAAAACAGTGGTAGTGTATCTTTGACAGGCTTTAATTTTAGTACAGATGCGATGGCTAAGCCAATGCAGATACAAGAGGCAGCTCTTACTTTTAATACAAGTAATGTTACGCTAAATAAACTTGCTATAAAAACAGGTACTTCAGATCTAAATGCAGACGGAAGGTTAGATAATCTATATGGGTTCTTATTTAAGAAGCAGACCTTAAAAGGAAACTTTAATTTAAACTCTAATAATTTTGTATTAGCTGATTTATTAAAAGAAGATACTGCGAAAGTAGAAGAGAAGAAAGAGAAAACAACTGCTGCAAAAGCGTCAGATCCATTAAAGATTTCAGGTTTCTTAGATTGTACGATTAATGCAAATGCAAAGACAGTAGTATACGATGATCTAACACTTAAGAATGTAAAAGGAACATTAGTGATCAAAGATGAAGCAGCACGTCTTCAAAATATGTCAACAGATCTTTTTGGTGGGAAAATAGCATTCGGAGGGAATGTATCTACAAAAGAAGCTATACCTACATTTGATATGAACTTAGGACTACAAAGTTTAGATATCAAACAGACTTTTACTGATTTAGGGTTTTTAAAAGCTGTAGCACCTATTGCTAATGTGATGTCAGGGAAGGTAAATGCAGCTGTAGTGATGAAAGGAAAGTTAAATGCAGCAGATTTATCACCAGACTTAAATACAATGTCAGGTGATATAAAAGGTGATTTAGCGAATGCTAGTATTACTGCTCAGAATTCTAAACTATTATCTTCATTAGATGGAGCGTTGAACTTCATTGATTTGAAGAATCTAGATTTGAGTAATAAAAAGATGCACATTGTCTTTAATAATGGACGTGTACAGTTCAAGCCTTTTGATATAAAAACAAAAGACTTAGCGGTGACTGTATCAGGAGAACATGGCTTTGATCAAAGCCTTAATTATGCTTTGGACTTTAAAGTACCAGCTAAATTATTAGGTAATGATGTTGCTAATGCACTGACTGCTCTTGGACCTAAATCTAGTAATAAGTTTGATGCAATACCTGTGAAAGTAGGTGTGACAGGAGACTTTACCAACCCAAAGGTGTCTGCTAATATGGCTGATGTAGTAAAGAATATTACAAATGAAATCTTAGAAGAACAGAAGAATCAATTAGTAGGAAAAGGTAAAGATGCACTACTAGATATCTTAGGTGGTAAAAAGGAAAACAATACTTCAAATGAGGAGGATGTGACAAAGAAAAATGAAACTGAAGAAACAGTCAACAAAATTGGCGAAGGCTTAAAAGGGCTGTTCGGTAAAAAGAAAAAGACAGAAGAAACAGAATAGTATAAAAAAAAACGAGCTCCAATTAAAGGAGCTCGTTTTTTTATATATGTTATTAGATCACTTCGATATTAACCATATATCCTTCATAAGTACGGATATTAAATACAGTACCATCTTCGAATAGTAGATATTGTCCTTTGACACCTTTTAACTTACCTTCATAAGAAGGAGTCTTGTCAAGGTTAAGGCTTTTTATCTTTGTTGGGAATTGTATGACAGGGTAATCTAGATTAAAGATAGAAGAGTCAGTTTGGTCAAAGTAAGGTCTTACTTCTTCTGGTAGTTTCTCTTTTAGAGAATTTCTTATTTCTTCTAAGTTTGTTTCTAGTACTTCATTCTGTAGCATCTTTCTCCAATTCGTTTTGTCTGTAAACATATCTTTTAGAGCTACCTCAGTGATTCCTGCTAAGTATCTATTAGGTACTTCTACTATCTCTATTGCTTTAGAAGCCCCCTGATCTATCCATCTGGTAGGTACTTGTGTTTTTCTAGTTACCCCTACTTTTACATCACTAGCTACAGCTAGATATACGATATGAGGCTGTATCTGTACCTTTGTTTCATACTCTAAGTCTCTATCTTCTATCCCTAGGTGCGCTGTACTTAACTCAGGTCTCATGATCCAATCACCTACTTGTGCACTAGAGTAAAAACACTCATAACAAAAGCCTTGTCTAAATATTTTTTTGTGCTGTCCACAGTTTAAACATTCATATCCTGTAAACTCAATCTTTATGTTTCTGTCAAGAATCTGATTTATATTGATGAAGTTGCTTTTAAATACTAAATAGTATTCAATAGGGGTGTTAAATTCCGTCTGCATTTTGTTTAAAACTCCTTCGTATTGCATAGATAAAATTGTTATTTTTGGGTAAGTCGTAAAAGTACGAAAAAACATTTACCACTGTAATTACTAACTTTTCATAATGAAAAGATTAGATACTTGACTAATTAATAAGATATGGCATTCACAATTATTAATTCTATCGCTTCTTGGATATTGAAGAAGAGAATTCACCAGATAGATCTATTTAGAAAATATCCAAATGAAGTACAAAATGACTTGTTTTTGAATTTAATGAAGACAAATGAGAAGACAATCTTAGGAAAGCAGTTTGGCTACGATAGTATAAAGAGCTATGGAGACTTCGCAGAGAGAGTGCCTTTATTTAAATACGAAGAGTTTGAGCCTTATATAGAGCGTGCTCGTCAAGGAGAGAATAATATCTTTTGGCCAGAGCCTATCCGTTGGTTTGCTAAGTCAAGTGGAACTACTAATGCAAAAAGTAAGTTTATACCTGTGAGTAATGAAGCATTAGAGAACTGTCATTATAAAGCAGCAAAAGACTTACTGTGTTTATACTTAAATAACAATGAAGATTCACAGTTATTTACAGGGAAGAGCTTAAGGCTAGGAGGAAGTAAACAACTTTATGAAGACAAGAATACTTTCTTTGGAGATTTATCGGCTATCTTAATTGATAATATGCCTTTTTGGGCAGAGTTAAGCAGTACTCCTAGTAACAAGACATCACTGATGTCTGAGTGGGAGAGTAAGATGAATGCAATTATTAAGGAAGTAAGGAATGAGAATGTAACTAGTTTTGCAGGAGTACCTTCGTGGATGTTGGTGTTATTAAACCGCATTATACAAGAGACAGGTAGGGGAGATTTATTAGAACTATGGCCTAATGCTGAGGTTTATTTCCATGGAGGAGTTAGTTTTGAGCCTTATAAGGATCAATATAAAAAGCTACTACCTAGTGATCGATTTAGATATTATGAGATCTATAATGCTTCTGAAGGTTTCTTTGCTATCCAAGATCAGAATGACTGTAATGAACTGTTGTTAATGTTAGATTACGGAATATTCTATGAGTTTATTCCTATGGATACTTTCGGAACTTCTAATCAAAAGATAATTCCATTATCAGAAGTGGAGATAGGTAAGAATTATGCGCTAGTGATCACTACTAATGCTGGATTAGTAAGATACTTAATCGGAGATACTGTGCGCTTTACTAGTCTATTACCTTATCGTATTAAAATAACAGGCCGTACTAAACATTTTATCAATGTATTCGGTGAAGAGCTGATGATAGAGAATACAGACAGAGCACTAGCAAAGACCTGTATTGAATTGAATGCTGAGGTAGCTGAGTACACGGTAGCACCTATATTTATGGAAGGAAAAGAGAAAGGTGCTCACGAATGGGTAGTAGAGTTCAGTAAAGCTCCAGACAATCTACAATTGTTCAGTGAAGTACTAGATAAGAATCTACAAGCTCTCAACTCAGATTATGAGGCGAAGCGTACGAATAATATGACTTTAAATCCATTAGTATTCCACAGTGCTCGTAAGAATCTATTCTATGATTGGCTAAAGAATAACAATAAACTTGGAGGACAGCATAAGATACCACGCTTATCTAATGAGCGTACACTACTAGAAGAACTATTATCAATGCAACGTATATTAGTATAATATTGTGTAGTTATTATAATTCATCAAAGCATTCATTTTAATGGATGCTTTTTTTATATCTAATAGCTAAACTAATGAAGTAAGAAGGATAGTAATTGTAGGTGATACAGTGATGTATGATATATGGGATAGATGGTAACTTAGAAAAGTATAGATATAAAAAAACCCTGCCTAGCAGGGTCTTTTTTATGAACAGTTTTGCTAAAATTATTTAGCAGCTTCTTCTGTAGCTGGAGCTTCCTCAGTAGCTGGAGCTTCTTCAGTAGTAGCCTCTTCTGTAGCTTCTGGAGCAACTTCTTCAGTAGCTGGAGCTTCCTCAGTTACTACTTCTTCAGTTGTTGTTTCTTCTACAGCTGGTTCTTTTGCAGTTTCTTTACAAGAAACGAAAGATACTCCCATCATTGCTACTAAAGCGATGCTTAATGCGATTTTTTTCATCTTACTAAATTATAAAAGTTAATTATTAATTCGTGACAAATATATGAATTTTTTGGTTCGCAAAACTTTTTTTGAATATTTTTTTTTAATCAATAAGTTGTTGTAAGCCAGTGTTTTAATTACTTGTTTTTCTTAGGTTCTACTAATTTCATCTCCTCAATTAGATGTTTTGCATCTGCAAACTTATCTATAATGAATAAAATGTATCTAGCATCTACCATAATGTTACGACAAATAGATGGATCATAGTATATATCACTCATCGTTCCTTCCCAAACACGGTCAAAGTTTAACCCTATTAGATTACCCTCTGCATCGATAGCTGGACTTCCAGAGTTTCCTCCAGTTGTATGGTTAGTAGCGATGAAGTTCACAGGTAATTTACCATTATCTGCATACTGTCCGTAGTCTTTCTTATTATATAGATCTACTAATTTTGCAGGTACGTCGAATTCATAGTCACCAGGTACATATTTCTCCATAATACCTTCTAAGTGAGTTACAGGTTCGTAGTACGTAGCGTCTTTAGGGAAGTACCCATCTACTTTACCATAAGTAACACGTAGTGTACTATTAGCATCAGGGAATATTCTAGCATCAGGATATAAGTCTAACTGAGCTTTCATAAATGTACGTTGTAAAGCAGCTATTTCTCTTTCTAATTCTTCGTATTTAGGTAATACATTCTGAATATAGTTTTCGATTAGTGCTTTAGCAAAAGCGTATCCTTTATCGTTGTTGATATTTTTCACTACTTGATCAGCATTACCTTTTAATAATTCTTGTAGTCCTGCGTAAGTAGTTAATTTACTATTCGCATAGATATCTTTAGTGATAGCTGAGATGTTAGCTCCGTTTAATTCTTTAGGTAAGAATTGTTTAGGCGCATCTTTTGCATACATTTCTACGATAGCCTCGAATACTTTTTCGTCAACTGCCTTGCTATAGTTTTTGTAGAATTTGTCTTGACCTTTGATTAAGTTCTCACGTCTGCTGTTGAATGCTTGTTCATTAGACGCATAAGTCTCTAAAGCATATACTCTCCAAGCCGCAGCTAGAAGTTCAGCATTGCGTTGTACTACTTCAGCGAAGTAATCTTTGCTAATAGCATAAGGTTTAATATCTCCATAAAGTTTTTCGAACTTAGCAGGGATATCAGCATAAGCTTTAGTGTTTTTATTTTTCTTAGCTCTTGCGATGAAGTCTTTTTCGAAATCTTGTTTAGCTTGTACAGCGTTCGTCTTTTTTAAACCTTGGCTTTCTCCGATCCATTTTTTCCAATAGTTAGCTGTGCTAGCATATTTAGATGCATATTGGATCTTGATTGCTTGGTCTGCACGCATAAACTCGTCAGTGATCTTAAGTGCTTTATCACGGATACCGATTCTTACAGGGTTTAGATCGTTTACGATTTGTTCTACTGCATAAGATGGTAAGTACTCTTGTGTTCTACCTGGGTAACCAAATACCATAGTGAAGTCACCTTCTTCTACACCACTAAGTGAGATAGGGAAGAAGTGCTTAGGACGGTAAGGTACATTATCTTTTGAGTATGCTGCTGGTTTATTGTCTTTGTCAGCGTATATTCTGAATAGAGAGAAGTCACCTGTGTGACGTGGCCATACCCAGTTATCTGTATCAGAACCAAACTTACCAATAGATGATGGTGGTGCACCTACTAGACGTACATCTTTAAAAGTCTCTGTTACGAATAAGATGTATTGGTTTCCTTCATAAAAAGATTTAATCTTATTGTCTTGCCATTTTTCTTTAGGAAATTTAGCTACAGTTGTAGTAATGTTTTTTTGGATCTTAGCTTGTTTTTCTATTTCAGAATCTTTAGCTACTACACCAGCCATTACTTCTTTAGTCACGTCCTCTATGCGAACGATGAAAGTAACTTCTAAGTTTTCGTTAGGTAGCTCTTCAGCCATAGATTTAGCCCAGAACCCGTTAGCTAAGTAATCATTCTCTACAGAAGAGTGTGCTTGGATCTGTCCATACCCACAGTGGTGATTAGTTAGTAAAAGACCTTGTGAAGAGATAACTTCAGAAGTACACCCACCATTGAAGTGAGGGACAGCATCTTTCATACTAGATTGGTTCACATCGTAGATATCTTCGATAGACATCTTCATTCCAAGGCTTTTCATTTCTGTTTCATTCATTCCCTTTAGCAGAGAAGGAATCCACATCCCACCTTGTTGTGCATAGATAGGTAAAGCTACCAATACTACAAGTGCCTTAAATAGATTTTTAATCTTTTTATTCATAAAAGTGTTAGTTAGAATTGAATTCGCTGGCAAGATACAATATTACATGGGAACGCTAAAATCGAAATATGTTAATACGCGATAGTACTGTTGGAGTATAGTGGTTCGTAATATTAGTATACTAAGAAAGTAATCTGTCTGTATTGACTCCGTTAAAACGGTCAAAAAAACGGACTCACTACGGACTCATAACGGACTCACTACGGACTCATTTCTATTGAAACTCATTATAAGTACCTATGTGATAGAATGTAAGTAAGGAGTGGAGTTACCTTATCTTATAGATAGAGAGGTGTGTTTAGAGGGAGAAATAAGATAACTATACTACTGTGTATATATAAGGAGTAGAATTTGTAGTGATGTATCTAAGTGTTGCTGGAATTATGTCTATATAGCACCATTTTGGTATGAGACTGTACCCTGTCTTGTGTGAGGTGTTATCTTTTCAAAAAAGTAGTTTCTAATGCGAAAAAAAGGTGTGTGAGAACACAAAAAAGAGAATTAGTGTGTTGAAAAAATCATAATTAGTGATTGTGGTGTTGCAGTAATCAATATTTTGTCTTATATTGGTACATCGGGATTAAAATCCGATCGAGTAGACTTTTAATATAAAAGTTCACGACTAGTATAATTATTAATTCATATAAAAAAGGTAAGTAACCACTTTGATTACTTACCTTTTTACTTTTAGTGTATATGCTTCATTATTTTTTCTGTAGCATTCTTATTTTTAAGGATAAAATGATTGCTTGTTTTACCTAATTCGATTCTTTTAGCGTCATTGTATAATAATTCATCAAAGATTTGGTCTAATTCTGATTGTGAATTTACTACTATACAGCTACCTAATGTTATCAAATCCTTAGCTTCTTGGAACTTTTTATAATTTGGACCAATAATAACAGGCACTCCATAGGTCGCGGCTTCTAGGATATTGTGAATACCTGCTCCAAAACCTCCTCCTATATAGGCAATATCTGCATAACTATAAGCTTTAGTCAATATAGAGTAGGCATCTATTATATAGACAGAGTACTGGCTAAGATCTTTCTCTTGATGTTGGCTATGCAGTACAGTTGGTTTCTTTATGTTTTGAACGAGATTATCTATCTGATCCTTTTTGATATTATGTGGCGCAAAGATAAACTTGATAGAATTATCTTGTGTATTGTTGATATAATTGGCTAGAATCTTTTCATCTTCTGGCCATGAACTACCGATGACGATAGTCTTCGCCATTTTATTTAAGGTAAAGGCTTCTAGAAATGCCAATTCATTGTGCTGTTCTAATATCTGAGATACTCTATCGAATCTCGTATCACCTACTATCTCTACATTGTTATATTGCAATTGATTTAGAAGTATCTTAGATACTTCATTCTGAACAAAGAAGTATGTAAATGCCTTTAATGCTGTTCTGTAGAATCCTCCATACCATTTAAAGAATACTTGATCTGGTCTTAGTATCCCTGATACTAAATAGGTAGGGATATTCTGTTGACGCAATTGATTTAAATAATTAGGCCAATATTCATATTTCACAAAGAATACTTGTTCTGGATGACACAAGGCTAAGAACTTTTTAGCATTCGCTAGTGTGTCCATAGGTAAGTATAATGTGGCATCAGCGATAGTATTGTTTTTCTTCACTTCATATCCAGAAGGAGAGAAGAAGGTAAGCACTATCTTATGCGTAGGGTACTTCTGTTTTAGTTGCTCCATGACAGGAAGCCCCTGTTCATATTCGCCTAACGAAGCTACATGTATCCAGAACACTTTATCAGTAGAAAGTATATTGTCTTTTAAGATTTGAAAAGATTGTTTTCTCCCTGCAACGAATAAGCCTAACTTTTTGTTGAACAGCGCGATAATACGGATGAAGAATATAGAAATATAGGTCAGTATATTATATAGGAAAAACATAGGTAAATCTTTATTGAGCGAAATTACGTTTCTTTTGATAAAGTTTGAGCTTTGGCGCAAAGAATTTATTATTTTTGTAGTGATAACTAATATCGAAATTAAGTGCTATTTATATAGGTAACTTGTTGGTAATTATATGAATAGTTCAAAAGATATAAAAGACAATTAGAATGAAAAAAATTCAAATGGTTGACTTGAAAGGTCAATATGAAGGAATTAAAGAAGAAGTGAATCAATCGATTCAAGAAATATTAGAATCTTCTGCTTTTATCAACGGACCACAAGTACACGCATTTCAGGCAAACTTAGAGCAATATTTAGGAGTTAAACACGTGATACCATGTGCTAATGGAACTGATGCTCTTCAGATCGCTATGATGGGATTAGGTTTAAAACCAGGTGATGAAGTAATCACGGCTGACTTTACTTTTGCAGCTACTGTAGAGGTAATCGCTTTATTACAATTAACTCCTGTATTAGTAGATGTATGTCCTGATACATTCAATATTTCGATAGAAGCAATCGAAAAAGCGATTACTCCTAAAACTAAAGCTATCGTACCAGTACACTTATTCGGACAGTCTGCTGATATGGACGCTATCATGAAGTTAGCTGAGAAACATAACTTATATGTGATCGAAGATAACGCACAAGGTATCGGAGCAGATTATACTTATCCTGATGGAAAAGTGGTAAAAACAGGTGCTATCGGACATGTAGCTGCTACTTCATTCTTCCCATCTAAAAACTTAGGATGTTATGGTGATGGTGGAGCTATCTTCACTAACGATGATGCATTAGCACATACGTTAAGAGGAATAGTGAATCACGGTATGTATGAGCGTTACCACCACGATGTAGTAGGAGTGAACTCTCGTCTAGATAGTATCCAAGCTGCTGTGTTAAATGCTAAGTTACCTAATCTAGATGCTTATAATGTAGCTAGACGTACTGCTGCTCAGATGTATTCTGCTGCTTTAGCTAATCATCCTAATATCGTTACTCCAGTAGTAGTAGGAGATGAGAATAGCCACGTGTTCCACCAGTATACATTGCGTATCGTGAATGCTGATAGAAATGCATTATTAGCACACTTACAAGGTAAAGGTATCCCATGTGCTATCTATTACCCAATACCATTACACAATCAGAAAGCATATTTAGATCCTCGTTATAATGAGGCTGATTTCCCAGTGACTAATCAGTTGGTACAAGAGGTTCTTTCTTTACCTATGCATACTGAGTTAGACGAAGAGCAAATCAAGTTTATCACAGATGAGATTAAGGCATTCTTAGGATAGTCTTATAGTACTATAAAACGAAAGCAGACCCGATAAGGTCTGCTTTTTTTATGTATTGATGTTATTCTTTTGTCGTAGATATTAATGTGAACGAAACGAGTGCACATGCTACTAATGAGAGCGCTACGATGCTCATAGAGCCATTATTCAAACTATTTAATAAGATAGAGGTCATGAAGGTAAAGGCTAGTTGAGAAGCTCCGAAAAGAGCTGACGCTATACCTGACTCTGCTTTATAGGGTGCTAATGCTAAAGTAGTCGTAGTAGGGAATAGTAGTCCTAATGGCATCACAAAGAAGAAAAGAGGTACTAACTGTATATATATGCTCAAATCTAACTGTATGAATAACCATAATAGTGAAGCAGCTATAAACTGTGTACTCGCTCCTAGCTTAATAATATTTTTAGGAGATAGTCTTTTTCTCAAAATAGAAGAGGTTAAGAACGATCCTAACATTAGACCACATGAGTTAGCCATGAATACAAAGCTAAAGTGTGTACTCGATAGTCCTCCTACTTCCATTACTAGAACAGGAGAGTTAGAGATATAGATCATTAGACAGCTATAGGCTATACTTCCGATAATAGTATATCTTATAAACAGTTTGTTCTTAAAGAGCTTAAAATAATTCGTTAGTATACCTCCTACATTTAAAGTTGGTATTCTATTAGTATAGTCTTCTTTTAGACAGAATACTGTCATACCAATACTCAGTGTAGCAAACAAGGCCATCGTAGTAAATACATGAGTCCAATCTAGATACTTTAAGACTATATTACCTAATATAGGAGCGATGATGGGAGCTATTCCTCCGATCACGGCTAGTATACTAAATATCTTAAGTGTCTGATCTTTATCAAACCTTTTATTGACAATGGCTCTTGCGATAACTACTCCACCACTACTACCGAAGGCCTGTAAAAAACGATATAGCCACATGACTTCAATGTTCTTTACAAATACTACAGCTAGAGATGAAAGTATAAAAATAGACAGACACAGTATGATTGGTTTTTTACTACCATACTTATCTGATATAGGTCCCCAAAAGAGTTGCCCGATTGCTAATCCTCCTAAGAATGTAGAAAGTGATATCTGAACTCTATTAATCTCAGTATTTAGATCGTGTGCTATCTTCGGGAATGCAGGAAGGTACATATCTATAGCTAAAGGGCCTAATGCAGTAAGGCTCACTAGAGTGAAGATAAGGATCCATTCTTGTGCTGAAAGTTTATCCACTATATAGGTTTTAAAAAAAAATCCTTGGAAGTGTACAACCAAGGATTTTTGTTATTATATAATTGTTGTATGTTTTACCAATTTGTTATGCAGAGTGAGTTTCTGCTTCTTTATTGATTTTTTTGATTAGTCCAACTAATACTTTACCTGGTCCAACTTCTGTAAATAAAGAAGCTCCATCTGCGATCATTTGTTCTACAGACTGAGTCCATTTTACAGGAGCAGTTAACTGTAGGATAAGGTTCTTCTTAATCTCTTCAGGATTGCTCACTGCACTAGCAGTTACGTTTTGATACACTGGACAGATAGGAGTGTTAAAAGTAGTTGCTTCGATAGCAGCAGCTAGTTCTTCTCTAGCAGGTTCCATCATAGGAGAGTGGAATGCTCCACCTACAGGAAGTAATAAGGCTCTCTTCGCTCCAGCTTCTTTTAGTGCTTCACACGCTTTCTCTACAGCTGTAGTTTCACCAGAGATTACTAATTGTCCAGGGCAGTTATAGTTAGCAGCTACTACTACACCATCTATACCAGCACATACTTGTTCTACGATGCTATCTTCTAAACCTAGTACAGCAGCCATAGTAGAAGGTGTGATTTCACATGCTTTTTGCATAGCCATCGCTCTTTGAGAAACTAGTTTAAGTGCATCTTCAAAAGCTAAAGTACCATTAGCTACTAATGCTGAAAATTCTCCTAGTGAGTGTCCAGCTACCATCTCAGGTGTAAAGTTTTCTAATGTTTTAGCTAATACAACTGAATGTAAGAATACCGCTGGTTGAGTTACTTTAGTTTCTTTTAGTTCTTCAGCAGTACCTTCGAACATGATATCTGTAATTCTAAATCCAAGGATTTCATTTGCTTTCTCGAACATCTCTTTAGCTATAGGTGAGTTTTCGTATAAGTCTTTCCCCATTCCTGTGAATTGAGCTCCTTGACCTGGAAATACGTATGCTTTCATAAGTTTAGTTTTAAATTTTGTAAGGCAAAAATAAGGTATTTTTATTAGTAAACCATATAGACATAAAAAAAGCCATCTGATATACAGATGGCTTCGTTATGATATGTTTTTGTATTATTGGATAACACCTACACGATTATCTTTAATCTTAGCATTGTCTTTTAATACTTTCAGTACTTGCATTTGTGCCATACCTCTAACGCTGTTTTCTACTCTAGCTTTATAACTAGCGTAACCAGCAGTTAATTCAGGTGCTTTAGTTACATTTTTAGTTTGGATCATATACACACCTTGTAAACCGTCGATTAACTTAGAATCTTTGTTTACTGCAGTTGCGAAAGCTGTTCCTACTACTAATGGCTCATTACCAATATTAGTGATCAGTGGAGCTCCTGTAGTTACATCAGTTATAGATGCGATAGAAGCTTTAGAACTGTTAGATACTTCTTGAATAGTATTTCCAGTCATTTTCTTTCTGATTACAACTGCTTTTTTCTCGTTCATTAAGATTGGCTCAACGATTGATTTCACTTCTTCTACTGGTGCAAGACCTGTATCATTTTTAGAAGTTACTTTAACGATGATGTGTCCGTCAGCATTGTCAAATCTCTTAATAGCACTCTCTTTAGTCTCTTTATTGAAAGCCCAAGAGATAATACTTCTTTGGTTACCTACTCCAGGTAAGAACTCTTCGAATGGACGAATAGTTACTTCTTTCTGAGCATTGAAACCTAATCCTTCAGCAGTAGCGATAAAGTCTTTAGCTGTAGGAGCGTCTTGTTCTAATTGAGTAGCTTTAGTGAATAAGTCATCAGCAGTTACGTCTGATACTTCTATTTTACGAGCTACAGTTGCTAATTTAGCACCTTCTTTCTTTTCGTTTACTTGGATAATGTGGTATCCAAAGTCAGTTTCTACTAAACCGATAGTTCCAGCAGCATTGTTAAAGATAAAGTTGTCAAAAGGTTTAACCATTTGTCCTCTTGGGATATCTTCGTATTTACCACCGTTGTTTTTAGAACCTGGGTCTTCTGTTTGCGTCATTGCTTCCATGGCGAATGAAGAAGGATTAGCTTTTACTTTAGCTAAGATTTCTTCTGCTTTTGCTTTTGCTTCTTCCTTGGTTCTTGTTGCTCCAGGAGCTGCAGAACCTGCAAAACCGATTAAGATATGAGAAGCATCAACTCTCTGACCTGCTTTTTTATCAATCATTCTAGAGATACAATAGTAGTCACCCATAATGTATGGACCAAAAGTTTGACCAGGTTGTAAGTTGAATAATTCTTCTTGGTATTCTAAAGGAAGGTCTTTCTTCGCGTAGTATAAACTGTCAAATTTGATATCTGAATTTGTGTTTACAAATGTTTCGATATCTTTTACAGTTTTAAAACCAGGGATAGTATCGTTCTTTTTAGTTGTAGCATTGTATTGTACAGTTGGCTTTAAGTAACCTTCTATAACTTCTTTTACAGCTTCTTTATCAGCAGCAGATGGCTGACTAGGAAGGAAAGCATATTGTAATACACGAGTAGGCTCAGATTTAAATCTGTTAGCATGTTTTTTCATGTAATCTAATATCTCTGTATTAGAAACAGCAGCTTCTTCGTTATTCACAGTAGAATAAGGAACAGTAACATAGTCAAAAGAAACTTTGTCATTCTCATTAGAGTATGCTGCTTTAGCATCAACATTAGTAGTATAAATACCACCTTGAACTAATGAAAAATACATTTGCTCTAAACCAACTTTCTCTAATTCTTTTTCATAAGCTAACCATTGGTTCCATTGCTCTTGACCAGCACCTTTCATCATAGCAACAAATTGGTTGAATTTGTTGATGTCGAATTGCCCAACAGCGTTTTGGAATTCTGGATTGTTAGCGAATGTAGGGTTGTTTTTAACAACGTTTACTAATTGGTCTTTACCAAGTCTTAAACCTAACTTTTCAAATTCGTTAGTAAGTAAAATATTATTTACTTCGCTGTTCCACACCATTACTCCTGCTTGAGTATTGCTCATCTGTCCTTGCTTTTCGGCTTGAGCTACTTTATGTAGGAATTCTTGGGTATTAATTTCTTCACCATCTACACTACCAATGTTTCTTGATAGTCCACCTCCCGTGCTTCTTACTACGTCGCCAATAACGAATGCTAATAATGCAATACCAATTACGGCAATTAACAGAGCGGATTTTTGTCTAATTTTTGATAAAACTGCCATGCTTTTTTATTATGTGTAATTTTTTTCAGTGAGCGAAAATACAATTATCTATTTAATAATAAAAGGGGTAGTGCTATTATTTTAGTGCTTTCGTTAAGTTTTTATTTAGATTTCAGAATAATTAATTTGTTTTTTTATAATTAATGTTGAAATAGAGTAGATAAGAGAGGATTGTTATCGTGGTTTTATTAAAAAAATAAAGGCGAGATATTTAGTATCTCGCCTCTAGTAGTGTATTATTTTTTGTTATACCCGTCCATCTTTTTTAAGAATTTTCTTCGGAAGAAGAACATGAATATCGCTACTGCTGCTATCAAGAAACTCAACCAAGATCCTGTGTCACCAGCTACTATTTTAGATACACCGTCGTATATAAATAGTACTGCGATAAATAAGTAGAAGAAAGGTATTATGCGTAATGCTTTCATTTTATTCGTTGTTTTTTACGCTTTCGGCGTAACTGTTAGTTGCTTTTACCTTGCTCATTTTACTGTCAAAGTCTATTCCTATTCCTCTAGTGAAGTTTTCGCTATCAGTAGAGGCTCTGTATTTGCCTTCTGTAAAGAACCATTCGTTTTTTTGATCATAGTAAAGTTGATCAGAAACAAGCTTCTTACCATCATGTGTTGTTATCACCACATTTCCTTGTAGGTCTATTAGGTCTGTCTTAGTATAGCGAATAGCGTAATCGGCTATTACAGTATTTTTATTTTTATCCTTGTCATATATTGTTAAGTGAATTCCAACTGGAAATTCGGTAAAGGGATATTTGACATTGCTGTAATCTAGCATTTTTGGACTTACTAAAATAGCTTTGACTCTTCCAGAATCTATGTATTGACCACGCATATTTTCTACTTCACTGGCTGGAAAGAAACTTACTTTGTTGAAGTTTTGTATTTCTTTAAAGTTACTTTCACAAGAAAATAAACTTACAGCAATCGTGAAAAAGAATAGTATGCTTAAGAATTTAGAAAGTAATTTCATTTGTTAGCTTACTACAAATTAATCAAAACGACGTTTTTGGAACCAAAGGTCATTTAATGAGAATCCTACATAAACACTGAAATAGTTCTCTTTAACTAATCCGTTGTTTTTAGTTCCTCTGCTACCGTATTCAAAACCAATATTTAGGTTAGTGAATTTACGACGCTCTCCTATAGGTAAACCTACACCAAGATTAACAGCCATATCGTTGATAGCTTTGTCATGTAAGATAAGTCCAGTATTTTCATATCTGAAACCAGCTCTATAGACAACGCGATCTAGATAACTGCTAAATGAGTTGTACTTCGGAATATAGAATCCTCCAAGAGAAAAACGATTAGAGTTTTCAAAGTTAGAAATATTCGTTTTATTCCAAGAGTCAGTTAATTTACTTGTTTGTGTAAATGTATATTGACCACCAATGAACCATTTAAATTCTTTACCAAAGCCTAGCCCCATAGAAAGAGCTTGTGGATTAGTAATTTTTCTAGAATCATCAATCACAGTTTTTTGATCTGCGATTTGATTTCCTTTTAAAACTTGCAGTTTCGTAAGGTTGTCGTTTGTCCATTTTGTTTCAGGACTATAAGTTACATTAGCTTGCCAATCGTACCCTTTAAACTTACCTGTATATTGTGCTGAGAAATTAAAAGAGAATCCTTTGTAGTCTAATCTTCTCAATTCTCTAGTAATATTCTGAAGTGATGTTCCGTCTCCGATATCTGTGATGTTCTCATACAGATCATTGTTGGTATGACCAAAGTGGTATCCAGCATCAACTCCAACAGCAAAGTTTTTGTTGATTTCATATCCAGTACCTAAAAATACTCTGTTCACTCCACCATCACCTTCATATCTAGAGTTTATCTTTTGTCCTTGAGGATTTGTTCTTTCTCCATTGATTTTATAACCAACATTAGAGTAAGGTAACAACCCAAACACAACACCAAACTTCTTTGCAATAGGTAACCCTACAGCAACATAGTCTATCGTTTGTCTATTTGCATTTTCTGAACCAGCATCAGTCTTAAAATTATAAGAAGTACCTGTAGCTCCTAATGAAAAAGTAGTAAGCTTAAGCTTACCAAATGAAGCTGGGTTTTTTAAATTTATATGAATACTATCTGCGTAAACATTTGTTCCCCCCATAGCTTTGTATTCATTCGTACCGTTGTAATTAATATTACCTACGCCATAATAAGAGTAAGGAGACGCATTGCCTTGTTGAGCTAGAGCAGCTGTACCGCATAGTAAACTCAGGCTAAAGAAGATTTTTTTTATCATTTTCAATTGTGTATTGATATAAATTGTTCAGACTCTCTAGTAGAAAGTTTGAATTAGCAAATATGACATTTTTTAATCTTTTGACCAAAAAAAGTGTATCTCCACCAGTCAAAATTATTTTTAAATCAGGATACAAGGATTTGTATTGGTTAATGATGCCATCTATTTCAAGGGTTATTCCATTAATTACGCCAGAGTGAATGGACTGATTTGTTTGATTTCCGATTAAATAATCTATATCAGTTGGTTCTAATAATGGAAGCTTTGCGGTATAATGATTTAAAGCCTTATAGCGCATACTTAAACCTGGAGAAATAGCTCCGCCTAGATATTCATCCTTGTCATTAATAAATTCGTAGGTTATACAAGTACCTGTATCAATAACTAAACGATTAGAATTTGGATATAGTATAGTAGCTCCTGCAGCTAGAACCATTCTATCTATGCCAAGAGTAGCTGGAGTTGCATACTTATTCATAAAAGGGAAAGCACTTTTATGACTAATTTCGATTACTTCTGTGTTTTCTAGTAACCAATTGTAAGTTGTAGATTCTAATTTTCCTACCGAAGAGAGTATAACTTTAGGCTTTACGTCATTTATTTTTAAAATATTTTTAATTTTTTTTTCTAATAAATTTATTTCAAAAAAATGAGTTTCTAAAAGCGTATCTTTTTCAAAGATAGCTAATTTGGTTCTTGTGTTGCCTATATCAATTGCTAGAATCATAGTGTGTTTCTTGTGTTAGGCAAAGGTAGTAAATGATTTTTTTTCTAAAAAGTTTTGGAAGAACGAAAATCTGTTCTATATTTGCAACCGCTTAACAGAACAAGATTGTTCAATACTAAAAGCCAATTGGTGCCTTAGCTCAGTTGGTAGAGCAATGGACTGAAAATCCATGTGTCCCTGGTTCGATTCCTGGAGGCACCACTAATTTAGCTTTTAGTTGTTATAGTTTAAAAAAAGGTGCCTTAGCTCAGTTGGTAGAGCAATGGACTGAAAATCCATGTGTCCCTGGTTCGATTCCTGGAGGCACCACTAATTTAAACTTAAGCGAAACATAAGGTGCCTTAGCTCAGTTGGTAGAGCAATGGACTGAAAATCCATGTGTCCCTGGTTCGATTCCTGGAGGCACCACAAAAAACCACTACTCATCAGTAGTGGTTTTTTTTATTTTGCGCCCTGATGTAAAAGAAATGGATCAGTGACAAAAGTTGGGATCAGTGACAAAAGTTGGGGACTAGGCAAAAAGTCGGATCAGTGACAAAAGTTGGGGACTAGGCAAAAAGTCTAGTTAATCTAAAAAGGAAAAACTTCTTATCCCTAACACCTCTATACATCATACGGAAGTATTTAATTTTGGCATTAAATGATTCCGCAGAAGCATTTGTACTTCTATTAATAAAGTAATTGATGATTTCGTTATAGTGTACATTAAAAGTCTTTAAAACAGTACTAAAGTGTTTGAGTGAAGCTTTTTCAATATCATTAAACCAATGAGCTAGCTTAGTCATAGCTATTTCTTTATCTATTTGTAGATTATATATCTGTCTAAGGTTATTAGCAAGTAGATAGGCTTGTTTGATCTCTGGGTATAATTCAAATAGTACCTTAGCTCTTTCTTGTTGGTCAGATGTCCAATTAATTTGGTTTTTATAAAGTAGAGAACGTGAGCGAACTAAAAGTTGTTTCTTAGTATCTCCATTACTAAGTATTTCAGGATTATATATAATGCCTTCTTCCTTAGCCTTTAAAACAGCAGTGTTCTCAGCGTCAAGCTCAGCCCATCTATATTTTATTCTAATATCTTGTACAGCTTCACTTACAAGCTTTTGTACATGAAAACGATCAATTACTTGCACAGCTTTAGGGAAGCACTTCTTAGCTATCTGTTTCATAGCCCCTGCCATATCTAAAGTAATCTCGGTAACTTTATCTCTAAGTTTTTTAGGTAGTTTAGATAGATGCTTTATTACAGTATCTGATTTTGTTCCTTTAACTATCGCTACAATGGTCTTTTTCTGACCTTTACCTGCTTTAGAAGTCAGTATAGTGTACAATTCTCCCATAGATAAACATACTTCGTCTATGGACAACTGATTAGTTATATTTTCTGGGTAGAGTAGCCAGTCTTGTGCATGTTCTTGTTGATCCCATTGTTTGAAACCACTAGTTTTATGTTTGTATTGGCGTTGAAACTTCTCTCCTTTAACCCCAAATAATTCACCAATAGCCTTACAGCTAAGTACTTTAGTATCGGCCAATTTTTTTTAAGAACTCCGAAAACTCTGTAGTCATTCGTGTTCCTTCTGCGATGATATTCCAATCACGTGATATAATTTCTCCTGTTTGTTTATCTGTCCAACGACGACGTTGTACGTGTAGTTTAACTGATTTACCTCGTAACGGGAAGTCTTCAATAGTAATCATACTATGGAAACCTTTAGAAATAAGCTGTCTTTCAGCACATTGATTTCCGTAATCATTCTTCTCTTCAAAGTAGATATGTAGTTTGGTCTCTAATTCTTCTACTTTAGTAATATTGAAGTGTTCTACTAAGTAAGTAGGTAAGATTAGTTTTAGTATTTCTTGGCTATCCATCATAGCACAAAGATATTATTTTACACTTTCCTCCCCAACTTTTAACGTTGATCCAAAAAGTCTAGTTAATCTAAAAAGTAAAATACATTTGAAAATAATGCTCACTGCTAAAATAAAGAGTTTTAAGAGAAGTATTTAATCATTGATTAATCATGTATAAGTGTATAAAGAACGTTCTTAAGGGGGCTTGTGTGTCTTTGTGTTGGTGATTGAGGAGAGGATAGGAAGAAAATAAAAAGCCCACTTCATAGAAGTGAGCTTTATGTATTATTTGTTGATTGCCTCAAACTCCATTGTTAGTTTTTTTAGTTCTAACTCTTGGGTTTTAATGTTAGTTTGCAAATCAAGTAATTGCTTTTTGAATTTTAAATCTTCTATTGGAGTAAGCCTACCTGAAGCATTTAGTTGAACATATTTGCTATTTCTAGCATTGTATTTATCTTCTGCTTTTTGAAGTTTTAATGTTTGTTTGCTTACTTTTTTCTGACTTTTGATAATACTCTTTTGTCTTTTAAGTTCAGCTTTATGTTCTTTTTCTAATTGCTTTTGGGCTTTTAGTTCTTCTTTTTGTTGTTGTTTAGCTATTTCTTTTTCTTGTTCTAATCTTTTAGCAGCATCCTTTTCATTTTGAAGTTTAATCTCTTCAAGTTTTAAGCTTTCTTCAACTAGTTTCTTTTCATCAATTAAGGACTCAAGTGAAGTGTGTTCTGTAGGGATTTCTTTTACATCAGTAGTTTTAATTTCTTGAGCTTTAACCACAGATGTTGTTGCTACAAATATTGCAGCAGCACATAGCATTTTGTTTTTCATTGTTTTGTTTGTGTGAATTGTATTAAATATTTGTTTCGTGAGTATGTATTTACCATTCATTAATTCTATTAGCATCTAGCTTTAGAAAGATGAAAAGTAATACAGTAAATGCCATTAAACTAGAACCTCCATATGAAAAGAATGGTAGGGGTACACCAATGGTAGGGAATAGTCCAATAAGCATTGTAATATTAAAGGCGAAATGTATAAACAGAAAACAGATAACACAATAACCATAAACACGGTTAAATATTTTTTTCTGTCTTTCTGCTAAGTGTATTAATCTGAAAAATAGGCAGACAAATAGAATGATTACAAAAGAAGCACCAGCAAACCCCCATTCTTCTCCTACTGTAGTGAAGATGTAGTCTGTGTGTTGTTCTGGTACGAATCCTCCCTTTGTTTGAGTTCCTTCTAAGAATCCTGTTCCTGTCCAGCCTCCTGATCCAATGGCTATTTTGGATTGATTAAGGTTGTACCCTTCAGCTTGTAAGTTAACGTCTTCTCCTATTAATACATTAATCCTGTCTTTTTGGTGTGGTTCTAGTACTTCATCATAAACGTAATCTACAGAGAATACGAAGGCTGACATGATTACAACTAGTATAATATATATTAAAGGGTTACGAGTAATCTTTTTGTTTAAATAGAAGTGTAATGCCGCTATTGCAAGTATAGAAGCTATGATGATACCTGGTTTTACTACAAGTGCTGCGACAAATAGAATAATTGTTATAAATCCAGTCCATAAGTACCAACTAGGCAGTCCTTCTCTGTACAAAACAAATACAAGAGAAACGAATAACATAGCACTACCAGTATCGTGCTTTAATATAAATAGGGTAGGTACACCGATGATAACTAAAGCTATAATTTGTTCTTTAAAAGAACTTAGATGGGATTGACTATCTGATAAAAATTTAGCGAGTAGCAGGGCAGTAGTAGTTTTTACAAACTCTGAGGGCTGTATACCGAAACCAGCTATTTGATACCAGTTCGTTTGACCTTTTACTGACTTACCAAATACAAATAAACCAAGTATGGAAAGCAGCCCAATGATATAGAAAACCATAGCATACTTCTCATAGAACTTAGTGTCTATGGATACAATCAATATAATAAGTGGAATACAAAAAATAATAAACATTAGTTGTCTACCATAGATTTGGCTTAAGTCAAAAATAGATGTGGTTTCTGCAGGTAGAGAAGCCGAATAGATATTAATCCACCCAGCTATGACTAAAAGCATATACAGAAGTATTGATATCCAATCTATGTTTTTTTGAACACTAACGTTTTTCATTTTTGATTTAATCTAAAGCTATATATTAATTCTATGTGTTTTTTTAGGTTTATCTGACGTGTCATAAAGATGAAGCACTTTGTCATATTCATTTTTCAAACTTCCTTCTAACATTCGTTTTTCTAAGTCAGTTCTTACTATTTCTGGTAGAAGATATTTCTGAACCATTAAGCTAGTAATAGGAGCCGCCCATCTACCTCCCCAATATCCGTTTTCAATAAATACAGCAATTGCTATTTTAGGGTCATCTTTAGGGGCGAATGCTACGAATACAGAGTGATCGGTTAATTGGTAACGTTTACCATTGATTCTAGTAAAGTTCTCTACAGTACCTGTTTTACCACACATTTCTAAGCCATCTACTCTCACAGAACGACCAGTACCAATATTAAATACATCATTCATACCTTTTATAATAGGCTCAAAATGGCGTGGATCTATTGATGTGATATTTTTAGTAGTGAACTTTTTATCTATGTCGTGATGTTCTATATTCTTAATGATATGAGGTGTATAGTAATAACCTTTATTAGCTACAGCAGCCATTACATTGGCTAATTGCATTGGAGTCATAATAACTTCTCCTTGACCAATAGAGTTAGAAATAGTAGTCGTACTTTTCCATCCTCCATTTGGATACCATCTGTTGTAATAGTCGGCATCAGGGATATGTCCTTTTCTTCCTTCAGGTAGATCATATCCTAAGAATTGACCTAATCCAAATGAATGTAAATGTTCACTCCATTTATTGATTCCTTCAGCAGGTGATTTATATTTCTCTATTACTCTTTTATAAGTATTAGCGAAGTACGTATTACAAGATTTTGCAATAGCAATGTTTAAATTCCAATGACCAGAATCATGACATCCCATCCAAGCACCTTTACCATAATAGAAACCTCTATTACAGGCAAAAGTAGTATGTTCATTAATAACACCTTCTTGTAAACCTATTAAACCAGTAAGTATTTTGAATGGGGATCCTGGAGAATATTCTCCAGAAAGAACACGGTTGTATAAAGGTTTGGCTAGTGAATCATTATATAGTGCAGTATAGTTTTTAGAGCGTTCTCTTCCAACGAGTAGAGCAGGATCATAACTAGGAGCATTAATTAAAGCTAGTATTTCTCCTGTTTTAGGTTCGATTGCAACGATACCCCCTCTTTTATTCTGCATTAATAACTCTCCATAAGCCTGTAGTTCACTATCTATTGTAAGAATAATGTCATCTCCTTTTACGGCTAAAGTGTCATATATTCCATTTTTAAAAGAACCTATTTCTCTATTAAAACGGTCTCTTTGAATATATTTTACACCTTTAGTACCTCTTAATGTTTCTTCATATTCTTGTTCGATACCTTGTATACCGATTAAGTCTCCTGATTTATAATATGAATTAGACTTTATATTCTGTTCATTTACTTGACGTATGTAACCGAAAAGGTTTGCTCCTGAAGATACTTGATAGTCTCTTAGAGATCTTTTTTGAATATAAAACCCATTGAAGTGTCTTATTTTCTCTTGAAAGGCAGCATATTCAGCTTTACTTAATTGAGGTAAGAAAATAGAAGGTAGTCTAGGACTATATACCTTTGCTTTTTCTAATTTAGAAACAAACTGGTCATAAGTAACATCTAGTAAACTGCATAAAGCTAGAGTATCAATATTCTTAACTTCTCTAGGAACAACCATAATATCATAAGAAGGTTGGTTCGCTATAAGCAATTTATTGTTTCTGTCAAAGACATATCCTCTTTCAGGATATTCGTAAACAATTTTTAAGGCGTTATTCTCTGACTTTTTAATATAAGTATCGTCTATTATCTGTAAAAAAAACAATCTAGCTAGTACTACAATAGTAACTACTATAATGATTAAGGGTAATAAAAGCTTTCTCATTTTTTCGACGGTTTAATCAGGAATAATATCAAAATACACGCTAGTAGTGTAGTTATAGTTGTTAATACAGTTCTTAGAAGTATTTCCCAGATAAAGTTAAATCTAAAGAATTCTAGTCCAAAGAGTATAATGTGATGTATAACAACGGATATTGAAATATAACCAAAAACCTCCAGAGATTTAAAAATATCTTTAGTGATTTTTTTGATGATATTTAAATTGTGATATTGATAGCTGATCCCGAAGGAGAACTTTAGTATAGATGGTCTAGCAAAGGCTAGAATTAAACTAGCAGCTGCGTGCATTCCACCAGAGTTCTCAAACATATCTACAATAAGACCTAAAAAAAAGCTTGTTAAGTAAAATACAGCCTTATTGTTGTCTGTAGGGTATAGGATAATAAATAATATATATGGAAATGGGTTTATAAAACCAAATAGATCTATATTATTGAAAATAAGAATCTGTGCGATTAGTAACGCAATAAAACGAGCAATATTTGAAAATGCAACACTATTCATCTTTTGTTTCAGCTTCTAGTTGGTTAATTTCTTCAATATCTTTGTTCTTAATTACGTATATATAACCAAGGTTCGTCATGTCATTGAACAAGCGAACAGAAATTGTAAAGTAATTTGAAGTTTCATTAGTATATGCTTTCTCGATTACTCCAATAGGAATATTTTCAGGGAATATCGTAGATATACCTCCTGTAACAATAGTATCTCCTTTGTAAATCTCAGCTAGCCTTGGTATATCAGATAAATTAACATATCCAGTGTTTTTTCCATCCCATTCTAGAGGACCGAAGTGATTCGTACCTTTTATTTTAGCATTGATCTTAGATTTAACGTTCAAGATGCTTTGTACTGTAGAGTAGTTTTTAGATGTTTTTTCTATAACTCCAATCACTCCATTACTATTAATCACTCCCATATCTTTTTCGATACCTTGTTTAGAACCACCTTTTATGGTAAGGTAGTTTTCTTTAGTATTAAAAGTATTACGGATTACTTTAGCGACTATGATAGAGTACTCTTGTCTTTCTTCTGGCATTAAGTTTCTAATTTCTATAGAATCTTGTGCAGTAGTATTGTTGAAAGCGATGGCCTTTAGGTGTGCATTTTCTAAAACAAGAGCATCATTCTCTGTTTTTAAATGCATATACTCCTTAAAGTTGTTTACATTTTCATAGACATAACCAGTCACACCATTCGCAGAGCTAATAAACGAACTTTGATGAAAAGTATGCGTTTGTATTATTAGCCCGAATGATATGACTAAAAGCAGCAAAAACAGTAGCTTAGTACTGTTTTTTATAAAGAAATTGATTATCTGCTGCATAAGTTATTTTTATTTGATCAATACACTTTTGTATTTGTCAATGTTCTTGATTGCTAGGCCAGTACCTCTTACAACTGCTCTTAACGGATCTTCTGCGATGTATACAGGAAGGTCTGTTTTTTGAGAAATACGTTTGTCTAAACCTCTAAGCATAGAACCTCCACCTGCTAAATAAATACCAGTATTATAGATATCAGCAGCTAGTTCTGGTGGAGTTTGAGATAATGTTTCCATTACAGCATCCTCTACACGTTGGATAGATTTATCTAAAGCTTTAGCGATCTCTCTGTAAGATACAGTTACTTGTTTTGGTTTACCAGTTAATAGGTCACGCCCTTGAACTAGCATATCTTCTGGAGGAGTTTCTAAATCTTCAGTAGCTGCTCCGATTTGAATTTTGATTTTTTCTGCAGTACTTTCTCCAACGAATAAGTTGTGTTGTGTACGCATATAATAGATGATATCATTAGTGAATACATCACCTGCAATTTTTACAGATTTATCACATACAATACCTCCTAAGGCAATAACAGCAATCTCAGTAGTACCACCTCCGATATCTACAATCATATTACCTTTTGGTTGCATAATATCTACTCCAATACCAATTGCAGCAGACATAGGTTCATGTATAAGGTAAACCTCTTTACCATTCACACGCTCACAAGATTCTTTTACAGCACGCATTTCTACCTCTGTTATTCCAGAAGGTATACATACGATCATACGTAATGCCGGTGTAAACATTTTTTTTCTTAATGCAGGAATGCTCTTGATAAAGAGGCTTATCATTTTTTCTGAAGCATCGAAATCAGCAATAACTCCGTCTTTTAATGGGCGAATTGTTTTGATATTACCATGCGTTTTTCCCTGCATCAAGCTTGCTTCTTTTCCGACAGCAATAATTTTACCCGTGGTCCTATCTCGGGCAACAATAGAAGGGTTGTCTACCACAACTTTTCCTCCATGGATGATTAGGGTATTCGCTGTTCCAAGGTCTATAGCGATATCCTCAGTCATAAAATCAAAAAATCCCATATAATTAAAAGGCTTTTATAGTTAATATTTTAATGCTTTACAAAAGTAGTAAATTAATGTTTAAAATGACGAATTCCTGTACAAACCATAGCGATATTATTTTCGTCACAATAATTGATACTTAAATCGTCTTTTATAGACCCTCCAGGTTGGATTACAGCTGTAATTCCAGCGTTGTGAGCTATTTCTACACAGTCAGGGAAAGGGAAGAATGCATCACTAGCCATAACAGCACCTTTTAGTTCTATGTTAAATGAATTAGCTTTTTCGATTGCTTGACGTAAAGCATCTACACGAGAGGTTTGTCCTGTACCAGAAGAGCACAGTTGACCATCTTTTACTAATACAATTGTATTTGACTTGGTGTGTTTACAGATTTTAGAAGCAAATAACAAATCTTCTATTTCCTTGTCTGAAGGAGATAATTTTGTAACGTTAGTTAATAGCTCTTTATTGTCTGTAATATTGTCTTTATCTTGAACTAAAATTCCGTTTAAGCAAGTACGTACTTGTTTCTTAGGAAGTTCAGTTTCTTTTATTACTAAAATAATTCTGTTTTTCTTTTCTTTTAAAATCTCAATAGCAGCTTCGTCGTATGCAGGAGCGATTACAACTTCGCAGAATAATTTGTTGATTTCTTCAGCAGTTGCTACATCTATAGTGTTATTTGCAATTAAAACACCTCCAAATGCAGAAGTAGGATCACCAGCTAGAGCATCTAAGTACGCTGCTTTCATTGTGCTTCTTTGTGCTACTCCACACGCATTATTGTGTTTTAAAATAGCGAATGTAGGAGCTTCACCTTTAAACTCATTCATTAAGTTTACAGCTGCATCTACATCTAGTAGGTTGTTGTAAGATAGTTCTTTTCCATTTAACTTGTCAAAAAGGGCATCAAAGTTTCCGAAGAAGTGACCTTTTTGGTGAGGATTCTCTCCATATCTAAGTTCATTTCCATTCGCTTGGCTAATTTTAAGCACTGTTTCGTCTGTATTGAAATAGTTAAAAATAGCTCCGTCATAATGAGAAGAAACATGGAAAGCTTTTGTAGCTAATAATCTTCTGTTTTCTAAAGTAGTCGCCCCATTATTCTCTTGAATCATCTGTAAGAATAGTTCGTATTCGTTTACAGAAGGTACGATTACTGTATCTTTAAAGTTTTTAGCAGCAGCTCTGATTAAAGAAATACCTCCAATGTCTATTTTTTCAATAATATCAGCTTCAGGTGCTCCAGATGCTACAGTGTTTTCGAATGGATATAAATCCACAATTACTAAATCAATTTGTGGGATTTCATATTCTTTCATTTGAGCAATATCTCCTTCGTGATCTTGTCTATTAAGAATCCCTCCGAAGATCTTAGGATGTAATGTTTTTACTCTTCCTCCTAGGATAGAAGGGTAAGAAGTAACGTCTTCTACAGGTACTACAGGTATGTTTAACTCTTTGATAAATGTTTCTGTACCACCAGTAGAATAGATAGTTACATTGTGCTTGTGTAACTCTTTTACGATTGGCTCTAATCCATTTTTATCAAAAACAGAAATTAGGGCTGATTGAATTTTTTTAGTTGTGCTCATGTTGTGTTTTTTGTCAATGCGCAAAAGTAACTATTGTCTAGGTATTAATAAAGTTTAATGAAGAAGTTTTTTAACTTTCTTTTTATTTTATTTCTAATATTGATTAATTTAGAAAAATATCTCTCTGTTTTTTGTGTTGTTGACAAGATTAGGGGAGTTATGTTATATCTATAAAGAAAAGCGATTAGCCTTATGAGAGTGTATTTAAGACTTTTATCCACGAGTTTTAGTTTTGCAATTAATGCGTTACGTATTAATAAGCTTCGTACTGCACTTTCTTTTCTAGGTGTTACTATTGGGATTTTTTCGATTATAGCTGTTTTAGCAGCAGTAGATTCGATGGATAGGAATATTAAAAGTGAATTGAGTGGTTTTGATCGAAATATGATTTATGTTTTCGATCGTTCTTTTGGGCCAACCGAAGTTCCTAAATGGAAGTATGAGCAGTATCCAAAGATGAAGTATGACGAATACGATTATCTTAAACGAAATCTAGCCAATGTAGAGTATGCATCGTTTAATTATTTTACTAAGTCTGAACAGATGAAGTTTGGTGCGAACTATGCAGAAGTTATTATGAGACCATGTTCTTCTGATATGCAGTTTTTGGATAATGTGAAAGTGGTTAACGGGCGTTTTTTTAATGAATCAGAGGCAACAAATGGTGTTCCTGTGGTAGTGATAGGGCATGAAGTAGCTAATACATTATTTGAGGATTTTGATCCAGTAGGACAGTATGTTCGACTCTATGGTAAGCGTTTTACAGTTATTGGTGTTATTGAAAAGCAAGGATCTATAAGCGTTGGAGGGAGTCAAGATGAGAGTGTTTATATGCCAGTGAATATTATGAGACAAATGTTTGGCGATAATAGTTTAGCATCTACTACCGTAGTGATTCTTAAACCTAGTAAAGATGTAGATATTAAACAGTTTGAAGATGAAATAGCAGCGAAATTAAGATTGTATAGGGGATTGAAAGAAGGAGAGGATGATAATTTCTTTATCAATGTATTCGGAGGGATGTTAGATATGATAGAGAAGATTATAGGTCAAATGAATGTTGTAGGATGGATAATTAGTGGTTTTTCTTTATTAGTGGGAGGTTTTGGTATAGCTAATATTATGTTTGTATCTGTTAAAGAACGTACTCATCTTATTGGTATTCAAAAAGCGATTGGAGCGAAGAGACATTTTATATTGTTTCAGTTTTTATTTGAAGCAGTTGTATTATCACTTATTGGAGGACTAGTTGGAATATTCATGGTGTGGGGCATAGGTCTCTTAGTGACTAGTTTATTAGACTTTGCATTTGTATTAAGTCTTTCTAATATTTTTGTAGGACTAGTTTTATCTGGTTTTATAGGAGTATTGTCAGGATATTTACCTGCGAGATCAGCAGCTAAGTTAGATCCTGTAGAAGCCATTAGAATGGGAGGATAGAAACCAACATAGATAAAAAAAAGGATACTAATTATAGAACTAGTATCCTTTTTTATATTAAACCTGAGAATTATCTCATTGGTCTATTTAGTATCAAATCTAAGTATTGATTTACATTCTTTTTCAGGTCTCTTCTGTGTGTAATGAAATCAAGGAATCCGTGTTCTAATAAAAATTCAGAAGTTTGGAAGCCTTCAGGTAAGTCTTTACCTGTTGTATCTTTTACAATACGTGGACCTGCGAAACCAATTAATGCACCTGGTTCAGCTATATTGATATCACCTAACATAGCGAAAGAAGCTGATATACCTCCTGTTGTAGGATCTGTACATAATGAAATGTATGGAATTTTAGCATCGCTTAGCATCGCTAATTTAGCAGATGTTTTTGCCATTTGCATTAATGAAAAACCTGCTTCCATCATACGAGCTCCTCCTGATTTTGAAATCATTAAGAACGGTATCTTATTTTTTAATGAGTAGTCTATACCACGTGCTATTTTTTCTCCTACTACAGATCCCATAGAACCCCCAATAAAAGCAAAGTCCATTGCAGCAACTACTAATTTTTCTCCTTTTGATTGACCAACAGCGACTTTAACAGCATCTTTTAATTGTGTTTTAGTCATTGCTTCTTTTAAACGATCTACATACTTTTTAGTATCTTCAAATTTCAAAATATCTTTTGAAGAAAGGCTTTTGGCTATTTCTTTGTAGTCGTTGTTGTCAAAAAGAATTTCAAAATATTCTTTACTACCAATACGAACGTGATATCCATCTTCTGGACTCACCCATAAATTTTGTTCTAACTGATCTTGATCAATTATCTTTCCAGTCGGAGATTTATACCATAATCCTTTTGGAATATCTTTTTTGTCTTCTGTTGGCGTCTGAATACCTTTTTCTTTCCTTTTAAACCAAGCCATAAAATGTTTCTTTTGTTTATACTAATTTGAAAGCAAGGGGGGAATTATAACGTATTTACGTTATTTAAATCTTCAAAAGCTTGCTCTAAGCGAGCGATTAAAGTCAATTCTCCTTGTCTAACCCACGCTCTTGGATCATAATATTTCTTGTTAGGAATATCTGAACCGTCAGGGTTACCTATTTGAGTTTTTAAATAGTCTATTTTTGAAGACATATAGTCTCTAATTCCTTCTGTGTAGGCAAACTGAGTATCTGTATCGATATTCATTTTGATAACACCATAGCCAATAGCTTCTCTGATTTCTTCTACAGAAGAACCTGATCCACCATGGAAAACGAAGTCTACAGGATTGTGTCCTAAGTTGTGTTTCTTCGCTACGTATTCTTGAGAGTTTTTAAGAATGATAGGAGTCAGTTTTACGTTACCTGGTTTATATACCCCGTGTACGTTTCCGAAAGAAGCAGCGATTGTAAATCTAGGGCTTACTTTAGATAGTTCTTCATAAGCGTAATCTACTTCATCAGGTTGAGTATATAATCTAGATGAATCTACATCCGTATTATCTACTCCATCTTCTTCTCCTCCTGTGATTCCTAATTCTATTTCTAATGTCATACCTAGTTTGTCCATGCGCTCTAAGTATTGTTTAGAAATCTCAATATTTTCTTTAATAGGCTCCTCTGATAAGTCAATCATGTGTGAACTAAATAGAGGTTTACCATATTGTTTCATATGTTCTTCACCAGCTTCTAATAAGCCATCTATCCAAGGTAATAGTTTTTTTGCACAGTGATCTGTATGTAGAATAACAGCTACTCCATAAGCTTCTGCTAATGCATGTACATGTTTTGCTCCTGCAACAGCTCCTATGATAGCTGATTTTTGATTGTCATTAGACAACCCTTTACCTGCCATAAAAGATGCTCCTCCATTTGAAAACTGAATAATCACTGGAGAATTTAATTTAGCAGCAGTTTCTAATACAGCATTGATAGTACTTGAACTAGTTACATTTACTGCTGGTAGTGCAAAACCTTTTTCTTTTGCATATCTAAAAATCTCTTGAACTTGGTCGCCAAAAGCAACTCCTGGTTTAATATTATGAGCCATAGTTGTGTGTTTAAATTTTGTACAAAAATACTAATTATTATTTGAATTAGAATGGATAATTAATTCCAACGTTTAAGACTGATTCTTTTAAGCTAAACTCCTTGAACCATTTTTGTCCTTTATCTTGTGCAGGATTATATGTTTTGAATCCCATATCTAATCTGAATACAAAGAAACTAAAATCATATCTCAATCCTAATCCCGATGCTACTGCCATATCTTTTAATGAAGAAATGCCGTTAAAGGTATAGGTATTATCTTTAATATCATCAAATACGTTCCAAATATTTGAGGCATCTACGAAAAGTGCTCCATACCATTTCCCTCCTATGTTAAAACGATACTCAGTACTGAAGAACAATTTCATATTCGCTTCGTTAAAGTCATTGATACCTCCACTTTGCCCAGGTCCTAATCGGTAAGATTGCCATCCTCTATTGTCATTTGATCCTCCTGAATAATAACTCCTTGTGAATGGAATGGAATTGGAGTTGCCATAAGGTACTGCTAGACCAGCGAAAGCACGCATTGCAACAACACGTTTTTTGCCTAGATCAAAGTATTTAACGAAGTCTACCTCTGTTTTTACATATTGAGAAAACTCTACATCCATTATTGTTTTTTTTCCTGTTGGTCCTATTTTAGAACTTGTATTTTGCATTAATAAGTTCATAAGACCACCTGCAGACTCTACTTTAGCTTTTAGCGTATAGAAGCTGTTATCTAATAGATTAGTTCTAGTCGTATTCGTAAAAGTGATATTACTCGCTATAATTAAGTTGTTTTCAGATAGGCGTATACGTCTTTCTTCTATACTTCTTATCTCTTGATGATCTTGAGCAGAGATACCTAGAGGATTATTTGTATCTAGAGCATCTTTTATAAATAGATTACTTCCTCCTTCAGCTATTGTTAGATTACCGTTCTGATCATAATAGTCTGGATTGATAGTCGTATAGTTTTTAGACAGGTCATT
Organism: Myroides odoratimimus; assembly: GCF_004337635.1. Lineage (NCBI taxonomy): Bacteria > Pseudomonadati > Bacteroidota > Flavobacteriia > Flavobacteriales > Flavobacteriaceae > Myroides > Myroides odoratimimus. Next base: position 1,827,059 of record NZ_CP037427.1, read on the forward strand.
TAGTCTAGTATAAGATGATTTATAAACACTGAAGTAATTACTAGGGTTGGTGTTTCTAATGTATTGTATATTAGCTAAATCGACACTAAAGCTATTCCTTCTTGATGGTAGCCATGTATAGTTTACTATAGCAGTTAAGCTGTTTTTGTCTAGCCCAATATTTTTCTGTTTAGTATGCCCAAAGCTCATAGAAGTTGTTGGTAACATACTTTTAGGAATTAATCTATCCGTATTTATTGGAAATAATAGTCGTGGAAAAGTTAGTTTAACATCTCCACCATATTCTGTTACATTGAAGAACACATCATTAGGGTTGCTCATTTGGCGAGAAGAACCTAATGATCCTTTTAAGTTGATTTCTAATATCTCAGCTCCTCTAAAAACATTTCTGAACAGTAACCCCATACTCCCACCAATACCGAAATCTTGAATATTCGAGTGAGTAACATCAAATGATGGGTTGAAAGTCATCTTTTTACGAGATGTTAGGTAGATATTACTGATTAATGATTGTCCAGTAGTATCTCTTTTATCTTCTACATATTCTATAACAGGATAGTTAAAAGTACGTAAATTACTGATAGAGCGAGAGGTTAATACTCTTCTGAAGTCACTAAAAGTACTTCCTTTTGTTATAAATATAGCATCTGTAAGTGCCTTCGGTTTATATTGAAGCTTTGTAGAGCTATATATATTAAAGTTGTTGTAGTGAACACTATCTAAGACGTATTCTTTGTTTTTAGAACTATTATCTGTGAAGATATTTACGTCGCTAATCGTATATATTTTAAACGGAACTTCTTTTAATGAATCTCCAGACTTAACTGTTCTAGGATCAATGATTAATTCTATATTCGCTCTGTTTTTTTTATTGATAATAGTATCTACTTCATAGCGAATATTTAATTCTTGAAAATGATACGCACCATTATCTCTAAAGTCTGTAGCTAATCTTTTTCGTTCTTCTTCGAAGTTTTTAACATCAAATACAGTATTGCTCTTGATTTTTGATTTCGATAGAGACTTAATGTATAGATCTTCTAAAGCTTTCGTACTGATATTAGCGTTAATACTATCTATTACATACGGTTCTCCTGTAGTAATGCTATATGTGTTTTTTACTTTTTTTACTCCAGTGGTATCTAACTGAGTTGTAATTTTTGTATCAAAAAAACCTTTGTTGAAATAGTAGTTTTTTAGACGAATCTTAGATTTGTTTGTTCTCAGGCTATCGTATAAAGCAGGTGCTTCTCCTGTTTTTAATAGGAAGTTATTAATCCCAGATATAATAAAAGACTCTCCTAATCGGTCAACTTGTTTCTTAGAAAGAACACTCTCCATTACCTTTTCTTTACCAGGGTTTTCTTTTAACCATATTTGATATAGTGAATCAGCATTTGGCTTTGCCAGATTGTACAGATATAGTCTTAACCTCATATTAGTCATGGGAAAAGTGCTGTTCGGGTGTTGGTATAGCTGCGCCATAACCTCTTCTTTAGATATTTTTTTACCATTTTCGAGAATGGTATTATCCATTAATAGAGCACGGTCGTTTGGAACCTGCTCCGTGATAGAGCATGCAAAAAAACTTATGCTCATTAATAGAAATAGTAGTATTTTTGGTAAAAATCTGCTCAAAGTAGTATAGTCAATTTTCAGTCAAAAATACAGTTTTTTATGGTTACGAAAAACCAAATCAAATTAATTAAGAGTTTACATCAGAAAAAATATAGAAAAGAACACCAACTTTTTATTGCAGAAGGAGTTAAGGTGGTTGGAGAATTAGTGAAGTCTTCGTTGGTTTTAGAGCACATATATTGTACAGAAGAACTGAAGTTTAATGTTCCTCAGTCGAAGGTTTCTATTGTAAGTAAAGACGATTTAAAAAAGATGTCTGCGCTGAGTACGACTTCTAATTGTTTGGCTGTATTTCATTGCACGGAACAAGAGTCTGTAGATTATAGTGATCTTATCGTTGCTTTAGACGATATTAGAGATCCAGGTAATCTAGGGACTATTATACGATTATGTGATTGGTTTGGGATCAAGCATATTATTTGTACCAGTGAGACAGTAGATGTCTATAACCCTAAAGTGGTACAAGCTACAATGGGGTCAATTGCTCGTGTTAATCTTGTATATGGAGAGTTACCAGAATTAATTAGAGCAGGAGGGGAGCTTCCTATTTATGGTACTTTTATGGATGGAGATAATATCTATCAGAAAACAGTGGCGAATAAAGGAATTATCATCATGGGAAATGAAGCTAATGGTATTTCGAATGTTATTGAAAATTTAGTAACAGAAAGAGTAGCGATTCCTCGTTATGGAAATTTACAACAGACAGAAAGTTTAAATGTTGCCATGGCAGCCTCTATTGTACTAAGCGAATTTAGAAGACATAATTTTTAAGCATATAAAAAAAGGGAACTTAAGTAAGTTCCCTTTTTTTATATCTGTTTTTAATGAAAGGTAAAGTTGACAAATATCCCTCTAGATTTCATTGATTCTATATTTCCAGTCCATGGACTTTGCGCATTTTTATCTCTGATTAATTCATCATTAATTCCAAATACCCCTCTAATAGAAGGAGAAAATTTAAAATATTCAAAATAAAAGTCGATACCTACCCCTATTTCGTAGTTAGCTGTAAGCTTCTCTACTCGCCAGACTCCCTCATAGTTATCGCTATCTACTTTATTATTACTTCCTAAGTTTAAGTCCAAAGAAAAACCTCCTAAGACATAAGGACGTATATTTCCAGTTCTCAGAGCAGAGAATTTTAATAATAAAGGGAAGTGTAGGTATGTAGCACTAGTTGACTTGACCGAAGAACTGTTTAATTCATATTCAGAAGGTTCTGGATTATTGTGCTGTGTAGCATAATAATCATAGATAAGCGCTCTAGGGAAAGACAATTCTCTTTTTGCATATGTTAGTCCTGGCTCAAAGCGCAAGTCTAAATGCTCCATGATACGCAAGTTCCCAACAAGTCCTACATTAAATCCCATAGAAGACTTTACTTGTATTTCAGTATAGTCATTTGGGTATTTTTCTTTTAATGCTTGTAGCTTGTGATAATAGTCTGCATTATAATCAAACTTGTAATTGTATGAATTGACTCCTAAGTAATAGCCCCAATGGACACGCTGTTTGTCCCAATCTCTTTTGTTAAGCATCGGGTTTCTACCAAATATCCATTGCCCATAAGACTGTGAGCTAACGAATAGGATTAAAAAAAATACAATTAGTCTTTTCATATTATTTTGAAGATGAATATATCGTAGCAATTCCCATCGTTTGTGGAAGATGCTTTACATCTTTAAACCCAACTTTTCTTAAAATATTGTTTAAAGCTTCTCCAAAAGGGAAGTTTTTTGCAGAGTCAGATAAATATTTATAAGCTTTTTGGTCTTTAGAGAACAATTTACCCATGAACGGCATTACATTCTGCGTATAGAAGAAATATCCTTGTTTAAATGGGAATTTAGTAGGAACAGAAGTTTCTAGAATAACGAATATTCCTCCAGGTTTTAATACGCGAAGTATTTCTGACAATCCTTTTTCTAAGTCTTCGAAGTTTCTAATACCAAAACCTACTGTGATAGCATCAAAAGTATTGTCTGCAAATGGCAAGTTTTCTGAGTCTCCTTGTACCATTTCGATTCTATTATCTAAGTTTAACGCTTTGATCTTTTGTTTACCTACTTCTAGCATTCCAGCGGATAAATCTAGTCCAGTGATTTTAGTAGCTTCTGTTTTAGATAGCAGAATAGCTAAATCACCAGTACCAGTAGCAATGTCTAATATTGTAGTTGGTTTTTGTTCAGATACTAACTTTAATACCTTACGTCTCCATCCTTGATCAGTACCAAGAGAAATCATTCTATTTAAGTTATCATAATTGCCAGAAATAGTATCAAACATTTGTTCGACTTGTTGTTTCTTGCCTAATTCAGATCCTTCGTATGGAGTAATATTTTTTGACATTGTATTTTATTTTTGACAAATATAATTATTAAAAGCCAAATGAGAAGTTTCGTTTTGTGTCAAAATGAAGAATAAATGCTTTTTAAATAAGGAAGTAGATAAAGACAATGATCTATTGTCTAAAACAAAGAATAGGGGATCTGAAAAAAAAAGAAAACCTGAGCACATGCTCAGGTTTATCTGTATGAGGTTAGATATACATGTGGTAGTATTCACCACCTGCAAACTCTAGTTGATTTCCTTGTTTAAATCCTAGTCGAGAATAAAGTTTCATTGCACTAGGGTTTTCTAAATCTACAATTAGTCCTACTTGTTTATGACCTTGTGACTTAGCATAGTCTACAGCATGTTTCAGTAAGTGGCTACCTACTCCTTTACCTTGTACTTTAGGAGATACAGCTACAGTGTCTAAGTAATATTCTCCACCAGCGGTTTCTGGTTCAGGTATCATGTCATTATTATACTGTTGCTTCATTAGGTCTAGTACAGGCTCTCTTAACGTGATAAAGTCATCTCCGTTATAGCCAGTTATAGAACCTACGATATCACCCTCTTCATCTATCGCTACGAAAGTGTTTTCATAACTATATAAGTTCCCCGGTTTACGGAACATAATAGTTAGAAAGTTAATGGCTTCTTCGATGTCTTCTTTTTGGATAAATGTGAAGACAATATCTTCCATTGCTTGTAGCATTAATTCTGGAACTACGTCGTAATCTTCTCTTTTTGCAGGTCTAATTGTATAATGCATTTTTCTTAATTTGAATTAGTACAAAGGTAAGAAAGTTTAAGAGAACTCGTGATTATTACTGATGTGCTCTTCGTTCATTTATTTTATCCCATTCCTCAGAAGCATTCTCTATACCTATTTTACTAGGTTCGAACACAGGATCTTTTCCTTCTTTGCGTTGTGCTACATAATCTTTTAAAGCCTTTAATGCTGGTTTTCTTAGGATAAAGATAGCGATGATATTAATCCATGCCATAGCTCCTACACCGATATCACCGATTCCCCATGCTATACTTGGTTCACTAGTAGAGGCAAAGAATACAATGCTTAATATGATGATACGCATGATCCATCTTAGGATAATGTTTTTCTTTTTACTTAAGTATTCGAAGTTTGATTCAGCGATGAACACATAAGACATAGCTGTAGTGATAGCAAAGAAAGTTAGTGCTATAGCAATGAATTGAGAAGCGAATACAGGAAAGTGTGTTGCCACTGCTTTTACCGTATAAGCAGCTCCAGCTTCTACACCGGGCATATTTTCTACTATATAAGTCCCTGATTCATCTATTACGTTATACGAATTTGTAAATAAGATCATTAAGGCTGTTGCTGTACATACGAATAGGGTATCTACATAAACAGAGAAAGCTTGTACTAATCCTTGTTTTACAGGATGAGATGTCTCAGAGGCAGCTGAAGCGTGTGGTGCTGTACCTTGCCCAGCCTCATTAGAATATATACCTCTTTTTACACCCCATGCGATTGCAGCACCGAAGACTCCACTAAAAGCAGACTCTAAGTTAAAGGCAGATTTAAATATTAAAGCAAAGATGTGTGGTACCTCTTGTATGTTTAACCCTATAATAATGACAGCCATGATAATATATGCACTAGCCATAAAAGGTACAATGATCTGAGCAATTAATCCCATTTTCTTCGCTCCACCAAATACTGCAAATCCTAAGAATAAACAAATAGCAATACCACTAACCCATGTAGGGATAGAGAAAGCTGAATGCATACTTACGGCGATACTATTACTTTGGATACTCGGTAAGAATAGACCGCAACTGATTAAAGTTACGATAGAGAAGAATAGGGCAAATGCTTTACTCTTCATTCCTTTTTCGATGTAGAAGGCTGGACCTCCTACGTATTGACCATTTTTATCTACTTTGTAAATTTGTGCTAATGTAGATTCTATAAAAGCAGATGCACTTCCTAAGAAGGCAATAGCCCACATCCAGAAGATAGCTCCAGGACCTCCTGCAGCGATAGCTGTTGCTACCCCTACGATATTACCTACTCCTACACGTCCAGCGATAGCCATACTAAAGGCTTGAAATGGGCTTACCCCTTTATCGGAAGAACCTTCTGTAAAAAGTAATTTCACCATATGGCGAAAGTATCTGATCTGTATAAATCCTGTTGTAATCGTAAAATAAAGTCCTACTAATAGACAGAGTGCAATAAAAATGTTAGACCAAATTAAGTCATTTAGTAATTTAATAATTTCTTCCATTGTGTTGTTTGTGCTTTTTGTTGTGTGTGTTTGTAGTACATCTCTTTGTTATTAAGTAGAGATATGCTTGTTTTATATTTGTGGAAATTAAGAAAATTTTAAGTATTGAAAGGTGTTAAAATTATCTTTTTTTAAATTTAAAATCATTCTTTCTAAATCTTACTTTATTTATGAAGCTATTTCGGTGAAGTATTGTGTTTTTGTTTGTAAAAAATATCGATAACTAATGAAGACATTTTTTAACTTTGGATAGACAAATAACCAGACTAAACCTTATAAATAAACTCTATGTCACACACAGATTACATTCGACGTTCAGAAGGATTGCCTTTAGAAGAGATATTATTAGCTCGTATCCCTATTGTCTTAGAGGTAATGGATAAAGTAACCTTACAACATAAATGGGATTATGCTTATGCAGAAGGGAAGTGGACGGTAAAGGAACTGATACAGCATCTGATAGACTGTGAACGTATATTTAGTTATCGTGCCTTGCATATCGCACGTCAGGACACAAGTGTCTTAAGTGGATTTGATGAGAATCTGTATGTAGATAATTCAAAAGGGGAATGTAAAGAACCTCAAGATTTAAGAGAAGAATATATCACACTGATGAAGAGTGTGTATTATCAGTTTAAAGGTTTTACAACAGAAGCTTTAGCTTTAAAAAACCAAATGGCTCATTATGTACTCTCTGTAGAAGAGATTGGTAGGCTTAACTATGGTCATACTTTACACCATATAGATATCTTATTAGAAAGATATTTAGATAAAAAATAATTAAGTAGTAGATATAAAAGAAGAGAGCCACTCATTTGAGTGGCTCTCTTACTATATTTTATTAGTAACGGATGCTGAATAAACCTTCAGCTTTGTTTTCTAATTTTTCAAAACGCTCAGTACATTCTTTGATTAGTTGAACAGCAGCTGCTTTATCTCCAAAACCATCAGTTGTAACTGTTTTGTTTTCTAAGTCTTTGTATACTTTGAAGAAGTGTTCTACTTCTTTTTTGAAGTGCTCGTTTACATCTTGAATATCGTTTAGTTTATTCATGATTGGATCAGATACAGGTACACATAAGATTTTTTCATCTTGTCCTTTATCATCAGCCATATAGAAAACACCTACAGGTTTTACCTCTACTACCATTCCTGGAAGAGATGGCTCAGTGAACATTACAAGTACGTCTAGAGGATCTCCATCTAAAGCTAATGTTTCTGGAATGAATCCGTAATCAGCTGGATATCTCATGTTAGAATATAAAAGACGGTCAAAACGCAATCTTTTTAAATCAAAATCATACTCATATTTGTTTCTGCTGCCTGCTGGAATCTCAACAAATGCATCAAAAGTTTCGAATGTATTCATATTTTTTTATTTAAATCTTATTTCTAAAAATCGTGTGCAAAAGTACTCTAATTACTTGTTTATAACAAGTTTTAGATTAATTATTAGAAATAAATTCCGAAAGATCCTCTAATAGCAAACTTTCTAGCGTCAGGCATATCTAGGTAATTTCCTCTCCAACTTAAATCAAGTCTAAAGATTTTTAATATATTACCTACACCTATATAATATTCATAATACACATCACTAGGTGCCTTGTATTGTAGTCCTGATGCATTTAAATCTATGTTCTCTTGTGAAACCTTTCCGTATATTCCTCTAACTCCTACGATCTCACGTAAATTGAAATCTCTTAACCATGGAATACGTGAGAATAAACGACCTCCAAAATTGTGCTCTAAATGCAATGATGCATATTGATCAGTAACAAATTCGTAGTAGTTTAAGTTCGCAAACGTATTTTCGATATTAAACCACGACTGGTTACCAGGTACAACACTTAATAACCCTAGAGGTACTTCTCCGAATGTCTTCCCTGCTTCGAATGTAGGTGTCAATGTACCAAAGCCTCCTAACAATAAAGGTTTTCTAGCATAGAATTGAACTTTTTTATACTCGAAGTCACTATCTATTACACCTTTGAACCCTTGTGTATACTTTAAGAACATACGTAGGTATTTTTTATCTACATCTGTTCTATCTACACCGTATCCTATTGTTTTTCGTTTAGGTGTATATTCGGCAGTTAGGTTAAACTCAGACTGTTTTGTTTCGTTAGCGATGATATTATTCTCTTTATCCTCGTAGTAGTCTAGGTTAAATAAGTCTGATGCCGCTCTTAGTGTTCTATAATTAAACGAAGTACTAAACTTTAAGTTCTTGACAGGTTCTATTTCTAAACCTACTGTAGAAAGATTAATTTTAGTCAATTTCGTATTATCTCCACTCGCAAATAAAGAGTTCGAAGCAAAACTTCTTCCCAATACATCATTTGTCTCTGTAAGACTTACACCTATTTGCTCTATATCTCTACGGTTTCCTCCGAATAAGATTAATCTACTATCGTTGTGCAATAGTACTTTAGCACTTACGCCATATTTAAACTGATTATCTTTAAATCCGTATGCACCATATCCTTCTAATCTCCATCTGTCATTCGGACCAAAGTAAGTTCTTCCACCAGCACGCAAACGCAACCCTTCAATATCGTTATATCCAAAAGTAGAAAAGATAGGTCCGTAGTCAAATTTATACTTATCGATATTGTAGTAGTTACTCGCTATAGTAGATGATAGATCAAATAGGAACTTAAACTTAGGTACTGTTTTTAATGTATCTAGCATTTTATAGATTCCTAGTTCGTCTTTACTTAATGATTCAAAGCGATAACTTTTCCAGAAGTCTTCATCTCTTTTATAGATTCCTTCATCATATACATTCACATTCTTTTGATAGAATTCATCAGGATGCTCTATATCAAATTTGTGATGTTTATAGATAGAAGTACGCTTACCATAGACCCCTTTAGACTTCTCTCTTTTAGAAAGGGCAAAGTCAGACATGAAGTGATCTTTAGTCAATAGGAATACAGAATCATTTAGAACATCGAATTCTTGCTCTATATAAATCTCTTTAACCCAGTTAATATTTGCATCTCTACTCGCTTCCATATTAATTTTCTTGATTGCGAATGTAGAGTCGTTCACCCAGAAGTCTCCTTTGAATGTTAGTTCTCCTTTACGTCTAGGGTAGTATACGATATTAAAACACCATTTATCATCTATATAAGCACTATCTGCTAGTACATAGTTATACACATTAATACCTGTACGAGATAGTGGACTGACGAAGTCTTTATCGAATATCTTGATATAATTGTTGTAGATATTATACTCAGCGTATAGGTCTTTAACGAATTCGATAATATGTTGATTCGTATCAAAACCTGAGTTTTTGTTTCCTAAGGTTTTTTCGATTTTCTTACCGTTTCTATTATCACCATATACCTGACCTATATTTTCATTGATAAAAATAGGTAGGTATGTCTTCCCTGTAATGCGGTTGGTGTCTACTTGTTCGAAGATGAACTCCATACCTCTGAATAGTTTTTTCTTCTGGTATGCGCTATCTATACTGTTTAAGTCAAACTCTACTTTTTCGTATTTATCATACTCGTATTGAGAGAACATATATAAACCATTCTTGCGTTTACGCTCCCATATTTTACGTAGAATATCTAAGGCAGGGTTATTCTTCTTAGAAGTTTTACCAGCATAGATTTTAACTTCATCTAAGGTGTTGTCATCTTGTAGAACGACTTTTAGATCTAGATTTGTTTTTCCCTCTAACGGAATTTCAAGTGTTTTATAACCCACGAAAGATACCACTAGGGTAGTATAGGTCTTGGTAGACTCTAAGTAGAACTTACCAGATTCATTAGCAATTACCCCATCAGTAGAGTTTTTAAAGTAAACGCTAGCAAATGGCACCTCTAAGTTGTTTTCGTCAATTATTTTCCCACTTACTTTGGTTTGTCCCCAACTAAATGCTGAAACGAGTAGAAATAATAATAGAAACTTAACTTTATTTTTCATAGTAAAGTAGTATTCATAAAAAAAGACTCCATCTTAGCATAAGATGGAGTCTATCAAATATACGTTATTTTTTTTACTTGTAAAGTACTTTTTTTACAGCTTTCACTACATCGTTAGCGTTAGGTAGCCACTCTTGTAGTAATACTGGAGAATATGGTGCTGGTGTATCAGCAGTCGTGATTCTTTGGATAGGAGCGTCTAAATGATCGAATGCTTGCTCTTGTACCATATAAGTAATTTCAGAAGAAATACTTCCAAATGGCCAAGCCTCCTCTAGAATTACTAGACGATTTGTTTTCTTTACAGATTTAAGAATAGCCTCTTGATCTAATGGACGTACAGTACGCAAGTCAATAATTTCACAAGAGATACCTTCTTGAGCTAGTTCATCAGCAGCTTTATAAGCTTCTTTGATGATTTTACCAAAAGAAACGATAGTTACATCAGTACCTTCTCTCTTAATATCAGCTACTCCTAATGGGATAGTGTATTCTCCTTCTGGCACTTCACCTTTATCACCATACATTTGCTCAGATTCCATGAAGATAACAGGGTCATTATCACGGATAGCCGCTTTTAATAATCCTTTACAGTCATATACGTTAGATGGTACTACTACTTTTAATCCAGGTACATTAGCATACCAGTTTTCAAAAGCTTGTGAGTGAGTTGCACCTAATTGTCCTGCAGATGCAGTAGGTCCACGGAATACGATAGGAATATTAAATTGACCACCAGACATCTGACGCATCTTAGCAGCATTGTTTATAATTTGGTCGATTCCTACTAAAGAGAAGTTGAAAGTCATAAACTCAACGATAGGACGGTTACCATTCATTGCAGATCCAACTGCAATACCAGCAAATCCTAACTCTGCAATCGGAGCATCGATAACACGTTTTGGACCGAATTCGTCCAACATACCTTTAGAAGCTTTATAAGCACCGTTATATTCAGCTACTTCTTCACCTATTAAATATATTGATTCGTCGCGACGCATTTCTTCGCTCATCGCTTCACACACGGCCTCTCTAAATTGAATCGTTCTCATAATTTTCTATTTTGTGTAATTAATTTACGAAAGCAAAAATAGGAAAAAATATCTTTATCTTGAGTATCTGTTTTATTGTTTTATAGGTTTTAATCTTATGCGTCCTCTTTTATTATATTTTTTATAACCTACTTTATTTCTGATTTACAATTCTTTAATATTATACGCCTTTAGTTGAAGGTGTTGTAGTATTTTAGCTTTTATAGTTTATCGTTGTATCGTTGAGATTTCTTAACTCATGGTGTTACGCCATCTCTATGTGCCCAATCAAAAGAAACCCTCCTATAGAGATAGAAGGGTGAAGTGTTATTGCTGTGATTGTAACCAATCTTCATATTTAAGTCTGGTGATTACTTCGATACGGTCGTCTTTAAAGTATTTGTCGTATCTGTTTTTTGATTTATAAGCGAATGTAAATCCACACTTAGATTGTGCACGTAGTGATTTTGTGTTTTCTTCGTAGAATCCACACCAGAGGTCTACCATCTTAAGGTCTACGAATGCGTGTTTGATTAATCGCTCAAGTGCCTCTGGGATATAGCCTTTGCCCCAGTGTGGTACACCTATCCAGTAGGCTACTTCTGCTTCGTTTTCAGAAATGTCAAAGTTGCTGTTTTTTCCGATTAATAAACCAATACATCCTATCGCTTCATTAGTGTCTTTTAGAGCTACGGCGTATATCTCTGGGTGTGCAAATTCGTTGTTGATTACTGCTTTACTTTCTTCTACACTTTTATGGGCTGGCCAACCTGCTGCTGGACCTACTTGTTCGTCTTTTGCGTATAAGTATAAACTCTCTGCATCTGACTCTTCCCAAGGGCGCAAAATCAATCTTTCTGTTTCTAGTCTCATCTTCTTTTCATTTTTGTACTCTTGTTGAAAGTACTTGTTATTATTCTGATGCAAAAGTAGGGGTGTGCTTAGAATCTGGCTGTATGATTATTTTAGATAAAAATGTAATTTTAGAAATTATTTTTGTTTATTTGTATGGTGCTTTGATTTTATTCTGTATTTATGAAAAGTGTTTTGATAGATTTAAAGGAGCGTATCACTCTTAGTTTTGGGGTGGATTATGGCATTTGTACGAAAGAGAATCAGTTTGATTATCCTGTAGCTACCCCTTATTTATCGTTCTTTTTTGTAGAAGTTGGAAGGGCACTCATCAGTGTTGATTTTAAAGAGTATATACTGAGTAAGGGTAACTTTATTATCGTAGGAGAAGATAATATAGTCACCTTCAGAGAGATGTCAGAGGACTATAGGATGCATTGTTTTTTGATTCAGCGCGATTTCGCTAGTGAGATTGCTTATGTATTACCAAACGAATTGTTTAGTTACCTACATTATTTCCCAGTGCAATATTTTAGTGAAGAGAATATTAGGATTTATAATCACTGGCATTCTGTATCTCTTTATATGATAGAGCACACTTCTATACACACTAAGCGAATGCTGTGTAACCAATTTCAGATTTTGTTTTTAAATTTATCAGAACAGGTTAACTATGATGAGTTAATTATAGAGAAGCACTACAGTAGACAAGAGGAGCTATGCTGGAAGTTCTGGGATCTGATCACTCATCATGCTAAGCAGCATAGAGATGTCGCGTTCTATGCAGATACTTTATGTATTACACCTTATTATTTATCACAGATCACTCAGCAGTTCTTGAACTATAGCCCTAAAGAGCTTATTAATCGTCAAGTGGTATTAGAGATTAAAGATTACCTTCGCAATACGGATTTAAACATTAGCCAAATAGCTGAGCAGTTAAACTTTCAAGACCCTTCTTATATGGGGCGTTTCTTTAAGCGCGAGACAGGGGTAAATCCTCTGCAGTTTAGAAGATAGCTTTACTATTTTTTTGTTGGTGAAATATTAGTATCTGTGATTAAATAATCAGTAGCTATCCTAGCTATGTACTATATATAGTTGTTCGAATTTCTCTACACTTTTTTTGTTCTTGTCCTTTTTTGGGACTAATAATGATGCTAGAAGCTGTCTTTTTACATTGTTTTTTAGCCTAAATAGAGCTTTAATCCTTCTTTAAACGTTGTTTTAAGAAAAAAGTAGGTCTGCTTTTTTATTTTTATTTTATGATTTTTAAGGGTTAAGTGGTTGATTTTTAAGATGCTGTTGTGTGTTGTCCTTTTTTTGTAGTTGGGTATTGAATAGCTTTCAAGCCAGTATATATAAGGCTTTGTGCTATCTTCTTCAACAGTTCGTCAAGACTTCTCCATGATTGCTCTAGTTAAGACGTTGTTTGTTGAAGAAGTCTTGAAGAAGTGTTGTAGCGGTGTTGAAGAAGTAGAGAGAACTAGTAAATTACTTAAAAAGAAAAGAGTTTTGCTTAGATAGCTATTATAAGGAAGGTGATATTAGTACTAAAGACATAGATTAAAATCTGAATTTGTCTGTGACGATAACGTAATTCTGTTCGGGGACTAAGAGTATAAGTAAGGGGATTAAAAGATTATTTAACCAAATTCGTGTTAATTCTTTTATTAAAAAAGTTGTTATTAAAAGAGAAATAATAGGATAAGGACAGGAGTACCCTTACCATAAATAGGAAAGAAAAAGTTTGTATTTCAATATAATTAAGGGGTGTGGAGCATTATAAAAGGGTAGAGGTAAAAGTTTGTTAATTAGAATCTATTTAAATAAGACTGATAATTTTATATGCACGCATAGTAAAATATCAAAAATAAATTCTTATTTTCGTTCGGTAAGTAAATGTGAAACACAAAAAACGATATAAAAATGAAAATATTAGTTTGCATCAGTCATGTGCCTGATACTACTTCAAAAATTAACTTCACGAATGGAGATACAACATTTGATACAAATGGAGTACAGTTTGTAATCAATCCTAATGACGAGTATTCTTTAACTAGAGCTATCTGGTTCAAAGAGAAACAAGGAGCTACAGTTACTGTAGTGAATGTAGGTGGACCTGATACTGAAGCTACGTTGCGTAAAGCATTAGCTATCGGAGCAGATGAGGCTATCCGTGTGAATGCTAATCCTACTGACGGAATGTTCGTAGCAAAACAATTAGCAGAAGTAGTAAAAAATGGAGGTTTTGACTTAGTATTAGCTGGTAAGGAATCTTTAGATTATAATGGTGGAATGGTACCAGGAATGCTAGCTGCATTCTTAGGATACGATTTCGTTAACTCATGTGAGGGGTTAGAAGTAGAAGGTACTTCTGTGAAAGCGATTCGTCAGATAGACGGTGGTAAAGAGACTATCTCTGGAAAATTGCCATTAGTAATCGGAGGACAAAAAGGTATCGTAGATGAAAAAGACTTGCGCATTCCTAATATGCGTGGTATTATGTCAGCTAGAACAAAGGCTTTAGCTGTAGTAGAACCAGTAGGAGCAGAAGAAACTACTAAAGATGTGAAATTCGAAAAACCAGCTCCAAAATCAGCTTGTAAAATGATTTCACCTGATAACTTAGATGAGTTAATCAACTTGTTACACAACGAGGCAAAAGTTATCTAATTTCATTTATTTGTAAACCTTTAAAAAAGAAGAATTATGTCAGTTTTAATATATGCTGAATCAGCAGAAGGAAAATTTAAAAAAGTAGCATTAGAGTTAGCTTCTTATGCTAAAAAAGTAGCAGAGTCATTAGGAACAACTGTGACAGCTGTAACGATCAATGCTTCAGACGTAAGCGAATTAGGAAAATACGGTGTAGATAAAGTATTAAAAGTATCTAACGATAAGTTAGCTAACTTTAATGCTAAAGCTTATGCAGATGTAATCAAACAAGCAGCTGCTAAAGAAGGAGCTAAAGTAGTAGTATTATCTTCTACAACAGACAGTTTATACGCTGCTCCTTATGTAGCAGTAGCTCTAAACGCTG
Source organism: Myroides odoratimimus (assembly GCF_004337635.1). Taxonomy (NCBI): domain Bacteria; kingdom Pseudomonadati; phylum Bacteroidota; class Flavobacteriia; order Flavobacteriales; family Flavobacteriaceae; genus Myroides; species Myroides odoratimimus. The sequence goes on from NZ_CP037427.1 coordinate 1,842,171, forward strand.
GATATGCTTCTAACGTGGTAGCTTTGCCAGAGAGTACTTCTCCTTTCGTAGTGAAGAGAAACTCTTTCTCTACTAAAGCATTTACACATACAGAATTAACTACAGATGTAAAAGTATTAGCATTAGCTAAGAACTCTTACGGACTAGTAGAGGCTTCTGGAGCTGCTGCAGCTGAGGATTTTGCACCATCGTTAAACGATGCTGACTTCAGCCTAAAAGTAGAAGGAGTAGAAAAAGTATCTGGAAAAGTAACTATCGCTGATGCTGATGTAGTAGTATCAGGAGGACGTGGATTAAAAGGACCAGAGAACTGGAAGATGATCGAAGACTTAGCAGAAGTATTAGGTGGAGCATTAGCTTGTTCTAAGCCTGTATCTGACTTAGGGTGGAGATCGCATGAAGAGCACGTAGGACAAACAGGTAAGCCTGTAGCTGCGAACTTATATATCGCTGTAGGTATCTCTGGAGCTATCCAACATATCGCAGGGGTGAACTCTTCTAAAGTAAAAGTAGCTATTAATACAGATGCGGAAGCACCATTCTTTAAAGTAGCTGACTATGGTATCGTAGGAGATGCATTCCAAGTAGTACCTCAATTAGTAGAGAAATTAAAAGAGTTTAAGGCTAAGAATGCATAAGCATTTTATAAGCTTTTAAATATATAAGGCAACTAAGACGAAGAATATTTATATCTTTGTTTTAGTTGCTTTTTTTGTATAAAAAATAATTATGAGTTTAATAAAATTAACGGTAAGTGGGATCTCTTATAGTCATACACAGAATGGTGCATATGCACTTATACTAGAAGAAGAGGTAGGAAGTAGAAAATTACCTATCGTAATAGGAGCCTTTGAGGCTCAGTCTATTGCGATAGCGATAGAGGATGATATTAAACCACCTAGACCTCTGACTCATGATCTGTTTAAGACCTTAGCAGATCGATACAGTATCATAGTCAAAGAAGTTATTATTAACAGACTATTAGATGGAGTTTTTTATTCTAGCTTAGTTTGTGTAAGAGATGGTATAGAGGAGACGATAGATGCACGTACTTCAGATGCGATAGCATTAGCGATACGCTTTTATGCTCCTATTTATACTTATAAAGATATCTTAGATAGAGCTGGTATTATTCTTAATGCTGAGGAAGAACAAGAAGAAGAGGAGGTAGAAGAACAAAAGGTTCCTTATTCTGGAGAAGATATTGCTTCTCAAGTAGAGCAGTTTTTAGAAGAGGAGGCGAAGGCTAATGATTATTCTAGTTATACTAAATCTGATTTAGAAAAAATGCTAGATGATGCTCTTGTAAATGAAGATTACGAAAGAGCAGCCTTGCTAAGAGATGAATTAAATAAAAGATAATAAACCTATATAGACAACACAACAATGAAACAATACTTAGACTTAGTACAGCAAGTACTAGATAACGGAACACAAAAAGGAGATCGTACAGGGACAGGAACTAAGAGTATATTCGGTCATCAGATGCGATTTGATTTATCAGAAGGATTTCCTTTGGTTACAACTAAGAAAGTACATTTAAAGTCTATCGTATATGAGTTGTTGTGGTTCTTAAACGGAGATACGAATATTAAGTATCTTAGTGAGAATGGAGTGCGTATATGGGATGAGTGGGCTGATGAGAACGGTGATCTAGGACCTGTGTATGGATATCAATGGAGAAACTGGAATGGAGAAGGGATAGACCAGATAAAAGAGGTGATAGATACACTGAAGAACAACCCTAATAGTAGACGTATAATGGTGTCTGCATGGAATCCTAGTGTGATGCCTGATACTTCTGTTTCTTTTGCAGAGAATGTAGCTAATGGTAAGGCGGCATTACCTCCATGTCATTCATTCTTTCAGTTCTATGTAGCAGATGGTAAACTGTCATGTCAGTTATATCAGCGCAGTGCAGATGTATTCTTAGGGGTGCCTTTTAATATTGCTTCTTATGCTTTATTAACGATGATGGTCGCTCAGGTATGTGATCTAGAAGTAGGTGATTTTATCCATACATTCGGAGATGTACATATCTATAATAACCATATCGAACAGGTAACGTTACAGTTAAGTAGAGAACCAAAACCGTTGCCTCGTATGGTGATAAACAAAGAGGTGAAAGATATATTTAGTTTTAAATACGAAGATTTTACACTTGAGGGGTATGATCCTCATCCTGCTATAAAAGGACAGGTGTCTGTATAAACAGAATAATAAAAATATAGCTTATGAAAAGAGATGAATCTTACGAAATGTATGAATATGCACGCAAACGATTAAAACAAAGAAAGATGTTATTCTTTCACTTTGTAGTATTTGTTTTAGGAAGTATTGCCATGTTTTGTTTTAACGGCTTAGTTCAGGATCAGACTACAGTTACGATTTGGTGGCCGTATGCTATCGGGATATGGGCATTGTTAGTATTCTTACACGCTGTGAATGTATTAATCGTAGATCGTTTTATGGGTAAGCGATGGGAGGATAAGCAAGTAAGACGTTTAGTAGAGCTACAAGAACAACGAATCAAAGAATTAAGAGCAAAAGTAGAGAAGGATTTTCCATTAGTAGATACACAGAGAGATTTAGAGCAAATCCAACAACCAACTCCTACTAGCTCACCAGAATTAGATAAAAAATAAATATATGCTGACACTGATCGCTGCAGCTGCAGAGAATAATGCTTTAGGTAAAGACAATGATTTGTTATGGCATTTGCCAGATGACTTTAAACACTTTAAGGACTTAACGTCTCACCATTTTATTATAATGGGAAGAAAGACTTTTGAGTCATTTCCAAAACCTTTGCCTAACCGTACGCATATCATCATTACCCGTCAGGAGGACTATGATGCTCCTGCGGCATGTATCGTAGTGAATAGTTTAGAAAAGGCTTTAGATTTAGTAACAGAGCAAGAAGAAAGTTTTATTATAGGTGGAGGGGAAATCTATAATCTAGCACTTCCTTTTGCAGATAAGATAGAATTAACTCGTGTACATACAGTATTAGAGGCAGATGCTTTCTTTCCTGTTATAGATCCTAAAGAGTGGAAGTTAGTCAGAGAGGAGTTTCATGATAAAGATGCAAGACATCAGTATCCGTTTACCTTTTTGACATATATGAAAAGCTAAAAAAAGTAAGTTATGAAAAAGATATTTTCTTGTTTAATTGTTGCTCTAGTTGGATTTTTGGGATATGCTCAAGAACCTTCTAAAACAATAGATCAAAAAAAAGAAACTGTAGTGAAGGATGAGCCAATCGTCATTAAGGATACCTTACGACTAAAGTTTCAGAATAATGAAAATGTAGGTAAGGATCAGCAGTTCTTAGGTAAAGATATCTATGAAAGTACTTATCTAAAAGAAGGAGATGTTTTTAGAAAAAACACAAAATATAGTGGTACTTCTTATAAGAGTAAGAATTTTGACTCTCTTACCTTAATCGATATTACTAATCCTCTAGAGCTAATGCTTTTCTATAAAGAAAAGAAGGCTTTTGTATTAGTCAATAGAGAGTTAGCAGAACGCAATGTCATCGAACTAGGAGTTAAGTTTCCGACTATGGAGACTAGTTTTGCAGGGGTGAGTACGAAGCGTAATTATTGGTTAGTGAATGAGCGCAACAGATCAGTGAATTTATATAACAGCGTTACTTATGAGCTACACCGTGTATTTACTTTTCCAGAGGGAGTTAAGATTAAACAATATTTGACACTGCCTCATCTGTTCTTTTGGGTAGATGAAGAGAACGTATTACATGGAAATGACCTAGTCGGTAAAGAGATTGTTACGTATAATCTAGAATCGGAATACGATTTAATGCAAATATTAGAGGTAGATAAATTACTTTATTCTTATAAAGATAAATTATACTTTGTTGATTTAAAAGCGAATAAGACTTCTGTTCTAGATACAAAAGAAAAAAGCATTTCAGGCTTCTTTTATGGCAATCAAAAATTGAGTATTTTTGACGGACAGAAATTAAATAATTACTTTATAAAATTACCGTAATGCATATAGCTATTGCTGGAAATATAGGCGCAGGAAAGACTACGCTTACAAATTTATTAGCCAAACACTATGGGTGGGAACCTCATTATGAGGATGTAGTAGATAATCCTTATCTAGATGACTTCTACCACCAGATGGACAGATGGTCTTTTAACTTACAAGTGTATTTTTTAAATAGCCGTTTTCGTCAAGTTTTACAAATTAGACAAAGTGGTAAGACGATTATCCAGGATCGTACAATATATGAAGATGCACATATCTTCGCGCCGAACTTACACGCAATGGGCTTAATGTCTAATCGTGATTTTCAGAACTACTCTTCTTTATTCGAATTGATGCAAGAGTTGGTAGGGGCTCCAGATTTATTAATCTATTTAAGAAGCTCTGTACCTAATCTAGTAGGGCAAATCCAAAAGAGAGGAAGAGATTATGAAAACTCTATTTCTATCGAGTATTTAAACAAATTAAATGAACGATATGAAGAGTGGATTAAAGGGTATGACAAAGGGAAGTTACTAATTATCGATGTAGATAATTTGGATTTCGTAGAAAACCCAGAAGATTTAGGAAACGTAATTAATAAAATAGATGCTGAAATAAACGGTCTATTTTAGAGTTAATATAGAATAAAGGAAAGCCCTGATATCATTTGATTTCAGGGCTTTTTTTATAAAGGTATATTAGAAGTCTTTTTGATCGTCTGAATTACAAAAGAACTTTTGATATTAGATATAATCTCTAGTTTAGAGATTTTGTGTACTACGAATTGTTGATAGGCTTGTACGTCGTCAACTAATAACTTTAAAAAGAAGTCATAGTCCCCTGCTATATAAGAAGCTTCTAATACTTCGTCTAAGCCCTTTACATATTTCTCAAATTCTTCGAATAGACTTTCTTGATGTCTGATCAGTATGACTTGACAGTATACGATTAGTTTTTTTCCTAATAAATCGGGGTTAAGTTGGGCAGTGTACCCTTGAATAATACCTGTTGCTTCAAGCTTCTTTATTCGTTCGTGTACTGGTGTAAGTGATAAGTTCACTTTCTCTGCTAGTTGTTTTGTCGATTGTTTTCCGTCTAATTGAAGTTCGATAAGTAGTCTTTTATCAATTTCGTCTATGTGTTGCATAGTTAATTTTTCTGTTTAGTGAAGTTTAGGATATGTAAAAGTAATGGTTTTTTCTTTGAAAGATATTGATTATAGATGTTTTTTCCTTAATTATGGTTGTGTTGTAGAAAAAATATTTATGTGTATATCTTTGCACTGTTATATCAGATAAAAAATAAGTAAATGAAGATTATACAAAAAATAGTAAAACCTATTTCGAAATCATGCAGTACACCTGTTCTTGCTAAAAACTTCTCTATGTGTATGGAGAAGATGTGTGTACCCTTATGTGAAGAAAAGCTTTATTGATTTTTTGTTTTAATAACAGAAAAGGAGGCTTTGGTAGAGCCTCCTTTTTTTGTATCGTTTTTTTAAGCAGCAAAAAAACGATAGGTAATGTGTGTGCTGCTAAAAATAATAAAATTTTTAGTATAAATGAAAAGTATTAAACTTCGGCTACTAATAAGTAGCTTGCTACTGCTGTGTAATGTGGCTTTAGCACAACAAGTAACTGTGACAGGTGTGGTAAGTGAACAGGGGGGGGTCTCTCTACCTGGAGTCTCAGTTATCGTAAAGAATTCAACTAAAGGAGTACAAACAGACTTAGATGGTAAGTATGCTATCGATGTAAATGAAGGTGATGTGCTTCAGTTCGAATATGTAGGTTTTAAACCTCAGTCTATCACCGTGACTAAGCAGCGTGTAGTGAATATTAGCTTAGCAGAGGATGTAATAGGCTTAGACGATATCGTAATCGTGGCTTATGGTGCTCAAAAACAAAAAGCTGTAGTAGGTGCGATTAGTCAGATTAAGAGCGATGCTCTAGATAAGCAAGTGTCTACTTCTGTAGTGTCTGCACTACAAGGAACAGTAGCTGGAGTGAATATCATAAACTCTAACTCTCAACCTGGAGAGAGCCCTACAATACGCATTCGTGGTATCGGTTCTATCAATGCATCAGCAGATCCATTAATTATATTAGATGGAGCTCCGTATTCAGGCTATATTAGCTCGATAAGTGCAGATCAGATAGAAAGTATCAACGTGCTGAAAGATGCGTCCTCTACAGCCTTATACGGTTCTCGTGGAGCTAATGGTGTAATCCTGATTAAAACAAAAATGGGTAAGCTAAATAGCCAACCAGACGTGAATATCAAGTTGAGTTCTGGAGTAGCATTCGATGCTGTGAAAACACACAAGGTATTAGATACTCGTGGGTATACACAGTATCTGTGGGAAGCCAGAAAGAATAACTATCAGTATGTGCTAGGCCAAGATGAAGAGACAGCACGTAGAACGGCTTCAGATGGGTTAGTAAGTTATTTTGGTTATAATCCATTTGGAACAGATCAACCTGTGGATTATAATGGTAATTGGACAGTTAAGAATCCGTTGTTATGGGAGACAGACTGGAAAAAAGAATTGCAGAGAAACCAAGCGTTTAGAAATGAATACAATTTTAATGTAGCAGGTGGAGGTGATCGTACGACTTATTTCCTTTCAGGTAACTACTTAAACCAAGATGGAATGATCAAGACTTCTAACTTTGAACGTACGACTGTTCGTCTTAATATAGAAAGTCAAGTGACAGACTGGTTACAATTAGGAGCTAATACTGCGTACTCTGCTTCTAATCAAAACTTCCCTGTACAGAGTGGTACTAACCTTTATAGCCCAATGGGATGGATCTATGCTATGCCTAGTGTATATCCTGTATATAAAAGAGACTTAAATGGACAAGTAGTATATGATGCTCAAGGAAGTCTGATCTATGATTATGGTAATGCTTCTAGTAAAGATATTAATAGTGTTCGCCCTATCATGAGTGGTGAGAATGCAGCAGGGATATTACAAAACAATAGTACTGTAATTAGACGATCTACGACGAGTTGGAATGGTTTTGCTAAGTTAGATTTGGCTGAGGGGTTATATTTCAGAACTAATCTGTCTTATGAAAAGTATGACTATGACAATAAAGAGTACAACAACTCTCAGTATGGTCAGGCATCTAGTGTGAATGGTCGTGTACTTAGATTCAAGGATACGTCAGAGACATTGAACTTTATTAATGCCTTACACTACGATAAGATATTAGGAGAACACCATATCGCAGTAGATGGTATCTACGAGGCTTATAAGTTTAAGAAAGATTTCTTTAATGCTTCTACTACAGGATTCTTACCTGGTAATACAGAGATAGGGAGTGGTACCTCATTAGAGGGTATTAATGGATACGATGTAGAGGATAGATTGACTAGTTATTTAGGTAGGGTAAGTTATGACTATGCAAATAAGTATTTTATAGAAGGATCGTTTAGACGTGATGCAAGTACTCGTTTTGATAAATCTGTTCGAAAAGGAAACTTCTACTCAGTAGGAGGATCTTGGATAGTGTCATCAGAAGATTTCTTAGTAGACAATAATACTATTGACTTATTAAAATTAAGAGTTTCTTATGGTGAGCTAGGAAATAATAATATCACAGGGAAGTATTTTCCTTACTTAAGGTTATTTGATACAGGTTATAATCAGTTAGATAATCCTGGGGTTGTATTAGGTGATTTAGCTGATCCATATTTGACATGGGAGAAAACAGCTTCATTCAATGCTGGTATCGATTTTAGTTTGTTTAACAATAGAATAGAAGGATCGGTTGATTATTATAAAAAGCGTTCTATAGATTTATTATTTGCTATTCCACAAGCTCCTTCTACTGGTAACTTAGAGATATTATCTAATGCTGGAACAATAGAAAACTATGGACTAGAGGTAAGCTTGACTTCTCATAATATACGTTCTGGCGATTGGAAATGGGATACTTCACTTAATTTCTCTATTGATAGAAATAAGATTAAATCACTGACGCAAGACAGTTTTATCAGTGGGTTAAATAGATGGGCAGAAGGTCGCTCTCTTTATGATTTCTATTTAAGAGATTGGGCTGGTGTAGATCCTAATGATGGATATGGAATGTGGTATAAGGATGTAGTAGATACAGATGGTCAAGTGATAGGAAGAGAAACTACAAAGGACTATAACGAGGCAACGCGTTACTATAATAAATCTGCTCTTCCAAAACTAGTAGGAGGATTTAATACGGCTTTATCTTATAAAAACTTTGATTTTAGTGCATTCTTTAATTTTAGTTTAGGTGGTTATATTTATGATAATGATTATTCGGGATTAATGAATGGTATGTCTATAGGATATCAAAGTTCACCTGATATAGTTAATCGTTGGCAAAAGCCGGGTGATATTACGGATATCCCAGTACTTATTAACTCTACAAATAACTTTGCTGCAACATCTACTAGATTCCTGTATAAGAATGATTATTTAAGATTAAAAGCATTAACACTTGGGTATACTTTACCTATCGAAAGTTTAGGTAAGTTTAAATTAAAACAAGCAAGGGTATATGTGCAAGGAGAGAATTTATTGACTTTCCAGTCACATAAAGGTATCGATCCAGAGCAAGCAATTAACGGGGTGACTAACTATCGTGTGCCTCTATCTGCAACCCTATCTGTTGGATTAAATATTAATTTCTAAAAGAGTAAATACGTGATAAAATCAATAATAAAAAGTATCGTAGCTGTATTGTTTATTAGCACAGTTACAGGATGTTCATCAGATTTCTTAGATGATCCAAAACCAAAAGATAGTATATCTCCAGAAGTAGTATTTGGGAGTAAAGAGGGGGCGACCTCATTCTTATCGGGAATTTTGAGATTACAGAGAAGCACTTTGATTAATGATGAAGCGTCTGGATTACATAGTATTTTATTTGCTCGAAGTGTAAAAGGAGCAGATTTGATACAAAAACAGATTTGGTTTGGCTCAGATTATGACTACCAGGTGTATTTAAGTACAGGGACTAGATCTAAGTTCTCATGGCGATTGCCTTATAGAATCATAGATCAAGTAAATAACTTTATTCAAGGAGTAGAAGAGAGTACAAAGATTAGTAAAGAAGATAAAGATGAGTTAATAGGTCAGGCTCTAGCTCTTAGAGGATATTATTACTTTCAATTGGCAATAGAGTTTGGAGATGCTTATTTATCTAATCAAAACGTAACATTTCCGCCGATATATACAGAGCCGACTACTATACCTAATCCATTTTCTACTAAGGAAGAGTTCTTTACTAGAATAGTAACTGACTTAGAAGAAGCTTCGTCTAGACTAGGAGGAGGTAGAATAAATAAATCGTATATCAATAAATCAGTAGCTCAAGCATTTTTAGCTCAAGTATATCAATATATGGGTAAATGGGATCTAGCTAAGAAGAATGCGAATGAAGCTTATGGAGGAAATATACTAAAAGTATTGAATGCAGAAGATTACAACAAAGGCTTTGATACGATGAGTGCGACAGAGTGGTTATGGGCATTGCCTCAGAGTGCTGATCAGTCTGTGTATTATAAATCACATCCACACGCTATGATGGATCATATAGCGGTAGCTTATCACGGTACGTTTATCAATGATGAGTTTGTGAAATATTTTAGCCCAACAGATGTGCGAAACTTGTTTAGTAATTTTTACGAAAAGCCTAAAGGAGATTGGCAAGAGTATGTGACTTCTAAGTTTAAATTCACATTCGAAGCTGATTTACCAGTTATCAGATATCCTGAATTGGTATTAATAGAAGCTGAAGCAGAATATCATTTAGGCAATGAAAGAAAGTCAAAAGAGATATTAGATGCTATTCGTCTAAATAGAGATGCAAAAGCTAAAGCTACAAGTGCTACTGGTACAGCGTTACTAGATGTAATCTTATTAGAGAGAAGAAAAGAATTATATGGAGAATGCGGAGTAGAGTGGTTCGATGCTAAGCGATTATTAAGAGGAATCACTCGTACAGGTAATCACAGAACTGTAGTATCTCTTCCTGCACAGGATAAACGCTTCCAGTTAGTCATTCCTCAAGAAGAGTTAGATGCTCGTAATTAATTGAATATTTATTTTTAAAAAAAGTATCCATTTTAGAATGGTATTTGGTTGTTGTTTTTAGTTAGCGTAAGAGGTTGTCATTCGTGACAACCTCTTTTTTTGTGTGGGTTGAGGTATAAAAAAAACACCTCTACTAAGAGGTGTTTTTGCTTATTGTGTAATCTCTCTAAAGAGACTTTCTAGATTTTTGTTTTTTACTTGCATGGATAGTGTTTTAAGTCCATTCTCTTGAGCGAAGTCATATACAGTAGGTCTATAATCATTATCTATAGGGAACACTAATTCCCACTGTGTGTCATGAATATGATTTGCACGGATAAGGTTAGGGATTCTATCTATAAACTGAACCTCTATTTTAAAGTCAAATTCAACAGCTATTATCTGTTCATTTTGATTCTCTAACATAGATGAAAGCATTTGATCTGCTACTATTTGTCCTTTTTTGATAATAATCACACGGTCACAAATAGCTTCTACTTCTTGCATAATATGTGTAGAGAGAAATACCGTTTTATCCTTACCAATGTTTTTAATTAACTCTCTAATCTCTACTAATTGATTAGGATCTAATCCTGTGGTAGGTTCATCTAAGATAAGTACCTCTGGATCGTGAAGAAGAGCAGTGGCTAATCCTACACGCTGTCTATATCCTTTCGATAATTCACCTATTCGCTTATGCGCTTCAGGACTTAGACCTGTTAGGTTAATTACTTCGTCAATTCTACTTTTAGCTACTTTATAAATATCAGCGTTGAACTGTAAATACTCTCGCACATACATCTCTAAGTACAGCGGATTGTGCTCTGGTAAATAACCTATAGAATGCTGTACATTTCGCTGTTCTGTCTCTACGTTAAAGTCATTGACATAAGCTTGACCTTCATCACTGTGAATGTATGTCGTTAGAATCTTCATTAGTGTAGACTTACCTGCCCCATTAGGGCCTAAAAAGCCAGCTATTTGACCCTTTGGGATAGAGAAACTAATACTGTCTAAGGCTTTCTGTTCGCCATAAAACTTGCTTATATTTTTAACCTGTAGTGACATTATTTTGATTTATATGATAGTAACAAAAGTATATATTTAATGTGAAAATCCGAAAGAAACACTGAATACAATAATACCTATTACAATCAATGTGATAAATACATATAGCCAATCTTTCTCTAAGAAAAACGATAAAAGTGATAGAAATATTCTAAGCACAGGTGTTAAAAATAAAAGTAATATCCCCAAGAAGATAATAGACTCTCCATCTACCTGGGCTACTCCTGAAAAAATATTGTTTATCACGTTGATTATATTATCATCTTTTTCTATAAAATTAGTGAAGTTTACTTGTTCACTTCCTTTATTAGAAAAAAGAATAATGCCTCCTATACCAGCAACAGATAGGGCAGTCCATACTCCATATCGCAGTACATTACCAATTATAGATTGTAAGTCTGTGTCTGAAAATTTAGTTGTTCCCATAATCTTATATATTACCTGTTACTCCGTTATAAATCATATTAATCGCTAAAGCTAAGATTAGAAAAGCAAAGAATACTTTTAGTTTTTTAGGGTTGGCTTTTAGAAGTACTTTGGCTCCTACCATTGCCCCAACTAATACACCTATTATTACAGGCATGCAGATAGAGGGTTCTATATATCCTTTTTGAATATAGATAACAGAGCTAGCAATAGCTGTTACTCCCATCATAAAGTTACTTGTCGTAGTAGATACTTTAAAGGGAATCTTCATAATAGAGTCCATAGCAATTACTTTAAAGGCACCTGAGCCAATTCCTAATAGTCCAGACATCATTCCTGCAATCCCCATCATGCTAAACCCTCCAATAATATTCTTCATACCATATTTTACAGTCGTACCACTAGGGGTAGGGTATGAACTTACTAGTTTTAAGTTATGGGCAAGTTTGCTAGAGTTCTCTGGAGTGACTAAATGGTCTTCTTTTTTTCGAAGAGAATTGATAGAGGAAAAAGTAAGAGTTAATCCAAAAATAACTGCCAGAACAGAAGTATTTGCATTGGTAGAGATGATAGCTCCTATAACTGCACCTGCAGTAGTTGCTATTTCTAGAAACATTCCTAATCTCATATTGGTAATTCCTTCTTTGACATAGGCTGAAGCTGATCCTGAAGAAGTCGCTATTACAGCAACTAAGGCAGTTCCAATAGCATAATGCATATCAACACCTAAGAATACAGATAACAAAGGAATGATTATTATACCGCCTCCTAGTCCTGATAAAGAGCCTATGAAGCCTGCTGCAAATGCTCCTAAGAACATGATCAGCGTGAAAGTTAATAAGGTCATTTTTTATATTATTTTGTTCTTAAGTGGTTAAAAGTAATTATTTATCAAATAAATATCGAATAAAAGGCCAACTTTATAATTTAAAATAATATATTAGAGTCTTTTTTTGACAGTTTTGGTAAGTACAAAACCAAAGTTGTAAAAACGTCATTATATGTAAATACAAATTAATAATTAACCAATGGAAAAACTAAACATTAACAAGGATTGGTTGTCTTTATTCCAAGGACAAAATCCTGCAATAATTGCAGGTCCTTGTAGTGCGGAAACGCCAGAGCAAGTCATGAGAATCGCTAAGTCACTGCCAAAAGAGGTTAAAGTCTATCGCGCTGGGATTTGGAAACCTCGTACTCGTCCAGGTGGATTTGAAGGAGTAGGTGCCATTGGATTGAAATGGTTACAACAAGTTAAAGCTGAGACAGGAATGTTATTAGCTACTGAGGTTGCAACCGCAGAACACGTACAATTGTGCTTAGAGCACGATATTGACATCTTATGGATTGGGGCACGTACTGCCGTAAATCCTTTTGCTGTTCAAGAAATTGCAGATGTACTTAGAGGTACTGACAAAGTTGTTTTGTTAAAGAATCCAGTGAATCCGGACTTATCTTTATGGATGGGTGGAGTAGAGAGACTTGCAGAAGCAGGTATTACTAAATTAGGAGTTATTCACAGAGGGTTTAGTACTTATGAGAAAACGAAGTATCGCAATATCCCTGAGTGGCAAATCCCAATTGATCTAAAATTACATTTACCTAATATTCCTATTTTCTGTGATCCATCACATATTACAGGTAATAGAGATAAAATATTAGGTGTATCTCAGCAAGCATTAGATCTTAACTATGAAGGATTAATGATAGAGACACACTGTGATCCTGATAATGCATGGAGTGATGCTGCTCAACAAGTAACACCTGATCAACTAGGAGATATTATTTCTAAATTACAAGTGAGAAACGTAACGGATGAAACTGAAGAGTTCTTACAACAAATACAAGCTCATCGTATCCAAATCGATGATATGGATAGTAAGTTACTTGATCTATTGAGAAAACGTATGGCTATCTCTGATGCTATCGGAACATTGAAGAAAGAGAAAAACGTAGCTGTATTCCAACAAGATCGTTGGTTGAAAATTCTTGAAAAGATGCAAGAAGAAGGTAAACATATCGGATTTACAGAAGAGTTTATCACTGCTATATATACTGCTATTCACCAAGAGAGTATTCATAGACAAGATAAAATTATCAACAAATAGTAGTTGGTAATGTGAATTATAGAAGGGCTTTTACAGATGTAAAGGCCCTTTCTTTGTTTAAAGTATTGTATAGTAATGAATCAGGTTAACTAAGAATTGTCTTTAATCCTGTTTAAGGAACATATTTTTTGAAGTATATTTGCCATATGAATGGTATAGTTTACAAATCAACAGGCAGTTGGTACTCAGTGAAAGGTGAAGACGGCGTATTTTATGACTGTCGAATTAAAGGTAAGTTTAGGATTAAAGGTATTAAAAGTACTAATCCAATTGCTGTAGGTGACCATGTTCGCTTTGAACTAGAAACTACAAACGATGTTACTACGGGGGTTATTAATGATATAAAACCTCGTAAGAATTATGTCGTTCGTAAGTCTGTAAACTTATCTAAGCAAGTACATATTCTTGCTTCTAACATTGATACTCTATTCTTAATTGTAACCATAAATAATCCTGTTACGACTACAAGTTTTATTGACAGATTCTTGGTGACTGCTGAGGCTTATGGAATTAAGACAGTATTAGTATTTAATAAAATAGATACTTATTCTGAAGATGCTCTAGATGAGCAGTTGTACATGCAGTATATTTATTCTCAGATTGGTTATGAATGTTTAAGAGTATCTGCTGTCACAGGTAAAGGAATAGATGCTATTAAAGAAAGAATGGTAGGTAAGGTATCTACATTTACAGGGCATTCTGGAGTAGGGAAGTCTACTTTAATCAATGCTATAGAACCAGGATTACACTTAAAGACGGCTCAAATCTCAGAACAACATCAACAAGGACAGCATACTACGACATTCGCAGAGATGTTTGACTTATCATTTGATGCTAAGATTATTGATACTCCAGGTGTTAGAGGATTTGGTGTGGTAGATATGGAACCACAAGAAGTAGGTGACTATTTTCCTGAGTTTTTTGCTTTAAAGGATCAGTGTAAGTTTAATAATTGCTTGCATAGAGAGGAGCCATACTGTGCTGTAAAGGACGCATTGGATAGAGATGAATTAGCTTGGTCTAGGTATAAGACTTATATTCAGATTCTAGACGGAGAAGAAGAACATTATCGAACAGATATATATAAAGATGGAAAGAACCAAGACGAATAGTCTTGGTTTTTTGTTTTTATTTTGTATTTTATTAAGTTTTTTTTAACGTATATTGCGTGGTATAATTTAATAACTAAAAGAGAATGAAAACTAAGTATCTATTGCTATTTTTATTCATATACTTTTCTGCTTTATCACAAGATAACTACAATGTATCTAAGATAGAGCAAGATTTTATAGATAATGCATATACAGTCATAAATGAGAATATTGTAGACTTACAAATTTTTTCTATTGATAAATATACAATCAAGACAAGGAAGGTCGTAACTGTTTTCTCTGAGAAAGGTCTTAGTAGCCTTGATTTTAGTGAGATTTATGGAAGAAGTAATAAGATAAAACAGATTCAAGTTACTCAACTAGATGCTCAAGGTAAAATAGTTAAAGTATTCAAACAAAAAGATTTTAAAGACTATTCACTTAGTCAAGGAATGGCTATTACTGATATAAGGGTTCTTACTTTTGAGTTTAGACCAGTTCAGTATCCTGTAATATTTATATATGAGAGTGAAATAGAATCTCGTAACACTGCTTTTTTGCCAAAGTGGCAACCTATACAATATTTTTCTGAGTCGATTTTACTTTCTACTTTTTCTATAGAGAACAGTAGTGGTATTGTCAGTACTCCCTTGCTATACAATCCTGACTTTACGAAGATTACTAAAGTTGATCAAGGAAATAAAGTTACCTATACTCTCAAAGATTTTAAGGCAGTGACAAGTGAGAGTAATATGCCAAGTTCTAATAAGCTTTTGCCAAGTGTAGTTGTTACTTTAGGACAGGTCTCACTAGAGGGAATAAAAGGAGAGTTTACTAATTGGGAACAATTGGGTAATTGGTATTATCACAATTTTATTAAAGGAACAGAAGCTTTAACTCCGGAGACAATTAAGAAGGTAAATGAACTGACAGCAAATTTCACAGATGATATGGCTAAAGCTAAGGTACTTTATGAATATATGCAGAGCCATACACGTTATATCAGTGTACAGTTAGGAGTAGGAGGTTGGAAACCTATGTTAGCTAATGATGTTAAGAGATTAAATTATGGAGACTGTAAAGGGCTTAGTAACTATTATCGTGCCTTATTAAAAGTAGTAGGAATAGAGAGTTATCCAGTGGTGGTCTATGGTTCATCTAGTTCAATAGATATAAGAGAAGAGTCAGTTTGCCTTCAAGGCAATCATATGATTATAGCTATTCCTCTTAAGCAAGGCGGTTATCAATGGGTGGAGTGTACTAATAATCAACTGCCTTTTGGGTATATAGCTGGCTTCACAGATGATCGTCAGGTATTAGTAGTGAAGGAGAACGATAGTGAAATCGTGAAAACTAAGGCGTATACTAGAGACGAAAGCACACAGATCAGTAAAGGAATTTATTCTCTTAAAGTTAATGGAGATATAGAAGTTGCTTTAGATATTACATCTAAAGGAGGGCAGTTTGATAATAGAGTAGAGATGTATTATGCCAATTCCAGAGATAGGGAAAAGTATTATAAGCAAAGATTCTCTTCTTTTAATATTAATGAGTTTAAGGAGATTAATCTAAGTATTGATAATAATACAACATCGTTTGATGAGAAGTTCTCCTTTACAGGTGCTAAGTATGCAACTAAATTAGGAAATAGATTAGTGTTTTCTATTAACGGATGGAATGTAAGTAATAGTAATTTAAGTAATAGTAAGAATAGAAAACAACCATTGTATATCAGTTCTTCTTGGAAGGATGAGGATGTAGTAGAACTAGAGATTCCTGAAGGATATGTAGTGGACAATCTTCCCGAAAATGTCAATCTAAATACTAAGTATGGTGACTATAAAGTGACTTATCAGGTGCGAGACCAGAAGATATATTACACTCGTTTAAGCAGTGCAAATGAAGGATTATTTACTGTAGAAGATTATGATTTATATCGCAAGTATAAAGAAGAGATTCAAAAAAATGACCAAGCAAAAATAGTGTTGAAATTAAACCAATAAGGGTTATGAGAAAAGTATTACAGTTTACCATCAGTTGTTTAATTTGTGTGTGTACATATACTACACAGGCGCAGAACTTTTTAGGAAAAGTCACTGTTGAAGAATTACAAGAGACAGTAGATAAAATTGATCCAGAGGCTGAAGCTGCTGTTCTTAATGAGTATGGACGTGTATATTTTGATTATATTCCTAATGTTGGATTTAAGTTGGTTAGAGAAGTAAGTCGTAAACTTAAGATATATAAGAAAGAAGGACTGTCTTTGGCAGATTTTCAAGTTTCTTATTATATTGGGAATAAAGTGCTTGAGTCTGTGCGTATAAACGATGTATATACTTATAACTTGGTTGATGGAAAAGTACAACGAACTAAGATAAAGTCAAGCGCTATCTTTGACGAAAAACAAGACGAGAATTGGAAAACAAAGAAAGTCGTTGTACCAGACGTACGTGAAGGCTCTATAGTAGAGTATAGTTATACTGTGACTAGTGACTATTTTAGTTACATTCCCTCATGGGATTTTCAGAGAAGTATCCCTATTCATAGTACTGTATATGAGATTAAGATACCTGAATATTTTATTTATACTTCTAGAATAATGGGTGAAGCTAAAATCGATTCAAAGAAAACATCGGAGAAGAAGAGACTTTATCTTTCTAATGATAGAGGACCACAAGCACCATATTTTGAGTATACAGAATCTACAGGTATTTATAGTACAAGCAACGTAAGTTCATTAAAAGAGGAACCTTTTGTATCTAATATAGACAATTATCGATCTAGTCTTAAACACGATTTGTCAATTATTCGTTTTCCTAACGAGAAACCGAAGAATATATCGCTTAATGAAGGTGATTTAGTGAAGTCTATCTATGAGAATTCTTCTTTTTCAGGGCAGTTTAAGATGGATAAACCACTGAGTAAATTAATCAACTTAGAAGAGTATAAGAATCTAGATAATAAAGCGAAAATAGAGAAAGTATTAGCAAAAACTAAAGACATAATCTCATGGAATAAGAAGAATGGTTATTATTCAGAAGATTTAAAGAAAGCTTTAGAACAAAAGACGGGTAACTATGCTGATGTTAACTTTACTCTACTTACGATGTTGCGTTACGTAGGGATAGAAGCATATCCTATCTTAGTTAGTTCTATAGAGAATGGTATTAGTATATCACTACAGAAAACTTCTTATAACAGAGTGATTGTAGGAGCCATGTTAGATGGACAGGTTATTCTATTAGATGCTACAGAGAAGTACGGTAGCTTAAATGTGATTAGAGTAAATAATCTAAATTGGAAGGGACTAATGATACAGGACAAGGATAAATTTAAGGAAATCGATATGATACCTAATTTTTATTCTGTTACTTCGGAGAATTATACATTAAGTATTAATGAAAATGGAGTAACTATAGGAAGAGGAACAGAGCAATATAGAGATTATTCTGCATTATGGCTTCGAAAAGATATGGAAGGTAAAGGTGATGATGCGATAACTAAGATTTTTGAAGAAAGTTTTGACAATGTTGAGGTGGGAAATATAAATGTACAAGAGAAAGAGAATTCATTAATGCCCTTATCTGTAAGATTTGGTATGTCTAAGAAAGATGGATGTACAGTAATAGGAAATGAGCTATATGTCAAGCCGAGCATATTTTATAATTATAGAACGAATCCTTTTACTGCAAAAGAGAGAAAACTTCCTATTAATTTTATTTATCCTTTAATTTATATCTATAAATTCTCAGTAATTATACCACAAGGATATGAGATAGAATATTTACCAGAAGCATTAGATTTAAAAGATGATGAAATAGAGTTGGGGTTAGATTATAAAATACAGAAAGAAAACAATAACGTTACTTTCATTATACAATTTACAAGAGGAAGTTTTATAGAAGCAAAGAACTATTCTAAAGTGCAAACATTCTACACAAAGATGTTTGAAAAGTTAGAAGACCAAATAATATTTAAAAAGAAGTAAATTAAAACCAAGACGAGTAGTCTTGGTTTTTTTTATGTATTTAAAGTAGTAGTCTGATTAATTAAGAATCTTTTTGGTGTAAGTCCTCTTGCTATGTTGTATAATTGTGGTAAATTTTGACTTTATAATTACTACCACAAAAAATAAGATAATGAATAAAATAGCCTGTTTTTTATTTGTATTAATATGTTGTCTACAGACACCTTCTTATGGACAAGATTTCTTAGGAAAAGTAAAGCCAGCTGAATTAGCAGAGCTAAGTAATACCTCTTTCGTTAAGGATAAAGCGGTCATACTACAAGAAGAAGTTAGAGTAGATTTTGAATATTCTGATGAATATGGTTTTAGAGTGAATGAGACTGTATCACGTAAAATCAAATTATATGATGAGGTAGCTAAGGAAAAGTTGAAGTTCGTGGTTCCTTATGCACCTAAAGGATACGCAAGAGAGGATATGACTATTAATGTATCTAATATATATCGATTGGTAGATGGTCAAGTGGTAAAACAGAAATCTCCAAAACAAAATCTAATTGATGAAGATAAAGGTAATTGGAGAGAGAAGGGAGTGAGTTATAATGATGCGAAAGCAGGAGATATTATAGAGTATTCGTATATTAAATCTACAAACTATATAGATGAGTTACCAGAGTGGTATATACAGAGTGATATGCCTAAAGAAAGCGCCAGTTATAAAGTAGTAGTACCAGAGTACTTTTTATATAGCATCATAAAAAAAGGAGATATAAAACTAACAGAACAAGAGTATAATAGAAGAGTCTCTTTTCGTGGGGTGAATGGCTTTATGATTAAGTCTGAAATCAATGCTATAGAAAAAACGTATAAAGCACAATTAGTACCTTCTTTTATTGTAGAGCCTTATCTAGATAATCCTGCGAACTATATTTCAACAGTGCGCTTTGATTTACAACAAGTACAGTTCCCAGGTAATTCTGCGGAAAAAGTAATGCAAACGGAGAAAGAGTTTTATGCTGACTTACTTAAAAATAGAGGGTTTGGTAAAGAATTAAAACAAGATAAGTTTCTTAAAAAAGAAATTAACCTAGAAGAATATAAGGGACTAAGTATAGAAGCTCAGATTTCAAAACTATTAAATGTAGTACAGAGTCGAGTAACATGGAATCAAGAATATGGACTTTTCACACAGAATGGTATCAAAACTACTTTCTATAAAGGGACTGGAAATAGTGCTGATGTGAACTTACTATTGACAGCCATGCTAAGATATGTTGGTATAAAAGCTAATCCAGTATTATTGAGTACTAGAAGTAATGGTGTGAAAACCGCTTGGCAACGCAACTATTATAACCATATTATTACTGCTATAGAAGCTGATAATAGTATTTATTTAGTAGATGCTACGAATAAGTATACGACTCTTAATATATTATCATTAGATGATTTAAATGGTACAGGTACTATACTATACGACACTGGGGCTATTATTAAAGTGAATCTAATGCCTCAGTTCATTTCTAGTAAAGAAGTGAAGTATCAGATCACTCCTAATTTGAATGGAAGTATTTCAGGTCAGATTATAGAGAACTATAAAAACTATCGTGCTCTAGAGTTTAGAAATATGTATGATGGTAGTGAATGGAGATTTGGGAAGTGGTACGAGAGTCAGTACGTAGGGATGAATGTAAGTAGTACACGTGTGTATAATGGTGATAATAATGAGAAGGATGTAAGAGCAGTATTCTCGTTCAGTAAGCAGAATGGTGTATTGTTTCTTAATGATAAGTATATTATTAATCCATTTCAGTTCTACCCATTGTATTCTAATCCATTTAAAAACGAATATAGAAACAATCCTATTTACATAGGGTATCCAGAGTTAGACAATTATCTAATGGGCATAGTGATTCCAGAAGGGTATAAAGTAAGTACTCTACCTCAAAACTTTACTTTAAAAAGTGAGCAGACAGGTCTAGAAGTACAAACTAAGTTTGAGGTAAAAGACAATCAAGTACTGTGTAGTTTGATTTTTATTAAAGCTAAAGGAGTGATTGATTCAAAAGACTATGACAGCGTGAGAAATGTGTATACTCAATTATTAGAACAGTTAAAAGCACAAGTTACCTTAGAGAAGAAATAAAAATAAGGCTACCTGATTCAGGTAGCCTTATTCAATTATTATTAGTAAAGAGAAAATAAAGTGGAGCAATAACCACTTGTTATTTTACTGAGGAGTGAGTATAAATACTCCGTAAGTAGAGGTGTTAAATATAGATTTTGAAATCTCTTTAATGTCTTCAGGAGTGATGCTATTTAGTATTGCATCATAATTATTAAAGTCTTCAAGAGAACCAAAGTTTAATAGAGTTTCTCTAAGTTTTTCTACCCATTGGAATGTACTCGTATCTGTTAGATGTAAGCGTTTATTATTTAGAATGGTCAATTTCATTTGTTCTAGTTCTGTTTTAGAAATACTTTGTGTTTGAAGTGAATGAATAACTTCTTTAGCTAAGGTCTCTAATTTATCTATATCATCTAAAGAGGTAGAGAAGAATAAACTAACAGAAGTTCTAGGCTCAGGGTAAACTTCTACGTCTAGAGCGGAATAAGGAGAATATACTAATCCTTCTTTTTCTCTCGATAGTGTTAAGAACTGGTTGTTAAACATCTCTCTCACGATATGAGCCATCATGCTCTCTTTTAGAGTAGGTTTAATTGTTCCATTGAATACTATTGTGACATCAGGTCTTTCGATATCACTACTCGTTAGTGTAGCTCGTGTTATTTCTTCTTTTACGAATGCCTTAGATGAATTAGCACCGTTTTTATCTACTTGCTTTGGAGTATTATTTAAAGCACCGAAGTAAGCGATCGCCTTCTTCTTGATATCATCTGTATCAAAATTCCCTGCGATAAGTACATACACTTCTTCTAGATTAGCAAATGATTGATTGTATAAAGTAAAGAAACTATCTAGATTAACTTTCTTCCAGTCTTCTATCGTTGTGAGCTCTTCAGAGAATAAACTACCTTCTTTTTTATATTCTTCTATTTGATGTCCTATTTTGATAGCAGGATTATCTAATAAAGAAGAAGACTTAGTAGTTGTATCTATAGAAGAGACACTTTCCTCTATATATTCTTTAAAATCCTGTTGAGGTGTGATATAGTCATATAACTTTCTATACGTCCATTCAAAAAGGTCTTTGCTATTTCCTTTTCGCGAAGAAGTATTGATAATGCTAGCATCCTTATTTATACTCACGAGTGTAGATATCTCTCTATCAGATCCCGCTTGCATATATCCGTCATTAGTAAAGCCGTGTATCCAAGAAGAGTCTATAAAATATCCAGCATCTTGATAATATTTTTGTTCAGATGTAGGTATTTGATTTAGCCCATTTCTTGTGAACAAAGTCATGATATAATTATCATCTGTTGCCTTTGTTGGTTTAATACCTATGCGTAGCCCATTCGCTAATGTTAGTTCTGTAAGGTTGATATCCGCATATAGCTGTTCTTTTACAGCTATATCAGTTGTTGCTTTTTGTATAGGAGGCATTGTTCTCCAGTGGAAAGAACCACGTGGTCTTTCGTGCGTCTTCTTTTGTTTAGTAGATTTGAATACTAATGTTTTTGTACTTCCTTCATTCCAATACTTGTTTAGTTCATCAGCAGAGTCTATGGAGAACAAACTATCATTATATGTAAGTAGATATAGGTTCTCTTGATCAGTAGACCATGTGTTACTGTGTTTGCTTTCTATATCCTTTGTGGTGATAGTAGGAAGTAATTCAGTTAGTAAAGCATGTCTATCTATCGAAGATAAGTAGTGGCTATTCACTACGACCTGATCAACATAAGCATTGGTGATATAAGCAATGTCTTCGTCTTCAGAAGGAACAGAATGGTTCAGTAGATGTTGCTTATAATGTTCAAGCTCTTTTTTGTGAATACCTTTTACAGACATTGTGTTTACTGTACTAGCTACTAAACTTATGCGGTTCTGTAATTCTTCTACTGTCTTAGCCTGTATTTCTATGGCATTTTCATTTTTATTAGGTAGATACCATAGACTGTGAGCAGTAGCAGTGCTTTTGCTCATAGACAGTTTCTTATTGATCCATTGTTTATAGATTTGTTCTATAAGTTGTTGTCTGTAATCTTCTTTAGAAGCTAAGAAAGGCGCTTCTGTAAAGCGAACTATTTCTAATTTATTAGAATTTATAGTCGCATTGCTCTGCT
This sequence comes from Myroides odoratimimus, assembly GCF_004337635.1. NCBI lineage: Bacteria > Pseudomonadati > Bacteroidota > Flavobacteriia > Flavobacteriales > Flavobacteriaceae > Myroides > Myroides odoratimimus. The sequence continues at coordinate 1,865,133 of NZ_CP037427.1, forward strand.
TTTCTAATAAGTTAGTATAGACAGGGCTAAAAGTGTTTTCGCTTTGTTTTCTATCTAGATTCGACTGCCCTTTAAAAGAACTGAAGTATTTGTTTATTTGCTCTATAGCATCTTTAGTATTCACCTTACCTACGATGATTATAGTAGCTAGAGCAGGATTATACCATCGTTTATAGAATGCTCTAAGCTTTACAGGATCTAGATTTAGAATCTCTTTTTCAGTAGCGATAGGCAATCTATCTAAGTGAGGAGTACCTTCTAGTTTTTTGCGGTTAAATAAAGGCTCTGTACCAAAGTCTTTAATCTCTTGGATAACGATTCTTCGTTCTTTTTCTATTCCCTCATTATGGAGATGTGACTTCCCTAAGAAGTTAGCTAGTATATTTATTGCTAAATCCTGTTGTTTGATATCTAAGAGAGACAGATCATATACGGTGCGCTCATAAGTAGTATAAGCATTGATATCTCTCCCAAACTGATAGCCTAAACGCTGTAATGTATCAATAGCTTGTCTACCTGGGAAGTCATCACTACCATTAAAGATCATGTGTTCTAAGAAATGAGCAAATCCTTTCTCATCATCGCGTTCTTGTAGTGATCCTACATTTAAGACTAGACGATATTCTGTCTTCTGTTGAGGTATAGGATGGATGATATAGTTTAGCCCATTGTCTAATGTTCCATAAATTGCTTTTTCTGCTTTAGGCAATGGAGAAAAAGTACCTTGCCCTACTACAAGCAGAGGGCAAAGTACTAAAGCAAAGAAATATAGTATTTGAGTACGTTTCATTATTTTAATTTGTATTCTGTTTTAACTTGGATATATCCATCAGCATTGTTATGAATGAATATAAACTCAAAAGTAAACTTACTATCTGTCAGTTTAGCTTTTGATTCTTTCCAAGTATAATTGTCATAATCGTCTTCTATTATTTGATCTACATTGATATGATGTGCAGGGTTAATAGAACCTCCCATTTCATAGTTTTCAGTAGCCATTAAATCTCCTGCATCTAGTAGTTTTTTAAACCTATCCCAAGCAGAATATTTAAACTCAAAAGGTACAGCTAGATATTCATCATTATATAAGTTCTTTAGTGTTGATATAAAAGATACTTCTTTAGTATTAATATCTATGGCGATATGGTTAAGTGTCACCTCAAATGACTCTGTAGAAGTACGTGTTAATCCTACAGATTTCATTACTTCTTTGTTTTGTGGAGGAGCATCAGGTCCAGGGTTATTCCAAAACTCTAAATCATCAATAGTTAAGTCTCTAAACATTTTGTAGAAATAAGCCTCCAGTCCCATAGCATTAGAGGTCATTTTAAGAACAGGTTTATCTGTTGTGGCTAATTCGCTTAGTGTTATTATCGTCTTACCTGTTAGAATAGTAGTATAAGGTAGGTTAAATACTTCTTGTACGCCCCCTCCAGGATATTTAACCTCTGTAGTGACATTTATTTCTCCTAGTAGAGGGTATAAATCCAATCCTTTTTCTTTATAACCGTCTAATAAAGCAATCTGTTCTTTCGTTAGCTCATCTATAACACTCAAGGGTAATACTGTAAAAACAAGAGGTTTTTCTAAAGGAATAGTTGTATTGTTTTCTACTAAATTTAGTTTTATTCTTTTTGCTTCAGTGATAGTACGAGCTGTTTTACTTTTAAGTGTAATTACTGCTTTCTTCTCACCTGGAGCAAAGGTGATAGTTTGATTCTTTAATTCTAAAATATCTTTGCCTTGCTCTTGATTATCTTCCAGACCAAAAGTTAAAGTGATGGTCTGATGTGTTTTTTTAACTAGTAATACTTCTATGGAGATCTCATCTTCCCCATTGTTTTTTAGCACCGTGTTTTGGGTAGATAGATGAACTTTATTTTCACCTAAGTATTCTTTAGTAACCCCATCATCTTTACTACAGCTACTTAAAGATAGTGTAGTTAGGAGTAGTATAGTGAATGACTTTACTATATGTTTAAAACTTGTTTTCATCTTACTTTGTTTATTTGAATGAAGGCCAGCCTTTGTTTTGTTGAGCATTGTTATTATATCTCAATTCATTCATGGGTATTGGCCATGTCCAGCGATAGTCATTAGGTTCTATCTTGATAATGATAGTATTGCTATCTTCTTTTTTTCGTTCTATGGGTGTATTCCATCGTTTTAGATCAAAGAAGTTGTTCTTTTCTCCAATGAACTCTTTTTGTTTTTCGAAGTGAAGTTTATGACGTAGTTCTTGTTGACTAGGCGTATCTTCTATGTTAGGCTGATTAATAGCAGATAAGAATGTATTGAGAACTTCTTTTGCTTGTGCTAATTTATTTTGTTCTAAAAGACTCTCTGCTAAGATGAAATATGCCTCTGTACTGCGTATCATCACCACATCTCTAGGGTCTTTATCTAGTTGTGACCTTTTGTATTTACCTAGAAGAGAACGCTCTATTTTGTCCTCAGCAGTCGCTTTCATACTGTGTTTATATTGAGATATGGTATATCTAATATCGTCCAAGTCAAAATTATAATCTTCATTGATGTAAAGTAGATCCCCTTGGTTATCTTCGTAATATAAGTAGTGATTAGGATTATCTAGGTTGTTGTATAACCAGTAGATATTAGTATTATCTGAAGCCCAAATATTGCGATAATCCTCTGTTGAGGTTGGAAGTTTAGCTCCATCATTTACAAGTTTTTGTGCAATAGCTTCTGCTTTTGCATACTCTTTCTCATACATAGCGACCCTTGCCTGTAGTATCCTGATCCCTTTCTCTTTGATAAAGTAGTTTTGATGTTTACCAGATTGCTGTATTAAATCTAGACCTTCAGATAAGTATGTTTTGATTAGTTTAAGAGACTCTTCTTGAGTTAGTCTAGCTTTTTCTTCTACGATTAATTTATCTTTAGCGATAATACCTAAAGCTGTAGGGTTATAACGTTCAGAGAATAGTTGTAATAAATCGAAGTAATTATAAGCTTTTAAGACTAAAGCAGAACCTTTAATGTACTGCCAAACAGGGTCCTGACTATTGAAGTTGTGATCTGATTCTAATAGTACGTTTAGGTGGACGATGGCATCATAGTGATTATTCCATATCGAACTACTATTAATCGATAAGGTTGTTTCATCCCATTTATAAGTGAGGCTACTTCCTTTTAGATAATTAATTAGATAGGATGGCTGTAGATCTTCTGTATATAAAGTATAATCTTTAGGTTGTATAGGTGTAGCTTTATATGCCTGTGATAGTACTCCATAAGCTTTGATAGGTGAATTGATAATATCATTTCCAGAAATTTCGTTCTCAGATTTATTTTCTAGACTGCATCCCCATAGAGAACTAAATACAAATAAGTAGAATATTTTTTTAATCATTAGAAAGTAGCATTAAGAGAGAAAGTTAATATTGGCTGTAATACATCATTTAGAGAACCTCTATCTGTCTGAAAACGGTATGTGTAGATATTATCTGCTTGTACACTTAGCTGTAGGGATTTAAAATACTTATTGATAAAGTTATTATTGCCTAAGTTGTAACTAAGTTGTATGTAATTTAGCTTGATAAAGTCTGTTTTATATATTGTTCTATTATTAGCAAAGCTTTGAGAATAATCTTCTGCATTGCTTGGTAGTTTTTTGATAGGATAAACCTTATCTTCATCTCCTACTTCAAACCAGCTATCTTGTAACTGTCCCTCTATGGCATTTAAATGAGATTTGCTATAGTCTCTCACATAAGACTGATCATACATTTTCTTACCACCGAAATTATAGTTGATATTTATATTTAATGCCCAATTTCTATAAGTGAAGTAGTTGTTGAAAAAGCCGTTATAAGGAGCTATACTGTAGCCAATACGTCTGAAGTGATTTGCATTTTTTGGCTGATTTAGATCTATTACATGACCATCATTATCTATGTATTCTGGTACTCCTGTTAATGGATGTATACCATTAGTTTGCAGCCCATAGATGATACCTAGAGGTTTGCCTACTTCGTATTCTGGTATTACAGATTCTTCTGTTAGATATATTCTATCTGTACCATAAAGTGATTTTACCTTATTGGCGTTATAGGATAAGGAAAGAGAAGTATTCCATCTAAAATCTTTTAGCCTGATAGCATCTCCACTTAACATAAATTCTATCCCTCTATTTTCTAGTTCTCCTATATTTTTAGTAAATGTATTAAACCCATTACTCATGGCTATAGGCATAGATAGTATAGCATCTTTTGTTGTGTTTTGATAGAAGTTAACTAATAGACTTAGTCTTTCAAAGAAGCCGAAATCTACGGAGTAGTTTATAGAGTGAGTTTGTTGAGGTTTTAAATCTTTATTAGGTATTCCTTGTAGCACTAATAATCTATAGTCTCCATAGAATGTATTAGGATTGCTAAAAGTAGACTCTATATCTCTTATTGAGATTCCTGTCATACTTGCTGTATATCCTAATGAGGCTTTAAATTTCAAATCAGTTAGTATATTTTGATTCTTGAAAAAATCATAGTGAATAGGAGACCATCCTATTCCTGTAGACCATGCATCATTCCATCGTTTACTTGAAGGTAAAAGGGAAGAACCATCTCTTTTGAAACTTCCATATACATCATAAGTTCCTTTATAAGTATATCCCAACGCAGTTCCAAAACCAAGTTGTGTATTCTTTATTTTGCTTCCTGAGTTTTTAGGAGCATAATCACCTGTTAAAGAGTTGTTGATACCCGATAGACTACTGATTTCATCATCTATTCCATGACCTTCACCCCCAATAACTTTTGTATTCGTAGTATAGTAATCCATATTTACTCCTAAGAAAATATCATGGTCGCCTAATTGTTTTTGGTAATTAGCACGTAGATTATATGTAAAATCGAAGTTCTTGCTATCAGAGTCAGATATAAAGCCTTTGGCATTGTTAGGCTTTTGCTTTTGACTATAGGCAGTACTAAGGATTCTTTTATAAGTTTCGCTTAATGAATAGTCTGCACCTATTACCCCTGCTATGTTTAATTCGGGCAATATATCCCATTGCATTACCATGGAACTGCTAAATCTTTTACTAGTCTGTTTTTGTTTGTATTGATTGATTAAGTCAGCATAAGAGCGATCTGAATAACTCGTTAGTTTTGTCGAATGCTTTGTTTCATAAGGATTAAGCATAAAGGCTAATGAAGTAGGATCATTATCCATTCCATTTTCAGTATTGGTAGTCGAAAGCCCAAAACTATTGTTAAGAGATAAGGTTAGATTAGGAGCTAATATATAATCTAAATTAGCACGTGCGGTTATTTGATTGATATCATTACCAGGTATACGACCACCTTGTTTACTGTAATTCAGCGAGTAGAAATAAGAGTTTTTTTCGGTACCACCTCTTACACTAAGGTTATGAGATTGGAAATAATTAGGCTTTACTAATTCTTTAAACCAATCTGTATTAATTCTTCTTAAGGAGTCTAATTTGTGTTCTCCTTCTTGTAGTTTCTGACTTAGAAGAGGACTGTTCTGATATGTAGTATTGATATATTCAGATGAGTATAGATATCCTGGAGTAGCAGGATTTTGCATTCTGCGTTCGAATGCTAATTTCTCATCAGTATTCATCATATTAGCCGTTCTTTCCCCTCTCATTGTTATTCCTTGTTTCATAGCATAACTAATAATCGGTTTACCGTCAAAACCTCTTTTAGAGGTTAATTCGATAACTCCATTAGCTGCCTTAATACCATATAGAGCGGTAGCAGGGGCATCCTTTAATACCTTGATAGTGGAGAAGTCATTAGGATTAAGAGTCATAAAAGTCTCTGTCGAAATCACAATTCCGTCCATTATAAATAGTGGCTCATTGGCATTTCCTTGATAGTTGAAAGAAGAATTACCACGTAGTCTTATCTCTGGTTTTTTGCCCAATTCTCCAGAGTAAGTAACAGTAAGACCAGCTACTTGTCCTTCTAATAACTTAGCTATATTCAACTCTGAGCGTTGACTCAGTTGTGTCATGTCTACTGTGATTACAGAACCTGTACTATTACGAATGTCGATATCATTGATATTAGTCGATTTTCGGATGATCAGTTCATCTAATTGTTTTGTAGTGGGTAGTAGATAGATTGTTTGACTTCCCTTTTTTAATTTCATTTCTAGATTTTCATAGCCTTCATGGCTGATGATAACAGAAGAGTGATAGAGCTCAGGAATTTGGAACTCTCCTTTTTCATTAGTGAAAAAGGTATCTCCTGAGGCTAGTACAGTGATTATAGCTGTATCTAATCCTTTTTTAGTTTCTAGATCTAAAATCTTACCTGTGAATACAGGCTCTTGTGCATAGACTCCAATTGCACAAAATAAACTGATTACGAGAGTAGTAATAGTTCGTAGTGGAGTAAGTAGCATAATGGTGTGTTATAATTAAGACTAATTCTAAATTAAAGTGCAAAAGTAAAGAGTTTTTTTACTTTTCAAAATGAATAATGACTTTATTTAGATTAGTTATGTATTAAAAAACTACAATAAGCGAGTTTTTTACAAGGTAAGCTTAGTTATACTATAGGTTTTTTGTTTACTTATTTTACTGTTTATTAGGTGTTTATTTTTTTTTGAGATTAGGTTTATTGCTTTTTATGTGTTGTTTTTTATTTAGAATTATTTCTTATAATGTAGAAATTCTTAAGGTTAGAATGATGTCTAAATAGGATGTGATTATTTAGAATACAGCTCTTGAGTAGCTCGAAGGTTTGTAGTGGTATGTTAGGTATATGTGAATGATAGAAACTATTTGAGTATATAGTGAGTCCGTTATTTTAGCCCAAAAAACGGACTCACTACGGACTCATAACGGACTCACTACGGACTTAGGTAGAACGAAAGTAACACGAATTCAGTAGAAAGATACATGAGTTTGAATTGTTAATTTCGTAAATAATGTGTTTTTTATTTTGTTAAAATAAAGTTTTATTTGTTTTATTTTTGCTCTTTTTGATTTGAAGCTATCTATTGTGTTTAGGTAGTGTGTTATGTTTAAAATTAGAATATATGGGAATGATTAGTTGCTCTAAACATGGATTAAGTGGTATCCTATCTTGTATGGGGCAAGACTTAGTAGATAAAATACAATTAGGAGAAGAGGTGCTATCTACAAGTCTGTGCAAGATAAAAGTAGTGATGCATATCGATATAGAGGATAAACTAGAATTTAGTTATGTCTTAAGTCTAGAGACAAAGGATAGATTAAAATTAGCAGATAGATATGAGATTAGTAAAGACGAAGATTTAACTTCTTTAGATAGTCTTTATAAGTCATTAGGCGTTATCTGTGTAAGGTGCTTTGCAGAGTACCAGTATAAAGATGCTTTTAAAGGTTTTTTAATAGGAGCAGAGGTTCTATAATATCTAAATGCGTTTAAAGTAGAGACACAATATTTTGTGTGTCACCCAAACTATGTTACCCCTATACAGATTATGAACAGTTGAGATAACACAAGTGTAAAGGTTAGAATGTATGATTACAATATCTGAATGCGTTTAAAGTAGAGACACAATATTTTGTGTGTCACCCAAACTATGTTACCCCTATACAGATTATGAACAGTTGAGATAACACAAGTGTAAAGGTTAGAATGTATGATTACAATATCTGAATGCGTTTAAAGTAGAGACACAATATCTTGTGTGTCACCCAAACTATGTCACCCCATACAGATTATGGACAGTGAAGATAATACAAGTATACAGGTTAGAATGTATGATTACAATATCTGAATGCGTTTAAAGTAGAGACACAATATCTTGTGTGTCACCCAAACTATGTCACCCCTATACAGATTATGAACAGTTGAGATAACACAAGTATAAAGGTTAGAATGTATGATTACAATATCTGAATGCGTTTAAAGTAGAGACACAATATCTTGTGTGTCACCCAAACTATGTCACCCCATACAGATTATGGACAGTGGAGATAATACAAGTATAGAGCTTGTTGTATGTGTTTTCATACAGAGGGAAGAGATGTAATACCTTGTGTGTTTCCTCTAATCAATGTCACGGATTACGGCATCCGCGACAACATGAATTGAGGCTGTAGGTGAACTGTACAGATATATTTGTTTGGTTTAGAAAACAGCTTATTTTTTAAGCTTTTTGTATTCTCTAATTAAACCTTTAAGTTCTCGATTAGATGTTACATCAACGTCTTTATCAGATAAGAAATGTCTGAATGTGAAATGGCTTCTATAGTTCTTTGATACTATTTCTTGATCAATAATAAATAAGTCATTTCTCAATTGTTGTTTTTCAGTTTCGATATTTTCTAAGTCAATAAACTTTTCTTTATAATCTCTTCTAAAAGTAGATGTACTAAAAGGAATAGAATTAAGAATCTGCATTTGTTTTTTAGACTTTAAGTCTAAAGTAGAGATAATCTTGATTGCGAGTGCATCTATTTCTATTTTAGTTAAAGAGTCTATTTTCTCAGGCAAGTAAGATTTTGTTTTTTTAATCGGCTTTACTTTGCTTGACTGTTTAGTTACAGTTTTTTTTGAAGTTGATAAAGGAGCATGACCCGTTCCGAAGCATTTATCACAAAAAGGGTCTAAGCCTTCACAAGAGCAAATTTCTGTTCTCATATTTTTGAATTACATTTTAATTTAAGGAGGCTTGATAGTAGCCTTGTTATTTTACAGTACTGATTTATTATAAAGAAGTAAGTCATGTAGGTCGTAAAATAACTGCGCAAAGATAATTGAATTTTTATAGCCTTAGTGAGGTTAAAATTAGAATGGGCAACAATGGGCTATAACTAAAACAAAAAAAGACTGCTTATTAGGCAGTCTTCTTATAGTATAATGATATTCTTATTTCTTCGTATTGATGGTGTTTTTATAGATTTTACCACCTTTCATGATTAAGATAAAGTTCTTCTCAGGATTAGCTATAAGAGATAAATCTTTTAGAGGATCTCCATCTACAAGTAGTAAGTCTGCATAAGCATTTTCTTCTACTACACCTAATTTGCCAGGGTATGGACTGCGCAATCCTGATAACTGAAGTAACTCTCCGTTATCTTGAGTAACCATTTTTAGGATTTCAGCATTAGTGAACCATTTTTGTAAACGCAGGATATAGTCATTTTGCTCTTTGTTTAATTCTGGTTCGAATAAGAAGTCAGTACCCCAAGCTAGTTTTACTCCTAGTTGTTTGGCTAATGGCCATACTTTGTCTTGTCCTTCTAGTACAGGTTTGCGTTTTTCTTTGCGTTGCGCATCCATATTATCGTTGTTGTCCATTAGGTTCTGTAGACTTAACCAAATGTTCTTCTCAGCCATTATCTTTAGAGTCTCTTCATCTAGCATTTGTCCATGTTCGATAGACTTCACACCAGCTTCTATAGCGCGTTGTACGGCTCTAGGAGTATAAGCGTGTACCATCACATAAGTACCCCAGTCTTCCGCTGCATCTACAGCTGCCTTGATTTCGTCAAAAGTATATTGTGTAACATCGATAGGATCATAAGCAGAAGAGGTTCCTCCACCTGCCATTACTTTGATTTGACTAGCACCGAAGCGTAGGTTCTCTCTAGTAGCAGTAAGTACTTCGTCACGGCCATCTGCTATAAATGTAGCCCCCATTTCTTCTGCACGAGAAGGCTTCCCAAAGTAGCGTCTAGAGCGCTCATTAGGAGTTCTAAAGTCTCCGTGTCCTGCAGTCTGACTAATAGTAGCACCTGAAGGCCAAATACGTGGGCCTGCAGTCTTATCTGCATCAATAGCTGCTTTTAAAGGAAATATAGGGCCACCTGCATCTCTAACGCTAGTGAAACCGCGCATAAGCATGCTGTGCGCTCCTACAGCTACATTTTGCATTAAGCTTTCAGGAGTTGCATTAGGAGACATCATTTGTTCCATAGTCAAAGCTCCGAATACCATGTGTACGTGTACATCGATTAATCCTGGCATAAGTGTTTTTCCATTGCCATTGATTTTAGTTACATCTTTGCCTTTAACAGAAATAGAAGAAGGGCTTATCTTCTCTATTTTTTGATCAGAGACTAAGACATTCATTGGCGCAGTAAGGGCTGCAGTCTTGTGGTCTAGGATTCTTACATTCTCAATAAGGACTTGTTTGGTCTGAGCAAATGTGATAGAAGTACTAACAACAAAAAGTGCTATTATGGATTTTAATTTCATAAAATAAGGAAAATTAGAAGATTGTTCTGTGTACAAATTATATAGCCTCTAAGTTATTATAAAAGTAGCTTTCTGCCTAATAATATTTTATGAAGTAGTTGATTCTACTTTATTGTTAGAAATTAATCTAATGAAATGAAGGTAGAACTTTAGAAAGTTTTTAAGTTTGTAAGTAATAGAATAAAAAAGAACAAAGAGATGAAAGTAGTAATCCAGCGTGTGACAAAGGCTTCTGTGACTGTAGAAGGTAGTGTAGTTGGTAATATAGGACAAGGACTTTTAGTTTTAGTAGGGGTAGAGGATATTGATACAAAACTAGATATAGAATGGTTATCAGGTAAGATTGTGAATTTGCGTATTTTCGAAGATGAGAATGGAGTGATGAATAAGTCTGTAAAAGAAGTAGATGGTGAGGTATTATTAGTAAGTCAATTCACTTTACATGCTTCTACGAAAAAAGGAAATAGACCTTCTTATATTAAGGCGTCTAAGCCAGACTTTGCTATACCTATGTATGAGAAGTTTATAGATAAGTTAGAAAATGATTTAGGTAAACGTATACAAACAGGTAAATTCGGAGCGGATATGAAAGTAGAATTGCTAAATGATGGACCTGTAACAATCGTAATAGATAGTCAAAATAAAGAATAATGAATAGTTTAGTAAAGTTTAGTTTATTCACGGTTATCTATGTGATGATGACGTGGTTCTTAACAGATGAGGTCGGTTGTGCTTTTTCAGGTGATGAGCAGTGTTTAATTAGTTTTGTGGTAAAGTATATTATCTTTATCGCACTGATGTTCGTTTATGACAAATGGGTAAAAGGAAGAATTTTTAAAACAAAAAATAAGTAATTATGAATATTCAAGATGCACAGTTAGCAGTTGATAATTGGATTAAGGAACACGGTGTTCGTTATTTTAACGAATTGACGAATATGGCTCAGCTTACAGAAGAAGTAGGAGAGGTAGCTCGTATCATCGCTAGAAGATATGGAGAGCAATCTGAAAAAGAAAGTGATAAGAACAAAGATTTAGGTGAGGAGCTAGCAGATGTAGTATTCGTAGTGATGTGTCTAGCGAATCAGACTGGTGTGAATCTACAAGAGGCATTTGATAAAAAGATGGACTTGAAAACAAAGAGAGATCACGACCGTCACCACAATAATGAAAAATTAAAATAGAGAATACGTGAATATTAAGCTGTTAAAAAGTAAAGTAGAGCATGACAAGACGCTTGTTATCTCTGGTAGTAAATCCGAAAGCAATAGATTATTAATATTGCAAGAGTTGTTTCCATCTTTAACGATAGGGAATGTATCTGATTCTGATGATGTATGTGCCATGCAAGGTGCATTAGCATCTACGGGTGATGTAGTAGATATACATCACGCGGGGACTACTATGCGATTTTTGACAGCTTATTATTCGTTGTGTAGTACTCGTGAGCTTACTCTGACAGGGAGTAGTCGTATGCAAGAAAGACCTATCGGTGTACTAGTGGAAGCACTAAGACAGTTAGGGGCTGATATCACATATAGTAAGAAAGAGGGATATCCTCCACTTCATATAAAAGGCCAAATCGCAATAGGAGGTAAGGTAGAATTACCTGCGGATGTGAGTAGTCAGTATATCACAGCACTATTATTAGTAGGGACTAGGTTAAAGAATGGAATAGAATTACACTTGGTAGGTAATATTACTTCTCGTCCTTATATAGAGATGACTCTACAGCTATTAAGCCAATTAGGAGTGGAGAGCTCTTTTAATGGGAACATCATTAGTGTAAAACCTTTAGTCAAGGCTAGTACAGAACAGTTTACAGTAGAATCAGATTGGTCATCTGCCTCTTACTTCTATTCTTTTGTAGCACTGTCACCTATAGGAACGACTATGCAACTGAAGAGTTATAAAGAGGATAGCTTACAAGGAGATAGTCAAGTAAGTCAACTGTATACTATACTAGGTGTAGAGACTACATACTTAGAAGACTATACCATAAAATTAGAAAAAGTAAGAGAGACAGACTTTGAGTTTAAAGCAGATTTGATAGAGACTCCTGATTTGGCACAGACTATAGCTGTGACTTGTTTTGGTTTAGGCATTCGTTGTGAAATGACTGGGCTACATACTTTAAAAATAAAAGAGACAGATCGCTTAGTGGCTTTACAGAATGAGCTAACTAAATTAGGTGGTGTGGTTGATATCACAGAAGAATCTATTGTTGTTCACCCTTCTAAAGGGATGAGAGAAGGAATAGAGATTGAAACTTATCAAGACCATAGAATGGCTATGGCTTTTGCTCCATTATCTCTGAAAGGAGAGGTTACTATTTTAGAAGCAGAGGTTGTAACTAAATCATTTATAAATTACTGGGATTGTTTGGCTGAAATCGGTGTAAATATTGTTAAAAAATAGAGCTGTAAAATTAAATATGGCTAAATACTTGACAACCCCTACTCTGAGGTTGTATATTTGTACTCAATTTGGACATCTATACTCTTAGATTTTCCAAATTAGTTTAGTATTATTTTCTAACAAAACACATATTCAATGAAGTTATCAAACTTTAATTTTGATTTGCCTGAAGAATTATTGGCAGAGTTTCCAGCAGAGAACAGAGATGAGGCACGCCTAATGGTAGTAGATCGTAAAACTGGGACGATAGAGCACAAATTATTCAAGGATTTAATTGACTATTTTGACGAGGGAGATGTGATGGTGTTAAATAACACGAAAGTATTTCCTGCACGTTTATACGGTAATAAAGAAAAAACAGGTGCGAGAATTGAAGTATTCTTGTTACGTGAGTTAAATGCTGAACAACGTTTATGGGATGTATTAGTAGACCCAGCTCGTAAAATACGTATCGGTAATAAATTATACTTCGGAGATGATGATTCATTAGTAGCTGAAGTAATTGATAATACAACTTCTAGAGGGAGAACTTTACGTTTCTTATACGATGGTTCTTACGAAGAGTTTAGATTTAAATTACAAGAATTAGGAGAAACTCCGATTCCTAAGTACATTAATCGTGAAGTAGTGCCAGAAGATGCTGAGCGTTACCAAACTATCTATGCTACTGAAGAAGGAGCTGTAGCTGCACCAACAGCAGGATTACACTTCTCTAAACACTTATTAAAACGTTTAGAGATAAAAGGTGTTGAATTTGCTAATGTAACATTACATATCGGTTTAGGTACTTTCAACCCAGTAGAGGTAGAAGATTTATCTAAACACAAGATGGATTCAGAAGAGATGTTTGTGAATCAAGAAGCTTGTGATATTGTAAACGCAGCTAAAGAGAGAAAGAATAGAGTATGTGCTATCGGTACAACAAGTATGCGTGCATTAGAAAGTTCTGTTTCTTCTAGTCAAACGTTAAACCCATTCGTGGGATGGACAAATAAATTTATTTTCCCTCCTTATGATTTCAGTATCGCTGATTGTATGGTGACTAACTTCCACATGCCTAAGTCAACATTATTAATGATGATCTCTGCGTTCTGTGGACATGACTTAATGATGAAAGCTTATAAAGAAGCTGTAGAAGAGAAATATAAATTCTACTCTTACGGAGACGCAATGTTGATTCTGTAATAGATCAATCAGAATAAATTAGAAAGCCTTTGAGATTCTCAAAGGCTTTTTTTATGAATAGCACGAGTGGACTTTTATCTTATGTTTAGGAGCTTATTTGTATAAAAAGAACTAAATTTACAGTTAATACTTAATCAGAAATACTCCTATATAATGAGTTTTGAAAATACACTTGCTTATGCAAAGAGCTTAGATGAAAAAGATCCTTTAGCTAAGTACAGAGATGAGTTTAACTTTCCAGAGGTGAATGGAAAACAGGTTATATATTTTACAGGTAATTCGCTGGGACTACAACCCAAAAGAGCTGTAGAGTATGTCAATGAGGTTATGAATGATTGGGGGGCTTTAGCAGTAGAGGGGCATTTCTACGCAGAGAAACCTTGGTGGGATTACCACGAACGTTTAAGTGAACCATTGAGTAGAATAGTAGGAGCGAAGTCGTCAGAAATTACGGTGATGAATACATTGACTGTTAATCTTCACTTATTGATGACTACTTTTTATCGTCCTACTGCTAGTAAGTATAAGATTATATGTGAGGAAAAAGCATTTCCGAGTGATCAATATCTGATACAGTCTCAGGTAAGATTACATGGGCTAGATCCTAAAGAGGCTATTATAGAGTTAAAGAAAAGACCAGGAGAACATAACTTTAGACTAGAGGATATATTAGAAAAGATAGATGAAGTAGGAGAAGAGGTTGCTTTAGTGTTAATAGGAGGACTTAACTATTATACAGGTCAAGTGTTCGATATTCAAACTATCACAGCCCATGCGCATCAATATGGAGCTAAGGTAGGTTGGGATTTAGCTCATGCTGCTGGTAATATAGAGTTGAAGTTGCACGAGTGGAATGTAGATTTCGCTGCATGGTGTAGTTATAAATATATGAATGCTGGACCAGGTAGTGCATCAGGCTGTTTCATTCATGAACGTTACCATACAGATAAAGATTTAGTAAGATTAGCTGGATGGTGGGGACATAATAAAGAACGTCGTTTCTTAATGGAGAAAAAATTTGATGCAGTAGAGAGTGCACATGGATGGCAAATTAGTAATCCTTCTATTCTTAGCTTAGCTCCCTATTTAGCATCTATAGAGATGTTCGATGAAGTGGGTATGGAGGCTTTGATAACAAAACAAAGAAAGATTACTGCTTATCTTGAATTTGTAATGGAAGATGTAGCTAAAGCTGTTAATGCTAATTATGAGTTAATTACGCCTAAGGAAGAAAGTGAGAGAGGAAGCCAACTTTCTGTATTTCTTCATGGAAAAGGTAAAGATTTGTTTTCGTATTTAATGAATGAAGGAGTAATCGTAGACTGGAGAGAACCTAATGTAGTTAGGTTAGCACCAGTGCCATTTTATACTTCTTATGAAGATATATATCGTTTCGGAGAGATTCTAAAAAAGGCAGATAGTCTTTTTTAGATTATTAGTATGATAGATTACTGTATTCGTGTAGTAGAGAAAAATAAGGAATGAATAGTTATTTAATAGAATTTAATTTGCCTGATTTGTCTATCATTTAAATTAAATTACATTTGCAAAAAATAAAATACGATGTCAACTAAACAAAATAAGATAGATAATTTCGATCCATCTCAGCCAGGATTAGCAGATGCGACGATATATGGATTACCTTTTACAGCTGAGGAGAGTGAGATTATAGTGGTACCAGCACCATGGGAAGTAACAGTAAGTTACGGAGCAGGAGCATCAGAAGGACCAGAAGCTATATTAGAAGCCTCTTATCAAGTAGACTTATTACACCAACAATATCCTGATTTATGGAAGCTAGGTATCTATATAGATGAGGCTCCAGAACATTGGGCTGTAGAAAGTGCAAAATATAAAGAAATGGCTCAGCCAATCATTGAAGCACTTGAGAATGGTGAGAATATTGCAGACTTACCAGAATTACAAAAAGATTTAGATACAATTAATGCAGTATGTGATAAATTTCACAAAGAAGTAGAAGAGAAAGTATCTTACTGGATGGCAAAAGGAAAACGCGTAGTATTATTAGGAGGAGATCACAGTACTCCATTTGGATATTACAATGCTTTAGCAAAACATCACGATGCTTTTGGTATTTTACACTTTGATGCACATATGGATTTAAGAGATGCTTATGAAGGGTTTACTTACTCTCACGCATCTATTATGTTCAATACATTAAAATTACCTCAAGTAAAGACAATTGTGCAAGTAGGTATTCGTGATTTCTGTGAACAAGAAGTTGCAACAGTAGTAGAAGCAGATGGAAGAGTGTTGGTGCATACTGATGCAGATTTGAAGAAAGATGAATTTGAAGGAATGAGTTGGAAAGATAAATGTGATCAAATCATCGCTTCATTACCTGAGAAAGTAGCGATTAGTTTTGATATTGATGCTTTATTAGCTTGGTATTGTCCAAATACAGGAACACCAGTACCAGGAGGATTAACTTATGAGCAAGCAACTTATATGATTACTCGTTTATCAGAATCTAATAAGTTAATTATAGGAATGGATTTAGTAGAGGTAGCGCCAGGAGAAGATGATTGGGATGGAAATGTAGGGGCTAGATTATTGTTCCATATGTGTGGAGCATTTGCAAAATCACAAGGCTTAGCAGTAGGACAAAAAATAGAGTTTAAGAAATAAACAAAAATAAAGAGTCTCACGAGACTCTTTATTTTTTTATAGGTTTGTCACAAAAGAATATATTATACAAAGAAAGTATAGTAGCAGCAAATAGTAATATAGAGACTAAGATATGTTCTATATTAAATACGATGTAAAAGAGATACCACCCTGTTAAAAGAAGTATCACTAGGATCCAAATTAAATCTTTCATAGGGAATCTGTTAGTTGTGTTGTTGCTTAAATGTACAGAGAATATTAGAGTTAAAATATAAGTAATCAAAGGATATGTATTTTAATTTGTTAAAAATAAATTAGTTAGCGTAATGGTAAAAGATATCTCGATAGTTGGTAGTGGATTGGTTGGTGTAGTGTTGGCAATCAGCTTAAAAAAGAAAGGCTATACGGTTACAGTATACGATAAGAGTGAGGATATTCGAAATATAGACTTTAGAGGAAGATCTATTAATCTAGCTTTATCAGATAGAGGATGGAGGATATTAAAAGAATTGGGTATAGAAGATGAAGTAAGAGAACTTGGTATTCCCATGTCCGAAAGAGCAATTCATACAGAAGAGGGGGATATTAAATACCAGCCTTATAGTATAAAAGGAAACTCTATATGGGCAATATCCAGAGGAGGACTAAATAAGGAGTTGATTTCTATTGCAGAGAAAGAAGGTGTATTATTTAAGTTTGATACTCCGATATGGGATGTTAATTTGAAAAAAGGAATTCTATATACAGCAGAAAAAGAAAGTGATCAGTGGAATGAAATTAGAACGGATTTGATCTTTGGTGCTGATGGAGCGTATTCTAGGGTTAGAGCTAAAATGCAAAAACAAAGTAGATTTGAGTACCAACAATCATATCTACATTTAGGATATAAGGAACTTCGTATAGAAGCAATGCCTAATGGAGAACATCAGTTATCTAAGAACGCATTTCATATTTGGCCAAGAAAAGACTTTATGTTTATTGCTTTGGCGAATGTTGATGGTTCTTTTACTTGCACATTATTTATGCCTTATGATGGAGATGTGTCTTTTGAGACAATCAATTCAGATGCTGAAATAAATCAGTTTTTTACTACTTACTTTAAGGATGTAGATGCTTTGATACCAAATTATTTAGAACAATTTAAAGAGAACCCAGTGAATTCATTGGTAACAATGAAGTGTTATCCTTGGGTATCTGAAGATAAGGTCGCTCTTATCGGTGATGCCGCGCATGCAGTAGTGCCTTTTTATGGGCAAGGATTAAATGCTGGATTAGAAGATGTGTATGTTCTTAACCAAATAATAAGCCAAGGAGAAAATGATAGTTGGCTGGGTATCTTGAAAAAATATCAAGAAGAAAGAAAACCTAATGGAGATGCTATAGCAGAACTGTCTTATCGAAATTTTAAGGAGATGAGTGAAGATACAGCAGATGATATGTTCTTGTTACGTAAGAAAATTGAAGGCAAGTTTGCTGAGGTATACCCTGAGTTATGGTTGCCTTTATATGATAGAGTAACTTTTAGTACAGAAAGCTATGTTTCTGCTTTAGCAGAAGGAGATAGGCAAACTCATATAATGGATCAAGTGATGTTGATGGACAATATCGAAGATAAATGGGATAGTGATGAAGTAATGAATAAGATAAAGTCTCTTCTATAATATAAAGAAGAAGGGTATATACAATTGCATATACCCTTTTTTATTTATTTGCGTTTACCCTTAGAGTTTCCTCCAGATAATATTTTATTTAAGATACCAAAAGCGGCTCTTATAAAAGTAGCACTAGTTACAACTTTAATAATTCCTTTTGTAACATCACTATTTCCTTGTTGTGTTTTAGTAGTACTTGTTTTTGTTTCTTTTACTTTTTGCTCTTCTTGTTTTAGAGCCTCTAGTTTAGCAGTTAGTATCTCATAAGCACTTTCTCTATCAAAATACTCATTGTACTTTTTAGCAAGAGAAGATTTGGTTATGAGGTCATTTATTTCTTGATCAGATAAGATATCCATTCTACTCATAGGTGCACGCATAGTACATACTGCAAGTGGGGTGGGGATACCTTTTTCGTTTAGAGCAGTTACTAAAGCTTCTCCTGTTCCCATAGAAGTAATAATCTCATCCGTCTTATAATATTCTGTAGAAGGGAAGTTTTCTGCAGCAGTTTTTATTGCTTTGCGATCTTTTTCTGTGAATGCGCGTAGTGCATGTTGTATTTTTAGACCTAGTTGTGCTAGTACACCATTCGGAATATCAGTAGGATTCTGTGTGATAAAGTAAATTCCTATTCCTTTAGAACGAATTAACTTAACGATGGTTTCAATCTGATTTAATAGTGTTTTACTTGCTTCGTTAAATATTAAGTGCGCTTCATCTATGAAGATTACTAGTTCTGGTTGTCCACTATCCCCTTGTTCTGGCATCTGAGAATAGACTTGCGCCAGTAGGTTTAGCATAAAAGTAGAGAAAAGTTTAGGCTTATCTTGTATGTCTGTTAGACGAAGAATGTTTACATATCCATACCCATTCTCGTCAATACGCATTAAATCCTGTATATCAAAAGAAGGTTCTGCAAAGAATATATCTGCTCCTTGCTGTTCTAATTCTATTATCTTTCGAATAATAGCCCCAGTTGAAGCTGCAGAAATACGACCATATTCTGCTTCTATTTCTTCTTTTCCTTCGTTAGTTAAGTATTGAAGTGTCTTTTTAAAGTCTTTTAAATCAAGTAAAGGAAGTTGTTTGTCATCACAGTATTTAAACACAAGAGAGACGATACCAGACTGAGTTTCATTTAAATCTAGTATTCTACTGAATAAGATTGGACCAAATTCAGTTATGGTAGCTCTAAGTCTTACGCCATTTTGTTGCGAAATTGATAATAGCTCCACAGGGAATCCAGAAGGGGTAAAAGGCAAGTTCATCCTAGAATGTCTGTCTTTTATAAAGTCATTTTCTACACCACTCATCGCTATACCACTAAAGTCACCTTTAATGTCCATCATTAAAACAGGTATACCTTTAGCAGAAAGTTGTTCAGATAATACTTGTATTGTTTTGGTTTTACCAGTACCCGTTGCCCCCGCTATAAGTCCATGTCTATTAATGGTTTTGAGTGGAATATTGATAAAGTGATCGGCTAGAATCTCACCTTCTAATTTTGCTGCACCTATAGTAATATAATCTCCTTTAAAAGAATAGCCTTGTTGGAGATTAGTGCTGAAGTTTTCTTTATTCATAGTTGTCATTTTGTAAAAAACATCTTTAAACTTTAACAAAGATAATGTATTCGCAAAATAAATTATATATAAATTTGAAATGTTAAATTTGAAGGTAATGTAAAAAATGCTTTAGTTTATTTCATTTAGAGTTGTTATCTTTACCTTAGCTTAACATTTCCTTTTAATACGGGGTGTTAAATTTCCTCTGTGTTAAATCAAGAAAGAAAGAGTTGAAAAAAATCATTATAAATTTTTTTATTTGATCTAAAAACATAAATTTGCGACTCTCATTAGTTTTAAAAGAGAAAATAAGTAATAAGTAATAATTGAAAAAAAAAGAATTAAATTTTTAAAAAGATGACAAAAGTATCAAACGAATCAGTTGAGAAAAAAGGATCTAGTTCAGGAGCAAGCAGAGTAATTGCATCACTAGCAGTAGTATTTTGTATTGTATTTGGTTACATTATCTGGAAATTTGTAATGGGTAACCCAGCTAACTTTGAAAACGGTGATCCAGAAAACGGACATCCACTACCAGGAAACTTCATGGGAATGGTTTATAAAGGAGGAATTGTAGTAGCGGCGTTAATTGGATTATTAACAATGACTGTAGTTTTCTCAATAGAGAGATTCTTTGTAATTTCTAAAGCATCAGGAAAAGGTAACGTAGGTAAATTCGTACAAGACTTACAAGGAAACATCAATGCTGGAAGAATCAGCGAGGCTATGGATGCATGTGACGCTCAACAAGGGTCAGTAGCTAACGTAGTAAAGGCTGGATTAATCAAGTATGAAGAAATGAAAAAAGAAGGATTCAATAGCGAAGAAGCTACTGAAGCAATTCAAAAAGAAATCGAAGAGGCTACTACATTAGAGATGCCAATGTTAGAAAGAAACATGATCGTATTAGCTACATTAGTATCTATTGGTACGTTAGTAGGATTATTAGGTACAGTAACAGGGATGATTAAAGCGTTCTCAGCTTTAGCAACTTCTGGTACTCCTGACTCAGCAGCATTAGCAACAGGTATTTCTGAGGCGTTAGTATGTACTGCAACAGGTATTGGTACTTCTACATTAGCTATTGTTATGTATAACTCATTTACAACTAAAATTGATAGATTAACTTATTCAATTGACGAAGCAGGATTTGCTATTACTCAATCTTACAGAAGATTCAAAGGTTTAGTAAAGTAATTAGAATAAGTAAATAATAATAATACTAAGCCTGTGTAGACTTAGAATCAATACAGGTTTAGTTTATAAAAAACACTATCAATGGCAAAAGGTAAAATGAAAAAGAAAAGTATGAGAGTGGATATGACCGCAATGTGTGACGTGTCATTCCTACTTTTGACTTTCTTCGTATTGACTTCTACTGCTAAAATGCCAGAACCATTACCTGTGGATACTCCATCTTCAACAGTACAAACTAAATTACCAGAGGTTAATTTAGCTACAGTTACTATCGGAGGTGAAGAAGGATCAGAAAAGGTTTTCTTTGGGGTTTTAGGTAGAGAGGATCGTATCGCAACTCTTGAAAAAATGGGAGAGCGCTACAATATAGAATTTAATGATGAAGAGAAAAAGACTTTTTCATTCTTAGAAGGTGTTGGTACACCAATGCAAGATTTGAAAAGTTTCTTAAATCTTCCGCCAGATGTTAGAAATAAAGTTACTTCAAACCAACCTGGGATTCCTACAGATTCTGTAAATAACCAATTAAAGGATTGGGTTCAGACAGCTCGTGTTGTAGCTAAAGACTTGAACAATAAAGTTCTTGAAGTAGCGATCAAAGCAGATGCAACTGTAAACTATCCAAAAGTGAAAAGTGTTATGGATGTTATGCAGGAGCAACGTCTAAACAAATTCTACTTGGTGACAGGTCTAAGAAATGAGGATTTTTAATCATTAAACAAACTGTAAATGGCTGAATTAAATACAGGTGGAGGCGACAAGGATAAAAAAGTAAGAAGTAAAAAGCAGAATGCTGGAGTGGATTTAACTGCGATGGTGGATCTTGCTTTCTTATTGATTACTTTCTTTATGTTGACTACATCAATGAATAAACCGCAGTCGATGAACTTAGCTATGCCAGACAAGTCTGAAGAAGCAAAGAAAGAAGATAAAACGAAAGTAGATGAGAATCGTACGATGACTGTCTTAATCGGTGCGGATAATAAAATAAAATGGTATATGGGAATGCCTCATGAACCATTAGTGGGACCTACAGATAGTTCATACGGTCAAAACGGGATAAGAAAAGTAATTATGGAGAATACCAAAAAAGCTTTGGCTTATTCTCAAAATCCTGAAGATGGCTTAATTGTAATTATCAAAGCTAGTGAGAAATCAAATTATCGTAATCTAGTAGATATCTTAGACGAAATGGCAATTACAGGTACTAAAACTTATGCTATCGTTGATATCTCTGATAAGGATTTAGAGTTCTTAGGTGAGAAATAGTTAACGTCTAAATAATAAAAGAAATGTCAAAATTAAATATCTTTAAAAAAGATTGGATTGATATTGTTTTCGAAGGACGTAACAAATCTTACGGAGCTTATCAATTAAGATCAGAAAACCCAAAGGTTACTACAGTAGCTTTGTTTGCTGGTATGGCTCTTTTTGGAATAGCAATAGCTTCTCCAATGTTGATAGACATGGCAAAAGGTACTTTTGGAGTTAAAAATGTGGAGAAATACGATGTGCCTTTAGAAATTAAAGAGATCGATCTTCCACCGCCGGTAGAGGAATTACCTCCACCACCAGAAGATGTTCCACCACCACCTCCACCACCAGTAGAGGAAGTGAAGAACGTGAATGATACTAAAAAATTCGTTGAACCAGAAGTAGCGAAGAAAGAGGAAGTAACAGAAAAGTTAACTACTCAAGAAGATCTTAAGGATGCAGATCCTGGAGTGAAAGATGCTAAAGGGGATAAGGAAAAAGGAGAAATCAAAACGGGAGAAGGTACAGGTGAAGCTGATAAAGATAAAAAGCAAGAAGTATCTGGAGATGGAGACCCTAATAAGGTATTCGTAGCAGTACAAGTTAGAGCAGAATATCCTGGTGGTATGGCAGCTTTCAACAAGCAATTTATCAGTAGATTCAGAACACCAGATATCGACTCAGGAGTGAAGAGAATCCAGGTTATCGTTCAGTTTATTGTTGAGATAGATGGTTCATTAACAGATATTAAAGTTGCTCGTGACCCAGGTTACGGTGCTGGTAAAGAAGCAGTACGTGTACTTAAATCTATGCCAAAATGGAAACCTGCTATTCAAAACAATAGAAGTGTTAGATCACAATTTACATTACCAATTACTATCCAAGTACAATAGGTATGTTTAAAAATAAATTTCAACAGAAATCGCTAGTACAGCGATTTCTGTTTGTTTTCGGACTATGCTTCTTTTTACTTTATTTAGGATTAGGTTGCATGTTTTTGTTTTGGGATAATATGCCTATAGCCCTTGAATACACACATAGAATGCTTTTTGGAGGACTATTAATTGTGTATGGAGTATTTAGATTTATAAGACTTTGGAATCAAGAATGATTCTTAAAATATGAAGCCGCTTTTAGCGGCTTTCTTTTTTGTTCAAATCTTAACAATGGAAGTTATTTGTTTTTTCTATCTTTATGGAATAAGATTTTTTAGATACTACTTATTAAATGATAAAAAGAAGTTTTAGAGTTTTAAGCTATGTTTTGGCTTTTACTGCATTTTCAGTTGTTTTCATACAGTGTAAAAAGAAAGAAGTACAATCTACTCAAAGTAATGTTGAGATAGATTATAAAGCATTAGATGAAACACCAGTTTCTGGTTATACACGTATTCTTGTTGATGAATCAGTTTATCCAATAGCGAATGAAGTGAATGAAATATTTATGTATGAGTATAACAGAGTAAAGGTTGATTTGGTTAGAAAATCAGAAGGTGAAGTATTGAATATGCTAATGAATGATTCTATTCGTGTAGCTGTATTACCTCGTAAACTTACAGATAAAGAAGTTGAACACTTTAAAGGTAGAGTAAAACCTAAGATGACTCATTTTGCAACAGATGCAATAGTTTTTGTAACAAGTAAGGTTTTTAATGACAGTATTATTGATTATGAGCAGGTGTTAAGTAATTTGCAAAAACCTAATTCTGAACAAAGAGGTAATCATATACTTGTATTTGATAATGTTAACTCTAGTATAGTTTCAACTTTCAAAGAAAAGGCTAATGTAAAAGAGTTCGCGAAGGACTATGCATACTTTGGTGGTGATACTGAAAGTGTGATTGATTATGTTAGTAAGAATTCTGATGCGATAGGTGTTATTGGATTGAATTGGCTTACTCAGCCAACTGTAGAATTAGAAGAGAAACTAGCTCAATTAAAAGTACTATCAGTTAAGAATGTTAAGGATGGTAAGTATTATAAGCCATCACAAAATAATATCGCGGAAGGTACCTATCCATTAATTAGGGATCTTTATGTGGTAGATATTCAAGGGAAGTCTGGTTTGGGTGTTGGATATGCTTCTTATATCGCTGGATATAAAGGACAGAGAATTGTTTTAAAATCAAATCTAGTACCATTTAAAGTTCCTCCTAGAGAATTAAACGTGAGAAAGGAAATATAAGAAAAATCGTTAAATCAAATTATATATCTAGATTATGAATAAAAGAAATCTAAAATCATTACTTGCAATAGCTCTAATTAGTGCGACTAGCTTTGCTCAAGACTTAGAAACAGCAAAGAAGGCTATTCAGGATGAACAATATGATAAAGCAAAGGCTATTTTAAAGTCTTTAGTTGAAAGTAAACCTAATGATGGTAAGAACTACTATTATCTAGGGGATGTGTTCTTACTAGAAGATGAAGTAGAATCTGCTCGCTCTTATTTTGAGAAGGGTATAGCAATTAAGAGTAAAGGTTTTCTTAATTACATTGGATTAGGACAGTTAGCCTTGGAAGAAAACAATGTATCCTTAGCGAAGGAGAATTTTGATAAAGCTTTAAGTAGTATTCGAAAAAAGGATTATGATGAAAAGTTATTAGTTGCTTCAGCTTATATTTCTTCAGAGAATAAATTACCAAAAGAAGCGATAGCAATAGCTCAAGATGTTATTAATGCTGATTATACTAATGCAAATGCTTACAATATCTTAGGTAAGGCTTATTTGGCTGAAAATAATTTTAATGAGGCTTTTTCTGCATTTAGAAACGCGATATCTTATGATGAGTCACTGCTAGATGCTAAATTACAATTGGCTATCATCACTAAAAGAGGTCGTGGTTTTGCTGAGGCTATAAAAGCATGTGAAGAGATTTTAGCTGTTAATCCAAAGTATGCTCCTGCATTAAGAGAAATTGCTGATAGTTACTATTTATGGTCTGTTCAGGATAGTTCTAAAAAAGAGGAAAATATGGTTAAAGCTGAAGAGTATTTTCAAAAGTATATCAGTGCATCAGATAACTCTCTTGAGGCAAGAATGAAGTATGCTGATTTTCTTTTGGTAACAGGAGAGTACACAAAATTAGAAAGCTTAGCTAATTCTCTTAAGAATGAAGAAGGAGTGAATAATCGTATTTTTAGATACTTAGGTTATGCTGGATACCATAATGCTAATTATGCTGTAGCTGTAGAAGGTTTAGAAAAGTATATTTCAAAAGCGAAAAAAACTATTGGTAGAGATCATCTATATTTAGGTGTTAGTTACTTGAATATCGCTAAGGAGAACAATGGATATTATGCTAAAGGCATAGAAAGTTTAAAACAAGCTATCAAAGTAGATCCAGAAGTAGCAGAAGAATTCCATGCATTAGGCCTAGAATTATTCAGAAAGAATAACCTAAAAGAAGCTATTGATGTATTTGTGATTTCAGGAGGTATTAAAGGACAAAGTAACTATGTGTACGATAATTATTACGCAGGATATTGTTATTATGTATTAGGAAGAGATGATGAGAGTGGGAATAATGAACAATCTTTGAAAGAAGCTGATAAATATTTTGCAATAGCTATTGAAGGTGATGTAAAGTTAGCTGAAGCTTATTTCTTTAAAGCTAGAACTAACCGTCTTATTAAAGGCGATGAGGCTTATAAAAAAGTATATGAAGCGTATTCTGGCTTTATAAAACAGCTTACAGAAGCAGGTGATTTAGATAAAGCCGATAATAAAGACAGAGTAATAGAAGCATATACTTCATTAGCAACTTATCATGCAAATCAAGAAGAGAATACAGAATCTATTAAGTTCTTTAATAAAGTATTAGAGTTAGATCCTCAAAATGAGTTTGCAAAAAACACTATTAAAGCATTACAATAATTAGAATATTAAATATCAAGAAAACTCAATTGTTATTTTACAGTTGAGTTTTTTTTGTTATTGCTTATTAGAATGTTATTATCGTTTATCTTTGCTGTCTTAATGTAAAAAGTAAAATGACGAAAGATTACGATAAAGAAGCATTAGATGAAGGGAGAATATTACCTCTAATGGAAGAGTTTTATACTATTCAAGGTGAAGGATTTTATTCTGGTCATGCAGCGTATTTTATTAGATTAGGTGGGTGTGATGTTGGATGTCATTGGTGTGATGTAAAAGAGAGTTGGGACGCTGAATTACATCCTTTAACTGATGTTCAACAGATAGTGTCACGTGCTGGTAAAGAAGCTAATTTAGCTGTTATAACAGGAGGAGAGCCTTTGATGTATAACTTAGATGTAATTACAGCCGAATTAAAGAAAGCGGGTCTACAAACGAATATTGAAACGTCTGGTGCTTATGATTTAACAGGTGATTTTGATTGGATATGTTTATCTCCTAAAAAGAATAAATTACCAACTCAAAGTGTGTATGACGCAGCAAATGAATTAAAAGTAGTGATATACAATAAGCATGACTTCATTTTTGCAGAAGAGCAAGCAGCAAGAGTTAATAAAGATGCACTGTTGTTATTACAAGTGGAGTGGAGTAAACGCGCTGAGATGAATCCTCTTATTGTTGATTATGTAAAGAAAAACCCTAAGTGGAAAATTTCTGTTCAAACACATAAATATTTGGATATTCCTTAAATAGCTTTAAATTTACAAGAAGGTTTAAAAATAAAAACTATGAGAAAAATAATACTTGCTTTTGCAATGGTATTAGTAGCTCAGTTTTCTTTTGCACAAGATGCATTTAAAGCTGATACTAAAAAGTATATGGATTTGAGCGGACAATTAAAGACGTTTGAATTGTTAACTAAAGAATTGTCATTAAATGTAGAGGAAACTAAACGTGCAGATTTTGAAAAAGAATTAAAAGCAAGCATGGTTGTTTTAGTAGATAAGATGGCAGAGATGTATATGACAGAATTTAGTCATGAGGATGTTAAGCAACTTATACAGTTTTATGAGTCTCCAGTAGGTAAAAAACTTAGTGATAAGAGTGAAGTGCTTTTTGAAAAAGGTCAAAAAGTTGGTGAGGAGTGGGCAGTAGGACTACAAGGTATTATGATGAAGTATATGCAAGAATAATAAAAAAAGCTCTGTGTGAAAACATAGAGCTTTTTTTATTGTTCGATTTATTGAATACTTAGTCTTGCTAGATAATCATAGTTATCACCTTCTGTAATAAGTTCGCATTCTAGTCCATTGCTATGAGCAGCGTTTTGGAGTGTGTTATAATCAAGATAAAGCCATTCAAGGGGATCATCAATTTCTCCTTTGTATTCAACAGTAAAGGTTAATTCTCCATAATAATCTTTATTTTCCATTGGTATCCATTTACCTCCATCTTCGTCTTCATCAAACATATAGATTAAATCAGAACTATCAATTAGTATTTGCCCACCAGGGTTTAATAAAGATTTTAAATGCTGTAGATACTTAGTTGTATTTATTAATCTTCCGAAGATACCTGTACCGTTCATTAATAGTAGAATGGTATCGAATTTTTCGTTTGTTAAATCTAGTAAATTTTGAACTGATGTATTTTTGATTCCTCTTAGTTTACAAGCTTCTATAGAGTTAGGAGAAATATCTATAGCTTTTACATCAGCTCCTTTTTCTTGTAGATAAAAAGAGTGAGTACCAGCCCCACATCCTACGTCAAGTATTCTTCCTTTAGCTAGGTTAAGAGCCTTCTGTTCGATCTTTGGCATCTCTTTATAACTTCTAAATAGATAAGCAATATCCATTTCTTCTGCTTCAGAGATATCTGTTTCGGTGATTACATTCTGTGGATGATTATTTGTCTGAAAATCTAAAATAGCTTTTCCTAAAAGGTCTTTCATTATTTAATCTTTCTTTTAAAATTAAAGTAGAGTTGTTGTAATTTTGTATCCAAAAGAATACAAATGGATAAAACACTTTCACAACTTCCCAAGTTGGCCAAAGATAAGCATAATGAAAATAAAAAGTATTTTGATAAACTAAAAAAGAAAGCACCTAAAGATTTAGATTATCAAATGCAAGAAATACATGACAATGTGTTTAAGAAAACAGATTGTTTGAGTTGTGCTAATTGTTGTAAAACAACTGGA
This sequence comes from Myroides odoratimimus, assembly GCF_004337635.1. Classification (NCBI taxonomy): domain Bacteria; kingdom Pseudomonadati; phylum Bacteroidota; class Flavobacteriia; order Flavobacteriales; family Flavobacteriaceae; genus Myroides; species Myroides odoratimimus. The sequence continues at coordinate 1,893,292 of NZ_CP037427.1, forward strand.
CCTCTTTTTACGAATGCGGATATAGAACGTATCGCTAAGCATTTAAAAATGAAACCTCAGCAATTTATAGATAAATACCTATATATCGATGAGGATCGTGATTATGTCTTACAGAGTCTCCCTTGTACATTTTTAGATAATGAAAATTACTGTATGATATATGAAGTTCGACCTAAAGCATGTCGTGAATATCCTCACACAGATAGAAAGAAGTTTAATCAGATATCTAATCTTACACTTAAAAATGTAGCGATATGTCCTGCTGCTTATGAAGTAGTAGAGGAGATGAAGAGACGAATTATATTAAAATAAGTATTAGATGAAGAAGTGCTCTTCTTCTAATGCTTTCAAGTTTTCTTCTGTGATGTCTTCTACTTGTTCAGTAAAATACTCTAGAAGTTCTAAGATTTTGTTTTTTAGTTTTTCAAAAAAAGCTACAGCATTTTCTAAATAACCTTTTATAGCGTTAAACATATCTAATATCGTATCAACAAAGTTGATTAAGCGCTCACCTAAATCCATATTTTTTTAGTTTATGTTATTGTGTTATCTCAAATATAACAATTATAAGTACTGAGTTATCTTAAAAGTATTAGAAAATTTAGCCTTTATAATAATGAGTGTATGAATAATTAACTCAACCAAGTTTTAAGATCTAGTATTTGGTTTTTACTTACTAAAATAGGAGACTCATCTTCAGGGTTTGGAGTAATCTTAAGTTCTATTTTTTGACTATTATGTTTAATAATATCAGCTACTGATTTTATATTAATGATATACTTTCTATTTATTTTGAAGAAGGTTTTACTATCTAGTTTACTAATAATATCTTTTATTGTATCATCATAGATGTATGAATTGTTATCAAAAGTATACAGGAATAAATGTTTACCAGAAGCAACAAAGTACGCTATTTGATCTTTTTCTATAGACTTTAGTTTATGTCCATTATTTACTAGAAAACGTTCTTTGATTGAAGAATCATTCCCATTTTCTATTTTAGCTAAACTATCTAATGTTGGAGCAATCTCAAATTGTTTACTAATCTCTTTAAACTTAATTAGAGCATCATCTAATTCTTCACTAGTAAATGGTTTCAGTATGTAGTCAATCGTGAACTGCTTAAACACTTGTATAGCATAAGAATCATAAGCAGTAATAAAGATAATAGGTGTTTTTATCTCTATATGTTCGAATATTTCTAAACTCTTTCCATCACCTAAATGGATATCCATGAAAATCAAATCAACTTTATTTGCTAAAAAGAAGGCAGTAGCTTCCTTTACAGATGATAAGATAACTATATCATCTATAGAAAGGTGCTCTTGTTTTAAAAGCAAAGAATGTAAGTAATTTGAAGCTAAGCTTTCGTCTTCTACTATAGCAATTTTCATGTGGTGATAAATTTGTACAAAAGTATAAAATATAATTTATACTTAGCAAGTAGAGCTTTAGGCTATAAGAACGGATGGAGGATATTAAAAAAGCCACTCATATCGAGTGGCTTTTTTGGTTATGAGTCTGGCGAAGACTATAGATTTGGGTTGTTTTCTCTTGCTTCTAATGGGAAAGGCAACGTATATCTCAAATCATTTTCAGTTAAAATAAACGTGTCTTCTCCAAATTTATGAATGATTTGCTTTTGATGTAAACGTCTTAAGTCAAACCATCTGTGACCTTCTAAAGCGAACTCTTTATTTCTTTCTTCAAGTATAAAAGAGATAAAGCCTTTTTGATCTAAACCAGAAAGTTGCTGTATTACCTTTGCAGCAGCTTCTGGCTTATATCTACTAACTATCAATTTCTCAATTGCGCTTTTCGCTTCAGATAATCTATTTAAATGACCTAATGCTTCAGCTTTAATCATATATAATTCAGCAGTACGGAATGAAGCTTTCATTTCAGCTGTCCCCGTTTTTTTGCTAATGTAAGATCCTTTTGCAAGTTCGAAAGAAGCATTAAAGCGAAGATCATTTTCTCTATCAAAAAGATTGTAAAGCTCATCAGAAAGTAATGCTGTAGGCTTTAATTCAGAATCAAGGCCTTCTTCTAAAGCTAATATTGATTCTACTGATTTAAAACTAGCAACAGACGTTTTAGGATCTTTATTTAAGTCCTCTAATGTACTTTTGTATTGTAAAGCTTTATCTACACTTATAAGAGCTGCTTCGTATTCTTTTTGATATAGATTTACTTTTGCTTCTAAAGCGTATATTGCGGCTACTGTGAAACGATAATTTTGCCCTGCTTCATAAATAGTTACTTTTAGATGCTTTTTAGCATTGTCAATATCTGAATGAATCTGAGCATAAACTTCTGCCATAGTCGATTTCTTTTTGCGCTCTTCAATATCATGTTCAAGATATATTACGATTGCCAAATCCGTTGAAGCAGTAGCTTTGTTATATGGTTTTGCATATAAATTTACAAGGTCAAAATATGCTAAAGCTCTTAACCCGTAAGCTTCTCCTAACAACTGTTCTTTTTGATCTCCAGCTTGCATGGTATTTACTCCATTATTAATCAAATCATTTGTATAGAAGATTGATTTATAAAACTGTGAGTAACCAAAGCTCTTAGTTTGTTTATGAGGATTAACATCTTGGAATGAGTAGATGTCTTTTACAGAAATAAAGTTTGTTGATCCCTCATCCATAACTATCCTTACTTCATCAGTACGGAAATTACTAGTTGATTTATGTTTAGGATAGTTGAAGTATGCTGTAGTCATCAGCTTTCTGTAATCCTCAGTTGTCTTAGGTATGATTTTTCCTTCTGGTTCTATATCTAAAAAGCTATCACAACTAACAGTTGTTAACCCAAAGAATAAACTACTAAGTATTAATATTAATTTTTTCATGATTAGTCTGTTTTTAGAAAGTAACGTTTAACCCTAAAGTGAACGACTTTTGAATAGGTTGAGTATAAATATTACCATAAGTCTCTGGATCGAAATAGCCATTGTAATTCGTTCCAAATACAAATAAGTTACGTCCTTCAACTGTAAAACGTACATTGTCTATTCTCATCTTTTTTAATAGATCCTTTGGTAGAGTATATCCTAAACGAATACTACTGATTCGGATATAACTAATTTCTTTAGTCCAAATGTCTAAATGTTTATATGAACTTCCATGATCACCTCCATCAAACCATTTTGCTAACATCCAGTTGTCATTATCTGTGTAGTTCCCATTATAATCATTTCCAATAATTCCAGGTAATGTTGCATTAGGGTTATTAGGGGTCCAGGTATTTAATAGATCAGTAGTATAATTTCTTCCTGGGTCTACTTTAGCCATATTGTATGAAGGTGTTGCTTGCACAGTTTGTTTTAAGTTAAAGGCAGCAGACACTGTTAGATCAAAATTTTTGATTCTTACTGTGTTGATAAGACCTCCAGTAAATTTAGGATCTCTATCACCAGCATAAGTGAATAAGTCTCTATATTCTTCATTTGTTAAACTTGATTGAACCATATAACCTGGCATAAAGTCAGCCATAGGGTCACTTAATTTAAAGAACTCAGTTCCGCTTACTTTAGCACCATCTTTCCAGAATAATAAGTTCCCTTTATCATCAAAACCAGCTGTTTTAATAACGAAAGCAGAGTTAACAGGTAATCCTTCTCTTGATGGTAACGTTTCAGTATCGAATACTTGTATTTTGTCTACTTTACTCTTGTTACGAGCGAAGTTGAATGTAGTTGTCCAAGAGAAGTCTGGTGTAGAGATATTTCTAGTTGTAATAGCAATCTCATATCCTTTATTTGTTACTTGAGCCCAGTTCATATTTGTCCACTCAAATCCAGTCTCTAAAGGAAGTGCTCTTAAACCGATTAAGTCTGTACTTTTTCTGTTATAAGCATCTACAGCTATCGATATTCTATTGTTGAATAACCCTAAATCAAAACCAAAGTTTGTATTCGTTGTTTTCTCCCAACGCAATGTTCCATTTGGAGCTGAACTAATTTGAATTGTGCTTTCTGGATAACCAGGTAAGATAGTAGATGTACTATAGTCTCCAATTAAGAAAGGAGAAGTAGTTCTATCAATATTACCTTGTAGTCCATATGATGCACGTAAGCGAAGATTACTTATAAAATCTAAGTTTTCCATAAACTTCTCTCTAGTTACATCCCAAGATCCAGATACAGCCCATAGTGGAACATATCTATATTTAGGGTCAACACCGAATAAGTTAGATCCATCAGCACGTACACTTCCGAATACTGTATATTTTCTATTGAAGGTATAAGAAGCAGTAGCAAAGAAAGAAGCATATGCATTTTCATTTCTTGTTTTTTTGTACGTTTCATATAACTTTTGTGTAGCATCAACGTTTCCTTCTGGGAAGATAATAGGTTTAGTGGTTAGGGTATGAGCATCATATCCAAATCCTTTAGATCTAATAATTGTATTATCTGTTTTTCTGATTTCCATACCAGCCATTACATCTACTTCATGCATATCGTTGAAGATTGCATTATAAGTAGCCTGTGTTTTCCAGTTGTATTGGAAACTATCATCATTAAAGTTCTCTATAATACCTCCATCAGGTAAGAAGTATTTAAATTCCTTAGCATTACTATCCCAATACCTAGTTCCTTCTCTGAATTTACGCGTAGAGTATGTTTCTTTACCTAAATATTTTTCAGTATCGTTTTTATCTAATTGAAGACCTAATTGAGATGTTAATTTTAAGTCATTTAATATTTGATACTCTAAATCAAATACTGCTTTAAATGATTTATTTATTAATTCATAACTTGTATTTGCTCTTTCTTCTGCAAAGTTAAAAGGTACATATCTATCACTGAACCCACTGATATCTTTATCATACATATAACTTCCATCTTCGTTATATGGAGATAAGTATGGATTAGCATTTCTAGAATAATTTACAGGATTGATACTTGAATCAATATCTGTTACGAAGTTTTTCTTTTTAGATTGTGTACCGAATAAACCAATACCAACTTTAAGTTTATCACTTACTTGGTAATTGTTTTTTAAAGTAATATTATAACGTTCAAAACCAGTACCTATAGTTGTCCCTTCTTCGTTAAAGTATCCAAGAGAAAAGTAATAATCAGACACATCATTACCACCAGATAAGCTTAAACCATACTGTTGGTTGAATGTAGGGCGAAATACTTCTTTTCCCCAGTCTGTGTTAGTTTTTCTAAGATTATTTATAGAAGCTTGAGTAGCTGATGATAATGCATCAAAGCCACCATTTCTATACATATCTAATTCATTGCTTCCATTCAAGATACGCATTACTTCACCTTGATTAGATCGATCGTTATAGATATCAGATCTACCTGCTAACATTAATTCAAAGTCAACTTTTTGATCTGAGTTCATTAAGTTCAATTTCTTGAAATCAGGTCTCTCATTCACAAAGGTATTAGCAGTGAAGTTTACTTTCATCTCACCTTTTTTACCTTTTTTAGTAGTGATTAAGATTACTCCATTAGCAGCTCTAGCACCATAGATAGCAGTAGCAGAAGCATCTTTTAGAATCGTAATGTCTTGTATATCGTCTGGGTTTAATCCTGCAATAGAGAAGTTTTGTAGCTGATCGATATTATCTTTATCATTAAAGTTAGGTACGTCATTACCTTCTAGTGGCATACCATCTAGTACCCATAATGGATCTTGTGGTCCATTTAATGAAGCCGTACCACGTATTCTAATCTTAGCAGGAGCTCCAGGAGACCCTGTTTGATTTACTACTGACATACCAGCTACTTGTCCAGCTAACATCTGATCCACACTAGCTACACCATTTTGGTTGATTTCAGCCATACTCACTTGAGCCACTGATGATGTAAGTTTTCTTTTTTCGATTGTTTGGTATCCTGTGATAACCACTTCGTTTAAAATATCAGGATCAGCACCTAAAGTCACTACATAATGACCTTTAGTATTTAAAGTGATTAATTTAGATTCATATCCGATAAAACTGATACGAATGCTTTTAGTATCCTGTGGTACTTCTAAGGTAAAGTTACCATCAAAATCAGTCATAGTACCAATACTAGTACTTTCTACGATACCTGCTTGTGATGTAGCATTAGACACTGTCTGTGTCTCTACAATTACTGAGGCACCAGGTAATCCTAGCTTGTCCACGCTATCTTGGACAAGACCAGTGATCACTCTTTTCTCTTGCGCGAAGGCAAGAGAAATAGTAAGGAGTGAGAAAAGGAGAAAAAGTTTTTTCATGTTTCCTTTAATAAAATTGGGGTTAGTTTATTTCTATAGATTTAAAGCTTCGTTTATTCTATTGATTAGATCAGCATAGTGTGCACGAGTAGCTTTATCTCCGTTATTTTTCTTTTTATTCAGAATGTTTTTGATGTTCATTAATTCACTTTTCTTGTAAGAAGTAACTTCTGATACTCGCTTCATTACAGTGTAATTAATGTTTCTCAACTTGTTATCCTCTTCTACATGATTACATAGAGTAGGGAACTGAAGAGAGTGCGCAGTTAGTAAACCTTTTTTACTAGTCTTTTCGAATAGCTTGTTTACATCTATGATTAGAGCATCCACATAGTTCTTTTGAGTCATACGCTCTAGGATAGATAAACTCTTTCCTTTTTTTGTGGGTGCAAAAATCTCACTATTAAGCATTGAAAACAAATCATTTATCGTAAAGTTTTTCTCTTTACCTAATTCTACTTGTTGTACTTCATTTTCTAATAGGCGCAATAAACGCTCATCCATTAGGGTGTAGTACAGAGTAGAATATTGTAGTTCTCTAGCTAACGAATATGGTGAGTATTCGAATGGACCTACAGGAGAGTCTTTTAAGCTATATGTGTTTTCTACTACTTCATTAAAGAACAACCATGTTGGAATCTGTAAAGCATTTTTAGCCAAATACTCTACTGCTCTTTTTTGTTTCTCGTAAGGGACAGGCTCGTATGCTTTTTTGTTGTTTCCGTATACTGCATGGTTTAAATAAACCCCTCCGATATTGTTTAACACATGTTGATTATACATTTGCCATTGTCCTATAGCTCCCATGTATAATTTACCAGCTTCATAGTAATCCTCTCCTTCTTCGTATGTCCAAGGAATAATATTATCTACTACTATTTTTAAATTCTTTAATCCGTATTCACTAGCTTTCATAGCATCATCTCCTAGATCTTCTGATTGAGAACGAGGATCTACGATGTTTAGTGAACTTTGTTGCTCTCCATAGAAATACATAGGATCATCCTGATGATCTTCTATCATTTTGCGAAGTGCAGTTTTTTCTTCTTCTTGATTTGGATACCAACGGTAACCCCACTCGATAGCATATTTGTCATATAGACCGATCTGCGGAGTGATAGCAGTTACACCATCCTCTGGTTGTGCTACATAGTTATAACGAGCATAATCCATAATAGATGGAGCAGTACCTCCCATTTTATCAGTGAATTCTTTTGAACGTAGAGAATCCACAGGGAATGCATAAGAAGAACCCATATTGTGTTTTAGACCAAAAGTGTGTCCAACCTCATGAGATGATACGAAGCGTATAGCTTCTCCCATATGTTCATCAGTGAACTTATTTGCTCTAGCCTTAGGATCAATAGGACCTGTCTGTATACGCATCCAGCTATGTACAGAAGTCATTACATTATGCCACCAGATGATATCAGATTCGATAATCTCTCCACTACGAGGATCTATTACAGATGGTCCCATGGCATTAGATTTAGGAGATGCAGCATACGTTATTACAGAATAGCGTACATCATCGATATCAAAATCTTTATCTTCTTCAGTAGGTTCTTTAGCAATAATTGCATTCTTAAAACCAGCTTTTTCGAATGCTACTTGCCAATCGTGTACCCCTGCTATAATTTTAGCTCTCCATTGGGGTGGAGTAGCAGGGTCTATATAGTATACGATTGGTTTTTTAGGCTCTACTAGTTCACCTCTTAAATATTTTTCTACATCTTCTTCTTTTGGTTCCATGCGCCACTTCGTGATGAACTCTTGTTCTTTCATTTTGTGTTGCGCATCACTGAAGAACCAATGTTTCTCTGTGAAGTAACCTACTCTTTTATCAGCTATACGTGGTTGCATCGGTTTCTCTGATAGTAATACGATATTACTCGTTACTCCTAAAGATACAGGTAAGTCTCCAGAACCTTCATTAACACTTGTTGTTAATAGGGATTTAACTACGATATTCTCAGGGAATGTCTTTACTCCCTCTATATAAGATAAGTTTGTTTTAATAGACGTAGGAAGACCTAGTCCATTTAATACATCATTAAAACTTTTTTGATTTCCGTCAAAAACTTTATTTACTTTAATTACAGTAGCTGTAGAGTCTGGACTTTGAGCTTCAATGTCGAATACTTCTAGTACTGATTCTATAAAGTTTGTTTTTACTGATTTAGTAATTGCATCATCAGCTGGAGAAGAAACTCTTGGGGTGATTGTTTTAACCCATACTTTTTTTGCAATGGTATCTTTGTGAAACGTAATCAGTTTATTCTCATAGTTCATACCAGTATTTGCACCAGCATCATTCACTTCTAAAGGAACCTGAGATAATTTATTAACAATTAAAAATTGACGGTTTAGTAAGCTGTCTGGGATTTCAAAATAGATATCAGTTTTTACCTGAATCGTATTAAACATCCCTTTAGTATAGACTCCCTTTTTGATTAGGTCAGCATAGTTATTTTTTTTACTATCTGTTGAGTCTTTTTCTGTGGTTACTGTTTTTTCAGTTTTTGGGGTGTTCTTTTTCTTAGCAGCATAGGCTGGTGGTACCTGTGCCAGGCAGTAAGAAAATATTAAAGCACTGATACTTAGTTTAACCGTGTTTTTATCCATTGTTATGTTAAGTTATTATTAAGTCACTATAAAACTAACTGACTTACCTCTATGCTTAAAATTTTTGGGAGTGAATGGATGGAATAGGGGAGTGAGTGGATAACTTTAACATTTGATCAAAGGCAAAATGCAAATAAATTTACCTTCTTCACATTTTGTCTCGTATCCGATAACGTTATAATAGTTATAGATTGAATCTAAGTATTTTAGACCAAAAAGCTCACTCTCTGAAGTAGTCTTTTTAGGTTGATAATTATTCGTGATAATTACTTCATCATCATGGATTAATATCTCTATAAATAAAGGATGTTCTGTAGTAGCTATATTGTGTTTAAGCGCATTTTCTACACAGATTTGTAATCCTAAAAACGGGATTTTTTGATGTGATTTCTCTGTTCTTTGATCGAGTAAATCAAAGTGTAATTCTTTCGTAAATCTAGTTTTCTGTAGCGTGATATACTTTTCTATAAACTCTACTTCATTCTCTATGTCTACAATGTTTTCTGCAGGAGGTGTTATTAAGTAACGGTAAGTTTTACTTAAATTTAATGTAAACTTCTGTGCTGTTTTAGGCTCTAGCTCTATGAGCATATAGAGAGAGTTCAACGAATTAAATAAGAAATGAGGATTGATCTGATTCTTTAATTGTTGCAATTGAATTAAAGCTTTCTCTTTGCTAATCTTCTCATTTTCTACAGCTAATAACTCTTTCTCTAGATAGGCTTTCTTATTCGCCATACTGAAGATATAAAACAGAGAGAATAGAATAGTTACAGTTGTCAGAAAGATAAGAATCGTATTGCGTCTGATCGGTTTGATATTATCATCTACGTTAAACTTTGGAAAGTTGACTGTAATATAACCAGAGAAGTTTTCGGATTTAAAAGGACTGATAAACCGGAATACTTCTAAGTTTAAGTACTCAGAGTTAACGATAGGAGGATTAGCAGGATCTGTTTTTCGGACGGTATCTTGAGCAGAGAAGTTACTAAGCTCAAATACATTTTTACCCATCAGACTATCTTCTGGATGGTAAATGCATAGCCCGTCTTTAGTGAATATATAAGCGTAGTTCGGTGTCGTCACATCTATATTCGTTAGGTATTTATGGTATAGTGCCATATCTACTACGATACCGTAGATGAGTCGTTCGTTATTGGCGATAGGCGTACTGTGATACATCAGCCAGTATTGGAAACCATTTTGTTCTACAAAAGTGTTTTTATGAGAATGATCAGGGTTCGCTAAGATTATTTTATTGAATATATTATCCTTATCTATCTCTCTATCCCTTCCTATATGAGCCTCTATAATCTCATTGTTCTGATTTACTCTGAAGTACCAGTTTAGAGAGACTACACCATCTAGGTTATACATCTGATTAAGCGTCTCATACTTTAGAGAAAGTTGACCTATCGGAGTGTTTTTAGTGATATAGTCTAGAGAGTTTAGATGACGATCTATTTTATTAAACTCTAGTTCTAACGAACGTAACTTCTGATAAAAGTTTTTAGAAGTGATATACTTATAAGTGTCTTCATTGCTCTGATTAATAGAAGAACTCAACATATATATAGCACCTATCGTAATCATTAGAATAACGATTCCGATTGCCATAAAGGTTTTGCGCGATATAAATATTTTGTTCTTCAATGTTTTTGTTGAAGTTTATAAGTTAGTTGTGATATAGTAAATAAGGCTGACGTGTAATCTTAAATTTATCTAACCCACTTTGCCATGATTGACGAATTTCTTTCTCTGTTTTACCAGCTGTGATTTGCGCTTTTAAGTCAGCAGTACCTGCTAGTTTTATAAAGAAGTTAGTAAAGAATTTATCTTTATTCGTAGAGCTATTGTATGCTTTTAACAACCATTTTAGTTCTATTTTAGACACCTTATGCTCTTTAGACAAATTCTCTCCATAGCACAGCTTACCATTGTTCATAGGGTCTTTAGCACCAGCGTTAGGCTTAGGAGTGAATTGGTAAGGCATTTTCGTTAAGAAAGGCGAACCATATACCTGAAACTGTAAGTCTGTCCCTCTACCAGAGCTAACATTAGTCCCCTCGAAGAAGCATAAACTAGCATATAGATTTATAGCCTGATCATTAGGTAGATTAGGTGAAGGTGCTACGGGTAGTGAGTAGCTCATCTGTCTAGTATAGTTATCTACAGAGATTACAGTCAGGTCACACTGTACTCCATTCGCTAACCATTTCTCTCCATTGATCATTTTAGCATATTCTCCTATTGTCATTCCATGCATCGCAGGAATAGGGTGCATCCCTACGAAGCTTTTATTCTTCATATCTAGTGTAGGACCATCTATAATCGCGATATTAGGATTAGGTCTGTCTAATACGATCACAGGGATGTTCTGTTCTGCACACGCTTCCATTAGATAGTGTAGAGAAGAAATATAAGTATAGAATCTCGCTCCTACATCCTGTAAATCAAATAACATAATATCTATGTTTTTTAATTGATCAGCAGAAGGTTTTTTATTATTCCCATATAGAGAAATGATAGGTAAGCCTGTCTTCATATCCTTGCCATCTTTTACTAGTTCACCAGCATCAGCTGTACCTCTAAAGCCGTGCTCAGGAGCGTAGATTTTCTTTACATTCACTTTGTTTTCTAATAAGAAGTCCACTGTAGAGGTATAAGAACCATCAGCATTCTTAATCACTCCTGTTTGGTTAGTCAGTACTCCTACATTTTTGCCTTTTACTAATTCAAAGTAAGCAGATAATCGTTCGGCTCCTACTGAGATAGTATTGTTATTATCATGTGTATTAGAGGTGTTTTTTGCATAAGTATTAAAATTAACACTTAGTGCTAATAGACAGACTAAGAATAATAATGTATTTTTGAAACTTGAATTCGATATCATATTTATTTTGAAATTAGAATATTTTATAACTAAACGACTTGTCACTACTAAGAACTATAAAAGTAGTGTATCCGCACCAATTATTAAAATTGCAATTACAGCTATTGCATTAGGCATGATCATGATGCTTATCTCTGTTGCAACAGGTTTAGGATTGAAATACAAAATTAGAGATAAAATTTCAGCTTTTAGCGGTCATATCGTAATAACTAATTATGATAGTAATGTTACAGATATTACACTTAAGCCGATAGATGTAAGTGTAGTACAGTCTGATGATATTAAGAATATAGAAGGAGTAAAGAAAATACAGTCTTATGCCTCTAAGGCTGGTATTATAAGAACAGAGGATTCTTTTGAGGGAATTATTTATAAAGGAGTAGACTCTCTTTATGATTTAAACGAGATTAAGGATTACCTAGTAGAAGGGAGATTGCCGAAGTCGGCTGATGGAATGAGTAATGAAGTACTACTGTCTCAATATATAGCAGATAGAATGCACTTTAAAGTAGGGGATAAAATCACGACTTACTTTATGAAAGAATGGGGAAATAAGATTCCAAATGTTCGCCAGTTTGAGATCGTAGGGATATATAATTCGGCATTACAGCAGTTCGATGCAAATATTGTAATAGGTGATATAAAGCATGTACAGCGCCTGAATAGATGGAAGGCAAATGAGGTAGGAGGATTTGAGGTAGTTTTAAATAGCTTTGATCAGATTGAACAAAAAGGGCAAGAGTTCTATGTGAATTTACCTTCTACTGTAGACAGTAAGACTATTGTAGACAAGTATAGCAATGTATTTGGTTGGATAGATATGTTTGACTTTAATATAAAGATTATCATTATTATTATGATTGCGGTAGCGTCTATTAATATGATAGTAGCTTTATTAGTACTAATACTAGAGCGTACACAGATGATCGGAATATTAAAAGCCATGGGTGCTGATAACTGGACGATTAGAAAAGTGTTTTTATACAATGCGACTTACCTAATAGTAAAAGGATTACTTTATGGTAATCTTATAGGATTAGGATTATTGTATATACAACAGTATTTTGGTTTGATTAAGTTAGACTCTACAGCATATTATGTGAGAGAAGCCCCTGTCTTGATTCGATTTAGCGATGTGCTTTTATTAAATTTAGGAGTAGTAGTCATTGCATTTTTAGTATTGCTTATCCCATCGTATATGATTACTAAGATTAGCCCTATAAAAGCGATTCGTTACGATTAATAATAAGGATTTTTAAAATATATACATAGCCTCTAGTACTTCTATTGCAGAAGTATTAGAGGCTATTTTACTTTTGGAGTGAGTGCATTTTGTTTTGGGGTAAGTCCGTAGTGAGTCCGTTATGAGTCCGTAGTGAGTCCGTTTTTTTGACTTAAATAACGGAGATACTATGGATATATATTAGTTGTACTTAGAAGTCATTAAAAAGAAGATAGTAAGGTAGGTAGTGAAAGAGTAATAGTATGTCTATAAAGAGTTTGTGTTAAGAAGGAGAAGTGTTTTATTTTTTTGTTTTCGTTTTTATTTTAGAAAATGATTGTTTTTTTTATTAAAAAATAAGTTTTATGTTGGTGTTTTTAGAGTTCGATAATTCGGTTTGTTACTAGAATTAAGGTTGTTCTATAAGGGATGAACATAAGATAGATATGAATTTAAAAGAAAAGAAAACCTATGAGTGGAATCATGGACATGATTAAAAAGTTTTTTATTGGATCTGAAGAAGATAATAAAGAAACGAAATTAAAGATGAAGTCTTTTTTAAGACAAGCACTTAATCGAGACGATGTAGAAGAGTATACAATAGTGTATGGTAAGACTAGTAAGCATTCTAATTATATAGTAGCGAGTCGTACTACCTATTATAGCTATATGGTCGCTTTTAACAAGGGAACAGGAGAGATTATTATCGTACCTATAGACTCTGAATTAACTACCTATGGAGATCCTATCTTTGTTACGAATATGAATTTAAAGAAAGCTAAATTGATCATGTTAGGTGTTGTGTTCTCTTTTTCTTTTAATGATAAGAGTACTATAGAATTTGAAGTACTAGAGGTTAATACAAAAATAGTGAATTTCACTGGAGGTTATGAATTACCTATTTCTCAAAAAGAAGAAGCGAAGTTGTTTAAACAGTTCTTTAAGAATAAGTTTAATTGTTAGAAAGATTGTAGAAGGGAATCTATTGTTGAGTAGATTATTGATTTACAGAATTATGTCTTAGATGTACAAATCAATACTGCTAAAATTAATGGGTATATTCTAGAAGAAAATTAGAAACTGTAAGGCAGTCATTTTAATTCGACTGTTATCATGATTGTTTTATTGTTCATGACTGGATTCGTTTTTTTGATAAGCTATAAAAGGCGACTTAGTAATTAAGTCGCCTTTTGGTTTTATGATTTGTATTCAAATAATTGGGTGATCGTTTGACCTATTTCTTCACCAAGCTGTTTGCTGACTAAGTATAGAGCACCATCTATACCTGCTGTGATACCTGCAGTAGTCAATACAGTATCTTGATCTACATAGCGCACACCCGTTATTACTTTAGCTTTAGGGGTAGCTTGTTTAAGAGCCTCTAGTGCCATAAAGTGTGTCGTTATCTCTAAGCCATCGAATACATCCGTATTACTCATCAGTAGACTACCTGTACAGACTGTAAATAACATTGCACCTTGCTGATGTTGATTTATGATCCAAGAAGTATAGGTATTCTGAAAATACTCGTCTTGTAGATAGTTCATGACGATGTCAGGGTTAGCTCCTGGTAACACTATGATATCAGGTGTAGGACAATCTTCGAAGCTGTATTGTGGTACTATTTGCGTAGTATTCGCTTCTGTTTTGACCACTTCTTTCGTAGCAGAGACTAAGTAATGATTATAACTGTTGGGTTTAAGTACATTCGCTTTGACGAATACATCTAATGGACCATTTAGATCAAGTACTTCTACTTGATCAAAAATGATAAAGGCTACATTAAGGGGGCGGTTTGTTGTTGTCATATTTTACTGTTGATAAAAGGCAATAGGAGATCTGTCGAAGGTTGGCTTCGATATCGGTATTGTCTTAGGTTATTCGTGATTATTTAGTTGGGTAACTAAATGCTAAAGGTTAATTCTCGTAGATTGGAAAACACTTCTATAATGAGTAGGAGTGACTTTGACTAGTTTGACAAATGCTTTTCTAAATACATGATCAGAAGTATATCCTACTTGAGTAGCTATTTCTACTATAGAGTAAGTTGTAGATTCTAATAAACGCTTAGCATATTCTATTCTCACACAGTCATTAAAAGCACCTGGAGTCATTCCTGTTTCTTTCTTAAATACCCTAGAAAAGTTGCGTTCACTCATATAGACATGATCTGCAAGTTCTGCAATAGTCACTGCTTGCTGAGTTAGATGATCTGTGATATACTGTTTTACTTTTCTAACTAAAGGAGTTAGTTCTATATCAGTGGGTATTAATGTACTATAGAGTTCTTGTGTGTTTGTTCTTTTTAGATTTACTACTAGATATCGTGATACATCAGAGGCTAGGGTATATCCATTGTCCTCTTCTATTAAGGCTAGAGCTAAGTCTATACCAGAAGTAATTCCTCCAGAAGTATAGATATTGTCATCTTTGATATAAAAGTGATCATAGGTCAGTCGAATAGAAGGGTAAGTATCTTGAAGCACTTTAGCATATTGCCAGTGTGTAGTTACTTTTTTATTGGTTAATAATCCTGTTTTGGCTAGTAAAAAAGCTCCTATACAGATAGAACCTATACGCTTTACAGTAGGTTGTATTCCCTTTATCCAATGCAATACAGCAGGATCATAGTCATGCGTTAGGTCTGCCTTAGACCCAGCGATGAGTAACGTATCTAATGGAATATGTTGGTCATAAATGGTATAATCACACTGTACACTAATGCCTGCACTAGTAAGTACACTTTTGTCTACTGTTCCAGAGATTAAGTGGATTTGATATTGAGTAAGTGCGGATGTAGCTGTGCGAACCATGATTTGATTAGCAGTATTGAATACATCACTCGGCCCTGCGAAGTCCAGTAGCTGTACTTGAGGTAATAATAGAAATCCGATATGATGTAGTGGGGTATTCATACTGCTATCATGTTTAATGATAAGACAAAGGTAAGAAGGCTTTATGATGTATAAATGACACATAACGTACTTTTTCTGCCATAATTGAAGATATATTAAGGAATGAGTCATTGTTTTATTTAGATTGATTTGAGTTTAAATGTTAATTTTTGTCAGTTAAAAGCTTGTTTGACTGTATTTTGAGTTTTGTTATTTAAATTACTTCTAAATAATATTGTTTAGAATGATTTTAGATTATACATTTGTCCCATAAAACATAATACAGTCGTGATGCTCAAACACTTTACTATTATCACACGACCAACCCAACTAACTATTATTATCTTATCGTTATTCATTCACTTTCTCAGTTATGGGCAGAATACTCGTTCTCCTATCTCTATCAAAGTGCAGAATGAGTATGGAATGGCTATTCCTACAGCGGTGGTGATGCTAAAAAGTGATAAGGAGTCTGTCTTAGAACTTACCAATGAGGCAGGTGAAGTAACTTTTAAACTAGTACCTGATAACTATCTTTTAGAAGTACAGCACATCAGTTATTCTTTTTACAGTCAAAAGCTAAATACCTTAACGCACAATAACCTTACAGTTGTCTTAAAAGCTGAAACGAATCAATTAGAAGAAGTCGTGATTACAGCTAAGGAAGGAACGGGACTTACGAGTACTTCTGTGATTAATAGAAGAGCTATGCAACATCTACAGCCTTCTAGTTTTACTGACTTAATGGAATTAATACCTGGGGGTAGAGCACAAGATCCGTACCTAGGCGGTGTCAATAAAATACAGCTGAGAGAAGTAGGTAGAGTAAGCTCTAATATAGGGGGTGTTGGAAATAAACAATATGACACTTCTTCTCTTGGGACTTTATTTGTAGTAGATGGAGCCCAACTGAACTCGGGTGCAAACCTTCAGTATACTTATGGCTATATGGATAATGTTTCGTCAGGTGTTAATAAGAATATCAATATTAGCTCAGGTGTTGATATGCGTACAATATCAACAGACCAAATAGAGAAAGTAGAAATCATAAGAGGAATCCCTTCTGTAGAATATGGTAACCTTACTTCTGGTGTAGTAAAGATCACGAAGAAGAGTGGATATTCTAAATGGCAAGCACGTTTTAAAGCAGATGGATATAGTAAACTATTTGCGGTTAATAAAGGTTTTGAATCTAAGGATAGTAGCTTTAAGGTAAATGTAGGGTTAGATTATCTAAATGCTAAACCAGAACCTCGCAATGATTTAGAGAGTTATAAGCGTGTGACAGGTACTGTACGTGTGAGTAAGGATAAGAATTTAAACAATGGAGGATTGTTCTCTTGGGTATCTAACCTAAGTTATACAGGGTCTATAGATGACGCTAAGTCTGATCCAGATATTGACCTGACAGGTGCGAATAAATATAAAGTGGATAATCAGTTCTATAGTCTGAGTAATATAGTGACTTATGAGAGTAGAAATGAATCTTTCTTTAGAAGTATAGAATTACAGACTACGTTTAATCAACGTTTCGATAAGATTAACCAGACAAAGTTTGTACAGCTAGAGGCAGCTACAGCACTACCACTTTCTACTGTGGATGGTGAGTACGATGGTTTTTTTCCTACGGCTAATTATATTGCAGAGAGTGTAGTAGATGGTAAGCCACTAGATATCTTCGCTAAGGTAGTGAGTGCATTTCGTTATAAGATGTCTGCTATTTCTACAGATATACGTGCTGGTATTGATTGGCAGTATAGTAAGAATAACGGTAGAGGTCAGGTCTATGATATCTATAAGCCTTTAGATCCTAAATCTACTTATAGAAATAGAGCATATAAGGATATTCCTGCTTATGTAACGACGGCTTTGTTTGCAGAGCATATTTCTTCTGCGAAATTTGGACAACACGGTCTAACATTAGCATTAGGTGCGAGAGGATCTATTATGCAAAACTTGTCTAATGATTTCACTATGAGTGGAAAGATGTATATCGATCCACGTGTGAATGTACAATGGACATTGCCCTCTTTTGTAGTAGCGAATAAGGAAGCAAAAGTAGACTTAACGTTAGGATGGGGACAGCAGAGATTATTCCCTGACCTAAATCTTCTTTATCCTGAGAAATATTATAGAGACGTTCAGCAGTTAAACTATTTTCACAGTAATCCTGATTATCGTACAGTTAATTATAAAACGAGCGTTTTTGACCCACAGAACAAAGCATTGACTCCTGCCTTAAACAATAAGCTAGAGGCTAGGTTAGATTTGAATTGGGGTTTTCATCAGCTGACTTTTACGGTGTTTAAAGAAAGAATGAGCAACGGGTTTAGAACGATGAACCAGTATGGAATCTTTGATTATAAGAGATATGATACTTCTAGTATAGATCATGATCATATCACAAGTGTACCGAATAAAGAGGATCTTCCTTATGAACAATTTAATGAAAACTTCTTATACAATTTCTCTCGTAATGGTAGTAGAACAGATAAGGAAGGAATAGAGTTTCAGTATAGTTCTAATAGAATTCCTGTTATTAATACTCGTGTTACAATTAATGGGGCATGGTTTAGAACTAAACAGGGCAATAGTTTGCCAACTTATAGACGTGGTAACTCTAATGCAAATGTGAATGGTAAGCCTTATCCGTACCTAGGACTATACGATGAAATGGAACCTAAGAGCAAATACGAACAGCTAAATAGTAATCTATTATTAGATACCTATATCCCTAAACTAGATTTACAATTCTCTACTTCATTTCAGTTTAACTGGTACTACTTAGCAAAGAATGAACCGATGAATGGAATGCCTAGCTACTATGTAGGAGTAGATGGAGAATTACGACCTTATGATGCAGAAGAGGCAAAGGGAACATTATTAGAACAATTAGTAATCCCACAACATAGCAATGCAGATAAATCTAGGAGAACACCTATGCTGATGGATGTGAACTTAAAGCTATCTAAGAGTTTTAGAAACAAGCAGATCACAGTGTCTATGTTCGCTAATAAGTTATTTACCTACTATGCTCCATATTCTGTGAATGGGACTAAGGTAAATAGAAAGGGACTAAGAGACCCTTACTTCGGAATGGAAATAAATTTTAATCTATAAATACTTATAAAAATGATAAAACGACTTTTACAATCATTATGCTTACTACTAGTGGTATTAGGTTTTAATGCTTGTTCTTCTGATGACAATAGCAATATGACAGGGGATGAGCAGACTTTCGTAACATTCTGGATTAATGATCCTCAAGGTGCGAAGATAGAAGAGATAAAACAGATGACTATCAAGTTGACAGAACTAAACTCTAATAAGAAAACAGAGTTAGTATATGAAGGAGATAAGAAAATACAGAAAGCACTTCCTACAGGTACTTATGATATCACAGTAGAAGGTGTAATCACACATAAGGTAAATGGTGTAGTAGAGGAGAGTAAAGTAGGTAACTTTATTAAAGGTGTAGTGATCTCGGGTAGAGAAATGACTAAGGCTATCGATATCGTATTTAAAACAAGTAGTACAGGTTTTGTAATAGAAGAGGTATTTTTCGCAGGGACTAAGACACCACAAGGACTTCAGTATACAGATGACCAATACTTCAAAATAACAAATAACTCTGATGAGGTATTGTATTTAGACGGAATGTTATTTGTACAATCTAAGTTTATGACAAACGATAAGCAAGATTATACACCTAATATTATGAGTGAGGCATTGTCTGCTGGAGCTATTTTACAGTTCCCAGGTAAAGGAAAAGACCACCCAGTAGAGCCAGGCAAATCGGTAATCTTTGCAGAGAATGCTATTAACCATAAAGAATTTAACAGCAACTCAATTGATTTGACTAACGCAGAGTTTCAGAATTTTAGAGATGGAGTACATGATGCAGTAGGGTTAAAAGCTGCTAAAATGATTACGATTCACGATGAATTAGTGATTAATATTCAAGGAAGTTATGCTTATGCTTTAGTAAAAATGCCTGAGGGAATGACAACGGAGAAGTTAGTAGTAGATAATATATATGATTATGAGTACGAAATGATATTCGGAGGAGAAGTATATCCAAGTGTAGATTCTGCTATTAAAATTCCAAACTCATGGATAGTAGATGCTGTAAACTTAGGTATTGCAGATGAGTATATGTGGAATGTAACATCTCCATCAGTAGATATGGGATATACTTATATCACACAGCATGTAGGGGATGAAGGAAGATATGGTAAGGCTGTAAGAAGAAATGTAATAGGTAAAAATGCAGCAGGGAACAATGTTCTAAAAGATACTAATAATTCGACAGTTGACTTTGCACCTGCAGTAAGACCGTCATTATTTAAATATTAATTAGTGTAGTATGAAGCACTTTCATTTTGGGTTATGTTTCTTGTCATTGTTGAGTACTGTATTGGGATATGGTCAGCAGTCAGATTCATTGGCAATAAAAGTAAAGGAGAAGCAAGATGTAATACGTCATTTTGAAGAACCTATTTATGTCAATCCATCTCACTATTTAGACTATAGAAAGTACAGTTTAACTTCTTTCGAAATCGCAAAGCAGAATAGTAAGAATGAAACAACTTTAGCTCAAGAGGGCAAAAACAGAGATGATTTGTCTTTTCAAGCTGAAGCTTACCATAAATTAGATAAGCATAGTGCTGTGTGGGGCAGTGCTACTTATCAACAGGGTAAGCGTAGAGATGTAATGTGGAATGAGAGTGCAGATTACGACTTAATATTTCCGTATGTGGTAGCTGATAGCGTAGGAGGAGATATTAAGTATGAAGATTATCACATCGAAGGTGGTTATGCCCAACGATTAGGAAAGTACAATATCGGTATCTCTGGTTTTTATAAAGCGAAGATGGAATACCGTAATATAGACCCTAGACCTAAGAACCTCTCTGCTCGATTAGGAGGGAATATAGGGGTGAGTAGAGTATTTAAGGAGCTTTTTACTATAGGGGTAAATACCTCAATAGAGAAATATACACAGAAACACAAGATGGACTTTTATAGTCCTACTGGATTTCCTGTGATATATGAGATGAGTGGAATGGGAAACTTCAATAATCTATTGAAAGGAAAAAGAAGAGAGGCTTATTATGATGGTTGGAGGTATGGCACTTCTCTACAAGTATATGATACTTCTCAGAAGAAGTGGTTTGCCACAGTGGGAATGAATATTTTTAGTTTTGAGAAGTTACTACCTGATTTTTATGATCTGCAAGTTTCTAAAATTAAAGAGGTAGAACACTTTTTGTCTATAGGGAAGCTATTTGATGTACAGGCTACTCAGTTAGGTGTTCGCTTAGATGGGAACATGAAGACGAGAAAGGGTACAGAGAATTTGTTTGTCAATGTGAGCGTTACAAACTATTTAAAGATAGGGCAAGAAGAACAATATAAATACGAGAATAAGAGTCTTAGATTAAGTGGAGTATTTAAGTATGAAACTTTAAATAGTGTGTATAGTATCTTACCGTATATAGGAATATCTCAAGAGGTAGAGCGTTATAAAAAGCCTTATACTAAAACAGATATTCAGTATACCTATATAGGAGCAGATTTGCAATGGATGTACACATTTAAAGATAGAAGCCTATTGACAGTAACGTCTAATTGGAAGGTAAGACAAACTGCTAAAGAAAAGGCTGCTTTTAATTATGGAAATAGCAATGCTATAAATCAAATGCTACTTGATAACTATGCTGTTCAGATCGCAGAGTATTGGGAAGGAAGCTTTAAGGTTCGTTATGATTTTGCTTTGCCGAAAGTAATAGATGTATTTGTAGGTGGAGAGTATTATTTCCAAAACTATAAGCAGTTTCAAAACAACAGTAGTGTGATGATGAGTTTAGGAATTACCTTTAGATTTGCTAACTGAGAATATGATAATATTGTAGAGAATAAATAAAACAACCTAATCAACAAAGTGAACCAGACGAATTACAAGGATAACGCCCTAAAATTCGAGTAGGACTTTGTTGATTTTACTAAAGAGTATCAGACTAGTAATTAAGACGTCGAGGTCTAGTATTAAGGTTTAGATGATATTTTAGTAACAGGTTGCCTTAAATAATTATCATATGGACAAATTTACACAATTTATCGGAATAGATATTTCCAAAGATTATTTTGATGTAGCTATTTATGTAGATGCTAATTCTTGTAAACACAATCAGTTTGAAAACACTAAAACGGGAGTTGATCAATTTATGAAGTGGATGAAAAGCGAAGGATGTTGTGTAGAGGAAACATTGATATGTATGGAGCATACAGGTATTTATAAAAATATTTTAGTAGATATTTTGCTTTCAAAGAATTGTAATCTATGGGTAGAAATGGCTTATAGAATTATAAGAAGTAGTGGAATACAAAGAGGAAAGAATGACAAGATAGATTCTAAAAGGATAGCATTGTATGCTAAGAAAAATCAAGAAGAAGCGAAGCTCTTTAAAGCATCAAAGGCTGTATTGAATAAGATTCAGGCTCTATTGGGACAGCGAGAGATGAGTATAGCTCATAAGACAGCTATAGAAGTAAGAACCAACGAATTTAAGGGGTTTAATGATGAACTGTACAAGGTTTTGTCTAAAAATGATAAGGCTATTATCAAGGCTTTAGAGAACGCTATAAAGGTGATTGAAGAACAGTTAAATACTCTTATTAGAGAAAATCAAGAGGTATCTGAGATATTTGATTGTGTGATTTCTGTAAGAGGTGTTGGAGATATTACAGCGATGTTTTTAATATGTTATACCAATGCGTTTACATCATTTGAAGACTCTCGACAATTAGCATCTTATTGTGGTGTTGTCCCTTTTGAATATACTTCAGGTAAAAGTGTAAGAGGCAAAGCTAAAGTACACTTTATGGCTAATAAAAAGCTTAAAAAACTTTTACATCTCTGTGCTTTATCAGCTGTTAGATGGGACCCAGAGATAAGGGCTTATTACGAGAGGAAAGTTGGAGAAGGTAAGCATAAGATGCTTGTTTTAAACAATGTTAGAAACAAGCTTGTACAGCGTATATGTTCTTGTGTTAGGAATAAAAAAGCTTATGAGGTACGACAAGTAGCATAAACATCATACATTGAATTAGAAACAAAAATAGAGGATAATACGGATATAATCCTCAGGTTAGATATGCCTTGTTTTATTGAGTTATTCTCAAAAATAAGGTGTAAAATATATTAATAATGATTTGCTTTTATCATAGTAATCGTTTTAAAAGAGAGAGAAGATAGATGAAAAAAAAGATAGGTGTTATTATTGGGGCGGTTTTACTATTCATAGGATACACTAATTTCGAAGTAAGATCAGTTTCTGAATACACAGAGATTACGGATCAATATAAAAGACCTATAAGCTATTGGCCTAGTCCGATAATAGATAAGAGTGTAGAATGGAAAGAGTTTGGGGCAATAGAGGTAGATACATTATACTATGAGACACAAGATTTGCCAGAAGTGGTATTAGGTAAGGCACTGTTCTTTGACCCTAAGTTATCAAAGTCTAATCAGATATCTTGTAGCTCTTGTCACGATCCTGAAATGGGATGGACAGACCATAGACAGGTATCACTGGGGAATGATCATTTATTAGGAGCTAGGAATACTCCTTCTTTATACAATATTGCTGAGCGTAGTTCTTTCTTTTGGGATGGTAGAGCATTAACGTTAGAAGAGCAAGCGATGGGACCTTTATCTGCTCATCACGAAATGGATATGGATGTCAAATCACTACCTGCGAAGTTAAGCAAGTATAAAGAGTACAAACCCTTGTTTAAAGAAACTTACGGAGATGATAAAGTGACTTATGAAAGAATAGTGGGTGCAATAGCTACTTTTCAAAAGACAATCAAAAGTCAGCCTAGTCGTTTCGATAAGTTTATACAAGGGGAGTATCAGTACCTAACAGAACAAGAGATATATGGAATGCACTTATTTAGAACTAAGGCAGGATGTATGAATTGTCATCATGGGAAATATCTTACTGATGAGTCTTTTCACAATATAGGGTTGACATATTATAAGAGAGAGTACGAAGATTTAGGACTGTACTTACATACCAAAAAAGCAGAAGATGTAGGGAAATTTAAAACTCCTTCTTTAAGAGATCTATTAGTGACTAAGCCATGGATGCATAATGGGTTAATGGATGACTTAGAAGGAATAGTGAATCTGTATAATAGTGGGATGCACATGATAGATCCTACAGAGGAAGAGAAAGCATTAGATCCGCTCTTTCCTCTAACAGATCCACTGATGAAACCATTAAAATTAAATGAGAAAGAAATAAAAGCTATTGTAGCATTTTTAGAATCAATGTCAGGAAGTTACTATAAAATGGAACGTCCTATATTTCCAACGAAGTAACGCTTATTTACTTTAATTAAATGTAAAAGGCTTCTTTAGAGTTAGTTCTAAAGAAGCCTTTTTATATTATTAGTAGTATAAAGTATACTATTTATATCGAAGTAACTTATAATGTGCTGATGAATTGTATGTAATATTATGTTTTATTTGATGATTGTGTTTAATTATTGTATAAAATAAAGATTTAAACTTATTTACATTCATTCTTAAATAGATATATAGAATTAATTTGAATCAAGTCTAAATAACTTGGAAGATATAGGTTTTGTTGACTACTTTTGGCATCCGATTAATTAAGTTATTCAATGACACGCTTATATCAAGTTATTCAAGTTCTACTTGTTACTTTCACAGTCTTGTTCTGTTCTTCTATTTTTGCACAATCTTCTAAGTTGCAATTGAAGATCGTATTGCAAGATGCTCAAAATAAAGATATTAATAATGCTAGTATTCAGGTAACTGGAACAAAAGAGTCACAATTAAAGGTTAGTGATGATCAAGGTATTGCTATTTTTGATTTGAAAGCTGATACTTATACTGTTGAAGTATTTCATATTGGCTATGGAAGTTCTTCTACTGTAGTTAATTTACTTCAAAGTCAGACATTACCTATTACGTTGACAGCATCTTCTAATATATTAGAAGAAATGGTTATTACTGCTACAGAGAGTAAGGGACTTACTTCTACTTCTGTGATTAATCGTCAAGCGATGGAACATTTACAACCATCAAGCTTTGCTGATTTAATGGAATTATTACCAGGAGGGCAAGCAAAGGATCCTAAACTTACGGTAGCGAATGCTGCTTTAATTAGAGAGAATAACCCAGGAGAGAAATATGCAACAGGTGCATTAGGAGTACAGTTTATGGTAGACGATAATATTATCAATACTAATGCGGATATGCAGGTATCTGTAGGAGGAGCTAAGACTTCTCATATAGGAGTGGATATGCGTAGTTTGGCAACTAATGATATCGAAAGTGTTGAGGTTATTCGCGGTATACCTACAGCTGCCTATGGAGATTTGAGTTCAGGTCTGATTAAGATAAATAGAAAGATAGGGTATACACCACTACAAGCTCGTTTTAAAGTAGATGGTTTTAGCAAACTGTATTATGTAGGGAAAGGAATAGATACTAAGACAGGATGGAAACTGAATGCAAGTGTAGATTTCTTGGATGCTAAGAACGATCCTACAGATGTCCTTCAGAACTATAAGAGAGTATCATCATCATTGAGATCAGATAGAACATTTGTAGTAGGAGGATATGATCTGAGTTGGAAAGCAAATTTTGATTATAGTGGTACTGTTGATAACGATAAGTTTGATCCAGATACAGGTTATGATAGAACAGATAGTTATAAGAATAAAAAGCAGTACTTTTCATTAGGTAACAATCTAAAACTTGACTTTGGCAAAGAAGCTTTATTCAAGAATATAACCTTGAATGCTTATGTATCTCAAGGAATAGAAGATATTAAGGAGACTATCTTTATACAGCAGAATGGACGTGTAGCTATTCCTGTTGGAAATGAAACAGGAGAAAATGAAGGTGTATTTTTACCAACATCATACATAGCAACATCTAAGACAGAAGGCCGTCCTTTAAATATCAACACAAAGTTACAGTCAGAATTAGGTTTTTCTACTTTTGGGATTAAACATCATGGAGAAGTAGGGATGGACTTTAGATACTCAAAGAATAATGGTAGAGGAGAGTTATTCGATCCTTTATTACCTCCTTCTGTAGGGACTATGAAACGTCCTCGCCCTTTTAACGAAGTACCAGCTTCTCAGATATTAGCTGCTTATATAGGTGATCGTATGGAATATGACTTAGGTCAACATCACTTACAATTATATGCAGGAGTTAGAATGTCTAAATTATTAGGTGTTGGAAAAGAGTTTAGCATTAGTGATAGGGTATTTGCAGAGCCACGTGTCAACTTCCAATGGGGACTTCCTAAGCTAAAGATGGGACAGGAATATCTAAAGACTGATATTACAGTAGGATATGGAGAACTGTATAAACAACCTACTTTAGCTCTTCTATATCCACAAGATCGTTACTTCGATATGGTGCAAGTAAGTTACCTAGATCCTAAGACAGATAATGCATACGCACAGTTCTATACTTACAGAATGCCTTTGGCTAACCATAGTTTGATAGGCGCGAAGAATACGAAGAAAGAGATTCGTTTAGATTTAGAATATAAAAAACACAAGTTTTATATCACCTACTTCGATGAGAAGATGACAACAGGATTTAGAGATATGACTCAGTTTATGGGGTTTGAATATAAGCGATATGAGTCTAAAGATATAGTGTGGAATGATGAGTTAGGCAAGCCAGATTTAGATCAATCCCCATATTCATACAGACAAGACATGATGCAGTATACACATACTGAAAATGGAAGTTCAACATTAAAAGAAGGAATAGAGTTTGGATATTCTTCACCTCGTTTTGAAGGGATTAATACTCGTATTACTTTAAATGGAGCATGGTTTAAAACGACGTATTCTAATAGTGCTTCTATTCTTTGGAGACCTGGTATCTCTGTAAATGGACAACAGTATTTATACACAGGTATTTATGCAGATGATAATGGGAATAGAAGATCATCTCTAGTGTACAATGTAGTTGTAGACACTTATTTGCCTAGCTTAGATATGAATATATCTGCCTCTTTACAGGGAGATGTGTTTAGAAGAAACCTAAACCTAAATAGAGTTGCTGCTCCTTATGCATATATGGGAATAGATAATGTAGTTCATCCTTATACAGAAGAAAGTGCAAATGATCCATTACTACAACATCTAGTTAGACCTGTTTCTAAGACAGATGGTATGGAGGAGAGAAGACCATTTACATTTAATGCTAATTTTAAAATATCAAAGAGAATATATAAATCAGTAAAGGCATCCATGTTCGTTAATCGATTATTCACACACTATTCTTCATATACATATAATGGAGTGAATGTAAATAGAAAAGATGATAGCGGACCTTACTTTGGAATGGAAATAAACTTCAATATTTAAGACAATGAGATTAAAGCATATATTTTTATACGGATTGATGATGACAATGAGCTTATTAATGAGCTCGTGTTTGACAGATGATAATGCGCTTGGAAGTAATCAGAATTCGACTGTTTCTATGGCATTTAAAGTAGAAGGTATTAAAGAAATAAAAGAATTAGAAGTAGAGTTTGTTGAAGTTAATACAGGTTTACGAATAGTGGAGAAAGCAGTAGGTTCTCCTTATTTCTCTGTCGCTCTACCTGTGGGATCTTATAGAATGTCAGCAGAAGGAATAGGTGTCCTAGAAGATAAAGAAGAAGTAGGATTAGGTAGTAAAAGCGAAATGCTAGACGTGACCGATCAGATAGTAAATATGACAATTAATTTATTTGTCAAACAACTTAACGATGACTTTATCTTTGAAGAAATATTCTTTGCTGGATTACAAACTACAGAATTAAAAACATACCAAACAGGTAAATACTTTAAACTAGTTAACAATACAGATAGAGTGCTTTATGCAGATGGATTATTGATCGCTCAATCGGAGTTTTTGACGACTAGAGATAATAAAGAAACACCAGATGTATTAAACGAAGCTTTTGTTTTACAATCTGTAATGATGTTACCAGGTAACGGTACCCAGTACCCAGTAGAGCCAGGAGATTTTATTGTAATAGCAGATAATGCTCAGAATCATAACTTAGCCAATGTACCAGGGGCTGATTTATCTAATGCTGACTTTGAATTTCCTATTACTGAAAACCCTAAGAATGTACAACCAGATAATCCTAATGTACCTAATGTGATGATGATTTATACGAAGTTAAACTTTAGTATGTTCGCTATGCATGATCGTGGACAGACAGGATATATCGTAGCTCGTTTTCCTAAAGGAGAGAATGTGGATACTTGGCTAGCTAATTATAAGTTTGATTATAGCTATTTGACAGCTGCAGGTAAAGAACAAAAGTTCAGCAGATATAAAATGCCTAATACATGGGTTATTGATGCTGTTAATGGAAGTATTCCTGATAAGTTTGAACGTCTAGTGACTGCTCCTTCTTTAGATAGCGGCTACTCATACTGTGCAACTTCAGAATCTGATAAAGCGCGTTATGGAAAGACTATCAGAAGAAAAGTCTTAGGACCTAATGAGCAAGGTCGCAATGTGTATAAGGATACTAATAATTCTTCAGATGATTTTATTCCTCAGTCAGAGATGTCTCTAAAAGACGGAATACATCATAAATAAAATAGGAGTACATTGAGAAATACATATATAAATATAGTTGGAATAATTAGTGTATTGTTTTGTGCTGAGGTTCAAGCTCAGGATAGAACAGATTCTAATTTATACGAGAGTAGACTAGCTCAACGGGATATGAATATCGTATTCGGACAAGACTTTTTTGCTAATCGTGCTTTCATGACATCGTATAGTCCTTTGTCTTTTTCTGAATTAAGTTTGAATTATCTATCAGATAGTAAGGATGCTTATTTAATCCAGGATGGAGATGGCTTAGATGCCTTTAAGGTAAATACTTCTTCTTATCAACGATTAAAGAATAATACTGTCCTATGGGGAAGCGCTTCTTATAATACTCAGAAGCAAAAGAATATGAAGTGGAATGAGAATCTTGACAGACATATCCTAGGACCTTATGTGTTAGGTGATTCTATAGGAGGTACCATGAAGCAAGAGATTTATCAATTTGCAGGAGGGATGGCTAAACAGTTTGATAAGTGGACAGTAGGAGGAGAAGTTAGTTATATGGCTAAAAGTGGATATAGAGAAGTAGACCCAAGACCTAAGAATACCTCTTCAGATTTAAATTTGCGCATTGGAGTAAACTATAATGTTTATAAGGACTACGAATTAGGAGTGTATGCAAATTGGAATAAATATACTCAGAATAGTACAATTAAGTTTGTCAGTCTATTAGGGAAGCCCATAGCGTATCACCTGACAGGTTTAGGAGCTTATAATTATTACTTTAGTTCTGCTGTAGATATGAAGATGATTTATGAGGGAACAGGATATGAGGTAGGAGGAACTATAGCTAAGAATAAAGGTAAGGACTTTTTGATACAAGGTTCGTTTGGGCAGTTTGATATTGAGAAGAACTTTGGAAGTAGTCCTTCAAAAGAAATGTCTGTACTTAAAACTAAAAAATATACAATAGGAGGAATTAAATATATTGATCTAGATGAACATCGTTTAGGAGCAAAAGTTAATTACTTACTAAGTGAATCAAGAGGAATTGAGTCTTTTTATTCTAAAACAGAAAAGTTAGAGAGAAAGATAGGAGAGCAAGATCTGTATAAGTTTGTAAGAAGTGATGTGTATACGTCTTTATTTTATCAATATAGTACAGATGTTAGTAGATTAGTAGTTTCACCTTCTTTCACAGTAGAACAGACAGAAGAAAAGAGAAGAGATACTCAGGCTAGACAGCGATTCACATATTTACATTATGGATTAGAAGTTGATTATATGCGACAATTGAATCAATCTAATATCATAACAGTAAGCCCTTATTTTAGAGTGCGTAATCTTAAGGAGGATACTGTGAATTTGGTAACATCGTATAAGAGCCCTGCTATGACAGAATGGGTACAACATGATTTAGCGATTCAGACTGCTAATTATCAGACTTATGGTATTACAGCCAGATATGATGTGAAGGTTAGTAATATACCAGCCATGTTTGCTCAGATTCAGTATGAACAGACAAAGTATAATATAAACAAAACAAATAACTATATAGGAATGTCTCTAGGAGTTATTTTCTAAGCAGTTATTAACTAACAACAAATAAACAATGAAAAAGGTAGTTATTTTATTATCTGGATTCTTAGCTTTTGGATTATTTAGTTTTAGTCCAAAGTTTGTAGGATTCTTAGGAAGCGACAACCCTGAGTATCAAAAAATAATAGAAAGCTATAAGCAGCCTATTTCACAATGGCCGGCACCAACTATAGATGAAGGTGTGGAATGGAGTGAGATGGGAAGTATTAAACGTGATAACGACTATTTTACAGAACAAGCGAAACCTGAAGTAATTTTAGGTCGTATGTTATTCTTTGATCCTAAATTGTCAAAGTCTAATCAGATATCGTGTAGTTCATGTCATGATCCTGAATTAGGATGGACAGATAGACGTATGGTGGGACTTGGACATGATCACTTAAAAGGAGCACGTAATACCCCTTCGTTATATAATACTGCAGAGCGTACTTCTTATTTTTGGGACGGTAGAGCTAATAGTTTAGAAGAACAGGCTAATGGACCATTATCTGCTCATAACGAAATGGCAATGGACGTAGTAGATTTACCTGCCAAATTGAGTAAAGTACAAGGGTATAAACCTTATTTTAAAGAAGCTTTCGGTGATGAGAAGATTACCTATGACCGTATTGTAGGAGCAATTGCTACGTTTCAAAAGACAATTAAGAGTCAACCTAGTCGAGTAGATGCTTTTATAGACGGTAAATATAAAGCGCTTAATGACCAAGAAATTTATGGTATGCATTTGTTTAGAACGAAAGGTAGATGTATGAATTGTCATCATGGGCAGTACTTGACAGATGAGTCTTTTCACAATATTGGATTGACTTACTATAAACGCAAGTTTGAAGATCTCGGTAGATATGAAGTAACGAAAGATCCTAATGATGTAGGGAAGTTTAAAACTCCTGGTTTAAGAGATCTTTTAAACACTAGACCTTGGATGCATAATGGATTATTTGACGATCTGGAAGGAATCGTTAATATGTACAACAGTGGTATGCACATGATAGATCCTACTGCTGAACAAAAAGCGAAAGATCCTTTATATCCTGTGACAGATCCTTTAATGAAACCTCTAGAGTTAACGAAAGAAGAAACAAAAGCGATAGTAGCATTCTTAGAGTCTCTATCTGGAAGTAGATTTAAGATGAGAAGACCTGAGTTTCCAACAGAATAATATATTTATAAACGACTATTTATTTCTAAATAGTCGTTTATTTTTTGAATGATATCTTATGACATTCTCTAGGTCTATTTTTGCAATAGAATAATGAAGATGAAGAGGGAGTTTTTCATAATTTAAATGTAAATGTTATAGAAGGATAAGCTATTTTTAGTTTATCCTTTTTTAATTGTAGAATATAGAGTAGAGTTGAGGTAAAAGACGTAATTTAGATGTTCATCAAAAAAATGTAGAGTCATGGCTTTAAAGATTTATCCGGAGTACCCTCTAGATGAGCTCGAGCAACTTTTTATAAATGGGAACAAGGTTCCTTATGGAGAGTTTTTAATATATGGAGATATTGTAGAATCCCTGTCTAAAAGCCCTCATGATTGGTATGTATGGTATAGTATGAAACTTCCTTTTCATGATAACTCTAAGATAAAAAGGGCTAAAGCGGACGCTGAGCTTGACTTTATCATTGTTTCTAAATTTGGAATTATTGTCTTAGAAGTAAAAGGGGGGAATATTTTTGTTGACCAAGGACGTTTCTGTTTTAAGGATGGTAAGCGTAAGAAGTGGCTAAACCAAAACCCTTTTGAACAAGTGAAGGGATATAAATACACTTTGATGAATAAAGTGTTCCCTAGCTTTAAGCATATATTATTCTGTGAAGCAGTGGCCTTTCCAACTACTAAAATTGCTATTGAGAATACTATTTATGATAAGAATCTTATATTTAGTGACTACACTCGACGCAATAGATATAAGAATATAGAGAAATTTCTATTACATATCTATGATTATTCTAAGCAGAAATTAGAGAATACACACCCTATTAGATTTAATAATCTATCGAAAGCAGAATTGGATAATATTGTGAATACATTCAGTCCAATGATTCAGGATACCAATGTCTTCCAATCTAGAAATTCGTTAGAATGGCTAAAAGAACGAAACTTAGAGATACTGTACTCTCTTTCTGAAAACCCGCGTTTAATGATAGAAGGAGCGCCAGGTACAGGTAAGACTACTATGGCGATGGCGTATAGTGAGATGCAGGTGGGAAGACACGGTATTTATTTGTGCTGGAACTCTTTGTTATGTGCTTATAATGCACAGAGGTTTAAGGCGAGTAATGTTCGTATAGACTGCATTACATTCACACAGTTTGTGATGAAGTATTTACCTGGTGTTACTGAGCGTGATCTTTTATATATAGAACCAGAGAAATTTGCAGACTATATTAGAAAGACGATTACTCATTTAGAAGAAATAGATAAGCTTCCTAATTATGATTATATGATTGTAGACGAAGCACAAGATTTGTTTGATCGTAATCTTCACTTAATGATGCATAAGTTATGTGGTAATCATAATGGAATGAAACAAGGGAATATTATACTTCTTTATGATCTAGACCAAAGCTTCTCTCTTTTTGGACGTGATGTTTCTGATTATGCTTATTTCTTGAAAGAGTATTTTACTCATTTTAAATTACACAAAATACGACGAAGTGCACAGAAGTCACAGATTCGTCAGATTTCAGAACATATTCAAACGCATCCTGATGATTGGGATGAGGTGAGTGTGCATCAGAAAGAGTATGATGAAATTGAATTGCGTTCATTCTATGACCAAGTGACGATTAAAGAAGCAATGGAAGAAGTGATACGCAGTATTAATGACCCTAGTTCTTCATTAAACGCAGAGGATGTAATTGTGTTGGTACAAAGTAAAGTGTGGCAGAGACGTAATAACGTTGCTGATTTAATTCTAGAATTAGGAATGGAGGAGCTTACAGTTGAGAATCTTACATTAAAGCCTAAGAAACTCCAGTATACTACAGCAGTTAAGTTTAAAGGATTAGAACGTAAGAATGTTATTCTTGTAGTGGATAAACCGAATAAACTAACTCCTTATGAATGGTATGTGGGATGTACACGTGCTATGGATAACCTTAGTATTTGGCAATTACATACTTATAAAGAGCATGAAGGATAGAAATTATCTATTATTTTTGCAGGTAAGTTTAAAATAGAGTAATACTTATGAGTGTCGCAGAGTTATTAAAAAAAAGGAAAGAGCAGTTAGAACAGAAGAATAAAGAAGAAGGAGCTAAGTATTTAGAAGAATATGTAAAGAAGGACGGAGTGATCTTATTGCCCTCAGGTGTAGCTTATGAGATTATAGCATTAGGTGAAGGGGACAAAGTAGAACTTTCTGATCGCATAGAATGTCATTATCATGGTACTAATATCAATGGAGAAGTTTTTGATAGTTCTATTGCTAGAGGGAAGACCGCTTCTTTCAACCTGAGCAAATTAATTCTAGCCTATCAACAGGTTGTTCCATTATTGCCAATAGGCACTAAGTTTAGAATGGTCACACCTCCAGAATACGCTTATAGAGAAGAGCATATTAGTAAAGAGATTGGTCCCTATAGCACTCTTGTATTTGAAGTAGAATTAGTAAATAAACTTTAATAGTGACAAAACAAAAAGCCACCTTCTAAAAAGGTGGCTTTTTTAACAATAAAAAAGATTTAGGGCTACTATTCTTCATTTTTTTAGCTTGAAGATAAGCAATGTGTTTTTGCAGTTTTCTGCAATTGTAATTTTTAGTAAAGTTGTTTTCTATGTTCTTCCACAAAGTTAAGTTGAGTTATTCAATTGATTGTAAAACAATTCAAACATCTTTGTATCATTATTTAATTTTTGCGATATTGATTAGGAGTAAGTAAAGTATATTTCTTAAAAAAGCTAGAAAAATACGTTGGGTATTCAAATCCTAAACAATAGCCTATTTCAGCTACACTCCATGGTTTAGACTTTAGTAATTTTTGTGACTCTATTAATAGTCTCTCTTGGATACAGTCACTAGTACATTTTCCTATTGTTTTCTTTAAAGTATGATTGAGATGATTTACGTGTACATTCAGCACTTTTGCAAAATCATTAGGCGTTTTCAATTTGATTACTGTATTTGTTTTTTCAATCGGAAATTGCTTTTCTAATAATTCTAAGAATTTTGAACACAATCTTTGTGGTGCATTTACACTCTGGTCTACAGTATATGTCGCATTGAGCTTATTGCTTTGATGTATTATGATTTCAATATAGTTACGCATTAATTCGTATTTCTGCGCATACTTTTGATTGTTTTCTTCTTCAATTCTCTTAAATACATAAGAAATAAACTCATCTTGTTGTGGCGTTAAAAGGTAAATAGGATTCTCGTGTAAGTGGGCAAGAATGCTTTTTAATAAGTGACTTTTATAGCCTAAGAAGCTGCTGTTAAATAAACAGTAGTATCCTTCCGGTTTTTCTGATACTGGTTCGAATGTATAATGAGATACCGGGTTAGAAAAGAATAATGATGGACCTTCTAACTCAATCACTTTATTTCCATCAAAGAATTTACTCTTTGATTTTAAATAAGAAAGTTTGTAATAACTCCTTTTGTTATATGGAGATATTTTCTTTGTTTCGTCCCCTTGTTGAAAAATGATAAAATCATCTTTAGGTGGATTCTTAAATTCCACTATTTTAGTTGGAATTACGATCTTTGATGCTGTGCTTGTCATGATGTAGGTGATTTTTAATACGCAAACTCGGTTGGGGAGTGTGAGTTTTGTGTATTAGGTTTATACTAAGTCGTGTTTTTTAAATGGCTAATCATATTTAAATTTTATGTTAATAATATGTTGATGTTTTGTTAGTGTAAAATTAATAATATGAAATATATCAATGTTGTGTAAAAAGTGTTTTTTATTGTCTTTTTTACTTAAAATGAATTGATTATTATATTTATTGTGTTTTAAAATTGTTATTTATTCATTTGATTTGTGTATATGAGTATTTTATTTTTACGATTTATTACATATGATTGATTATAATTTAATATTTGAAACATATTATTTTGTAATTTATATGATAAAATAATAAAGCAAAAAATGAGACTTTTTTGACCATTTGCTTAGTCTGAAATGAGAAATTGTTGGAAGTGATGTTATATTTTAATATTCTGTAGTATTAAAAGAATATCAATTACACTAGTTTTTCCATTATAAAGGGAATTGTGTAGCTTTGTAACTAAATAAATATGAATTATGGTTAACAACGATGAGAAAACTACTAAGTGCCCAGCAGAAGAACTAATAAAAACGCTTGGTGGCAAATGGAAAGTTCATATCATTCATATTACAGAAGAGCAGCCTAGGAGGTTTAGAGATTATATGCGTTTATTAGAAGGTGCTAATAAACAATCTGTCTCTGTAGCTTTAAAAGAGTTGGAAGAGGATGGCTTCTTAATTAAGAGTATAATTAATCAAAAGCCATTGCATATTGAGTACTCTCTTACAGAGAGAGCTAGACTAGTGATACCAGTATTTGATAATTTGTATCATGCCCTACAGAGTAGATAAGATTTCTTTCTGGTAGAGTAACTTGTAGGTGTTGTTATCCAGTTCTTGTCTATCTATAAGTGAATAATTCATTTTTTCTAATAGCTTACGTGAGGATATATTACTCTCGTAGAGTTGTGCGATAAGGATTTTTGAAGGATATATTTGTTGCATGAAGAGTTCTATGCCATGTAGTAATTCTGTACCGTAACCTTTTTGCCAATAATCCTTATGTATAATGTACCCTATTTCTATTTTTTCTTCTTGCTCTCCGTATTTTATGAGTAGTACTTCTCCTATTATGTCAGTTTGGGAGTTATTGTTTAGAGAAATTTTATAGATTCCTAACCCTTGAGAGTAGAGGAGATCGTTTTTTGCATATTTATTTCTTAAAGCATCAGAATCCCAGTGATTTGCCCTAGATGGAATCCATTTCATTGTGTCAGGAGAGTTATGAATCTTTAATAGGTCATTTAAGTCTTCTCCTAATTGAATTGTTTCTATTTTTAAGTTATTGGTAGTAAAAAGAATCATTTTTTAGTTTTTTTTGTTTCTAATTCGGTTATTGGTGTTGTTTTTTTTAACATATTCTAGAAGGTGTTAAATTATCACTGAATCTAAATGAATATGGTGTAAAATATTGGTATGTATATATCTAAGCCGATTATTATTTTATATATTGTGCTCCTCTTAAGTAAAACTAAAGATATTGAATGTTATTTTTAAGTACAAATTTTAAGAAATTTTACTGATTTTACTATAGAATAAAACAAATGTTAACTACCTAAAATTTAATGAATGAATAAAAAATCCATCTTTGATGCAGTAACTATTGGTTTTGCATTGTTTGCCATGTTTTTTGGTGCTGGAAATATAATTTTGCCTCCTATTATTGGATTGTTTACAGAAGGTTCTTGGACCTCGGCTGTTACAGGGTTTTCTATCACCGCAATACTAGCACCCTTTTTAGGAATTGTTGCTGTATTGATTTCTGGAGACGAATTTACAGACTTAGGTAAACGGATCAATAGTACATTAGGATGGGTATTAGCTACAGCTATTATTCTTAGTATAGGACCATTGGTTGCTATTCCTCGTACAGCAGCAACAACCTTTGAGATAGGGGTATTATCTGTCTTTCCTGATTTTAGTGCAGTATGGTCTTCTGTTATTTTCTTTGGGATTACGTTGTTACTTTCGATATCTCCGTCTAAGGTAGTTAATATTATAGGTAAGTATTTGACACCTATGTTGTTAGTTCTTTTGGTAGCGATGGTAGTGATTGGTATAGTCAATCCTTTAGATACTTCTAAGTTAGTTAATACTTCTTATCCAGATCCATTTAGACTTGGATTTGCTGAGGGATATCAGACTATGGATGTATTAGCATCAGTGATTTATGCTGGTATTATCATCTCTGCAGTGAAGGCTGCTGGCTATGTGAGTTCTAAAGAGAAAACAAAGGTTACTTATATGTCAGGTGTTGTTGCTATCTCATGTTTATTATTCATATATGGTGGATTAGTATACTTAGGAGCAACCTCAGGTTACCCTATTACAGATGATTTAAAGAGAACAGAGTTATTGTTGCATATCTCTAATGGAGTATTAGGTAGTCAAGGGACTCTGGCATTATCATTATGTATAGCTTTAGCTTGTTTGACCACTGCGATTGCGTTAGTGTGTGCTACTGGTACCTTCTTCAGCCAATTAACGAAAGGAAAACTTAGTTATCAGTTTGTGGTTGTAGTTACTTGTATTTCTTCTGCAGTATTAGCAGTCAAAGGAGTGGATAGTATTATTGATTATGCAGCCCCATTTTTAGGAATCATATATCCTATTACATTGACATTGATCATTTATATGGTGGCTTTTGGTAAATCTGTGACTAGAAAAGCTCCTTTCGTTGGAGCAATCTTAACTACTACAGTTGTAGCATTGATTCAGTTTAGCTCTTTTATTGCTTTTAAATATGACTTTATAGAGTATTCTCAGTCATCTGCAGAATTTATTAAGTCATTGCCATTGAGTAGTTATGACGTACCTTGGTTGATTCCATCGTTAGTAGCATTCTTTCTTGTGTTTATTGTAGACAAGATGTTCTTTAAACAAAAATCAAATTAATGATAAGGATATAGTATATAACCAAAAAAGCCGTCTACGCAGACGGCTTTTTTGGTTATTGTAACTTTATTTTTTGCCCTTGTACAGGGAAGATATAGTTGATTTTAAATTCGTTTTGATTAGCTAATTCTTCTTTGATAGTATTTATAGCTGTCCCACTAGGTTTTAGATGTGTAATAACTATATTTAAATCTTTTAAGTTTTCTTTACCTACATGATTTGCTAGATTACCTAATTCCTCATTTAACAGTTTGGGTGTTAAGTGTCCGAATAGTTTATCTTCAGGTTGGCTATTTGGAAAAGATACTTCTATTAATATAGTCTTAAGGTTCTTATTAATGATTAGAGGTGCTATGTACTCCCAGATATAGTTAAGTTTAGTCGTTTTCTCTACTCTATCAGCTCCTGTATCTCCGAAGTAGAGTACATACTCATCATTATTTCTTACTAATATAGCTGAGCTTAACTGTGGATTTACATGACTAAGTTCAAATACTTCAGCAGATAGAGAAGTGTTCTCTATATTGAAGGATTGTGCAGGTTTTACTCTTGTATATTTGTATTTACCTAGTATAGGTTTTTCTCCTTCATTACCGAAGTTAGCCCATGAAGCATTAGTGAAATAGTTATTCTTAAAAATATCAATGACAAATGGTAACGCATATATAGGCTTAGAAGAATCCTCAGGAGAATTTATGATTAGTCCTGATAGATGATCCAGATGACCATGTGATATAAAATACCCTTTGATATAATCGCGTAGTATCGTACCATTATCTGCTGAGAATGTTTTTTCTTCGATTGCTTTATTGATACCACTATGTATAGTACCAGCATCTAGAGCGATATAGCTATTTGTGTTTTCTACTCCGATAAGATAAGACGATAAGTTGCTCTCATCTCCACCACCATAGACCCCTAATGGGATAATTTCTAGATTTTGTGCCAGACAGAATGTACTTGATAGTAACAGTATGCTAGATATTATTTTTTTCATTTTTTCTGATTTGTGCAAATTTACTGTACTTATAAGGATTCTTTGTTATCTAATAAGCAATATATTTTAGCAGGTATAGGCGTAGTAATACTTGTAGAAGATAACTATACTTAGTCCTTGATGACATTCATCACTCTTGTGACCTGATCAGATTTATGTAAGGTTAGTCGTACTATGCTATCCTCTAGAGCTGTTAGGTCATGTGGGATATTAGGTTCTAGCGCGATTAAGTGTCCCTCTTTTAAGTCATAAGGCTTTCCTTCCACCCCGAATGTTATCGCTCCTTTTACGATTTCCACGACTATAGGGAAGAATGTCTTATGTTCCTTCATCTCTTGTCCTTTTTTGAATACAATTCTGATTTCTTTAGAAAAGTCGTTATCCACAAGTATTTTGATAGCTGGTTTCTTCTCACCATACTCTATCTGCTCTAATAAGTTCTGTATGTGCATCATATTATTTAAGTAATGATTAGTGTTATAAATTTACGATTTTTTATTGGTATAAATTATTGTTTATAAGCTTATTAATAAGTTAATATAACTCATGATGTTAATTTTTTATAACAGCGAATAGCATTCTGTTTATTAATGTTATCTTGTGTCATATCATTTTAATTGAATTTTTATATGAATCATAATATACCATTCTCATTCTTAGATCTTGCGATTATAGGTGAGGATAAAACAACGACTGAAACTTTACAGAATGTTTTAAAAGTAGCACAACATATTGAAAAAGTTGGCTTTAATAGACTATGGTTGGCAGAACATCATAATATGCCCCATATAGCTTCTTCTGCCACTTCTGTTTTGATTGGATATTTGGCAGGAGGGACATCTACATTGAGAATAGGTTCAGGAGGAGTGATGTTGCCAAACCATCCATCTTTAGTCATTGCTGAACAGTTTGGAACCTTGGAGGCGTTATATCCAGGTAGAATAGACCTTGGATTAGGTAGGGCACCAGGTACCGATCAGGCTACAGCTCTTGCTTTGAGACGTAATGACGTACATGCAGCTAATTTTTTTCCACAACAGATAGAGGAGTTAAAGCGTTTTTTTAAAGTAAATGAAGGAGCTAAGGTAAGAGCATTTCCTGGTGAAGGATGTGATATACCGATGTGGATACTAGGATCTAGTACAGATAGTGCATATTTAGCAGCTGAGTTAGGTTTGCCGTATGCATTTGCAAGTCATTTTGCTCCAGATCATTTATTACAAGCAGCTAATATCTATAGAAAGAATTTTGTACCATCTGCACAATTAGATAAACCTTATTTTATGCCTTGTGTGAATGCAATAGTTGCAGATACGAATGAAAAGGCTGAACAACTAGCTACATCATTTTATAAAATGTTCTTAGGAATTATTAGAAATGATAGAAAACCTCTTCAGAGACCTTGTGAATCTATGGAGGGCAATTGGACAGACTATGAAGAGTTCATTGTAAAGCAAAAAACATTCTTCTCTTTTATAGGAGACAAAGAAAAAGTAAAAAGTGGTTTAACAGATTTCTTTAATACGATTGAGGTTGACGAGATTATGATCACTACTCCGATCTATGGAGTAGAGGAACGCTTAAGAAGTGTTGAATTGTTTTCAGAGATTATGAAAAACAAATAAAAGTTTTGTTCCTTTACAATCCTATAATATTTAAAATAACAGAATAACGATGATAAGAAGTATTGTTATAATGATGAGCTTATTTACTTTCTTTTTGATTTCTTGTAGTGAGTCTACAGTGCCAAAAGAAGTAAATATTGGTGATTTGGGGACGATTGAGGTTCCTAGTGAACTCTCTCTTGCCAAAAATCTGAATAAAGATGCCGTCCTTCAAATGGAAAACAAAAAGGATGATTTCTATGTAGTGATAGTGGAAGATAATAAGGTAGAGTTTAAAGAGATTGTTGAAGAGGTTTATGGCAATCCAGCTCCTAACTTTAAAGTTTATGCTGAATTAGCGAATTCTTCTATCGCTTCTAGTTTGAATTTAAAACAAGATACAGAACTAGAACAGACTAGTGTGAATGGACTACCTGCTTATTTGACTAGTTATGATGGAGATTTAAATGGGACTCTCGTTCATTATAAACTAGCTTGTATAGAAGGAAAAGATAGATACTATCAAATAGTGAGCTGGACTACTATGGTTAAAAAGAAGAAATATGAGAGCGTGATGACTTTAATGCTTGAATCCTTTAAAGAAAAGAAATAATTATAGAGTAAAGCTCTTGTCAGTACGCAAGAGCTTTTTTCATTAAAGAATGTATTACCCGCAGCCCTGGACTATATAGTCTAGGGCTTTTTTGTTACTATATTTTAAGCCCCCTCTTCAAGAGTGCGACAAGACCTCTTCAATATTGCTTCAAGAAAGAGGTGCTCAGGTAGAGTAATCTTGGAGAAATGTTGAAGCAGTGTTGAAGAAGTAGGTATGAAGGCTTGCTATTACTGGGATTGGGAAGTGTTTTGGTTTTAGAAAAATAATACTGGTAATATGCTTTACTTGTTGATATATAGTTGTTTGTGAGGGTAAGTGCTCAATGTGAGAATAAAAAAAGTGTGTTAGTTTTTCTTCAAAACAAGGATATAGCTACTTAATAATGAACTTTTCTTCAAAAAACACACACCTATATAAGTATAGAGGCTATAAAAAGGAGGATAAAACACCTCTATATAGGATAAAGTAACATTTAGAAATAGACAGAAAGGGCATAAGAAGGCATATTCTCAATTATTACATATATATAATAGAGTACAATATTAAGTACTGCTCTTTACGTATATATAGTATAGAGACGCCATAACGCTATAACCTTTAAAAAAAGATAAAAAAACTTTCACTCGTAAAAGGTGGTATAATAATGAGTTATGAAATAGTTTTCAAAAACCTTTAAAAAAAGGCAAAGATAAGTTTGGAAGTAAGGGAAAAGATACTACTTTTGCATCCGCATTAGAGAAGTGATAACGACTCTAGAGGCAGACGATCATAAACAAAAAGTGAAGCAAGAACGACTAAAAATAAGCTTTAAAAAATTTATAAAAATAAATTTGGATAAGTAAAAAATAAGGTGGTATCTTTGCAGTTCGCTTCAGTAAAAACGGGAGTTGAGCGAAAAAAATAAAGAAAAATATTTTCTAGAAAAGTTTTGTTAATTCGAAATAAGTTTTTACTTTTGCACTCGCTTTGAAAAACAAGTGAGACTTAGAAATAAGAAGACACGTTCATAAACATATTGGATTGACAGCATACAAATAAGAGAGTAAGGCAAATCGCTAAGATTTGGAATTATACTTTTTTAATTTACGAAATTAAAAATATACGATGAAGAGTTTGATCCTGGCTCAGGATGAACGCTAGCGGCAGGCCTAACACATGCAAGTCGAGGGGTAGAAGAAGCTTGCTTTTTTGAGACCGGCGCACGGGTGAGTAACGCGTATGCAACCTACCTTATACAGGGGAATAGCCCGAAGAAATTCGGATTAAAGCTCCATGGTTTATCGATATGGCATCGTATTGATAATAAAGATTTATCGGTATAAGATGGGCATGCGTATCATTAGCTAGTTGGTGTGGTAACGGCATACCAAGGCAACGATGATTAGGGGTCCTGAGAGGGAGATCCCCCACACTGGTACTGAGACACGGACCAGACTCCTACGGGAGGCAGCAGTGAGGAATATTGGTCAATGGAGGCAACTCTGAACCAGCCATGCCGCGTGCAGGATGACGGTCCTATGGATTGTAAACTGCTTTTGTACAGGAAGAAACCTCCCTACGAGTAGGGACTTGACGGTACTGTAAGAATAAGGATCGGCTAACTCCGTGCCAGCAGCCGCGGTAATACGGAGGATCCGAGCGTTATCCGGAATTATTGGGTTTAAAGGGTTCGTAGGCGGCTTTGTAAGTCAGTGGTGAAATTTCCTAGCTTAACTAGGACACTGCCATTGATACTGCAGAGCTTGAATAGTATGGAAGTAACTAGAATATGTAGTGTAGCGGTGAAATGCTTAGATATTACATGGAATACCAATTGCGAAGGCAGGTTACTACGTACTTATTGACGCTGATGAACGAAAGCGTGGGGAGCGAACAGGATTAGATACCCTGGTAGTCCACGCCGTAAACGATGGATACTAGCTGTTCGGTTTTCGGACTGAGTGGCTAAGCGAAAGTGATAAGTATCCCACCTGGGGAGTACGTTCGCAAGAATGAAACTCAAAGGAATTGACGGGGGCCCGCACAAGCGGTGGAGCATGTGGTTTAATTCGATGATACGCGAGGAACCTTACCAGGGCTTAAATGTAGATTGACAGATTTGGAAACAGATTTTTCTTCGGACAATTTACAAGGTGCTGCATGGTTGTCGTCAGCTCGTGCCGTGAGGTGTCAGGTTAAGTCCTATAACGAGCGCAACCCCTATTGTTAGTTACCAGCGCGTAGTGGCGGGGACTCTAGCAAGACTGCCGGTGCAAACCGTGAGGAAGGTGGGGATGACGTCAAATCATCACGGCCCTTACGTCCTGGGCTACACACGTGCTACAATGGCAAGTACAGAAAGCAGCTACCTGGCAACAGGATGCGAATCTCCAAAGCTTGTCTCAGTTCGGATTGGAGTCTGCAACTCGACTCTATGAAGCTGGAATCGCTAGTAATCGGATATCAGCCATGATCCGGTGAATACGTTCCCGGGCCTTGTACACACCGCCCGTCAAGCCATGGAAGCTGGGGGTACCTGAAGTCGGTGACCGCAAGGAGCTGCCTAGGGTAAAACTAGTAACTAGGGCTAAGTCGTAACAAGGTAGCCGTACCGGAAGGTGCGGCTGGAACACCTCCTTTCTAGAGAATAATTATAGAAGTATGATACTTTACTCTCGCTGTTAATACCAAAAATAGAATAAAAGAATTAAGTAATACAGAGTCTCGTAGCTCAGCTGGTTAGAGTACTACACTGATAATGTAGGGGTCGGCAGTTCGAGTCTGCCCGGGACTACTAAATTACTAATTCAAAGGAAATACTAGAGGTTAAACTAACCGCCCAAAAGTTACTGTTAACTGTAAGCTGTTAACCAAACACTAGATATGGGGGATTAGCTCAGCTGGCTAGAGCGCCTGCCTTGCACGCAGGAGGTCATCGGTTCGACTCCGATATTCTCCACTAGGCATAATTGCCACAAGTTCATTGACATATTGATAAAACTTAACTAACAAAACAGTTAGAAAGAATAAAAAAGATATAGAAATATATAGAAAGTACGATTCGAAAGAATTGTAAGCACATAAGCAAAATAAGGGCGTATGGGGAATG
Source organism: Myroides odoratimimus (assembly GCF_004337635.1). Taxonomy (NCBI): domain Bacteria; kingdom Pseudomonadati; phylum Bacteroidota; class Flavobacteriia; order Flavobacteriales; family Flavobacteriaceae; genus Myroides; species Myroides odoratimimus. The sequence goes on from NZ_CP037427.1 coordinate 1,937,367, forward strand.
CCTAGGCTCTCAGAGGCGAAGAAGGACGTGATAAGCTGCGAAAAGCTACGGGGATTGGCACACACGAGTTGATCCGTAGATATCCGAATGGGGCAACCCAGTATGTTGAAGACATACTATCCAATATGGAGGCGAACCCGCTGAACTGAAACATCTAAGTAGGCGGAGGAGAAGAAAACAAAAGTGATTCCGTAAGTAGTGGCGAGCGAACGCGGAATAGCCCAAACCAAAGTTGTTACGGCAATTTTGGGGTTGTAGGACCACGAGATTTCTTGCGGATTTAATTAGAATTACCTGGAAAGGTAAACCGAAGAGGGTGATAGTCCCGTATAAGTAAGAGAAGATAAGAATAGTGGTATCCTGAGTAGGTCGGGGCACGTGAAACCTTGATTGAAACTGGCGGGACCATCCGCTAAGGCTAAATACTCCTGAGAGACCGATAGTGAACCAGTACCGTGAGGGAAAGGTGAAAAGAACCGTGAATAACGGAGTGAAACAGATCCTGAAACCATACGCCTACAAGCGGTCGGAGCCCCTTAGTGGGGTGACGGCGTGCCTTTTGCATAATGAGCCTACGAGTTACCGTTGCTGGCAAGGATAAGTGATTAAGTCATGGATCCGTAGCGAAAGCGAGTCTTAATAGGGCGCTTAAGTCAGTAGTGGTAGACGCGAAACCGTGTGATCTACCCATGGGCAGGTTGAAGTTTAGGTAACACTAAATGGAGGACCGAACCGTTTAACGCTGAAAAGTTTTCGGATGACCTGTGGGTAGGGGTGAAAGGCCAATCAAACTCGGAAATAGCTCGTACTCCCCGAAATGCATTTAGGTGCAGCGATGATCGATAGTTACTTAGAGGTAGAGCTACTGATTGGATGCGGGGGCTTCACCGCCTACCAATTCCTGACAAACTCCGAATGCTAAGTAATGATAGTCATCAGTGAGGGCATGGGTGCTAAGGTCCATGTCCGAGAGGGAAAGAACCCAGACCATCAGCTAAGGTCCCCAAATGTATGCTAAGTTGAAAAAACGCGGTTTGATTGCCCAGACAGCTAGGATGTTGGCTTGGAAGCAGCCATTCATTTAAAGAGTGCGTAACAGCTCACTAGTCGAGCGATCGAGCATGGATAATAATCGGGCATAAGTATACTACCGAAGCTATGGATTTGCGCATTTAGTTGCGTGAGTGGTAGGGGAGCATTCTAACGGCGCAGAAGGTGATTTGTGAGAATTGCTGGAGCTTTTAGAAAAGAAAATGTAGGCATAAGTAACGATAAGGGGTGCGAGAAACACCCCCGCCGTAAGACTAAGGTTTCCTCAGCTATGCTAATCAGCTGAGGGTTAGTCGGGACCTAAGGCACACCCGAAGGGGGACGTCGATGGCCAACGGGTTAATATTCCCGTACTACTAATAATTGTGATGGAGTGACACAGTGATGAAAGCACCGCGAACTGACGGAATAGTTCGTTGAAGCACGTACCTATAGGTTTGATAGTAAAATGCGTCAGACTTGGAGAAATGCGATAGTACTTTGAGTCTTCGGACAACGAGATAGTGTGCCTAAGGGCTGTCAAGAAAAGCTTCTAAACTTAGATTATTAGTACCCGTACCGTAAACCGACACAGGTAGTCGAGGAGAGTATCCTAAGGCGCTCGAGAGATTCATGGCTAAGGAACTAGGCAAAATAGACCTGTAACTTCGGGAGAAAGGTCGCCAGCGCAAGCTGGCCGCAGTGAAAAGGTCCAGGCGACTGTTTATCAAAAACACAGGGCTCTGCAAAATCGTAAGATGACGTATAGGGCCTGACACCTGCCCGGTGCTGGAAGGTTAAGAGGAGATGTTATCGATGAGTAATTGTTGAGAAGCATTGAATTGAAGCCCCAGTAAACGGCGGCCGTAACTATAACGGTCCTAAGGTAGCGAAATTCCTTGTCGGGTAAGTTCCGACCTGCACGAATGGTGTAACGATCTGGACACTGTCTCAGCCATGAGCTCGGTGAAATTGTAGTATCGGTGAAGATGCCGATTACCCGCAGTGGGACGAAAAGACCCTGTGCACCTTTACTATAGCTTAGTATTGTTCTTGGATAAGTGATGTGTAGGATAGGTGGGAGACTGTGAAATGGCGTCGCTAGGCGTTGTGGAGTCATTGTTGAAATACCACCCTTTGCTTATTTGAGATCTAACTCCCTTATTGGGGAGGACATTGCTTGGTGGGTAGTTTGACTGGGGTGGTCGCCTCCAAAAGAGTAACGGAGGCTTCTAAAGGTTCCCTCAGCACGCTTGGTAACCGTGCGTAGAGTGCAATGGTATAAGGGAGCTTGACTGAAAGACTAACAAGTCGAACAGGTACGAAAGTAGAGCATAGTGATCCGGTGGTTCCGCATGGAAGGGCCATCGCTCAAAGGATAAAAGGTACGCCGGGGATAACAGGCTGATCTCCCCCAAGAGCTCATATCGACGGGGGGGTTTGGCACCTCGATGTCGGCTCGTCACATCCTGGGGCTGGAGAAGGTCCCAAGGGTTGGGCTGTTCGCCCATTAAAGTGGCACGCGAGCTGGGTTCAGAACGTCGTGAGACAGTTCGGTCTCTATCTACTGTGGGCGTTAGAAATTTGAGTGGATCTGATTCTAGTACGAGAGGACCGAATTGGACCAACCTCTAGTGCATCTGTTGTCTCGCCAGGGGCATCGCAGAGTAGCTACGTTGGGAAGGGATAAGCGCTGAAAGCATATAAGTGCGAAACCCACCACAAGATGAGATTTCTTTAAAGGGTCGTTGGAGATTACAACGTTGATAGGCTATAGATGTAAAGACAGTAATGTCAAAGTCGAGTAGTACTAATAACCCGTAAGCTTATGTGAATCTCCCCTTGTTTAAATACAAGGGGAGGGCAACTTTCTAAAGTATAGTTAAGTTTAAAATATCAATATAGTTAAAAATATTAGTTACGCTCAATCGTGTAACAACCGATTTAAGGTGGTTATTGCAGCGGGGCTCACCTCTATCCATTTCGAACAGAGAAGTTAAGCCCGCTAGCGCAGATGGTACTGCTAACCAGTGGGAGAGTATGTCGCCGCCTTTCTTTATAGAATCCCCAATCTCGTATGAGGTTGGGGATTTTTTGTTTATATACTATTCTTTTTAAAAGAATTTATAAAATAGTAATCTTTTTTTGTAACGTTTCATTCTATTTTATACTTACTATGTATATTATAACCTTATAAATACTACATAATTATGAAGCGTGTATTTTCTTTTATTTTATTATTTGTTTTAGTTAGTATTCAGTGTATAGCCCAAGATATTAATATATCAGAGAAAAGCTTATTATGGGAAGTTTCTGGAAAGGGCTTGAACAAGCCTTCTTATGTTTTAGGTACATTTCACATTTTGTGTAAGGATGAATTAATTATTAGTGACAAAGTTCAAAAAGCTTTAGATAGCGCAGAGCAATTAGCTTTAGAGGTTAACTTTAGTGATCCTGTTGAATTGGCATATATGCAAAAAATGTTTGTTTCAGAGCAATCTTTATCTTCTCAATTGTCCCAGGAAGAGTTAGCTGAGTTTGGGGCTATTCTGAAGGAAGAATATAATTTAGAACTAGAGCAAGTAAATAACTTTTCAACTATAGCTTTGGTTGGATTAATGATGTCTAAGTTAGTGTCATGTGAAGTTAAAGGATATGATTTAGAACTTTTTGAAAAAGCATTGCAAGCTAATAAATCAATAATTGGTTTAGAACATTTCATTGATCAACAGAAAGTGATGGAAAGTATGTATTCCCCTAAAGAATTGGTTAATCAATTTAAAGAAGTTAACGCATATAAGGAGAATTATAACGAGATGAAGCAATCTTTCTTAGATTAGGATATTGAAGCATTGTATGAGTTTGGAACAGACCCTAAGTTTGTACCAATTGAGTTTAAGAAAGACTTATTAGATAATAGAAATATTAAATGGGTAGCTAAGATGCCAGAAATAATGAAGGAGAAGTCAACAGTATTTGCTGTAGGAAGCGCACATCTTGGTGGAGAGTATGGAGTTCTGAAGTTATTAGAAAAAGAAGGATATCAAGTAAAAGCTGTTTATAATTAGTTAAGGTGAGCAAGATTTTAGAACGAACTTTTCTAGATCAAATTGAAAAGCATAAAGGTATTTTATATAAAGTATCTAAGATGTATATGGATAACCAAGAGGATCAAAACGATTTGTATCAAGAAATTGTTTTACAATTGTGGAAGTCTTATACTCGTTTTCAAGGGCAGAGTCAATTCTCTACTTGGATGTATAGAGTGGCTTTAAATACAGCTATTACTTATTTTAAGAAAGCTAAGCAAGTAGTTGGACGAAATGAAGCTTTTGATGAGAAAATGAAAAGTATGCAATCAAGTGAAGTTGATATGGATATAGAAAGCCAAGTACACTATTTGTATAAGGCTATCTATTTATTAAATGACGTAGAGAAGGCACTCGTATTTTTGTATTTAGAAGGATTCTCTCATCAAGATATAGGAAGAAATCTTGGTATTTCTGAAGGAAATGCTAGGGTGAAGTTGAATAGAACTAAAAGTAAATTACAAGAAATTATTAAAAATCAAGGCTATGAATTTAGATGATTTAAAAAAATCGTGGCAGGAGCAGGAACTGCCTAATGATATAGTAGCTTCTCAAGAGCTTAATGAAAAAATAAGTCGCCTACCATTAGACAAGATAAGAGGGAATGTCAAAAAAGAGATTTGGATACAGGTTTTGAGTATTGTTTTTATAGCTTTTACTCCTCGTATGTTACATATAGATGATACTAGAATAGGAGGTTTTTATCTATTCTATGGAATATTTGTACTTATTACGGGATATTATATTTTGAAGATGTATCGCTTTTATAAAACATCTGCTTCTTTGGAATTAAACAGTAGAGACAGTGTATATGATAGCTATTATAATGTAAAGTTGTATATTCAAATGTATGAGAACTTTTGTTATTCTCTTATTCCTTTTGGTATTTTATTGCTTTTAGTAGTATCTCCTTCTTCTCAATTAGATCTTATTTTGCGAGGTGATTTACATGCTTTAAAGTATTTAGGAATAGTGTCTATTATTATGGTTGTTCTAATTTATTTTATTGCCAAGTATTGGATTAAAAAACTATATGGACAATACTTAAAACAGATAGAAGATACCTTAAATCAGTTTAAGGAACAAGAATAAAAAAATCCCGATAGTAATCGGGATTTTTGTTTGTATTAAGTTATATAAACTTCATTTTTTGAATTCTTACAGCATTAAGGATTGCTAGTAATGCGACACCTACATCTGCGAATACAGCTTCCCACATCGTAGCTACTCCACCTGCACCTAGTATAAGTACTATGACTTTAACCACTAAGGCTAGTGTAATATTCTGAATGACTATTTTACGTGTTTCTTTACCTATATGCATTGCAGTAGCAATCTTAGAAGGTTGGTCAGTCTGTATCACGACATCAGCTGTTTCTATAGCTGCATCACTTCCTAATCCTCCCATTGCAATACCTACATCACTTAGCGCAAGTACAGGTGCATCATTTATTCCATCTCCTACGAATGCGATAGACATATTAGGATGTTCTTTTTTAAGCTTTTCTACTTGCTCTACCTTACCTTCAGGTAGCAAACCTCCTAATGCTAGATCTATATTGGTTTCTTTGGCTACTTTTTGAGTGATAGTATTTTTATCACCGCTTAGCATTACAGTTTTCTTCACTCCAAGAGATTTCATCAGCTTGATTGCATCCTTAGAGTCAACTTTAATCTGATCAGCAATTGTTATATATCCACTGTATTCTTTATTTATAGCAACGATAACGATACTTTCTACGATATCATCTATCGCTGTTGGGTAATTAATGTTATAGTGCTTTAAAAGAGCTGTATTACCAACTAGTACTTCTTTGCCATCTACTTTACCCATTAATCCTTTTCCAGATATCTCATGTACCTCTTCTGCAGTTTTGGAAGTAGGATAAGCTTCTACAATTGCCTTCGCAATAGGGTGTGTAGATTGTTTTTCAATAGCAGACACAATATTAACGAATTCAGTTTGTTCAACAGTAGTTTCTACTTTTTGAACTTTAAAAACCCCTTCTGTTAGTGTCCCTGTTTTATCCATTACTACGATGTCTAATTTAGCCATTAGTTCTAAGTAATTTGATCCTTTAAACAAGATACCGTTTCTAGAAGCAGCCCCTATTCCTCCAAAGTATCCTAGCGGAACAGAGATAACTAAAGCACAAGGACAAGAAATTACTAAGAATACTAGTGCACGCTCTAACCATGTTTTAAACTCATATCCTTCTCCTAATACAAAATAAGGGATAATCGTCAAAGCTACAGCTAGAAAGAATACGATAGGAGTATATACTTTAGCAAATTTTCTAATATAAAGTTCTGTTGTAGCCTTTCGAGCACTTGCTTCCTGTACCATTTGAAGGATTTTAGCAAGAGAACTATCTTGATATAACTTTGTTGTTTTAACCTCGATTACATTCTGTAAGTTAATCATCCCAGTAAGAACAGTTTCTCCTTTCTCGTAAGTACTTGGCTTACTTTCACCTGTTAAGGCAGAAGTATTAAAGCTACCTTTGTCCGTTAATAGCTCTCCATCTAATGGAATCTTTTCACCTACTTTTACTTGGATAATCTCTCCGATACTTACTTGTTCTGGATTGACAACAGTGTATTCATTGTTTCTAAATACTGTTGCTTCATTAGGGCGTATGTCTAGTAGAGCCTTGATATTACCTTTAGCTTTATTTACAGCGCTCTCTTGGAATATTTCACCGATGGTATAGAATATCATTACAGCTACTCCTTCAGGGTATTCACCTATAAAGAAAGCACCTAGCGTAGCTACTCCCATTAATGAGAACTCATTAAAGAAATCTCCTTTGCCTCCTAACTTCACAGCTTCTTTTAGAACAGGGAATGCTACTGGTAGATAAGCGACGATATACCAAGATAACCTCAGTGTATTATTGTTGATAAACCAATCTGCTTTTATAATATTAGCAAGAAAGACTCCTATAAAAAACATAACTAAACTGAAGCCAACAAAGAGCTTCGTGTTTTCTCCTCCGTGGCTGTGGTCATGATCATGGTCGTGTCCATGATTATGATCACTATGGTTATGCGAGTGATTATGATTTGAATGTTCTTGACACATAATTTGATGATTTTTTGTTTTTGTTTAAAGCAAATGTACCACCTTATAATCATTATAAATAATGTCAAGCCATGTTTGCAATGCTGTTGCATTGCTTACTTATCTACGTAATTCTTTTTAAATAAGTACATTAAAGGGAAGCTACGACAGCACATCCACACTCCGAAAGCAATCCACACACTGTATAATTTGAAATCTAAATAATCAAACAGTAATAGAGTAGGGATGAACCCACAGAAGGTAGCAAACAGTAAATTATTGCGAAGTACTTTAGCATCTCCCATTCCCTTAAAGATTCCATCAAAGATATAAGCAAGAGAGTTGATAGGTTGCATAAAGAGAACTAACCAAAACACGCTTATAAATACCTTGATAACTTCAGGATCTTGATTGAAGAGTAAGCCGATTTGTCTATAAAAAATCGCACAGATAGCGATTAAGATCAGTGAAATAATAATAGCGTATTTACTGATACTCTTAGAGAGTGACCACATCGTCTGGTAGTTTTTTTCACCTGCTAGCCTTCCTGACATTGCATTACCAGCACTTGCATAGCCATCTATAAAGAAAGAGAAGAATAACCAGATATTCATCAGTATACTTTGTGCTGCGATGTAACTCTTGCCATAACCTGTGGCATAAGCATTAGCTAAATATATAGCTACATTAAGTGTTGCTGTACGAATAATAAAGTTAAAGCTCATAATGATTAATGGCTTTAGTGAAGGGTTAATCGTTCTTCTTACTTTTAGGTTAAAAGGAGTATGCTTAAAGAAGTAATAGAATGCCATAAGCAACATGATCGTCTGTGCAATCACACTAGCATAAGCTGCCCCTTTGATATGCATAGCGGGCAATATCCCCTCTATACCAAAGACAAAGTAGTACGTTAATACAACATTGATAATAGCTCCAGTTAAGCTACATTTCATTGCCCACATTGTATTCTGTAATCCCCTAAAAACCCCATATAGAGCGAAGGTAATTAGAGTAAGCGGAAATCCCCAAGCACGTATTAAGTAATATTCTTTAGCATAGGTTAGTAATAAGCCTTCTGCATTATAAGCGATAAAGATTTCGTGTACGAAGAAAGTAGTGAATATGAATAGCAGAACACTAAGACAAAAGTTAAACAGTATAGCCTGTGGTACTAGGGTCTTTACAGCGAATATTCTATTGGCTCCTAGATGTTGAGATACGGTAGCAGATATAGAAGTTTTAGTTTGTGCTACGATCCATATTATCGCAGATAGAAAAGAACCTACTAAGCCTACAGCACCTAATGCCTCTACACTATTTTCTTTTACATTACCGATGATGGCGATGTCAGTTAGAGAAATTAAAGACTCTGATACCCCTGCAAAAATAGCGGGTATAGCTAGTTTATTAATTTCTTTAAAACTGATTGTAGTTTGCATATCTTATTGTTTTCAATAAAGTTGCAAAGGTCGGTTAAATAATAGACAATAAAAAACCAGCCTCCTATGCAGTACATAGAAGGCTGGTAAAAAAAAATGTCTCATTAAATAATTAAAAACGCATTCCTACACCAAAACCAATTAACATTGGATCTAATTTTACTTTTGCAGGAATATTTAACTGATCAACACCTGTTACACCTGGAGCCACTAAGTTAGTAGCATCAACAGTAACATCTGTTTTTAAGAATAACTTTTTGAAGTCAACGTTGATAAAGAATTTCTCTGTTAAATCAATATCAAAACCGAATTGGTAACCCCAACCAAATTTGTTGTCATATTTTATATCTTTCGCTACACCAGATTTTTCGTTATAGAAAATAGTGTAGTTTACCCCAACCCCAACATAAGGTTTAAATACTTCACCAAATTTGTGGTGGTATTGGAACATTAATGTAGGAGGTAATAAGTATACACTTCCTAAATCTACGTTAGCTGTGCTAGGCCCTTGAGTAATTGGGTTGTCTAAACTTGACCCAATAGTTCCTACAGTATGTCTAGTAGTACCTAAGATTAACTCAGCAGCTAAGTTTTCTGTAAAGAAGTAAGTGAAATCTAATTCAGGAATAAAGTTGTTATTTACATCGATTTGTCCACCGATGATTCCGATATCTGCTCTGTTATGAGGAATAACACCTACTCCACGTAGACGCATTTGCCATTTATAATCTTGTTTCTCAGGTGCACTAGTCGTTTCTTGTGCGAATGTAGAACCGCTTACGAATAATGCAGCTCCTAAAATTGAAAGTAGTAACTTTTTCATAATTGAGATTTTAAATTTCTAGAGTAAAATTACTGTTAAATTTATATCTGAAATATGACTTTTATCATTTATATACTTTTTGTTGTAAAAAAAGTTTAAATATTAGCTAAATTTATAAAATATAATTTATTAAACTAAGTAGGTTAGCTTCTAAATATAATATGTTTTGATATATCTATGGTTTAATTTATGTATTTGTGTGATTAATCTGTTAAAAATATAAAAATTATGAAAACATTAGTTGTAGGTGCTTCTTTAAAAGAAGAAAGATATTCTAATAAGGCAATAAAGATGCTTAGAGAATATGGACATGAGGTGATAGCCCATGGACTTAGAGAAGGAATGGTAGAGGATGTCAATATCCATACTAAATGGTATACAGGAGGAGATATCGATACAGTGACCTTGTATCTTAATCCTGCAAGGCAAGTAGAGTATTATGAAGAGATTATAAAACTAAAGCCTAGACGTGTAATCTTTAATCCAGGTACGGAGAATAATGAGTTTGTTCAGAAACTATCTGATGCTGGTATTAAGTCTGAAGAAGCCTGTACATTAGTATTACTACGTACAGAGCAGTTCTAGGGATAAAACAATAAAGGTCTTATGAATGCATAAGACCTTTATTGTTTTAATTTATTTTATTTAATGCTTTGCTTTGACTAGTGGAGAGTAATAATAGTACTGTGATTAATCCATTGACAAGTATTAGCTCATTGTCAAAAACATATCCACCTAATAAAGTAGCAGAGTTGTTACTCAACCATAACGTTAAAAACGGCGCTAGTATACATATAATAGGTACTAACTTATCTTTGACAGTTCTATTATTAAATAGAATGGCGAAGGCAAACAGACCTAATAGTGGTCCGTATGTATAAGAGGCTATCTTGAAAATCATACTTACTACAGAGGCATCGTTAATAGTATTGAATAATATAATCACTAAGAACATTAATAAAGAGAACACTAGGTGTACTACCTTTCTCTTCCATACATTAGACGCATCGTCTTTCTTCTTATCCATGTGCAAGAAGTCTATACAGAATGAGGTAGTCAATGCCGTCAGAGCAGAGTCTGTAGTAGCAAATGTAGCCGCTGTCAACCCTAATAAGAATATGATAGCAGGTACTATATTTAGATAGTTAAAAGCAATCTCTGGGAATAGTAAATCCGTTCTAGGTTTACCAGTCGCTAGATCTAGTGGTACTTGGATGCCGTTCTTCTCTGCGTAGATGTATAATAATGCTCCTACACCTAAGAAGAATAGGTTAATCACCACAAAGATGGCTGTGAAAGAATACATATTCTTTTGTGCTTCTTTGATGTTTTTACAACTTAGATTTTTCTGCATAAGATCTTGATCTAATCCTACCATCGCTAGTGTTACAAATATTCCTCCTATAAACTGCTTTAAGAAATGGTATCTAGAAGAGATGAAATCCTCAAAGAAGAATATCTTAGAATAATTGCTGTTTTTTATGGTTTCGAAGGCTTCTACGGCCGATAGGTCTAGACTGTGACAGATAAAAATGATGGTGAATATAACAGAGGCAACTAAGAAGAAGGTCTGTAACGTATCTGTAACGATAATGGTTTTTAACCCACCTTTATAAGTATAAGCATAAATCAGTAATAGGGCGATCAGTACTGTAGCAAAGAAAGGTACTCCGAAATAATCGAATACATATCGCTGTAATACGATAACGACTAGGTATAGTCTAAATGCAGAACCAATCGTTCTACTCAACAAAAATATAGAAGCCGCAGACTTATAACTATAATGCCCAAGCTTCTTCTCTATATAGGTATAGATAGAGACTAGGTTATATTTATAATACAATGGAAGTAATACAGAGGCAGTTAATAAAAAACCGACAGCATTACCTAAAACAAATTGAAAATACTTAAACTGTTCACCGTTAGGCGAGCCTACCTCTCCTGGTACAGATATAAAGGTTACCCCTGATAAGGCTGTCCCTATCATCCCAAAAGCGACTAAATACCATTTAGCATTTTTATTAGCACTAAAGAATGCATCATTACTACTATCTTTTTTACTGATATAATGAGATATACCTATCAGTATTCCGAAGTAGATAATAATAATCGTGATAATGGTTATTGGAGTCATAATAAGTCAATTGTTTTATATGCTTAGAATCCAAAAGTAATTCTTTTTTAGAAATATCAACTATTGCTTTTATCGCTATGCATTATAGAATTAGGAGAATTCTTCAGTGTAGTAGTAGTTTAGAGGAGTAGAGTTATTTATTAGTTTATTTTTTATCTTTGCAGTTATGGAATTCCCGTCAAAATTATTAGAAAAAGCAGTCGAAGAAGTATCGCAATTGCCTGGGATAGGTAAGCGTACCGCATTACGACTAATGTTACATATATTAAAACAACCAGAGGAACAAACTCTACACTTAGCAGAAGCCCTATTAAAGCTTAGAAAAGATATTATCTTCTGCAAGAGTTGTTTTAATATATCAGATACAGAGCTATGTGATATCTGTGCTAACGAAGCACGCGATCACCAGACGATATGTGTCGTAGAAGATGTACGCGATGTAATGGCGTTAGAGAATACTCAGATATTTAAAGGAATATACCATGTGCTAGGAGGTAAGATTTCTCCTATAGATGGTATCGGACCTAGCCAATTAAATATCCAATCTCTAGTAGAAAAGGTAAAAGCAGGGGAGGTAAAAGAAATCATCTTTGCGTTGAGTTCTACCATGGAGGGAGATACGACCAACTTTTATATCTATAAACAGATAAAAGATACGGGTGTCATCACCTCTACTATCGCTAGAGGTATAGCAGTAGGGGATGAGTTAGAGTATGCAGATGAAGTGACCTTAGGTAGAAGTTTAGTACACCGTGTACCTTTTGAGAATGCATTTAAGGCTGTATAGTAGTACAATTTTTAAAAGTTAATCATAGAAGAGTAATTAGTAATTCATACCAATTACTCTTTTTTTATGGATTTAAGTCTGAGATACACGTTGTCTCGTTTAGAAAAGTTTTTTTAGAGCATAGATACATTGAGATTAGTAAGTAATAATATACTTTATCCTAACTTTATATAGGTTGTTTTGTAGATCATAAGATTATAAAAACAAGTGTACAGTTAAAAGCAGGATTATAAACAAGATCTGTACAGCTATAGTAGGACGTGACCCTATTTTTTAGGCAGTGGTCGCATAGTGGTCGGCTTGTGGTCGCATAATGGTCGCATAGTTTTGGCTATTTTTAATGCGACCACTATGCGATCATTACCCTATAAGTATGGCATAATATAGAGTAGCTTTGTAATGATCTGTATAATGGCAGAGTAATAAATTGTATTATAATAAGATAGTATGTAAGGCTTGTTTATGATAGCTGTATTGGCTTTCTAGCTTATAAATAGACTCATAACCTTAAATTAGAATGTTTTTATATAGAGGTTTTAACACTAAATTAATTATTAGGCTTGTCTAATTTTGTAATTTTACACATCTAAAGAAAATTGTAATGAATTTATCAGAACTAGCTAAAGGAGAAAAAGCTACTATACAAGGTATAAAGCGAGGATGTCCTGTGGAGGTACATCAGCGTTTCTTAGACTTAGGGTTTGTTCCTGGTGCTGAAATATATATCCATAATATCAGCCCACTAAAGGATCCTGTAGCTTATTCTATCTATAATACTATCATTTCGTTGAGAAAAGAGGATGCAGAGATGGTATTAGTGACTTTAGCTAATTAAATTATAAAAGAAGGGAAAAAAATTATGGCGCAATCAGCCTGTGATATTTGTGATCTTAATGCAACAGCAGAATTAAAAAAACTAGGGGAGTCATCTGGTAAGTTTGATTATACTATCGCTCTAGCAGGAAATCCAAATACAGGTAAGAGTACAATCTTCAATGCTCTTACTGGTTTAAAACAACATACTGGAAACTGGCCAGGTAAAACAGTTACACGTGCAGAAGGAAACTTTCAGTTTAAGGATAGTAAGTATAAGATAATAGATCTTCCGGGTACATATTCACTAATGTCTACTTCTGAAGATGAAGAGGTAGCACGAGATTTTATTTTATTTGGTCGTCCTGATGTCACTGTAGTAGTGGTAGATGCTGGTCGACTAGAACGTCATCTTAGCTTAGTAGTACAGATACAGGAGATTACGAATAAGGTGGTGGTGTGTCTGAATCTGATGGATGAGGCTCAACGCCATGGTGTAGAAATAGACGTGAGAGGGTTATCTCGTGATCTAGGAGTACCTGTGATCCCTACTTCTGCGAGAAGAAAAGAAGGTATCACAGACTTATTAGTAGCAATAGATCAAGTAGCTACAGGTAAATATGTGCCTGAGCATAAGACAATATCTGGTATATCTGGAGAATCTCGTGAGGCAGTACAGCAGGTAGCTTCTAAGTTATTAGCTATAGATGCGGATTTGCCTAGTCCGTCATGGCTAGCGATGAGATTGATACAACAAGATGCTACTATTCAGTCTGCTTTAGTGAATCAAACTTTATCTACTAAAGTCAATAATGAAAATATAAAAGAGGTTATAACGTTAGCAGCTCATTATCATGAGAAGCTAGGATTAGACTATTCTGATAATGTGGCTGGGGCTATCTTCACTCAAGTATCGAAGACAGTGAAGAGCACTGTAAAATCAGATATGAATCAGCGTGCGTTCAGAGTAGACCGTATGATCGATAATGTAGTGACGAGTAAGCGATTTGGCTTTCCTATTATGTTATTGATGCTCGGAGGTATTCTATGGCTGACTATTATCGGGTCTAACTATCCATCTAGTGCATTATCAACATTGTTATTAGAAGAGTTATACCCTATATTAAAGAGTGGAGCAGAGAGTCTTCATTTTCCATGGTGGTTATCAGGGTTTTTAGTAGATGGAGTATATCTAGCTACAGCTTGGGTTATAGCAGTAATGTTACCACCTATGGCTATATTCTTCCCTCTGTTTACCTTATTAGAAGATTTTGGATATCTACCAAGAGTAGCATTTAACCTAGATCGACTTTTTAAAGGGGCAGGAGCACATGGTAAGCAAGCTTTGACAATGAGTATGGGCTTTGGGTGTAATGCTGCTGGAGTGGTCTCTACTCGTATTATTAACAGCCCTAGAGAAAAACTAATTGCTATCATTACGAATAACTTTTCGCTGTGTAATGGTCGTTGGCCTACACAGATATTGATGGCAAGTATCTTTATCGGAGCCTTAGTACCATCGTATTTGTCTAATACTATCTCTACGCTTGCAGTAGTGGGAATCGTGGTATTAGGAATAGGATTTACATTCTTTACTTCATGGATGCTGTCTAAGACTATGCTAAAAGGGCAGGCTTCTTTCTTTACCTTAGAATTGCCTCCTTATAGACCTCCGAGAGTATTACAGACGATCTATACATCATTAATTGATAGAACACTTATTGTATTATGGAGAGCTATTGTTTTTGCAGCACCTGCAGGGGCAGTTATTTGGTTGATCTGTAATATTGATATTGGAGATAAGAGTATAGCATTATGGACTATACAAGGTTTAGATCCTATCGGTATCTTCTTAGGGTTAAATGGAGTTATTCTATTAGCTTATATCGTAGCTATTCCTGCTAATGAGATTGTTATTCCTACGGTATTAATGTTGACTGCTATGGTATTAGGAGATGCTTCTATAGGTGAAGGCGCTGGTGTGATGTTTGAGGTATCGGATGGAGAGATAGCGACTATCTTACATATGGCAGGGTGGACTACATTGACAGGAGTGAACTTGATGCTGTTTAGTTTACTGCACAATCCATGTAGTACTACGATATATACGATCTATAAAGAAACGAATAGTGTGAAGTGGACTACTGTAGCTTCATTATTACCAGTTCTTTTTGGAGTTATTGTGTGTTTTGTCGTAGCGCAGTTATGGTATTTATTTACCTAATTTAGTAAGAGTATAATTATATTTATTATAGTATCCCCTTCTTCATTTGATATGGAGAAGGGGATTTTCTTTATATGATTATAGAATTACTTTATTATTGGGCGAATCACGAGATTATATGATGGATAATATAGGTTCTCTTAGTGTAAGTACATATTTTATGTGAATTAACTCTTTATGTTTGTCACCTTGTATGCGAATTGTTTTATTTGACTAATGATCTTTATAGAGATAGAGGTCATTTTTTAATTTTAAAAAAATGAGCTATGAGACGAGTTTTAGTATTAGGAGCATTGCTAGTCTTTACTAGTATATATGCGCAATCACCTAAGAATAGTAAACAGACAGATTATGAAGTAAGTGCTTCGGAGTTATTAGATAAAGGAGAGTATTACAAACTAACAGAAAGTCAAAGGACTAAGATTATAGAACGAAAGCGTACTATCGGTAGAGAGTTTGAAGCGATAGGACGTGACCGTTCACTGTCAGGTAGAGAAAAAGGTTTAAAAAAGAGAGAGTTAGCAAGGAGTTTTAGACAGGATATTTATATTATCCTTAATGACTCTCAGAAGGTGAAGTGGGATAAGGCATCTCATCATAAGTATCAAAATAAAAGCTATAAGAATGATATAGAGCACCAGTTAGATATGTTAGAGATAGAGTATGAAAGAGATATTAAAAATATCGAAATCATCTATAAGGACAATGATTCTAAAAGAAAGATAGCAAAGAATAATAGAAAAGCAGAGTATAAACAACAGAAAGCGATACTTAAGAGACAAAAAGATAAGCTATAGCATCGCTTTGTTAAGTGAGTAAGGTATAGGATACCCCCTAATAGACAATATGTTTGTTAGGGGGTATTTGTTTTTAATATATAGCTAAAAAATGTGCATAATGTACATGAATAATGTGCTGATTAGTCTGTATTGAGATTTTTATTATTCATCTGTTTAATTATGTAATGAAGTAAATCAAATATTTAGTAGATATTCTTCTTAGTTGTTTTGTATAATATAGTTGAATAATACAAGGAAAGAGGTGAATAGTTATATGGTTTACTCATAAAAAATATTCTTTCACCCATTTGATTATGGTTTTATTGGCTTTGATACGATGTGTTTGAATAGTATAAGTGTTTTTTGTAATTTATTTATTTATATGGTATAAATTTGTGTTAAAAATATAAGATAAAATATTTGTATAATATAAAGTTTTGAAAAAATGAATAGATATCTACTTGTTTTAGTATGTGCAGTATTAACTTTTTCTGCTCATATAAGTTTCGCTTCTAATCCTAAAAAAGAAGCAGCTCAATGGAAATATGATATTGAGTGTGCAGGTACAGGAAGTGAAGGAACATTCTTAGTAAAGATATGGACGTATAGTAATAAGGCTGTAATTCCTAATGAAGAAGCTAAGAAAAATGCTGTACATGGAGTTTTGTTTCGTGGTTTTGCAGCGAATGGAGTAGGGTGTGTTTCTCAACGTCCTCTTATAAAAGATGCTTCAGTTCAACATGAAAAAGCAGATTACTTCAATACTTTCTTTGGTAAAGAAAGTCCTTATTTAAAATATGCTTCTATTTCTTCTTCAGTTCCAGAAGTAATCAAGGTAAGTAAAAAAGAATACAAAGTAGGATATGTGGTATCTGTATCTAAAGATTTATTACGTAAAGACTTAGAAGTAGCAGGTATCGTTAAGAGTTTATCTGCTGGATTCTAATCAACTTATATGTACGCTGGTACTACTAATTAAAAAAATAATAGGATGATCAATAAAGTAATTCGGTTATCCGTACTATCTCTAATACTCTTAGTTCTGTCGTGTAAAAGCAAGCCTACTAATACTATGGCTAGCTTCTATACTGGTAAGACAGTAGAGTGTGTGAGTGCAGATATGTACGGTAATGAAGTAGTACAAGTATATGCTACTGGTAAGAATAGGAGTGCGGTTATCGCTGAAGCTAAAGAGATGGCTATAAAAACAGTAATGTTTCAGGGAATCGTAACGGATAAAAGAGAGTGTTCTGTAAAACCTATCGTAACTGAGCCTAATGCTGAAGAGAAGTATAAAAAGTACTTCGACAAATTCTTTAAAAAAGGAGGTAAGAATAGAAAGTATACCTCTGTAAAGAGAGCAGCATTTCAAAGTAATGTGGTTAAACACGGAATCAGTTATGAATCTTATAGTGTAGAGGTAACTGTAGCTCGCAAAGAGATAATTAAAAAACTTGAAAAAGATAAAATTGTAAAAATAAAAAGCTATGAAAAATAAATTTTTGACTATTTGTCTATGCCTTTTGAGTGTAGGAATGTTTGCACAAGCTAAGAAACCATCTTTAATGGTGGTTCCTTCTGACTCATGGTGTACAAAGAATAGAGTAATGGAAGTATATTATAACCAAGGGGTAGAAGAATATATTCCAGATTATAAATTAGCACTTTTACATTCTGATTTGATGAATGTAATTTCTAAGATTAATATTCTAATGGCAGATAGAGGATTCCCTCTTAAAGACTTATCTGCAACGATGAAAGCTATTAATAAAACTAATGCTGAGAATAACTTGATTACAAGTAAAGCTTCTGGTGCAGCATTAGCAGAAAGCCCATTAGATAGAGTAAGACGTACAGCTAAGTCTGATATTATATTAGAAGTAGATTGGACTATCAATGCTACGGGACCTAAGAAGTCTATTACTTATAACTTAAGAGCTTTAGATGCTTATACAAGTAAACAAGTAGCAGGTGCTCAAGGTACTGGAGCACCATCTTTCTCAGCTGATGTAGCTGTATTATTAGAAGAAGCTGTATTAGTGAATATGGACAGTTTCGTTAATCAGTTACAAGCTCACTTCGATGACTTATTAACAAACGGAAGAGAGGTAACACTAGATATTTTAGTATTTGACAATGGATCAGGTGTTGACTTAGAGACTGAATTTGATGGAACTGAGTTAACAGAGGTTATTGATAACTGGTTAGCAGAGAAAACAGTTAATCACCGTTTTAGTAAAGCAGATGCTACAGAGACAATGACTTTATATGAGAGTGTACGTATTCCACTTTATAAAGCTAATGGTATGGCTCAGGACACTGATGGTTTTGCTCGTGAGTTAAGAACTTTCTTAAAGAAAGCACCATATAATTTAGAAGCTAAATTAATCAACAGAGGATTAGGAAGAGCTGCTTTAGTCATCGGAGAGAAATAAGAAGTACAATGAATAGAGTTATAGGAAAAGTATCTGTAGCCTTATTGTTATTCACAAGTTTGTTTACGTATGGACAAACGGATAAATGTGAGATATCATTAATGGCTTCTATACCAGAGCAGACAGATGGTTTGTACTCTGGAGCCGAGGGGCAACTAAAGACTAAGTTAAAAAGTATAGTTGCAGCTAATGGATTAGGTTCTTCAGATGGTTATGCTCAGTTTGCTATTACACCTGAGTTTAATGTAGTAGAAAAGAATATACTACCTGGCCCACCCAGATCTTTTGTATTAGACTTAGAGATGAATTTGTTTATTGGTGATTCTTTTGGACAAAAAGTATTTGCATCAACTTCAGTAAACTTAAAAGGAGTAGGTGAGAGTGAAACTAAGGCTTATATCAATGCATTTAAAAAGCTAAATGCAAAGAATAAGGATATAGTTGCTTTTATAGAAGATAGTAAGAAGAAGATTATAGCATACTATGATGGTAACTATACTACAATTATCAAGAAAGCAGAAAGCTTAGCTAACCAAAAAAACTTTGAAGAAGCGATGTTTTTATTAACAGCGATTCCAGAGTGTAGTAAAGGTTATGATGCAGGTATGAAAGCTGCTGAAAAAGTTTATCAGTTGTATGTAGATCATGCTTGTATGGAAAACTTTAATAAGGCTAAGGCTGCATGGAATGCACAGCAAGATGCTTATGGAGCACATGAAGCTGGTCAATACTTAGTAACTATTTTCCCAGAATCTAAGTGTTATTCAGCTGCGATAGCTTTACAACGCGAGATGAAGGCACAGGTAAAAGCTGATCTAGACTTTGAAATTAAAATGTACAATGATGCAGTAAGTTTAGAGCAACAAAGAATCGAGGCATGGAAAGCTGTTGGTACTGCATTTGCTAAAAGAAAAGGAGACACTTATGTTGTCTTAAGAAGATAATACTCAAAAAAAAATACTAATATGAATAAAATAACATTTATGATTACTGCTTCATTAGTAGTATCATCAATTGCAGCTTTTGCTCAAGATAAAAAACAAGTAGCTGATGACTATATGCGTAGTTCATTATATACTATCATCGTGGATGACCACGGTATTAATGGAAATGGAAACTTAAAAGGACAAATCATTAAAGAGACATTCTTTAAAACACCTCTTCCAGAGAAGTTTAATGACCATAACTTAGATAAGTCTTTACGTTCTTTTAAACCTAGTCAATATCCAGTAACAGAAGCAGAGATTGCTGCTGTTGGAGGAAAAGAAGACTCTGGTAAGAAAAAAGGTGGGTTAGGTAAGTCTCTAGGTAAATTCGGTAAGAGTGTAGCTAGTGATAACACTGCAGGTGTGGTAGATACTACTAGTACTGATAAAGTAACAGCTCAATTTATCAAGTTCTTAGCTCAGAATAATGTTGGAGATAAGTTAGTTGCTAAATGGTTTAATGCAGGTAAATATGATGCGTCTACTCAATCTCCTTATAATATGGAGCTGATCAAAGAACGTGGATTATACAATGCTTCTGTATTTGATAAAGATATTGCTGATAAATCAACTAGAGGTAAAGCAATGTTAGAAGATGCAGGAGAGAACTTAATTTCTAATACATTCGTAGTAGGAGTACGTTTTAACTATATTAGTAAAGAAGAAATGGCTAGACAATTGTCAGCTACGACTGCTGCTGTTACTGGATTAATTGGAGGTAAAGCAGCTGCGACTACTAACTCTGCGGTACAATCAGGAGCTTCTGTTGCAGGTAAAGGATATGTGGTAAAAGCGACAGCATTCTTATTCCAATTAGATTGGACTGAGGAAGCCGCAGCTACATTCTATACAAAATACTACAATGCAAACAGCGCTGATCAGTTTATCAAATCTGGATTGTTTAAATTAAAATTAGTAGGAACAGAAACTGCTTGGGCAGATATTCAATCTACTACTTTCTCTAAAGTTTCTGAAAAAGAATTGGTAGAGCGTGCCGCTGTTCGTTCTATTGATAATGTAATTGCTAAATTACAGAAGAAATATGAGCCTTTCCGTACTAAAACTCCTCTTGCTACAACTGAGTCTGAGATTACAGCATTCATTGGTATGAAAGAAGATGTAGAGGCTGGTGATAAATTTGAAGTATTAGAGAAAACTGAAGATCCAGAAACTAAGGTTACAAAATATAAAAGAGTTACAGTTATTAAAGCTGAGAAAAATAAAATATGGGATAACCGATTCGAGGCTGATGTAGAACAAGCTGAGAATGCTGCAAATAATGCAGGTGAAGTACAAAAGATTAAAGCTACTTCATTCTCTGGTAACGCTAAGAACATTTACCCAGGTATGTTAATTAGACAAATTAATTAACATTCGAGTATTTTGTTAATATTTTTTTGCGCACAAAGTCCCTGATCTTTCAGGGGCTTTGTTTTTATAGAAAGAGCTCAAGGTTATTTATCTTGAGCTCTTTCTTGTATTATACCTTCTCCTATTTGAACAGGAGCTCCTAGGTGTTTAGGTTTTTTATTGATTAGGTTATCTAATAATACCTTTACTCTAGCGAACTTTTCTCTAAGCATGGTTTTAAAACCAAAGTTACGAGAGACATCTTGCGCATTATAAGCAACTGTTTTAAGATCAAGATGGTTAGCTATGTAGACAGCTCTTTCATTGTGAAAGGGTTGAGAGATAATTGTAAAACTATCTTGTCCAAAGATAGCTTGCATTCGATAGACAGAGTCTAATGTACGTAGTCCTGCATAATCTAGGTATATCTTTTCTTTAGGAACACCTTGTTCTATAAGGGCTTGTTCCATATCTTTAGGTTCGTTATAGTCATTGCGACTGTGGTCTCCACTCACTACGATATAATCTATTTTGCCTGCTTTATAGAGAGCTGCTGTAGCTTCTATTCTATAGGTGAAGTAGTAGTTTACATAGCCTCCTGCAAGTAATTTAGTAGTTCCGAGTACCATACCCACTTTGTTATGAGGTATTTCATGAACAGAGCTGTACAGTTGTTCTTTGGTAGTATTAGTTACTCTATAGTTTGCAAACCATATAAGGAATAAGGCGAGTAGTGCTAAGTAGAAAGTGTATTTAAAGATCTTTTTCATAGTTGTATAATAGCAATTGTTAAGATCAAATATAAAGCAAAAAACGTTAGTACTAATACCAACGTTTTTTATTCTTTTTTGAGTTTTCTGATTTACGAGAATTGCTCTGACCAGGTTTTTTTCTATAATCTTTTTTAGGAGTTTGACCATCTTTAGTAGTAGTCTCTTTCCAAGGGAAAGGATGATCCGTAACAATCTTTGGTTGTAATCTACCGAACTTACAAATAGCCTCCCAATAGGTCTTCTCAGATTTATCACAGAAAGAGATAGCTACTCCATCATTACCAGCTCTACCAGTACGCCCGATACGGTGTACAAAGGTTTCTGGGATATTCGGTAAGTCATAGTTAATTACAACAGGTAGATTATCTATATCGATACCACGAGCAGCTATATCAGTAGCTACTAGTACTTTTGTTTCTTTGTTTTTAAAGCTATCTAAAGCAGCTTGTCTAGCTGTTTGTGACATATCTCCATGGAATGGCTCAGCATTGACACCGTTCTTTTTAAGTGATTCTACTACAGTATCAGCACCAGCCTTTGTACGAGTGAATACAAGTACATCAGATAACTTTTCGTTACGGATGATATGGTATAATAGCTTTTTCTTGTCTCCTTTCTCTACGAAGTACACTTTTTGTTTAACAGATTGTGCAGTTGAAGAAATAGGATCTACTGCTACATATTCTGGTTTTTGTAAGAATTCATGGGCTAACTCTCTAATAGGGAGTGGCATGGTAGCAGAGAATAATAAGGTCTGTCTATTAGAAGGAGTAAGTTGTATTAACTTTTTGACATCATCAATGAATCCCATATCTAACATTAAGTCTGCTTCATCTAATACTAAAAAGTGTAGATGATCTAGATCTAAGTGTTTTTGTTTATATAAGTCCAATAGACGACCAGGAGTACCAATAATCACATCTGCACCTTTGTTTAATTGTTCTATTTGGGGCTTGATAGACATACCTCCATATAGTGTGATATACGTCACATTAGTATACTTAGCGTATTTTTCGAAGTTATCGCCTATCTGAACAGCTAGTTCACGAGTAGGAGTAACGATCAGTACTTTAGCTTTCTTTGCTTTTTTAGTATTTCCAAGTTTGTGTAAATAGTGAATAATAGGCATTGCAAAGGCAGCTGTTTTACCTGTACCAGTCTGTGCACATCCTATCAAATCCTTTTCAGCTAAGATAAAAGGGATTGCTTTTTGTTGAATAGGAGTAGGTTCTTTGTAACCTAGCTCATCTATGGCACGTAATATATTCTTATTTAATTGTAAGTCTTCGAATGTCATATACTTCATCTATTTATGGATACAAAGGTACTTTATTTTATTTTTATTACACGAAGTGCTATTGATAAGCTTTTTTCTTTTTGCATTGTATGTAGAGGAATGCTCTTTATTGTCAGTATGTATAGTAACTAGTCTATTTTCTAAGCATCTATTTTTCGTATTAATAAAAAAATGATTAAATTGTAATGTAAATTACTTTATTATGGTCAGACAACTTGAAAAAATATACTATCCTGCAGCAATTATTATGATTGTCATAGTTATCTATGCTGCTATTCAGGATATGATTTATCTTTTATTATTTATACCTGTATTACTACTTTTAGCAATGATTAAGGTCTACACCACTAATCAACGTTTAAAATATGCAGGGATAACTACAACTGCTAAAATAATACAATATGAATCATACCTAAACTTCGATGAAGACCTAGCTACTAGCCGTAGAGGAGATGTGAAAAAAGAGATTCTTATCGTGGAGTTCACTACTAAGGACAACAAAATAGTGCGTGGTAAACCTATGCAGTATAAATTGAATAAACCAGAACTAGAAGATACTGACTTCGAGTATCCTTATAATGAAAAATACATAGCTCTACGAGACTATAACCCTGTAGGAGAAGAGTTCGATATTACTTACGATAGAGATAGACCTGATACTTTTACAGCAAAACAGTTTGTAATGGAAGATTTAGGATGGATGCTTAAGTTTATCTATATCTTAAGTGTTATCGTAGTGATATGCTTAGTATCTGTATTGATAGAATATAGTGTAGTAGATACTATAAAAGGTCTTTTCTAAAGAAGGTAATCAGGGAGACAATCTATTAGTACTGTAAAGTCTAACTACTAGTATTATAATTTATTTTATGAAAGACTTATTCTACGCTGTAGTTTATGTACTATTATTCTACTTCCTTGTTATCGTTAGTTTTATACTTGGTCTTAGTGTCTTTGTTGAGGCATCAGGTATACTTTTTTGTTTATTGCTTACATTAGTGGTAAGTGTTGTTATTCTAACCCTATATAAACTTAACAAAAAGTACCTCGTTTATAGTCTGGCAAAAGTATCAATGAAAAAAAGATGGTTGTGGATAGCTGTATTATTATCTCCATTTATAGTTGCAATTATTTTGGCTATAATACAGTATAAAATTTTAGTCATACTGATATATACAAGTCCATTGTTTATCACGAATATAGTTTTTATTCGGATGAATTATAAAAAAGTAAAAGCTCTTCAGAATCACTGAAGAGCTTTTACTTTTTATAACCATATGATGATTACATATCATTACCTAATAGTATTTCTAACATTGTAATTGCTGCATCACTGATTTTAGTACCAGGGCCAAATACAGCTACTGCGCCAGCATCGAATAAGAATTGGTAATCTTGAGCAGGAATAACCCCACCTACGATAACCATAATATCATCTCTACCGTATTTCTTTAACTCCTCTATTACTTGAGGAACTAACGTTTTATGACCTGCAGCTAGAGAAGAAACTCCTAATGCGTGTACATCATTTTCTACAGCTTGTTTAGCAGCTTCTGCAGGCGTTTGGAATAACGGACCTATATCCACATCAAATCCAACGTCAGCATAACCAGTAGCAACTACCTTAGCTCCACGGTCATGACCATCTTGCCCCATCTTCGCAATCATAATACGAGGACGACGACCTTCTACTTCAGCGAATTTATCAGCTAGTTCACGAGCTTTCTTAAAGCTCTTATCATCTTTTATTTCTTTGCTATACACACCACTTACAGATTGGATTTGTGCTTTAAATCTTCCGAATACGCTTTCTAACGCGTCACTTATCTCTCCTAATGTAGCTCTATGTGTAGCAGCTTCTACTGCTAGAGCTAGTAGGTTACCTTCTCCAGTCTTAGCTGATTGTGTTAATGCAGCTAGTGCTTCAGCTACTTTAGTATTATCACGAGTAGCTTTAATATGGTTTAGACGATCTATCTGAGCCTTGCGCACAGTCTGATTATCTACTTCCAAGATATGTAATGGATCTTCTTTTTCAAGACGATACTTATTTACTCCTACGATAACATCTTGTCCACTATCAATACGAGCTTGTTTACGAGCAGCTGCTTCTTCTATACGAAGTTTAGGAATACCTGCTTCGATAGCCTTAGTCATCCCACCTAACTCTTCTACTTCTTCTATCAGCGCCCACGCTTTCTCAGCGATCTCTTGTGTAAGACTCTCTACATAATAACTACCTGCCCAAGGATCTACTGTTTTACATATTTTAGTCTCTTCTTGTAAGAATATCTGTGTATTACGAGCAATACGCGCAGAGAAATCTGTTGGTAAGGCGATAGCCTCATCTAGCGCATTCGTGTGTAGAGACTGTGTCCCACCGAACGCAGCCGCAGCAGCTTCTATAGCAGTACGAGCCACATTGTTAAACGGGTCTTGCTCTGTAAGACTCCATCCAGAGGTCTGACAGTGTGTACGCAGAGCTAGTGATTTATCAGATTTAGGTTCGAACTGTTTTAGCAACTTAGCCCATAGCATACGACCTGCACGCATCTTAGCGATTTCCATGAAGTGGTTCATTCCTATCGCCCAGAAGAATGACAGTCGAGGAGCGAAGTCATCTATCTTCATACCAGCATTAAGTCCAGTACGGATATATTCTAGTCCATCTGCCAAGGTATAAGCTAACTCAATATCTGCTGTAGCACCTGCCTCTTGCATATGATATCCAGAGATAGAGATAGAGTTAAACTTCGGCATATGAGTACTCGTGTAGTCAAAGATGTCAGCGATGATCTTCATAGAAGGAGTAGGAGGGTAGATATACGTATTACGCACCATAAACTCTTTTAGAATATCATTCTGTATCGTACCTGACAATAGTCTCTTATCTACTCCTTGTTCCATAGCAGCTACAATGTAGAAAGCCAGAACAGGAAGCACAGCTCCGTTCATCGTCATAGATACAGACATCTCACCTAGAGGTATCTGATCGAATAAGATCTTCATATCCTCTACGCTATCTATCGCTACTCCAGCTTTACCTACATCACCTACTACGCGCTCGTGATCCGAGTCATACCCACGGTGAGTAGCTAAGTCGAAGGCTACAGATAGTCCTTTTTGTCCAGCAGCCAAGTTACGTCTGTAGAATGCATTACTCTCTTCCGCAGTAGAGAATCCCGCATACTGACGTATAGTCCATGGGCGGCGTACGTACATGGTAGCATAAGGACCACGTAAGTTAGGCGCAAACCCTGCTCCGAAGCCTATGTGTTCTACTTTATCTAAGTCAGCTTCACTGTAGACTTTATTTATATCGATACCTTCAGCAGTAGTGAAGTCAGATGCTTCTGACTGTGTTCTAACTGTTGAGGTATTTATAGTCAAATGTTGTAAGTCCTTTCTTTTCATGCCTTATTGTTTAGTTGATTTTTCTTCCTCTAATCTATTTTGTTCATAGCTTTCTGCCAGTCGTTTCTCTATAATCGGAACGATAAGCGTCTTACGAGGATTCTGTTTAACAAAAGGGAATAACTCAAGGTCGTGACTCATCACATCTTGAGGATTAGGATACTTATTAGTACCTAATAGGACTTCTTTACCATTGTTGAAAAGCTCTTGTTCTTTTTGAGCACTTTCATTTATTTTTTTCTGGATTGTCCCTTCGATTAGAGAAGTGATTAATCCATCTGCTTTTTCTATTGATTTAAACAGCTCTAATGCTTTCTCAGCTAGTTGAGCAGTAAGTGATTCGATATAGTATGCCCCTTCAGCAGGATTGTCCACTGCATCGAAATAACTTTCTTTTTTTAAGATTAAGAGTTGGTTACGAGATATACGATCACCGAATTCATTCTCTTTGTGATAGATAGCATCATAAGCTAAGTTACTAACTAAGTCAGCACCTCCTAATACAGCACTCATACACTCCGTAGTAGTACGTAGCATATTCACATTATAGTCATATAATGTTTTGTTTCGTTTAGTAGGGATAGCGATGATGTGTATCTTCGTATCTGTGTTGTATTCTTTAGTTACTAGCTCTGCTAGTAAGCGAAGTGCACGTAGTTTTGCTATTTCGAAGAAATAGTTAGTCCCTACAGCCGTTTCTATATAAATAGGAGTATTCTTTAACTTTATTCTGTTTAGGTACTCATTTAGATGAGCTAGTGCGTATGCTAACTGCTGTGTCATATTAGCACCAGCATTTTGGTACACAGTAGCATCTACATGAATAGCTACATTATTAGCTATACCTACACACTCATTTAGATTACTTAGGTCGCTGTTCAGGTTAGTGTACCAGTTACCATCAGTTGTTAGTTGGTGTATAGGGTCTAATAAGATTGTTATCTTATATCCATTGCTAGTAGCATATGTAGATAACTTTCTAGTATATGCAGTATCTAGGAAGTTAAATACGAAGAAGTATTGGTGCGTTTTTGGTAGTGCAGTTAATAATTCTGTAGCATCTATAGAAGGATTGTCTATCGTGAAGTAGATCACTTCAGCTCCTCTATTAAGTGTATCAAGCGTCTTTGCTATTGATCTCTCAATATCAAAAACGTATACCCTCTGTACAATGTTAAAATGAGAGGTACTAGTCGGTACAGGAATCGGACGGTGATCAGCATCATTGTGATAGAATGGCTTTACCTTAATTCCCTCTAAACTTTCCCAAACAAGTGTTTCATTGTAGTCAGCGCCTTTTAACTCAAACTGTATTTGGTTTTTCCACGCCTTAGAAGAAACTTTTTCAAATTCTTCGAATAATTGGTTAGTCATAATTTTTGGTTGGTAGTGAAACTTATTGTGCAGACAGTGTGTCAAACTCTATAATAAAGACATCTTCATTCTCCCGCTTCATATAATAATTTTCACGAGCATATTTTTCTGTAGCGTCTCCACTTTTTAGACCTTTGATAGCCTGTCTATCTTTTGCTATTTCGTTTTCGAAGTACTTCTTATTGTCCTCCAGCTTGTTAATCTCTTGATCTATAACCCGCTGTTCTAATAAAGAAGAACTGTCAAAAAATATTATCCAAATTACAAATAAAAGACCTACTAAAAAAAAAGGATTTTTTAGTAGGCTTACATATTTATAATTTTTTAGGGTCTCAACTATTTTCATAGCCTAAAGATAGTAAATTAACCGATTTTTTCATTAATAACTGTACGAACAATATCGATAGCAACAGTATTATAGGTATCATTAGGGATAATGATGTCTGCGAATGCCTTAGAAGGCTCGATAAACTGGTCGTGCATCGGCTTTAAAGTTGTCTGATATCTGTTTACCACTTCCATCATATCTCTACCTCTATCAGCTATATCTCTCTTTAATCTTCTAATCAGACGCTCATCAGAATCTGCGTGAACGAATATCTTAATGTCACACATATCGCGTAGCTCTGGATGACATAGAATAAGAATACCTTCTACGATCATTACTTTACGAGGGTGAGTTAAGATATAATCATCAGTACGATTGTGTTTCACGAACGAGTAAACAGGTTGGTTAATACTGTTTCCTTCTTTTAATTCTTTTAGGTGTTTTACCAATAATTCAAAGTCAATTGAACGAGGGTGGTCAAAGTTAATTAACGTTCTTTCTTCTAACGAAAGATTATCAGTCGCCTTGTAGTATGAATCTTGTGATATAACTCCAACTTCAGTTTCCGGTAGTTCATTTATAATTTGTTGAACTACTGTAGTTTTACCACTTCCAGTACCTCCTGCAATTCCTATAATAAGCATGTTATAATATATTTTTAGCAAAAGTATAAATTAATAATCTTGCATAGAAACATTTTTTATCGATTCACTGTTTTTTGGCTTTTATTATCAAAAGTTTAATAAGCTTCTCTGTGCTGATTCAGACTACTTATATTGATCTGTTTTCTAAAAAAAAGATATTGTTTTTTTATTTTCACCTCCTTTTTTAGCTTTAAAATCTTCTTTTTATAGAATGTATACTCTCTTTTTTTTCTATAAAGTAGTTTTTAGCGGTCAATATGATTGTTTTTCAAAATAAAGGATATACTTTTTTTTAAGTATATTTTTTGTTAATTGATTGATTTGTAGTTGTTTGGTTTGTTTTTGTGTTTTTTTACTGTATTGATTATATGTTGCTTAACCCTTGTAAAATATAGGATTGTATAGAGATTGCTCGACAATACATGGACAATAAGCCGAGTTTAGTGGAGCTGAGGTGTTGTTTGTCGAAGGAGTGATCTTTTAATATCCTAGTATTCTCCTCTAAGGATTATATAAAGGATACGAAATGGAAAATAGAAGTAATTATAAGGTAGTATAGTAATGTCATTAAGGATAGGGATAGAAAAAAAGAAAAATAGATCAGAAGGGGAGTCAGCGTGTATGCTGATGTTAGTAATAATAGGAGGATACTGGTAGTACTTCCATATTAGAATTAATTGGACAATAAGTGGTTAGTATTGGATAAAATACTGATTTAACTAGCTGTTTATATTGAATCTAAATAAAAAAGTTATATTTGTGTGATTTAAAGAAATAGAACCAAAGAATAAAACAACAATATGGCAAAGAAAGGTAACATACAGCGCAAAGTATTTACATTAAAGAATAGAGAGTATATCACGCCACATTATATACGTATTACATTAAGTGGTAATGATGTAGCAGATTTTAAGAATACAACGATAGGGGTAAATAATAAGATATTTATCGCTCCAGAAGGATGTGCTGAGGTACACTTACCAGAGTTTGACTTCGAGAAAGGGGCATGGAAGCCTCAAGAGGAATCAATCAAACCTTATGTACGTACTTATACACATAGAGGGATAGATTTAGAAAAGAATGAGTTATACATTGATTTCGTAGCACATGGTGATGAAGGGCCAGCTTCTAACTGGGCTATTAATGCAGAGATCGGTGATCCGCTAGGTGTAGCTATGGGATGTGATCCTAGTGAGTTATATCCTGAGGCAGCATGGTATATACTAGTAGGAGATGGTACAGCTATACCAGTATTAGGAGCTATATTAGAGTCTCTACCTGTAGATGCTAGAGTGAATGCTGTGATAGAAGTAGAAAGTGCAGAGGATATACAAGAACTACCTACTCATGCAGAGTCTAAAATCGAATGGCTGATCAACCCTACTTCTGGGCAAAATTCTGAACTGGCGAAGAAAGCAAAAGAAATCATAGCAGAGCACAGTGATGAGATGTCTAAGTTCGGATATGTAGCGGCTGAGTTTGATACAGTAAAAGAATTGAGAAACTACCTTCGAAAAGAATTAAACTGGACTAAGGATGAGTTATACGCTTATTCTTATTGGAAGTTTGGTAAGGCAGAGTCTGCTTCTGAAGCGGACCGTAGAGCTGAAAAAGCGAGCTTAGAATAATCAATTTTTGATAGAAATACTTCATCTTTGTTGTCTTAAAAAATAGAATGATGAAAAGAAGTGTTGTGGTAATATTACTTTCTTTATTAGGTGTGTGTTTCTCACAGTGTAAGGATAGTAAAGAAGTAGAGCAGACTATAGAAGTGCCTACTCCATCAGAACAAAGTAGTATAACTCCTACTGAAGAAGGAGTAGAGGAGAAAGAGGTGCTATATGGTACTTATGCAGGAAAGTTTCCTTGGACTGAGGAAGGAGAAGATATGGAGGTACTCCAAGTATCTGCTCAGATCAAAGAAGGTAATAAGTATGTGTATAGAGTCATTAGCTCCACAGGTACACATCATGAAGAGGGAGAGTGGGAGCTAGAGCAAGATAGACTGTACCTGAGAGAAGATGAGTATAGTGCTGCACATGCTTTCTTAGTAAAAGAAGGCAAATTATACTTTCTAGATAGTGAAGGAGATGTGGTGAATGAGCATGAATCTGGAGATTATATATTAGTGAAGAAATAAAATAGTTTTCCATAAATTGAACAAGAAGAGATGATACGATATTATTGTATTGTCTCTTTTTTTTGTTTTAAAGAGGATACTACTTTATTAACTAAGAATAAGGTTATTCTTTTTAGTTATCTCTTATATGAGAATAGAGAAGAGATATTGTGGTAAGATTTTTTAAAACAGAGGTGATTAAGCTTTACAGTTTATTTAAAAAAGTTGTTTTAAAGTGTTGGTTATTAAATAAAGTGTTTATATTTGTCCCAAATCAATGAAGAAAATGTTTATATCAATTATAAAGAAGGGAAAGAAACAGTACTTACGTCCGACGTCGTGAGCAGCTTTCCTATGGATATGAACTAAAGATATACTAAAGGGGCTTGTCATCACGACAAGCCCCTTTTTTTGGTTTATGGTCAGAGGGTATTACAGAATAGTATAGTTTTTGATCTGAGTAAAGAGAATACATTTAATAACAAATTAATTTTATATGAAAGTTTTAAAATTTGGAGGTACTTCAGTAGGAAGCCCAGAAAGGATGCAACAGTTGTTGCCGATTATTCATTCGCAGCAAAGCGATCGTCATTTAGTAGTCTTATCTGCTGTGTCAGGTACTACTAATGCCTTAGTAGGAATAGCAGAAGCGTATACTAATGGCAAAAAGGAGGATGCAAAGAAACAAATCGATAACCTATATGCTACTTATAAAACTTTCATAAAGCAATTATTTAAAACAGAGGAGGGTCTGCGGATGGCGACAGAAGTAATAGATCACCACTTTAATTTGTTAGAGTCTTTTAGCAATGATCTATTTACTGCGATAGAAGAAAGAATAGCATTAGCACAAGGAGAGTTACTATCTACTACGCTATTTCACTTTTACTTAAAAGAGATTGGGGTAAGCTCTGTATTACTTCCAGCACTTGATTTTATGCGTATCGATGAAGAACAAGAACCTAATCTTGACTATATCCGTACTCAAGCAAGTGCTCTATTAGCACAGTATCCTAAAGATACCTTATTTATTACACAAGGGTATATCTGTCGCAATGCTTTTGGTGAAATAGACAACCTTAGAAGAGGTGGGTCTGATTATACAGCTTCTCTAATAGGAGCAGTGTTACAAGCAGAAGAGATACAGATCTGGACAGATATAGACGGATTCCATAATAACGATCCTCGTTATGTACCGAATACCAAGCCTATTGCTAATCTGAGCTTTGATGAGGCAGCAGAGTTGGCTTATTTTGGGGCAAAGATTCTACACCCACAGAGTGTATTCCCTGCGAAGAGATTTAATGTACCTGTACGATTATTAGATACGATGGAGTTAAGTGCACCAGGTACTTTAATCTCAGATAACTGCCAGAATGATGATCAGATCGTGGCGATAGCGGCTAAGGATGGTATTACGGCTATACGTATTCACTCTTCGCGTATGTTATTAGCATACGGTTTTTTAAGACGAGTATTCGAAGTATTCGAACGATATAAAACGCCGATAGATATGATCACTACTTCTGAGGTAGCTGTATCACTAACCATAGATAATACGCAGTATCTAAAAGAGATTATAGAAGAGCTAAACTTCTTCGGTCATGTAGAGGTAGATACAGATCAGGCTATCATCTGTATCGTAGGAGATTTTAGAAATAATAAATTAGGGCATGCTACTATCGTCTCTGAAGCAGTGAAGCACTTGCCTATCCGTATGATATCGTATGGTGGAAGTGAGCATAATATATCTATTTTAGTTCCAGCTAGTCAGAAGTTAGAAGCATTGAGATCATTACACAGTAGATTATTTTAAACAAGGAATAGGATGACAAGAGAGATAATACAAGAATTAGAAGGAGTAGAGACTCCTTTATATTACTACGATTTACCACTTTTAAGAGAAACACTATCTGTCGCTAAGAGTGCAGCAGATCGTTTTGGTTATCATATTCACTATGCTATAAAGGCTAATAATAATCCGCGTATCTTAAGAGAGATTAGTGCTCACGGCTTCGGTGCAGACTGTGTGAGTGGGCTAGAGATAGAGCGCTCTATAGCAGAAGGCTTCTCTCCATCAGATATCGTGTTCGCAGGAGTAGGTAAGACAGATAGAGAGATATTAATCGGGTTAGAGAATCAGATTATGTCGTTTAATATAGAGTCTGTACAAGAGCTACAAGTGATAGGTGATTTGGCTACTAAGCATCAGCTAAAAGGGCGTATCGCCTTGCGTATAAACCCTAATGTTGATGCAAAGACGCATCACTATATCACTACGGGATTAGATGAGAATAAGTTTGGTATCATGATGCATGAGTTAATGAACTGTATCGAGATCATCAATAAGAATGAATATTTAGAATTAATAGGATTGCACTTCCACGTGGGATCGCAGATCACGGACCTGAATGTGTTCAAACGTCTATGTCTAAAAGTAAATGAATGGAATACTTGGTTCTATGAGAGAGGACATGATGTACCTGTGTTAAACTTAGGTGGAGGATTAGGGATTAATTATAGCGAACCTGATGAAGAAGCTATTGTTAACTTTTCTAATTTCTTCTATTTGTTCCACGAGTTTCTAGACGTGAGACCACATCAACAAATTCACTTTGAACTAGGGCGTTCTATCATTGCGAATAGTGGGACTCTGATCAGTAGAGTGTTATATATAAAGGAAGGACTGAAGAAGAACTTTGCTATTCTAGATGCAGGTATGACAGAGTTATTAAGACCTGCCTTATACCAAGCGTATCACAAGGTAGAATTGCTATCTGATAAATATGCGGATGAGGTGACTAACGAAACAGAAGTGAAGTATGATGTAGTAGGGCCGATCTGTGAGAGTAGTGACTGTTTTGGCAAAGATGTTTTACTTCCAAAATTAAAAAGAGGAGACCTAATCGCTATTCGTTCTGCAGGAGCTTATGGAGAGGTGATGTCATCGCGTTATAACTTGAGACAAGAGTTAGAATATTTTTTCAAAGAATAACATTAAAATAGTTTCATATTAAGAATAGTTTGTTAAATTTGAGTTCGAACAATAGAAAGTTATAAATTTAAAAAAGAGTAATAATGACATTAGGAGACATTGATGTAGCAGGAGAAATAATTGATTTAAATTTTCAATTATTAAGAACACAGATTTTATTAGAAGAAGTTTTAAAGCACAATGCAGAAACAATGAAATTGCCTTCACCAGAAGCAATGAATGAAATCAATGAGTTCGCTTTGAAATCTATTCAACAAAAATTCCCAAATATGAATATTGGAAGAAAAGAAGATGAGCCTCAAGCAGAGCAAGCTGAATAAGCTAAATAATACAAAAAAAGTCATACTACTAGTATGACTTTTTTATTATAGTTAATTGAGGTAATGTATGTCTATATATTATAAGCAGTAATCAGCTCCCCAGTCTTGGTGACCTCTGTCTTTCCAGCATTGGTAACTTTCTTTAATACCAAGTACTCTAAAAGTGTCTTTTTTCTTCTCCACAGTCATGATTACTTTCAAAGCTTTTAACGAATCATCATTGATCCCATCTTCTAATAAAGAAAGGGTAAATTTATTAGGATCTGTTGTCGTTGCTTTCGTGATGATATAAGTGTAATTGCCTTCTGCAGCCATATCTTCTGGTGCATATTCTTGCATGATCTTTTCGATAGAGTTTAAATTCTGCTCTATAATAGTCTTATTCAGAGTGTTGATTTCACTCTGTTCGATTATTCTAAACTCTCTATCTTCTGCTGTCATAGAAGTCAATAAATTCGGTTGATCTACAGGAGCATTGCCTGCAGTAGCACTATTATTTCCACAACCCATAGAAATGAAAGCAAAAATAAAACCTACTACAACGATAATCTTTTTCATACTTATTTAATTTTAGCTTTGAATTATGTTTCAAAAGTAAACAATAAGAACTTAAAGTTTGGTTATAGTAGGTTTGATAAATTACTAAATAATAGTTAATTATTTAGGGGTTGTATTTTTGATAATAATAATTTATTGACGTTTTTTTTATTATATTCCTATTTCGAACTGTAGTCTAAAATACCAATTGTTCTTCGTAGGACCTTGGTAGAACTTCTGTTTATCATACGTTAACTCAGCTTGTAACTTAAAAGTATGTTCCCAAAGGTATTTGTTGGCTCCTAGTGAAAACTGTGTTGTATTTGGTAAATTGAAGTCTGTGTTTTTGTGTAATTGGTCTTTCATAGTTTGAGTAGATACTCGACCTATGATTTCATAGTTGCTAGGGAAGATATAACTTAGTTGGTAGTCCATTCCTTGACCGGCAAAGATGTAGTTATATCCATCTGTAGGATCTTCAAGATTGTTTAATGACAATGCATCGTCTAAGGTTCTGTTCATATAAGATACCATACCAGCCCATCCATTATATTTAACGATACCGTCTAGCATTAATGAGTTGAATGACTTTGCTTCTCCTAGTTTATTCCCTGTTTGTCCTTGTGATTTCATTGCATTATTATTGCGATGGAAGGTACCTGATAACATTAATTTAGGAGTTGCTTCTCTAGCTAAGTCACCTTCAAAGAATGCACCATTCTTAGAGAAACTACCTAAAGGGAATAATTCTACTCTACCTGTTAATGCATAACTATCGCTTTCGCTACCTGAGAAGTTACGACCTCGACCTGTAGATACAGCAGTCTTAATATTATATCCGAATTCATTCTTCTTCTCACGTAAGTAATAGGCTTGTATACCGAAGTCACGATCGATGTTGAACTTAGAGTTGTTAATAGAACGATCTGTTAACTGTAGTGCTCCTGATGAGTTAATACGCTGTCTGTTACCAGGTAGTTTAGTCTGTCCGAAGATAAAGTTCCAGTTTTCGTTAGGACGATATGTTAAGGCAGCATCACGGATGATATTAATAGGTTCATTCTCTTTGGTTGTCCCTAAATCTTTAGGAGCGAATGAAAGCTGAATTACATATAAGAACTTAGGGCTACCTACGAAACCGTCAAGTCTTAGACGCAATCTTCTGATTTCTCCTTCATAGGTGTTTTTCTCACCATCGTTTTCATTGAAGGTTAATCTGTTCTGCATTCTGAATCGGATATTCAACTGGAAGATACTGTCTGCAGAAGTCATTCCTAGTCCTTTACCATAGCTATAGTATGGTAATTGTTCTAATTTTAATTCGTTACTAGTGGTTTCGTGCTTGATGTCTTGTGCCATTATCAGCATTGGACAAAGCAAAAAAAGACATTGTAAAAGCTTTTTCATAGTGCGTTGTATTTATTTGTGCAAAAATAACATTAGTTTTGCAATAGAAATACTTATGTTGTTACTTCAATGTAAAGATAGTGTTACCAAAAGGTTAAGGAAACAGATTTAATAAGAAATTATGGTATATATAGGTTATCATTTTAATGTAGAACCAAGAGAACTTGGTACAGAAATACTGATTGCGGAATTAGGAGAAAAGGCATTTGAGAGTTTTGAAGAGACAGCAACAGGTGTTAGTGCTTATGTTCAAAAAGATTTGTGGACAGAGGATATTTTAGAAGATGTTTTTATTTTACAGTCAGAACAGTTTACAATTACTTATAGAAAAGAAGAGATAGCTCAGGTAAACTGGAATGAGGAGTGGGAAAAGAACTTTGACCCGATCGATGTAGATGGTATATGTTATGTAAGAGCTCCATTTCATGAGAAAACAAGTGCTCAGTATGATATCGTTATAGAACCAAAGATGAGCTTCGGTACAGGACATCACGAGACTACCTTTATGATGATTCGCCAGATCTTGAATAACGATATGCAAGATAAGGTAGTGCTAGATATGGGATGTGGTACAGCTATCTTAGCGATATTAGCTGCTATGCGCGGAGCTAAGCACGTAGATGCTATCGATATCGATAACTGGTGTTATCTTAACTCTATAGAGAATGCAGAGAGAAATAACTGTGCTAACGTAGAGGTATTCGAAGGAGATGCTTCTATCATTAGTAAAGAGCCTAAGTACAATGTAATCTTAGCTAATATCAACAGAAACATCCTATTAAATGATATGGACAAGTATATTGCTAGTTTATATCAAGGAGGTGAGATTTACTTCAGTGGATTCTATACAGAAGATATTACAGCGATTAAAAATTGTGCAGAAAAGATTGGTTTAGTTTTTGAAAGTTCTTTAGAAAAGAATAATTGGGTATCTTTGAAGTTTATAAAAGGATAAAATTTCATTACTATATAATATATTATGAGTACACAAGAGCAAATTCAGGAAAATGTAGATGTATCTGAATTACTGAATGGAAACAGTGAAATTGTTTTGTATAATGACGATGTAAATACTTTTGATCATGTCATCGATACGCTTATTCGCGTGTGTGATCATACATCTGAACAAGCAGAACAATGTGCTGTATTAGTACATTATACGGGTAAATGTACGGTTAAAACTGGGGAGTTTAAGAAACTTAAATCTCAGTGTTTACAATTATTAGATGCAGGTTTAAGTGCTGAAATTATCTAATAATTATAAGGTATAGAAGCGTAACAGGACTGAGGTACTGTAGAAAATATAAAAAGGCTACTCATATCATATGAGTAGCCTTTTTTGTGATTATTTCTCTCTAAATTTTATGCCAATGAAAGTTCGAGTAGGGTTACCCCTTTCTACTTTCGTTTGGTTTAGCCACGTATTCTTTTCTTCTAGTTTGACTTCATTTAATGCCATATTCTGAAGTTTATCTAGTATTCTTTCGGTGGCTAATTTTTTGTTTTGGTGCTGAGATCTACTATCCATTGCTAGTACAGTAATGCCTGTAGGCAGATGAGTAGCTCTTACAGCCGAGCTAACTTTATTGACATTCTGTCCGCCAGCTCCAGAACTGCGTACAGCTTGGTATTGAATATCACGGTCAAGAATCGCAGGATCACTTGCTTTAGTGCTTTCAAAAATACCGATGTACCAATTCTTTCTTTTGTGTTTAGGTCTAAAGGGACTTTCGCAAATCCACTGTATTGTACCTAACCAAGTTCTCAAAAAAGTATCAACTTCTTTAGACGTTTCGACGATTTGGATAAAGACCGACGCGCCATGTGCGTCGGCTTCGTCCTGTATTGGATTAACTTTAATATTGGATTTGACTGCGTCGTCTATAAAAAGTTGTGCGATCTTCTTAACGGCAAAATCACACTCTTGGGGACCTCTACCTGATGTAATCTGAATAACTGTTGCCATAATTACTTATCCATTCTTACAAATTTAGGGGTAAAGCTTCCCAATACTTTTACTAATTCGCTTTGAGCTTGCATCACTGCATTGATGTCTTTATAAGCCATTGGGGCTTCATCTACGCTACCTCCGATAAGTTGAACACCTGTAGAGCTTAGCTCTTTCTTAATCTCACTCTTGGTAAACTTCTGTTTACATGCCGCACGTGAGTGTAGGCGTCCTGCTCCATGAGAGGCAGAATTTAAGCTCTCTGCATTTCCCAGGCCTTCGACTATATAGCCATTAGTAGTCATCGATCCCGGGACTATTCCTAATTGTCCTTCTGCAGCAGGAGTAGCTCCTTTGCGGTGAACAATTAATTCTTTGTTATTAATCACTTCTTTCCAAGCGAAGTTATGATGGTTTTCGATAGTGAAAGCTATCTGCTTACCTAATGCTTTAGCAATGCGACGGTGTATATCATCGTGACATGCCTTTGCGTAATCTCCTGCAAGATTCATGGCTAACCAATACTCTTGCCCATCATGTGTATTGAGGTCTAACCAAGCTAAATGTTGTGCATTGCTTGGTAGAGGGCATTGCTTAGTCGCAAGATATGTATAATGCTTAGCTATATTAGCCCCTAGACCTCTCGATCCACTATGTGAAAGAACTGCGATATATTCTCCAGGTTCTAATCTCCACTCAGGTTTAGTCTCCGTTAATCTAACGATACCAAACTCTACGAAGTGGTTACCACTACCTGATGTTCCTAATTGTTTGTACGCTTTATCTAATAAGCCTTTTACAAAAGGAATGTTTTTAAACTCTTCTCTACTGAATACTTCATGATCAGCTTTGACTTTATGTGTGTCATACATACCGAACTTGGTGTGTTCTGATAATATGTTTAACAACATATGGTCTTTTCCTTTTAGGAAGCTGGCAGGTAGATTAAAGACTGACATACTCATACGACATCCTATATCTACACCTACTCCATAAGGAATAACAGCATTGTCAGTAGCTAACACTCCTCCGATAGGTAAACCATATCCGTAATGAGCGTCAGGCATTAATGCCCCTTGTACTGCCACAGGTAATTTTAAAGCAGTGAACAGTTGGTATTTCGTCTGTTCGTCTATAGCGTCTTCTCCATAGATAGAGAATGGTACTCTATTGGTATTCAGTTGATGCTTTTTGACTTCTACTTGTTTTATCATACTCTCTGCTACTTTGCCCCAGATACCGTCTCCTATGTAAGAATCAGGATTCTTTAGTACAAGCTTAGCTTCTTCAAGTATGTTGTTTTTATTCTCTTTTTTCTTATATCTATTTACTTGCCCTAAGGCGATGTTTATTGTATTGTTTTGAGGAAAGCCTATCTTAATAAAGTCTCTCCCAGAAAGTTTCCTTCCCATGATGTAAAATTTAAATTGACTAAATGCTCAATTGTATACGGTACAATTGATCTGTTTTTTACTGAAGATCTTTAGCATCTATCAGTCAATTCGGGTTTTAATGACGTTAAGGGTCCGGAATAAACACAAAAAAGCCCGAATTTAAATCTTCGGGCTTTTCATTTATATATAAAATTAGATATTCTAAATAAAAGTAGCACGAAGATACACCCCAGCAATCTCTGCTGATGCGAATGATGTAGAAGTATAATTTAGTACAAACATTTTTTCTTCGTTTTTAATTGTTAAACTTTATTTTCAGTGCAAAGATTGTATAAAAGATTTGAATTGTGCAAGGGAAAAGAGAAAAATATTTTGTAAATAAAATATTTATAAGGTATTTAGATACTAATATCCTAAACTTGGGAGGGAGCAGCTGATACTGTGTTTTTTGTGTAAATGGTTTTAAGATAGGTTGTTAATTTAGTTTTATTTTGAAAAGTATCAATCAAGATCAGCAGCGATTACTTTGAATTTTATAAAAGCAGGAGAAGGAATAGATCAGTTCTATCCTCACTTAATAATTAATAGAGGACTTAAGAATACAAAGGATCCTAAGACAGTAAAATAGTCTATTCTATAAGAAATTAAAAAACGCTTAAAATTAATAGTATAATTTTATTTAAGACAGCAATAAGTCATTATGATTTATTGCTGTTTTTTGTATGGTCATATTTTATCAGTGGTTTAAAAGTTTACCTTTGTGTATTACAAAAAAAATAAAACAAATGAAAAAGATTTATTTATTCCTTCTAGGATTGAGCTTATCACTTCAGTCATGTGTGACGAAGGAAGAAATGTACGTAAAAGATAACGGGACGGTAGATTACACCTTTAAGATGGACTTTAAAGAGTTATTGCAAAGTGTGCCAGATAAGAATGCTATTTTTAAAGGAGATGCAGAGAAGTTAGAATTGATTAGTGGACAGGAGCTAAGTATAGAGCAGATACTTGATTTTGCAATGTTAAAAGAAAAGAATGGAGAGCAGAAGAAAGATAGTATTATTAAAGCAAACAAAGAGTTATTTGACAATACTAAGAATGTGCGCTTTATGATTAATATGAAAGACTCTTTGGCTGATTTTAATTTAAAAGTTAATGCAAAAGACATCGCTGACCTAAATCAGTCATTAATTAATATTAATAAAATTACAGATAAAACCAGTGAGCTAGATAAGAAGCAAAATGGGAAGAAACAACCTCCTTTATTAGTGGAGAGTAAGTATAGCCTAGACAGTAAACAATTCGAAAGAAAGGTTAGTGTAAAAGATACTGAAGAAGCTAAGAGAGCGAATGAGATGGGAGGAATGGAAGCGATGTTTACTTATGTTCTAAAAACAAGTTTTGACAAGAAGATTAAGTCTGTATCTTATGAAGATGCCGTAATCAGTAAAGATGGTAAATCTTTTGAAAAGAAATTCTCTATGTCTGATATTATTGCTAATCCTAAAGTGTTAGAATATAAAGTGGAGTTCAAATAAGAGCATAAAGATTCTATTTTGAACATATAAAAATAAAAAGAGGAATTTACTAAGTGTAAATTCCTCTTTTTTTGTATTATAATTTATTCATATTTCCAGCTAAAGCTTCAATGAATTTACCGATAGGTCCTTTTACCATCATCGCCATCATTGGGTTAAAGCTACCTTCGAATTGAAGTTGTATCTCAGAGTTATTAGCATCTACTTCAGTAATATTTCCAGTTAATGTAAAAGGAAGTTTATCACTAGCAGCACCTAAAACAACTTTAGAGTGAGGAGTTTGATCTTTTTGTTTTAATTTAATCTCTGGCATTCCTTTTAATGCAAAGATAAAAGAATCATCTCCTGTAACTTCAAACTTAGCAATTGACTCAGGCATTAGTTTTTCAAAGTTTTTAACGTCTGTCAAAGCGTTGAAGATATATTCTGCTGATTTAGCAACAGTTACTTTTTGACTTTCTAAATTCATATATTCTAGTATTTAGGATATTATTATTGATTCCATTCAGCAGGGTTCTTTCTCCACTCTTGTAGTGTGTCTAGATCACTGTCAGAAATATATTTTTGATTTACTGCATTTTCTAATAAAGAAGAGTAGTTACTTAGTGTAGTTAGTTCTATTCCTGCATTTTTGAAGTTGTCTTCAGCTACTTGGAATTCATAAGTAAAGATAGCAGCCATACCTAGGATGTTAGCTCCGTTCTCTTTTAGTGCGTCAACGGCTTGTAAGCTACTTTTACCAGTACTGATAAGATCTTCGATAACAATAACTGATTTACCAGCTTCTAATTGTCCTTCGATTTGATTTTGTCTTCCGTGTTTTTTAGGTTCAGGACGTACATATACAAAAGGCAGTTCTAAAGCTTCTGCTACTAGAAGGCCTATACCGATAGCTCCTGTAGCTACTCCTGCGATTACATCTGGTTTGCCATATTTAGCTACGATGTTCTCAGCAAATTCTTTTTGTAAGAACTTTCTAATCTCTGGATAAGACAATGTGATACGGTTATCGCAATAAATAGGTGATTTCCATCCTGAAGCCCAAGTAAAAGGATTTTTAGGATTTAATTTAATTGCGTTAATTTGCAGAAGTGACTCGGCAGTTTTGTGTGCTGTTTCTTTATTAAAAATCATAATACAAATGTATAAAGTTTTTGTAAACGACAAACCATTGTTCTTAACAGATAAAATCGAGAAAGAAACCGATTTTCAACTGTTCTTATTAGATAGTGTCGATATTGACAAAATTATCATTAAATATTTTCAAAATAAAATTGAGAAGGCTTTTTTATATCATCCAGATGAAAAAGAGATCTTAAAGAAGATAAAAGAAAAGATACCAGTACAGAAAGCAGGAGGTGGAGTTGTGTTTAATCCAAAGGGAGAAATTCTTTTTATTCTTAGAGGTGGTAAGTGGGACTTACCTAAAGGAGGAATTGAGAAAGGAGAAGAAATGGAGGAAACAGCTATACGAGAGGTAGAGGAAGAAACAGGTGTGTCTAAACTTAAGATAGTGCGTAAATTGCCTAAAACGTATCATATCTTTAAAAGAAATGGTAAGTATAGATTGAAAATTACTACTTGGTATAAAATGACTTCTACTTTTGACGGACCATTAGTAGGGCAAATAGAAGAGGATATAGAACAAGTAGCTTGGTTAAATAAAGAACAAATCCGAGAAGC
Source organism: Myroides odoratimimus (assembly GCF_004337635.1). NCBI lineage: Bacteria > Pseudomonadati > Bacteroidota > Flavobacteriia > Flavobacteriales > Flavobacteriaceae > Myroides > Myroides odoratimimus. The sequence goes on from NZ_CP037427.1 coordinate 1,980,090, forward strand.
AATGAGTAACTCTTATGAGAATATTAAGTTGCTTATAGATGAACTAGGAATATTAAAAGATGAATAATTTAAAAAGCCTATCTAAATCGATTTAGATAGGCTTTTTTAGATTCTATATTGGATTAGAATTTTACTGTAGGAGGTACTAGTTTAGAATAGTCTCCTTTATTGCGGATAACATCTCTCACTATACTAGAGCTAATAAACGAAGTGCTAGCAGCTGTTAGTAAAAAGACAGTTTCTATTTTTGTCAAGAAACGATTTGTATGTGCAATTGCTTTTTCAAATTCAAAGTCAGCTGGATTTCTTAGTCCTCTAAGAATAAACTGCGCCTCTACCTTAAAGCAGAAGTCTGTGGTTAGTCCTTCGTAAGTAGCTACTTTAATTTTAGGCTCATCTTTAAATGTCTCTTCTATAAAACGCTTTCTGTCTTCTAGTGAAAACATATATTTTTTATCTGAGTTTACTCCGATAGCAACAATAATCTCATCAAATAGAGGTAATGCTCTTTGGATAATATCATAGTGCCCATTTGTAATAGGATCAAAAGAACCTGGTAAAACTGCTCTTCTCATGGTATCTAAAATTAATTTGCTTTCTGCAAAGCTAATACAATTGCATTGTCAAACAAGTCTGCTAGGCTAATATCAGCAGCCTTTGCTTGTTGTGGTAGTATACTTTCGTTCGTTAAACCTGGTACGGTATTCATTTCTAATAAAAATGGAACTCCATCTACAATGATAAACTCACTACGAGAGAAGCCTTGCATATTTAATATTTTATACACCCTACTAGCTATATCTGCTACTTTATCCCTAATCTTATCATCTATTCTAGCAGGAGTTATCTCTTGAGACTTACCTAAGTATTTTGCTTCGTAGTCAAAGAAGTCGTTTTCAGAAACTATCTCTGTCATAGGTAGTACTTTTATTTCTCCTTGATAGTCAATAACTCCAACAGATACCTCTGTACCATTTAAAAAACTTTCGATTATAATCTCGTTATCTTCTTTATAAGCTACGTCTATGGCAGTAATTAATTCCTCTGTTGTTTTTGCTTTAGAGATACCAAAGCTAGAACCAGATCTATTTGGTTTCACAAAACAAGGCAACCCAACACGTTGAATAATTTCTTCAGTATTGATAACATCTCCTTCATTTAGATAATAAGAGATAGCTGTTTTAATACCAAACGGTTTTAATACCGAAAGCATATCTCTTTTATTCATCGTTAAAGCAGCTTGATAATAGTCACATGAGGTATGAGGCATTCCGATAAGAGAAAAGTAAGCTTGCATTAAACCATCTTCTCCAGGAGTACCGTGTATAGCATTAAATACAACGTCAAAAGTGATTTTATTTCCTTTATAGTTTACTGAAAAGTCATTTTTATCAATAGGGAATTCATCATTGTTATCATCTACATATACCCATTTGTTTTCAAAAATATGTATAGGGTAAGGAATATATTTAGAGCGGTCTAGTGTATCGCATACCACTTTACCACTTGTCAATGAGATTTTGTATTCACTAGAATATCCCCCCATAATTACTGCTACGTGCTTCATATAGAGCTAAATTTTAATACATTAGTATGAATTACTACTTTGTATTTGTTCAAAACAAATTTATAATAAAACATAGAAACAAAAAATGTTTTCGATTTTATATCTTTGCTCAAAATAAGTAGATATGAAATTAATGGATTTTCTAAAAAGTAGAGCCTTTTTTATTTCCTTAGCGAGTGCAGTCGTAATCGTTATACTAGGTGTGTTCTTAGCGCTTAAGTGGTTGGCACATACGACTAATCATGGAGAAAAGATAGAAGTACCAAGTTTAATTAAGTTAGATACCGACCAGGCATTACAACTGTTAGAGAAAAACGAGTTGAACATGGTCGTATTAGATACACTTGATTATGATAAAGATTTCCCTCCGTTAAGTATTGTAGAGCAGGACCCTGCTCCGAAGACGGGTGTGAAAACGAATAGAAAGATATATGTGAAGATTAATGCATCGGGTTATGGTAATGTAAAATTGCCAAAGCTTGAAGAATTAACTTACCGTCAGGCCTTAGCGACTATTAAGTCATTAGGTTTAAAAGAAGGAACGATTACATACCAGACTTTCATTGGAAAGGATGTTGTGCTTAAAGTTTATCAAAAAGGTAAAGTCTTAAATGAAGGGGACAAAATAGCAAAAGACTCTAGAATTGACTTTGTTTTAGGAGATGGTAGAGCGGGTTACTCAGAAGAAGAGCTTGACGTAGCGCCAGCTATCGAAGATGCGAATGGCAATTCTAGTAATTCTAGTGAATTTGATTTTTAAAAGATTTAAATAAGATTAATGCAAGAAGATAATGTAGAAATGTTCGATGACTTAGAAGGTGAGTTATTTGAGCATTATAGATTTGAAGCAGGGAAAGGACAAGCTCCTTTAAGAGTGGATAAGTTTTTAATGAACTTAGTAGAGAATGCTACACGTAATAAAATACAACAAGCAGCTACTAATGGAAATATATTCGTGAATGATATACCTGTAAAATCAAATCACAAAGTAAAAGCTAATGATGTGGTGCGTGTGTTGATGAAACAACCACCATTCGAAAATATCATTATACCAGAGAATATTCCTCTTGATATAGTATATGAAGATGATTCATTATTAGTAGTGAATAAACCAGCAGGACTAGTAGTACACCCAGGACATGGTAACTATACAGGAACTCTAGTAAATGCTTTAGCCTATCACTTTGAGAATTTACCCCTAAATAGTAGTGAAAGACCAGGATTAGTCCACCGTATTGATAAAGATACTAGTGGTCTGTTAGTGGTAGCAAAGACAGAATGGGCAATGACTGAATTGCAAAAGCAATTTGCAGAGAAGACATCTGAGCGTGAGTATGTCGCTATGGTATGGGGGAATGTAGAAGAAGATGAAGGTACGATAGAGAGCTATATCGGTCGTCACGTCAAAGATAGAATGCAGATGGCAGCCTTCGATGATGAGAGTATGGGGAAATGGGCTGTGACGCATTATAAAGTACTTGAGCGCTTAGGATATGTTACTTTAGTATCTTGTCGTCTAGAGACAGGTCGTACGCATCAGATACGTGTTCACATGAAACATATTGGACATACGCTGTTTAACGATGAACGTTATGGAGGTAACTTAATTCTTAAGGGAACGACATTTACCAAATATAAACAGTTCGTAGATAATTGTTTTGCTGTTTTACCTAGACAAGCTCTACATGCTAAAACACTAGGATTTACACATCCTATAACTAAAGAAAGAATGAGGTTTGACTCTGAGATACCTACAGATATGGTAGAATGTATTGAAAAATGGAGAACATACGCACAAGCTTCTAATTTTGGAAATAAAGTAGATGGATTATAGCTAATTTAAGATATCAAAGCCTCATTGTTAGATGAGGCTTTTTTTATTTGCTTTATTTTATTTGCTATAAAATATCATTTAAAAAAGAAGGAAAAAGTCTTAATCTAGGTTAAAAAAACATAAATAAGGAGAAAGTAATTAAATTATTTTAGTTACTTTGTTGACTTTACTAGAAGATGTTTAATCAGTTTAAATTACATATAGAGAATAACTTCAGAGAGTTATTAGAAGAGCCATTATTACTTGCAGTAAGTGGAGGGATAGATAGTATCGTTTTAGTGCATTTATGTCATAAGTTAGGACTAGACATAACGATAGCACATTGTAACTTCCATTTAAGAGGAGAAGATAGTAATGGTGACCAAGAGTTTGTAGAACAATTAGGAGAGGAGTTAAGCATTCCAGTTTTTGTTGCAGAGTTTGATACAGAACAATATGCCACAGAGCACAAGGTGTCTATACAGATTGCAGCTAGAGAATTGCGATATGATTGGTTTAGAGAACTAGCTACACAACAGAAGAAGACCTATCTATTAACTGCTCATCACTTAGATGATTCTATGGAGACTTTCTTGATTAATTTATCTAGAGGTACGGGTATAGAAGGGTTATTAGGAATACCAGCTAGAAATGGCTACATCAGAAGACCAATATTGCCATTTACTAGAGAGGATATCGCTCATTATGCAGAAGAGAATCAGATTACTTGGAGAGAAGATATAACAAATAGTCAGACAAAATATTTGCGTAATAAAATTCGTAGGAATATATTGCCACTTCTAAAAGAGACGAATGAACATTTTTGTCAGTCTTTTTTACAGACAATGGAGTATTTGCAGCAGTCAGTAGATTTGAGTGAAGATGCTAGTAAATATTATTACAGTCAGGTAGTTACAGAACATGACGGTGAGGAGATAAGTATTAACTTAGAGCAGTTAAAAAGTCTTTCTTCACCTAAAGCATATTTGTATAAGTGGTTATCTCCTTTAGGATTTACGGCTTGGTCTGATATCGAAGATTTAATTAATGGAGCATCAGGTAAGATGATTTATTCGCCTACTCATGTACTGTTGAAGAATAGAGGAGAGTTTATAATAAAACCTCTTCCACAAGAAAAAGAGAATAAAGAACAAATATATTTATTAGAGAACAAACAAACATTAACCCAACCACTAACGATTAGTATAACACCTTATGAAGAAAAACAGTTAACAAGTGATGCTTCGACCATTTATGTAGATGGAGATTTATTGACTTTTCCATTGACTATACGTAAATATCGAAGTGGCGATAGATTTATCCCATTTGGGATGAAGGGAACAAAGAAAATGAGTAAGTTTTTTAAAGACGAGAAGTTTAGTCTATTTGATAAAGAGAATACTTGGCTTTTATGTTCAGAAAATAAGATTGTATGGGTTATCGGTAGTCGAATGGATGAACGATTTAAGATAAAAGATACAACAACAAACATTATTAAAATTCAAATTAATCTATGAGAAAATTAGCTTATTTGCTACTTTTTTTATTGTCATTTATATCAGTGCAGGCTCAGATTACTAATCCTGCTAAATGGCAATCTAAAATTGAGAAAAAGTCTGATACAGAATATACCATTACTTGGGATGCTGTAATAGAAAAGAACTGGCATTTATACTCCCAATATAACCCAGAAGGAGGTTCGCTGCCTTTAGAGTTTATTTATAATAATCAAGAGGGAAATTATACTTTAGAGGGTAAGGCAAAGGAGAGTGAAACAAAGACTTCATTTAATGATGTCTTTGGTGTGGATGAAATCTACTTCGTAGACTCTGCTAAACTAGTTCAAGACATTAAGATAACCAATCCTACTGTGGAAACTATCCAAGTAGAATTAGCTTATCAGGTATGTGATGAAATGTGTATTAGCCAGAGTAACTTATTTGTTTATGATTTAAAGACACTTGAAACCAAGGAAGTAAAGAACTTCGAAGATTTAGCAACTACTGCTGTAGATACTAAAAAGGATAGTGATACAACGGATACAACAGTAGCTACAACGGGGAATACTAAAGAAGAGAAAAAAGGTTTGTTTACTATTTTCTTCTTAGCCTTCTTATCAGGATTTGCAGCATTACTTACACCATGTGTATTCCCAATGATTCCAATGACAGTGAGTTTCTTTACTAAACAGTCTAAGACTAGAGCGAAGGGAATTAAGAATGCAATTATCTATGGATTATCTATCATCCTTATCTATGTAGTATTAGGAACGATAGTGACTGCAATATTTGGAGCAGATTCATTAAACGCACTTTCTACGAATGTGTATTTTAATATTATCTTCTTTTTATTGTTAGTGATATTCGCTACATCGTTCTTAGGAGCGTTCGAGATTATGTTACCTAACTCATGGGCTAATAAAGTAGATTCTCAAGCAGACAGAGGAGGTATCATAGGGATCTTATTTATGGCATTAGCACTTGCTATAGTATCATTCTCATGTACAGGGCCTATCGTAGGAACACTATTAGTAGAAGCAGCATCTAAAGGAGGTATAGCACCTATCGTAGGAATGTTAGGGTTCTCTCTAGCATTAGCATTACCATTTATGTTATTCGCTATGTTCCCAGGATGGTTAAACTCTATGCCACGTTCAGGAGGATGGTTAAATACTGTGAAAGTATCTTTAGGATTCTTAGAGTTAGCTTTAGCATTTAAATTCTTGTCTAATGCAGACCTTGTATTACAAGCACATTGGTTAGAAAGAGAAGTTTTCTTAGCGATCTGGATTGCTATCTTTGGAGCATGGGCATTATATTTATTAGGAAAGATCAGGTTACCTCATGATAGCCCCGCAGATAGTATATCAGTAGGAAGATTATTTATGGCTTTATTAGTATCTGTATTTACGATTTATATGATACCAGGACTATGGGGAGCACCACTTAAGATTATCTCAGGTTTCCCTCCACCGATGACGTATTCAGAAAGTCCTTATGGTGTTGGAGGAAAAGGTGGTAATGCGGGAGGAGTAGCTACTGCTATTCCAGACGGAGCTAAACTAGGAGCACATGATATTATTGCCTTTACAGATTATGAGAAAGGTATGGCTTATGCTAAGTCTGTAAACAAACCAGTCTTACTTGACTTCACAGGATTTGCATGTGTGAACTGCCGTAAAATGGAAGACTCTGTATGGTCTGAACCTAATGTGTTATCAATTTTAAAAGGTGAAATAGTTTTAATATCACTTTATGTTGATGATCCGACGAAGTTACCTGAGAACGAACAATATATTTCTGAAACTACAGGTAAGAAAATAAAAACAATTGGTAATAAATGGAGTGATTTCCAAATGAAACATTACCAAGCGAATGCACAGCCTTACTATATCGTATTAGATAAAGAAGGTAATCGCTTAAATGAAGCTGTTGGTTATATGCCAGACGCACCTGAGTATAAAGCTTGGTTAGAGAGCGGAATTAATAAAGTGAAATAAGTTTTTATAATTATAGTTAAAGAAGCCACGTGAGTTCACGTGGCTTTTTTTATGGTAGTGGTATAAAAAAACAAAGGTGTTTTGATTTAATTTTAAGAAGAAAGTTAATACATTTGATAACCTTCTGAAATAAGGAAACAAAACACAATATTTAATTTAAGTACCTTTTGTTAATCACTAATAGAGAATGTATTCTTCAGAATATTAGATGATTAATTAGAGCGTATAAAATAAGCTAAGAAAAATGAAAAGAAGTTTAGTTGCATTATCATTTGCATTGTTTGCACTGTGTACACAAGCACAAGTTCACACTCCACCTACAAGTACAAAAGCAGAATCACATCAAGTAGTAGGGCTTACGGATATCAAGATTGACTACTCAAGACCGAATATGAGAGGGCGTTTAGTATTTGGTGATTTAGTTCCTTATGGAAGAATGTGGAGAACAGGGGCGAATATGAATACGGTAGTTACTTTTGGTAATGATGTAGAGATAGGCGGTAAGAAATTAAAGAAAGGATCGTATGCATTATTTACTATTCCTAAAGTAGAAGAATGGGAAGTAATATTCTATGCAGATACGAATAACTGGGGATTACCAGAGAAATGGGATGAGAGTAAAGTAGCTTTATCGACTAAGGTTAAACCTATTGGTTCTGATCGCAAATTCGAGACATTAACTGTAGCAGTGAATAATGTGAACATAGACTACGCGGACTTAGAGATTATGTGGGAGAAGACAGTTGTGCCTGTTCGTTTTAAAGTACCAACAGATCAACTGGCAATGCAGAGTATTGAGGAGACATTTGATGGACCTACAATCGTTGATTATTACGGAGCAGCAGAATATTATTACCTAACAAACAAAGACCTTGTAAAAGCTCTAGATTGGGTAAATAAGGCTATTGAGAAATCAGGAGAGAAAATACCTTACTACTTTGTACGCTTAAAATCACAGATCCAAGCTAAAGGAGGTGATAAAATAGCTGCTGTAGAAACTGCCAAATGGGCATTAGAGTTAGCAGAGAAAGCGAATAACCTTGATTATATCAAGATTAATAAAGACGCTATCAGAGAGTGGAGCAAGTAATTTTAATCAAGAATTAAGAATTAAGAATTAAGAATTAAGAATTAAGAATTAAGAATTAAGAATTAAGAATTAAGAATTAAGAATTAAGAATTAAGAATTAAGATTGTACTTAAAATGCTGATTTCTTAAAGCTTATGGCTGAATATATAAAGAAAAAGATAGTTCTAATGAGCTATCTTTTTTTGTTTCTATGAAGTTGTCTTTTTGTGAAATCGTGAAGTTGTGAAATCGTGAGTTGTAACCCTTCAACTGTCAATTAACCATATCTCTAATTCCCATTACCCTATGCCGTAGGCAAACAACAAAAAAAACACCATCACAAAAAAACAAACCTACTATCAACTATCTTTTTTATTTAAGATACTTTGATTCTGTATCGAATGCTTTATCTTTGTGTCTTAACAACACAATCTAAAATATGCTAACAGAATTAAATGCTATTTCGCCTATCGATGGGCGTTATAGAGGTAAGACCAATGCACTAGCGAATTATTTCTCAGAAGAAGCATTAATCAAGTACAGAGTATTAGTAGAAGTAGAGTACTTTATTTCTCTATGTGAGCACAATGTCCCTCAATTAGCCAATGTCCCAAGTTCTATCTTTCCTGAATTGCGTAAACTGTATCAAGAGTTTACCACAGAAGATGCTTTGTGGATCAAGGAGATGGAGAAAACGACGAATCACGATGTGAAGGCAGTAGAGTACTTTCTGAAAAGCGCATTTGACATTTTAAAGTTAGAAGAGTATAAAGAGTTTATTCACTTTGGACTAACTTCTCAGGATATTAATAACACCTCTATACCTTTATTGACTAAAGAAGCATATGAGGATGTGTATAAACCATCTTTACTAACTGTTATCAATAGATTAAAAGAGTTGAGCATAGAGTGGAAGGATGTACCTATGTTAGCACGTACACATGGTCAGCCTGCTTCTCCTACACGTCTAGGTAAAGAGATTTACGTATTTGTGGAGCGTTTAGAACAACAGTTAGCATTATTAGAGCAAGTACCTTTTGCAGCTAAATTCGGTGGTGCTACAGGTAACTTTAATGCCCACCATGTAGCTTACCCAAAACAAGATTGGAAACAGTTTGGAACTGACTTCGTAGAATTGACTTTAGGGCTTAAGCATTCTTTCCCGACTACACAGATAGAGCACTATGATCACTTCGCAGCATTCTTCGATGGATTAAAACGTATAAACACGATACTGATAGACTTAGATAGAGATATTTGGACGTATGTATCGATGGATTACTTTAAACAGAAGATTAAGGCAGGAGAGATAGGTTCTTCAGCTATGCCTCATAAAGTAAATCCTATTGACTTTGAAAATTCAGAAGGAAACTTAGGTATCGCTAATGCTATTTTTGAACATTTAGCGGCTAAGTTACCGATATCACGTCTTCAACGTGACTTGACAGACAGTACAGTGTTGCGTAATATAGGAGTGCCTTTTGGACATACGCTTATTGCATTTGAGTCTACATTAAAAGGATTGAATAAGTTATTGCTGAATGCAGATAAGTTTGCTCAAGACTTAGAGAATAACTGGGCTGTAGTAGCAGAAGCTATTCAGACTATCCTAAGAAGAGAAGGATACCCTAATCCGTATGAAGCATTAAAAGATTTGACTAGAACGAATACAGTGATTAATAAAGAATCAATGCATAATTTCATCGAGACATTAAATGTATCTGATGCGATTAAAACTGAACTTAAAGCAATCACACCAGCTAATTATTTAGGAGTAGATATTCTATCATAAGAATTTACTATAAAATGAATAAGCGAGTCTTTCGAAAGAAGGGCTCGCTTTTTTATTTCATGATTAGAACACTGTTTTTAGAATAGATAAATAAAAAACGGGCTACCCTAAGGCAGCCCGTTTCTATATATTGAATAATCTAATTCTTATAAGTGGATTACTTCACCGTAAGCATCAGCTACAGCTTCCATCACAGCCTCACTCATAGTAGGGTGTGGGTGAACAGCTTTAAGGATTTCGTATCCAGTAGTTTCTAATTTACGAGCAACTACAGCCTCAGCGATCATATCTGTAACACCAGCTCCGATCATGTGGCATCCTAACCACTCACCGTATTTAGCATCGAAGATAACTTTAACGAATCCATCAGGAGTACCAGCAGCTTTTGCTTTTCCAGATGCAGAGAATGGGAATTTACCTACTTTAAGTTCATAACCAGCCTCTTTCGCTTTAGCCTCAGTCATACCTACAGAAGCGATCTCTGGAGTAGCATAAGTACATCCTGGGATATTTCCGTAATCTAATGGCTCTACATGGTGTCCAGCGATTTTCTCAACACATAAGATACCTTCAGCAGAAGCCACGTGAGCTAACGCTTGTCCAGGTACTACGTCACCGATAGCATAGTATCCAGGTACGTTAGTTTGGTAGAAATCGTTTACTAAGATTTTATCTCTATCTGTAGCGATACCTACTTCTTCTAATCCGATGTTCTCGATATTCGTTTTGATACCTACAGCAGATAATAAGATATCAGCTTCTAATACCTCTTCACCTTTAGCTGTTTTTACATATGCTTTTACTCCTTCACCTGTAGTGTCGATACGCTCTACAGAAGAGTTAGTCATAATGTTGATACCATTTTTCTTTAAAGAACGCTCAAATTGTTTTGAGATATCTTCATCCTCTACAGGAACGATATTTGGCATAAACTCAACAATAGTTACATCAGTACCCATTGATTTATAGAAGTAAGCGAACTCAACTCCAATAGCTCCAGAACCAACAACAATCATTTTCTTAGGTTGTTGAGGTAATGTTAATGCTTGTCTGTATCCGATTACTTTTTTACCATCTTGAGGTAAGTTAGGTAACTCTCTAGAACGAGCACCTGTAGCGATGATAATATGGTCAGCAGATAGTTCAGTTACTTTTCCATCTTTGTCAGTAACGTCTACTTTCTTACCTGGTTTTACTTTTCCGAATCCGTCGATAACTTCGATCTTATTCTTTTTCATTAAGAATTGAACTCCTTTGCTCATTCCTTCAGCTACGTTACGAGAACGTGCGATAACAGCATTGAAATCTTTATCTACATCACCATTGATAGTCAATCCGTAGTCAGAAGCGTGTTTAAGGTACTCAAACACCTGTGCCGATTTAAGAAGAGCTTTCGTTGGGATACATCCCCAGTTTAAGCAGATACCTCCTAAATTTTCTTTTTCAACAACTGCAACTTTAAAACCTAACTGAGAAGCTCTAATCGCAGTAACGTAACCTCCAGGGCCACTTCCTAAAACAATAATATCGAATTTCATATATCTATATATTTCTATATTTTATGCTACGAAAATAATCATTTATTTCTGTTATTGAAACTTTCAATACGAAAAGTTGATAGGCTGTAACTAAGGTAATTGCAAGGAGTGTGGCTTATTTGGCTATTAAGACGTGATAATTATTATCAAAAAGGCAATATTGTTGATAATCTTTTAAAAAACTAGGAGAGAATAGCGTACTAAAAAATATTGAAATTTTAGAACAAAAGTATTTCTACTCTTCGGAAGTTTTCGTCTAATTCATTTTAGGTAGAGAAACCATCTTTATAATGAACAATAAAAAAGCGATAGATTCATATCTATCGCTTCTGTATATTGAGCTATATTTGTTTGTTAAACTGTGACTCATGTAGATTTTTATAGTATCCGTTTTGGATTTCTAATAGGTCTTTATGAGTTCCTTTTTCTACTATTTTACCTTTATCCATTACGATGATTTGATCAGCGTTTACTATCGTTGCTAATCGGTGTGCTATAATGATAGACGTTCTATCTTTAGTCAGATAGTCAGTCGCTTTCTGTAATAACTCTTCTGAATGTGTATCGATAGAAGAGGTAGCCTCATCTAGTATCAGAATACTAGGATTGCTAACATACGCACGTAAGAAAGCGATTAGCTGACGTTGTCCAGATGATAGCATGACACCCCGTTCCTTCACATTATAATCATATCCACCAGGGAGTTGTAAGATGAAGTCGTGTATCCCTATTTTCTTAGCAGCTTCGATGACAGTCTCTCTTGTGATGCTCTCATCGTGTAGCGTGATATTATTGTATATCGTGTCACTAAATAAGAATACATCCTGAAGTACCACAGCTACTTCTTTGCGCAGTGTAGCTAGTCTATAATCATTGATATTGACACCATCGATACAGATCGTACCACTGTCTATATCGTAGAATCTATTTAATAGATTGATGATAGTAGACTTACCTGCACCAGAACTTCCTACAATCGCAATGGTGCTACCTGGTGCTATATCCAGGTTAATCCCTTTCAGTACTTCTGTTCCTTCGATATAACTAAAGCGAACATCTTTTAGCTCTATTTTACCATTAAACTGTGGAGCAGTGACTGTACCACTATCGTCTATCTGTTCTTCTGTTTCTAATACTTCGAATACACGCTCTGCTGCGATAATCCCCATTTGCATGACATTGAACTTATCAGCTATCTGTCTCAATGGGTTAAATAACATGGTGATCAACATCGTATAGGCGAATAAATCTCCAAAAGAAGTAAGGTTGTCTCCTTGTACGATAGACATCCCTCCATACCAAATCACAAAACCAAGTGTAAGTGAAGATACAATATCCGCTATCGGAAAGAAGATAGAGTTATACAGAATATTCTTTAGCCAAGCCACATTGTGCTTATGGTTAATCTTTTTGAATTTTTCGTATTCTATTTCTTCTCTCGTAAAGAGTTGTACGATCTTCATTCCCGTTAATCGCTCTTGTACGAATGTATTTAGATTAGATATCTGTGTACGTACTTCTTGGAACGCAGTTTTCATGTGTCGTTGGAACTCTCGAGTAGCATATAATAGGATAGGCATAGCTATCAATACGATACAGCTCAACTTCCAGTTCATATAGAACATGATACACAGTACCACGAACATCTTTAGTAAGTCACTGACGATCATAAAGAGCCCTTGACTGAAGATACTAGCGATAGATTCTATATCAGATACTGCACGTGTCACTAATTTTCCTACGGGTTCGTTATCGAAATAACGCATTCTGAAGTTGATAATTTTATCAAATAGTTTCTCTCGAATGTCTTTTACGATATCCTGTCCTAACCAGTTCGCCCAATAGGTAAAGAAGAATTGTGAAGATACTTCTAGTACGAGTACTAATCCCATCAGTAGGATGTAGAGTAGTAGCCCAGATTGATCTTGTTTCTGTACGTATTCATCTACAGTTATTTTTAGCATATACGGACGTATAGCAGCGAATATAGAAAGGGAAATCGCAAATACAACTACCCAATTAAATCGTTTTTGATACGGCTTAGTATATTGTAATAATTTCTGTAGAGATAATGATTTTAGCTTTTTCATAAATAAGGGTAACTAACTTGAGTTAAATAAAGACCTTTTCCAGGTACAGAAAAGCCAGCTTTGCCTCTGTCTTTACTTTCTATTATCGTTCTGAAGTCATCTAGTGTTATTTTTTCATGCCCTACATTGACTAAAGTACCCACTATCGCTCTGACCATATTGCGCAGGAAGCGATTAGCAGAGATGGTAAATACTAGTCTGTTATCAGGTAGAATATCCCAATGTGCTTTATAAATAGTACAATTGAAGGTGAATACATCTGTATGTGTCTTAGAGAAACATTCGAAGTCTTCATACTCAAATAAGATTTGAGCAGCTTGATTCATTAATTCTACATTCAGCGGTCTAAAGTGGTAGTAGCTACCCGCGTTACAAAACGCATCTTTATACTGATGAATGTGATACTCGTAGGTACGTGCTGTTGCATCAAAGCGTGCGTGGGCATCATCTGCTACCGTATGTATATTATAAATAACAATGTCTTCAGGTAGAAAAGAATTCATTCGTTGTACTAAAGAATCTTTGTCAAAAGGTAACTCGTGATCAAAGTGTGCATACATCTGTTTAGCATGTACTCCAGCATCTGTCCTACCAGCTCCCACTAGCTCTATAGGGGTGCGTAGTAGAGTAGAGATAGCTTTAGTCAGTACTTCCTGTACTGATATAGCATCAGGTTGTAATTGCCATCCGTGATAATGTGTTCCGTTATATGCGAATTCTAAAAAGTATCTCAATGTAATTCTCTTTGTTTTGTAAAACGCAAATATACTTTAAAATCGGGACTAGGTAGTTGATGTTATTATAAAATTAGGAACTCATTTTTTGAATAGAAGAACAAATAACTAAGAAATGAAAGGGCTAGACGGATTACTATTCGTATTTAGTAAGAAGGCGGATTTTAATTTATTTAGAGCTGTATTGCTAGAATAGTGATCGTGGTTTGATGCCATAGTGGTCGCATAGTTTTAGCCCTTTTTTATGCGACCACTATGCGATCACTATCCGACCACTATGCGACCACCTCAAAAAAAATCCCTTTTCCGATCAGTTATAATTATGTACTTAATATGTATAACTCTAGTGTGAACGGTGGATTAGTGGGAGGGTTCTGATAAGTTTGCGTTGCTCATATTAGAAAAATTAGTTCTAAAGAGAGGTCAATTAAATCGATCTGAAGTAAACAACGTTAAAAGCAAGAGATAGTTTAGAAATATGTTTATTTTTACGACTTGACTTGTTGTGACAAGTAATTAACCCAATTAACCTAACTATATTAATAATGAAAAAACTACTAGTATTACTGAGCTTGTGTATAGGCTCTTATGTACAGGCACAGGATTTTAATCAATATTTTGAAGACAAAACATTGCGTCTAGATTATGTATTCGGAGGAAATAACGAGAGACAATTTATTTTATTAGATGAATTAATTTCTTTGCCTTCATGGGCTGGACGTACGCATAACTTAGGAGAGAATGCCTTAAAAGGAAATGGACAAGTGCGTGTATATGATGAGCAAACAAATACATTAATCTATACCAATAGCTTCAGTACACTATTCCAAGAGTGGTTATCTACAGAGGAGGCACAGAAGAATACAAAGAGTTTTGAGAATGTATTCTTAGTACCATTTCCGAAAGATAAGGTGCGTATAGAACTAATCCTATTCGATGCTGATGGAAAAGAAAAAGATAAATTAGTACATCATGTAGATCCTAAAGATATATTAATCCATACTAAGGGAACTAAGGATGTGACTAAACATGAATATGTACATAAAGCGAAAGACAATGCTAAGGCTATCAATGTAGTGTTCGTAGCAGAAGGATTTAAAAAAGAAGAAATGGGGAAATTTATGGATGCTGTAAAGGTGTCTATAGAACAATTATTAGCACATAAGCCTTTCGATAAATTTGCTGATAATTTTAATTTTATTGCTGTACAGAGCGCTTCTAAAGACTCAGGGGTAAGTGTCCCAAGACAAGGAGATTGGAAAAAGACAGCTGTAGAGTCTAATTTTGATACTTTTTATTCGGAGCGTTATTTGACTACGAATAGAATTAAGAAGTTACATGATGTACTAGCAGGTATTCCTTATGAACACATTATCATTCTAGCGAATACAGATGTGTATGGAGGAGGAGGAATCTATAATTCTTATACATTGACGACTACAGGACATAAGGACTTTAAGCCTGTGGTAGTACATGAGTTTGGGCATAGCTTTGCAGGATTAGCAGATGAGTATTTTTACCCTAATGATGTGTTGAGTGATTTAATTTCTAATCAGACAGAACCTTGGGAGCAGAATATAACTACATTAGTAGACTTCGATAGCAAGTGGAAAAAAATGCTTAAAAAGGGAACTCCAGTACCTACATTAGAAAAAGACAGTAAAAAATACCCACTAGGAGTATATGAAGGACTAGAAGGACGCAAGGTGTATAAAGGTACGTTAGACTGTAGAATGAAAACGAATCAGTATCCAGAGTTCTGTCCAGTTTGTCAGAATGCAATAGAAGAATTAATTTTGTTTTATACAGAGTAATCATAGTATAGCCTCTCACTAAGAGAGGCTATCTTATTATAAATAGATAGAGGTGAAAAAAATATTATTATTATCAGATACGCACGGCACTATAGATGAGTCTATCCTGAAGTATGTCAGACAGGCAGATGAGGTATGGCATGCAGGAGATATAGGAGACTTAGTAGTGACCGATACCATAAAGGTGCTAAAACCGCTTAGATGCGTATGGGGAAATATAGATGGTAAAGAGGCTCGACTAGAATTTTCTGAAGAGTTATTCTTTGAGTGTGAAGGGATGAAGGTCTATATGATCCATATAGGTGGATATCCAGGGAAATATAGAGCTAATGTAAGAGAGCGAATCAAGCAAGAGAAACCTGCTATCTATATCTGTGGGCACTCACATATACTGAAGGTACAGTATGATCAGATGATGGGGGTGTTACATCTAAATCCTGGTGCAGCTGGTATAAGTGGTTTTCATCAGGTGCGTACGATGTTGCGCTTTGCGATAGATAACGGAGCGATAAAGGATATGGAAATTATCGAATGGGCTAAAAACAAAAAAGCCGAACTCATATAGGTTCGGCTTTTTTAACGCACTAATAAACTAAGATGTTAGGTTTATCGTAAACGATCCACAGATTTTACGAGATCTTCATCCTTCTTAATGGCTCTGTTCGCTAAGACAAGGAACAGGATAGAAATAATAGGGAGGAACATCCCAATACCTTTCTCAGAAATAGCTTCCGCAGTTTCTCCAGATACTGTTAGCGCACGATATACAAATAATCCTAATAGTATAAAGTTTGATATTATATTCAATCTATTAATTACAAACTGTCTCTTTCTATTTTTATACCCCATAATAGCTACTACTGTAAGAGCAGTAGATAATCCGAATAGGATAGTAGATGAAGGCATCATCATGAAATAGATAGGTTCATTCGCACCATTTGTCCATAATGGGATGAAAAAAGGTAGTACTCCCATAATGATAAAGACAAGAATCAAATAAACAGTCTGTATTCTCTGTAACATAATTGTAAAAATGTATGAAGTACAAAAATAGTGTTTCTTTTTTATAAAAACCTATTGTTTATAAAATTTTATTCGTAATATTGCATCAGTACTGTCGTAAGTTCTTCATAATACGGCAATTCTATTTTAAATTTCCATTCTTATTTAAAATTACACAACTCAATATTTTTATAATCTATAAACATTTATATGTTTGAAATTTCCGAACTAAAAAAAATGAAGGTCGCAGATCTTCAGGAGATTGCTAAAAAAGCAAAAATTGCTAAGGTGGCTTCTTTGAAAAAAGACGAACTTATAGGGCAGATATTAGAACATCAACAAGCGACAAATGCAGAGGAGAAAAAAGCACCTGTAAAAGCTAAACCTGTGGATAAAGCTCCTTTAGAGGAAAAGAAGGCTCCTGCAGTAGCTAAAAAAGTAGCTGTGGATAAGGCTAACAATGATGTAAAAACAGATAAAACAGTTAAACAAAATACAACTCCTACTACTGAGAAATCAAGAAGACCGAGACTAGGTAAATCTAATGAGGATGAGGGTAAGGTAGAGAGTAAAGTGGAGCAGGCTTCTCGTGTATTAGCAGATAATACACAACGCAAAACAACTCACCAGAGAAATGAAGAAGCTCCTGCGAAACAAGAACAAAAGAAAGAAAACGTAAGTGAATCAACTGCTGAAGAAAAAGGAGGTTCTACAAACGAAAATAGAAGGGATTTCAAAAAGAGACAACCTGATAATAATAGACGTGATGGGCAAAAACGTGATTTCAAATCTCGTCAGCAACAATCACAACCTAAGAATAATGCTTCTACTGAAGTAACTAATGTTGCAGCAACAGATAGAGAGCCTGTAGCGAAAGAGGAAATATCTAATGTAGATAATACTGCTCCTCAACAGTCTGAAAACGACAATCAAAAAAGAAATAACAATCAACAGAATAGAAATAATAACAACAAAAAGAATAATTTCAGAGAACCTGATTATGAATTTGATGGTATTATAGAGAGTGAAGGGGTATTAGAAATGATGCCTGATGGATATGGATTCTTGCGTTCTGCGGATTACAACTATTTATCTTCTCCAGACGATATTTATTTATCTCAGTCACAGATTAGATTATTCGGTCTGAAAACTGGTGATACTGTAAAAGGAGTGGTGCGCCCTCCGAAAGAAGGAGAGAAGTTCTTCCCATTAGTAAAGGTGTTGAAAATTAATGGTCACGATCCTCAGTCTGTTCGAGATAGAGTATCTTTTGAGCATTTGACTCCTTTATTCCCGAATGAGAAGTTTAATCTAGATGCGAAGAGTAGTACTATTTCTACTCGTCTAATGGATATGTTTGCTCCTATCGGTAAAGGGCAACGTGGTATGATCGTAGCTCAACCAAAGACAGGTAAGACTGTTCTTTTAAAAGAGGTAGCGAATGCTATTGCTGCTAATCACCCTGAGGCATACTTGATCGTGTTACTTATAGATGAGCGCCCTGAAGAGGTGACAGATATGCAGCGTAGTGTGAATGCTGAGGTAATTGCTTCTACATTCGACGAACCAGCTGAGAGACATGTGAAGGTAGCTAATATCGTATTAGAGAAAGCAAAGAGATTAGTAGAGTGTGGTCATGATGTAGTAATCTTATTAGACTCTATCACGCGTTTAGCAAGAGCTTATAATACCGTACAGCCAGCATCTGGAAAGGTATTAAGTGGAGGGGTAGATGCTAATGCATTACAAAAACCAAAACGATTCTTCGGAGCGGCTCGTAATATAGAAAATGGTGGATCTCTTAGTATCATCGCTACAGCGTTAGTAGATACGGGGTCTAAAATGGATGAAGTGATTTTCGAAGAATTTAAAGGTACTGGTAATATGGAGTTACAGTTAGATCGTAAGTTGGCAAATAAACGTATTTTCCCTGCGATAGACATTACTTCATCTAGTACACGTAGAGACGATCTATTATTAAACGAATGGGAGCTTAAGCGTGCTCTTATGGTTAGAAGATATATAGATGATATGAACTCTGTGGAAGCGATGACATCTATCATTGACAATGTGAAAAATACTACGAATAATGACGAGGTATTAAAAACATTAAGCAAGTAAAAATAACCTGTATGTATATTGAAAAAGAGGACATTTATAATTTATAAATGTTCTCTTTTTTTTATAAATAGTTTCTTAATTGTTATATAAATGCGTAATTTTCAATACTAAATGTTTTGAGAATAAAACAAAAGTTGTTTCTTTGACTCAGTTTTAATGACAGAAGAAATGACGATATAAAGAGAAGATAGTAGTAGAATGCTGTATCGGTTTTTATCTAGTTGTTTTTTGTCAGAGTATAGGGTGTAAAAGAAGAAGATTATGTATGAACTAACAATATTTATAGTAGTAGCTATACTAGCCTATTTTATCGTTAGAAGGTTTTTCTCTATTAAGCGTTTTAATACCAAGGAAGAATATCTTCAGTATAAACGGGAACAAGAGGAAATGTTGAGAGAGGAAGAAGAGGAATGGGACGATGATTTAATCGATAAAAAAAGTTTTGACTTCTTATTTATAGGAGTTGTAGCAACTGTGTTATTTTTGGTCTGTGGTCTTTTTACAGGTAATCCATTCTATTTTGTTTTGATGATTTTCGTTATTACAGCGATATTATTCTTGCACTATTTTCCCTCTAAAGGAGATTTTTAAAGTTTTCTTTGTTGCTAATACTGTCTGTGGTATTTGATATAGACTCACTTTTGACGCGTTTTTCTCTTATAGATTCAAATAAATATTACCTGAGAAATGAAAGAAGCTGATGTTTTAGTAGAAAAGGTCAAATAAAAGAGATGTTAAAATTACTTTTTTTTAGATCATTAAACGATTAATAGTAAGAAAGTTAAAAAATAGAGGTAAAAATTAATTGATATTTTTTGATTGCTGAGTTTGTATTTACGGAATATCGTCCTATATTTGCACTCGCAATTAAGCAATAGGCCACGTGGCGCAACTGAATAGCGCATCTGATTACGGCTCAGAAGGTTGCAGGTTTGAATCCTGCCGTGGTCACTAAAGTCTTGATTTGAATCAAGACTGTGATAGAAATAAATAAAAGAATAATGGCCGCGTGGCGCAACTGAATAGCGCATCTGATTACGGCTCAGAAGGTTGCAGGTTTGAATCCTGCCGCGGTCACTAAAAGCTTCTCATTTGAGAAGCTTTTTTTATTTATATGTATTTTTGTAGAAGAATCTTTACTATAATGCGATGGCTAAGAAAGAAAACTATTTTAGATATTGGTGGAAGTCAAGTAATGAACATGGGGTGCATTCTCCATTTATATTTAATTTATTGACTAAAGGATTATATCCTAAAGATAGCAGATGGAGAGGGATGGCAAAGAAAGATGCTTTTATACTGCGCATGCTAAATTACTATCAGCCTCAGTCTCTCGCCGTACATGGGACACTCTCTGTGGAGGTGACTTGTGTTAAATTATTAAAAGAATCTTCTGATGCAGTAGATATGATCTATATGTCTAGTGTGAACGATATTGCTATAACTGATGTATGTACTCGTATGCATAATGATAGCGTCCTTGTGATTGATAGAAGAGAAGGACGAGAAGAAATAGAGGTTTTCTGGGAGCAGATTGTGTTAGATGAGCGCTTCAGTGCTACGATCGATTTCTATTATTACGGTGTAGCATTTATTAGATCAGAACAATTAAAACAACATTTTATTCTGCGTATGTAATTTGTTCTGTTAGATAGTTAGTAAGTAGATGTATTATTTCTAGTAATTTATTTATCTTAGAAGAGTCTTTCGGACTATTAGAAAAGATAATGAACTAAAAGCATAACTAAACTATCTATTATGTCTACTCATATTATTCAAGTAAAAGATATTAAACGCGATTTTAAATTGGGATCTGAAACAGTATATGTGCTGAAAGGTGTGAATTTAGAAATAGCAAAAGGAGATTATGTTGCTCTAATGGGGCCTTCTGGAAGTGGTAAGTCTACCTTGATGAATATTTTAGGTTGTCTAGATACGCCTACTTCAGGTAGTTATTATTTAGATGGTAAGGATGTTAGTGCTCTAAAAGATGATCAATTAGCAGAGATTCGAAATAAGCATATTGGTTTTGTATTCCAAACTTTTAATTTATTACCTAGAACGAGTGCGTTAGATAATGTGGCACTACCTATGGTATACGCAGGTAACTCTAAAGCAGAACGCAATGCTCGTGCAAAAGAAGTGTTAGATCAGGTGGGATTAAGTGATCGTATAGATCACCATCCTAATCAACTCTCAGGAGGGCAGAGGCAACGTGTAGCTGTAGCTCGTGCTCTAGTAAATAAACCAGCTATTATATTAGCTGATGAACCAACAGGAAATTTAGATACTAAGACTTCTGTTGAGATTATGAGTCTATTCGATGAAATACATGCGAATGGAAATACGGTTATACTAGTAACACATGAAGAAGATATAGCTGCACATGCACATCGCATCATCAGACTTAGAGATGGAGTGATAGAGAGTGATGAACGTATTAAGTAGATCGTAGTTCTTAGAAAGTTATTTTTATGTGTTATTAAGGTTTATCTTATATCAATAGATCTTTGATTAGAAATAATAGAGATTTCGTTAGAGAATAAGCTTTAGACATTTCTTTTTTTGTTGTACTTTGTGAGTTAATTAAACCAAGGACAATATTATGAAAGTATATACAAAAACTGGAGATAAGGGAACAACAGCATTATTTGGTGGTACACGTGTGCCAAAACATCACATCAGAATAGAAAGTTATGGTACGGTAGATGAATTGAATTCGTATATCGGTTTAATTCGTGATCAAGAGATGAATCCCTTGTATAAAAAAGTATTGATAGAGATTCAGGATAGATTATTCACTGTGGGAGCTATATTAGCAACTGATCCAGAGAAAGCAATTTTAAAAAACGGAAAAGAAAGACTAAATATTCCAAAAATAAGTGTGGCTGATATAGAGCTGTTAGAAAATGAAATTGATCGTATGGAAGATTCATTACCACAGATGACTCATTTCGTTTTGCCGGGTGGACATACTACTGTGTCATATTGTCATATCGCAAGGTGTGTTTGTCGTAGAGCAGAGCGTTTGTCAGTGAGTCTGAATGAGTCAGAGCCTGTAGACGAGTCAGTTTTGAAGTATTTAAACCGACTTTCTGACTATCTTTTTGTGTTGGCACGAAAGTTGACTTTTGATTTACAGGCTGAAGAAGTGAAATGGATTCCAAGAAAAGAAGACTAAAAAAGTGTTATTTTTCTTAAAATCTGTAGATTTTAAAAAGCTACGTTCTTGAAAACAGCTGAAATAAATAAAAAAAAGCTTGATAATTTCATAATAAAAATTATTTTTGCATTAAAAATTTAAAACGAATAGAGATGTATTGGACATTAGAATTAGCATCTTACCTAAGTGATGCTCCATGGCCTGCGACGAAAGATGAGCTTATTGATTATGCAATTAGAACAGGTGCTCCTCTAGAGGTAGTAGAAAACCTTCAATCTATAGAAGATGAGGGAGAAATCTATGAATCAATGGAAGAGATATGGCCAGACTATCCGACTGACGAAGATTACCTTTGGAACGAGGATGAGTATTAAGATATAGATAAGAAAAAAGCCTCTAAAAAGGCTTTTTTTTTATTTAATTTTACGATTTGACAGTAATAAAAAAATAAACCACATAAATTTATGAGTATCATAAACAGCATATTAAAGGTGTTTGTTGGAGATAAATCAGAAAGAGATATCAAAGACATCAAGCCTTTAATTGAGAAAATAAAAACGTATGAAGGAGCTTTATCTAGCCTTTCAAACGATGAACTAAGAGCGAAAACAATTTACTTCAAAGAAAAGATACAGCAATCTAGAGCAGATCAAGATGCTAAAATCGCTTCTTATAAAGAAGAAATTGAGAAAACGCAAGATATCGATAAGAGAGAGTCTATCTACGCTAGCATTGATAGCTTAGAAAAAGAGGCTTATAACAACTCTGAGAAATTGCTATTGGATATTCTACCAGAAGCATTCGCTGTAGTAAAAGAAACAGCTCGTCGATTCAAAGAAAATGAAACAGTAATCGTTACTGCAACAGAACAAGATAGAATCTTCGCAGAGACTAAACCTTATGTGACTATCGTAGATGATAAGGCACATTGGGCGAATACATGGTCTGCTGCAGGAAAACAAGTTACTTGGGATATGATCCACTACGATGTACAGTTAATCGGGGGAATCGTATTACACCAAGGTAAAATTGCTGAGATGCATACAGGGGAAGGGAAAACGTTAGTAGCAACTTCACCATTGTACTTAAATGCATTAACAGGAAATGGAGTTCACTTAGTAACAGTGAATGACTACTTAGCAAAACGTGATAGTCAGTGGAAAGCTCCATTGTTTGAGTTCCACGGAATGACTGTTGATTGTATTGATAATCACCAACCAAACTCTCCAGGTAGAAAAGCGGCTTATGCTGCGGATATTACATACGGTACAAATAACGAATTCGGTTTTGACTACCTACGTGATAATATGGCACATACTCCAGAAGAATTAGTACAGAGAAAACACAACTTTGCAATCGTGGATGAGGTGGATTCTGTATTAATCGATGATGCTAGAACGCCATTGATTATTTCTGGACCTGTACCACAAGGAGATCGTCATGAATTTAATGAATTAAAACCAGAAGTAGCTAACTTAGTAGAGATGCAAAGAAAGCTAGCTAACGGATTCTTAGCAGAAGCTAAAAAATTAATTCGTGAAGGAAATACTAAAGAAGGTGGATTCTTATTGTTTAGAGCATATAGAAGTTTACCTAAGAATAAAGCGTTAATTAAGTTCTTAAGTGAAGAAGGAGTAAAACAATTACTTCAAAAAACTGAGAACCACTATATGCAGGACAACAATAGAGAAATGCATAAAGTAGATGAGGCTTTATACTTCGTAATCGAAGAAAAGAATAACCAAGTACAGTTAACTGATTTAGGTATTCAATTCTTATCAAAAGATACAGATCAAAACTTCTTCGTACTTCCAGATATTGGTGTTGAAATCGCTAAGATAGAAGCACAGAATCTATCTAAGGATGAAGAGGCTGAAGCAAAAGAAGTGTTGTTCCAAGACTTCGGAGTGAAGAGTGAGCGTATCCACACTTTAAGCCAGTTATTAAAAGCTTATACTCTATTCGAAAAAGATACTGAGTATGTAGTAATGGATAACAAAATTATGATCGTAGATGAGCAAACGGGACGTATCATGGATGGTCGTCGTTACTCAGATGGATTACACCAAGCTATCGAGGCTAAAGAGAATGTGAAAATTGAAGCAGCTACTCAAACATTTGCTACAATTACATTACAGAACTACTTCCGTATGTATAACAAACTAGGAGGTATGACTGGTACGGCGATTACAGAAGCGGGTGAGTTCTTACAGATTTATAAATTAGACGTTGTAGAGATTCCTACGAATAGAGGTATCGCTCGTCATGACAAAGAAGATAAGATTTATCGTTCGGTACGTGAGAAATTTAAAGCAGTAATCGAGGATGTAGTAGAGTTATCAAATGCTGGACGTCCAGTATTGATCGGTACAACATCAGTTGAGATTTCTGAGTTATTAAGTAGATCATTGAAAATGCGTGGTATTAGACACAATGTGTTGAATGCTAAATTACATAAACAAGAGGCTCAAATTGTAGAAGAAGCAGGACAATCAGGTATCGTAACTATTGCTACAAACATGGCAGGTCGTGGTACGGATATTAAGCTTTCTCAAGAAGTAAAAGACTTAGGAGGTCTTGCTATCATTGGTACAGAGCGCCATGACTCTCGTCGTGTAGACCGTCAGTTAAGAGGTCGTGCAGGTCGTCAAGGGGATCCAGGTAGTTCACAGTTCTATGTGTCACTAGAGGATAACTTAATGCGTCTATTCGGATCTGATCGTGTAGCTAAATTAATGGACAGAATGGGATTAGAGGATGGAGAAGTAATCCAACACTCTATGATGACAAAGTCTATTGAAAGAGCTCAGAAAAAAGTAGAAGAGAATAACTTCGGTATTCGTAAGCGTTTATTAGAATATGATGACGTGATGAATGCACAACGTGAAGTAATCTATAAACGTAGAAAGCATGCCTTATTCGGAGAGCGTCTTAAAGTGGATATCGCGAATATGATGTATGACCTATGTGAGCGTATTGTAGAGACTAACAAATTAGCTAGTGACTATAAAAATTACGAATTTGATATTATCCGTAATTTCGGTACGAACAATGTAGTTAGTGAAGAAGAGTTTGCAAAAGGCGATGTAGTTGCTATTGCTAATAAGCAATACGATATCGTTTATAATGCTTATGCTGATAAATGTAAACGTAGTGCTGCAGAAGCATTTAAAGTGATCAAAAATGTTTATGAGAACAATGCAGGTCAGTTTGAACGTATCGTAGTTCCTTTTACAGATGGTGTTAAAACGATTAATATCGTAACTAACTTAGAAGAAGCTTATGCAACAGAAGGAATGTCATTAATTAATGATTTTGAGAAAAACATTACTTTGACTATCCTAGATGAGGCATGGAAGAAACATTTAAGAAAAATGGATGAATTAAAGCAATCTGTGCAGTTAGCTGTGCATGAGCAAAAAGATCCATTGTTGATCTATAAATTCGAAGCATTTGAGTTATTTAGAAAGACTATTTTCGAGATTGATTCAGAGGTAATGACATTCTTGACTAGAGCAGATTTACCACAACAAGAACAACCAGCAGAAGAGGTATCTGAAGCTTAAAAATAGATATGTCATAATAAGATGATGTATGAAATTAAAAAGACGTGTTTTAAGCACGTCTTTTTTTGTTTCTATAGATTTTGTAGTTAGGGATGTTAAATGGTTTTATACAGTGCTAAATGCATTAATATGGAATGCTCTAGTATGTACAAATAAAAAAGGATTGGCGTACGTCAATCCTTTTTGTAATTTTAAATATATTGGAATATTACTTTTCAGTAGTCATTTCTAATTGGAAAACTAAATCAGTGTTAGGAGGGATAGGACCAACTCCACGTTCTCCGTAAGCTAAATGAGACGGGATAAAGATAATCGCTTTGTCTCCTATTTTCATTTGCTCTATTCCTTCAATGAAACCTGGTATTAAACCTGTTTTAGTACCATATTTAAAAGGGATAGGGATGTATTGGTTAGCGTTAGCTCTTCTTTGATCAAAAGTACCGAATAGCTTAGATAATTCTTCATTACTTGAATCAAACATAAGTCCGTTTTCAAAGAATCCTGCGTAGTCAATCATTACATCTTGCCCGATATTAGGTTTTTTACCTTCTCCTTCATTAATGATAACGTAAGATAGACCTGAGTGTGTTTTAGTAGCTTTTGCTTTTAATTCTGCGAATTTAGTAGCGTATTCTTTTTGGGCAC
Organism: Myroides odoratimimus; assembly: GCF_004337635.1. Classification (NCBI taxonomy): domain Bacteria; kingdom Pseudomonadati; phylum Bacteroidota; class Flavobacteriia; order Flavobacteriales; family Flavobacteriaceae; genus Myroides; species Myroides odoratimimus. Next base: position 2,006,503 of record NZ_CP037427.1, read on the forward strand.
CTTCTACTTTGTCTGCTTGATCTTTTTTAGCTTTGTCAGCGTCTTCAAAGTATTTTTTAAACACTTTGACTGCGTTGAATTTTTTAGCTTCTTTTCCTACTCTAATGATTTTTACAGACTCCATTTTGTCTCCTTGAGCGATAGTATTAACAATGTCAAGACCTTTTACAGTATATCCAAAAACTGAATGCATTCCATCTAAATGTGGAGTAGCTTTATGTGTAATAAAGAATTGGCTTCCGTTTGTAAAAGGACCACTGTTCGCCATAGATAGAGTACCTGCTTTATCGTGTTTTAAACTTGGGTCAAATTCGTCTTTAAATACATAGCCTGGTCCACCAGAACCTGTACCTGTAGGGTCTCCACCTTGTATAACAAAATTAGGTTCTACTCTGTGAAAGGCGATACCATCAAAATAAGGTTTGTCTTTATATTGTTTGTCCACAAAAGGGTTATTACCTTCTGCTAATGAAACGAAGTTAGCAACTGTTACTGGTGCTTTCTCATATTCTAGTTCAACAACGATATTACCTTTTGATGTTTTGATATCAGCATATAAACCATCAGGTAAATCTGTCTTAGCTGAAGTACAAGAAGCAGCTAATGCTACAATACTTAGAATTAAACTTGTCATTTTTTTCATATTATTTTAGTTACTTTTTTCTATTGATTTTAAATCTATAGTGAATATTAATGGTTGATTTTTACCTATTTTGTTTCTGTCGCCTAGATAGCTGTATGCTAATATAGAAGGGCTAAGTACTTTGATAGACTCATTTTTCTTCATGAGCTTGATAGAGTGTCTTAATATAGGAAGGATGTCTTCTTTATCAACTATATAAGATAGTACTCCGATGTCATTAGAAGAATATAACAAACTGTCTTGTAAAGTGCTTATTTCATAAGTATACATGACAGTATTGCCCTCTGATGGTCTGATAGAGTCATGTATTTTTCTTTCTTTATAGCTGTACCAAAAACCGTTTTTAGAATTGATATATGTATTATCTTTATCTGTTTCTATGTATTGGCTTATGAGTTCTTCTTCACTTTTAACCATATCCATATTTTTCAAAGCAGAGCTTTGTATAATGCTTTCTTTTGACTTTGATATCGGTTTTCTTGCTTCTTTATCTTGATTACAACTAGTAGCAAAAACAGCAAATAATGCTATACTTAGAAACTGAATAGATTTATACATAGAATTCTTTTTTATGCTTTTTAATGATGTCTGTAAATCGAGTTATTGTATCTTCTAAAGATAGTGTAGATTTACCACCTGCGGCATTTACATGCCCTCCACCTTCGAAATATTTACGTGCTAGTTGGTTCACGTCCATATTGCCTTGTGATCTTAGTGATATTTTTACAATGCCTTCATCTTTTCTTTCAATAAAGAAAAAGGTTAGGTCAATCCCTTTAATTGATAATCCATAGTTAACAAAACCTTCTGTGTCTCCTTTTTGATGTTGGAACTCGTTAAGTTCTTTATCAGTCAGATATATATATGATGTATTGTATTCAGGTAATATTACCATGTTTTGGAGTGCTTTACCTAATAATTGTAATCTGTTGTAATTACTGTTGTCAAATAAAGCATTGTGTATAGCAGGGTTGTCTATTCCTTTGTCTATCAATTCTGCTACAACACGGTGAGTGTTGGCATTTGTTTTAGGGAACCTAAAAGAACCTGAGTCAGTTACAATACCTGTGTATATACATGTAGCAGCATCTTTATCAACTAAATGAGTTAGTTTTAATGCTTGTATAATAGTGTATAGAAGTTCGCATGTAGACCCAAACTCTGGATTAGAGAAGGTTAATGTAGCATAGTCACCGGGCATTTGGTGGTGGTCTATCATTACAAATGGAGCAGTCATCTTTTCAAGAACTTTTTCCATATCCTCCCCTGTTCTTAATAGAATATTAAAGTCTAAAGTGAAGATATAGTCACTAGAAGAAAGAATCTGATTAGCTAATTCTCTTTTTTTATCAAAGATGATAATGTTTTCACTAGCTGGCATCCAGGCAAGGAAGTGTGGAAAATCATTAGGAGATATAATATATGCGTCATGTCCTAATGCTTTTAAAATATGGTACAACCCTAATGTAGAGCCAATGGCATCACCATCAGGATTTCTATGAGGGATAATACTTATCTTTTTTGGCGAGCTTAAAATAGATTGTAGTTGCTCTATATATTTTTCATTCATCATGTTGCGAAAATACATTATTTTAAGAATATTAAATAATGATATCTAAGTTTAAATGATAAAAAGTTACGTTAAAGAATGAATGATATTATTGAGCTAATGCTTTTAGTTCGTTTTTGTCTTTTAGAATAATCTTTTTACCGGATAATTCTATTATACCGTCCTTTTTAAGCTCTGATAATAAGCGAATACAGCTTTCTGTGGCAGTACCGACCATATTAGCAAGATCTTCTCTTGATAATTGGATATTCAGTGCATTATTTTCTGGATTAATACCACCTACTTCTTCAAGTTTTAGAAGTATAATAGCAAGACGCTCTTTAACTGTCTTGTGAGTGTGATCAGCTAAGCCTTTGTCTGCATCTTTTAAGTGGTTACAGATGTCTCTCGTTACAAGTAAAGAGAATTTATTGTTATCCGTGAAGTATTCCATCATTTCTTTCTTAGGAATAAAACAGATTTGCATATCTTCAATCGCTGTTGCAGTAAGATTAGATGTCTCTTCATTAATGATAGAGCGTTGTCCTAAAAGGTCTCCATTCTTAGCAAGCTTAACAATTGTGTCTTTACCATTAGAGTTGAGTTTTGTTAATTTACAAAAACCGTCCTTGATACAAAACACACCATTAAGGTTATCACCTTCACTGAAGATGGTTTCCCCTTTCTTTACGATAAAGTGAGTTTTAGTTTCAGATATTGTTAAAAGCTCTTCTCTAGTTAATGCTTTTAGAGAACTAAATTCTCTAATAATACACTGTTCACATCTGCCCATGACCAAGTAGTTTTTGTTAAAATAACTCTACAAAGATAGTGATTTTTTATGATAAATGTCATATATTCTCCATTATTAAACGTAGACCTTTGGTATAGGTAAAATGAGCAATAAATTATGGATAAAAATAAGTGTTATCACTGTGGTAATGAGGTGACAACCTTTAACCGCATTGACTTCGATGATAAAGAATTTTGTTGTAATGGATGTAAGACAGTTTATGAGATTTTTAGCGAGAATGATTTAAGCTGTTATTACGATATGGAGGCTACTCCAGGTGCTACTCCAGAAGAAGCTAATGGTAAGTATGATTTTTTAGAGAAAACAGAAATTATTAACAAACTTCTAGAGTTCAATGAAGGGGCAACTAATATAGTGTCTTTATATATTCCACATATTCACTGTAGTTCTTGTATCTGGATATTAGAAAACTTACATAGGTTAAATGATGGAGTAATTAGAGTATTAGTGAATTTCCCTGAAAAGAAAGCAACAATTACATTTAATTCTGAAAAGGTATCTTTAAAAGACTTAGTGTTATTATTAACTAAGATTGGTTACGAACCTTATATAAGTTTAAAAAATTACGAAGATAAACCTCAGGCTATAGATAGAAGCTTAATTTATAAAATAGGGATAGCATTTTTTAGTTTTGGAAATGTTATGATGCTTTCTTTCCCAGAGTATTTTAATATTGATGATATCTGGATGAGAGAATATAAGGATTTTTTTAGATGGCTTATATTACTTATTTCTTTACCCGTATTTTTTTATTCTGCTTCTCCTTACCACTTGGCTGCTTGGAAAGGGATTAAAACAAAAAATTATACCATAGACATTCCTATGTCTTTAGGAATTATAGTGATGTTTATTCGAAGTACGATAGATATTATATTTGATTTAGGCCCAGGTTTTTTTGACAGTATGACTATGTTAGTCTTCTTTATGTTGTTAGGAAAACTTTTTCAACAACGTACTTATAACTTCCTATCTTTTGAAAGAGATTATAAATCCTATTTTCCTATTGCGATTACTAAGATTGGAGAGGATGGAGTAGAAGAACCTATTCAAGTTTATGAGGTTGTAAAAGGGGATCGTCTTCTGATCCGTAACCAAGAACTAGTACCTGTGGATTCAATATTGATTTCAGAATCGGCTTTTATTGACTATAGTTTTGTAACAGGTGAAGCTGTTCCTGTAGAAAAAAAATCAGGAGATAAAGTTTTCGCAGGAGGAAAACAAGTAGGAGACGTTATTGAGATAGAGGCAGTGAATACAGTTTCTCAAAGTTATCTAACTCAGTTATGGAGTAATGACGTCTTCCAGAAAAAAGTGGATATTAAGTATAAAACTATTACAGATACGATTAGTCATTATTTTACCCCTGTATTATTGCTGATTTCTATATCTGCTTTTATAGGCTGGGCTTTTGTTGATATCAATGCCGCTTTTAATGTGTTTACAGCTATTCTAATCGTTGCTTGTCCTTGTGCTTTAGCGTTGACAGCTCCATTTACTTTAGGTAATGCTATCCGTATTTATGGTAGAAATAAGTTCTATTTAAAAAATGTTACTGTCGTAGAACAAATGGCAAAGGTGAATACTATTGTTTTTGATAAGACAGGTACTATTACTACTAATGCAAGTTCAACTATACAGTATGTCGGAGAGGAGTTATCTAAAGAAGAACAAGGCGATATTAGAAATATTATTAGAGCATCTAATCATCCCTTGAGTAGAAAACTGTATAACTTTTTGTCTACAAAGGTGGTTGTCAAACCTGAGTTATTTGAAGAAATACCAGGAAAAGGACTGTTAGGTACAATAAACAAGAATAGTTATCTAATAGGATCTCCTAGTTTGTTAGGAATTCAAAATGAACAGGTGTTAAATGAAACATCAGTTCATATCCAAATTAATGGGGAGTATAAAGGGAAGTTTGTATTTGCTAACCATTATAGAGAAGGCGTTACAGAATTGTTTGATAATTTAACAAATATCGGATATAAATTAGCTATTCTTTCAGGAGATAATGATGGTGAGAAAGAAGTGTTAGAAAAGTTACTTCCTAGTTCTACTTCGTTGGTTTTTAATCAGAAGCCAGAAGAGAAATTAGAATATGTCAAAAGATTGCAAGAAAATGGGGGGAATGTAATGATGGTTGGAGATGGATTAAATGATGCAGGAGCATTAGCTCAAAGTAATGTGGGAGTGTCTGTTTCTGAGAATGTTAATGTTTTTACTCCTGCAAGTGATGCTATCTTAGATGCTAAGATGTTTAAAAGCTTAAAGTCATTCTTAAATTATTCAAAGAAATCTGTTAAAATTATCAAATTAAGTTATATCTTAGCTTTAAGCTATAATGTGATTGGTATAACGGTTTCTATAATGAATAAAATGTCTCCATTGGTAGCGGCTATATTAATGCCCATAAGCACTGTTTCTATAATCAGCTTTGTAACGATCATGAGTAATTACTTTGCAAAGAAGATTATAAAGAAAGATTAAGATAAAAAGCTAAATATGATAGTTATCATGTTTTAAGGCATCAGATAATGTTAATTTTGACAAGTAAATATTAGGTATGAGTGTTATATATTTCTTAATTAGTATCAGTGTAGTAGTAGCTGGTATATTTCTATACTTATTTATACGGTCAGTAAAAAGCGGTCAGTTTGATGACGCGTATACCCCTTCAGTGCGTATGCTTTTTGATGACGAAGTAAAAGTTACTTCAAAAGAGAAGAAAGACAAAAAAACAGATAATAAACAAAAAGAAAATCAAATATAAACAACTATGGAAGTGCAACAATTTTATTATGACAACAAAATTGTAAAGAAATTTCTTTATGCTTCAATATTTTTTGGAGCTGTCGGGATGCTTGTAGGATTAGTTTTAGCAGTGATGTTTATATTTCCTAACTTAACAGATGGAATATCTTGGTTGAGTTTCGGGAGATTGCGTCCATTGCATACTAATGCTGTGATTTTTGCGTTCGTTGGTAACGCAATTTTCGGAGGAATATACTATTCTTTACAAAGGTTATGTAAAGCCAGAATGTACAGTGACTTTTTAAGTAATCTTCACTTTTACGGATGGCAATTAATTTTAATTGGTGCTGTAATTACCTTACCATTAGGATTTACAACATCAAAAGAGTACGCTGAATTAGAATGGCCAATTGATATTGCAATTGCATTGATTTGGGTGACATTCGGTGTTAATATGATTATGACGATTATCAAAAGAAGAGAGCGTCATATTTATGTTGCGATATGGTTCTACTTAGCGACTTTTGTTACCGTAGCAGTATTACATATCTTTAACTCATTAGAGTTGCCTGTAAGTGCATTTAAATCTTACTCTGTATATGCAGGGGTACAAGACGCATTAGTGCAGTGGTGGTATGGACATAATGCGGTGGCATTCTTCTTAACTACACCTTTCTTAGGTTTAATGTATTATTATTTACCAAAAGCAGCGAATAGACCAGTTTATTCTTATAGACTATCTATTATTCACTTCTGGTCTTTAATTTTCTTATACATCTGGGCAGGTCCTCACCACTTATTGTATTCAGCATTACCAGAATGGGCTCAAAACTTAGGAGTTGTGTTCTCAGTAATGTTAATTGCACCATCTTGGGGAGGTATGATCAACGGTCTTTTAACTCTTCGTGGAGTTTGGGATAAAGTAAGAGTTGATCCAGTATTAAAATTCTTCGTAGTAGGTATTACAGGATATGGTATGGCTACTTTTGAAGGACCAATGTTATCTCTTAAAAACGTAAATGCTATTGCTCACTATACTGACTGGATCGTAGCTCACGTTCACGTTGGAGCATTAGCTTGGAACGGATTCATGACATTTGGTATGGTGTATTGGTTAATTCCTAGAATGGTTAAAACAGAGCTTTATTCTAAAGCAGCTGCTAACTTCCACTTCTGGATTGGTACATTAGGTATTATCTTATATACTATTCCATTATATGTTGCAGGTTTCTCTCAACACTTAATGTGGAAAGACTTTAACCCTGATGGAACTTTAAAATATGGTAACTTCTTAGAAACAGTTACAGCTATTATGCCAATGTATGCAATGCGTGCTATTGGAGGTACATTGTATTTAGCAGGGGTATTAGTATTGATTTACAATATCTATAAAACAGTAAAAGCTGGTCAACCAGTTCAAGATGAATTAGCTGAAGCACCTGCATTACAAAGAATCTCTGCTGGTAGATTAAAAGGAGAAGGATGGCATACTCATTTAGAGAGAAGACCTATTCAGTTTACGATCTTAACTACAGTAGCTATCTTAATTGGAGGATTGGTACAGATTGTTCCTACAATATTTGTGAAGTCAAATATTCCTACTATTACAAGTGTTAAACCATATACTCCTCTAGAGTTAGAAGGTCGTGACCTTTATATTAGAGAAGGATGTGTGGGGTGTCACTCACAAATGATTCGTCCTTTCCGTTCAGAAGTTGAAAGATATGGTGAGTACTCAAAATCAGGGGAATATGTTTATGATCACCCATTCTTATGGGGTTCTAAGAGAACAGGTCCAGATTTATTTAGAGTAGGAGGTAAATATTCTGATAGTTGGCATTATAACCACATGTATGACCCTCAGTCAACATCTCCAAATTCAATCATGCCTGGATATAAATGGTTATTTGCTAATAAAAATGCAGATTACTCAGATATAGAAACTAAAATGAGTGTAATGAGAACTTTAGGAGTTCCATATACAGATGAGGATATTGCTAACGCGAAGGCTTCTATAAAAGCACAGTCTGAAGAGATTGCTAAGAACTTAGAAGGTGATCCTGATTATGTGAAGTCATATGAGGATAGTAAAAAACGTGCACAAGCAAAAGGTGAAGAGTTTATACCTATGAGTGATCGTGAGATTGTAGCAGTGATTGCTTATCTACAACGTTTAGGTACCGACATTAAAAAGGTAGAAGAATAATATTTTAAAAATGAATCAATATGCTAAAATTCATTAAACATAATATGGAAACAATAGGTGGAGTGGAGATATTCCCTATTATATCACTTATTATTTTCTTTACATTCTTTGTTGGACTTTTCGTGTGGGTTGCTACTTATAAGAAAGACACAATAGAAGAATTGAGCAATATGCCATTCATGGATGATGAAGAGCACAATGTTGATAGTAATTCACGAAAATTATGAAAAAGTTTTTTCCAGTATATGTAAGAGTTCCTCTTCTATTTGCTATTTTCTTTTTAGCGATAGAATGGTTAGTAGGGGGGGATAGTGATAAACCGGCTTTTGTAGAACATCCCGTTGTTCTAATATTATTAGGTTTATTCTTGTTCGCATTGATTGCTGTTGAAATTGTAGCATCTGCAACAAACAAGATTTTGGATCGCTTAATGACTCCTGAAGAGAGAGCTCTAAAACAAAAAGAAGCTAGTCGCCCATTAAGAGATGCCCCTTGGGTAAAACGCTTAATGCAGAAATTGACTAACACTAAAACAATTGAGCAAGAAGGTGATATCATGATGGATCATGATTATGATGGGATTAAAGAGTTAGATAATGATTTACCACCATGGTGGGTTGGACTTTTCTATGTAACTGCAATTTTTGCTGTAATCTATATGTTGAGATATCACGTGTTTGATGCAGATAATCAAGTTGCTGAGTTTGAAAAAGAAATGATTGCTGCTAAAGAACAAGTTGAGGAGTACAAGAAAAATGCTCCTGATATGTTAACAGCTGATCAAGCAGTATTCTCTGATGATCCAACTGTGTTAGCTGCTGGTAAGGCACTTTTTGATACAAATTGTGCTGTATGTCATAAGAATGACGGAGGTGGATCTATCGGACCTAACTTAACTGACGACCATTGGATATTAGGTGGAGGAATGAAAAATGTCTTCAACACAATTTCTGAAGGTGGACGTCCTGGTAAAGGAATGGTGCCTTGGAAGTCAAATTTCAAACCATCCGAAATTGAAAAGTTAGCTTCTTATGTTATTTCTCTTAATGGTACAGTTCCTGCAGAGGCTAAAGCTCCAGAAGGAGATATTGTATGGTCTAAAGCAGAATTGACTGGAGGAGATGCTTCAGAAGAAGGTGCAAAAGAAGAAGCTTCTGAAGAGGTTGCTGTAGATGCAGAAACTGTTGAAGTAAAGAATTAAAATAATATAGTCTATGCTAACTGTATTATTAGTATAGACTGGTAAAAAGAATAGAGGGCTAAGGTTGACAATTTAGCCCTCTTTTATACCAAATATTTTCTATTGATCAAGAGGTGTTGACTTATTTCGTTTATTGGTGTTAATAAAGACATTATCTATAGTATTATTATCATAAATACAATGCATATTGAGAGCTTTTTTCGTACCTTTCTAGTATAAAAAAAGTTTATGTCTGTCAAGGTTTTATTTAGTTGTTAAACGAGGACTTGGTAGAGTTAAACTGTTTAAAGTATAAGGTATTTAGAAGCGATTATACTGTTTTAGGATTTATATATATAGATGTTCATATAACAGTAGATGAGAAGTAAATCTTATTTTTTTTTAATAAACGAATATGATTGTTTGTGTTTTTTACTTTGGTTAGGGAAAGCGGAACAGTTAGGTATATTTCAGATTAAGAGAATAAGGAATCTTTTAGGCGACAATAATTAGAAGATTTCTGACAGTTTATCTGTCAAAAACTTGTGCTTAGGCACTATTATAAACTAACATAATAAGAATAGAGTATAAGTAGTTTATTACTTTATTACTCATTGAAAAACATTTTACTATGGCTACAATACATGATGAGAGTTTCCGTGACTCCATAGGTACAATTGACAAAGATGGTAAAAGAGCTTGGATCTATCCTAAAAAACCTTCGGGCCCTTTTTATAATAAACGTAAGATCGTAAGTTACGCTCTTATCTTGTTTCTTTTTGCTGCGCCATTTATTAAGATAAATGGAAACCAGTTTTTATTGTTTAATGTAATAGATAGAAAGTTTAATATTTTTGGTTTTCCTTTCTGGCCACAGGATTTTTATCTTGTAGTAATATCTATGATTATAGGGGTAGTTTTTGTTACCCTATTTACAGTTTCATTTGGTCGTATATTTTGTGGTTGGATTTGCCCTCAAACGATTTTTATGGAAATGGTTTTTAGACGTATTGAATATTGGATTGATGGTGATAGAGGGGCTCAAATGCGTTTAGATAAACAACCTTGGACTTCTGAGAAGATTAGAAAGAGAGTCTTAAAGTGGTTTATATTCTTTGTTATTTCCTTTTTGATTGCTAATGTTTTCTTAGCTTATATTATTGGAAGTGATGTAGTCCTTCAGATGATGAAAGATGGACCAGCAGATCATATGGGACGTTTTATGGGACTGATGATATTTACAGGAGCTTTTTACTTTGTATTTACGTGGTTTAGAGAGCAAGTATGTGTTATTGCTTGTCCTTATGGTAGATTACAAGGAGTATTATTAGACAATAAATCTATAATCGTAGCTTATGATCACGTACGTGGTGAAGCGACAAATGGTAGAGCTAAGTTTAAAAAAGGAGTTGATAGAACTGCAGAAGGTATAGGAGATTGTATCGACTGTAAGCAATGTGTAAATGTATGTCCAACGGGTATTGATATACGTAATGGAACTCAGTTAGAGTGTGTGAACTGTACTGCTTGTATTGATGAGTGTGATCATATGATGGAGAGTGTTGGTTTACCTACTGGTTTAATACGTTATGCATCTGAGTCAGAAATATCAGAAGGTACTAAGTTTAAGTTTAGTCTACGTCAGAAAGGTTATGTAGCTGTTCTTTGTATCTTGATGACTATTTTGGTAGGGTTATTGTTCTTAAGAACAGATATTGAAGCTACTGTACTTCGTGTTGCAGGTCAAACTTATACACACGTCACTGTAGATGATAAAGAGAATATTAGAAACGTTTATACCTTTAAGGTAGTTAATAAAACGATGAAGGATTTTGAGAATGTAACCTTTAAGTTATCTTCTCCAGAAACAGGTGCTATTACTTTAGTAGGGAACCCAATTATAAAAGTGGTAAAAGAAGGTTATGCAGAAGGAACTATGTTTATTGATGTTCCACAGTTCTTGTTAGAAAGTCATCGTACAAAAGTTAAAATAGAGGTTTATGAAGGAGATAAGTTGATTCAGACAACATCAACAAACTTCTTAGGCCCTAGAACATTGGATTAATATTAAAATTTGTTAGGTATGAAATTTAATTTTGGAACAGGTATTGTTATTGCTATGGGGATTTTTATGGTCTTTATTTTGCAATATGTTATAAGAGTACAGATTGATAGTAAATATGATAATGAACTAGTTACTGAGAATTATTATCAACAAGAAATAGAAGTAGATGGTAAACACGATAGAGAAGTAGCGGCATTGAAACTTGCTACTCCTGTGTCTATTGAGTCTACTAAAGCTGGAGATATATCTATTGTGTTTCCTTCAGATTTTGACGCAAAAAATATTACAGGAAAAATATTCCTATACAGACCGTCTAACCAGAAATTAGACTTTGATATGCCTATATCATTGTCTTCTTCCAATTTGCTCATACCTAACAATACGCTGGTAGACGGTCGTTGGGATATTGCGGTAGAGTGGTCTTATAACGGATCAGATTACAGAAATAAACAAAGTTTAACTGTAAAAAAGGATTAACTAGTGATTACAGCTCTTATTTTTGGACTGATTAGTAGTCTGCATTGCATTGGTATGTGCGGACCTATAGCTATGATGTTGCCAGTTTCTAAGAGTAATGGTACTAAAAAAGCTATGCAGATATTCACCTATCATTTAGGAAGAATATCTGCATATTCTATTTTAGGACTTGTTTTTGGTATGTTTGGTAAAGGTCTTTACTTAGCTGGACTACAGCAGCAGATGTCTATTGTTGTAGGGATTTTAATGATTGTCTTTATATTAATACCACAAAACAAGCTTGGAAACTTTGGCTTTCTAAAGCCTTTTTACTTTGTAGTGAGTAAGATTAAAACTAAACTAGGAGGTCAGTTTAAAAAACAAAATAAAGGGACATTATACTTTATTGGTTTTTTTAATGGCTTTTTGCCATGCGGTATGGTTTATGTCGCATTGTTTGGTGCATTAGCTACACAGAGCGTATCTATGGGAATGCTTTATATGGCTCTATTTGGAGTAGGAACTATTCCTTTGATGAGTTCTATTATTTATGTAAGAGATATGTTTTCTCCTAAAGTAAGAAACGGTATTATGAAGTATTACCCTTATGTTATCGTAATCTTCGGGATGTTGTTTATTATACGCGGTCTGGGATTAGATATTCCTTTTTTATCTCCAGATAATTTAAATCTTTTTGTAAGGGGAGAGGCTGATTGTTAGTTAAGTACAATTTATTTAAAATAAATTGTATAAAATGATGTGACTTTTTTCAGAATTATTGTCTTAAGTGTATAACGATAAGGTCATCAACGATTTTTAATGCTATGAAAAGGAAAAGATATGTTGATTGTTTGTTACTTATAATTTATCGTTATAGTACTTAAAATAAAAGTATAAAATTGCGCTATGAAAGAAAAAAAGCTGACCAGTGGTCAGCTTTTTTTTTATATGCTTAATGACTGCTTTTTAAGATAATCTATAGCATGTCTTCCTTCATTGAATAATAAGTCTAGAATACTTAGATTGTTTAAGTAGCCATGTTTTTCATCAAAAACTTGGATGTATGGAGTGTAGATATTAGTATCTTTCTTACCATTTATTAAAGTTCTCAAATCAGTAATGTCATTACTTACTTCTTTATGGTAGTCTTTAGTTTGTTCATAAGGGAGGTCTATCCCTAAGCAAGAACATAACACTTCATGTATTTGAAGGTTAAGATCTAACATAAACTCTGGTTTTCCTTCAAAAATAGGACGAATCTCATCTTCAAAGTACTCGAAGTAAGGAGAAGTTCTATAAGCAGCTTCTAGGCTCTTAAAATGCTGTTTTTGCCAGCCAAAAGCATGCTCTATTCTTACATCCTTATATTTTTGTTTAAGTTCTTTTGAGTGTTTGATTGGAATATTAAGCATTTGCTTTCCATTAGCACTATAGATGAACGCTCTATTTCTATTGGTTTGTTTTTGAAAGTTATCTTCCATCTCAAATGTTATTTTGTCTGCTTGTAGCATAGCTACAAAGTGGCTGATAGAAGGGAAGTAACTAGGATGAATAAGTATGTTATTCATGTTTTAATTTAATATTTTGAATTCTTTTTTTCTTTTCTCTTTTTGTAAGTATTATAACCTACTAAACCTATCACGGCTACTAAGAAGTAAGGGAAGTAAGAAGTCTGCTTACCATTACCATTCACTGTAGTAAACATTCTATCCCAACGAATCTTATCTAATGCTTTTGACCATGGAACGTATTGATCTATACTTAACCATACAAAAACAGGTTTTCCTACAATGTGATCTTCAGGTACAAATCCCCAATATCTACTATCTTCAGATCTATTTCTATTGTCTCCCATCATGAAGTAATAATCTTGTTGGAAAGTGTATTTATCTGTAGCTACATCGTTGATATAGATTTTATTGTCTCTAACCTCTAATTTATTGCCCTCATATACCTGAATAACTCTTTGGTACATTGGGAAGTTATCAGCATTTAGCGTAACTGTCTCTCCTTTAGCAGGAATATGTAGAGGACCTAAGTCATCATTTGTCCAAGTTTTAGAGTTATGAGGGAATATTACATTAGCATACGCTGCTTGAATATAGGCTTTAGCTTCTTCTGGATATCCTTTTGTAACACTTACTATTTGAGACATAGACTTTAATACTTCTACATTTTCATCTGTTAAAGCGGCGAAGATTAATGTTTTCGGATCATTGTTAAAGTATTCAATACCTTCTCTTGTATCTAATCGTTTTACTAAAGCATTTAGATCTATTGGTGTACCGTCTGTTTTTACAGTATAAGTGCTCTGTAATCTAGCACGATCATTAAGCTTTAATTTCTCATTATTGATGTAAACATCACCATTAACTAACGAAATGTTTTCTCCTGGTAAACCTACAGCACGTTTAACATAGTTTGTTTTCTTGTCGATTGGTTTATCTACAGCAGGTCTTCTAAGTGGATCGTTGAACTGATAAACAGTATCAGTTGGCCAGTTGAACACGACGATATCGTTGTGTTGTATCTTTTGAAAACCAGGTAATCTAAAGTATGGTAAATGTGGTTTCTTTAAGTAAGAATTTTTCTTTGTAAATGGTAAAGTATCATGTACCATTGGTAACGCTACTGTAGTCATAGGAGTTCTTGCCCCATAGTGGAACTTACTTACGAATAAGAAGTCTCCTACTAGTAAAGTTTTTTCTAATGAAGACGTTGGTATGGTATAAGGTTGAATTACATAAGTGTGAATCACTGTAGCAACAACAACTGCAAATAGAATTGAACTAACAGTCTCTCCTGAACTTGTAGCTGCTTTTGTACTTCTGTTTTCTACATATTTTACATCGACAGCATAGTTGATATAATAGATATAAAGACCTAGTGTTACTACTCCTAGTATAGTGTCTACTGTTTTGTTTTTTCCAAAGCTTCTAAGTGTCTCTACCCAAACTACAGGAAACATGATTAAATTCACAATAGGTACAAACAATAAGATAACCCACCATCTAGGACGGTTTATGATTTGCATTAAGACCACAGCATTATATACAGGCACGATAGCTTGCCAGCTTTTCTTTCCAGCTTTTACGTATAATTTCCAAGTTCCAAGAAAGTGTATAACTTGTACTAAAAGAAAAAACAAAAACCATTGAGACATTGTCATAGTTTAGTATTGTTTAATGATTATTAGTGAAGGTAATTATTTTTTTAGATTCAGAACATCTTTCATAGAGAATATTCCTTTTTTATTTTGTATCCATTCAGCGGCTACTACAGCTCCTAGAGCAAAGCCTTCTCTATTATGAGCTGTGTGCTTGATCTCTATCTGGTCGATAGCAGAGTCATAGAATACACTATGCGTACCAGGTACGCTATCTATGCGTTTTGCATCGATATGTATCTGATTAGTATCTGGTGTGTCTAATGTCCACGCTGTATAATCTGTATTTTCGATAATACCATTAGCCAAAGAAATAGCTGTGCCACTAGGAGCATCTAACTTTTGGGTATGGTGTATTTCTTCCATAGATACTTTATAATCATTAAGATTATTCATCATCTTAGCTAAGTAGCTGTTTAACTCAAAGAATAGGTTTACTCCTAAACTAAAATTAGACCCATATAAAAAAGCACCATTGCTTTTTGTACATAGATCTACCATCTTATCATATTCTTCTAACCAACCTGTGGTACCTGATATAATAGGGATATTTAGTTCAAAACAAGTTGTAATATTCTGTACAGCAGCAGAAGGCACACTGAAGTCTATCGCTACATCTGCCTCTTTTAGTCCTTCATAAGTATCAGAACTTCTTTTGCGAAGTACTATTTCGTGGCCTCTTTCTATGGCAATTCTTTCAATGATTTGACCCATTTTGCCATATCCTAATAAAGCAATTTTCATTGGATAAATATTTTAAAAGCGATATTCTACATTTATCGCATATTGGAACTGATTTTGATTCTGAAGATTCATCCTGTCTATCTCAAAGGCAGGCTTAATAGTCAAGTTCTCATTAACGTTGAACTGCATCAAGTGAGCATCTACGTTAGCGTCGATGATACTTAGAACATAAAAACCAACTGTGATTACGACAGATAAGTCTCTATTACGTCTATAGAACTTTTGAGCTTCTAATATACGATCGTTGTCTAATCCTCCAAAAGTAGGATCGTTAGGATCGTTAACACCTTGTAGACGTTTCTTATATTCGTCTCTATATCTATTATACTGTCTTTGGTTATCCATCCAGAAGTATGTAGGTATTCCTATACCTGCATATACTAATGGTACTTTCCAGTATTTCTTATTATAGATTTGACCTACTCCAGGAATAACAGAGGCATAGAATGCCGCACGAGAAGGAGCTACAGGATCTAATGGTTTATAGTCTGCAGACTCTTTTTTCGTAGTAGGTTCATCTTCTTCACTTACAGACTGTGCATAGGTGGGGTGACAGACTGCTCCTATGAAGAATAATAGGATTAATAACTTGTGTTTCACTAATTTTCTAATAGTTTGATAATACGATTTAAGTCTTCTTCAGAGTGGAAAGGAATAGATATCTTTCCTTTTCCATTATTAGAAACTTTAATATCTACTTTTGTTCCAAAGAATTGTCCGAATGATCTCGAATAACTTTCTGGAATATTAAACTCTGTATTTTTCTTAGGTAGAGCAGGTGATACTATACCTCTTAGTTGTTCTTGATATTTTTTTACGATAGCCTCAGTCTCTCTTACAGATAAGTTTTCTGTAATGATTTTGTGATAGATATCTGTCTGTACATCTAAGTCTTCTATATTAATAATAGCACGACCATGTCCCATAGTGATAAATCCATCTCTTATCCCTGTCTGAATGATTGGGTCTAGACGCAGTAGACGCAAGTAATTAGCGATAGTAGAACGTTTCTTTCCTACGCGATCACTTACTTGTTCTTGTGTCAGATTTATTTCTTCCATTAGACGTTGATACGACAGTGCTATCTCGATAGGGTCTAGATCATGACGTTGGATATTCTCTACTAAAGCCATAGTTAGAGACTCATTGTCATTCGCTATACGGATATAAGCAGGCACAGAGTCTAATCCTACTATTTTAGAAGCTCTTAAACGGCGTTCACCAGAGATTAATTGGTATTTGTTGAACTCAATTTTTCTAACCGTAATAGGTTGTATTACACCTAATTCTCGAATACTTGTAGCTAACTCTTGTAAAGACTCTTCGTTAAAGTTCGTTCTAGGTTGGAATGGATTTATCTCAATAGAGTCTATGTCTAGCTCTATAATATTGCCGATTACTTTATCTGCATTATTATCTTCGATTGATCTAATATCGTTATCTGGATCTTTTAATAGAGCCGATAGTCCTCTTCCTAAAGCTTGTTTCTTAATTGCCTTTGCCATAATATTCTAAATAATAATTCTAGAGAAGTCTAACTATTTTTTCGAATAATTTCTTCTGCTAGATTGATGTAATTCGTAGCCCCCTTACTAGTAGCGTCATAGTTAATGATACTTTCGCCAAAGCTAGGTGCTTCACTTAATTTTACATTTCGCTGGATAATAGTATCGAATACCATATCGTTAAAATGTTTCTGTACTTCCTCTACCACTTGATTAGACAAGCGTAAGCGAGAGTCGTACATCGTTAATAACAATCCTTCTATATCTAAATTAGGATTGTGTATTTTTTGAACACTTTTAATTGTGTTCAATAATTTACCAAGACCTTCTAATGCAAAGTACTCACACTGAATCGGAATAGCTACAGAGTCTGCAGCAGTTAATGCATTTAGTGTAAGTAGACCTAAAGAAGGAGCACAGTCGATTATGATATAATCAAACTTATCTTTGACAGATTTAAGTGCTTCTTTAAGCATGTATTCTCGGTTTGGTTTATCCACCAACTCAATTTCAATAGCCACTAAGTCAATGTGGGCGGGGATTAGATATACATTCGGAGCTGTACATTCCACAATCGCTTCTTCTGGCGTATTACTGTGCTCTAATATTTCATAAGTACCGATCTCTACAGAGTCTACATCGATTCCTAATCCTGAGGAAGCATTGGCCTGAGGATCTGCGTCTATGATAAGTACTTTTTTCTCTAGTGCTCCTAATGAAGCAGCAAGATTAACTGATGTTGTAGTTTTTCCTACACCACCTTTTTGATTAGCAATAGCAATGATTTTACCCATTTTACCAAAAGAATGTTTTTATAATTGGTAAAAATACGATTATTTGCGACTCTACGAAATCTTATTTATCAACATTTCCCTAAAAACCTTAAAATTCAATATCTTATAAAAATAAATGCCATCTGTGCTATAAATGGCATTTATTCACTAATATCTTTATTTTAATCTAAATATGTTTCTGTAATAGTTAATATACTAGTTTTTGCTTTGTATTAAAGAATGACAATGTCAAATTCTTGATTTAGTGGTTCTAATTGTGCAAATAGTGCCTTGATCAGCTGGTCTCCATATTCTTTGTAATACACAGAGAAGTTAACGATACGCTCTTGTAGGCTATTATTAGGGAATAGTTCATTCTGTAATAAGGTAATGCGCTCTAGCTTGTCAGCGTGATTTCTTTTCTCAGCGATACGCAGTCTTTTCTCTAAGTTGTCTAACCCTTTTAGTTGTTTGACTTTCTGTGCATTTACTGCTCCTATAAAAGATTTATCCGTTTGTAAAGCTATTTCTTCTAGTGTTTTGAACTGCTCTTCTAAGAACTGGCGTTGTTGTTCAAAATCAAATTGAATAGAAGAGAACTCTTTCGTTTTCGCATTGATTAAGTGACTTTGTTTCATGAACATATCTTTCCAAGAGAGTTCTAGTTTATCCATTTTCTCTACTTGTTTAGAAGTCGCTAATAGCACTGAATTTCTCAGTAATAGCATCGGGAAAGTGATCTTGTGTAAATCAAATACTTTTTTTAATTCTAACCAGTATGCCAATTCTCCACCACCTCCAGTATAGCATAGATTAGGCAATATTACTTCTTGATATAACGGTCTCAGTATCACATTAGGACTAAAGCATTCTGGGTGATTCTCTAGTTCTGTTAGTATTGCTTCTTTAGTGAAGGTAATAGACGTATTATTTACCTTATATATATCATCTTCATAGATAATTCTTTCTCTCAGATTATCCTGTATATAGAATAAGTTGATATCACGAGGATTGACCTGTATGAAGTATTCTGATAGTGTATCATAGCTTTTTTCAACTTCTTTGATAGCACTTTGATGAAGTAATTCTTCTTTGATATGAGGAGCAAATAACTTTTTCAGTTCAGCGTCATCACCATCTATGATTACCAGTCCGTACTCTGCGAATAGTTCATTCGCTAAGTAACGTGTAGCATCCGTCAGATTATCGTGTTTTAGATAAGCATTTTCGAATAGCTCCTTGATATAAGTAGCATTACTACCTACCCCGATATGAGATTGGAATACTTCATATACTTTATCCAGACCTTCTGTACTTAATCTTCCTACAGGACCTTTGCTCTCTCTGTTCCAGCAAATCACTTTTTCTTCAAATACGAAGTGATTAATTTCTTCGAAGTCGTGATCTTCTGTTGCCATCCAGTACACTGGGACAAAGTTTTCGTTGGGATACTTAGCGTTCAGTTCTTTGGCTAAGTTGATCACAGAGATGATTTTGTATAAGAAGTATAACGGTCCCGTAAATAAGTTTAACTGGTGTCCAGTCGTAACTGTAAATGTATTTTCTTTCGCTAATGCGTTTATATGCTCTAAAGTCTTCTCAGAAGTCTTCGTGTTTTTATATTGACTTAACAACGCCTGACAGAGTACAGTTCTATGTTCTATCGGATAGTTAGCACGCTTCTCGTCTAACTGTTGTTTAAAGTTTTCTATAGTAGGAAAGTGATTATATAAGTGTTTTAGATTAGCCTCTTGATTAAGGTAATCTACCATTAGTTTTGAAAAATAGCCCGCGTTCTGAAACGTAATTTTGTCTAAAGGCATAGTGTTTATTTTTTGCTAATTTAAACAATAATCAGTTTTTAAATGAAGGTTTAACGTTGTTTAAAGATTAAAGTTTAATTTAAAAAAGGAAACAGAGTAGAAGGCTATTAAGACTAATCTATCAATAAATCAATCGAGAATAGGGTATAAAACATTATTCTTTCCTAACAAAGAACCATCCTTTATAATAGTTAAGTTTTCTAATAGGAGCTGTGTGTTGTACAATCACTATATGCTGATATAGGAGCTGAGGCAGAGAAGCCATTATCTCTGTGACAGCAATGTCTATAATATCATAATCCTCTTCTGTAGGGATGGTATTTGTATAAACATATAGAGAGATTGTATCTTCTGTATAGTCATAAGCGATAGCTCTGATATGATAATCTATGACACCTAAGAAAGCGGGTATCATGGCTAATAGTATATCTTGTTGTATCATAGTGTATATTTATAAACAGTGCTGAAGGGTATGGAGTACACTCTCTTCTAAAGAGGCAAATGATTTACAGTTCTCTTTATATAAGGGGGCTTCCCAGTCATAATTAGAAATAACTTGTACACAGAAATGCCCATCAACATCAAACTCTGGATACCAACCAATATCAAGTAAGGTATGGTTACCAAACTCTGCTTGAAACAAATCTTCTTTTAACTCATCTATTACCTCAGCAGGAGAGCCATTAAAATTTAAATGAGATAAGGAGTCATACGTGATGATTCCTTTATGTTTTTCTATAAGTAACTTTATCATTTAGAGGATATATTTGTATTTGAGCATATTGCTTGTTATTGAACTCGATTTCGGACAATGTCTATTATAATAGTAGATATGTTGTTAGAAAACTCATTTTAGTAATTGAATTACTCTGGTTAAAAGTAGTTTATTTTAAAAGAACTACATTAGTTAAAAAATCAATTTATCTTTTGAAGAATAAAAAGCATAAATAAGTGTACAGCTAAAAGTAGGATTATAAATAATAACTGTACAGCTATAGTAGGACGAAACAGCCTTTTTTGACGTGGTCGCATAGTGGTCGGCTAGTGATCGCATAGTGGTCGCATAGTGGTCGCATAATTTTAGCCTATTTTAATGCGACCACTATGGTATCACTATCCCATAATATTACTATCATACTAAGTCTTATTAGTAAGTGAATAGTTGTACATGATAGTCTAAGAACATGGGGAGGTAGGTTACAAAAGGCTTTGTTAGAGAACTATTACTTATTTGAGTAGAATTATTTAGGGTAGAGTAGGCGTTGTCTTATCCCTGATTATAGCTAATTATGCCCTATATCGTGTAGTTTGTTATGGTTTATGATTATAGGATTTGATATATAGAAGCTAAACTCTTTTCTTTGGAACAACTAAACTCTTTAACTAGATGATTGCACAAGAAAAGAGATTGTCCTATCAGTATTCATTAGGACATCTGATACTAAATATATTGTTGACCATTCTGTTTTGTAGCATTGCTACAATCAGTCAGGATGTTGGTGATTATTGGTTTGTGATTATAAAGTATGTAATTACGGTGTTAGTTACATGTATAACAGTGAGTCAGGTTATATACCTCTGTACTGCTTATATAAGAGAAGATAAGCTGATACTCAAAAAGTATTTTAGAAGTGAGAAACAGTATACAGCTAAACAGCTAGTCAATATAAAAAAGTATGATCTAGGGCGTATTCACCTCAACATGGTATCTATGAAGAGTGTAGATGGTAGCATAGACAGATATATGATTATGAATATCTATGCATGGTATGCGCAGTCTGTATATGATGCTGAAGAGGAATTGAGTAATTGGTCTAAAGAGTAAATAATAGCGTTATCATCTGAAGTAGATAGAATAAAAATATCCCCCATTAGAATAGATAAGGTATTGGGAACGGCGATGTAAGTAATCTATAAAAAAGAGAGTTTTGGGAGCGTTCTCTTGATATGACAATAATAGATTACCTTACAGGAAATACAATACTTACCTACTAATGAGGGATACGATGTGCGCAGTGCTGGGGAGAACACTGAGTTAGTAAAGACCTTTTATAAACTGATAGTTTTTTTCTTCTTTAATTTCTTTTTTCCACATCTCTTTATTCTTAGAAGAGTAGAGATAGATTTTAATCACCTTAGAAATGATAACACCTGAGATGATCAGTATGGCTAAGATGAGAAATAGTGATATCGTAATAATCATAATCTACTTATTTAATGTTTAAGATATATTGAGTCAGATCTTCCATATCCGTATCATTGATCTGAGGGAATGGAGGCATCTGTGGTGCATCAGGACGTTTCTTACCTGGAGACTTAATCCACTTGATTAGATCCGTTTTATTGTCTGCATATATTTCTTGCATTTCTGTCACAGGAGGCCCTACTAGTGGTGTCTTCTCTTTATGACAGGCAGCACAGTAGCTATTAAAGACTGCTTTACCCTTAGCTGTATTATCACCAGAAGCTTCGGCAGTAGCTATCGCTTGTTTTTCTTCTTCTTGTTGGTTAGCTGCTTGTTCTCTAGCTTCTTTTGATGCTTGTTCAAATTCGGCTGTCTTTTGAGCCATCAGTTCTCGGTGTGGGTTGATAGCATTCGCTCTATAGACATGACGACCACTTCCCATGAATACGACTACAATCCCCATAGAAATCACTATTCTTCTGAAGTATCTGTCTAGTTGGTCATCTGTACCCTTTAGTGTTTTGATCATATAGTACACCGCATATACTGCCACTGCTACACCTGATAAGATCACTCCCATCATAGCCCAACTAAACCCTTTGGCAGGTAAAGTAGCCATCACGATAGGACCAAATAAGAACTGAGCTACTGATGCCCCTAGCGCTAACTGATATCCAAGACGTTTAACCTTCGCTCTAGTGAAAACTTTAAAGTATTCTTCAAAAGGATAGTTCTTACGCCCCATATACCAAGTGATAAATAGACCTGTCAGGGCTAGTGATGCACAGATAAAATGGAAGTATCTCGGGAATACATTTGGCAAGGCTAAAGCAGATAAGAATCCTCTTACACTCATCCATTTCTCAGGGAATAGCATCAGATTGATATTCACTAAGAAGATTAGGGGAATGAATAAGAACATAATTACTGCTAGAGCATTGATAGATATGTGTAATAATTTCATATTCGCCATTGCTTCCCAAGTGTACTTGTGTAAGTAGGTCAATAGGAAAACAATCGCTACCATAGGGATAATCAATATCCACATAATCCCTGTCAAGGAGTTAGCTGTGTAAAAATAAATGGTGTACAGTGCATTAATACTCAGTAGAGGAGCTACCCCTAGTACTACAGCTAATGATTTGTTTACTGTTATTGTCGCAGCTATTTCTTGTGCTAGTACATCGTATTCTTTGTTTTTAAGCCCTTTTATTTCTGCCCATAGCGTGGCTATAGAACCTCCTACCATTAAGTTTACAAACACAATATGTGCTAAGAATGAAACTACTAATAGAATAACTAGTAACCACTCTGGTAATGGTAAGTCTAAGGGTATATCTTTAGGTAATGGAGTATTATTCATCTTTGTTATTGTTTAATTTTTGTTCTATAAAATGTTCTACAGAGTGAGTAGGGTTAAGATGTGCTCCAGCACTCTGCGCCCCTTCTAGTGTCGCACCACTCTGTTGTAAATAGAAAATATAATGGGCTAGTGCATCTAGTTCTTCTTCGTTACCTGGATAAGGAGGCATATAGGTTCTACCGTTGTGCATATTAGGTATATACGCTTTCATCGAGTTGATATCTAAAGGCTTTCCTATTCCATACATTTTTTCGAATACATATATGATAGAATTAATCCCCTGACTGGTATGACATCGAGAACACGCTATCATAAACACATCTTTACCAGCCTCTAGTTTATTCTCTTCTGTAATCTCTGTGATAGAGGTATAAGTAGAGTGCTTCAGTATACCGTCTCGCTGTAGCAGAGGATAGTCTTCTTCTCTGATCAGGTTAGAGTACATATAGTTACCGATGACATAAGGCTTACGGATAAATTCTCGTACACGTTCGAATATTCCTAAGAAACCAAGCGATAGTACAAAAGGAATAATCACAATGATAAGATTGACTTTCTTAGGTTTCCACAGTGTCCAGATTGCTAACAGAGCTAGTGAGCTAGTCGCTATTAGGATAATGTATTTTAATAAATCATAGTATTTAGCAAAGTCCATAGTACCTACCGCCGTACTCATATTCGCTGTCATCGCATCAGGTATCACGTTATAGTAATAAATAGAAGCTAGAATAGATAGCGGTAACCACAGTAATACCCATATAGCTGTAGTCTTAAGAGCCGTAGGTCTGATAGCACTAGACTTCTTAGTGAACAACATAATCAGTAAGAAACCAAAGGCTCCTGCTACAACCATCGCTGTAGGTGTTCTAAATAATAGCTGAGGTAAGTAAATAGGGTTAGTCAATGCACTTACTAAAGATTGTTCTTGTATCCAGTTACCAGGATCCATCATAAATCCTAATATTGCTACGATAATAGCCATAGTCAGCCATGAGAATCCAGAAAGGAACCAACCGAATCGGATATGGCGTTGTTTAGCACGTAGAGATTTATTAGAGTTCTTCCATGTTAAGAAATAGATCATGATAAAAACTACTTCTAATACGAATACAATCCATTCTGTAAACCATCCCCAGTAGAAAACACGGATTAAACTACCAATAGAGTTAGGACTAATTAGTGCTGCTGAGAACCATATACCGACTCCTGTCATCGCTCCCATCGTGGTCGTGATCACAAAACCGACCATCATCATACGGTGTACCATCTTATCCCAGGCAAGATCAGTGATGTCTTCTGGTCCACTTTTGACTACTCCTTGTTGTTCTAATAATGTAATATAAGGCAAGAACCCAACGGCTAGCCCATGGTTTATAAATACGTGAATAATCGCTATCATCGCAATGAGGAAACGATCGTTCAACCAGTCTAAATGAAATAGAGGGAAATCCATAATGTATTATTTTTCAGCAAAGTTAGAACCCTACCTACTGAAATATATTACACTAAACGTGGTGATATTTACACTAATCAATTTAGAACAGTGTGATAAAAGCGAATTGTATTTAAGTAATCAATTCTTAGTTCTGTTTTCTGAATTCTTCTGGGGATAGCCCTGTATTCTTTTTAAAGAATCTAGAGAAGTAAGCATTGTTCTTAAAGTCGAGTTCATAAGAGATCTCTGTAATCGATAAATCGGCATTGACCAATAATCGTTTACATTCTAAGATCACTCTGTTACGGATAACTTCACCTGCTGTTATACCTACTACCTTTTTGCATAAAGAGTTGAGGTGATTAGGAGTGATGTGTAGCATATCAGCATATTCTCCAGGTAATCTCTTCTCTATAAAATGGTCTTCTACGAGCTTCTCAAAATTCTTAATGATGAAGTGTGCCCCCTTCGTCTCATTAGGTTCTTCTGGCTCGAATACTTTTTTGACTAAGAATAGCTGTGTCTCTAAGAACAGTTCTAGCATTAAGACTTTGATATAGTCTTTCTGTAAAGGTTGGTTTTCTGTATAGGCATAATACATCTTCTCGAACTTCGTGTGTAGTGTCTCATAGCACTTCTCACAAGAGAACTTAGAGTACTGAGCGTTCCCTCCGAAGAAGGTAAACTCCTTTAGATAGTTCGGGTTAACTAAGAATGTACGCAGAAAGTTATCATTGAAATTGATAAGAAACCCTTTGGTACCAGGTTCGAATTCCCATTTGTGTACTTGTGAAGGGTTGAGATAAAATAAGCATTTCTCCTCAATAGAGAATTTCTCAAAGTCAATAGAGTGTATTCCCTTCCCTTCAGCTACGAAGAGGATTTGATAGAATGCGTGTCTGTGAGGAGCAGATACCATATTCGGTCTATTAGAAATAAACTCTTCAAGTCGATATACTACACAGTCTTGTGATATATTATTATTGTCGAGTAGGTTACAGATGTTGTAAATTGGAATACTATTGTTCTCCATATTTCTAATATTTTAGGCAAAGATAGGAATATGTTAAATTCTTTAAATGGTGATTGAATAGAAATAAGTTATGGTGTGATTAAGATTTAGTACTTTAGACTAGTATAATCTGAAATACGAGTTAGGATGGAAATAAAGATAACTACAGAGATAGATGATCATAATGCGATGGCGATTAAGGAGATATTATCTTCTTATAATGTAAGTCATACGACACATTTATCAGATTGTATCAATGAATCACTAGAGATTACTTTAGTAGAAGAAGGAGAGGTGATAGGCGGGATATTAGGACGTTCATTATTGGGAACGCTAGAGATACAGAACCTCGCTGTGAAAGAGAGTTATAGAGGACAAGGCCTTGGTAAGAAACTCATGTTAGCAGCAGAGCGGGTAGCTGTAGAACGCAACTGTAAGTATATATCATTGAATACTTTTTCGTTTCAAGCTTCTGACTTTTACCAATCTCTAGGTTATGAGATTTTCGCAGAAGAGAAGGATTATCCGTTAGGGTATTCTAAGATATATCTGCGTAAGGTGTTGTAGGGAATTATATGTATTGAGTGAGGTCAAGGTACATTTGTCTTGTATCTTTATTTTTATCATTATCTGATAAATATTTGAAACCTAATCTTTCGTAAAACAGCAATGATGTTTGATAAGCATCAACTGTTATAAACTTACAAGCTTGATGTTTATTCATTTCAATAGCATTATTGATTATTGTATTAATGATTACTCTGCCTAAACCTAAACCTTTAAATGTTTCGTCAATAGCTAATCTTCCTATTTTAATAGCAGGAAAGGACTTTAGATGTCGTTTAGGATGAGAAAGGAATGTTTTTAAGAATCGATTAATTGCATTTTTACTTGAAAAGGTAGTATCCTCTACACGTAAACAGTCATTAAAAAGAGTGTAATAAGCAATCGTTCGCTCTTGATTTTCTAAAATAAAAGTAGTGGCTAATAATTCTTTTTTATAGTGTAAAGCTTTCTTAAATAAGAAAGAGTTAAGATCTTTATCTCCGCAGTTAAAAGGTTTTAATTCATGACTTTCTAATAGTAGAAGAAAATTTAGTTTAGAAAAGTCAATAATAGGCATATACTAAACTTTCTTAAATAGTGAGTTTAGTATAGAGGCATCTTTGCGAATTTGTTCTAATCTCGCATTGTCTTTAGGGATAGATTTGTTTGCTTCAATTTGTTTTAGAAAACGAGCAGCATCTTTACTTTTTAGAGTGGGTGTTATTTTAATTGGTTTTGCCATTTTATATGTATTTAATGCAAAGATATATAAAAAGTATTTTATAAAGGTTTAATTGATTGATTAAATGTGTGTTAAGTTTGTTTTTTGAAAAGATTAAAAGTGAAGGATATACAGTTTTTTACTCGGTTGAATAGTAGTATCTTTGCACTCCAAAATTAGATACAGTGAATACAACAATAGCATTTATAACTCCTCCGTTTACGCAGTTAAACACACCTTATCCAGCGACAGCATATATTAAGGGGTTTCTGAATACCCTGAATATAGATAGCTACCAAGCAGATTTGGGAATAGAGGTTATATTGAAATTGTTTAGTAAACAAGGTTTGATAGACTTGTTCGACTATGTACATGAACACATAGAAGAGGTCTCTCCTAATATACATCGTATTCTTGCTTTAGAAGAGGATTATATCTCTACTATAGATGCTGTAATAGCTTTCTTACAAGGAAAGAACTCTACATTAGCACATGCTATCGTACAAGAGGATTATCTTCCACGAGCATCTCGCTTTGAACAACTAGAAGAGTTAGAGTGGGCATTCGGTACGATGGGAATACAAGATAAGGCGAAGCATTTATCTACACTGTATTTAGAGGACTTGTCTGATCTCATTGTTGAGACAGTAGATACCAATTTTGGGTTTAGTAGATATGCTGAGCGATTAGGTCGTTCTGCTCATACCTTTGATGAGATGTATGATGCATTACACCAACCCTTGACTTATATCGATGAGATTACCCTTGATTTATTACAACAGCTAATAGATAAGACTAATCCTAAGATAATAGGTTTCTCTGTACCTTTTCCTGGTAATCTGTACAGCAGTTTTAGATGTGCTCAGTACATTAAGAAGAATTATCCTCATATCAAAATCACGATGGGAGGAGGGTTTCCGAATACGGAGTTACGTTCTTTAAAAGATGTGCGTGTATTTGAGTTCTTTGACTTTATCACTTTAGATGATGGAGAGGCTCCATTAGAGAACTTAATTCTCCATGTAGAAGGAAAGATAGCACAAGAGGAGTTAAAGCGTACGCTTATCGCTAAAGATGGAGAGGTAGTGTATATCAATAATCCTTTGAAGCGTGACTATAAACAGGCTGAGGTAGGTACTCCTGATTATTCAGACTTATTGCTGACAGAGTATATCTCTGTGATAGAGGTAGTGAATCCAATGCATCGTATGTGGAGTGATGGTCGATGGAACAAACTAACGATGGCACATGGATGTTATTGGGGTAAGTGTACTTTCTGCGATATTAGTTTAGACTATATCAAGGTATATGAACCAATAGCGGCTAAGCAGATCGTAGACCGTATGCAGACGTTAATTGAGCAGACGGGAGAGACAGGATTTCACTTCGTCGATGAGGCAGCACCGCCAGCACTGATGCGCGAGGTAGCGTTAGAGATTATCAGACGTAAACTAACAGTATCGTGGTGGACGAACATCCGCTTTGAGAAGAGCTTTACGAAAGACTTGTGCTTATTATTAAAAGCTTCAGGATGTGTAGCTGTATCAGGAGGGTTAGAGGTTGCCTCAGATAGATTATTAAAATTAATAGATAAGGGAGTTACGGTAGAACAAGTAGCTCGTGTGAATAGAAACTTTACGGAGGCAGGTATCTTAGTGCATGCTTATCTAATGTATGGTTTCCCAACACAGACTGCACAGGAGACAATAGACAGTCTAGAGATGGTGCGTCAGTTATTTGAAGCAGGAGTAATGCAATCGGGCTTTTGGCATCAGTTTGCGATGACTGCTCACTCACCAGTAGGGATGAACCCAGAGGAATACAAGGTAGAGCGTGTACATGCTGAGATGGGGACATTCGCTAATAACGATGTACCTCACGTAGAGATGAACGGAGCGATACATGATAAGTTCTCTTTTGGACTGAAGAAGTCACTGTTTAACTTTATGCATGGGATGTGTTTTGATATGCCATTACATGAATGGTTTGATTTTAAAATACCTCGTACGAGTATATCACCTGATTATATATTCAGTTGTTTAAACAACGAACCTTTGACGGTGTGTAAACCAAATCAAAAGGTAGTATGGTTAGGGACATTCCCTTATATCGAGTACTTCGAAAAGAAGAAAAAGAACAGAGTGTTTGAAATGGCTCAGTTGGTATTCTATACTAAAAAAGAGACGATAGGTGTAGATGTAGATAGAGTGGTAGGGGATTGGTTTGTACATTTTGTGGAGACTTTGAAAGAGAAAGCTTCTCAGACGATGACTTATCAAGAAATGAAAAAAAGCTTTGAAGAGTTTACGAATGAAGACTTTGAACCATTCTGGTATTCTAAGCCAGCACAAGCATTAAAAGATATGGCGCTACTAGTGCTTTAAATATAGAAAGCCTCGCATTTGCGAGGCTTTGTTATTCTTATTGTTGAGGTTTATCTTGTTCTTTTAAACTAATGTTCATAAAGATTGTTCTGTGATTTGCTTTGATAACAGCATCTTTAGCAGGAGTGCTGTTGTATTGTACAGGTTTTAATTTATGAATTGCACCAGTGATAGGGTCAACAATAAGTCCTATAATCCCTCCCAAACCAATATTACCAATGTACCAAGCATTAAAGCTTCTTTCAAAATCAGTTTTATAAGTGTCATATCCTTCACTTGCTATCTTAAGTGTATAAGATTGGTTTTTCTTTAGTTTAGTATTGTATGGTGTTTTACCTACTTCTTTATTGTCTATATAGACTGTAGAGTTCGTAGGAGTAGAGTAGATCTCTATTTTTTGTTTGCTTCCAGATACGATAGTAGCACAGCTTGTATTTAATAATAGTAATGCTGAAGAGATTAGTAAGAGTGTTTTTTTCATTAATTGTTATTTTTAAGTGTTTGTGTTTTATAATAATCAACGTCTACTCTATGGCACGTACTCCATAGGTTAGGGCGTTTGTGTTTTGTTATTTTAATGACATCTGCTCCAAAGTCTTGAGCAATTTTACGAGCATTACTTAATATATAATTTAGGTTACAGTTGACAGAAAAACCTGAATCTCCAAATTTGCTACTACCTACTTTTGTATTTGGTGTAGGAACTTCTTCATTAAGTTTAAGTACTATAACTTCTGTATTAAGAGGTGTGTTAACTTTTGTAGTAGTCATAGTAGTACTCATCGAAGAACTGCATGCTCCAAGAGCTATACAAGTGATTAAAAGAAATATTTTTTTCATAGTAGGTAAATTTGGGCGCAAATATAGTAGTTAAAAATTATAAAAAAATTAAGAGGATGAAGTATTATAAATATTTGTAAGGAGTGATGATTTGTATTTTATATATTCCTTTTAAAAATAGAAAAGCTCCGTTATAAACGAAGCTTTTGGTTTTAATTATAATAATAGCAGTTTTTTATTTCTTGTGCATATTTGCAAAATGCTTAATATCAACTTCTGCATTAGTAAACTCTTTATTACTAGCATTAGTCATAATGTCTCTATCATTGACGAAAGAGTTTATTTTAATAAAAGTCATTAGATTTGGATCATTTAGTTTCTCTACAGTTAAGAAAGCATAAGTTTGATCTGTTGTAATCTTTGGAGAAGTAAATTCTTTGAAGTCTTTTATCTCTAGCTTTTTTAAGATGGTTTTATTCTCTTTACGATCATAAGTACCATAGGTGATGATTACATCTATTGTATGTTCTTGTTCGCTGTATGTTTTAATTGTAAAATGGACATTGTCATCATTAGAAGAAACGTTGTCATCATTAGAACAAGAGAATATCAATAGAAGAAAGAATAGTGAGAATAATTGAGTTAGTCTTTTCATAGTAATTTTTAATTATCAATAAAGATAATGCTTTAAGTGTTATTTAATAGCTAATGCTTTGATTTGTAAACATGTTTTGTAATTACGTGTGGTAGCAGTTACCTTTAGTTTATTCTCTATTAAAGTATTGGTAATCTTCGTTTTTCCATATCCAATATTTGCGACGAGGTATACAGCTGATTCAGTAACTTGAAGTAGTTCTGTGTCAGCTTTTTTGCCTATAAGCATATTTGTACCATCTAGATGTGGTACACTTTCTAAGAAGGTGATATAGAGTCGATTGAGATTTTCTTCTGTTGTAAATGGATTGTCTTTAATAATTCTATCTAGTTGTAATTCCTCGATTGTAATAGTTGGAACATCTAAGTCTAACGTATTAAGTATTGTATTGTGAATATTCTTAGATAAGATAGTACAATCTTGTTCTACTGCTTGATAAACAATATTACCACTCTGAATATAAGTCTGGACATTGTGTAAACCTAAGTCAACACACAATTGTTTTAATACATTCATTTTGATGATGTTCTTGCCACTGACATTTATTCCTCTGAGGAGTGTGATATAAGTTTTCATGATTACTCTTCTAGTTTCTTTAATCCTTGTTCTGTTTTATAAATAATAAATGCTAAACTGAGTATCATCGGTAAGAAGTATATATTGTTTAATAGCTTTGAGTAAGTAGGAAGTAGATAAGAAATACCACTGTATATACCCGTACCTATACCTAAGTATACAAAGTACTTACCACTTAGCTTTTGTGCAAACTCCCAGTTGCGTTGGTTCTTCATTGCACGGTGTGTGCGATACCCTAGTATGCTATTTATTGTTTTGACATGAGGAACTAGTAGTCCTAAGACAATAAATAGACACATAAATATAAGTAGTTCTGTTGCTATCATAGTGTGATTAATTAGTAATGAATAAATAAGTTAACAAAATACTGCCTACGCTTATCCCAATAGGAATTATCCAATCATACCAGCGCATAGGGTCTTTAGAATACCTTAATCTCGCGTAAATACTTGATGCTAATAGAGGGATTATACTGAAAATAAGTATGATAAAATGTATAAACTCTTCTACATGAATAAAATAGAAGACTATTCCCACAAGAGTTAATACTATACCAGTCCAGCGTACTGTTCGGTTAATTATATTAACAGTAGAGGTAATATCATATAGTTTTTTACGTTCATCAGACATCGTGTTGTAGCCTGCTAATAAACCATCAGCATTTTCAGCAGTAAGAAAATAACTTATACCTATGTATATTAAGCCAACAATAATAAAAGCCTCCATATTATTTTTTTATAAAGTTAACAATAGTAGGTACTAGTTCAGTGTGAAGAGGCACATCAGGCTTTGTGTATAGTGCTAAGTTCTCATCCTCTTTTACAACTGTTTTTAGTACGTGATTCATTCCTTTTATTGTCACAAGAGTTGCAGTAGGTACAGCTTGTTTTAAGTTGTCTCCCTGATCTGTTTTGACTTGTAAGTCTTTATCTCCTTGTAAGATTAAAATCGGTTGTTTTACTTTTTTAAGCTCTACAGTAGGATCGTACTTCATCCACGAGATAAGGTAAGGCTGAGCAGAAGTGCGATATAAGCTTTGTAGCATAGGAGGAATGCTATCTACTATTTCGCCTTTTCTAAGTTTAGCGTGAATGTCTTCTATTGATTTTGCAAAGAAAGGCGCTTGTGCCGTTATCTGTTTATACAGTATTTTATCAACTGATTCTCCTGGCCCTTGTAGTGAGATAAGCTTTGATACAGCACTATTGTCTTGGCTAGCCAATGTAGCTACCATGGCTCCTTCACTGTGCCCTATCAAGATAATATTAGGATAGTCCTTTTTGAAATAGTCAATAACTATATTTAAGTCACTCACATTGTCTTCAAACTTAATATCTGCCTCATTAATAGTCTGGTTCTTAATCTGAGCGAACATCCTCTTGTTATACGTGAAGGTGTTGATACCATTCTCTTTTAGCCCTTGGGCAAGGTACTTATACGAGTTCGCATTTACTCCAGCAGGATTGTTTCCATTCTTGTTAGTAGGACCAGAACCCGCTATTATAATAGCGAGTTGTTTACTGTCTTTATTCGCTAAATATAAGTCTCCATCAATTTCACTGTCTACCTGAACAGCTGTTTGTGCAAAGCTAAATGACGTAGCAAAGCATAAGGTAAGTGTAGTTAATAGTTTTTTCATAGTGTTGTTGTGTTGGTTAATATAATGTAGTGATTAGCCTTGTCAGAGTATCTACAAGTAAGATGATTAGTACGAAGACAATAATCATATATTTCTTTTTGAGGTGTGTAGCTAGTTTGAAACCTTGGTAGATATAGTATCCAAAACCAACTAGACAGAGAATACTAGCAAATGACGTAATGATAAAATAAACAAAACCTTGTGGATTACTTTTGAACAATATTTCAGGATTAGCAATATTGTCAATAAGTTGAAGAGAGAAATCACTTAGGTATCCATTGATATCAAATAGTACACTTATATCTAGACATATACGTGCAATCAACACGGTGTTGAGTATATCTATTAGTCGAGTCTTTTTGTTGATGATTTTTCCAAATACAAATAAAGCAAGTGTCATTACTATTGTTGTGATAGCAAAGTCACTCAAGGTTTGGACAAGTGTAGGTGCTGATTTGAGAGTTACTTGTTTTAGAATTGCTATACTACGCATATGAGTTAATAGTTGAAGACAACTAATAACTACTCCAGTTAGTACACCGATTGCTAAGAGCGTTTTATCTTGTATGCTTTCAAATGGTTTAAGAATATAGTTTTTTGTCATAAGGTTGTTGGTTAGTAGTTGATTATTCTTTTTTCTGTAGTTGCTGGATATGTTCTATCATGTCATCTAGTTTGTTTCGAACAGTAGGGTAACTGATATTCATCTGTTGTGCCATTTGCTTTAGACTCCCACTGTTTAGAAAGAAAGCCAGTATAAATTCTTGTTCTTCTCTACCCAACTGTAAGAGGAGTGGGAGAGAGAAGTTACCATTGACAATAGTCTGACAGTGCTCACAAGAAAGCTGGGTGACCTTTAGTTCACTTTCACAACTAGGGCAATGTATAGGTAGTTTGGGCTTAATTGACATAATGTGGATAGTTTGTTTAGTTTTATTGAAGTCTAATTTAATAAAATTAATATTTATATCAAAATAGTTAATTAAAATAAATGAGAATGATACTTCTATAAAACAAAAAAATCCCAAGTATAACACTTGGGATTTAATGGTTCTTATCTAAGAATATTTTTATTCATAATATGCACTAGCAGTAGCTTCTACTGCCGCTGCGTCAGCTGCTACAGCAGTAGCTGCTGCATCTACTGCATAGTCATAAGGACTACTGTAGTATGACATTACATTATACTCATTGTTTGGGTATAAGTTTTCTAGTTTTATTTTTTTACTAGCCAATGGGTTTAAACTATGGTCTCCTTTTTTAACCTTCGCTTCCATTTTAAATACCTCTTTATTATCATCCGTATTTAAAATACTGATCGTATAAGTACCTTTTTTATTACTTAGTACTGTGTACTTAGAAGTATCTTCAGAAGCTTCGTATGAAGAATAATAGTTGTATGGCTCATAATTAAAGTCTACTATACCTACAGAACCATCTACTAATGTTCCGTCCTTAAAAGTAGCTTGATACTTCACCTTACCATTTTCGTAGTATTGGTATGCTCCATCTAGCTCACTATCTGTAAGATTATATTTATACACTATAGCTTCTGTCTCTGCATGATAGATAGTTCTCTCAAATGAAGTACTAGTTCTATAATGCTCTTCCATCAGTAAGTTTGTAGGAGAATAAGCATCGTCTACATTGTAAACTTTTACATAAGTTAACTGCCCATTCTCAAAACCTTTAGTGGTGAAGTTTATATATGACGCTTCAGTTAACACTCCTTCATAAGGAACTCCCTCATTATAAGTCAGCGTCGATAATACTTCTCCTTCACTATCGTAGTATGTAGACACACCGTGTATCACATTGTCTTTATATTCACTAGATGTTTTCAGAGTACTATTCTCATAAGATTCTATTTTAGTAAGTTCTCCTTTATCATCATAGTAGTTGATATTGATAATCTCATCTCCACTAGAGTACTTAATAGTCTCTTTACCTACTTTATGTCCGTTTTTATAAACAGTTTCTGTTTTGTAATACGAGTCTATGATAGTCACTGTTCCTTCATAAGGCACACCATCTTTATAAGTAGCTGTAGAGATTACCTCTCCTTTTTCATTATAGAATTTACCTTGCTTATTATAGTCGATATCAGCCTGTAAGAAATAAGAGTTACTAGCGTATGAGTTACTACCTGTTTTTAACGCATATCCCTTTTTAGAAAGTAGGTTTCCATCTTGTAGTTTCTCTATAGAAGTTACTTGTTTATCATAAGATAGCTCTATACGAGTTCCTGTCTGAGCGATATAGTCATACGTACCTATTTCTTTCCCTGTTTTGTCGAAATGTGTTTCTTTTACAGGAGTATAAGAGTAGGAGTTAGGTGAGTAAGTAGATACCTTAGCTTTTTTACCATTGTCATGATATTCTACTTCTTTGATTAACGCATTGTTAGAATAGTATGACTCTGTTGACAATACTGCTTTATCAGCATTAGTATCATAATCAGCTTGATATACTAATAATTCTTTTTCATACTTAGCAACAGTAGAAATCAAATCATTAGATAATACATATCTAGTACCAGTGATATAAGACATAGATCCATAGATAGGGTCTAGTTTAAAGTCAATACGACCTATCTCTTTCCCTTTTTGGTCATAGTATACAGAAGTATTGTTTTTTGTAACCTCGAATACTTTACCGTTTTCATACGTTTCTGTTCTTTCTACTAGTTTGCTGTTTTTATAGATAGAGCTTACATTCCCTACTATCATAGTCCCTTCTTTAGGAGTATATCCATCCTCGTTATAAGTGATTTGTCCTTTAGAACTACCATCTTCATTGAAGTATTCTACTTTTTGGATATAACTCTCTTCATTGCTATACGTGATAGATTTCACTGCATTCTTTTTAGGGAATGTATAGTATTCTTTTACCAGTACAGGTACGTTTTGTTTATAAGTATAGATAGAGTAGATCTCATCAGGATGACTATCATACGTATTGAATATGTAGTTCGTTCCTTCCTGATAAGTAGAGTATCCATCGTCTTCTAGTTTACTCGTAAAGGTACCCATTTCTTTACCCGCTTGATCATAGTATACATCTGTTGTTACATTAGCGACAGTTGTAGATTTACTCTTCACTTTTCCTGTTGTATAGTAAGCCACAGTAGAGATCATCGTTCCTTCTCCATATTCGCTGATAGACTGTACTGTGAAGCTGTCATAGTCTAATGCAGTCACGTACCCATCATAAGGTGTCCCACCACTATAAGTAGCTTGTTGCTTTACCTCTCCATTTACATCGAAGTATTTCTCCCCTGTGATATAATTATTCTCATCGAAGAAATAGGCGATATAGTTCTTTTCATTTTTAGGATTGATGATCTCATAGCGAGTATATATACCTCCTTCAGCTTCTACATAGATATATGTTCCTTGCCAGTTATAAATAGCCTGACCATCTTGGATTATATTATCACTATAAGTACATATATATTTATTGCCATTACGAGGATCTATAGTCTCTGCCTTAGCGATCATATTATCCTGATCATATGTATAAGTAGCGTCTATTTTTCCTTCTTTATTATAGTAGTTTACAGCTCCTGTGTATAGAACTTGTCCTCCTTCTTGAAGAGTTCCTTTCCCTTTACTTTCTATCTTCTTAGAAGCTGCATTATATACCTCTATTGATTTTAGTGTCGGTTCGCCTTTGATATCTTTTGCAATTTTAAAAGATTCAGCATTTTTTCTAGCTGTTACATAGTCATAGCTATCTACCCAGATAGTATCTCGTGCTACCTGACTGAACATCGGTGTAGAGAATAAAATGGCTAATGAGAAAATCTTTTTAATCATAGGTTCTTTTTTAAATGGTTTTGTTTGTGTCTTATCGAGGGTAAAAGTAAAGAAGTCTCCCTTATTATTTTCGCATATTAGCAATATTTTATGGTCTGATTCACAAAATCACTATTTTCAGTGAGGCGCTTAGTGCGTATCTGGACTAGCTCATATTATTAAATCTGTGTTATCTATTTGATCAAAAGGAGTATTACATTTGTAGTAACAGTAAAGGATAATAGTCTAAAGTAAAATCTAACTGTTGTTTAGTTCATGATATCCCTTAGTAACAATCTTTGGGATATCCTTTTTTTAAATCGAGAAGTATGAAAACTAGAATAAAGGATAATTTAGCAAGTTTAGAAAAGCGTATTACAGCAGCATGCGCACACAGTGGTCGTTCTAGAGATGAGGTACAACTATTGCTCGCTACTAAGACGGTAGATGCAGATAGAATAAAGATAGCGATAGAGGAGGGATACCCTCTGATAGGAGAGAATAAGGTACAAGAGCTAAGGGATAAGTATGAAGGTATAGGTACAGATAATTGTACTAGACACTTTATCGGACATCTACAGACCAACAAGATCAAAGATATCCTGAAGTATGGAGTAACTTGCATAGAGTCTATAGACCGCATCAGTGTAGTAGAAAAATTACAACAACTCTTAGAACGAGATAACAGAACAATAGATGTATTAATCCAAGTGAATACTTCTGATGAAGATAGCAAGTTCGGGGTAGCACCAGAAGCGGCTGTTGAGTTTATAAAAGAAGTCGCTACGTATGATCGATTACACATCAAGGGACTAATGACAATTGGCTTATTCAGCGCAGAAGAGAAGTTGGTACGCCCTTGTTTTAAAATACTAAAGAAAGTACAACAAGAGGCGATAGCGCTCCAACTGCCTAATGTAGAAATGAAAGAACTCTCTATGGGGATGAGCCATGACCTAGAAATAGCGATTGAAGAAGGGGCTACCATCGTTAGAGTAGGTACTGCCATCTTCGGTGAACGTATCTATCCAGATAGCTACTACTGGAACGAAGAGAAGAATATAAAGTAACTCAATTCAATAAAAAAGCCTTCTTTTGATCAACAAGAGAAGGCTTTTTAAATTTATATATAAAAACTACAATGAGGAAGTTATTCCACTACCTCAATTTTTTTCTTTTTAAATAATAGGTTGCTATTCATCAGTACGATAGCGCCTAGTATCATTAATATTCCCATCCATTGAATGAAGATAACTTCTTCTTTTAGAACAAAGAAAGCTACTGTCACAGAAGCAGGTAGTTCTAATGAAGAGATAATACTTCCTAGGCCAACTCCTGTCAATGGGAATCCCATATTCAAGAATATAGGAGGTAATACAGTACCGAATAAGGCTAATATAAGTCCCCATCCGTAGAAGATACTCCAGTCAAAATCACGGATACCAGAAGTATTGTCAGAGAACATCGTATAGAAGCTCATCATCGCATCAGAGTTATTAGGCCCTATCTGTGTTATGATCACAAAGATAGATACAATAGTCGCTGCACCACATAGCATAAACATACTTCGCTTAGGAGCTGCTAAGTGATTAGCGATACGCCCTGAAGCAAATAACGTAGTAGCAAAAGAGCACGCTGCCATAAAACCAAATATCACTCCTCTAATATCTAACTTGATTTCACTAAACAATACATTAGTCGCTAATAATGTCCCTGATAAGATTAAGATAACAGAGATTATTTTTAAGAGATTAGGAAACGTTTTAGTCGCGATACTGTCTAATACGATACCGATCCATACAGACTGCATTAAGAGAACTACTGCGATAGAAGCATCGATATAACTCACAGCCATATAATATAATACAGAAGTGAATCCCATCGAAGTACCAGCTAAGATTAATTGTCTAATATCTTTAGAAGTCGCCTTTTGTTCATCACTAGACTTCTTGCGTAGCACATTGATTAAGGTCACACAGATTAACCCAATAAGTACTTGAGACAATGTTACTTCTGCAGTCGTATATCCCTGTGCATAAGCCAGTTTTACGAACGAAGCTAACATACCGAAACTAGACGCTCCGATAGCAACTAAGAAAACACCTTTTGCTGTATTTTGTTCTTTCATTTTTATTACTTTTTGCGTGGCAAAGGTAGTCATATTTTTTTCAGCAGTCTAGGACAAATGTCTAGCACTATACTTCGGTTAGGAATTAGAAATTATAAATTAAGAATGTTTGTTTTAATGCTCCTATAAGCCATCTATATCTAGGTTGGCTTGCACTTTCTAGAGGTTTGCTAGGAGTATCCTTGGGGTTTGCTTGCCTAGAAGGCTATTTTGTCGAAGGAATGTGCAAGAATACCCCTAGCAATGTGCTAGTATAGTAAAATGAAATAGAAAGATTAGCTAGTAGAAAGTGTAATGCAGGGATGGTGTAGAGATAAGAAAGGACTTTTAGATAAGTCACTAAAATCAAGTGAAAAACTAAGGAAGTATAGTTGAGATAATAGTATATTGGATAAAAGGAAAGGAATATTACAAAACGAGGGGATCTGTTTGTAAAAAAGAAAAGCCCATAACATCACTGTTATGGGCTTCTCTGGAAGTGCTATAATCTTATTTCAGATTGTTGAAATTTCTTTTTACGAAGGCAGTAAGTTCTTCACCTTTTAATAAACCTTGAGATAGTTTTGCAAGGTCCATTGCTTGTTTGATACTTTCTGTTCTAGTTGCTTCATCAGCATTACCGATGATGTTAGATGCTAGAGGAGAGTTTGTGTTCACCACTAGGTTATACATCTCAGGGAAGTTACCCATACCGAACATACCTCCACCACCTGACTGGCTCATTTCTTTCATACGACGCATAAACTCAGGCTGTGTAATGATGAATGGCTCTGCTGTGCTATCCATAGCTTCTAGCTTCACAGTATATTTATCCTTAGGTACGATATTCTCTACGATCTCTTGTAATGATTTTTGTTCATCTTCAGATAATCTAGAGATTTCAGAATCCTCTTTCTTAATCAAGTTATTGATATGGTCAGAGTCTACACGTACGAAAGTAGTTTTCTCATTATCGCTTTCTAACTTTTGGATCAAGTGAGA
The DNA here is from genome assembly GCF_004337635.1 of Myroides odoratimimus. Classification (NCBI taxonomy): domain Bacteria; kingdom Pseudomonadati; phylum Bacteroidota; class Flavobacteriia; order Flavobacteriales; family Flavobacteriaceae; genus Myroides; species Myroides odoratimimus. The sequence continues at coordinate 2,046,380 of NZ_CP037427.1, forward strand.
TACGATAGGAGAGTCTAATAATAATACTTGGTATCCTTTCTCTTGTGCAGCTGCAATATAGCTATGTTGAGCATCTTTATTAGAAGCATATAAGATTACTAGATTACCATCTTTGTCAGTTTGGTTATCTTTAGTAGCTTCTTTTAATTCTTCTAATGTATAGAATTTATTATCTACAGTAGGGTAAAGCATGAATGCTCCAGCTTTTTCGTAGAACTTCTCTTCAGATAACATACCGTATTCTAGTACGATTTTGATATCATTCCATTTGCTTTCGAAGTCTTCTCTATTTTCGTTAAATAACGATTTTAACTTATCAGCTACTTTACGAGTGATATAGTTAGAGATTTTCTTCACATTACCATCAGCCTGAAGGTAAGAACGAGATACGTTCAATGGGATGTCTGGAGAGTCAATAACTCCTTTTAACATTGTCAAAAAGTCAGGAACGATACCTTCTACATTATCCGTTACGAATACTTGGTTTTGGTATAATTGGATTTTGTCTTTTTGCATTTGAAGATCAGCACTTAACTTAGGGAAGTATAAGATACCTGTAAGGTTAAATGGATAATCTACATTTAAGTGGATATTGAATAAAGGATCTTCGAATTGAGTAGGGTATAACTCTTTATAGAAGTTCTTATAATCTTCATCACTTAAGTCAGCAGGTTGTTTTGTCCATGCTGGGTTAGGGTTATTGATAATAGTATCTACTTCTACTTTATCATCTCCTTCACCTTCTTCATGCGTACCGAACTTAATAGGCACAGGCATGAATTTATTGTATTTTACTAATAACTCACGGATTTTATAGTCTTCTAAGAAGTCTAGTGAATCCTCCGCAATGTGTAATACAATCTCAGTACCTCTAGTCGTTTTGTCGCATGCTTCTAAAGTGTACTCTGGGCTACCATCACAAGTCCAATGTGCAGCAGGCTCATCTTTAAATGATTTAGTGAAGATTTCTACTTTATCCGCTACCATAAAAGCAGAGTAGAACCCTAGACCAAAGTGTCCGATGATACCTGTGTCTTTAGCCGAATCTTTATATTTCTCTAAGAACTCTTCAGCTCCAGAGAAAGCAACTTGATTAATGTATTTTTCTACTTCTTCTTTAGTCATCCCTAGACCTTGGTCTATGATGTGAAGTTTTTTATTGTCTTTGTCTATTTTAACTTCAATGATAGGGTCTCCATATTCTACATTAGCTTCCCCTATACTCGTTAAATGTTTTAGTTTTAATGTAGCATCAGTAGCATTAGATACTAACTCTCTTAAAAAAATTTCGTGATCACTGTAAAGGAACTTTTTAATAAGTGGGAAGATGTTCTCCACTGTAACGTTAATTTTTCCAGATGTCATAGTTGTATGTTTAATGTTATTTGAATTTTTAATATTTTTACAGTGTTGTAAGGACAAAAAAGATACCAAAGCAAAAAGAGTGTCACTTTGTCAGAAAACTCAAGGTTATCTTATTTCTTCGTAACTTTGAGAAGAGTATCGCGTAAAAGAAAACGTAACAATAATAAAAAATCTATGAAAAAATTAGTGTTATTTGGTGCACTAGCTCTTGCAGTAGCATCGTGTAAGCCTACTATGGACACAAAGTCTCAGGTAGGGATAAAAGGGAATTGGACTTTAACGGATATCAAACACATCGGTGGTGAGTTCGTAAAAGTGAGTTCATTTAATATTGCTGATTCACAGTGTTTTATTGGGAGCCAATGGAAATTCGTTTCTAACAATAATACAGGTGTAGTAGAATTGACAAAAGGAGGAGACTGTCCTAGTTTTGCAAGTGATTTTAAATGGACTATTACTCCGAATGGTAACTTCGAATTTAAATTCGTCGATGAGGGTGTCAAAGCTAAAAATGTAACAACAGGGTATTCTCTACGTGTGAAGAATCAAACAGCTAATACATTTGAGTTAGTTGATAAATTCTATGCAGGTGGACAATCGTATGATGTGACATATCGCTTTACTAAGAATTAATTTACCTTTTAAAACAAAACAATAAAACAAGATGAAAAAAACAGCCACATTTATATTAGCAGGAACATTATTAATCTCTTCAGTATCTTTAACAGGATGTGAAGCTGCTAAAAACTCTAATAAGACACAACGTGGTGCTGCTATCGGTGCTGCAGGTGGAGCTATTATCGGAGGGATCTTAGGAAACAATATCGGTAAAGGAGGTAACGGTGCTCTAGGTGCTGTACTAGGAGGTGTAATCGGTGGTGCTGCTGGAGGAGTGATCGGAAACAAGATGGATAAGCAAGCACGTCAGATCGAAAACACGGTACCTGGTGCTCAAGTAGAACGTGTAGGAGAGGGAATCAAGCTAGTGTTAGGAGAGAATTCTGTAAACTTTGATTTAAACTCTTCAACGTTAACACAAAGAGCAAAAGATAATTTAGACAAGTTAACTACAGTATTTAAAGATCCTGAGAATCAAGATACAGATATCGAGATATACGGATATACGGATAATACAGGTAGAGAAGAGTATAACTTAAGCTTGTCTAAAAAACGTGCAGCATCTGTAAGACAATATTTAGCGTCTAAAGGTGTAGCTGCTAATCGTATGAAGACAGATGGTTTCGGTGTAGCTGACCCTATCGCTTCTAACGATACGAAAGAAGGACAAGCTAAGAATAGACGTGTAGAGTTTGCGATTAAAGCAAATGATAAAATGATCAGAGATGCTTATAACGAATCTGGTTCTTACTAATCAGATGAATATGATACAAAAAAAGGTTCCTTAAAAAGGAACCTTTTTTATTGGTAATAATTGAAACAAAATTAATATTACTAGCAGTCAGAGCATTTAAGGGTAGAGTCCTCTTGCATCTCGTACCAATGCGCTCCAGCTGTAAGTGTCTCGTTTGATTTTATCAATGCTTTTACTGGTTCACTGATGTATACTTTTTTTCCTTTTGGGATGTAAATAGTGTATACTATTTTTGCATTTTCAGTATCTGCATTTGTTTTGTTTTCTGGAAATAGATTGTTAGAAATGATTAATTGATTCCCTTCTTGATTTAAGTTGGTTAAGTTCAAATCTATCTTTATTATCTTGTTTTTCTTTTTATTGATAGTAAAGTCTTTAACTTCTGAAGTACCGTATATCTCGTTTTGAAATGTAGGTAAGATTTCTATTTCGATAGGCAAAAGTGAGTTGATTTCTTTTACTTCAAACCCTTCCGTTTTTGACTTATCTGATTTGAAATAATCCTCTGTTACTAATGTGATTTTGATTTCATCAGTAGTGTCATCAAAGCTGAATTCTGAGGTAGCCTTAGCAGACTCTGTATATTCAGTTCTATAGACGTGTCGAGATTCATAGTTTTTAGCATTTAAGAATGGTATAGAGAATAAACCTAAAGAAATAAACCACAGTAGTAATAACCCAATTATGATTAGGGCTACATACTTAATGTTAGTATAGATCATGCGTAACCCTATAATTAACAATCCGATGAAAGGAAGGGTAACTAAAGAAGTTAGTAATAAGGTACTCACCCAAAATGGATAAACTCCTGCAGAAAGTAAAGGAAATTCAGAACCTATTTCTTCTAAGATAATTTCTTTATTAATCAAAGCTGCAGAAATACCAATTATGCTTGAAAATATGGACAATACACTGATGACGATAAAGAAGATACCGATGATATTTAGGATTATTTTACCACTGCGTTCACCAGCTCTTTTCGTTTGATTTTTGATATGTTCGTAGTCTACATCATTGATTTTGCTCGTTACATAATTAACATTCTCCATTACCTTTTTCTCAATAGTAGAGATGTTTATAGGCTCTCTTTTCATTTCTAAGATCTGAGAAGTAGTCTTCGCTTCTGGTACGATAATCCATAAGATAAGGTATAATAAAACTCCTGTTCCGTAGAATAATACTAATATCATAAAGATAATTCTCATCCATACCGTATCTATCTTAAAGTAGTGACCTAGACCAGCTAATACTCCACCTACCATAGCATTCTCACCATCTCGGTATAGTTTTTTGGTGCCTGTGTAGACATATTTAGTCTCTGTTTTTGCAGTTGGCTCTTCATCTATTATATAGTCTTCTGGACTTCCCATAATAGAGATCACTCTGTCTACATCAGCTATTGTGATTACTTGATTAGAGTCTGTAATATTCTCAGAGAATAGTTCTGCTATTCTGATTTCAATATCATGAATGATTTCGTCCTGTTCTTCTTTAGGAAACGAACGTTTGATTGCCTTTAGATATTGATCTAGTTTTAGATAAGCATTTTCATCTATGTGAAAAACTGATCCTGCTATATTGATTGTAAGTGTTTTATTCATCGTTCATTTTTTTAGTAGTTATTTCTTTTACTGCGTTAGCTAACTCATACCATGTTTTAGCTAATTCGTCTAAAAATAATTCTCCTTTTTCGGTTAGCTTGTAGTATTTGCGTGGAGGTCCAGAGCTGGACTCTTCCCATCTATAAGCTAGGTAATCATCATTTTTTAATCTAGTTAGTAAAGGATATACTGTACCTTCTACCACTACCAACTTGACGCTTTTTAATTCGTCTAGTATTTCTGAGGTATAACAATCTCTCTCTTTAAGAATAGAAAGAATGCAAAACTCTAAAATACCTTTTCGCATTTGAGCTTTTGTGTTTTCTATATTCATGGTAATAGTGTTTCTTATTTTCTATAGCAAAGATATATCTAAAGGAAGGTACTTTGTATTGCATAGTACTGTTTTTTAACACGGAATTAACTTTTGTTAAAATTATGTTAGGGATAAACATTTTTTGTATATTTAGTAAAAATCTAAGTTTTATGAAGTTTAACGTATCGAATATTAATAAGTTTTTGTTTTTTAAATTGCCGTCTGCTTATTGGGCAGGTGTGCGTATGAAAGAAATATCTGATGTAAGGGCAGTTACGACTGTTAAGCATGGTTGGAAAAATCAGAATCCATTTAATTCTATGTACTTTGCTGTACAAGCTATGGCAGCAGAATTATCTACAGGAGCATTAGTTATGCGTAAGATTGCAGAGAGTGGCGAGAAAATATCTATGCTAGTAGCCAATAATAATAGTAGTTTTACCAAGAAGGCAACGGGGCGCATCTTTTTTGAATGTGTAGATGGAGCCTTATTAGATGAAGCAATAAAGAAAACAATAGATACTGGTGAGGGAGTGACTGTATGGATGAAGAGCATTGGAAGAAATGCGGATGGTGATCAGGTGTCTGTTATGAACTTTGAATGGACATTAAAAATAAGAAGTAAAAAATAATGAAGGTACTGATAACAGGTGCTACTGGTTTTATCGGGAGTAGAGTAACTCAATCTCTAATCAATCAAGGTCATGAAGTACATTACCTTACACGCTCTTTAGGGAAGAATGAGGTAAAGGGTGCAAAAGGATTTGTTTGGGATCCTTATAAGGGAGAAATCGATATCGCTTGTTTAGAAGGAGTAGAAGCTATTATTCATCTTGCGGGGTCTAGTATAGCCGATTCTTGGTCTAAGGCTGGTAAGAAGTTAATATTGGATAGTCGTATTATACCAACTGCTTTTCTGTATCAAGTACTTAAAGAAAATACGCACCAGATAAAACATATTATTGGGGCATCTGCTATCGGTATTTATAGCAATATAGCTGAGGTTCAAGATGAAGAACATTATCAAAAAGCTACTAACTTCTTAGGAAATGTAGTAGAACAATGGGAAAGAGGTAATTTAGCTTTTAGAGAATTGGGACTTAAGGTGAGCCTTGTGCGTATAGGTCTAGTATTAGATTTGCACGAATGTGCATTAGCTACGATGATAAAACCTGTTAGGTTGTGGTTAGGTGCACCTATTGGTACAGGGCAGCAGTATTATTCTTGGATTCACATTGATGATTTAGTAAACTTGTTTGTCTATGTCTTAGAGCGTGGGCTAGAGGGAATTTATAATGGCGTAGCTCCAGAACCTTTAACGAATAGAGCGTTTACAAATAGTTTAGGCGAAGCAATGGGGAAGCCTATTTGGCTACCTGCTATACCAGAAAGCGTTATTCGAGTAGCTCTAGGAGAAAAAGCAATCTTAGTAACGGAAGGACAAAAAGTAAGTAGTGAAAAGATTATCAGTTCAGGATTTGATTTTAAATTTAAGACGTTAAAAACGGCTTTAAAGGACTTTTTTAAAGGATAAAGAAGAAGTACAGTAGATAACGATAGAAGGAAACTTTAGGAAACTAGAGTTTCCTTTTTTTATGGAGTGTGATCGGAATATCTATTTAAAGTAAAAAAGTGAGGTAATTAGCACGAATATAGCTTAATAATGAAAATGTCATAATGACAGATTGACCAAGTTGGCAAAGGATTTGCTATGAAGTTAAGAGTTAATAAGAATAATAAATACACAATCATGAGTACTGAAAATAAAGATATAAATAAAGAACAAGAAGAAATTCAACAAGAAGTAGTACAAGATACTGCTGAAACACAAGAGAACGTAGAGCAAGAAGTGAAGAGTGCAGAAGAATTACTTGCTGAACAATTAGCAAGTGAAAAAGATAAAAACTTACGTTTGTTTGCTGAGTTTGAGAATTTTAGAAAGCGTACTGCTAAAGAGCGTTTAGAGCTTTTAAGTACTGCTAGTGAAGGTGTGATGTTATCTTTATTGCCTGTGTTAGATGATTTTAACCGAGCTATTATAGAATTAGAAAAACATGGAGAGAGTGATCATCTTACAGGGATTAAGTTAATCGCTACTAAGTTTACAGATACATTATCTAGCAAAGGGTTAGTAGAGGTAGAGATAAAGGCAGGAGATGACTTTAATGCCGATTTGTCAGAAGCTGTGACACAAATTCCTGCAGGAGATGAGATGAAAGGTAAAGTGGTAGACGTTATAGAAAGAGGATATAAACTAGGAGAGAAGGTTATTCGTTTCCCTAAAGTAGTTATAGGACAGTAATCTTTCTAAAATAGGAAGTAAAAGACAGTAAAGATGAAAAAAGATTATTACGAAATATTAGGTATTGATAAAGGTGCAGATGCTGCAGCTATAAAGAAAGCATACCGTAAGAAAGCAATTGAGTTTCACCCTGATAAGAATCCTGGAGATAAAGAAGCAGAAGAGAAGTTCAAAGAAGCAGCTGAGGCTTATGAAGTATTAAGTGATGCGGATAAGAAAGCGAGATATGACCAATATGGACATGCTGCATTCGAAGGCGGAGGTGGCTTCGGCGGAGGTGGTCACATGAATATGGATGATATTTTCAGTCAGTTTGGAGACATCTTTGGTAGTGCATTCGGAGGCGGAGGCTTTGGTGGCTTCGGCGGAGGTGGCGGCGGTCAACGCAGAGTGAAAGGAACTAGCTTACGTATAAAAGTGAAGTTGACTTTAGAAGATATCGCTAATGGAGTAGAGAAAAAAATAAAAGTAAAACGCAAAGTTCAAGCGGATGGGGTTACTTATAAAACGTGTCCTACCTGTAATGGTACAGGGCAGGTAATGCGAGTAGCTAATACTGTGTTTGGACGTATGCAAACAGCTTCTCCTTGTAATAGTTGTCAAGGAAGTGGTCAAGTAATGGATCACAAACCTGCTGGAGCGGATAATGACGGTATGATCGTAAGCGATGAGACTGTGTCAATCAAAATACCTGCAGGTGTAGCAGATGGTATGCAACTGAAGGTATCTGGAAAAGGAAATGAAGCTCCAGGAAAGAATAGTATACCAGGAGACTTATTAGTAGTAATAGAAGAATTAGAACACGATACATTACAACGTGAAGGAGATAATCTTCATTATGATTTATACATAAGTTTTGCAGAAGCAGCTCTTGGAGGAAGTAAAGAAATTGATTCGGTAACAGGACGTGTACGTATCAAATTAGAAGAAGGAATTCAGTCTGGTAAGATTTTACGCCTAAAAGGTAAGGGGTTACCAAGCTTAAATAGTTACGGAAATGGTGATTTGTTAGTACATATTAACGTATGGACACCTAAAAAGTTGAACAAAGAGCAAAAAGAATTCTTTGAACAAATGCTTGAGGATCAAAACTTTAAGCCAAGTCCGACTAAAAATGACAAATCTTTTTTTGAAAAAGTGAAAGAAATGTTTTCTTGATTGAAAATAAGTTATACATTTGTAGGACACTTATTAAACAGTGGATTTTCTTTTTCATAGCAATTTTTCCCAACCTTATTTATCCAAATAAGGTTGGGTTTTTTTATGCCCTACCGAAAATAACTGTCCTCATTCTCCCGTTTTCAAATATTTACTTATTTTTACAGAAATTAATTGAATTCACCGATGCAATCTATATTAGAAGTAAAGGATGTGGTAAAGACATATTCTGATAAAACAGCATTAAATAAAGTATCTCTCACTGTACCTAAGGGTACAATCTATGGTCTTTTAGGACCTAATGGTGCAGGTAAAACTTCTTTAATCCGTATAATAAATCAAATCACTTATCCCGACTCAGGACAAATCTTACTAGATGGAGAACCTCTAAGTCCAAGACATATTCAAGATATAGGCTATATGCCTGAAGAAAGAGGTCTGTATAAAACGATGAAAGTAGGAGAGCAGGCTATGTACTTGGCTCAACTAAAAGGATTGTCTAAAGCTGAAGCTAAACGTCAATTAGATTATTGGTTTGATAAACTTGATATCAAGGGATGGTGGAATAAAAAGATTCAAGAGCTGTCAAAAGGGATGGCTCAGAAGATACAATTTGTAGTAACTGTGTTACACGAGCCTAAACTTTTAATTTTAGATGAGCCATTTTCGGGATTTGACCCAGTTAATGCAAATATCATAAAAGATGAAATCCTAGAGTTAAAAGAAAAAGGTACTACTATCATATTCTCTACTCACCGTATGGAAAGTGTGGAAGAGATGTGTGACTATATTGCATTGATTAATAAATCCAATAAACTAATAGAAGGTAAGTTAGTAGATGTGAAAAGAGAACACAGAACTAACTTATATCAAGTAGGGGTATTAAGTGATAATATCGAGCGTTTGTTTTTAGAATTGAGTGATAAGTTTAAGTTTGAGAGTACTCGTTTTAAATCACTGAATAACGAAGTACAGTTAGAAGTGGACTTAGGTACAAAAATGCCTAATGAGTTATTAAATATATTGTCAGTGAATGGACAGGTAACTCACTTCGTAGAAAAATTACCAACTGTAAACGATATTTTTATTCAATCTGTAAGTAAGTAATATGAATATACTACCATTAATAATAAAAAGAGAGTTCATTGCTAAAGTGCGCAATAAGTCCTTTATCGTAATGACTTTCGTTAGTCCTATATTTTTTGTTTTACTAACTGTGTTTATTGCTTATCTGAGCAGTATGAAAGGAGAGGTAAAGAAAGTAGCTATTCACGATGAGAGTGGATTATTTGTAACTCAGTTTGAAAGTAATGAAGCTTTTGAATATCAAGATTTATCAGCAGTTGATTTAGATATTCTTAAAGAGGGAGTGAAAGAGGAAAAATACGAAGGGATAGTGTATGTTCCAAAGTCTGATAATATTGGAGATTATCAAGAGAGTGTAACTTATATTTCTAATGAAAGTCCTAGCTTAAGTTTTGTTAGCAAAGTAGAGTTATTGTTAGGAGATAAGATAACACATGTTAATTTAGAACAAAGTGGAATCGATATTTCTGTGATAGATAAAGCTAAAGCTGATGTAAACTTAAAGCTAGTGAAAGCAGATGGAGAAGCTACTGTAAAAGGTCTTAATGAAATTAAGATTATTATCGGTGGATTATTTGGATACTTTATCATGATGTTTATTATTATCTATGGAAATATGGTGATGCGCTCTGTGATAGAAGAAAAGACAAACCGTATTATAGAAATTATCATCTCATCTGTAAAACCTTTTCAGTTGATGATGGGAAAAATAGTAGGAACATCTATGGCTGGGTTGCTACAATTCCTTATCTGGGGAGTAGTAGGAGCCATTTTATTAGGTGTAGCAAGTAGTATATTAGGCATCAATGCTATGCCTGGAGCAGGAAGTGCTGAAGCTATGCAAGCTGCTAATGGGATGATTTCGAATGAAATAATGTTCGATGTACAGAACTATGTGAGTGAGATATTAAGTTTGCCTTTGATTTCTCTGTTTATCTATTTCATCATTTTCTTTATCGGAGGTTATTTTTTATATAGTTCATTATATGCAGCTATAGGAGCTGCTGTAGATAACGAAACAGATACGCAACAGTTTTTATTACCTATTTTATTGCCTTTAATGTTAGGTGTGTATATTGGTTTCTTTACTGTAATGAAGGACCCTCATGGGACAGTAGCTACTGTGTTTTCTATGATTCCATTTACATCTCCGATTGTTATGCTGATGAGAATACCTTTCGGTGTACCTTTATGGGAAGTTATAGTGTCAATTATTATTCTATTTCTTACCTTTATACTAGTAGTATGGATAGCGGCTAAGATATATCGTATTGGAGTGTTAATGTACGGAAAGAGACCTTCATGGAAAGAGCTTTATAAGTGGCTTAAATACTAGTGTTATAAATTGCTTTGAATTATAATATATGGGGAAAACATCTAAAATATTAATAGTAGAAGATGAAGCTGCTATTCGTAGAGTGTTAGTAAAGATTCTAGAAGAAGAGTCTTCTGACTATGTAGTAGACGCTGCTGAGAATGGAGAGGAGGCATTACAAAAGATAACAGGTGAAGATTATGATTTAGTAATCTCGGATATCAAGATGCCTAAAATGGACGGTGAGGAACTGTTAGTGGCAGCTAAAAAGATAAAGCCAGATACAGTATTTGTAATGATATCTGGGCATGGAGATTTAGAGACTGCTGTAAACACAATGCGTCTAGGTGCTTTTGACTATATCTCAAAACCACCTGATCTAAATAGGTTATTAACTACAGTTAGAAATGCTTTAGATACTAGTAAGCTAGTAGTAGAGAATACGATCTTAAAGAAAAAGGTAGGGAAGAAATACGAGATGATAGGAAATAGTGAACCTATCAGTCAGATAAAAGATATTATCGAAAAAGTAGCTCCTACAGAAGCAAGAGTATTGATAACTGGACCTAATGGTACTGGAAAAGAATTAGTGGCTCATCAGATACATTTACAAAGTAATCGTGCTCAAAATATGTTGGTAGAGGTGAATTGTGCAGCTATACCTTCAGAATTGATAGAGAGTGAATTATTCGGTCATGTAAAAGGAGCTTTTACTTCTGCTGTAAAAGATAGACCAGGTAAGTTTGAACAAGCTAATCACGGAACTATATTTCTAGATGAAATAGGGGATATGAGTCTGTCTGCTCAAGCAAAGGTACTTCGAGCATTACAAGAGAATGTGATCACACGTGTGGGAGCTGAAAAAGATTTGAAAGTAGATGTACGTGTTATTGCGGCTACGAATAAAGATCTTAGAAAAGAAATAGCTGAAGGGCGCTTCAGAGAAGACTTATACCATCGCTTAGCAGTTATTTTAATTAAAGTGCCTGCATTAAACGACCGTAGAGATGATATTCCTTTACTGATAGAGCATTTTGTCAGTCAAATAGCAAAAGAGCAAGGAACAGCTCCAAAAGCATTTAGTAGTGAAGCTATCGAGTTGTTACAACAATATGATTGGACTGGTAATATCCGTGAGTTGAGAAACGTAATAGAAAGATTAATAATATTAGGAGGCAAGGAAGTTTCGAAGCAAGATGTCGAGATGTTTGCAAATAAATAGAATATGAAATTAAAAAAAATAAATAGTACTTTACAAGAGAACTTAAGTAAGAATGGTCTTTTAGAACCAACAACTCTTCAAAAGAAAACTTTTGGAACAATTAAAAGTGGAAGAGATGTAGTTGTTTTTGGACCTAAAGAGCAGGGGAAAACAACAGCTATGATCATCGCAGCTCTACAGCGTACTGAAAGACCTGTAGAAGGAGAGATCGCTACAAGAGTATTGATTGTTGTTAAAGATAAGTTTGAGGTAGAGAGATTAATGGAAGTATTCGAAGCGTATAGTAGATATACAGACCTTAGAATCTATGGAGTACATGATTATACAGATTTAGATGAAGATAAGAATCTACTTTCATTAGGAAATGATATCTTGATAGGTACTGCTAATCGATTGAATGAGATGTTTGCAAGCGCAGGGTTTGACGTAAATCAGTTGAAGATGTATATTATAGATGATATAGATATTCAGCTTAGAAATCGCTTAGAACCGCGTTTACACCGTTTGTCAGAAAGTATTGGGAAAACACAACGCCTTTATTTAGCTACTGAGTTTGTTGAACAATTAGATATGTTCGCTGATAAGTCTCTTAGTGAAGATGCAGAGTGGTTTGACTTTTACGATGATGACGAGGAAGAAGAGGATAATGAATAAAACTATAGGCTGTCTTGATGGACAGCCTTTTCTTTTATAATATGTTTTTGTTTTTGACTTCAGCTAAGATATTTAAAGCTTTTTTCTTTATAGTAGAGGGAAGTTGTTTGAAGTTACTGTCTTCTTCTATCTGATATTTATCTTCTTCTTGATAAGGAATATAAGCTGTAACCTTAGATTTATAAAGTTCATAACTATTCGCTTTAGCAGTGTATACAATTACTTTTAACGGCTTTGCATCTAGACCATCAGAATTCATAAAATAGGTTAGGTAAAATTCTGGTTTACCATCTTTATCTATATCTGTAACGATACAGTAATCATATAAAAATTCTGGCTGTGCTAAACCTTCTGCGTAGTCTTTGAATTTAATTTTTTCCAATATTCCTCCATGGTCTTCTATATAGATACCAGACAATATATCTGTAGGCTTATTAGAAAAATAACTTGGTTTGATTGCTTTTCGCTCATTGAAGAACCACAAATAACTCCCTGTTTTATCGCCCATATAATTTATAATCATTTTAGGTGTTCCTTCTAGTGGATTACCTAGTTCCTCAATTATATCTTTAAATTTTTGGTCTTTAGGTTTTAATCTTTGGTTTATTTGAGCAATCGAATGTAAGTTAATACAAAGAAATGCCAATATTAATAGAGTTTTGTTCATATTGTAATATGGATTCTGTTGAATTATGGTTAATATACAGTTTTAAGCATTGATTGATAAAAAGACAATAGCTAATATCACTAGAGATATAATAAGTGCGATAATCATTGTTTTTTTGTACCCTTTTTTATCAAATTCAAAGGTGTTAGGATTGATAAAAAAATCATTATATACACTATCAGCTATTTTTAAGTCTGGTCTGTATAATGTAACTCCTTGTAAGAAGTGCTGTCTAAGTTCTCTAGAATTAGTAGATAGGTATGTGTAAAAAATATCAGTGTTCTGAAAAGATACAGTACGTTCCTGCTGATTGTAAAATACTTTTAACAAAGTTTTACTACTTATATTGACTCCTATTGTTTTTGTGAAAATATCTTTAGTATAAAGTTGTTTAGACTTGTTGAGGTCTTTATATGATAAGTGTTCTATTTCTCCATTGAGTTTGTGATATTGTATTCCTAGTTTATTGACTACAATTTTATGTATGGCATTAGTACTTTTCTTTTTGTAGTCTTTACTGAACTTATATATTCCATAAGTGAGTATTAAAGCATATATGCCTATAAGTATGTAAATCTCCGTACTGCCTGTATAGTCGTTTATTAAAGCCAAAGGGATGAGATATAATAACACTAATAAAAATGTCGTAAAAAGTAGAAATACAACGCGAACCAATAAAGTTAATTTAGGATTCGTAAGAGTAGTTAATTCAGGGAAAGTATCTGAAGTATATTTCATCTTTATCTTTTATCAAAGTGTAAAAATATAAAATTATTGAGAAGCTGATTTAGATAAGAGGAAGTAAAAAAATAGGCATAAAAAAAGGAGACTTATTTAAGTCTCCTTGGTAGTAGCGGGAACAGGACTCGAACCTGTGACCTTCGGGTTATGAGCCCGACGAGCTGCCTACTGCTCTATCCCGCGATATTGTGGTGCAAATATACTACTAAATAGTAACCATGCAAGGGATAGAAGCTTTTATTTTTAAAAATATTTTAGTTTATGGGTTAATGCGTTGTTTTTAAGGTTGTTATTTTGATAAGGTTTTTGTGTGTATATCGACATTATGAGGTTTAGAGTCTATTATTGCGTAGTGTTGGACTTCCTCTAGCCAGTTTTGACGATCTTCTAATGATGAATTATTCATTAACCCGATGAAAGTTGTATCTGTTACTTCCACACCACAGTATTCTAAAATACCTGTTTTGAGTTGAAGTAGACCACTATCATTAAAAACTGTTGTGTAGATTTCTTGACTAAGGTCACCACCTGTTGTTATTATTTTAGCTGTTCTGCCTTTTAAAAGGCCTATTGTTTCTGTAGTAGAGATATGGTTAAACGTGATGCCAGGCAAGAAGGCTCTATCAAAAAAGCCTTTCATCAGAGCAGGTAGCCCCACCCACCATAGAGGATGTATCCATACCATATGGTTACTCCATTTAATATCATCTAAGGCTTTTATTAAATCAGGCTCTAGTTCTGTACGTTTTCTATATCCATATTCAAGATTAGGGTTGAAATCTAATGAATGTAGTGCTAAATATTTTACTTCTGTGTGAGGAGTTTCTTTAAGTGCTTCTATATAAGCTGTAGCAAGTGCTTGATTATAACTTTCTGGATCAGGATGCCCATTGATTACTAATATTTTTTTTGTCATATTGTATTAATGATTTTTTGAGATGACAAACTTAGTTCGTGACTTTCTATAGAAGTAGGTATATTTCTATGATAGTTCGGTAGTATTTATAATACAGGAGAGAATATAAATAAAAAAAGGACATCTTATTTAAGATGTCCTTTTACCTTGTAGCGAAGACGGGAGTTGAACCCGTGACCTCAGGGTTATGAATCCTGCGCTCTAACCGACTGAGCTACCTCGCCATTGTTGGGCTGCGTTACTTCTGTAATGCGGGTGCAAATATAGAACAAAAACTTTATAATGCAAATAGAGGATGAGAAAAAAAATATTTTTTTATTTACAAAATATGATTATATTCGAAAAAATTATAAAATTTGATAAAAGGCTATGAAAGAAAAATACGAACTAGAATTCTCAATTAATTCATCTCCGCAATTATTGTATCAGTATATTTCGGATCCCTCAGGGCTAAGCGAGTGGTTCGCTGATAATGTAAATTCACGTGGAGAGATCTATTCTTTTATTTGGGGAGATTCAGAAGAGAAAGCTCGTGTTGTTACTCGTAAAGCTGATGAGAGAGTTCGATATAGATGGCTAGATGAAAACGATAAAGAAACTGACTATTTCTTTGAGTTAAAAATCAATAAAGATGAATTGACAAAAGATGTAACTATTATCGTTACAGATTTCGCTGAGCCAGATGAAATCAATGAATCAAAACAATTATGGGAAAATCAAATCATGGACTTAAAACAAGTATTAGGTTCTGCATAATTCCATAAAATATAACTTATATTTGCCGTTAATAGTAAT
Source organism: Myroides odoratimimus (assembly GCF_004337635.1). Lineage (NCBI taxonomy): Bacteria > Pseudomonadati > Bacteroidota > Flavobacteriia > Flavobacteriales > Flavobacteriaceae > Myroides > Myroides odoratimimus. The sequence goes on from NZ_CP037427.1 coordinate 2,061,890, forward strand.
CAGAAGAAAAGAAATATATGATTAATGTTAACGGCAAAATTGTTTCTAATAGTGATGTATCTGTAGAGCATAATAGAGGCTTTTTATATGGAGATGCTGTTTTTGAAACAGTTAGAGTTTTAGATAAAAAGGTTTTATTCTTAGAAGACCACTACTTTAGATTAATGTCTTCTATGCGCATTCTGCGTATGGAGATACCTATGGAGTTTACAATGGAGTATTTTCAGGAAGAAATACTTAAAACAATCAATAGTCTTGAATCAGTTGTAAATGCATTTAGAGTGCGTTTTACAGTATATAGAGATGCTGAAGGTAAGTATTTACCAACTAGTCGAAAAATAGGTTATATCGTTTCGGCTGAGGTTTTAAATAATGGAGTTTATAGTTTAAATACTATGAACTACGAGATAGAACTATATAAAGATTTTTATATAACTTCTCATTTGTTGTCAACTTTAAAAACAAATAATAGGTTAATCAATGTAACAGGAAGTATTTTTGCTGAAGAGAATGATTATCAGAACTGTTTATTGTTGAATGATACTAAAAACATTGTAGAGGCTTTAAATGGTAATATTTTTATCGTTAAAGATAATGTGGTAAAAACCCCTCCATTATCTGATGGATGTGTGAAAGGGATTATGCGAAAACAAGTAATCGAGTTACTACAAAAACATCCTGAATATAAATTTGAAGAAGCAGTTGTCTCGCCATTTGAATTACAAAAGGCTGATGAATTATTTATTACGAATGTCATTATGGGAATTCAACCTGTGACTAAGTACCGTAAGAAAGAATATGGCAACGTTTTAGCTGCTGATTTGGTAAATAAATTAAATGCTAAAATTAGATTGATGTAAGTATGTTATCTGTATTCCCTAATTAAAGTTAGGGTTTTCAGGTGCATTTAACCATAGAGAGTATTTGTTTCCCAATTTAGATAACGAACTTTTCCATAGTTCTGTCGGAGATTGGGAAAAAATATTCTTGGTATCTAATTTATTAGAAGCTATCCAAAAGTTGTCTTGAATCTCATTTTTTAATTGGTCGCAGTCCCAACCTGAATATCCTAGAAAAAAGCGAATATCATTCTTGTTAAGTATTCCTAGGGATAGAATGTTATTCAATTCTTCAAAATCTACTCCCCAATATAAATCATCTACAATATGAATACTATCAGGAATTAGCTCTGGTCTAGTATGGATATAGAATATTCTGTTTTTTTGAACAGGACCTCCGTCATAAATAGTAAATGAGGCTTCCGTATTCGGTAAAAGATCTGATAAGGTCAGATCTAATGGTTTATTCAGAATAAAGCCAACAGAGCCATCCTGACTGTGTTCTGTTAATAGAATGACTGATCTTGAGAAAATAAGATCTGCGTTAAGGGCACTAGGCAATGAGATTAACTGATCTCCTCTTTGTATGGAAAGTGAATGAATCATATATATAAACTATCAGATAGATTTCATCTTCTAATATAATAAAAAAACCCCACTAAAATAAGTGAGGCTTTATATTTTCGAAAAAGTGTTAATATTACTATTAATATTATTTTTTCTTCTTGTTTACAGCGTTTTCTAATTCAGAACCAGCTTTAAATTTTACTACATTTTTAGCAGCAATTTTGATTGTTTTCCCAGTTTGAGGGTTTCTTCCTTCTCTAGCAGCTCTTTCAGATACTGACCAAGATCCAAAACCAACTAAAGAAATTTTTCCACCTTTACCTAAAGTAGTTTCAACATTTGATAAGAATGATTCTAATGCTTTTTTAGCAGCCACTTTGCTGATCTCTGCATCTTTAGCAATTGCATCAATTAATTCAGTTTTGTTCATAATAATTTTTTTTAAAGGTTAACTTTATTAACGTCCTTATACAAATTTAGGGTAATTCTGTAATAAAGCAAGTCTTTTGCATAAAAAAAAATAAAAATTTGATAAATCAAAGTGATTTAAAAGCTAAAATAAACTATAAATTTATTAAATACTGATTGTTAGTGCTTTATATAGCTATTGCATCTTCGGTAAAAGTAACTCCATTGAGTAATTCATTGGCTTTCATTGGCTTTTTACCTGGGAATTGAAGTCTTAAAATATTGATAAAACCTTTTTCGACAGCAATTTTAAGCTCTTTTTTGCTAGAAACTACTTTACCAATAGGGTAGTTGTGACTATCTTCCTCATAATTAGCTTCGTATATTTTAACTGTCCATTCATTACTTTTATCTTGAAAGAAACACCATGCTGTAGGGTATGGACTAAGCCCTCTAATAAGATTGTGTATTTGCTGACCTGTTTGTGTGAAGTCAATTTTAGTATTGTCCTTATTTAATTTATAAGCTGTTTTGGTTTCTTCTTTTGGTTGAGTAGTTGTAGTAACATTACTTTCTTTGATCAATTCAAGCGTTTCTAATACAGTAGAAGCTCCTAAGACCATCAGTCTGTCATGTAGTTCACCAGCATTCTCATTAGCTCCAATATTTAATTCCTTTTTAAGAATGATAGCTCCCGTATCTATTTTTTCGTCTATAAAGAATGTAGATACTCCGGTTGTTGTTTCTCCATTGATAATAGCCCAATTGATAGGAGCCGCTCCTCTATAATCTGGTAAAAGGGAAGCATGTAAATTAAAGGTTCCTAGTTCTGGCATTTTCCATACTACTTCAGGAAGCATTCTGAAAGCAACCACTACATTAAGGTTAGCATTATAACTTTTTAATTCTTCTAAGAACTGTTCGTCTTTTAAGTTTGTTGGTTGTAGTATTGGTAAATTTTTTTCTAAAGCATATTCTTTAACAGCTGAGTACTTAATCTTCTGTCCTCTACCAGCTGGTCTGTCAGGAGCAGTAATTACAGCTACTACGTTATAGTTATTTGTATATATAGCATCTAGAATCCCGACAGCAAAGTCTGGAGTTCCCATGAATACGATACGCAAGTCTTTCATATTACTAAATATTGATTTTCTAGGTTTATTTTTATTTTATTTTGTTCTTGTAGTACTTGTAGTGAATATATTATATCCTCTTTATCTATACCATGCTCTACTTCTAATTGTTGAATAGTGCTAGGTGTATGTAATAGAATTTTAAATATATTGTCAATAATAACACTACTAGTTTTATGTTTCTTTTTATTAGATATACATGTAGAACAAGTACCACAATCAGTTGTTTTGTTTTCATCAAAATACTTTAGCAGTATTTTGTTCTTACAAATATCTTCATTTTCAATATAAAATAAGAGAGATTTATATTGATTTATCTTTTGTTCGTTCTGTTGTTTAAGATATGGAAATGTACGGTATAGTACTCTGTCTTCTTCCCAAGCCTCATTGAATATCACTGTAAGATCGTTTTCTTCAGGAATGTAGTTGCATAAGTTTTGGTCATGACAATCCTTTAAACAAGCGATAATGCTCTCTTGACTTTCGCCAGTATGTTGTTCTATTAGGTGTAAATCTAAATCTTGTTCGTACTCGTGTATTCCTGTGTAAGTACGTAGTATGAAGTGAATGATGTTCTCGTAACTTTCATTGTCATACGTTATGTCTAGTATTTCACTACTAGGAGCAGTAAAGAGCAGTTTAGTTTTATTTTTACTGTTTTCTAATAGTCGAATGATACCTTGTCTATCTAAGAATTGTAGTGCGTTATAAGCTCTCCTATGTGGAAAGTTATTATGACTACAGAATTTATTGAAATTTAAACTGTAAGTACAGTTGTATCCCTCTCCATAAGCAATACTTAGAAAGTTATTGAGTTTTCGATAGATGCGTTTAAGAAACTCTTTGTCAAAGAGATTCGTTTCAAACATTTCACTGTTTTGCTTGATTTCTTGTGGAGTGACTAGCATAGTAGCAAATGCTTTATTACCATCTCGTCCTGCTCTTCCGGCTTCTTGGTAATAGTTCTCTATGTTTTCGGGTATCTGTATATGGATTACATTCTTTACATTTTTTTTGTCAATCCCCATTCCGAAAGCATTAGTCGCTACCATAATAGGTGTTTTTTCTTCTATCCAATCTTGCATTCTTTTCTTTTTTTCAATGATAGATAAGCCCCCATGAAAAAAAGTAGCTTTATAATTCATTTGATTTAATTGGTTAGAGAAGAAATAAGCTTCTTTTCTATTGCGAACATAGATGATTGTTGGTGCAGGATTTTTTTGTAATATGCGTAGAACCATGTTTAATTGGTTCTCTACCTTATATACACCGTATATTAGATTCTCTCTCAAAAAGCTTTTTGTGAATAGCTTTGGAGAATTAAGTTTAAGATTTGTGCAGATGTCTTCTATTACTTTTTTATTAGCAGATGCTGTCAGTGCAATAATAGGTACTTCAGGGAAAACATCACGTAATTTTCCTAATTCTAGATAAGCAGGTCTAAAGTCATGTCCCCATTGAGAGATACAATGGGCTTCATCAATGGCTATAATACTGATTTTAAGCTTTTCTATTCGTTCAAGAATCCAAGTCTGTTTTAATCGCTCAGGTGATATATATAGAAATTTATAGTTTCCATATAGGCAATTGTCAAATATGGCATCTATCTCATGCATTGGCGTACCTCCTATAATAGAAGTAGCCTTTATATTAAGTTTGTTAAGATTGTTGACTTGGTCTTCTATTAGAGCGATCAAGGGGGAAACTACTAAACATGTGCCTGGTAATAGAAGTGTAGGAATCTGAAAGCAGATACTTTTTCCTCCACCTGTAGGAAGTAAAGCAAAAGTATCATTCTTTGCTAGGACAGAATCTATAATGTCTTTCTGTGGCTCTCGAAAACTGTCGTAGTTCCAGTACTTTTGAAGAATTTCAATTGGTGTGGTCATGTGCTAACAGAAATATATGAAAATATGATAACGAATTTACAAAATTTGTTGTAAATAAAAGGGTTATAGTTTGAATACTATAACCCTTTTAACTCAAATATGATGATTTCTTAAATTCTGCTTAATATAAAATCAATTCTATTCTCAACTGTGTCTCTTGGAACTTCGATTAGATCGTAACCATAGTTTTTATATGTTGAGATAAGATGTTCGTGTATTTGACTTGCCTGTTCAAAATTCTCATAACGTTGTTCATCACTTTGATAAATTGATTCCCAAGGTGGTAATAAGAATATTTGGTGATAAAGATGTTGTTTACATGCTATATCAAAACTCTCAGGGTATTTGTCTCCTGTGTAATGCATATAAGCTAGTACATCAGGAATTCCTCTATCTATAAAAACAATATTCGCTGATTCTTTAACAGCATCTTTATGTTGCTCGATTCTTCCTTCTAAAAGTAATTGGCTGAATAATAGAGGTTCTGTTAAGAACAATTGATCAATACCTTTTTCTTGGGCTTTTTTCGTTACCGCACGAGATATTTCTGGATAGCAAACATATCCTTTGTTAGTAAGTTCGTTAATCAACGTAGTTTTACCAGAACCGGGTCCTCCTATGATTAAGATTATTTTTGTGTCCATTTTGCTGTAAATATCAAAGGTGCAAAAGTACAATAAAATGTGGTCTGCAAAAGAGTTTTAACTACATCTTTTGAAAATTATAGTGGTTAATTTGATTATATTTGCCTAATAAAAACGATATGGACGATAAGACAATAGAATTTTATAAAAGATTAAAAGAGCAATTAGAAGACGATAAAACGTGGCCAAGACCTTACCTTTATAAATTTATAGTGCCAGGTGAACCTGAGAAAATTGCCAGAGTAGAAGAAGCTTTTGATGGTTGTAATGCAGATATTCAAATTAAGAACTCTAGTACAGGTAAGTTTGCAAGTGTTTCTGTAAAACTTACAGTGAAGAATGCACAAGAAATCATTGATAAATACATTGCAGTTTCAACTATTGAAGGAATAGTTTCTTTATAATCCTTTTTTTACCTATTTTTAAATAAATTACTTGATTAGGAGTTATATATAAATAACTTAATAAGTAATTATTCCAATATAACAGTATAGATAATATGAAATTTGATTCCAAAGAAGCAGTAACTCACTTAGATTATAATTCCTTAAGAAAACCATTGATAATACCAGAATATGGGCGTCATCTACATAGTTTGATAGACCATATTTGTAAAATCGAAGATAGAGAAGAGCGAAATAATGGCGCTAAGTATGCTATTAGTGTGATGGGGAGTATGAATCCGCACTTGCGTGATGTACCTGATTTTCAACATAAGTTATGGGATCAACTATTCATGATGTCTGAGTTTAAATTAGATGTTGATAGCCCATTTCCTATTGCAACACAAGAAACTATCTTTACAAAACCTGGTAAATTAGCCTATCCTCAGAATCACCCTAAATATAGATTTTATGGTAATAATATTACCTATATGATAAATAAGGCTATCGCTTGGGAAGATGGTGAGATGAAGGATGCCTTGATATTAGTGATCGCTAATCATATGAAGAAGAGTTATCTGAGTTGGAATAAAGAAACAGTGAAAGACGAAGTGATCTTTGAGCATCTATGTGAGCTGTCTAATGGAAAGATTAATTTATTTAAAAAAGAAGAAGAATTATCTACTACTGCTAACTTAATGCAGGTAAATAAGAAACAATCTAACAAAACGAATCACTCTAATAATCAGAAGAGTAATTCTAACAACAACAATAACAATAAGAAATATAAAAGTAATAACTATCATTCAAAAGGTAAGAAGTAATGAGTACATTTAAGATTGAAGGAGGTTTTAAACTACAAGGGGAGGTATATGCTCAGGGTGCTAAAAATGAGGCATTGCAGATTTTATGTGCTGTCTTATTAACACCAGAAAAAATTGTACTCTCTAATATACCGGATATCATTGATATAAATAAATTAATAGAGTTATTAGGCAAATTAGGAGTTAAAATTGAAAAGTTAGGTCCTAATAAGATGTCATTTCAAGCGGATGAGTTAGATTTAGATTATCTTATCTCAGATGACTTTAAGACAGATGGTAAAGCCTTAAGAGGATCTATTATGATGGTTGGGCCTTTATTAGCTCGTTTTGGAAAAGGATATATCCCAAAACCAGGAGGAGATAAGATAGGACGTAGAAGATTAGATACGCATTTCGATGGATTTATAAAATTAGGTGCTACATTTAGATATAATAGAGAAGAATATTTCTATGGAGTAGAAGCAGAGAAGTTAGTAGGTGCTGATATGTTGTTAGATGAAGCATCTGTAACAGGAACTGCTAATATACTAATGGCTTCTGTATTAGCAGAAGGAGTTACGACTATCTATAATGCAGCCTGTGAGCCATATATCCAACAACTGTGTAAGATGTTGAACTCTATGGGAGCTAAGATTCAAGGTGTTGGGTCTAACTTACTGACTATAGAAGGAGTGACAGCACTAAAAGGTTGTGAGCATACGATGTTACCAGATATGATAGAGATCGGTTCATGGATTGGGTTAGCAGCGATGACACAGAGTGAAATTACGATTAAGAACGTAGGTTGGGAGCATTTAGGTGTGATACCGAATACTTTTAGAAGACTTGGAATTACATTAGAGAAGCGTGGAGATGATATTTATATTCCAGCTCATACAGATGGATATGAAATCCAAAACTTTATAGATGGTTCTATACTTACTATAGCAGATGCGCCATGGCCAGGACTAACACCTGATTTGTTAAGTGTTATCTTAGTAGTAGCGACACAAGCTAGAGGAGAGGTATTAATCCACCAAAAGATGTTTGAGAGTAGATTATTCTTTGTGGATAAGCTAATTGATATGGGAGCTAAGATTATTTTATGTGATCCGCATAGAGCTGTTATTATAGGACATGACTTTAAGTCTCAGTTAAAGGCTACTAAGATGTCTTCTCCTGATATTCGTGCAGGTATATCTTTATTGATAGCTGCTCTATCAGCTAAGGGAGTAAGCGAGATTCAGAATATAGAGCAAATAGATAGAGGATACGAAGCTATAGATGATAGACTACGTGCTCTAGGAGCTCATATAGAAAGAATAGAAGAATAGTATAAGAATATATTAAAAGGACTAAGTCAAGCTTAGTTCTTTTTTTTGTGCTTTTTTGTAGTATATCTCTCCATAGATAGTTCTTAGTTGTAATCCTAATATTGATTTAAAAGACTTTATAACAGTATCATTTAAAAGTAATACCATTAGGTATGAATACGTTAAAGTGAAAGAGCAATTATTATCTTAAACTAGTATACGAGTTGTGATTTTAGTATTTAGGAATAGATATAAGGCGTAAGGCTTGCACTTTCTAGAGGTTTGCTAGGAGATTTCTAGGGGTTTTCCTGCCTAGAAGGTGTTTTTGTCGAAGAAATGTGCAAGAAACCTGCAAGCAATCTGCTAGTATACCAGAGCAAAATTCATTAACTACTCAATACACACTAAAAAGAATATACTTATATATGAATGTCGTTTTTTGATATTTTAATATTCGGCTTTTTGAAGCTGTGGTTATTCTATCTTTTGTGTAATTGTAGACAACTAAGAATTCACTAAACTAAGCTCGTAAAGTAAGGATCTACATTAATAACGAGAGTCGTTCTTGCTAAATATCAAATACTAATACAGCGTTATTATTTTTGGATTAAGTCAAGTACTTTAATACCGAATACAAAACCAAAATTCTTATAAGGTCCATTCGAAACAGTTTTAAAGAAGTCTATTCTAAAAGGTCTAAACTTTCCAAAACCAAAGTTATTTAAGCCTATACTATATTCTCCATACACATCTTTATCAGGAACATTCAGCATATGGTATCCTACTACGATAGAATATCGGGTCTTATTTAATAAAGGAATTTTATTCATGATATACCCTCTAAAGTCGTGTTCTAGGTGAAACTCAACATAAGATTTATTTGTACTATATTCATAGTAGGGTAGTAAGTTGAATTGTTTGTTATATACAGCGGTAGATCCTATAAAAGTTCTATTTCCATTGAAGTGTTTATAGTCAGTGAAGGCGATATCATTTTGTTCAAGGTATTTTCCTGCAGCTAGCCCTATGTATAAGTTTCCTATTTTACCGATATTATCATTGTACTGTGTTGCAAATGATACAAAAGTATAGTTATAATTACTAGTTGTAGCATTCAATGTCTTATCTAATGTAAGTGATATAATAGGATATTTAGAAGTAGGTAAATATTGTTTGTAATCTGGATAAGTGATTATTTTTTGGTCAAAGATGATGTTTAGCCCTAAGTTAAATTTAAAGATAGAATTATCTTTAAATGGTGCATTATCAAAATCCGTTGGGTCTAATGGGTTATTAGAAGTAAAGTCTTTTTGTGGTGCAAATGGTGGGCTGTTAAGACTATTATTTAATGCTCTTCTATGAGCATACTCTAATAAACCACTAAACTTAAATCTATTAAAAGCATATTGTTCATACTTGATTTGAAGGTAACTTTTCTGAAAATACTTTGCATAGTTTTTACCAAAATAAGCACTTGCAAATGAGTTAATAGGCGTTTTAATAGGATCATCTTGGTTAAACTGTAATATCGTACTACCACCAGATATAGTGATTGTATTATAGTCTATTTGATTAAAGATATGAGATGCATATCCAGATACTCTATATTTATTTTCGGAGATACCATAGTTGACGATTGTACCTAGTTTAGTTTGAGAGTAGTCGTCTTTTACTTTTACATAGTCTAAGCCTGTAGTAACATTGAATCCTTGTACCGCATTAAATGCGAATGTGGATAAAAGTCCACGATAGGTAATAGCCGAGTTTTTATAAGAGTTTAAATGTTGATATCCCTTGACTAACTTAAAAAGAGTGAAGTTATTAGTTCTATTATCTATAGAATCTAATGTTACCCTTGTTGCTTCTTGTATTTTTATTTCTTGTTCATTGAAAGTAGCCATCTCTTTTTTAGATAAAGGATATGGTCTATTCTTTTCCCAGTAACTTTCTGGCTGATGTAAGAAGTTATTAGAATATTGGATTAGTTCATTGCTGAATTGCGATTTATTAATAGAGTTGTCTGTTTGGTAATTTGTATAATGCGCTTTAAATGAACCAACATAGTCAAATACTAAGAATTTTCCTTTCAAATATAGGTTTTGACTTTCTTTAAGATATAGATTTAGTAATGGATTATGCTTATACTGTTGAGTTATTACGACTTGTTTTACATTCTTTAATCCAACATTTTCTCCATTCATAGCAGCATACAGTTCTGTAATTTGCCATTTATCACTAGTGATTTTTATTTTACCTTCCATGATAGGTTCTCTATCTCTTTTTGGGGTAAAACCTATTGTATATATATCATTTCCTAAAGAATCAGTCTCTTTTTTCAGTAATTTAAAATAGTAATATGTCTTAGCATAGGACATCAGAGGAGAGATTACATTAATCTGATTAGAAACGATTTTATCGTATAAATTAATATCACTATCTGTTGCTGTTAAGAAGAAAAGGTCTTTTGCCTTTCCTATTTCATTGAAGGCGATAACTTTTTCTTTTCCATAATCTTCATTAAGTACTGTTTGTTGAGAAGATAACTCTCCTAGATAGATGTAGTTATTTACATCTGTTATATCTAGTGAAGGATCTAGGTCTTTTCTTTTTTGCCCTAAGAATGTTTCTCTTCCTGATGCAAGTTGAAGATTACCTTTAGAATAATAGTCAAGAGTATATTTCTTTAAGTTATTCGTTTTTTTATGCGTACTAGCTAGATCCATAATGAAGATGGCATATTCATCTTGTGGATTATCGTAAAAGATGTCTGTTTCTTCTAAAGGAGTAAGGACTAGCTCTAGTTTTTGTGCATTAGTTTTATTTGGAGTGTACTCTATCCTTTTAATTGTAAAATCCTCTTTTTGAGCATAGATATATTGACCTGGAATTATTTCTATATGAAACTCTCCATTCTGGTTAGTGATAGTCTGTTTATCCGTTTTTTTTACAAATACTGTAGCATTCTCTATAGGATTACCATATAAGTCTATGACTTTACCATTTACAGTGTTGTCTTGTGCATAACTACTGTATATAGATAGTATCACAACGCATATAGAAGTAATATACTTAGAAAAAGAATGTTTCATTATAACTGTAAAGAAGCAATAGCTAAGTCGTAACTTTTTAGACCAAAGCCTAATATTACTCCATGTGATACTGGTGATATATAAGAATGTTTTCTAAAATCTTCTCTCTTATGTGTATTAGAGATATGTACTTCGATAACAGGTGCTGTTATACCTGAGATGGCATCAGCTATAGCGATAGAGGTATGTGTATAAGCTCCTGCATTTAAGATAATAGCATCATAGCTAAAACCTACTTCATGTATTTTATTAATTAGTTCTCCTTCTACATTAGACTGATAGTACTCAAGTTCTACTTCAGGATAATTAGCCTTCAATACTTCAAAGTAATCTTCAAAAGAGGTGTGACCATATACATCAGGTTCTCTTTTTCCTAGAAGATTCAGATTAGGGCCATTTATAATTAATATTTTCATGTAGTTTAATTTACTTCTGACAAATATATTATTTAATACTTAATCAGTTGCTTAAAAAAAAAGTTAATGCTTCTTATGTGTGTTATATAGTGTTTTTATAAATAGTATTTCACACTTATAAGAATAGTGTTTAGTGTTGTTTTATGTGGTTTGTGCTGTTTATTATGTTAAAAATGGTTTTATATAGCTGGTGTTTTAGTATAAAATCGAATAATAATTGTTTTGTTATGGTTAAAAATAGTTATTTTAACTTATATTTATGAATTGTTTTTTATTTTATATTATCTTGTTTATTAGTGTTTTAGTGTGTTTTTTGTAGATTTTATGTTATCTAATTGTTATTTTATCATTAAAAATCACTTCGCTTTTGGTGATAGTCGCTACATTTGGATTGTTAATTAAAAATAGCTTAAAAACATGAAAAAACTAGTACTTTCATTAGTTGCAGTTGCAGCTTTCGGGTTCACTGCTAACGCACAAGAAACAGAAAAACCAACTTTCGGATTCCAAGAATCTAATGTATTCGTTGAAGGGGCTTTCCAAATTAATGATGTAACAGTTAAACCTAAGAATGGTGGATCTGATATCAAAACAACAGAATTTAACTTTACTCCAAAAGTAGGATATATGTTATCAGATAAATTCGCTGTTGGTGTTGAATTAGGATTTGGAAAACTTGGTTTAAATAGTTTTGAAGGATTTGATGGAATTGAGGATTTAAAAGGAGACCATGTTAATACAACATATGCAGGAGCATTTGGACGTTACTACTTTTTAGAAGTTGGAAGACGTTTTAAAACTTTTGCTGAAGTAGGTATTGGATATAATGAGGCAAAAATTAGAGGTGGAGTTGCTGATGTAAAAGCAACAGGTATTAAAACTGGAGTTACTGTTGGATTTAATTACTTTGTAACTGAGAAAATTGCTCTTGGATTTAATATGGGAGATATCTTCTTTTACGAGAATTACAATGTTAAGGCAGCTGGAACAAAAGTTGCAACAGTTTCAAATACTAAATCTAACTTAAACATTTTCAATAACTTCTTTGATAATGCTAAGTTTAGTTTAACTTACAAATTCTAATTAGAATAAAATCTTATTTGAATATAGAGAGCCTCTTTTTAGAGGCTCTTTTTTTTGTTTGTATATTTGGGATATAAAAGAATGTACTATGGCTTCTGGGTATTGGGAAGGGTTTATTAAGATGTTTACTACTTATTTAAAGTTAGAGCGAGGACTCTCGCTTAATTCGATAGAAAGTTACGAATTAGATATTCGTAAGTTTATCGGGTATATAGAAGGGTATGATGAGCACGTCTTATTAGAGGCTATAGATGCAAGTGTGGTACAGGAGTTCTTGTATAGTATCGCTGATATAGTTGCACCTACCACCCAATCGCGTATAATATCAGGATTAAAGAATTTTTTTAATTACTTTATCTTAGAAGGTTATCTAAAGGTTTCCCCAGTAGAGTTGATAGAAACACCTAAGACAGGACGTAAATTACCTGATGTATTAAGTGTAGAAGAAATAGATATACTTATAGAGGCAATTGATCAATCTACTCCAGAAGGCTTTAGAAATAAAGTAATGTTAGAAGTATTGTACAGCTGTGGTTTACGTGTAAGTGAATTAGTAGGACTTAGGTTATCTGATCTCTTTTTTGAAGAAGGTTTTATACGTGTGATAGGTAAGGGGAGTAAGCATCGTTTTGTACCTATTGATCATAATAGTATGGAACTAATCGTATTGTATAATGATTCTATACGTTCTCATCAGGTAGTTAAGAAAGATAGTTCTGATATTTTATTTTTGAATAGAAGAGGAGGGCAATTGACCCGAGCTATGATATTTACTATTATTAAGCGATTAGCTGTAGAAGTAGGTTTAGAGAAGAATATTAGTCCACACACATTTAGACATTCTTTTGCTACGCATTTATTAGAGAATGGAGCTGATATTAGAGCTATTCAATTGATGCTAGGACATGAGTCTATCACTACAACAGAAATATACACACATATTAGTACAGAGCGTTTGAGGTCGGTATTAGAAGAATTTCATCCACGTGCTGGTAAGATATAAAAAAAGAGCTATTCATTTGAATAGCTCTTTTTTGTGACTTGTTGTCTTTATTATTTAGCAATATTTATTGCTCTAGTTTCTCTAATTACAGTAATCTTCACTTGACCTGGATAAGTCATCTCAGTTTGGATTTTTTGAGAGATATCGAAAGAAAGAGTAGCAGCCATTTCATCAGTTACTTTTTCACTTTCTACGATAACGCGTAATTCACGTCCTGCTTGAATAGCATAAGCATTTTTAACTCCTCCGAATTCATTAGCTATACTTTCTAGATCTTTAAGACGTTGAATGTATGAATCCAATACTTGACGTCTAGCACCTGGTCTAGCACCTGAGATAGCATCACATACTTGGATAATCGGAGCGATTAATGTAGTCATTTCTATCTCATCGTGGTGAGCACCTATTGCATTACATACTTCAGGTTTCTCTCCGTATTTTTCTGCCCACTGCATACCTAGGATAGCGTGTGGTAATTCACTTTCTGTTTCTGGTACTTTACCGATATCGTGAAGTAATCCAGCACGTTTAGCTAACTTAACATTTAAGCCTAACTCTGCAGCCATTAATCCACATAATTTAGCTACTTCACGTGAGTGTTGTAATAAGTTTTGTCCATAAGAAGAACGGTATTTCATTCTACCTACTATTTTGATTAGTTCAGGGTGTAGACCGTGAATACCTAAATCAATAACAGTTCTCTTACCTATTTCGATAATTTCTTCCTCGATTTGTTTAGTCGTCTTAGCTACTACTTCTTCGATACGAGCAGGGTGAATACGACCATCTGTTACTAATCTGTGTAGAGATAGACGAGCAATCTCTCTTCTAACAGGGTCAAAGCAAGATAAGATAATAGCCTCAGGAGTATCATCTACAATAATTTCTACTCCAGTAGCAGCCTCTATAGCTCTAATGTTTCTACCTTCTCTACCGATGATTCTACCTTTTACATCATCAGACTCGATGTTGAATACAGATACACAGTTTTCTACAGCTTCTTCTGTACCGATGCGTTGAATAGTATTGATAATAATCTTTTTAGCCTCTTGTTGAGCTGTAAGTTTCGCTTCTTCGATAGTTTCTTGTATAGAAGCCATAGCATTTGCTTTTGCTTCATTTTTAAGACTCTCTACGATTTGAGCTTTTGCTTCCTCAGCTGTAAGACCAGAGATGATTTCTAATTGTTCTACTTGAGAACGGTGAAGTCTATCTACCTCTTCTTGTTTCTTTTCAATGATTTCAAGTTTATTGTTGTACTCAGCAACTTTTTTCTCACTTTCATCATTTGCTTTCTTTGCTTTAGCTAATTCACTTGAAATTTGAGATTCTTTATCTCTAGTTCTTTTCTCAGCCTCTGCCATCTTCTTATCACGAGCTAAGATTACTTGTTCATGTTCAGATTTTAACTCTATAAACTTTTCTTTAGCTTGTAATATTTTCTCTTTTTTAATTGCCTCTCCATCAGTCTTTGCATCACGCAATATCGTTTTGGCCTCGTTTTGAGCATTAGACAATATTGAGGAAGCATGGTTTTTTTCAAGGTACTTCGCTACCATGAAGCCTACTACAGCGCCTATTATTACTGCTACCCCAATGTACATTAGTATTTCCATAAATGTTTCTATAAATTATATATAAAAAAAGCCCACATTAGTTTGAGTCGCGTAAACTCTCTTATTAACAAGTTTTGAGTTAGCTTGCTTTTCAAGGATCTGCGCAAGGCAGCATGCTTTAGTTGCAAAGATTCACCCATTTTAATTTGTTTGTGTTGAGTTTATCAAACAGTACTAATGTGAGCAGTATTTTTAGTATCTTATGTTAAGAACGAATTGTTATATTTTTTTAGAAAGTACACGATCTAAAGCTTCATCCAGCCTGATTAAACGTTCTACAGCTTTGTTATAACTATCTGTAGTATCAATTGTCTTTTGTTCGTTTTGTGATGCGAACTGTAATGCACACATCGCTAGAACATCTTGCTTATCTCTTACAGCATAGTTTTCCTCAAATTGATGTATCATTAAATCTATCTTCTTCGATGCCGATCGCAGTCCTTCCTCTTGCGAATAAGCTACCGTCAGCGGATATACCCTATCAGCTATAGATAGTTTTATTTTTAACTGTTCATCTTTTTGACTCATATTTCTCCTATTTTGTGAGATGAGCTATACACTGATCTATCTCTTTAATCAATGAATTTATCTTGAGTTTCGTATCTCTTCTATTTTCTTCACTGCCCAATAGTGAATTAGCTAATTGTATTGACTCATATTTTTTATAAATAGAGTCTAATTGCTCCTCATTTTTAAGAATCTCTTTTTGAGCTTGCTCCAAACTAGTTTTTAACTGTTTGTTCTCTGCTTCCAAGACACTTAGCCTTTGCATAAGTTTAGCAAACTTTACCTCTAAAGAATTAATAATATCAGTTAGCTCGCTCATTATACTTGTTATTCACTATCCTTTCAACAAAGTTACAATTAGTATTTAAATTTAAAAAAGTTTTCTGTAAAAAAAAAGGTTATTTATCTTTTTCTTTAAACAGCTTTTAGCTATGTGTTTCATTTTTAGAGATAATACTATTTTTTCTAGGGTTATTATGTATTTTAGCAGAAATGTTTTAAAAATTATGAAAGTAAGAATACTACCTAGTCTTTTTTTAAGTGTATTAGGAACTTTTGCGTATGCACAGAATACCGAAACCTTTGATAGTCCTTTAAATATAAGTATACATGCCTCAGGTAATTTTGGAGAGTTAAGAGGTACTCATTTCCATACAGGTCTTGATATAAAGACACAACAGAGAATTGGTTTACCAGTTTATGCTCCTGCAGACGGATATGTATCTCGTATCAAAGTGTCAACTTGGGGATACGGTAAGGCTCTGTATATTGATCATCCTAATGGACAGACTACTGTTTATGGGCATTTAGACTCTTATGCTGGCGATATTGCTACTCTTGTGTTGAATAGACATTATTCAGAGAAGAACTTTGAGATAGAGATTTTTCCTCGTAAGAATGAAGTATTAGTAAAGAAAGGTCAAATCATTGCATATACCGGGAATACAGGTGGATCTGGTGGACCTCACCTTCACTATGAGATTCGTGACACAAAGACACAGAATATCATTAATCCTTTAAAAGAAGGAATGGATAAATTGTTAACAGATACTCAAGCACCTACCGTTAATGGGCTTTATGTATACCCTGTTGGTGTTGGAGCTATGGCTAATGATAATGAGACTCCGCAGCAGTTATCTTATGTGACACAGTCTGATGGTAGCTTTTTGACCTCTCCTGTCAAGGCAAGAGGAGATATTAGTTTTGGAATAGATATTCATGATACAGCTAATTTTAATGCAAATAAGAATGGGGTGTATATGGTAGAGACTTTTGTGAATGGCAAGGCTTTGTTTTCTTATAAATTTGATACTTTTTCTTTTTCTGAGACAGGTTATGTCAATGCTTTAATTGACTATGAACGCTATGTTTCAACAAAGAAAAAAGTACAAAAACTGTTTTATGAGAAACCTTACAGCTTATCAGTTTTAAAAGTAGATCCTACTAAAGGGATTATCTCTGTAAAGAGTGGACAGAACTATAACTATAGTATTGTGTTGTCAGATTATCATGGAAATAAGAAAACGATTAATATCCCTGTAGAATATACAGATGCTACTGCTAAAGTAAAGAAATCAGAAGCAAAAGGAGAATACAAGATAGTTACGGATAGAGACTATATTTTTGAGAAAAAGAATGTAACAGTGAGTTTTCCTATTAAGACATTCTATAATGACTTCTTGATGGATATGTCTGTAGAAGATGATGTATTAAAGTTGCACAAACCTGTTGTTCCTCTAGCTAAGAATATCCTTGTGTCATTTGATACGTCTTCTATGAATATCTCTAATCGTGATAAAGCATTTATTGCTAGAGTAGATGGAGGTAAAAGAGATTACTTTAAAACGGCTAAGAAAGGTAATCTGTGGTCGATTTATACCAAGAGCTTTGGAGACTATAAAATCTTAGTGGATGAAAAAGAGCCTGTTATAGAGAAACCAAGTTTCACAGAAGGGCAGTGGTTAACTAAAGAATCTCAGATCTCTTTCTTGATTAAAGATGATTTGTCAGGTATTAATACCATTACAGGTTTTATCAATGGCAATTGGATATTATTGGATTATGACTACAAGACACGTAAGATTGTTCACAAGTTTAGTGATGGCAAAGTAGTGACAGGTAGAAATGATGTAGTTATAAAAGTAAAGGACAATGTTGGAAACGAAGGAACCTTTGAATCACACTTCTTTAGAGGATAATGGATTTCGTATTATTGACTATAAAGCTTTGTTGAAAAAATGCCAAAGTAGTGTTGTGTACAGAAACACTAATTATGTATCTTTGAAGTATTAAATTTTCTATTATGAAAGTAAGAATAACCCTGTTTTTAAGCGCATTAGTTTTAGTAACAGCTTGTAAACAAGAAGGCGAAAAACCAAAAGTTATTTATAAAGATGACGGTACCTCTGCTGCTACGACTGAAGTGGTAAAAGAAAGAGACCGTTCAGAAGATATTCGCATTGCTGATCTTCCTATTCTGATGGGCAAATCAGATCACCTGATTCATCCTATAGGAGAGATTAGAGTATATAGCTATTCTTCTAAAAGTGGTATGAGTAAAGTAAACCAAACTTCTTATACCGTATCTAACTATGCGCCTTTTGAACTAACAGGGTATCTAGAGAACCTTATGTTCCAACATAAAGACTCTTTACAGATCAGACCATTAACAGATAAGAAAGTGCAGATACAGAATGTATCTTACCTTAATACAATAGCAGAGAAGACAAAGAAGAATATATTAGTATATAGCTTATTCGATGCAGATACGAATAGAGATGGTAAGGTAGACTCTAATGATATCAAGACCTTGTATATTAGTAGGGGAGATGGTACACACTTTAAAAAGTTAAGTGCTGATCTACATGAACTGTTAGATTGGACAGTTATTGATAGTCAGAATAGATTGTACTTTAGAACAATAGAAGATATCAATAAGAATGGTGCTTTTGACAAAGATGATAATGTAAACTACTACTATATTGACTTGTTGAGTAAAGATTGGGAAGTTATCAGTTATGCCCCACTTCATATCAATGCAGAAATAGAAGTAGATAAATAAAAACAAAAC
Organism: Myroides odoratimimus; assembly: GCF_004337635.1. NCBI lineage: Bacteria > Pseudomonadati > Bacteroidota > Flavobacteriia > Flavobacteriales > Flavobacteriaceae > Myroides > Myroides odoratimimus. The sequence continues at coordinate 2,080,653 of NZ_CP037427.1, forward strand.
TCGTGAATTGCTTCACGAGTTTTTTTATGCCTTCTCAGCTCTGTTCTTTAAAGCGATATTCATAGCTTCAAAGCCTTGTTGAGTTTCAGTTTGTAGTTTCTTTTTGAATAGGGGAACTAATATTCCACTGAAGTCCTCTCTATGTATAAATAAGCAATGTTGCTCATCTAGCTGTTGTATTTCGAATTGATGATATCCATCGAATATCCCTTTTATACCTAATTTTCCCTTCCAACTAAGGAGTTGTTCTTTTTGATTAGTTAGAATTATAGGCTTAAACTTCATCGTAGGCAGGCTAATCTTGATTTGTCTTCCTACTATTGGCTCACCTGTGATGGATAGTATAAAAGGATTCCATTCAGGATATTCAGAGAAGCTCATTAATACTTGCCATATTACTTCCTTCGTAGCTTTAATTGTGATACTCGTTTCTATTGTCATAAGATTGTAAATTAGATAGACAAAGGTTGTATATCTCTATTTATCACCTCTTGACATTTATCAAGAAAAGTAATCAGATAAGGGAGCTAAGCTTTCTGTAGAATAAAGTCATCCTGAGGAGTGGCTCCCAGATTAAAGTGAAAGACTTCATTATAATCTACAGGTACTTTAAAGGTGTTGTTGATTGGAGTTTGTAATAGGTAGTTCCACATACATCTTATCGGTCCTGCATGAGTGACTAGTAATACTTTTTTATACTCTGCTTTGCGCAAATCATCTAAGAAAGAAGCTACTCTATCTTGTACTATAGATAAGCTTTCTCCATAAGGAGGACAAGTTTGTGCGAGGTTGTCCATCCAGTTTTGTAAGTCATCTTTTGGTATTTCGTCCCATTTTTTCATCTCCCATTCTCCGAAGCTCATTTCTAAGAGTCTGTCATCCGTAGAGTACCATTGAGAGAAGTGATCGGCTATAAAAGTACACCTCTTTAGAGGACTAGAGATAACCGTGTCGATGTCATTTGGGATTCTATCTCTGAAGGTAGTTATTTCATCAGGATAGTCATTGAGTAGATTGACATCAGTCTGTCCATAACAGTGGCCAGGGGGAACGTCTACTTTCGTATGACGGATTACAAAAATTTCCATAGTGTTAGTGTTGTTAAGTAAAATAAGACTTCACATACTTGCTGTATCGTGCCAAGACAGTCACCAGTATATCCGCCTATATGTTTTTTAAAGTACATCGTCAGGTACATTTTACCAATGTAGCTAACAAAAAAAGCTATGATAAATAACCAGTTGTCAAATAGGATGTAAGGGATTATCGCTAGAATCAGAGAAAACAGTAAGGATGAATAAGACAGCTTTTGATTAGCCATCGGTTTAGACTTACTGTCATCTGTATCTCTTACATATCGATGAGTATATATAGCTGTAGCAGCGTGAAATCTACTCGTGGTATGCCCATTTAGCATCACTACAAGTAAAAAGGAAGTAGATAACTCGGCAATATTATGCAAGGCAAGAAACTTCAACAGAAGTAATAAAACAATACCGATGACACCATACGCTCCTATACGACTATCTTTCATAATCGTCATAATCTTCTCCTTGCCATATCCACCGCCAAAAGAATCACAGACATCTGTAAATCCATCTTCATGAAATGCCCCAGTCAGTAATACTGTGCTCACCATAGAGAGTACGATAGCTATATCTGCAGAGAATAAATAGGAGGTAGCCCAATAGACGAGTATTGCCATACTACCTACTAGATAACCTATCAGAGGGAAATATTTCTGAGACTTATTCATGATCTCATGGCTATAAGGTACTTTAAAAGGAATAGGTATTCTCGTAAAGAACATGACAGCCGTCAGAAAGTAAGTGAGCTCTTTTCGGATCATTTGTTAGAAACATTTGCAGATTCGAAACTAGCCATTTCGTTTAAGAATGCTACAGCACTCTGTATAAGAGGATATGCTAGAGCACACCCGGTACCTTCTCCTAGGCGTAAGTTCATATCTAGAAGTGCCTGTTCATTAAAAGAGCGAATCAATAGGTAATGACCTATCTCATCAGATTTATGGCAGAAGATTGCATTATCAGTTACCTTTGGCTCTAAGTTAGCCGCACATAAGAATGCACTCGATGCGATAAAGCCATCTACTAATATGATCATATTATGTTTGTAAGCTTCTAGCATAGCAGCACACATCTGAGCGATCTCGTATCCTCCATATTGTTCTAGAGCATCTTTTGCATTCGCAGGTTTGGGATGAGTATTGATAATATTGGTAAGGATATCTTTTTTTCTTTTTAACCCTTCATCATCTAGACCAGTTCCTCTCCCTACACATTTATCTATAGGTAGATCTAATAGAGAACTCATCAGCAGAGAAGCAGAAGAAGTATTCCCTATTCCCATTTCTCCGAATCCTATAATATTAGTTCCTGTAGCAGCGATATCTTTCACTATTTGCTCTCCAGAAGTGAAGCAGAAGGCTAGTTCTTCTTTAGTTATAGCTGGGCCAGAGATCATATTATGTGTACCATGACCTGCTTTAGCTTGGATTAAGTCAGGATGAGTGGCAAAGTCTTTACTCACACCAGCATCTACTACTTTTAGATTGATGTTGTGTTGCTTACAGAATACATTGATTGCAGCACCGTGATTTAGAAAGTTAAGTACCATCTGATAAGTTACTTCAGCAGGATAAGCACTCACACCTTCTTTTGCTAAGCCATGATCAGCTGCGAATACGATGATGGTAGGAGATACTAGACTAGGTGTAAGTGTCTGTTGTACCTTTCCTATTTTATAAGCTATCTTTTCTAATAGTCCTAGTGCTTGTAGAGGTTTTGTCTTTAAGTCTATCTTCGTTTGTAGTTGTTGTTCAAAATTCATTTTTATAGTGTTTTGGTTCACACAAATATAATAGAATTAGTATAGTTCCCACAACGAAGAGAATAGCAAGCTTGACTAACTTGATTATCGAAGTGTTACTGCTTTTTTTCTTATTCTGCTCAGTGTTTCGGGGGTCATACCTAGCATAGATGCGATATATTGATGAGGCACTTCATTAAATAAGAAACCCAGCTGCTCCATGAAGTGAAGGTAGCGCTGCTCTGCTGTTAACGAGATGAATTGAAATATTCTATTTTCCATCTGTATGAAACAATGTCCGATGAAACCTCTCTCTTTTTCTGTCCAATTAGGTATCTGTGTTGCTAATTCTTTATAGTCTGTAGGAGTGATGCATAGCGCTGTGACAGGTGTAAGCGCTTCTATTGTCCACTTAATAGGGGTGTCAAATAACCAATTAGACAGATCAGTCATAAAGTAGCCCGCTCCACTGATCCACTGTGTGACCTCTTTATCATCTACTAGAGCATAGATACGGATATACCCTTCTGTGATATAGTACAGAGGAGCACTCTTCTGAAGAGGAGTAATAATAGTCTCACCTCTATTGAATTGTATAGTATAGAATAGTTCTTCTGCTATAGAAGTTTCTTCTGTAGAGAGCTGTAAGGATTGTTGTAATTGAATAGCTAATGACATGGATAGTAAACATACAAAAAAAACGCCTATAAGGCGTTTTTTGATTATTCTTGAACTTCAGTAGTTGTATTCTGAGTAGTCGTCACTTGTGCTTCTGATTCTTTTCTCTCTTTGATATACTCATTCAGTTGCTTTCCGTATTTACGAGCAGTTACTTCAGGAGATAGAGAGTTATAGATCGTGTCTAATAACTTAGTATGAGCGTTGTACAAATCTGTCAATGCGATATAAGGACTCGCATCAGAGTCTTTATGATTAATAGCAAAGTTTACAGCATTAAGATACTTTCTGATGGTAAGTTTCTTAGATAAGTTATTAAGGCTGTCTTTTTTGGCAGCGTTTTGTTCTTTTTCAGCATTAAAGATGTCTACTAATAGACCATTCTGTTTATCTGTGATTAGCGAACGAGTTTTTAAGTATTCATCATACACCTCTTGAGATTTCGATCCAGTTACCTTAGCATCACTATAGAAATTCTTAAGTGTAGTATTGATTGTCATCTTACCTGGTTCAGCGAAGAACATAATCTGATTATCCTGAGAGTTAGAATGACCGCGGTCTAAGGTTAAATAGAATACTTCAGGAGAGTCAATATTTAAGTCAAACTTAAAGTTAGCATCTCCTTTTACATTTAATGAATCTATTGCTTTAAATATAGTATCTTGAATCTGAAATAGGTATAACTTACCTTGTTTAAATCCATCTACTTTTCCAGTAACAGTAAGGTTCCCCTTAGTTTCTTCTTTATTACAAGACACGAATAACGCTCCAGTAGCAAGTAAAAGAGCACAAACAATTTTTTTCATAATATTATTTAAATAGATCTAGTCCAGGGATATTCGGCATTCCATCTTTAGCTGCCGCAGCTAATTCTGCTTCATTGATAGCAGAAGCTTTTTCGATAGCACGGTTAAGTACCATGACTAAGTAATCTTCTAGTTGTTCTTTGTCCTCCATTAGTTCATCACTGATAGATAAAGAACGAATAGTTCTATTAGCAGTCATCGTCACTTGTAGTAACCCATCATTACTCTGATCATCTACTAATACGGTGTCTAGTCTCTTCTTTGTTTCTTCTATCTTAGCTTGGGTCTCTTGTAGTTTACCCATCATGCCCATTAAGTCTCCAAACATGTTTAATACATTTTAGTTAGTGGCGCAAAAATATTAAAATCTTTTTAAGATAAATGATTTTGTTATAGAATAGTTAATAACAACTGAAGGATATTCTATATTATAACAGTGTATGAGGGAATTTATGGCTATCAAAACGCAGTAGTCAATAGGATATAAAAAAAGTGACCTAGTTATTTGGGGGTAACCAGGTCACTTAAGAAAAAGAAAGTTTTGTTGTTTTTGTTGTGATATGTGTTTTACATATATCGTGCCAAAAAATATAAATACATGAAAATTTATGTTTTTTATTGAGATAAAAAGTTGGTTTTCTTTCTTTGAATAGTTAAAAAGTCTTTTAAACAAAGGGATTTCGACGGTATTAAAATTATATTAGTACGGGATAGATAGGTATGATCTTTGTGTAGAAAAGTACAATAAACTTAATCTAGGTCAAGTCTAGTAGAAGAGAATTAGTTCTAATTTTGTAATAGAGTAGAATTAACCACGTAAACGTATAGGATATGAAAGAAGAATTTGTAAATTTAGAAGTAAATAAAAATGCTGATACTAACCGTTTTGAATTAACAGTAGATGGGCATACTGCATTTATAGATTATGCTGAAGAAGGTAATATTATCAAACTTATTCATACAGAGAGCCCAGAAGAGCTAGCAGGTAGAGGAGTGGCTACTGCTCTGATCGAGAAGAGTCTGATGTATATAGAAGAGCATAATTATGAGTTGTACCCATTATGTCCGTTAGTATATGCTTATATTAAGCGTCATCCAGAATGGAAGAGAATAGTATCTAGAGCGTTTCCTGCATACGATAAACTATAACAATAAATAAGCTATGAGAATATTAGGATTTGCAGCAAGTACATCGAGTACTTCTATTAATAAAAAGTTAGTTGAGTATACCGTGCCTTTGTTCCCAGCAGGAGAAGTGGAAGTGATAGATCTGAATGACTATAAAGTACCTCCATTTTCTGTAGATCAAGAGAAACAAGGTTTTCCAGAAGGAGCGAAGTTATTCTTAGAAAAGATAAAGCAGTCTGATGCTATCATCTGTTCTATGTCAGAACACAATCGCAACTGGACAGCTTGTTTTAAAAACTTGTTTGATTGGTGTTCTAGAATAGAGTTAAAGCTATTCCAAGAGCGACCGATGTTCTTAATGTCTACTTCACCAGGAGGATATGGAGGTCAGAATTCATTAAACCTTGCTAAGACGGTGTTTCCTTCTTTTGGAGGACAAGTAAAGGACAGCTTTGCATTGCCTAAGTATTATGAAAATTTTGATGAGGTGAATGGTATTATAAATGGTGAGCTCGCAGCAGAACTAAAAGAGAAAATCGAAAAGTATAGAAGTGAATTAAATGAAGTAGCTGTATAAAGTAAGGATATATACTTAGTGAATAATATAAAAGGTCAAAGAGATAATCTTTGACCTTTTTTTTGTTTTTTAATTTCTTTTTTGGGCAATTTATATACTTAAAAGTCTTTTTAGAAGATACTTTTTTTTGTTTTTCAGCCTAATTTAATGGGTATTGAACTATCTAATCGAAAAAAGATACCTGTTTTTTTTAAACCTATTAATTGCTGTTTTTAATTTAAGTTATTGTTTATTAGTTTGTTATGTGTTTTATGTGTGTTGTACCTCATTATGTATTATACCTGCTGACCGTAGTATTTATGGCACTTGGAGCGAATTCCTTCGACAATTCATGGACAATACCTCGAGATTAGTGGAGGGGAGGACTTGTTTGTCGAAGAATGCTTCTTTTGTATATCAACTATTCTCCTAGAATGTGCTGTAAACAAAAGAATAGGATAAGAATAGAATATTAAGTCATATAATAGAGGGCGGTAGAAGAGATAAAGGAGGATTTTAGCAGTGTAAGCATAGTAGTAAAGTTGCTTAAAAATCCTTTGTTAATCTAGGTTAAGTGGTTTTGGGAGAGGATGTGATAATTTTATACTTGTAATCAGAAAGGGAGTTAGACTATCATTTATTGAATTTATAAAAGGCCTTATAAATACAGTCTGTATTCTTTTTTTGTTACAGTGTATAACATTTCATTTTCTTCTAGCGAACACTGTTTTATCTCCAATAAAAGAGAGACTATAAGACAGAGAGACTAGAAGTGAATGCATCATGATTAAATAGTAAAAAAATAAAGTTATGGCAAGTTTACCAATTAGAGACAAAAAACAAGATCACTTATTAACAGGTGAGAACGCAGCATTAATCGTTATTGATTATCAACCAGTACAAGTAAATTCTATCGCTTCTATGGATAGACAGTTACTACTAAACAATATTAGAGGAACTGTAAATGCAGCTAAACTGTATGATATGCCTATTATTCTATCTACAGTGAATGTAAAAACAGGATTAAATAAAGAGACTGTTCCTCAACTAAGAAAACACTTAGAAGGCGTGCCTTCTTATGATAGAACGACGATTAACTCATGGGAAGATAAGGAGTTCGTAGAGGCTGTAAAAGCTACAGGTAGAAAAAAATTAATCATGACAGCACTGTGGACAGAAGCATGTCTTACATTCCCAGTGATGGATGCGTTACAAGAAGGATATGAGGTATATATCGTGGTAGATGCTGTAGGAGGTACATCTAAAGAGGCACATGATGCTGCGATTATGAGAATGGTACAGGCAGGTGCTAAACCAATTAGCGTAGTACAGTTATTCTGTGAATTACAACGTGACTGGAATCGTACAGAAACTGCAGAAGGATTCATGAAGTTATTTACAGAACTAGGAGGTACAGCAGGTATTCAGTTTGGATATGATCTAGCGGAGTAATCATTAGCTGTACATAGAGGTTAGAATACGTGTGTTTATTTACTTTTTTATTAGCGTTATAAGTCAATAAAACACAAGCTCTAATCGCTTTCAAAAAACGAGGTTTATACACACTGTAAGGTGTGGAGTTATTTAGTTATTCAGTTATTTTCGAAAAGGTCAGAGACGTATGTTTCTGACCTTTTCTCTTTTATAGGTGATTGATTGACAGTAAATAGCAAAGTTATTTTAGTGTTAATAGCTTAAAAGCTCTGTGGAGTTATCAATATATTTAGATACTAAACATCTAACTAATGATATAATGAAGAAATTTTTTGCACTGTTTACACTATTGATTTGTACTGTTTCTTTTGCTCAGCAAAGAGAGTTGAAAGAGGTAAGTTCTGAAAGTCTAATATATGTATGGGGATTAGTCAAGTATAAACATCCTAATGTAAGTAGAGGTGGTTATGATATGGATCAAGAATTCTTAAAAGCATATACTACTCTAGAAACGATAAAGAACGAAGAGGCTTTAAATACCTTCTTAAAGCAATGGATAAAACAGTTTGACTCTTCTAAACATCCTCTAAAAAAGGATGGTATTAAAGTAAGTGAAGATAAATTATTTACAGTTAATGCTAGGTTTGAATGGATAAACAGTGACCTCTATGATAAGGAATTAAAGTCTATTTTGACAGACTTAAAAGACAATACTAATTATGGTAAGTATTATCTAACTAATCGTAAAATATCTTCTATCGTAAAATTTGATCACGAAAAGGCGTTGCCTAATTTTAGCAATGGGAATGAAAGCCACCGTATGCTGTTTTTATCTTCTTTTTGGAATAGTATCCGTTATGGGAATGTGAATATATATCTAGCTGATACACCATGGGATGAGGTGTTGACTGAGTTCGTTCCGAGGTTTAATACGACTGAAGGAATAGAATTTGAGTATCTGAAAGATGAGCTTTTCGTAAAGTTAAATGATTCACATAGTGACTATCAAGCAAGCTATTATCTGAATACTAAAGTTAAACGTTTTAGTACCTATGGAACCAAAAATATAAATGACTCCTTAGTGATAACGACTATTTATGACCCTATCGAGGCTAAAGAGAGTAATATAGAGCTAGGAGATGTGATTTTTAGAGTCGAAGGAAAGTCTGTAAAGGACTATAGAGAAAGTACAATAGGAAAATATGTAAGTGTATCTAATCCCAATTATTTAAAAAGATTTGAGAGTTTTTATTTTCCTGCTTTAGGAGATCAAGAATCAATGACAGTAAGTATAAAAAAGAAAAGTGGAGAGATTATAGAAAGAACGGTTCCTCTATTAAAGGGAGAAGAGTTTAAGAATTTTAAAACAATAAAGTCACTTTTTAAAGAACAGAAAGCTCCTGAGTTAGGTGATGATATAGGATATCTTCATCTAGGTAGAGCGACAAAGAAAAGACTGAAGAGTTTCTTTAAGGCTAATAGTAGTAAGCAGAGTATTATCTTAGATCTACGTAATTATCCTGAGAATATAAGCCCAGAGCTTATTACATCTTACCTATTACCTCATAGAACTACTTTTTTTAAAGCATTAGGTTGGTATGGGCCAGCGTTAGGAGAATGGGATAGTAAGGTGGGCATTGCTAAGATTATAGATCCTTTCAAGGCGGGCAATGAGAATAAAGATTATTATAAAGGAACTGTAGTCCTACTTGTGGATCATACTACGCTGAGTGCTGCTGAATATATGGGAATGGGGATTCAGCAGGCACCAAGATGTATTACTATAGGTAAGCAGACAGGAGGAGCTGTGACTAATCGTGTACGGGTACTTTTAAAAGATGATACTACAATAGACTTCTCAGGTTATGGAGCTTTCTACCCAAATGATAAAGAGTATAATGTGCACCGAAATGGTTTAAAGATAGATCATATAGTATCTGAATCAGCAAATGATTATAATGCGTATGGGATGATACAGTACGCAGTGGACTTAATTAATAAAAAGAGTTTAGGTAAGTAAGACAAACTGCTAAAGAGTGTTTTTTTAGATTAATTAAAAATATTCTTTAGATGAGGTTAGTTAAGTTATTATATTTGCTTTTTGATATTTAAATAAATAAAAACATGATAAAACTTCGAGGTATTATAGTAATAATGGTTTTATTTTTACAGGTTTTTGCATTTGGGCAGAAAAAAGTGAAAGACTTTACTAAAGATAATTACTTAGCTGATTTTGATTTTGTAGTTAAGGCAATAAAAGAACAGCATCCTAATCCATTTCGATTTATAACAGAAAAAGAATTTGATAAGAAGGTAAAGGAACTACGTCATACTTTAGAGCAAAAGCCAATTTTAGAGAATTTTGTCTTATGTAACCCTGTTGCATTAATACGTGATGCTCATTCAAGTATTGAGATGGATGATATTATTTATGAGGATTATATTAAGGTCAGTCATTTCTTTCCTATTGCGACTAGTGTATATGACAATAGAGTGTTCGTTAATCAGTACACTCTAGATATCCCGATGGGAGCTGAGATTATCAAAGTAAATAATGTAAGTATTGCTGACTTATTGAATAAAATACCGAATAAGGTAGATGGAGGAGTAGAGGCTAGTTCTAATAAGAATTTCTCTAATTATGCTTCTTTAATATTTCCAGAAGCCAAAGAGTTTATCATTGAGTATAAAGAAACTGTGGAGGCAACCCCTAAGACGATAACGCTGAAAGCAGTGAACTTTAATGACTATGAGTATCATGCTCAGAAGAGTGTTCTACCACTGAGTACTGTTGCCTTCTCTAAAGGGATCTATGGATATCCATTAAATGATGATACTTATATTTTGAAAATAACAACATTTAGTGTATCAGAGACATATGCTTATTATATCTTGAACAACGTATTTCAAGACATCAAAGACAAGAATATTAAAAAGCTAGTGGTTGATATTCGTGATAATGGAGGAGGTCTATTGTCTAATATTCCTTTGTTTTATTCTTTTATTAGTCCAGAGAAGAGTTTTAAAAATATTTATAAATATGCGACTAGAGTTCCTAAAGTGAATATGAAAGAGAATCTATTGGATGGAAATGGTAAGTTGGCAAATACAGCTGATATTATTAGCCAAGACAACTTTATGAGTCAGCGATTTGATTATAATGAAGAAGATCAGTTTTATTATGGAAACAGTCGTCTAGACGATTCTTATGTAGAGAATTACCCACAGGATAAAAATGCGTTTACAGGTAAAGTAGTTTTATTGTCAAATAATAATACTGTATCAGCAGCAGCTTATTTTGCACATTTGTTCCAATTGAATAAGCGTGGTGATATCGTAGGTCATGAGACTAGAAGTTGTAGTGACTTTACAACGGCAGCCTGGTTTTTAAGTTATAAATTACCGAATACAGAATCTGTATTATCATTGCCTAGAAGTGAGGTATTCTTTAATGCAATAGCAAATAAAGATCGCACTTGTAGAGGAGTATTGCCTAATCATACTATTAAAGCAGATGATTTCCAAAAGGGATTACAGCAAGCACAAGATGCTGAGATGAATTTAGCATTAGAACTCTTGAAGAAATAGAGATTAATACAACGATATAGAAAAGCCAAAGATGGGAGTCTTTGGCTTTTTTGTTTCTACTCAGTTGAGTCAATAAATGGACGAGTAGGTCATTAGTATTCATTTAAACCATGCTAACATTTATTTAAATATTAAAACCTTACTTTTGTGTTTTAACATTTGAAAATGAATAAAGATATACAAGCGCCAATAGCTACAGTGAGACCTCACGAGTTAACAGCACACAATCATACACGTATCGATAACTACTTCTGGTTAAACGATAGAGAAGATCAAGAAGTGATCGATTACCTAAATGCTGAGAATGCATACTATGAAGGACAGACTGCACATACTAAGGCTTTCCAAGCAGACTTGTTTGAAGAGATGAAGAGCAGAATAAAAGAAGACGATAGTTCTGTACCTTATTTCTACAACGGATATTATTATATCACTCGATTTGAGAAAGGAAAAGATTACCCTATATTTTCTCGTAAACAAGGAAGCTTAGAGGCTGATGAAGAGATCATGTTTGACTGTAATGTGATGGCAGAAGGACATTCTTATTTTCATTTAAGAGGGATTAATGTATCAGAAGATAACCAATGGGTTGCTTTTGGGGTAGATACTGTATCTCGTAGAGAATACACACTACAAGTAAAGAACTTAGTGACAGGAGAAATATCTCCTATCTCGATAGAGAAAACAACAGGTAGTTCTACTTGGGCTGCTGATAATAAGACTTTGTTTTACTCTCGTAAAGATGAGGTAACACTGCGTGCAGATAAAATCTATAAACACAAATTAGGAACTGCTATCACAGAGGATGTGATGGTGTACTTCGAAGAGGATGATACTTTTGATACTCATATCTTTAAAGAGAAATCGCGCAAGTATTTAGTGATAGGAAGTGAGAGTACGCTGACAAGTGAGTACAGAATCTTAGAGTCTCATAATCCTGATGGAGAGTTTAGGGTATTCCAAGAGAGAGTGCGTGAGGTAGAGTATAATATCTCACACTACGATGGGCATTTCTATATTATGACAAATCTAGATGAGGCAGATAACTTTAAGTTGATGCGTTGTCCTGAAGATAAGACTGCTGTGGAGCATTGGGTAGAGCTTATCCCACACAGAGAAGAGGTGCTGTTAGAAGGAGTGGACATCTTTAAAGATTACTTAGTGATCTCAGAGCGATCTAATGGATTAGTTCATTTGAAGATTCAACCTTGGGATGATAGCCAAGAGGCATATTATCTACCATTTGAGAGTGAAACATATAATGCGTATACAGGTACGAATTTAGACTTCGATACAGAGATACTACGCTATGGATACCAGTCTATGAATACGCCTTCTTCTGTAATCGACTTTAATATGCGTACGCGTGAGAAAGAAGTGAAGAAGGAACAAGAAGTATTAGGGACTTTCGATAAGAATAATTATGTAGAAGAACGAATTTGGGCAACTGCAAAAGACGGAGTGAAAGTTCCGATGTCTATCGTGTATAAAAAGGGGATGAAGAAAGATGGTACTAATCCATTCTTACAATATGCATATGGATCATACGGATATTCGATGGAGCCTTATTTCTCTACTACTCGTCTAAGCTTATTAGATAGAGGATTTATCTATGCGATAGCGCATATTCGCGGAGGTGAAGATATGGGACGTCAATGGTATGAAGATGGTAAGCTATTAGAGAAGTGGAATACATTTGACGATTTTATCGCTTGTTCAGAGCACGTGATTGCTGAAGGATATACTTCTCCAGAACATTTATATGCAGAAGGTGGCTCAGCAGGAGGTTTATTAATGGGAGTAGTGGTGAATAAACGCCCTGATTTATACAATGGAGTTATTGCTCAAGTACCTTTCGTAGATGTGATGACAACTATGCTGGATGATACAATACCATTGACAACAGGAGAGTATGACGAGTGGGGAAATCCGAATGAGAAAGAGTATTATGACTATATGCTGTCGTATTCTCCGATAGATAATGTAGTCGCTCAAGATTATCCGAATATGTATGTATCAACAGGGTTACACGATTCTCAAGTGCAATACTGGGAGCCAGCGAAGTGGGTAGCGAAGTTACGTGTGATGAAAACGAATGATAAGCAACTGTATTTAGACACGAATATGGAGGCAGGACATGGAGGAGCTTCAGGACGTTTTGAGGCTTTAAAAGAGGTAGCAAAAGAGTTTGCTTTCATGTTCGATTTAGAAGGGATAAAAGAGTAGTCTCTTTGTTTTTTTAGTAAATTTGTTAGATAACAGTGGTAGATGAGATAAAGAACATCTATCCATAGTAAATAAGATATTATGAAAGAAGAAATTCAAGCGTATGATAATGTATTGGCTCTTGTAGGGAAAACGCCAATTGTAAAATTGAGTAAAGCAACAAAAGAGTTAAAAGGGAATTTCTATGGTAAAGTAGAAGCTTTCAGTGCTGGACAATCTGCAAAAGATAGAATAGCAATGCACATTATCGAGGCAGCTGAGAAAAAAGGAATATTAAAGCCAGGTAGTACTATCGTAGAGACTACATCAGGTAATACAGGATTTAGTATTGCGATGGTGAGTGCTATTAAGGGATATAAATGTATCTTATCTGTGAGTGATAAGTCTTCTCCAGATAAGATAGATATGCTACGTGCGATGGGAGCTACGGTATATGTATGTCCTGCTAATGTAGCGGCTGATGATCCTCGTTCATACTATGAGGTAGCGAAGACGGTGCAGAAAGAAACACCAAACTCTATTTATATCAATCAATATTTTAATGAGCTAAATACAGAAGCACACTATCTATCTACAGGACCTGAGATATGGGAACAAACAGGAGGTAAGATTACACACTTCGTATGTTGTTCAGGTACGGGAGGTACTATATCTGGTACAGCTCGTTTCTTAAAAGAGATGAATCCAAATATTCAAATCTTAGGTGTAGATGCTTATGGTTCTGTATTAAAGAAATATCACGAGACAGGAGAACTTGACCCTAATGAGATAGCTCCTTATAAGATAGAAGGATTAGGAAAAAACTTAATCCCAACTGCTACAGACTTCTCTGTTATCGATAAGTTTATGAAGGTAACGGATAAAGATGCTGCACAAACAGCACGTGAGTTGGCACGCACAGAGGGATTATTCTTAGGATATACTTCAGGTGCTGTACTACAAGCTACAAGACAATATGCTGCAGAAGGAGCATTTGACGAGAATAGTGTAGTAGTTATGTTATTCCCAGACCATGGTTCTCGTTATATGAGTAAGATCTATAGTGATGCATGGATGGAGCAACAAGGCTTCTTAGATGGAGAACCTAAAAATGAGATTACTTATATCAAGTAATTCACTCTACTAAAATATAGAAAACACCTCTCTTTAGGATGAGGTGTTTTTTTATTTTTGGTAGCTCTGTAATTGTTTTCACATAGTTCAATGTCTATTTATTTTCTGTATCTTAGAGATGTAAATATTCTTTAAATCAGTTTATTATGAGAAAGTCTGTGTTTTTCGTTTTGTTAATTCTTGTTGGGGTGAGTTGTAAATCTAAGCAAGTATTAGAAAACAAGGTAACTACTGTGAATGAGATAGGAACTTTTGAGTATGGCTACACACCTGAGAATCCTATAAAAGTAGGAGGGGTAAAGACAAATGAAGGGCCTAAAAATCAGAGAGAGTACTTAGATGATCTAACTGATTTAAAAGGAAATGACTTGTCTTTTTATAGAATAGGAAGTTGTTGCCATTTTGAGACTCCCAATGGCTTTATTAATGGAAAAGGACTTTTAGATAAGTATGCAGTATATGTTAAGGGACAACGAGATACAGTAGTATTATATTTAAATATGTATGATGAAGATAAACTCTTGGCTCCAAGAGGATTTAAATTTAAATTGTAATTTTTTTTATGAATGTTAATTTTTTGGTCTAATACTTGTATTAGTATCTTCAAAAGATTAAAAAATGAATAAAGTAATTAGTTTTAGTGACTTTACAGAGGATGTAACTACTTATGTAGACTATGTAATGGACAGTGGTAATGAGTTAATCGTAAATGAAAACGAACATAATGGAATCGTTATTATTCCTATCGAAGAATATAATTCATTAAAAGGTATTGACTGCGAGTTATCCCCAAATTAAAGAGATTATGTAAACAGCTTGAAATAAGAAATGTTTTACACAAAAACACCTCTAATGAGGTGTTTTTTTATAGGTGATAGTATCATTTGATACTATCAATGTCTAATAATCTAGAATAGAAAAGGATAACGGATGAGGTAGTCCTTTATTATTTATCTTTAGGTAGATTAAATATAATAGCAATTATAAAGAATCCTATTCCTGTAATGGTTGGAGGCAACATATCATTGTTTAATCCTAAAAAAATAAGATAACCTCCTAGAATAGCAAGTAATACAGATAGTGATATTTTTAGCATAATAATAGTGTTTTTTAAAATTGTAGTGGTTTAAGCTCAAATATAAAGAATTAACTCTGATAATAGGCTACTGGATTATATCAATCTAATTGTTTTCTAATAAGTTACTGTTGAAAAGCTTAGAATTGATTAACAATCTTTTGCTTTCAGCATTGACATTGATAAGTAAGATTTGTTTGTTTTGTTCTTGATATTTATCGATTAGTTTTTTCAAGGTTTCTATCGCAGACATATCTACTATTCTAGATTCTTTAAAATCTAAGTATATCACAGGAGTGTCTGTAAGAGGAGTAAATTTCTCAATAAAAGAAGTTGTACTCCCAAAGAATAATGGACCATAAATAGCGTAGACTTTATTGCCGTGAGGGTCAAAAGATTTTCTAGCTCGTATACGTATGGCATTGTCCCAAGCAAATACTAAAGCAGAAACGATAACACCGATTAGTACAGCTAAGGCTAAGTTATGTGTGATTACAATAATAATAGTAACTAGAAATAAAACAAAGATATCAGCTTTAGGCATTCTAGTAACTAACTGAAAGGATACCCACTTAAATGTAGTAATCGCAACAATCATCATCACTCCTACTAATGCAGCTAGAGGTATCTGTTCAATGATAGGAGCGCCAACTAGTATAATAACTAAGATGGTAAGCGAGCCAATAATAGCAGCTAGCCTACTTCTAGCTCCTGCATCTAAGTTAACTAAAGTCTGTGCTATCATGGCACAACCTCCCATACCTCCAAAGAATCCATTTGTGATATTAGCTATACCTTGAGCAATAGATTCTTTATTACTATTCCCTTTTGTATTGGTGATTTCGTCTACGATACTTAAGGTTAGTAAAGATTCTACTAAACCTACTCCTGCCATAACCAGAGAAAAGGGCAAGATGATCTGTAAAGTCTCTAGTGTAAAAGGGAGTGAAGGAATATGAAAGCTAGGTAAGCTACCACTGATATGAGCGATGTCCATAACTTTTCGAGTGTCTACTTGGAAGAAAAACACAACTGCTGTAGTTACAATTATAGCAACAAGAGTAGCAGGTACTTTCTTAGTGATTTTAGGAAAGATAGTTACAACTAGTATGGTTAATAGGGTTAATCCTATCATTATGTATAGAGCCATTCCGTTAAGCCATGTATTAACTCCCTCTATATTAATTTTGAATTGGGCTATTTGTGCAAAGAATATTACAATAGCTAATCCATTCAAGAACCCATACATGACAGGCTGAGGTATGAATCGTACAAACCTTCCTAACTTAAGCACTCCTACTAATACTTGTATAATACCAGCTAATACTACAGCTGCGAATAAGTACTCTATTCCATACATAGCAATAAGTGATATCATGACAATGATAGTAGCACCAGCTCCTCCTGAGACCATACCTGGTCTTCCTCCAAAAACAGCTGTTATAATCCCCATAAGAAAGGCAGCGTATAATCCTGTTAATGGATGTAAGCCAGCTAGTATGGCAAAAGACAGTGATTCTGGTATCATGGTCATAGCTACGGTTAGCCCAGCTAGTATTTCACTTTGAATTCTGATGTTTTGATTTTGTAAACCAAATAAGCGTTGTAACATTTAATAGGTGTTTAGAAGGTGTAAAAGTAAGGTATAAATGATAAAGTTATATTGATTGAAATAATAGAAATTATCTTTTAAAGTCAATGAAGGCGTGATATGCTTAGTATTATGTATCGTTGTAAATAATAGGTAAAAATATACTTGTTAAAAAAAGATTAAAAAATAATGTAACATAATTATAGTTTTTGCTACTTATGATATAGAACCAAAAATGTGATTATGAAATTAGTTATTAAAAACTTGAACAAGACCTATAAAAATGGGGTTAAAGCAATAGATAATTTAGACTTAGAGATAGGAGCAGGGATGTTCGGTCTGTTAGGACCTAACGGAGCTGGTAAGTCATCTCTGATGCGTACCATCGCTACTCTTCAAAAACCAGATAGTGGAACAATTCACTTCGGCGATATTAATATATTAGAACAACAAAGTGAGTTCAGAAAACTGTTGGGGTACTTACCACAAGATTTCGGTGTATATCCTAATATGTCAGCAGTAGATCTATTAGATTATTTCGCTCGATTAAAAGGGATATCAAAAGCTGCTGAAAGAAAGGAAATAGTAACGAAAGTATTAGAAGTAACGAATCTTTATGAAGTTCGTCGTAAAAGTGTGAGTGGATATTCAGGAGGTATGAAACAACGCTTTGGGATTGCTCAGTTGTTATTAAATGATCCTAAGTTAATTATAGTAGACGAACCTACAGCTGGACTAGATCCTGCAGAGAGACACCGCTTCTTAAATGTACTTAGAGAGATCGGTAATAATAATACAGTGATATTCTCGACCCATATCGTAGATGATGTAAATGAGCTATGTCATGAGATGGCTATTCTAAATGGAGGAAATCTATTAGAAAGAAGTACACCTAAGCAAGCTGAACAGAAATTGGAAGGTAAGATCTGGACTAGAGAAACTACTCGTGAAGTAGCAGAAGAACTGAATAAGGAGCTTATGATACTGTCTGGAAAATATAATCAAGATAATAAGCTAAACATTAGAGTGTATTCAGAGGATTCGCTTACAGAAGCAGGTTTTGTATCAGTACAGCCAAGTTTAGAAGATGTTTATTTTGTGGCACTTAAAAACGGATAAACGATGTTTGGAACTATTTTTTCATTTGAAATAAAACGCTGGTTAAAGAATTGGGTATTTTATCTATACCTAGTGTTATTCTTTTTGCTAGGTTTTTTAAGTATGGCTAGTGCCGTTGGAGTTTTTGATGTAGTGAAAGTAACGTCTAGTTCTCTAATGAAGTTTAATTCACCTTATGTATTGGCTAATTTTATAGAAGGTTTTAATAATTTACTTTATTTCTTATTTCCTTCTATTATCGGGGCTTCTATTTATAGAGATTTTCGTTATGAAGTACATCATATTCTATTCTCGTATCCTTTTTCTAAAAGAGAATATTTAGCAGGAAAATTCTTAAGTTCATTTTTAGTAACCTTATTCATTAGTTTAACGATAGGTATTGGTATATTTCTTGCGACATTACTACCGTGGGCTAATCCTAATTTATTAGGAGAGAATGTGCTTTGGAGTTATGTACAGGTGTATTTATTGACTATTATTCCTAATATGTTATTCTTTGGTAGTATTGTATTTGTTGTAGTGACAATGTCTAGAAGCGTGTATATCGGTTTTGTCTCTATGGTTATATTATTGATTATACAAGGGGTATTAGGGGGCTTAGGAAAAGATATGGATAATAAAGAGTTAGTCGCTTTATTAGATCCATCAGGAAGTTCGGCTTTAAGATATTATACTGAATACTGGACAGTGGATGAGATAAACAATAATAATCTTCCTATAGAAAAGTGGTATCTATTAAATAGAGGAATTTGGTTAGCGGTATCTTTATTGTTCTTAGGGGGGCTTGCAAAGTTCTTTACGTTTACACAGCAAGCATTTACTTTTAGTAGAAAGTCTAAGAAATCAGAACGCGTGACGAAGAATAATTTCGGAGGAATAGTACGTATTGAATTACCTAAGGTTAGCTATAACTTTTCATTAGGAACACAGTGGAGTAATATATTTAGTTTCGCTAAAGGAGAGATAAAATATTTAGCTAAGAATAAAGTGTTTATGATCCTTGTGGGATTAGGTGTTTTAATGATGTTGTTAGTCTCTTCTTCAGCGACTTCCTTATATGGGACTACAGTATATCCAGTTACTCGCTTGATGTTAGGAATACCAGGATCTACATTTCAGTTGGTCATCATCATTATTACTTTCTTAGGAGCAGGGTTATTAGTACATAGAGGAAAGTTGTCAAGAATGGACTTATTAATAGATGCTACTCCAACTCCTAACTATGTATTCTTCTTTTCTAAGTTTATAAGTTTAATAGTAGTACAGTTATTCTTGTTATTAGTTATTATGATAGGAGGGATTATTGTACAAATACACAATGGTTATTACAACTTTGAGATAGGACTTTATTTTAAAGAGTTAATAGGAATAAGTTGGATATGGTATATGATTTGGGCAGGTTTAGCTATTGCGGTTCAAACTTATTTTAGAAACTATCTAGTAGGATTCTTTGTTTTATTTGTGTTCTTCTTATTTGGAGGACAATTGTCAAAGTTAGGTATTGAGCAACGTATCTTCTTTTTTAATAAACTACCAGGAACACCCTATTCTGATATGAATGGTTTTGGTTCTAACCTAAGTAGATATTATATCTATGCTCTTTATTGGGTAATGTTTATTACTTCATTAAGTGGATTGACATTATTGTTCTGGAGAAGAGGTATAGTGAATAATTTGAAAGAGAGATTATACTTTGCTAGAAAAAGAGCTAACAAAGGTATAGTAAGCGTTATTGTACTTTTTGGTATAGGATTCTTTAGTTTAGGTGGATATCTGTACTATGAAAATACTGTATTAAATAAGTATACTTCAGACAAAGAAAATGAGCTATTAGGGGTAGAGTACGAAAAGATTTATAAGAAATATGAGAATATGACTCTTCCGCGTATTATAGATATAAAAGTAGATTTTGATTTATATCCAGCACAAGGGGACTTTTTAGCAAAAGGACAGTATGTACTAGAGAACAAGAATGAGAAAGCAGTAGATAGCCTTTATGTAAACTATGTTAAAAGATATATTAATGTCATCACTGTTGATGGAGCAAAAGAAGTATTAAATGATACTGTAATTGGTATTAGATTATACAAATTAACTAAGCCTTTAGCTCATGGAGAAAAATTGGTATTTAAGTTTGAAGTAAAGAATAAAGAAAATACCGCTATTCGCAGTAATTCCTCTGTACTAGAGAATGGTACATTCATTAATAATGGTGAGTTGTTTCCTTCTTTTGGGTACATAAGTCGATTTGAGTTATCTGATGATGAGGTGCGTAAAAAGTATGGTCTAAAACCAAAAGAGCGCATGGCTGAGCAAACAGATAAGAAAGCATTACAAAATACATATATAAGTTCTGACTCAGATTGGGTAACATTTGAAACTACTGTAAGTACATCAGCAGATCAAATAGCGATAGCTCCTGGATACCTACAGAAAGAGTGGACAGAAGGGGATAGACGCTATTTCCATTATAAAATGGATCAGAAAATGCTGAATTTCTATGCTTATAATTCTGCTAGATATGAAGTGAAGCGCGATAAATGGAATGATATTAATATAGAGATATATTACCATAAAGGGCATGAATATAATATCGATCGCATGGTAAATGGGGTGAAGAAGTCCCTAGCATATTATGAGAAAGAATTTAGCCCATACCAACATAAACAAGTTCGTATTATTGAATTTCCTAGTTCAATGGGAGCTTTTGGACAGTCATTTGCGAATACAATACCCTTCTCAGAAGCTATTGGATTTATTGCTAAAGTAGATGAAGAAGCCGATAATAAGGTAGATTATCCATTCGCGGTAACTTCACATGAGGTAGCACACCAATGGTGGGGGCATCAAGTGATAGGGGCTAATGTCCAAGGTGCAACGATGTTGTCTGAGAGTTTAGCTGAATATAGTTCTTTAAAAGTATTAGAAGCAGAATATGGAAAAGGACAGATGCGTAAGTTCTTGAAAGAAGCATTAGATAGATACTTAGGAGGACGTAGTGGTGAGAGTAAAAAAGAAAAAGCATTGATGTATAATGAGAATCAACAGTATATCCATTATCAAAAGGGCTCTTTAGTATTCTATACGATGAGTGATTATCTGGGAGATAAGCAGCTTAATGATGTTTTAAAAGGATATATTAAAAAGGTAGCTTTTCAAGATGCTCCTTATACTACTGCATCTGAGTTAGTAGCGGATATTAAAGAGGCAACTCCAGACTCATTGAAGTACCTAGTTAAGGATATGTTTGAGACAATTACTTTATATGACAATTATATAGATAAAGCAGAAGTAAAAAAGTTAGACAATGGTAAGTATGAAGTGAAAATTAAAGCTATCGTAAGTAAATATAGAGCTGATGATAAAGGAGAAAAGAGCTATACGGATGCAACGACTAAAGCTGGTTCTGATCTGAATACACGTGTCTACAAATCGGATAAAGGAGTAGAAATTAAATCACTTCCATTAGCAGATTATATAGAAATAGGGATTTTTGCACAAGAAGATGTGAAAGAAAAGTCTAAAAACAGTAAAGAGAAAGTCTTATATCTGAAAAAAGTAAAAGTATCAGATATTATGAATGATTTTACTATTATAGTAGATGAGAAGCCAACAGAGGTTGGTATCGATCCATATAATAAGTTAATCGATACAAGATCTTATGATAATAGAAAAGGTGTAAATTAATATATAGGGAAGGGATTTAATTATCTCTTCCCTTTTTTTTTGACATAAAAAAAAGAGACTGTACATTGTACAATCTCTTTTTTTATAACTCTTAGAAAGTTGATTATCTTCTTCTTTCTTTGATTTTTGCTTTTTTACCAGTAAGCTCTCTGAAGTAGAAGATACGAGCTCTACGTACTTTACCTCTTTGATTAACTTCGATTTTTTCTAAAGCTGGCATGTTGATTGGGAAGATACGCTCTACACCTACGTTACCTGACATTTTACGGATAGTAAAAGTTTCAGTAGTACCTTGTCCTCTTCTTTGGATAACTACACCTTTAAAGAACTGAGTTCTTTTTTTGTCACCCTCTTTAATTTCGTAGTAAACAGTGATAGTATCTCCTGCGTTGAATTGAGGAAAATCTTTTTTTGCAACTAATTCGTCTTGAACGAATTTCATTAAATCTGCCATTGTAATAATGTATAAAAGTTATTTTTCAGAACAACATACACGGACCTCGCCAGAGGTTGGTCTAAAATCGAGTGCAAATATAAAAAATAAAACAGAATAATAACTAATTATTTTAAGTAAAAGCATAGTTGTTATTCTATTGATTTCTATTTCGTTATAATATAAATGTGCCTAATGTAAGAAGCTCTAGAGCTTCAAGTTTCTCTATAATGAATAAAGGTAATAAGTATATAGTGTGTGTGCTGTTATTATTTATGTTTTTAACTTTTTTTACATCACTAGGAGGATAACCATAAAATTTTTTAAAAACTGTACTAAAATGATTCTGTGATTTATAACCTAGATCTTCTGCTAGCTCCGAAATTGTAATATCTGAATTTTGTAATCGTTCTTTTGCTTTATTCATCTTGTGCTCATTTAGATACCCAAATACTGTTGAGCCAAAGAGTTCTTTAAAATACTTTTTCAATTTAAATTCATTTGTACCTACTTTTTTAGCAAGAGTTGATAGAGTATATGGATGTTTAATATTTTGAGTCAATAGTTTTCTAGCAGAGTGCATTCTTTCAATGTCTATATTGGATATATAAGATTTTGATTGGTCTTGATTGATGTATTCTAATTGTAGAAACAGTAACTCTATTATTTTATTTTCTAAATAAACTTGTTTGAATGAACCATCTCTTTGACAGGAGCATATATCCGTGATTACGGATTTCATTTCTGGAGAGATGATTTTGTTCTTTTTTATTAAATCGTCTAGTTTTAAAGTGCTAGGTAGTTCTTCAGCTTCAAAATCTATTAATAAATCTTGTTTTAGTTTTATTATAATCTCTTTAGGTATTAAAATGGAAATATAGCGAGTTTCTTGTTTTGAGGAATCTATTTTAAGCATATAGTTCTCTTTATTTACTTTTCTTATTAGATGATGAGAAAGTTGTTGTTCACCTTCAAGTAAGAACAGCATTAAAATACCTTTAGAGTTTGGAGATAGAGAAATGGTGATGGGGCTATTCAACATAAACTCATAGTAAGTTATAAAGTAACGCCCTACTTTTTGAGTTTTTTCTAGAAAGTAATCACCATCATTAACTGTGTACTCTATAATTGATTCTCCTTCTGTTTTCTTTGTTGTTTGTTGACCGCTTATTTTGTCTATATAGTTAGTAGTTAGTTGCATATAATAGAATGAAATTAAGATTGTAAATATAGATATTAATTAGATTTAATAAAAATAATCCTTGATGTGTATTTAATTATCCTTTTTTGAAAGATAAAAGGCTTAATGCTTAAAGTAATTTTGCATTACAGAATTAATAAGTGGTATACCTCTTATTAAAAATGGTTTTTATTAAAAAAAATATATTGAAAGGTGTTTAGAATCATTAGTATAAAAAAATATTGGGGTACAAAAAAGAGTGAAAAAGAAGTGCTAGGTAGTTATAGAAATAATACTTGGAGTAAATATGTTATTTATATTTTAATGCTACTTATACCTATGTTCATGGTTGCTCAAAAAGGAGTTTTATCAGGAGTAATAAAACTAAAAGATGGGAGACCTATAGCATATGCCGTTGTTAGCTTAGATAAAGGAAACTTGTATAGTGAGACAAATGATGAAGGAGAGTTCTCTATTCAAAATGTTGATTATGGTCAATATGTATTAGATGTGAAATCTATGGAAATAGTTGATTTTAAAGTAAAAATTGACTTTAAAGATTCTAAAAGTAATTTATTGGTTACAGTAGAAGAATCTAAAGGACACAATCTAGAAGAAATGCTTATTTCAGTCAAAACAGAGAAACGAGATCTTGAAACTAAAGGTTTTGCAGTGAGTGTTATAGAAATGAAAGAAGCATCTCTGATGTCTTTGCAAACGAATGAAATACTTGATAGAACTGCAGGAGTTAAAATAAGACAAGATGGAGGGTTAGGTTCTAGAGTAAATTATAATTTAAATGGTTTGTCTGGAAACGCGGTGAGGGTATTTATAGATGGAGTACCAGCAAGTAATTATGGTAGTTCATTTTCATTGAACAGTATTCCTCCAGCTTTGATAGAGCGTATAGAAGTATATAAGGGTGTAGTGCCTACTTATTTATCACAAGACGCTTTAGGAGGAGCTATCAATGTAGTATTAAAACAGAAAATGACTAATACTTTGAGTGCTAGTGGCTCTTTTGGCTCTTTTAATACACACCAGTATAATGTCAATGGAGGATATCGAAATGATAAAAATGGACTGACTGTTAGAGCTAATGCATTTTATAATTATAGTGATAATGATTATAAAGTCTATGGAGATCATATTAGGTATGTGGATTATCAAGGAAATGTAAGTTATCCAAAGAATGGAGCTAGGCGTTTTCACGATGGTTATAAATCTTATGGAACTAAAGTAGATGTAGGTTTCACAGATGTGAAATGGGCGGATAAATTTTTTATTGGAGGCATTGTTTCTGGAAATAGAAAAGAGATTCAGCATGGTATTACTATGGAGAATGTATACGGGGATAGAAATACTAAGAGAGAATCTTATGTAGCAACACTTAATTACGAAAAAAAGGATTTATTAGTAAAAGGATTAGAGGTAAAGCTAGATTTATCTTATAGTGATTTAACTAGACAAGTTATCGATACAGTTGGTAATATGTACGATTGGAGTGGAAATGTAATAAGAGATCCTTTAGGGAAACCACTGAAATATACAAGTGGTGCAGAAGTAGCGTCTCAAAAAACACTAGAAAAGAACAAAGATGAATCTTGGGTTGTTCGTGCAAATGTAGGGTATGAATTTATAACTAATCATAAGCTGAGTGTTAACTATTTCTATAACAGTTTTGAAAGAGGAATAACTGATGTTTTGCAACCAGTAGCTGTTATGAGATTAGTTAATACAAGAGATTTGACTAAGGATATACTCTCGTTTAGCTATGAGAATAAACTTTTTGACAATAGGCTTCAAACCAATTTATTTTATAAACTATATCATCAGAAGGCAGTCTCTAATGAACCTTATAAAGATACGAATAAGCCATTAGTTGGTGATTTATATAAGACTAAGAAAATAAATAATAGTATTGATCATAATGGAGTGGGGGTAAGTGTGTCTTACAAATTGTTAGAACCATTGTACTTATTAGGTTCTGCAGAAAAGGCAATTCGCTTGCCAGAAGAATCTGAGCTTTTTGGAAGTAATGCAGATAATCTATTACCTTCATTTAGCCTTGATCCTGAGAAAAGCACAAACTATAATATAGGGTTTATAGCAGGGCCATTTAACTTTAAAGATCATTCAATGAGCTTAAATGCTACTTACTTTTATCGAAATGTAAAAGGAATGATTAGGGAGAGTATTGACTCAAAAGGAATCTTTACTAGGTATGAAAATTTAGATGATGTATTAAGTAGAGGTTTTGATATAGAGTTAAACTATTCTTTTAGACAACGTTTAGCGTTCAATCTAGCACTATCTAAGTTTGATGTATTATTTAATAAGCAATTTGATAAAGATGGCAATCCATATTTATACTACAAAACGCAGATAAGAAATGAGCCTTCATTTAAACTAAATGCTAATCTGAGTTATAAGTTTAATAATGTTTTATCGAAAGGAGATTTCTTTTCTGTGAATTACAATGTTTACTATGTAAAGAAATTTTTGAGGAACTGGTCTAATGTAGGAGGAACTAATTTAGATGAAATACCTTCTCAATATCCTAATGACATTGGAGTGATATATCAGTTCTCTAATAAAAAAGCAACAGTAAGTTTTGATATGAAGAATATTTTTAATCAAAGGATATATGACAATTTTGGTTTGCAGAAACCAGGAAGAGCTTTTTATGGAAAAGTAACTTATTCAATTTTTTAATATATAATAAATACTATGAAACGTAAATTTTTTAAAAGCACATTATTATTTGCAGGGCTAGCATTAATGACAATAGGATGTTCATCTGATGATAATTCTAACCCAGATACAGGAGAGGAATTTAAAGGTAAGCAATTTCAATTAGCTTATGCTAGTGGATCGGGATCACAGTCAGCTACTTATTTACAAGGGGTAGATAAACTAACGGAAGGAGAAATAAGTTTTAGTAAAAAAGGATTCCAAATGCCTTCATCCCGAACTTCTCGAATATATGTATCAAAAGATGGAAAGTATGTATATAATTTAAATTATACTGTGGGAGATTTACGAAAATATGAACATAAAGGTGGACAAAATTACACTCAAGTAGGTCATATTGAATCTGCTCCTGTATTAGGGACAAAAACAGGTAGATTTACTAAA
The DNA here is from genome assembly GCF_004337635.1 of Myroides odoratimimus. Lineage (NCBI taxonomy): Bacteria > Pseudomonadati > Bacteroidota > Flavobacteriia > Flavobacteriales > Flavobacteriaceae > Myroides > Myroides odoratimimus. The sequence goes on from NZ_CP037427.1 coordinate 2,107,234, forward strand.
ATTAATGAAGATATGGGGTCTGTTCATTATATAACTGCAGCGCCTCAACATGCCGGAGAAAATGGAGAAGGTGCTTATTTAGGGCATAAAATTACTGCAAGTATTGCTCTTATAGATTTAAATAAATGGTCATTTTTGCCAGGAGCACAAAAAGAAATTAATGTTAAACTTAGTGACGAATTTACTAAAAAAGGATATTACATAAGTAGGATTGATTCGCCTGTATTAGTTGATAATAAACTTTATTATGGTGCTGCTGTTAGCCTTTATGATCCAAGTACTGGAAAAAGAAAACCTACAGATAAAACTTTTACTTTAGTTGTTGATAAAAATAATTTGTCTAAAACGGATGTAATCACAACAGAGCATGTTGTAGGAAGTACTAACGGATATCGTACACCAACTTTATATGTAAATAACCAAAAAGAAGTTCTTCAAATGGTAAATGGAACTGATAAGACATATATTGCAAAAATTAAAGATGGTAAATATGATACTACATTTAAATTCGATTTAGGTAGTGCCTTAGGTGGAAAGAAAGTTTCTAGTAATGGATGGTTTTATATAGGAGATGGTATAGGTTATATGCCTTATGAGAAACTTGATGCACCAGAGATCGAAATGGGAGTGGATCCTAATGGTAAACCAACAACTACTCATGCATGGGGATTAGCACGTATAGACTTAAATAATAAAACTGCGGTGGATTTAGAAGTGCCAGCTAACTTATGGTTGACACAATATCAGACATCAGTTGTAAGAGGAGGAAAGTTCTATATTGCTTTAGCACCTGTTTCAGGAAAAGGAAATGTTTACATTTATGATATTAAGTCAACAGCTAAAAAAGGACAATTAGGAGCAACAATAACAACTGGAGTAGATCAGTATTATATAGGTGTATATTAGGATAGAAAAGAATAAAATGTAAATCATTTTATCAATGAAAATAGGGATAATCAGTATGTGATTTATCCCTGTTTTTATTAAGTATTTTAAGAAGTGGAGAGATAATTTAGTCTTCTCTCTCTAATAAATCTGGTCTTCTTGTCTTTGTGTGTTCATAAGCCATATCTTCTCTCCACTTATCTATAGCAGCGAAGTTTCCACTTAGTAACACATCTGGAACTTTCCATCCCTTATATTCAGATGGTCTAGTGTATATAGGAGGGGCTAATAAGTTATCTTGAAAGCTATCAGTCAATGCTGAAGTTTCATTAGAAAGTACTCCTGGGATAAGACGGATAATAGCATCGCATAAAATAGCTGCCCCTAGCTCTCCACCAGATAAGACATAATCTCCTATAGAGATTTCCTTTGTGATGAAATGGTCACGTACACGTTGGTCTACTCCTTTATAGTGTCCACATAGAATGATAATGTTTTTAAGCATAGACATTCCATTGGCCATTTGTTGATTTAAGGTTTCGCCATCAGGAGTCATATAGATTATTTCATCATATTCTCTCTCGGCTTTTAATGCAGTAATACATTTATCTATCGGCTCTACACTCATAACCATTCCTGCTCCACCACCGAATTGGTAGTCATCTACATTCTTATGCTTATTAGTACTATAATCACGTAAGTTGTGAAAATGTACTTCTACTAGTCCCTTCTCTATTGCTCTTTTTAGGATAGAAGCTTGAAAAGGGCTCTCTATTAATTCTGGTAAAACGGAAATAATGTCTATGCGCATAATTACTTTTGATATTTTGGCAAATGTACAATTGTATTCTGTAACCTACAAAATTGTATTAGTGGGCTTGGCTTTTTGAAAAAAGCTGAATGATTAAGACTCCTGTAATTATAAATGCAATTCCTATTAAAGCAGCAGTATCGAGTTTTTGTTTGTATAAAAAGTAAGCCGCTATAGTGACCAACACAATTCCAATCCCTGACCATAAAGCATATGCAATTCCAATAGGTATAGTACGTAAGGTCAAACTCAATAAATAAAAAGCACCTACATAACCAAGTAAAGTTATAGTGGTAGGAACAAGTTTAGTAAATCCTTCACTAGCTTTAAGAGTAGTTGTAGCTATAGTCTCTAAGAGTATAGCAAGAAGTAAGAATAGTATATTCTTCATTTTTTAATGCAAAAGTAGCTTTTTATTAGGTCTATTAAAATTGTGTAAGGCAAAATACTTTATGATATATGATTTGAAAATTACTTTCTTAGAAGTAATGGATATAGATTATTGAAGCTAATAATGAATATTAGAAAAGAAGTTATTTGATAGTTATGAATTTAAATTAAAGAGATAGGCTATTGTAGTACTTCTAATTTTACTGTAATTATTATAATTTCTTATGTTATCTTAAGATTTCTACATCTGAATTAGTTTAAATTTGTATCTATGAGTTTATCAAAATCAAATGTGCTATTTATGGCAGCGATTACAGGTTTAATCGTTGCTAATTTATATTATTGTCAACCATTAATTCCTTTGATATCAGAAGAGTTTGGTGTGTCTGAAGCTTCAGCAGGAACACTTACCTATCTGACTCAGGCAGGGTATGCTGTAGGGATGTTTTTAATGATTCCTTTAGGAGACATGCTCGAAAGGAAAAAACAAATTATTATAACAACAATATTTGCTACTATTGCTTTAGCCCTAACTGCAATTGTACAAAATTTCTTTTTATTACAGATTATTAGCTTTGTCTTAGGAGCGACTTCTATTGTCCCTCAGTTAGTCTTGCCATTAGCTGCTAGTTTATCTTCTGATGAGCAACGCGGAAAAGTAATCGGAACAGTAGTGAGTGGATTACTTATAGGGATATTGTTTTCTAGAACGCTTAGTGGCTTTGTAGGTGTATGGTTAGGATGGCGAGGTATGTTTTGGATAGCTACTATAGTAAGTATTATTATCGTAATCATGATTCAAATTAGACTACCCTATAATAAACCTACCTTTAATGGAAAGGTCAAAGACTTATATAAATCTCTTTTTGTCTTAATAAAAGAACAACCTGTATTAAGGGAATCAACAGGAGTAACAGCTTTAGCTTTTGCTCAGTTTGGAACTTTTTGGACTACGATGGTATTACTTTTACACAATGAACCTTTCGGATATGACTCTGCTGTAATTGGGGCGTTCGGATTGATAGGTGCATGTGGTGCTTTTGCAGCTCCTTTAGTAGGAAAAATAGGGGGAGCAGGAGGAGCTAGAAAGTTGATACTATATGGCATATTCATGACATTCATAAGTTTTGTAATATTTTATTTTTCAAGTGCTTCAGTGATAGGGCTTATTATAGGTATTATTTTGATAGACTTAGGATTACAGACTATACATGTATCTAATCAAACGCGTATTTATTCTCTTTTACCTGAAGCTCGCAATAGATTAAATACTGTCTATATGTCATTTAGTTTCCTTGGAACTGCTTTTGGCTCGGCTTTTGGACTATATTTGTGGAAGTTTTTTGGATGGAGTGGAGTATGTATAGGAGGTATGTGTTTAGCATTATTATCTCTAGTAGTATATCTTGCTGCAAATAAGAAATCATAAAAGAAAGAATTAGTCTTAAGACTAAGTGAAGTAATTCAAAAACGATAAAAATTAGAACAATGGAAAACGGTATTTACGCTAAGTTCAACACATCAAAAGGAGCAATATTAGTAAAGCTTACAGAAGAATTAACACCTGGTACAGTTGGTAACTTCGTAGCTTTAGCAGAAGGTAATTTAGAAAATAGTGCACGTCCACAAGGAAAACCATACTATGACGGTCTTAAGTTTCACAGAGTTATTCCTGACTTTATGATCCAAGGAGGTTGTCCATTAGGTCAAGGTTCTGGAGGTCCAGGTTATAAATTTGATGATGAGTTCCACCCAGCTTTAAGACATGATGGTCCTGGTGTATTATCTATGGCTAATGCAGGTCCAGGTACTAACGGGTCTCAATTCTTTATTACGCATGTTGCTACACCTTGGTTAGATGGTAAACATACTGTTTTTGGTAAAGTTGTTGAAGGACAAGATATTGTAGATGCAGTAGCACAAGGAGATATTTTAGAGTCTGTAGAGATTGTAAGAGTAGGAGAGACTGCTGAGAAATGGAATGCTATTGAAGCTTTCAGAACTTTTGAAGGAGCTAGAGAGAAAAGAGAAGCTGAAGCTAAAAAAGCTGCTTTAGTAGAAGTAGAGAAATTATCTGCTGGTTTTGAAGAAACTCCAAGCGGATTAAGATATCAAATGATTGTTAAAGGTACAGGTAAGAAAGCAGAGAAAGGTAAAACTGTTTCTGTACACTACAAAGGTGCTTTAGCAAATGGACAAGAGTTTGATAGTTCTTATAAAAGAAAAAAACCTATTGAATTCCCATTAGGACAAGGTTATGTAATCGAAGGATGGGACGAAGGAATTGCTTTATTAAACGTTGGTGATAAAGCTAGATTCGTTATCCCTTCTTATTTAGGATATGGAGAAGCTGGTGCAGGTGGGGTTATTCCTCCAAATGCAACTTTAGTATTTGACGTAGAGTTAATGGACGTAAAATAATAAGTTATATAAAAACTCTCAACTTACAGTTGGGAGTTTTTTGTTTAAATGATTACATTTTATGAAAGAGGATTTCTTAGCTTGTTTAGAACGTATTCGACCATATGCACGTTATACTCCAATTATGGAGTCTGGTCAAATAGAAAACTTTTTAGGTAACGATTTGTACTTTAAGTGTGAAAATTTTCAACGTGCAGGTGCATTTAAGATGAGAGGTGCAGCCAATGCTATTCTTCAGTTGACAGAAGATCAGAGAGCAAAGGGAGTGATCACTCACTCTTCTGGTAATTTTGCGCAGGCTTTAGCTCTTGCTGCTAAATATCTTGGAGTGAAATGTTATATCGTAATGCCAAAAGATGCTCCTGATGTTAAGCGTAATGCAGTAATGGCTTATGGAGGAGAGATTATAGACTGCATTGCTACATTAGAGTCTAGAGAACGTATTTGCAATCAAGTGATAGAGGACACAGGAGCAACATTTATACATGCATCTAATAATATAGATGTTATTATGGGGCAAGGTACTGCCGCTATGGAATTGTTAGAAGCGTACCCTGACCTAGATGTTATTATCACTCCAGTAGGTGGAGGAGGCTTAATTGCAGGCACTGCATTAGCAGCAAAAGCTTTTGGTAAGGATACTATTGAAGTAATAGGAGGTGAACCTTTAGAAGCAGATGATGCCTATCGTTCTTTAATGAGTGGGCAGATTGAGTGTAATGAGACTACAGATACTATAGCTGATGGTTTGCGTACCCAATTAGGGGATATTACTTTTCCTATTATCAAAGACCATGTATCTAAAATTATACGTGTACGAGAAAATGAAATTATTAGTTCGATGCGATTGATATGGGAACGTATGAAGATTGTTGTAGAACCAAGTAGTGCTGTTGCTTTAGCAGTATTGATAAAAGAAAGACCTTCTTTTGCAGGAAAGAAAGTAGGGATTATTCTTTCTGGAGGTAATGTTGATTTGAATAATTTACCTTTTGAATAGATTATTACAAAAGGGTGTCAAACTAATGACACCCTTTTTTATATCGGTTTCTTTTTTAGTACAGGCAGTTTTATTTCTTTTCTACCGAAGTAAAGTCCAGCTACGATTAGTATACCTCCTAATATCTGTAAGAACCCTAATACTTCATCATCTAATAATCCCCAACAGAAAGCTACTAAAGGCATTAGTAGAGATACAGACGAGGCAAAACTAGCATTGGTCTCATGGATAAGTTTATAGTAATAGATATTAGCTAATGCACTACCAAATAAAGCCAATAAGAAGACAAAACCAAGTCCTTTCAATGCTTCAGGATGTTCACCGATAGTTTGAAAGAAGCCTGATGATGTTAATACAATTAAGGCAGGTATAAGTAAGACTAGTTCTATAAATGCTGTCCAGACAATAGGAGGAATATTACCCATGTATTTCTGAGTTAATAATCCACTATAAGCATACATTAAGGAAGCGATTACTAATAATAAATGATAGAACCACTCATCCGATACAAGACCTGTAGATTCAGGAGACTGTAATAATAAAATGACTCCAATAAAAGAGAGGATAACTCCTGTGACTTCTCCAAGGTGAGTTTTGTACTTAAAGAATAAAACACCTAATACAATTACGAATATCGACATTAAGGCATTTAATATTCCGGCTATAGAACTATCTAGGTGTACTTCTGCTATTGGGAATAAAAACATAGGAATAAAGCTTCCTACTAGAGCAGTAAGAAATAACCAGTGAAATGTTTTCTTAGGTAACTTTTTAATATGCTTTAGAGAAATAGGCAATAAGAATAAACCTGCAAAAGTAATTCTAAGTGCACCTACTTGTATAGGAGTAAAATATTCTAAACCTCGTTTGATAAGGATGAAAGACGATCCCCATATTAAGGAAAGGATAATGAGTGTTACCCAGTGTTTTGGTTTAAGTTTCAAGGCGTTTATTATTATGTTGTTTTGATAGGGCTAATATAAAAAAAGACCACAATAACTTTGTGGTCTTTTATATAAACGAAGCTTAGTCAGCTTATTATTTTACTTTTCTAGTATCTAAGTTACCGAAGTACATTTCTTGGAAACTTTTAATCACTCCGTGATCGATACGTTTGTAGAATGTTTTAGGATTAACTTCTTGAGTATTCTCATATCCACAAGCACTGATGAACTCTCCTAAAGCTTTCATTGTGTTTTTATGGAAGTTAGCAACACGCATTCTCTTATCTGTTACATCTAATCCTTTGTATAATGTCTCATCTTGAGTTGCAATACCTACTGGACAGTGACCACTATCACATTGTAAAGCTTGGATACATCCTAAAGCGAACATCATACCACGAGCACTATAACAAGCATCTGCACCTAAAGCCATTGTTTTAGCAATGTCAAAAGCAGAAATGATACGTCCTGATGCTAGTATTTTTATTTTATCTCTTAATCCGTTTTCGATTAATGTTTTATTAGCGAATACTAAAGCATCATTTAATGCCATACCCATGTAGTCAATAAACTCTAATGGCGCAGCTCCTGTTCCTCCTTCAGCCCCATCGATAGTGATAAAGTCAGGGTGAATACCAGTTTCTACCATTGCAGCTACGATATCTAAGAACTCATCTTTCTTACCAATACAGATTTTAAAACCAATTGGTTTACCATTTGATAGTTTTCTTAATCTAGCGATGAAGTGAACTAATTCAGTAGGGTTAGAGAAAGCTGTGTGTCCTGATGGAGAGTGTACTGTAGTGTGAGGAGTAATACTACGGATTTTAGAAATCTCTAGTGTATTTTTCTCAGCAGGTAAAAGACCTCCGTGACCAGGTTTAGCTCCTTGAGATAGTTTTAACTCAATCATTTTTACCTCTGGGTAGTTAGAACGCTCTTCGAATAAAGTATCGTCAAAGAAACCTTTTTCATTACGACATCCAAAGTATCCAGTACCGATTTGCCAAATTAAATCTCCTCCAGAACGGTGGTATTGACTAATACCTCCTTCTCCTGTATTGTGTGCAAAACCACCTATCTTAGCTCCTTCATTAAGAGCAGTAATAGCTTTTTTACTTAATGCACCATAACTCATCGCACTAATGTTGTAAACACTTGCACTATAAGGTTGGCTACATAAGTCGCTACCGATAGTAGTTCTAAAGTTTGTATCTGATATATGTTTAGGGTATACTGAGTGAGAAGCCCATTCGTAACCGATACGGTTAGGGTCATCTTGCATACCGAAAGAAACAGTTTGTTTCTCGTTTTTTGCTCTTTGATAAACAATAGAACGCTCACGTCTATTGAATGGTTTACCGTCTAATTCTCCTTCCCAAAAGTACTGACGCATCTCTGGTCTGATTGATTCAAACATATATCTGAATCGTGCAAAAATTGGGTAGTTTTTACGAATTGTATGTTTGTTTTGTATTTTGTCGATTATAGCAAGTGTTGCAAGAAAACCTGAAATAACGATATTTACTATACTAGCAGTTGATTGGTATAATACAAATGAAGTAATTGCGTAAATAAGGTAAAGGAAAACGACAGCCATCGTTAATTGTCCAAATGTAAACCGATTTAAAAATTTTTTGTGAAACATAAAATAGAATTTTAATGCAATCTTTTGTTGTTTAGTTTGTAATAGAATTAGCGTTTATTTTGTTATTCTTTTTCATAAGTTATTTTATGAAGATTGCCCTAATTTCTTAGTCTCAAATCAATCAATACCTTATGAAATTTACGAAGCAAAGGTAGCAAAGATTTTGAATTTACCTCGTTTTTGTAATTATAATTTTGTGAATATAAAGCCTTGAAAATATCATATTGATAATTTAATACTAAATTACTAGTAGTACTTTGAAAATATGCTATTTATCCTTTGATTATATACGCTTATTTCAATTTTAGATCTATTATCTTGTTCTTGTTTTTGAACTGTTCACTATATATACTTTGTTTCCCTGATGTAAAATAGGCTACAAAGCATACTACCGCTAGTAATATAGCATATTCTATGCCAAAAAGTTCTATGCCCATAAATGTACAAGCAAGCGGCGTTTTAGTAGCTCCAGCGAAAACAGCTACAAAACCTAATGCAGCCATTAGGCTTATTGGTAATCCTACATAAAGAGAGAGGTAACTACCTAGTGTCGCCCCTATAAAGAATAGAGGTGTAACTTCACCTCCTTTAAAGCCTGCCCCTAAGATTAATGTGGTGAAGACTATTTTTAGTATAAATACTTCCCAGTTCATTTGTATAGTGAAGGAGTCTACGATAGTTGGAACACCTAGTCCTAAGTAGCTTTCATTACCTATCGTATGGATTAAGAGTATAAAGAGTAGCGCTCCTATAAAAGGTCTTAGGGGAGGGTAGGTGATAGTTGTGGTAAATAGCTTTCCCCATTTTTGTAAAAACAGGATGAATAGATAAGCTGTTAGACCAAATACTACTCCTATTACTCCACATTTCAGTAACGTAGTTATAGTATGTGAGATAGGTATATCTACAGTGTATATGGTATGATGTATTCCCCAAGCGATACAAGTGTAATGACTTATATAAGCTGTCAGAATAACAGGTAATAGACTATTAAGTTTAAAATTTCTTAGGAGCATTAATTCGAATGCAAAGAAAATACCTGCTATTGGAGTTCCAAACACAGAGGCAAATCCAGCACTAACTCCCATCAGAAGAATAGTCTTTCTAGCTTCAGCACCTAGATGTAAGTATTTATTAAGTTGATCTGCTATAGTACCTCCCATTTGTACAGCAGTACCTTCACGACCAGCAGATCCTCCAAATAGATGAGTAACCCAAGTTCCTAATAGAACTAAAGGGAACATTCTAAATGGTATTGTCTTAGAAGGAGTGTGGTATTCTGATATGATTAGGTTATTCCCTTGATTAGCTTCTTTGCCATAGTAGTGATATAATAATCCTATTAAAAAACCACCAAGAGGTAAAACATATAATAAGTAAGTATGAGAGATTCTTAACTCTGTTACTTCTTCTAAGATATAAAGGAATAGGGCAGATATGCTACCTATTATTGTCCCAGAAAGGAGAATAGCAATGAACCATCTTATCAGTAGAGAAAAAGAAATATTTTTTGGATTAAAAGCTTGTTTAAAGCTTGAGAAATTTAAATGCATAGTCTATCATTCAGTTTTACGTTAGTATACTATTATGTTAGACGTCATCAGCATTCTATAGAGAAGCGGTTCGAGGCAGACATCATTGCCTATGATTTATAAGTCAAAGGTATAAAAAAAGTCCGAGTTGAATAACTCGGACCTATTTTATTTTGTGTGTTTCTATTAAATATCGTCAAAACTAACATCAGTAAATGAACTTACCTCATTCTCTGACTGATATTCTTTTTTGAAATCTTTTTGATGTCTCTCAGAAATAACTTCTTCTCCCTTGTGATCTACTACGAATTGAGTCATCTCATCTAATATCTCTCTAAAAGCACCGAAATCCTCTTTGTATAAATAGATTTTGTGTTTTTTAAAGTGAAAAGATCCATCTTCTTCCGTGAACTTTTTACTCTCAGTAATTGTTATGTAATAGTCATCTGCCTTTGTAGATCTAACATCAAAGAAATAAGTTCTTCTACCCGCTCTTAGTACTTTTGAAAAAATTTCTTCTTTTTCTAACATTTCGTTATCTCTCATAATTCCTTCTTATCAATTAATTGATTTGTTCATATAGCATTCAAAAGTCTAAAAAAAAACTTAATAAACCAACTATTTATAATAATTCTTTTTCATTTAATTGTTTTTGGTATAACTCTCTATAGTATCCTTCAGTATGAATAAGTTCGTTGTGTGTACCCTGTTCTACGATTTGACCGTGGTCTAGTACGATTATTTGGTCTGCATTCTTAGCAGAAGAAACTCTGTGTGTGACAATTAGTGTCGTGATTTCTTTGCTGTGTTCTTCTAGATTTTGCAGTATTTTCTCTTCAGTTTCTGTATCTACAGCAGATAATGCATCGTCTAAAATTAGAATAGGAGCATCCTTTATCAGTGCTCTAGCGATAGAAACACGTTGTTTCTGACCTCCGGATAGCGTAAGCCCTCTTTCTCCTAGCGTAGTGTTATATCCCTCATTGAATTGAGTGATATTATCGTGTACAACAGCCTTTTTAGCTACTTCGATGATTTCTTCTTCAGTAGCATCTTCTTTACCAAATCTAATATTGTTACTGATGGTATCAGAGAATAAGAAAGCATCTTGAGGTACTACAGCGATACTGTTTCTCAGATCCTTTAGATTACAGTCTTTGATAGGTGTGTTATCTATATAGATATTTCCGCTAGTGACATCGTACATTCTACTGATTAGCGTAAGTAGAGTAGACTTACCAGACCCCGTTTTACCTAATATAGCAAGTGTCTTTCCTTTTTCTAAAGTAAAAGAGACGTCTTTTAGAGCCTGTATACCTGTATCTTCATAAGTGTATGACACTTTGTCAAAGGTGATATTCCCTTCTACGTTAGTTGGGTTAGGATTCGTATTGTATATCTCAGGTTGTTCGTTTAAGAATTCATTGATACGCTTCTGAGAAGCTTCTGCTTCTTGGATCATTGAAGATACCCAGCCAATAGAAGCAATAGGCCATGTCAGCATATTAATGTACAGGATAAACTGAGCGATAATACCGATGTCTGGTATACTACCATTGAAGAACATTAAGGCTCCGACAGCAATCACCACTAAGTTACTCAACCCGATTAAGAAGATCATCAGAGGAGCTATTAAAGCACTAGATTTCGCTAAGTTTAAGTATTTGTCTTTACTCTCTTGTGTTAGTGTTCTAAACTCGTTTTGCTTTTCTTGTTCTATAGAATAAGCTTTGATTACTCTTATTCCAGAGAACATCTCTTGTGAGAAAGTAGTTAGTTTAGATAGATTAGCTTGGAAGATAGAACTTCTCTCGTTAATCTGCTTACTTAATTTGTAGATAAAATATCCTAGTAATGGAAGTGGTACTAACGAATACAGGGTTAACTGTGGAGAGATTAAGTACATCTGTGTCAGTACTACAGCAAAACGGATTAATGTATTGATAGAGTACATCACAGCAGGTCCCACATACTGTCTTACCTTACCTACATCTTCGCTGATGCGGTTCATTAAGTCTCCAGTTCTATTTCTTTTATAGAAACTCTGAGATAGCACCTCATAATGTTTAAAGACATCATTCTTTAAGTCAAACTCGATATGACGTGACATCACGATCAGTGTTTGTCTCATTAAGAAGGTTAAGAACCCTGCTATTAAGGTAGTGATTAGTATCCAGAGGATATTATTGAGTAGGATAGAGGTTACTTCTCCTTTGTCGAAGACAGTCATCTGTTCTAATGTACGGATAGAGTCTCCTACTAACTTAGGGGTGTATAATGTAAATATCTGTGCTACTATAGTAATAATAACACCTATTAAGAAACGATATTTATATTTATAGAAATACTTATTTAATTGACTTAATGCGCTCATACTTGGGATAAATGCTATATAGAAGCATTTTTAATAATTGATAAAACTAGGCAAAAAAAGCTTGTCTAGCTTTGCAAAGATAAAGGATTATTAGAGATCCTAAATTTTAGAGTTTTAAATAAATTATTAAAATTCAAGTTAAATTATATAGTTCTATTAAATTTCTGATTTGATTAAAAGTATATTTTTATACCTTTGCCCTCGTTATACAAACAACATATAATTTATTTTTTTTAAAGTTCTTAAGTAGCATGTTAAACAGAAGACACATTCGTATAAAGGTTATGCAAACGCTTTATGCAATGCAACAAAGTAATTCTGAACAAATTCAGTCAGGAGAAAAGTTTCTAATCAATAGTATAGAGAATATACAAGATCTATACTTATTAATGATTACAACCTTAGTAGAGATTAGAAAAAAAGAAGTCGAGTATATCTCCTTAGCACAAAAAAAACATTTAGCTACTGCCGCAGAACGAAACCCAAGCAAGCGTTTTATCGAGAACAGAGTTCTAGACCTATTAGAAAGCTCTACTTCTATATCGAATAAGATAGAGGAGAAGAAGATAACTACATGGCAAGTACACGATAACTATATCCAAATGTTATTGGACGAAGTGAAAGAGAGTACTTTCTTTAAAGCTTATATGGCTAAGAGTGAAGTAACTTTTGAAGACGATCGTCAGTTCGTATGTGACATCTTTACAGAAGTTATCGCTCCTAATGAGAAAATCTATGAGTTCTTAGAAGATAGTAAGTTAACTTGGTTAGACGATATTCCTGTGGTGAATACCATGATCCAAAAACAACTTCGCAAGTTAAAAGAAAGAGATGTACAGTTCATCGTACCTAAGGTTTATAAAGATTCTGAAGACCAAGAGTTTGCAGTTAATCTTTATAGAAAGACGATTTTGAACTTTGCAGAGTTAACAAAAGAGTTTGAAGATAAAACACCTAATTGGGACCCTGAGCGTATTGCAGAATTAGACACGATTATCTTGAGAATGGCTATCTGTGAATTCTTAAAATTCAGCTCTATTCCAGTAAAAGTGACAATTAATGAATATTTAGAGATTGCAAAAGAGTATTCTACAGCAAAAAGTAGTATTTTTATCAATGGAGTATTAGATAATATTTCTAAAGTTTATAACGAGGAGAATAGACTTAATAAAATCGGTAAAGGATTGCTATAACCTTTCTAAACTAAGTAAAGAACTATGAGAAAAATTTTATTATTAACATTAGGGTTAGCTTTTACAGTAGTTTCTTGTAAAGAGAACAATGCTGCTTCTAGCTTGATTGACAGAGAGAATGCAGCTAAAGTAGAAGGTACTAGAACTAATGGAGAGTATCCTGAGATTGTTTTTGACAGAACAGTACATGATTTCGGTAATATTGCAAATAATGAATCTGTAACTACTGAGATCGAACTAAAGAATACAGGTAAAGCTGATTTAGTTATTATTAATGCTACAGCATCTTGTGGATGTACAGTTCCAGAATATCAAAAAACACCTATTAAGCCAGGAGAAACTTCAAAATTAACTGTTAAGTTTCAAACAGGGGCAGAAGGACAACAACAAAAAACAGTAACTTTGGTTACGAATACAAAAAAAGGAAATGAGACACTTACGATTAAAGCTAACGTAGGTCTTCGTAGTAATTAATAATCTATAAATAATACCAAATGGAAAATTTACAACAATTTTTACCTATAGTTTTAATGTTTGTGGTAATCTATTTCTTAATGATTCGCCCACAACAAAAGAAAATGAAACAAGAGAAAGCTTATGAAGCTAGTATTAAAGTAGGTGATCGTATTGTTACTAAGTCTGGAATTCACGGTAGAATCAATGAGTTACACGAAACTACAGTAATTATCGAGACGATGGCTGGTAAGCTACAAATGGAGCGCTCTGCGATCTCTATGGAAATGAGTCAAAAATTAAATGAGAAGAAGTAATTCTCATTGCACTATAAAAAAAGCGTTATCAATATATTGATAACGCTTTTTTTATGTCTTTTTTTAGATGAAAATTACTTCTTAATCTTTTCGAAATAAGTAATCAAGTCTATTAACCTAGAAGAATAACCGATTTCGTTGTCATACCATCCTACTACTTTTACCATTTTGTCTAAGACAGAAGTGAGTTGAGAGTCGAATAGACACGAGTTTGTATTCCCTAAGATATCTACAGAGACTATAGGATCTGTAGTATAGGCTAAGATTCCTTTTAACTCTCCTTCTGCTGCTTTTTTGAATGCAGCATTGATTTCCTCTATTTCTACTTTTCTTTTGACGATACAGGTTATGTCTGTCAATGATCCATCCGGTACAGGTACGCGTATACCCCCCCCACCAATATTGCCTTCGTATTCAGGAAATATTTTGGTCAGTGCCTTCGCAGCTCCTGTAGTAGTTGGGACTATAGACTGAGCAGCACCTCTAGCTCTTCTCAGATCTTTATGAGGTTGATCATGTAGACTCTGGTCAGTAGTATAAGAGTGTACTGTAGTGATATAAGCATGTTCTATACCACATAGCTCTTTAATTACTTTGACCATAGGAGCAGCATTATTAGTCGTACAGCTCGCATTAGAGATGATAAACTCTTCTCCTGTCAAGATATTGTGATTCACACCGAGTACGATAGTCTTGATGACATTGTCCTCTGGTGGTACAGATAAGATGACACGTTTAGCTCCTTGCTGGATATGTTGTTCTAATAGGGGATAGGTTTTTCTACGTCCAGTAGCTTCTATGACATAGTCTATATCTAACGTTTTCCAGTCTAGACCTGATATCTCACTTTCTCTAAAGAATGCTATTTTCTTACCAGCTACGATGATATGATCCTTGTCATAACTTACCTCTTTATTCAGTATACCATGTATACTGTCATATTTTAGTAGATGTGACATAGTCTGCGTATCAGCCAGATCATTTATAGCGACTACCTCTATGGTAGGATGATCTAAAAGGAGTTTAAAAAGGTTACGGCCTATACGACCAAAACCATTTATTGCTATTTTTATTTTACTCATAAGTGTAAAAAGAAGAAGGTCGCGAAGAACGCGACCTTATTTATATTATAAAAGGTGTTTTTGCGCTCGGTAAGATGAGCGAACTAAGGCACCACTTTCTACGTGTCTGAATCCTAATTCTAGCCCTATCTTTTCGTATTTCTCGAATTGCTCAGGAGTGATAAATTCCTTCACAGGTAAGTGCTTTTTACTAGGCTGTAGATACTGTCCGATCGTTAATACGTCAAGGTTAACAGCTCTTAGATCATGCATAGTTTGGATTACTTCTTCTTCCGTTTCTCCTAGTCCTAGCATGATACCAGATTTAGTTCTATTCACTCCTTTTTCTTTTAAGTATCTCAGTACTTCTAGGCTTCGATCATATTTAGCCTGAATACGTACCTCACGAGTCAGTCTTCTAACAGTCTCCATATTGTGAGAGACAATCTCTGGAGCTACTTCTATGATTCTATCGATATTTCTCTCTATTCCTTGGAAGTCTGGTATCAGTGTTTCCATTGTAGTACCTGGGCTGATTCTTCTCACTGCTTGCACAGTTTCTGCCCAGATAATAGATCCGCCATCTTTAATGTCATCTCTATCCACACTAGTGATAACAGCGTGTTTGATAGACATTAATTTGATCGAGCGCGCTACTTTCTCTGGTTCATCCCAGTCCACCGTTTCAGGACGTCCTGTCTTTACACCACAGAATCCACAAGAACGCGTACAGATATTTCCTAATATCATAAATGTAGCAGTTCCTTCTCCCCAGCATTCTCCCATGTTAGGACAACTACCTGAAGTACAGATTGTGTTCAGTTTATATTTATCTACTAAACCTCTAAGTTCAGTGTACTTCTTTCCAGTAGGAAGTTTTACACGAAGCCACTTTGGTTTAGCTTTAGGTTCTATATTTGAGTCTAAGATTGTATCCATAGTATGAGTTTATGAAAGTACAAATATACTTAATCTTAAGAGTTATACATTATTAATATATGCTAAAAGTTATCATGTTGTCACTGATTCATAATCTGTGACTTTACACTAGTGTATTTCTGTTCGCTATGTCCTTCTGTGTATGTGAAGAATCCCACCGTACACATTTGTTCTCATTGTCTTTCTCAGCTTTCGAAGAATCCATCCTACACATCCGCTCTTATTGTCCTTTTGAGTCTGCGAAGAACCCCATCCGATACATCCGCTCCCGATGTCATTTGGCTTGCACTTTCTAGGGGTTTTCTAGGGGTATCCTTGGGGTTTGCTTGCCTAGAAGGCCGTTTTGTCGAAGGAATGTGCAAGAATACCCCTAGCAATGTGCTAGTATAGTAAGAGGAAATAGAAAAATTAGCTAGTGAGGGCTATAAGGAGATGATGAGTATGTACTAACAGTAGTTTTATTGCCCAAAACAACAAACTTTAAGACAAAAAAAATAAAAGTAGTGTTTGTATAATTTTGGCTGTTATTCCATTGAAAAATAACAAGACAGGCTAGAATATGATAGCCGTAGAGTTTCTTTATTTTTTAAACAGTCTACGAAAAGGTTAGGAGATATTTTTTGGATTGATAAAAAAAGTAATGTTTTTTTGTATTAAGAGCAAGGAGTTTAAGGAACAATTCTATTTTATTGTTAAATATGAATTATTTAAAATAAAAAGTTTATTGCTGATGTAAATTTAGTTATTTTTAAAAAATGCAGTAGAAATTTGTGTAAAATGCGGAGAAAATATATATTCGCTATTATTTATTTTACAACATAATGGAAGATCAAATTAGAGAGACACCTGCAGACAAGTGGATTGCAAAACCCATGAGTAGATTCATGAGTAAATCTACATCTGGTGGGGTAGTATTATTTTTAGCTGCTGTATTTGCTATTTTTATGGCTAATTCACAATGGGCAGATGCTTACATGAGTTTTTGGGATGATAACCATATTGGGTTTTCATTAAATGATATGACTTTAAACCACTCTTTAAAACATTGGGTGAATGATGGTCTGATGGCTATTTTCTTCTTTGTGGTTGGTTTAGAATTAAAACGTGAGTTAACTACTGGAGAATTATCATCACCTAAGAAGGCGATGTTACCTATTATCGCTGCTATCGGTGGTATGGCTGTACCAGCTCTAGTATATACTGTGTTTAACGGAGGTACTGATGCAGCACATGGATGGGGAATCCCGATGGCTACAGATATTGCCTTTGCATTAGGAGTATTATATTTATTAGGTGATAAAGTGCCTACTTCGTTAAAAGTGTTTTTGACAGCGTTAGCGATTGCAGATGATTTAGGAGCGGTATTGGTTATCGCAATGTTCTATACAAGTGATTTATCTTTAGCTAATCTAGGTATGGGATTAGGATTCTTCGGATTATTAGTAATCAGTAATCTAGTGGGAATTAGAAACACGATATACTACGCGATCATCGGTATCGGTGGAGTGTGGTTATGCTTCTTATTATCAGGAGTACACGCTACTATCGCAGCAGTATTAGCGGCATTCGCTATACCGAGTACAGCGAGAGTACACGAGTCATACTTCGTAGCAAAATTAAACAAGTTAAGAGACCGTTTCAGTAAAATAGATCCAGACGATAAGATTCCTAATCTTACAGGAGATCAGATGGAATGTGTCCATGATATTAAAGATTTGGCTACAGATGCGTTACCAGCATCTATTCGTTTAGAGCACAGCATGCATAATTTCGTAGCATTCTTTGTGATGCCTGTGTTTGCGTTAGCTAATGCAGCTATTCCGATTAGTATCGGAGATGGTGGATTAAGTGCTGTGACATTAGGAGTAGCATTCGGTTTATTAGTAGGAAAAGTGTTAGGAGTATCAGGACTAACAGCGTTATTAATTAAACTTAAAGTAGTAGCAATGCCTAAGGGGATGACGTATCTTAATTTATTAGGATTAGGATTCTTAGCTGCTATTGGGTTCACGATGTCGTTATTCGTTACTGAATTAGCATTTGATATCAATCTGCATCCAGAGTTCCCAGATCAAGCAAAATTAGGTATTCTAATTGCTTCAGGACTTGGTGGTATCATAGGATATGTACTACTATTTATGTGTGGTAAGAAAACGGGAGTTCAAGAAGAAGCCTAGTGATGATACTATAAAGATATATGGCTCTGTAAATTTAGTTTTACAGAGCTTTTTTTATTAATTAAAATGTAGTAGATGGTACTTAACAAATACTATATTTGCAACTTAATTCAAAACAGATATACAGAGTTACATGATTACAGTTAACGATATTTCAGTTCAGTTTGGTGGTACTACTTTATTTAGTGGTGTCAATTTTTCAATCAATGAAAACGACAAGATTGCCTTAATGGGAAAAAATGGGGCAGGAAAATCTACTTTATTAAAGATAGTAGCAGGAGCGAATAAACCTTCTACAGGGAATATCTCAGCACCAAAAGATGCTGTTATTGCTTATCTTCCACAGCATTTATTGACTGAAGATAACTGTACTGTAATGGAAGAAGCGTCTAAGGCGTATGCAAGTATCTTCTCTATGAAGAAAGAGATAGATGATATCAATGAGCAACTGACAGTGCGTACTGACTATGAGAGTGATGCTTATATGAAGCTAATCGAGCGTGTATCTGAGTTAAGTGAGAAGTTCTATTCTATCGAAGAGGTGAACTATGAGGCAGAGGTAGAGAAGATATTAAAAGGATTAGGTTTTACTAGAGAAGACTTTAATAGACCTACATCAGAGTTTAGTGGTGGATGGAGAATGCGTATCGAGTTGGCAAAAATCTTATTACAAAAACCAGATTTGATTTTATTAGATGAGCCTACGAACCATATGGATATCGAAAGTATCGAGTGGTTAGAAGACTTCTTAATCAACCAAGCTAAAGCGGTAATGGTTATTTCTCACGACCGTGCTTTCGTAGATAATATTACCAATCGTACAATCGAAGTAACGATGGGTAAAATCTATGATTATAAAGCGAAGTATTCTGACTATTTAGTATTGCGTCAAGATAGACGTGCTCATCAGCTAAAAGCGTATGAGGAGCAACAAAAGATGATTGCAGAAACTACAGAATTTATTGAGCGATTTAAAGGGACGTACTCTAAGACATTACAGGTGCAATCTCGTGTGAAGATGCTAGAGAAATTAGAAATCATAGAGGTAGATGAAGTAGATAACTCTGCTCTTAGACTGAAGTTTCCACCAGCAGCACGTTCAGGACAGTATCCTGTGGTAGTAAAAGAGATGTCAAAGTCTTATGGAGATCACGTTGTATTTAAAGATGCAAATATTGTAATAGAGAGAGGACAGAAGGTTTCGTTTGTAGGAAAGAATGGTGAGGGTAAATCTACTATGATTAAAGCGATCATGAAAGAAATAGATTTTCAAGGTGAAGCTGAGATTGGACATAATGTACAGATTGGTTACTTCGCACAGAATCAAGCTTCTTTATTAGATGAAGATTTGACTATTTTCGAAACAGTAGATAGAATAGCAGAAGGAGATATCAGAACACAGATAAAAAATATCTTAGGAGCATTTATGTTCTCTGGTGATGATATTCATAAAAAAGTAAAAGTGTTATCAGGAGGAGAGAAAACTCGTTTAGCGATGGTGAAACTTCTGTTAGAACCTTATAATGTATTGATTCTGGATGAGCCAACGAACCACTTAGATATGAAAACGAAAGATATCATTAAAGAAGCTTTGCGCGACTTCGAAGGAACCGTGATTTTAGTGTCTCACGACCGTGATTTCTTAGATGGTCTTGCAGAGAAGGTATTTGAGTTTGGAAATAAACGAGTGAAAGAACACTTCGAAGATATCAAAGGATTCTTAGCACATAAGAAAATGGAGAACTTAAGAGAAATCGAAAAATAAAATCGTAAAAGAGCAGTCAGTAAGGATTGCTCTTTTTTTTGTACTCTAAAGTTTAGTTTGTGGATATTGATAGAGTGGCATATGTTTTGAGTTTTATTATTTTGATAAAATAGTTGTATTCTACATAGATACATAGTTTTAGATATAAGTAATGGGTTGATTACTACAGTGATGAGGTCAGTATTTTATATAGGGTCTCTGATGCAGATGTTTTATTCAATAAATAAGACTGCTATATAGTGTACAGCTTATTGCTAAAAAGAGCGTTTAATCATTTTTAATTGTATTAAAAAAGTTTAAATTTATAGGTAATTTTACGTAAAATATAATATTAGGAGTATAGTCTCTATATTTGCAATATATAAATAGAAAGTATGTTCATGAAGCGATTAGATTTAAGGGATTATTTCTCTGTAGTAGGAGGAGTATTATTCTTTATAGGTATGTCTAGTTCTGTGTATGCACAGGAGAGTCTGTCATTTACAGATGCGTATAATAAGATGTATCAAGATAATAGTCTTATTAAGGCAGTAGAGAAACAGGAAGAAGTACACCATTATAAATGGCAAGCTACTAAGGGGCTACGCTATCCTTCTGTGCGTGCTTTCGGAGGAGGACTATATCTTAGCAAATCGTTAGGAGTAGATCTAAATGGGTTGAAAAATGGAATAGGAGATTTTATTCATTTACCTAATCCAGATGTCTTAGGTAACTGGTCTAAGTCATTTAATAAAAAAGATATGGTTTTCGGTGGTTTTATGGCTACTTGGCCTCTTTATACAGGAGGAAAGATTAACGCAGCTATAAAGGCACATGAGATAGAGAGTAAAATAGGAGAGAAAGATTTAGAAAAAACGAAGAATAAGTTAATCACTGAATTAGCACAACGTTATTATTCAGTGAAGTTAGCTGAAGAAGCTGTGGCTGTAAGAAGAACAGTCTTAGAGGGGATGAATAAACATCTACACGATGCGACTAAGCTAGAGGAACACGGTATGATAGCAGCTGTAGAAAAGATGAGTGCTGATGTGGCGGTATCAGAAGCTAATAGACAGCTAGATGGAGCGCTAAAAGATGCTAAATTAGCAAGGTTAGCCTTAGCAAATACATTAGAAG
The DNA here is from genome assembly GCF_004337635.1 of Myroides odoratimimus. Lineage (NCBI taxonomy): Bacteria > Pseudomonadati > Bacteroidota > Flavobacteriia > Flavobacteriales > Flavobacteriaceae > Myroides > Myroides odoratimimus. Next base: position 2,128,260 of record NZ_CP037427.1, read on the forward strand.
TAGATGAAGTTACAGCTACGTTAGATAGTGATTTCTTTTCGATACCTCAGTTAGAGAACGTTGACTTCTTTCAAGGTTCTGCTGTAGAAAATTATCCAGAACTACAAAAATTAGTATTGCAAAAAGAGCTAGCTGATCAAGGGGTAAAAGTAAAGCAATCTGCTAATTATCCAACAGTATTTGGATTCGGACAAACAATATTAGCACATAATAACCCTATCTTAATAGGAGAGAAAGATAGTAAGCCGTGGGTAGTAGGGATAGGTGTTAGTTATACGTTATTCGAAGGATTTAAAAACAAGAATGAGATTAAAGCTGCTAAAGCAACTAGAGAAAGCGTAGAATTATTCGAAACAAAAGCGAAGAGTGATGTGAAGATGCTAGTAGCTAAGCTGTATCAAGATATTCAAAAACAAGAAGATCAGATTAAGAATCTTAATGTACAAGAGAAATTAGCAGTGGAGTATCTACGTGTTAGAACTAAAGCATTCTCAGAAGGTTTTGCAACATCAACAGAGGTAGTGGATGCTGAGATGAATTTGTCAGGAGTAAGATTAATGAAACTACAAGCCAATTATAATTATGCTATAGGGGTGGCATCCCTTTTCGAAGTAGCAGGATTAAGTCATGATTTTTTACAATACACAAAATAATATAAGCTTTAAAAGATGAAAAATAAAGTTGTAAGTGCAATGGTTGCTATCGTTATAGTGCTTTTAATTTTAATTATATCACTATGGTATATGAGTGCACCATCAGAATCCTATATTCAAGGACAGGTAGATGCTACACAGATTAATGTGGCTTCTAAGATACCTGGGCGTGTAGAAGATATTTTAGTAAAGGAGGGACAACAAGTTAAAGCTGGGGAGTTATTATTAAAAATAAGCACTCCTGAGATAGATGCTAAACTACTACAGGCGGAATCAGCTAAACAGGCTGCACAAGCTATGGATGCTAAAGCTAATAAAGGAGCAAGAGGTGAAGAAGTCTCTGCGACTTATAATATGTGGCAACAAGCAAAAGCAGGAGCAGAATTAGCAGAAAAGACTTATAATCGTGTAGAGAATTTATATAAAGAGAAAGTAGTACCAGCTCAAAAAAGAGATGAGGCATATACACAGTTTAAGGCTTCACAAGAAGTAGAGAAAGCGGCTTATGCTAAGTATCAAATGGTACAAAAAGGAGCTCGTGTAGAGGATAAAGCTGCAGCATTAGCTATGGTAGGACAAGCACAAGGTGCTGTAAATGAAGTGTTGTCTCTGAAAGGAGAAGGTGATGTAAAAGCTCCACAACAAGGAGAAGTATTGACTATCATGCCTAATAAAGGGGAAATAGTGAATTCTGGTTATCCTGTGGTCAATCTAGTAGATTTGTCAGATGTATGGGTATATTTCAATATCAAAGAAAATCTAATGCCTAAGTTTAAGATGGCAAGTAAGTTTATGGCTAAGTTTCCTGCTTTAGGGGATGAGATGGTAGAGCTAGAAGTACAGTATATCGCTGCTCAAGGAGACTATGCTACATGGACGGCTACGAAAACAAAAGGTGATTTTGATATGAAGACATTCTTAATTAAAGCTTACCCAACTAAGAAGGTAGAAGGTCTTAGACCAGGTATGAGTGCTTTAGTATTAGAAAGTAGTTTGAAATAAAGGGTGTAATGACTAAAACAGGTTTTTTATCTATATTTATTAGTGAATGTAAAAGGATGTTTACATCACCGCGGTTGCTTGTCTTGATGATAGGCGTGCCTGTGATGCTATTCTATTTTTATTCATCACTGCTGAGTCAGGGGATTTCACGAGATCTCCCTGTTACGTTACTAGATTTAGATAAAAGTAAATTGTCTCGTCAGTTAGGACGTATGATCGATGCTACAGCTAGTATGGACATTGCTTATGAAGTAAGTGATGAGCTAGAAGGTCAACAGACAATTAGAAGAGGAGATTCGTTTGCTCTAATTATAATACCAAAGAATTTTCAGAAAAATGCTCAGAAAGGTGTTTATACTAATGTAGTGTGTTACTACAATGGGCAGTATTTACTACCGGCAGGATTAATACAAAGAGATTTCCAGATGGTAGCAGGTAATCTAGCTGCAGGGGCAAAGATCATGAGTTTACAACAGAGTGGACTGATGGCAGAACAGGCTGTGGCTACTGTAGTGCCTACAGGTACTAATAGCCATGTGCTGTATAATCCTTATACAAGTTATGGGTATTATCTGACACTTGCTTTTATGCCAATGTCATTTCAGATTATTATTATGGTCATCTCTATCTATGTTTTTGGATCTGTGTTGAGATATAATAAAGGGAAACAATTATTAGAACAGAGTAATGATAAAGTATTCGTAGCTGTGATAAGTAGAATATTACCTTATACGTTACTGTTCTGTTTAATGGGGTTCATGATGAATAGTTTACTTTATTACCGAATCGGAGTTCCTTTTAAAGGAAATTTCTTTGTTATAAATTTATTCTTTTGTTCTTTCGTAGTGGTATGTCAGAGTATGGCTTTCTTTATGGCTTCTATTATGTCTAGCCTTAGAACAGCACTGACTATAGGAGGGTCTTATGCAGCTCTAGCCTTTTCTTTTGCTGGATATACGTTTCCTCCAGAAGGGATGAGTGCATTCATAAGAGGGTTTAATTATATTTTTCCATTCCACTCTTATATGCGTTTTACAGTTGATTATGCTATTAAAGGATTTCAATATAATAATACACAACAGAATTACATCATAACGCTAGCTATATTTGTATGCGTAGGATTGTTGTGTATTCCGTTGTACTATAAAAAATTGAAGAAAGGAGGATACGATGTTTAAAGGTCTAATAGCTAACTTCGCTTTAATTACAGAAGCGTGTAAACGAGAGTTTAAACTAATCTTTTCGGATTCGGCTGTAGTGATGTCCTATATGCTATCTTTTATGTTAGTAGGATTCTTCTATTCTTATGTCTACTCACATGAGAACTTTGATGACTTACCTGTAGCAATTGTAGATCACGATCAGGCTAAGTTAGGGCAGCAGGTTAGTAGAATGATAGATGCTACACATCAGTTAAAGGTAGTATATCATACAAGTGATTTTGATGCAGCTAAGGAAGTATATGATAAAGGTGAAATTAGAGGTATTATAATGATACCAAAAGATTTTACTCGTGATATGCAAAAGGGAGAAGTCCCTTCTATCTCAGTATATGCAGATGCGTCTTATATGCTCTATTATAAGCAAACTATAGGAGCTGTGATGGTCTCTATGGGAACGTTCAATGCGCAAGTAGAAGTGAACAAGGCAATGGCTAAAAGCATACCAATGGATCAGGCTATTGCTACTAGACGTCCATTTAATGTCACAGCTGTACCTCTTTATAATATTAATGTTGGATATGCTACATTCGTTATCCCAGTAGTGTTTATTATTGCATTACAGACATTACAGTTAACAGGTATGGGGATTATGGGGGGGACACTTCGTCAGAATGGGATGTTTGCTCAGGTCTTTTCTTATGCTGAAAAAAGACGTTTTAGCAATGTCTTTTTAACTTTAGGAAGAGCCTTGACTTATTTGATTATATCAATGATATTACTTTTAGTAGGGGTGCTTATTATCATGCATGTTTATAATTTGCCCCAACGAGGAAATATATTTGAGATTATGATCTTTTTGATTCCTGTTATCTTGTCTATTACCTTTATGGGAATGACTTTAGTAAACTTCTTTAAGAGAAGAGAAGAGGCAATTATGAGTGTTACAGTATTCTCTATTCCAGCTCTAATGCTTAGTGGTACTTCATGGCCTACAATAGCCTTTCCTGCTTGGATAAAAGGTGTTTCTGTATTGGTACCAAGTACGTTAGGAGTAAAAGGATTTATATCTCTTACACAGTTCGGAGCATCACTGACAGAAATTAGCGATGTCTTTATTAAAATGTGGGGTATTTGTATTTTTTATTTTATCTTTGCGGTCTGGACCAACAGAAGGTTAAGACAAACGAAAACAACTAATTCAATATAGCTTTAGAGCTAATAAAATTAAAAAAGCAGAAGTATTTACTTCTGCTTTTTTTGTTCAGATATAAAGGGAAAATTTAATTCTTAATAGATAGTTTGTATATGCCTGATTCATTTTTGTCATTATCAGGATCTTCACATAGTAAGAACTCTAAGTTTTTTCCTTCTTGACTATATAAGGTTAATCCTTCGAATTTATGTGTGTTACTTATGGTTAGTGTCTTTTCTACTTTTAGTTTTTTGGTATCTATACGGCCTAGTATAGTTCCTTTTATTTCTCCATCAGCATAGGTTGATTGACCATCTTCTGCAGCAGCTAAGAAGTATATCTTGTCTTCTACTTTAATAGCGTCTGTAAAGCTAGTCTGTACTTTATTAAGTTTTGGTAATTTCATAGGAGTATAAGTGATTTGAAAATCATTTAGAATGTTGTTACCCTTTACAACGAATACTCCATTAGCACCTTTAGGTCCATTTCCTCGATTAAAAAAATACCATAGATCATTGTCAAAAATTACCCCTTCTATATTAAAGTCAGCATCACTTAGATTAGCAAAACTCTTCATAGAATCATATAGTATGTCTAGTTCGTTTTCTGAAAGGACTTCGTGTGTCAGTCCGTTTACTTCTACTAAGTTTATTCTATTCGGTTTAGAGCCAGAACCAAAAATATAGTAGTTTAACCCATCTGTAGTGATTGCTTCATAATCAGGTTTAATAGCTTTCTCTATATTCTCTTGACTTAGATTGTCACTTGATAAAGACGTTTTATAAAGATGATTATTCTGTAAACTATAGTGATAGAAGTAAGTAGAATTGTCAGAAATGATATGGAGTTGGTTGTCATCATACACTAAGCCAGATGCAGCTCCAATGCCTAATATCTGGAAAAGTAGTTCTAGTGCAATTTGTTTCATAGAATAAATGTTATGTAAAAGCGGAGTAAATTAAAATAAAATAGTAATTTAAGCTTAAAAATTTCTAAGAATGAATATAGAAGAAAAATATAGAATAGACAATAAAGTTGAGCTAGAAAAATTATCAACTGTACCAGATTTAAATCTATCTATGACCAAGGCATTTCGAAAAGTAGAAAAATTGAGTCGTAACTTAGGTAAATTTCAGGATGTGATGTATGCTCATAATCGTTATAGTGTACTTATCTGTATACAAGGAATGGATACAGCTGGGAAGGACAGTTTAATTAGAGAAGTTTTTAAGGCTTTTAACGCTAGAGGGGTAGTGGTGCAAAGTTTTAAGAAACCTACGTCTTATGAACTAGAGCATGATTATATCTGGAGGCATTATGTGACCTTACCTGAGAGAGGAAAGTTTACTGTGTTTAATCGTAGTCATTATGAGAATGTATTGATTTCTAGAGTTCACCCACAAGTAGTTTTAAATGAAAGAATACCTGGTATTAATAAAGCAGAAGATATAACAGATGAGTTTTGGGACAAACGTTACGAAGAGATTAATAACTTTGAGAAACATATCAGTAATAATGGAGTAATAGTCTTGAAGTTCTTTTTGCACCTAAGTAAGAAGGAGCAGAAGAAAAGAATATTACGTCGATTAGAAAAAGAGAAACACAATTGGAAGTTTGAACCTAGTGATATTAAAGAAAGAGAGTACTGGGATGACTATCAAAAGTATTATGAAGAGGCTATTAATAGGACTTCTAAAGCAGAATGTCCATGGTATGTATTACCTGCTGATGATAAGGCTTATTGTCGTTATGTGTTTGCTAAAATACTAGAAGAAGTATTTAGTAAATATGACGATATCAAATTGCCTAAACTAGACCCTGAGATTCAAAAGGATCTGGATATGTATATTGAGAAATTAAAGAATGAAGAGTAAGATAATGATAAAGCCAATTCAATTATTGAATTGGCTTTATTGTTCAGTTATGTTTCTATTTCTTTTTGCTTTTCTTTTTTAAAGAAAATCCGTAGGCTACACGGACAGCAAGTTGATCAGTGTTATAATCATTGTAATTTTCATAACGAAGACTTACATCTACATAGCGATTAGCAAAACCAATAGAGGGTGACCAAATAAAGGTATTTCCCATTCCTGAGTGCGTACCAATACCTACTCCTAATTCTCCCATAGCATAGATGTTTTTGTTTAAAAACTGTTTAAATCCTGCTTTTATTGGAACTAATCCTAAATCTCCTTCATCTCCATTAAATAAATGAGTATAACCTGAAGTTAAAGTAAACGAGGTTTTTTGACTAACGTCATATTGGATTCTTGCATCTACACCAAGTGCGGCATCATATTTAGAATCTAAAGGCATACCTCCGTTTAGACCAAAACCTACTCTAAATCCCTGAGGGTAATAAGGCTTGTCTTTCTTTTGAGCTGCAGCTGGCATTGCAACTAAAATAGCACTTAGTGCTAACACTGTAAGTGAAATTTTTTTAGTGAGTTTAATCATGAGGATTGTGTCTTTATTTTGTTGTTTGAATAAAATATATTGCAATAAACTTGCCGTTTGGAAAGACGTTTTTGTTTATTCGCGCAATTAAGAGGATGAGTTTCCGTATACAGTAGTTATATTTGCACAAAATTTTTGTCAATGAATTTATCTGTTTATTATAAAGAGTTTGGATATAATATACGTTTAGCTTATCCTATTATATTAGCAATGCTTGGTCATACAATTGTGGGGGTGATTGATAATATTATGGTGGGGAAAATCGGAGCTACAGAATTAGCAGCAGCTTCTTTAGCAAATAGTTTTGTTTTTATAGCAGTGGCTTTAGGTGTCGGATTTTCAACAGCTTTGACTCCATTAGTAGCTCATAGTGATGCAGAAAAAGATGTAGAAGGTGGAAGAAGTATTTTTATTAATGGGCTGGCATTATGTACTATTTTAGGAGTAGTGTTATTTAGTATTATCTTTTTTGCAAAGCCTCTATTAATGCACATGGGGCAGCCAGAGGAGGTAACGATCCTTGCTAAACCATTCTTAGATATTGTAGCTTTATCTTTGATTCCATTAGTAATGTATCAATCTTATAAGCAGTTTGCAGATGGTAAATCACAGACAAAAAATTCTATGTATGCAACGATAATTGCAAACTTAACTAATATAGTATTTAACTATTTGTTGATATATGGTGTGTGGATTTTCCCCGAATTGGGTATGCTAGGGGCAGCTTATGGTACACTTATTTCGCGTATTGTGATGATTGTTTACATGCATTTCGCTTTGAAGAAACAAGAAATATTTAAACCTTTCTTATTACAAATTAAGTTTTATGAAATCAAAAAGGAGATGTTACTTAAAATTACCAAAATTGGAATTCCTTCAGGAATGATGAGTTTTTTTGAAGTAGCACTTTTTGTAGGAGCAGTATGGTTATCAGGAATGATAGGTACAGAAGCACAGGCAGCTAATCAGATAGCATTGAGTATGTCTTCAATGACTTTTATGTTTGCAAGTGGATTAAGTGTTGCTGCTATGATTAGAGTCGGTAATCAGAGAGGTTTAAAGGATTATGTGAAGTTAAGAGTAGTAGCACGATCGATTATTTTAATGGCTATAATTATTTATACGGGGTTTGCTCTTCTTTTTGTTTTATTTCACCAATATATTCCAATGTTATTTTTAGATAATAATAGTATTGAAAATGCTGTAATGAATCAAGAAGTGATTAAATTAGCTGGAATATTATTGCTTGTAGCTGCGGTCTTTCAAATATCTGATTGTATACAGGTAGTGACACTAGGTGCATTAAGAGGGCTTCAAGATGTAAATGTTCCTATGGGAATTACGTTTGTATCATACTGGATTATAGGATTCCCTATATCTATTTATTTGGGGTTATATACAAGTATTGGAGCTGCTGGAATATGGATAGGCCTTTTAGCAGGATTAACTACTGCTGCAATATGCCTTTATTGGCGTTTTCATACATTGTCAAATAGATTAATAAATAATAATTAGAAATAATATGGAGTTACCAAAATTCGTACTAGCTGATAATACTGAGTATCCAGAGGATATTTTTATTATACATTTAGAATTCCCTAGATTTATCATCAACTTAAATACTGATGAGGTAGAGTTCTTAGAAACAATAGAAGAGTCTGAAGAAGCTGAGATAGAAGCTGAGATGGAAGGATTGATCGTAAAAGCTGGTGAGTTTTACGAAAGAGAGATGGAGCGTTACGTAGATGACGAGGAACTAGACGAAGAAGATTAATATAGAACAAGCTAAATAGTTCAATACTATTTAGCTTGTGAGTTAAAATATAGATCTAAGATTTTATGAGCAGCTGCGAAAGGTGATAATTCACTGTTTTGCACTGCTTTTTTGTTTTCAGTAAGCATTGCTTTTATTTCTGGGTGATTGTAGAAGTTCATTAATATGTTTTCGTTTATAGTCTCCATCATCCAATATTGGTTTTGTTCTTGACGTCTGTTGTCGAAATAACCATTTTCTTTGGTCAATGTGGTGTATTGAGTGATGATGTCCCAAATTTCTTTTATTCCTGTGTTTTCAATAGCACTACAGGTACTTACTTTTGGTGTCCATCCAGAAGGCTTCTTAGGGAAAAGATGTAAGGCTCTATTGTAATCAAGTTTAGCCATATGAGCTCTTTTTATATTTTCACCATCTGCTTTATTGATAATAACAGCATCCGCCATTTCCATAATCCCTCTTTTGATTCCCTGAAGTTCATCACCAGCACCAGCTAGATTAAGTAATAAGAAGAAGTCTACCATACTCTGTACCGCAGTTTCGCTTTGTCCAACCCCCACTGTCTCTACTAGTATAGTGTCAAAACCGCAAGCTTCGCATAAGATTATACTTTCTCTTGTTTTTCTAGCTACACCACCCAAGCTGTCTCCAGAAGCTGATGGGCGTATAAAAGCATTCTCTTCTCGGACTAGTTCTTCCATACGTGTCTTATCTCCTAAGATACTTCCCTTAGTGATACTGCTACTAGGATCAATAGCTAATACAGCTACTTTTTTACCCATTTTAGTCAGTAAGAGACCGAAGGCTTCTATGAATGTACTTTTCCCAACTCCAGGTACACCTGTTATACCAATGCGGACAGATTTATTAGCATAAGGAAGACATCCTTGTACTATTTCGTCTGCTTGTGCGTGATGCAGTGGATTTAAACTCTCAATAAGTGTGATACCTTGACTTAAGGCTACTTTATCATTGTTAATGATTCTCTGAATAATTTCAACAGTAGATATCTTCTGTCTGCGTCTAGCTTGAAACTTAGCTATAGCATCTTGATCCGTAGTATTAGGTTGTTCAATACCTTCGTTTTCAGTTAACGCTGATTTATTATAATTATGCTGTGACATTTTTAAGAATCTATTGGGTTGGTGTAATGATAAAAGGTAAAAGTACTAAAAATAGGCATATTTCGAAATTTATTTGAACGGTTAGGACAGTATATGTACAACCTATTATATTTGGGCTTAACGAAAAATGACGTAATGAATACTAAACTTTTTGCACCCAAAACATTAGTAAACAAAATCAATGAACAAACAGTAAATCAAAAAACAGTCTTTCCAATTCTATTAGCAATAAGCTTTGGACACTTATGTAATGATTTTCTACAAGCTATAGTACCAGCGGTCTATCCTCTATTAAAGACTAACTATAACTTAACATTTGCACAAATCGGAATGATCACTTTTTGTTATCAAGTTTCTTCCTCTTTACTTCAACCTTTAGTAGGAACTTATACAGACAAACATCCAAAACCTTATTCACAAATGATTGGTATGATTTGTTCTATGCTTGGAGTGATTTTACTTAGTTACGCCCCTTCTTATGCAATGGTACTATGTGCTGTTATATTAATAGGAATAGGATCTTCTATATTCCATCCAGAGTCATCTAGGGTATCTTATGTAGCTTCAGGAGGGAAACGTAGTTTAGCACAATCTATTTTCCAGATTGGAGGTAACACAGGAACAGCTTTAGCACCATTATTAGTAGCTTGGGTTGTATTACCAAAAGGACAACAACATTTACTATGGTTCTTAGTTGTTGGTTTTATTGCTCAATTTGTATATGCTTTTATTGGTGGATGGTATAAAGATGTATTAAAGAGTCAAGTTGGTAAGAAGAAGAAAGTTATTCGTATTCCTGAACTTTCTAAGTTAAGAGTATGGACATCTATTGTAGTTTTATTATTACTTATCTTTTCTAAGTATTTCTATGTAGCTAGTATTTCTAGTTATTTTCAGTTTTATACAATGGATAAGTTTGGTATAAGTGAAGTACAAGCTCAGGTTTATCTTTTTTACTTCTTGTTAGCTGTGGCAGCAGGAACTTTAATAGGCGGTTTCTTTGGAGATAAGGTAGGACGTAAATATATTATTTGGTTCTCAGTATTAGGAGTAGCTCCGTTCACGATGTTACTACCTTATGCTTCTTTAGAGTGGACAGGTATATTAATTGTGATTATCGGTTTAATCCTATCCTCAGCATTCCCATCTATATTAGTGTATGCACAAGAGCTATTACCACGTAAAATAGGGATGGTATCAGGTTTGTTTTATGGCTTTGCTTTTGGTATGGGAGGTTTAGGATCTGCTGTTTTAGGATGGTGGGCTGATCGTACTTCTATTGAGAATATCTATATGATTTGTGCCTATTTACCTTTAATAGGGATTATAGCAGCTTTGTTACCAAATATGAAAAAAGTCAAATTTAGAGAAGAGGAGTAGTATCTATTAATTTAAAGTTTATCTTTAAGAGAATCAACCTTTAAACTAGATAGTATGAGAGTAGCGTATATTACACTATCAATAAGTATATTATTTATTTCTTGTGGAACAAAAGATAAATTGACTTCAGATAAAGACAAGTATAAAAAAGAGTATGAGCAAGCTCTAGTTAGTTATAATAAAAATAATGAGCCTCAGATTTATAATAACTCTAATGCTCCTGTATTAGAAGCTGAAAAACCTCTTACCTTAAAGTAAGGTTATATAAAAAAAGCGAGTAAACACAAATGTTTACTCGCTTTTTTTTAGTTATACTTATTTATTATAATATCTTTCCTGATAAGAACATTGCTGCTATAGAGAAGTAGATTATTAATCCAGAAACGTCTACTAGTGTAGCAACAAACGGAGCTGATGCAGTAGCAGGGTCCATTCCAAACTTTCTTAGTATAAATGGTATTAACGAACCTGATAAGGTACCCCATAACACAATGAATAGTAAAGAGACTGATACACTTAGTCCGATAGCAATCCAATGCTCTCCGTAGTCATAGATACCTGCTTCTTGCCAAATAAAGATTCTCACGAAACCTATAATTCCTAAGATACCTCCTAGCATAACTCCTGAGGCAACCTCTTTTCGCATTACATACCACCAATCACTTAACTTTAGCTCTCCTAATGCCATAGCGCGTATAATAAGAGAAGCTGCTTGTGAACCTGAGTTACCTCCACTAGATATGATTAAAGGAACGAATAGTGCTAATACAACTGCCTTTTCTATCTCATCTTCAAAATGTCCCATGGCTGAAGCAGTTAACATTTCTCCTAAAAATAAGATGATTAACCAACCAGCTCTTTTTCGTACTAATTCAAATAGTGGTGTATGTGTATAAGATAAATCTAACTCTTCCATACCCCCGAACTTTTGGATATCTTCAGTATCTCTATCTTTAATAGCATCTAAGATATCATCGAAGGTTACTATACCCACAAGCACTCCGCTTTCAGTAATAATAGGTAGTGCAGAACGATCATATTTCTCGAATATATCAAAAGCATCTTCTGTTTTTGTAGTACTTGTAATAGAAGCAAATGTATTGTCTATTAAGTCTGCTATTAGTGTATTTTCGTCTGCTAGAACTAATTCACCTAGTTTTAAGTCATCAATTAATCTATTGTGATCATCTACTACATAGATATAGTTTAATGTTTCGGCTTTTTTACCATACACCTTGATATGATCTAAAACTTGTCTAACTGTTTTGTTAGCCTTTGTTTGTATGTATAAAGGAGTCATTAAACGAGCAATACTATCTTCTTTATATCCTATTAAGTTAAGTGCAATTTGCTTTTCTTTATCATTTAATAAGTTGATAGAGTATTTAATTAATTCATCTGGGAAATCTTCTAATAACTCTGTACGGTCATCGGGTTCTAAGTTATTAAGTACATCTGCATAATCTTCTCTAGTCATGCTACGCACTATTTCCTCTTGAATATTAATATCTAAAAAGGAGAATACTTCAACTTTTAAGTCAGGTGAAAGCTTTAGAAACGCAAGGTTTCTATCGGTTCTTTTCATCTCTGTAATTGCTTCAGCAATATCTGCTGGGTGCATGTCTTTAAAAGTCATAGATCGAAGCTTATTAAGTAGTTAGTATAATATATTCTTAAAAACTATGCAAAGGTAATCTATACAAAGTGTACTTTAAAATTTCTAATGATTTTTTAATAAAATAAACTTCTCTTAATATTTTATCTATTTAAATTAAAGGTTATCAATAGCATTGTCTAAAATTTGTGAATCTAAGCTTTTCTTAGCCTTGGCGCCCATGTCTTTTAATTTTTGCACAGAAGTTATTAAGTTTCCTTTTCCTTCGCTTAATTTATTGAAGGCATTGTCATATTCATTTCTTGATTCATCTATCTTCTTTCCTACTTTTTGTAAGTCTGTAACTAGTCCAACAAATTTATCATATAGCAAGCCTGCTTGTCTAGCTATTTCATAAGCGTTTTCTTGTTGCTTGCGCTGGCTCCACATTGTTTCTATTGTGCGTAATGTTGCTAATAGAGTAGAAGGGGTTACTATGACGATGTTTTTTTCAAAAGCTTTAGTGTATAGTGTATTATCTGCGTTAATTGCTATAGAGAAGGCTGTCTCTATAGGGATAAATAGCAATACAAAATCAGGACTTGTACCTCTGTATAGTTCGTGGTAATTCTTTTCAGACAATCCTTCTATATGTCTTTTTAAAGAAATTAAGTGCTCTTGTAGATAGCGTTTTTGTTCTTCGATATCTACAGTATTGATATACTGTTCATAAGCAACTAAGGATACTTTAGAGTCAACTACCATATGTCTATTGTCAGGTAAGTAGATTACAACATCGGGTTGTAGTCTATTACCTTCTTCAGAAGTGTAGCTTTGTTGAGTTTCATATTCTCTACCTTTTTCTAAACCAGATTTTTCAAGTACACTTTCTAGAATCATCTCTCCCCAGTTTCCTTGCATTTTATTATCTCCTTTTAAAGCCTTAGTTAGGTTAAGGGTTTCTTGACTCATCTTTTGGTTTAGCTGTTGTAAACCGAATATCTGTTGACGAAGTGCTGCATGATGATCAATACTTTCTTTATGTGTCTGTTCTACTTTTTGTTCGAAGTGTTGTATTTTCTCTTGTAGAGGAGATAATAGCGTTTCTAAGCTAGCTTTATTCTGTTTAGTAAACTTATCACTTTTTTCTTCCAATATACGATTAGCAAGGTTTTCAAACTCTTTTGTAAACTTTTCTTGAAGATTAGCTGTCTCTTGTTGTTGAGAGTCGAATTTTTCTAGAAGATTGTTGTATTCTGTGTCACGTATTGATATACGAGCTATTAATTCCTGATTGTCTAATCGGATAATCTCTAAGTTTTCTTCTATTGTTTTCTTTTCACTTTTTAGCTGATCTATTAGTTTATCTTTAAAGTCACTGTCTGCTTGTAGTCTAATAAGATCTCCGGAAGTGCTAGTTTCTTTTTTACCAGATTTACCAATGAAAAAAGCAACGATAATTAGAATAGCTAATAAGCCTATTAATATTTCTTGTGACATGATTCGTTTACTAAAGTTTTACGTCAAAAGTACTAAATATTGTGTGGATTTATTATTTGAAGTTGCTATGGTTTATAGCAAAAAAAAGAGGTAAGCGAAACTTACCTCTTTTTTCTGTAATAAATATTATCTACTTAAGTACATTTTTCTACGTGAATAGATTTCATAGAATTGATCGTCTCTTAAGTTTTCGATAAACAAGATACTCTCTCCTGTAGATTTCATTTCAGGTCCTAATGCTTTATTTACATTTTTGAACTTGTTGAAAGAGAATACTGGAGTTTTGATTGCGTATCCGTTTAACTGTGGATTAAAGTCAAAGTCAGTTACCTTGTTGTGTCCTAGCATTACTTTAGTAGCGTAGTTTACATAAGGTTCTCCATACGCTTTAGCGATGAATGGAACTGTTCTAGATGCTCTAGGGTTAGCTTCGATGATATATACAATATCATCTTTAATAGCGAACTGAATGTTGATTAAACCAACTGTTTTTAAAGCTACAGCAATTTTTCTTGTGTGGTCTTTAATTTGGTTTAACACATATTCTCCTAAGTTAAATGGAGGTAACATAGCGTGGCTATCACCAGAGTGAACTCCACATGGTTCTATATGCTCCATAATACCGATGATGTGTACATTCTCACCGTCACAGATAGCATCTGCTTCAGCCTCAATAGCTCCTGCTAGATAGTGGTCAAGTAATAATGAGTTACCAGGAATAGAGTTCAGTAGTTCGATTACGTGCTCCTCTAATTCTTTTTTGTTGATAACGATCTTCATTCCTTGTCCTCCTAATACATAAGAAGGTCTTACTAATAGAGGGAAGTCTAATTGATCTGCTAATTTATTTGCTTGTTCAGCTGTTTTAGCAACACCGAATTGAGGGAATGGGATGTCTAATTGCTCTAATAATTCAGAGAAACGACCTCTGTCTTCTGCTAAGTCTAATGCGTCAAAGCTAGTCCCTAAGATCTTAATACCATTCTTCTCTAGTTTTTCAGCTAGTTTCAGCGCTGTTTGACCACCTAACTGTACGATTACTCCTTCTGGTTTCTCGTGTTGGATGATGTCATAGATATGTTCCCAGAATACTGGTTCGAAGTATAATTTGTTCGCTGTATCAAAGTCAGTAGACACTGTCTCTGGATTACAGTTAATCATAATTGTTTCATAACCACATTCTTCAGCAGCTAATACTCCGTGTACACATGAGTAATCGAATTCGATACCTTGACCGATACGGTTTGGTCCTGAACCTAACACTACTACCTTTTTCTTATCTGTTACGATGCTTTCATTAGACACATAACGTGTACCATCAGGTCTTTCGATTTCAGCCTCGAATGTAGAGTAGTAGTAAGGGGTTTTAGCAGGGAACTCAGCCGCACAAGTATCTACTAATTTAAACACACGTTGAATATTCATTTCATCACGTAATGTGTGAACTTTACTCTCAAGTGTATTTAGCATGTGAGCGATTTGTCTATCAGCAAACCCTTTTTGTTTAGCCTCAAGTAATAAATCTTTCGGTAATGTTTCTAATGTATATTTAGAAATCTCTTTTTCTAACATGTATAGTTCTTCGTATTGTTTTAAGAACCACATGTCTATTTTTGTGATTTCGTGAATTCTACTTAATGGAATACCGTGTTGGATGGCATCATAGATTACGAAAACTCTATCCCAACTTGCGTGAGTAAGTTTATCGATAATTTGATCATAGTTAGTATATCCTTTACCGTCTGCTCCTAAACCATTTCGTTTAATCTCTAATGATTGAGTTGCTTTGTGTAAAGCTTCTTGGAACGAACGTCCGATACCCATAACCTCACCTACAGATTTCATTTGAAGTCCTAATGTTCTATCAGCACCTTCAAATTTGTCAAAGTTCCAACGAGGTATTTTAACGATTACATAGTCTAAAGTTGGCTCGAATAAAGCTGATGTAGATTTAGTAATCTGATTTTGTAATTCATCAAGTGTATATCCTAAGGCAAGTTTAGTTGCAATCTTAGCGATAGGGTAACCAGTCGCTTTAGAAGCTAATGCAGAAGAACGAGATACACGTGGGTTGATCTCAATAGCTACGATATCTTCTTTTTCATCTGGTGATACAGCGAACTGTACGTTACATCCCCCTGCGAAGTTACCGATACTACGCATCATCTTGATTGATAGGTCACGCATTCTTTGGAATGTTCTATCTGATAATGTCATAGCAGGTGCTACAGTGATACTATCTCCAGTATGGATACCCATAGGGTCCATATTCTCAATAGTACAGATGATTACTACGTTATCATTTTTGTCGCGTAATAATTCTAATTCGTACTCTTTCCACCCAAGTAAAGCTTTGTCAATTAAAACTTCGTGGATAGGAGAGGCTTCTAGTCCATACGTTAATAAATCGTCGAAGTCTTCTTCTTTGTGAACGAAAGCAGCTCCAGTACCTCCTAAGGTAAAAGAAGGACGAATAACTAATGGGAAACCAAATTTTTGAGCAATCTCTTTTCCTTCTAAGAAAGAAGTAGCTGTACTTGCAGGAGCTGCAGGAACGTCTATCTTCTCTAAAAGTTGTTTGAATTGCTCACGATCTTCAGTGATGTTAATAGCGTTGATATCAACACCAATTAGGCGAACTCCGAAGTCTGCCCATATACCTTTCTCATCGCATTCTAAACATAAGTTTAGTGCTGTTTGACCACCCATAGTTGGTAATACAGCATCAATCTCTGGATGAGCTACAAGAATCTCAATAATAGATCTTGTTGTCAGTGGTTTTAAGTAAATATGATCTGCCATCGAAGGGTCAGTCATAATTGTAGCAGGATTAGAGTTAATCAAAATAACTTTAATTCCTTCTTCTCTTAAAGATCTTGCTGATTGTGAACCTGAGTAATCGAATTCACAAGCCTGTCCGATAATGATTGGTCCTGAACCAATGATTAATACAGTTTTGATAGAATTGTCTTTGGGCATTTTAATTGTGTTGTTATGTTAAATACTTCGTTGTGAATGAAGTAAGTTTAGTGTTGTTGTGTGTGATAGATGGTATGTTTTACGACAAAGTATAAAAAAAGGCGTTACAACTAATAGTAACACCTTTATTTATGTTTGAATCAAACATTATTTTTTATGTCTTGTTTCACAAGAAACAGTCAATTTATGTCTTCCTTTAGCTCTTCTAGCAGCTAATACTTTTCTACCGTTAGGAGTAGACATTCTATCCATGAAACCATGCTTGTTTCTTCTTTTTCTATTCGATGGTTGAAACGTTCTTTTGCTCATTGCTTTTATCTTTAAATCTTAATTTTACTAATCTAACTGGTTTATTTGAATTAGCTGTTGCTTAAAAACCGAGTGCAAATATATAAAAGTCTTTTTACTCTTACAAAACGTTTTTGAAAAATATTTTCAAACTTCTTTCTTTTACTTTAGAATGCAGGAATATAACTTCAATATTATTTAAAAATTATAAAAATGTTAATTTATTGTAAACTTATTTGCTAGTTTTGCGCATTGATAATTATTTAAGAATAGTGATTATGAATATAGATTTATATAAGAGAGTACTTAAGATAACTGGAGTGTATTTTGTATTCTTCTTTTTGGTTTTTCTTTCTAGTAGACTTTTTTTCTTGTTTACTTATGGAAATTTTGAAGAATTAGCTGAGATAAAAGGTAGTGTATTGAAGGCGTTTATAGCAGGGAGTAGATTTGATGTATCTGCTGTTTGTTACGGTTTTTTACCTTTATTGTTATTTTGGATAGCTTCATTATTTATTTCTAAGAAAAGGTCTAGCAAATTTTTAAAGATTTATAATAATTTTTCTTTTATCATTTTATCTGTAGTTTTAGTTTTATTTCTATCGCTTATTATAATTGATTTTTACTTTTATCAATTCTTTCAATCCCATATCAATTTATTGTTTTTTGGTATTTTTTATGATGATACTTCAGCAGTATTAGACTCTGTGTGGAATGACTATCCTATTTTGAAGATTATAGCTCTATATATTAGTGTTATTTTATGTTTGATAGGAATATATAGATTTATAGTCAATCGTTATGTCAGAAGTAAAAGTAAGTCTACTATCAGAAAGATAGATTACTTATTATTACTAGTAATACCTCTGTTTTTTATAGGAATGCGTGGTTCTTTAGGAGAGTTTACTTTGCGTCGTGAGCATACGAATGTTTCTACAAATGAATTTGTCAACTCATTAGGGTATAATGCTATCTACAGTCTGAAATTTGCTAATTCAGAACGAAAGGATAATATAATTGTACCTGATATTGAAAAAGAAATAGTTAACTCAGGCTTTAGCACGATAGACGATATTCATCGAGCATATTTAGAGACAAGAGAAGTGCTTTTTAATAATGACCTTACTACTAAAACTGCTCATAATGTTTTTTTAGAAAAGAACCCTCCTAATGTCATATTTCTTCAGATGGAAAGTATGAGTAATCATTATTTTGAGATGAATACTAAGGAGTTTAATTTGATAGGGGACTTAAAAGATGAGTTACCTAATCTGTATTACTTTAAGAATGCTATGTCTGCATTTAATGGAACTATTCAGACTTTAGAAAATTTTATTATTGGTACTCCTAAGACCATTATTTCTCAGTCTGTTTATTTTGATACACCTTTTAGTACATCGGTAGCCATTCCTTTTAAAGAGAACGGATATGAAACTTATTTTTTAACAGGAGCTAATTTATCCTGGAGGAATATTGATAAGATGTTAGAGCAACAACATTTTGATCATTTGGAAGGAAATAATGCCATCTTAGAGTTTAATCCTAAAGCAGAACAGTTTGCATGGGGGGTACACGATGGCTATTTGTTTGATTATATTTTTAATACATTAAAGAAAAGAGATAATAAACCTAAGTTTATCTTTGGTTTGACGATTAGTAATCATACTCCTTTTGAGGTACCAAACAATTTTAAAGTACAACCGATTAGAATGCCAGAAGAAGTCAGAAAAAATATAAGAGTAGATGAAGCTACAGCTTATGCTAATTTTGCTTCTCATCAATATGCTGCTTCTGAGTTAGCTAGATTGATTAGGATGATAAAAGAGTCTCCTTATGGTGAGAATACTATTATAGTGGCTTCAGGAGATCATAATATTAGACAGGTATTTGAATATACAGCAGAGGATAGTTTTATGAAGAGAAGTGTACCCATTCTGTTTTATATACCAGAGAAGTATAAACCAGCCTTTTTTGATGAACATGTTTTAGCTTCACATAAAGATATTTTTCCTACTATATTTAATCTAAGTTTATCTGATGCGAATTATAAATATACAGGAGATAATCTGTTCTGTAGTACTGAGCCTTACAGATTCGCTCTTAATGATTATAACTATATAGCCGATTCTTTAGGGGTAGTAGCTATTGAGAATGATAAACCGTATTATTATACTTGGGTAGGAAGTGATAAGCGAAAACTGAAAGTACAACCAGAATTGGGAGAGCATGGACAATATATGCTGAGTAAAATGAAGACTTTTACTACTATGCAAACGATAAAAATATACGAAGATATACAAGCTCATCAAATGAGTAGAACGAAATAGTAAAGAGCTCCACTAAGGAGCTCTTTGCTATTTATATAATCGTTGATTTGTGATATGGGATATTATCTTTATATCTATACCCTGTTCTGTATCGTATATGATTACAAATGTAATCACCGATGTCAGATGTAATAAACTTAGAAGTCTTGTCTAAGTCAGTAGTTAATACACCTGCATTAATACAGTGTAATACTGCATCCTCTATAGCTTCTGCAGCTTCGTGTTCACCTAAATGTTCTAACATCATGGCTCCACTTAGTATAGAAGCAATAGGATTAGCGATTCCCAACCCTTTGGCTTGTGGATAAGAACCGTGAATAGGTTCGAATAATGCACTTTCTTCTCCGATAGATGCAGAAGGTAATAAGCCAATAGAACCACCGATAACACTAGCTTCATCTGAAATAATGTCTCCAAACATATTTTCTGTTAGGATAACGTCAAACTGTTTTGGGTTTAAGATTAATTGCATAGCAGCATTATCTACAAACATAAAATCTAGTTCAACTTCTGGGAACTCCATAGCAATAGTCTTTACTACTTTTCTCCATAGTCTAGAAGTCTCTAATACATTCGCTTTATCTATAAGTGTAACTTTATTATTTCGTTGTTTAGCTGTTTTAAAAGCTAGACGAGCGATGCTTTCTATTTCATCCTGATGATACGAACAGATATCTACTGCTGACTTACCGTCAGCAGAAGTGCTTTTGTCTCCGAAGTAGATACCGCTAATTAATTCTCTATAAATTACCATATCAGTTCCCTGAATGATGTTTTCTTTTAAAGGGCTTTTATTGATTAACTTTTGATACGCTTTTACAGGGCGTACATTAGCATAAAGGCCTAATTCTTTTCTAAGAGCAAGTAATCCTTGTTCAGGACGTATCTTTGCAGAAGGATCATTATCGTATTTAGGATCCCCAATAGCGCCAAAAAGCACAGCATCCGAAGCCTTGCATTTAGCCAATGTTTCCTGTGGCAAAGGATTATTTGTTTCATCTATAGCAATAGCTCCGATTAGTGCTTCGTGATATTGTAATTGGAATACATAGGTCTGTGCCGCTGCGTTTAATACTTTTATTGTCTCGTGGATTACCTCTGGGCCTATGCCATCTCCTGATAATACAGCTATATTGTATTTATTTATCATGTCTAGTAAGATTTAGTTTGTTCAAAGGATTTTATTGCATCCTTTTTAGCAATTAAGAAGTCTATATCATCATAACCATTTAATAAGCAGATTTTCTTATAAGGATCTAGTTCGTAGTGTTCTTTTTGATTATTGACAGTAATAGATTGTTGTTCTACATCTACATCTATCTGTACACTAGGGTTGTTTTGTACTTCATTAAATAAGTAAGAGAGGTATTCTTTACTTACCATAATAGGAAGTACACCATTGTTTAGCGCATTCGTTTTAAAGATATCAGCAAAGTAACTACTCACAATGACCTTAAAACCATAATCAGATAATGCCCATGCTGCGTGTTCTCTACTACTACCACACCCAAAATTGTTACCAGCGATTAATATCTCACCAGCGTATTTAGGATTGTTTAGAGAGAAGTCTTTTTTCTCACTGCCATCATTGTTGTATCTCCAGTCTCTAAATAGATTATCACCAAAGCCCTCTCTGTTTATACTTTTTAAGAAGCGAGCAGGTATGATCTGATCTGTATCTATATTTTCTATTGCTAATGGAGTAGCAGTAGATGTTATCTTAGTTAAGGCTTGCATATTCATTCATTTTAGAGTAAGTAATCTTTCCTTCTACAGCTACGATAGCGGCAGTCAAAGGGCTTGCTAATAAAGTGCGAGCTCCTTGTCCTTGTCTTCCTTCGAAGTTTCTATTCGATGTAGATACACAGAATTCACCTGAAGGTATTTTGTCTTCGTTCATTGCTAGACAGGCAGAGCAGCCTGGCTGTCTAATGATAAAACCAGCTTCTTGGAACACTGTGTCTAGTCCTTCTTCTTTAATCTGAGCCACTACTTTCTGTGAACCAGGTACTATTAACGCATTGATGTTTTTAGAAATTTGTTTTCCTTTAATATAAGAAGCAGCTACCCTAAAGTCTTCTATTCTAGCATTCGTACAACTACCTATAAATACGTGTTTAATTGGTATCGTATCAATAGCCTGACCAGGTATTAACCCCATATAATTAAGAGCCTTCTCTTCAGACTCATTTTTATTGAATGGAATGAACGTATCTATGTCTATTCCCATACTTGGGTTAGTACCATAAGTAATCATCGGCTTTATATCTTCAGCATTGAAGTGATACTCACAGTCGAATTTTGCATCTTTATCTGTTGGTAGCGTCTGCCAATATGCTACTTTTTGATTCCATTCTTCTCCTTGAGGCGCAAAGGTTTTACCTTTTACATAGTCAAAGGTAGTCTCATCAGGAGCTATCATTCCTCCACGTGCTCCCATCTCTATACTCATATTACAGACAGTCATTCTTCCTTCCATACTCATCTCTTCAAATACGTTACCAGCATATTCACAGAAGTATCCTGTACCCGCATCTGTACCTACTTGAGAGATGATATATAAGATCACATCTTTTGGCTGTACGTGGGCATTAAGTTTACCACTTACGGTGATACGCATAGTCTTAGGCTTATTCATTAAGATACATTGACTAGCGAAAACTTGTGCTACTTGGCTGGTTCCAATACCAAATGCAATGGTTCCAAATGCGCCATGAGTAGAAGTATGACTGTCTCCACAGACCATACTCATACCTGGCTGAGTAATACCAAGTTCGGGTGCGATAATATGCACTATCCCTTGGTATGGATGTCCTAAATCATAGTAAGTAATGTTGTTTTCCTTACAGTTAATTGCTAATTGTTCTACTTGCTGTTTTGATAAAGGATCTTGTATTGGTAATTCTTGATTTAGAGTAGGTACATTGTGATCCACAGTAGCGATGATTTGTTGTGGTCTAAAGACAGGGATATCTCTCTTCTTTAGTTCATCAAAGGCTTGTGGACTCGTTACCTCATGAATTAGATGCTTATCTATATATAATATATCCGGACCGTTCTCAATACTTTCTACGACATGGGCATCCCATACCTTGTCAAATAATGTTTTTGGTGTTTTATTCATTTTCTTTGTTTGTTTAGGCGTGTTTAATAATCTGGTTTTGTGTGTACATATTCATGATAGCAAATAAGTCTACTTCAGTTACTTCTTTTTTAGTATCTGCTACGCCTAAGAAATATTCGTATAAAGTATCTAGTTCAGTTTTAGTTACATCATATCCGATATTCTTGAAGCGATACGCTAAAGCTGACCTACCACTACGTGCTGTTAGAATGATAGAAGAAGCATCTATACCCACATCTTTAGGATCTATAATCTCATAAGTATCTCGTCGTTTAATCACTCCATCTTGATGAATGCCAGAACTGTGAGCAAAGGCATTTGCACCTACGATAGCTTTATTCGGCTGTACTACCATTCCCATCGTAGAAGAGGTAAGCTGACTTAAGTGATTTAACATCGTTGTATTGATATCAGTATGAAAGCCTAGATTTTCATGCTGTTTTAAAATCATGACCACTTCCTCTAGAGCAGTATTACCTGCACGTTCACCTATACCGTTGATCGTACATTCTATCTGTCTAGCACCATTGATTATTCCGGCTATAGAATTAGCTGTTGCCATTCCTAGATCATTGTGACAATGACATGATAGGATGACGTTCTCTATTCCTCTGACATGATCTCTTAGATACTTGATTTTGTTTCCATAATCTGTAGGTAGGCAGTATCCCGTAGTATCCGGAATATTGATCACTGTCACCCCAGCTTGGATTACTGCTTCACATACTTTCGCTAGATAAGCATTATCTGTTCTTCCAGCATCTTCAGCGTAGAACTCTACATCATGCACATATTTTTTAGCATAAGCTACAGCTTCTGCTGCACGATCTATAATAGCCTCTTGTGTAGAGTTAAACTTATATTTTATATGTGAGTCAGATGTACCGATACCGGTGTGTATTCTTGGTCTCTGTGCATATTCTAGTGCTTTAGCAGCCGAATCTATATCTTTTGTATTCGCACGAGTAAGTGCACATATTTTAGCGTTTTTAACGATTTTACTAATCGCCTGAACAGCCTCAAAGTCACCAGGACTAGAAATAGGAAAACCTGCCTCAATTACATCAACACCTAATTCATCGAGTTGCTGAGCAATAGCCAACTTTTGTTGTTTATCTAGTTTACAACCAGGTACTTGTTCTCCGTCTCTTAATGTGGTGTCAAAAATCTCAATCTTTTCAGTTTTCATATTTTATGTTTTTAAATAACTTTAAACAAAAGTGTATAAAAGCTTTTTGTTAACTTTATCAAAAAAACAAAAACTACAATGTTAAAAAACTGATTTCAATACCTAAGTTGTTGTTTTTTAGTTTGTTAAAATATTTTTTATTACAATGTCAAATTGGGGAAAAGACTGGTTATTTATATTGATAAAATCTTTGACAAGGTCAGAGAAACGTCAATTTACTTTATATGTGAATAGGTTGCAGAATAATGCAGATGCTAAATTCATCTCTTTGTTTAATGCCATGGATAAGATGGAGGAATACGATGAACAAGTTATTCTCAGACAGAAGATAACAAGTAAACAACAACTATCTAACTTAAAAGCAAATCTGTATAAAGCTATTTTGGCTAGTCTTCGCATGAATCCCAGTAAGAAAAATGTAAGAATACAGATACGTGAACAATTAGATTTTGCTACCATTTTATATCAAAAAGGCTTGCATAAACAAGGTTTAAAAATATTGGACAAGGCAAAACAAATCGCTTTAGATGTAGAAGAGAAGAGCCTTGCCTTAGAGATTATAGAACTAGAAAAGGTAATCGAATCTCAGTATATCACTCGTAGTATTACAGGGCGTGCTGATGAGCTTATCGCACAGTCTAATGACCTGATTATACAAAACTATTATGCAACCAAACTGTCTAATCTATCGCTGAAGTTCTATAACGAGATGCTTACCTCAGGGTATGCTAAGAGCGAGGAAGATAAGCAAGAGTTGATTACACGTTTTAGTGATCAGTTGTTAGATATAGATGTGAAGATGCTTAACTTTAGAGAGAAGTTGTGGTACTTTAAAGCGCATGTGTGGCTATGTTTTTTAATTCAAGATTACCACAATGCTTATAAATATGCTAAGCTATGGGTAACGCTATTCTATGAACACCCTAAGATGATACAGAGTCATCCTGTGTGGTATTTAAAAGGAAATTCTTATCTATTTAAGATTTTACTGTTGTTTAAATCTGTGGATAAATACATCTATTGGAATGCTAAATTAGAAGAACAATTGGCTCTAGAGAGCTTCCCTCAGTCTATGAATATTGATTCTCAGCGATTCTTATTACAGTTTAGTAATAAGTTGAATATAGAGTTTATACAGCAGACTTATAACGGAAGTTTACTTTTTGTAAAGCAATTACAGCGTGGTATTAATGAATATAGAAATATGATTGATGAACATCATTTCCATATTCTATATTTTAAAGTAGCTTCTTTGTATTTTGGGTACAAGAAGTATGAGGAATCACTTGCTTATACAGAGCGTATTTTGAGCAAAAATGACTATTCTGTACAAGAAGATTTACTATTTCATACTCGTATCTTGTCTCTAATGGCGCAGTATGAGTCTGGACATGATCAGTATTATGAGGACTTTATTAAAGCTAATAGAGCCTTGATGAAAAAGATGAAAAATAGAACACAGATACATGATACCTTTATGAGTTTGTTTGAAGGGCTATTGGGCGCTTCAATTAAAGATCAAAAGGGGGTGTTAGAGCGATTTGTAAAAGAAACTGAAGAACTTTATAAGAATAGATTCTATGTAAGAAGTATTCTCTATATAGATGTTCTAAATTGGGCAAAGAAGAAAATAGATTAACATAGATGTATCGACTTACTTATTGATAAAAGCCATATAGACTTCATTGTTTATGTGGCTTTGTTTGATTAAAATGTGTTGTATGTTTCAAAAGAATTACTATCTTCGCCACAGTATTAGAAAATAATACAGTATTAATTCCATAGAAATAGGTTATACTTAGTTGTATATGAAAAGGGAATCGTGTGAGAATCACGAACTGTCGCGCAACTGTAAGTAACTCATTAGTTTTTTATCCAAGTGATCCACTGTTATTACTTAAGTAATGGGAAGGACGATAAAAAATAGTTACAAGTCAGGAGACCTGCCTAATTCTGTTTATAGACTATGCTTTCGCGGTTTAGAGCTTTATGTCAAGTTGGAATGTGTTTATTATTTAATCCATGAGATTATAGGCTGTATAATCTTGGATAAGCACATTGTACCTTTTCATTTAATTCCAAATCATTTTTTCGAATAGCAGTTTGATAGTTCTCTATCTAGTCTATAGTATTGTCTGAATACTGTAGGATTAACGAATATAACTATGTTAATAGAAACAGAGATAGAAGAACGCAAATCGAAGGCAATCACTAGTGTCTTTAAGGTAGTATTTCCAGATACTACTAATCATCATAATACCATGTTCGGTGGACGAGTAATCATGATGATGACTGAGACAGCATTTATGACCGCTACGCGTTTTTGTAGAAAGAACTTTGTGATTGTTAGCAGCGATAAGATTGACTTCAGCAAGCCAATACCAGCAGGCTCATTAGTAGAAATGGTAGGCGAGGTAGAGTCTATCGGTAATACGAGTATTCGCATCCGTGTCAATGTGTACAGAGAGAAGATGAGGGAAGATGAACGCATCCAGGTAGTGACAGGAGTATTCACACTCGTAGCATTAAATGATAATTTCAAACCGATATCTATATTAGACTAGGTTTTATACAAGTAAATTTTGTAAGCATCTTACATTTTTTAGTTTTTGGTAGGGGGATAGACAGGTTAGTGTCTATCCCCATTTTTTTAGACTCTTTTTAATCTAGTCTTTAAGATCTAAACATGGGGCTCTTTGTAGACATCTAAGCCAATGAATAAACTTTTTATAAGAGGTGTAATCTTAAAAATAATAAATTCACTTTTTTACTTTTTGATTCAATAATTGACCTTTTATGAAGAGTTTTTATAGGTTATACTTCTTTTTTTCTGCTAAAAGGCTCTTTAAAGCCCTGTAATGAGCTATTCTTTTAAAAAAAGAAGTCATTTTTTTTAAGAGTGATTTTTATTTAATGTCTTGATTTATAGGTTTTTAATTATTATTTGTGTAGAATGGATACTTTCATTATATATCCTTAAAGTCTTATAGACAGTGGCTTGATTACGATTCCTTCGACAGTTGGTGGACAATAAACCGTATTTAGTGGGGAAAAGAGGTTGTTAATCGAACGAGTATCCTTTTATTGACCTACTATTCTCCTTGAGCAGGAAGTTAAGAATAAATCCAAAAAGTAGTGAATCTGTCAGATAATGTCTAGGATTTAGGAAATGGACTTTATAGTTTTGGATTCGCTTGTAAAAATCAATAGACATCACACATGAGAGGATTATTAAACATTGTATTAGCAATGGTATTAGCTACTACAACTATGACTGTATATGGTCAAAAAAAGAAAAGAAATGTAAAGCAATATGATAGTGTTGAGGTATATCGCGGCAATGATGTTATTCAAGATTTAGTAAAAGCGGGAAGAGATACGGTTTTTACGAGACATTATTTAAGCAGCTTCTTGGTAGACTCTACACGTTTATGGAGAGAGGAAGTAACGTACACAGGAGAAAAACTGGACGATAATAAATATAAGCTGTCTGCCCAGAGTATGCTTAAAGAAAAGAATGGGGGGGAGCTAAAGTTAAATACTGAAAGTGAGAAGATATATCATAAGAATAAATCAGATGCTACTTATATACTGAATAGAAGATATCTGTTAGAGGGACTGGTAGAAGAAATAGTTCATCAGAATAAAAAATACACTGCCAAATGTATAGATAAGGATGGAAATGTGCTGAATGAAACAGGATGCCTTCGCTACTCTCAAACTCCTTTCCCAGTTGAAAAAACAGAAAAGTTTCAACGCAATTTACAAAAAACAATAACTAATTTAATTACCAACAGTAGAGGTAAATTACCACGTTATATCATATTGGCTATTGAGGCAGATTACGAGAGTCAGCGTTGGAATCTAGCTTTAGACTTTCCTAAGGATTATAGGTTAGGTTCTGATATGCATACTAGTTTAGTAGCTGCTATAGCTCATGTATTGAATAATGAGAAATTAGAGGAGTATCATTTTGAGAAAGATATTAATGGTAATTATTATAATAGAACTATGTTTATCCCATTGATTTTTAAAAGATAGGAGCAGCTAGAGACTAAAGGACTTTACATGATCAAAAATATAATGCTTTGTAGAAGGGATGATCTAAGAGAATAGTAATAGGTATCTAGGTAGTAGGTCTTTTAAAACTAGAGTAACCTAAAATAAAGGATATTTAGACAATAAAGTAAGTAAAAAATATTTTATAAGGATATGGAATTGAATTATAAAATTCAGAAATAGATATGATAATGAGATCAATACAATTAAATAGAATAACGGCTTTCATACTTTTTTTAATTTCAATATTAGGATATGGTCAGGGGGGACCAGCTTCGGATGCGCTTATAATTAATAGGCAACTTTTAAGTGGATATGATATTGTAAAAGAGTTAAATAAGCAAGAGAAAGATACATTATTCACTAGATACTTTAATAGTATAAATGCTGTAGATTCTGTATCTACGTGGGATAGAGTAGTAAAGTATACGGGGAAAAGCCTAAAGGATAATCAGTACTTACTACTGACTAAGACTTATAAGCTTGATATAGAAACAAGAAAATTAGTTAAAGAGGAAGAGAGTAAGAGAACTTTATTAGATAAGAAAGGAAAGAAACAGATTTACATAAGAAAGCAGTTCTTAAAAGGAGGTCTAGTAGAAGAGTATAAGCATGATAAAGGGAAGGAGACTATTGGCTGTTATGATAAAAATGGAGCTAAGTTAAACGATAAGGGGTGTCTACTATATACTTATTCTAAATTTCCAGGACATAAGTTTGAGGCTTTCTACGAAGATGTAAAACAGAAAATACAAAATTATTTGTACACTTCTACAGGAAAAGTACCTTCTTATATCTTAGTAAATATAGAAGCTGATTATCTAAGTAAGAAATGGTTTGTAACATTTTCTTTTCCTGGAGATTATAAAGTGAGTAATCATTTGTACTCAGGTTTAGTGATTAACACTCTTAATGCTCTAAATAGTTTAAAAATAGAAGAGTATCACTTTAATAAAGATTTATACGGTAATTTCTATAATCGGAGCTATACTATTCCTTTCACATTTATAGCTCACCATGGATAGTTATAGTGTGTTAAATGATAGAATGTAAGCTTGGTATGAATTATTAATAATAAGTTAAAGTTTTATCCGTTTTGTCAGATAATGTCTAGGATATACGGAGTATACTTTCTAGTTTTGATTTTATATATTAAATCATACCTCAATGAAAGTATTATTTAAATCAACGCTATTATTTGTAGCTATAGTTATATCTTCACTTGGTTATAGTCAGACTACACCAGGCGGAAGTGCACTTAGACAGAGTCGAATGAAATTTTTTGGGAATGATATTATTAAGAGTATTCTAAAAAAGAATGAGAATATAACTTTTACACGTTATTTCAACGGTGGATTTGAGGTTGATTCTACTCATTCTTGGACAAATAGAGTGGTCTATACGGGTAGTGTATTAGCTGATAATAAGTATGAGTTTAAATCAAAAATATATAAGAGAGATTTAAATACTAAAGAAGAAACTCTTTATATGGATAGGGTTGTAACCTATCTTAATAAAAAAGAAAAAGGTTCTACACTTGTTACTAAGCAATTTTTGATGGATGGATTGATAGAAGAGATTACAACTGTAAATAAAGAAAAAGTGATTAAATGCTATTCTGAAGATGGAAAAGTTATTAATACTGATGGTTGTTTGTTATATACTAGATTTAAGTTTCCTAAGGATAAAATGATAGATTTATCTGAAAAAGTGAAGACAAAAGTAACTAATACTATTTATACTAAGAGTGGTTCTGTGCCTAATTATATATTAGTAAATATTGAATCTGATTATAAAGCTCAAAAGTGGAATCTTGTATTAGATTTCCCTAGAAATTATAGTTCAGATAATGCTATGTATACTGAATTAGTGACAGATATTATGTATGCTTTAAATAATGAAAAGTTAGAAGATTATCATTTTAATAGAGATATTAATGGAAATTACTATAACTGCAATTTGATTGTTCCAATTACTTTTAATAAGGCAGTGAATAAAAGATAAGATATTAACCTGGTATAATATGATTGGTGATGTAAACTAATTGAGTGTAACATTCAATAGAGATATAGATTAAAAATAGGCTCTGATGAGTAGTCATCAGAGCCTATTTTTTTATGCTATTTAGAATTGTTACTAAAGAAATAATAAATCACATATAACCATCCTAGAAAGAAATGGACAATAGCCCAAAGTATAGACTTGTTTCTTGTCCACGATAGAAATACTGCGATAAGCGAACCTAGTGTAAGTCCTCCTCCCCATATCTTGATGGAGGGACTATCTGCAAAGGCTGAGGTAGTGATAAGGATCATAGCTGTGATCCAGAATGCATGAGATTTGTTCATAATGATTTTGTTTTTTGTGTTAATTACCTATAAAGTTAATAAAAAATATTTTTATAACTTATTGTAATATAGTGTTATAAGATGTTTTTTTATATACAGCGGTATGGTGTTGTTACAAAATACAAAAACAAAAAGCTCAAGAATCCTTGAGCTAGAAGAGTATTATATCAGTTTATGGCTATGGTGATAAATGAAAAAAGCTACTCCTTAGGAGTAGCTTTATATGTTGCTTAGTGCTTATGCAAGAATGCTTGTCTTTGTAAAAGAGTTTCTTCGCTTTCGACATGGTTGTCGTCAGGAATACAACAATCTACTGGACAAACTGCCGCACACTGAGGTTCTTCGTGGAATCCTTTACACTCTGTACACTTAGATGGTACAATGTAGTAGAACTCATCAGAAACTGGTTCTTGAGCTGCTTCAGCATCAACTTCAGTACCGTCAGGTAAAACTACCTTACCTGTTAAGGCTGTACCGTCTTTATATCTCCAGTCATCTGCTCCTTCATATATCGCTGTGTTAGGACATTCAGGTTCGCAAGCTCCACAATTTATGCATTCGTCTGTTATAATGATTGCCATAGCTTATATTTTGTTTTATATGTATTAACTTTGTATGCAAATTTACACCCAAAACAATTCACAAACAAGTCAATATGAATTTAGATGTTAAAAAAAATGCATTTGTTAAGTTAGGTCAATTTTTGAGCCAATTCGCTGCAAATGAATTTGTAAAAAACAATGATGTATGTCATAATGATGAATTTTTTTCAAAGTTTGAAGAGCTGATTCACAGCTCAGTAAACTATAATGGATGGTTCACATTAGAACAAGTAGTGATCTCGATCAACTCTTGGGCAAGTGCGTTGACACAAGATAATTTAGATAAGTGGACTTCAAAATATGATTTTTCTAGTGAGCCTAATAAGCGCGTAGGATTGATTTTAGCAGGTAATATTCCTTTAGTAGGATTTCACGATTTTATTAGTGTATTGATTTCGGGTAATATCGCTAAGGTAAAAATGTCTTCTAATGACCAGAAATTACTTCCTTTTTTAGCTAATTATTTAGTAGCTGTAGAACCTGGATTTGCTAGTCGTTTTGACTTTATTGAAGGAAAGATGGAAGGATTTGATGCAGTGATAGCTACAGGAAGTAATAATACAGCTCGTTATTTTGATTATTACTTTAATAGTGTCCCTAATATTATACGCAAGAATAGAAACTCAGTTGCTGTTCTAGATGGTACTGAGAGTCATGAAGATATGGTAGCCTTAGGTAAAGACGTGTTTACATACTATGGCTTAGGATGTCGTAATGTCTCTAAGATATTCGTACCAGAAGGATATGTGTTTGATAGTTTTTATCAAGGTATGTTTGAATACAAAGACGTGATCGAATATGAAAAGTATTCTAATAACTATGATTACAATAAGGCTGTATTCTTAATGAGTGAGTTTAAGATTCTAGATAATGGATTCTTAACTGTGAAAGAAGATAAAGGATATGCTTCACCTATATCGTCTGTATTTTATGAGTACTATACTGATATTAATGAGGTAAAAGCGAGACTGGCTGAGGATGTGGATAAAATACAATGTATCGTATCTAATAATTTGGTAGAAGGTAGTATTGCTTTTGGACAGACACAAGAACCACAGTTATGGGATTATGCAGATAATGTGGATACTATTGAGTTTTTGTTAGGATTGTAGTGATTAGTGATGGCAAGAATTATAAATCCGCGCCAAGTGATAGATTAATTTTAGGATTATAGACTAAACGATTTAACGACATCACAAAAAAACAGAACAACATGAGTAAAGTACATAATTTCTGCGCAGGTCCTTGTTTATTACCAGATGAGGTATATAAGGGAGCCGCTGATGCTGTATTGGATTTTAATGGGAGTGGTTTATCTATACTTTCGATTTCTCATCGTAGTAAGGAGTTTATAGCTGTACTAGAAGAAGCGCAGCATTTGGCTCTATCTCTGTTGGGACTTGAAGGGAAGGGGTATTCGGCTCTATTCTTACAAGGCGGAGCAAGTATGGAATTCTTAAGGGTTCCATATAATCTAATGCAGACAAGAGCAGGATATATCGATACAGGTAATTGGTCTTCTAAGGCTATAGCACAGGCAGAAACATTCGGTGAAGTAGAAATATTAGCTTCTTCCAAGGATAGAAAGTATGCTTATATTCCAGAAGATATAGTTATTCCTGCAGGACTAGACTATGTGCATTACACCTCTAATAATACGATATATGGTACGCAGTTTAGTGATGTGCCTAAAGCAGAGTGTCCAGTAGTATGTGATATGAGTTCGGATATCTATTCGAGAGTGTATGACTGTGATAAAATAGACCTAATCTATGCAGGTGCACAAAAGAATATAGGCCCAGCAGGGTTGAGTGTTGTTTTGATAAAAGATAGTGTTCTTGGTAAGTCAGGTCGCATGATACCTCAAATGATGGATTACGCTGAGCATATCGATAAAGGAAGTCTTTATCATACAGCTAATGTTTTTGCTGTATATACGAGTTTGTTAAACTTGAGATGGTTAGATTGCCTTGGAGGTGTAGAAGCTATCGAGAAGATTAATAATCAAAAAGCAGCTACTCTGTATGGTGCTATAGATGAGTTAGATTACGTAGTAGGACTAGCTGATGTAGTATATCGATCAAAGATGAACGTAACCTTTGATTTTAAAGAAGAGCCAATGAAAAGTATTTTCGATGCTTTATGTGTAGAGGCAAATATCACAAACATAAAAGGACATCGAGTAGCCGGTGGATATCGCGCTTCTTTGTATAATGCTTTGAAGCAAGAGAGCGTAGATGCTCTAGTAGAAGTGCTACATACGATGAAATCAAAGATTTAATAAAGAATCAAATAACGCAGATGAGAGTATTAGCGAATGATGGTATCCCAGAAGAAGTAAAAAACGACTTAGAGGGATTGGGATTTGAAGTAAAAGAGGTTCGTGTAGCTCACGAACAGTTAGTTAACTATACAAGTAAAAATGAAATAGAGGTTCTGTTGTTACAGCAGGGGACTTTATTGAATAAAAAAATGATAGATGAGATGTCTCATCTAAAGGCTATTGTTTTTGCAGGTACTTTGATAGATTTAGATATTATAGATTATATCAAAAGTTGTGGCATTAAGGTAATATGGGCAGAAGAAGCACTGTCTAATGCTACTGCAGAGTTAGTATTTGCACATTTGTTTTCGGGTTGTCGTCTATTACAAGAGTCGAACCGCAATATGCCTTTAGAAGGAGATGCTAGCTTTAAATTTCTACAACAGTCATATAGTAATGGCATTGAACTAGCAGGTAAGACACTTGGAATTATTGGTTTAAATGCAGCAGGTGAGAAGGTTGCTCAAAAGGCGTTAGCCTTAGGGATGAATGTATTGTATACAGATGCTTCTGTTCCAGAGGTTAAAGCTGACTTTGTATTGCCTAACGGAATACTTTTTAGAGTAGATCTAGCTTCTACAGATATGCATAGATTATTACACGATTCTCATTTTGTCACTATTCATACTAAGCATTATCAAAAGTATATCTTAGATAAAGAAGCGTTTAGTCATGCTCATAACTTGATAGGAGTGATTAATTGTGCTTACCCAGAGGCGGTTAACGAAGTAGATTTAGTGGATGTGGTAAATGCTGAAACTGTATTGTTTGCTGGGATTGATAGATTTGAAGAGGAGCCTCATCCAGCT
Source organism: Myroides odoratimimus (assembly GCF_004337635.1). NCBI lineage: Bacteria > Pseudomonadati > Bacteroidota > Flavobacteriia > Flavobacteriales > Flavobacteriaceae > Myroides > Myroides odoratimimus. Next base: position 2,162,147 of record NZ_CP037427.1, read on the forward strand.
ATTCAAGTGCTGATGCAACCCGCTTTTTCTTTATCGCCTAATATTAATGCTTCTACAGATGAAAGTAAAGTGTTAATATGGGATGAAATTTTCGATAAAATGCAAGTATTGCGAAAATAATAAGTAGTTTTATACATCTAAAAAAATAAAACTATGTTAGAGCAAATTACAAAATTAGTAGAACAAATCAGTTCTAATGAAGTAGCTAAAGGAGGGATCACTTCAGATCTTACAAGTGCAGTTACTAAAGAAACAGGAGACAGTATTATCAATGGATTAAAGGATAGTGTTAGCTCTGGAGATATTAGTGGATTGACTAATCTATTATCAGGTCAAACTTCTAATATTGCATCTAATCCTATCGTAACAGGTATGATAGGTAACCTTATCAGTGGATTAGTTGGTAAATTAGGTTTATCAGAAGGTGTAGCAGGAAGTTTTGCTAATGGTGTAGTGCCGCAAGTGGTATCAGCTATAGTAGCTAAAATACAAGGAGGAGAATCAGGTTTTGATATGTCTACAATCCTTAGTGGACTAGGACAAGGAGGAGCACAAGACATGTTGGGATCTTTACTAGGAGGAAAAGAAGGATTAGGTGGAGCAATCGATAAATTAAAAGGATTGTTCTAGTCGTTATAACGCATTAATATAAAGGCGGTTATTCACATAGTGAGTAACCGCCTTTTTGTATTATTTAGAATTATTAAAAATAAAAGTTCTCATAACTTGATTTTATGTTAAGATTTACTATATATTTGCAACTATATAAAGTTAGTCTAAATAATAATTAATACTTGTTTTTTTTGCAATTAATTGAATTTTAGGTTATTGAAAAGTTGTTGTTAATTATGGAGTACATAAATAGCTGTTAAATATTTAAGAGGAATGATAAACTCTTCCTTGTGACTGACATTTTAGTTAAATATTCAACATATAGTAATCAAAAGGCAGATTATCTGTTTTCTAGTGTCTTTTGAGCAATTCAATCTTAAATGAAAAAATATATACTACTTACGTTCTTATTCTCTTTTGCCCTTTTCTGCCATGCCCAACAATTGGCTTATTCTGTAAAAGGAAAAGTGTTAGATGAAAAAAATGTACCAATAGCTTATGCAACTGTCGTTGGTATAGAATCTAATCAGTCTACTCAGACTGATGAAAAAGGAAACTTTGAATTTAAAGTTCCAAATAAAAAAGAGACCATAGAGATTAGTTTTATGGGATATAGTTCTTTTAAAAGCATTATTACTTTTGATCAAGAAACTACTAAAGTGCTGTCAGTAAAATTAAAAGAGCAACAACAGCAATTAAGTGAAATTAGTATTAAAGCTAAGAGTGCTAGTGAAAAAGTAAGACAAAGTGCTTATACTGTTAACGCTGTAGAAGTAAAAGCTCTAGCTAATACAGTATCTGATGTCAATCAAATATTGAATAGAAGTGCTGGAGTGCGTGTGCGTGAAGAAGGAGGACTTGGTTCTAACTTTAATTTTGCTCTAAACGGCTTTAGTGGGAATCAGATCAAATTCTACTTAGATGGTGTTCCTTTAGAAGGTGTAGGATCTTCTTTTCAACTAAACAATATCCCTGTAAATATGATAGAGCGAATAGAGATCTATAAAGGGGTAGTTCCTATTAGTTTAGGAGGAGATGCTTTAGGTGGAGCTCTAAATATTATTACAAAAAATACGAAGAGCAAATATCTAGATGCCACAGTATCTTATGGTTCTTTTAATACTGTGCGTTCATCTGTGAACATGGGAATGACTACAGATAAAGGATATAAGTTTCAATTAAACGCATATCAGAACTATTCTGACAATGATTATAAAGTGGATGTAGATGTTCACAATTTTGAAACAGGAGTACTTACGCCAAAGAGAGTTCGTCGTTTCCACGATCGTTATCACAATGAAGGAATCGTCCTAAAAGGAGGTATGGTGAATAAGTGGTATGCCGATGAGTTATTATTTGGCATTACATTAGGAAAGAATTACAATCAAATTCAGACTGGGAATAGAATGGAAGATGTCTATGGAGGTCGTTTTACAAAAGGAGATTTAATCTTGCCTAGCCTTAGTTATACAAAGAGAGATTTCTTAGTAGAGAATCTGAATGTGTCTGTAAATGCAAATTATAATCTAGGTAGTGAACAAGCTATAGATACCATGAATAGATTGTATAACTGGGATGGAGATTATATTATAAAAAATACTTTAAAGAAAGAAGGAGGAGAAATAGAGAGAAGAAGGTTTAAGTATAAGAATAATAATGGATCGGTAATCGCTAATGCGAATTATGCATTAAATGAGCATCATCTGTTTGCGGTAAACTATAATCTGTCTTTATTTAATAGAAAAGGAGAGGATCTATTAGATGCGACATTAAAGAATAATAATTTACCTAAGAAATCTAATAAGGCTATCCTTGGTTTTAGTTACCAATATACTCATAATGAAAAGTGGAATGCGATAGCATTTTTAAAAAAGTATTTTCAATATAATTACTCAGAACGCTATTATAACGAGACTTATTTTACCCAAGACAATAGACAGAACTTTACTGGATATGGGATGGCTACAGCTTATAATATACTACCTGATTTACAAGTAAAAGGTTCTTTTGAACACAGTATACGTATGCCAGAAGCGTATGAGATGTTTGGAGATGAGGTAAACTTAGCTTCTAATTACAATCTAAAACCAGAGTCTAGTAATAACTTCAATGTGGGAGTTCAGTATGGATTTACTATTAATGAAGTAAACCAATTTAGGGTAGAGACAAATTTCTTATATCGAAAAGCTAAAGATTATATAAAGGAGGAAGTTAATACAGGGCAAGGTACTGCAGCTCAAAAAGTAAATAGAAATATCGGTGGGGTATTAGTAAAATCCTTTGATGGAGAGATAAGATATAGCTACAAAGATTTCTTCTCTGTGATGGCTAATGTTACTTACCAAGATATTTTAAACGATATGAAGTATGAGAATAATTCTGATGAAGTGAGTGCTTTATATAGAGATAGAGTCGCTAATATCCCATATCTATATGGAAATGGGATGGTGTCATTCAATTTTAAAGAAGTATTTGGATCTAAGAATAGTTTGCGTTTAGACTATAATATGATGTATGTACAAAAGTATTATTTATATGCGCCAAGTGCTGGTATCGCTAAGTATAAGAGATATATACCGGAGCAATTCTCACAAGATATCAGTTTGCACTATGCTATTCGTGATGGAAGATATAATGTGGCAGTAGAGGTAAAGAACTTAGCTAATAAAACATTGTATGACAACTTCAGTTTACAAAAACCAAGTCGTTCAGTTACTTTAAAACTGAGATATAATTTATAAAAAACATAATTAATATAATATGAATATCATAAAAAAAACACTAGGGCTATTATCACTTGTATTAATAGCATCATGTAGTAGTGATGACAACTCATCACCAGAAAAACCAACAACTCCTGAAGAAGGTAAAAAAGCTAGTTCTTATGTATTTGTGATTAACTCCTTGACAGGACAAGAAGGAGGAACAAAATATATAGCGACTGCGTCATCATTGGCAGAAGGTGTGATAAAAATAGATAAGAACAATGGTATCGAAACTGATTCGTATTCATTCTTCGTACAAAATAATCAATTAATGGCTGCTGTATACGGATTCACTGGACAAAGCCCATTGACATTCTATAGTTTAAATGCTAAGAATGAAATAGTGCAAGGAACTAAGTTAGTTACAGAAACAATTGGAAGTTATGGGAATATAGGAAATTCAGAGGTTGTAAGTGCTACTTTAGATGGAAACTTATTTGCTATTAATACAGAGTTAAAACAGATGACTCATAAAGGAGCAATTGATTTTACTAAGTTGAAATATAAAGATGAAGAGTCTAATGCATATAACATTAATGGAATCTTTTCGGTAGGTACGGATAAAATATATATCCCTTATTCTGTATCACCTAAAGAAGGAGATACCAAGTATAGAGACAATACGTTTATTGCAGTAGTTGATTATCCAAGTCTTAAAGTTAGTAAAACTATTATAGATGATAGAACCGGAGTAATAGGAAGCTGGTTTGGGATGAATGGTGTTCAGCAAGTAGAAGATGGATCTGTATATGCATGGTCTCCAGCAGAGAAGTCTAAGAATCCTTCTGCATTTATTAGAATTAAGAATCACGAGATAGATAAAGGATACTTCTTTGATGTACAAAAAGCAACAGGAGGACATAAGTTATCTCGTGCAGAGTACATTGGAGGTAATGAGTTCTTAGTGAGCTTCTTTGTAGATAAGAATATTGAGAGTACTTGGTCAGGTGTTACTAAGTTAGCTATAGTTAATGTATCTACTAAATCTATTAAGTGGATTGATACTATAGCAGAACATGAACAAATGGCATATAAACAAAAAATATACGTAGAGAAGGATAAAAAAACTGTACACTACGTAGCTAGAATAGAAAAGACTAATCGTTTCCAAGTATACAATATTGATGTTGCAACAGGTATTGCTAAGAAAGGTATTACAATTGAGAATGCTAGTGATGTAACAGCTATCTCTAAATTAGAGTCTGTACAATAGTAGCAGTTAAAATAAATTAGTTAGCGTGTTTTGAATTAGGCAAATTCAGAGTATAATAAGTTGTTGAAGCAGTAATCACGGAAACGTGATTACTGTTTTTTTATTAAGACAAACGATATCTATATAATATTTTGGATAACTTAGATAGTAATAATTATCTTTGAATAATAGACTTTAAAGTATTGAGTTATGAATAGTATCCATTGGCATACCAAAGCCTTTGATGAGTTGACCGTGAGTGAATTATATGATATTATGCGTTTGCGTACGGATGTATTTGTGGTAGAACAAAACTGTCCTTATCCTGAATTAGATGGTAAGGATAAAAAATGTTTACACATATATGCAACAAAGTTAGATCAAGTTATTGCTTGTGCTCGCATTGTACCTCCAGGACTTAGTTATCCAGAAATAGCTATAGGAAGAGTAGCTGTACATGCAGATTATCGCAAGGACGGTTATGGTCGTATCTTAATGCAACATGCTATAGATAAGATAGAAGAGGAGTTTGGAGCTCAAGATATTCAGATCGGAGCTCAGTGTTATTTGAAGAAATTCTATGGTTCATTTGGCTTTGTAGCTTCTTCTGAAGAGTATTTAGAAGATGGTATACCACATGTAGATATGATCAGAAAGGCATAAGAATATACTAAATAGATAAAATGCCTTAACATCATCTGTTAAGGCATTTTTATTATACTTTCTTCTGTTTCCATTTACCTCGCCTAAATAAAATAAAGGCAAGAATAGCGATTACTAATTCGGCAGAGGGGATAGCTATAAAAGCTCCTGTAGAACCAAAATTAAAATGATAAGTCATTAAATAAGCAAAAGGAATCTGAAATAACCAGAACCCAACTATATTTATTATCGTAGGGGTAACAGTATCTCCAGCTCCATTAAAGGCATTCATCAAGGTCATTCCTGCTCCATAAGCTATAAAACCGATAGCTCCTATATACATTGCTTCCTTAGCAACTGCTTTAATAGCTTCATCAGTTGTAAAGAAGGAAGCTAAAATCTCGGCCATACTAAAGAATATAATTGTGACAATAGCCATATAGAAGACATTGTATTTTAAAGTTGCAATCACTGATTTATATGCCCTTTCGGGATTGTTATCTCCTAAGTTTTGACCAACTAAAGTAGAGGCAGCATTACTCAATCCCCATGCAGGAAGAATAAAGAAAACAAGAAGGCGTAAACATGTCAAGAAACCTGAAGAGCCTATTTCTCCTCCACTTTGCGCTACTATGCGTGCAAGAATAACCCAACTACAAGTAGATATCATATACTGCACCATACCTGGTACAGCGATCTTGATGATATTCCAGGTCATATCCCATTGTATTTTGAAGTACTTTAATTTTAACTGGATAAGTGAATCTTTTTTAGATAGATAATACAACTGATACACAACTCCCATACTACGTCCTATAGCTGTAGAGTAAGCAGCTCCTTCTAATCCCATTTCTGGAAATATCCACCAGCCTCTAACCATAATAGGGCATAGAATGATATTAATGATATTACCAAAACCAAGACTTTTCATGGCTATGGCTGCATTCCCTGCACCCCTAAATATTCCGTTAATAAGGAATAATAGCATGATGGATACACAACTGACTAATAAAATTCTGGTATATCTGTATCCATATTCTGCAGAAGCTTCTGATGCCCCCATCCAAAGTAACCAGTCTTTTGCATAGATAAAACCTAATACGCTTAATACAATAGTGATTAATATTGATAGCGTGATGGCTTGTGCTGCATTTTGTGCCGCTTTTTCTTTATCTTTTTCTCCTATACGTCTAGCTACTATAGCTGTGGCCGCCATACTAATCCCTATACATATAGCGTAAATAATAGATAGCAGTGACTCTGTTAATCCTACACTTTGTATAGCGTAGGCACTCTCTTTTAAATGTCCTACAAAGTATAAGTCAACTAAAGCAAATACTGATTCCATTAACATCTCAAACATCATAGGAATGGCTAATAGAAAAACAGCTTTATTAATAGACATATTAGTCAAATCAAAGTTCTCATTAGAGAAGGACTGTTTGATCAGAGAAAATATATTGTTTTTTGATTTAAATGTTGTTGTTGACATACTTAATGAATTGCCTAGGGAATTTTTAGGATTCAAATATAAGTTGATTATGTAATTAAGATATGATTTAACACCTTTTTTATTCCAATGGTATTTATAAATAGAATATTTTATTTGTGTTTTTATTTTTTTAAGTAATTGAAATACAGTGTTGTATTTTTACAAGGATAATTATTTTGTACATAAACTATTTAATTAGTTGTAAAACTAAATAAATAGTTGTTAGTTTGGGTTGTTAAATATTGATGATAATAAGTCAGTATTTTGTTTTAATGATTTGATTATGTTTATTAATTTTTACTTATTAGTGTTATATTTATTTAATTGGATCATTTCGAAAGGGTTTAAAATGTTAATAAAATCAAATCGTAGTTAGTATAAACCATAAATAACTAGAGAATATGATTAAGACGATGTACATATCAGTAACAGCATTATGCAGTGTGATGTTAGCTAATGCACAAGAAAAAATAGAGGTAATGAGATATGAGTATCAATTAACATTACCAACTACTAGTGCTACTGGAGATGAGGAAGCACTTCAGAGTAGCACAGAAATTATTTATCTAGATATAAAAGGAAGTGAGTCTAGATGTGCTAGTGAAGGAAATATTGGCAGAGAAGAAACATTAATGGAGTTCTCTACAGGAGCTAAGAAGGATGCTGATTTTGCAGTTCGTATGCAGGCTTTAAGTCAATTTAAGAGTAGAGTAAAATGGACGGTATATAAGAATTGTACATTATTAAACACTCATGCATCTTCTGGTATAGAGTCCTATAATGTAGAAGAACCTAGTAATTTAATAAAGTGGAGTATTTCTGGAGATATAGAAGATTACAATGGTATGAAGGTACAGAAAGCGGTAGGAGAGCTGAGTGGACGTACTTGGACTGTGTGGTTTACTCAAGATATCCCTTTGATAGATGGACCGTATAAGTTTAAGAATTTACCTGGATTTGTAGTCAAAGCAGAGGATAGTACAGGTGATTATAAGTTTGAGTTCTTAAAGAGCGAGAGAGCTACTACTGATTTTTGGTTGTCAAATAAACAAGAGAAAGCGATGAAAATAGATAAGAAGCAGTGGGATAAGATTAGAAATGTAAATGCAAATAAAAGCTTCTCACAGATTATGAATGAAAGAGGAGGTACGGCGACTTTTAAAATGGTAGATGAAAAAGGAAAGGATATAACGGATGAAATGACTAAAAAGAAGATGGGTAAAGAAAGTAAACCCATAGAGTTCTATTAGTAGGTGAGGGAACACATATAATAAAAAACTATAGATTATGAATAAATTGTTAGTGATTAGTATAGTTGCGTTTATAACTAGTATAAGTGGATTAGCTCAAGAGAAAATAGAGGTAATGAGATATGAATATGAAGCAACGTTTAAACCATCTGTTAAGTCAGACGAAATCTTTACAGAGTCTGTATTCTTAGATGTATGGGATACTTCTTCTCGTTTTTATTCTAAAGGATATGCTAGCCGTGTAGAACGTTTAGCTAAAAAAGAGAATAGCGGACTAATAGGTAAGTCAATTAGTATGGCTGATGAACAGACACGGCTTGAAGCGGTATTAGTAAAGGAAGCTAATAAATTATTCTATGTTCAGAATGTGAGTGGTACTATGTTGAAGATAGAAAGTCCAGTTAATCAGGTCAAATGGAATATAGATGATACTGTAGAGGAGTTTGAAGGTATGCAGGTACAGAAGGCTATAGGTGAACTGAATGGGCGTATATGGACAGTATGGTTTACTTCTGAAATTCCTATCATAGAAGGGCCTTATAAGTTTAAGAACCTGCCAGGTTTTGTAGTCAAAGCACAGGATGATAAGGAAGATTATGTTTTTGAGTTTAGAAAGAGTGAGAAAGTCGAAATACCAGTAGACTTCAACGAATATAAACAGGCTGGATTATATAAAACTAGTGAGTTAGTCAAGCTAAGAGAGGTTAAGGCGAATATGACAGTTAAGCAGAATTTAGATAGTCAAGGTATGATTGTTAATTTTGAAGATACTGTTGAGAATCAACAGATGCTAAATAAGAAAGTGGGAAATAGTAGTAATTACCTTGAATGGTTAAAAAAGTAAACTTATGAAGTATTTAATAGGATGTGTTGTACTATTTTTAGTATCTATTCATAGTATGGCTCAAGAGAAAAAAGACTTTATGCGTTATGAGTACTCATTGACTTTTAAGCCTTATGATGTAAAAGTAATGCCTGATAGTTTTCCTATTACAGAGAAGTTCTATCTGGATATAGACGGGAGTAATTCTGTATTTGTATCTGATTTGTCCTATAGCGAATTTGTATCTGATATAACAGAAGAGGAATATACAGGCAAAGACTCAAGAGTCACTTGGTTAGTCACTAAGGATAGTAAACAAATGTTACTATATGAAGTGGTGAATTATCTTGATTTTTATAAAGTTAAACAGCCTCTTAATCTTATTCAATGGACTATCTCAAGTGAGATAGAAGATTATCACGGTATGAAAGTACAGAAGGCTACAGGAGAACTAAGTGGACGTATATGGACAGTATGGTTCACTACAGAGATGGCTATTATAGAAGGACCTTATAAGTTTAAGAATTTGCCAGGTTTTGTAGTAAAAGCAGAAGATAGTAATCAAGATTATGTATTTGAGTTTACTGGGAGTATGAGAGTAAATAATTATTGGGTTGAGATGGGTGAATATTATAAATATAAAGAGATAACAGATAAACAGTTAAAACGTATTAAGACTTTGAATGCAAACAAGTCTTTTATGCAAGTTATACAAGAAAGAGGAGGGAAGTTAATGAATGATGATAAAGAACCTTCTGATTTTATGACTAAGAAATTTGGCAAAGAGCCTAACCCTATAGAGTTCTATTAGTAATTAACCAAACGACCTTATTAACGATGAAATATGCAATATACATACTTTTCTTTATGATAGTATTGCCTTTACAGGCACAAGTAGTTCTAAAGGGAAAAGTAAATGGTGAGAATAAACAAGCATTATCTAATGTCATTGTTTCTATACTTAATCCAGAGACTAATGCTGTAATAGCTTATGAGATGACGGATAGTAAAGGAACTTATCAGATACCTATCAAATCTGCTCTAGCAACATTAAAGATCAAGGCATCTATAGTGAACTACAGTGTATTTGAAAAAGTGATTGAGAATAAGTCTCAGGATATTCAAATTCAGTTAGTAGATGAGTTTACACAATTAGAAGAAATATTCGTTAAAGCTTCTCCTATTACTCAACACAATGATACTCTAGTATTTGATCTTAGCAAATTTGCAGGGAAGAATGATAGAGTATTAGAAGATGTGATAAAGAAGATGCCAGGAATGGAGGTGAAGAGTAATGGAGAAATAGAATATCAAGGTAAGCCTCTAAATAAGTTCTATGTGGAAGGGAAAGACCTAATGCAAGGAAGATATGGGGCTATTACTAAAGCCTTGCCTAATCTTCATGTTAGCAAGCTAGAGGTAATAGAAAACCATCAACCGATTAAGATGCTAGAAGGAAAAGTACCTTCAGAGAGTCCTGCTATTAATATTAGATTAAAGAATAAAATAAGTTTAAGCGGTAGTGCTAAGATAGGAGTAGGTGGTGATCCCTTCTTATGGAATAGTACTATATCTCCGATGTTTTTTAGTAAAGGATTACAGTACTTAGTAAGCTATGATACTAATAATACAGGAGAAGACCTTACTAATAAGTTTAGAGCATTTGGCTCTTTTGGTTCTTTTGATGTTTATAATTATACGAAGAGTACAGGCCAGGCGCTGTCTATGAGTACAACGTCTGCTCCTGGTATTGCTAAATCACGTTATTTAGACAATAGATCTCATTATGTGTCGGCTAACTTCTTAGTGAAGTTTACAGATAAGATAGAGATGAATACGAATGCTTTTTATAACAATGATGAGGTTAAGCAATCAGGAGCACAATCTACAGAGATTAGAAATTTAGACGCAAATGGCAATGTCAGTGATGTAATTAGATATAGTAGACAAGATGAGAACAGATACTTTAAAGAAGTATTTAACTCTAAGTTTACGATTACCAAGAATACAAAAGACAATTACTTAAAAGATTATATAACGATTAATGTAAGTAGAAATAAAGAAAGAGGACTATTATTACAGAATAACGATCCTATTAATCAGAGTGTATTATCTCCTTCTTTTACCTTACAGAATTCATTGAGTACACTAGTACCAGTAGGTAGTAATAAGTTTGCTAACTTTAAGTCTATCATTGACTTTACTAGAGATAAACAAGATTATGATGTGGTAGCGAATGGCAATGTGAACTTCCCAGATCAAGATTTGAAGAAATACGATTTATTAAATCAATCATTCTTAGACAATACTTTCTATACACAGAATGCTTTATCACTTTCGTGGAAGTACAGAAAGTGGACTTTTACAGAAGAGTATAGTTTATTGTATGAGAATAAGCGTTTTGAGACAGACTTATACGGATATGATACTCAGTCTGTTTGGCTAGGGGATAGTTATCAGAATGATTTGACTTACAATAGATTTGTAAATCGTTTAAATTCTAGCATTAACTTTAAGGGAGTGTCGTGGGATATGACATTTACTGTACCTATTATATGGTCATCTATGAAGCTAGAAGATAAGTCTATAGATACGAAGACTACAAAGAATGCAGTAGATTTCTCACCATCACTATACCTGTCATATAAGATTAATAATATGTGGACATTAAGAGGAGGAAGTAACTTGAGTACTAGTTATACCCCTCTTGACCAACTGTACAGTCACTATATTTTTAGTGGATTAAACTTTACAGCATATAAGGCGAAGATAGAAGACACACAGAGTATTTTTTCTTGGTTTAGGTTTGAGTTTAAAAATCCTTTTAACGGAATATTCTTTAATGGGGCTTTAAATAATAACTACCAAGAGAGAAAGATTATATTATCACAGACAATTGATGAGAATGGACAGTCTGTTTTAGAAGCTTTAGAGCAAAAGAACATTTCAAATAATCAAAGTGCTAATATTAACCTAGGTAAGTTCTTTAGTAAGTATAGCTCTAATATTAAAGGAAGTTTTTCAGTTAATAAAGGTAAGTCAGAGATATTAGTAAATGAGTACCTAAGAGATGTGAATACCTATAACTATAATTACGGATTACAATTGACAAATAATTATTTTGATTGGTTAAACTTTACTTATGATTTTAATTATATGGAGACAGAGCGAAAGGATATGAAGCAGTCAACACATTCTTATGGTAACTCACATAACTTACGTATAGACTTTATTCCATTTAAATCACATAGTTTTATTTGGAAGCTAGATTATAAAGAAAACATATTTAATAATCAGAAGTTTACTAACCGATTTATGGATGTTATGTATCGCTTTAAGTGGAATAAGAAGAAGATAGACTTTGACTTCGAGTGGAATAATATATTGAATACAAAAGAATACGAACAAGTAGTAATCAATAGTATACAGACATCAACAACTAACTTTAAACTAAGACCTTCACAATTTTTAGTATCTGTGCGATTTAATTTTTAAAATAGAATATAAAAAACCTCCAATCTAAATTAAAAGATTGGAGGTTTTCTTTTTGTTGTAAAGTGATCTTATAAAAGTTATTTACTGAAATTCTCTAAATCACGTACGTTCTTTTGAACACTCACAGCAGCGAAAAGTGATAATAAGTAAGAAATAGCATAGAACCCTTTCTCACTTAAAGTCATTTCAGCATTGATTAGCCCAATAGTTAGCAATGTTATACTTGCCATGGTACCAATCCATCCTAGTGTATAGAAAATAGGGGTAACAGGTACACCTTCTATTTTATCTCTAACACTTTTTTGTAGAGCAACTACTGCAAATAACCCAAATAATATAAGTGTAAAGTAAAAACCTTTCTCGCTTAATAAAATCTCTGCATTCCACAGACCTACACAATAACTAGTAATTCCAAGTCCTAAAGCTATCCAAGCTACTAATATGTATATCGCTGAAGGTTTAAATCTTTCTAGATTAATAGTATCATTTTGTAGCTGTACTCTACTGGTAGTACTAGATGGCGTTGTATTACTTGTTTCTGTTTTTTCTTCTTCTATCATATTTTTTATATTAAAGAAGTAAATATATGTATAAATTAATAAAATTAACATTGTTTTTTTTATTTAATTGTGTTTTGTTTAATTATTTGTTGCTTGTGATTCTTATAGTAATACTAATAAGGTTGTATTGTTTTTAGTGATTGTTTTTATTGCTTTTTTATCTTTGCAAGATGTTAGAAATTCTTTACCAAGACGAGTATATTGTAGCTATTAATAAACCACGTGATTTATTAGTACACAAATCTTTTATAGCAAGTGACATCCAGGAGTATGCTATCCAGATCTTAAGAGATCAGATAGGGCAGTATGTCTATCCTGTGCATCGCTTAGATAGAAAGACATCAGGAGTATTATTGTTTGCTTTGGATAAAGAGATTTTAAAACAACTAAATGATGACTTTGCTACCCGTAGTGTAGAGAAGAAGTACATTGCTATCGTCAGGGGATTTACGATAGATGAAGAGACAATTGATTATGCTCTAACGAATGACAATGGCCAAAATCAAGAAGCAAAAACATATTATAAAACCTTGCAAAGAGTAGAAGTAGAAATGCCATTTGGAAAGCACTTGACTTCTCGTTATTCTTTGGTAGAAGCTTATCCTGAGACAGGAAGACAACACCAATTGCGCAAACATTTTAAACATATCTTTCATCCTATTCTAGGTAGTCGCCCACATGGATGTAATAAACAGAATAAGCTTTGGCTTGATACACATGGATTAGGAGCGATGTTATTACATGCATTAGAACTGAAATTCACACATCCTGTTACGAAAGAGGTCATAGAACTTAGAGCCACTATTGATGATCAGTATCGCAAGTATAACGCTGTACTAGGCTTTGACTTAGAACAGTATTATTAGGTTGACAGTTAACTGTGTATATTACGTCCACTACATAAAGTAGAGGCAATATCTTACGTGTCATAGTAAATAAGATAATAGTGTTATAATGGCGCAAAGTCAGTGAGATATTTCTCCATCACACCATCACAAAAAAACGATTTCACGATTTCACAAATAAACATCACTCATATCTCAATGCTTCTACTGGATCTAGCTTAGCAGCTTTCATAGCAGGGTACAGTCCTGAGATTATAGCAACGATAAAGGTAGTGGTAAAAGCAGCTATGATAGCTGTCCACGGCACTGTAAAACTAAAGTTCATGACTTGGGCTAAAGCATAAGCTGTTAGGATACCAAGTAAGGTGCCTAATAGCCCACCTAACTGACCAATGATAATCGTCTCAGTAAAGAACTGTATTGCTATTGTTTTCTTTTTAGCACCTAGAGATTTGCGTACACCTATCTCTCGTGTACGTTCAGTGACAGATACGAGCATGATATTCATTAGTGCTATAGACGACCCTAGTATTGTAATCAGACCGATTACCCAAGCAGCGGCATTCAGCATATTCACTTGTTTCATCATAGAGCGTATCAAATCATCACTGCGTTCAATACCAAAATTAGAAGGTTGTGCAGGAGTTAGTTTTCTGATATTCCTAAAGTCTATAGTAGCCTGATCTATGGCTTGATTCAGCAAGTTATCTTGTAATAGACCTATTTTAATATCATAATTGCCATGTGCAGTATTAAATATAGAACGAGCAATCTTTATTGGGATAAAGATTCTTTGGTCTTCATTTTGACCAAAAGTACTTCCTTGCTCTTTCAGCATACCTATTATTCTAAATTTGTACCCTCGGATAGAGATAATTTGACTTATAGGACTTTGGTCTTTAAACATCTTTTTAGAAAAGTCAGAACCGATAATACATACGAAGTGATCATTAGCAATATCAGTGTAACTAAAATTTCTACCCTCTGTGACAGTTAATCCACTATTGGATAAGTAGTTCTCATCGCATCCAATAATAGGGACTTCAGGATCTGTTTTCATGAAGTCATTTTTGACTTCAATATTTGAAGCAGCGTTAAAAGACAGAGACACATTAGCGAAAGGAAATAAGAATTCTTTTTTAAATGCTTGTGCTTCACTGTAGGTAATAACAGGGTTAATTTTTTTTATAGATTGATTCTTTGTCATTCTATCTGCGACATCATATCTCAATATCGTAAATGTATTCGCCCCCATAGAAGCAAAGTCATCTAATATTGTATTGCGCAGAGCAGATACTACAGCTAATATTCCTACTAATGCCCATATACCGATCGCTATGATAAACACAGTAATACAAGTACGGAGTATCTGACTCTTAATACTTGTCAAGGCGATTCTCATGTTTTCGATTCCGATTTTAAACATATAGAGGTAGGAGTAATTAATATAGTTGTTAGAAGTAAAAATACACAAAAAAAGTTTAAACTTCACAGTTACCTTCTTTTCTTAAAATAAGTGACAAATACTCATACTTACCCCTCTGATTCAATAGGAGGATTTTAAAAAAAGTAGTAGTTTTGTCTAATAATAATACATAAAAATTAATTAGAGATGGCAAAGAAACCTGGAATTCCAAAAGGTACAAGAGACTTTTCTCCAACAGAAGTAGCAAGAAGACAATACATCATGCAGACTATCCGACATGGATTTGAGAAATTTGGATTCCATCCCATCGAGACTCCTTCTTTCGAAAACCTTGATACACTACTTGGTAAGTATGGTGAAGAGGGTGATCGTTTAATTTTTAAGATTTTAAACTCAGGAGATTATTTAAGTAAAGTAGATGAGACTGTATTAGAGAGTAAGAATAGTTTAAAACTAACGAATCAGATCTCGGAGAAGGCATTGCGTTATGACTTGACTGTGCCTTTTGCTCGTTATGTAGTAATGCACCAGAATGAGTTAGACTTCCCTTTTAAACGTTACCAAATGCAGCCTGTATGGCGTGCAGACCGTCCACAGAAAGGTAGATATAGAGAGTTCTATCAGTGTGATGCTGATGTGATCGGGTCTAAATCACTGTGGCAAGAGGTAGAGTTCGTTACTTTATATGACAGAGTATTCACCGCATTAGGAGTAAATGGGGTAACTATAAAACTAAACAATAGAAAGATATTAGCTGGTATTGCTGAGGTGATTGATGCGAGTGATAAACTAATAGACTTCACAGTAGCTCTTGATAAACTTGACAAAATCGGGGAAGATGGAGTAAAAGCAGAAATGATCGAAAAGGGAATTGCTGCAGAGTCTATTGAAAAAGTAAAAGCATTGTTTAACTTCACAGGTACCTTTGATGAGAAATTAGCGAAACTACGTGTGATGTTAGCATCATCAGAAGAAGGATTAAAAGGTGTAGAAGAATTAGCATTCGTAGGAAAAGAAGTAGCGCTTATCGGGCTACAGACAGCGAAGCTAAACTTAGATGTGACTTTAGCTAGAGGACTTAATTATTATACAGGAGCGATCTTTGAGATTGGAGCACCTGATACAGTACAGATTGGTTCTATAGGTGGAGGTGGTCGTTATGATGACCTTACAGGTATCTTTGGCCTTAAGGATATGAGTGGGGTAGGTATTTCGTTCGGTTTAGACCGTATCTACTTAGTGATGGAAGAGTTAAATTTATTCCCAGAGACAGTAAGTGCATCTTCTAAAGTGATGTTCTTAAACATGGGAGAAGAAGAGATGAGCTATGGAGTACAGGCAGTGATGAAGCTAAGAGATGCTGGTATCCGTACAGAAGTTTACCCTGATAAAGCTAAAGTAGGTAAGCAATTCCAATTCGCAGATAAGAAGGGAATTCCTTATGCAGTGTTAGTAGGATCTCAAGAAATCGCAGATCAGAAATATACACTAAAAGAATTAGCATCAGGTGAGCAGGAGGTATTATCATTAGAAGAACTGATTGCTAAATTAAAATAACGAATAGTTTATTTTGAAATACAGAAGGTATGTGTTTACTTACACATACCTTTTTTTATACCTATGAAGAAGAAGCTAAGAACATTAAGAGTAGATAACTCGGAGTATCTATATAGTATAGGAGTTACTTATATCGCAGATACAGAGGAGAGCATTTTTACTATGCGTATCTTTGTAGATAAGTATAGTAAGTATGCTTTACTCTTCCATTTCCGTGTGTTAGATGACTATTATATGGGAAATCCACTAAATCATGGTGTACTATTGTATAATACAGCGTTAGAAAAAGAAATAGTGGTGAATTTAAATCGACCATTATTTATCCGTTTAGCTTTAGATTATGGATTAGAACAAGGGTGGAAGCCAATGCAAGTAAGATTAGAATTAGACGGTTTAGACCTATTAGTACAGCATGGTTATCAGATCGATAAGCTATTAAAAAAAACTTATAGCAAATAAGGTGATAATACTCATCTTTTAATTGTTGTAATTCCGTAATTTTAAAATTGCAATACAATAATAATATTTCAATAAGATATGGGAAGTAAAAAACTGGGTAATAACCCAAAGATGATGATGTTTAGATTGTTATTTGAACAGAAGCCTTCTATAGATTTACAAGCAGTATTAGAAGAATTAAAACAAGTGTTTCCTAATGTAACCTTTGCAGAAGAGGCTAATGTGTTTACTTTCCCTGATTGTGAAGTAGAGTTCGAAGAGGGTATTGTACCTGCACAGTGTGTCGTGATGCATGCAGAGGATGACAGTATTAAGAAGATCGACCAGAAATATACAGAACAGAATTGGCATTGGGAAGAGGGAGCAGAGGTATTGAAGAATTGTCAATATGAAGTATTAGTAACTGATTTTTTGAGTAGAAGCTTAGAGCCTCGCATACGCATTGTATTAATGCAGCAGATGCTTTTTGCGATGGCTAAGGTAGCTCAGCCTACTATCATTGTTTCAGAGCATGGTGAGAAGTTGATTGATCCAGTAGTTTTTATGAGAGACTGTCTAGATCCTAACTATGTTGCATTAGACTTAATGATTAATGTCCGTTTATATAATGTGAATCAGCCTGAGTATGGAAGTTTGTTAATGGATACAGTAGGGTTACATGCGTTAGGTATTTCTGATTTTCAGTTTTTCTTTGATGATGATACGATAGTGAATGAGGTAGCAGGTCGTCTATGGGATTATGCTTATTATTTAATGGAAGCAGGGGATGTCATAGAAGACGGAAATACAATAGAAGGGTTTGAGTCAGGGAGCAAATGGACTTGTCATAAGGAGTTTTCTTCATCTCAACCTAGAAGAACAGTGATCAATGTAGTGATGAGTTAATCAGAAAAGTAGACACTTACACTAGAATATATATAATTGAACCCTGAGGAGTAATAGTTTTAAAAAGATTATTGCTCCTTTTTTGTTTATATAGAGAAGGAATATGATACATAGATCGTAGGTATTATAGTACATTTAGAACTATACTTGTTTTTTTACGAATAAAAGGCAGGTGATATAAAAGAATCTATAATAGATAGTATTTATGATAAATAGTACCTATGATAGAATAAAATCTATCATTAGTAAAGACTGATGTACCGTGGAGGGGCATAATATATTTGTGATGTAAAGAAAAAATCTAAACAACAAATATTAATTTTATGCTTAAACGTAGTTTTTTGATATCTGCATTAGTAGTATCATCATTTATTCAAGCTCAAGTTTTGACTACGAATACAGGTAGTCCTGTAGGAAGTAATCAACATTCTAAAACCATTGGTAATAATGGACAAGTATTATTAGAAGACATTCATTTAATAGAGAAGTTAGCTGCTTTTGACAGAGAGCGTATCCCTGAGAGAGTAGTACATGCTCGTGGAGCTGGAGCTTTCGGAGAGTTTGTAGCGAGTGCCGATTTTTCAGATGTGACGATGGCAGACTTTTTATCACAAGCAGGTAAGACTACGCCTGTGATGGTAAGATTCTCTACTGTGACACATCAGCAAGGGTCACCAGAGACGTATAGAGACCCACGTGGTTTTGCGGTAAAGTTCTATACAGAGCAGGGTAACTATGACTTAGTAGGAAATAACCTTCCTGTATTCTTTATCAGAGATGCGATTAAGTTTCCTGATATGGTACACGCTTTTAAACCGTCTCCTTTGACTAATGGAGCATCAGATCCGAATAGAGTATTTGACTTCTTTTCTAATTTGCCAGAATCTACTCACATGTTTACTTGGCTGTTTTCTGATTACGGTATACCAGCTAACTTTAGACAGATGGAAGGGAATGGAGTACACGCATATAAATGGGTGAATGATAAAGGAGAAGTAACGTATGTAAAGTATAAATGGGTACCTCGTCAGGAGATTAAAAACTTGACACAAGAAGAGGCTAACGCTATCCAAGCAACTTCAGTAGAGCACGCGACTTTAGACTTATATCACGCGATAGATCGAGGTGATTATCCTATCTGGGACTTATATGTACAGATGTTAAAGAGAGAAGACTTCGATGCCTTAGACTTTAATCCTGTAGATGTAACGAAGATTTGGCCAGCTGAGATCGCGAAGTCTGTAAAAGTAGGTACGATGACATTGAAAGCTAATCCTACGAACTACTTCCAACAGGTAGAACAAGCTGCCTTTGCACCTAGTACATTAGTACCTGGTATAGAACCTTCTGAGGATAAACTGTTACAAGGAAGACTATTCTCTTACGCAGATACACAACGTCACCGCTTAACAGGGAATTTCCAACAAATACCTGTTAATGCACCTAAGAATACAGCGACTACTTATAACCAGAATGGGTATATGTCTACACGTGTACAGTCTGGTGATGTGAACTATCAGCCATCTACTAATAAACCTGAAGTGGTAGATAATGCTAAGTTTATGTACTCTAAGTCTGAGTTCTTTAAACCTGTAAGTACTACACAGCATGTGATAGATAAGGAGAATAACTTTAAACAGGCTGGTGACCTATATCGCTCGTTCTCTAAAAAAGACCAAGATAATTTAATTAAGAATTTGAGTGGAGCATTTAAGACGATTAAGAATAAAGTGATCGTACATAAGATGATTGCTTATTTCTATCAAGCTGATAAAGAATATGGTACGCGCTTATTAAAAGCAGTAGATATGAAGCTAGATGAGATTAAACCTTATTTAGCTCAATAATAGATATAGTATAAACAAGGATTCAGCATAGATACATTATCTAGTCTATATGGCCCCACATCATATTTTATAAAGAGTATAGAAGAACAGATTTAGGTACAAGCTTATATTTTTATATTATTTACTTTCTACCATTGTTCTGTACCTAGATTTGCTTCTATGGATATGTATTTGTGTTGAATCTATTTTTAGTGTTAGTGATGAAACAATGGATGATAGTAGGACTGTTGTTATGTAGTGTTCAGATTAGTTTTGGACAAGATATATTTACAGCCGCAAGAGAGAATAATACGGAGGAGGTAAAGCAGCTGATCAGCCAAAAGGTAGATTTAAATCAAGTCAATGATCGTTCTTTTACTCCCTTGACGATAGCAGTGTATAACGATAGTAAGGAGGTAGTGAAGGTACTACTAGAAGCAGAAGTAGACCTAGAAAAACAAGATGCTATGGGTAATACAGCCTTGATAGGAGCTGTGTTTAAAAAGAATTTGACTTTGGTTAATTGGTTGTTAGAATCAGGTGCAGATGTCAATAGAAGGAATAGTAATGATGCTAGTCCTCTTATTTTTGCAGTAACTTTTGGGACTACAGATATTGTAGGTGCTTTACTAAGGGCAGGTGCAGATAAGACAGTAAAAGATAACAGAGGCAAGACAGCATTAGACCATGCCGTATTACAAGATAATAAAGAGATGATCTCACTCTTACAGTAAAGAATAAGGATATAATCCTAAGCGAACAATTACTTTTTAAATAGTAGAAAAGTAATTGTTCGCTTTTTTATTTTTAATTGTATTTTTATCATTCGTATTAGAATAAAAAAAGTAAGGAGATATGGAAGTGAGTAGTGTTGATTTTCAAAGTTTTATAGATAATTATTCTTCATCTGATAGTGAGTGGTTAGCCCTCGATTGGAACGGAAAGTATGGAGCTAAGTTTAAAGATGATAATTACCTTTTTAGAATTCAGATAGCAGAGTTAGTTTGTCAGCAGTTAGATACTATAGATTTGCCTCTATTAAGAGAGTTATTTATCCATATCGGGACAGTGTCTAAACTTAACTTTTCAGTGTATAATAAGTTTCATTTATTAGCACAGACTTTATTAGAAAGAGGAGGGAAAGAATATTTATTTGATTATCTATGTGCAGCTCATATTTCTTTTGATACTTTTTTGAGTACAGCTAATATAGAATTGAGTCAAGAGAGAATAGAAGAATTATTAGTGCACTTCGATTATTTAAAAGAAACGGAGTCAGATCTAGAAGTACAGAAACTACTGTCAGAGCACATGCGCGATAGATTAGAAGGATTAAAAAAGAAAATAAAAATATGAAAAGAATATTAGCAGTTTTATTCCTAGTGATGGGATTAAGTGGGTATAGTCAGGAGAGTAATCTATCTGATGCTTCGGTAGAACGAATAAAATCCTTAATCACTTTGTTTGAGAATGAAGATAGAGAAGGTATCGCCAAGAGAATAGTCTATCCTCTGAAACGAGAATACCCTTTGCCACCAGTGACTTCCGAGTTCGAATTTGTGAGTCGTTTTGAAGAGTTTTTTGTACCAGAGTTTTCGGCTAAGATAGCGAACTCTGTAATAGAAGAATACAGTCATATGGGATGGCGCGGTATTATGTTTGACTTGGGTAGAATGTGGCTGACAGAGAGCGGAGATATTTATCGCATTATCGATCAGACTGAGCTAGAGAAGAAGATCAGAGAAGAAATGATTCAGGCAGATAAGAAAAGACTACACAAAAGTGTGAAAAAGTTCTTAGAACCATATGCTATTATTAAAACAGGACAAGATATCTGGCGTATAGATCGAAAAAAGCATAATGTATTGCGCTTAACAATATGGAACGACGGTAAGCTAGTATCTGATATCCCAAACCTAATCTTAGAAGGAACTGAAGATATACAAGGTACAATGGGCAATAGAGTACTGTACTTTAAAGATAAAAAGACGAATGATGTGATTACGATCTTAATGGATAATCCTGAGTCTGACGTAGAACATGAAGTAACTATCCTAATAACAGATAATGAAGGAAATGAAGTAAGCCTAAAAGGACAATCTGATAATTAGACCCTAAACTATCTAATATAATGAAGCTGTAACAGTGATGTTACAGCTTTTTTTGTCCTTTAGTATTAGCTTTATAGTACTCTAAGTTTAGTCTTATTGCAGATATTTCGCTATTGTTTAGGATTTAAGTAGGTATTGTCTCCGTTTTTTTACTTGATTTAACGGATACACTACGGATACATAGCGGACGCATAACGGACTCAATTCAAATCATCTTAGGAGAAGACAGGACGTAGAGTAATGTTAACTAGGTATATAAATTATAGTCAAATATACTTTAAATAGACTAGTGATATTATAAGTAAAATGTAACTATAACAAGGAAGTAATAATATAAATAAGTAGCCCTACTAGCCCTCCCACTAGAGTACCATTGATACGGATATACTGTAAGTCTTTACCTACTTCTAGTTCTAGCTTATCACTTAGTTCGCGACCATCCCAGCTATCTACAGTATTTCTGATTAGTTGCCCTACTTCTTTTGTGTTTTTAAGAGCTACTTTATAGATGGTGTGTTGTATCCACTTATTGATCTTGATTTTATTCTCTTCGTTATTTTCTAAGTCTAGTGCTATTTTAGACAGGCTATTAGAGATATACTTGCGCAGTACTGAGTTATTGTCCTCTAGTTGTACGAGTAGATTCTCCTTCGTAGAGCGCCATAGATCTTGCATATACGTATGAATAGTATCATGAGTAATGAATTGACCTATGATTTCATCGAACTTAGCTTTCCACATAGGAGAAGCTTCTATATCTACAGCGAGCATTTCTAACCTCAGGGTGATCTCTTTTCTTATTTTGTGATGAGGGTCTTTTTCTATATCACTTAAGAAGGTATTGATACCATTGATAAGTTGATTCGTCACCGCTTTACCTCCGATAAGCCCTAAGATAGGTTTTTTTTCTACGACATTATCATATATTTCTTGGCGGTGTTCTTCTACATAGAGCTGTGCCTTAGGCAAGATAATATCTAATAATCTGTTGTGTTCATTCTTTTCGATAGCATAGGTGACCCCTTGTGATACAAAGCTTTGAATATTAATAGTTGCGATGCCTTCTTTCGCTTTTGAAGTCATCAGTGCGATGATTGTTTCATCTTCTAGTTCAGCGAGTATTCGTTTGGCTAGTGAAGTAATCTCATGCTCTAAAATGATTTGATTATTAGGCTTGTTTAACCAAGTAGAAATCATATTCGCTAAGTCAACTTTCTCCACATAAGGTCTGATATTATCTGAAGTCAAGAAGTTATCTGTGACAAAGTCTCCTAGGTTATCTCCAATCTTGTTTTTGCTATTGACAATAAGATTAGTATGCGGAATGGGCATGCCCATCGGATGTCTAAAAAGAGCTGTCACCGCAAACCAATCTGCTAGTGCCCCGACCATCGCAGCTTCTGAGAATGCCTTGACATATCCCATCCACGAAGCAGGTGAATGTCTGATGGCATATACCATAGAGATATAGAGGATAGCCATAAGTATAAATAGTCCAGTAGCTATGCGTTTATGCTTTTGTAACTGTTTTTTCTTTTCATTCATAGTGCTGTATTTATAGCTAATGTAATGAAAAAAGAGAGCTTAGAAGCTCTCTTTTATGGTAAATGTCATTAATTCGTATGTCTTTGGATGTCTAAAAGTGATACTTTCTGCATGTAGATATAGTCTGTCTGCTTTGGTACCATATAGGTCATCACCTACTATAGGTGTGTTTAGTCCTTTTGGGTGTGAGGCATGCATACGCAGCTGATGTGTACGCCCTGTGATAGGATAGAAGTACACTTTCGTCTTGCCATCTTTGCGTTCTATCACTTCATATCTAGTCTTGGCATACTTGCCATATTCATAGCAGACCATCTGTCTAGGTCTATCGTCAAAGTCTATTCTCAGCGGTAGTTCTATAGTCCCTTCGTCTTCTTCTATGATACCATCTAGTATAGCGACATATCTCTTCTCTAAGCTCTTCTTTATAAACTGGCTCTGTAGTGCTTTATGAGAGTCTTTATCCTTAGCAATGATTAAGATACCTGATGTAGGCATGTCTAATCGGTGTACGATAAGAGGTCCTGTAGCATTAGGGTAGCGAAGTTTCATACGTTCATATACAGAGTCTAGTATATAAATACCAGGTACAGATAAGAAGTCTTCAGGCTTATTTACAATAGCGAAGTACTCATCCTCATAGACTACCTCAATAGGTCTGTTAAGAGCAGGGTTTATCAATAGTGGATTATCATCTACTTCTAAGCCTTCTAGCATATGTCCTAAAATAGGCTCACATTTACTGCGACAAGAAGGGTAGAAGTGCTGATGCTTGCGAATCTCTGACTTCGGAGACTCTCCCCACCAGAATTCTCCTAAGGCAATAGGCGTATAATTATGCTCATAGGCGTATTGCATCAGTTTAGGAGCCGCACAGTCTCCTGCAGCAGCAGGCGGCTGTTGTAATACTGTCTTTTCGAAGATCTCTAATAAGCTTTGTTCTTCTCCTTTGTAATTTAAGAATTTGTAAGAAGCGAATAGTTTTTGCTGTAGTCCATTAGACTTTTGTTTGCGTTCTTCTTTTAGGTTATTTAGCTCTTCTTCTATACTTGTCGTGATATCTCTAGTCGTAGTGATTTGCTCTTGCCAATATTCTGTCAGTACGCGCAACTCATATTTATCTCTTAAGCTCTGTTTGACTAAGTCATCATTTAAAAGCTGAAATTCTTCAGGAGAAAGTATAGCTTCCTGTTCTTTTCGGATGGCTTTTCGCTCGTTTTTTTGTTTTTTATGCTGTGCTTTCTTCTCTTCGATGGCTGTTTTTTCTTCAGCTATCTGTTGTTTCAACAAAGCTTTGGCATTGCTATACACAGTATCTGCTTCTAGTTTTTCTATTTTGGCATTGATAGCATTGATTGCTTTTACCTCTACATCTTCTCTTGCAAAAAAGCCGTTCTCATTCCACAGATCAAAGATTAGAGGTACGTATCCCTCTAGGTCTGTATGACTGCCTAGCTTACCAGAGAAGCCTGCTAAGTAGCCTAGTTCTCCTTTTTCATTTTTTACTACTAGTACACCAAACATCTTACCTGTAGGTAGACAGTTCTCATCCTCTGTGTCAAATAGCGGTGCTATAAGAGGATGTGTACTTAGTTCACGTTGTAACTCTTCTGCTGCTAGTACGGTTAGGGGATGAGGTTCGTAATAAAAAGGGAAAGTAAACTTAGTCGGCAGTGCTATAGACTGCACATCACTGGTAAACTTTCTGAAGATAGCTTTAGGCTGAGACATGTAATTCTAATTTTTAGACTGCAAAATTAAGGATAAAAGGGAGATGGGAAAGAGCATTGTTTTAAAATTAAAGCTAATGTTTATTGTATTTACTTATTAGCGTCTTTCATCACTTGCACTATTTTCATTACAGCCTGTTGAGCATTAGCAGTCCCGCTGTTTGCCATGATGATATAGGCAGTATTCGTGATGCCATCTATCTGTGTATAGGTAAAGAATGTACCATCAGAACCGGCGTGGTCATATAGCTTAGTAGTCTCATTGATAAGATTCCCCCAACCTATGGCATATTTGCTTTGACTATTAAATAAGAAGTCATAAGTACTTGCCTTAAGAGCGTTGTTTTGACCTGCAAGACCTTGTAGATTGAGTTGAATGTATTTGATATAATTCTCTATATTCATACTTAAGTCACCAGCAGGCTCTATAAGGGTTAATGCATAGTTATAAGTAGGAGGTACAGATTCTAGTAGATCATACTGTAGGGCATGTCCCCAAGGTTGGCTTTCTAGATTGCGATTTGGCCAGCCGATGACGAAGTCTATACCTAGTTCATTGGTTAGAATTTCTTTTGCTAGTTCTTCCCAAGATTTGTTAGCTACTTTCTCTAACATAGAAGCTGCTATACTATACCCTGCATTAGAATAGGTATATCCATCAGGAGCCTCTAGTGGAGACATCGTTAATACATGTTGAGCGAAAGCTTGTCGCTGTTGTTGCTTTGTTCCTTCAAATTTAGGTAGACCAATGCGTTCCGTACCACTAGTGAAGGCATGTACTTTAGCTCTATGAGAGAAGAAGTCCTTCAGCGTAGCGTTATAGTATGCAGGATTAGCAGATTCTTTTGCCTCAGGAAACAGATCAAAATAGGTAGTATTCCATTTGATTTTGCCTTGTTCTACTAGTTTGGCAGCTATAAACCCTGTAATGGCTTTAGAGTTAGAACCTAAGTGGAAGTAGTCTTTTAGATCAGCATTAGAAGATGTGTTCTTTTCACTGAATTTGTGATGTCCAGAGATGCCTTTTTGAACAGTCTGATCTTTTGTTACAATGGCAAAGGCCACTTCAGGTACGTTGTACAGGTTGCGTATACTATCTATTTTAGTGTGTAAGTCCTGACTGTATATCGTTTGACTATATGATAATATGAAGGCAGAGGTTAGTATAAGTAGTTTTTTCATGTTTTGGATTTATTATAAAAACTAAGGTAATGATATTCGGTTTATAAATAAGTTTTTCTCCTTTGAAAAGATTTGGTAGAGAGAAGGTAATTGGTGATAAATAACCGAAATAACAAATAATTTTTAAAAAAGTATGTTTTGTTGCTTTTGCTTTTTGTGACTTAACGAGTTAAATAGTATCTTTGGCGACTCAAAGTATTAAAATAATACCGATATGTTTGATAATTTAAGTGATAAATTAGATAAAGCCTTTCATATCCTTAAGGGACACGGCAAGATTACAGAAGTCAATGTAGCAGACACTCTAAAAGAGGTTCGTAGAGCTCTATTAGATGCCGACGTTAACTTTAAGATTGCTAAAGATTTTACTAATGTAGTAAAAGAAAAAGCCTTAGGACAAGAGGTACTTACAACTTTACAACCAGGACAATTGATGATCAAAATCGTTAAGGACGAGTTGACTCAATTAATGGGAGGTGAGGCTGCAGGTATTAACTTATCTGGTAATCCTTCAGTTATTTTAATGTCAGGTTTGCAAGGGTCAGGGAAAACAACATTCTCTGGTAAACTAGCAAACTTCTTAAAGACAAAGAAAAATAAGAAACCTTTATTGGTAGCGTGTGACGTATATCGTCCTGCGGCTATTAATCAGTTACACGTAGTAGGTGATCAATTAGGTATAGAAGTATATTCAGAAGAAGGAAATAACAATCCTGTACTAATTGCAGAGAATGCTATTAAGCATGCTAAGGCAAATGGATTCAACGTAGTGATCGTCGATACAGCTGGTCGTCTAGCAGTAGACGAGGAGATGATGACGGAGATCGCTAATATCCACAAAGCTATTACACCACATGAGACGCTATTCGTAGTGGACTCTATGACAGGACAAGATGCCGTAAATACAGCGAAAGCTTTTAACGATAGATTAAACTTCGATGGGGTAATCCTTACTAAGTTAGATGGGGATACACGTGGAGGGGCTGCAATCTCAATTAAATCAGTAGTAAATAAACCGATTAAGTTTATCGGTACTGGTGAGAAGATGGAGGCGATAGATGTGTTCTATCCAGATCGTATGGCAGACCGTATCTTAGGGATGGGAGACGTTATCTCGTTAGTAGAGCGTGCACAGGCTCAATACGACGAAGAAGAGGCTCGTAAAATCCAGAAGAAAATCGCGAAGAATGAGTTTGGTTTTGACGATTTCTTAAATCAGATTCAGCAAGTGAAGAAGATGGGGAATATGAAAGACTTGATGGGGATGATACCTGGAGTTGGAAAAGCAATGAAAGATGTAGAGATAGAAGATGATGCGTTTAAACATATCGAGGCTATTATCTACTCAATGACTCCTGCAGAACGTTCTAAACCATCTATTATAGATGTAAAACGCAAGAACCGTATCGCTAAAGGATCGGGTACAGATATACAACAAGTGAATCAATTGCTTAAGCAATTCGATCAAATGAGCAAAATGATGAAGATGATGCAAGGGGCAAAAGGAAAGAATTTGATGAGAATGATGGGGCAAATGAAAGGCATGCAAAGATAATTAAAGAAGAAGGTTTAAGGTTCATTATGAGGTTTAAACCTTCTTTATTTACATACACACAACACACATTTTATTTTAATGCAACTACTAGACGGAAAAAAGGTATCGGAAGATATCAAGAATGAGATCGCTGTTGAGGTTCAACAGATGAAGGCTCGTGGAGAAAAAGTACCTCACTTAGCAGCAGTTATTGTTGGTACTAATGGAGCAAGTTTAACTTACGTAGGAAGTAAGGTTAAGTCTTGTGAGAAAGTAGGTTTTGAATCTACATTAGTTTCTTTGCCAGAAGAGACGACAGAAGAAGAACTTTTAGCTAAAGTAAAAGAATTGAATGCTGATCCTGCTATAGATGGATATATCGT
Source organism: Myroides odoratimimus (assembly GCF_004337635.1). Classification (NCBI taxonomy): domain Bacteria; kingdom Pseudomonadati; phylum Bacteroidota; class Flavobacteriia; order Flavobacteriales; family Flavobacteriaceae; genus Myroides; species Myroides odoratimimus. Next base: position 2,190,461 of record NZ_CP037427.1, read on the forward strand.
TCAATTACCTCTTCCAAAACACATTGATGAGCAAAAAATCTTATTAGCTATCGATGCGGATAAAGATGTAGATGGGTTTCACCCAACGAACTTCGGTCGTATGGCACTAGAGATGGAAACATTCTTGCCAGCTACTCCTTATGGAATCATGGAATTATTAGAGCGTTATAAAGTAGAGACAGCAGGTAAAAACGTAGTAGTTATCGGTCGTTCTCACATTGTAGGTCGCCCTATGAGTATCTTGTTAAGCCGAAAAGGTTATCCTGGGGATGCTACTGTGACACTTACGCATAGTCGCACTAAGAATATTGCAGAGATTACTAGAGAAGCAGATATTATCATTTCAGCATTAGGAGTGCCTTACTTCTTAAAAGGAGATATGGTGAAGGACGGGGTAACTGTAGTAGACGTAGGTATCACTCGTGTACCAGACGAGACTAATCCTAGAGGATACGTTATCGCAGGAGATGTAGACTTCGACGAAGTTAGTAAGAAAGCTGCTTTTATCACTCCTGTACCTGGTGGTGTAGGACCAATGACAATAGCGATGTTATTAAAGAATACTTTATTAGCTAGATCTAGAAGAGCTAAAAAAGGGGAATAAGAATAAGACTATTCTATTTATATATGAAGAGAGATGAGAGATCATCTCTCTTTTTTTGTTTTATTGGGTATGTATTGCGTGATACATAATGTGTTTCGATTAATAAATTATAAACAGTATTGTAACATTTGTTACAATGCATTCGGTGAATGATTGATATTTTAGTATATTAACCGAAACAATATTGTAAATCATGAAAACTCATTATCAAATTCTTATTATAGGGGCAGGAACTGCTGGTATAATGACAGCAGCTCAGCTAAAGAAGCGTAATCGCAATATAGAAGTTGGGATTATAGATGCTTCAGAATTACATTACTATCAACCTGCATTTACACTAGTAGGAGCAGGAGCTTATGATAAGAAAAAAACGATAAAACCTACAAAGGATCTTATACCTAGTGGAGTAGATTGGATTCGCGATATGGTGGTTTCTATAGATGCTCATAATAATCGTCTAAGTACTAAAGAAGGACTAAGCTATACTTATGATTATCTAGTAGTATGTCCTGGTTTGGTAAATGATTTATCTTTAATAGAAGGATTAGCAGATGCTGTAGAGAAAGGTGTAGTGTGTAGTAACTATATAGATCCAGAATATACTTGGAAGTTATTACAAGAATTTAAAGGAGGAACGGCTATTTTCACTCAACCGAATACACCTATTAAATGTGGTGGAGCCCCTCAGAAGATCATGTATCTGGCATGTGATTATTTTCGCAAGAAAGGAATAGCTAAGAATACTAAAGTTCACTTCCCAATGCCTGGGAGTGTTATTTTTGGAGTTAAACCTATTGCAGAGACCTTAATGAAAGTGGTTGATAGATACGGTATTGATTTCAAGCCATTTCATAATCCGATTAGGATAGATGCTGATAATCGAAAAGTATACTTTAAACAGATGAATATGCAAGATAATAAGTGTGTGGTGATTTCGGATGAAAGTACGATCACTACAGATAATAGCATAGTAGAAATGTCTTTTGACTTCTTGCATTTAGCACCGCCTCAAGTGGCTCCACAGTTTGTAAGAGCATCTAATTTAGTAAATACAGCTGGTTGGTTAGATGTTGATTTAAACAGTTTACAACACAATAAGTATGCTAACGTATTCGGACTAGGAGATGTAGCAGGCTTACCTACAGCTAAGACAGGTGCTGCAATACGTAAGCAAGTTCCTGTAGTGGTAGATAATTTATGTAAGCTAATAGCTAACGGCGAAGCTACAAATAAAGAGTATTTAGGATATTCTTCTTGTCCATTAGTGACAGGTTATGGAAAGATGGTGTTGGCTGAGTTTAATTATAAGAATGAGTTTATGCCTGATCCTAAGTTAAAGCAAATGTTTATTTCGAATAGTGATCAAGAGCATTGGCGCTTATGGATGTTGAAGAAATATATGTTACCCTATTTATATTGGAATAAAATGATGAAAGGGAAGCAAGTGTAGAATGGTTTTATAGAGTAAGTTGTATTTTTAGTAAAAAGTATGTGTAATGAGAAGTGATAGTATAAAATGGGCAGCTTTAGTACCAGAGCTTGTAGTATCTGATTTAGCTAGTAGTTTACAGTTCTGGTGTGATTACATAGGTTTTGAAGTAATGTATGATCGCAAGGAAGAGTACTTTGCTTATTTAGGTATGGGAGAAGCACAAGTAATGTTAGAACAATATAATCCTGCTGATAGAGAATGGGAGACAGGCGTTATGGAAAAGCCGTATGGTAGAGGAATAAACTTTCAGATAGAAGTAAATGCCATAGCACCTATTCTAAAACGACTTCAAGAGGCTAAATATAATGTGTTTATTGATGTAGAAGAGCGTTGGTATAGAGTAGAAGATGTAGAGTTCGGTCAGAAGCAGTTCTTAGTACAAGATCCAGATGGCTATTTATTGAGGTTAATCGAGAACTTAGGGGAGCGAAAATTAGCTGAATAAAGTGATTGCATTAGAAGACATAAGTCAATACTTTAGTGCTGTGATAAAACATAGAAGAGATGAAAACAAGAGAAGAGCTACAGACTAAGTGGTATAAGAAAGGTGAGAAGTATGCTAAGGAGATTAATGAGATGGTTGCTTTCGGTACAGAACACGGCTGGGATAAATGGGATGGCAAAGAAGCAGAGGACACAAGAGGTAAACTTGCAGAAGCAGTTATTGAGTTATTAAGAGAGGCAAATGCTAATGGTACAGTAGATACTTTTAGACAAGAGTTTCCTCCTGCACACGCTCCAATTGTACAGATGTTGGATGATAATGGAAGTTATATAGGAGATATTTGTTCTATAGCAGAAGATAGTGTTGTTTTTATGCAAGGGACTTCTTATGAAGAAAGACAAGCATATATAGCAAAAGGAACAGAAGTAGTAGCATTAGATAAAGAGATTAAAAGCATCGGACAGTCTATGCGCAACCTTGTTTATGCGATAGCATACGCAGATAAGATAGTGACTCGTCAAGGATGGGAAGGAGAAATTATAGCAGAGTTTACATTAGATACTTTAGCGAATATAGGAATTACAAGACTTATTCCTTTTAATGATGGGCAGAAAGTCTTGTTCATTTCTTCAGAGGGAATTTATTTATTAAATACTAAAGAAGAGAAACTGTTGTTTCCAATACTAGAAGAAGGGGAAGAAAACAATGGATTATCTATGGATCATGCTACTTTATCTCACGACAATAAATATATTGTAGTAGGAGAGCAGTGTAGTGATCACATCGTTTTGGACAGTGAAGGTGATAAAGTAGGATCAGTAGGTCCACAATCTGAGTATCCACATTATTGTTTGTTTACTAAAGATGATAAACAACTACTGACTAACTCTTGCCATTTTTACAATGGAATATCGATAGGTGTAGATGGAGATAAGCTAGATGGAATGGATATACCAGGGTGGGATGATCATGAGGATATTACGATATTAGATGAAGGAATGCGTGTGTATGCTGGTGTAGCTTTTAATGACTACTATATCTTAGGAGATGCTTATGGATATATCAGAGCAATACATAAAGACGGAAGAGAGCTGTGGCAACATTTCTTAGGTTCTACCATAAGTGGAATGGTATTATCAGAAGATGAGAAGACACTATATGTAGGTACGTATGCAGGTATATTACACAAGCTGACTTTGAATAAGCCTGTAAGAGATACACATACTATTGGTACTGCCGATATTTATGAAGATTTCCGTTTGTTACTTTGGAAGAATGAGAATAGCGTATTAGTGTGGTAATCACTTGATATAAGAATGAATAAAGCTACTTTACGATATGTTAAAGTAGCTTTTTTTTATACTAAAGGTTTTGATTAAGTAGTTATCTATAGAACACTTAACTAAAACTTATAATTATGAAACACTTAATTTTATACAGCTTTCTACTGATTACCTCGATGGGTATAGGACAGAATGCTAAGACTGACTTAGAAACCTATGTCCCTAAAAAAGACAATTACTCTTTTACTATTATTTAATTAGCATTTCAATACCTTATTTTTATCATTATATTAAGATTAGAAAGAGTAAATTAGAGGCTCATAATTTCACGCTATACCTCATGAAAAAGATAAGATACAGTATTGTAGCACTAGGTGTTACAGCGCTCTGTTTTGCGCAAGAACCTCAAGAGAAAACGATAAATGCTAAAGATAGTTTACCAACTTCAGTACAGAAAATATCAGAAGTGAACCCTGGTAATAAGGTATCTTTACAAGAATATGTGGAAGAGTTATATATCAACACATGTAAGCTATATAATAGAGGAGCTGTTCCTTTAGTAGATTCAGGAGATTATGATGTATTATTAGTAGATAAGAAGGGGAGTGCAGAGGGTAGTAAGTTCGTTAAATCAAAAGACTTAGCCTTACTCAAGATAGAAGAGGTGAAGGAAATAAAATATGAGAAGTCAAAACAAACTGACATGATGTACGGTACTAGAGGAGGTGCATTTGGGATAGTTGTTATTACTAAATAAAATAGAAGAGGTTGTAATGGAATTACAGCCTCTTTTTGATTAACTTAATTATGGTTTAACATATTTGTCATAAGGTGTCATGTGTTTTGAAATTAAAATAACTACAGTCAGTATATCTAAATGAAACTTTATTTTATCACCAATAAGTCTACCTATTACTTATATAATCAGAGTAATTTTGTTACTAGTTTTTGTTTAAATTTGACGCTTCAAAATAAATTGAATAATTGTGATAAAAGAGGCATTTTCTTATAAAGGGACTATCAACAGAAAGGCATATATCGTAAGTCTAGTAACTTACTTTGTGTTGTTGTTTTTAAGCTTCTCAGTGTTCGCAAGATTAAGTGGCGCTTTTTTCGGAATACTATTCTTAATAGTCTTTATAGGGTTACATATTTATCTTTTTGGTAAAGGGACTAGACGCTGTCACGATTTAGGTAAGAAAGGGTGGGAACAGTTTAGCTTTAGAACTTGGTTAGGAATGTTATCTAGAGAGATAAAAGTGAGTAAACCTGTATCAGAACCAATAGAAGGCTAAAAAGGATATAATGGGTATTTATACCATTACATCCTTTTTAGTTTCTTCGTATAAAGGGTATACTCTTAGAACACACTGTTGTTTAGAAGAGCTAACTCTTCTTCTGTAGGTTGATTTTTAGGATCTATAAATGCATTAAAAGCGGGTGTGTCATCACAGTAGATAATGTCAAAAGAGAATCTCTCATCACCATATAGCCCTCTGTGGATACTATTCGCAGAGAAGATAAATAGATCACCTCTATTTAGATTAAACACTTGCCCTCGCTCTAGAGCATCACTTGGATGACGACCATGCTGAGATAGTCGAGTGTCTTCTTCTATAGGCATATCCCATAACCGATGAGTAGCAGGGATGATCTCTATTCCATTTTCTTTCTTCAGTGGGATTCTAAAGTGAACTACATTTTCTGTCTTAATCTTTTCTTGTTGTTCTTCTCTCGAAAGCCCTGTATACTGAATATCCCTATGCCAATAGTTCTTTTGTTCCTTGTGATAAGGGTCAAAGAATAATTGAGTATTTAAGAATTTAGCTTTATCGGGAAAGATAGACTCGACAATATCTATAAGTTTAGCCTGAGCAATGAATTGGAATAATGCTAGCCTTTCTTGTTTAGTAATAAAAGGACTACTCGTAAGGCTATGACTGTTGATTAATACCTTCTTATACCCTTGTTCATTTTCTATTAGCCATTGCTTGTGAAAGTTGTTAAGTATCAATTCTATAGATGTTAATTCTTCTTCCGTAAAGAAACTAGGTAGATATAGATAACTATTTTGTTCAAAGTCTAGATACATAACGCAGTCATTAGTGATTTCATAATACGAAGATAAACTAGTGAAGTGAAATAGCGCGATGCTAATTTAAATTGTCCTATTTATTCCCTTATTTTCACAATAGATTCTCAATATTATAACTAGAATTAATGAACAAGATATTTTTATTGGTGTATATTTGTTGATGTCTCATTAGAGGCGGTATGGCAAAAAAAATAAATTATCAATGGAAATTTATAACAAAAGACAGTTATTATTTAATACTCAATATAATGCTATAAGAAGTAAGTATAAAATAGTAGGAGCAATACGCTTGGTTGTTTTCTTCGCTATTATTTATTTCTTCTATCTAGCTTTGGCTAATGCGGATACCTTTTATTTATATTTTACAGGAGGGCTTATTGCAGCTTTCTTAGTATTACTGCGCGTGCACGTAGAGTACTCGTGGAAGATGCGCTATGTACAGGCTCTTAAAGAGATTAATACAGATGAGCTTGCCTTCTTAGAGGAGGATAAAAGACCCTTTGACGCAGGAGAAGAATTTAAGACTACAGAACACCCTTATGCTTTTGACTTAGATATTTTTGGGCAAAAATCCCTGTATCAATACCTAAATAGAACAGCAACGTTTATAGGAAAACAAAAGCTTGCAGATTTATTAAAAGGCAAATTGACTTCAGAAGCTATTTTAGATAATCAAGAAGCGATTAAGGAACTTTCTCAGAAGGTAGAATGGAGACATGAGATTAATGCTTATAGTAAATTGTCTAATCTAGATGAGAAAGCGTATACAAGATTAAAGAAGTGGAGTGACACAGCCGTAGTACCTATTAGTAAACTAGGCCGTGCATTAAGCTATGTATTACCTGTGCTATTAGGGATTTCGATTGTTTTATACTTTCTGTTAGACCTTGACTTTATGGGATATGTGATCTCTACCTTATTCTCTTTTAACCTAATACTTACTTTATCACAGATAAAGAATATTCAGGCAGAGCTAGGAGGAGCAGATAAGGTACATGAGACTATAGAGAGCTGTAGTTCTATCATTAAGCGTATAGAAAGAGAGACTTTCACTACGGATAAAATGAAATCGTATATCAGTGAGTTAAATAAAGATTCTTTTCAGGCTAGTAAAGAGTTAAAAGAACTGTCTAGACTATTCGAGCAGTTAGAGACTATAGCTAATATTTTTGTGATGGTTGTCTTTAACGGTTTTGTACAGTATCACGTACACGTATTACACCGCTTTTTAAATTGGAAACAGAGCAAAGGACATCTTGTACCTAAAGCAATAGAAATCATAGGAGAGGTAGAAGCGCTTAATTCGCTAGCGAATTTCTCTTATAACAACAGACATTATACCTTCCCAACTATCAGTGAAGAGGGAGAGATGAAGTTTAAAGATCTAGGACATCCTCTGCTGAATGAGAAAAAGAGAGTCTGTAATGACATCAATTTTAGCAACCAACGCTTTGTGATTCTGACAGGATCTAATATGTCTGGTAAGAGTACTTTCTTGCGCACCATTGGGGTTAATCTTGTACTAGCTAGTATAGGAGCGCCTATCTGTGCTACGAAAGCTACTTTCTTCCCACTGCCATTATTTGTATCGATGAGATTGACAGATTCATTAGAAGATAGTGAGTCTTACTTCTATGCTGAGGTGAAGAGGTTAAAGATGATTATCGAACAGGTGAGAGAGGAGCCATGCTTCGTATTACTAGATGAAATACTTAGAGGAACGAACTCTGATGATAAACAGAGCGGAACGATAGGAGTAATCCATAAGTTGATTAGGGAGAAGACCTATGGTGTGATCGCTACCCATGATTTAGAGGTATGTGAGACAACGAATAAATTCCCTGATATTCTTATCAATAAATGTTTTGAAGTGGAGATAAAAGAAGATGATTTACACTTTGATTACAAGATTAGAGATGGCGTGTGTCAGAATAAGAATGCCACATTCATTATGAAAAAAATGGAAATTATAGATTAATTTATAGTAGTAGAAAATTCAAAATAGTCACTTCGGTGGCTTTTTTTTGTGCCATTTATTGGAGTGGTCGCATAGTTATCGCATAGTGATGGCATACTGCTCGCATAGTTTTGGCCGTTTTTAATGCAATCACTATGCGATCAAACTACCATTATTATACTAGCACAGGACAGATGGTAAAAAAAAGAACCTGTTTAGGTACTCTGTAGTATTCTTAAAGAAAACTACACAGAGAATCTAAACAGGTCTTAAAAAAAAGAGATACTTCTGCAGAAGAAGTATCTCTTAAAATTACATTATAAGAAAAACTAATTACATAGTTTTAATTAACTCATTAATAAGCTCACGAGCGATAGGCTCAGCAGCTTCTACAGCTCTAAGTACATCTTCGTGATGTGCTTCTACGATACCTTCTTCATTCCCCATATCTGAGATAACAGAGATACCGAATACTTTCATATCCATGTGACGAGCTACGATTACTTCTGGTACTGTAGACATACCTACACAGTCTGCTCCTACAATGCGTACCATTTTATACTCAGCCAATGTTTCAAAAGTTGGCCCTTGTAGTCCGTAGTAGACACCTTGTTTAATATCGAAGTTCTTCGCTTTAGCTATTTCTTGTGCTTTCTTAACTAAAGTTCCTGTATACGCATCATTCATGTTTACGAAACGAGGTCCGAAACGCTCATCATTATGTCCTCTTAGAGGATGATCAGGGAATGCATTGATATGATCTGTGATGATCATAATGTCTCCTACTTTAAATGTAGGGTTAACACCTCCTGAAGCATTAGATACGATTAGTGTTTCTACTCCCATATACTTCATTACTCTGATCGGGAATACTGTTTTTGCCATTTCGTATCCTTCGTAGTAATGGAAACGACCTTGCATAGCCATTACTTTTTTATTACCAATCGTACCAAAGATTAAAGCACCTTTGTGTCCTTGTACAGTAGATACTGGAAAATTAGGAATTTCTGAGTAAGGAATTTCATGCTCTATTTTAATATCAGCAGTAAGGTTTCCTAATCCTGACCCCAATACAATACCTATCTCAGGTTTGAATTGTGTCTTTTCAATTAAATACTTAACCGTTTCTTGTACTTGCTCCCACATAGTTTAAAATTGTTTTATCAAACTCCTCTTGATTGTTTAAAAAGGAAGTCTGAATTGGTAAATAATATAATTTATTCGAGGGGATTAGTCCATTTAAGCGGACATAATCTTTCTCTGTTGTAATAATCTTATTCTCTTTTGCTTTGTTCAAAATTAGCTCAATGTCAGTAGATGAAAAATGATGATGGTCAGGAAATGTTAAACAAATTGTTTTATCGTCCTTTAGATGGTCAAAAAAACTTTGCGGTTTAGCAATACCAGCTACCATTAAAAACTCTTCTTTTTTTAAGTCTTCTACTGAGATAGAATCAGCCTTTGAATATGCAAGTTTACTGAATTCAATATACGTAAAAAAAGACAATTGTCCCAGTTTGAGATTTAATTTTTTAACAATCTCGTTTTGTTTTGTCAATGATAACGTAGGAGGGCATTTGGTGACGATGATGATATCTGCTCGTTTCGCTCCTCTACGACTTTCTCTAAGGTTACCTGTCGGCAACATATAATCGTTATAGTACGGCTCATCATAAGTAGTCAGTAGAATATTAAAACCACCTTTGACAGCTAGGTGCTGAAAAGCATCGTCTAGAACGATGGCTTGGGTGTCTGTTCTTCGTTTTAGGATATTCTCTATTCCGTTTACTCTTTTTGCGTCTACCGCTACAGCTATATTGTCAAACTTGTGATGATATTGGAAGGGTTCATCACCGATTTGTTCCATAGTCGTATGTTCATCTGCGAGGAAGAAACCTTCACTTTTTCGCTTATACCCTCTACTAAGAGTCGCTATTTTGTATTTGTCTTTTAAAAGTCGTATTATGTATTCCACCATAGGCGTTTTACCAGTACCACCTACACTTAGGTTACCTACTACTATAGTGGGTGTACTAAAAGAGGTTCTCTTCAATATATTTATTGAATAAAGGTAATTGCGCAGGGAAGTGATCCCGCCATATAAGATGGCAAAAGGGAAGAGTAATTTTCGCAGTAATTCCATAATACGAAATTACCAATTTTTTTATCTTTGAGAAAATATATAAATTACAGTTCAAAATTATTTGAGAAATGAAGTTAAGAGAAGTAATCACTGTGTTAGAAGAGATGACACCGTTATCGTATGCAGAGGGATTTGATAATGTCGGGTTATTAGTAGGGGACTATAACTTAGAAGTAAGTGGGATCCTAGTCTGTCATGACGCTTTAGAGACCGTGATAGACGAGGCGATAGAGAAGAAGTGTAATATGGTAGTATGCTTTCACCCAATCTTGTTTTCTGGATTAAAGAAGATAACAGGAAAGAGCTATGTAGAGAGAGCTGTAATTAAAGCGATCAAGCACGATATCGCGATCTATGCTATACATACTGCACTAGATAATCATCAGGAAGGGGTGAATAAAATATTCTGTGATACGCTAGGATTAAAGAACACAAGTATATTAATACCGAAAGAGAACTATATACAAAAGCTAGTGACTTACGCTCCTCGTGTGAATGCAGATGAAGTAAGAAAGGCTCTGTTTAATGCAGGAGCGGGTGCTATAGGTAATTATGATTTGTGTAGTTTTACGACAGAAGGCAAGGGAAGTTTTAGAGGGAATGAGAAGAGTAGCCCAGTCATAGGAGAGCCATTAAAATATGAAGAAGTAGAAGAGGTCAAAGTAGAAGTAATATTTGAAAAGCATTTACAAGGTAAGGTATTAAAAGCCTTGTTTGACTTAGACTTCTATGAAGATAAAGCTTATGAGATCTATACTTTAGAGAATAAACTTCAAAATGTAGGAATGGGAATGATAGGTGAATTAGAAGAAGAGATGGAAGAAGTAGCATTCTTACAGATGGTCAAAACCAAGACGGGTACAGGAGGTATTAGACATAGTGCGTTACTAGGGAAACCGATAAAGAGAGTAGCAGTGTTAGGAGGTTCAGGAAGTTTTGCGATAGGAGCAGCATTATCACAGAAAGTAGATGCTTATATCACCTCAGATTTGAAATACCATGATTATTACCAAGCTGAAAGTCAGATGGTTTTGGCTGATATAGGGCATTTTGAAAGTGAAAGGTATACAAAAAATTATATAACTGACTTTCTTTCAAAAAAAATAACTACTTTTGCAGTTATTTTATCAACAGTAAATACGAATCCAGTTAACTACTTATAATGATGACAAAGAAAAAAGAATTAACCGTTGAAGAGAAGTTAAGAGCACTTTATGACTTGCAATTGATTGACTCAAGAATTGACGAAATCAGAAATATGAGAGGAGAATTGCCTCTTGAAGTTGAAGATCTACAAGATGAGGTTGCTGGACTGAACAAACGCTTAGAAAAATCAAATTTAGACTTAAGTAATATCGAAGCGAGTATTAAGGATAAAAAAGCTGCTATTGAGGAGTTCAAAGCTGCTATCGTAAAATATACTGAGCAACAAAATGAGGTTAAAAACAATAGAGAGTTTAACTCATTAGAAAAAGAGATAGAGTTCCAGAAGTTAGAGATAGAGCTTGCTGAAAAACACATCAAAGAGATGAAAGTTAGCATCGAGCACAAGAAAAACACAATCGCAGAGACAGAAACTAAATTAGCTGCAAGAAAAGAACACTTAGCACATAAAGAAGCTGAATTAAACAGTATTATGTCTGAGACTGAGCGTGAAGAGAAAATCTTATTAGAGAAGTCTGAAGAGTTCAAACAAGATATCGAAGAGCGTTTATTAGTAGCGTATAACAGAATCAGAAATGGTGTTCGTAACGGTTTGGCTGTTGTATCTATCGAGCGTGGTGCTTCAGGAGGATCTTACTTTACTATTCCACCACAAACTCAAGTAGAAATTGCGGCACGTAAGAAGATCATCACGGATGAGCACAGTGGGCGTATTTTAGTAGACAGTGCTTTAGCTGAAGAAGAAAGAGAAAAAATTGAAGCTATTATAGCTAAATTATAATATCAGAAAGCCTCTTGTGAAAGAGGCTTTTTTATTTCTAGAAGTTATATATGGTTAAGTGTCTAGGTTTATTGATTAATTTATTGTCGTTATTTGCTCCTAAGAGAGCATGCGCTATTGCTTATAAGTTATTCTCTACACCTCGTAAAGGACAGCTTAGGCGAAAGAGTATTCCTTACTTTTTGGCTCAAGCTCATCAAGATAGATTTGTCTACGATGGATTGAGTATTCAATGCTATCGCTGGAATCAGGAGCAATCAGAGTTGCCTTTAGTTATGCTGTTTCACGGCTGGGAGAGTAATGCTGGTCGTTGGGAAGAACTAGTGACTTACTTAGATGATCAGTATCAGTATATCTGTATAGATGCTATGGGACTAGGTCTGAGTGATGGAAGTAATCTGAGTGTTATCGATTATTCTCACTTGATGGATCATTGTTTACGAGCGTTTAGACCACAGTATGTTGTAGCTCATTCACTAGGAGCGTTTGCTCTATTACATCAGATGAGTGTAGTGAAATATGACTTCGTAGAGAAGATTGTTTTAATGGCTTGTCTAGATCGTTTTCAGCATGTAATCAATAATTATATTGATATGTTAGGATACTGGAAGAAGGTGTCAAATGACTTATTGCAATTCTTAGAAGGGTTAATTGATATGGATATGCAGGAATATGCTAGTCGCAACTTTATAAAATCACTGTCTAATCAGACATTGATTATTCACGATAAAGAGGATGTAGTAGTGGAATTGGCTGAGTGTACAGTTTTTCATGATATAGCTAATAAAAAGGGAATAGAGGTTTATTATACAGAAGGATTAGGACACTCTGTTCAGGACAGAATTGTCTTCGAAAAAATTAAGAATTATTTTATGAATTAGCTTCGTTATAGCATTGTTTAATAGCGAATAAAATAGCTAATTTTGTGATATGGAAAAAATGCAAACACGTTTAAATAAATATTTGTCTGAAGTAGGTTTTTGTTCTAGAAGAGAAGCAGATAGACTTATAGATGAGGGGAGAGTCACTGTCAATGGTGTAGTGCCAGAGATGGGGACAAAAGTGTCTGAAGATGATGAGATACGCGTAAATGGACAATTAATCATTAAAAAAAATGAAGAGAATGTTTATTTAGCTTTTTATAAACCTATTGGTATCGAGTGTACTACTAATACGAGTGTACGCGATAATATCGTGGACTATATTAATTATCCTAAACGCATCTTTCCAGTAGGACGATTAGATAAGGATAGTGAAGGGCTTATTCTGATGACGAATGATGGAGATATCGTGAATAAGATATTGCGCCAAAAGAACGATCATGAGAAAGAGTATATTGTCACTGTAAACAAGCCTATCACAGATCGTTTTATCCAACGTATGGGAGCTGGTGTACCAATATTAGACACAGTGACTAAGAAGTGTAGAGTAGAACAGATCAGTAAGACTGTGTTTAGAATATTTCTTACTCAAGGTTTGAACAGACAGATTAGACGTATGTGTGAGTATTTTGACTATGATGTAGTTGCATTAAAGAGGATACGTATTATTAATATTTCTCTAGATGTACCTGTGGGTACGTATAGAGACTTGACCAAAGCAGAATTAGATGAGCTTAATCGCTTAATAGAGCCTTCTGTAATGACAGAAGAGGCGAGTCTAAATAAGAATCAAGAGAGTCAGCAGAGTATTCGCCGTCGAATGACTACGGGTAAAGACTCAAGTAGAAGAGGAGGAAGTTATGCTAAGGATGAGCGTAGACCCAAGAAAAACTTCGATAGAGAACGCAATAATAGCGTGAATAAACCAAAAGAGGTTAAGAACGAAAGATTAAGAAATAGAAGAAGAGAGAACTAGTTTAGTTCTCTTTTTTTTGTTTGTACTAATTTCTAAAGCTTTTTTATTTAGAATTAATAAGCTTTAAAAGCACATTTTGTGAATAAAGTCAGAATTATAGGTAGTTCTGACTTTTTTTGTTTATAAAAGATATTAGTTAATAATATGTGAATTTTAGTAAAATATTAAAGGTTAATGTGTTTTGTTTTTAGAGTATTATAATGACGATTATTGTCTGTATTGAGTTGTTATTTATATTTATTCTAAGTTGTTATGGTTGTTTAGTTATAAGTAAATATATTTGTCTTCAATTTATAATTAATCTAAATAATATAATTACTAACACAACATTAAGTTCTTAGAACAATGAAACACTATCTACTATTAATTTTTGCAATTTTTAATATAGGACAGTTTGCTTCTTTTGCACAAGATAAACCAGTTGTCATTTCTGGGGTTGTACAAGATGCGAATGGAGAGCCTATTGATTATGCTACAGTCAGTTTATTAGATACTCATCATAGTGAGTTAACAGATAATAAAGGACGATATACTATTAAAACAAAGAGACCTGGTAAGTATAAATTAGTTGTACAACACGTCAGTTATGAATCTAAAGAGTATTCATTTGAGGTGAAAGCAGGCGAAAGTATAACACATAATTTCAAACTTGATACAAATAACTCTTTCTTAGACAATGTAGTACTACAAGTAAAACAGCCTATCGAGAAAGTGAGAGAATCTGCTTATAACGTAGTGGCTATAGATGCAAAACCACTATACAATACGTCATTAGATGTAGCTGGAGCACTAGATAGAGTGTCTGGAGTGAAAGTGCGCAAAGATGGAGGTGAGGGATCTGACTATAATTTCTCAATGAATGGATTTAGTGGTAAACACATTCGATTCTTTATAGATGGGGTACCTATGGAAGGGTTTGGTAGTGAGTTTAAGATAAACAACTTACCGATCACAATGGTTGACAGAATCGAAGTTTATAAAGGTGTAGTGCCTGTGGAGTTCGGATCTGATGCCTTAGGAGGAGTAGTGAATATTATCACAAACAAATCTAAAGAGACTAAAATAGATGCTTCATTTACTACTGGTTCATTCCATACATACAAGAGTCATCTGAATGTGAGTAAAGCCTTTAATAATGGTATAGTAGCTCAGTTAAATGCTTTTCAGAACTACTCAGATAACGATTATAAAGTATTAGTCCCTGTGGTAGATCTGCAATCAGGAGTTTATTCTAAAGAAAAACAATGGGTAAGACGCTTTAATGACCGATTCCAAACAGCTACTGTAGTGGCGAAAGTAGGGGTGGTAGATAAGTCTTATGCTGACCGACTGATGTTAGGGTTTACTTATGGAGAAGGAAAACGTGGTGTGCAGACAGGTACTATTATGGAAAAGGTATTCGGAGACAAGAAACGTCGTTCTGTAACAATTATGCCTTCATTAGAATATAGCAAAAAGAATCTATTTATAGATGGATTAGATGTAAGTATTACTTCAAATTATAACGGTGGATATAATCAAAATATAGATACCTCTTCTTATAAATATAACTGGGCAGGTGAACGTATCAAAACGTTAAAACAAGGTGAGTCTGGAGGAGGGCCTTCTATGACTAAGTTCTATGATCATAATGGTTCAACTACTTTTAATGTAAACTATAAATTAAATGACAAGCACTCATTTAGTTTTAATGATGTGATGTACTACTTCAACAGAAAGACAAAAGATCCATTAGCTGTAAAAGAAACTCAATCAGAAAAGAACAGTGAGATAAAAAGAAGTAGTTTTAAAAATATTATGGCACTGTCTTATCGCTATAATATTCTAGATAATCTGAATGTGTCTCTATTCAGTAAACACTACAGTATCAAACATACTTATCAAAGTGAAAGCACTAAAGTAGATAAAACAGGATACGGTATCGCTGCTACATATCTGTGGAAAGATCTACAGTTCAAAGCTTCTTATGAAAATACATTTAGACTACCTACTGATAGCGAGTTATTTGGAGATGGAGACTTAGTATGGGGAAATACAGGTCTAAAACCAGAACAGGGTAAAAACTATAACCTGAATATCAGTTACTCAGGTGTGATTAACAAAATACATGCAGTATTCGTAGATGCAGGTTTTGTATACAGAGATACTAAAGATTATATCCGCAGTAATCCTTATGGTTCAGGATCTCGTGCAACTAGTGTGAATATTGGAGGAGTAGAGAGCTATGGTATCAATGTGGAAGCTCGTTATACATACAATGATTTTATATATGCAGGAGGTAGTTTAACTTCTCAAAATATCAGAAGTAAACAAAAGTATACTATTGGAGATTATGGAGTGAAAAATCCATACTACAATGAGAGAATTCCTAATGAGCCTTATTTCTTTGGATCAGCTGATGTGGGGATTATCATTAAAGACTTAGGAAAGAAAAATAACAATTTAAATATAGGTTATAACCTGCGCTATATAGATCATTATAGTTACGATTTTAAAGGAATCGGTGAAGATCCTATATGGATTCCGTCTCAGGCTGTACATGATCTAAGTGCTTCATACAGTTTGTTTAATAATAAAATACACTTAACCGTAGAGGCTAATAACCTATTCGATAAACTAGCTTATGATAACTATAGTTTTCAAAAACCAGGAAGAAACTTCATGTTTAAAATACGCTATACATACTAAAATTACTAATCTATAATAAATATGGAGAATCCAGTGAAATTGACCACCTAATTCCGTTAAAAGTGACCATGTCATTCCGGTGGAAAGTGACCACCATATTCCGGTGAAATTGACCATCTAAAAAAACAAGTTAAAACATGTCTAAATATCTTAGCTAAAATGCAAGAGATATGGCTAATAAAAAGATCGACATGTTACAATTAAAACAATTACTACGTCTGTATACTCAAGGAGTAAGTAAACTTCAAATAAGTTCACAATTAGGTCTTTCACGTAATACTGTTAAGAAATATATTACTCTATTTACTACTTCAAAATTCACTTATGAAGAGATAAAAGAATTAAATGATGCAGATATAGAAGATTTATTTGACACTAAAGAATTGGATTCTGATGAAAAAGAAGCAATCTTGTATAAATATTTCCCTTACTTTACTAAAGAACTGCTTAAAACAGGAGTAACAAGACATATCTTGTGGGAAGAGTATCTTTTAAAACACCCTGAGGGTTATCGTTATTCTCAATTTTGCTATCATTTGCGAACCTGGCAGAAAAAAACATCTCCTTCTTTACATATGCAGCATAAGGCTGGAGATAAGATGTTTGTTGATTATACAGGAAAAAAGTTGTCTATTATTGATAAATCTACGGGGGAAATAACTTCTGTAGAAGTATTTATTGCCATTCTTGGTTCAAGTAGAATGACTTATGTAGAAGCCAGTCTAACTCAAAATACAGAAGATTTTATATCAAGCCTGACCAATTCCTTACATTTCTATCAAGGAGTTCCACTTGCTATTGTGCCTGATAATTTAAAAGCAGCTGTAACTAAAAGTGATAAATACGAGCCTAAAATAGCTCATAACCTCCAAGACTTTGCTCTGCATTACAACACAACTATTTTACCTGCAAGAAGCTACAAACCAAAAGATAAGGCCTTAGTAGAGAATGCAGTAAAAACAATTTATACTCGTGTATTTGCTCCACTTAGAAATAGGGAGTTTTTTAGTTTACAAGAACTAAATCAGGCAATAGCAGAATTGTTAGAACAACATAATGAGAAGCTACTTTCAAGAGAAAGAGTTTCAAGGAAAACGTTGTTTGAAGAAATAGAACAACCTGTTTTACAATCACTACCGAGACACAGGTATGAATTGAAATATGCGATAAAAGCAACTGTTCAAAAAATCAGTCACATCTACCTAAATAAAGACAAACACTACTATAGTGTTCCTTTCCATTACATTGGTAAAAAAGTAAATATTCTTTATAGCAAGGATATTGTTGATATATATCACAATCAAAGACTTATTGCTTCACACAATAGAGAATTAGGAAAGTATAGGTATACTACTGTAAAGGAACATATGCCTTCATCTCACCAATATATCACAGATTGGAATCCTACACAGTTTTTGAAATGGGGACAAGAAATAGGAGAATCTACACAAAAATATTTAGCAATGATATTAGATAAGCGACAACACCCTGAACAATCATATAAGTCATGTGCAGGAATTTTAAGCTTAGGTAAACGCTTTACTAATATTCGGTTAGAAAAGGCCTGCACACGTGGTTTAGAATACGAAAGATATAGTTATAAAATGATCAAAAGCATTTTAGAAAAGGGATTAGATGCTATTGAAGAACAACCATTAAACAAAGAAAGAGAAGTTCCTACTCATCAGAATATCAGAGGAGCAGCTTATTATCAATAGAACAATAATATTAAATTTTAGAAACATGAATCAAACAACTTTAGAAAAATTAAAGTATTTAAAACTTTATGGAATGCATAGAGCATTCGCGTCAACGCTACAACTTCCTACTTCGGATTATACAAATGATCAACTTATTGCTTATTTAACTGATAGTGAATATGATGATAGGGAGAACAGAAGAATAGAAAGGCTAATAAATACCGCTAAATTCAGATACAAAGCTTATATACAAGATATTAATATAGATTCATCCAGAAATATTGATAGGAATATGATTGATCGATTAGCTGCTTGTGAATTTATAAAACAGCAACAAAATATATTAATTACTGGTAGTACAGGGGTAGGGAAAAGTTATATTGCTTCTGCAATTGGTTATCAGGCTTGTATGTTAGGATATAAAGTTATGTACTTTAGTATCAATAAACTATTTTCTAAATTAAAGATGGCTAAAGGAGATGGCTCTTTTTCCAAGGAAATAGATCGAATTGAAAAACAAGACCTAATTATATTAGATGATTTTGGATTACAACCATTAGACAATCTTAAAAGACAAGATTTTATGGAAATTATTGAAGATCGCCATGGTAAGAGATCGACAATTATAGCTTCACAACTCCCTATTGAAACATGGCATGATATAATTGGAGAACAAACTATAGCTGACGCTATTTTAGATAGAATGGTACATAATTCTATTAGAATTGAACTTCATGGAGAGTCTCTAAGAAGTAAAAATACATTATTAAAAATTCAACAAAACTCTATTAAATAACTATACTTATTTTTTGTATTTTTAGCTGAAATATAAAACATGTTTTGGACTTGATTTTAGGTGGTCACTTTCCACCGGAATGACATGGTCACTTTCTCCGGAATCTACAGTTAAAGAATTGTGGGAAGAAGAAACAAAAGAAGAAGGTTTTAAATCATATTATTTGAAAGACAAACCTGGGTTTTTCAAGTAAACTATTTTATGGATAAGTTGAACTAATTATATCTACATTAATCAATGCATGATACAAGAGTTCTTGACGGGGTAAGCGCGGTTGGTGTAGATTGAATATAAAACCTTATGGTTTAACTAGTCGTGAAGTTTTTAATTAAATATTGCAAATAATAAAACTTATGGATGCTAAGCATGATTCTATGGTCGCTATTAAGAATTTTAAAGGTAAAAACTTTTTAATTAACAAGTATCAAAGGGGATATCGTTGGGGTAAAAGAGAAATATATGCCCTACTAAAAGATATTTTATCTTTTGATATTACCAGAGACGGTTTTTACTGTTTGCAACCGCTGGTTATGCTATATAAGGACGAGAATAATTTCGAATTAATTGATGGACAGCAAAGAGCTACTACTATTTTGTTGATTATAAAGTATTTACTAAAGGAAAATTATTTCCATATTCATTATGAAACAAGGAATTCAATAGATGATGGATCTAATGATTTTTTAACACGTTTGCATACTTTAGATTTCTCAGCAGTTTTACAATCTGAGTCAAAAGATATTGAAAATCATATATGGACTGTTTGGAAAGAATCCTTTTGCTATGAAAATAACATCGAAGATACGGTAGACAATTTTTATTTCTTTAAAGCGTACTGCTTAATTCAATTATGGTTTATTAAGAATGGCAATGGAGACTTTATTAAACATAATCTTTTAGAGTATACTAAGGTGATTTGGTATACTGAAGAAGTAGATGATAAAGATGTTGCTTTTACTTTTATTAATTTCAATGATGGTAAAATTCAATTGGATCAAGCAGAATTAGTGAAAGGTTTATTTGTGTTGGATATGAACAAGATAAGTGATTTTACGCGAAAGTCTTATGAGCTAAATCAATTTGCTGATGAATGGAATGCAATCGAACAACATTTACAAAGACCTGATTTTTGGAATTTTATTCAAAATAATCGATCAAATAAAGAATTAGCAAATAAAATTACCATCTTATTAGAAATTGAGAAAGGAAAGGGTGCCAAGGAAGAAGATTTGTATTACACTTTTCGACAGTATGAAAAAGCTTTTGAACGTGAAGAAAAACCAGAGTGGAGAAGCTTAGCAACTTTATACAATTTATTAGATGAATGGTACCATGATAGAGAAACATATCATTTAATGGGTGCTGTGGTGCATTTAACTACCAAAACTATACATACAGTTTTGGAAGAATATAGATCTTCAAGTAAGAAAAATCAATTAAAAAATTATTTAAAACAGATTTTAAAAGATGAGTTTTTTGAAGATAAAAAACAAAAGTTTAAGAGTAAATACGATATCAATGAGATTAAATATGGTAAAACGGGAGTTTTTCCAATTTTATTGCTATACAATATTGCAGTAGCACAATTACAAGATAAAAAATATTTGTTTCCATTTGATTTGTTTAATTTGACACGAGCCTGGAATATAGAACATATCTATGCTAAAAACTCAATGGGTTTTGAAAAGAATGAAGATTTGCAAGAATGGATGAAAGAGATAGAAGAACTATTTGCTGAAAATGCACAATTAAAACAGAATGAAGAATTAGAAGCTAAATTTAAACAGATAAAAGTAGATGATTTAGAAAGTGCTAATTTAAAGGTTAAGGACATTGAAACGCTTCTGGGAGATATTATAGATAAAGATCATTTATCTAATCTTTGTTTGTTGGATGATAAAACGAATATTCAAGTAGGAAAAAAAGTATTTAGAAAAAAGAGAAATATGATTCTTGAAGTGGATTCGTGTTTGGATCCAGAGGCTTATGTACCAGTTGCCACAAAACAAGTTTTCCAAAAGGCACTGACGCCATCAAGTGAGTTAACACTGAACTATTGGAATACAAGAGATAGAGATGCATATATGAGTGATATCTTGAATAAAATAACTGCTTTTTTAAATTAAAGTTATGATTATAAAATATACATTTCATCAATTATTAGCCAACCATATTATTGAGGTTCCTATTATCCAAAGGGATTATGCGCAAGGACGTCTTTCTGATAATGTAAATTACATTAGAGAACGATTTGTAAAATCATTAGTAAATAATATTGTTCAAAAGGAAGACTTACATCTTGGTTTTATTTATGGTAAGATTGAAGGGAAAGAGCGCCAAAGACAAGCAAAGCTTCATCAGGATTCAGTAAAAACCTTATTGCACACTGTAACACAATATGCGCATCAATTTAATATAGATGTAGAGACAAAAATTAATATTAATGAAATTGATGAAACGAGTAGTTTAATTTTTATACCACTTGATGGGCAACAGCGTTTAACCACTTTGTTTTTGTTGTATTGGTATATTTCCATGAGAAAAGGAGTGGTCTCTAAAGAGTTATTAAATTTTAGATATAATAATAGAAAACTAGCTTTGGCATTTTTCGAGGAGTTAACTACTAAAGGTAATATCGAAGTTATTCATAAAGAGCTAAGCGAAGAACTGGACAAACAAATCACAAAATATACGTGGTATTTAGATAAATGGAAATATGATGCCACTGTAAGTGGAGCTTTGGTAATGCTTCAAACTATACATAAAGAGTTTTCTACTCATAAAGAATTCGATTTTATGTCAATTAATCTCAAGGATTTACCATTTAAGTTTGATTTTTTAGACCTAGATGATTTAAGACAGTCTGATGAATTATATATAAAAATGAACGAAAGAGGTAAACAATTGACCGATTTTGAGCATTTTAAAGCATGGCTTCAAGATTGTATGAATAAAAAACAACTTTCAGTTGATGATAAGGCCTTTTTGGAAAGATTTTGGAAAAAGATTGATACAGATTGGTTGAATTTCTTTTGGAAAAAAATAGATGCTGATTTTAGATCACTAGATGATTTCTATTTTAATTATTTAAAGACATTGGCAATAAATTTTCATTTATCTACTTCTAAGAATACGGCTTTACCTAATCATTTAAAGGAATTATTACAAAAGATTAGAAATAGTGATACTTACGACAAACAATCTGTAAAATATATTCCCCTAAGTCAATTTATAATTGAATTAAAGAATGACAGTGGTATATTGGAAATTTTTGAGCTGTTTTCTATTGATTGTTTAAGATATATTGATAGTATAATGTCAACCTTAATTGGAGTTGAGGAAGATATTAAATATAAAATAAATTCGATTGTCAAGGAACCGTTTGTTTCGAAGGGAAAGAATATTTTATCACTTTATCTCAAAAATAATGCTTTCACTCCAAACTATTGGGACCAAGTTTATTATTACTTTATTTTAGAACTTCTAAAGTCTAATAAAATAAATATTGATTTTTGGATACGTAGTATGAGGAATATTATTTACAATACCTACATACAAAGTCCAGATAATGTATTCGATGCACTTAAAAGCATAGGTACATTACTGTCTTCAGACATACTAGATTTAGAAGAAGCTTTGAAGTCAGAAAAATTTAGTTTATCATTTTTCGATAAAAGTCAAATTACCGAAGAAAGATATAAATGTACGTTGGATCCTACAGTATGGGATTTTAATAAAATTCACAAGCTTGAAGATCATGAATATTTTATGGGACAAATTCAATTTGCGTTTGACTTAGCCACTGGTGATAAAGATCTATTTACAAAATACTCTGATTTACTTTCAGAGCTGTTTTCAACAAGAAATAATGAAATTTATTTGCAGCAAGCATTACTAACAAAAGGGGACTACCTTGTTAAAAGAACAAATCATTCATTTTGCCGTATATCTTATGATTCTTTAAGGAGTCGTAATGACAATTGGAGACAAATATTTGATGATGAAAAAAGAAGAAATCTATTAAGGAGTTTGTTGGATAACTTATTAGATCTTTCAGATCTTGATCTTGTAAATAAATTAAAGACAATAATTAAAAACCATAAATTTACTAAAGAAGATTGGGAATATTACTTTGTGGAAAACGGAGGAGCTATAAAAGAGTGTAAATACAATGAGATTAGATGGTTTTCGGCAAATGATGTTCGACTTTTACATTCCACAGCTATAACAGGATATCATTTAGAATTGAGAACTATGTGGCTATTTCAAGAATTAGAAAATCTTAAATTTGATATAAATCCGTTTGAAACTAAGGAATATCTGTGGGATAAAAATACAGGTGGATCTCCTGGAATTAAATTATCTTCTTTTAAATTAGGAGAAAAAGTCTATGACCTAGACATCAGATTTGCAAAAGATGGGGCAGGATATGAATGTTGCTTTTTCCATAAGGCAGCCACAATTAATGATAGATCTGCTGATGAAATAGTGATTAAATCGCTGGGTGATTTTATTTATGATGATGAATATAAGCATTATTTTAAAAAAGTCGATAAAGAGAAAATGATAGAATATTTATCTATATTAACGAGTAAATTGTCAACACTATGATCAACCCAATAGAACGCATCACTCAAAATCGTATCATTCAATTGTTTCAAGAACAATTGGGATATAGCTATTATGGCAATTGGGAAAAACGAGAACACAATAGCAACGTAGAGCAAGAGATCTTAAAGAGAAATCTACTCAAGCGTGGTTATTCAGAAACCTTAGCGAATAAAGCAGTAAAGGAAGTGTACGATTTGGCAAATACCAATGCAGGTGGATTGTATCAGCGCAATAAAGAAGTGTATTCGCTATTGCGTTATGGTGTGAAAGCTCGTCCTGAATTGGGAGAGAACTTTGAAACCATTTTTCCGATTGATTGGCAGAATTGGCAAAACAACGAATTTGGTATAGCGGAAGAAGTTACTTTAGCCAAAGGGCAAAATGTACGCCGCCCAGATATCGTGTTATATGTCAATGGAATTGCGTTGGGGGTTTTAGAATTAAAACGTGGAACAATTGATATTTCGGAAAGTATTCGACAATCTATTTCCAATCAAAAAGAATTGTTTAATGAGTGGTTTTATAGTACAGTTCAATTCCTTTTTGCAGGAAATAATACACAAGGTTTACGATATGGAACTATTGAGACGCCAGATAAATATTTTTTATCTTGGAAAGAAGATGAACAAGAAAACGAAGATTATAAATTAGACAAATACCTCAAAAAACTTTGCGACAAACAACGTTTATTGGATATTATCTATAATGGTGTTGTGTTTGATGCAGGTGTGAAAAAACTACCTCGTCCACATCAATATTTCGCCTTGCAAGAAGCCCAGCCATTTATCAAGCGCAGAGAAGGCGGAATCATTTGGCATACCCAAGGTTCGGGTAAATCCTTGATGATGGTGATGTTGGGCAAGTGGATTTTGGAAAATGTTGCCAATTCACGTATTGTTATTTTAACAGATAGAACCGAATTAGATGACCAGATAGAACGAGTATTCAATGATGTAGGTGAAACTGATATTGCTAAAACCAAATCAGGAAAAGAATTGATGGACTTCTTAACTTCACCACGCCCTCGATTAGTATGTTCGTTGATTCATAAATTCGGCAATAAAACAGAAACTGATTTTGATGCATTCATTAAAGAATTGCAAGATAATCCTGTAAAAACGCAAGGCGAAATCTTTGTATTTATCGACGAATGTCACCGTACGCAAAGCGGTAAGTTAAACCAAGTAATGAAGGCAGTATTACAAAATGCAGTTTTCATCGGTTTTACAGGTACACCTTTGTTGAAAGAAGATAAGAAAACTACTATGGATGTTTTTGGAAGATACATTCATACCTATAAATTCAACGAGGCAGTAGAAGATGGAGTGGTAAAAGATTTGATGTATGAAGGGAGAAATATTGAACAAAACCTGACTTCACAAGCTAAAATCGATCAATGGTTTGAATCAAAAACGGCTGGTCTGAATGATTTCCAACGAAATGAACTGAAGAAAAAATGGGGAACCATGCAAAATGTCTTGAGTTCTAAAAGTCGCATGGAAAAGATTGTAGCTGATATTATTTTTGATTTTCAAACCAAAACACGTCTGCGTTCGCAAATGGGAAATGCTATTTTGGTGGCATCGAGTATATATGAAGCTTGCAAGTATTACAATTTGTTCCTGCAAAGTGAATTAAAGAATAAATGTGCGATTATTACCTCATATAATCCCAATATGCGTGATGTATCAACTGAAGATACGGGTGCTGATACAGAAACGGATAAAGAATATATTTTTAATACATATACAGAGCTATTAAAAGAAGTTCAGTCCAGTGGTAATAAATCGAAGACAGAAACTTACGAATCTGAAAGTAAAGAACGTTTCAGAAAGGAACCAGCCAAAATGAAATTACTTATCGTAGTTTCTAAATTATTGACCGGTTTTGATGCGCCACCTTGTTCGTATATCTATATCGACAAAAAGATGCAGGATCATACCTTATTTCAAGCCATTTGTCGTGTGAATCGTTTGGATACCGATGATAAAGACTATGGTTACATCGTCGATTATATGGAGTTATTTGGCAATGTAACCGATGCCATTAATGTTTATACGTCCGAATTGGATAGTGAAGGATTCACAAAAGAAGAGGTTGAGATTAATCTAAAGGATCGATTAAAGATTGCTGTAGATCGTTTGTTAACAGCGTTGGAAACGGTAGAGTTCATTTGTGAATCAGTAGAATTTCCAAAAGCCGATATTGATTTTATTCGTTATTTCTGTGGAAATACAGAAAATCCAGAAGATTTAAAATCAAATGAATATAAACGCATGGCTCTATATAAAGCTATTGTAGAATATATTAGAGCTTATGCGAATCTGAAAGCTGATTTTGTCAATACTACTTTTACAGAAGCAGAAGTGAAGCGTTTTCATCAAAAGATGGAAGACTATTTGAATTTACGAGAGATCATTCGTAAAGCTTCAGGTGAAACTATTGATTTGAAAGCCTATGAAGCAGATATGCGTTTCTTAATTGACACCTATATCAAAGCAGAAGAGTCTGAAAAAGTGTCTCCCTTTGATGATATTTCCTTATTAGATTTGATGGAGACTGATATGGAGAAGGCTATTGATTCTTTGCCAAAAGGAATTAAGGGGAATAAGGAAGCCGTTGCAGAAACCATTGAAAATAATGTACGAAGCAAGATTGTAGAAGAGCATTTATTAGATCCAAAATATTTTGACCAAATGTCCGTTTTGTTACAAGAATTAATAGAACGCAGAAAACAAGAAACGGTTTCTTATCAAGAATACTTGGTAAAGATGGCAGAGCTAATCCGACAAGTTAATCGAGGTAAAAAGGATGATATACCAGTTTCATTAAACACAAAAGGCAAAGTAGCCTTGTACCATACTTTAGGCGATGAAGAAATGGCTTTGGCTTGTGAAGAAGCAGTCCAATATGTCAAACAGGAAGGATTTAGAGAAAACTTAGCCCGCCAGCGTATGGTGAAGAAAGCTATTTTTGATGTAGTAAAAGATATTGATAAAGTAGAAGAAGTTTATAAAATCATCGAAGCTCATAAAGACGAATATTAAAAATGACAGAACGTATAGAGATAGGGGAAGTAGAGATAGAGGTGACGTTCAAAGATATTAAGAACTTGCATCTGAGTGTGCATCCACCTTATGGACAAGTAACAATATCTTCTCCATTGTTTTATGATTTAGAAAAAGTGAAGATTTACGCTGCTACTAAATTAGGATGGATTAAAAAAGAGCAGCGTAAATTTTTAGAACAACTGCGAGAAGAGCCGAGAGTATTTAAAAATCAAGAGAGTCACTTTTTCTTTGGAGATCGTTATTTATTGAAGTTAGAAGAGAGTACGAGAAATAAAGTTGAAATCGCTGGTAAAAAGATTGTTTTAAAATCTTCAGATTTGAACAATGTTAAACAACTGCAAGCTACTCTGTATGCTTTTTACCGTAAAGAATTACGAAAGTATTTAGAGGCTAGGATTGTTTATTTTGCAGCGTTGATGAATATTGAATCACCTAGCTTCAAAATTCGAACTATGAAAACCAAATGGGGGAGTTGTGCTACAGATCAGCAACGAATATGGTTTAATATCGAATTGGCTAAAAAGCCTTTAGACTGTATTGATTACATTGTTGTTCATGAACTAATTCACTTGATAGAACGTCATCACAATAAACGATTTGTATTGTTAATGAATCAATATTATCCATCCTGGTGCACCCAGAAAAAGAAATTAAATGAGTTGCCTTTGTAATAAAACTATGTTTACATTATTACAAAGATCAAACACTTATATTACGTGATGTATGGAATAATTAGAGAGACTCGTAGGCTTTTTAATTAAATTGTTTTAAAATGAGTTTTTTATATATTAATGAATTAAGTATAGTTGTATAGATTTTTTTAGTATATTTAGTATTAAATTAATACACTAAAAATCATCGATTTAAAAGCTCAGCTATTTCATGGCACAAAAAGTTACAAAAGCCTGAAGGTAGCTATTTATAAGACATATGGAGTAGGGGGTAAATCCCTCTTTTACCAATAAAATAAAAACACCCCAACTACCACACAATAGTTGGGGTGTTTTACTTCATTCACTCTCCATCATCTTTAAAATATCCTCATACCTATAAAACATCAATCCACCAATCTTTTTAAATGGTATGGTACCATTTATTCTCATATTTTGTAAGGTACCAGGAGAAATACCAAGAAGCTTTCTTACCTCATAGCTTTTAATCCATTGTTTTATTTCTTGATCTTTCTTTCTATTAAAAGGGCTATACCTTCTTATCTCAGTAATAATCTCTTGTTTAAAAATCTCAAGGTCTTCTTTTGTAATAAATTCTACTTTCATAATAATAGTATTTAGGGTTAGTTTTGATTTGTTTTAAGCTGCTATAAGCTTAGTTCTAACCCTAAATAACAATTTGTATGTGTTGGTTTAGTTCTGTTGTCTTTGGGAGGTTTAATTTGACTTTTCAAAGTTGTACTTGTGATTTTCCTGAATAAGTCTTCTTTCTCTTAGGTTATCCATATCTTCACCCAGTTTATGTTCTAATACCTTCGCATAGATTTGAGTTGTTTTAATAGCCGTATGCCCAAGCATCTTACTCACGGACTCAATTGGCACACCATTATTTAGTGTAATGGTTGTGGCAAAGGTATGTCTGGCTAAGTGAAAAGATAAGTTCTTATCTATTTCACAGATAATAGCAATCTCTTTTAAGTAACCATTCATTCGTTGGTTACTAATAACTGGGAACAGTTTGCCTTTGGCAAAAGCAATAGGATGGTCTTTGTATTTTTCAATTAGTTCTAAAGCTTCAGGTAATAGCGGAACCCTTACAGGTATTTTAGTTTTCTCTCTGCTTGATATAATCCAATCTTTCCCATCGCTTCCTTTGGCTATATTTTGTGGTGCTAAGTGAAAGATGTCTATATAAGCTAAACCAGTATAACAACTAAATAAAAACATATCAAGAACGGATTGTAATCTTTCAATAGCAAAATTTTTGTTTACAAGGATTTCAAGTTCAGATTTAGTTAAGTGTCCTCTTTCTGTCTTCTCAAATTGAAGTTTATATTTGGTAAAGGGATCTTTCTCCATCCATTCCATGGTGATAGCTAAGTTGATTAACTTTTTAAACCTTTCAATATGTTTCATAATACCATTGTTATTTAAGGGTTGATGTTTGTGAATAGGTTTGCAGTTTCTCAGGAAGTTTTCAAAGTCAAAGATAAATTTGTAGTTAATCTCGCTTAAATAGACGTCAGTTCGATTGTGTACTTTACGCAAATAGCTTTTAAGGTACTTTTCCGTAGAGAAGTAGTTCTTTAGTGTACCATAAGCTAATTTACTTGTAGCAATCTCTCTGTGATAGTCTATAAGCTTTAAAAGAGATGATTCAGTATCATCATGTCCAAGAAAGATGTTTTTAACAGCTCCAATAGAGACAACTCTTTTTTGTTGGACTAATTGATGATAGGCATCTGTAATGAGAGAACGTACTCGCTCAATATGTGCATTGATTCGAACCGTATCCTCACTTTTTCCTTTTGCTTTTCCTTTAATGTTATCCCAAGAAGTAGGGGATATTTTTAGTTTTAAAGAAATTTCTGTTCGTTGTCCGTTTACTGTAACCCTAGCGTATATAAGGGATGGGACTGTTTTGTTTGAATTAGAAATACGTATAATGAAGTGTATTCCAAATGTGTTTTTTGTTTTCATATCAATCTATTTTAATGTTAACCGAACTGTTTTGATATGGTTTTAAAAAACTACTCACCAGAATAGTACTCAAACAAGACCAAAAAGCACTGAATTAAACTAAAATAAATTGTATTTAATTTATTGAAATACAATTAGTTAAACTCGATTCGGTGAGCTAATTTACCTTTTAAAAATAGCTCACCTAATAGCTCACATTTAGATTGATTTACAATGGATTATTATGATATATTTAAAAATAAAAAAATCCGTAAGTAATTGATACTTACGGATTTAGGCACATTCTGATACCGAAAAAGTCGGGGTGGCAGGATTCGAACCTGCGACCTCCTGCTCCCAAAGCAGGCGCGATGACCGGGCTACGCTACACCCCGCTAGACTTAATCTGTCATTGCGAGTGCAAAGGTAATATAATTTTTTTTGTGTGCAAGAAAAAAAAGGAATAAATAAAAATTATTTGACTATTTGTTTTTTCTCTTGTTTGTTGTTTTGAAACGAGGATAAAAAAACTATTTTTGTTATACTAACAATAAAACAAATCATTATGTCTGATATAGAAAGAGTAAAGTGTTTAATTATAGGTTCTGGGCCTGCTGGTTATACAGCAGCAATATATGCGGCACGTGCTAATATGGCACCTGTACTTTATCAAGGAATGCAACCAGGAGGACAATTAACTACAACAAATGAAGTAGAGAACTTCCCTGGATATCCAGAAGGAGTTACAGGACCTGAAATGATGATGCAATTACAGGCACAAGCACAACGCTTCGGTGCTGATATCCGTGATGGATGGGTAACGAAGGCTGAACTTAAAGGAGATGTAAAGAAAGTATGGGTAAATGAAACCACTGAGATTCACGCTGATACTGTTATTATCTCTACTGGTGCTACAGCGATGTACTTAGGATTACCATCAGAGCAACACTATTTATCATTAGGAGGAGGAGTATCGGCATGTGCAGTTTGTGATGGATTCTTCTATAGAAATCAAGAAGTAGTAATCGTGGGAGCTGGAGATTCAGCTTGTGAGGAGGCTCATTACTTATCTAAATTATGTAAAAAGGTTACTATGCTAGTGCGTAGTGATAAGTTCCGTTCATCTCGTATTATGGAGGAACGTGTGCGTAATACTGAAAACATCGAAATCTTGATGAATACGTCTACTGTAGATGTATTAGGTGATGGTAATGTAGTAACAGGTGTTCGTGTGAAAAATAATATCACTGGTGAAGAGAAAG
Source organism: Myroides odoratimimus (assembly GCF_004337635.1). Classification (NCBI taxonomy): domain Bacteria; kingdom Pseudomonadati; phylum Bacteroidota; class Flavobacteriia; order Flavobacteriales; family Flavobacteriaceae; genus Myroides; species Myroides odoratimimus. Next base: position 2,221,040 of record NZ_CP037427.1, read on the forward strand.
ACATTGAAGCTACAGGTTTCTTCGTAGCTATTGGTCATAAGCCTAATACAGATATCTTTAAAGAAGAGTTAGAGATGGACGAGACAGGATACTTAATCACTCAAGGGAAGACTAGTAAAACGAATGTTGAAGGAGTTTTTGCTTGTGGAGATGTACAAGATAAAGATTACAGACAAGCTATTACAGCTGCAGGTTCAGGATGTATTGCAGCATTAGATGCTGAGCGTTATTTAGCTGCTAAGTAATATGTATTGAATACAGTATATAAGGGAACCCAATAGTGGTTCCCTTTTTTATTATTAAAAGTTAATATTATATAGTGCTTAAAGGGATATTATTATATTTGTTTTTCATAAAAAATAGAAATGCTTTTACTTAAAAATATATCATTTAGTTACTTAGAAGAAAAAACAGTTATTAATAACCTTAGCTTGGTTGTCGAAAAAGGACAGCATGTTGCTCTGTTGGGAGAAAGTGGATGTGGCAAGAGTACTTTATTAAAATTGATTTATGGTTTACAGGATCTAGATCAAGGAGAGATTCACTGGAATAATAAGCAAGTTTTAGGACCTGCATATCATTTGGTTCCTGGAATAGATGAAATGAGATACCTAGCTCAAGATTTCGATTTAATGCCTTTTACTTCTGTAAAAGAAAATATAGGTAAGTATCTTTCTAACTTTTATATGGAAGAGAAAGAGCATCGTATAAAAGAACTTTTGACATTAGTAGATTTAGATGAATATGCAGATGTAAAAGTAAAACACCTAAGTGGTGGACAACAACAACGTGTTGCTATAGCTCGTGTACTTGCATTAGAGCCAGAGATTCTATTATTAGATGAACCATTTAGTCATATTGATTATTCGAGAAGAAGTCTGCTTAGACGTAATCTATTTGCTTATTTAAAAGAAAAAGGAATTACGTGTATAGTGGCTACTCATGATAGTATTGATGCATTGAGTTTTGCTGATGAGACAATTGTACTAAAAGATGGCGAGTTAGTGGATATGGGGGAAACCAAAGATGTATATGAGTTTCCATTGAATAAATATGTAGCATCTTTATTTGGAGAAGTTAATGAGTTATATATTTCAGACTTTACAAATTCTTTTGAAGAAGACGAATTATTGCTAATTTATCCTCATCAATTAATGCTCTCAAAACAAAAGGGCCAAATAGAGGTAGAGGTGCTTGATGCTTATTTTAAGGGAGATGGTTATATGATAAAAACTTTCTTTAATGAGGATAGAGTAGTATTCTTTGACCATCCTTTTAATATCGAAAAAGGGACTAAGATTAAACTAGCATTGAAGAAATTTCAATAATAAAAAACGCCACTTTAATTAAGCGGCGTTTTTTTGTTGTATATATAAACGAAAAAAGCTCAGCAATTGCTGAGCTTTTAAAATATACTATTTTTTGTTTTTTACATTTTTTTCTAAGAATTGATCTTGTTCCCATAATAGGTGGAAGATATTTTCTTTAGCAGCATATCCATGACTTTCTTTAGGAAGGATAACCATTCTAACTGGCGCACCTAATCCTTTTAAAGCTTGGAAGTAACGCTCTGTTTGTAATGTAAATGTTCCAGGGTTATTATCAGCTTCACCATGTACTAATAACATTGGAGTCTTCATTTTACTAGCATTCATAAATGGAGACATTGTATTGTATACTTCAGGAACTTCCCAATAGTTTCTTTGTTCTGTTTGGAAACCAAATGGAGTTAATGTTCTGTTGTAAGCTCCACTACGTGCAATACCTGCTGCAAATAAGTCTGAATGAGTAAGTAAGTTAGCTGTCATAAACGCTCCGTAAGAGTGTCCTCCTACAGCTACTCTCTTTCTATCGATATATCCTAATGCATCTACAGCATCAATAGCTGCTTTACCATTTGCCACTAATTGTTCTACATAAGTATCATTTGGCTCTTCTTTACCTTCTCCTACGATAGGGAATGCGGCGTCATCTAATACCGCGTATCCTTTCGTCACCCAGTAGATAAATGATCCATAAGAAGGGAATGTAAACTCATTAGGGTTATGTGTTACTTGCGCAGCACTATTTTTGTCTTTGTACTCAGCAGGGTAAGCCCAGATTAATAGAGGTAATTTCTCTTTCTTAGCTTTGATATCATATCCAGCAGGTAAATACAAAGTACCTGATAATTCTAAACCATCTTCTCTCTTATATTTAATTACCTCTTTGTGTACTCCGTTTAAAGAGCTAAAAGGGTTTTTAAATGAAGTGATTGCTTTTAAGTCATTCTTCTTATTGATATTTCTGAAGTAGTAGTTAGGATATTCAGTAGCTGATTGAATAGATACTAATACTAATCCTTTCTTAACATCTTCTATAGATTGAATAGTCTCTTTTTTATCTGTGTAATTAGACTGGTACAATCTTTTTGTTTTTAATGTTTTTAAATCGAACTCATCGATGAAAGGGAATTGTCCTTTAGCTGTATAACCTTGTCCGATTAAGAAAAGTTTATTATTTTCTTTAGCTAATACATAACGGTCAAATTCATTTCTTTTTAATTCGAATGTACCTGGATCACTGTATACGTCTTGTGAGTTTCTGTCTTCTATTTTTACAGGAGCGTCATTAAATTTAGATGGATCAATAATGAATGTTCTAGTATTTCTAGTATCATACCACTGATCGCCTACTAAAGCTAAGTTATCATCTCCCCAAGTGATTCCACCATAACGTTGAGATAATTTAACAATAGATTTAGGTGGGTTATTAAATGGGGCATCCCAAGTAAACACTTCATCTCTGAAAGGTACATCTTTCGCAGGATCACCACCATCTAAAGCTTCTACATAATAAAGAGTAGCGGCTTTATCAGCTCTCCATCCCATATTTCTCTTTCCTTCACGAGTTGCCATAAATCCTTTAGGCATGATTTCATTTAAGGGAATATCATTTACTTCTTTTACTAAGTTACCTGCTTTGTCATAAACTACAGTTTTCATAGGAAAACGGTTTAGTGATACTAAGTAAGAGAATGGTTTCTGTAATGTAGTAACCATTAAGTATTCTCCATCAGGAGAGAAACTAGAACCGACAAATAAATCTCCTTTTTTGAAAAGTGTTTTATTCCCTTTAAGGTCTATTTTATACAATTCAGATGTTACTAAAGTTTCGAAGTTAGCTTCATCAGTTTTATTCTTTAATAAATCTTGGTATGTTCTGTTTTGAGAAACAACACCTTCACTCACAGATACAATAGGACCTGTTGGTAAATTTTTAGAAGTATCGATTAATGCAGGTCTATTAGCAGGGATCTGATTAATCAATAAAGATTGACTATCCTTAAACCAAGTAATAGGGTTGCCGATATTCGCATTTAAATTTGCTTCAGTTAGCTTAGTTGCTTGAGCAGTCTTTACGTCTAAGATCCAAAGCTCTACACCGTTTTCAGCAGTGTTTGTGAATGCTAATTTTGATTGATCAGGAGACCAAGTAATATTCGTAATTCTAGGATTAGCTGGTAATCCTTTTACTTGTATTTCTTGAGTATCTTTTATTTTTCTAACTTTTAGGTTAGTAATATAAGTTACTGTGCTTGAGATATTTGTGTTTACATCGATACGTAAACCAGCAAGTCTCATTTCGTTTACATTCAAATCCATTAATGTCTTATATGTACTTCTATAGCTTAGAAGCATATATTCCATTTTGTTGTCCATAGATATAGCAGGAGCTCTTTCGAAGTCAGCTAATTCTAGAATTTCTTGTGATGGTTTTTGATATGTAACATTTTCTTGTGCGTACATAGAACTAATCAAAAATAGGGATAATAAGGTTGTTTTGATGATTCTCATTATGGTTAGTTTTAACGTTAGGTCGGCTAATATAAACGAAATTATTGAGTGTTCTGTGAGTGTATAGCCTTTTTATGGCAAAAATGTTTAAGTTTTTAGTTATTAGTGTATTTTTGTAGCTCGTAAACCAATTTTTTTTTAAAATGTTTAGATCAAAAATAAGCGGATTAGGTTATTACGTTCCTGAGAATGTAGTGACCAATGACGACCTGGCGAAGATAATGGATACTAACCATGAATGGATTGTAGAGAGAACAGGTATACATGAAAGAAGACATAAAGCATTAGAAGAAGATACAACTTCTGGAATGGGAGTAAAGGCTGCTCGTATAGCGATGCAGAGAGCAGGAGTAGAAGCAAAGGATATTGACTTTGTCGTATTTGCTACTTTGAGCCCTGATTATTATTTTCCAGGACCAGGAGTAATGTTACAACGTGAATTAGGATTAAATACCGTTGCGGCATTAGATATTCGTGCACAGTGTTCAGGTTTTATCTATGCTTTATCTATAGCAGATCAGTATATTAAAACTGGAATGTATAAAAACGTACTTGTGGTAGGGTCTGAAGTGCACTCTACAGGTTTAGATATGACTACTAGAGGTAGAGGAGTATCTGTTATTTTTGGAGATGGAGCTGGGGCAGCAGTATTGACTCGCTCTGAGAATGAAGAACAAGGTTTGTTATCTACACATATCCACTCACAAGGAGAACATGCAGAAGAATTAGCCTTATTAGCACCAGGAATGGGAGGTAGATGGGTAACAGATATTTTAAAGGATAACGATCCTGATGACGTTAGTTATACTCCTCATATGAATGGACAGTTTGTGTTTAAAAATGCAGTAGTTCGTTTTAGTGAGGTGATTAATGAAGGATTAGAAGCAAATGGTCTACAAGTATCAGATATTAATATGCTAATCCCTCATCAAGCCAACTTGAGAATATCTCAATTTATTCAGCAGAAGTTTGGTTTATCAGATGACCAAGTATTTAATAATATCCAAAAATACGGAAACACAACTGCTGCTTCTGTGCCAATTGCTCTAACAGAAGCTTGGGAAGCAGGTAAGATTAAAGAAGGTGATTTAGTTGTATTAGCAGCTTTTGGAAGTGGATTTACTTGGGGGAGTGTTATTATTAAGTGGTAAAAAATAATTATATTAGCTTTAATTAAGTTAATGTAGTTATGAAATTTGATAAAATCCACAATAAGGGTCAGGCTAGATTATTTAAGAATCCTTATTTAGAAATGCTTACTAAGGGACATCCTGCAGTTATTTGGGGGATGTATATACCTGTATTATCGTATATAGTATATTTAGGATATACAGATTACAATTTATCAGTCCAGAATCTTATTCTTCTATTCTTTGGAGGAATGATATTCTGGACTTTTTTTGAATATTTAGCTCATCGTTATATCTTTCATTTAATAAGTGATAAGCCAAATGCACAGAGATTTGCTTATATTATGCACGGCAATCATCATCATTATCCTCGTGATAGACAGCGATTATTTATGCCTCCTGTGCCTAGTATTATATTAGCTTCTGTACTTTTTGGATTGCATTATCTGATCATGGGAAGATATACATTTGGTTTTTATCCAGGTTTTATAATAGGATATTTATTATATGCATCAATGCACTATGCTATTCATGCATTTGCACCACCTTTTAAGTTTATGAAACCACTGTGGCGAAACCATCATTTGCATCACTATAAAGATGAAGAAATGGGCTTCGGTGTAAGTAATACCTTTTGGGATCGAGTATTTGGAACAATGTTCGACTTAGATAAAGAGAAAGAAGATAAAGAGAAGGTAAAAGAACTTATGTTTGAAAAGAAGAAATAAACGAAAAACGACTATCAAGCTATGATAGTCGTTTTTTTATGATATTATTTCCATGTGTTTTCTGCTATATAGATAGGCATACCCCATATGACATTAGCTAAGCTTGGGTTATCTATAAAAGGATTTCTATTTCCTTGAGCATAACGAAATTCAGGGTTTTGAGGATTGCCATGATATTCGTTTCTTCTTCTTTCTATTTCATCTACAGGATCTTCGGCATTCCACTTTAGGAATAAGTCAATCATACTATCTGTAAGAGGAGCTCTAGAGTTGATAGGTATACCTACTTTACTAGCATTCGTATATCTATCAAAATCAGGTTCGTTTTTGTTACTTTCGTAGCGAATATGCATATATAGCATCATACGTGCCACGTCACCTTTCCAATCATCTCCTGGATACCAATTATAAGAACCAACTGGTCCAGAATTACCATGCCCATCAGCAAATTTCTTATTGCCTCTTGTATTATTCCATGTTCCATTTATAGATCGTAGGTTATGAACATCTGTTCCAGCAATTTCAGGAATAGATGTCCCAATATAGTTAGATTTAACATTCGCAATTAAAGCAGTTTGTTTAGTGTTTTTTACAACAGCAAGAGATTTTGCAAAAACGTGTTCACGTTCCCAACTATAATCTCTATTACTTCCATTGCCACTACTTTTACTAGTTTTATGCATAGATCTTTTATGTATAACATTTTTAGCATCCTTATCTGGCCATCCATAAATAAGGAGAACATTGTTAGGATTGTCAGGATCTTGATCTGTGTATTCTATTGCTTCCCATACACCTGGTGTATAGGGTATTGGATGATGTGTTTGTGTAATTAACTTCGCTAGTTCTTTTTTAAGTTCCATTCCCTTTTTAGACCAATCGATGCTTTTATAGTAATCACTATATTCTGAAGGGATTTTGAAAGTTTTAGGATCAGGTATGTCTTTATCATTGCCAATAGGAGGAACTACAACTGGAGGTGTAGGATCTACTGGTGAAGTAGGTTTGTCTATTATAGTATTATCTTCTTTTGAGCAAGAAAAAGATAATATAGCAAGACATAGTATTATACTAAATCTTTTAATCATTGGTAATTATGTTTTATTGTTTCTGTTATGACAAAATTAGGATCAACGTTAAAAGTTGGGGAGGAAAGTGTAAAATAATATCTTTGTGCTATGATGGATAGCCAAGAAATACTAAAACTAATCTTACCTACTTACTTAGTAGAACACTTCAATATTACTAAAGTAGAAGAATTAGAGACCAAACTACATATCTACTTTGAAGAGAAGAATGATTACGGAAATCAATGTGCTGAAAGACAGCTTATTTCTAAAGGTTTCCATAGTATGATTACTATTGAAGACTTCCCGTTACGAGGTAAATCAGTTAAACTACACGTACAACGTCGTCGTTGGACAGATAAACAAACAGGAGAAATTATATCACGTGATTGGAATATCATCGCAGAAGGAACACGAATGACTACAGAGTTCTCGGAGTTCTTAAAAAAAATTGGCCGATACTAAAGTACTTAGCTGTAAGGCTATTGGTGAATTATTTGGAGTTAAAGGTGAAAAGTTTCAACGCCAATACAAACATAAAACTAGTGGTTTCAAACAATGGGATCAACAAGAACATGCACAAGACTGGCTACTCTACCCAGAAAATATAACTGAACAACTCTCCATAGATGAAGTATGTTTATCTATGGGAGAATTGTACACTATACTGACTTCTAAAGCAGGTAAAGGTCAGAAAAAGACCATTGTAGCGATAGTTAAAGGAACAAAATCAGATACTGTAATAAAGCATCTATCTAAACTACCTAAAAAACTTAGAGATAAAGTTACCGAGATTACTTTAGATATGGCAGGGGCTATGAAACAGATAGCTAAGAAGTGCTTCCCTAAAGCTGTGCAAGTAATTGATCGTTTTCATGTACAAAAGCTTGTAAGTGAAGCTGTACAAGATATTAGAATAAAATATAGATGGGCTGAGCTTGACGCTGAGAACACTGCTGTTTTAAAGGCTAAGGAAGAAGGCATTATATATAATCCTGAAATACTTAGTAATGGAGATACTAAGAAGCAACTTTTAGTTCGCTCACGTTCTCTACTTTATAAAAACCAAATTAATTGGACATCTGACCAACAAGAAAGAGCTAAGGTACTATTTGAATTATACCCAGAGATCAAACAAGCCTATCTACTTGCTAATAACCTTAGACAGATATATAATCTACAAATAGATAAAGAAATAGCTATGACTAAGCTAGCTCATTGGTTTAATGATATTGAAAAAGCTTCACTCAAACACTTTAGTACTGTTTTAAAGACTTTTAATGTACACTATAACGAAATCATCAATTACTTTATTAATAGAAGTACAAATGCTTCTGCGGAATCATTTAATGCCAAAATTAAATACTTCCGTATGATGTATAGAGGTGTTAGGGATAAGAAGTTTTTCCTTTTTAGATTAACTAGACTTTTTGCCTAGTCCCCAACTTTTGTCACTGATCCCAAAATTACTTAATTAAAATGATAATGACGGAAAGTGTCCAAAATAAACCAAATAAAAAAGGACATCTTAATTAAGATGTCCTTTTGCCTTGTAGCGAAGACGGGAGTTGAACCCGTGACCTCAGGGTTATGAATCCTGCGCTCTAACCGACTGAGCTACCTCGCCATTTTTGGTCTGCTTTACTTCCGTATTGCGAGTGCAAATATAGTAGTATTTATGGGTTCTCCAAACTGTTTTGAATAGATATTTTTAAAATAAATGACACGATTAGTTTAACCTGTTTAGAATGAAAAGTTTACTGTAGAAATATTTTTTCATTTTTTTGAAATATTTTTATTCTCACCAGTCTCCTGTTATAAAGTACTTTTTATAGAGGATAGAATAAGGGTAAATAAAGTTTCTTGCACTATTTTTTGTATTTTAAATAAAGTATAAGGCTATGTTTTTGTGTGGTTTCTCAAAAAGATACACATTGTTATAATTTTGTGAAATTTCTTTTAGAAATTGTTTTGATATATATCTTTGAGGGTATGGAACTATTAGATTATCTTTTTCACATTGATAAGTATTTGCACATCTTTATAGAGCAATACGGAACGTGGTTATACGTTATTTTATTTTTAATTATTTTTGTTGAGACTGGATTAGTGGTCATGCCATTTTTACCTGGTGATTCACTTCTCTTTGCAACAGGAATGTTAGTAGCTCAGTCAGATGAACTGAATATAGTATTAACCATTGCAATTCTTTTAGTAGCAGCCATTACTGGAGACTCTTTAAACTATTATCTCGGACGAAAAGTAGGAATGCGTCTGACAGAATTTAAGTTGTTTGGTAAGCAAGTAGTGAAACAAGAGCATCTAGATAAGACACAGTCTTTTTATGAGAAGTATGGAGAGCGCACCATCGTTATTGCTCGATTTGTCCCTATAGTTCGTACATTAGCCCCTTTTGTAGCAGGTATTGGAAAGATGAGATATGGAATATTTATGACTTATAATGTAGTAGGAGGGATAGTATGGGTAGTCGGACTTACTCTAGCAGGATATTTCTTGGGTAATATACCTCTTGTAAAAGATAATTTCTCTAAAATTGTACTTCTGATTATCGTAGTGTCTGTATTGCCTATTGTGTATGAGTTTATAAAGGCTAAAGTACAAAGCAAAAAAGCAATTGAATAGAATATTAATTTAAATAATAAATGATAGAACCAATGTGATAAGCATTGGTTTTTTTATGGCTTTATTCAAAAATATGTGATAGTGATGTATAAAAGAAACAATACAAGATAGTCTCTATTCAAGATTGAGCTTATTATTGTCTAGTTGTAGAATTAATCTAAGACTGTGAAGTAGAATTGAATTAATAGGGGAGTGCAGATACTAGATATAATAAAAAAAAGCTAGAAATCATCTACTGACTTCCAGCTTTTATTTATAATAGGGTTTTGTTATTTACTCCATTTGTTTTCTGCCTTAGGACCACCCCAGATGCGATTAGCTAATTCAGGGTTGTCAATGAATGGGTTACGGTTACCTTGAGAATATCTATAGTTAGGATTATTTGGGTTACCATGGTATTCATTACGTCTTCTCTCTATTTCATCGACAGGGTCTTCTGCATTCCATTTTAAGAATAAGTCAATCATTTCATCGCTTAATACACCAGCTTTAGCATCTCTAGGCATTCCTACTTTAGTAGCTTTAGTATATCCTCCTCCATTTTCGTTTTCATAGCGGATATGCATATACATCATCATACGAGCTACATCTCCTTTCCATTCATCACCAGGGAAATAGTATTCTTTACCTACTTTTTTTGAATTTCCACTACCATCTACAAATTTGTTATTACTTCTAGATGAGTTCGTAGATCTATTGATTGCACGTAAATGGTGTGCATCATGTCCTGCTATTTCTTCTGATGTAGTAGGAATACGATCAGAACCATCAGAATTTTTACCGAATACAGTTATTAAGGCTTTTTGATTTTTAGTTTTATCTGTCGCTAATGCTTTAGCGAATACATGTTCTCTTTCCCAAAGAGAGGTAAGGGGTAAATTTGTTGATTTATCGTTTTTATGTTCTTTTGGGACAGATCTCTTTTTAGTGATATCATTCTTAGCATCTTTATCAGGCCAACTGTATATTTGAAGAACATTATTTTTATTCTCTGGATCTTCATCAGTGAATTCTGTAGCTTCCCACATCCCTGGTGTATAAGTTTGTGGGATATGTGTATCTTTCACTAGTTTTGCTAACTGTTGTTTTAGTAGTGTTCCTTCTTTAGTGAAGTCTAGCTTGCTGTAATACTGTTGGTATTGAGCAGGGATGATGTAGTCTCCAGGATTAGGAGTGATATTTCCTCCTTCATCAGGTTTTTCTCCTCCACCGTTACCTGGTTTTTCTGTAGGTTCGGTAATAATAGGGTCTTTTGTACAAGAAGTAGCGAAGACGGCTAATCCTGCTAATACAAGTAATGTTTTTTTCATGTTTGGTAAGTGATTTATTATTCTGTTTTTTTTACAATAGAATGAATAATTATTGCGCTATTCTATTAGTTTGCAAGTTAACTTATTCTCTTCTCTAAGTTTAGTTGATACAGATAGTTTATGAATATTCATGTATATACGCAAAAAGAGGAAGTATGATATTGTTATTTATTGTCAGTATGAGAAGAACTCTATTTTTTTAGGTTTTTTAGTATTAATTAGTGAGGCATTTTTAGGGGGATAAGGCAGATAGAAGGCCAAAAAAAAGGACAATCCGTCAGATTGTCCTTATAATGTATCTAAAATTGTAAAGTTACTTTTTTGCCCAATGATTTTTTGCTTCTGGGCCACCCCAGATTTGAGTGGCTAGATACGGATTGTCTATAAAAGGGTTTCTATTTCCCTGAGCATATTTATTATTTGTGTTAGCATGATACTCATTTCTATATTTCTCGATTTCAGAGACAGGATCTTCAGCATTCCATTCTAGCAATAGATTAATCATATTTGGATCTATTTTATTAGAAGTACCTACTACTACACCAGCATTTCTTCCATTATTTCCTTTAGGAGTATACTTAGGGATACATCTATTCTCATAACGGATATACATATACATCATCATACGTGCCACATCTCCTTTCCATTCATCGCCAGGATACCAGTAATCTCCTATTAGCTTAGAAGGGCCACTACCTTGTGCAAATGGTTTATTTCCTCTAATACTATTCCATTTCACATCTGCAGCTCTTAGATGATGTGCATCTGCTCCTGGGCCAGCTTCGTTTAGATTAGGGGTACCTAGTGATTTAGCATAAGTGTGTTCTCTGTTCCATTGTCCTTGTCCACCACCATTACTCTGTTTACCTCTAGTATATGCTGTGGTTCCTGATCGCACTCCTTTATGACCATATAATAGATATACTTCATTACCTTCAGGTGTTAGGTCAGTTGCTTTGGTAGCTTCCCATATTTCTTTATAGCTTAATTCTCTTACGTGTTGACGAGTGCTTAGTTCTGTTAGCTCTTGTTTTAGCGCTAGACCTGTTTTAGTGAAATCTACTCCTTGGTAATAGTCTTGTTCAGACTCAGGAATAGAGAGAATACCAGTGGTAGTAGCCTTACTTTTTTCAGTGGCTTTAATATCAGTAGTAAGGACTTCTCCTGTTGAGTAAATAGGGGTAAAGTCTGTATTACTCTTTTTATCACATGCACCTAGCGTAAGTACTAAAAGAGATATTGAGGCTATAAGGAAGTTGGTTTTCATACGTCAGAAATATCAAAAGGAGTATATAAGTAAAAAGCCTGTTTTAAGGTAAAACAGGCTTTTGTTATCGATAGGTTTATTTTTTCTCTAATAAAGCCATATAGAATCCGTCAAAACCAGACTCACTAGATAGAATTTTATGATCTTCGATCAGTTTAAAGTCTTTACCAGTATCTGATTTTAAGAACTTTTCTATCTGTAGTTCATTTTCAGAAGGAAGAATAGAGCAGGTAGCATATACCATCTTACCACCAGCTTTAAGTATCTTAGAATAATCTTGTAATACTTGCTCCTGTACTTGCTTAATTTCTTCTACGAACTCAGGTCTAAGCTTCCACTTGCTATCAGGGTTTCTTTTTAATACTCCTAATCCACTACATGGTGCATCTATTAATAGACGATCAGCCTTGTCATGTAGTTTTTTAATCGTTTTAGTACCTTCTATGATTCTGTACTCTATATTAAAAGCTCCGTTTCGTTTAGCTCTGATCTTTAGTTGCTTTTGTTTGCTCTCATAGATATCCATTGCTATGATTTGTCCTTTGTTCTCCATAAGAGAAGCTAAGTGTAGTGTCTTACCACCTGCACCAGCACATGTATCTACTACACGCATTCCAGGTTTTACATCTAACAATCTAGCTACTAACTGTGAAGAAGCATCTTGTACCTCAAACAATCCTTCTTTAAAAGCATCCGTCATAAATACATTCGCTCTTTCCTTAAGAATTAATGCATCAGGATATTCTTCTGGTAAGATAGTCTCTATATCTAGATCCATCAGAATACCATATAGTTTTTGTCTAGTTGTTTTTAAGGTATTCACACGTAAGATCACGCTAGCTTGTTTATTCTGAGCAGCAAGTTCTTTTGTCCATTTTTCTTCACCTAATTCTTTCACACCTAGTTCATCCATCCAGTCAGGAATAGACTCTCTGAACTTACGTGTTTTATTTAATTCGTCGAATCTACCTTTAATACGTCTTGCAGGTGTGTTTTCGAAGTATTTCCAGTCCGGCAATGTATAACCTCTAAGTACAGCCCAAACAGCGAATATTCTCCAAGCGTCATCTCTGTTTATAGGGTCTTTTACTTCTGCTATTTCAGCATATAGTCTTCTCCATCTTACGATTTCATAGATAGTCTCAGCTACGAATTTTCTATCAGCGCTTCCCCAGCGTTTATCTTTTTTCAAGGCTCTAGCTACCATTTTATCTGCATACTCACCATCGTTGAATATAGCTAAAATAGAGTCTATAACTGTAAATACAAGGTTTCTGTGTAATCTCATTATTATATTATATATAAAATAGCCCACAAATATACGTTGATTTGTGGGCTTTATAGGTATGGATTAGTATTATTTTAAGTTAAAGAGAATTACTTCTTGTCTTTATACTTTTTTAAGAGTTGACGGTTAAAGTCGTCTTCTGCTTTTTTTAGAACAAGAATTTTCTTTTCACCTATGATCTTTTTAGTATCTTCTACAAACTTGATTCGAGCAGAAGAATAAGACTCTTCGAAGTCTATTAACTCCTGTACTTTCTTAATCGCTTCTTTATCACTTAGTTTGTTTAAGTCTTGTATATCTGCGTTTTTGATGTATTTAAATACATTAGTATGTCGTAGTTCTGACATCTTCTTATCATAAGCGATGTAGATAGGTAAGAACTTTTCAGCTTGTTCGCTGCTCAAATTTAATTCAGCTGTAATATGAGCAACTTTTAATGATCTAATCTGATCATGTTTGTCTTGTGCATAAGTAGTTACACTAAACATAAGCACCATTAAAATACTTAATAATTGTTTCATTGTATTATTCATTTAAGTAATACTCGATGTCAATATGTGATAACACATAATGATCTATTTGGGATTGTTTTATTTCTATATTGTCTTTTAGGTCATTGAAGTCCTCTTCATCTAATGCATTGATAATATCATTGTTTAAAGAAAAACTTTGATTGTATTCTAAGTAATTCTCTATACTATCCTTATTTAAGGAATTAGAATCTGGAGAAAAGAAGAACTTTATACCAAATAGCAATGCAATAGCCGCTGCTGCGGTGGTCCAAATATAACGGTTTTTATACAGAGGTACTATTTTAGGAGTAGGGGTGATAGAAGAGTCAATATTAGCTAATACTCTACTCTCTAGATTAGCAAAGTAGTCTTCAGGTACTTTAAAAGTATCTTTAGGATCTTTCGTATTTAAATATTTATTGTCCATATTCTTCTCCTTTATTAGTTAGACGATTAAAAAGTACAAAGGTTTAATTTGACTTTATAAAAAGTTCTATTTTCTTTACTGCGTGATGATAAGAAGCTTTTAGTGCTCCTACACTAGTCTCTAAAATTTCTGATATAGTCTGGTAGTCTAGATCTTCATAGTATTTCATTTTGAAGACGAGTTGCTGTTTTTGTGGTAATGATGCTATTGCCTTTTGTAAAATGAGCTCTGCTTCATCACCATCGAATAGGCTGTCTGCCTCCAGCTGATTGACTAGATACTCATTTAGCTCATCATCTTCTAGTTGCATTTTTCTACTTTTTGACTTTAGAAAATCTAGTGCTTGATTAGTCGCTATTCTATACATCCATGAGAACAATTGACTATTACCTTTAAAGGTATCTATGTTTTGGTAGATTTTTATAAAAACTTCTTGTAGCACATCGTCAGTATCATCGTGATTTAATACTATAGTACGGATATGCATATACAAGCGCTGCTGATAGAGGCTTAGTAATTCACGAAATGCTTCATGCTTTGTGTCGTTATTTTGTAATCGATGTAAGAGTGAAATTTCGTCTGACAAGAGTTTTGATATTTTATAGTTTGTTTTTGGATGTGAGAAGTAAATGTAGATAAATAAAGTCAGTATATTGATATAAAGGATTATTTTTGTCAGAAAAAAAATGATCAAGACGGTTATATTTGATATGGACGGGGTGATTGTAGATACTGAGCCGGTACACCGTTACGCATATCACAGTCACTTTAAAGAATTGGGAATAGAAGTTTCAGAGCACGTATATAATTCCTTTACAGGGCACTCTACTAAGAATACGTATGAGCGCATAAAAGAAATATATGGTGTAGAAGGTAATATTCCGGATATGGTATTGAGAAAAAGAGCGTTGTTTAACGAATCTTTTGATACTAAGCCTGATCTAGAATTAATAGATGGTGTACGCGACTTGATAGAAGGGTTACATGCTAGAGGGATAGAACTTATCGTAGGATCATCAGCATCTAAGAGTACGATAGATAGAGTGTTCACTCGTTTTGGGCTGTATCCGTTCTTTACACATATCGTAAGTGGAGAAGATCTGCCTAAGTCTAAGCCAGACCCAGCTATATTCTTAAAGGCAGCATCACTAGCGAAGTACAGTGATAAGGATAACTGTATCGTGATAGAAGATAGTACTAATGGTATCAAGGCAGCTAATGCAGCAGGTATTAAGGTAATAGGATATAAGAGTGCTAACTCTAAACAGCAAGACTACACAGGGGCTAACTATATCGTACACGATTTTACGACGATAGATGCGGACTATATCATCCAGCTCTAAGCTAGAGTAGATAAAAAGTAGTTAAGAAAAAATATAATGATTTAGGAATGTAAAGGCGTTTAATTTGACTTTCTTTTATTTTTATAATGGATAGAAATTATTAACTTTGCGTTCTTTATAATAAAAGCTTATTAAGTAGATGTTTCATAGATATATTAAATTAGGTATCGCTGCGGTATTACTCGCAGTATCAGTTTGGCAATTCGTAGAAGGTAATATTGGTAACGGTATTTTCTTATTGTTCCTTATTTCATTAGTAATATTACTTTACTATAAAAATGAGTTTATCTTATTAGCTTTCTTAAAATTGAGAAAACAAGATTTTGACGGTGCCCAAAAATGGTTGAATAAAATCAAGAATCCTGAGACAGCATTAGTGCGTAAGCAGAATGGATATTATAACTACTTAATGGGAATCATGACTTCTCAGACTAACTTAAATGCTTCAGAGAAGTATATGAAGAAGGCTGTAGAGCTTGGACTAAACATGGATCAAGATTTAGCAATGGCTAAACTTCAGCTAGCAGGTATCGCAATGACGAAGAGACGTAAGCTAGAAGCTACTAAACTTCTAAGTGAAGCACAGAAGCTTGATAAACAAGGGATGTTAAAAGACCAAATCAAAATGATGAAAGAACAAATGAAGAGATTCTAATCTTAGATTTTGTTAAAGATATAGAAAGCTACACTTAGGTGTGGCTTTTTTTGTATCTCAGTCGACTTGAGTCCGTAGTGAGTCCGTTATGAGTCTGTAGTGACTCCGTTTTATAGACAGTTTTATCGGAGTGACTATATACTTAGACTAGATAGAGTGTGTATTTGTTCCGATGGAGAGTGAGAGAGAGGTGAATGGTGGTAGAAGTGATGGATATTAGTTTATACGTATGTATATAAATCCGAAGTGTTAAAAAGATGAGTAGCTAGTGTATGAAAGATATCAGATAGTCAGAACATAGTTTTTAGTATTCAGATGCTTACCTCTTGTTTTGACTTTCTAAATAAAGATAGAACTATAAAAAAAATCGCTTAAGATTATCTCTTAAGCGATTTTATATTTTATAGTATATTGACTATTTAATCTCTTCTGATGTGAATGCTAGTTTCACAGTAGGGAATTTACTTTGTGTCATTTGGATAGAGAATTCACTATCTGCTAAGAACACTAGTTGTCCTGATTTATCAAAAGCTAGGAACTTCTGCTTAATACGTTTGAATTCTTTGAACTCTTCGTTTTTAGGATCTTCTGGACGTACCCAACATGCTTTATAAGCAGGGAAGTTCTCATACGTACATTTAGCTCCGTATTCGTGCTCTAAACGGTATTGGATAACCTCGTACTGAAGGGCTCCTACAGTACCGATTACTTTACGACCATTCATCTCTAGAGTGAATAACTGTGCTACCCCTTCGTCCATTAACTGATCGATACCTTTCTCTAATTGTTTAGACTTAAGTGGATCAGCGTTGTTGATATAACGGAAGTGCTCAGGTGAGAAACTTGGTATACCTGTGAACTGCATGATTTCTCCTTCAGTAAGTGTGTCTCCGATCTTAAAGTTACCAGTATCGTGTAACCCTACGATATCTCCAGCATACGATACATCTACGATTTCTTTTTTCTCAGCGAAGAAAGCATTCGGGCTAGAGAACTTAAGCTTCTTCCCTTGTCTTACGTGTAAGTAAGGAGTATTTCTCTCAAATGTACCAGATACAATCTTGATAAATGCTAGACGGTCTCTGTGTTTAGGGTCCATGTTAGCATGGATCTTAAATACAAATCCTGAGAACGTATTTTCTTTTGGCTCTACTACTCTTGTACTAGATTCTTTAGCACGAGGAGAAGGAGCGATTTGGATAAAACAATCTAATAGCTCACGTACCCCAAAGTTGTTTAACGCAGAACCAAAGAATACAGGTTGTAGGTTACCACTGATATATTCTTCTCTGTCAAATTCTGGATAAATACCTTCTATGATTTCTAGTTCATCACGTAGGTTATTAGCAGATTTTTCACCTACTAATTTGTCTAATTCAGGAGAAGCTAAGTCAGAGATATTGATTGTTTCTTCAATGTTCTTACGGCTATCTTCACTGAATAAGTTGATATTCTTTTCCCAGATATTGTAGATACCTTTAAAGTCATACCCCATACCGATAGGGAAACTTAAAGGAGTAACTTTTAGTTGAAGTTTTTGTTCTACTTCATCCATTAGTTCAAAAGCATCACGTCCTTCACGGTCAAGTTTGTTAATGAATACGATCATTGGGATGTTACGCATTCTACATACTTCTACAAGCTTCTCAGTCTGTTCCTCAACCCCTTTAGCTACGTCGATTACTACGATAACACTGTCTACTGCAGTCAGTGTTCTGAATGTATCTTCTGCGAAGTCCTTGTGACCAGGTGTATCTAGAATATTAATCTTTTTGTCTTTATAATTAAATGCAAGAACCGAAGTTGCAACAGAAATACCACGTTGGCGTTCAATCTCCATAAAATCGGAAGTAGCTCCTTTTTTAATCTTGTTGTTTTTTACTGCACCAGCTTCTTGAATAGCTCCACCAAAAAGTAGTAACTTTTCAGTTAATGTTGTCTTACCAGCATCAGGGTGAGCAATTACACCAAATGTACGTCTACGATCTATTTCCTTTAAAAAACTCATTATTAAAAAATTTAAGGTACAAAAGTACTTATATTTTGCGGAATTAAAAGTTGTTTTTTGGAGAATGATGTATACATTTAGTTGGTATCTAATCCTTAGATGAGCTAGTAGTGATGGGGTATGCGTAAATAGTGCAATGAATAAAGAGAGTCGAGCTACTGTGAAATACAATATTTAGATAGGAAAGGAGTTATCCTTTATGTAAAATAATTACATAATTATTATCAATACTTCGTTAACTAGTGTATGTACTTTAGTAAAGATTTGTATTATTGTGTGTTGGAATTTAAAAGGAGTGGAGGCAGAATTATAAAGTAACTTATCTAAGGTTATAAAACTTTATTTTAAAATAAGTATTTTTGGGAATTAGTTTCATAAATAGAAATAGTATATGAATAAATATCGCTTAGTAGGAACCTTGTTTTTGAGTATGTTATGTGGTGCTATGGTGGTATCTTGTGATAAGATTGGTAGTAGTGGTACTAAAGAGAATGCTGTAGCAAGGGTAAATGATACTTATTTAGATAGAGATGAGGTGCATGGCATCGTACCATCTAGTGCTGATAAGCAGGATAGCTTGGCCATTGTTACTCGATTTATAGATAAGTGGGCTACTAAAAAGTTATTGATAGATGCAGCAGAATTTAACCTCTCTAGTGATAAGAAAGAAGAAATAGATAAATTAGTCGATCAATTTAAAAGTGATTTGCTGATCAAGGATTATCTAGAAAAATTAGTACAGAAGAGTATAGATACCATCATTCAAGAGAAAGATTTGAAGGTGTATTATGATAAGTATAAGAGTAATTTCCTTGTAGAAGATATGTTGGTAAAAATGTCTTATGCTAATGTCTTAAAGGATAATAGTAATTATAATACTATCAGGAAGTATTTTAGCTCGTCTCGAAAAGAGGATCATGAAAAATTAGAAGGTATGTCTCTACATATGAAATCATATGCTCTAAATGACTCTATATGGGTGGATGTGAAGCAGATATATGAGAAACTCCCTTTCTTAAATAATAATAACAAAGATAATTACTTAAAAAACAATACCTTTTTTGAGGTAGAAGAAGAAAATAGTACTTATTTTGTAAAAGTGAATACAGTATTATCTAGAGGAAGTGTAATTCCTTTTAGTTATTTAAAGAAATCACTAAAGATGATGGTCATTAATGATCGTAAAATGGAATTACTAAAACAATACGAAGAAGATATATTAAAGGATGCTAAAAAAAATAAAAAGTATGAAGTTTTTTAATAAGAAGGTAATGGTAGCTCTAGGGCTAGCTCTTTCTTTTGTAGGATTTGCGCAAGGGCAGACTAAGCAAGGTAGAAAAATAGATGGAGTAGTAGGAGTAGTAGGTGATTACATTATCTTAGAATCAGAAATTGATAAAACGTTGATAGAGCTTAAGGCACAACGTATTCCTACAGGTGATTTATCAAGATGTGATTTATTTGAAAAACTATTAGAGGATAAACTATTTGCTCATCAGGCTGTACAAGACAGTTTAGAGGTGACGGATGCTGAGGTGACTAGCTTTATGAACGAACAGATCAACCGTATGGTGGAGGATGTGGGGTCTATAGATAAGATTATTCAGTTCTATAATAAAAAGAACGAAGAAGAGCTACGCGAGGCATTATTCGAAATCGTAAAGCAAAATAAACTGACACAGAATATGCAACAGCATATCGTGGAGAAGGTAACTATCACTCCAGAAGAAGTACGTCAGTTCTTTAACGAGATTCCTAAAGATCAGTTGCCAACTGTAGGGGATGAGGTAGAGATAGCTGAGATTGTGATTAAACCAGAGATTTCTAAAGAGCAAAAGCAAAAAGTAATCGATCGTCTGAATGAGATGAAGAAAGACGTGTTAGAGAATGGAGCTAGTTTCTTTAGTAAAGCGGTATTATTCACAGATGATAGAGGGTCAGCTAGTAATGGAGGATTCTATTCTATCACTAAAAAGTCTCCTTTCGTAAAAGAGTTTAAAGAGGTAGCATTTAATATGGCAGAGGGAGAGATCTCAGAGCCATTTGAGTCAGAGTATGGTTATCATATCATATACTTAGAGAAGATACGCGGACAGCACTTAGATCTAAGACATATCTTATTAAAGCCAAAACCGACTGATGCAGCATTAGAAGAAGCTAAAAAAAGAGCAGAGAATATTCGTACGAAGATTGCGAATAAAGAAATCACATTCGCAGCTGCTGCAGCTAGTGAGTCAGATGATAAGGATACAAAACAAAATGGTGGTATTATGAAAGATCCTAGATCATTAGATCCACGTTTTGAATTGAATAATATGGAAGATAGAGAACTATACTTCTTAGTGTCTAATCTAAAAGAAGGCGAAGTATCTCAAGTGGCATTAAAGAATGATATGCAAAAGCAAGAGAAATACTATCGCATAGTAACAATCAATAAGAAATATGCTGAGCATAAAATTGATTTTGCTGAGGATTATACGAAGGTTAGAAATATGGCCTTAAATAAAAAGCAAGGTGAAGAAGTAAATAAATGGGTATCTCGTAAGGTAAATGATGCTTATATTAACATTCAAGGAGAATTTCGCAATTGTAAATTCCGTAATAATTGGCTTAAAAAATAAGAATATAATAATCTGAAAGAATGAAAACGACATTTTAGCAATTGGCTAGAATGTCGTTTTTTTTATGTTTAAGGGATAAATATCGTAATATGATATATTAAGCATTAAAAATTAATTAATTTCAGAAAAAGAGGTTCTGTTTATTAAAACTATTGAATTTAATTCAGTAAAGAAGAATGTTTGTAAATAATATTTTTTGTATTTGTAGGATTCATTAAAAACTTTTGAAAATAAATTAGTTTGCTTAAATTTGTACTGACAAAAATCGAAGTGATAAACTAAACATAATTATCTAAACTAAGAAGGATGAGTGTGTGAGGATTAAGCTTAGAAAAGAACTAATACTAAATAACATGTATAGGTTGATACAGGGTTCTATCCTCAACCTTTTATTAAATAGACATAACTATGAGTCTTTACAAGGATTACATCAACGAGATCGAAGAAAGAAAAACTCAAGGGCTTAACCCTAAGCCAATTGACGGTGCTGAACTATTAAGTGAAGTTATAGCACAAGTAAAAGATGCTGAGAACGAATACCATGAGGATTCTCTTAAGCTTTTTATTTATAATGTTTTACCTGGTACTACTAGTGCTGCTGGTGTTAAAGCAAAGTTTCTAAAAGAAATTATCTTAGGTGAGGTTGTAGTAAAAGAAATTACTCCAGCTTTTGCTTTTGAATTATTATCTCATATGAAGGGAGGTCCTTCTATCGAGGTTCTTTTAGATTTAGCATTAGGTAATGATGAAGCTATCGCTTTAGAAGCTGCTAAAGTACTTAAGACACAAGTGTTCTTATACGATGCAGATACATTACGTCTAAAAGAGGCTTTCTTAGCTGGTAATGCTATTGCTAAGGATATCTTAGAGAGCTATGCTAAAGCAGAGTTCTTTACTAAACTTCCTGAAGTGGCTGAGAAAATAGATGTAGTGACTTTCATCGCTGGTGAAGGGGATATCTCTACAGACTTATTATCTCCAGGTAACCAAGCTCACTCTCGTTCTGACCGTGAACTTCATGGACAGTGTATGATCACTCCTCAGGCTCAACAAGAGATTAAAGCGCTACAAGCAGCTCATCCTGGTAAAAGCGTGATGTTAATTGCGGAAAAAGGAACAATGGGAGTAGGGTCTTCTAGAATGTCAGGTGTGAATAACGTAGCATTATGGACAGGTAAACAAGCAAGTCCTTATGTACCTTTCGTTAATATTGCTCCAATTGTAGCAGGTACAAATGGAATTTCTCCTATTTTCTTAACGACTGTGGATGTAACAGGAGGTATTGGAATTGACCTTAAGAACTGGGTAAAGAAAACAGACGCAAATGGAAAAGTTGTCCTTAACGAAAAAGGAGAGCCTATCTTAGAGGAAGTTTACTCTGTAGCAACAGGAACTGTATTGACAATTAATACAAAGACAAAAAAACTTTATAACGGAGAAAAAGAGCTTATCGATATTTCTAAAGCTTTAACTCCACAAAAAATGGAGTTTATCAAAGCAGGTGGTTCTTATGCTATCGTGTTTGGTAAAAAAATTCAAACTTTCGCAGCAAAAGTATTGGGTATAACAGCTCCAACAGTATTTGCTCCTTCAAAAGAAGTTTCTGTGGAAGGACAAGGACTTACAGCTGTAGAGAAAATCTTCAATAGAAATGCAGTAGGAGTAGCTCCAGGAAAAGTATTACACGCTGGATCTGATGTACGTGTAGAAGTTAATATCGTTGGTTCTCAAGATACAACTGGTCTTATGACTGCTCAAGAGTTAGAGGCAATGGCTGCTACAGTTATTTCTCCTATCGTAGATGGAGCTTACCAATCTGGATGTCACACTGCTTCTGTATGGGACAAAAAAGCGCAGGCTAATATCCCTAAATTGATGAAGTTTATGAACGACTTCGGTTTAATTACAGCACGTGACCCTAAAGGTGAATACCATTCTATGACTGACGTTATTCACAAAGTATTGAATGATATCACAATTGACGATTGGGCTATTATTATCGGTGGTGACTCACATACGAGAATGTCTAAGGGAGTTGCTTTCGGTGCGGATTCAGGAACAGTTGCTTTAGCTCTAGCTACAGGTGAGGCTTCAATGCCAATTCCAGAGTCAGTTAAAGTTACTTTCAAAGGAACTATGAAACCACATATGGATTTCCGTGACGTGGTGCATGCTACACAATCTCAAATGTTGAAACAATTCGCAGGAGAGAACGTATTCCAAGGAAGAATTATCGAAGTACATATCGGAACTCTTCTTGCTGACCAAGCCTTTACATTTACAGACTGGACTGCAGAGATGAAAGCTAAAGCATCTATCTGTATTTCTCAAGACGATACTTTAATTGAATCATTAGAAATCGCAAAAAGCCGTATCCAAATCATGATTGAGAAAGGTATGGATAATAAAAATCAAGTGCTTCAAGGCTTGATTGACAAGGCTAATAAGCGTATCGAAGAGATTAGATCAGGTGAAAAACCAGCTTTAACTCCAGATGCTAATGCTAAGTATTATGCTGAGGTAGTGATTGACTTAGATATTATCGAGGAGCCAATGATTGCTGACCCAGATGTAAATAACGAAGATGTTTCTAAACGCTATACACACGATACAATTAGAGAGCTTTCTTACTATGGAGACAACAAAAAAGTTGACTTAGGTTTCGTAGGTTCTTGTATGGTACATAAAGACGACTTGAAGATCGTTTCTCAAATGCTTAAAAACATTGAAAAACAAAGTGGTGAAGTTAAGTTTAATGCTCCATTAGTAGTGGCTGCTCCGACTTACAACATCATCGACGAGTTGAAAGCTGAAGGAGATTGGGAATACTTACAAAAATATTCAGGATTTGAGTTCAGTGACTTGTTGCCAAAAAGCAATGCTCGTACAGAGTATGAAAACATTATGTACTTAGAGCGCCCTGGTTGTAACTTATGTATGGGTAACCAAGAGAAAGCAGCTAAAGGTGATACTGTAATGGCTACATCTACTCGTTTATTCCAAGGACGTGTAGTAGAAGATTCAGAACGCAAAAAAGGAGAATCTTTATTAGCTTCTACACCAGTAGTAGTATTATCTGCTATCTTAGGAAGAATACCAACTATCGAAGAATATAAAGCTTCAGTAGAAGGAATTAACTTAACTAAGTTTAAGCCAATCCCTACTAAGTAATTAGAATAGTATTTATATATACCAAGCGAGGTAGTCCATACAGACTACCTCGCTTTTTTTATGGTTTACTTGATTTTAATAAGATGCTTATTTTAACTGAAACATTGTGCATGATGCTCTATTTCAAAATTGCAAGAATTAGCAATAAAGCAAAGTTTATTGGCTTGGGTATGCAGTTGTAGTGCTAATTCTTTTTGCGATTCATCTTTGATGCGTATTATCGGATTTAAAACTACTTTGATTATACGTCCACTGCCATCATCATTTAGTACCAATGTAGCTTGTGAATTATCTTCGTAAGTAAGCACCTCTATATTGTGTTGTTGGCATACGTACAGATAAGACATCATGTGGCAAGAGGTAAGGGCACTCAGCAATAAATCTTCTGGATTTAGCAAGATAGGATCTCCTTTAAAGGCTTTGGCTGCTGAAATAGCTAAAATATCTTTTCCCTCTATTTTTACGGTATGACTTTTAGCATACACCTTTTTGTTTGACTCTTTTTGCTTGTCGGGCGCTATCCAATTTAGTGCTGCTTTAAAAAGATGTTTGTACATAGTATTGGCTTATCTAAATGTTTTGTTTTGTGTATTTAGATAGTAGTGGAGTTAGAGTAACTCTTACTATCAATGATTTATTCAAATTTAAACAAAATACACATCTATTCCCTTGTTATCATGTCATCTTTATACTTTGCATTTGGGTATTCCTTGCAAATCTACTTTGTTTAAGTAGAATCATTTTAAATATATTGTTTTAACATTTATATAGAATTTATTAGAGGTAAAAAACTGTAAATTGTCTTAATAATTTAAATTGTAAAAAAAAGAAATTTATTATGGCTTTTGATATTGAAATGATTAAAAAAGTGTATGATAAGATGCCTGACCGAGTAGCGAAAGCTCGTGAAGTAGTGGGGCGTCCATTAACACTTTCAGAAAAGATTTTATATACTCACTTATGGGATGGAACACCATCACAATCATTTGAAAGAGGTAAAGACTATGTAGACTTTGCACCGGACCGTGTAGCGTGTCAAGATGCAACAGCTCAGATGGCTTTATTGCAATTTATGCATGCTGGAAAAGAAAAGGTAGCAGTGCCAACTACAGTACACTGTGACCACTTAATCCAAGCAAAAGTAGGTGCGGCTACAGATCTTCAAACAGCACAGAACCAATCATCAGAGGTGTTTAACTTTTTATCTTCTGTATCTAATAAATATGGAATAGGATTTTGGAAGCCAGGAGCAGGTATTATTCACCAAATTGTGCTAGAGAACTATGCTTTCCCAGGCGGATTAATGATAGGTACAGATTCACATACAGTTAATGCTGGTGGTCTTGGTATGTTAGCTATCGGTGTAGGTGGAGCTGATGCAGTAGATGTAATGTCTGGTATGGCTTGGGAATTGAAGTTTCCTAAATTAATAGGAGTAAAATTAACTGGAAAGTTAAATGGCTGGACAGCACCTAAAGACGTTATCCTTAAAGTAGCTGACATTCTAACTGTAAAAGGTGGAACTGGAGCTATCGTAGAGTATTTCGGTGAAGGGGCTACTTCTATGTCATGTACTGGTAAAGGTACTATCTGTAATATGGGGGCTGAGATAGGCGCGACTACTTCTACATTTGGATACGATGATTCAATGAGAAGATATTTAGCTGCTACAGGTCGTCAAGATGTAGTCGATGCAGCTGATAAGGTAGCTGAGCACTTAACAGCAGATGCTGAAGTATATGCTCACCCAGAAAAATACTTTGATGAGTTAATAGAAATAAACTTATCTGAATTAGAACCACATATTAATGGACCTTTTACACCAGATAGAGGAACTCCTGTCTCAAAAATGAGAGCAGAAGCAGAAGCTAACGGATGGCCATTAAAAGTAGAGTGGGGATTAATAGGTTCTTGTACTAACTCTTCTTATGAAGACATGTCTAGAGCGGCTTCTATTGTAGAACAAGCAGTAGCTCAAGGAATCACTCCTAAGGCTGAGTTTGGTATTAACCCAGGTTCTGAACAAATACGTTATACGATCGAAAGAGATGGTATCATAGAGACTTTTGAGAAGATGGGAACTAAAGTGTTTACAAATGCTTGCGGGCCATGTATTGGTCAATGGGATCGTGAAGGAGCAGATAAGCAAGAGAAAAACACTATTGTTCACTCGTTTAACCGTAACTTCTCTAAACGTGCAGATGGTAACCCAAATACGCATGCTTTCGTAACTTCACCAGAAATGGTAGCAGCCCTAGCTATAGCAGGTGATTTAGGTTTTAATCCTATCACGGATACGCTAATCAATGACAACGGAGAGGAAGTAAAATTAGTTCCTCCTACAGGTGATGAATTACCAACTAAAGGTTTTGCAGTAGAGGATCCAGGTTATCAAGCACCAGCTGCTGATGGTTCAAATGTAGTAGTAGATGTGAATCCTACTTCTAGTCGTTTACAATTGTTAGAGCCGTTTACTCCATGGGATGGAAAGAATATTACTGGAGCTAAATTGTTGATCAAAGCTTTTGGAAAATGTACTACGGATCATATCTCTATGGCAGGTCCTTGGTTGCGTTTCCGTGGCCACTTAGATAATATTTCTGACAATATGTTGATCGGGGCTGAGAATGCATTCAATCATGAAACAAATAAAGTTAAGAATCAACTCACAGGAGAGTATGGAGCTGTTCCTGCTGTGCAGCGAGCTTATAAAGCGGCAGGTATTCCGACAATCGTAGTAGGAGATCAAAATTATGGTGAGGGATCATCACGTGAGCACGCAGCTATGGAGCCTCGTCACTTAGGCGTTAAAGCGGTTTTAGTGAAGTCTTTTGCACGTATTCATGAAACAAACTTAAAGAAACAAGGTATGTTAGCTTTAACGTTTGCTAATGAAGCAGATTATGATAAAATTCAAGAGGATGACACTATCAACTTCTTAGACTTAACTGAGTTCGCTCCAGGTAAGCAATTGTCATTAGAGTTTGTACACGCAGATGGTTCTAAAGACGTGATTAAAGCTAATCACACATATAATGCAAGTCAAATAGAATGGTTTAAAGCAGGTTCTGCATTAAACTTAATTGCAGCAGGTAAATAGATAGTCATTTATCACCTCTTATAAGAAGAAAGGGTATCCGTTTAAGATGGATACCCTTTTATTTAGATTAAAATTGACTGTTAAAATCTCTTTTTGCTATAGTTAAACATTCTTTTAGGGAATTCTGTAAAATTTCATAGTTTTCATTTTGCCATTTTCCTTTTAACTTTCCAGTAGTTAATTTATCATAGCGCTGAATGATACTGTTCATATCGATTACTATGATAAAAGCAAATCATTATTAATATATTTTACACCTTATTTTTGAGAATAACTCAATAAAACAAGGCATATCTAACCTGAGGATTATATCCGTATTATCCTCTATTTTTGTTTCTAATTCAATGTATGATGTTTATGCTACTTGTCGTACCTCATAAGCTTTTTTATTCCTAACACAAGAACATATACGCTGTACAAGCTTGTTTCTAACATTGTTTAAAACAAGCATCTTATGCTTACCTTCTCCAACTTTCCTCTCGTAATAAGCCCTTATCTCTGGGTCCCATCTAACAGCTGATAAAGCACAGAGATGTAAAAGTTTTTTAAGCTTTTTATTAGCCATAAAGTGTACTTTAGCTTTGCCTCTTACACTTTT
The DNA here is from genome assembly GCF_004337635.1 of Myroides odoratimimus. Lineage (NCBI taxonomy): Bacteria > Pseudomonadati > Bacteroidota > Flavobacteriia > Flavobacteriales > Flavobacteriaceae > Myroides > Myroides odoratimimus. The sequence goes on from NZ_CP037427.1 coordinate 2,248,744, forward strand.
ACCTGAAGTATATTCAAAAGGGACAACACCACAATAAGATGCTAATTGTCGAGAGTCTTCAAATGATGTAAACGCATTGGTATAACATATTAAAAACATCGCTGTAATATCTCCAACACCTCTTACAGAAATCACACAATCAAATATCTCAGATACCTCTTGATTTTCTCTAATAAGAGTATTTAACTGTTCTTCAATCACCTTTATAGCGTTCTCTAAAGCCTTGATAATAGCCTTATCATTTTTAGACAAAACCTTGTACAGTTCATCATTAAACCCCTTAAATTCGTTGGTTCTTACTTCTATAGCTGTCTTATGAGCTATACTCATCTCTCGCTGTCCCAATAGAGCCTGAATCTTATTCAATACAGCCTTTGATGCTTTAAAGAGCTTCGCTTCTTCTTGATTTTTCTTAGCATACAATGCTATCCTTTTAGAATCTATCTTGTCATTCTTTCCTCTTTGTATTCCACTACTTCTTATAATTCTATAAGCCATTTCTACCCATAGATTACAATTCTTTGAAAGCAAAATATCTACTAAAATATTTTTATAAATACCTGTATGCTCCATACATATCAATGTTTCCTCTACACAACATCCTTCGCTTTTCATCCACTTCATAAATTGATCAACTCCCGTTTTAGTGTTTTCAAACTGATTGTGTTTACAAGAATTAGCATCTACATAAATAGCTACATCAAAATAATCTTTGGAAATATCTATTCCGATAAATTGTGTAAATTTGTCCATATGATAATTATTTAAGGCAACCTGTTACTAAAATATCATCTAAACCTTAATACTAGACCTCGACGTCTTAATTACTAGTCTGATACTCTTTAGTAAAATCAACAAAGTCCTACTCGAATTTTAGGGCGTTATCCTTGTAATTCGTCTGGTTCACTTTGTTGATTAGGTTGTTTTATTTATTCTCTACAATATTATCATATTCTCAGTTAGCAAATCTAAAGGATATTCGTAATCGTTGAAGTAATATTGACAAATGATTTTTTCTCTATTTCTATAAAACCATGATACGTGATTGCTATTCCATATTGAAGAGTTATTTCTTGTATTTCGTCTACTTCATATGTTTCCTTGATATAGTTGTAATCTAATACTTCTTTCTTGTTTTGTATTATAGTAGGTAAATTCTCTGAATCATCTATAATAAGATAATTCTTTTTTGTATAATCGTATATCTTTTTGACTTCGTTAATTAAGGCAGTATGAATTTTTGGGCTATAAATACTGTCTATTTCATTTAGTGCTTTTAAATACTTTTTTTGTGGTGTTACAGCTATATCTAGTAGACCTTGACTTCCAAGTCTCATGGTTTTAAGTTCAGTTTTATTTATGATTACTGCTACTTTTTTTTCACTGTGATAGCTCTGTTTGTTAAGTGCAATTTGTTTAGCCCCACAAGAAGTTAATAGGATGCCTACTGTAAGTAAGAAGAAAAGTTTAAATCCTTTCATATGTTATTGTGTTTTAAATGTTGTTGTAAATGTATGTAATAAAATATGACATTGTTTAACCATTTTTAAGTAATATTTTGTTAACTACTTTATTTTATAGTTATTTTGTAATTTAAATACACAACAGCACAAGATGGGTGATATAGAAGATAAGAAAATAGTATTGGCAGTAGATGAGAAGCCTAAAGTAGGACAGTGGATTCTATTGAGTGTCCAACATTTATTTGCGATGTTTGGAGCAACAGTTTTAGTTCCAACCTTGACAGGCATGAACCCTACTATTGCATTAATATCGAGTGGTATTGGTACATTGGTTTTTATTTTTATCACTAGAGGAAAAGTACCTTCTTATTTAGGTTCTTCTTTTGCTTTTATAAACCCTATTATTGCAATGAAAGCTTTAGAGGCAGACTCCTCATCTGGCATGCCAGTGGGTAGTTTTTTGGTAGGAAGCTTTCTTGTCGGAGTTGTTTATTCTTTAGTGGCACTACTAATTGCTAAGGCAGGAACTAACTGGTTAATGAAATTATTACCGCCTATTGTAGTTGGGCCAGTTATTATGGTTATTGGTTTAGGACTAGCTAGTACAGCGATAGGAATGGTAACTAATAATCCTCAAGGAGAATATGACCTAACTTATGTTATGATTGGTTTAGTAACATTAGCTATAACGATTATTACAGCAATATTTACACGTGGTTTTCTTAGTGTTATTCCTGTACTAGTAGGTATTGTAGGAGGTTATTGTTTTTCTGCTATAATGGGAGTTGTGCATTTCGATAAAGTAATTGATGCTAATTGGTTTGAAGTGCCTAGCTTTATGGTGCCTTTTGTACATTATGAGCCTACTGTGTCGTGGTATGTTATTTTATTGATGTTACCTGTAGCTATTGTTCCTATTGCAGAGCATATAGGACACCAGTTGGTGTTGAGTAAAGTTATTGATAAAGATTTAATAAAAGATCCAGGACTGCATAAGAGTATGTTAGGTGATGGAGTAGCCACTATGTTAGCTTCATTAATAGGAGGACCACCTAATACTACTTATGGTGAAAATATTGGAGTATTAGCTATTACAAGAGCTTTTAGCATTTATATTTTTATGGGAGCAGCATGTTTTGCTATTCTATTAGGTTTTTGTGGTAAGATATCAGCTTTGTTAAGTACGATACCAGCACCTGTAATGGGAGGTGTTTCTATTCTTTTATTTGGTATTATAGCATCAAGTGGATTGCGTATGTTAGTTGAGAATGATGTAGATTTTAAGATAAAGAGAAACCTGATTATTTCATCAGTTATATTGATTATCGGTATCGGAGGAGCAGCTATTCATATAGGAGAATTATTCTCATTAGAAGGAATGGCATTGGCATCTATTATAGGGATAGTATTAAATATCGTATTACCAGGAAGAGTAGATGTAGACTTTGACGATATGTTTAGAAAATCTTAGTGCAGTTTTAGAGAAGTACATTTTTTGTTGTGGCGAGTTCTTTATATATTTAACTCAGAATACATTATAAAAAGATAAACGAAAAGTGATTGTACAATAATTATAACGTAGAATAGGTTTGTAGTACTTGTATAATGTGTATTCTAGATTTAAATATTGAATAAAGTAAGAGTATGAGTGAGAAGAATATCAAAAAGAAAGGATGGATATCTAATGCTATATTTATTATTGTATTAGGAGTTTTTTTATTTACTCCTTTAGGGGATAGTGTAAAGGTGTGGTTGAATAGGCTTGTGGCTATGAGTCCTAGCTTAGAGAAAGTCGAAAATCAACAAACAGTGAATTATGAGTCATGGCATTTAATTGATGAACATGGCCAAACTTTTGACTTAGACCAAACTAAAGGAAAAGTAGTCATCATTAACTTTTGGGCTACGTGGTGTCCTCCATGTTTAGCAGAGAAACCTAGTTTTCAAGAGCTTTATAACGATTATAGGGACAAAGTAGTTTTTCTTTTTGTCACGTCAGAATCTCCTGATAAAGTAAAGGCATTTAAAGAGAAACATCAGTATACTTTACCTATTTATTTTGAGCAGAATGCAGCTCCTGCTGTTTTGTTTTCAGAATCTATACCAGCTTCTTATGTAATAGATAAAAAAGGAAATATAGTAGTGCGAAAGTTCAGAGCAGCTGATTGGAATAGTTCTAAGTTTAGAGTCATGTTAGATGACTTGTTGAAATAAAAATGAAATACAAAGAGATATAAAAAAAGTCCAGCTATTGCTGGACTTTTTCGTATATTAAGTTTACTATCTATTAATAGTAAGTATAACGTCTAACTTGAGCGATGTACTTCGCTAAGCGGATAACTTGGTGGCTATAACCATATTCGTTATCATACCATACATACATTACTACATTTTTACCATCTGCAGAAACGATAGTTGCTTTACTATCAAAGATAGATGGAGCAGATGTTCCTACGATATCAGATGATACTAATTCGTTATTGATAGAATATTTAATTTGCTCTACTAAGTCTCCGTTAAGAGCAGCTTTGCGCATTACTTCATTTAAATCTTCAACAGAAGTTTCTTTTTCAACTTCTAAGTTTAATACTACTAGTGATCCATTAGGAACTGGTACACGGATAGCATTAGAAGTAAGTTTACCAGCTAATGATGGTAATGCCTTAGCTACAGCACTTCCAGCACCTGTCTCAGTGATAACCATGTTTAATGCAGCAGCTCTACCACGACGGTATTTCTTGTGCATATTATCTACTAAGTTTTGGTCATTTGTGTATGCGTGGATAGTCTCTAAGTGTCCTTTTACTACACCGAAGTTATCTTCCATTACTTTTAAGATAGGAGTAATAGCATTCGTAGTACAAGAAGCAGCAGACCAGATATCTACTTGGTTTGGATCATACTCAGTGTGGTTAACACCGTGAACGATGTTTGGTACACCTTTTCCAGGAGCTGTCAATAATACTTTAGAAGCACCTTTAGAAGTTAAGTGACGTTTTAAATCTTCATCAGTTTTAAAAGCACCTGTATTATCGATGATTAAAGCATTCTCAATGTCATATTGAGTATAGTCAATGTCTTCTGGAGCATTAGCAGAAATCATGTGTACTGTAGTACCATTGATGATTAAAGCATTGTTCTCAGGATCAGCGATTACTGAACCTTCGAAGTCTCCGTGTACTGAGTCATATTTAAGTAAAGAAGCACGTTTTTCTAAAAGAACTGCATCGTTTTTATCACGAGTTACAATAGCTCTTAAACGCATCTGTTGTCCTTTACCGATTTTGTTCATTAACTCTCTAGCTAATAAACGTCCGATACGTCCAAATCCGTAAAGTACTACGTCTTTAGGTACTAATTCTTCTGTTTCTTTAGCATCTTTTAATTTAGAAATAACAAAGTCTAAAGCATTGCTGTGCTTGTTGTCTTCTAAGTGATATTCATAAGTTAAACGACCGATATCGATTCTAGAAGGTGGTAAGTCAGCTCGTTGAATCGCTTCAGCTATTTCTACAGAATCAAAAATATTGATTGGTTTACCAACAAATTTTGCAGCATACTCGTGTAAGTTAATGATATCGCTAACGCTGCGGTCGATAAGTTGGTTACGGAACATTAATAGTTCAATAGACTTGTCATACCATAGGTCACTGATAATCTTAATAAACTCTACGCATGCTTTTCTACGATCTGCTTGAAAAGCTAATTCTTTCTCGTAAAGACTAGTATTTTTCATATATTAAATTGTGTTGTGATAAATTACTGCAAAAGTCTGTTTTTTTAATGAATTAATCAAGTTGTAAAGTTTAAAATACTCTTTTTAGTGTATTTATTGGGTGAACCTTACGATTATATTAGTAAACGAAGATATTCTCCATTTTTATTCATTAAAGTGAGCTTTATTTTTTGATTTTGATTAATCTGAGAATTGATATTTTTAATTTGATTGATGTTAGAAACTTTGAAATCATTGATAGAAAGGAGAATACTGCCAATCAAATCATCTTCATATTTAGCAAATTCCTTGTCTAATACCTTGGTTATTTTAAACCCATAGTTGATGTTTAATTCTTCTTTTTCTGCTGAATCTAATTCTTGTATTTCTAGCCCTCTGAATTCTATTTTTCGCGGTTCATTTTTACCTAGTTTTACAGATGTACTGTGTTTATCATTCCCCCTTAAGTATTCTATTGCTACTGTATCCTTAGGGCGTTTAGTATTAATGATCGAGCGGAGATCTACAAAGGTCTTAATATCCTTATTATTAATCTTCGTGATAATGTCTCCAGTCTTTAATCCAGCCTGAGCTGCACCAGAGTTCGCTATAATATCTTGTATATAAAAACCAAATGTGGTAGTACTAATGTTTAGCTCTTTAACGATTTGAGGAGTTAATTCATATCCAGATACTCCTAGAGTAGCATTCTGTACATTTCCATATTCTAATAAATCCTCAACTATCTTACGCGCTACATTAGAGGGCACAGCAAAGGCGTAGCCTACATAAGCACCTGTATTAGACGAGATCATGGTGTTAATACCGATTAACTCTCCCTTAGTATTCACTAAAGCACCTCCACTGTTACCAGGATTGATAGCGGCATCTGTTTGTATAAAGGATTGAATACTTGTCTTAGACAGATTACGAGCTTTAGCTGATACGATACCAGCTGTAACTGTAGAAGTTAAGTTATAAGGATTACCTACAGCGATAACCCATTCCCCTAGTTGAATATTGTCAGAATCTCCAAATACAATATAGGATAATTTTTCTTTTGGCTCTATTTTTAATAGCGCGATATCCATTTCTTTATCCGTACCGATTAGTCTTGCTTTATACGTTTCATTATTAGAGAGTGTCACTTCTAGTTCAGAGGCATTAGCAATCACGTGGTTGTTCGTGACGATATAGCCATCCTCTGTAATGATAACACCTGACCCTGTACCTATCTGAGGTTTTGGTGAAGGCTTATACCCATAGAATAGTTCCATAATAGGGTTAGAACGAGAAGATACATAACTTAGATTTTTGACGTGAACTACTGTATTTACTGTGTTTTCAGCAGCTTTAACGAAATCAATAGACGAATTAGGAATAATAGAAGACTTAGTAGTAGACAGTGCAGACGGTATCTCCTCTAATTTAGTTAGCTCTGCATCATTTTGATTTTCAAAAAAATACTTATAACCAGCCAGTGTCATACTACCACTTAATAAACAAATTAAAAAAATACCTAAGATCTTTTTCATATATAAATCTATTAATTAAATAAAACTAAAATTACTAAATAAAAATTTGAACAAAATGATGTTTAACCATCACTTAACACCGTGTTTTAACATACATTATTTGTATTTTTACCACTTTAAGTAAGATTAGCTATATGTTGAGATTTTATAAGTATCAAGGAACTGGTAACGACTTCGTAATGATAGATAACCGCACTGGCTTTTTTCCAAAAGAAGATACAGATTTAGTGGCACATTTATGTCATAGACGCTTTGGAATAGGTGGAGACGGTTTGATTTTGTTAGAAGAAGCAGAAGGATATGATTTTAGAATGGTCTATTATAATGCCGATGGAAGTGAGAGTACCATGTGTGGTAATGGAGGTAGATGTCTAGTGGCCTTTGCAAAACAATTAAAAATAATTAATGACAATTGCCGTTTTATAGCTATAGATGGAGAACATACAGCTACGATCAGTAGTGATGGAGTAGTATCTCTACAAATGATCAATGTGTCAGGGATAGAGATAGAGAAGTCATACAGCTTTTTAAATACGGGATCACCTCATCATGTACAGGTAGTGAGAGATCTGGGGAACTATGATGTATTCGGTATAGGGCAAGAGATAAGAGAAAGCGAATTATATGCACCCGGAGGTACTAATGTAAACTTCGTAGAGCAGGAAGGTCCTAATCATTTCAGAATACGTACATTCGAGAGAGGGGTAGAAGATGAGACGTTATCTTGTGGTACAGGTGCTACAGCAGTAGCGATATCGATGTATGCTCAAGGGAAGTGTGATCATAATGAAGTGAAGATAGATGTAGAGGGAGGTAGTCTGACGATTAGTTTTGATACAGATGATCGTATTAGTTATAGAAATGTAGTATTAAGCGGACCAGCCAAACTAGTGTTTGAAGGGACAATAGAAATATAAAAAAGATGTTACATATTCGTGGGAATGCTATATTTTTACGTGCTTTAGAGCCAGAAGATTTAGAGTTTATCTATCAGATAGAGAATGACATTGATCTATGGGAAGTTAGTAATACGGTGACACCTTATAGCCGCTTCTTGATTAGACAGTATTTAGAGAATGCTCATCTTGATATCTATGAAGTAAAGCAGTTGAGATTAGTTATCTGTGATATAGATACAGAACAGGCATTAGGATTGATCGATTTATTTGAATTTGACCCTAAGAACAATAGAGCTGGTGTAGGTATTGTAATCCAGCATCCAGAAGATAGAGGAAAAGGAGCAGGAGCAGAAGCATTAGAATTAGTTATTAATTATGGCAAAGAAGTATTAGGTTTGCACCAGCTGTATGCTAATATTTCGGTAGATAATTATCCTAGCCAACAACTGTTTTTAAAGTACGGTTTTAAGCTAGTAGGTATAAAAAAAGATTGGGAAAGAGTTGGCGGAGTTTATAAAGACGAAGCGTTGTATCAATTATTATTTTAAATAAAATTATGAAATTAAAAAACATCTTAGTTATTCTAGTTGTTCTTGGGGGATTTGGACTATTAGGATATTTGTATATATGGTATGGGAAGGCATTTTCGCCTAATTTAAAAGGATGGGATGAAGAACAGTTTATCTACATTAAGCAAGAAGACAACTTTCATTCTGTACTGAAGATATTAGAGCCTTACCTAAATGATAAGGATGGTTTTGTAGAAATAGCAGAACAGCGCAGTTATCCGTCTAATGTATTCAGTGGTCGTTTTAAACTTAGAAATGGGATGAATACCTATGACATCATCGAGGCACTTAGAAAGAATGTACCTGTGCGTCTAACGTATAATAATCTTGAGCGTATAGAAGATTTTGCAGGAAGGTTAGGTTCTATGTTTGAGACGGATAGTATAGGATTCTTAGAGACGTTCTACGAACCTAGTTTCTTAGAAGAAAACGGATTTACTAAAGAGAGTGTATTAGTATGTTTCTTACCTGAGACGTATGAATTCTATTGGAATGTAAGCCCTTTGAAGATTCGCAATAAGATGCATAAAGAGTATATCCGCTTCTGGAACGCTGAACGTCAAGAGAAAGCAAAAGCTCTAGGGCTAACACCTGTAGAGGTATCTATCTTAGCGTCTATTGTTCAGAAAGAAACGAGTAAAGCAGACGAGAAAGAAAGAGTAGCAGGAGTGTATCTAAACAGAATTAAGTTAGGAATGCCACTACAAGCAGATCCTACAGTAGTATATGCTAAGAAATTATATACTAATGATTTTAAACAAGTGATCAAAAGAGTGTACCTAAAGGATACTCAGATACCATCACCCTATAATACGTATCAGAATACAGGATTACCTCCTGGGCCTATCTTTATGTCAGATCAGTCTAGTATAGATGCGGTATTGAATGCAGAGAAGCACGATTATGTATATTTTTGTGCGAGTGTAGATAGATTAGGATATCACGAGTTTGCGGTGACGTTAGCTCAGCATAATGCTAATAGTAGAAAGTATAGTGCATGGCTAAACCAAGCAGGTATAAATTAAAAAAATAAAAGAAGTAAGCTGTCTAATTTTAGACAGCTTTTTTTAACTTTATAAATTATTAGCATGGTATATTTATAATTTGTGGAGATTCATTGAGCTAGTAGTTAACTCTTACTGTTGGTGCTGTTGACCCGTCCTAAAAAAACTGTACAGTTTTTAAAACATAAAAAGATGGGAAGAGAACCAAAAATCAAAGAGCGTTATCATTTAAAATTCATAGAACAAATAGTTCAAGAAATAGAGAATGGGGCAAGTCAAAATTCGGTAATTCGCAAGTATAACCTAAATAGATCTACTGTAAATCGTTGGGCTAAGAAATATGCAAGTCCTGAGTATCATGCTACACGTAAAAATAAAGTTTATTCAGAAAGTCTTAAACGTCAAGTAGTTCATAGTATTACAGAACACCATATGACAGCACAAGAAGCCTGTATAGTGTATGATATAGAAAGTACAAGTACAATAAACAACTGGTTGTTAGTTAATTATAATAAAAATATAGATATTTGTAATGAAATTGTTATTCCGTCACTTATGGAAGAAAAAACATCCAATACAGAATCTTTAGAAATTAAAGCTTTAAAAAAGGCTTTATCAGAGGCACAATTTAAGATAGTAGCTTTAAATACATTGATAGATGTAGCAGAGAAAAGTTTGGATATTGATATCAGAAAAAAGTCTGGTTCCAAGCAGTTGAAGAAGTAAAACTCTTATACCCTAATAAGGGAATAAAAAAAATATGTCAACTGTTTGGTAAAACTCGAAGTGCTTATTATCAGTCAATAGACAGATATACAAGTCAATCTATTAAAGATGAGATTATTCTTCAAGAAGTTTTAAATATTAGAGCTACTCTACCAAGAGTAGGTACTCGAAAACTTCAACATATGTTACAAGAACGCTTAGGTTCACACAATATAAGCGTAGGAAGAGATTATCTGTTTGATTTATTAGACAGTCATAAAATGTTGGTTAGACAACGAAAGCGCAAAGCATATACAACAGACTCCAGAGCTTGGAGAGGACAGTATTTAGACTTGTATAATGGAGTAAAAGTTACCAGGCCAGAACAATTTTGGGTAAGTGATATCACCTATATCAGGTTAAATAATACTTGGGGCTATTTAAGTTTAGTCACAGATGCTTATTCTCATAAAATAATGGGTTATAGTTTTAGTTTAGATTTAACTACTAATGGATGCTTACAAGCCTTGAAAATGGCATTAAAGAACAGGATTTATACAGAGAAACTTATTCATCATTCAGATCGAGGATGTCAATACTGCAGCAGTGTTTATACTAAATTACTGATAGAGAACAACATATCTATTAGCACAACACAAAGTGGTGAACCAAGAGATAATGCCATAGCAGAGCGAGTAAATGGTATAATTAAAGGTGAATTTGATTTAAACTATTCAAGTTTAGGTTATCAGAAAACGATTGATAAAATTAAGAATAGTATAGAAGCTTATAACCAAATTAGACCTCATGATAGTTGTGATAGGTTAACTCCAAATCAAGCTCATTTAAAGACAGGTGTTCTTGCTAAGAGATGGAAGAATTATTACAAGACTAATAAACAAAAAAAACAACCTGTACAGTAATAAAAGGATTATTAACTATAGCTGTACAGTTATAGTAGGACGAGACATGTTTTGTATGAAATGAGTCCGTATTGAGTCCGTATTGAGTCCGTTATCAGTCCGTTAAATCGCATAAAATAACGGAGTGAATACAGAGATGCGATATAGGTACTAATAAGGTATTCGCAATCTAGGTGAAACTAGATTAGAATCTAAGTAGAATAAGTATAATAGAAAAGGCTGTCCACGGACAGCCTTTTTTGGTATTGATTATAAGAGTATAAATGTGGAATACTATTTCCATCCACCACCAAGAGCTTGGTATAGTTTTACTCTCGAAATTAGTTTGTTCAGTTTTAGTTTGTTTAGGTTTAGCTCACTATCTAGCATATTCTTTTGTGCATTGATAATCTCGATGTAGTTTGCATATCCACTGTTAAACAGTAAGTTAGATTGTTTTACACCTAGTCTAGAAGTAGCTACTTGCTCTTCGGCTATCTCTATCTGTTCTTTTACTGTCTCTAGTGTGATTAAAGCATCAGATACTTCTGTAATAGCTGTATAGACAGACTTCTGAAGGTCTATTTCTGCTTTTTCTCTTTCTATTTTAGCTACTTCATAATCTGTTTTTAGTTTTCGCTTATTAAATAGAGGAGCAGCTACATCACCTATTAATCCACCAAACAAAGAACCTGGTATATTAAACCAATTCTTACCTAACATACTATTTAATCCCCCTGTTACATCTATCGTAAGAGAAGGGTATCTACTCGTCTGTGCTACACCTACTCTAGCATTACTCGCTTTTAGAGCTAGCTCTGCTTGTTGTACATCAGGACGCTGACTCACTAAGTATAGTGGTACTCCTGTTGTAAGTGTTTCTTGATAGTTGACATCAGCTAGTTTAGTATCTCGTTCGATAGCATCAGGTAGCTGTCCAGTAAGTAGGGATAATGCGTTCTCTTGGACTGCTATTTGCTGTTTTAGAGAAGGGATTAATGCCTTAGCTACTAACATTTGGTTACGCGTTTGTTGAATAGCAAGAGAGGTGGTTTGTCCAGCATCTCGTTGTAGTTCAACTATCTTTAGCGTATTCTTCGTTAATTCATAGTTAGACTGGGCTACTTCCATCTGCGCATCTAGCAGTAGTAAGTTATAATATCCTTCTGCTATATTAGCGATTAGAGCAGTCTGTACAGCCTTACGAGCTTCGTGAGTCTGTAGATAATTCGCCAGAGCCTCTGCACTCATACTCTTCATCTTTCCCCATACGTCTAATTCCCAGCTTATACTAAGAGAAGAGACATATTGAGCAGAGTTTACATACATATTCTTAGGAGCGTCTTTTCCTTTATTTTCATAGTACTTACTAGCAGCTGATCCATAGTAATTAGAAGAGCGGTACTGATAGGCTACATTACCAAGTGTCATATCTACTGATGGCAACCATTCTAGTTTAGCTTGTCTAGCCTTTTGGTCAGCTATTTCGATATTCTTTATAGCATTAGCCATGTCGAAGTTGTGTTCTAATCCACTGTTGATTAATTCGATCAACTTGTCGTCTTCAAAGAACGTTTTCCAATCGATATCTGCTATTCCTACTGAGTCTCTGGTACTGTTGATAGAATCTAGCTGACCTCTATACTGTTCTGGTAATTGAAACTCAGGTGCTTTATAGTTAGACTGTGGAGCACAAGAATGTAAGGCTAAAGCTGCGGAAACCACCGATACATATAAAGTGCTTGTTATAATTCTTTTTGTGTTCATGGTTTCTATCTTTTATTCATTAGTAAGTTTAGATTTAAGTTTTTCGTCCCAAGTCTGGAAGATATAGAATAGTACTGGGATAATAAATATACCCGCAATTACTCCAAATATCATACCACCAGCAGCACTGAAGCTGATAGAGTGGTTTCCTTGAGCCGATGGTCCTACTGTAAACATCAGTGGTACTAGACCTGCTACGAAAGCAAATGATGTCATTAGGATAGGTCTTAGACGCATTTTAGCTCCTTCCACGGCAGCATCGAATATCGACAATCCGTTTTTGCGTTGTTGTAGAGCGAACTCTACGATAAGGATGGCATTCTTCGCTAATAACCCGATCAACATAATCAATCCTACTTGTACATAGATATTGTTTTGTAGTCCAGCTAGGTTAACAAATAGGGCTACCCCTAATAATCCTGTAGGTACAGTCAATAGAATCGCTACTGGTAATAAGTAACTCTCATACTGAGCACATAATAAGAAGTACACAAAGATGATACTTAGCCCAAAGATGATAATCGCTTGGTTACCCGAATCTTTTTCTTCTAATGACATACCTGTGTACTCATAAGAGTAGTTACCAGGTAGCTGTTCTGTTACTTCTTCTATCGCTTTCATCGCATCTCCTGTACTATATCCTGGTGCAGGGTTAGCTTTGATAGAGATAGAGTTATATAAGTTATATCTAGTCACGGTCTCTGGACCTAATACTTTCTTCAGTTTAATCAAGGTATTAGCAGGTAGCATTTCTCCATCTTTATTCTTTACATAGATAGAAGAGAAGGACTGTGGACTCTCTCTAAACGGAATGTCTGCCTGCATATACACACGGTACGTTCTACCGAATCTATTAAAGTCCCCTGCTTTTACACGACCATAGTAGTTCTTGATAGTAGTCATAAGGTCTTTTACACTTACACCTAATGATTTTGCTTTTACATAGTCGATCTCAAGTAAATACTGAGGATAGTTTGCTTTAAATGAAGTAAAGGCATTAGATATTTCTTCTCTGTCATTTAATTGTTTGATTACCTCATCACTCACTTGGTTGAATTCTGTAAATCCACCTCCCATACGATCTTGTAACACGAACTCAATTCCTCCGAAATCACCAAAACCAGAAATAGTAGGTCTAGGGAATACGTTAAAAGAAGCCTCGTGTATCTGTGATAAATCGCCTTGTATCTCTGCGATAATCTTGTCTATATTCTTTACTTTACCTCTTTCTTTATACGGTTTAAGGTTAATGTACCCAACCGCAAATGATGGACTGGCATTACCGTCTATCGTATTATATCCTGAGATAGCTGTCATCCCTTCGATATCTGTACGCTGTTTTAAGATACTATCTGCTTTTGCTAATACTACCTTAGTACGCGCTAATGAAGCCCCTGGAGGCATCGCTAGAGAGTAGGTGATATAACTGTCATCTTCTCTAGGGATAAATGAAGAAGGGGTCTTGTATAAATATAAAACTCCAACTCCTATGATTAGGGCTAATCCTGCGATAGCTACCTTCTTGTTAGTAATTAACTTCTTGATCGTTACGACATACTTCTCTGTAAAACTGTCAAATGCAGTATTAAATGCAAAGAAGAATCTATTGCGCACTCTCTTAAATCCTGCTTGAGGTTTCTGAGCAGCGTATTCTTCTCCTGATGGTTGCTTTAAAAATAAAGCACATAGTGCAGGACTCAGCGTCAAGGCATTCACAGCAGAAATAAGAATAGCGAAGGCTAGGGTATAGGCGAACTGCTTATAGAATATCCCTGCAGGTCCTTGCATAAATCCTACTGGTAAGAATACTGCCGACATGACTAACGTAATAGAGATAATAGCTCTCGTAATCTCGTTCATCGTCGTGATCGTCGCTTCTTTTGCCTTCATTCCTGTATGATGCATCTTCTCGTGTATGGCTTCCACTACTACGATGGCATCATCCACCACGATACCGATGGCTAGTACTAAGGCAAACATGGTCAATATATTAATAGAGAAGCCCATTAAATAAATAAAGAACAAAGTACCTACTAGCGAGATAGGAATAGCAATAACTGGAATAATCGTAGAACGGAAATCCTGTAAGAACAAGTAAACAATGATAAACACTAAGAAGAATGCTTCGAATAGTGTACTTCTTACTTGGCTAATAGATTCGTCTATCTGTGCTTTTACAGAATAGCTAATATCGTAGTGAACTCCTTGTGGGAATGATTTAGACAGTCTCTCTAATGTTTTTCTTACTGCGATATCGATATCACGTGCGTTAGAACCATTGGTCTGTGTAATATTCATCGTTAGACCAGGGTACCCATTCACACTGTTATCACTACCTACGTTAGATGCTCCGAACTCTACTCTGGCTACATCTTTTAGCAGTAGAACAGAACCGTCTTTATTGGTTTTAATAACGATGTTCTCATATTGTTCAGGTAAGTTAAATCTTCCTTTGTGCTTTAAAGCAGTCTCAAAGGCTTCATCAGATGTCTCTCCAAAACTACCTGGTGCAATCTCAAAGTTTTGATCTTTGATCGCACTGATGACATCTTGTGGAGTTAAACTATATAAGGCAAGCTTATCAGGGTTTAACCAAGTTCTCATAGAGTAGTCACGAGCCCCAATACGGCTTACAGAAGCTACTCCAGGTACACGAAGTAATTCACGGTTAATATTAATCTGCGTATAAGCTTGTAAGAAAGTTTCGTCATATACTTCTTCTGGGTGATCACTGTAGAAGTTGATCGTCATAATGTTACCACTAAGACGAGGAGTCACAGATATACCGTTCTCATTCACTTCTGATGGAAGATCACCAGCAGCTTTACTAACTCTGTTCTGTACGTTTACCGCAGCTTGATCAGGGTCAGTACCAGCTTTAAAGAATACGTTGATTGTTCCTGAACCACTGTTACTCGCTTTAGAGCTAATATAGGTCATATTGTCTACCCCGTTAATAGATTCTTCTATCGGAAGTAAAACACTCTGAGCAACAGTCTCCGCATTGGCTCCAGGGTAAGAAGTTGATACACTTACACTAGGAGGTGCAATCTCTGGGAACCTTGTAATTGGCAGTAAGGTTAGCCCTACTAGTCCTAGTAACACAAACATAATTGAGATTACAGTGGCTAATATGGGGCGTTCTATAATGGCTTTTAACATATTAAATTGTTTTGTAAGGCGAGTACAAATACTCTAAATTCTGTTTTTGTCTTTTGAATAGGGCTTTGTTTAGTTTAAAGGTTTTACATACATTCCTTCAGTAAGTTTATCAAAACCAGTTTTGATAATTCTGTCTCCGATATGTAATCCTTCAGACACGATAAAGTTATTTCCTGACACTCCATTTAATTCGATAGACTGTAACTTTACTTTGTCTTCCTTATCTAAGATATAAACGAAAGTCTTGTCTTGGATAGAAGTAGTTACTTCTTGTGGAATTAAAATAACACGAGGATTTGTTTCTTTTAGTTTGATAGTTCCCGTATTACCTGATCTCATTACGTCTTTAGAGTTTGGGAATGATGCTCTTAAAGAAATAGAACCTGTTGTTCTGTTTACTTGTCCATTGATCATGTCTACTTTCCCTTTCTCAGGGTATTCGTGTCCATCTGCTAAGATTAGAGAAACGTCTGGTAAGTAATGACCATTGCTGATACTAGCAGTATCAGTTTTCTTATTGTCTTTGCTAAAGTATAAGAAGTCAGACTCACTCATCCCGAAGTACACATATACTTCACTCACGTCTGATAATACAGTTAGAGGCTCTTTATCTCCTTTAGACACTAAGTTACCGATACGCTTAGGCATACGTCCGATGTATCCACTTACAGGTGCTTTTATAATAGTATAGTCAAGACTAATCTTAGCACTATTAACAGCAGCAGTAGCTTTAGCCAAAGAGGCTTTAGCGATGTCATAATTAGACTTCGCTGTTTCTAATTGTACTTGAGCGATAACCTCATTATCGATAAGCGGTTTTAGACGATCTATTTCTAGCTTTGCGTTTTTAAGCTTTGCTTTTTCTACATTCTCTGTAGCGATCATATTGTTCAAGACTTCTTGGTAAGGTAGTGGATCGATTTGAAATAAAGGTTGTCCTTCTTTTACAAAAGCACCTTCATCTACGAAAATCTTCTCAAGTATACCTTCTACCTGAGGTCTGATTTCCACGTTTACTTTTCCCTCTATATTTCCTATGTAATCTTTGATTGTAATTGCAGTTGTTGTATCTACTTTTATGATAGGTAAGGCTAAAGCATTTTCTTTAGGATCTAGTGTTTTAGATGAACCTATATTGCAGCTGTTAATTCCTATCAATGTACCAAACATAATCAACGCTGAAAATGCTACTAAAACTGTTTTTCTACTTGTAATCATAATTCTTTAAATACTATTTGTTGTTGTAGGTGAGAGTCTATCTCCACAATAACCTTACTCAATACTAATGCCAAAAAGACTTTATTTATAATTAAAAACTAATTTAATGAATTTAAATGTTTGATTTGTAGGTTTTTGTGTTTGATTTGTATTATTGAGTAATAGTTGTTATTGTTTAAATTTAGCTAATCTTATTTATAAAAGTTGTTGCTTTTTGTGGTATCGCTCCACATATTGGCAAAGATAACGTTTTTAGAATAGTAAGAAATAGCTTAAATTATTAAGTAAACATTAATTAATACTCATAAATTATGTTAATAAAGGTGTTTGGGAGTGCTGTATTTGGAATCGAAGCTACAACTATTACAGTAGAGGTACACATAGATGGAGGAGTAGGATATCACTTAGTAGGGCTACCTGATAATGCGATAAAAGAGAGTAGCTATAGGATAGCAGCAGCATTGAAGAATAATAGTTATAAGTTCCCAGGAAGGAAGATAACGATTAACTTAGCACCTGCAAATTTGCGCAAGGAAGGTTCTGCTTATGACCTAGTGATTGCTATAGGTATATTGGCAGCTTCTAATCAGATGTCATTACAAGAAGAGTTGTCAGATTATATTATTATGGGAGAGCTATCTCTAGATGGTACTGTACAGTGCATTAATGGAGCACTCCCTATCGCTATAAAGGCAAAAGAAGAGGGGTATAAAGGAATTATAATTCCAAAAGAGAATGAGAAGGAAGCCGCTATAGTAGAAGGATTAGAGGTATATGGTGTCAGTAATATAAAGGAAGTAATAGACTTCTTAGAGGGAAAGGGAGAGTTAGTACCTGTGGAGTTAGACTTCGCTAAGATGTTTAGTGAAGAGTCTGAGCATCATTTAGAGATAGACTTTAAGGATGTGAAGGGACAAGAGAGTATTAAGAGAGCCATGGAGATAGCTGCAGCTGGTGGGCATAATATTATCTTAATAGGACCTCCAGGTTCTGGAAAAACAATGCTCGCTAAAAGACTCCCTAGTATATTACCTCCGATGACGTTAGAAGAGGCATTAGAGACAACTAAAATTCACAGTGTAGTAGGGAAGGCCAAAGACTGTGGACTGATGAGGGCTAGGCCTTTTAGAAGTCCTCATCACACTGCGTCCTCTGTATCTCTAGTAGGAGGGGGGAGTTATCCACAACCTGGTGAAATATCTCTAGCACATAATGGTGTACTCTTTCTAGATGAGTTGCCTGAGTTTAAAAGAGAGGTACTAGAAGTGATGAGACAACCACTAGAAGATAGAGAGGTGACTATCTCACGAGCAAAGTTTACGATAACATACCCTTCTTCGTTTATGTTGGTCGCGAGTATGAACCCTAGTCCAAGTGGTTATTTTAATGATCCAAATGCACCAGTTAAATCTACACCATTAGAGATGCAACGTTATTTAAGCAAGGTATCTGGACCACTGCTAGATCGAATAGATATACATATCGAGGTAAACCCTGTACCCTTTGAAAAATTGTCAGATAAACAATTGTCAGAACCAAGTAATGATATTAGGGAACGGGTAGTAGCGGCGAGAAAAGTACAATTAGAAAGATTTAAACTTCACAATGGAGTTCATTATAATGCTCAGATGTCTACTGCGCTTCTTAGGAAATACTGTGCGCTGCAAGAAGATTCGCTAAACTTGTTAAAGACTGCGATGGATAAGCTGAATCTATCTGCGAGAGCGTATGATAGGATATTAAAAGTATCTCGTACAATAGCAGATTTAGATAAGTCAGAAAATATAAAGCCCCAGCATATAGCTGAGGCAATACAATATCGTAGTCTAGATAGAGAAGGATGGTTAGGTTAGTTCCATTAATTCTCTTCTAGGTTATATCCTATAACTTGTTTATACAATACAAAGTATACTGCGAATAAATATGGTAAGACAAATAGAATACCAATAACAAAAAATAGTAAACCACTAATTAAAAAGAAGTAATTCAGTATAATGGTTAGGATGATAGGTATAGGTTGTTTATTCACTACCATAATACTATTCTTTATCGCTGTAATAGGCTTCTGGTGTCCAAAGATAATTAAGGGAATAGTGAATATGGTCAAGGTACTAATGATCCAGTTAATAGCCATAGAAACCATTTCAAGGTTTTGTAACTTTAAAGGAATAGTAATTGCCATAAAGACAAGTGATATCAATAATTGTGATATAAAGATATAGAGCCCTTTTATATTAAAGAAGTACTTAAATGCATTAAAGAAAGAAGGAACTTCATTTAAATGTACTTGTGCATTTAATTTATAAAAACCTCCTATAAGGATACTCCCTAGAGCACTAAATACAGCAAATGATATAAGATAGTAATAGAAAAAAGGAGGTTCTGTTAACTGTCTAGTCATCTCCTGAATTTGTTCTTGGAGAACATCTTGGTTAGGATCTAATGTAACGAACTGACTTAATATCATAGAACCTAGTAATGTAGCTGCAAAAAAGGTTAGTAATAAAGTTGTAATTACTAATAAGAATGTTTTTCTGTAGTAATTAAAAGCTTCACTCATTACCTGAAATGGAGCTAATGCAAAGCTATTCTGTTTAATATTGTCTAGTATATCTTTTAAATTTGTCATAAGGATAGGCTCTTAAGAAGAGTCTTTTTAAATGTCTATAAATATTAGTTTGTCTTTGATAGGGTGAAGCTATCGGATAAAGTCAAAAGTATTTCCTTGTTTGATATCCGCAGTTTCGAATCCTTTCATGAACCACTCTTTTCTCTGTTTTGAACTACCATGTGTGAACGAGTCAGGGTTTACTTGACCTGTTACTCTTTTTTGTATTGCGTCATCCCCTACAGCTTGAGCAGCACTTAAGGCAATATCAATATCTTTAGCGTCTAAGTACTTTTGGTTATACTTAGCCCATACACCAGCGTAGAAGTCTGCTTGAAGCTCTAAACCAACAGATAGTTTATTTGCTTCTTTCTTACTCATACTTTGTTGAGCTTGGTGTACTTTACTATTGGTACCTAATAGAGTCTGTACATGATGACCTACTTCATGGGCGATAACATAAGCAATAGCAAAGTTACCTCTCTCAGCTCCAAAGCGAGTGTGTAGTTCTTCAAAAAATCGCAAGTCCATATATACTGTTTCATCAGCAGGGCAGTAGAAAGGACCTACCTCAGCAGTGGCGCTACCACATTGTGTATTGACTTTATCATCGAATAGTTCCATCTTAGGCTCGCGGTATTGCATTCCATTTTCTTTAAATATTTTATGCCATACATCTTCAGTATCAGCAAACATTACAGCTACCATCTTACCCATCTCAACTTCTTCCTGTGATAGGTTTCTAGTTTCTACTTGTTCTGTCTGTTGACCTTCACCCATTTGTTCTAATACAGGAGCTATTTGTTTTCCTGTTTCTCCTCCAAATAGGTATAGCAACATCGCTATAATACCAATTAAACCACCTCCGATAGCTGTTTTTCCAGCTGAAGATTTACCTCTATTGTCAGTAACGTTTTTACTTTCGCGTCTACCTTCCCATTTCATAATGAAAAATTTTTATTGCAAAAATAGGAAAAATAGAGCAGTGTATGTCAATATATGAGAATATTGCTAGAAGAGCGAGTGTTTTAAAACAAAACACCCCTTTCTAATTATTTTAGAAAGAGGTGATCTTTATGTAACTTTATCTTATTAGAATGTATAGGCTAAACTAAGTTTGAATGATAGTGGAGTAGTAGCTCTCCACCCATAGTGTGTATATCCCCATGCACCAGGGAAGTGACCTACATAATTATATCTATCTGTGATATTATTAACTATTAGGTTGAATGCATAGTTGTTCTTCTTATAAGATACTCCTCCATCAAGTGTAAAGTAGTCATCTGGTAAGAACTTCTTAGCCTGAACAGGAGCTTGAGAACGGTCTTTTTGGTATTGGTACCCAAGGGAGAAACCTAAACCTTCAAATGTACCTGATTGCACTCTATAAGTAAGCCATGCATTAGTACTGTGCTTGGCAGTTCCTGGTAAAAGTTGTCCTTTTTTAGCAGGATTATTATCTTTCGTTATCTTAGCATCTGTATAAGCATAGTTCATTGTCAAGGTTAAACCATCTGTAATGTGTCCATTTAAGTCAAACTCTACCCCTTTAGATGTAGCTTTACCACTCTGTACCATGATTTGATTATTTGCAGAGGCATCACGTGGGGTTAGGATGTTTGTCTTATCTACTTGATAGAAAGCTAATGAAGTAAATAGTTTTTTATCAAACCATGTTTTCTTTAACCCAAATTCTTTATTCGTTCCTTTAGAAGGATCAGCGGTTTTGTTGTTTTCTAATTGGCCAACTTGTTCTTGGAAGCTCTGATCATATAAAGCATAAGCTGAGAATGATGGGGAGATATTATAGGTGATACTAAAACGAGGAGTATACGCTTGATTCTTTACTACATCTCCATTAGAAGCACTTGTCGTTTTCTCTGTTGAGGTGTAGCGTACACCAAGTCCTAATCTAAGCTTCTCGTCTAGTAATAGTAACTCATCTTGTACATATAAAGAGATATAGCTGTACTCTTGAATATTACCTGCTGCTCTTTCTCTTAATGAACGAGAACGGTCATATGTAGGAATATCTTTTTTAGTAAGTTTACCATACACTGGATTGTAGATATTGAATAAAGGACCTACAGGAATAGCATTTCCTTTAGCATCAGAAACAAGAGACCAGTCTGCCATATGCTCTTTTTGTCCCATATCTAGACCAAATAGCACATTGTTTTTAATCTTATCTGTGATATTAAATTTACCATTCATATAGACTTGACCAACTTTAGCTGAGTTATACGCATCGTTTACAGAAAGTGCTCTTTGTACATTACCTTTATCGTCTATAGAGTTATAGATAGAGTATAAACTCTCTCCTTCCATAGTAGCTTCTACATAACCTAGTTTGGCTGTCAGGTTCCAATCGTCACTTAGTCTGTGATTAAGATTAATGAATACATTGTGTTCTTTAATCATAGTAGGATCTACAATAGGATCAGTGAATGTGAATTTTCGAGGAAGTTCTTTAAACTCCTTTTTAGAATAGGCATATTTAGAGAATCCACCTTCAAACTCATTAGAGTTGAATATATATTCAAAGGTAATATTGGTATCTTCACTAATATTGTATTTTAATGAAGGTGCTAATGATAAGTAGTTATTTTTATTATACAATTGGAATGAGCTAGCTTTTGTTGCCATTCCGTTAATACGGAACAATAGTTTCTCATCTTTTGTCAGTTTAGTATCTAGATCTACTTCTGCGCGATATAGATTATAGCTACCTAGAATAGTCTTAACTGTCGTTTTGTTACTACCTGTCGGCTTTTTGGTTACGATATTATAAAAACCACCTGGTTGTGTGTTTCCCATCATAAAACCTGCAGGTCCTTTTACAAATTCGACACGCTCTATAAAAGTATTGTCTTCTCTAATGGGACCAAAACTTCCTGAGATATCCATACCATTTCTCAGATTACTAGCGCCATAACCACGTACATATATGCCAGCACTTGCTTGCTCTTGATGTAATACCGATCTTACACCGCTGACATTTTGAGCAATAGCATCACTCATGGTCATACTAATCTGGTCGTCCATTAGCCCTTTATCAATCACTTGGATGTTTTGTGGTACATCTAATAGGTTAGCTGCTGTTCGCAAGGAAGAAGAAGAACGGATATTTTTGTTTGTATTAATAACTACTGCCTCTAGAGTTTCATTGTTATCATCAAATAACATGAAATCTTTTGTGATAGTTTGATTCGCGGGTATTACTATACTGTCTTTTGTAATAGTATTTCTGTATTGGAGAGTGATAAGGTATTTACCAGATTCTATGTTTTCTAATATATAATTCCCGTTTTTATCTGTAATGGTTTTAAATAGATTATCGTTTAAAGTAATTGTGGTTCCTGTCAATTTCTCCTGAGTATGGCTAACAACAGTTCCTTTAATATTCCCTTTTTCTTGAGAATAGGTACTTATATTGATCAAAAGTAGACCACTAAGTAATAATTTATGACTTGTGTTGATTAAAAAAAATCTTTTCATCTGATACTTAATTTAGATTGAATAAATTTGAATGCGGAAACAAAAGTAAATTCTATATCATGGAATGACTTAGCCAAAAGGGAGTAAAAATTAGCAGTTTAGTAATCAATAGGTAGTTTTATGAGAAAAGGTGATCAAATCGTTGAGTTTTTTGAGTTAGAGAATATGGTAACTAATGAGATGTATCAGAGTAAAAAGGAATTAGTAAATGACTCAGGTACTTTTGTGACTTATCATATCTTTGATTCTGCTGATATTATTATTCGACAGTATTATCTGAAGTATACACAAGATTTTGCCTTGCACTATATTTTTGAAGAAATAGAGTATGTAGAGCTAAGCTTCTTTTTCGGGAAGCATATCGTCAGAGATGTAATTAATGGAACACCTAATAAGTATTTACCTTTTCACTGTTATTTGTCTTATTTAAGCACAGGTTCTACAGCAGATGTTATATTTGAAAAAGATGCCGTGTATGAGCATTTAGATATCTATCTACCTTTAGACTTTTTTAATGAATGGAGTCAGCAAGATGAGACTATAGCAGAATTTACTACTGCGATAAAGAATGACCAGACCTGTAGATTAATTAAAGATATTAAAGTAACACAAGAACTTTTAGTATTACTAAATGAAATCAAAACATGTAGTTATAAAGGGATGGCAAAAGAGATGTATACAAAAGGAAAAGTGTTAGAGGTAATATCCGTGTTATTACATGAGCGAGAGGTGGGAATAGAGGAGTGCTCTAAGTTACAGTTAGGGGTAAAGCTGACACCAGAAGATGAACTAATACTATCTAATATAAAAGAATTTATAGACCTTAATTATCGTGAGTTTTATACTACTGAAGAGCTGTCTAAGCTATTCTTTATGAATGAATATAAACTAAAGAAAGGATTTAAACATTTATACAATCTAGGACTATTCGAATATGCTCAACATAGACGTATGAATATTGCTATACAGAAGTTAGAAGAAGCACATCATACTATTGCAGAGATAGCTTTTGACTTAGGCTATTCTTCTTCTGTAGCCTTTTCTAAAGCTTTTAAGAAGCACTTTGGGTATCCTCCTAAGAGATTTCATTTAACCTAGTAATACTAATTAAAAAAGACGGAATACTTATAGTGAAGTATTCCGTCTTTCTAAAATTATAAACGAAACTACGGATTATGCCATAGTAGTGAAAACGTTTTGTACGTCGTCATCTTCTTCGATTTTGTCTAATAATTTTTCTACGTCAGCTATTTCTTCTTCAGAAAGTTCTTTTGTTACTTGTGGTATTCTATCGAATCCAGAAGATAAAATCTCAATTCCTCTACCCTCTAATTCTTTTTGGATAGATCCAAAGCTTTCAAAAGGAGCATAAATCATTACACCATCTTCATCTTCAAAGATCTCATCAATACCAAAATCAATTAATTCTAATTCGAACTCTTCTAAATCTCTACCTTCTTCTGCAGGGATTCTGAAGTTACATGTATGGTCAAACATAAACTCAACAGAACCTTGTGTACCTAAAGTACCATTGCATTTATTGAAGTAACTTCTAATGTTTGCAACAGTTCTATTATTATTATCTGTAGCACATTCGATTAAGAAAGCGATACCGTGAGGTCCGTATCCTTCGAATATTACTTCTTTATAGTTTTCAGTATCTTTATCAGTAGCACGTTTAATGGCACGCTCTACGTTATCTTTAGGCATATTAGCTGCCTTAGCATTTTGTATTACGGCACGAAGGCGAGCATTAGCCTCGGGATTAGGTCCACCTTCTTTTACAGCCATTACGATATCCTTACCAATTCTTGTAAACGTTTTTGCCATAGCAGACCAACGTTTTAGCTTACGTCCTTTTCTAAATTCAAACGCTCTTCCCATAATAATTTGTTACTTAATTTTATAAATGCAAAAATAACTCATTATTCAAATATATCATAAAAAAAAAGGGAGCTTATTTTTAAGCTCCCTATTCTTTTGTCTTATTTTTTATAAAAAGGTGTTTTTACCACTTTTGCTTCAACATCATTCTTACGAATACGGATGAATATTTGGCTTCCTTCAGCAGCTAGTGCTACAGGTACATATCCCATACCGATTCCTTTACCTAATGAAGGAGATTGAGTACCAGAAGTCACTTTTCCGATTACGTTACCTTCAGCATCTACGATTTCGTAGTCATGTCTAGGAATACCTTTACCTACTAATTCGAATCCAATCAATCTATTTTTGATGCCTGCTTCTTTTTCAGCTTTTAAATTATCTGAGTTGATAAAGTCTTTTGTGAACTTCGTTACCCATCCTAATCCAGCTTCTAATGGAGAGATTTCATCGTTTAGTTCATTACCGTATAAGCAGTATCCCATCTCTAGGCGTAATGTATCACGAGCAGCTAATCCGATTGGTTTGATTCCCCAGTTAGCACCCGCTTCGAATACTTTGTTCCATACTGTTTCTACATCTTCATTTTTAACGTAAACTTCAAAACCACCTGAACCAGTATATCCAGTAGCAGAGATTACTACGTCTTTTACTCCAGCGAAAGTATCAATTACAAAGTTGTAAAATTTGATATCAGCTAAGTTAACTTCAGTTAAGCTTTGCATAGACTCGATAGCTTTAGGTCCTTGTATAGCTAAGATAGAGTAGCCATCAGATAGGTTTTCTAATGTCGCATTCATATCATTGTGAGAGCTTACCCAGTTCCAGTCTTTCTCAATATTTGATGCATTTACTACCATTAAATATTCATTTTCATTTACTCTGTAAGTAATGATATCATCTATAACTCCTCCAGAAGTATTAGGGAAGTAGCAGTACTGAGCTTTACCATCAACCAATACAGAAGCATCATTAGAAGTAACCTTTTGGATTAATGCCAAAGCATTTGGTCCAGAAATTTTGAAGATTCCCATATGAGATACATCAAAAACACCAACACCGTTTCTAACTGTTTCGTGTTCAATGTTTACTCCCTCATATTGTACTGGCATATTAAATCCTGCAAATGGAACCATCTTCGCTCCTAAAGCTTCATGGATATGGTTTAAAGTTACTTGTTTCATTGTGTTGTTAATGATTTAATTATAATTAGGTGCTAAAGTAAGTTTTTTTTACCTCAAATAAAAGTGCTTTTAGGTGGAGATTGATGGAGTAGTATGAATTAATTATAATATTGACAGAATATGCTTTGTTTTATTATATATAATTCTTTGTTATTGATTTTTAATTGATTATAGTTTTTGTTATCTTAGAGTAATCTAATTTATAAAGAATTAAAGTATGGAAAGAGCAATTAAAATATTGGTAGCACTTCTATTAATTTTAAGTGCATTTACTTCTTCATCAGATTTTGATCTTTTAGTAGGATTTATCGTAATGGTAGGTTTAGGAATATTAGCTTATAATTCTCATATTAATAAGAAACTAATCGAAATGGGAATGTATATTCTTATTATTGGAATATTTCAACCATTTTATGTTATCCCGATAGAGCATATCTGGTGGTTGGTAATAGAATTAGTTGCAGCAGGTTATTTAGTTTTATCTGCTGTATTTGCTAAGACTAGAGTAGTAGAACAGGATTAATCTTATCACTTTTTGTAAATAAACAATTGATAATAAGCTTACCATGACCTTTGTAGTGGTAAGCTTTTGTTTTTTTAGTGTATGTATTGTTTCTATGGCTTAGGTGAAACATCAAAAGAGATATGAAATTAAGTTTTTTTGAATAAAATTAAGTTTTTTTGAAAAAGATGTATGTAGTTGATTATAAGTTTTTTTAAATGTTATTTTATTGAGTGATATTCTGTTTTTATATTAATTTATTACGTCTAGTTATTTTAAATGTTAATGTTTATGTTTTTTTTGTATATTAGCACTGTTAAACTTTTGAAGATATTTAAGAACATCTAATTATTTTAATAAAAAACAGAGTGGGGACTTGTTTTTTTTTTATATAGATGATTCTGATTAGGCCATTCTTTTGGATGGCCTTTTTTTAAGTTTAATAAACTAAAAGTTAGTATTTGTGTTTGCAATTTTAGTTTTTAAGGTGAGTAAAAAGCCAGGGTGAACTACCCAGGCTTTTTTGTTTTTATACTTGTTGTTTCAAGTCTAGATTAAATATTAGCTCAATACAGTAGAAGGAATGTTGCTTTACTGTTCTTTTATTAGTTTATAACTATGCTATAATAGTGAAATTACCAACTCAAAGCTATTTCGTATAATTGCTTTCGTTTATGTATCAATCACCTAATTTGAAGTAAACTAAAAAGCAAAAAAAACCAGAGCTATTGCTATCGCTCTGGTTAAAAAAAATGAAAGGTATTATAAAAAAAAATGATGATTAAAGTTTCAAGTTCTTTAGTCTTAATGAGTTTGTAATAACAGATACAGAACTAAAGCTCATCGCTACAGCTGCAATCATAGGTGATAATACTATTCCGAAGATAGGGTATAGTACACCTGCAGCGATAGGTATACCGACACTATTATAGATAAAGGCAAAGAATAAATTCTGCTTAATATTATTCATTACCCCATGACTTAGATTAATAGCCTTAGGTATCCCTGCCAAATCTCCTTGTAGCAAGGTTACTTCTGCACTTTCTATAGCCACATCCGTTCCAGTACCCATAGAGATACCTACATTTGCTTGGGCTAGAGCAGGTGCGTCATTTATACCATCACCTGCCATAGCTACTATTTTTCCTTGTTCTTGTAGTTTCTTTATTTCGTTTAATTTATCTTCAGGCATTGCTTCAGCTAAGAAATGTTTAATATTCAATTCTGTTGCAACAGCCTGCGCAGTTTTAGGATTATCTCCAGTAATCATAATTACTTCAATTCCTTTATTTTGAAGCTCTTTTACAGCTTGTTTACTCGATTCTTTTATTTTGTCATAGAGTACAGCATACCCTATTATAATATTATTATCTGCGATATAAGACACTGTCTTTCCTTGGCTTTGTTCTTTCTCTACTTGTTGTAGTAAGTCATCAGTTAGTGGAGCGTTCACTACGTCCATAAGTGCTTTATTCCCTAGAGAAATTCGTTTTTTATCTACTAAGCCTTGTATTCCTTTTCCTGTAATATTATTAAACATCTTTACAGATGTCAGACTTAGACCGTCTTCTTTTGCTTTTTTAGTAAATGAAGTCGCTAATGCATGCTCACTATTTTGATTAAGTGAAGCTGTCAGTAGTAGTAAATCCTCTGCTGTATATTCAGAAGAAATACTTACTATTTTTTCTACTGATGGTTTACCTTCCGTCAGCGTACCTGTCTTATCTGTGATTAATACATTTACTTTATTAGCTGTTTCTAATGCTTCTGCATTTTTAATCAGAATACCATTCTGAGCACCTTTACCGATTCCTACCATTATAGACATAGGTGTAGCTAAGCCTAAAGCACAAGGGCAAGCAATGATTAATACTGCTAATGCATTGACAAAGGCATAGGCTAATCTAGGTTCAGGTCCTAATGTCTTCCATAGAATAAAAGTAGCTATGGCAATTATCACCACGATAGGTACAAAGTACTTTGCTACTTGATCAGCTAGTTTCTGAATAGGGGCTCTTGAACGACTAGCATTATTTACCATCTCAATAATCTGAGAAAGTAGTGTCTCGTCACCTACTTTTTCGGCAGTCATGATGAATGAACTATTTCCATTAATAGTACCAGATACAACTTTATCTCCTTTTATTTTGTGTACAGGGATAGGCTCTCCAGTGATCATAGCTTCATCTATACTAGATTCTCCTTCTATAATTTCGCCATCTACAGGTATCTTTTCTCCTGGTTTTACACGTAGATGATTTCCTTTAATAATCTTATCTATTTGTATTATTTCTTCTCCTTGTTCAGTAACTAAAGTTGCTTCTGTAGGAGAAAGTTTTAGTAATTCTTTTATAGCGGTATTGGTACGACTATGCGCTTTTGCTTCCATTACTTGTCCTACTAATACCAGTGTAAGAATCACGGCTACAGATTCAAAGTAAAGGTGAATACCATGCTCTCCTTTAAAATCATCAGGGAAAAGATCAGGGAAAAATAAGGCTACAACACTAAAGATTAACCCAGCAGCAGATCCTAAACCGATTAAACTAAACATATTCAGATTCCATGTCTTAAATGAAGTCCATGCTCTACTAAAGAACATCCAACATACATAGACTACAGGAATAGTGAATAATAACTGTATATAGTTATTCCACTCATGAGGTACGACTTTTCCGATAGGATCACCTGGTATCATAGACCCCATGGCTAGTATAAATACTGGAATAGTGAAGGCTACTGAGATACGCAGTTTCTTCAGCATATCTGTATATGTAGTATCTTCTTGTTCTACTAGTATGGTCTTAGGCACTAAGTTCATCCCACACTTCGGACAATTCCCCGGTTTGTCATAGGTCTTATCTCCCTCACATAGCATCGGACAGTAGTAGACTGTCTTCTCTACTTTAGGTGCAGGGATTTGCTCTAAGTTCATCCCACATACAGGACATCCTACATTGGTATCATACACTTTATCCCCCTCACATAGCATCGGACAGAAGTATTTACCCGCTTTATCTTCCATTCCCTTAGGAAGTTCTTGTTGGTACATATCTTCTTCTGATACTTCTACAGCTGGTAGAATCTCTTGCGTACCATCTTCATGAGTTACTATTTCTTGTAGTATATAGTTTCCTTTTTTTAGTAATTCTTTCTGAAGTGTTAAGGTATCTATATCATGATGAGACTCTATATTGGCTTGCTCTTGTTCTAATGAAACTTCGGCAGTTACACCGTGTATTTCATTTAGGGTATCTTCTATCTTGGTTCTACAGCCATTACAGCTCATACCACTTACTTTATATTCTTTTTTCATTTGTACAATAATTCTTTTTGTGCAGATACAAAGTACGAATAAAAAGACAGATATAGTGTTATACAATTTTGAAGAAGGGTTATACAGTTTTGTATTAATGTAGAGTGAATTTGTTTTTATTGATTAGTTTATGTGGGTTGGTTATCATTTTTTTAGAGTAATTTCTGCTATATGTTGCAATGACCGAATCTTTATGGGGTTATGATAGCATAGTGGTCGCATAGTTTTAGCCCTTTTTTATGCGACCATTATGCCATCACTATGCGATCACTATGCGACCACTGCTGAAAAAACGGTTTCGTCCTAATATAGCTGTACAGTTATTGTTTATAATCCTGCTTTTAACTGTACACTTGTTTTTAGTGATTTTCAGATTGTTTTGCGGGTTTAGTATTTATTATAACAAGAAGAAATAAGAGAACGTGGTTATTTTTTGTACTTTAGATTTTCAATATAAGATAGAATGATAAGACTTAGTTTAGGATTGTTTATAGTAGGGATAACCCTGATGGGATGTAAGGAGAATAGACAACAAGAAGTCAGTAATACAACTGCAGATCCTCAAGAGAAAGTGGTTGTAAATAAGAAGAAGTTTATAGAAGGGGCTCTAGTGTATAAGATGTCATTAAGTGATTCTCTTCTCAATCAGTTTATCGTACACATTAGTCATGATCCATTGTACAGTAAAGAATTAGCTAATAAGTACCTAGCTGAGCTATCTGTAGAAGATAGAGATAGCGTGAAGCAGTTTCTGACAGAGAATCCTCAGATATTAAAAGAATACGGTAGATTGCCTTTTATAAAGAATAATGTATATGTAGCAGGGTATGAAGTCGTGTATAAGGCAGAAGGAGCTACTTATCTTCTAGAGAATAAGTGGAATGATATACTAGATGAAGGATTTGTATATGCGACCTCGACGATAGTTCCTAATACAGCATTAAACTTCTCTTACCAAAAAGACTTTTTAGAAAAAGAACACTGGCATATTCATATTACCTTAGATGATTATACTCGTGTGACGTCTGATGAGGTAAGTATGGTAGCAGGGTATGAAGTAGAGAAAATAATCTATACTCTAAAGAAAAATAGCAAAAAGAACAATTTGCCTAAATCTCTAATAGTTTATACCAGTACACTCTTTAATCCTGTTATTAATAAAGTACAGCCTTATTATCTAAATGAAGAAGGAGGAATCCTAAAATTAGAAGTAGAGATGCCTAGTGTACCTCAAAGTATGAATATGGTGTATGAAGCTGAAATGATCGTAGGGAGAAAGCTGTTAGAACAAGAGACGGCTATAGTAGCTACTAAAGCATTCTATGGGACTAAATCAAATGATGACTTAGCTAAGTTAAAAGAAAGATTATCTAAGATTTTTGTGGTACCGAGTATATAGAATAAGAGATGAAACAAACAATAAGTATATATGAAACCAATTATCCAACCAGGTGAACTATTGTCTTTAAGAGAACAAGGAAGTAGTTATATATTAATAGATGCTACAAATAGTAAGGTGGCTAGAGCTGAGTATGAGAAAGAACACTTAGACGGAGCTTTATTTGTAGATGGAAATACACAGCTAGCCCATATAGGAGAAGATGCGTCAAAAGGAGGGAGACATCCATTGCCTTCTGTAGCACAATTTGCTCACAGCTTGAAGTCTTTAGGTATTACTCCAGATAGTCATGTGATTATTTATGACACAGTATTCGGAGGTAATTCTGCTGCTCGCTTTTGGTGGATGCTGACAGCTGTAGGTCATCAGAAAGTACAAGTGCTAAGTGGTGGAATGAGTGCTGCGCAGCATGTAGGTTTTCCAAGCAATAATAATGTGGTAAAAGCAAGTGAAGTAGGAGTATATCCTGTAACGGAGTGGCAACTACCACTAGCTGATATTCATGAAATAGAGACGAATGTAGGGCGAGAGGATTATGTAGTGATCGATGTACGTGAGGCAAATCGATATAAAGGGATAACAGAACCTATTGACACAGTGGCAGGGCATATACCAGGAGCTATCAATGTTCCGTTTATGTCTAATCTAGATGAGAAGGGGATGTTCTTGACAGAAGAACAGTTAAGAGAGAAGTACACTGCTATTCTACAAGATTATCCGTTAGAGAATAGAGCAGTACACTGTGGCTCTGGTATTACAGCATGTCACACTCTATTAGCCATCACAGCAGCTGGTATCCCGACGCCTAAGCTATATGTGGGCTCGTGGAGTGAATGGTCTAGAAGTAATAAACCTATTGCAACAGAAGCGTAAATAGTATAAACACTAAGAGCTAACTTTATAAAGTTAGCTCTTAGTGTTTTATTGTGCAGTATAGAATAGTTGTGCTCCTGGCCCTAGAGGTAATTCTAGAAGTAACCAAATCACAAATATAATAGACCAACCGATAAAGAATACAATAGTATAAGGAAGCATCGTAGAGACGATAGTTCCTATACCTGCTTTTTTGTCATAACGCTGCATAAAGGCAACAATTAAGGCAAAATAACTCATCATCGGAGAGATAATATTAGTAACGCTATCTCCTATACGGTAAGCCACTTGGACTAGTTCTGGAGAATACCCTAATAACATGAACATAGGGATAAATACAGGTGCCATAATAGCCCATTTAGCAGAGGCACTTCCCATAATTAGGTTAATTAAGGCCGAGACTACAATAAACATCAGCATCAGTGGAATAGCTCCTAAACCTGATTTCTGTAGTGTTTCTGCACCTTCTATTGCGAAGATTAACCCTAGATTAGTCCAATTAAAATAAGCAACGAACTGAGCTGCAAAGAACACTAAAACAATGTAAGACCCCAAAGTTTCCATCGCTTTTGACATTCCTTTCATTACATCTGTATCGTTTTTGATAGTTTTAGCTCCGATACCATAAGCGATACCTGCTAGGGCAGCTCCAATAAATAATAAAGCAACAATACCTGACATAAAAGGAGACTTCAAAATCCCACCATCAGTACCTCTTAAATAACCGCTCTCTGGGATCAGACCTCCTAGTATAAATACAGTGAATAAAAAACCTGCTATAGAGGCATAGATTAGGCCTTTCTTTTCTTCTTTTGTTAAAGGATCTATAGAAATTGCTTTTTCATCTCCTGTGTATTCTCCTAATCTAGGTACGACTATGCGCTCTGTAACCCATGTACCAAGAATAGCAATAATGAAGGTAGATACAAATAAAAAGTAATAGTTCGCAGCGGGGTTAACTACATAAGCAGGGTCTATAATTCTAGCTGCTTCTTCTGATAATCCTGCTAATAGCGGATCTATAGTTCCCAATAATAAGTTAGCACTATATCCTCCTGATACTCCTGCGAAGGCAGCTGCTAGTCCTGCTATAGGATGTCTACCTGCTGCTAAGAATATGATAGCAGCTAAGGGTACTAATAAAACATAACCTACTTCACTAGCCGTATTAGAAAGTATGCCTGCAAATACGATAACGAATGTCAGTAGCTTCTTAGGAGAGGATAGTACAATCTTTTTTAAGATAGTTCCTATTAATCCAGAACCTTCTGCAATACCAATACCTAGTAAAGAGACTAGTACCGTACCTAAAGGAGCAAAGTTAGTAAAGTTAGTAACCATTTTAGAAAGAATCATGTGTAATCCTTCTGCACTTACTAGGTTGAATGACTTTATCTCTTCTTTAGTACCTGGATGGAGTACGGAGAGATCGAAAAAACTGGCTATCCATGAGGCTATAATAACTAATACAGCAAAACTAGCAAACAGAGTTGCTGGATGAGGTAACATATTACCAATCTTTTCAACACTAGATAAAAACTTATCTACTAAACTTTTTTTAGGCTTATCATTCATTTATCAAAAAATTATGTAAAAAGTGAAGATAATATTTTTTACTTATCTATGAAATGGGATTCGTTTTTTTACAATAATTTATATTGATGATATATGCTTAGCGTTTTTATAACTTTAGGTCATAGATGGATACGCCTTTTTCATTACATGATAAGAACTGCTGAGAGGTAGTGTTATATATATAAGTACGAATGGTATGATCCTGATGAAGTACTTCTCCATTCTTAGATACGATATATACCCCTTCATCTGAGTTAACTAATACGAAAGCATCGAGTATAGTGTCAAAGTACATAGCGTTGTATTGGATACCTTTATGTTGTAGTTGTATTTTATCTAATAAGGTAGCTTTGTTTTTTTCCAATAGGTAAAGGTGTATTTCATCTAAGGTATCCTCTGTTGCTTCTTCCTCTTCTTCTGTATAAGGGCTGTGTTCTACGGCAAGGGTATTATTGCTTACCCAACATACTTGTCTTGATTCATGTTCTCCTCCATGAACGATGATATCTTGTATTCTAGGGTTGGTGATAAAATTACAGATATCATAAGCATTGATACAATCAAAAGAACCCCATACCCAACCTACACTTGCGAAGTATTGATGATTAGGAGATAATAGTAACTTACCATAGAAATAATCATAGGTGCTCGGCCAAGCTAGTTTATTGTGTTCTTTATGAGTTTTATAAAACTCGATATGCTTCTCTTCTGCAGCGTCTTCTATTAAAGATTTAGCAGCAGTTAGTACTTGACGAGTATCTAAATTCATGATTTGTACATGGTTCCAATCATCTGCATAGATGATATGAGGTATTTCATTGGCATCTTTATACAGTGCGATAGGGTACTTCGTAATATTAGCGTAATAATCCCCTCTCCATAGATGTAGTCGGTATTCTTGTTTAGGATTAATGATATAACCATGACGTTTAAAGTCGTTTACGATAACGATAATATCATCTAAAGTATAGATAGAAATAGGAGCAGTGAGGTCAAACCCGTCATCTGTATACCCCATACTATCTTGTAAAGTAGATACTAGGGTAGTTTTGTCTGTCTGAAAGTTATGTCTTGTTACATCTCCATTGCTCAGTACCATCACTATTTCGTCAGTATTAGATAGTGTAGAAGCGAGTATGGTGTCATCAGTCAGCTGTGTATAGCTATATTTCTTTTCTATTTGCATATTTTGTAATTTGTAGCGAAGATACGAAGTTGACCAATAGGAGATTATAGAAATGTAAAAAGCTATTCATTTCTGAATAGCTTTTTGTATTATTTTGGTTCTATATTATTCCATATTACTTCCTCAGGAGTAGGAGCTACTATAGTAAGTGTTTCTTTTGTCACTGGATGGATAAAGGTAAGCTTACGAGCATGTAAGTGAATACCTCCATCAGGATTACTTCTGTCTGCTCCATATTTTAGATCTCCTTTAATAGGGCAACCTATAGCTGATAGCTGGCATCTTATCTGATGGTGACGTCCTGTGTATAGATCTATCTCTAGAGTAGAATAGGTCTTTAGTTGGTGAAACATTCTATAGGTTAGCTTTGCCTTTTTACTATTAGGGACTTCTTTATTATGTGCTTTAGAAGTATTGTTCTTAGGGTTTCTAACTAGGAAGTGCTCTAATGTGTCCTCTACTTTAGGGGGAGCATCTTTTACTACTGCCCAATACGTTTTTTGTGTTTCTCTGTTCTTGAATGATTCGTTTAAGCGACTCAGTGCTTTAGATGTTTTTGCAAATACTACTAATCCAGAAGTAGGACGGTCTAAGCGATGTACTACGCCTAGATAAACTTCTCCAGGTTTATTGTACTTCTTTTTTAAGTATAATTTTACTATTTCGCTTAGTGGCATATCACCTGTTTGGTCACCTTGTACGATATCGCCTACGCGTTTATTAATGACGATGATATGATTATCTTCATGTAATACTTGTAGGTTTTCGGGTGTAGAAACAATCTTCATTTGTAATAATTTGAAACAAAAATATCCTTTTTATATGTAAAAAGGATATTCTTTGTATTTTAAATAAGTAAGCTTTCTTAATACTGTTCGTTTTCATTCGGAAAATCAACAGACTTAACATCTTCAACATATTGAGATACTGCATTTTTCATATCTTCAAAAATGTTCATATAACGACGTAAGAATTTAGGGCTAAATTCGTGAGTAAGTCCTATCATATCATGTACTACTAATACTTGCCCATCTACACCATTACCAGCACCGATACCGATAACAGGGATAGAAATACTCTCAGCAACTTTCTTTGCTAAAGCAGCAGGAATCTTTTCTAGTACAAGAGCAAAACACCCTATCTCTTCTAACATTTTAGCGTCTTTGATCAGCTGATTAGCTTCTTCTTCTTCTTTAGCTCTTACGGTATAAGTACCAAATTTATAGATAGACTGAGGAGTAAGTCCTAAGTGGCCCATCACAGGGATACCTGCATCTAAGATACGTTTAATACCGTCCTTAATCTCTTCTCCACCTTCCATCTTTACTGCATGAGCGCCACTTTCTTTCATGATACGAATAGCTGAACGCAATGCTTCTTTAGGATCAGATTGGTAAGAACCAAAAGGTAAGTCCACAACAATTAGCGCTCTGTCAGCTCCACGTACTACAGACTGTGCGTGATAGATCATCTGATCTAATGTAATCGGTAGAGTAGTCTCATGACCAGCCATTACATTACTAGCAGAATCTCCTACAAGCATTACGTCAACTCCACCTGCTTCTAATACTTTAGCCATAGAGTAGTCATAACATGTTAACATTGATATTTTCTCTCCGTTGGCTTTCATATCTATTAGCGACTTAGTTGTCACTTTTTTATAGTCTTTTTTTGCTACAGACATTTTTCTTGTTTTTTTGGGTTATTGTAAAATTGTTATTTCAGAATAAAAAGAAGAGAATTAGCAGAAGTAAATCAATTCTACTTTACTCAGCTTACCTTCTGCAAATGAAAATTGGTATACCATATCTCCAGCTGCTATCTGATACGCTTTTTCTAAAGGAAGAATTGTATTAATAAGGCCTTTTCCTATTTCTAAAAATTCTTTTTCTGTTGTATTTTCATTCACGATGCTGTTGTTGATCTTGAATCCAGCATCATTTTTTATTTCTATTATTCTTAACTTATATGTTTTATTGACAT
Source organism: Myroides odoratimimus (assembly GCF_004337635.1). Taxonomy (NCBI): domain Bacteria; kingdom Pseudomonadati; phylum Bacteroidota; class Flavobacteriia; order Flavobacteriales; family Flavobacteriaceae; genus Myroides; species Myroides odoratimimus. The sequence continues at coordinate 2,285,691 of NZ_CP037427.1, forward strand.
CATGTCCAATACATTCAGCTGTATGGAATATTATATTGCTCTCATAGTCTCCTAGAGCACAATCATCTAAGTTAGAATAACTCTCTTTTATCTTCCCTAGACTTTTCTCTAATGTGGCTAAGCTAAAACCTTTTCTTGGTTCTAACACATTATTTAACGTAAAACCGAATAGTTGTTGGTTTAGCATATTTTCTATTTTGTCAGCTATTTCTTCATTATTAGGAGACACTTTTAGAACTTCTGCTTGTAGTCTAGCGATGGTTGCTTTTTCTGGACGGTTATTTTTGTCCGCATATTCAGCAAAAACTCCTAGTGCTAGTGCTGTTTCATCTTGGCTACTATTCCAACCAAGCTCTACGATACGTTGGATAAATCTCTTTTGATCTTTTGGATCAGTAGCTTTTTTATAATTTGTTATTAGATTGTTTAGGTTAGGTCTTTTACCTAAATATTTCACTGGTACATAGCCTGTATTTCCTAAGTGAGATACTTTTACCCAAGCTTCTTTATCATAAGGGTAGTAATCTATGGCTAATGGTGTACCTGTGTACAGTGTCTCTAATACTTCTGCTTGATGATTAGGAGCTTTTCTTACCTTCAGTCCACCTACTGTTGTGAATAAGTGAGGACTTCCATAATAATCATCAAAGTCTATAATCGGATTAGGAGAGGCTTCTGATGTATCTTCTGCTGAGAGCGTTTTTTTTAGATTATTAATATCTAAAATATAAGTCTCTTCTGCATAAGCATTAGTTACCTTGAATACATCTTTGTTTATTTTTTCTATATTTTCTAAATAAGCACCACGTGTATAGACTCCTATCTGAGTAGTACCATTAGCATCGTTGTAAGCTACAGTGGGTGTAGATACATAGAGTTGACTCTGTCCTAAAGCATAGGCCGAGACTAGGAAACACAATATTCCAATCGTTTGTTTCATCTGTTTAACAGTCTGATAAGTTTACAGCTACAGCAAGACCACCTTCTGAAGTCTCTTTGTATTTATTATTCATGTCTTTTGCAGTTTCCCACATTGTATTGACTACTTTGTCTAAAGGAACTTTTGCATTCTTAGGGTCAGTATCTAAAGCAAGCTCTGCTGCATTAATAGCTTTAATAGCGCCCATCGTGTTTCTTTCTATGCAAGGTACTTGAACTAGACCTCCGATAGGGTCACATGTCAGTCCTAAGTGATGTTCCATAGCTATCTCAGCTGCTACAGTTACTTGTTCTGGAGTACCTCCCATTAGCTCACATAAGGCACCAGCAGCCATTGCACTAGAAACCCCAATCTCTGCTTGGCATCCTCCCATAGCAGCAGATATCGTAGCTCCCTTTTTAAAGATACTACCTATTTCGCCAGCTACCATTAAGAACTGTTTGATTTCTTTATCGCCTGCTTTATGGTTCTCTATAACTAGATAATACATTAATACCGCTGGTATAACTCCTGCACTACCATTAGTAGGGGCAGTCACTACACGCCCAAGAGAAGCATTCACTTCATTAACAGCTAAGGCAAAACAACTTACCCATTTCAATATCTGTCTAAAGTAAACCTTTGTCTTACGAATAGTCTGTAACCATTCTTGAGGTGTGTTATAAGGGAGGTCTCCTTTCAGTTTAGAATGAGTGTCATAAGCACGTCTACGTACGTTAAGGCCTCCTGGTAATATACCTTCTGTATGACATCCGATATACATACACTCTAGCATGGTATTCCACACGCGTAATAACTCATTATGTATCTCTTCTTCTGAACGTATAGACTTTTCATTTTCATATACTAATTCAGAGATAGACATATTCTGCTCTTTACAGTAGGCTAATAATTCCGTAGCTTTTTCTATAGGGAAAGGGAAAGTAGCTTTGATCTCTTCTTTCTCTTGATTATCAGGGTTTTCTTCTTTTACTACAAATCCTCCACCGATAGAATAAAAGGTAGATTCATATAGTTCATGTTCACCATATTGTACAGTAAATGTCATTCCATTAGCATGGAAAGGGAGGAAGTTTCTATTAAATACAATGTTTTCCTTAGGGTTAAACACTACAGGCATTGTTCCTCCTAATAATAAAGACTGTGAAGCATTAATATGATCAATAATACCACTAATGTCTTCGACAGGGACATATTCTGGATCAGCTCCACTTAGTCCTAACATGACAGCTAAGTCAGTAGCGTGCCCTACTCCCGTAAGAGAAAGTGAACCAAATAAATCTATTTTCAGAGAAGAAACTTGGTCAAAGATATTGCGATCACGCAATTCTTTTAAAAAAAGCTCAGCGGCTCTCCAAGGACCTAAAGTATGCGAACTAGATGGTCCTACACCGATTTTGAGCATATCAAATACAGAAATACATTCCATAAAATAGTAGTGATTTAATAATACGAAGATAGCTAAATTCTAATCAGAGACAACTTTTAGAGATTTATTTAACGCAAGATGGGAAGGGAATTATGTGGATAGATAATTATATAGTTGTTTTATGTTTCTTGTATTGATTACTAAGTAGGAGTAGTAAGTGATGTGTTTTTTAAGGAGAGGGCTTCTTAAGGAGAGGTATCATTGTCAGTATATACTGACGTTATGTATGCTTATTTCTTATCTAAAAGAGAGGTAAATGACAATATGACATTATTTAAAAGATAAAATGACCTAAAAACAGACAAAATATTCAATTTTTTCTGTTGGCACAAAGATTGTTTAAGAGTAACCGAGCATGAAGCTCACGACAATGAATTAAGTATAAAAATAAACTATAGAAAATATTATGAGTAAAATAATTGGTATTGACTTAGGAACTACAAACTCTTGTGTTTCTGTAATGGAAGGAAACGAGCCAGTAGTAATTTCAAACGCTGAAGGAAAAAGAACTACACCATCTATCGTAGCTTTCGTAGAAGGTGGAGAGATTAAAGTAGGTGATCCTGCAAAACGTCAGGCTGTAACTAACCCAACAAAAACAGTTGCGTCTATCAAACGTTTTATGGGAGAGAAATATAGTGAGGCTGCGAAAGAAGCAACAGCAGTACCTTACCAAGTAGTAAAAGGAGATAATGATACTCCACGTGTAGATATCGATGGACGTTTATATACGCCACAAGAAATCTCTGCGATGACACTACAAAAAATGAAAAAGACAGCTGAAGATTTCTTAGGACAAGAAGTATCGGAAGCAGTTATTACTGTACCAGCTTACTTTAATGACGCACAACGTCAAGCGACAAAAGAAGCAGGAGAGATTGCAGGATTAAAAGTAAGACGTATCATTAACGAGCCTACAGCGGCTGCGTTAGCATACGGATTAGACAAAACAGGAAAAGATCAAAAAGTAGTAGTATATGACTTAGGTGGTGGTACATTCGATATCTCTATCCTTGAGTTAGGAGACGGTGTATTCGAAGTATTATCTACTAATGGAGATACTCACTTAGGAGGAGATGATTTCGATAACGTAATTATCAACTGGTTAGCAGATGAGTTTAATTCTGCTGAAGGAGTAGATTTACGTAAAGATGCTATGGCATTACAACGTTTAAAAGAAGCTGCTGAGAAAGCTAAAGTTGAGTTATCTTCTGCTACACAAACAGAGATTAACTTACCTTATGTAACAGCTACTGCTTCAGGACCAAAACACTTGGTACAAACATTGACAAGAGCTAAATTTGAGCAATTATCAGATGATTTAGTACGTCGTTCTATGATTCCTTGTGAGAAAGCTTTAAAAGATGCTGGTTTATCTAAATCAGATATCGATGAGGTAATCTTAGTAGGTGGATCTACACGTATCCCAAGAATCCAAGAAGAAGTAGAGAAATTCTTTGGTAAAAAACCACACAAAGGAGTTAACCCTGATGAGGTTGTAGCTATCGGTGCTGCTATCCAAGGAGGTGTATTAACTGGAGATGTAAAAGATGTATTATTATTAGATGTTACGCCACTTTCATTAGGTATTGAAACTATGGGAGGTGTATTCACTAAATTAATCGAATCTAATACAACTATTCCAACTAAGAAATCTCAAGTATTCTCTACTGCTGCAGATAACCAACCATCGGTTGAAATCCACGTATTACAAGGAGAGAGACCAATGGCTAATGATAACAAAACAATCGGTCGTTTTCACTTAGATGGTTTACCACCTGCACAAAGAGGAGTGCCTCAAATCGAAGTAACTTTCGATATCGATGCTAATGGTATTATCAAAGTATCTGCTACAGATAAAGGAACTGGTAAATCTCACGATATTCGTATCGAAGCTTCATCTGGATTAACTGAAGAAGAAATCCAAAGAATGAAAAAAGAAGCTGAAGCCAATGCTGATGCTGATAAAAAAGCAAAAGAAACTGTAGAGAAAATCAACGAAGCTGATGCTATGATTTTCCAAACAGAAAAACAATTAAAAGAGTTCGGAGATAAATTATCTGAAGGAAATAAATCTAATATCGAAGGAGCTTTAGCTGAATTAAAAACAGCTTTTGAAACTAAGAACTTAGATACTATCCAACCAGCGTTAGACAAAATTAACGAAGCTTGGAAAGCAGCATCTGAAGAAATGTACAAAGCACAAGCTGAAGGTGGTCAAGCAGGTCCTCAACAAGGACAGCCAAACCAAGGTGGTGATGCTGATGGTACACAAGATGTAGAATACGAAGAAGTGAAGTAAACCCACTTATATAGTTGTAAAGAGAGAAACCGAGTCTGTATAGGCTCGGTTTTTTTATGTGGTAAATTTATAGTTAGGGAGGAATGTGTTTATTTATTTTGTGTAACTTTGTGTTGTAAATGAATTAGTTATGAGTGTAGAGGTAAAGAGACAGCAGATAGTTAAATCCCTTATGGATATTCACGATGAGGCATTGATCGACCAGATAAATGAATATGTCAATGCTCTGAAACGAGTGGAAGAGGAGATGTTTTTACCTATGACAGAAGAGGAATTAGAGAGCAGATTAGCTATATCTCGTAAAGACTATGAGGAGGGAAGGTATTATACCTTAGAGGAAGTAGAAGAGATGAGTACTAAATGGTAGTAGTATGAAAATAATATTATCTGATTTTGCAGCCAGTCAATTAAGGGATATATACTTCTATTATGTTAATCATGTCAGTGTAAGCAAGGCTAAAGAGGTAAAGGATAATATTATTAAAGCAATCAAGCAGTTAATTGATTTTCCCTATTTAGGACAGAAAGAAGGTATGATGTATAGTCGATTCGAGAGAAGGTATCTCTTAGTTTATGAGTATAAAATTCTATATGAGGTAACTGAAGAGAATATTGTTATTCTGGATATCTTTCATACTAAGCAATCTCCTCATAAGATGTATGTCAATGAAGATAGAGAAGAATATCAGAGAAATAATAGTAAACCGAGTCTGTAAAGGCTCGGTTTTTTGTTATCTTTAATTGTATGTAAATTTCAGATACTATGGCAAATAGAGTGTATTTAACTTTTAAAAATAAAAATAACGAGGAGGAAGAGCTAGAAGCTATAGGAACTTTGCCACAATTGTGGCAAGAATTATATGATTTAGAACTACTGAATGAACAAAAAAGTAAACTAATAGAAAGTTATATAACGGAAGGAGATAATAGAGTTTCTTTGATAATTGATAAATCAATAGTACTTAGTAATTTACAACAAAGAATTAATCATAATTTAGCTATTGAAACATCTACTAAAAAGCAATTGAGAAAAGATTTTTACAATTTCTTATTGAATGAGGTGAAAGATGATGAAATTATATGTATTGATTTTGAAGAGTTAAGTTGGTTTTATAATGAAACAGAAGATTTCTTTAGTGAATTAGAATTATTTCATAATGACGATGAGGTATACCAAAGAAGTAGCTTGGAAGACTCAGTTTATAAAATAATGGGATGTACTGATACTTTAAAAAAATACTCTGATATTTATAAACAATGGAGCGATGATAATAAGAGTATTAAGCAATTGTATTTAGAAGAGTATGCGAAAAAACTAAAGAGGGAAGATAGAAAAGAGTTTTTTAAAAATATATTCTATTTATTTTTATGTTTAGTTTTTCTTGTTGTAGGTGTATTAATGCTTATCAAAGAACCCAATCAATTTTGGACAGCATTGAGTGGCGTGATATTTGGATTAATAGGATGTATAGTGTTTGGAGTGAGAATTTATGAATACCTATTGGAATAGATACAGTGTATACTATAGTTAATCTATAAGAAACTTAGTTTATTAGTAATATAGTGTTTTCTCATAACAATTAAACACCCCTTTTCTAAACTGAACTGTACCTACTAATTGATAACCTTTTTTAGTGTAAACCGCATTAGCAGTAGTATTTAGTGTATATGCATCAAAGCGAATAGATGCATAGTTATTGTCTTTGGCGTATTGTTCTGCGAATAGAATCATCTTACTAGATATCCCTTTACCTTGTGCTTTAGGACTGACAAATAATCTATGGATAACAATAAATGGAGTAGGACTAGTCCAACGAAGATCATTATACTCTACATCATATTCTTCGTTTAAGACTATATAGGCTAAGATCTGTTCGTTTTCTGTATAGATATAAGCTTGCTTCTTTTGAATGTCATTAGAGATAATATCTTTATTAGGATAAGATTCATCCCATTGATCAATACCTTGGCTGAGCATATGTTGTTTTACTTCTTCTAATACATGTAAAGTCTGGGGTAAGTCGGTAATATCAATTGGTTTTATCATCGTTATTTTGTTTGTAGTAAAATGTCTTTTATCTCCTTGTTGTAATAATTAGGAGTACTTATTAGAAATGAACTAGGTAAGTCGACATCATACAAATCGTTATAAATAAAGGTAAAGTCTATATAGGGAGGAACAGCCAATATTACTAAATTATAGGCAATAATCGTATAGTTATCATTAATATCGGTAGTGCCTTCTAATATAGTAATTCCACTGTCTGTAATAGCATTAGATATAGTAGTCACAATGTCTTCCCATAATTCCTCTAAGTAATCAAAACTGTTATGTATATCCACGATAGCATAGTCAAACTGTATAGAGAGTGCTACTTTTTGTGGATAAGGAATAAGTAAATTTTGTTGAGATACAATCGGCATAACGTTATAATGAATAGCTAAAGGTAAACATTTCAGCTTGTAATTGTTTATTTTTGTAGATAGCATATTTTTACTACTTCCTATGTTCGATTTATTAATTCAACACATTCAAGAAAAAGTACAGTTGACCACAGAAGAAGCTGTTCGTTTAGAAGATTATTTTACAGTTAAAAAACTAAGGAGAAAGCAATACTTATTGCAAGAAGGAGACGTGTGTAAGCACATGGCTTTTGTTGCGAAAGGAGTACTGAAGTCTTATGTGATAGACGAAAAAGGAGTAGAGAATATTAACTTCATTGGTTGGGAAGGCTGGTGGATGGCAGATTCTTATAGTTTCTTTACTGGTGAAAAAGGAGTATTGAACATTGATGCTTTAGAAGAAGTAGAATTACTGCTTATAAGTAAGGAAGACTATGATAGAATAGTGATAGATATACCTGTGATGAGTAACTACTTTAGAATACTTTATGAACGTAGCTTAGCGAATAAAGATAGACGTATATTGAGTAATATAGCCTATAATGCAGAGGAGAAATATGCGCAAATCATTACTTGTTATCCAGACTTAGTCAACCGTATTCCACAGCATCTTTTGGCTTCTTATTTAGGTCTAACTCCAGAAACAGTTAGCCGTATTAAGAAAAAAATGAAGTAATCTACTTGATCTAGATCAAGGGATTGACTTATCTTAGGTCAATGCACAGCTATTTTACTTGCTTTAGCTTTGTCTTCAAAGAAATGAATCATGAAGAATAAAGCATTAGTAGTAGGCGTTAGTGGTATTGCTGGTAGTAATCTAGCAAAAGAACTTATCGCTCAAGATTGGACAGTATATGGATTAGCAAGAAATCCAAAAGGAATTGTAGACGGAGTCATTCCCATTGCTGCAGACTTATTAGATAGAGAAGGTTTAGCTATAGCCTTACAAGATATAGCTCCTACCCATGTTTACTTTACCACCTGGATGCGTAAGGATACAGAGGCAGAGAATATTATTATCAATGCTACTTTAGTTAGGAATTTACTAGATGTATTATCTTCTAAACAGAGCGTAAAGCATGTAGCCTTAGTAACTGGATTAAAACATTATTTAGGCCCTTTTGAATCTTATGTGAAGTCAGGTATCTTACCTATTACCCCTGTTAGAGAAGAACACCCTCGATTAGAATTAGAGAATTTCTATTATGCTCAAGAAGATGAAGTGTATAAAGCATCTGAGCGAGACGGTTTTACTTGGAGTATACATAGACCTCATACTTTGATAGGGCATGCAGTAGGTAATCTGATGAATATGGGGATTACACTTGCTGTGTATGCGAGTATATGTAAGGAAGAAGGACTTCCTATGGTTTGGCCAGGATCAGAAGCACAGTGGAATGGGGTGTCAGATGTAACTGATGTAAGCGTATTAGCAAAACAGTTGGTATGGGCATCTACTACAGATACAGCTAAGAATCAAGCATTCAATGTTACCAATGGAGATGTGTTTAGATGGAAGTGGCTATGGGAAGAAATAGCTAATTATTTTGATATACCTTTTGAAGGGTATAAGGATACTATCAGACCATTAGAAGCAACCTTGTTACAGAAGAGTGAGGTATGGCAGACTATTATAGCGAAGCATAAACTACAAGTTAAGGATTTAGGTACATTAGTCTCTCCATGGCATACAGATGCGGATTTAGGTCGTCCTATAGAAGTCATTACTGATATGTCTAAGAGTAGGCAGTTAGGCTTTACAACTTATAAACCTACAAAAGACTCTTTCATAGAACTATTTGAACAATTAAAAGCAGAACGTCTTATACCATAGGATAGAATTAAGCAGATTTCAGCCTGCTTTTTTATTGGTATTATTTTAACCCAGAATAAGCGTTAGCCAAATACTACAAAGCAATTCTACTTCATATCTCTTTCATTAGCTCTAAAACCATACTATAGTATGCTTGTATCACTAATTCAGAGCTATTTTGTATAATTACTTTTCGTTTATCTGTCTATCACTGATTCTGGGTTTAATCAATTTTCTTTAAACTGGACTATCTCGCTTGCTGATTATAGTTGTATTTTTGTCAAAAATAATTTAAGAAGCACAGATGTATATTTTCCTTGTCTTATGGAAGTAAATAGACAAGAGTATAGAAGTGTTTTCTCATTTCATTATCATGACAAATAACACAATAGAACCTCATATTATATCCATACAGAGTACTGTTTCTACTGGGTATGTGGGGAATAACTCAGCTAGTTTTGCTATACAGCTTCACGGAATTAATTGTGTAGCGATGCCTACCATTCTTTTATCAAGTCACACAGACAAACCCGTATATTATGGAGAGGCTGTACCTAAAGAATTATTCGAAAAGCTGGCTCGTGGAGTATTAGAAATTAACACAGCACAACTTACGCAGTATGTAGTAAGTGGATACTTAAAGAGCAAAGAGATAATAGATGCAACAGCGCAGTTCATTAAGCAATTAAAAGCACAGCATACCATCACCTATATCTATGATCCCGTATTTGGAGATACGCGTACAGACGGGCTGTATATACCTAAAGAGCAGGCAGATTATTCTAAAGAGCGATTATTAGCGCTAAGTGATATCTTAACTCCTAATCACTTCGAATTAGAATATCTTTTAGGTAAGTGTATAACTAATGAGCAAGAACTACTAGAAGCAGTACAGACAGATGAGGTATTGTCTTCTAAAACCATTGTTTTGACTACAGCCGAAATGAAAGAGAATATTAATCATCAAGTAGAAGTCATCTTGATTAATGAAGGTAAGTTGACTCATTTTTATGCTGATAATATACCTGTAGAAGTAGTAGGGACAGGAGATTTATTCACAGGAACACTCTCTGCACAGCTAACGAAAGGTCGTACGATAGAAGAAGCTATACAGATTAGTATGAACTTTTTGTCTGAAGTATTGAGATATGTTCATCAGCACAGATTGAAAGAAATGAATGCTATGGCTATCTTACAAGCGCAAGATGTTCTAGTAGTAAAGTATTAATAAAACACAAAGGCAGTACGTTAATATTTCATACTGCCTTTCTTATTTATTACTAACTACTTAGAATTTATGTATGTGATAGCGAAGCTACCATGGTCTTCTGATCAAAGAATAAGTCTATTAGCTCTTCTGTCACCATCAGCGTGATATCGTCATCTTCTTTATATAAGCTATAAGTAGCTTGTTCTATCTCAGGGCTAAACGCAAAATAGATAGTCTGTGTCTCTTCTGTACAACATGCATCTATTATCGCATCGAGTTGTTTGACATTGTGATCTCTTTGATAAATAGAATAGATTGTCAGTTCGCTTTCTTCTTGCTCATAGAAAATAATGGCATCCAATGTTTTGCTGTAGTAAATAGAGTTTTTAAAACCAAAATCTAAATTAGCATAACAATAAAAGAAAGCCAACCCTACATTTTTAGTATTTAGCCTATTATAGGTATATCCATTTTTGACATATTCTTCAAATAGAGCAAGCGATGTAGGATTGTCTAAATCTAATTTCTCTAAACTCGATAGAGTAGAAGGTTTTGTATTCACCTTTAGTGTTGCTTGATACTCTTCTACAGGTACATACCCAAATTTTGGGTAGAAGTCCAGTACTGTATCATTTGCAAACAAAAAGTAACCTGTTACGATGTCTTTATATTCTGCTTCTATATATTCTAATAAGAATCTTGATAAACCGTTATTTTGATAGGCTGGGTCTGTCATTACAGTACCTAATTGTCCTGTTTTATACGTTTTATTATCTTTCGTTATTTCGAATAGGCTTAAAGTTGTATGTGCTACTATTTTATCTTCTTGGAATAAAGAAAACACGATACAATCCTCTCCCCAATATCCCGATTGGTAGTATCCTTCGAAGTCGAACTCCCATACCTCCTGACACATTCTATTGAACTCTTTTCGTTTTTGTTCATCATCTTGATAGTTGATATATAAGGTATAAGATGTATCTTTTATAATTACTGATTTACTGATCATATTTCTTTTTTATTTGCTGCAAAGTTCTGAATAAGACCTCGTTTATCTATTGACAGTATTGTTTTATAAATGTGCAATAAGTTGTTTTTATTGTTAACTTTGACTTATTAACTACTGTGTGATGAGTCAGCATTTCCCTATTCAGATTATAACATCGGATCGTATTATTCCTTCTTTATTCTCTACTACCGCATATAGAGAGAAAGGAATATTGTTGTCTTATTGTATGGAGGGAAGTAATGAGCTCAAAGTTGACAACCAAACAGAGATGTTCTCTGTAGGTTCTCTATTGACAGTATTTCCACAGCGTTTGTTCTCTATTCCTACTACAGAAAGTAAGGGGAAGTATCTATGTGTGCTGTTTGATCTGGATAGTATAAAGGATCTTATTCTACCTACTAATTATCAGTTTTTAAACGAGTTGGTCAGACATCCTATTATTCATCTGAATGAGGGAAATCAAAAAGTGTTTATAGATTACTACCAGTTGTTGCTGGCTAATCGCAGTACAGACATATCTGTGTTTTATGCTGATGCGATGAAGTATTTACTGTATTCTTTAATCGCTCATATCAACCGATTTTATGAACAAGATGAGGTGAAGTTGAAACCAAGTTCGAAGAAAGAAACAACTGTTTTTAGACTGTATAATTTGGTTCATCAGTATTATTTAACTGAGCGCACAGTACAGTTCTACGCTGATCAACTAAAGCTCAATCCTAAATACCTAACGACTTTGGTACGCAGGCAGACGGGCAAGACAGTGTCTGCGATTATTAATGAACTAGTACTCACTCAAGCGCAGTCTTATCTTATCGCAACGGATAAACCTATCTACACAATAGCTGAAGAGCTTCATTTCTTAGATGCGACTAGCTTCTGTCGTTATTTTAAAAAATCTACAGGTCTATCTCCTTTGGCGTATAGACAAGCACATCTATAAGCACTCGGTTTAGAGGGAAGTATATTCATTCTTTCAGAAGTAAATTTAGAAATGCTCTTGAGGCAATTTACTTTTTATATGGGGTTAATTCAATTTTATTTGAAGTAGAATATTCAGTGAATTTTTGTAGCAGATCAGAGGAGAATAGGAGGAGAGTAAAAGAATATTTCTTGGACAAACAACCTCTGTAGTCCACTATTCTCGGGTTATTGTCCATGTATTGTCGAAGGAAATCAAAATAAGGCTTGTATTTACTAGGGTTAAGAGCTGTTTACTACTTTAACGGATTTGATGTTGTTTTGATTTAATGTGTTGGTAATTAGTGTATTAATTATTTTTAGGTACTAAAAAAAATGTACCTCTTTTTTAAAATATTGATGTGATAGAAGCTGTTTTTAGGGTGTTTTTGAAAAAAAGTGAGTATATAAAATATTTAAGAGCCATTTTTAGAACGCTTTTTTAGTGAAAAATAAAAAAAATGAAATGCTTTTTTTAGTGTGTTGTTGTAGAAGGAAGACTGTGCTTATCAAAAATAGGGAGTGAGCTCTAAAACAATTTTTAAATAAAATGAAGTTTAGGAAATTGTTCTAAATTATAGCAAAATAGGCAGTAAAGAATTGATAGTTATTTCGTTGAGATAAAAATTAATATCTTTGGGATATGAGTGAAGTGAGTAGAATACATTCTTTTAAACCTGTGGTGTTTGATGAGGCTAAAGTGTTGATATTGGGTACGATGCCGAGTATTAAATCGTTAGACTTTCAGGAGTATTACGGCAATAAGCAGAATGTGTTTTGGAAGATATTATTTAGTGTTTTTCGAGAAGAGTATAGTGATGTGTATAAGGATAAGCTCGATTTGCTTCAGCGAAAGGGGATAGCCTTATGGGATGTCTTGCAGTCTTGTGAACGCAAGAGTAGCTTAGACAGTGATATCACAGCAGAAGAAGCTAACGATATCAAGGGATTACTGATAGAATATCCCAATATCCGTACAATCGTCTTCTCTAGCCAAAAGGCAAGACAATATTTTGACAAATACATAGGGCAGATAGAGGGAGTATCTTTACTAACTTTACCTTCGCCGAGTGGAGCAAATGCAAGAATGAGCTTTCAAGAGAAAGTGGCTCATTGGCAAGAATTAAAAAATAAAGTATGAAACAGTTAAAAAAAGAACATATAGACTTCTTAGTGACGTTAAGTCAGAATAATAATAAACCTTGGTTTGCAGATCATAAGCCAGAATTCGATAAGTTATTCGCTGAGGTGAAGGCTTTTTTTAAAGTAGTACACGATGAGATGTTACAGCATGATAGTATAGATCTATTACATGTACATCGTATTTATAGAGATGTGCGCTTCTCGAAGGACAAGACGCCTTATAAGACTTATTTTGGATTGCATTTAGGACGTACTAAACCGATGCTTAGAGGAGGATATTATGTGAATATAGAGCCAGGTAGAAGTTTTGTAGGAGGTGGTTTTTGGGAGCCTAATAAGGAAGATTTATTGCGTATCCGCAAGGAGATCGCTATGGACGATAGTGAACTTCGTGAGATTATAGCAGAGGAGCAATTCCAACAGTATTTTGGAGAATTACAAGGGGAGGAACTAAAGACAGCTCCTAAGGGATTTGACAAGGAGCATCCCGCTATTGACTTGTTGCGCAAGAAACAGTATCTCGTGATGCGTTCGTTCACCGATAAAGAGGTATTAGCACCTAGTTTTAAAGAGGAAGTAATCAAGACATTTATAGCGATGAGACCACTGTTTGACTATATGTCAGATGTACTGACTACTGATGTAAATGGGGTGAGTCTCTATGAGTAGAGGATTTTTGGGAAGGTGTTTGTTTGTTAAGGTGTTTTTTTGTGAAACCGTTTAGTCTATCATATTAATCAATAGTATATGACGTATTCTAAGTATTTGGGGAATTTGATTCCTATCCAATTTGCAAGTTGGAAGTTTGAGAATAAACTACAAATAGCAGATAGCATTTTTATTGATGTTATTTTGGATAGCTATTTCTTAAGTGAAAACAATCAGTTAATTAGCCAAGTAGATTCATTTGTTGAACAAGTTTTTTCTGAACAATGGGAGGTCGATTTTGAAAGGTTTACTACTTACTTATATCATCAATTAATACTAAAGAAGGGGTATGCTTTTGATAAACAAAAATATATTTACACTACACCAGTAGAGGGTATATCTCCTCAGCAACTTTGGGATTGTTTAGATGTGGAAATTATCGTTTTATTGGATGAAGATGTAGAAGAATGGTCTATTAAATTTGATGTTTCAGGCTTTGATACCCATTTATCAGTACTGTTTACTGTAGATGGGAATTGGGTTTCAAGAGACTCAAATGACAGTAGAACTCCTATAAAGACGGAGTATAAATCACTCGATTTAGATTTAGAATTTTATTTTAGTGAAGATGTTTATGAATGGGTAAGTACTCGTTTTATATCTTCATTAGTATGGGGAATTCGTCGAGGGTGTCGTATCTCCATACAAGAAGAATTATTTGCAATAGAAGGGATGGAGGCGAGAATAATAAATTGTATAAAGAAATATGAGCAGAAGAATAAAAATGAGATTTATGTAGCTGTTATGAGCGCTTTGGAGGAATCTTTTAATGTAGCTTGGCAAGACTATAATGAGGAGTATGAAAAGGATTTTGTATTAGAAATAGCTAATGAGAATAGAGCATTATTATGGCAATTAGTTGCGCCACCTAATAGTGTAAGAATAGTATTAAACGCCAATGAACAACTTGTTTTTATTCACTACAACGATTGTTATTGGGAGGCAGAGCATGGAATTCACTTTATATATAATGAACAATTAGATTTTCTTAGGATTGGCTTTGGTAGTGATTATTGGGAAGAAGAATAAAATTCATATAATAAAAAATGCTGACCATGGTCAGCATTTTTTGTTTTCAGTTTATGGTTCCCTGTTTCCAGTTTTCAGTTTATGGTTCCCTGTTTCCAGTTTTCAGTTTATGGTTCCCTGTTTCCAGTTTTCTGTTTCCAGTTCTCTGTTCCCTGTTTTCTGTTTTCAGTTTATGGTTCCCTGTTCCCAGTTTCCAGTTCCCAGTTTTCTGTTTCTAGTTCTCTGTTCCCTTTATTCAGTTCCCTAAATTATTTAATAATCTGTACTTCGAACATTTTGTCCCAGTTTTTACCTGTTAGGAAGAATGTCTTAGTTTGTGGGTTATAAGCGATACCGTTCATTACATCTCTGTCTTCGTGATATGTAGTTAGGTTTAGTAATTCGCTGAAGTCTATAACAGCTTCGATTGCTCCTGTTTGAGGATTGATTACTGCTACTGCATTCTGTCCATAGAAGTTAGCATATATCTTACCATCTACCCATTCTAATTCATTAGCTAGAGGTATAACATTCTTATCTGTATATACGCTTACTCTGTCTATTTCTTTAAATGTTTCTGGATCTAGTTTATAGATAAACTCAGAACCTGATGTCATATACAGGTGCTTACCATCATTCGTAAGTCCCCATCCTTCCATCTTCTGAAAATAAGGAAGTGTTTTCTCCTGTGCTAATGTTTCTGCATTGAATACATAAGCTTCATTGTTTTGATAAGTTAGTTGGTATAGTTTACCATTAAGGATAGTACACCCTTCACCAAAGATATCCATTGGTTGTTTGTGAATCTTGATGACTTTACCTGTTTTATAATCTACTTGGCGTACACTAGAGATTCCTTTCTTACCTGTTCCTCTTCCCGTGTTCGTTGTTCCTCCACCTTCGCCATTACCTGTACTTTCATATAAAATACCATTGTGAAATTCTAGACCTTGTGTATAGGCTTCTTGATCATGAGGATAAGTGTTTACTAATTTATAGCTGTAAAAAGCAGGTTCTTTAGGAGCTGTTATTTCTATATTAGTTGTGAATTCTTTATTCGAATTTTCAGCATAAGCAACAGCTTTAATCGTTGTTTTACCTAACTTTTGTTCACCTAAGTTTAGATTTAACACCTCATTTTTGATAGAAGCACCTACTTTTTTGTCGTTGAAGTAATAAATTACAGAGTCTACTTGCGCATTTTCGGTAGTTTTTAGACTCAGTTTTATGTCTTCATTTCCCTTATATAGCTGTTTTAGATGAGTAGTATCAATAGATAAAACATTTTTTTCTAAATTTTTTTTGTTTGAACAGCTTATAAAAGCTACTCCTAATGCTAACGGAACTAGAATGTTATATTTTTTCATTGTCATTTTTTAATTTGATACAATATACAAATCTAATGCGAATAGTTGAAAAAGCTTGGAAAAATAAAAAACCGTTGTATATTTGCAGTGGCAAGTCCTACACGACCAGCTCCCTCTTAATCCTCCAGGGTGGGAACGCAGCAAAGGTCCGAGGTTGTAGCGGTGCGATGTAGGTAGCTTGCCATTTTTTTCTTAATTGTAGATCTCCGTGTTGGAGATTTTTTTTGCCCTAAAGTTTTTTCCTTTTCCTTTGAATATCATTGTTGGAGAGGTACGATTTTTGTTATTTTTGTATAAAAAATTTGTTTTGAAGAAGATAACAATTAAAATAGGTAAGGTACTGGGCTGGTTCTTACTTAGTTTATTTCTAATATTACTACTTCTTATCGTTGCGATACAGATACCTGCTGTCCAGAATAAGGTGAAGGATTTTGCAATCACCTTTGTACAGGATAAGATAGGTACCCCTGTGTCCTTAGATAGGATAGAGATTGCCTTTCCAAAAAAAATAGTAGTTAAGAACCTTTATGTTGAGTCTCAACAGAAGGATACTTTGTTATATACTAATTATCTAGGTGTAGATATTAGTTTATTTGCCCTCCTGAAGAGCTCTGTCAATGTCAATAGTGTTCAGTTAGATGGACTAAAGACAGATATTAAACGCGATAGTCTAGGACGCTTTAACTTTGATTATATCATCGAAGCCTTCGCTTCAGAGGAAGAGGAGGATAAAGAGGACAGTAGTTCTATGACTATAGATGTAGGTGAGATAAGCCTTAGCGATATCCAGGTGAAGTATAATGATGATTATGATGGTCATCACGTATCATTTGGGTTAAAGAGATTTATTACGCGTTTTAAGCAATTTGATTTAGAGGAGATGAAATTTGCTATTCCTAAGATTGCAATTGCAGGAATAGACTTAAATTATAAAAAAGAATTGCCTTCTCAGGCTTCTATTGAGGCAGCACAGTTAGTGGTAAAGCCGATAGAGGAAGAGTCAAATACTTCTGTGATGCCTATAGTGGATTTAGGTACTATAGAGTGGACAGATAGTAATATCGTTTTTGAGGATAAGGAGAGCAAGTTATATGCTAATCTTGCATTAGGAGCTTTTAAAACTACATTTGAGCAAATTGATTTAAAGAATCAACAGATTGATTTAAAAGAGATCCGTTTAGATGATACTAAGGCTGTTGTTCATTTATTTCCTACAACTATTAAGGCAACACCACCCGTAACAGAAGAGGAGACTGCTCCTGTAGTGGATGAATCTGCTCCATGGAAGCTAGGGATAAAGGAGTTTGCTTTAAACTCTATTGATGTAAAGTTTGACAATGATAACGTTAAGGCATTGACTTTTGGGTTAGACCCTAATCATATCGCTTTTACAGATATCAACTTTGATTTAAAAGATTTTCAGTTTTCGCCTAATGTGATAAGAGGAAACTTAGAAGGGTTTTCTTTTAAAGAAAAGAGCGGATTACAAGTAGATAAGTTCAAGACCTATTTTCTATACGGTGATCAAACTACTTTCATTAAAGACTTCATTTTAGAAACCCCTAACTCTAAGTTTGACGCTAATGTAACATTGAATTATAAAGATGTGAATAAGCTGTCAGAGCACCTAGAGGATACTTCTGTGGATGTTCTAATCAAAGAGTCTCATTTAGGGTTAAGAGATGTATATCTAGCTATGCCTACTATTTTTGAAGAAGCTGGATTAACAAGTTTAACGAATAAAAATTTAGCTGTAGACATTAAAGCAAAAGGTGTAGTAGGTGATTTGTCTATTGAACAGTTTTTATTGACTGGATTACAGTCTACAACGATCAATGTGGTTGGGAATATAAAAGGAGCGACTACTCCTGAAAAAGCTATAGTAGATTTAAAACTGAATAAATTTCAGACTTCTGCTAAGGATATCTTTAGCATCGCTCCAAAAGGCGTGCTGCCAACGAATATAGAGATTCCTTCGCATTTATCACTATCAGGTAATGTAAAGGGAGGGATGAAGACGATACAGTCTCAATTAGCCCTTAAAACGACTTCTGGTAATGCAGATGTAAAAGCATTCTTCGATCAACGCATAAAAGGGAAAGAGAAGTATTCTTTAATAGCAAATATCGCTGAACTAAAATTAGGTCAAATCTTAAAGAATGATTCTATCGGTACACTATCGATGTCTGCTTCTGTAAGTGGGATAGGACTAGATCCAAAAAATATAAACGCAAAAGGAAATATCAATGTTGTAAAAGCAGAGTATAGCGGGTATAGTTATAACAATATTGAACTAGATGGAGCCATTGAGGATGGGAAATATACTGTTCATTCTATTAACAATGATCCTAATCTAAACTTTGCATTAGATGCTAGTGGGCTGTGGACGGATAAGGGAATTAGCTTAGACTTATTGGCTGATTTTAAAAATATTGATTTATATAAATTAAGTATAGAAGAAGCTCCGGCTAGTTTTAAAGGAACGATAGAAGGGAAGTTAGCTAATATTATGCCTGATGATCTGGATGGTACAGTGTCTTTAAGAGGATTGTCCTATATGTCTGCTTCTAGAGCATATAATCTACAACCGATAGAGATAGTTGCGACGAGTAAGAATACTCATAGATCATTAGGACTGACTTCTGAACTAATAGACTTCAATATGCAAGGAGAGTATAAAATCACTCAACTAGCAGATGAATTAATGAAGACAATAGATGTCTATTATGCAATAGAAGAGCCTAAAAAAGAAATTGCTACAAAGACTGTAACTGAACAAAATGGAGCAGAGGAAAAGGAGCAAGATAAAAACTACTTTACGTATAAACTCTTGGTTAAGGAGAGTTCGGTTATTCACTCTGTGGTACCTGATCTAAAAGAATTAAAACCAATAGAGGTGTCAGGTAAGTATGATGCGAGTACTGATTATATCAGTTTAAAAGGATTGATACCCTTAGTAATCTACGGAGAAAATGAGATTAATAATATTGCCTTAGAATTAAAACCTGTCAATGAAGCATTAACTTATGGGCTGTCCGTAGAAAGAGTGGCGAATGCTAGTGTGGCGCTTAGAAGAGTATCATTAGAAGGGGGAATAAAAGATAATACGATTAGTTATAATCTGAGCTTAAAGGATAAATTAGATGCTGTGTGTTATCTTATCGCTGGAGATGTTCGTGCTGAGGATGGAGATATGATAGCAAGATTATATCCAGATGGTTTTATACTGGATTATCAAAAGTGGGCAGTCAAACCAGAGAATAGATTTGTATTAAAACCGGAAGGGTTTTATGTGAAGGACTTTAAATTATCACATGAGGATAGTGCTTTAGTTATTGAGTCTAAGGACGAAGTAGCCAATAGTCCAATGAGAATATTGTTTAATGATTTTAGTATTGAGATGTTGACTAAGATGGTTAAGAAAGATGTTCTGTTGGCTAGTGGATTTATTGACGGTGAGGTGTATTTAAAAGATTTAGCTACAGACTTTAGATTTATATCAGATATTGACATTTCTAAGTTACAGGTGATGGAGATAGGGTTAGGTGACTTACATGTCGGAGTGAAGAATGAGAGTGCGAGTAAGTTTATAACAGATATTACTTTACAAGGAGGTGAGAATAAGATGTCTATAGACGGATGGGCTGATGCTGATACTCAGGAGGTGGATATGAATGTGAACTTGGCTAAGTTCCAAATGGCAGCGATAGAGTATTTTGCAAAAGATCAGTTGTCTAAGGCAGAAGGGTTTTTCTCAGGTAATCTAAAAATAGGAGGCAAGTTTACAGATCCTAAAATATTAGGAGCTATGAACTTTAATGATATTGGATTCCATGTGAATGATTTAAATGCTGATTTTAGAAAGATTAACGAAAAGATTTCTTTTACAAACAGAGGAATAGAATTAGATAAGTTTAGTATCACAGATACAGATGGAAATATATTAGTGGTAGATGGTCAGGTACTTACTAAGTCATATCAAGATTTTGCTTTTAATCTGAGTATTAAGGCAGTTGATTTTAAAGCAGTGAACTCTACATCTAAAGATAATGAGATGTATTATGGTAAATTAGTTTTTGATAGTGATATAAAGATCAAAGGAGATTTAAACAAGCCTGTTGTTACTGGAGGTATTGAGATAGGTAAGAAGACTGATTTCTCATTTGTATTACCACAAGAAGATCCTAGTATAGCAGATAGAGAAGGTATTGTGGAGTTCGTAGATCAGCATAGTTTACAATTGGCCGAAATGCAGAAGTACGAAGAGGATTTTAATAACTCAGCGTTGAAAGGATTAGATGTTTCTGTTTCGATTAAAGTGGATAAAGAGGCTAGCTTTACGATGATTATGGATAAGTCAAGTGGAGATAAAATTATCTTAAAAGGAGAAGCAGATTTAGTAGGAGGGATTGATCCGTCTGGTAAAGTAACATTGTCTGGAAGATATGAGTTCTCTCAAGGTTCTTATGATTTGTCATTTAACATGATGAAGAGAAAATTTGAGATTCAAAAAGGAAGTTATATTATCTGGGCAGGTGACCCTACAGACGCTAACCTTCACTTAACGGCAATCTATGAGACGAAGACAGCTCCAATAGATCTATTAGGAAATCAGCTAAGCAGTCTATCTCCTACACAACAAAATATGTATAAGCAGAAGATACCATTCCAAGCATTATTAAAGATGGAAGGCGAATTACTGAAGCCTGAAATATCTTTTGATGTACAGTTAAAAGAAGGAATTACAAGTGTATCTGGAGATGTGCTAAGCAATACAAAGACGAAGTTAGAACAGTTAAGACAGAATGAGTCTGAACTAAATAAGCAAGTATTTGCGTTGTTGTTATTAAATAGGTTTATCGGTGAGAATCCATTTGAGAGTAGCGCAGGAGGAATGAGTGCAGGGTCTATGGCTAGACAGAGTGTGAGTAGATTACTATCAGATCAATTGAATAACTTAGCAGGTAACTTAATCGCAGGTGTAGAACTTAACTTTAACTTAGAATCATCAGAAGATTATTCTTCAGGAAGTAAAGAGAATAGAACAGATTTAAATGTAGCAGTGTCAAAACGCTTATTCTCTGATCGACTAAAAGTAACAGTAGGAAGTAGTTTCGAAGTAGAAGGAAATGCCCGTCAGAATGAACAGGCAGCTAACATAGCAGGAGATATTGAATTAGAATATGCTTTGTCAAAAGATGGTAGATACTTAATGAAAGTGTATAGAAAGAACCGCTATGAAGTAGCTCTTCAAGGACAAATCGTAGAGACAGGAGTCGGGTTTATAATAACGATGAGTTATGAGAGATTCCGCGAATTATTTGAACGTAGTAAAGATAAAAGACAATTAAAAAAGCAATTAAGAGATGAAGCTAAAGCAGAGTAAAATATATAATGGATTAGCGGGATGTCTTGGACTATTATTTATATTCTCATGTAACACAACTCGTCATTTGGCAGAAGATGAGTATCTGTATTCTGGAGGGAAAATAGTGATTAACAGTGATTCATTATCTAAGTCTCAAAAGTCTGAGATGAATGATGAACTCCATGGTTTGCTACGTCCTATTCCTAATGCGACACTGTTAGGTATGCATCCTAAATTATTTTTTTATAACCTAGCAGGGGATCCAGAAAAAAGTAATAAAGTGCGTCGATGGATGCGAAACAAGTTAGGTGAACCACCTGTATTATTCGATCAAGTAGATATGGAGAACAATAAGGCTATTCTATCTAATCGATTAGAGAATCAAGGGTACTTCAATGTAGATGTGACTTATGATACACTTCAACCAAGTGATAAGAAGAAAGGAGCAGAGTATACGGTAATCCCTGGTGAGCAATATAAAATACGTGAGTTTACCTTTGCAAAGGATTCTACAGGTATCAAACAAGAGCTGTCTAAAGCGATGCCCTATACAAGATTGAAAAAAGGAAGAGCTTATAACTTAGATGTTATTAAAGATGAACGTACTAGATTTGATAATTATTTAAAAAATAAAGGATATTATTACTTCAGTGCAGATAACTTATTAGTGCAGGTAGATAGTAGTGTAGGACATCATCAGGTCGACTTAGCTTTAAAGATTAAAGAGAATACACCTAAGTTAGCATTAGAGCCTTATACGATAGATAATATTTATATATTTTCTGATTATGTGCTGTCTGATACGAACTATATGCAGGCTCTTGACTCAGCACAAGTATATAAAGATTTTAAAATAGTAGATCCTAAAGGAAAGTTTAAATCGTCTATTTATGATAGAGCGATTCACTTAAAACATGGAGATACCTATAACAGAAATGATCATAACTTATCTTTAAATAGGTTAGTGAGTTTAGGTGTTTTTAAGTTTGTGAAGAATCAGTTCGAGATATCAGATAGTTTAAATCATAAATTAAACGCTTATTACTTCTTAACTCCTGATAATCCTAAGGCTATTAGACTTGAGTTGTTAGGGAAGATGAACTCAGCTAGTTATAATGGAGCAGAGTTAAACTTGAACTGGAGCAATAAGAACTTTATGAAAGGAGCTGAGGTGTTCTCTGTGTCTGCTTATGGTGGGGCAGATTTCCAAATGTCATCGGCTAATAATGGGTATAATGTATATAAGGTAGGTCTTGAAACTAGTCTGACTTGGCCTAAGATTATATCTCCATTTAATCTACAATCGACTAGTGCTTATATCCCTAAGACACGTGCTATTCTTGGGGGAGAATATTTGGAACGTAGCCAATTGTATTCATTGCAGTCTTTTAAAGCTTCTTGGGGATATCTCTGGAAAGAGAGTGCTTTTAGAGAGCATGATTTGAAAGTATTTGATATTAACTATGTAAAACCTGGGCATGTCACAGATTACTATAAGGAGTATGCAGCTGGTAATCCGTCGCTGGAGAGAGTATTAGATAAGCAGCTGACCTTTGGTCCTACTTATACCTATACTTATACAAATACTAGTAAGAAATTTAAAAAAGGGACAATATACTATCGTGGAGGATTAGATCTGTCTGCTAATATCACAGGATTATTAATGGGGGCTAATGTGGATAAGGATAAGGAAAAAAGTTTGATAGGTGTTCCATTTAGTCAATATATAAAAACAGAACACGACTTTAGACATTACCTAAGACTAAGTAAAACTTCACAGTTAGTGAGTAGAATACACGCAGGTATAGGGATAGCTTATGGAAATTCTAAACAAATGCCTTATACAAAGCAGTTTTATGTAGGAGGGTCAAATAGTATTAGAGCGTTTAGAGCACGTACTTTAGGACCAGGTTCATTCAATCCAGAGATTAACAATGCTAAATTTATACCAGATCAATCGGGAGATATGTTGTTAGAAATGAACTTAGAGTACCGAAAAAAACTATTTAGTATTGTACATGGTGCATTGTTTGTTGATGCTGGGAATATCTGGAATCTAAACGATGTATCAGATCGACCTGGAGGTAAGTTCAGTGGTGACTTTTTAAATGAGTTAGCAATTGGAGCAGGAGCAGGATTGCGATTTGATGTTACATTCTTAGTTCTTCGTTTTGATTTTGCATTTCCATTGCGCGTACCATATCATGCATCAGGTGAACGCTGGGTAATAGATGATATCAATTTTGGAAGTAGTAGATGGCGAAAAGATAACCTAATGTTTAACTTCGCTATTGGGTATCCTTTCTAATATGTGTGGAAACAATACACAAAAAACTCCCCATCTTTTCCTATTGTGGAAAGTTGGGGAGTTTTTTTTTAATTCGCATAATGTGTTGAATATAAAATAGATATATGAATAGGTCTTATGCCTATTAGGTTTGGCATGGTTTTGTATATATACTATTACAGTAAGGTGTTATAAAAAAAGTAAAGAAGTTGAAAAACTTCCTGCTTTTGAAAAAGAAAATTTAAGTGTTTATTTAAAAGTTATGTTATCGAGAGATAACAAGTTAGATCGTTAGTAAGGTGAAGAAGAGAAATCTTCAGGTGAACAGGGAGCTTAGGCTCCCTTTTGCTGTTTATATAGGTTAATTTTATATCGTAATTGGGAATGAATAATAAAAAGTATAAATTTGCAAGAAGCACATAAAAAATAAAAATATGAGTCACAAGATTCTGGTTATAGATGATGATGTTCCTTTCTGCGAAATGCTAAAAACTTTTTTATCTAAAAAAGGGTATATAGTTTCGAATGCATTTAGTAGTACAGAAGCAGAACAGTGTATTGATGAAGAGTGCTATGATATTGTCCTTACAGATGTTAGACTACCTGATAGTAAT
This sequence comes from Myroides odoratimimus, assembly GCF_004337635.1. Classification (NCBI taxonomy): domain Bacteria; kingdom Pseudomonadati; phylum Bacteroidota; class Flavobacteriia; order Flavobacteriales; family Flavobacteriaceae; genus Myroides; species Myroides odoratimimus. The sequence goes on from NZ_CP037427.1 coordinate 2,310,252, forward strand.
GGTTTAGAATTACTTAAATATATAAAATCAAAATGTAGAACTTCACAAGTTATTTTAATGACAGGATATACTGAAATTAAAACAGCTGTGAATGCAATGAAGTTAGGAGCATTCGATTATGTAGCAAAGCCAATAAACCCAGATGAGATACTGTTGACAATCAAACAAGCTCTCGAAAGAAAAGCAAGTGTGGAAAGTGGTGAGCCTTTAAAATCAAAAACTAAATCTACTGTAGTAAAAGATGTAGAGAATGCAGAAGAGCAAGTGGAAGAGGTAGAGTATGTAAGAGGCGAAAGTAATGTGTCTAAACAATTACATGAATACATTGATCTAGTAGCACCTACTAATATGTCTGTTTTGATTATAGGTGATAGTGGTACAGGTAAAGAAAATATAGCACATTCTATTCACTTAAAAAGCAAGCGTAAGGATAAACCATATATTGCAGTAGATTGTGGTGCAATCCCTAAGGATTTGGCTTCTAGTGAGTTTTTTGGACATATTAAGGGGTCTTTTACAGGAGCTGTTACCGATAAGGTAGGACACTTTGAGGCTGCTAATGGAGGAACTATATTCCTAGATGAGGTAGGTAACTTATCTTATGAGGTACAGGTACAACTATTAAGAGCGCTTCAAGAACGCAAAGTAAAACCTGTGGGAAGTAGTAATGAAATAGATGTAGATATCAGAGTTATCGCTGCAACTAATGAGGATTTGCCAAAGGCTGTAAGAGAAGGAGAATTTAGAGAGGATTTATATCATCGCTTAAATGAGTTTGGTATTGTAGCTCCTAGATTAGCGGATAGAGGTGCAGATATATTGATGTTTGCGATGCATTTCTTAAACGAGTCTAATATTGAACTTGAGAAAAAAGTAAAGAAATTCTCTTCTGAGGTAGAGTGTATCTTTTTAACTTATGATTGGCCAGGAAACTTAAGAGAGATGAAGAATATCATCAAAAGATCAGTTCTTTTAACCCGTGGAGAGATTATAGAAAAAGATGTACTACCACAAGAGATTCTCGTGCCAAAATCAGAAGTGATTAAAGCAAATACAACAAATGAGACAACAGAGGATGATCTCAAGTTGTTCTCTTCTAGAAATGAAGAACAGGCTATTCGTACTGCATTAGAAAAAGTTAAGTTTAATAAAACTAAGGCTGCGCAAGTATTAGGAATCGATAGAAAAACATTGTACAATAAAATGAAATTGTATAATATTGAATTATAAAATTTAAATGTGTTGAAGATAATTCAACACTTTTTTTATTGAATGATAGGGTTAATATAAAGTAGAGATATGCTTAAAGTTTAAGTATATCTCTACTTTTCTTTTTACCTTTGCTTAAATAAGAGAAGTATAGAATATGGATATAAAAACGCTAATACATCATAATTTAGATGAGTTATTTTATTTAGCTGATAAAAAGGAAATTCTAAATACAGACTTGGTCGTGAAGATTGGAGCTTATGTAGGAGCTGCTGTATTAAGAGGGAGATATGCAGATCAGAAAGAAGTTACTTTAGAAGAGGTAAACGGAGTGTTTGGTATTATAGGAGATTTTTGTAAAGAGAGTTTTGGAGGAAGAAGTTTCTCTAAAACACATTTTAAAAAGATGACAACCTTATCTCTTGAATTAATTCAAGAAACAACGTTTGATGCTGATGTTGAAGAATTCATTGCATCACTGAGAAGCTAAGAGAGATCTATGATATAATTTTAAAAGCCTGAGGATAGAAATGTTCACAGGCTTTTTTTATGTTTAGTTTCCAGGTTAGGATAATCTATTTTTATTATCATATAAGATTCGTAATTGATTGGTAGGGTGAGTTTTGAAACTTTTTACTATATTGTAGTAAACCAACTAAAAAACAATCAAATGAAAATAAAAACAATAGAATCAGCAAGTAATGCTCATGCCTATCAACTATTGATAAAAGACTTGCTAGAGAATTCACTTCGTGTGAATCCTAAACATGAAATCGTTTATAAGAACCAAGAGCGCTTTGATTATTATGAACTGTATAGTAGAGTGAAGCAGTTGTGTAATGTATATCAAGAATTAGGTTTAGAAGGAGGGAGTGTTGTAGGCGTTATAGATTATGATAGTCATCGCTACTTAATGAATTATTTTGCAGTTCCTATTTCAGGGAATGTATTGCATACGATTAATTGGCGTTTAGCGCCAGAACAAATGCTTTATACCATTAATCATGCAGAGGATGAGGTATTAGTTGTGCATGAGGATTTTGTACCAATAGTAGAATCGATCAAGGATAAAATGACTACTGTAAAGCAGATTATCATTATTCGCGATCATACTAATGAAGTTAAGACGGTTTTAGATGTTAAAGGATACTTTGATGACTTAGTTACTTCTTCTTCGAAAGAGTATAATTTTCCTGATTTTTCTGAAGAAGCAGTAGCTACTTTATTCTATACAACAGGTACAACAGGTGACCCTAAAGCAGTATATTTCACTCATCGTCAGTTAGTGCTACATACGATGGTAGAGATGAGTGTGTTATCTCTGATGAATGAAGGGTTTAAAATTACCTCAAAAGATGTGTATTTACCTTTAACGCCAATGTTCCATGTGCATGCTTGGGGGCTTCCTTATGTAGCGACAGCATTAAGTTTAAAACAAGTGTATGTTGGTAGATTTGAACCACAGAGTTTCTTAGAAATCTTTAGAAAAGAGAAACCTACGATATCACATTGTGTACCTACGATATTAAATATGTTATTGACGAGCCCTGCTGCTAGTGATATTGATTTTTCAAATTGGAGTGTATTAATAGGGGGATCGGCATTGAGTAAGCCATTAGCAAGAAGAGCTATGGAAAGAGGTATATCAGTAGTAACAGGGTATGGAATGTCCGAAACCTGTCCATTATTAACGACTTCTTATTTATCTTTAGAGACTATTCAAAATAATCTAGAGTCTCAATTAGAGATTAGAACAAGGACGGGTAGAGCTGCATTACTAGTGGATTTAAAAGTAATAGATGAGGATGGAGTAGAAGTGCCTAAAGATGGTAAAACATTAGGAGAAATCGTAGTAAGAGCTCCTTATCTTACCATGGGATATTATAAAGATAAAAAGAAGAGTGAGGAACTGTGGGACGGAGGGTATTTGCATACAGGCGATATAGCTTGGATTGATGAGAACAATGATGTGAAAATAGTAGATCGTTCTAAAGATGTGATTAAAACAGGAGGTGAATGGATGTCTTCACTCGCTTTAGAAGAGATGATAAGTAGTTATCCAGGTGTGGTAGATGCCGCAGTCATTGGAATTCCTGATGATAAATGGGGTGAACGCCCTTTCGCATTAGTTGTAGCAAAAGTGGGAGTTGAGATTGTGGAGAAAGACTTAGTAGAGCATATGCAAAAGTATGTTGATAAGCAAGTTATCAATAAATGGGCTATCCCTGATCGCTTTGTATTTGTAGATGATATACCTAAAACAAGTGTAGGTAAAATCAGTAAGAAACGTATAAGAGAATTACATGAGTTAAACCAATTAAGATAGTTGTTTGGTCAAGTACGAAATTTGCGGTAACTTCCAAGCCGTAAATTAACTAACGTAATATGAAATTAACACCAACAACAAAACCTACAAAAAGATCTAATCCTAGTTATTTCTGGAAACAGTTAGGGTTAGGTCTTTTTGTTTTGGGGAGCTTGACTACCCAAGCACAAAAAAAGCCTTTAGACCATTCTGTTTATGATGGGTGGCAATCTATTGGAACAAAAACTTTTTCTAATAATGGAGACTGGATTTTATATCAAGTGAATCCACAAGAAGGAGACAAAACTCTTTATATAGAGACAACAAAAAAAACTAAAAAGCTTGTAGTTCCAAGAGGGGAAAAACCTGTATTTACAGGGACGTCTAATTTCTCTGTTTTTTCTATTCGACCTACTTATGCTGATTTAAAAGCAGTAAGAACTAAGAAGAAAAAAGAGGATGAGATAGCAAAAGATTCTTTAGGAATATATAACTTAAAGACAGGAGCTTTAGTAAAGAAATCAGATATTAAGTCTTTTAAAGTACCAGAAAAGAAAGGAGATTACCTAGCATATTTATTAGAGCCAGCTAAAGATACTGCAAAGTCAAAAGACAAAAAGGAGGTAAAGAAACCTGCTAAAAAAGCAGACAAAGACGCTCCTTTAGAATTGGTATTTGAGAACTTAGTAACAGGAGAGAAAATTTCTTATGAGAATGTAACAGACTATTACTTTGATGATCTAGGACAATATTTGGTTTTTGTTACAAAGGATCCTAATGCAAAGAAAAAGGACGATAAAAAAGACGAGACTAAGACTGAGAAAACTAAGGAGGTAGCAGATACAAAAGAAGAAACTGCTAAAGAAGAGAAAGCAAAAGGACCTTTCGGAGTATTTGTAGTTGATTTGAAAACAAAAGCAGTCAAAACAATTTTAGAAGGTACAGGTAAGTATTCTCAGTTCTCTTTTGATGAGAATGGTAAGCAATTAGTGTTTATTGGAACGAATGATGAGGAGAAAGTATTAGTAAAGAAATATGACTTATACTATACTGATCTTGTAACAGGCGCTACAGTATTAGCATCTAATACAACTAAAGGAATGCCTAAAGATTGGGTTGTTTCAGAAAATAACAAACCTCGTTTTAGTAAGAATGGAGGAAGATTGTATTTAGGTATTGCACCAAAACCTATTGCTAAAGACACTACACTTATAGCAGAAGATCATGCAGTAGTAGATATTTGGCATTATAATGAAGACTATATTCAACCTCAACAATTGGTGAATCTAGATAAGGACTTAAAGAGAAGTTTTTTAGCTACTATTAACCTTAAAGATAGGAGTAAACTTATTGCTTTAGCTGATGAAAAAATCAATGGAAGCCAATTAGTAGACGAAGGAAATGCTAATATTGTGTTTAATTCTTCAGACTTTGGACGAAGAGTAGAAAGACAGTGGAATATCTCAGGAGTTTCTTCTTACTACATTGTAGATGTAAATACAGGTAAAGAAGTAGAGGTAGTTGCTGACTTACCAGGTTCAGCTCGTATATCACCAAAAGGGACTGCTGTGGTATACTATAACAGTGAAGAAGGTAATTGGTATGCTTATGATGTGAAATCAAATATTACAAAACACTTAAATAAAGGTTTAACTGTATCTTTTGCAGATGAGACTTTTGATATGCCTGACAATGCTTCTTCTTATGGGATCCAAGCATGGACAGATAATGACGAGTCTGTTTTAATTAGAGACCGTTTTGATATTTGGGAATTTTATTTGAATAGTAATAAAGCTCCTAGAATGGTTACTAATGGATATGGACGTAAGAATAATATTGCTTTTGATGTATTAAAGTTAGATGATGAAAAGCGTTCATTCAACAGAAATGAACAAGTAATCTTAGCAGCATTCAATGAACAAACAAAAGATGCAGGATTCTTTACTACAGAAATAAAAAGTACAAAAGCACCTAAAGAAATATTAATGCAACCATATAGTGGTTATAGTTCTTTGTTTAAAGCGAAGGATGCTAATGTATATGGTTATTTAAAAGGTTCTTTTACAGAGTCAATGAATCTTTATGTTACCAATGATTTAGTATCCGCTACTCAATTAAGTGATATTAATCAACAACAAAAAGAGTACAATTGGGGTACTGCAGAGTTAGTACATTGGACTACGCCTAAAGGGTATGAGTCAACAGGAGTGTTATTCAAACCTGAAGATTTTGATGCAAATAAAAAGTATCCAATGATTGTATACTTCTATGAGAAGTTATCTGATAACTTGCATCGATATGAAGCTCCAGCACCAACACCATCTCGTTTAAATATTTCATATTTTGTAAGTAATGGTTATTTAGTGTTTACTCCAGATGTTAGTTATGTAGATGGACATCCAGGTAAGTCAGCAGAAGAATATATCAATTCAGGAGTAGAGTATTTAAAACAAAATAAATGGGTTAATGCTGATAAAATTGCTATCCAAGGACAAAGTTGGGGAGGATACCAAGTTGCTCATTTAATTACAGTAACAGATATGTACGCAGCTGCATGGTCAGGAGCTCCAGTAGCGAATATGACATCAGCTTATGGAGGGATCCGTTGGCAAAGTGGTATGAGCCGCCAATTTCAATACGAAAAAACACAAAGTAGAATAGGAAAAACACTTTGGGAAGGACATGACTTATATATTGAAAACTCACCATTATTTAGAATGCCATATGTAAAAACACCAGTGGTGATTATGCATAATGATAACGATGGGGCAGTGCCATGGTATCAAGGTATCGAAATGTTTATGGCATTAAGACGTTTAGGAAAACCAGCGTGGATGTTAAACTATAATGGAGATGAGCACAACTTGATGAAACGTCAAAATAGAAAAGATATTCAAGTACGTCAACAGCAATTCTTCGATTACTACCTAAAAGATGGTAAGGCACCAGTTTGGATGGTAAAAGGAGTTCCTGCTACAATGAAAGGAAAAGATTGGGGATTTGATCTAACAGAAGATCAGGTAAAATAATCTAAATAGATAAGAACAAAAGAAGGGCTATTCTGTGAAGAATAGCCCTTCTTTATTTATGCTAATTTCCCTTAGATGAAAGAATGAATAGAGTAAAACGAAAAAAGACAGCGAAGTGCATGCTGTCTTTTTTACTTAAATCAATATATTCAACTACTCTATTTTTGTGCAGGTAATGTTCTTGTTAACCAACCTCTTTTGTTAGCGGTAGCGATAGCGTAAGGAGTAATCCAGAATAGAGTAAACGTATAGAATATACTATATGGATACGCCCAGAAAGACTCTGCTACGCTATATCTTTTCGAGTAGAAAAATACTTGAATACTCGAGAAGATAAAAATACTTACTAAAGCAGAAGTGATAAACACTAAAGGTTTAGTCGCTATGAAGAATAACATTAAGATTAATAAAGGATAAGCCATTAGTACTCTTAACCATTGGTTTAGTAATAAAATTCTTGGACCTATTGTCGATCCCTCTCTAAACTTCTTAAAAGCAAATTTACTCATAGCAATGTTTTCTCTTACATTACTTCTTTCCCAACGAATAAACATCTTGTATAATGTTCTATACTCTTCAGGAGTATTCGTTAATACATAAGCATTACGTTGGAATAGTACGTGATATCCTTGTTTTAGAATCATATTTGTCATGGCTCTATCTTCACCGATATCAGAAGGTTGCCCCATGAAGGTTTGGTTGATCCAATCTTCTAAACAGTTCATTACAGCTTCTCTTCGATATGCTGCTAATGCTCCTGGGGTACATAGTACTGATCCTAAAGCACTCTGAGCAGAACGTATAAACTCAAAACTGAATACAAAACTTACATTTAGCATTTTAGGAATAACTCCATCCTCTGTATTTAGTACTCTTACATTTCCTCCTACAGCACCACATTTCTCGTTGTACACGAATGGGCTAACTAAGTTTCTAAGAGTGTCTTTTTTTACAATAGAATCACTATCTACTGTGATATAAACCTCTCCTGTACCTATATTAAAACCTCTGTATAACGCGTGTCTTTTTCCTTGGTTTTTAGGTTGTTGTAAGATAGATACTCTTTCTCCTAATTCTGCTTTAGCTTTCAGCATCCAGTTCCACGTATCATCTTTACTACCATCATCTATAGAAATAATTTCTAACTTCTCTACTGGATAATCACCATTTGCTAAACTAAGTAGGGTATCATATACTAAACGTCCTTCATTATAAGCAGGAACAATGACAGTACATGTTGGTAATTCTTCATCGCTTAATGAAGCAACAGGTTTATATCTAAAATAAAGATATACTATATAAAGTAAGAAGCTCATTTGTAAAACAAATAGAACAAGTCCAAAGTTAATTACAGTAGAACCCCAAAATGATTTTAATTGTTCGAAACGTATTCTCTCGAAGTATGGTTGTAATTTGTAAATTAAAAATAATCCTACCCCCATTAGTAAAAAGGTACCTCCTAAAACGATATAATCAGTTGTAGATAATGATTTTGTCTTTAAAGGTTTTCCTTCTTGTTTGTCTAAAGGAATTGATTGTGGCGTATTAATCGTTTTGTCGTTTTGCATAACCTTATCTTTTAATATTGTTATACTATTTGCGTGTTTGTTTTATAATTTATTTTTTAGTGTTTGTATTTGAGAATATATCTCATTATAAAAGTTTTATTAACCAAATAGTCACTTAAGTACCTTCAATAGTTGTGCCATCACTGTTTTAGACAGTTTGGACCTCTTTTTAACAAAATAAATGACACATAGTGTAGATAGTTGGGGAATGAAGTGAGGTCATTATACTCTCTTTTGCTGTAGAATAGTATTTATTAGTACTCTTGTGGAATAGTACATTTACACATTTTAGTACCTATACTTAATTGATAAAGTAGATTAGAAAGAATATTTAAAACAGTATTTTTGTAAAGCTACTTGTTAGAAAAGGAGTGCAAATAGAAAAGAAAAATAGGATTATGAAAGAAATTATAGGAGATTATAAAGCAGTCTTAGACTTAGGAGAAATGAAAGTAGATCTAGTATTGCATATAGAAGATATAGATAAAGTTACTTTAGACTTACCTAGTCAAGGAGCGATGGGAATCGAAGCTACCAATATAGCTTTTAAAGAAGCCAACTTAAGTTTTTCTGTCGCAGCTATGGGAATGAGCTTTGCAGGGGCGTATATAGAAAACAAAATAGAAGGAAAGATGAGTCAAATGGAACAAGAACTACCTGTTGTTTTTGAAAAGACAGTAATTACTCTACCAGGAAATCCTTCGTTAGTATCTACAGAAGAAGAATTATTGGCCTTAGCTAATAAAGAACAAGGGGAGTATAAGTATAAGGTAGAAGATTACTTTCAACGTCCTACATCATCTGGATTTCAACTCTCACCTAATGGGAAGTATTTATCTTATAGAGAAAAAGATGAGAAGAATAAACGCCATGTGTATGTAAAAGAGATTGAGACAGGTAATATCATCCGTGTAATAGAAGAAGGAGAAGAGTTGGTAAGAGGGTATGGATGGATTAATGATGACCGTTTAGCGTATGTAATGGATAATGGAGGAGATGAGAACTACCATATATATGCTGTGAATGTAGATGGTACTAATAACATAGATCTAACCCCATTTGATAAGGTACAAGCAGGTATTCTGAATATGCTTAAAGAGCAAAAAGATTATATCATTATCACAATGAATCTTGAAAATGCTCAAATATTTGAACCTTATAAGATTAATATCAATACAGGTGAATACGTTAAGCTATTTACGAATGATGATCCATCTAATCTTGTATCTGATTATGATTTTGATAAAGATGGTAATCTTAGAGGATATTCTAAGGTGTACAATGGTATACAGACACAGTATTTTTATAAAGCAGAAGGAGAAACAACTTACCAATTATTTCATACCATAAATTGGTCTGATACCTTCTCTCTTATGGCATTTAATTATGCGTCTACAGATAAAGATGAAGCTTATGTTTTGACTAATTTAGATTCTGATAAGCAACGCATTGTACTGTATAACTTTAGAACAAAGTCTGTAGTTAAAGAAGTATATGCTAATGCAGAGTATGATGCTTCTATTATTGGACTTTCTCGTAATAGAAATTGGGAGATAGATTACTTGGGGTACGAAGGCGAAAAAGTTGTGATAGAACCAGTAAGTGAGACTTTTAAGAAGATTAGTGCTGATCTAGACAGACACTTTGGAGAATATGAGTACTCTATAGCAGCTAAGACAGAAAAAGAAGACCGTTATTTGATTATAGTACAGAGTGATAAGCTTTATGGTAAGTATTATAATTATGATAAAGATACAGGTGATGTTACTTTGCTTTACGATCTAATGCCTCAATTAAAAGAAGAGGATATGGCAGAGATGTTACCTATCTCGTTTATGAGTCGTGATGGGATTAAACTGCACGGATATATTACATTACCTAAATCTGCTAAAGAAGGAAATAAAGTCCCTTTAATTGTGAATCCACATGGAGGACCACAAGGTATTAGAGATAGTTGGGGCTTTAACCCAGAGACACAGTTATTCGCAAGTAGAGGATATGCAACATTACAAGTGAACTTCCGTATATCAGGAGGTTATGGGAAAGAATTCTTTACATCAGGTTTTAAACAAATCGGACGAAAAGTAATGGACGATGTAGAAGATGGAGTACAATACGTTATTGAACAAGGATGGGTAGATGCTTCTAAGATTGCTATTTATGGTGCTAGCCATGGAGGATATGCTACACTGATGGGATTAGTGAAGACTCCAGAGCTGTATACTTGTGGAGTAGATTATGTTGGTGTATCTAGTATATTCACATTCTTTGAATCATTCCCAGAATATTGGAAGCCTTATAAAGACATGGTTAAAGAGATATGGTATGATTTAGATAATGAAGAAGAAAGAGAGATTGCTCGTGAAGTGTCTCCTGTCTATCAATTACATAAAATCAACAAACCTCTTTTCGTTGTTCAAGGAGCGAATGACCCAAGGGTAAAAATAGCAGAGTCTGATCAAATTGTGGAAGCATTAAGAGCACGTGGTTTTGAAGTACCTTATATGGTAAAATATGATGAAGGGCATGGCTTTGCAAAAGAGGAGAACAGTATTGCTTTTTATAAATGTATGATGGGCTTTATCTCAGAGCACTTAAAATAAAGAACAAAAAGATCCCTGTTATACATAACAGGGATCTTTTTATCTATTAATATTCGCTATTAGAGCCAAATACTGTCTTTCTATTTACATATTTACCTCTCGTAAAGTCAGGCATCTCTTGTACCTGACCATGTGCTGCTATAGACTTCTCACTTAGAGGAGTCACTGCATACCAAGTAGCCAAGTCATAAATGTCAAATGGGAATTCTATATTTCTTTTGATACTTTCCACAAAGGCATTGATCATAAAGTAATCCATACCACCATGACCAGCACCTACAGCTTTAGCCTCATTGTTTTTCCACAGCGGATGGTCATATTGCTCTAAGTAGTCTTTAGAGTTAGCCCATTGATGAGAATGATCCATCTCTTTTTCGAAGTAGATAAATCCTTTGTCTAATCCGCCAGAGCTAATCTCTTGCCAGATACCATCAGTACCTTGTACTTTAAAACCTAAATTATATGGGCGTTGTAGAGAAGTATCATGAGTCAATACCATTGTCTCTCCATTCTCACATTTAAGTGTTGTAGTAACGATGTCTCCTTGTTTAAAGTTTACTTTTGCATTAGGGTGATCTTGACCGCCATTCTCTACGATGTACTGATGTAATCCCCTTGCTTTAGAAGCCATAGAAGTTAGGTGAGTGATTCTATTCCCTCTATTGACATTAAACATAGCTGCTAGAGGACCTACACCATGCGTAGGGTATAGTTCCCCATTTCTAGTGACATAGTGATCTGTTCTCCATTTCGCTTCACTAAATCCTTTCTCACCAAATTCTACACCTCCACCATAAGGTTGTACCCCATCGTTAAATAAGACATTTCTAAGGTCGTGTTGATATCCACCAGTACCGTGGATTAATTCCCCAAACTTACCTTTCTTTACCATATTGAAGACAGCCATGATATCACGGCGGTAACACACATTCTCTAACATCATCAGAGGTACCTTTGTCTCTTCATACACATTTACATAATTCCAACATTCCTCTAGCGTCATGGCTCCACATACTTCCATACCCACTATCTTGCCTGCACGCATAGCTTCTGTCCCTTGTCTTTCATGCCATTCCCAAGGAGAGGAGATAATAACAGCATCTATATCATTGCGTTTTAGAAGATTTTGGTAGTCATAATCTCCTTTGTCATATACGATAGGTTGTTTTTTATTGTGTTTATCTACGATTTTTTGAGCGCGTTTGATCATTCTGTCATCAGGATCAGCCATTGCGATCACTTCTACATCGTCTCTTTTTAGTAATTCATCTAAGTGCACTTGCCCTCTTAGTCCTACAGCGATCATTCCGATACGCACTTTTTTAGTGTTGCTTGAGAAGCTAAATAAAGAAGAAGGTACGATTAATGCACCTATACCAGCCATACTGGTATTTTGAAGAAAAGCTCTTCTATTCATAATAGTTATAGTTAATAGGTTAGAACTCAAAAATAGAAGATAAGAAGGGGAATAAAAAGTAAAACAGTTAATTATTTCTCAAAATGTACTTTAGAGCTAGTTTGAGTAAGAGAACTTATGTCAACGGTGTTTGTATAAAGTAACTATGATAGTCTAAAGTAAAATGTGGTACTTTGTAAAAAAGCAAAAGATGAAAATAATCAGAGAAATGCCTATTGTGAAAAGCGATAGACTAGTTTTAAGAGAATTAAGAAGAAGTGATGCTCCACAAGTATTTGAATACTTTTCTAAAGATGAAGTAACAGAATACTATGATCTAGCAACGTTTACGACTGTAGAACAAGCAGAAGAACTGATTCAGATATGGAATGATAGAACGATAAATGGACAAGGTCTTCGATGGGCTATAACTTTAAAGGGAAATGATGAACTAATAGGAACATGCGGATTTCATAGTTTATCACTAGAGAACAGTAGAGCAGAGATAGGATATGAAGTAACTCCTGCCTATTGGGGGAAAGGAATAGCTAGTGAAGCTGTAGCCTTAATGTTAGAGTTTGGCTTCACTACATTAGATTTGCATCGTATAGAAGCTTTTATTGATCCTGCGCATGATGCTTCTCGTCGTGTATTACAGAAAAACGGAATGAAAACAGAAGGCGTACTACGAGATTATTTTTTTGAGAAGGGAAGATATGTAGATGCAGAGTTACTATCTATACTGACTGATAAATAGGGAGTTATATTTTTTTAGAAAATAAAAAAGCCAATTGTTCATGATTAGATGACCAATTGGCTTTTTAGTATTTAAATTTTTAAAGGGATATGTGACAAATGTAGGGCATTTATAACTAGTATAAAAGCCAAAAATTGTCTTTTTTATAAGATAAAGTTCTTTTATGGATAATAGAGCTTATCTGTGTAATCAAAGGGTAAAAACAAAGTATTTTGTGCTTTTGTTCTTTTATTAGTTTAAAATTTTCACACCTTTTAAGAATATCCAACGCATACATATTTTATCTCCTTTATCAGTTTTGAATACTTTAAACTGAGGAGCTAAGATTGTAGCGGTTACAGCACTTGTCAGTGGTAACCAAAAACCACTTAATGCTGTAAAAGTAGAGAATGCTAAACGACATAAAATGAATAGTACTGCAAAACTCAGAAACTGTAAGATGATGGTTTTAGTTGATACACTCATGATTTAATCATTTTTGTTTATATATTTTCCTTTTTTACTTCCTTCGTATAGTTCATATTTTACTAAACGAGCTTCTAGTTTTCCATTGTATAGTTTAATCTTTCTAGAAGGTCTTAATCCTACGAATTTTAAAGCTTCTACATTACCTGTGATAAACCAGGCTTCTGTGCCAGGATAGCCTTGTTTTAATGTATCACCTACTTCTCTGTAGAAGCGTTCTAGATCTATGTCTAGACGTTCTCCATAAGGAGGGTTAAACACCATGTGTAGTGGGCCTTCAGTTTCCTTTTGAGTATCGAAGAAGTTCGCAGTTTTTATCTCGATATATTCGTCTAAGTTAGCATTTCTTACGTTATCTATCGCTTTTAATACTGCAGAAGGTGCCTTATCGTATCCTTTTATTGTATAATGGAACTCGCGTATTCTTTTTAATAGCGACTCTTGTACCTTGTCAAAAAGCTCTGCATCCCAATCATTCCATCTTTCAAAAGCAAACTCTTTTCTATTGATATTTGCAGGGATATTACAAGCGATCATAGCCGCTTCTGTTAAGATTGTACCAGAACCACACATTGGATCCATAAAATCACTTCTACCATCCCATCCTGACATTAATAACATTCCTGCTGCTAACACTTCATTGATAGGAGCGATATTAGTAGCTGTTCTATATCCACGGTGGTGTAGAGAGGCTCCTGACGAATCTAGAGATATTGTACACAGGTCTTTTTGTAAGTGGACGTTAATTCTTAAGTCTGGATAATCTTTATCTATACTTGGGCGTACTCCACTTTTATTTCTAAACTGATCTACGATAGCATCCTTTGCTTTTAACGCAACGAATTGAGAGTTGTTAAAGTTATCAGAGAATACTGTAGCGTCTATTACGAAGGACTGATTAGCTGATAGATACTCACTCCAGTCAATACTTTGAACTCCTTTATATAAGTTTGCTTCATTATATACTGCAAAAGTAGCAATAGGTTTTAGGATTTTTAAAGCTGTACGCAGAGATAGATTGGCTTTATACATAAAACCTTTATCTCCTTTAAAACTCACCATTCTAGTACCCTGTTGTACATTTAATGCACCTAATAATTGTAATTCTTTTGCTAGTACTTCTTCAAAACCGAAGAAGGTCTTAGCCACCATTTTAAAATTTTCCATCTTTCTTCTTATATAAGGAATAATTGACTATTCTGCTTTAAACCAATATACTACGTCTGATAAAAATAGTATAATTTACTACGTTTTTTTCATTATTTCAAGACTATTTTAGTTAGTTATAAAATCCTGATATGTCTGTGATATATGCTAGGTTTAATCCGCAAAAATAAAGTAAATTTGCAGGCTAATTAAAAAGTTTTAAAATAAAAGTATGTCAAAAGAGAACAAAGCTTGGTATAAGTCGTGGTTTGACACCCCTTATTACCATACTTTATACAAAGATAGGGATTACGAAGAAGCACAAGTGTTAATTGATAATTTAACTCATTATTTAAATTTAGAAGAAGGGGCAAAAGTGTTAGATTTAGCTTGTGGCAAAGGAAGACATTCTATATATTTAAATTCTTTAGGTTATGATGTTACAGGAGTAGACCTGTCTCCTAATAGTATAGAAGAGGCTAGTAAGTATGCCACAGATACACTTCATTTTGAAGTACGTGATATGAGAGAGCCTTCTACAGAGAAGTATGATGCTATCTTTAATTTGTTTACTAGTTTCGGATATTTTCCTGATCCAGCTGATAATATGCGTACATTAGATGCTATTCATCAGAGTGTAAATGAATACGGATTAGCAGTAATCGACTTTATGAATGTAGATAAAGTTATCGCTAATCTAGTACCTTCTGAGGTTAAAACAGTAGACGGAATTGACTTCCATATCACTAGAAAATACGAAGACGGGTTTATTATCAAAGAGATTGTCTTTGATGCAGATGGAGAACACCACGAATACGAAGAACGTGTTAAGGCGTTAAGACTAGAGGACTTTGAAGCGATGATGAATGAGAAAGAGATCTACCTTTTAGATGTTTTTGGTGATTATAAGTTGCGCAAGTTTTATAAAAAAGAATCAGATCGATTAATTATGATTTTCAAATAAGCCGATGGTTTATATTATACCTTTATTATCAGTTATTGCAGGGTATTTAATAGCAGTGCTATTACAGCCCAAAAACAAAAAGAATTTAAAATTGCTAATGGCCTTTAGTGGATCATTCCTGTTAGCATTGACAGTCACCCATTTGTTACCTGATGTGTATGCAGCTAGTGAAGCCGCGTCATTAGCAGAACATGTGGGACATAGTCATGATCACGGACACGACCACAGTTCTGGTAATATTGGTTTCTTTATTATGATCGGGATTGTCTTCCAGATTATATTAGAGTTTTTCTCTAAAGGGGCAGAGCATGGGCATGTACATACTCATGACAAATTAGACAAGGTACCTTGGCTTTTATTTATCAGTTTGTGTATCCATGCCTTATTTGAGGGAATGCCAGTGAGTCAGCACGAAGAGTTAGCATGGGGTATAGCGATACATCACTTGCCGATAGCAGTGATATTAACTGCCTTTTTTATTAACGCAAATATGAATAAGAAGGTGGTGCTTTTCTTTATGGTTGTTTTCTCTCTGATGACACCATTAGGAACATTGGTTTCTAGTAATGTAGATTTCTTGACTCAGTATTACGCTGAGATATCTGCTATAGTAGTAGGTATTTTATTCCATATCTCATCGACTATTATCTTTGAGAGTAACGAAGGACATTCATTTAATATCAATAAGCTTATAGCTATAATATTAGGAGTAGTAGCTGCTTATTTTATATAAGTAGAATTATAATAATATGAGGAAGACGATTCGAAAGAGTCGTCTTTTTTATTATAGTTAGTTGAGCGTAAGATCTAAGATTAACTTTCTTTAAATAGAATGTCTAGAGCTTTCATGGTGGCAAATATTTTAATACAATCAAATACCTTTTGTAGGCTTCCCTAAAAATCGGACAGTTGTTAATTCGAAATTATTAACTTTAAACAAAACTGTCAAGTATGAAAACAAGTAATTTTAGTGAGAGTCAAATAATTAAAGCTCTCAAAGAAAATGAACAAGGAAGATCAGTAAGTGAAATCTCTCGAGAATTAGGTATTGATAAGAGCACTTTTTACTATTGGAGAAAGAAGTATGGTGGAATGGAAAAACAAGAGCTGAAACGTTTAAAAGAACTTGAAGAAGAGAATCGCAAGCTCAAACAGATGTATGCAGATGTTAGTTTAGACAATAAAATGCTCAAAGATATTCTGTCAAAAAAGTTCTAAGCTCAGCAGATAAAATAGAAAGGGTAAAGTATCTGTTAGAGCAATATAAGTTATCCATTGTTCGTATTTGTTCATTAGTTGGACTATGCCGATCAATGTGGTATTACCAAAGTAAAAAAGATGATACAGAAGTCATTGATAAACTAAGTGAATTAGCAGAACAATACCCTACTCGTGGCTTTGATGAGTACTATCATAAGATACGCAGAGAAGGACTTATATGGAACAGAAAAAGAGTTCTACGCGTTTATCGCTTAATGAAACTAAGTCTAAGAAGAAAACATAAGAAACGTTTAATAACAAGAGTTAAACAGCCTTTAGAAACGCCAAAAGTGCTCAATGAGTGTTGGAGTATGGACTTTATGAGTGACTTACTTACAGATGGCAGAAAAGTAAGAGTTTTTAATGTATTAGATGACTGTAATAGAGAAGCAATAGCTATCGAAGCTGGATTAAGTTATCCTGCAAGGGCGGTAATAGAAACATTAGAAAACCTAAAACATGAAATAGGGACTCCAAAGTACATTAGATGTGATAACGGTCCTGAATTTATCTCTAAAACCTTTGTAAAGTGGTGTGAAATGAATTTTATAGAAATTAAATATACTCAGCCTGGCAAACCAATGCAAAATGGATATATTGAACGTTTTAATCGATTTTTTAGAGAGGATATATTAGACGCCTTTTACTTCAATGATATCTACCAATTACAAAGATTGGCTGATAAATGGAGAGAGGATTACAATTTTAACCATCCACATAAAGCATTAGGGAATAAATCGCCTAAAGAATATAAGCCCAGATTTGATGAAGAATTTAAATTCTTCATCAAATCTGAACATAATAAGAATTATTTATCGAATTTAGAGGTGTCCTAAAATGGGGAAGCCTACACTTTCTACAATATTCTTTCTGTACTAATACTACCCTTCATTTATGATAGTATTATACTCTTTAAAAGCCATTATTAATCGAATAGAAGGTTCCTGTATCGTATAGATAGCGTCAATAAAAACTTCAGCATCTCGTTCAGAAGTAATTATTACCTCATTATTCTTACTATGCTCCTCTTCTTTTTCTTTTATAACTTTGAGAATGAAATCTGTCAAACGTTGGTAGCCACCAAGTACAATATCAGTTTCCACTAAAGCTTGTTGTTCTATAGGCGGAAGTTTATTAAGGATTATATTGTTTTTGTGTATAGTATTCATTTTTAGTATATTATTTTTTTACAAAGGTATCGAATCGAAATAAAATAGTATTCTTTTTTTCTTACGGAGGTATTTTATACGTGTTATAATATGATAAGAATTGTATATATTTGTAATACAAATAAATACAAAGATATACTTATGAGTACAAAGAAACCTAAAAAAGCTGGCTCTTTTCGATTAGATACAGGTCTATATAATCATATAGAAGAATTAGCAAGAAAGAATAATCGTAGTTTTAATAATCTATTAGAAACACTATTGATTAAAGCAACTAATTATCATGAGCCTAATCAGGATAGTATAAATGCTATGAATGAAACTAATTTAGAAACTATTAGCAAAGAAGAGTTTCACGATTTTATTGATAAAATGTAGTGTATGTATCAACTGCAACTTACATCTCAGTTTAAAAAAGATCTTAAGAAAATTAAGAACAATAAGAAACGCTTGAAGAAAGTACTTGATCTTATTGACTTATTGATAGAAGGAGGTGTAGGTAATGTTCCAATTGAAATGAGGCCACATAAATTAATTGGTAATTGGAATGGGCGCTTAGAGTGTCACATCGAATCAGATTATTTAATTATCTGGTTTGAAGAGAAAAATCCAAATATTATCAGATTAGAACGTGTAGGGTCACATTCAGAATTATTTGAATAGTTCTGTTAATATAGGTAGGAAAGATAAAGTATCGATATATACTGTACTAAGTCATTATTTTTCTAACTAAATGAAGTCCACCTGTGCTATACGCTATATCTATTGGTACGATAGTATTATCTAAGAAGAACTCCCCTTTATTGTATTGGACTATTCTCTCATCAAGGAGGAGTAGATGGTCATTGCCTTCAGTGAGTACATCTAAGTTATGCTCAGTAAGAGGTACACGTTCTATATAATCTATATTGCCGTATGTAGAGAGTTGAGGTATAGAGATTAGTTGTTCATTGAGATAGGTAGTATATTTCGTAGCTCCTCCAGGAAAACCAGACCAAGGAAGTGCTTTTCCGATCTCAAATTCTATATTAGTCAAGTCACCTTTAAATAGAAAGAGTTTCTCTTCTAGATCTAAAAATGGGAGTGGTAATGATTTCTTTTCAAATACTTCTTCAGCTTCCCAAAAGTGTACTACCCTATGAGCCCAGTCTACATTGTCATAGTCTTCGACTAGTAAATCCTCTTCCCAATAGTGCATATACAGTTGTCCTGTTCTGAGTGGGAGTGTAGACTGCTTGAGTGCCTTTTTTTGCTCCTCTGATAGGTCAATATAGACAGGAGGTACTGTTGGGGCATTCGTAGAGGAGGGTTTGTTTTCTTTTTTTCCAAATAGCTTTGATAGAAATCCCATAGTAAGACAAGTTTATTTATTCTAAACTAAGACTTTTTATTGAGATAATGGTATTCTAACCTCTAAAATCAACAATTATAATCTTCATAAAAATTAATCTGTAAACCTAAGAATTGCTCTAAATCCTCTAAATTATGTTTAATCGTATCGTGTGCTCCTTCAAAGACAGTGACAGCATTACCCTCTTTTAAATTTACAGATAATACGCAGAATCCACCACCTTTAGCAGGTAAGGTATTCCATAGTGTAAGAGAGTCTATTTCTTCTTTATTAAACGTAATAGCAAAGGCTTTATCCGCAAATCCAATCCTATTATTCGGTTTATCTATCCATATAACAGAATTGTTTTTACTCTGTAGTTTTACAAGATCAGAAGTACTTTTGATTCTTTCATTTTTTAGATAATTACTTGGTGCAGTAAGGGAGTAGTTGAATACATAAGTAGCTGATAATACTAGTTTCGGTGTATATATGTCATCTGCTAATAGGTCGGGATAATCATACTTAGTATTGATATTCAGTGAAGTGAAGCTATAAGCTACAGTTCTAAACTCAGGATCATCTATGGTATAGTTTAGTTCGAATGTGATATGATCAGATTCTGCATAGAAGAACAAGTGATGTTCATTATAAAACGTATAGGTAGCAGTAGAACCTAGATCGTGCTCTAGAATCTCTTTTAGTTGATATAAGCTAGTGTCAGATCCGTCTGGAGCAAAGCATTTAGTATAGTAACTCGTAGGAGCTACATCAGAACGTATATCATCTATATAGGTACCTAAATTATCTACAGTGATATTGCCAATGCGTACAGGGTAGGTTGTTTCTGCATAGAATCCATCCGAATGAATATACTCTTGTGCTAATAACTCTTCTTTAGTCGTGTTCCAAGGCACAAATAGTGGCGTGGGAGCTAGAATTTCATAGCCCTTGAGATAATCATTATGAGATGTATTTGTTAGTTTATAATTCTGTTTGTAGGTAGTTCTGTATAGCTTATGTATATTATTTGTTTTATCGTTGAGGTGTTGAGTTACTAAGTTGATGTCGAAATGAAACTGTTCGGCTAAGTATAGCCATAGTTTTTCTGTACCTACATAATCACCAGGGATGTAGTACTGTCTATCTTGGTAGATGAACATACTTGGCTCGCTATAGTCCGATGTCTCTAGATAAATGTATTCTATTTTAGGGATAAGGATTATTTCATCTTCACTTTCATAAGATCTGTTGGTGATAATAATTTTGTTATCTGTTATTTTCACGATTCCTCTATCCTTATTTTCTTTTGGAAACTTACTTTTATTCGAAAACCATCCCATACACTTATAGTTAAAAAGATAAAGGTAGAGAATATCAGTGATTCTCTACCTTTATCCACTATGTTTTTCATTGTGTTTTATAGACCATTATCTAGATAAAGAATACTACTAGGATGGAATTTACGATTATTAATCATAATGTATTGGCCAGTTAAGCTCTGCTTTAGATACCATAGCTGCCCTACGACAAGTGTAATACTGCTTTCTAATGTATTCTGTATAACCCACTCTTTAGCAGAGAGGATTTCTCCTTTTTTGACAGTGAAGGAAATACTTTCTGTTTTGTGAATTTCTTGATAGTTAAGTTGATGATATTGTATAAATAACTCTACTTTAATCTCAGATGTATTATCCTCAAAGTTAAAATAGTCATTGATAGTAGAGGTATCTATACTAATACGTGTTTTATGACTATCTAGCTTCTGAAAAGTAATTGGTAGGGTACAATACTCTCCAAAAGGAGTATTTGTATTAAAGTCAAAACCTACCATCCCGCTTAGATCTGTATTAAAGTAAGTGCGTTGACCTAAAGAGAATACTTCATTATTACGCAGCTGTGCTAATGCAAGCGTGTTCATTCTAAGGTGCATTTTTTTACAATGATTGTTGTTCATCGCGAGCTGGATGAGGTGTCTTAATTGTCTATTGCATTTCTGCACCGTACCAAAGTCTGTAGCTGCCTGCTTCGTTTTTTTAGTCTGTTTTTGTTTAGAGGGTTTGCCTTGCATAATGACTTTGTTATCTACTATTCTGAATACAGAGTTTAGATACTTTCCTTGAGGTCTCCCTTTTACATCAATTTTTGCCATAATTGTTATAATTTATTGGTTATACTTTACTTTCATAGTAGTCTTCTTTGACTATTGATTTGGTTCATTTATTATTATGTGAGTATTGCGTGAGATACGTCTCCGTTTTTTTGGTTGATTTAACGGAGTGAGTACGGACTCATAACGGACTCACTACGAACTCAATTCGAGTAAAACCCTACTAGAATACAACCAGACATCAAATGTGATAGCAGTTTCTGTTCTATTTTTATCCTTGCGTTTTCTCTTTGCAAAGTTTTGAATTATAAATATGTTTTTTTTTGAGATGGGAAAAAATGGCCACAAATGTCCTAAAATGTCCACAAATGACCTATCTCGACCAAAAATTGATCTATAAAAAAGGTAAAACAGACAGACTTGTCTGTTTTTATTTCTATATTTGTTTCATGAAAAATAATTCACCTAAGGAGAGAGTATTAGAGGCTGCTACTTTACTCTTTCATCAATATGGATATAATAGCACAGGGATCAATGCTGTGATAGAAGAAGCTAAGGTGGCTAAATCTAGCTTTTATGACCATTATAAAACGAAAGATGATCTAGCTGTAGCGTATCTAAAAGCTAGACATGACTATTGGTTTATTGGATTGACAGCAGGTGTAGAAAAGATGCGTACAGTTAAGGAACGTATCATAGCAGCGTTTACCTATATTATAGAGATGAATGAGAAGGAGGGATATAGGGGCTGTGCATTTCTTAATATGTTGTCAGAGCTACCTGAGCATAAAGGGAAAATTTATGATGTCATCCATCAGCATAAGACAGAATTACAAGCATATTTTAAGGCATTAGTGACAGATGAGAACAGAGCCTTTATGTTATATATGCTGTTTGAGGCAGGGCTGACAGAGAGTCAAGTCTATCAGAACTCAGCCTGCGTAAAGAAAACAATAGAATTACTAAAACAAGATTTAATCTAAATGAAACGATATATAGCAAAATTTAAAACAACAGAGACTAGTCCACAATCAGCTACTTCTAAACATTCTATATACTCAGGGATAGGAGGTATGTTAGCGATAGGTGTGATAGCCTTTATGACTAAAGAATTAGAAATGCCTTTGATCATGGCTCCCTTTGGAGCGACTTGTGTATTGGCATTTGGAGTACCTGATAGCCCTTTAGCTCAACCTCGTAATATCATAGGAGGTCATCTATTAGCGAGTATAGTAGGACTGCTATGTCTTACTTTTTTAGGAACAGAATGGTATTCTCTAGCAATAGGAGTAGGTGCAGCGATAGGCTTAATGCTGGTGACTAAGACTACACATCCACCAGCAGGTGCAGATCCTCTAGTCATTATACTAGGAGGAGCGAGTTGGTCTTTTATTGTTAATCCTGTTTTGGCAGGATCTGTTATTATCACAGTAATAGCCTTGTTATTTAACAATATAAGCAAGCTGAGGAAGTACCCTAAGTATTGGTGGTAATAATCAGATTAATTGCGGTACTATTTATATATCCATAGGGATAGTGTTTATGCGTTTCATATTTTTGCGCAAAAAATATGAAAAAATCGTATAACCATCTGATAGGGATTATATTAGGTAAGCTAGTATGGTTTGGAGGTATTGGTGTTATTGTTAGTATGGTATTAGCCCTTACTAATAAAGTACCTGATACAGTAGAGTGGTTTTTATTAGTCGTATTGCCCTTCTTTATTATTGGTGCGATATACTATGTGTTTAAGTATTGTAATAGTATTGACTTTGAAGGAGATCATCTTATTATCACAACTGTCAAAGGTGAGAAGATGCTATATTCTGTGAGAGATATTCAAGATATAGGAGTGTTAGAACATAGAAATTCGGGGGTATTGATTGGGTATAGTTTAGTACTGACTTTGGGTGGACAGCGCAATAAGGTATGGAATTTAGCAGGGTATAGTGAGAAGACGCTGAAAGAGATTATAGGTCATTTACCTGATGAGGTAGATGTATAAGTGATGATAACATAAATAATGAAAAAAAACCATAATCTAGTAAGAGTATGGGCTTTTTTGTGATATTTAATTTTTGTACTAATCATACTTATCACATCGTCTAAACACTACGAATTGTTTGATGCCAATAAATATGCTCTCTACAGGAATGTTACTGATATAGTCAGCTAATATATTTAATCCTTCGTCCCAAGGTTCGTTATCTAAGAGGCAGTCACCTATTATTTCTCCTGACTGTTGTTTTGATATATACATTTTTAGCCAATGGAACTTCTGATCTCTAGATAACATAGACTCAAGTTTAGGAGCTAATAGTAAATATAATTCATCACCACTTAATTCTCTGTTAAAAGAACCTTGAACACGTAAGTCACTTAATGCGGGATGCCATAATACTTCATCACTAGTGAAATCATATTCTGGTGAATGGGCATCTGTAAGGCTTTCTGCTATGGGTTTAAAGGTAGATGTGATATAGTTCTCTACTACAGATGCTATTCTATCTTGTACCGTTTCGCCTATCCCAGCGATGCTTTCCATAATACCATCAGGAAAATGAGTAGGGTGAGCAGTATTAATCATGAGGTGCATTAGTTCTTTTGCATGATCAGGATTTCGGATGATTCTGAATTCCAATAGTAATTGGTCATTAACGATGATAATCTGAGTAGCTTCATCTACTAATACAGCATAGTCTAACGTAGTGATTTGATTAATTAACTCATCCATTAAAAGCATCTCTTCAGTAGGGAGGTGATCTTGTTTTTCTGTTTTCTTCTTCTGGAAATTAAATAGTTTCATAGCTGTGATTTATTGTAAAGATAAGTGTTAATAGTGTATTTCTTTTATGTTGATATATTTTTGAATTTTTGTCTATAACTGAACACTTATTTTAATAATAAATTCAAAATATCTATCTTGCGGTAACAAAAACAACAATACATGAAGAAAGTTATATTATCAGCCTTTATCCTATGTGGTAGCTTATTACAAGTAGTAGCTCAGAATCCACAGGCGTATAAGAATGGAGTGATTGTATCAGCACACCCAGAGGCAAGTAGAGTAGGAGTAGATATCCTAAAAAAAGGAGGTAATGCAGTAGATGCTGCTGTAGCAGTAGAGTTAGCATTAGCTGTGGTATATCCAAATGCTGGTAATATCGGAGGTGGAGGATTTATGGTGTATCGCGGTAAGGATGGTAAGATAGACGCATTAGACTATAGAGAAAAAGCTCCTATGCAAGCAAGAGAAAATATGTATTGGGGAGGAGATGGAGAAGCGATAACAGAATTGAGTATGAGAGGAGCCTTAGCAACAGGGGTACCAGGTACAATAGCAGGTATGGTACAAGCTCATGCTAAGTACGGTTCTCTAAAATGGGAAGAATTGGTACAGCCAGCTATAGATTTAGCAGAGAAAGGATTTAGTATTACAGAAAAACAAGCAGGTGAGTTCACTAAACAACATGATAACTTCGTGAAATTTAGTACACAAAGTACAGCTATTACTGAAAAAGAACAGTGGTCAAAAGGTGATGTGTTTATTCAAAAAGATTTGGCTGAAACGCTGAAACGTGTACAAAAAGAAGGACATAAAGGGTTCTACGAAGGGAAAACGGCTGAGTTAATCGTAGGAGAGATGAAGAGAGGTAATGGAATGATAACTCTTGAAGATTTAAAACGCTATGAAGCAAAATGGAGAACGCCTATAGTAGGAGAGTATAAAGGATTAAAAGTAATCTCTATGCCACCTCCAAGTAGTGGAGGTATTGCCTTAATCTCTTTGTTCCAATCCATAGAGAAATACCCTTTAGCAAAGTGGGGATTCCAATCTGAAAAAACAGTACAAGTAATGGTAGAAGCAGAACGTCGTGTTTATGCAGATAGAGCTGAGCACTTAGGAGACCCAGACTTCTATAAAGTACCTGTAAATCAGTTAGTCAATAAAGAATACAATCTAGGGCGTATGGAGTCTATGTCTTTTGATAAAGCAACGAAGAGTACTGATATTAAAGCAGGAGAGTTAGGCGGGTATGAGAGCGATGAGACAACACACTACTGTGTAGTCGATAAATGGGGAAATGCCGTGTCTGCAACGACTACATTAAATGATTCTTATGGTTCTAAAACGATAGTAGGAGGAGCGGGATTCTTGTTGAATAATGAGATGGATGATTTCTCTGTGAAGCCTGGTACACCTAATATGTATGGATTAGTGGGAGGAAAAGCGAATGCGATAGAACCAGAAAAGCGAATGTTAAGCTCAATGTCTCCAACAATTTTAGAGAAAAATGGTAAATTGTACATGGTAGTAGGTACACCAGGTGGATCGACAATTATCACTTCTGTGTTTCAAACGATTCTAAATGTAACTGAATTTGGGATGAATATGCAAGAGGCAGTATCTGCTCCTCGTTTTCACCACCAATGGCTTCCTGATCATATCGATTATGAACCAACAGCGATTACGGCTGGAGTGCGAAAAGCGCTTACTGATAAAGGTTATATCCTAAAAGAACGCAAACCTTATGGACGCGTAGAGGGAATCTTAGTCAATAAAAATGGTACTTACCAAGCAGGAGCAGATACTCGTGGAGATGATATCGCTATAGGATACTAGTTGAATTAGGAATGTTTTTTAACACTCTGTCCTAGACAACAAACTATATCACATAATATATACAAAAGGTTATCTTTCATTAGATAGCCTTTTGTATTTTAGGTTTAAGATATATGTGGTTAATTTGAATTTCAATAAAAAGAAGGAAAAGAAATGATAAACTTGATGTTAGAAAAGTATAAGAAGATGGTGAAGGAGTTAGTCTCTGAACCTATCTACTTGAAGAAATATGAATACTTAGGAAAAGAAAGAAATCATGAGAATGCAATAGATAGACATCGAGTATTAGTAGGTTTCTTGCATTCAGAAGAATTGAGAGAGGAGCAGTTGTTAGTTAAATTGTTTGAAGCAGAGATAGCGAGTAGGCGAGAAGATGATTTTCAGGGATTCACAGAGGCATTAGATCTAGCAGCGTATCTAGTTAGTTTATATCAACGTTCTGATTATATCTCCTTATTTATCCAGGCGAAGAATGCCAACTTTGATACGTATTGCGGCTTTGATAGAGAGTATTTGCTACACAATGGAGTGAAGAATACATTTGAATGGATATCCCATCAAGAGGTAAGTTGGAAAGAAGATTTTTATGACTTAATTGGAGATAGTCTAGCAGAATGTGATTGGGATGAAGAAGACATTGTAGAGTGGAAGGAAAGAAAACAAAGATATTATAGCCTTTGTCCTGAAGAGATGTCTACAGAAGGCATTGTTTATTATGCATTGGATTTAGAAGAAGATGAAATTGCCAAAGCGTGTATTCAATCTTGGGAAGAGAATATCACTGTATGGAATAAGGAAAGATGGGAGGATTATGTGTCTTTCTATAAGTGTATAGGAAATATAGATAAAGTGATAGTAGGAAGAGAAGCGCTATGGGAATATGTAGAGGATGATGCTTGGGGTAAAGCAAGTTTCTTAAGTAAATTGATAGAAGATTATCTAAGCATTAAGGAGTATGTCAAAGCATGGTTAAAGTTAAAAGAAGGAATATTATACTTAGAAGAAGTAGAGGAGTGTTATGAAATAAATTTAGGAAGGTACTATGTGATATATGCTTGTAATTTACTGATAGGAATTTCGAATAAAGAAGATATGATGTTCAAAGATATATATCCATGGATAAAAACAACTTTAAATAAAATAGAGGTTTACCCTTATCTTTTAGAAAGAGCTATACAGGTTTTTGTACTAAGTGGAGATAAAGAGTTAGAGAATAAGTACATTCTAGAATTAGAATTGTTGCAAAAAGAATAATATAAGCGTGTTAAAGTATTTGGTATTTAGTTAATTAAGTTTTTGTTTTTAAAGAAGAAGTTTAAAAAATCACTATATTTAAGAGACTTTTTAAACTTCAGGCTTATGAATACCACATTAACTAATAAGACCGCTGCTATATATCCTTTTGTAGATGAGAAGGGAATGTATGGATATTGTAATCAAGATAAACAAATTGTCATTAGTCAACAGTATGCTAGTGGAGGATTATTCACTAAGTCAGGTTATGCTGTAGTGCGTGATAAACAAGGGATGTACGGTGTAATAGACCTAGAGAATAAAGAGGTACTGAAGTGCAGATATGATCGAATAGAGTTATATGAGGTAGGGCGTTTTACAGTAGCTAATATTGTGCAGTCATATACTGTCCATAGTCGCTTCTGGCAATGGAAGTTCTTGCCTAACTTTAATATTATGAGTACTAGCTCTTCCTTTAAACCGCTATGGGGGACAGAGGTCATAAGAGAGAAAGTAACTGTATTAGCATTAGATACAAGGCAGGTATTAGATACAAAGACGGTTACTAAAGATAAACTCTATAGAAGTGGTACTTCTATCAAGATAAAACAGATTGGTAGTAAGTTAATTCAGGTAGGAGATGATCTGTATTTTGCAAAAAAAGATAGATTAAAACGGATAGTCAAAAAAGTAGTTAGTACCTATGATAATGGATTGCGATGGGTGAGAAAAGTGAATGATGATGAGGTAAGAGTGTATAATCTGAAAGGTAAAAGAGTGAAGTCCTATGAAGTAATTCCTCAACCTGTTTTTCCAATTACTTATAAAGGGAAGGAATACAAGGTAACTATGCAGACAGCTAAGTCTCACTTAATAGCTAAACCAACTATCTGTAGAGATACAATAGGGAATGGAAGGTATTATGTCAACTATGAATTTGATATGTATATTCCTGTTCATCTAAAGATAATTGATATTAAAAGTGAACGCAGTATACAAGATATTTGGAAGAATGTATTGAATATTTATCCCGTAGTCTCTAAGCATTTCTTTATAGTGGAAGTAGCTCCTATTAGTGCGGAAAGTAGAGTAAACGAATTCTATATCTTGACAAAGCACGGAGTACTTAAAGATTGTTTAGATAAGCCAAGTGATTACTCAATTACCTCTTATTACAATGAGGTACTTTGGCCTGCAAAAGAATTATTAATAGATCAGAAAGATATCCCTCAGGGGTTCTTACTAGAGAAGATTAGAACGATAAGCAGTATAAAAGAACCTCTTTATTTTGTGTCGATTAAAAAGGATCAAGTAAGTAGAGTAGGAGTGTGGAATGTAGATCTTCAGGAGTGGCTGTTATCTCCTATATTTTATTCTTTGCGGTTGATGGATAATATCAAGTACTGTGTATTTCAGTTAGAAGAAAATGGCTTGTATGGGATATTAGATATCACTACTAGAACTGTGGTGTACGAACCTATATTTACCTACGTAAAAGATGGAGTAGAATACTTAGCTGAGGTAGAGTTAGAAAGAGAGAAAGGTGAAGTGAAGAACGTATACAATTGTTTTTATATAAATTTAGTGAATGGAGAGGAATTTCATCCAGGAAAAGACATTTTAGAGTTTACATCCCGAAAGGTATAAAGAAAAAACCTCTATAGATTAGATTCTATAGAGGTTTTTTCTATGTGATTTATTGCTTTACTATTTTATGCCTTTTTTTCTTGAGTAATTGTAATCGTGTAGTGCGCAAACTATCGCGAGTTTGTTTTCTTAGATACTCATGATGTAAGAACCAACCACCAATACCTCCTATAATACTTCCAGTCACAATATCGATAAAACGAGCTTGAATTAAGATATTAGGTGTACTGATAATAGGATTACCCGCCTCTGCAAGAAGCACTGTAAGAGCTGTAATAAAGATAACAGCTACTGCATAGTTACGAGAAATAAACATTTCTATAATAAACTGAAGTACCATTATACAAATACATAAATATAAAGGTGCTGTAGAGACTGAGATAAGTGCCCAACAAAGTCCTAATCCGATAAAAGTACCTGCGATACGCTGTAATGCACGTTGCAATACGTGGTATAAAGAAATCCCTTGCATAATGGCGGCACAAGAAATAGGGATCCAATATGGATTGTCAAATTTCAATAGATGACCTATTAATAAAGAAATACACATGAAGGCGCCTACTATAATAGATTTGATAAGGTAATCAAATTGGTCTTTGACTGGGACAGGACGTACTAGGCGTATAGTTGTTTTACTGTTGTATTTCTTGCCTACTATAACACTGTATATTAAGGCTAGAATACAAGCAAACATGGTTCCCATGACTACATATCCTAGACGTGTAGGGATAGTTGCTAACTCAAATGGCATATTACTAGACATAGAAGCTACCATAATAAAAAAGAAGCTACCAGGGGGGCGAGTATTGAAATATAGGTTGACCCAATGAACTGCAGTAACGAATATACCAAAGGCTATAGCAGAAGCAATAAAGTTAAAGCTAAACGATATGCCTACTGCAAAGGATAACATAAAACCAAAGGAACATACCAGCATGGTGATCATGCGCTGAGCAGTAGGAATATTAGAAGGGAGGTATAAGATAACTAATCCTGCTAGACAGGCTAAAAGTCCTGCTTGAAGATTGTCAAAATACCATCCTGTTAATAAGGGAAGTCCTGTAGCGAGCATTGCCATCAAAGGGATATGCCACAGTCGTTCGCTGTGTTTTAATTTAAATAGTGTTTTGCTCTCTTGTTGTAACAAGTTTACAAAAAAGTTATTCTTCATTTTCGTTGATTCTAAAAATTCTCTCAGTAGAGATTAGTGCTGTGGAAATGCTTTACCTTATCGGGTAAGTATAAGAGATAAGATATTCTTTAGTATTGGTAAGCATTTGAACAATACAAAGGTAAGGAATTTGAATCAAAGAGGTAAAATGATAGAGATGAAATAGATTTGTATCGTGATTATTACATATTATTATAGTCTTATTTACTCATTTTTTTATTGAAGTAAAGAATATAAGTATAAATGTATATATTTAAAATAAAAAAGTGAATATGGGAGAAGTTAACTATGTAATCGATGGTTTAAAGAAAGTAGATACTAGTGTTACTAAAACAACATTTAGTAAATTTTCTAGTTGGATTAAATTTAAAGTAGGATATAGAGGAGTAAATGGACAGTTTACACTAACGTATTCTCAATTCATGTTTAGTTTTAATAGAGCAGGAGGTGCTGTAGAGTATAGGGTACTACCATTAAAACAAGTAATCTCTTATTCTATCACAGAGATAGATAGTCAAAAATCGCAATTGGTATTATGGTTGCGAACAGGAGAGCGTATTCAATTAAACTTTACAGGAGAGGATCTAAAAGAAATCATTAAAACCTTTTCTTCTATATACAATAATATGAGTATATAAAGTAAAAATCCCTACAAAATCTTTGTAGGGATTTTTTAAAGACTTAAGAAAGTTGTTGTTTAAAACTATTAATTTTCTCTGTTAATTGAGAAGCTAATTCAGGTGTGTTAATTGATCCATTACTAAAATTATCTTGAAAACTAGGTAATGAAAACTGACATTTAATATTCCCTCCAAAGTAAGGAAATATGCTTGAAGCATTATCCATGACAGATTGTCCTCCACGAGGTCCAGGTGATGTAGATAATAACATCATTGGTTTGTTTTGAAAGAAGTTTTTCTCCACTCTAGACCCCCAATCAAATATGTTTTTAAAAGCAGTACTAAACGTACCGTTGTGTTCTGCTAATCCTATAATAATAGCATCAGCATTTAGAATCGCTTGATTAAAATCTAATGCTTGCTGAGGTACACCTTGGTTATTTCTATCTTGTGAATAAATAGGCATCTCATAGTCATTGATATCTAGAATATTAATGTTATGTCCTTCAAATTGAGTAGTTACACTTTTTACTAATTCTAAGTTTATAGAAGTACTGCTATTGGTAGCAGCAAAAGCTAATATATTCATTGTTGTTTTATTTTTCTGTTTCGATGAGACAAAGGTATATGTAGAAACAAAGAAGCACACTTAATCTAGAATAAGTTTTTCAGAAATAGGGTCTTGTATGTTCTACTCCTAGTTGCAGTGAATTACAATAAAAAGGAGAAGCATTAGTGGGTAGATACAGAGTCATATATCGAAAAAAGACATGCATAAAGAATTTTTCTAAAGGGAATAGCATTGTAATCCTTCAGTTTCCTGAATATATGTATGAAGAGAACCAGGAATTTTTAATTTCTATCATATAAAGGAAGTAAGGAAAGAGGAGAACATTTTTTCCTATAAGTCTTATCAATCTGTTTAGCATCTTATTTTCAACAAAGTATATAAAATACTTTTTGAAGTGAGAATGAATCCTAATTTTTCAATTGAAGGGCGATAAATATGATTTTTGAGAAAAAAACTATAAGAATAAAATATTTTTGTTATAGAATTTTTAATTCTAATCAAGGCCTTGTTTAATGTGTATATATAATAATTACAGTTTTATAGGTTTTTTATATTGATAAAAAGTTGTAATTAATGTGTTTAATTTATCATTTATGTTGAATATACTATATGGGTATAAGAATTTTTAATAATATGTTTAAGTGTTGAGTGTTTATAAATTTTACCACTGTTGTTTTTTATTTTGTTTTTGTTAATACTTGCTTTGTTTCGTTGTTTTTTATATAAAAAATAAATTTGTATAGTGTAATGTATTTAAAATTGTGTTAATATTTGTATTTTTGATAGAATATTTAGATTGTAATTAATAAAAAACACAATATAATGAAAACACCACATTTGCTAATTTTAATAATATTCACACTTGGAATAGGAGCGTATGGTCAAACTGGTATTGGAACTCAAATTCCAAGTAGTTCTTCTGAGTTAGAGATTAAGTCTAAAGATAAAGGAGTTCTAATTCCACGTCTTGAATTAAAAAATACTAAAGATAAGTCTACTATTGTTGGAACAGAGTATCCTGAAAGTTTGATGATTTATCATACGGGAACTAAAGCTATGTTAGCGGGATACTATTTTTGGGCTGAGAATCATTGGAATGCCTTAGTTTCTAATACTACTTTACAGCACTATATCAAAGAAATTGCGGATCCGAATAGTGTTACGGTTACATATGATGAAGGAGACTATATTTTTACATGGATTAATAAGGATACTAATATTAAAGAAACAATGAAACTTAGTGATGTTATTAAGACGTTTGAGTCTTTGACATCATTATCTACGGTGTATGATGAAGGAGAGGCTGTATTAGTATATAAACCTGAGCGAGGTATTGAAAATAACGTGAAGCTGACAGAGCTTTTAAAAGGAAGTACTGTGTTTACGGAATATATAGAGAGTTTTGTTCCGTCTGCTGTGAAAGAAACAGTTACGAATGTAACTCGTTATAATAAAGAAGGAGTAGAAGAGAATATTGCAAATGTACCTAATGCAGGTATGATTTATTATAAATATATAAATGAGAGTTCTATTCCAGAATATATTACCGTATCTCAGGATGTGAGTAACGATTTTAAGACTATTGTTAATCAAGCTGAAAATACAGAGCATATAAAAAATATTGCAAAAACAGTAAAAGGGAATGATAATTTTTATTCGACTGTTAAAGAGGAGATTATAGGGAAATGGGATGAAAAAGATGTGATGCGATATATAGTGAAGTTAAATAAAGCTACTTCTTTTACCTCTGTTGAGTTACCAAAAGTAATTTCAGGCCTAGTAGTAGATGCTAAATTGATTAATGAGAGTAGTAATTCGATGACAAGAGGAGTGATTAGCAAACAAGTCAGTGGGACAAAGACAGTTTTGGCTATTGGTACTGCGGGGACTATTATTCAGAATAACCCAGCTGGTAACTATTATGTAATTGTTGAATATATAAAGGAGTAAAAGGGATTTTATCTTTTTTATTTTAATTGTTTAAACTACAGGATATGTATAGATATTTATATAAGATTTTAGCCCTTTTATTTTTAGGATTGACGAGTATGCCTTTATTTGCTCAAAGAGAATATCCTGGAGGAGTAGGGAATGTACAGCTTTGGTTAAAACCAGATAATAGAGTTAAAATGTATTCTTCTACTGAAGTTGATGAATGGGCAAATGCACCTGTAACTACTGATAGTCATTTGAATATGACTTTTAGTGCTGTAAGTCAGGCAGGAAAGCAAAGGCCTACTTTATTAAAGGGAAGTTACAAAATGAATTTTAATAATGCATTGGTGTTTAATGGTAGCCAATTTTTAGCTACACCTCTTGGTATTAGTGGATTTGTTGATGGACTGACTGTTTTTGGTGTATATATTGCGGAAAAAGGAAAGAATGAGAAAAGGATGTACTATATGGGATTTGGTAGTACTGATCCTTCATCTAAATCTACAAGAAGACCTTCTATTGGATTCAGTCCAAAAGAAACGGGGGGACGTGTACGTCTTACTAGTGCTAGAGATGGACATGGTGGATATGAGATTAATACAACAGCTCTACAGACTACTTATGTGCCAGAAGGAGCAACTAATTATGTGACTTTCAGGTTCAGTGGAACAGAATATTCATTAGATAGTAAAGGAAATAAATTAACAGGAGCAGCTAAGGGGGCTTTAAAACCAGATGAAGGAGTTATTATTGGAGGAGCGAGTTTGACTTCAGGGTTCTTTATGGGACAAATAGGAGAAATTATTGTTTACAATCGAAAGTTAAATGGAGCTGAGACAAGTAAAATTGAGAGTTATTTAGCAACTAAATATGGTATTACATTAGATAATGCAGCTTATATGTCATCTTATGGAAGTGTTTTCTGGCCATGGGGGCGAACAGGTTTAGGGTATCATAATAATGTAGCAGGTATTTTTAGAGATGATGCTAATACGAGTATTTCTGTATCTCGTTCTACTGCTTCAGGGGCAGCTTTGACAGTAAATACTATAGGAACAGAGTTTGAAGTTGGACTTGGGGTAATTCAAGAGGAACCATTAAATAGAGATAATGCTGCAATCTACTGGGGAACTAATATTGGTCAAGGATATACTTCTACTAAAGTAAATGATCATGGATGTGGATATAGTGAGATATTAGATGATAAATTTTGGTTATTTAGGAAGACTAATTTAGGAAGTACTATAGTAGAAGTGAGGGCAGGTGGAGAAGATTTTCCTTATAGTGGTCAAGGGTATGATGTGAAAATGTTGGTAGCTAAAACAGAAGCTGATGCTAGAAATCAAAATTGGTTAGCTGTTATTCCTGGACAATACATAGGAGGGGAGCTTGATGAGCATTTGTTCAGATTGCCAATTAATAGAGACGAATTATATATAACTTTTGGAGCAGATGCAGCCGTGGCACAATGTAATGCTTGTACTACAAACGAAACAGGATTGTTTAATTTTAGTTCTCGCCAATGGACTGCTGGATTAAAAAGTGTGTCAAATTTAACAGTGTCGAATGGATTGAGATTTGATGTTACTTATAAGACCTATAGTAATGGTAAGGAAACCCCTTCTATGCAAGCGTCAAAATATCCAAGAGTGTCTAATGGAACTCTTTTAGAGTCTAAATTTAGAGGGGTAAGAGGAAGTGATGATAACTATTCGATTACAAATATTACATTTAAGGATGGGGCTACTTTTGCTAAATTTAAAATTTATGGAATAGATAAAACTAGTACAAGTACCGATATGGTAGAGGTAATAGGGTATTGTGGTAATACGACTTATAGAGGTGTGATTTCGAGTAGTTCTAATAGTAGTAAAAAGACTTTCTCTATTGGTGGAGGTATTGTCACAGGATTAAAACGGTCTAGTATTTCGAATAAAAATGGGGCAGCAGTTGTTACTTTTCCGCATGAGGTGACAAGAATAGAAATAAAGCATAAAATTCATTATAGAACTAAGTCAAGAGGATATCAAGGAATTGCAATTGGAGATTTTGAGTTAAATTGTCCAAGACCTGCATCTCCTAATCCAGATGGGATAGAGTTTACATTACAAGCACCAGCAAAGGTAGTTTCATGTAGTGGTTTTGAGTATACATTTAAAGTGTGGAATTATTCATGTGAACCCCGTTATGTTAAGATTGAGGATGAATTACCTGAAGGAATGTTTTGGGTTGATGGAGGGTTGATGTCTACAGAAGGTGCTTTTAATGATGCAATTTTCAATAATTATGAAGGAACCAGAAAGCTAGAGATAGATAAGGTTAAATTAGACCCTATGACTTTTACTACAATTACAGCAAGGGTACGTTTTAAAGACGATGCAGTAGCAAAAGTCTACGAAAATAGAGGACAATTGACATATACAAGTCTTAATGAGAATAAGGTACTGACTATAGAGAGTTGTGATTACAATAATTTTACATCGTGTACATCTACTAAAGTTGAAATGATTTATCAGCCTAGAGTATTATCTCCTGAAATAAGTATTGAGCCTGTTTTGAATAAATGTTATAAAGAAAATGGCATTATTACAATTAAGGCTAAAGTAAAAAACCCAAATCCAACTGTTACATTTGCTGATTTGAGAATTATGTTTTTGTATCATGAAGACTTTAGGTTTAATAAATTCCAATCTAATCTGGGACAAGGAATGATAGAAAGTGAAGAAGGAATGCACATTGTCGAAGGCTTAAATATTAATGGAGGAAGCACCTTAGAATTAACATATGAGTTACAGGCATTAGATTTCTTAGCAATAATAGAAGCCGCAACAGGAAATAAATACACTAAACCTAGTGAAGTCCCTGATGCAGATATTGCTCAAGTGGTTGATTTTGGAGCAAGTATAGAGTTAATAGGAAATTCTGAGGATGTATGTATTAATTCGAGCTTGGATGATGCGTATACTGTATTAGATCCAACAATTCCATTCTGTGGAGGTAGTTTAATTTGTTATTATCCAGGAGTAGAAGGTAGTATAGTAAAGAAAAATGCTGATTTTGTTATCATGACTAGTTTAGATCGTAGTAATGGAGAGCTTTTAGCAGAAGATGGTATAAATGCAATTCTTTATTTAGAATCTAAATCTAAAGGATTTGTTCTTACTCGATTAACTGATACACAGATTAAGGCGTTTTCAAACCCTATAGCAGGGATGATGGTTTATGATACAACTAATAAGTGTATGAAGTTGTACAATGGTAAAATATGGGCTTGTATAGTGCAATCATGCCCTGACAATTAAAAACAAGAAGAAAATGAAAAATAAGATTTTTTTTAGTTATATTTTGTTTTGTGTGGGTATTATCCCTTTATCTGCATGGAGCCAACAAATAAATATTGGGAGTAAAGATTATTTTTTATCTCCAAACTCTATACTAGAGTTTCCTGATGATGATACCCGAGGTATAGTTTTACCTAAGATTAATAGAGCTCTTGCGACTAGTGCAGTGGAAGGCACATTAATTTACGATGTGGTAGATAAAAAAATTAAGTACTCTAATGGTATAAATCAATGGGTAGATTTATCGATTAATACAGGTGAGGTAAATATAATAGCCCAAGATAAATTAACTGAAATAGCAAGTGCTAATATTTTAATAGGAAATGACCCTTCTGTGGCCATAGATGGAGTTCTTGTATTAGATAGCCCAAGTAAAGCATTGGTTTTACCTAGAGTAGAAAGCCCACATTTAAACATAGTTTCTCCACCAACAGGTACGATAGTTTATGATACAAAATCAAATATGATGTGTGTTTTTAATGGTAAAGAGTGGGCTTTTTGGGCAGCAGAGTAATCTGTCAGTGAAAGATAGTATTGTTTAAATTCTGATTATTTTGATTGACGAGACACGAAAGTGTGATTTTTTATAACACAATTTTGAGAAGAGTTACCTTGTGATGAGGTGACTCTTCTTTTTTATGTAAGTTTTAAAATTATAAAAGTATATAAGAAGGGGGGATTATGCTAAATAAGAAGAAGTGAAAAAGTAAATAATACTATTTGTTTGCGAGAGGTGTTTTATTGTAAAAGAATGAAAACTACAGTTTTTTGATCTGCTAAAAAATATTTTTTTTAGATGTATTTATTGTTTTATTGTAAAAATGTTGATTTTAATTATTAATTTTTTCGTTATTTTTTTAACTATTTATCAGTTTTTTTATTAAAAAAAAATAATTTTTATTGATTGTTTTTTCATTTGTTCTGTGTATTAATTTTTATTTATATAAAAATATATATTTGTTATTGTTTTTTATGTTTTTTGTTCGTAATTGTTTGTAATTTTATACAAAACAATTAACATTTAACCATAAAAAATACAATAAAATGAAAAAGCCGAATTTTCTTATTATGATAATTTTTACACTAGTTAGTAGTGTGTATGGTCAGACTGGAATAGGAACCCATTTGCCCAATAGCTCATCTGAATTAGAAATTTATTCTAATAATAAAGGAGTTTTGATCCCGCGTATTGAATTAAAAAACAGTACAGATAAGTTGACAATAGTAGGAACAGACTATCCAGATAGTCTAATAGTATATCATACAGGTACTAAAGATATGTTGGCAGGTTTTTATTTCTGGAGTGGAGATAAATGGAATACTCTTGTTTCTAATACAACTTTGAATCACTACATAAAGGAGATAGCTGATCCGAATAGTGTGAAAATTATTGAGGATAAAGGTGATTATATCTTTACCTGGATTAATAAAGATACCAATGAAGAAGAAACAATGAAACTTAGTGAGGTTATTAGGAAATTTGAGACCTTAACTACTTTGACTCCTGAAGAGATAACAATGTATGTTTATTTAGAACAAAATCCTGTTACTGGTGAAATGATGGAGGTGCATGTAGATAAAGAAAAAGAAATAGATCCTAATGCTCCTGTTGTACCTTCTTTATTAAGAACCTATAAAGCAAAGAAGTTTGTATATAAAAACGAACAGGAAGATCTTGTAGATATTAAAGGGAGTGATTTGTTTGGTGGTATTGGAAGTGACGGAAGTCCTTCTGGAATAGAAACAGTTACATCATTAAAGCTAGAAGATGATTATAATAGTAAGGGGAAAGCATTAGTGTATAGTGATGAAAATAAGGATATCACAACTATTTATGTAGCTGATATTTTTACTAATTCAGAAACGTTAACTTCATTAAAAGCTGATATTAATACGAAGCAATTAATCTATACAGATGAATTAAAGAGCCCTACTTTTATTTCGTTTAATCAGATCGCTCAAGAACCTTGGTACGTTGTTAATACAACAGAACAGGCTACTAAAAATAACCAAGATATCTACATCAATGGTTGGGTAGGAATTGGGTATTCTGAAAAGTCTGATTCAGCTAAAGTACCTAATGAAAAATTGAGAATAAATGGTAGTATAACTGCTACGAATAGCTATTATGCAGACTATGTATTTGATAATTATTTTGAAGGATATTCTAATTTAAAATACGATTATAAGTTCTATGATTTAACTAGTGTAGATAGATTTATTAGAACGAATAGACATCTACCAGGTATAACTCCTATTGCAGATTTAGAGAAAACAGATCTAGGCTACTCATTTAATGTGTCTGAATTATCTATTCAGCTATTAGAAAAGACAGAAGAACTCTTTTTACATGTTATTGATCAACAAAAAGAGCTGAATAAAAAAGGATATCGCATTGAGAAGTTAGAAACTGAAATGAATGAAATGGCTAAACGCTTGCAAGCGTTAGAAGCATTATTAGTAAAATAGTAATCATTAAAAATAATATTGATGGAAATTAAAAAACTACATATCGATTCGTTTTATTCGGTTCTTTTGATTATGATTCTATTTCTTGTAAATGCTTCATTGTCTTTTGGACAAAATGATATGACGAAGTTAAAAGATGGTTCTGTTGCAGGTGTGACAAATGCTACTGCTGCTCCATATTCTATCTTAGAATTAGAAAGTGTTACGAAAGGTTTTCTATTGCCTAGAATGACCACCGTTGAAAGGGATAAAATTAATATTGACGATAAAGTAAGAGGAAATGGACTTGTTATTTATAATACAGATAATGATTGTATCAACTATTGGAGTACAACAGCAAATAAATGGCTTAGTGTATGTGGAACATTGCCTCCTGCAAAATTAACTTTAGACTGTTCTAAGGTTTATTTAAATTCGAGTGGAGCTAAAGAATTAAAACAAGGCCAAAGTTTAAGAGATACAGATGTTTTATACATTACAATTAATGTGGTAGAAACAGGATCATATAATATTAGTGCAGTAACAACAAATGGGTATTCTTTTAGTAAATCAGGAATATTCGAAACAAAAGGAGTTTATTCAATTGCATTAGAAGGATTTGGAACCCCATTAGAACCAAATGAAACACCAGGAGATCTAGTTACTTTTATGATAAATGGTAAGAAAGATACGACTTGTACTTCTATACGTATTAAAGTGAAATCATCTGAGTTAGATTTTAGACTTGTAGAACCTCAAACAGTTGATGTTGCTTGGTCAGCTTATAAAGGAGTTGCTTTAAATGCAAATGATAATAAAATTAAAGTTCTTGTTGATGTGACAACGGTAGGGTTCTGGAGAGTACAAAGTACAGAGACTCTAAATGGTATTAGTTTTAGCGGGTCAGGAGAGTTTACACAAGAAGGGAGAGCGGAGATATATCTATATGCGCAAGGAGTTCCAATAAATGTTGTAAATAGTACTTTTAAGTTTATTACGAATTCAAAGAATAATAAAACATCTAACGTTACAGCTGAAGTAAAAGTAGTTCCTACTAGTTTTGAATTAGTATGTAATACTAATGAAATACAAATGAGAGGAGAATATAAAGAAGATACTTTTTTAACTAAGAGTAACTCTATATTACTTCCTTTAAAAGTATTAGCGCCTGGTATAGTTGATATAGAATTAAATGGAATAATAAAAGGAACAACAGATACTCCTGTGAAATTTGTTGCACCAAGTACAACTTTGACTTTTAATGGATCTGATAATGTACAGTATGTGACCTTATATCCAGAGATGCAAAATGGACAATATGTGAAGATTCCTGTAAAAGCAAAAACTATTGAGTTTACTACTATAACACCTAATTCAGGGGGAGCTTTCTGTTCTTCTTTTCCAGTTATAAATGTAGTGGAACGTTCTAAGAATTATACATTCGATTGTTCTAGTGCTTTTGCTTTTTCAAATGGATCTACTAGTAGAAATAACAATTTTTTGGTAAATACTCCTTTACAAGCAGGTAAACATGGTATTGAAGTAAGTGTAAATGTAGGGTATGCAGAGAATTATACAATTAAAACAAATACTGTTAATGGTGTTTATTTTACAAAAACAGGTGTTTTTACTGATTCGGATAGAATGAAAGGAAAAGCAACAGTGACTTTAGATCCAGTTGGGATATTTACTACAGGAGGACTGACAGTGTTTAATCTTATAGCAGAAGGATTAGATTCTAATTCGTCTCTGTGCTCTGTAGTTGCACAAGTAAAAGCACACGATATAGTAGTATTGTCTTTAGGTGGAACAAATTACGGTGCCAATAGTAGTACTGTTTATGCTGGAGGAGCAATTCTTAAGAGTAGTACTAATTTTGGCCCAATGGGAACAGTAAAAGTGAATTCGGTGAGAGTATTAAGTACTAATGCTCAAGGAGCTGACCTGGATAGATTCATTGCTTCCAATAATGTGGATATTATTATCAATGTAATAGGATATAATTTTACTAGAACAGAAACACAAGATGTATTAGTTGCATTTGTACGTGATAAGAAAGGAGTATTAATCATTGGAGATGAGAGTACACCTAGAACATATACTAAGAATGTTATAGAAAGGTTAGCTGGTTTAACAGTAGGAGGTAGTAGTATAAGTGTGTCTAATAATTATACTATGCTGAATCCTGTGTTGTCTTCTGCAAATAACGAATCGATTATAAAAGGGCCTTTTGGAGATTTATCTGGTAAGGTGATGGGGAATGATGCACATAATGGATGGTATTACTCTAATTTGCCAAATAGTTATGTTCCTTTAGTTTCAAAACAAGGAGATGTTAATTCTATTTGGGCTATGAAACATCGTGATTTAGGGTTTGTGTTTGTTGGAGATGGCGGATGGTTTATAGGGAAGAAAGATTATAAGAATCTATCTATATTCCCTTCTAATTTTGATAGTCAAGGTGTTCCTAAACCAAAGAATTATGCAGATAATGGTGTTGTTTATAATGCTGTTTTATATGCTAATACATTGGCTTGGGCCATTGATTATGTTATTGAACATAAAAAGTAATCCTTGTTAATAAAAATTATAAACTAGGGAAGAATAGATTCCCTAGTTTTTATCAAAAAAATGAAGTTTATGATACAACATATAAGTTTAAATAAAAGCATCAGAACTGTACTGTTGATTCTCCTTTTCTATGTGTTAGGCCCAACTCAGATAAGTGTAGCACAGGTATTGACAGAAAAAGGTACCCAAATATCAGATGATTCTTCTTCTGATGCGTTAAATCCATTGAATTTTAGCCTTTTAGAATTAAATTCTAAAGAAAAAGGTTTTTTATTGCCTCGTATGTCTACAACAGAACGTATGCGGATTCCTAGTCATGAATTACTAGGCGGAATGGTTATTTATAATACAACAATAGAGTGTGTTGAATTTTATAACACAAGTCGTCAACAATGGATGAATGTCTGTGGGGATGTTGGTCCTGCAACATTTATTATACCTGATGATAAGTGTAGAGCAATAAAGATTACAGGAGACTATATTGAAGGTGTGTTTTTAGATTCTAGAAAAAATGTTATTACAGTCGATGTTAGTGTTAGTATACCAGGATCTTATGAAATTCAGGCTATTGCTTATGATAATACGGGGAAGGAGAATGGTTATAGCTTTTTAGCTAGTGGTATTTTTCCTCAAAAAGGCGATTATACTTTAGTTTTAAAAGGAAATGGAACTCCTGTAAAAGGATATGAACGTACTAATGGGGTTTCTGGTGAAAAGGATACAATTAAGTTCTTTCTGAATAAGAAACTAGCAACCTGCACACTTAGTAATGAAGTAGAGAAAAGAGCGTTGACTTATGATATAATTAAAGTAGAGCAGATTGGTAACTTTTATACGGGAGTAGATTTAAATGACGTTAAAACTACGGGGAAAATGCGTGTTACTATTAATAATATTTCTCAAGGTGGAGTTGTAACAATTACCACCCCTACTGTTAACGGGATTTACTTTAAGAAAACAAGAACATTGACATCTCAAGAAGTTAGTAGTAAAACGGCTATTATTGAATTGGATGGTTATGGTACTCCTACGTGGCCTATGCAAACTGATTTGGATTTTATTAGTAATTCTTATGTAAAAGTAGAACAAGGTGAAACACCAAGTGTATATCCATATTTTGCAGTAATTTCGAAGGTTGAGGTTATTATTGATTGTACTAAAGTGACCTCTGTTGGAGAGTTTTTAAAGAATGAACCATTAACTACTTCTCATAAAATTATGGTACCTGTTAAGGTTATCGCCACAGGGAGAGGAAAAGTAAGAGGTGTAATTGAAATTAGTTCAACTCAGACACAAAAGATAGAGTTTGAATCTGATA
The DNA here is from genome assembly GCF_004337635.1 of Myroides odoratimimus. Lineage (NCBI taxonomy): Bacteria > Pseudomonadati > Bacteroidota > Flavobacteriia > Flavobacteriales > Flavobacteriaceae > Myroides > Myroides odoratimimus. Next base: position 2,353,042 of record NZ_CP037427.1, read on the forward strand.
TAGTTGACTTTAAGTTTAATGTTGCTACGAATGATATTCAGATGGTAGAGATGAGACCGATTGTTAATACAGGAAAACCTACGGTAGGCGGGACTACTTTACCTATGGTTATACAAATGTCTTCTCAAGGTATAAAAGAATATAATCCAACTGCAAGTAATGAGAATATTGTTAGTGCTAGTTGTGTATATAACTTACCTGTCAAATCTAAAGAAGCAGTGTTGAAAATTTATTGTTTTCCGGGCAATCAACAAGTATTCGGTAAGTATAGAGCTGGTACACCACTTAATGCCTCAAATTATGTTACTATAATAATGGAGGTTGTGGAACCTGGCGAATATCATATTGTGACGAATACTGTTGATGGTATTTACTTTGAAGCAAAAGGAGTTTTTACAAAGAAGGAGATTTTTATAGATGATACAGCTTTTGTATTATATGGAAAAGGAACACCAACAAATAATGATAAGAAGACTATGATACTTAATATGCCAACAAGTGTAGGAGCTTCTACTTGTAGTTTTGATGTAACATTAGCATTGTCTTCAAAGAAAATGTTGACTTACTCGAATAAAACTAGTTATGGTTACGGTTTTGATAGAGGACATTCTAAGGCTTTTATAGATAGTCCAAATAATTTTGGATCTTTACCTACTAGCACAGTAGCTATGGAGGGAAGTATTACAGTGATCGTTAATAATGATTCGACGATTAATAATGTTGCCTCTGAAATAAATACTTCTAACCCAGCTTTAATCAGTATAGGTTATAATACAAGAATGAATGAGACTGCAGCCATAGCAATAGCAAACTATGTTAGGTCAGGAGGGGCTCTTTTAGCAGTAACAGATGCAAATGATAATGCAAGTACTTATTATTTATTGAATGCTGTATTAGGCACAACTAATATTAGTGCTGTAAATATAGGTACTCGTTCAGGAACTATTTGTTCTATTCTTAATGTTGATGATCCAGTTTTAAATGGACCATTTGGGGATATTCGCAATAAAAAATTAGGAGATGATGCTACAACAGGTATAGCTATAGAACCAAACTCTTTAGGAAGAGCAATAAATGATATAGAAGTACTGTCTAGAGATTCGAATGGTAATATTTTTGCATTTAGGCACAAAGAACTTAATTTTGTGTGGGCAGGAGATGGTGGTTTTAACTCACAGAGTGGAACTAGCGGAGCTATGAGAAGTGATAATATTTGTCCTTTTTTAGTAGATAGTAATAATAGACCTATAGGTAAGTCAGGATATGGAAGAACCCCTTCTTTAACGAATCAGACAGTTTATAATTCACAATTTACAGCGAATGCTTTAGCTTGGCTGTTTAGTGTTACAACAAAATAACTTTTATTTACTTTATATAGCTTATCACTACGTTATCAGTGAAAAGTTTTTAAGATAGAAATATTAGTTCAGTAGTAAATGTATAAAAAAACCCTCCAGCTGGAGGGTTTTTATTCTATTTCAATTACTTCTTCGTAAAACCAGAGTACTTTAATAAAGCATCTATTGTAGGGTTTTTACCTCTAAAGTCTTTGTATAATTTGTCTAATGGAACAGAGTTTCCTTTAGATAAGATTTTATCTCTAAAGATTTGACCATTCTCACGAGTCATACCACCGTTTTGTTCTAACCAATCATAAGCGTCGAAGTCTAACATTTCTGACCACTTGTATGAATAGTATCCAGCAGCATATCCACCTCCGAAGATGTGGCTAAAGTAAGTACTGCGGTATCTAGGAGGTACAGTAGGTAAGTCTAAACCATATTTAGCTAAAGCTTCTTTTTCAAAAGCAAGTACATCAGTGATATTCTTATCAGTAGACACAGTATGCCATTCCATATCTAATAGAGAAGCACCTAATAACTCAGTCATGCTATATCCTTTATTGAATGTTCCTGCATTTTTCATTTTTTGAACTAAAGCATCAGGGATTACTTCTCCTGTTTTATAGTGTTTAGCATAATTCTTTAATACAGAAGGTTCGAATGCGAAGTGCTCGTGGAATTGTGAAGGGAACTCTACGAAGTCTCGCGATACACTAGTACCTGATAGAGTAGGGTAAGTTTGATTAGCAAAGAACCCATGTAATGCATGCCCGAACTCGTGGAACATCGTGATTACATTATCTTGAGATAATAGAGTAGGTTGACCTTTCGCTGGTTTTGGGAAGTTACCTACATTGTAGATTACAGGAAGTCTGTTTAATAATTTAGACTGACCTACGATATTACTCATCCATGCACCACCGCGTTTAGAATCTCTTTGGTAGTAATCTGTGTAGAATAACCCTACCTGACTACCATCCTCATTGAAGATTTCGTATACTTTTACATCTTCTTGCCATACAGGGATATCTTTGCGTTCCTTAAAGCTTAGCCCATATAATTGCGTAGCCATATAGAACACTCCATTCTCTAATACACTATTCATCTCAAAATAAGGTTTAAGCTCATTTTGATTTAATGCATACTTTTCTTCTCTGATTTTTTCAGCATAGTAGTTCCAGTCAGCAGCTGTTAGCGTGAATGGATCAGCCTCTTTATTAATTAATGCTTGGATATCAGCCGCTTCTTCTTTAGCTGCTCCTACTGCATAAGGACTTAGGTCTTTCAGAATTTTAGTAGCATTAGTAGCATTCTGTGCCATAGAGCCTTGTAGACTCCATTCTGCATAGTTAGCGAATCCCATTAACTTAGCTTTCTCAGCACGTTTTTTCACTAGAGATAGGATAGATGCTTTGGTATCATTGTCATCTCCTTTTTCAGCTCTTACCCATGCCTGATCGAATAGTTTCTTTCTAGTTTCTTTATTGGTCAGTTTATCTAGATCTGGTTGTTGTGTAGTATTGTTTAATGCGATTACATAACTACCATCTTCTTGTTTGATGGCATTAAGCTCGTCATCAGATAATCCTGCTAATTCTTCTTTAGTGAATTTAACTCCACCTTGTTTAGTAGCTGCTAATAATTTATCCCCAAACTGATTGTTTAAAGTAGCAATGTCTTGGTTTAGTTGTTTTAATTTCTCTTTATCTTCAGGAGATAAATTAGCACCTGATTTCTCGAAGTTTTCATAATATACATTCAGTAGTCTATTCTGTTCTTCATTTAGATTCAGAGAAGCTTGATTGTCATGAAGCTTTTTAATGCGTTGGAACAAGCCATCATTTAAGTATATAGCATCTCTATGACCAGCAAACTTTGGTGCCAATTCTGAATTAATTGCTTTAAGTTCATCATTAGTATGAGCTCCTGTTAATAACCCAAATACAGAACTTACTCTATCTAGTAATTCACTAGAACGCTCTAGTGCTTCTAAAGTGTTTTCGAAAGTTGGTTCTTCTGTATTGGCTACTATTTTGTCGATAGCTTCCATTTGACGACGCATTCCTTCTAATAATGCAGGTTTGAAATCTTTGTCTTTAATTTTGTCAAAGTCTGCTGTATAGTATGGCAATGTGCTTTCGTTAAAGAAAGCATTACTTTCATTCCAATCTCCTGATGAAGCAGCTTCGTTCTTTACTTTGTCACAAGAAATAGACAAAATAGATGCCCCTGCAACTACACCAAGTACGGTCTTTTTGATTTTCATAAATATTAAGGTTACTGTTAGATTTGTCCAAATATAAAGATTTATGTGTGATTCAACGAAATCTGTCCTATACATTATACCTTATTATGAATGAATAAAATAAGGATAACCGTATGGTAATTCATCTGTATTGCCTTGTATCTAAATGTGGTGATATGTATTTAAAGAGCATAAGTTTAAGGTATATTTATATTTCTTTTTGATAAAGATTGTTTATTTTGGTTGTATTTTTATCTGCATAATAAGAGTTTTTTTAGAACACAATCATATATTTGAACTTCTAAAGAATGTAATTTTAACCACATTGGTATTGATGAAGGATATAAGAAGTATAGTATATGCTTTATTATTTAGTAGTTCACTGTTTGCTCAGAGTCCTCAATTGAGAAATGAGATAAAGAGCCAACAGGATGAACAGAAGAACAAAGAGATTATACAGCAGTTTAGCAGAGAGGTAATGTCAGATAAAGAAGCTGTCTTACGATTTCAGCAACAATATAGTGTTCCTACTAAGGGAGTTTATAAGGATGGACGTATTTATCAGTTGAGAACTGTAGATAATGAAGGAATTCCTATTTATTACGCTACTCAGAATGCGTTATCACGTAGCCTGACAGGTGTAGATAATATTTCGAAAGGAGGTAGACAGAGAGTCAATCTTCAGGGTAGAAATATGATTATAGGGCTATGGGATGGTAAGCCTGCCTTTGAGCAGCATCAAGAGTTTAAGAGTGGCGCTTCGAGCCGTGTGATTTTAAAAGATCCAGATATCAATATTGCGAAGCTTAATGGCGAAGACTTAGAACGTGCAGAACTTGGAAAAAATCATGCGACTCATGTAGCTGGTACCTTAATAGCAAGTGGTGCTTATGCTCCAGCTAAGGGATTAGCTCCTGAAGCTAGTGTATGGAGTTATGATTGGGATAATGATATAGTAGAGATGGCCTCAGCAGCCCAATCGGGTTTATTGATATCTAATCATTCTTATGGGATAGCAGCATTAGATGATTATGATAATCCACTAGTTCCTCCTACTTATTTTGGATATTATAACAAGGATGCTTATCAGTTGGATAAACTTACTTATACATATCCATATTATCAACCAGTAATTTCTGCAGGTAATGATAGGGAGTATTATGATAAAATTAATCCTACTATGAATGGTAATGATTTATTATTAGGTAATACGAATGCAAAGAATGCTGTTGTAGTAGCCGCAGTAGGTGTAGATAGCTCAGATCGTTTAAGCGTGGCTAAGTTTAGTAGTTATGGCCCAACAGGTGATTTTAGGATTAAGCCTGATATCGCTGCACCAGGAGTGAAGATTATATCTTCAGCGTACGAGTTGCCGAGATATCATAATGCTAGTCCTTCAGTAGGTGTATATAAAGAGATGAGTGGTACTTCTATGGCATCGCCAGTTGTATCAGCTATTTTGACTCTTTGGCAGCAAGGGTATTTACAACTACATGATTTTCCGATGCGTTCTGCTACGTTACGCGGACTGATGACTCATACAGCAGAATACTTAGAAGAAAAGTACCCAACGAATAAAATAGGATGGGGAATGATTAATGCAGAAAGGGGAATAGAATTCATAAAGAATGTAAATGATGACAGTGCAGTCCTAAAAGAAAGTGTTTTGCTTAATAAAAAAGATTTTCGATATAAGTTTAAATTAGATAATCCTTCAGAGAGATTGTTAGTCACATTAAGTTGGACAGATAGGGAAGCGTTGTTTGATTCGAATGAATTAAAAGGAAGCTTTAAGAATAATAAACTGATCAACGATTTAGATATTAGGTTATACAAGGATGGAGAAGAATATTTTCCTTGGTATTTAAATAAAAACAGAAGTAACCTCAATGCACTAAAAGGAGATAATGATGTCGACAATCTGGAGAGAATAGAAATTGTAAACCCTGAAGCAGGAGAATATGAAGTGGTAGTGAGCCATAAAGGCGAATTGTCGTATGGTAGACAGGACTTTAGTTTACTAATCAGCAATGGAGATTTAGAAGGAATAGAAAAGATATCAACTATTGAAGGTGTAGAGCCTGAAGATATAGTGATTTGGCCAAATCCAGTTCAAGATATCGCAAATGTCGAAGTTACAAAGGATAAAGTATTTACTATTTCAGAAGTAGAGGTTTTTGATTTAAGTAATCGTTTAGTAAAACGATTTAATTTTACAGCGACTAATCGTGCAGTGATTGACATGAGAGAATTGGAACGAGGAGTATATCTATTGAATATAAATGTTGGAGGAGAGCGTGTTAGAGCAAAAATATTAAAGAAATAAGAATCATTTTTATATTCATATACGGCCCTGGACTATATAGTCTAGGGCTTTTTTATTGTCATCATAAGTTAACCCCCTTCAAGAGCGCGACAAGACTTCTTCAATATTGGTTCAAGAAAGAGGTGCTCAGGTAGAGTAATCTTGGAGAAATGTTGAAGCAGTGTTGAAGAAGTAGGTATGAAGGCTTGCTATTACTGTGATTAGGGAGTATTTAGGTTTTAGAAATATAATACTGGTAATATACTTTACTTGCTGATATACAGTTGCTTGTGAGGATAATTGCTCAATATGAGAATAAAAAAAGTACATCTGTTTTTCTTCGAAACAAGATAATAGCCATATAATAAGGGACTTTTCTTCTAAAAAAGCATACCTATATAAGTAGATCAACTACAAAAAAGTAGATAAAACACCTTTGGGTAGGATAAAGTAACATTTAGAAATAGACAGAAAGGGCATAAGAAGGTATATTCTCAATTATTACATATATATAATAGAGTACAATATTAAATACATTCCACCATCCAACCTTACATATATATAGTATAGAGATAGTATAAGGCTATAACCTTTAAAAAAAGACAAAAAAACTTTCGATCGTAAAAGGTGGTATAATAATGAGTTATGAAATACTTTTTAAAAACATTGAAAAAAAGGCAAAGATAAGTTTGGAAGTAAGAGAAAAGATACTACTTTTGCATCCGCATTAGAGAAGTGATAACGACTCTAGAGGCAGACGATCATAAACAAAAATTGAAGCAAGAGCGACTAAAAAATAAGCTTTAAAAAATTTACAAAAATAAATTTGGATAAGTAAAAAATAAGGTAGTATCTTTGCAGTCCGCTTCAGTAAAAACGGGAGTTGAGCGAAAAAATAAAGAGAAATATTTTATAGAAAAGTTTTGCTAATTCGAAATAAGTTTTTACTTTTGCACTCGCTTTGAAAAACAAGTGAGAATAAAATAACAAGACACGTTCATAAACATATTGGATTGACAGCATACAAATAAGAGAGTAAGGCAAATCGCTAAGATTTGGAATTATACTTTTTTAATTTACGAAATTAAAAATATACGATGAAGAGTTTGATCCTGGCTCAGGATGAACGCTAGCGGCAGGCCTAACACATGCAAGTCGAGGGGTAGAAGAAGCTTGCTTTTTTGAGACCGGCGCACGGGTGAGTAACGCGTATGCAACCTACCTTATACAGGGGAATAGCCCGAAGAAATTCGGATTAATGCTCCATGGTTTATCGATATGGCATCGTATTGATAATAAAGATTTATCGGTATAAGATGGGCATGCGTATCATTAGCTAGTTGGTGTGGTAACGGCATACCAAGGCAACGATGATTAGGGGTCCTGAGAGGGAGATCCCCCACACTGGTACTGAGACACGGACCAGACTCCTACGGGAGGCAGCAGTGAGGAATATTGGTCAATGGAGGCAACTCTGAACCAGCCATGCCGCGTGCAGGATGACGGTCCTATGGATTGTAAACTGCTTTTGTACAGGAAGAAACCTCCCTACGAGTAGGGACTTGACGGTACTGTAAGAATAAGGATCGGCTAACTCCGTGCCAGCAGCCGCGGTAATACGGAGGATCCGAGCGTTATCCGGAATTATTGGGTTTAAAGGGTTCGTAGGCGGTCAGATAAGTCAGTGGTGAAATTTCTTAGCTTAACTAAGACACGGCCATTGATACTGTTTGACTTGAATAGTATGGAAGTAACTAGAATATGTAGTGTAGCGGTGAAATGCTTAGATATTACATGGAATACCAATTGCGAAGGCAGGTTACTACGTACTTATTGACGCTGATGAACGAAAGCGTGGGGAGCGAACAGGATTAGATACCCTGGTAGTCCACGCCGTAAACGATGGATACTAGCTGTTCGGTTTTCGGACTGAGTGGCTAAGCGAAAGTGATAAGTATCCCACCTGGGGAGTACGTTCGCAAGAATGAAACTCAAAGGAATTGACGGGGGCCCGCACAAGCGGTGGAGCATGTGGTTTAATTCGATGATACGCGAGGAACCTTACCAGGGCTTAAATGTAGATTGACAGATTTGGAAACAGATTTTTCTTCGGACAATTTACAAGGTGCTGCATGGTTGTCGTCAGCTCGTGCCGTGAGGTGTCAGGTTAAGTCCTATAACGAGCGCAACCCCTATTGTTAGTTACCAGCGCGTAGTGGCGGGGACTCTAGCAAGACTGCCGGTGCAAACCGTGAGGAAGGTGGGGATGACGTCAAATCATCACGGCCCTTACGTCCTGGGCTACACACGTGCTACAATGGCAAGTACAGAAAGCAGCTACCTGGCAACAGGATGCGAATCTCCAAAGCTTGTCTCAGTTCGGATTGGAGTCTGCAACTCGACTCTATGAAGCTGGAATCGCTAGTAATCGGATATCAGCCATGATCCGGTGAATACGTTCCCGGGCCTTGTACACACCGCCCGTCAAGCCATGGAAGCTGGGGGTACCTGAAGTCGGTGACCGCAAGGAGCTGCCTAGGGTAAAACTAGTAACTAGGGCTAAGTCGTAACAAGGTAGCCGTACCGGAAGGTGCGGCTGGAACACCTCCTTTCTAGAGAATAATTATAGAAGTATGATACTTTACTCTCGCTGTTAATACCAAAAAAAAAGAATAAAAGAATTAAGTAATACAGAGTCTCGTAGCTCAGCTGGTTAGAGTACTACACTGATAATGTAGGGGTCGGCAGTTCGAGTCTGCCCGGGACTACTAATTTACTAATTTGAAGGAAATACTAGAGGTTAAACTAACCGCCCAAAAGTTACTGTTAACTGTAAGCTGTTAACCAAACACTAGATATGGGGGATTAGCTCAGCTGGCTAGAGCGCCTGCCTTGCACGCAGGAGGTCATCGGTTCGACTCCGATATTCTCCACTACGGCATAAAATCAAAACTGGTTTAATTATCAGTGGCGATTCGCCACAAGTTCATTGACATATTGATAAAACTTAACTAACAAAACAGTTAGAAAGAATAAAAAAGATATAGAAATATATAGAAAGTACGATTCGAAAGAATTGTAAGCACATAAGCAAAATAAGGGCGTATGGGGAATGCCTAGGCTCTCAGAGGCGAAGAAGGACGTGATAAGCTGCGAAAAGCTACGGGGATTGGCACACACGAGTTGATCCGTAGATATCCGAATGGGGCAACCCAGTATGTTGAAGACATACTATCCAATATGGAGGCGAACCCGCTGAACTGAAACATCTAAGTAGGCGGAGGAGAAGAAAACAAAAGTGATTCCGTAAGTAGTGGCGAGCGAACGCGGAATAGCCCAAACCAAAGTTGTTACGGCAATTTTGGGGTTGTAGGACCACGACATTTCTTGCGGATTTAATAAGAATTACCTGGAAAGGTAAACCGAAGAGGGTGATAGTCCCGTATTGGTAAGAGAAGATAAGAATAGTGGTATCCTGAGTAGGTCGGGGCACGTGAAACCTTGATTGAAACTGGCGGGACCATCCGCTAAGGCTAAATACTCCTGAGAGACCGATAGTGAACCAGTACCGTGAGGGAAAGGTGAAAAGAACCGTGAATAACGGAGTGAAACAGATCCTGAAACCATACGCCTACAAGCGGTCGGAGCCCCTTAGTGGGGTGACGGCGTGCCTTTTGCATAATGAGCCTACGAGTTACCGTTGCTGGCAAGGATAAGTGATTAAGTCATGGATCCGTAGCGAAAGCGAGTCTTAATAGGGCGCTTAAGTCAGTAGTGGTAGACGCGAAACCGTGTGATCTACCCATGGGCAGGTTGAAGTTTAGGTAACACTAAATGGAGGACCGAACCGTTTAACGCTGAAAAGTTTTCGGATGACCTGTGGGTAGGGGTGAAAGGCCAATCAAACTCGGAAATAGCTCGTACTCCCCGAAATGCATTTAGGTGCAGCGATGATCGATAGTTACTTAGAGGTAGAGCTACTGATTGGATGCGGGGGCTTCACCGCCTACCAATTCCTGACAAACTCCGAATGCTAAGTAATGATAATCATCAGTGAGGGCATGGGTGCTAAGGTCCATGTCCGAGAGGGAAAGAACCCAGACCATCAGCTAAGGTCCCCAAATGTATGCTAAGTTGAAAAAACGCGGTTTGATTGCCCAGACAGCTAGGATGTTGGCTTGGAAGCAGCCATTCATTTAAAGAGTGCGTAACAGCTCACTAGTCGAGCGATCGAGCATGGATAATAATCGGGCATAAGTATACTACCGAAGCTATGGATTTACGTTTTAGGACGTGAGTGGTAGGGGAGCATTCTAACGGCGCAGAAGGTGATTTGTGAGAATTGCTGGAGCTTTTAGAAAAGAAAATGTAGGCATAAGTAACGATAAGGGGTGCGAGAAACACCCCCGCCGTAAGACTAAGGTTTCCTCAGCTATGCTAATCAGCTGAGGGTTAGTCGGGACCTAAGGCACACCCGAAGGGGGACGTCGATGGCCAACGGGTTAATATTCCCGTACTACTGATAATTGTGATGGAGTGACACAGTGATGAAAGCACCGCGAACTGACGGAATAGTTCGTTGAAGCACGTACCTATAGGTTTGATAGTAAAATGCGTCAGACTTGGAGAAATGCGATAGTACTTTGAGTCTTCGGACAACGAGATAGTGTGCCTAAGGGCTGTCAAGAAAAGCTTCTAAACTTAGATTATTAGTACCCGTACCGTAAACCGACACAGGTAGTCGAGGAGAGTATCCTAAGGCGCTCGAGAGATTCATGGCTAAGGAACTAGGCAAAATAGACCTGTAACTTCGGGAGAAAGGTCGCCAGCGCAAGCTGGCCGCAGTGAAAAGGTCCAGGCGACTGTTTATCAAAAACACAGGGCTCTGCAAAATCGTAAGATGACGTATAGGGCCTGACACCTGCCCGGTGCTGGAAGGTTAAGAGGAGATGTTATCGATGAGTAATTGTTGAGAAGCATTGAATTGAAGCCCCAGTAAACGGCGGCCGTAACTATAACGGTCCTAAGGTAGCGAAATTCCTTGTCGGGTAAGTTCCGACCTGCACGAATGGTGTAACGATCTGGACACTGTCTCAGCCATGAGCTCGGTGAAATTGTAGTATCGGTGAAGATGCCGATTACCCGCAGTGGGACGAAAAGACCCTGTGCACCTTTACTATAGCTTAGTATTGTTCTTGGATAAGTGATGTGTAGGATAGGTGGGAGACTGTGAAGTGGCGTCGCTAGGCGTTGTGGAGTCATTGTTGAAATACCACCCTTTGCTTATTTGAGATCTAACTCCCTTATTGGGGAGGACATTGCTTGGTGGGTAGTTTGACTGGGGTGGTCGCCTCCAAAAGAGTAACGGAGGCTTCTAAAGGTTCCCTCAGCACGCTTGGTAACCGTGCGTAGAGTGCAATGGTATAAGGGAGCTTGACTGAAAGACTAACAAGTCGAACAGGTACGAAAGTAGAGCATAGTGATCCGGTGGTTCCGCATGGAAGGGCCATCGCTCAAAGGATAAAAGGTACGCCGGGGATAACAGGCTGATCTCCCCCAAGAGCTCATATCGACGGGGGGGTTTGGCACCTCGATGTCGGCTCGTCACATCCTGGGGCTGGAGAAGGTCCCAAGGGTTGGGCTGTTCGCCCATTAAAGTGGCACGCGAGCTGGGTTCAGAACGTCGTGAGACAGTTCGGTCTCTATCTACTGTGGGCGTTAGAAATTTGAGTGGATCTGATTCTAGTACGAGAGGACCGAATTGGACCAACCTCTAGTGCATCTGTTGTCTCGCCAGGGGCATCGCAGAGTAGCTACGTTGGGAAGGGATAAGCGCTGAAAGCATATAAGTGCGAAACCCACCACAAGATGAGATTTCTTTAAAGGGTCGTTGGAGATTACAACGTTGATAGGCTATAGATGTAAAGACAGTAATGTCAAAGTCGAGTAGTACTAATAACCCGTAAGCTTATGTGAATCTCCCCTTGTTTAAATACAAGGGGAGGGCAACTTTCTAAAGTATAGTTAAGTTTAAAATATCAATATAGTTAAAAATATTAGTTACGCTCAATCGTGTAACAACCGATTTAAGGTGGTTATTGCAGCGGGGCTCACCTCTATCCATTTCGAACAGAGAAGTTAAGCCCGCTAGCGCAGATGGTACTGCTAACCAGTGGGAGAGTATGTCGCCGCCTTTCTTTATAGAATCCCCAATCTCGTATGAGGTTGGGGATTTTTTGTTTATATGTATTTTATAATTGTGCTAATCCTTTAGATTTTCGAAGGGATCATCTGTATATATTTACTATTTGTTAATTTTAGTGTAGTGTTAGTTGTTAATATGTTCATAAAGATTAAATAATCTAGGAAAAGGGTGAAGACACTGTATTTTCTAGTGAAGAGTAATAAATGTGACATTTTATGCATTATATTTGCATTTAGAAAAATTGTAATAATTGCTACCAAAAGAAAATCGTATGAATAATGCGCTGAAAAGACAGTTAAAGCGTGATACACCTAGGGGTATCATATTTGTAATAGACTTGTTGATTGTCTTGTTTACCTATTTTATATCTAACCTTTTGTTAACTAATTTTTTTGGTAATTTCTCTATCGAATTAATGTTAAAGAGAATACCTGTATTATTAGTTTGTTATATTGTTAGTTTTTTGATATTTAAACCTTTTAAAGGTGTTATCAGACAGACAAGCATAAAGGATATCGAGACTATTTTTATTTCTTGCTTGTTTTCAGGAGCAGTCATGATGATTGTGAGTTTGCTACAAAGAAATGAGTTCTTAGGGAATAGTTTAGAGCCTTATTTAAGATATTCGTATTCATTTGTATTACTGCATTTATTCTTTACTTCAGCGATGCTTATTTTAGCTCGTTTGTTTTATAGTCAATTTTATCGTAGTTATGTATTAGATGTTAGAAATCATAAACGCGTGATTATCTATGGTGCTGGAGATTCTGGTATTATTACTGTTGGTGCACTGCAAGGAGATACAAAAGTTAGAACACATATAGTAGCTTTTGTGGATGACAATAATAGTAAATCTGGAAATAGACTAGGAGGTTACAGAATTTATAATCCTTCTATTCTTGATGAGACTTATGTTACTAGTAATCGTATAGATGAAATTATTATCTCAATTCAAAATATCACTAGAGAAAGATTAAATGATATATCAGAGGTATTAGAGAAACTTCCTGTAAAGATTAAAATAATTCCACCAGCAACAGATTGGTTAGATGGTTCATATACAAATAAGCAAATTAAAGAGTTAAAGATTGATGATTTACTTGGACGTAAAGCAATACAATTAGATAACCCTATTATTGGTAAAGAGATTGATGATAAAGTAGTATTGATTACTGGAGCAGCTGGGTCTATAGGTAGTGAAATAGCTAGACAAGTAGCTCGATTTAATTTTAAGAAACTTATATTAGTAGATCATGCTGAATCTCCTTTATATGATGTGCAACAGACTATGGTTTCTAATAAATGTAATGACATTATCTATGTTGTTGGGAATATTAGGGATACAAAGAAGATGGAATCTTTATTTGAACTTTATAGACCTAATTTAGTATATCACGCAGCGGCTTATAAGCATGTTCCTCTAATGGAATCATTCCCTTATGAAGCTATTCATACCAATGTAAAGGGGACTAAAGTGATTGCAGACTTATCAGTTCAATTTGGAGTATCAAAGTTTGTAATGGTTTCTACAGATAAAGCTGTTAATCCTACTAACGTTATGGGGGCAACTAAACGTGCAGCTGAACTATATGTATCTACATTAAAAGATAATGGTGTTACAAGCTTTATAGTTACTCGTTTTGGAAATGTTCTTGGTTCTAATGGATCTGTGATTCCATTGTTTAAGCGTCAAATAGATGCTGGAGGACCATTAACTGTAACACATCAAGATATTACACGTTTCTTTATGACGATTCCTGAAGCTTGTCAATTAGTATTAGAAGCTTCAATTATGGGGAATGGAGGAGAAATCTTTGTATTCGATATGGGGAAATCTATGAAGATATTTGACTTGGCTAAACGTATGATACGACTGAGTGGTTATAGTTATCCTGAAGATATTGATATTAAGATTACTGGTCTAAGACCAGGAGAGAAGATCTTCGAAGAGTTACTCGCTAATGATGAGAATACGGTGAAGACACATCATGAAAAGATAATGATTGCAAAAGTACGTAATCAAGATTTAGATGTGGTAAAAGCGAATCTAGAGATGATGTGTAACTATGTGTGTGAGAATGAGGGACAGGATGATGTAGAGTACTTAGTGAAACAATTAAAGATAATCGTTCCAGAATTTAAATCTCAGAATTCAAGATTTGAATGCTTAGATGAAGAAATAGAAAAATGTTCAGTTAGCTAACTGAACATTTTTTTTGTGTTATATGCTAAATCTGTAATCTCAGTAGGAAAATCATTTAATTCTAATATTTTGATTGCATTAGTTGTTTGTGGTTGACCTAGCTTTAATTTGTAGTCAAAATGTAACTCATTGTTGACAATACTTTCTTGTAAGTATTGACATTGATAACCTTCTTTCTCTAGTAGTTCAATGAGCTCTAGATCATGTGTGGATACAATAACTATATCTTTCTCTTTATTTAGATATTTAAGTATAGCATACGCAGCGGAGATTCTTTCTTTTGTATTAGTTCCTTTTAGTATTTCGTCTAATACATATAATTGTGGATCTGTAGTATTTGATTGTATTATAAAACGCTTTATTTGTTTTACTTCTTGTAGGTAATAACTAGTGTCATTATGTAAGTCATCTGTTATTCGGATAGAACTATTGATTTGGTAAAAATTAGCTTTATAAGATGTAGCGAATACATATCCTATTGTTTGAGCTAATATTGTATTTAAGGTCAATGCTCTTATGAATGTAGTTTTACCTGCCATATTAGAACCTGTTAGTAGCAGGCTTTTATTTTCTAAATGTATTGTATTACTTACACAATTTTCGATTAATGGATGGATTAGGTTTTCTATTTGTATTTCTTTGCTATTGTGGAATACAGGTTGACATAGTCGATTATTTGTTTGTAGAGAAGCTATTGAGATTGCTGTATCTATCTTTGCAATTGTTTCAAAAGAAGTTTTTAGCTCTTCTTTAGCATGTTGTGCTCTTAAAAGAAAAGATTCGAAGGTTATAACTTCGATATTAAGCATTATTTTTAGTAGTTCTATAGGGAACATTACTAATGTAGTTATCTCATCTTTAATAGCGCTGTCTGATGTGAAAAAATAGGTTAGTGTATTTAATTTGCGCAGTGTAGGTATAGCTTTTTTTGTTTCGGTAAAATTATATGCTGTAGATAACTTTTGCATCTTTAGTAACTGACTAGTTGAATTAAGAATATGTTTAAAGTTTTGTGTAGCACTTAGCTGATCATATTGCGCATATTTATTTTTATAATGTAAGACCAAGTTGACACTAAATACCGGAAGTAATACTAGTATCCAGATTAAACTATGTAAACTTAATAGTAAAGAACTAATTGTAATGATATTCAATACATAAGCTAGTTTTAGTTTGAACCGGTTTATTGTGATGTTATGGGTGAATAGAGTGTGATAGTAGTATATACTTCTATTCGTTAAGGTACTTAGTAGCATTTGTACTTTTAATCTTTCATCACTGTCAGTTCTGAAGAAATTAATTGTTTGATCAAGGTCTCTTACTTCTTCTGGTGACTTAATCGTGTGCAGTTTGTGATATAAGTATTGTTGTCCTATTAAGGAGTGTGTTCTGTCTAGATAAGTAAACGTATCGTCTAAATCAAGATCTTGATTAATAGTTTTGCTAATTGTTTGATACGATGTATTATGACCTAATGCGTGATGGTATGATGCTATTTTGTCAAAATTAAAATCAGTTAATCCTTTTGGATGTCCCCAGCTTTCTTTTAATTTTTGAAGTTGAGCATTCCTTTTGTTTCTATTTCTTTTTTTATCAAAAAGAATATATAGTATCAGTAATATAAATGCACCTAGAATCCAGTTCATAATTTTGGTTTAGTTAAGTAAATATAAACCAATTCTAGTAATGTGTATAAGAGAGGATTCTTCTTATAGGAAAATATAAAAAAAAAGAGACTACTAACAGCAGTCTCTTTATATGAATTGGATAAGAATATTACAAGCTAAATTTAGCTTTGATATCTTCTACTCTGTCTAATTTTTCCCAAGTGAATAATTCTACTTCTACTTCTTTAGTTTCTCCACCAGGTCTAGTGAATACTTTTTTTACTACTTGAGGTTTGCGTCCCATATGTCCATAAGCAGCAGTCTCGCTATAGATAGGGTTTCTTAGTTTAAGACTAGTTTCAATGAAGTATGGTCTTAGGTCAAATAACTCACTAACTTTTTTAGCGATTTCACCATCAGTTAGATTAACATTGCTTGTTCCGTAAGTATTGATGTATAAACCTGTTGGTTTAGCAACTCCAATAGCATAAGAAACTTGAACTAATACTTCATCAGCAACACCTGCCGCCACTAGGTTCTTAGCGATATGTCTAGTTGCGTAAGCTGCACTACGGTCTACTTTACTAGGGTCTTTACCAGAGAAAGCACCTCCACCGTGAGCACCTTTACCACCATAAGTATCTACGATAATCTTACGACCTGTCAATCCTGTATCTCCATGAGGACCTCCAATAACGAATACACCTGTTGGATTGATTAAGTACTCTATTTCTTCATTATTCTCAAATAAATATTTGTATTGAGGATATTTATTTAAAAGACGAGTAATTAAGATCTCTTTGATGTCTTTCTCTATTCGTGCTTGCATTGCTTTCTCAGCAACTTCTTTAGCTTGAGCAGAGTTATCCGTTGGTTGAACGAAATCATCATGTTGAGTAGAAAGTACGATAGTAACAATTCTGATAGGAGTATTGTTATCATCATATTCTAATGTAATTTGACTTTTCGCATCTGGTCTTAAATAAGTAACTTCCGTATTTTCTCTACGGATAGCTGCTAATTCTTGTAACAATTTATGAGAAAGGTCTAATGCTAGAGGCATATAGTCTTCAGTCTCTTTAGTTGCATAACCAAACATCATCCCTTGGTCACCAGCTCCTTGTTCTTCTGGACTCTTTCTGTCTACTCCTTGGTTGATGTCAGCAGACTGTTCATGGATAGCAGATAAGATACCACATGAGTTAGCGTCAAACATATATTCACTCTTAGTGTAACCAATACGTTTGATTACTTCTCTCGCGATTTGTTGTACGTCTAAGTATGTTTTAGATTTAACTTCACCAGCTAAAACTACTTGTCCTGTTGTTACTAAAGTTTCACAAGCCACTTTAGAATCTTGATCGAACGCTAAAAAGTTATCGATTAAAGCATCAGAGATTTGATCAGCAATTTTATCTGGATGTCCTTCACTAACTGATTCAGATGTAAAGTAATAAGCCATAATAATTATTTTTTAAGATTTTAAAAATAGAGGAAATGGCTAAAGGGGAAGTATCAATTTCTGCTTTAGCATTTTTTACCGAGGTTGCAATCAGTACAAATTTTTCCTCCTGTTATTTATGATGCAAATGTATTAACTATTTTGGTAATCAAACAAATATTTTTGTAATTTATATTTATGTTAACGATTGATGGTGTTTGTAAATAGATGAAATTTAAATGCTTATCGATAAGAACTGATTTGAAGACCTACTAATTTTATATCTCTGTATGGTTCATCTCTTTTTAACTCTTTTACATTGAAGAGTAAGATAAAGGTTAAGATATTAATTGTTAATTATTGTTTATGAATTATAGTATTAATAAAAATTACTTCAAAAAATAATAATACATTATATTTTATTGATTGTTTTGTATTTTTGCTATCAGTTTACAACTTAAATAAACAACAATCGAATGAGACTACACAACATAGAAGACCAAAAATTAGTTACACCAAAATTAGCTTTAGATTTCTTAGTGGAAGGAAATAAGCGTTTTGTAGAAAACTTAAAAGCACATAGTAATCTGTTAGAACAAGTAAACTCTACTAAAGAAGGACAGTTTCCATTCGCTATTATATTGAGTTGTATTGACAGCCGTACATCTGCTGAGTTAATCTTTGACCAAGGATTAGGTGATATCTTTAGTGCTCGTATTGCTGGTAATGTATTGAATGAAGATATTATTGGTTCTATGGAATTTGCATGTAAATTAGCAGGTAGTAAACTTATCATGGTTTTAGGACATTCACATTGTGGAGCTATTACTGGAGCTTGTAAAGGTGCAAAATTAGGGCATTTAACTAATTTATTAGCTAAAGTAGAACCTTCAATAGAGTATGTAAAAGAGAATAATAAAAACCTTGATATAGAATCGAAAGAAGCAGTTGATTTAGTTGCTTATCACAACGTAGATCATACTATTGACCATATCTTAAGTAAAAGTACTGTTCTGAGTGAAATGTATCAAGCAGGTGAGATAGGAATCGTAGGGGCTTTTTATAAAGTAGAAACAGGTGAAGTGAACATTGTAAAAGAAATGTTTGTAGAGAAAAAATAAGACTATGGCACATAGTGATTTTTATAAGAAAATTCTAGAACGCAATAAGCAATGGGTAGAGGAGAGACTAACTGTAAATCCTAATTACTTCAAAAGACTTAGCGAAAAACAAACACCTCCTGTATTATGGATAGGGTGTTCTGATAGTAGAGTACCAGCTAACGAAATTATAGGAGCAGAACCAGGTGATGTTTTTGTACATCGTAATATTGCGAATATGGTAATACACTCTGACATGAATATGTTGAGTGTTCTAGATTACGCTGTTAATATTCTGAAGATTAAAGATATCATTGTTTGTGGTCACTATGGATGTGGTGGGGTACTAGCTGCAATGAAGAATGAGTCTTATGGTCTGATCGATAACTGGATTAGACATATCAAGACTGTCTATAGATTACACAATGTAGAGTTAGATCAGATAGATGATGAAGTAAAACGATTTAATCGTTTTGTAGAGCTAAATGTACAAGAGCAAGTGTATGATTTAGCAAAAACATCAATCGTACAAGAAGCTTGGTCTCGCAATCAAGAACTTGGAATACACGGATGGGTATACGGTCTTAACTCTGGTTATGTAACAGATTTAAATGTAAACTTGATGAGTAATCAAGATCTAGACGAAGTATACCAACTTCGATTTAGAAAGATATAGTTTATGTTCGTTACTGCTCTGTATTTTCATTAAATGAAGAGGGAAGTAATGATGGGATAAACTTTAATAAAATAGGTAATAATATACCTCCTCCAGGTAAAATAAAGATAGCAAGAGAAGGGATGGTTTTAATAACTTCTATAGTTTGTTTTTTGACCATCTTTTTTTCTTCTTTATTTAAATCTCTATGTGTAGAATCCACTAATAACTTCATTAGTTGGGTGTTCTTCTGTAATTCATTTACTAGCCTAGTTTTGTTTCGCGTTAGTAATAGCTCGATATAGCTTGTAGAGTTTTTGATTACATTATCAAATAAGTTGCTTGATTTGTAATAATGGTAATCATATTTATTTTTAACCAATACTATCGAAAAGTAAAATATACTCTCTTCTATCATCGTCTGTGAATAAGGAATAGACAAGAATGGCTCTTCCTCGAAGTTAGGTAGTATAATTTCTTGTACATCGTTTTTCCATGAGTTACATACGATGTAGTCTATCATAAAGTTTGCCTCGAAGCTACTGATAGGAGTATTCGGTTTTATAGAATCAATAGCTGCGCTGTTATTAGTTTTGTCTAAAAAGTCTATTAGTTGTAGGTCTTTTTTGCTTAACTCCTCTTTATTTCTTTTAACAGATAATGTTATTTCTTTTAATTGTTCTACCGTGTGTTGTATAAAGATTGTCGGATCTGTTTTTTCATTGATATAAGCCTCGAATGCTAGTATATCAATGAATAATAGAATCATATTTAGTACAAAATCATTGTTTTTTGATTGAGAAAAGAAATGTTCTTTACATCTGATAGAAAAGATATTTTCTAGTTTGTTATAAGGGTTTTTTTCTTCAAAGAATGAAGAGAATATATTGCTCTTATGAGGAATGAATACTTCGTAAAACTCTATGAGCTTATCGATGAAACTCTGTTGATTATCCCCATTGTTATATATATAATAAATCTTTTCTAAAAGCTGTAAGTAGCAGATCTTAGAAAGTTCTTCTTGTGTGTATTTAAAGTTTTTATAAATACTTGGTAATTCATCAATATCAATTATTCCATAACTGAATCCTATTCTTCTAATCTGTGTTGAAATCTCATGACAGCTCTGAGTAGAGAAGATTTGATAGTCTAGGTGCTCTGTAAAGTACTTTTTGATCCAGCCGCTAGTAGATGGGTTCATAGCTTGTATTGATTTAAAAAGAATAAAAGTGGTGATGGTTAGATCACCACTTTTTTATAATATTACCATTTTACTTGTTTTTCTATCGCTTTAATCATCTCTGAAGCAATATCTTTATTTGTAGCACCTTCTATTCCTTCTAATCCAGGAGAAGAGTTTACTTCTAGTAGAAGAGGGCCTTTAGCAGAGCGAATAATATCTACTCCAGCTACTTTTAGGTTCATAGCTTTAGCAGCTTTGATTGCTATCTTCTTCTCTTCTGGTGTTACTTTGATTACAGATGCTGTACCACCTAAGTGAATATTAGCTCTAAACTCACCAGGTAGGGCTTCGCGTTGTATAGCTGCTACAACTTTTCCGTCTACCACGAAGCAACGTATATCCTTACCATTCGCCTCTTTAATAAACTCTTGAACTAAGATGTTTGCATTAAGACTTTTGAATGCATTGATCACACTTTCTGCTGCTTTTTTCGTTTCTGCTAGTACTACACCTTTACCTTGTGTTCCTTCTAATAATTTGACAATAAGAGGACTTCCTCCCACCATCTTTATTAAATCATTAGTGTCTAAAGGCGAGTTAGCAAAACCAGTAGTAGGAATGTCTACACCGTTATTTAATAATAACTGAAGAGAAAACAGTTTGTCTCTTGATTGTGCTATCGCTGCAGCACTATTTAAACTATATACTTTAAGAGATTCGAAATGTCTAGTTAACGCACATCCATAATAGGTCATACTTGGTCGTATACGAGGTATCACTGCGTCAAAATCATTTAGAACTCGCCCACCTCGATAGTGTATCTCTGGTTGGTTAGCATCTAGTTTCATATAACAGTATTTCAGATTTAAGAAGTGCATTTCGTGACCTCTTAATTCTCCTGCTTCTATAATTCTTTTATTGCTGTATAGTTCTGGGTTACTAGCTAATAATCCTATACGCAGACCTTTCTTCTCTATTTTTGGTTTAGTATAGTATTCTTCTAGTTTTTCTGTTGTTGGTTGACCTAGTAAGAAGTGTTTTTCAGGATCTACTAACACACGTCCTCCCATAGCCTCTCTTCCTAGTAGCATTCTATATCCCATAGAATCTCTATTAGTCAAAGTCAGTTCTATCACCCAGTTTGTATCCGCAATGGATATTTCTGTTTGGATTACGTATCTAGATTCTCTAGAGCCACTAGAGCTCTTCACGATTCTTTTATCTATTACCTTAGATTCACAGTGGATAACAGTTTTTCCATTGTTTTGCAGAGGATTGACATCAAATTTGACCCACTTTTCTCCCTCTTTTTCAAAAGGAACAATGTTTATAGCATGTAACGCAGATGTCTTAGCACCCGAGTCAACACGCGCTTTAATAGCAGGGATATTTAAAGTAGAAAAAGAACACCATTCTTCACTACCAACAATAACTTTGTCTAACATATATTAATAATAATCTAATGCGAATGTAGTGTATTAAAGATAATGCTTTTACACGAGATAGAAAAAAAAGTAAAATTTAATGATTTTACAACATATTGATGCCACTTTAGAGAGAATACGTGATAAATAAACTTGTTAAGTGTTTGATTGTTTATGTTTTATAATAAAATATGGATCGTAGTTAGAGCAGTAAGGTGCTAAGAGTGGAAGAAAATAATCCAATCAAAAGGTAAAAGAGTAGGTATGATGCAGTGTAATAGCTTGGATTTAAGAAGATAAAATATAAGGGCTTAGCTTGCACTTTCTTGAGGTTTGCTAGGGGTATCCTTGGGGTTTACTAGGCAAAAAGCGGGTTTTGTCGAAGGAATGTCCTAGAATACTCCTAGAAACCCTAAAGCAACTTAGAACAAAATAAAGAAAAGTAGAGTCTAGAAGGGAAGGGAAATAGGCGAAGTAAGGGAATAAAAAAAGAGAATATCCTTTAAGGATATCCTCTTTTTATTGACTTCTTCTTGAGAGAAGAATGTTTATTATTTTGCTATAATTGCTATTTCTAATGCATCTTTAGCTTCGTTAAGTTTCATCTCGATACTGTCACCTAACGTTATTTTTGAATTTACAATCTCCTCTGCTAGAGGATCTTCGATATACTTCTGAATCGCTCTTTTAAGAGGTCTTGCTCCATATTGTTTATCAAAACCTTTTTCGGCAATAAAGTCTTTTGCGTCTGGACTTAATGTTAATTCATAACCAAGGTCAGTAATTCTTCTAAACAATTTCTGAAGCTCTATGTCTATGATTAAGTCTATATGATTTCTTTCTAAAGCGTTAAATACAATGATATCATCTATTCTATTTAAAAACTCAGGTGCAAAGGCTTTTTTCAGCGCATTTTCTATCACAGATTTAGAATGTTGATCCGTTTGTTCCTGTCTAGCAGTGGTGCCAAAACCTACTCCTTGTCCAAAATCTTTTAACTGACGTGCTCCGATATTAGAAGTCATGATGATAATCGTGTTTCTAAAATCAACTTTTCGTCCTAAACTATCTGTTAGATGTCCATCGTCAAGTACTTGTAGAAGCATATTAAATACATCTGGATGTGCTTTTTCGATTTCATCAAAAAGAATCACGCTATAAGGTTTTCTTCTGATTTTCTCTGTTAACTGACCACCTTCTTCATAACCAACATATCCTGGAGGCGCTCCTACTAATCTAGAGATAGCGAACTTCTCCATGTATTCACTCATGTCGATACGGATAAGAGCATCTTCAGAGTCAAACATTTCTTTAGCGATTACTTTAGCTAATTGTGTCTTACCAACTCCTGTCTGTCCTAAGAAAATAAAGGAACCAATAGGTCTATTAGGGTCTTTTAATCCAGCTCTATTTCTTTGGATTGCTTTCGCTATTTTACTAACGGCTTCGTCTTGACCAATAACCTTACCTTTGATTAACTGAGGAAGATTAGCAAGTTTAGTGATTTCTTTTTCTGCAATTCTATTTACAGGAATGCCTGTCATCATTGAAACAACGTCAGCAACATTCTCTTCAGTAACCACTATTCTGTTTTCTTTTACTTCTTGTTCCCAGTTTTCTTGAGCTACAGCTAAGTCTTTTTCTAGTTGTTTTTCATCATCTCTTAAACGAGCAGCCTCTTCATACTTCTGTTTTTGTACCATTTCATTCTTTTGCTCCTTAGTATGTTCTAGTTTTTGTTCTAGTTCAAGGATATTATCTGGTACATTGATATTAGTGATATGAACACGAGAACCTACTTCATCCATAGCATCGATAGCTTTGTCTGGTAAGAAACGATCACTCATATATCTGTTCGTTAGCTTAACACATGCTTCGATAGCTTCATCAGTATAAGTAACATTATGGTGGCTTTCGTACTTGTCTTTAATATTGTTTAAGATCGTAATTGTTTCGTCTACAGTAGTAGGTTCTACGATTACTTTTTGGAAACGACGTTCTAAAGCTCCATCTTTCTCGATATGCTGTCTAAACTCATCTAATGTTGTAGCACCGATACATTGGATTTCACCTCGAGCTAATGCAGGTTTGAACATATTAGATGCGTCTAGTGAACCCGTAGCTCCACCAGCTCCTACGATAGTATGTATCTCATCAATAAATAAGATAATATCATCATTCTTCTCTAGTTCATTCATTACAGCCTTCATTCTCTCTTCAAACTGTCCTCTGTATTTAGTACCCGCTACAAGACTAGCTAAGTCAAGAGTTACGACTCTCTTGTTATATAAGATACGAGATACTTTTTTCTGAACAATGCGCAGAGCTAATCCTTCCGCTATAGCAGATTTACCTACACCAGGTTCACCGATTAGTAGAGGGTTGTTCTTCTTGCGTCTACTTAGAATTTGAGATACGCGTTCTATTTCTTTTTCACGCCCAACTACAGGATCTAGCTTGCCATTCTCAGCCATTTCGGTTAAATCTCTACCAAAATTATCTAATACTGGAGTTTTACTTCTCTTAGATGTTTTAGCTGTAACATTGTCATTACTGTCAGTACTTTTACTGTCATCTTGGCTTGCATCGTCAAAAGTTTGTGCTTTTGGACTTTCGAATAAATCATCAGAAGAGTCTTTTTGAGCCTCACTAGTATTTAAATACGCTTGTTTCACAGCTTCATAATCCACCTTCATCTTATTTAAGATTTGTGTAGTAGGATCATCGCTATTTTTTAGAATACAAAGCAACAAGTGAACAGTGTTTATCTCTGTACTTTTGAATAGTTTTACTTCTAAGTATGTAAGTCTTAATGCGCGCTCAGCCTGTTTTGTGAGGTGCAATTGTAGTTTGTTACTCAGCAGTTCTTTATTATGAGAAGCAGGGTTTAATGTTTCTATTTTGTGACGTAGAAAATCAACATCTATGTCCAGGTTATTTAAAATATTAGACGCTTCACCTTGTTCCACTTTTAATAGTCCTAGTAATAGATGTTCAGTACCGATAGAGTCATGACTAAGCCTAATAGCTTCGTCTTTGCTATATGAAATCACATCTTTTACTTCTTGTGAGAAATTATCATCCATTTTTCAATTCAAATTAGGTGAATATTCATTTTAATCTTTAAAGATACAAAAAGTGTACCTATAATATAAAGCTGACAATAGCTAATTGACAAAAAAAAACTTTAATAAAAAAGGAAGAATGTGTTTTTTTTAGAAAAAATCAATTTGTTAGATAATCAAATGAAATACTTGTATAAAAACGTGGAGAAAACCTATAAAAACTGTATATTAGCGCGTTTAATAATTTGACAATTTTTAATTTTATATACTTATGTCTGAAGGAGAAAAGTTAATTCCTATTAACATAGAAGAGCAAATGAAATCTGCTTATATCGACTATTCGATGTCAGTTATTGTTTCTAGAGCGCTTCCTGATGTTAGAGATGGCTTAAAACCTGTTCATCGAAGAGTATTATTTGGAATGTATGAATTAGGCATCATGTCTAATAGAGCACATAAAAAGTCTGCGAGAATTGTAGGAGAGGTTTTAGGTAAATATCACCCACATGGAGATCTTTCAGTGTACGACGCTATGGTACGTATGGCACAGGATTGGAGTATGCGTTATCTACTAGTGGACGGACAAGGTAACTTTGGATCTGTAGATGGAGATAGTCCTGCAGCGATGCGTTACACAGAGGCAAGAATGAAAAAGATATCTGAAGAGATTCTTGCTGATATTGACAAAGAGACTGTAGATTTTCAATTAAACTTCGATGATACTTTAGAAGAACCTAAAGTAATGCCGACTAGAATCCCTACGTTATTAGTGAATGGGGCATCGGGTATCGCAGTAGGTATGGCAACGAATATGGCACCTCATAACTTATCAGAGGTTATAGATGGTACATTAGCTTATATCGATAATAACGATATTGAAATCGATGAATTAATCAATTATATTAAAGCTCCTGATTTCCCTACTGGTGGTATTATCTATGGATATGAAGGAGTTCGTGAAGCTTTTAAAACTGGTCGTGGACGTGTAGTAATGCGTGCTAAAGCTAATTTTGAAGAAGTAGATGGTAGGGAGTCTATCGTAGTGACTGAGATTCCTTTCCAAGTTAATAAAGCAGAAATGATTAAGAAAACTGCTGAAGCTATTAACGAGAAAAAGATCGAAGGTATCGCTACTATTCGAGATGAATCTGATAGAAAAGGAATGCGTATTGTATACGTATTAAAGCGTGACGCAGTTCCAAATATTGTTTTAAATACACTTTATAAATATACTCAATTGCAGTCTTCTTTTAGTGTGAATAATATCGCATTAGTAAACGGAAGACCTCAATTATTAGATTTAAAAGAGTTAATCTCTCATTTCGTTGATCACCGTTTGGATGTGGTGACTCGTAGAACTCAGTTTGAGTTAAGAAAAGCAGAAGAAAGAGCGCATATTTTAGAAGGATTAATTATTGCATCTGATAATATCGATGAAGTAATTGCTCTTATTCGTTCTTCTAGTAATGCTGATGAGGCTAGAGCTAAATTAATAGAGCGCTTTAACTTATCAGAGATTCAAGCTCGTGCAATTGTAGAAATGCGTTTACGTCAGTTAACTGGACTAGAGCAGGATAAACTACGTGCTGAGTATGAAGAGATCATGAAGTTAATTAATCATTTAAGAGAGTTATTAGCTAGCGTAGAGCTAAGAATGAACTTGATTAAAGAGGAATTAACTGAGATAAAAGAAAAATATGGTGATGAGCGTCGTTCTGTTATAGAATATGCAGGAGGAGATGTTAGTATCACTGATTTAATTGCTGATGAGCAAGTGGTGATTACTATTTCTCATGCAGGATATATTAAACGTACTCCACTGACTGAGTACAAAACTCAGAATAGAGGAGGAGTAGGACAGAAGTCTGCTGGTACAAGAGACCAAGATTTCTTAGAGCATATGTATGTGGCTACTAATCACCAGTACATGTTGTTCTTCACTCAAAAAGGTAAGTGTTTCTGGATGAGAGTTTATGAAATTCCAGAAGGAACTAAGACAAGTAAAGGACGTGCTATTCAGAACTTAATCAATATTGAGAATGATGATAAAGTGAAAGCGTTTATCTGTACTCAAGATCTTAAAGATGAAGAGTACATCAATGAGCACTTCGTTATCATGGCTACAAAACAAGGTCAGGTGAAGAAAACTCCATTAGAGCAATATTCTAGACCTCGTCAAAATGGT
Organism: Myroides odoratimimus; assembly: GCF_004337635.1. Taxonomy (NCBI): domain Bacteria; kingdom Pseudomonadati; phylum Bacteroidota; class Flavobacteriia; order Flavobacteriales; family Flavobacteriaceae; genus Myroides; species Myroides odoratimimus. The sequence goes on from NZ_CP037427.1 coordinate 2,380,003, forward strand.
ATTAATGCGATTACGATTAAAGAGGATGACGAATTACTAGAAGCAAAATTAACTGACGGTAAGAGTAAGGTGTTATTAGCACTTCGTTCTGGTAAGTTAGTTCGTTTTGATGAAGAGAAAACTCGTCCTATGGGTAGAACTGCTTCAGGAGTTAGAGGTATTACATTAGCAGATGACAAAGATGAAGTAATCGGTATGGTGTCTGTAAGTGATTTAAATAGTGAGATTCTTGTAGTATCAGAGAATGGTTATGGTAAGCGTTCTTCTTTAGATGAATACCGTGAGACTAACCGTGGAGGTAAAGGAGTTAAGACAATGAACATTACTGATAAGACAGGGTTGTTAGTGTCTATTAATTCTGTTACTGATGCAGATGACTTAATGATTATTAACAAATCAGGTTTAACTATTCGTATGAAGGTTTCTGATCTTCGCGTAATGGGACGTGCAACTCAAGGAGTTCGTTTAATTAATATTAAAGGAAACGACTCTATCGCAGCTGTATGTAAAGTTATGGCAGAGGATGATGAAGATATCTTAGAAGGAGATGTTGATACAATCATTGATATTGATGATCAAGGGAGTGATAATTTAGAATAAAACACATACCAATATATTATGAATAAAAGATATGTTTACTTATTGTCAGCTTTAATGTTATCAGGGTTGACAATGGCTCAAAAGAAAGAGCTTAAAGACGCTGAGAAAGCTGTAAAAAAAGGAAATGTAACTGAAGCAACTGCTGCGTTAAAAGCAGTTGAGGCAGTATTAGGAAATGCTTCTAACGCTGAGAAAGCACAATATTATGCTCTACAAGGTACATTAGCATATTCTCAAATTCAAAAAGATGTAGATGTAGATAATAACGTTGATGCTATTATTGCTTCTTACAAAAAATTGAATGAGTTTGAAACAAATAAAGGAAGTAAAATCGTTAAACAGGCTGATGAAGAGATAGCAAGTGTTGCAACTAAAGTTGTAGGACAAGCTATTGAAGATAATGGTTCTGCTAATTATAAGGGAGCGACTAGACGTTTTACTCAAGCTTATCAGTTAAGCCCTAAAGATACAGTGTATTTATACTATGCTGCTTCTACGGCTATTAACTCTAAAGATTATGCTACTGCTGTAGAGAACTATAAGCAATTAGTTGATCTAGGATATAATGGAAGTGAGTCTTACTATACAGCTATAGAGAAAGCTTCTGGTCAAGTACAAAGTTTTGGAAAAGACTCTAAAATGCGTGACTTGATGGTAAAACAAGGTACTCATACTGACCCTAAGTTTGTAAAAGAGGATTCTAAAAGACCAGAAATTCTTAAGAACTTAGTGTTAATCTATAGCCAAGAAGGTAAAACAGAAGAGGCTGAGAAAGCTATCGTAGCAGCTAGAGAAGCTAACCCAGATGATATCAACTTATTATTAACTCATATGGATCTTTATTTAAAGTCTAATAATATGGGTAAATATGAGGAGTTAGCAAAACAAGCTTTAGCTAAAAACCCTAATGACGATGTATTATTATACAACTTAGGAGTTACTAGTTTTGATGCTGGACGTTTTGAAGATGCCCGTAAATATTATGAAGAAGCTATCCGTATCAACCCTAAGTCTGAGAATGCTTATTTAAACATGGCTTTCCTTAAGTTACAACCAGACCAAGAGTTGACTAATAAAATGAATAGCTTAGGTATGTCTGCTGCTGATAATAAGAAATATGAGCAGTACCAAAAAGAAAAACATGCTATTTATAAAGATGCGATGAATGACTTAGAGAAAGTTATTTCTATCAATCCTGGTAATGAAGCAGCTATTAGTACTTTAAAAAATATTTATCGTGCATTAGAAATGACAGATAAATTAAAAGCATTAGAAGCTAAAACAAACAAATAATAATAGGATTCTATTATAATATAAAAAGGTGGATTTATTAAATCCACCTTTTGTTTTTTAGAGCATTTCAGTTTACTATTAAACAAAAAAAGAGAAACATTAGTTTCTCTTTTTTTGTACTTATATATTTCTAATTTGGGTTAGTTTATCTTCCCAGATTTTTAAATCATCTCTTTGTTTTTCGATGCTCTTTTTAACTTCTTTTACAAAAGGATTGTCATCAGTAGCATTGTGAATATAAGCTAGGTTGTTTTCTAATTGAATGATAGAAGAGTTTATTTCTTCTATTTTTCTTTGAATAAATAGAGCTTCATTCTGTAGCTTTCGCTTGTCATTTGTCTCTAATATAGATTCTAATCTATTATTAAATTTAACAGCTTCAGTTTCTCTTTTACTCAAACTTAGTTTATCAAATAGTACATCTAGAATCTTGTTGAACTTACCTTCTATAAAACGTTTATTAGCAGGTACAGCACCAATAGATTTCCAGTTATTGATATGATTCTTAATCTCTCCTAGATCTGTCTTGTGATCACCAGATAGTTGGAATCCTTTTAATAAATCTAAGTATTCTTTCTTTCTATTATAAGCATCTAATTCTACAGCTGATTCTTTATTTTTAATAGCATGGTATCTATCAAAGTAAGAGTTACAAGCTTCTTTAAAATCAGCCCATAGTTGATCAGAGTATTTGCGAGGTACATGGCCTATTAGTTTCCAGTCATCCTGTATCTTTTTCATTATAGGAGTAACCTTTGCAAAATCTTCACTGTCCTTTAATTCTTGAGCTCTTTTTATCAATGCTAGTTTTTTAGCATAGTTGTCTTGTTGCTCTTTTTTAAGCTCTTTGTAATAAGCATTTTTATTGCTATTAAAGTTTCTTGTAGCTAGTTTAAATAGATCCCAAACTTGCTCATTATTATCTAATGGTACTTTACCTATAGAGAAGAAACGCTGTCTTAGCTCTTCTACTTTAGCTATTTCTTTCTGCCATTGGTTATGGTTGGTTATCTTTTGCTTAGAAAGAATGTCTATTTCGCTTATTATAGCCACTTTTAAGGCAAGATTTTCTCTTTCGACACTTCTCAGTTGTTCGAATAATATTTCTCGCTTATCGTGCAGTTGTTTAGTGATTTCGCTGAACTGATCCCAGATTTGTTCTCTTATCTCTCGATCTACAGGACCGATCTCTTCTTTCCAGATTCTGTGTAGCGTCTGTAACTCTCTAAATGACTTAATAATGTCGTCATTCTCTAATAGCTCTTCTGCTCTTGCGATTAGCTTTTGTTTCTGTTCTAAGTTATATTTAAAGTCAAGATCTCTTGATTCTCTATCTAGGTGTAACTGATCGTAGAATCTCTCTACATGGAAGTGGTAGTTATTCCATACGTGATTGTATTTGTCCTTTGGGATAGGTCCCGCAGTCTTCCATTCTTCTCTAAGTTCTCCTAATTGTTTTAATGCATCACCGTTATGCTCGTTTTCTATTAATTGTTTTAATTTTTCTATAATAGATAAACGTTTTTCTAGATTTACATTAAGATTATTCTGAAGTTGTTTAAAGTATGCATTTTTAGCTACTCTATACTCATCATAGTATTTGTCAAAATCAGTTTTAATAGGAAGGATGTATTGAAAATCTGACTCATTCGCATCAGGATTCTCATCAAAGAAAGCTTCTTTCTTCTCATCCACAAGATCATTATACTTAGTATAGAATTCTTTTTTGATGTCTTCTACGTGATCTTTAATAGCTGTTACTTTGTAATTCTTGATTAGCTTATGAAGTTCCTTAGTTAGCTTCTCTAAGTCTAGTTTTTCATAGTTAACAGTAGGGATATTGCTTTCTTCATAAGAAGCTAAATCTTCACCTTCTTCAGCATTTGAAGCTGTAATAGAATCAAGAGCTTTTTCTTTATCAGTTGGGACAACCGCATTTGAATTTGATTCCGGTTTTTGTCCATCTGCTAGCTCATGCAGGTTATCATTCTTTTGTTCTAACATGTTTGAAAAAGTATTTATTTAAACAATATGTAGTAAAGCACAATAAATAAACGTGCTCTCTCAAATTTAGGAAAAAATATTGAATAAATCGCATTTTTCTTTTGCTAGAACTATTTATATCAATTATTTAGTATTAATCTCCACTGAATGGCTTATTCCAAATCTTATATGCTTTTTCTGCTTGAAGTACTAGCATTTCATAGCCGTTCTTTACTTTTGCACCATACACTTTTGCTTCTTTCATTAAGGTCGTTTCTTGAGGATTATAGATAAGATCGTATACTATATGTCTCTTCGATAGCAAGTGTACAGGGACTTCAGGCATCTGATCAATATTAGGAAAAGTCCCAACAGGTGTTGTATTGATTATAATGGTATAATGATTCATTACTTCTGCAGTTAGTTCGCTATAAGTTAGGTTATACTCTTCTTTTGTTCTGCTTACGAAAGTGTATTTTATACCTAATTTTTTAAGAGCATATTCTATTGCCTTGCTAGCTCCTCCAGTACCAAGTATTAAGGCGCGCTTATGATGGAATTTAAGCATTGGTTTTAGAGAATGGTAAAATCCATACCAATCCGTATTATAACCTTTTAATTGGCCTTTTTTATTAATTTGAATCGTGTTAACTGCTCCTATAGCTATAGCTTTTTTAGAAAGTGAGTCTAGATATGGGATAATAGATTGTTTATAAGGGATAGTTACATTTAACCCTTTAATATCCTTGTGGTCTTCTAGTATTTTAGAAAACTCATTTATGTTTTGTAAATCAAAGTTTACATAGATACTTTTTCTATCTTTTAATTTCTCAAACTTTTCTGCAAAGTAGGTACGTGAGAAAGAATAATCTATGTTTTTACCTATTAATCCGTAGCGTTTAGTCATATTGAGTTCTTATAAAAAAAGCTATTCAGAAGAATAGCTTTATTGTTTATTGTGATTTTTGATAATACTTTGTACTATAGGATTCTCCCATTGATTAGGGAAGTATGTCTCTATAATTGTTCTCTTTTCAAAGTTCTTGTTTAGACCATTAGTTAGACATTCTGTACCTTTATCTATATCATGTAGGGTAAAGTGTATAACAGCTAGTCTATAATCTATCTCAGCATCATTAGGATGGAAGTTAGCTATTTGTAAAAGCTTCTGTATAGCAGTGTCAAAATCTCCTAGAAGATATAATACATCTGCCCAACCAGTCCAATGTTCTACAATATCAGTTCCAAGCTCTGCAGCTACCTTATAACCTCGTTCAGCTTCTTCAAAGTTAAACAATGTTTTATTTAGAATAGCATGTCTTATCCAGTATTTTTCATTGAATTCATCAATTTGTAATGCTTTTTGTAGATAGAATAATGCTTTTTCGTAATTAGTTTCTATGATACATAAATCAGTCAATGCTATCCAACCTTTGTCTAGCATAGGATCTTCATGTACCGCTCTTTTGTAATACTGATAAGCTTGCGGGAAGTTATTAAGACTCTCATGACAACTACCTATACGCATAAGTACATAAGAATTAGGATCGTCTAATTCTAGTGTAGTCATGTAGTTTTCAATAGCTTCTTTATACTTATTTAGCTTTTCTTGCGTTTTTCCCTTTTCGATATAAGCTCCGATAAACTCTTCATCTATCAGGGTAGCATAATCAAAAGCCCACTCTGCCTTCTCATAATTCTTAACAGTGAAGTATTGTCTTCCTAATTGGTGCCAAGCAATCTCACTATATGGATTCTTATCAATAAATTTAGTTAAGTACGATATAGCTTCCTCATTCTCACTAAGGAAGTCAAAACAGTATATAACATTATATAAAGCAGACTGATCCTCTTCATCATGTTCTAGACATAGGATAAAGTTATCTTTTGCTTGATCTATTTTATCTAATAATAGATATTCCATTCCTAATAAAGAGTAGACATCTGCTAGATCCTCTGTCAGAGTCAATGCTTTTTGTAGAGATACAATAGCCTCTTCATGTCTTCCTTTTTTAGAGTATACAGTAGCGCGTTGAATGAAAACTTCTTCATTCTCCGGATCGATACTCTCTATTTCGTTTAATAAGCGGTCAGCAGCTTCTAATTTGTTTTGGAATACTAATAATTCTACTTCTACCAGTTTTAACCCAATAGAGTTAGGATGTTGTTCTAGTCCCAGTTTTAGTGCTTTTTTCGCTAGGTTTAGCTTTCCAGAATCGAGATAGTGTAGAATGATATTCTCAAACTCTTCTGAATCAAAAAACAAAACCTTATTGGTCTTTAACATAGACTCAAAACGAGATAGAGATAATTTGTATTCTTCTTCTTCGTTATCTAAATGCATATTTGTATTTAAGTTGATTATTTAGGATACTATAATCCTAATTCTTTTTGTACTTCATTTAGCGCTTCAATGATGATAGCACATCCTTCTTTTATTTCTGTTTCTGATACTGTAAGGGGAGGAGTGATTCTTATCGCTTTTCCTTCAAATAGTAACCAGAATAATATTAATCCTTTGTCTTGACACTTCATGATCACTCTATTGGTGATATCAGCACTAGGTGTCATAGGAGCGATCATTAAACCACGACCTCTGATTTCTTCAATAAGAGGGTGAACTAATAGCTCTCTAAACAACTTTTCTTTTTCTAGTGTCTGAGCCATAAGGTCAGTTTCTACTAATTCTCTTAAAGTAGCTAAACTCGCTGCTGCGATAACAGGGTGCCCACCAAAAGTAGTGATATGACCAAATCTAGGGTTGTCATATAACAGATTCATGTGTTCGTCACTAGCAGTGAATGCACCTACAGGCATCCCACTAGCCATACCTTTTCCCATAACGATTACGTCAGGAACTACATCATAGTTTTGGAACCCAAACAGTTTACCTGTTCTACCGAAACCTGGTTGGATTTCATCTACGATCATTAACGCACCTACTTCAGTACATCTTTCACGTACTTTAGTTAAGAATCCGTCAAAAGGCTCTACAAATCCAGCACCTCCTTGTATAGTCTCTAAGATGATACCAGCTGTTTTAGTTGTTATCTTTTGTAAGTCTTCTACACAGTTAAAGTGAATGAAGTCTACATCTGGAAGTAATGGTCTAAAAGCACGCTTTCTTTCCTCAAACCCCATAACACTCATAGAGCCCATAGTATTACCATGATAAGCGTTAAAGCAAGAGATCAGTTGACTTCTTCCCGTTACTCTTTTTGCTAATTTTAAAGCACCTTCAGTAGCTTCCGTACCTGAGTTTACTAAATAGGTCTTATTTAGTGGAGCAGGGATATTCTCTGCTAGCAGTTTACAGAATTCTACAGATGGGTCTTGGATATATTCACCATATACCATTACATGCGAATACTTATCTAATTGATCCTTAATCGCGTTATTTACTCTTTCGTGTTGATGTCCTAATGTACATGCAGATACACCTGCTACGAAGTCTAAATACGCTTTGTTATTCTTGTCATATATATAAGATCCTTTAGCATGAGAAATCTCCATTGCTAGAGGATTAGGTGAAGTCTGTGCTTGGTATTTATAAAAATCTTCTTTCATTACTTTACTTTTTGTCTTTTTTAGACGCTTTATTCTCTTGTTTTTTGCTGTCCTCTTCTAGCTTTTTAGATAGACCAGGAGTAGCTTTTATAGTTTCAGGGAGTATATCAATTGGTTTGTTGAACCCTTCTTTCATGTCTTCTCTCGCTTGTTCTCCCTTTTTTTCTTTATTTATTTCTTCATCAGTGAATATATCTTCTAATGAATTTATTTTTTCATCCCCTCTGTATAAGAAATCTCTTAATAGACGAGCATTCTTAGGTAGTAGCTTTTCAGGGTAGAGATCACCTTTAGGATCTACGTACTTCGTAGCCGTATTAATCTTACCTTCTAGGAAAGTAACATTGATATGACTGCAAATCCCTTTATCTATACCTACTAATTCATTCTTATCATTGTACATATAGTAGATAAGTTCAGCATTTTTAATCAGGTCTAACTCATCTAATTTATTCTCTTTAAACTTACCATATAAGTTAACACCTTTTAATTGATTATAACCATCTCCGATAGTATCTTTTTGAATCACGAAGGCATTTTCTAATACTTTTAGAGAGTCCATCTTCTGTGTCTCTGCATTACTTAGTAGGTGAATAAAACGACCTGTAACCTGGCTATCTCCATTCCAGATAACAGGTTTACCTATCATTTGTGTTAACCCAACTTTTTCACTCCAGTGAATAGAGTCAGCTTTACCACTCATGCTATCACGTAGTATACGAGCATCGTTAAAGGCACGTATTACGCGCTCTTTATCTTTTCCAGTTAGTAAGATACGTGGAGCATGCATATATACAGAATCTCCCTCTTGTGACTTCATACTAACTAAAGCTTTTTTAGTAACGAACATTGAGTCTTGAGCTTTGTATAACTCTGCGTAGTGTCCTGTTATTTTACTTTTATTGATTGTATCTGTTATTCTAACGTTATTCGTTGCAGAAGCAAAATCTTTTAGTTTAGAGTAATAGATAGAGTCTCCTTCTATTTTTCTTTTATCATACCAGATAAAAGAGTTTTTTACCATCTTACCTAAATCGTTTTTTACATCGTAAAAGCCATTTTCTGTATAGATATAATCTTCTTTGTTAGTTATTGTTGAAGGACCAAATACATACGAGTGTTGTGGTACTTCATAGAAATCTAAGTGATTAGACTTGATCACTGTTCCTTTATCTGAAGTTACTTTTACAGCTGTGAAGAATTGGAATTTCTTTTCAGTAGTATAGTAACGTCCTTTTTCACTTTCTAATACGCTACCCTTGTTGTGAATAGTGGCATGACTATCATAGAATACAAGATCTTTAAAACGATCATACTTTAAAGTATCGGTCTCTAAGGTAGAGTCTGGAGAAGTAAGTAATACATCACCTTGTGCATAAGCAAAACCATTGATTCCATTATATTCAGCATAATGGCTATTCATCGTTAAGGTATCGCCTTGTACAATGTGAACATTCCCAAAAAGCTTTAGGTAATTTTCTTTTTCGAAGAAGTACGCTTTATTACATGTCATATTCATACCGTCATGCTCAGCAGAGATATTTCCTGTTAAGATTACGGCATCTGGCAGTACTTCATGATTGATATCAGAGTAGTCTGCGTGATGTATGATGATTTTTTTTTTGTTTTGACTAAAACCTAGTAATGCGAATAGTATAAAAAGTAAATAATACGGTATTGTTCTCAAGTCACTATATTTTTTTCAAATTTAAGTAAAAAATGCGTACAAAGATTTTAGTTAAGAAGAATTTATAAACAGGGTAGGAGAAGGGCAAAAAAAAACACTTCCTAAGAAGTGTTTTTTAAGTATTTTATTTTACGATAGTCTGTGTTCTATCTGGACCTACTGAAACTATTTTTACAGGTACACCTACTTCATCTTCGATGAATTTGATATACTCTTTTAGTTCCACTGGTAATTGATCATACTCTGTCAATCCTGTTAAGTCAGCTTTCCAACCTTTTTTCTCAACATAAATTGGTTCAACGTTTTCTGGCTCGATATTGTAAGGTAAGTGAGTAATCTCTTCTCCTTTATACGAGTATTTAGTACATACTTGTAATGATTCAAAACCTGATAATACGTCAGCTTTCATCATGTATAATTCTGTAACTCCATTCACGTCTACTGCGTATTTTAAAGCTACTAGGTCTAACCATCCACAACGTCTAGCACGTCCTGTAACAGAACCGAACTCACGACCTACTGTTGCCATAGTAGCACCGATTTCGTTATCTAATTCTGTAGGGAATGGTCCACTACCAACACGTGTAGTATAAGCTTTAAAAATACCAAATACATTTTTAACTTTATTTGGAGCTACTCCTAACCCTGTACATGCACCTGCTGCCGTAGTAGTAGATGATGTAACGAATGGATATGTTCCAAAGTCAACGTCTAACAGTGATCCTTGTGCACCTTCTGCTAGGACAGATTTACCTTCTCTTAGAGCTGTATGGATATAGTTTTCACTATCGATGAACGTTAATTTCTTTAATTGCTCTACTGCTGCGAAGAACTCTTCTTCTAATTCAGCCAAGTTGTATTGCAATTCTACATCGTGGAACTTAATCATTGCCTCATGCTTGTCTGCTAAGTTGCGGTAACGCTCTTTAAAGTCAACAAGTTCGATGTCTCCAACTCTTAATCCATTTCTACCTGTTTTGTCCATATAAGTTGGGCCAATACCTTTTAATGTAGAACCGATTTTTGCCTTTCCTTTTGCTGCTTCAGAAGCTGCATCAAGTAAGCGGTGAGTAGGTAAGATTAAGTGAGCTTTTCTAGAAATTAATAATCTTGTGTAAATGTCGATGTTGAACTTCTCTAATCCCTCAATCTCTTTGATGAAAACTACTGGGTCAATCACTACACCATTTCCAATGATGTTAATAGAATTTTTATGGAAAATTCCAGAAGGGATAGTGCGTAATACATGTTTAATCCCATCAAATTCTAAAGTGTGTCCCGCGTTTGGTCCTCCTTGAAAACGAGCAATGATATCATATTTAGAAGTTAGTACATCTACGATTTTACCTTTTCCTTCATCGCCCCATTGCAAGCCTAGTAGTAAGTCTACTGTCATTGTTTGTGTTGTTAAAAAGTTTGAAAATTAGTTGTTGTTTTCCACTTGTTCTTCCTCTTCTACTGTTTTTCTACTTCCGTAGAAGTATAGAGAATGATTGTGGATGTCTATATTAAAGATTTCTTCAATTGTCTTTTTAATAGTCTGTATACGCGGATCACAAAACTCGATTACTTCTCCTGTATCGGTTAAGATAATGTGATCATGCTGTTTATCGAAATATGACTTCTCGTAATGTGCTTGGTTTTGACCAAATTGGTGTCTTCTTACAAGCCCACATTCTAAAAGAATTTCAATAGTATTGTAAAGCGTAGCTCTACTTACACGATAATTTTTATTCTTCATTTTGATATAAAGAGACTCTATATCAAAGTGCTCTTCGCTATCATATATTTCTTGAAGAATAGCATATCTCTCAGGTGTTTTACGATGTCCTCTTTCTTCTAAAAACTTCGTGAACACATTTTTTACGATTTCTTGATTTTTTTCACTTCCCATATTCAAAAATATCTTAGTTGCAAATATAGAGCTATTTTCGTTTGAATTATAATAAATCAAATAAGGTTAGTCTATATGCGAATAAATTATAATTATTTTATGATGGATTTACACGTGTTACTTTTTCTATTCCCTCGATTTTCTTAAGATTACCCATCATTTTTTTCAGTACATCATTGTTTGGAACGATCACTGTGATAGATCCTTTAAATATACCAGCATTTTCACTTAATGAGATACTGCGAATATTGATGACTTTACTTTCTATGATAATCTTCGTAATCTCAGTAGTTAGACCAGCAGAATCAAGACCTGTAATATTGATAGTCGCTTCGAAGTTCATCGCTTCCTTAGAATCTACCCAATGTGCCTGGATGATTCTATAAGCATAATTAGATCGCATACTGATCGCGTTAGGACAGTCAGTCTTATGTACTTTTATTCCTTCATTTATCGTTACGAATCCGAATGCATCATCACCTGGTATAGGGTTACAACAAGTAGCTAGCTTGTAATCTAACTTCTCATTGTCTTTACCGAATACAAGTAAATCACCTGTTTTATTAGCAGCTGTATCTGTGATAACTGGGATAGAAGGCGCTCTTTTTATTGTCTTTTTAAAGAAGCTAAATAAAGAGTTGTTTCTATTGGCAGCGTATTCTTTTAACTGAACGTTATCAATGACACCAGCTCCAATTCTATAGAATAAATCTTGACTTGTTTTTAGCTTGAAATAAGCTACCATTTCATTGACCGTTTTTTCGTCTAGATTTACCTTTAGGTGTTTTAGCTTGCGCTGTAGTTGTTCTTTACCATCTTCAGCTATGCGCTTCGTATCTTCATTTAAAGAACTCTTAATCTTGTTTTTAGCACGAGTCGTAGTCACATAATCTAGCCAACTTACGCTAGGTTTTTTGTTTTCTGATGTGATTACTTCTACTTGGTCACCACTGGCAAGTACATGATTCAGCGGTACTAGTCTGCCATTGACACGAGTACCTCTAGTACGCAAGCCTACCTCTGAGTGTATCGCAAAAGCAAAGTCAAGGGCTGTAGCTCCTTTAGGTAGAGATTTAATTTCTCCTTTTGGAGTAAAGATGTAAATCTCTTTAGCGTATAAACTTAGCTTAAAGTCTTCTACGAAATCTACAGCATCTGTTTCCGCATTTTCTAATGCTTCTTTCAGTTGATTAAGCCATCTGTCTAAGCTGTTTTCTTCTGTGATACCTTGTTTATACTTATAGTGAGCAGCATACCCTTTCTCAGCTATCTCATCCATGCGCTCACTTCGTATCTGTATCTCTATCCACCTTCCTTTAGGTCCCATCACTGTGATGTGTAATGCTTCATATCCAGTAGATTTAGGAGCTGATATCCAATCTCTAAGTCTGTTTGGGCTAGGGCGGAAGTGGTCTGTCACAATAGAATAAATCTTCCATGCGATAAATTTCTCATCATGTGGAGTAGACTTATAGATAATACGCAACGCAAATTTATCGTAAACCTCATCAAAGGTTACGTTCTGAGCCTTCATTTTACGACGGATAGAGTAGATAGATTTTGGTCTACCTTTCATAGAATATTCTACTTGCTCTTCGTCTAATGATTTTTTTAATATCTCACTTACAGTCTGTATGTACTGATCTTGTTCCTCTTTACTTTCTTGCATTCTATTGACGATGTCTTGATAGATGCGAGGTTCTGTATATTTTAGACCTAAGTCTTCTAGTTTAGTCTTGATGTTAAATAATCCTAGTCTATGTGCTAAAGGGGCATAGATATATAAAGTTTCAGACGCTATTTTGGCCTGTTTATAATCTACCATGCTTTCCATAGTCTGCATATTGTGAAGTCGGTCAGCTATCTTAATTAAGATTACACGGACATCATCATTTAGTGTCAATAGCATTTTGCGGTAGTTTTCCGCTTGCATTGAGATATGAGGATCTGGTTCTAACAGCGCCATCTTTGTCAATCCTTCAACAATTTTGGCAATTTTAGGATTAAACCATTCTTCTATTTGTTCTACCGTAATATCTGTGTCTTCTACTACATCATGCATTAAAGCAGCTGCAATAGAAGTAGGACCTAAACCGATTTCTGAAGCGACAATTTTGGCCACAGCAATTGGGTGGAAAATATAAGCTTCTCCAGATTTTCTTCTTTGGTCTTTATGAGCTTCAACCGCTACATCAAATGCTTTACGGATTAGTTTTTTATCATCCTCAGATAAGGTCTGATAACTTATTTTTAAAAGCTCTTTGTATTCTTTAGCAATTGCTTTGTTTTCTAATTCAATTTCTTCCTCTGTCATATATAATTCGCAACTTTTATATCTAAAATAGTGTTCATTAAATATAGTGAAAAAACAGTTATAGGAGGACTATGATTTGTTAAAAAAATAGAGATTTATTATTTAGTTTTATTTGTTACACCTTGTTTGTTGTCAATTGATTAGATAGTATATTTGGATTTATATAAGATTAAGAGGGCTAAATAATAGAGTAAATGATAGTAAAATACTGACTGATAAAGGTGAAATGATAAACTGTATGTTTATGAAAGAGATATATTATATATGATATTGTGTAATTCTTAAGAATAATCTAGTAAATCTCTTTTGTTGTCCTTAATGTATAGGTTTAATCTCATTTGGAATGAGTAAGTAGTAATTAAGACATGAATCTGTAATCACTCCGTTATTTTAGCCAAAATAACGGACTCACTACGGACTCATAACGGACACAGTACGGACTTATACCAAATTAATCTAATACCATTCAGCTAGAAAACTAGAGTAGTTTAGGATAATTAGTTAATCTGAAATATTTTATGAGTCATTAATCTGAAAGTGGCTAAATAACGATTAGAAGTTCTATAGAGCAATTAAATGAAAATAGAATCTATTTTCCCATTGCTCTTCTTCTTTCTGCTACTTCTGACATGTACTGTTCTATATACGGAAGGACTTCTTCTAAAGTAGGGATGCCATCAAAAGCCTTAGTCTTTCCGCCAAAGTATCCTCTTAGTTCACTCTGTATTTTTCCTTCTTTATTCACTATAGATACGGTGTTGTCCACACTAGTACTCCCTTCTAATACTAATGAAAATTGATATAACTTTTGAGAGCAATACTTAGCTTGTTCTATTAGCACCTCAATAGGCAGTGTATTTTTAGTAATCTGAGTAGTTAACCCATGGGCTTGATGTAAAGTTGCTTCTTCAGTTGGTAAGTTTAAGAAAGGATGACCTACTTGTAGAGGTTGGTTCATTAAAGATTTAGTGTCCTTTTCCCACCAAAAACCTCTTGCGATAACTTCAACAAATTGGTCATGAAACTTAAAGATATAATGCTTAAAGTCTGTACGCATATCTTCTACATCCCCACCGAATTCATAAGCTCTTCCATAATGACTTTTTTCATACCTATATCGTTCCATCTGCCATTTTGAATGCTGTACTACATAGACCCAAGGCACTTCCTTATCTTCTGTCCAGTCATCTGGATAGGGAAGATATTCTCCACGACATACTCGTATCGCATCTAGATTACTAAATGTGATACGTCCGTACTGCTCATCTTCTGTGTTAAAGTAGATACCTGTAAGTTCGTCATCATACAGTACAGTAGGTGATAATACATAATCTGCTTCTATTGGTACGGTGATACCTATTGCATAGTCAGTTTGATTCATTTGTTTTGTGCTTTGTCATCAAGGCGCATACGCATAGAGATATTAAAGGTCTCGAACCCTTCTCTTAGGTATAAGTCTATTGCTTTATTATTTTGAGAGAGAACACTTAGTTCGAAGTAGTCTACCTTATTTTGAACTCCCCATTCTTTGACAGTTTGGATTAGCTTCTTTCCATAGCCTTTTCCGCGACTATCTGGGTTAACGACTAAATCCAATAGGTAAACTAAACGTTGCTGCACAAAGCAGTTATAGGGTGGTGCGCTCTGTAACTGTGCTATAGCAAAGCCTTGAACTTCTTTATCGTCTTCTGCTACAAAAATAATAAAATCATTTTCTCCTTTGATAACACTTTCTATAAAAGCAGTGTCTTGCTGAGCTACCTTCATATAGGCAGGCTCTAGTACTGCCATTCCGTCAAAGAGGGTGCTGTATAGTTTATGTATCGCAGGGATGTCGTCTAAGTGTGCTTTTCTTATCATGGGTTGTAGTATTAAGTGACTAAAATATAGGTTTATCATTAGACTGACTAGGACATATGATATTTTTATATGAAAGGAGTTGGTAGCATAGGTTATGTTTTTATCTTAGTAGGTAGCTGACCATAGTATTTCTTAAATGCTGTGGAGAAGTGGTGACTGTGTTTATAACCTACATACTCTGCTATCTCGTAGATATTATACTCTCTACTTTTTATCATTTCTAAAGCTTTCTGCATGCGCAGGTCATGGATATACTTAAACGTAGTCGTTCCGAAGAGTGTTTTAAAGCCTTTCTTTAGTTTGGTTTGGTTAATACCTACTCTCAACGCTAACTCTTGTATCGTGAAGTCTTTGTTATAATTATCTGTGATATACGATTTGATTTCGTGTAGTGCCTGTTCATCTTTTCGGTGAAGGCTTAATTCTTTATGGGGTCTATTATAACTCCAATTGTGGTATTGTAATAAATGAGCTTCCTCTACTTTATTATTGATATAGTGTTCTGCAAGTTTTCCTTGATATGGATTAGAGATAAGCTGTTGTAATACTTGTAATGTATTAAGATTTAAGTCAAAGATGAGTTTAGAAGATTGGCTACCTAATAGCTCTTCTAAGTATTCTTTTTCTTCTTCAAATAAGTTGGTGACAAAGGTTTTGTTTACGGCTATTTCTAAGAATTCTCCTCTTTTGTCTTTTGCTGTTTTCATAATGTGTTCATAAGGAACAGCTTTTTCTTTAAACAATAGAGCCCCTTGCTCATGAATGTTGAGGTTGTCATGGTTTAAGGTTAAGCTACTTCCTTGTATACAGCTACATGTAAGAATAGATTCTTTAGTAGGGAGTACAGTGTGATAGAAGTCTTCTTCGGCAGTATATACCCCGTGTTTAATACTCGCTATAGCAGTATGGATTACTGTAATATCCATAGTATGTGTAGCTCCTACTATATGATGACTATCTACGATTAAGTTCCCTTGATTATTTCCTTGTAACATAGCTTATGTTTCTTATCATCTGCAAAAATAAGTTTTTATATTGGTTTTAAATAAGTTGTTAGTGAAATGATTTGTAGTTAGTTATGATACTTCTTCTCACGTTGTTTTATGACCTTATAGCGTTGTCTAGTAAGTATAATTCTTTAGGAATTTTGTAAGGTAATAATAGCTTAGTTGAGATAAAGCTTTGACTAAGTTTTTAAAATGTATTTTATGATTTTTAAAGACAAATGGTTTATACTATTTATATTATTAGTAGCCACTATACTTTCACCTTTAGATTTTTATATTGTCAATTTAGCATTACCTTCTATACAACACTCTCTTCGATCAAGTAGTAGTGAACTGCAGATGATAGTATCTTTTTATACTTGTGCTTATGCTGTGTTTCAGATATCAGGAGGGAGATTTGGAGATATCTATGGAAGGAGAAAGATATTTATAATTGGTTTAGTGGGGTTTATTAGCTCCTCAGTTTTATGTGGAATATCGCAGACACCCACTGTTATGATAGCTGGGCGAGTGATGCAAGGGGTATCAGGAGCAGTTATGATACCACAGGTTTTGGCTATTCTGCATACGCTTTTTGATGAAAGAGAAAAGCGTTTAGTAATGGCTTTGTATAGTTTTACTTTTGGGATAGCCGCAGCGTTAGGACAATATCTTGGAGCAGTATTGATAGAGTGGAATATATTTGACTTAGGGTGGCGTGTGATATTCTTAGTTAATTTGCCTGTTGGGTTATTTGCGTTGGTAATGGCAGTTATCGCATTACCAAAACAAGATCATAAGTCTATAGAAAAAGTGGATTATAGAGGAACTGCTTTGTTAAGTTTAGGATTAATGAGTTTTATCTATCCTTTGACTACTATAGTGGAGAGGGGAATAGATATACAGACTATAGCATTCTTAATTGCTTCAGTAGTATTTTTGTATTTGTTTGTCAAGGTTCAGTATAAGCGTAAACAAGAAGAAAAGAGCATTTTAGTAGACTTTACTATCTTTAAGTTTAAGAATTTAAAACTAGGAGTAATTACAAGCTTTCTATACTATGCAAGTGGAGTGTTTTATTTAGTATTAGGTATTTATTTACAAGAAGAATTACACTGGACAAGTATGGAGGCAGGTAAGGCTATTATTCCTTTTGGTATTGGATTTATTATTATGTCGTTGAGTTCTTCTTTAATAAGTAAGTACTTTAAGCAGACTATACTTTCTTTAGGATTAGTTGTGTATGGAATAGGTTTCTTATTATTACTATATACTTTGTACGGTTTTGTCCCCTTGTTGTTTAAGGTTGATTTATTTGTAATTGGATGTGGAATGGGATTGACATTAGCATCTGTAGTTCGATTAAGCTTAAGTAATATACCTGTTCAATTTGCAGGATTAGCTTCAGGAGTTGTCAATTGTGGTTTACAGATAGGTTCAGCATTTGGAGTAGCTGCTATTGGAAGTGTGTTTTTTGGCATTGCTCAAACTATAGATTATACTTTAGCATTTGCAGTAGTGCTGGCTTTAATTTGTGTATTGCTATTGATAGCTTTGTTTTTGAGTTTTGGCATTGTCAAAGCTCTAAAAGAGTAATAAGAAACGCCCTTGCAAATCATTGCAAGGGCGTTTCTTATTATATCTTATACCTCATTACAGTATGAACAGGCTCGAAATGTTCTTTGAGATATAACTCATAAGCACGTTTGTTTTGTTCTACTACAAGAAGCTCTATGTAGTCTACTTGTTTATCTTTTGCCCATAGTTTAACAGCATCAATTAATTGCTTCCCAATTCCTGAGCTACGATACTCAGGCTCTACATAGATATCAGCAAAGTTGAGGTATCTATGTTGCACAAAGCATTCATAAGGTAAAGTATGCTCTATAAACAAGGCAACCATACCAATTAGTTGTTCATTATCTACAGCGACTAAGAAGTCCTATTCATCCGATTGTATGGTTTCTTCTAAGAATTCAATAGCAGGTAGGTCAGCTTTAAAGTAATCAGGTTGATATTCTTGCATTACTACAAACTGCTTTTGATAAAGCAATTGTAATTGAGGTATATCTTCTAATCTAGCAGGACGTATTTGTATCATATTATTTAAACCATTTACTTAAAAAGTTTTTCAATGTGTTTTTGCTTTGGTGGATTCAAGTATTAAATGCAACAGTAACCATTAGGTTTAATTTTTCTGTAAAAATTTCGTTAGGCGATTTAAAACCAAATCTCTTTCTTGGTCTGTTGTTTAAAATATTTACAGCCTTGTCAATTGCTGCTTGTGTAATTAAATCGAAATTAGTCATTTTAGGGAAATATTGTCTTACTAATCCATTTAAATTTTCATTAGCTCCTCTTTCCCAACTGTGATAAGGCTTTGCGAAGTAGTAATCAAGCTCTAGAGTGTTAGCTATATTTTGATGGTTTGCAAACTCTTTTCCGTTATCAGAAGTCATAGTATGAAGTAACGGTTTGAAGTCTTTTAAGAGTTCTATAATTTTAGCTTCTACAACGTGAGCTTCCTTTGATTCTATCTTTCCCATCCATAAAACCCCTGTAGCTCTATCGTTTATAGTAAGCAGTGCTCCACGATGATTTTTCCCTATTACTAAATCTATTTCAAGATCATCTATTCTATATTTATCATCAACTATACTAGGTCTTTTTTCAATATCTACTCTATTACTTATCAAGCCTCTACTGTCTTTGCATGTACCTCTTTTTCTATATTTTTTACCTTTAGTTCTAAGATGCTTATAAAGCTTTCCTCCTTGTTTTTTGTTCTGCCAAATGAATTGATAAATACATTCAACAGAGACTATTTCTTTTGCTTCAATTTTACTTCTACCTACTATTTGTTCTGGACTATAATCTTGATTAAGATAGTCTATAATAGTTGTTTTTACGTTTTCAGTTAAGCGTATTCTCTTGCGTTTTTCTTTGTGTCGTTGAGCTGTCTTTCTTTGTCCAAGATTAGCTTTATAAACACCATTTCTTTCGTCTGAATTGCGCTTAAGCTCTCTGCTAACAACAGACTTGTCTTTGCCTATATAACAAGCAATTTCAGTAAGTGATTTACCTGCCTTTTTATATGCTTCTATTTTATATCTTTGTTCTAACGTTAAATGTGACATCTTTTTGGGTGTGTAGGAACCTCAAAAGTAGATGTTTTTTTTCGCCAACGGCGGAGAACATTTGCTCCATGGAGCAAATGTTCTCCGCCGTTTTTTAAATGCTGTTGCATTTATTAGTTGAATCTAAGTTTTAAGATCTAAAGGAACATCTAAATCGTGTTCTTTAGCTATATCTAAGTAATAAGCCAACTTTTCACTGTTTTTAAACTTCTCATCATAGGCATAAATATACAACAAATCAGTAGTAGCATATACATAACCTTTTTCCACAGCTTGTTCAAAGTATTCAATAGCTTTAGCTGTATCTTGTTTGACTTCATAACCAAGGTTATAGAATTTACCCATTAAGAAAGACCCTAAATGATCTTCTTCTTTCAGGTCTTTTTTAATATACTTCAACGCTTTTTTATACTCACCAAGAAGGTAATAACAATCAGCAATATAATTAGTCACATAGAAGAAGCCCCATGTTTTGTCTAAAGGAAGAAAGTACTTTAGTGCTTCTTTAAAATCTCTTTCAACTCCCTCTGCGCCTTCATAGTAAATATAAGCTAAGTTTAACTTAGCTTGACTATTTCCTCTTTCTGCTCCTAGTTTATAATGTTTTATGGCTTGTTCGCTGTCATAGGCTACTCCTAAGGCTTCAAAATACATATAACCAATGTTTGTAGCAGAATAATGATTACCTAGTTCAGAAGCCTTTAAAAACAATTTTAATGCTTGAGGATAATCAAGATGTTCTTCTTCAGTTAAATATTTGTACCCTAAGTCTTGCAAGAGATCACCATTGTTTAATTCTTCTGCAAAACTCAGTAATTGTTCATACAACTCTGTAAAGTCATTTTCTAAGTAATAATCTTTAATCTTAGTAATATAAAAAGACTCTAAATCTTTATAATCTGTCAGTGTAAATTGTTTTGACTGTACAGAAAAAGAAGGTTTAAATAATCTTACTTCACCTTCCTGATTGTAATGCATTCGAGTAGCTAATGCTATTAATTGGGTATTAGATAATAGTTGCAAACTATTGTCATGCCAAGTATATACACCATTGTCTTTGTAAATAATAACAGGGTAGGTACTTTTGTTTAGAGGGTGTATTGTTATATAACTACATCCTTCTACTAATGGTATTTCTTCTTCTGTTCTTATTAATGACCATTGATTGTTTTTTAATGCATACAAATCATCTGCCACATTTTTTAAGTCTGTACAAACTTGTAATGGAGTAGTCCATACTCGTCTGTTACAATCATAAATACCTTTTTTCTTGCCAGAACTTACATATACTTCGCCTATTCTAAGATTGATATCCATTAAGATATACTTTTCTATACGACCTTTTATAGGTTCGAATAAGTTTTGTTGTAACTCAATATCATAGATAGACATTCCAGCATCAGTGATTACTTTAATACATTTCTCTGTTAACCCTTCTGCTGTTTTTACATTATCTAAGACAAGTTCTCCTTGCGCATTAATAATTTTCTTGAGTTTTGAGCCATTTGTTGAAGGAACTAATAAGCAATTACCTGTACCAATATCTGTGATATCACTAAAATCAAAGTTACCTATAAAACTATACTCGTTAGAATACATGATGTTTTTATTCTTCTGTTTTCCACAGAAATATTGATAATAGTATTCGAATGGAGCAGTAGAGGTAAATGGTATACACTCTTTTCCCTTATAATTAAATACAGCGTATAAATCACCTTGTAGGACATTGTAATAATCGTCTTTTAGTAGCTCTATTTCATCGTAGATAAAGTCTGTGATATAAGATTGAGATGTAAGATTATATAGTGCATATTTCTCTTCTTTCTTTAAAGAACAAGTTATTATGGTGTCATAGTCTTCAGGATCATCAGTATTACTCTGTACATAAGTGATACCCGTATCACTCACATAGTCCCAAACAGGCTCTAAGACAATCTTTCCTGTTTTATCTATTAATCCACATTTATCATTTAAAATAATATAAGCTAATCCACTTTCTTCAAACTCCCCAATTCCATCATAAATAGCAGGTAGAATAATCTCTCCATCAAGTTTTTTTATTCCCCAACGCTCGTTCTCTTCAAAGTGTAAAAAGTCATAGTTTGGTTGAAAAGCAACTTCTAACCAATCCCATCCATAGTTAGCATTATCATTATTAAGATACTCTTGGAATGTAGTAAAAGGAAAGAAGTAACTTGCAATATCAGAGTTGTTGAATTGCTCTACGCTAGCATTACTGTCTAATAGCTCTTTAAACTCAGCAGCTAATCGCTCTATAGTAGCTAAATATTCTTTAGCTAGAGCTTTATGGCTACCTTCACTCATATTATAGACATCAGAACCATCAAGTACAAAGCTATCTCCCTCTAAATTATTGAAGTAATATAGTTGCTTTTGATAAGACTCAAAATAACTAGGTTGATGTTCTTTAGGAACGAGTATATCTATATTTGATTGTATCCACTGATGAAACTGTTTAAATAAAGGCATGGCTTCTTTCATTCTGAAGTATAGAAGGTAAGAAGGTTTTAGACTGTAATCTTTTAACTCTTTAGATTGTACGGGAATGCAGAATAGGGGAAAGAAGAATAAAGGTATTTCATATTTCCACTCTCCTACGAAATGATATTCTACTTCTCCTTGTGATGTTAAGTCTATATTAGTTACGATATGTCTGTGTCCCATGTTACTTTATTTTTGCATTCAAAAATAGAATAAAAGTTACAAATATTTATAGCTGTTTATAGCTAATTGTAAGTATAAAAAAAGCACCTTGGATAAGGTGCTGTATATTTTGTTATTTAAAATCTCGTTGGCGTTTTGCTTCAAACAGTAAGATAGAAGCAGCAACAGATACATTCATGGAGTCTATCACACCACTCATAGGTATGATAATATTCTTCGTACTAGCATCTCTCCATTCTTGAGTAAGTCCAGTAGCTTCTGTACCTACTACGAATGCAGTAGCTTCTTTATAATCTCTTGTATGATAAGAAGTCGAATCTTGTAATGTAGCACAGTAGATATTGATACTGTGTTTTTTTAGAAAGGCAATAGCATCCGTAGTAGAAGCCATGGCTATCTGATTTGTAAAAACACATCCTACACTAGAGCGAACTACATTAGGATTATAGATATCACTTTTAGGGTTAGCGATGATTACAGCATCTATATTAGCCGCATCAGCAGTTCTAAGTATAGCACCTATGTTTCCAGGTTTCTCTGTAGCCTCAGCTACTAAGATTATAGGGTTCTCAGAAAGCTTTAGATCCTCTAGGTCTAATGATTTTGTATGTGCGATAGCTATTACCCCTTCAGTTGTATCTCTATAAGCTAGTTTCTGATATACATCTTTAGATATTTCTATTAGCTCTGTTTCTCTTGAAATAAAAGGTCGTAGAGAGGTCTCAGACACAAGGTCAGGATAGAATAAAAGAGTCTTTAATGAATATCCTCCTTTAGTTGCTAATTCTATTTCTCGAAGCCCTTCAATAACAAATGTACCCGATTGCTTCCTATTTCTAGATTTTTCTTGAAGTTGAACAATGCTTTTAATCAAGGTGTTTTGTGAGCTTTCTATTTTTTTAATCATCATATTATAAGGTACCCTTAGCTTTGATTTGCAGGTATTTATTAATCGTGTTTATGGATAATTCTTCAGGAGCAGTTAGTATAGATTGAATACCATATTTGGTTAATTCATTTACTATTAAACGCTTTTCAAAGTTAAATTTTTCTGCAATTACTTTGTCAAAAATATCATCTGTGTTTTTAGCCTTTTTTTCAGTCAGTTTAGTTAACTCTGTATTCTCAAAGAAAACGACTAATAGAACGTGATTTTTTGCAATAGCTCTTAGGTAAGGCAACTGTCTTTTTAAGCTAGACAAGGATTCAAAATTAGTGTAAAGAATAATCAAACTACGATGTGTAATCTTATGTCTAATATGCGCATATAGTTTTCCGAAGTCACTTTCTACAAAGTTAGTATTGACTCTGTACAATTGCTCCATAACTTTTTGCAATTGACTTATTTTACTTTCAGCAGGGAGTTGGTTTGTGATATTCTCTGAGAAAGTCATTAATCCTACTTTGTCATTTTTCTTAAGAATAACATTAGATAAGGCTAGGGTAGAGTTAATCGCATAATCTAGTAAAGATAAACCATTAAAAGGCATCTGCATCACACGCCCTCTATCGATAATATTATAAACAGACTCTGTATTCTCATCCTGAAACTGGTTGACCATTAATTGACTAGATTTAGCAGTCGCTTTCCAGTTAATATTGCGTATATCATCTCCTAATACATATTCCTTTATTTGTTCAAACTCAGTAGTAGTACCAATCTTTCTGATTTTCTTCATCCCAAAAGCATACTTGTTTTTAGAAAAAGCAATCAAATCATATTTCTTCATTTGAATGAAAGAAGGGTAGGTAGCTAAGGTAACGTCATCACAAAAAACAAATCTTCTAGATACTAATTTAAGAGGACTAGATATATATACGTTTAACTTTCCGAAGACATACTCTCCTCTAGTCGTAGGTCTTAAGGTATAGCTAAGTGTTTTTTGTTCCTTAGGAGCCAAGGTTTTAGTGATTTCAAAATCTCTTTTCTGAAATTGAAAAGGAATCTCATCTATAATATCGCATTGTACTGCGATATTATATTTATTCTCTATGGAGATATAGATGGTATTATCATCACCATTAGATAGCTTTTCGGGTAAGATACGCACAGCATCTACTTTATTCTTCTTGTTGAACAACAGGGTGATATCTACCAATATGATAGCAAAAAATAATACAAATAACCCCCAAACAACTTTATACAGTATTGGAAATATAAAGGCAAGTACAAATAGAGCTATAATAGCCCCTAAGACCATATACACTCGTTTTTGTAAATAAAGTTGCTTGAATAATTTAAACATAAGTATTGTTTTTATTATCTAGGAATATCTATTGATTCGATGATTTGATTAATAATATCATTTGCTGTCACACCCTCCATCTCTCTTTCAGGAGATACTATGATACGGTGTTTTAGCACTGGTATAGCAGCTTCTTTAACATCCTCAGGTGTCACAAAGTCTCTGTTATTAATAGCAGCGAATCCTTTTGCTGCATTAAGAATAGCAATAGAGGCACGAGGAGAAGCTCCTAGGTATAACAATGGATTAATACGAGTATCAGCAACAATCTTAGCAATGTATTCGATGATCTTTTCTTCAACGATAATCTCTTTGATTAGCTTCTGGAAAGAAATGATTTCATTAGGAGTAACTACTTTATTGATCATCGTAGTTTTCTTTTTATCTAATAATTCATGTTCTCTCTGAACGATGGCGATTTCTTCTTCTAATGAAGGATAGTCTATATTAATCTTAAATAAGAAACGGTCTAATTGCGCTTCAGGTAATCTATAAGTACCTTCTTGTTCAATAGGGTTTTGAGTAGCGATTACTATAAATGGTTCATTCATTTTATAAGAATGTCCATCTATTGTGATTTGGCGTTCTTCCATTACTTCAAACAGCGCAGCCTGAGTTTTGGCAGGAGCACGGTTTATCTCATCGATTAAGATTAGATTAGAGAATATTGGACCTTTTTTAAATTCAAATTCACTTTTTTGCATATTGAAAATTGAGGTACCTAATATATCAGAAGGCATTAAATCAGGCGTGAACTGAATACGGCTAAAGCCCATATCGATAGTTTGAGCTAATAATTTAGCAGAAAGTGTTTTGGCTACTCCAGGTACACCTTCTAATAGAATATGCCCATTAGCCAATAGAGATACAATGATTTGATCTATCGTTTTATCTTGACCAACGATTACTTTCTGTATCTCACTTTTGATTCCTTTTACCTTCTCTTGTAACAAACTCAAATCTAGTCTAGATTCGAAATGTAAGTTTTCTTCTGGGGTTACTGTATTTTCCATAGTATATCTTTAATCAATGATTTTCTCAATTATTTTGTTTAATTCGATTAGCATTTCTTCTGATGCATGGTGTGGGGCAGCTTTAAACTGCTCTATAAACCTGACAAATTTGACGATATCTTCTTTGTCTTTCTTGGTTTTGGTATGCAGGTTATTGATAAATACTTCATCTAGTTTAGTGGTGTCTAGCCAATGTACACGTCTTATTTTTTCTAAGGTGTATATAATGTGCTTATTGATCAAGTCTTCATAGTCTTTATTTTGAATATAAAGATTAGACACTGTTTTGGTAAATTCAACAGTGGTGTTAGACAGTGGTGTGATAATCGGTATTACTCTTTGCTTTCTTTTCGCTGTGAAAATAATAAACACAAACAACGTTCCAAGGAAGAAATACCATGCCCATGTCAAGGCTGGGTGTTTAAACACAAATCTAAGAATAGAAGTAGAGTGGTACTCATTATCTCCTGGTAATCTAGATACAGTGAAGTAGGTGTTCTGTTGAGGTAAGTAAGATAATACACCTTGTACATAAAGGTGATTATTACTTTCTAACAAATTATAGTTTGTAAATGCAATAGGTTGAAGTCCTAATATAAGTTGACCTGATCCCTCTTTATAACGAATGAGGTTAGGATATTTGACTCCTTTATACTTTAAGTATCCTAACACTTCTACCTTTGTACGTAGAGAATCAGGAATATCGAAGTAGTTTGTATTTAAGTCTTTTAACTGAAACGAATAAGTAGAAATATTCGGATTAGCCAATGTCACAGACACCTTATCTTGATCTAATAATTCTTCTCTTAACGTATATTGTAGATAGTCTGTCTCTATCCCCTCTATTAACCCATCTATATTATCTTGAAAGATAACAGCAGTGTTTCCTTTTGCGATATAGTGATGTAGATTTACTCTAGCGAAAGAGTCTATATACCCATAGTTCTTTAAAGAGAACAGTGTGTTAGTGTGTATACTATCATACTTTTTATCTTTAAAGAAGTCATAGACATTTCCAGTGATTCTGATTACACTATCATTAGGAAACACTTTGTCTATTTCCTGATCTAGTATATATGTCCCAAAGGGGATTTTATGTGTATTATCTAAAGTTTCGCGCCAATCTATCGGATCTACTTTATTAGACTCTATAAAATAAACAAAGCCCATAATCACGATAAAAAGGAACAACATTATTTTTGTTGACTTACTCATTTTAGCTTTGTTTTAGTATAGTGTCAAATGACTGTTTTGCACGGTTAAACTCAGATTCTTCTATTTCAAATTCTCCATACCATATATTGTTATATAGATAAGAAAGATACTTAAAATCCTCTTTTAGTTTGCTATCTTTTATTTCGTTTTGATAGTCAGAGTTCGTTTTTTCGATATGCCATTCGATCTCCTCTTTTTCTTGTAACCTCTGTAGTAGCCATAGGTAATAGTAACGAATACTTAGACGGTATTGTTGCTCCGCAATGGTCTTGTTTAATAGAGAAGGGAAGTCCACTACTTTAAGGTTTAACTCAATTTCATCGACCTGTATCTCCATCTTTTTAGCGCTCTTCTTGAATAGCCAATAGGCATCTTTCTGAATAACAGCTCTTATGATATAATAAATTAAAAGAAAGATAACTAGTATCCCTGCTATTCTATAAAAAACTTGCAAACGGCTACTTGTTTCATAGTCAATATCAAATTGTCTAAAGAAGTCAGTTAGTTGCTGATTTAACCATCGCTTAAAGCGCTTCCAAATAGAGTCTTTGTTAAGTTCTTCTTTATAGTCAAAGTCAGGATCTTTCTTGTATTTCTTTTTATAATCTGTCTCAAATTTAGTAGTTACTATATCTGTACTCGTCTCCTCTAAGTATGGAAGTACATTGACAGGCTTAGCCTTGATAACTCCAGCTTCATGAGCAGTCGCAGAGCTGTCTTCTTCATCTTGTGAAGACTCTACATTAGATACAATAGTATCCTGCTCTACCTGCCCAAAATGAGGAGTAGCAAATGATAAAAATAATAGTATAAATAAGAATCTCTTCATTAGTTTTTTCCAATCATATCAATGTCTGCATGAGACTGTGTATTTTCTTTTTGTTCTCTGATGCTGTAGTAAACTAATCCTTGATTAATCAACATGATATTATTCATCACGAAAGATACTAGGGTACTTAAGATAACGAGACCAATGAATATTAGTTTAAAACCTTGTGTGTCTTCTAGATCATAAGAACTTTTTTCACTGAATATTGTTCCTCCATAGAACATGATTTGAGTGATAATGTTTAGCGTCATTGTAACGATTTGTATTATTAGATAAACTAAGAAAGTGTTTCCAACGATAATCCAGAATTTACTTTTCAGCATATAGTAAGCTGTTTGATATGATTCAAAGAATCCACTTCTATTAGTCACATATTCATAATAAGCTAAGTTTATCCATGAAGCAACAGCAGGCATCATAATCAGTAAAAGGGGAATCCCTATTAATAAAAAGATTAAAACAGCCGCGATAGAGAAAGCAATTGCAATTAAGGGTAATATAGTGAAAAAAGAAGCAAGTGCGAAACCAAGTAATCTCCAAATATCCTTTTTTAGAGGATTAATGATATGCTTTATATCTTGATAATCCTTAGGGTGTTCTACCATCGCCTTTAGATAGTATACAGGATATGACATAGCTATAATGCTTATAAGAATAAGAACAACCCCTGCTACTAAGACTACTAAGAAGAAAAGACCAATATTATTGTCTATAAATGTATCTAATGATGAGTTATTTGCAGAGCTAGACCCAGAAAATACCATATCAAATAGAAAGTAAGTACATACAAATAAGACTAGTAATAGGATACCACATAGGGTAAAGTAATTTTTGAAGAATGGTTTTCCTTCTTTTTGAAAGAATGAAATTGTATCATTCATTAAGTCACTAAAATCTCTTTTTTTAAAAACAACAAACATAGATTTATAATTTAATAAGTTTTGAATATACTCTTCTCGGATAGATGAAGAAGTAATAAATAATGATAGAGAATGTACCTAGTATAATAATATAGTTTAGCACATCAGGCATCTCTTTAGCATAGCGTGTTATAAAGCCCTCTATAAAAGCAGCTGTGATAACGAATGGTACCATCGCTAAGAATATTTTAAATCCATTCTTAAACCCTCGAATAAAGGAATTCTTTCTCGAGAAGGTTTTAGGAAATAGAAGACTTCCCCCAAATACAAAGCCTGCAAATGCCTCAATGATTATCCCTGTGATCTCTATAGCTCCATGTAACCATATCCCTCTAAAGCTGTCCATAAAAGCATTTTCTCTGATAAACATATATTGAAACGCACCTAGCATTATGCCATTATAGAGTAGATAGAATAGTGTACCTAATCCTGCAAAGATTCCATAGATGAAAAATTTGAGGGACACAAATAGATTGTTAAACGCTATGCCTACAAAGCTTCCCCAGTTACTACCAGATTTATAGATACCCATCGCGTCATCATTCTGTATATTATCTAATGTTAGGTTAACATAATGATCTCCTAATATTAAACGAATAAACTCTAAATCATAATGAGCAGAAACAAAACCAATACCTACAATAATCAGAAAGGTTAGTACAGAAAAGTAAAGATAATTACGATTTTCATGCACAACTAGAGGAACTTCTGTCTTAAAGAAATAAACAAGTCTATTTTCCTCAATACGTTTTGTTTTGTAAATTTTTTGATAAGTTTGCGCTGCTAAAATATTGAGATATTGTGTAACTTTACTCTTGGGATAATAAGTTTGTGCATAGGATAAATCATTCATTAACTGAATGTACATATCGGCCAAGTAATCAGGTTTATGAATTGAGTTAGAATATATTGTATGTTCATATTCAATCCATTTTTCTTTATTATATTTGATAAAAGCGACTTCTCTCATTTAAAAGCAGATAATTTATGGCTAATTTAACAATAAATACAACACAAAATATCAAAATAGAATTTAAAACTGCATCTATTGGTGAAAGAATGATTGCTTCTATTTTAGATCTTATTTTTAAGGGATTGTATTTGATTCTGATTTTTTATATTGTAAGTCAACTAAGAATAGTTAATGCTTTTATAGATGAGTGGTCTAAAATCGCGGTTATGATTCTCATCGCTTCTCCTGCTTTGTTTTATACTCTGTTTTTTGAGACGATTATGCAGGGAGCCACTCCAGGTAAGAAGATTATGAGGATTAAGGTGATTAAGATAGACGGGTATGAAGCTTCTGTAGTAGACTATGCTAGCCGTTGGGTAATGAGATTAGTAGATTTTTGGATAGGTTCAGCAGCAGTTGGTTTGATTACAATTATATGTACAGATAAGAGTCAGCGATTAGGTGATATTTTAGCAGGTACAGCAGTGATATCTGTTAAAGAAAGATTACTTTTGTCATCCACTATTTTTCAGGAAGTAGAGGAGGAGTACACCCCATTATTTGCGCAGGTGTTAAGTTTGACAGATAAAGATGTTTATATTATAAAAGAAGCTTTAACTACTTTTAAAGCAAATAGAGATCACGAGTTATTACAGAAGCTAGTCGTGAAACTTAAGAGCGTACTAGGTATAGGTGAGCTGAAGACACTCTCTGATCAGGAGTTTATAGAAACGGTATTAAAAGACTACAATTATTTAACAGCTAAGGTTTAGCGCATTATTTTTATACTATTTAATGTTTAATTTTTTCGATATTTTAGATTTGCTCGGAACATTAGCTTTTGCAATTTCGGGAGCATTAGCAGGGCGTGAAAGAAGGTTAGACCTGTTTGGGATGACTATTTTAGCATTCGCGACAGCTATTGGAGGAGGGACTATCAGAGATATGATGATCGGATGGACACCTGTGATGTGGCTTACTAATCTTAGTTATTTTTATGTAACCTTATTAGGGGTAGCTATGGCTATTGTGTTCTATAAGAAGTTTAACTTCTTGCGTTATTCTCTTTTCCTATTTGATACCATAGGTATCGCTGTGTTCACATTAATCGGTATAGAGAAAGGGATGACAGTAGGCTTACACCCGATTATCTGTGTTACCTTAGGTACGATTACTGCTTGTTTTGGAGGGGTTATTCGCGATATTTTAGCGAATAAGATTCCACTTATTTTTAAACAAGAGATCTATGCCACAGCATGTATCCTTGGAGGTTTAGTTTATTATTTACTAAACTATTTTGAGCTGAGTAAGGATATCTTATACGTAGGTACAGCAGGTATTATTATTCTGATTAGAGTATTAGCTGTGAAGTATAAGTGGAGTTTGCCATTTGCGAATGTGTAAGCTTCCTTTCTTAGAATAAATAACTAAAGAAAGAATATAAAGTGTATAGTACATATCATGATGTAGTATACACTTTTTTTTATTGAGTATATTAGCGATGAGTAAACAGGGATAAATGTACTAGACTAGAAGGCTTCATATTAGTAATAGTGTATTGTAGAACAATCTGTTAATTATGATATAGTCAATAGTGAATCAATATAATTTAGTTAAGTTCGGTAGTTCGAATTTTGTCTTACTCTGGGAGCATTCTTGTTCTTGTTTCCCTTGATTTGAGTCCGTAGTGAGTCCGTAGTGAGTCCGTTATGAGTCCGTAGTGAGTCCGTTAAATCCAGTAAAAGAACGGACACAATATAGAGCTATAGCATTGTCATATAGTTTTTATACAAAACGAGACTAGAATATCATACGTACTTCAGTGCAATAGAGCGCTAATCCGAATCTTTGGATGATATGCGTTAGAAACTAAGTGTGGTTAATCTAATGCTAAGATAATATATTAGATCTATTATGATTAGAAAATAGTTTACTAATTAGGTTAGCGATAGGTACTAATATAAGGATAGTAGCTAGCCCAATAGTGTTATACCATAGATAATGAATAGGAGTAGTGATGTATAGGGTAATAATAGTGATTTGAGTTAGTAAAATGGTGTAAAACAAAGCTTTATTATTGTTTTTAAAGTACATGGTCACTAGTAAAATACCAAGTAGAGTTCCTGAAAACAGAGAAGAGTACGCCCATAGTATTTGGATAAGATTTAAAAATACGGGAATATTATATACTATAATCAGAGCAAGGATAATAATAATAAGCGTAATGATATCATGATATCTTTTGTTATCTGGATGAGGCAGAGCACTTGACTTGGTCTGAGATAACAGTTTTTTTGTTTTTTTTGATAGCCAATTTATTTCGTGAAATCCTATCGAAAGTAAACAGATAAAAAATAAAGCCATGATAACACCTGCTATCCCTGTGGGTACATGAAAGTTGATGAAGTGAAGAAGTATAAAGTCAGAATCATTCACTTCTACATTATGATTCGCCTTTTTAATTAATTTTTTTGCTTCTAGTTGAAGTTTATTTGCATTTTCTGTTAAGCTTAGTATTTGATCTTTTAGTATTTGATTACTATAGTTCTGATAGATTTGCCCACTATATAAGAAGCTAGCTTCTTTCTTTAAGTTCAATATTTTTTGATACTCTTGTTTGATTTGATCGTATTGTTCAGCATATTCAGATTGATAGACTGTGTGCACGTTATGAGGGTTATAATGTAAAGGTGCATCGTTAAACTGGTAAAATGTAAATAACACACACCCTGTCAATAGAATAAAGAAATGAAAAGGGACATTGAATAACCCATTGATAATCAATCCATCCTTAGTCTTATCAGAGTATTTACTCTGTCTATATATCTGTAGAATCTTTGTATCTATAGATAATAGGGCGACGAATAGTATAGTACCATTTACTAAACATTTAAGCAAGTCAAACTTATCTTTTAGAGCAAGATCGCTATCGATCACAGTAAGTTTATCAAAAGAGGCGGTGAAGCTTAATGTATCTTCTAGATACATACCTTCTGGTAGTTTGTATAATATGGTCAGAAAGATGATAGTCGTTATTATAATGGCGTATAATAACTGGTTTCGTCTAGGGAATAAATTGGTTTTGTTTTTAAAAAGAATGTTCAGAACGATAAAAATTGCACTTATGATTAAGAGTAAGATTTTGAAATCTATTTTTAATAAAATAGAGAGTATCATAGCCGTAGCATAGAATGTAATAGTAAGAACAAGTAATCTTAGGATTAGATAAATAATGCTGGTTAAGTAATAGACTCTTTTATTAGACTTCGCCTTGATGTATTCAAATGCGCTTTTAGTATTGTGTTTTTTGTATTTTGGGATAATTAAGAATATAACTATAAATACAGCTAAGGGAATACCTAGATACAGCTGTAGGAATGTCATTCCCTGTGAATAAGCTTGTCCTGGAAGAGAGATAAAAGTGTATATAAAAGATTGTACCGCTATAATCTTGAAACCATAGTGTAGTGTTGACTTTTCGTAAATAGAGTTGTTATCTGCTTTATTAAGTTTAAAGTGCTTAATGGTGATAACGATAAATAAAATTAGTATAAAAATACTCCAATCAATTGCATTCATTTCAACGAAATTAAGAAGGGATAAATAACAAATGATATTGTGGTACTGGCCTTTATATAGCTAGAATAGAATCTATGATCTTCTATAAAGAGTACAGTATAGATAAGTGTTTGTGTTCTGAAGTAGTTTTATTGATTAGTTTTAACTTTATAAAAAAAAGACTAGTAAAACCTATAAATAGGTTAACTAGCCTTTCTTCTACTACCATTTGACTATTTAAACCGAAATGGTAAATACAAAATTTGTGCCACTATTATATTGTAGGATTGTCTATATCCTCTTTTTTATTGACTATAACAATTCCCTTTTGTAATAATAAACTGTTAGGATAAGAGATCTTCTCGTTCTCTGTAGTGAGTAATATAGTACAGAATGCTTTGATATCAATGATTTTAGCTTCTATAGGGAAATCTTTGTCTTGTAATCTGATGGTATCTCCTATTCTAAATGGAAATGAGAAGAATAATAAGATTCCTGCTGTGATATTACTTAATAAAGACCACTGAGCGAACATCGCTACACCTATTACTGTAAATACAGATGTAAGTGTAACCATAAAATTCTCTGGTTGAACTCCCCAAATCGTTAGTACGAGAATTAAAAAAATAACCGATAAAAGTGTATTAAATAATCTGATAATCAGTAGTACTCGGCTATCTTTACGCTGCTCTTTAGTAGAGAAAGATCGGATGATATATCCTATTAACTTTCTACAAGGAATATATAGAACTAATGTAATTACAGTTGCTATAATTTCTGTGTAATATTCTTTTAGCATATTTAGTTTTTAATGAATTTTAGTAATTCCTCTACAAGTTCTTTAGTAGGTAAGCCTACTATATTAGTATAAGAACCATCTATTTTATCTATGCCTACTAATCCTATCCATTCTTGTATACCATAAGC
This sequence comes from Myroides odoratimimus, assembly GCF_004337635.1. NCBI lineage: Bacteria > Pseudomonadati > Bacteroidota > Flavobacteriia > Flavobacteriales > Flavobacteriaceae > Myroides > Myroides odoratimimus. Next base: position 2,413,669 of record NZ_CP037427.1, read on the forward strand.
CCCAGCCTTGTCATAAGGTTTGTATTGGTCTATATAGAAATAAAGGGCTTCATCAGATAGATCAGAGAAACTCACTTTAGTAATACAGTGGAATACACTTACGCTCTCCTTGCTCTTTAAACATACAGAACTGATTACTTCATGCTCATGACCACATAAGCTCTTTAGCATGGTATAGGCTTCATCTCTATTTTCAGGTTTGCCTAGTGAAGTATGATTATTCCACACAGTAGTATCACTGGTAATGATGATTTCGTTATCGTGTAATATTTCTATAGCATCAGCCTTTGCTTTTGCAATATAGTCAGTGATTTGTTCTCTTACTAGTTCTTCAGGATAAGACTCATCTATATCCGAAGCTCGGACTGTAAAAGAGAACCCTAAGTCCGTTAAATATTGTTTACGTCTAGGGGAGTTAGATCCTAGTACGATGTTATAATCCTTAAATAGCTTATTAAGCATAATATTTATTAGTCAAATTTAGCGTTAAAGTGTTGAAACCACTTTTGTTGTGTTTTCATGACTTGTTCGATCACATCTCTAACAGCCCCTCTGCCACCGTTAAGATGAGAGATATACTTAGAGATTCTTTTTATTTCTGGTGCAGCGTCCTGTGGAGCAGTAGGCAGTGCTACTTCTTGCATGATATGATAGTCTGGTATATCATCTCCCATGTATAATACGTTATCAGGATTGATATTATTAGCTGCTATATATTCTTTAAATACTTTTACTTTATCAGGTACTCCTAAGTAGATGTCTTTCACACCAAGGTTAGCAAACCTCGTACGCACACCTTCATTACTACCTCCTGAGATAATACATACATTATATCCATTTTCGATAGCAGCTTTCATCGCATATCCATCTCTAATGTACATATCTCTTAGTAAATTTCCTTCTTGTGTTACGTGAACAGTACCATCTGTTAATACACCATCTACATCAAATATGAACGTAGTGATGTCATTCATTATCTCTTTAAAATGTTTAGACATTAGTTATTTTGTATTGAATTAGTTATGAGTTGATATATTTCTTTTTTTATTGGGTCATTTAGCGCTTCTAGATGACGGTCTATAGTTCCTTGATCATTACGTGCAGCAGGTCCTGTCTGGGCTTCTCTAGGAGATAAAGTCTGAACCTTAGTAGCAGTTTCTAGAATTAGAGGCTTTAGAATGTCAAAGGGCACCATATTCTCTTTACAAATATCTTCACCTAGTTTAAAAAGATGATTGGTGAAGTTGTTTACAAATACTGCTGCTAGGTGTATAGACTGTCTCTGGTCAGTAGAGATTTTATATACTCTTTCAGAAAAAGATAAAGCTAACTTTTCTAAAAGTTCAAAATCTTGTTTGTTACTAGCTTCGATACAATAAGGGATAAGGCTGAAATCAACCTCCTTATCGATAGAGAAAGTCTGTAGCATATAGAAGACTCCTTTTCTACTTGTGGTAGCAATAGAGTTCATCGGCATTGTCCCAGAAGTATGAACCACAAATGCATCTTTTAAAGGGATGGTAGAGGATACTTCTTCTATAGCATCATCACTAATAGCAATGATAAAAATATCTGCAGGTTTTAGCTCATTGATATCTGAAATAATTTGATTGTGAGAGACTAAGTCCTTAACTTTGTTAGGAGTTCGTGCATACACTTGTTGTAAACAAATATTGTCGTGTTCTAAAAAGTTTAGTATCAAGTGTCGAGCAACTTTACCAGAACCTAAAATGGATATTGAAATCATAGCAGTGAAGTTTAGTATTTGTTTGTAAACAGATAGTGTGTAAAAATAATAATTTGTAATGAGAAAAGATATAGAAAACATAGAAGATATTAAGGTATTAGTAGATACCTTTTATGGAAGAGTACAGGAGAATGAGTTTATCGGCCCTATTTTTAATAGTAAACTAGAGGGGAGATGGCCTGAGCATTTAGAGAAAATGTACGCCTTCTGGCAAACTATTCTATTAGAAGAGTATACATATAGAGGAAAACCTTTTCCTCCTCATGCACAGCTACCTGTAGAAGGCGAGCATTTTGAAGAATGGAAGAGAATCTTTAATGGTACGGTGGATGAACTATATGAAGGAAAAATAGCTGATGAAGCGAAGTGGCGAGCAGAGCGTATGGCTGCGATGTTCTTAAGTAAAATAGAATACTTTAGAGAAGCAGGGATGAAGCCATTGGAGTAAAGAAGAATATAGTGTTATCATAAAACGGGGTTGCTTTGAATAGTAACTCCGTTTTTTTGTTAGTATCATATTGCTTTAATTTATCGCATTACTTTTTTTATTCTGTGTTAGATAATCTATAAACTTGTAGTATTAAATCAGTGCTTATGGATTTGTTTAGTGATTATAGTCAGGAGTTTACGAATATTCTTCCTTATGATGGAGAAGTAGATTACTATGGTATCGTATTTAATAAAGAGCAGTGTGACTATTATTACAATCAACTTTTGACTCATGTAGCTTGGCAATGTGATCAAGCTATCATCTTTGGGAAGAAAGTAACTACTAAGCGCAAAGTGGCTTGGTATGGCGATATTCCATTTAGTTATACTTATTCAAATATTACTAAGACTGCCTTGGTTTGGACGGAAGAGTTATTAGCATTAAAGAAAATAGTAGAAGAGAGGACAGGGGAGACTTATAATTCATGTCTTTTAAATTTATATCACACAGGAGAAGAGGGAATGGCGTGGCATAGCGATGGAGAGAAGGATTTAAAAAAACATGGAGCTATAGCTTCTCTGAGCTTTGGAGCAGTTCGTAAATTTGCTTTTAAACACAAAGAGAATGGTGTGAAAATAGATGTTATTTTGGATAATGGAAGCCTATTAGTAATGAAAGGGACTACTCAAGAAAATTGGCTACATAGATTACCTCCTACAAAAGTGGTTCATACTCCACGTATTAATCTTACCTTTAGAACCATCGAAATAAAAGAGTCTGTCTGATGAGAAAGGAGTCATTTAGTATACTGTCTAATGTGATAAAACAAGACTTGTGGAAGTCATTATCACTATTAGTACAAGAGCAGGTATTAGAAAATAAAGAAATGCTAATCTGCGAAGGAGAGGTAGCTGATAAGATAGTGTGGATAAAAAAGGGTGTTTTACGTTCTTATTTTCTATTAGAAAGTGGAGAAGAGCGTACATACTGTATCACCTTCGACGAAAGTATGATGACAGCGATGACTTCCTTTATATCAGGACAACCATCTAAAGAGAATATACAGTCTATAGGCAAAACAGAATTATATGTCCTCTATAAAGCAGATGTAGATAAACTATGTGTAGATAGTATAGTATGGACAAACTTCTTTAAACAGTTATTAGAAGAGCAGTTTATGGAATTAGAAGAAAAACTCTTCGATATCCAACGTCTAGATGCTAAAGATAGGTACCTGAAGTTACTTCAGAACTATCCTCACTATATTCAACAGATACCTGGTATATACTTAGCTTCATTTTTAAATATTACCCCAAGGCATTTGAGTAGAATACGCAAGGAAGTGAATTTATAGACCTATGTCCTCTAGGATGTGGTAAAAAGACAAGACTTTTGTTCTTTACAGTAATCATTTAAGATATGAATATAGATAAAGAACTATTAATAGCACTGTCTTTAAGTGCTTGGACACAGATACCTTATGATTCTCTTTTAGAGTCTAATCCTCAACAAATACGCATCACAGAAGAACGATTAATGCTAGAGGAGGGAGCTATAACTATACCTCATGATATCAGTGTATATAATCAAGTAATTTCTACAGCATATAATACTTCTCTTAAAATAAGAATATATAAGCCAAGAGAAATAGATAAACCCTTGCCTGTAGTCTTGTTCTTACATGGAGGAGCTTTTATTTTTGGAAGTCCAGAGCAGTATGATTTTCAGTTGCTAGATCTAGTGAGAGAGGCGCAGGTGATTATAGTATCTGTTGATTATCGATTAGCGCCAGAGCATCCTTTTCCGGCTGCTTTAGAAGATAGTGTAAGTGCTCTAGAATGGTGTTATAGCAATATAGAAGCAATAGGAGGAAATAAACAGAATATCAGTGTGATGGGAAGTAGTGCAGGGGGCACAATAGCTCTATCTCTTTTACACTTAAATAGAGATAGTAATATTATCCCTATAAGCAATGCTCTCATCCTATATCCTCCTACATCAGATGAGCTGAATACTCCTTCTATGCAGACTTATGCTCACGCACCTATGCAATCTAAGAAAAGTGCAACTTATATGTGGAAACATTATTTGTCAGGGGATAAGAATAAGTGGAGGGAATATGCAGTGCCTAATAAGATGCAGAACTACCAATCACTACCGTCTATGACAATGGTACTAGCAGAATATGATCCTCTAATAGATGAAGCAAAAGAGTATGTGACTTCTGTAGAGAGCAATGGAGGAAAAGTCACAGTCTTAGAAGTAAAAGGTGCTGTGCATACTTTTGATTTCTTTGAGTGTAAACTAACAGATGATTTTACAAAGTATAAGATAACGTATTATAAACAATTACACTTGAAGTAATTATCTTTGTTTTATAACTTATATTCAATGAACAAACTTATACAACATATCGAAAAATTCGTAGGGACTTTATCAGTACCTGAAGCAGATTCTATTTTATCTTATTTTGAGCTGATCAAGGTCAAAAAGAAAGAGATTCTTTTAGAAGCAGATATGCTTTGTGATAAGTTATTCTTTGTGGAAGTAGGGTGCTTGAGAAGTTATTATATGAAGAGTAATGGTGTAGAACAAACTATTGATTTTGCTATAGAGAATTGGTGGTTAACGGATAATATGGCTTTTGAACAGCATACGAATAGTAACTTCTATATTCAAGCAGTAGAGCAGTCAGAAGTAATCGTGATTACTAGAGAACAATTTGTTTTACTATTAGAGAAACACCCAATTATGGAGAAGTACTATAGACAAGTTTTTCAACGTGCATATGCTGCTGCTCAATATAGAGTGAAGTATTTGTACGAGTTTAGTAGAGAAGAGTTGTACTTCCACTTCGAAGAGAGATTTCCAGAGTTTATACAACGTATTCCTCAGTATTTAATGGCTTCTTATTTAGGGTTTAGCCCAGAGTATTTAAGTGAGATAAAGAAGAAGAGATTTTCTTAAACCTGTTTAAGTTTATTGATTAATCATAGCTTTAGATTTGTTGAAATTAAAAACAATAAAGTTACGATTATGAGAAAGACAATTTATGGTGTACAGCCTAAGGCGTATGAAGGAATGTTATTATTAGAAAAATACTTAAACGAATCAGAATTAACACCAATACATAAAGAGCTAATAAAGATTAGGGCATCTCAGTTAAATGGATGTGGGTACTGTTTAGATATTCATACACAAGACGCTTTAAAGCATGGAGAATCTGTTAGAAGATTATTAGTGTTAGCAGGGTGGCAAGAAACAGAGCTGTTTACAGAAGAAGAACGTGTGATTCTGGAGATGACTGAAGCGGTTACATTTATTCATCAAGGAGGAATTAGTGATACATTATATGCGCAAGCAGAAGAGTTATTTGGTGAAGTGTATTTAGCGCAACTTATTATGTGCATGGTTACTATTAATGCTTGGAATAGAATAGGAGTAGCTACTCATCTTAAAGCAAAATAGTAATTATAGAATAGAAGCGGGATAATGTATCCTGCTTTTTTATTATACAGAAGTATTTGTTTTTAGTCAAATATGCTTTCTTTTAGAGGGGAATAGAAAAAATAAATATCAAAAAAAGTAATATTGATTTACTTATTTAAGTATATCTATTTGATTAATAGAATGTTGATTCACTTCTGTTTTGTGGTTAAAAAAGAGGGATTATTTGTGAATAATTGTCGAAATATTCATAATTTTAGTAAAGACCTATTGAGAATAGGGAGTAGAGAGCGCAAAATTCTCTCATTACGTATTACCTAATTCATTAATATCTATTACTATGATAAAAGATTACTTGAATAAATTAGTAGGCATTCGCTTAAAAGGTAGAAAGAAAGAATTAATACTAGGTATAGTATTAGCTTATAATGATAAGTGGTTATTAACGAAGTGTAATTCGGTCGATTATATTATAGATGGGTATGAGTTGATAGCTGTGGATAAAATATCTACTATAGAGCGTGGAGAAAATATTGCTTTTATTGAAGAAGTACTGAAAGCAAAACATGTTGACTTTTATAGTAGCCCTATTCAGTTAAAAGACAATATTTTTGATACTTTAAAAGCTATTGGGAATAAATATGGTGCTTTTGGATTAGAATTTAAGGAAGAGGATTGTGTCTATGTAGGGAAGTATATGGATAGTGATGATAGTGAGTATTTTGCATTCGAAGAGTTATCTGCTTCAGGTGAATGGTTTGAGGAGATAGAGGAATTTAAGGTGTCTAAAATTTATAAGATTGACTTTGATGGAGACTATGTAGAGTCTTTATTATTGTATGCGAATAGAAAACTAAGTGAATAAGAGTATTAGAAAATTTTAATGGTAGTTCATACATAGACTTGCATGATTATTGCATGTCGTTATAAGTAATTAAAGATGATGAGAAACTAATTTAAAAAGATCTATTATGAAAAGAGTTTTAAGTTTATTGACAGTATTGCTTCTAAGTTTTGCAGTGTTTAGTTGTAGCAGTGATGACGATTATATTGATTTGTCAGAACATGCAGGTGGTTTTACTATGGTAAATGCCTATGAGAGTGAAGATGCGCTTATTTATGTTGCAGATGGTCGCCCTATTCAGAGTCCATATTATCCTCTGTTTTATCAGAGTGTAGGTTATGTGAATCTATGGCAAGGAAATAGATTAATAGACATCTATGGAGGTAATAAGGTCAAGCCAATTACTACAACTACGAAGAAGATAACTAGTGGGCAGTTTTATACTTCTTTTATAGGAGGGAACGAATCGAAGGTAATCCACTTTATAACAGAGGATAATGTTAAGAAAGCAACTCCTTTAAATGAAGTTAAGCAGTCAGGAGTTCGTTTCTTTAATTTGAGTTCGGATAATGTAGTAGCTACTGTTCAGTTTAATGATAAGACAGTAGTAAAAGAATTTGAAAATAGAGTTCAAGACAGTGAAACGACTGCTTTGAAAACACAGGAGTTTAACGCTTTAGATTCTAATACTTATGCTATTACGATTAAAGATAAGGATGGTAAGGTACTGGCAACTAGAAAAGATGTTGTGTTTAAACCTTCACAGTTTTATTCTATTATCTTGATTGGTGCAAAAGATAATGCGAAAAAGCCTTACTATATAGGTGTTGTAAATCAAGCTGTAAAGTAATAAAATAGTAACTTGTAATAAGAAGTCCTTTAAAGGTGTATTACTTTTAAAGGATTTTTTTTATGGATTGCATACAACAGTATCTCTTTTTAAATGATATATTTACTAGTAGAATCAATGTCTGTATAAACAGAAGGACAAGAGTATGAATAGTATGTTTGAAAATAAACAAATTGATATAGATACATTACCTCAAGTAGAGCAAGTAATGTTTAAAAACTTAGACTCTAGGTATCGAACAGTAGTTGGGGTAAGATTAATAATAATTTCTATTATTATCTTACTAATTGCTTTTACACCTTATATTTTTCAGTATTTGACGAGTGAACCTTTGTTGAATGAAGCATTGTTATACTCACTTATGGGATTAGGAGTTGTAATGATTATTCTGATATGTATTATCTCTATGAAGGGAGTAGCAATGAAAGGCTATGCGCTACGTGAGCAAGATATTATTTATAAAACAGGTATTATTAACAGATCTCAGACTGTTATTCCTTTTAATAGAGTGCAGCATGTAGGAGTATATGAAGGAGCCTTACTTCGAATGTTTAACTTATGTACGGTAGAGTTTTTTACTGCGGGAGGAGCTTTAGGTGATCTAAAAATCACAGGGATATCTAAAGAGGAGGGAGAGCGACTAAAAGCGTATGTTATACAGAAGATAACGAAGTCTCCTCAACAGGATTTAAGGACTAATCTAGATATTGTAGAACACTCACAGGAATCTGTTCATGGATAAGAATAGTTTTTATCAACCTACTAGACAAGCTACAATAGGAATCATTGCTAACTTTCTAAATGCCTTACAAAAAATAGTAAGAGCTTTTGTTCCTCTTATAGTACTATTTTTAGTGAATAAGCGTATAGAATTCCCTATTAGTATTTGGGGGATTGTGATAGGAGGAAGTGTTTTAAGTCTTGGAATAGCTTATCTGAGTTATCGCAACTTCTTGTTTTATATTGATGAAGAAACTAATTCATTTATCATTCAAAAAGGGATTATCAATAAATCGAAAGTTACTATTCAACTAGAGAAAATACAGCAGGTGAATCTCAATCAGAGTTTTATTAATAAAATAATCAATGTGTACTCTGTAGAAATAGACTCTGCAGGTAGTAAAGATAAAGAAGCTACTATCCCTTCTATGGCTTTATCAGATGCTGATGCATTGAAACAGATACTGCTAAATTATAAGAATGAACAAGTAATAGACGATACTTCAACAGATACAATAGATAGAGAACAGAAGCTTATAGAGCAACAAAAAAACACAAAACAAATAAGTATACTTACACTTCTAAAAGTTGGTATTACTTCTAATTACTTATATACATTAGGGTTGATACTTGTATTCTTTAATATGGTGTATGATTCGATTGTGAGAAGCATCTCTATAGAAGAGTATATCGATAAAGAAGAGGTGACAAGCTATATAGAGGGAGGGATGTCTTTGGTCGCTTTTCTATATTTAATTGTGTTTTTAGTTATCACTGTGTTAGTAGTGAATGTGATCCGTACATTATTAAAATTCTGGGACTTTAAAGTTACATTTTCGAATAAGACTTTGTTATTATCTCATGGATTACTGTCTACTAGGAATACGATTATTAGGCCAGAACGAGTTCAAAAGGTTGAAATAGAACAGAATTATTTTCAGAAGTTATTTGATATCTGCAGTCTAAAGATAAGTCAGGTGGCAGGAGAAGAGGGAGATAATAAAAAGTCTGGGTTACAAATACCTGGTTGTTCTACTCAGGAGAGAGAAGACCTATTTAAAATAGTAATGTCTAAAGAAGAGAAAAAAGAGTATACTACTGTTCTAAAGTATAATTATAGATACCTAGGTTTTAGAGTATTCTTATTTATAGTTCTTCCTTTAGTCTTTTTAACCTTGTTTTTTAGATCAAATTTTAGTTCTGCTATGTTTATAGGAACAGTAGTGAGTTATAGTGTGATTATGCTACTAGCACTGTATAGACTTTATAGTGTAGGGAGGTTAAGAGTAAGTGAAGATTTTATAATGATAAGAAGGGGGATATGGGATATCTCTTATATTTATATAGAACCACATAAGGTACAGAAGATTGTCTTGTCTCAGTTATGGTGGCAACAGTCAGCAGATGTAGGTAGCTTAAAGCTTTATACTGCTGGAGGAACAGTGTCTTTTAGTACTACTCAGTATAGTGAGTTAGTGAAGTTAAGAGATAAATGGCTTTATCAGGTAGAATCATCAGCATTACACTGGATGTAATAAGTATAAAAAAACGAGGGAATACATACTATTCCCTCGTTTTTTATTCCTCTTCTTGTACTTTTTTTAAAGCACGGTTTAAGGTACGTGTAGTGATACCTAGATAAGAAGCCATATCTTCTTTAGAGATATGTACTTGTTCTTTCTCTTGTAGCTCTAACAGTTTTTCTAGTGCGTGTTCTACTGTATAAAGTTGTTGAAAAGATGCTCTTTCGCTAGTATGAAACACTCTTAATGCTTCTACTTCTAGTAGGGTGTTATTAAAGGTTATATCTGTTTTTAATAAATGTTCAAATACGGATAGAGGAATGATATAAGCACTTACGGGTGTTATAGCTTCTACTGAGCATAGACAGTTTTTTTTACCAATAAACTCTATCTCTCCCATTATCTCTCCTGTACTTAAGAACTCAGGGATATATTCCTTACCATTTTCTTCTGTGATATAGCATTTAGTAATCCCTTCTTTAATAACAATAACCTTAGTAACAGGATCACCCTGATGTAGTAGAACTTCTTTAGGCTTATAAGGTTGCAATAAAATTTTGTCATTAAAAACATCAGTCTGTGCCAATGATTCAATGTATGATAGAAAGTCAATATTTATTCTTAACATTTTTTTATAGCATTAAGGACAAATGTCCTATGTGAGTTATACAATAATAGTGATTTTTGCAGTATCAAAATTAAGTATTAATACTTATTAATTTAAATGAATTAAGGAGTTTTATACTAAGATTAAGAAGAATGCTGTGCTAGTGTTTTCATTAATTAAATTTGATAAGTTTTTTTCAATTATATATTACAAAGTGATAAGTGTTTTTTAAAATTAAAACGGGAGAGCAAGGTAAGTGGTGTTTTCCCGTTTTCTTATGTAAATGTAGAATTGAATTATTTTAGAACAATTTTGTGTTGTTTATTTGTTGTAGACAGCATTTATATAAATAATTGTGTTACGTGTGTTTAAAAAAGCAGGGAGAGTAGTGTGCACTACTCTCCCTGCTTTTTTATTTATTATAACTCTTTGATTCTAGCTGTTTAGCTGTAAATTGATAAAATGAAATAGCTTCATCTACATACTTAGATTGTACATCATCTATTGGAGTAAGAGGAGTTACTAGATTATTAACAGTCTGAGTATTGAATCCATATTGTCTTACCTTTTGATTAGGACTAAGGATGGTTAATGTGTTGTCTCGGATATAACCTAAATCTTGATAAGTAGCTATAAAGGCTCTTGGTTTATAATCTGCTTGTAAAACATTAGTTCCAAAAAATTTAGAGTCATATTTAAAGTTAAGTATACCTAATAAGGTAGGCATGACATCTATCTGTGAGATCATTTGATCAAATTGTTGTGGGGTAAGCCCTTTAGGAGCATATATCATAGCAGGTATTCTATATTTATCTAGAGGTAGCTGTGTCTTACCCGCACTAGAAGCACAGTGGTCAGCTAAGATCACAAAGATGGTATTATCATACCATGGTTGTTCTTTAGCTAATGCAAAAAATTCTTTGATTGCATAGTCAGTATATCTAACTCCTTTATCTCTAGCACTAGTAAGGTCAGAGGTATCTAATACTCCATCAGGATAAGTGAAAGGTCTATGGTTACTTACAGTCATGATATGATTAAAGAAAGGTTTGCCTTGTTGATATTCTTCATTCATTACTTCTATGGCTTTCTTAGCCATATCTCCATCAGCTACACCCCATACATTCTGAAAGGTAATCTGATCAGGCTTAAAATCACACTTATCTACGATGTTGTAATTATTGCCTTCGAAGAAGTCTTGCATATTGTCAAAATAAGCATCTCCTCCGTATAGGTACTTGACTGTGTATCCATTTTTAGCAAATACACTTCCTGTTGTAAATTTGTCTTTATTGTCTTTACGCTTTACAACGCTTTCACCAGGAGAAGGTGGTATAGACATCGTTATAGCTTCTAGCCCACGTACAGTTCTGTTACCAGTAGCATATGTAGAGGTAAAGAATAAGCTTTTCATCGCTAGACTATCTAAGAAAGGAGTAAGTTTATTTGTATTGCCATAAAACTCCATAAAGTCTGCACTAAGGCTCTCTATGCTTATGAGGACTACATTTTTTTTGATAGTTGTACTATCACTATTGATATGTCTAAGAAGTGAAGGAGCTCCGTTATATTGAGGGTAGAATTGTTTAATATTTTTAGCTAGTTCATCATCAGGTAGCGTATTGTAGAACTTAAAATAATCAATGACACTGTTATTAAAAGCTTGATAGAATTTAAAAACCCCATTACTTTCTAATTCTTCAGCGAATATATTATCTGTATTTAGAGGAGTCATTACCTTAGTAATAGCGGATAAAGAAATTCCAAATACAAGTAAATAAACAATACTAAGTATAACCTTATTTTTCAATGGAGCAAGATGTTCTATAACATACTCTGTTTTTTTGAAAATGTAATATGTAGTTAATAATGTGATTAAAGCGATGATGCTAAATAATGGAACCACTGGATAAGACTCCATAATATTACCAATGACCTCATTAGTATATACGAGATAATCAACTGCGATAAAGTTATATCTAACACCAAACTCATTCCAAAAAAAGAATTCACTCACTGTGTTTTGCACAAGGATTAATACGAAGATAAATAATGTAAGAGCATAACTTATTTTTCGAACGGTTGTTCTATGTTGAGGTAAGAAAAGACAGATGCCGAATAACACTGTTTTTATAGATAAGAAGGTAATAGCTATCTCAGGAAGTACACCGCCATATTCTGATATAATAGTTTTGCCAAAGGTAACCCATCCCCATAAACCTAATAGGATAGCGAATATGATATATCCATAGGGTTTATTATACTTCTGATTTGAAAAGAAAATAAAGTAGAGCCAAAATATAAAATATCCTATACTGAATATGAGAATATCACGGATAAAACCTAGCACAAATACAGATAATACTTCTCCTGAGGTAAAAGTAGAAGTGGTTATAGGGTGATTAATTAATACAATGCGGAGTACAAAATTCAGTAATAAGTAAAAACAAAGTAAGTATTTATACGGAATAAAGAATGATGGATTGTTTGACATAGTGATTGAGTTTTTTGTGTAATCTGTTTTGTGTTTTTCTCTATAACAATAAAGTAATATGTCTTATTGTGTTTTTAATGTTATTATTTTGATAATAATTAATTGAAGGTGTGTTTATTTTTAATTTAATATGTTAATGCTTTGTTTTAATTGGATTTAATATAGTCATCTTGGTGTTGTATATGAAATATAACGAGTATAGAGTGGTTGGTATAAAATTAGAAGTGGAATAGGTCTAAATCTAAAAGTGGACTAGTCTTTCCTTTTTCTTTCCTTCTATTTTTGAAATATCTATCATAAATAAACAAAGAGAAAATGGAAATTAGACACAACTGGACTAAAGCTGAGATTCAATCAATATATGATACTCCTTTATTAGAATTAATTCATCAAGCTTCTTTAGTACATCGTCAATATCACAATCCAGAGGAAGTACAAGTAAGTACTTTATTGTCTATTAAAACAGGAGGGTGTGTAGAGGATTGTTCTTACTGTGGACAGGCAGCTAGATATCATACAGATATAAAGGTACAGCGACTACTGCCTTTAGAGACTGTATTAGGCACTGCTAAAAAAGCAAAGGAAGCAGGGTCTTCTCGATTTTGTATGGCAGCTGCATGGAGAGAGGTAAGAGATAACAAAGACTTCGATAAAGTACTTGATATGGTTAAAGGTGTAAATGAAATGGGATTAGAAGTCTGTTGTACTTTAGGAATGTTAACAGAGGAACAAGCTAAAAGATTACAAGAGGCTGGCTTATATGCTTATAATCACAATTTAGACACCTCAGAAGATCACTATGACAAGGTTATCTCTACTCGTACATTTTCTAATCGTATTAATACTATTGATAATGTACGCAAGGCAGGTATAACAGTATGTTCAGGAGGTATAATTGGTTTAGGAGAAAATGATGTAGATAGAATATCTATGTTGCATACCTTAGCTACTATGGATACACATCCAGAATCTGTACCTATTAATGCTTTAGTACGTGTAAAAGGGACACCTATGGAAGAAATGCCTAAAGTAGAAACTTGGGATATGATCAGAATGATTGCTACAGCTCGTATTGTGATGCCTACTACTATGGTGAGGTTAAGTGCTGGGCGTATAGAAATGTCTGATTATGAACAGGCAATGTGTTTTATGGCTGGAGCTAACTCAATGTTTTCAGGAGATAACGAAACATTATTAGTGACTCCTAATCCTAGTCTATCATCAGACCAAAGATTATTGAATAACTTAGGGTTGAAACCAATGCTATCTAAAAAAGAAGTAGAAGTATAAAAGATATTTTTATTTATAATATGTACTGAGAGTCTTAATCAATGTGATTAAGGCTCTTTTTGGTTAAAAAGTAGAATAATTGTTTAAAGTAGCTATTTAGGAATAGTTTTTGTCTGTAAAAATATTGATAATGTGTTTAGAGTATAGATAAGGTTTTATAAGTATTGAAAAGGTTTTTTTGAAATACTTAGGTGTTATATCGTGTTTTAGGTGAGATATGATGTATTTTATTGATGTAGAGTGAGTTATTGTGTTTGTAGATTCCAGAGCTAGTGACGGTAGGGACTGTTGTTTTGTAAGCTCTGGAATCTCTTTTTTAAAGCTAATACTCATGTCATGGCTTTTACTGTATTTGTATATTGCTAAGGTGTTTTATTAATGAGGTTTGAGATATTATAACGTTTTTGTTGATGTAATCTCTAGTTTTAATAAAAATAGTAGATGCCTTTTATGAAAAAAGAGGTATTAGGAGTTAAAAATAATTTGCGATATATAGTGGAAATAGAGGTCGAAGAGATATAAAAGTTAAAAAAACAGATCAAAATGTAGAATTATAATCTTTTATGTCTTTAAAAAAGCAACAAAAAATTAAGGTAATTCTTGTTGTTGTTTTTTATTGTATTTCTGGTTATTCGTGATTTGTTTGTGGATATTAGTGTTAATAAGGTTAAAGTACTGTGTTTAGTTTGTTATATTATAAATGTTAACTTTTTGTATTGCTAAAAAAGTTTCTAATATTAGAATAAGATTAGGGTTATTCCATTAAGTTAGAAGTTAATATGTAGAATTTTTATGATTTATGTCATATTGATGTGAAAACTACGGTTATACATTTGTCTCAGAAAATAAAAGATAAGGTAACAATGTCGGAGTTACCTAGTATTTAAAAACGTTCTTTTTTAGTCTGTTTTTTATTATGTAAACTTAATTGTGTTTATTTTATTTACAGTGATTTTATATACCTGTAAAACGTCGAAAAGGGGAATGCAAGGCAGTTGATGTATTAATACCTCCAGAGGGAGAGGAGGTGTACACGGATTAAAAAAGATTATTATTAATTTTTTTTAATTATTTACATTATGAGACGATGTGCGCAAGTTTTAATTGGAGTTTTGATTATTGGTATGAGTTCATTATTAGCTAGTTGCAGTGCAGACGATAATAATAACTTAGAAATTGACAAAGCATTAAGTGTTAACAGTATTAATATTGAAAAAACATGGATTGTAGCTCATTTCGACTTCCAAGAAGGAGTGAGTAGAAGTCATAAAGAAAGATACCAAAAATCACTAATTGAAATTGATATCATGAAAGGTGGAAAGTACCAGGCAATTGACAAATACAGTTTAGAGGAATCTAAAGGAAATTGGGTACTAGAAGGTGAGATGATAAGTCTAGAAAATGATGCCGACGGAGAAGTGAAGAGATACAGAATCATTGATTTGAGTAGAGCAGAAGCTCTAGTTAGTCCAATTAATGTGAAAGAGATCTCACAAATGGAATTAGTGAGCTTTAAGAAATAGCTTCAGATAAGTTCACCTTATTGACAAAAGAGCAATCTATATTTTATAGGTTGCTTTTTTTATTGTATTGAAGTTTAAGTATTGGTGTTTTTTATTTTATTTTGAGAGTTAATGGTTTTTGTAAAATAGTTATGTTAAGTAGCTGTTTTGTAGTAGTATTATTTGTGTTTGTTGTTTATATTTAAAATATTGTTATATTTTTCTTGTTTGTTCATTAAACAATTTTAATTTTGCAAAAAAAATAATATAAAAAGATGGAACAATTTACTACACAGAAAAGTGCAACTACACCTCCTCAAGAGAATAAGAAAGTAGTAGCTGGTATTTTAGGAATTTTATTACCTATTTTCGCTATCCATAAATTCTACTTAGGGTATACTAAAGAAGGTGTTATCCAATTAATCTTAGGATTAGTTACTTGTGGATTTGCTGGAATCATTGGACTTATTGAAGGAATTATCTATTTAACTAAAACAGATGAGGAGTTCTATAATACATACCAAGCAAACAAAAAAGGTTGGTTCTAATACATAGAAACATATAAACAAAAAGCCACTATTCAGTGGCTTTTTTCGTTTGTCTTGTACTTAGATAAGTCGCAAGAAGGGCTATTATAGTCATGCCTATAAGCGTATAGAAGAACCCATTCCAATTGCCTTTATTCACAAAGACTCCTGTAGAACTGCCTATAATACTTGAGCCTATATAATAAAAGAACCAATACAAGGCTGTAGCGGAACTTTTAGCTTCCTTACCTAGAGTTGTAACTACTCTGCTAGCGACGGTGTGTCCACTAAAGAATGAGATGGTGAAGAAAGTCAATCCTAATAGGATAATAACAAGATTGTCCATATACATACCTATTACACCTATTAACATTAATCCTAAAGCAATCAATAGTATTTTACGAGGAGAATATCTATCTGATAAAGATCCGGCAACCATATTACCAAAAATACCAAATGCGTACATTAAGAATATCATAGCGATTAGGTAATGAGGTAAGTTATAAGGTGCTGACTCAAGTTTAAAACCTAAAAAGTTATACACACTCACGAAGGCTCCCATTAGACAGATTGCTACGAGGTACATAGCTAGTATCTTATAGTTTCTAAAGATAGATTTCATCTGTCGTAACTTGTGTTTTATTTTTAGTTTTTTAGGAGTGAAGAATCTAGACTCTGGAAATAAGATATAAAAAGCAACGGCAATAACTACAGCGAGTATACCAATGGTAAATACTGCTGCTTGCCAACCTAGCCACCCAGATACTAATGCGGCGACAATTCTTCCAAACATTCCTCCAAAAGTATTTCCTGCCAAGTAAAAACTTATGGCAGTCCCGATGTATTTAGGGTCTATTTCTTCTGCTAAGTAGGCTAATGTCACTGCTGATACCCCAGATATGCACATTCCTTTTATAAAGTTAATATTGACTAAGATAGAAAAATCATTAGCCCATACAGATAAGAGGGTGAGCATCGTAGAGGTGACTAGAGAGAAGAGCATGATGTCTTTACGTGGATAACTATCTGCAATAAATGCAAAAAGTAATAAACCAATAGCCATACCTAAAGTACTAGCAGATACTAGATAGCTACTCTCAGAAGGTGTTACTTTAAAGTATTGTGTGATTTCAGATAGTATAGGCTGGAAATTATATACTTGAGCGAATACAGAAACTCCTACTAAAAATATACTCCATTTAATCTTTTTATATGTAGTGGTTCCTTTAACTGCTCTTATATGAACAACTTCTTCTGTATAGGTGGTGGTATTCATATTCTTTATTTTTTGTAAAGTTACGAGTATGCTATATATTAGTAAAACGGTATTTTTCTATCGTATCAATCGATAAAAACGATCAACTCATGGAACTAAGACAATTAAGGTATTTCTTAAAAGCAAAAGAATTACTCAATTTTACTGAAGCCTCTAAGCATCTATTCATTACACAGAGTACATTGTCTCAACAAATAAAACAGTTAGAAGAAGAAATAGGCCAGCCACTATTTGATAGAATAGGGAAGCGTATAGCATTGACAGAAGCAGGAGAGTTATTCTCTTTTTATGCAGAGAGAAGCATAAGAGCTGCAGAGGATGGAAAACTCTTGTTAGAGGATTTAGAGGGACTAAAGACAGGAGTATTGCGTATAGGGCTTACGTGGGGACTAAAGTCTTTAGTACTGTCTTCTCTTACTCTTTTTACACAGACATATCCAGAAGTAAAGATAGAGGTTACATTTGGTACGACTAATGAGCTAATGCAGTATCTAGAGAAACAGTATATTGACTTTGCTTTGACTTTTTTTGATGGAGCGCATGAAGAGAACTTCATTTATAAAACAGTCTTGATATCTGATATGGCCTTTATGGTAGCAAAGGATTCAGAATTAGCTCTACTGAAAGAGATTAGACTAAAGGAGATAGAACAGTACCGATTAGCCCTTCCTGTGCAAGGATTTAGTACGCGTAACTTTTTAGACAGGGAGTTCGAAAAGTATAATATCCGACCTAATATCGCCATAGAGACTAATCAAACTTCTATGATTATTGACCTTGTCAAAAAAGGAGCTTATCAAACTGTTCTTACTTACGCAACTGTACATGGAGAAAAAGACCTTTATGCTATCCCGATTATAGATAGTGATATGAAGCGAGAAGCTGTTATTATTCAATTAAAAGACAGTTATCTCAAAAAGTCCGTGAGAGTATTTGTCGATTTATTAATGAATGAGAATAAAGATGAGTTAAACACATTATAACTGTATGTTTCAGTCTCTGTTTAGGTAATAAATGAGCTGTTATTTACCATGAAATAGAACTTAATGAGATTTATTTTAAAAAAGGCCGAATTGTGATTACTTTAATTTTAACGTTATAAAATTTAATTAATTAAAAAATGAAGAGTTAATACTTGTGTTTGTTTGATAGAATCCGTGTATACATTAGTATACCGATAATCTAACTAATTGAGTTTACATAAATTGATAAGTTTTTTTCTTTTGTTAGCCACTTTACTTTTTTATATTTGCGATTATTTAATTTGATTCTAAATAAAAACAAACGAGTAAATGATAAGAATATTATTAATTCTTATACTGATAATAGTTTCTTTCATCTCTGTATTTGTTGGCGTAAAAGATATATCTGTATTTGATATACACCAACTAGATCAGGATGAGATATTGGTTATGTTAGTAAGTAGATTACCCCGTATGATATCTGTATTAATAGCAGGTATTGGTATGAGTATTTCTGGATTGATTGTACAACAGATTTCTCTTAACAAATTTGTCTCACCGACTACGATGGGGACTTTAGACGCTTGTAAGATGGGAATATTATTTAGTATGATATTATTTCCAGGAGGAGGGATGGTCTATAAGATGATCTTATCATTTACAATAGCTTTATTAGCAAGTGTTATTTTCTTAAAGATCTCGAGTAAGATAAAAATGCGCAATATCATTTTTATTCCATTAGTAGGGATAGTTTTTGGAAATATCCTGAATGCAATATCTACGTTCTTTGCTTATAAAACGAACTTGGTTCAGAATATGGAAGGTTGGCTGATAGGAGACTTTTCATCTATTATCAAAGGGAACTATGAGATTTTATACTTAGGAGTTCCGATTGTGTTCTTGAGCTATTTATACGCTAATAAGTTTACTATCGTAGGTTTAGGAGAAGACACCGCGAGTAGTTTAGGATTAGACCATAAGAAGATTACTTATCTAGGATTGATATTTGTAGCTATTACTTCTACTGTAGTGGTTCTGACAGCAGGTGTGATTCCTTTTTTAGGACTTATTATTCCTAATATTGTGAGTTTGATGTTTGGAGATAATCTTAAAAAGACGATTAGTTATACAGCATTGATAGGAGCGATCTTTTTAATGGTATGTGATATAATAAGCAGAATGTTAATAGCGCCTTATGAGATTCCGATAGGATTAACAGTAAGTATTATAGGTGGATTAATATTTTTAATACTAATATTTAAACGCGCTAAACATGTTTAAGAACAAGATTATTACAGTTTTAGCAGTTGTTTTATTATTATTCATTGCTATATATATGTTCACCTTTACGGGAACCAAATTAGATTATGTATTACCTAGAAGAGGATATAAGGTTATTGCGATGATTTTAATATCGTTTGCTATAGGATATTCCTCTATTATATTTCAGACAATATCAGCTAATAGAATCTTGACACCTTCTATTATGGGGTTTGATTCATTCTATTTGTTGTTACAGTCTTTGCTAGTGTTTGCTTATGGAGATAGAACATTTCAGGTTCTTAATTCAGAAACCAACTTTGCGATATCTGTAGTATTAATGTTAGGATTCTCTTTAGTGATGTACTATTTAGTATTCAGAAGAGAGAGTAAGAGTATGTATTTATTACTATTAGTGGGACTGTTAATGGGAACACTGTTTAGGAGTTTTTCTTCTTTTATAGTAATGCTTATTGATCCTAATGAATTCTTAATCATACAGTCGGCAATGTTTGCTTCGTTTGATAAGATAAACCTAAATTTATTGACTATATCCGCTGTCTTATTAATAGCCTCTATGCTAGTAGGGATTAAATATTTTAGACAGTTAGATGTACTTAGTTTAGGTAGGGAGAATGCCATAAGTCTTGGGGTAGACTATCATAAAGTGATCAAAGCTAATTTGCTTATTATCTCTGTGATGGTAGCTATTTCTACGGCATTGGTAGGGCCTATTACGTTCTTAGGAATATTAGTTGCCAATTTGACTTACGAGCTTGTGAAGAGTAGTAAGCATAGTTATATGGTACTAGCATGTTGTTTGCTAACAGCGGTTACTGTTGTAGGAGGACAATATCTAGTGGAGCATCTCTTTAATATGAGTACTACTATTAGTATTATTATCAATTTTGTAGGAGGGGTGTATTTTATTTATTTATTATTAAAAAGTAACAAAGGATGATAGAAGTAAAGAATGTATCTAAGACGTATGGTGAGAAGATGATTCTAAATGATGTGTCAGTTTCTTTTCCAAAAGGAAAAATCACATGTCTAGTAGGAGGGAACGGAACAGGTAAGAGTACTCTGTTATCTATTATTAGTCGTTTAGTCGCTAAAGACTCAGGACTTATCAATTTATTAGATCAAGATATTGTCAATTTTAAGAATAGAGATTTCGCAAAAAGATTATCAATCTTAAAACAAGCAAATCATCCTAATGTAAGGTTAACAGTTAAAGAGTTAGTCGAGTTTGGGCGCTTTCCACATTCTCAAGGTAGAATGAACGCTATCGATCATGAGAAGGTAGAGGAGAGTATTGCTTTTATGGGACTAACAGATATTCAAGAACAATACATAGATGAATTAAGTGGAGGACAGCGTCAACGTACTTTCTTAGCGATGGTGTTGGCTCAGGATACAGAGTATATTCTGTTAGACGAACCACTTAATAATTTAGATATGAAACACTCTGTCGAGATTATGAAGATTCTTCGAATTTTGGCAGATGATTATGGAAAGACCATAATTATTGTAGTGCACGACATTAATTATGCTTCTTCGTATGCAGACTATATTGCAGCAGTTAAAGATCATAAGATTATCCATTTCGGATTAACGGATGATATTATTCGCGAGGATATTATGAAAGAAGTTTTCGATATAGATATGACTATTGTAGATAACTGTAATAATAAGGTGTGTATATACTTTAAATAATTTTAACTAATCGAGTTGTTATGAGTAAATTTTTAATAAGCTGCGTGGCAGCTTCAGCTTTAATCTTTACGTCTTGTAAAGAAACGAAGACAGAGACTACAGAGGAGAATGTAGCAAAAGTGACAGTTGAGCACTTGTCAGGAACTACTGAAGTAAAAGAAAATCCTAAAAATGCTGTTATTCTTAGTTATGGAATGATAGATACTTTTGAGGATTTAGGTATAGAATTTAAAGGAGCTCCTAAAGGTAATATGCCTGCTTACTTATCTAAGTATGCAGATGATGCTAACTTAGTAGATGTAGGTGGTATTAAAGAACCTAATATGGAAAAAATAAATGCAGCTGAACCAGAACTTATCATTATCGCAGCTCGTACTGCTGCTATGTATGATGAGTTTAGTAAAATAGCTCCTACTATTAATCTTGATATTGATATTAAAGATTATATGAATTCTTTTAAAGCTAGCCAACGTACAGTAGGTAAGTTGTTTGGTAAAGAAGAGTTGGTAGAGAAAGAGTTAAAAGTAATCGATGAGCGTGTGGCTAAGATTAACGAGACTACTGCTAAATCTGAGAAAAGAGGTTTAGTTGTGCTTGCTAACGAAGGACGTTTAAGTGCTTATGGAAAAGGATCTCGTTTCGGGATTATCCATGATGTATTCGGATTAAAACCTGCTGATCAAAACATCGAAGCTGCTACACATGGTCAAGCGATCTCTAATGAGTTCATTAAAGAATTAAACCCAGATTACATCTTCGTAATCGATAGAGGAGCTGCTATTAAGAGAGCGACTATGGGGAAAGAAGAGTTTGCTAATGCATTAGTAAAACAAACAAACGCATATAAAAATGATAAAATCATTTTCTTAAACCCAGAAATATGGTATTTATCAGGAGGAGGACTTAAGTCTATCAAAATGATGTTAGACGAAGTTGAGCAAGCAATTGCTGAATAATCTTTAATTTTTTTGCGATAAAAGCTATCTGAATAAGGTAGCTTTTATTGTGAAATAGTGTTGTGGCTTGAGCAAATTCTTGTTAGAAGAGGCCAAGCGTGTGCTGTTTTTAGAATAGAAATCAAAACAGTGTGTATAAAAAAATCCCTAATGATTATTCGTTAGGGATTTTTTTGTATGATATAAAGATTTACTATTCTTCTACTTCGTCAAATACAGGAACAGGGCGTTTGCTCTCATTGATCGCTACTAAAGTAAATGTACCAGTCATCGCTTTTTCTCTTCCTTCTCTGTACATACTTTCTACGAATACATCTACGCGTACATCTAGGCTCGTTCTTCCTACACGTACTACTGTCCCGATAAGCTCTACTAGTGTTCCTGCAGGGATAGGATGATTAAAATCAATCTTATCACTAGATACAGTTACAATAGGTTTACGACAGAAACGTGTAGCTGTCATGAATGCTATCTCATCCATAATGTACATTACCGCTCCACCGAACATGGTGTTGTGGTGATTAGTTTGTCCTGGGAATACAGCTTTAAATACGTGTGTTTCCGAATCCTTTATTTTTTTTTGGATACGTAACTCTCTGTTTGTTAATTGACCTTCCATATTGTTGTAATGATTCTTTTTTTGAGTTAGTTATTACTTTTAATATTCATAAATTATGGAATAGCTATTTTGGCTTTTAGTTGTTTAGTATACTATTCTTTCTAAAATGTCATAAGGGAAAGATATTAGTATAACTATGTTGCTTCAAATCGCGAAAGCAATACCATAATATTATACTTCTACTGTGTAGGTGATCTGACTTATAATTAGTTCTAATTACTTACAGTTGCGCGACAGCTCGTGAGTTTCACACGATTCCCCTGACAGAGTAGTTTATTCAATGTATAACCTTGCAAATATAAGTACTATAAATGGGAAATGATTAATCTAGTGTAAATCTTAGTTCATTTTTAACCCAGATTATGTATTTGGCATCTAAACGAATAGTTATTATACAAAACAGGTCTACATGAGTGATTTCACTTAGAGTAAGGTTATATCGCTAATGAAAGAACCAGGGGGCAGAATTGCTTTGTAGTATTGGGTTAATATGTAAGGTGATTCTGAGGGGGATAAAGCTTTTAGGGGGAGTTATTTGTTGTATTAATCAGTGTATATTTCGCCTTGATTTGTATGTAAAAAAAACTTATTTAGATCTAATTAGCGATACGTAATCTGATTTATAAAGTGAATAGCTTAAATTGACTATTTATGTCTTTATTTATTACAGTTCTAAATAGTAGTGTTTTTAAATTACATTTCTGTTTTTAATATTTTTTATAAGTTATTTATTTGATAATCTATATTATCTATGATATTGTTATAATACTGTCTCTCTATTTTTAATATACTTCAAGGGGTAGTATATTTAGAATCATTAAAAATAAGAATAGTAAAAATGAAGACAATTAAATTAGCCTTGATGGGTTGTGTAGTTGCAATAACTATGACATCTTGTTATACAGCAAAAGTAGCAGTAGGTGATACTGATCTAACAATGCCTGTGGTAGAAGTAAACAAAAAGAAGAATCATGCGCTTATAGCAGGTTTAATTCCTTTAAACAAAGGGTATAAAGGAAGTGAACTAGCAGATAAGAAAACGAACTATGTTGTGAAGACTCAAATGAGCTTTGTAGATGGTCTATTAGGATGTATTACTTTTGGTATTTACACTCCTACGACTACCACTATCTATGTACCTATGGAGGACTTTAAGAAATAGTTGTTGCTCTTAGAAGTATTAAAAAGGATTAGATAATCAGTAGATTATCTAATCCTTTTTTTGTTTTAAGCGTTACATCAGTTATCATCATCAGATTATATAGTTCATTATTCTACCTAATGTACTATGAAATGAATCTGATAGATAATATAAAAGTTCTATTAGGTATAATAGCATAGTGTATCTACTTCATTTCTATCGGTTGTTTAGGCAGGAATGAAGTAGAGTACTACACTGTATCTGATCAGCTAATCTAGAGCTATTTCTTCGTGATATAAACTTGTGCTATTCAGTTTCTCTTCTTTGTTTTTCCACATTGTCCAGATATGGATCGTACCGTACGTCCATTGTTCTTTCAGTGTGATCAGTCCTATTTTATCCATTCGTTGTCCTACCGTATCATAGATCTGAAATTCCTCTTCTTCATTGTGAAAGATTACGACGCTTAGCAGGTCAGATTCTGCTGTCATGCTGTTATAGCTATTGTCTTCCCATTCTAGTTTGATTTGCTTATCTTCTGTAAGTTGTATTTTATGGATATGTGCTACAGGAAGTGTTCCTATAGATACAGTGACTAGATTGAGTTGTAAGTACCCTCTGTCACCTTCATAGCCGATACCATGTCTGAGTAAAAATGAAGATTGTTGTTCTGTCCCATTGATGAGTGATTTCTCACCTTGTCTCATTGGTGTGTATTGATTAATAAATCCTCTTATTTTGGCTAAAAAAGAAGATACAAGTGCCATTTTCTCCTGCTGTATCCGCTGTTTTTCTGAAAAAGGTTTAGTGCTTTTCCTCGCTTTAGATCGCCAGAAATAGCGACCTCGCCATCTTACGCCTATTACGGGACCTACCTTACCAGATACGCCACCTAACATTCCGTTCATTGCTTCTGCCATAATTTTGATTTTTAAATGGTTGATTTACTTTTTGTAAAATTAAGATATCAGAAGGGTACTTTTCTTCTAGTTCACTTCTCGTCCATTTATTGAACCCTTGATGAAGTCAGTAAATACGTTTTTAGAGGCAAAAAAAGTTAAAAATACTTTGAATACTATCAGCATTTTATTTAAAACTGTCTTTATTGAAAGTTGATTTGACATTTGAGTTTAGCTTATATTTCTATGATGTTGCTTGAGGGTTGCTAGAGGCATCCTTGCACCTTCCTTCGAGAAAATGCCTCTCTAGGCTAGTAAACTGCAAGAAAACCCCTAGAATACTCCTAGAATCAGCAAGAGAGATGGTGTAGATTGTGAATTATACTTATAAGTAAAAAGGATAAGGGAGCTGAATGAAAATAACTTTATTTTTAAGGAGTTAATAAAGTTGAAATATGAAGAGTAAAATAATATTATTGTTATTAAGTGTGGTATTAGTCACTATATCTTGTAAGAAGAAGATAGAAGAATTTCCTAATACGACTACAGAAGAAGTGGTTCTTGCAGAAGAGGAGTGGGATGACGAAGGAGAACTAAGCGAGTGGGATGATAGTGCTGATTTTACAGATAAAAGATGGAAGGATGTAGATGTTCATTATACGTACCATTTTACAGGTAAGATAGATGATAAATATGCTTTTGATATGTATTTAAAAGTATTTGAAGACGAGATATCAGGATATTACTATTATCTAAATAATGGAACTTTTATTGATATTAATGGAACTGTGAGTCATGGAATTTTAGAGTTTAAAGAAGAGTTTGGTAATACATTCAGAGGGCACTTTGATTATGATAAAGGAGAGGTAGTAGGTGAATGGACTAATGTGAGCAATGGTGCTGTAATGCCTTTTGTAATGGCTAACCCTAAAGGTAAGGGGTACCCTCAGAAACAGTATAAAGCGTTTTTAAATAAAACTGATTATTCGAACGATACTTATAATGTAACTGAGATAGCTGAAATAAGTGATAAACATGAGGTTAAACGAATAGAAATTGAGTCTGTATTTTGGTATTATAAGGACGAACCTAATTTTAAGATTTATTTACAAGATTATAATTTTGATGGTTATTTAGATATTTCAGCATTTCATTTTTTACCAGCGTATCCACCAGTCAAATTTCAATTCTTATTGTATAATTCCAATAGTAAAGAGTATGTTTTTGATGAAGTATATAATGATTCTATTTATACCTCTGTACCTGGAACAGATTTTAGAAAGAAGTTATTATACGAATATGGAGAAGGTAGAGGAGGAACTGAAAAAGTTTATAAGTTACATGAGAATAAGCTCTATGCTGTTTTTGGAACCTATATTGGAACAAGAGAAATAGATGATTCTTTTAATCCGCCAACATGGTATTATAAGATAAAGAATGGGAAAGAAATAGAAATAACAGAAGAAGAGTTTAATCAAGTTTATGGTAAGAATGTTTTAAAGTTTTTTGAAAGTAAGTATTGTTATGAGTTGTAAAAGTGATTATAGAATAATGTAATTACTTGTTTAGAATTAATTTGTTTAGTAGGGGCAAATGCTTATTTTTAGAGTCTATTAAACCAATTATGAAACAATTACATTACGACCGAAAAAACTTAACAGACCAAGAGTTACTTGGACTTTATAAAAAATTACTCAAACCTAGAATGGTAGAGGAAAAGATGCTTATCCTGATCAGACAGGGCAAAGTATCTAAATGGTTCTCCGGAATAGGGCAAGAGGCTATCAGTGTAGGAGTGACTGCTAGTTTAGAGCAGGACGAATACATTCTGCCTATGCACCGAAACTTAGGGGTGTTTACCTCTAGAGATATTCCTTTACACCGCTTGTTCTCTCAATGGCAAGGAAAGGCAAATGGGTTCACTAAGGGACGTGAGCGTTCTTTTCACTTCGGTACACAAGAATATCATATAGTGGGGATGATTTCTCACTTAGGTCCCCAGTTGGGTGTAGCAGATGGTATCGCTCTAGCGCATACCTTGAGAAATGAGAATAAGATAACAGCAGTATTTACAGGTGAAGGAGCTACTTCTGAAGGAGACTTCCACGAGGCGCTGAATATTGCTTCTGTGTGGGACTTACCTGTTCTTTTTGTAATCGAGAATAATGGTTATGGACTGTCGACTCCTACGAATGAGCAGTATAGATGTGAGCATCTAGCAGATCGTGCGATAGGATATGGGATGGAAAGTCATATTATAGATGGGAATAATATCTTAGAAGTATACCAGCGGATCAGTGCACTGGCACAATCTATGCGTGAGAATCCTCGTCCTGTATTGATAGAGTTCTTGACCTTTAGAATGCGTGGGCACGAAGAAGCTAGTGGTACAAAGTATGTGCCTCAAGAACTGATGGATATGTGGCAACTAAAAGACCCTGTGGAGAATTACAGAGCTTATCTAAAAGAAATAGGCGTACTGACAGATGCTTTAGACGAACAGATTAGAGAAGAGTTTAAACAAGAGATAGACAAGGACTGGAAGGCAACACAAGAAGAGCCTGCTATAGTAGCTGACTTGGTTACGGAGCTAAATGATATGTATGCTCCTTATCAGTATGAAGATATACAACCAACAGCAGAAGTAGCTAATATTCGACTGATAGATGCGATATCAGAAGGGTTAAAACAATCTTTTGAACGCCATGATAACTTAATTATCATGGGGCAAGATATTGCAGAATACGGAGGTGCATTTAAAGTAACAGATGGTTTCGTAGAGCAGTTTGGCAAAGGGCGTATTCGCAATACACCTATCTGTGAGAGCGCAGTAGTCTCTGCCGCGATGGGGTATTCTATCAATGGAGGAAAAGCGATTATGGAGATGCAGTTTGGCGATTTTGTATCTACTGGGTTTAATCCGATTGTAAACTATTTGGCAAAGATACATTACAGATGGAATGAGAAGGCAGATGTGGTCGTGCGTATGCCGTGTGGTGGTGGTACACAAGCAGGCCCATTCCACTCACAGACCAATGAAGCTTGGTTTACAAAAACACCAGGACTTAAGGTAGTGTACCCTGCTTTTCCGTATGATGCAAAAGGGCTAATGGCTACTGCTATTAATGACCCTAATCCTGTGATCTTCTTTGAGCACAAACTGTTGTATAGGAGTATTTATCAGGATGTACCTAAGGATTATTATACACTGCCGTTTGGAAAGGCGAGTGTGTTGAGAGAAGGGGCAGATGTGACCGTAGTGACCTTCGGAGCAGGAGTGCATTGGGCGATGGAAGTGCTAGACAAGCACCCTGATATTAAGGCTGATTTGATAGATTTACGAACTTTACAACCTTTAGATGAGGAAACTGTATTTAAATCAGTGAAAAAAACAAATAAAGTTATAATTTTGCAGGAAGATTCCTTATTCGGAGGAATTGCAAGTGATATGTCGGCGATGATTATGGAGAATTGTTTTGAAGACTTAGATGCACCTGTAAGAAGGGTAGCCAGTTTAGAGACAGCCATACCATTTGTGAAAGCTTTAGAAGATCAATATCTGCCTAAGGACAGATTTGAAACAGCGCTATTAGATTTGATAGCCTACTAGAATAGAAAAGAACTACACAACTATAACAAGAATATGAATAACACAATCACAAAAACGGGTTTTGAGTTTCCAAATCAAAAGTCAGTTTACCGCGGAAAAGTAAGAGAAGTTTATAATATAGCAGACGACTTATTAGTTATGGTTGCTACAGATAGATTATCGGCTTTTGACGTTATTATGCCTAAGGGAATTCCCTTTAAAGGACAAATCCTAAATCAGATAGCAACCAAGTTTATGGAGATGACAAGTGACATCGTTCCTAACTGGTTAGTAGCTACACCTGATCCTAATGTAGCGGTGGGGCATGTATGTGAGCCGTTTAAGGTGGAGATGGTGATCAGAGGTTATCTAGCTGGGCATGCTGCTCGTGAGTATGCAGAAGGAAAGAGAGTGTTATGCGGAGTGACCTTGCCTGAAGGGGTAAAAGAGAATGATCAATTGCCATCACCTATTATCACTCCATCTACTAAAGAAGATTTAGGAGCTCATGATGTAGATATCTCGAGAGAAGATATCTTGGCAAGAGGGATTGTCTCTGAAGAAGATTATTTGGTATTAGAGCAATACACACACGCACTGTATCAGAGAGGAAGTGAGATAGCAGCAGAGCGCGGTTTGATCTTAGTGGATACTAAATATGAATTTGGGAAGACTAAAGACGGAAAGATTGTGTTAATCGATGAGATACATACGCCAGATTCTTCTAGATACTTCTATGCAGAGGGCTATGAAGAAAGACAAGCAAAAGGGGAGGCTCAAAAGCAATTGTCTAAAGAGTTCGTCAGACAATGGTTAATCAGCAATGGCTTTCAAGGAAAAGAAGGACAGGCAATACCAGAGATGACGGATGAGTATATCAATAGTGTATCAGATAGATATATAGAGCTATATGAGAAGATTATAGGAGAACCATTTGTGAAGGCTGATATCTCTAATATTAATGAACGTATAGAGAATAATGTTTTAGCTTTTTTGGCTAAGAGATAATTAATAAATTATGGAGTTACTAAAGAGTTTACAGTGGCGTTATGCTACTAAGAAATATAATAGTTCAGTTAAGATAGCAGACGAAAAAGTAATGCAGATCATCGAGGCAGCTCGTATGGCACCTACTTCTTCTGGGTTACAACCTTTCGAGATGATCTTAATCAAGAATCAAGAGTTAAAAGAGAAGCTATTACCTGTGATTATGAATCAAAGTCAGGTGGTGGATAGTTCACATGTTTTGGTTTTTGCTGCTTGGGATGCTTATACAGAAGAGCGCATTGATGCTGTATTCGATAATGTAGAGAAGACGAGAGAGTTAGCTCCTGGTGCTATGAATGATTATAAAGGATTTATCAAAGGTAACTTTGCAGCAATGTCACAAGAGAAGCAAGCAGAGCATGCAGCTCGTCAGGCTTATATTGCTTTTGGTATGGCTATTGCAGCTGCGGCTGAGTTAAGAGTAGATGCTTCACCTATGGAGGGCTTCTATAATGATCAGTTAGATGAGGCATTAGGTTTAGATAAGAAAGGACTGAGAAGTGTAACTATTTTAGCGATAGGAGAAAGAGATCATGAAAATGATTGGTTATTACCTATGAAGAAAGTACGTTTTGCACTAGAAGATATTTTAACAATTATCGAATAATAGATATCCCCTCTTGGTAGGGGATATTTTTTTATATGTGATTGCGAAATTCATAATATCGTTTTGTTAAAAATACTTTAATTTTTACTTAGTGTAATTTTTTTACTGTTTTTTTGATTGATTATCAAAAGATGTATGTATTAATTCAATATAATGAAGAAGTATGTGCTAGCTTTTTTAGTGATATTATTTTATATTCGTAACAAGTAAATTAGTGTATTTTACAATGAGTCAAAAAGAAACAAAAACGGCTCTTTCTTACGATGATTTTAAGAAAGAAGTAATTCAAGATTATAAGATTGCGAAACTAAGTAGAGAATGTAGTTTACTTGGTAGACGTGAAGTGCTTACAGGAAAAGCGAAGTTTGGAATTTTTGGAGATGGAAAAGAGGTGCCACAGCTTGCTATGGCGAAGGCTTTTCAGAATGGAGACTTTAGATCTGGATATTACCGCGATCAGACTTTTATGATGGCGATAGGACAATTGACAGTAGAACAATTTTTTGCAGGACTTTTTGGACATGCTGATTTAGAGAATGATCCGATGTCTGGAGGTCGTCAGATGGGAGGGCACTTCGCTACTCACAGCTTAGACGAGAACGGAAATTGGAAAAAATTAGTTGATCAAAAAAACTCAAGTGCAGATATATCACCTACAGCTGGGCAAATGCCTAGATTATTAGGATTAGCTCAAGCTTCTAAATTTTATAGAGAGTTTGCAGATGCTGATAAAGAAGGAAACTTCTCTGTAAATGGTAATGAGGTAGCATGGGGTACGATAGGTAATGCCTCTACTTCAGAAGGATTATTCTTCGAGACTATCAATGCTGCTGGGGTATTACAAGTACCTATGGTAATGAATGTGTGGGATGACCAATACGGTATCTCTGTACACGCAA
Source organism: Myroides odoratimimus (assembly GCF_004337635.1). NCBI lineage: Bacteria > Pseudomonadati > Bacteroidota > Flavobacteriia > Flavobacteriales > Flavobacteriaceae > Myroides > Myroides odoratimimus. The sequence continues at coordinate 2,444,621 of NZ_CP037427.1, forward strand.
AATACCAAACTACAAAAGAGAATATCTCTGAGATATTAAAAGGATTCCAAAGAGATGAGCATGGTAATGGATATGAAATCCTACGTGTAAAAGGATGGGATTATGTAGCTTTAGTAGATACTTATAACCAAGCTTCTAAAATAGCTAGAGAAGAGCACGTACCTGTATTAGTACACGTACAAGAGTTAACTCAACCTCAAGGACACTCTACATCGGGTTCTCATGAGAGATATAAGAGTCCAGAGCGTTTAGCTTGGGAAGTAGAGCACGATTGTATCGTTCAGATGAGAAACTGGATGATTACTTCTGATATTGCTACTGCGGAAGAGTTAGATGAGCTAGATAAACAACTTAAAAAAGAAGTACTAGAAGGCAAAAAAGCAGCTTGGAAAGCTTATGTAGATCCAATCATCGCTGAGCGTAATGAATTAGTAGCTTTATTAGGTACTGTAGCTGCATCTAGTGCAAATAGAGTATTTATAGAGAAAATGGCTAATGATTTAGCTGGTATTAAAGAGCCAATCAGAAGAGATGTAATCACTACAGCTCGCAAGGTACTGAGAATGGTGATTAAAGAATCAGGTAAAGGTGCATTAGTGCAGTATATCGATGATTTCTTCGCTAAGAACCAACCTAGATATAGCTCTCACCTAATGACGGGTACAGCTACAGCTATTGAAGAGGTATTGCCTACTTATGATGCAGATGCTACAGAAGTAGATGCTCGTGTAGTACTAAGAGATAACTTCGATACTATCTTAGAAAATCATAAGAATGTAATGATCTTCGGAGAAGATTCTGGTAATATCGGTGACGTAAACCAAGGATTAGAAGGACTTCAAGAGAAACATGGATTAAATAGAGTAACGGATACTGGTATTAGAGAGGCTACTATCTTAGGTCAAGGTATCGGTATGGCAATGCGTGGGCTAAGACCTATCGCTGAGATTCAGTACTTAGATTACTTATTATATGCTATCCAAATCATGAGTGATGATTTAGCTACTCTTCAATATAGAACAGTAGGTCGTCAAAAAGCTCCATTGATTGTTAGAACACGTGGTCATAGATTAGAAGGTATCTGGCATTCAGGATCTCCTATGGGGATGATTATTAATGCTATCAGAGGAATGCATGTATTAGTTCCAAGAAATATGACAAAAGCAGCAGGATTCTACAATACTTTATTAGAGAGTGATGAGCCTGCTTTATTAATCGAGTGTCTTAATGGATACCGTCTAAAAGAGAAAATGCCTAATAACTTAGGGCAGTTTAAAACTCCTATCGGTGTAGTAGAGACAATCAAAGAAGGGAAAGATATGACTATCGTATCTTATGGTTCTACACTAAGAATCATAGAGCAAGCTGCAAAAGAGTTGTTAGAAGTAGGGATAGATGTTGAGATTATAGATGCTCAGTCTTTATTGCCATTTGACTTGAACCACGATATCGTGAAGAGTCTTGCTAAAACAAATCGCCTGTTAGTTATCGATGAAGATGTGCCAGGTGGTGCTTCTGCTTATATCCTTCAAAAAGTGTTAGAAGAACAAAAAGGATACCGTCACTTAGATAGCGATCCTCAGACATTGACTTCTAAAGCACACAGACCTGCTTATGGTACAGACGGAGATTACTTCTCTAAGCCATCATCAGAAGATGTTTTTGAAAAAGTTTATGCAATGATGAATGAGGTAAACCCTAATTTATATCCTGCATTATATTAAAAATATGAAGTAAAAACCTCCCATATTGGGAGGTTTTTATTTTAAAAACACTTTTCATCAGATGTTTTGTGAAAAAAATGGTCATTTTGTTCGCGTTTTTATATTGATATATTATATGTAAAATGCATTTAATACTATCACAGTTAGAGGGGTTTCGGTTCAAATAGTTCCCTATTTATTATGAAAGCATACAAAATATCATTATTTTTGCAATTGTTTTTTTAAACATAGTTATATTATGGTAAACGATTTATTTGACAGAATACAGAAAAATAAAGGGCCTTTAGGAAAATGGGCATCTCAAGCAGAAGGATATTATGTGTTTCCTAAGCTAGAGGGACCTTTGTCAAATCGTATGATGTTTCATGGAAAAGAAGTTATTAACTGGAGTATCAATGATTATTTAGGTTTATCTAATCACCCAGAAGTTAGAAAAGTAGATGCTGAAGCAGCTGCTGAATATGGAGCAGCTTATCCAATGGGTGCTCGTATGATGTCTGGACATACTACAATGCACGAGCAATTACAAAATGAATTAGCAGCATTCGTACAAAAAGAAGCAGCTTATTTATTAAACTTTGGTTACCAAGGGATGGTTTCTATCATCGACGCTTTAGTAACGAAGAATGATGTAATCGTATACGATGTAGATTCTCACGCTTGTATTATTGATGGTGTTCGTTTACATATGGGTAAACGTTTTACTTATAAACACAATGATATCGAAAGTATCGAAAAGAACTTAGAGAGAGCAACTAAAATGGCTGAAACTACAGGTGGAGGTATCTTAGTGATCACTGAGGGGGTATTCGGTATGAGAGGTCAACAAGGTAAATTAAAAGAAATAGTAGCTCTTAAAGAGAAATACAACTTCCGTTTATTAGTTGATGATGCTCATGGATTCGGTACTCTAGGTGCTACAGGAGCAGGAGCAGGTGAGGAGCAAGGATGTCAAGATGGTATCGATGTGTACTTCTCTACTTTTGCTAAGTCTATGGCTTCTATCGGAGCTTTCGTAGCAGCAGATAAAGATATTATTGATTATTTAAAATATAATTTACGTTCTCAAATGTTCGCAAAATCATTACCAATGATTTTCACTAAAGGAGCATTAAAACGTTTAGAGCTTTTAAGAACTAATCCTGAGTTAAAAGCGAAGTTATGGGAGAATGTAAACTTACTTCAGAATGGATTAAAAGACAGAGGATTCAACATCGGTGATACAAATACTTGTGTTACTCCTGTGTACTTAGAAGGAAGTATTCCTGAGGCAATGGTTATGGTAAATGACTTGAGAGAGAACTATAATATTTTCTTATCAATCGTTGTTTATCCAGTTATTCCTAAAGGAATTATCTTATTGAGAATGATTCCTACAGCAACTCATACTAAAGAGGATATCGATGAGACATTAAAAGCTTATGAAGCTATCCGCGAGAAGTTAGAGAATGGTACTTACAAACAAATTGCAGAAGCAACTACTGTAGATGTATCTAACGCATAATATGTAGATAGAATATATAAAAAAAGGAACCTAAATTTTAGGTTCCTTTTTTTGTGTCTATTATTTTGAACTTTTTGTCAATCGGTAGGCTATGTATATTAATGGAATAGTTCCGGTCATAACTAATACAGTAGTAAATAGAGCATCTTCTGTAAATAGAGAAACTATGGAGCTGGCGATAAAACACATCCCTAACTGAATAGTGTTTTGCAGAGCAGCAGCTTTACCTGAGTTATTAGGATATAGCTTTAAAGCTTCTGAGACTACAATAGGGTATGATGCTCCATTGACAAAAGCCATTAAACAAAATGGGATTAATAAGGTCGTCAAGGTAGGAGTGGTAAATACTGCTAATGCAGTAAGTGAACTAATAGCAATAACAAATAATGCAATAAAGAAAGGCATTAATACATCTCCATTTACTCTAGAAGATAGTGTTCTGTATCCAAAACCACCTACTAAGAAGGCAATAGTCTGAGGTACGAAACTAAAGCCTATTTCGCTTTCATTGTATCCCATCTCTTTTAAGAAGAAAGGTGACCCTGTCAACCATGCAAAGAAAGCAGCAGAGCACAATGCATAGATAAGTACATTACCTACGTATTTTTTTGACTTAAGTATTTCGAAATAAGAAATACTCTTTGCTTCAACTTGTACTGTTTCTTCTACTTTCTTTTCTTCTTTTATAGTGAAAGTGTATAAAATCAGAAGAACAGATATGATCGCTAATGTGATAAAGATAGATCTCCATCCGAAATGATCTAATAAGTATACTCCTAATAAAGGCGCTAGAGCGGGTGATAGGGCTACTAAAGGCATAATAGATGCAAATACCTTATTCGTCTCGCTAGAAGGATATTTTTCTATAACTAAGGCTTGCCAGCTAACAGCAGCAGCACATACTCCGATAGCTTGTATTAGTCTTAATACGATAAAGGCGATTACGCTATCTGTAAAGAAAATTGCTAAAGAGGAAATAGTGAATATACTAAGACCTATTATAATGGTTTTTGGTTTACCGACTTTGTCAGATATTGGTCCCCACATTAGTTGTGCGATAGCGTATCCAGCAAGGAATAAACTTAAGGTAGCGCTAATATTACTTTTAGTGGTGTCAAGATCAATACGCATCTTGTCAAATGCTGGTAAGTACATATCTGTTGCTAAAAACCCTATGATACTTAACCCTACTAGATATACTAAAAAGAAAAAACTATTCTTATGTTGTTGTGGCATATATTAAAAATTTTAGAATCGGCAAAAGTACACTAATTATATACGCGACAAGGGGGTTATTTGTCTAAGAAGGATAAATTAACAGAGACTATGAAGGGATTGATAGGGTAGTTGTTTGATAATGAGGTTTATTGAAGTAGGGAGGAAATAAAAAAAGGATTACCTCTTGTAGAGATAATCCTTATAATATCCAGTTTCTAGCATCGTTTGCGATATCTTGTATGTCTTGTAAGAACATGGAAGTGTGATATCCGTCTGCTATAGCATGATTGACGTAAATAGATAATGGTATTAAAACCTTATCATGCTCTTGATAATACTTGCCAAAACGAATAATTGGCTTTAAAAAATCAGAGTCATGAGAAGTATCTTGACTAATGCTCTCAAAGCTAATCCAGGGGACGCAAGAGATGGGAACAAAATTAGCAGGTAGACCTTCTTTTATCTTTATTCCTTTAACATCCTTGTACTTCTCGATATCAGAGATGATATTGTGGTGAAAAGCTTTAAAGTCATCAGCGTGTTCACTCCATAAATCAGAAAATGTTTTGTCATCTTCGTGAAAGAGGGTGTATTGTGGGGCTAAAAAATTCCATGTGCCTAGTTGACCTTCATGTATACAAGTGCGAAGCTCCTCACTGTTGTTAAGTGCTTTCATGATGATATATAAGAAGGTAGGAAAGAACTTGTATCCTTTACTTTTGTATAGACTGAATACTTCTGTAATTTCTATTTTAATACTTACCGTATATTTTGTCTTTAGAATATTTCGGTAATATTCATAGTAAGGAGTCCTGTTCCACGATTCTAAGTCGATAGGGGTGAATTTAGCTTCCTTTGTCATTGTTTGTTATTTTGTGTAGAAAGGAGTGGCGTGATTATAGAAATAATCGCTAAAGTTTCCATTCTTTTCTAATTTAATGATATCTATATATTCCTCTTTCGTTAAATGAGGTTTACAGAAGTTAGAGATTAAATCTGCTACTTCTTTAAAATCAGTTAATTCTTTAGCGCACTCTATCGCGAATACATAATGAGCATTTTTGTCTAGGATTTCATTAAAAGTCCAACCGATATAAGCTGCATTAATAAGTTCATGCTCAGAAAAGGCAGTTTTTAACTCTTCTAATAAAACAGTAGGTTCAGTCTCTGGTGCTCCTATTTTTACATTCATCTGAGCTTTTAATACAGGGCTACTTAAGGTGTTGAATATACTACCGTTTAGCATTTCTGCTATTTCTTCTACGACTAATTCTTTGTATACTTTAGAAAAAGGATTGACAATGATAGTAGCTCCTAGTGTCATTTCTAAGAAGTCATTTCCTCTTACTTTCATATAATCCATTTCTTGATGTATAGCACTACTATCGTATATTCTATCTGGATGTGTAAAAACAGGAATACAGTTGTTTTCAAAAGCAATAATAGGAGGTGTAGGATCCATGCTACCATCAGTCTTACCTTCTAAAGCTCCTTTTTCAACGAGCACATAAATATCATCTTTTAAGAAACGATTGTAAAATACAATTCTATATTCTGGATTAGTACCTGCTTGCTCAATGATTTGTGCAAGAGTTAAGTTTGTATTTAGTTTTGCAACAGTATTTTTGTTGCGATTGTAATTGGACATTATCTAAATGTATTTTTATTCAAAGATAGAGGATTTAATCATATTCCTTTGATTTGTTTGTATAAAATTGGTAGATAATTCATAAAAAAATAAGGCAGCGAATGGCTGCCTTACTATATTATTTAAAGTACGAAAAAGTTTCGTTGTTCTCTATTTTAAGTAGCGTTTCGTAGATTAATTTGATTGTGTTTTCAACATCATCTCTGTGAACCATCTCTACTGTAGTATGCATATATCTTAGAGGAAGAGAGATAAGTGCTGAAGCAACACCTCCATTGCTATAAGCAAAGGCATCTGTATCTGTACCTGTCACTCTACTCATGGCATTGCGTTGGAAAGGAATATTGTTGTGCTCAGCTGTTTCTTCGATTAACTCTCTTAAGTTATTTTGGATAGCAGGAGCATATCCTACTACAGGACCTCTACCAATCTTATTATCACCTTCGATATTCTTGTCTACCATCGGTGTATTAGAATCATGACAAACATCTGTTACGATAGCTACATTAGGTTTAATCGTTTGTGTGATCATTTCAGCACCTCTTAATCCTACTTCTTCTTGAACTGCGTTTACGATATAAAGTCCAAAAGGTAGTGCCTTGTTATTCTCCTTTAATAAACGAGCTACTTGTGCAATCATAAAACCACCCATTCTGTTGTCAATAGCACGACATACAAAACGATTGTTGTTTAAGATAGTGAAAGTATCAGGATATGTAATCACACAACCTACATGTACTCCTAATGCTTCTACTTCAGCCTTAGAGTCACATCCTAGGTCAATAAAGTTTGTTTCTATTTTTGGAGATTCTTCTTTTCCAGCTCTATTTCTGATGTGTATAGCAGGCCATCCGAATACACCTTCTACAATTCCTTTTTTAGTATGGATATGTACTCGTTTAGAAGGGGCGATCATGTGATCACTACCACCATTTCTAACTACGTGAATAAAACCTTCTTCAGTGATATACTTAACGTACCAAGAGATTTCGTCAGCGTGTCCTTCTATCACTACTTTATATGGAGCATCAGGATTGATTATTCCTACAGCTGTACCATAAGTGTCTGTTATAAAAGTGTCTACATAAGGTTTTAGATATTCCATCCAAGTCTTTTGGTTATTTGACTCATGTCCAGTAGGAGATGGGTTATTTAAATATGTTTCTAAAAAAGCTAGTGAACTGTCATCTAGAATTGTCTTTGTACTCATGATTTTATTTTTTTGCTAATTTACCTAATACTATTATTATTACTCAACAAAAAGAGATAATTTTGGAGTATAATTAAGGTTATGAAAAAGCTTTTAGTAATTAGTTTTGTGTTTTTTGTGCAATACCTTATTGCACAAGATAAGAAGCTAGTTGAAGTACCAGAGATACCGCATGAACTCATAATAGAAGGAGATACTATACAGGAATATACTATTCCTGAGATTTATATTGGGGTAGATATTAAAGACGAGAAGTATCGACGTGATATGATTATTCTGCGCAATAGATTGCGTAGAGTGTATCCTTATGCAAAGGCTACAGCAGAGAATCTAGTGATTCTGAATGCAAACCTAGATAAGATGACTAGTAATAGTGATAAGCGTAAGTATATAAAACGCTCTCAGAAATATCTAGAAGAACAGTTTACAGCGAGATTAAAGAAACTGTCTCGTAATGATGGGAAAGTGCTGATTAAGCTTATTGATCGTCAGACAGGACAGACTGTATATAAATTAATTAAGGAGTTTAAAAGTGGGTGGAAGGCTTTTTGGTCTAATACTGCTGCTCGAACTTTTAGTTTAGACTTGAAATCGGAGTATCATCCTGAACTTTATTTGGATGACTTTTATATAGAAGTACAGTTACAGTATTTGTTTTATACTTTTGAGTTAGAAAGCAGAGAGCCTCATAAGCCTATTCACTTAAATGAACTTAGAAAACAGTGGTCAAACAAGATAGGTAAAGATGAGTTTTTCCCTGCTGAGTTAAGAGAATAATTTCTGTATTCTAAAAAATAAACTACCTTTGCGATAATAAGAGACCTATGGAACAATTTATCGTATCTGCCCGAAAATATAGACCCCAAACATTTAGAGATGTAGTAGGCCAACAAGCTATTACAAGTACTCTAGTTAATGCTATTGAGAGTAATCACTTAGCACAGGCTTTGTTATTTACAGGACCTAGAGGAGTAGGTAAGACGACATGTGCTCGTATTTTAGCTAGAAAGATAAACCAAGAGGGATATGATGATCCAAATGAGGACTTTGCATTTAATGTATTTGAATTAGATGCTGCGTCTAATAACTCAGTGGATGATATCAGAAGTCTTATTGATCAAGTGCGTATACCACCACAGACTGGAAAGTATAAGGTGTATATTATAGATGAGGTGCACATGCTATCTTCTGCAGCGTTTAATGCTTTCTTAAAAACATTAGAAGAACCGCCTCGTCATGCTATTTTTATATTAGCAACTACCGAGAAGCATAAGATCATACCAACTATCTTATCTAGATGTCAGATATTTGATTTTAAACGAATCACTATTGCTGATGCGGCTAATCACTTAGCTGATGTTGCTAGAAGTCAAGGAATCAACTTTGAGGATGATGCCTTGCGTATTATAGCGCAGAAAGCTGATGGTGCTATGCGTGATGCATTATCTATATTTGATAGAGTTGTTTCTTATTGTGGTAGAAACTTAACAAGACAAGCTGTTGCTGAAAATCTTAATGTATTAGACTTTGAATATTATATTCGTATCACTGATTTTGTTTTACAGAATAATATTCCTGCATTATTACTAGCGTATAATGATATCTTATCTAAAGGATTTGATGGACATCATTTTGTTTCTGGACTGGCTTCTCATTTTAGAGATTTGATGGTTTGTAAAACACCTGAGACAATCAATCTATTAGAGATTGGAGATCATGGCAAACAATTGTTTTACAATCAGTCACAACAAACTTCAATGCCTTTCTTGTTACAAGCTATAGAGATAGCGAATGATTGTGATCTGAAGTATAAATCAAGTCAAAACCAGAGATTACTAGTAGAATTGTGTCTAATGCAGTTAGCGTCTTTATCTTTTGAAGGCGAAAAAAAAAAGATAAACAATTTATAATACCAGCTTTAGCGCTTAAAGAATTACTTCATAATAGACAATTTACAAGTAATTTAGATGAGTTAAATGCTTTGGCAAGTGTAAGTAAAAACACATCTGTACAAGAGGTAAATAGTATTCACCAATCAGCTCAAAACATACAAGTGCCTAATAATGTACCTGTAGTAGAGCAAGGTGGTTATGCTCAAAGTGTAAATAATCAATATGATAATACAGTTGCTCCTCAAGGAGCTCAAACTGTTGAGTCAAATCATCTAGTACAACCTCAGGCAAGTGAGTCATTAAATAATCAGTCACTCAATATAGAAAGTAATACTAATCCTATAGCAGAACAACCTAAAAGAGCTTCTGCCTTATCGTTGACTAGTATTCGAAACAGAAAAGAGTTGGCTTCGTCTCTAGAAAAAGTTGTAATTAACCCTGATGACTTACCTAAACAGGCTTTTACCTATGATCAGTTAATGGGAGAATGGAACTATTATATAGATCGTTTGACTAGAGCAGGATTAATGCTAATGGCTTCTTTAATGCGAATGGCTCAACCTACTTTGTATGAAGCTCGTATTGAATTAGAATTGCCAAATGAGGGTTCTAAATTGAGTTTTGAAGAGAATAAGTATGACTTGGTTAATTACCTTCGCAAAAAATTACAGAACTTTGCAATTGAATTAAATATTACTGTTAACGAAGAGATTAAGCTAGTTAAGAGAGTATTAGACTCAAAAGATAAGTACCAACATTTTATAGAAATTAATCCTGAAGTAGAGGTATTGAAGGACATTTTTGACTTAGAATTAAAGTAAAAGTGAACTTAAGTTCACAATATAAAAGATATACAAGAATATGATTAAAATAGGAGATGATAATAAATTAAAGGTTGCTCGTTTAGCGGGTATTGGACTTTATTTAACAGATGGTGAAACAGATATTCTTTTACCTAGTAAATACGAACCTGAGAATATTAGAGTTGGAGATGAGATGATTGTCTTTGTTTACTTAGATCAAGAAGAAAGACCAGTAGCAACTACTTTAGAGCCTAAAATATATGTAAATGAGTTTGCGTTATTAAAAGTAAGCTACATTAATGAATATGGAGCCTTTATGGATATGGGGTTAGAAAAGGACTTATTCGTTCCGTTTAGAGAACAAGCGCGTCCTATGAAAGAAGGGAATAGATATCTGATCTATATGTATCTTGATGATCAAAGTAAACGATTGGTAGGTTCTAGTAAATTAAAGCAGTTTGTCGATAATAAGGATATTACTGTAGAAGAAGGAGAAGAAGTAGAACTAGTTGTATCTCATATTACAGATTTAGGTATTAATGTAATTATCAATGAAAAACACGCTGGTCTTATGTATAAGAATGAAGTGTTTGAAGAGTTACACACAGGAGATCGTATCATAGGGTATATTAAATCTATTCGTCCTGATGGAAAAATAGACGTTAGTAGAAACAAATTAGGTTTTGATGGAGTAGTAGACAGTGCTACAATTATTATCAGAGAATTAGAGCACAACAGAGGATTCTTAGGGCTAAATGACAATAGTCATCCAGAAGACATCAAGACTGTTCTAAACATGAGTAAAAAGACCTTTAAAAAGGCAATAGGAACTCTTTATAAAGAGAAGAAGATAGAGATAAAAGAAGATGGTATTTATCTAGTGAGATAGTATCTGAGTGAGATAGTACAAGAGGGAGTCATGGGTAAAGTGGCTCCTTTTTTTGTACCTGTATATTGTGGCTAGTGGTTTCTTTACTCAATAAATTACTTGCTTTACTTTTTTTTAGATTATGAAGATTGGTAAATTAATATGTTTGTAATGTTCTTTTAGATGAGCGAATTGTTTTTTAATTAGGAGCGAACATTGTATAGAAGTATCATTACTATCAACCATACTTAGTATAGAGCATGTGTATTCTGAGTTGTATAACTTGTGATGCAATAGAATAACTATTTCTAGTATAGTGTTGGCTAGCTAAGAATTTAGAGTGTCCCCATAGCGTCTATATTTAAAATAGACGCTATTTTTATTAATAAAGGTGTAATCAAATAACCTTATCGTTGCCTGATTTAAGCTATTTATAAATGTGTTAATACATAGTTGAAGTAGCTGGTTATGAATAAATATTTCAACTATTCTCAAATTGAGATTACGCGGCTTAACTAAGAAAAAAGACACTTTCACCCAATTTTTTAATACCTTCTATTATATAGGATTACTTTTGTATCCCAATTAGATAGTTTTTTTTATTAGAGAAAAAAGCTAATTTAGTTATTTATAAAAAACACAACTATCACTTAATTTTAATTGGGGTTAAAATGAAGAAATTACGCTATTATTTTTTGGTATTAAATTACCTGAATCAAAATCATTATCCTTCGCGGGAAAAGCTTTTAGAGTACTTAGCAAGTTATGATATTGATATTAGTGAACGTACACTGTATCGCGCACTTAGTGACTTGTCTACAGAGTTTGGGGTAGAGGTATCACTAGATAATGCTAAAAAAGGGTATTATATTGCTCCTAAATATTTAGCAAGAGCAAATCAAGTTTTATTACATTTAAAAGATCTGGTAACTACAGATATACTTAATTCAAGTAATGGGTCTAGGGCGTCAGCTTCTACTTATATCGATCCAGTATCTAAGAAAGGAGTATTGCCAATAGATACGATTAGAATGATCTATACAGCAATGACGAAGAATCAAAAAATATCTTTTACTTATACTAATCAGTCAGAAGGAGAGCCACATCGTGTGAAAATAGCACCTATACTGTTTAAAGAATTTGAAGATGCGTGGTATGTTGTAGCGTTAGAAGAGAATGAGTACCATACTTACTTTTTAGATACGATAACAGATGTGATGATTGAGAACGAACGTTTTAAAGGATGCTCAGAGTCAGCTAGAACTAAGTTTAGTGAAATTATAGGCTTAAACTTTACCGATCAAGATGTTCACGAAGTAGTCCTTTCATTTGATAAGAGTCAAAGAGCTGTTTTAAATTCTTGCCCACTTCACTCATCTCAGGTAATTACAGAGAGTGTATGTGGAGAACGTATTTTAGCTACTTTATTAGTAAAACCAAATTATGAGTTGAAGCAACAAATCATGAAGTTTGGTAAATATGTGAAAGTCGTTTCACCAGAAAGACTAAAGGAAGAAGTTATTGAAGAATTGCGTTTTGCTTTAGAGCAACACCAAGACGAATATATAAAAATACATTAGTTTGGGGGAATTAATGTAGAAGTTGTAACTGTATATGATAAGTTATTATTAAGTCAAAATATACAGATATAACGGTTAGTTTGTTTCGAAAACAATAGCAGGTGGGGGCCTGCTATTGTTGATTTATACTTTAGAGTATGAATCGAGGTTTATTGTAAATGAAAAAGGCTATTCTGTTTAGGAATAGCCTTTTTTAGTATTAGTATTTTAACGCTGGATTAGCTTGTACTTCTTTTTGTGGAATAGGTAGTTGATAGTATTCATCAAAAGCATTAATTATCGTGTTATCAGTATCTACTGCTAGATCACGTGAATCTCTTTCTAATGGCAAGCCTAATCTTTTTAAATCAAAATAGCGATGTCCTTCGAAGGATAATTCTAAGAAACGCTCTTGTAATACATCCTGTAGCGTCACAGTAGTAAAGTGAGTATTATCTTTAATTCTATTGTCTCTAAGCGTATTAATATCATTAGTAGCACTGGTATTATTACCTAGTTTTAGATATGCTTCTGCGCGTATAAGATACATTTCACTGATGCGAAATACTTTGTAATCATTAATACGATCGTTGAATGCGCTACCATCATATTTACTGATGACTGCATCATCTTCTATACCGAAGAAGTGTTCATACCTTTGGTCATTTTCTGAGTCAAATTGATCTCTTAGCTTCTGTGAAGCATAGTACAGTGTTTTACCATTGCTGAAGTCATACCAGAATATGTTAGGTCTAATGTTGTCATCATTGTTGCGCTTCAGTTTAAAAATAACCTCAGCATTAGAAGTGTCCTCCCATATTCCTTCAAACTCTTTTGCCGTTGCTAGTGGATATTTATTAATTAGCAGAGTACTATATCTTTCTGCTTTTGTATAGTCATGTGAATATAATGCCACACGTGCAGTTAAAGCTAAGATAGCATCTTGACTTAAGCGAATAGTGGTATCTTTATTAATATGCTGTTCTGCTTCCACTAGATCATTCTCTAGTTGTTTATAGAAGTCTTGTATTGTTTGTTTACCTGGCTTCTCATATACATCAGAACTCGTCTTATAAGGGATTGTATAAGCTGTCATCCCTAAGTATTCAGACTGTCCAAACATACGGTGTAGTTCGAAGTGTATTAAAGCTCTTAGACCGTGTAATTCACTCTTTAGTTCCTTTAGTTTTTCTACTTCAGCCTCATTGCTAGTAGGCACTTTATGGATGTTTTCTAGTAGTGTGTTAATCTTGTACACGCTGTGGTAGTAATCTATCCATATCTGTTGTAGAAGGTCGTCATCTGAGCTAAAAGTCCATCGGTTAAGATTGACAGCATAAGAGTTTACCCCAGCATTGCCAGGAGCTAATTTACAATCATCCGCCATGATCGAACCGATTAAGGTATTGTATTCTAAGTTTAGCTCTGTATAAGCTCCTAGTACTCCAAACTCAAATTGCTTAACCGAACTGTAAATATGTTCTTCATTTACAGCATCTTTTGGGTCTATATCTAGCATACTATCACAACTCTGGAAACTAATAGCTCCTAATGCTAAGCATAGTATTGCACTTATTTTATATATGGTTGTTTTCATTGACATTGCTTTAAAAAATTACTTTTACACCTGCTGTGATGGTACGTGGTAATGGGTATTCATATTGGTACCAGTTATTGTCATCTTCAGGATCTTGTCCTTTGAAGTTTGTCCAAGTCAATAGGTTTTGCCCTTGAGCGAATATATTGATCTCTTTCACTATTTTATTCCATTTACCGAAGTCTTTAAATCTATAGTTTACACTTAAGTTTCTAAGTTTTAAGTAATCTGCTTTTTGTAGCTCTCTATCAGTCATATAACGAGCGTATTTTGCACTAGGATTATCGCTGACATCACCAGGGTTTTGCCACATATCTAACATACTTGTAGACTGGTTATAGATACGGTAAGTTTGGTCTGCGGATGTTCTGTAAAACTCTCCTGTGTTAAGTCTATACATTCCTTTAATAAAAGAGAATAAGGCGCTTACTTCTAAGTTTTTGTATTTAAAGTTAGTTGTAAACCCTCCTTTGATAGCAGGGTCAAACCCTCCTTTAACTAATACAGCATTATCAGGATCATAAGTAGTCGTGATATTACCTTCTTTGTCATAATAGAGTGGAGCACCTGTCTGCTGATCTACACCAGCCCATTTCACCATATAGAAATGTCCTATTTGCTTGCCGACTTGATGGATAGAGTAGTCTTCTGTGATGATTTCATCCTCATCTCCTAGGCTCAAGATTTTATTCTTGTTATAAGCAAAGTTAACTCCTAAGTTAAAGGTGAAGTCTCCACTTCTTACCACATCTCCAGACAGTTTTAATTCAATACCACGGTTTCGAATTTTACCCATATTATCTGCTATGGATTCAAACCCCGATGTACTAGAAAGAGATCTATCTAAGAATAAATCACTCGTAATACGGTTATAGAAGTCTATTTCTCCAATTAATCTGTTTTCAAATAAACCGAACTCTAACCCTAAGTCTAGAATCTTATTCATTTCCCAGTTGTACTGATTGTTCCCTGGCGTTATAGGGTTAAGGGCAGTACCTCCGTTGTATTGACCAGGGCCATAAAGACGGCGGTACCCGAAGTCACTAGCGAAGCCATTAGCATTACCTGTTAATCCATAACTAGCTCTTAAACGTGCCATAGAGATAACATCTATATTCTGCATAAAGTCTTCTGTTTTCATATTCCAACTACCTCCCACAGCATAGAAGTACTTATATCTGTTATTACGAGGTACACGGGATGAACCATCTCTTCTTAAGCTCGTAGACAACGTAAATCTGTTCTCATATGAGTATCTCACTAAAGCAACTTGAGAAAGTAATAAGTTCTCAGAAGCTCTACCCTCTATCTTAGGAATGAAGTCATTCTCAGGTGTACCTGGTGTGATACCACCTGCGGTATGGTCTAGCCCATCTATTAACCCATATCCTGTAAAGCCGTGATAGTTATACTTCTGTCTATTCATCTCCATTAAGGCTATCGCTTCTATCTCGTGTGCATCCCATCTGTATTTATAGTTAGCCCCGAAGTTAGCCATTAGCCCGATGTTAGTCTGATCACCTTGACTATACATTCCTTTACCACCTTCTTCTACTAGGTCTCCGAAGTACGTATCAGGTTTGATGATATGTGTATTACTTAGCTTAGTATAATCAACCCCTATTGTACTAGTAAGTTTAAAGTCATCTGTAATATCAAAAGCAAAGTTACCTGCTAATACACCTTTCTGCTGTTTTTCTCTTCGGCTAACATCGTTATACATTGCTAAAGCATTTGTACCAAATCTATTCGTACCAGGAGTAAGTTTTCCATCTTCATCATACGGATTCTCATAAGGTAACGCGAAGTACATAGAAGCTACAGGATTTGTCTCGCTTACATCAAAGTCAGACTCTGAAGTTTGACTATTAATATTCGCTAAGTTGAAGAAGAAGTTAGTACTCAATCTACCAGACTTATGGTGAATATTACTATTCACATTGAACTTTTCTATACCTGAGTTGTATAATACACCATCTTGTTTGAAGTAGTTTAATGAAGTATAGTGTTGAGTCTTATCATCGCCCCCTTGGAAGCTTAAGTTATGAGATTGATTAATCCCTCTTCTCATTAACTTCTTTTTCCAATCAATATTAGTCTGTCTAATCTCAGCTAATCGTCTATCTCCTTCTATATAATCAACATCTGCCTTAGCTACCTGTACACCATTTACTGTCTTATAAGGGTTGTTTCTAGAATATGCCCATCCAGGTAAGTCTTGGTCTTGAAGCATTTCTTCGAACTGAAGACGTTGGTTCGTATTCATCATATCCCATTTGCTGTTATTGGCTTCAGAATACCCGTATTGAGTTTGATAAGTTACCCTTAATCCATCAGAGTCATGTGCCCCTTTCTTAGAAGTGATTACGATCACCCCATTAGCTCCTCTAGAACCATACTGAGCAGTAGCCGCTGCATCTTTTAGAACAGTGATATCTTCAAAGTCTTCAGGATTCAGAGCAGAGAATGTAGCAGGAGAGATAGGCATTCCATTTAATACATAAAGAGGATTTGTGTTCTCATCCTGAAGAGAACCGATACCTCGGATAGTCACCCTACCAGGAGTGCCAGGTTGCCCAGAAGGAGAAGCTACATATAATCCAGGTACTTGTCCTTGTAAGGCTTGATCCATAGAACTCACTTGTGATTTATTGATCGCTTGAGCTTCTATTTTACTGACAGCTCCTGTTGTTTTAGAACGAGACTGTTTAGTATATCCTGTTACGACAATTCCTTCTAGTAAGTTATCCTCTACATCTAAGTCTATAAATGAAGGATAATCTCCCACCTTTATTGTTATTTCTTTATCTGTATATCCGATATAAGTTAGGCGTAGTTTTATCTCTTTTAAGTCTGTATTGTCTAATTCGAATTGTCCATTGTCTAAAGTAATATCTACTTTATCATTTGTAATGTCTTCGATAGTCACGCCAGGTAGCGGAATTAGCGTTTCCGCATCTCTCACCACGATAGGTGCTTTTTTATCCTGTGCATAGCTAGTCACTGTCGCTGACAGTACTAAAGCTAGGGATAACAATGATCTTTTAGTGATATGCATAAAATAAATTCTTGTCTATTTTTTTACTTTCTTTTTAACAAGGCAAACTTATTTCACGATAATTAGGACGGTCTTAAAGAGATGTGAATAGGGGATTAAAAGGAGATTAGAAAATTTTAATGTGAGATTGGGTTTAACAGTTTTCATCTGATGTTTAATAGTTAAATACTCTTAGAGGGCCTACCAAGCTCCTTCAACAAACAACTCCACAACATCACAAAAAAAACAGCGAGTATAAAATCTTATACTCGCTGTTAGGTTGAATTATAATTTAGATAATGATTGAGATGACTACTATTGATGCAGTTTCGGAATCATTAAGGTCACTTTAGTACCTACTGTTAGTTCTGATTCTATGGTCAATGTGCCTTTGTGCAATTGTACTATTTTAGAAGCTAACGATAGACCTAGTCCAGTTCCTTTTATCCCGAATGCATTACTAGAACGGTAAAAAGGAAGAAATAGTTTGTCTAGATCCTCTTTTTTTATCCCAATGCCTTTATCTTCTACTATAATAATGATATTGTGGGTATCAGTATCCAGTGTTACTTCTATAGGTGCATTGTGAGAAAACTTGTTGGCATTCAATATAATATTAGAAAGGGCTAGCTCTACTAAGTTGCCGTTGCCATTAAAGAATAGCTCGTGTAAGTCTTCTTCTGTGCTGATGGTCAGGTTTAGGTTTAAGTCTTTTTGAGCTGCTATAAGGTGGTCTATCATCGTCCACCAGAATTCTTCAAAAGCATGTCTATGTAATGGATACACAGAACTGTCTAGTTGTGATAATGCCAATAGATTATTGATCATCTGATCTATGTGTATTGCATCGTTCACTACCCCTTGTAGTACCTTTACGTACTCCTGTTCTGTTCTGCTCTGACGTAGCGCTATCTCAGCATTCCCCATAAGAGAAGCGATAGGCGTTTTTAGCTCATGCGAAGCATGAGACACGAATGCCTGTTGGTTGTCAAAGGATTCTTGTACTCGATAAAAGAGATCATTAATAGTCTCGCTTAACGTACGTATCTCGTCTTTAGACATATCCTGTGTAGGGATGGGCTGAAATAAAGTATTTATATTTTTCTTCGCGAAGTACTTATTAATTCTGGTAATCGGGATTAGAAAATAACCAGCGAATAAACGCGAGAGGAAAAAAGTAATGAGTAAAGCAATCACTAGACTGATCAGCATAACTGTTCTTAACTGTTGTAATGCTGCTACTCCTTTTTCATTAGTTGCCTTAGCCATCACGATAAAGTCCCCAGAATTATCTCTATAGAAAATACCTACCACGTACTCCTGATCAAGTTTAAAGTATATCTTCTTTTTTGCAATAACCTCTTCTAATGTCTTTTTATCCCATTTAAGGTCCCCTTCTTCTATGAAGGTTGGATCTAGATTAATGTCATAGATTCTTATTTTTTCTAGAGGTAATGTACGAGGATATTTGCGCAAGACCTCATCGAACTCTGCCTTGGTGAAGTTGTCTTCTGCTAGATAGTTATGGCCTACTGTGAAGGCGCGATCTTCTAATTGTTTAAAGAAGGTATTTTGCCAATGGCTAGATACTACAAAATAGACTGCAATTAGCACTCCCAATAAGAGTATCGCAAATAAGCCAGAGAACTGTAGTGAAAGTCTATTGCGTATTTTCATTATTCTGTTTTTTTGTGAAATCGTTTTTTTGTGATGTTGTGAAACCGTGAAGGTGTGAAATCGTTTTTTTGTGATGTCGTGATGTTGTGAAACTGTTTAGGCTATTGTATCAATCATTAGGCTATTGTATTAATCATTAGGTTATTACATCATATAAGTACATTGCGCTCGTAGGGCAAAACTGTAAACCGTTAACCGTTAACTGTAATCCAAAAACTATTCATCCTTTAGTATATACCCCATACCGATAACTGTATGTATCAGTTGTGTGCTGTACTCTTTGTCTATTTTGCGTCTCACATAATTTACATACACATCGATGAGGTTCGTTCCTCTATCGAAGCCGATACCCCAGACCGCCTCAGCTATCTGTGTTCTCGTTAATACCCTATTCTTATTCACTAAGAAGTATTCTAGTAAGGTATATTCTTTTTGGGTTAAAACGATTTCTTTATTTGCTCTCGTTACTGTCTTTTTATACGTATTCATGATTAGATCTGCAGCTTTATACTCTAGAGTAGGCATAGCCATTGTATTACGACGGGTCAGTGCCTTTATTCTCAGCAATAATTCTTCGAAGTGAAAAGGTTTCGTCAGGTAGTCATCTGCCCCCATATTAAATCCTTTGACCTTATCATTTAGCGTAGATAATGCCGTCAGCATGAGGATGGGAATATCTCCTTTGTATTTTTTTATTTGTTGACAGATTTCGAATCCGTTCATATAAGGAAGAATGACATCTAGAATAATCAAATCAAACTCTTGTTCCATCGCTAGTTGTAATCCTATCATCCCATCGTAGGCAAAAGCCACCTGATGTTGGCTCTCCTCTAGACCTTTTCTAATGAAGTTAGATACACTTACTTCGTCTTCTATTAAAAGTATGTTCATAGCTCTGATTTTATTGCAAAACTAAATCATAAATCAAGCCATTTTTTAGGATTAGAGAAATTTAATGTTAGATGAAGTATATCTATTTTAATAGATTTAGAGCAGAGTAATGCTTGTATAAGTTCTAAATATGAGAATATTTTAACCAATCTAAATTCTAAAAACAGGACAAATCACAGCTGTTAAAAATATTAACATTTAGGTGTTTTTTAGTGATTTACAGCACGCGACAAAGCCAGTGACAGCAAGGTTTTCGGGAAGTTTGTTTGGGCGTTGTTCGGAAGTTCTTTGCAAAAGGTACTGAAAAAGGGGGTGTTTTCCGAACACCTTCCGAACAAACCACAACGGAGACCGCGTGAATACTCGATTCGTAGTGAATTTACGATGTTAAAAAAACTTGTTAAAATTTTAAAATTAAGATTTTGAAAGCTGTGGTTTGTGCTTTCTTTTTGGTGAGACGTACCAGACTTTGAATAGAAGAATATTCTCAATAATGGACATTGAGTCAAAGCCTTTACTGTAGGCAAAGGTAGTGAAAAAATAGATAGGAGAAAAGAGGGTGTAGGAGGTAGGGGAGGTATATAGTGATTAGTTACAATCGATTAGAATTTAGTGGTTTGTTTAAATTTATTAAGGAGTTGAGAGAAGTTAGGCTCTGATATGGTTTTGACAGGAGCGATAGCTCTAAACTCAGAATCAGAGAAGTATCTACATAATAATAGATAGATAACTTTTCCTTTCTCATCATAATCCATTAGTAGTTGCATTGGTCTATCATCAGGTTTAGGCTCATTAATTATTTTGTCCCATTCTTCGTTTTATATATTTTATTTTTAGATTTAATATCAATGTTATCAGAATGTTATGTTTTTAGTTAGGAGTGTTTTGATACCTTTAAATTGATTAATTTTAAGGTAACCAATACAACTACTATGAATGAATTTTTACGTTATCGATTTTTGATAGATTCAGGAGTTGATGTGCTTTTTAAGCATGAGATAAATGGCTTAAGGCATACTTATAACTTTTCGGATGATTACTTTCGTTTTTTGTTGGTCAGTAGCCATACTGCTTTGATGAGAACTGTTGCTTCAGTGTCTTTTTTTACTTTTACTACTACAGATCATGTATTGTCTATTCAGGAGATGAATGAGGACTCTATCTTCTCTTCGTATATCTTTATTATAGGGAGATGGGATGAGCATACCTTGATAGGAGAATTGTTGATAGGAGAGCATAAAGGGGCTATTGTTCTATTAGATGAGAATCAGTACTGTGATATTGATAGTGTAGAAGAACTCTTAGAAGATACAGATTTAGATATAGAATATATTCTACAAGATGATATACAGACATTAACAGCATTATTATCAGATGAGGTGGGTGTGATTAGCGTACTAGACTATTCTTTTGTAGAATTTTTTGAGAATAGGTTAGTAGGTCTGACAGAGCTGAGGTGTTAGGGTTAGAAGCATCTTTTAATTAAATAATTTGTTTGTTTCATTTTACCAGAAGTAGTATAGCTAGTGGATGTTATACTACTTTTTTTGTTATTATATATTTGGCATATAGATATGTGCTATTTGTAGAAATCTCTGCTGATTTTGTCTAATTGTGTTTTTTTCGTATTAATTGCATGGTTTTTGGGAATTAAAATGGGTAATATGGATAAAGAATACAAGTAGGTGTAGTATTTTTCCGTTTCAAGATAGGATATATCATTTTGAGTAAGGTAAGGTTCTAAATGTGGAAATATAGATTTACTTTTGTTATAGAATTTAATTAAGGAAGATGGCGACCAAGAAAGTAAAAGAGGAATCACTGTTTTTAAAACACTATCGATTAATGGTAGTGCCATTAGTTTTTTTACTTTACTTATTCTCTCATTTTTTACTTAATCCTTATGACGCAGATTGGTTCAGAATGGATGTAGAAGAGATGTGGGAGTCAGCCTTTGTTCTTTTTCTATACTGTATGGCCATTACAGAGGTGAGCCTTTGGTTGAGTAGAGCTTTGAACAAGTTTTTGCCTTGGGATAAACAGCCAGTGATGCGTGTAGTAGTACAGTTCTTCTTACTACTTATATTTATCTTTACAGTGTATTTTGCTATTAATTTTGTATATGTCTATCTATCTCCATACGAGTCTTTTGAGTTAATAGATTTAGAGGCAAAGATAGATTTATGGCAGTCATTAATCATTAGTTTAAATACAGGGATTTTTATCAGTGCTATTCACACAGGTTATTTTTTGATTAATAATTGGAAAAAGTCTATGGTGGATGCTGCAGAGCTTAAATTAAAAGCAGAACAACTAGAACGTATCGCGAGTCAGTCAGAGTTAGAATCACTAAAGATGCAACTAGACCCTCATTTTTTATTTAATAACTTCAGTACATTATCAGAGTTAGTAATAGAAGATCAGGATATCGCTGTGAAGTTTATAGATCACTTATCGCTAGTATATCGTTATATGCTATCTAATGTGAGAAAGAACACCATCAGTCTGTCAGAAGAGTTGACTTTCGTAGAATCTTATTTCTACTTAATTAAAGAAAGAATGGGGGCGAAAGTACAGTTAAATATCAATGTGCAAGAGGAGGATAAAAAAAACTTCTATGTGGCACCCATCGCTATACAGTTATTAGTAGAGAATGCTGTGAAGCACAATAGTGCTTCTAAAGAGAGTCCTCTGAGAATAGATATTTATGTAGAAGAGGATTATGTGGTGATTCGCAATAATATTCAAGAGTTAGTCGTAACCTTACCTTCTTCTAAAGTAGGGTTGACAAATATTAAAGAACGCTACCGTCTGCTAAGTAAACACAAGGTTCTTATTCAGAAAACGGATAAAGATTTTGTGGTAAGGTTGCCTTTGTTACTAAATAAGAATGATAAATAATTAGAAATAATAGCTTAAGAAAGAAAATATACATGATGAAAGTTTTGATCGTAGAGGATGAGGTAAGAAATGCTAATAAATTATCTCGTCTATTGCAGGTATTAGATTCTACAATAGAAATCGTAGCTGTAGTAGAAAGTGTAAAAGAATGTATAGAATGGTTACAGCATCATGAGGAGCCGTCCTTGATCATGATGGATATTAGATTAGAAGACGGTTTGTGTTTTGAGATATTCGAGCAGATAGAGATAAAAGCACCTGTGATATTTACGACTTCTTATGATGAGTATGCTCTAAAAGCATTTAAGGTGAATAGTATAGACTATATCATGAAGCCTGTAAGAGAAGAAGAGCTAGAACAGGCATTGAATAAGTTTAAAGCACTTAGAAGTTCTCCTGTATTAAGTGATTCGATTAAAGATATATTAGGTAGTTTACACAAGAAAGAAGCATTTTATCGTTCACGTTTTTTGATTCCTTATAAGGATGGTTTTAAGACTGTGAAGGTGGGTGAGATTGATTTTATTTATTCAGAATTAAAGATTACACATCTAGTCTTAAAGGATAAAACTACTGTAATCGTAAGTCAGACCTTAGAGGAGTTAGAAGAAGAGCTTTCACCTGAGATATTCTTTAGAGCGAATAGACAACATATCGTGAGTGTAGATAGTATAGAGCATGTGCAGAACTACTATAACGGAAAATTAAAAATAGGCTTAGTAAAAGATCCTCAGAGAGAGGTAATCGTAAGCCGTGAGAAGGCACCATTACTTAAAAATTGGTTAAATTCATAAAGCTACATTAGTAGCTTTTTTTGTGTCTATGTGTAAGTATAAGAGATAGTTTATTCAGGTAAGTAAGCCCTTTTGACGCTTCAGGTTCGAATTTTTACGCTTCGAACTAATTCTAGAAGTAGGAGCGGTATAATTTTTGATTTTTGTTGTGTAAAAAGCGTTAGAAATGAATAAAATTTATAGAAGTACGAAAGTTTTGTTTTTAGGAGGCCTATTATTTGGTTTATCTGTATTTTTCGTTAGCTGTAATAAGCAATCAAGTGAAGGAGATGCAGGGCAGCCTTCATTAGAAGTTAGAACAAGTGTAGTAGAGAAGGGTGATGCTCTTGTATTAAAAAAATATACAGCATCGTTAGAAGGAAGGGTGAATGTAGAAGTACGTGCACAAGCTTCGGGTTATATTGATAAGATTCTTGTAGAAGAAGGAAGTTATGTAAAGAAGGGGCAGGCATTAATCTTAATAGACGCTCAACCGTATCAAATACAACTAAATAATGCAAATGCTAGTCTAAAAGCAGCTCAGGCAGCTCTCGTAAATGCTCAATTAGAAAAAGATAAAGTACAGTCTTTATTAGATAATTCTTTTGTATCTCCAATACAGTTAAAAACTGCACAAGCGGTGTTAGATAACGCTAAAGCAAACGTGGCTCAGGCAGAGGCGGCTGTGGCAGAAGCAAAGTTAAACTTAAGCTACTGTACGATTAAGGCTCCTGTAGATGGATTCTTAGGACGTATTACTAAGCGTGTAGGAAACTTAGTGACAGCTGGTGAAGTAGAGGAACTAACTACGATGTCTGATATCTCTCAGATGTTCGCTTATTTCTCATTGACAGAAGCAGACTACTTTAATCTAGTAAAAGAGAATGGTGGTTCAGAGAATGTACTGAAGATGCCTATAGAATTAGAATTAAGTAATGGAGATAAGTATCCTATAAGTGGTAAGGTAGATGTAATCAATGGAGAGTTCGATGCAGGTACTAATTCTATCAGTGTACGTGCAGTATTTGATAATCCAGATCGTTTATTGAGAAATGGAGGGACAGGTATTGTGAACCTTATGGCTACACATAAAGATGCTGTACAAGTACCTATAGCTGCTACTGCAGACTTACAAGATAAGATCTTTGCTTATGTAGTGAATAAAGACAATACAGTTGATCAAAGACAACTTAAAATTATCGGAAAGAACTTGCATACTTATTTTATCGCTGATGGTGTGAAAGAAGGAGAAACCCTTGTAACAACAGGAGTAGATAAACTGCAAGATGGTATGACTGTGACGGTATTATCTGCAGCAAAAAATGCAGGAGGTAATACAAGTACAGAAACTGCTAAAGCAAGCGAGTAAGTAGGCTCAAAGATTCTTTATTTAATTAAAACAAACAGATCAAATGCTTAAAAAGATAATACATAGACCTGTATTAGCTACAGTTATATCTCTTATCATTGTTATATTAGGGGCAGTAGGACTTACACAGTTACCTATGGCACAGTTCCCTGATATTGCACCTCCGAGTGTAACTGTAATGGCTTCTTATCCGGGAGGTAATGCTGAGACAGTATTGAAATCAGTAGTGACTCCTTTAGAAGAGGTAATTAACGGGGTAGAAAATATGACTCATATAGAGTCAACAGCTAGTAATGATGGTACAGCAGCTATCACAGTATTCTTTGATTTAGAAACTGATCCTGATCAGGCGGCAGTAAACGTACAGAACAGGGTAGCTCAGGTGACAGGTATCTTACCTGCTGAGGTATTACAAGCGGGGGTAATCACTCAGAAAGAACAGAGAGGTATGATCATGGTAGTAGACCTTATCAGTGAGGATGCTGCTCTATATGATGAAACCTTCGTACAGAATTATGCTCGTATCAACTTAGTACGTGAGTTAAAACGTATTAAAGGGGTAGGTAACGTACAGCTATTCGGTGAGAAGGATTATGCTATGCGTATATGGCTAGATCCACATAAACTGGCAAATAGAGGATTAACTCCTGCTGATGTAGAGCGTTCTATCCAAAGTCAGAGTATGGAAGTAGCTGCAGGTAACTTAGGTCAGAATGCAGGAGGAGCAGTACAATATACATTGACATACCCAGGTAAATATAATACTCCTGAACAATTCGAGAATATTGTAGTACAGGCAGATAAAAGTGGTAATGTACTTTATTTAAAAGATATCGCACGCATCGAGTTTGGTGCAGTAGCGTATGATGAGGAGAATAAAATCAATGGACAAGAAGCTGTAACAATGGCTGTGTTCCAGACAAAAGGATCTAATGCAAATGAGATTCAAACTCAAGTGTACAAGGTATTAGAAGAATTAACTCCTCAGTTGCCAAAAGGGCTAAAATACAATGTAACGTTCGCTAATAAGACACAGTTAGATGAATCTATAAATCAGGTAAAAACAACATTAATAGAGGCATTCTTATTAGTATTCCTTATTGTTTATATCTTCTTACAAGATTTTAGATCAACTATTATTCCTGCGATAGCAGTACCAGTATCATTAATCGGTACCTTCTTCTTCTTGAATATGTTAGGGTTCTCGATTAATATGTTGACGTTGTTTGCATTAGTACTAGCTATTGGTATTGTAGTGGATGATGCCATTGTAGTAGTAGAGGCAGTACACAGTACGATGGAACTCGAGGGCTTAGATGCCAAAGAGGCAACTACTAAGGCCATGAGTGAAATCTCAGGAGCGATTATCTCGATTACTTTAGTAATGTCAGCAGTATTCTTACCTGTAGGGTTTATGGAAGGACCAGTGGGAGTATTCTATAAGCAATTTGCATATACACTTGCGATAGCGATTATGATTTCTGCTGTAAATGCCTTGACATTGAGCCCTGCTTTATGTGCCTTGTTATTAAAGAATCATCACCATGATTTAGAACATACGGGAGAGGTAAAGAAAGATGGGTTTAAGAGAAGGTTCTTTAGATCGTTTAATGCAGGATTTACAGCATTAACGAATAGATATATAAAAGGAGTACATTTCTTAATCAAAAGAAAAGTATTGAGTTTCTGTATTCTAGTAGGTTCTATAGTAGGAATGGTATTCTTAATGAATACAACTCCTAAAGGGTTTATTCCTAATGAAGATCAGGGATTTGCGATGTTTGCTCTATCATTACCTCCTGGGTCATCTATTGATAGAACAGCACAGGTCTTAAAAGAAGGGGATGAGATCATGAGAAAGAACCCTGCTATTAAGTCTGTAACCACTATTTCAGGATTCAACATTTTAGGTAATGCAGCCAGTCCAGCTTATGGTATGGGATTCATTTCTTTTAAAGCTTTAGAAGAAAGAGGAGAGGTAACTGACATCAATGAGTTGATTGCACAGTTAAATCAAGAATTATCATCATTAAAAGAAGGTGATTTCTATGTGTTTGCTAACCCAACAGTTCCAGGATTTGGAGATTTTGATGGATTAGAGATGGTAGTTCAGGATAGACGTGGTGGAGATATTACAGAGTTTGCAAATGTTGTAAATCAGTTTAATCAAGATCTAAGTGAGACTGATGAAGTGCTAAGTGCCTTCACAATGTTTAAAGCAAACTTCCCAATGTATAAAATCGTAGTAGATCCTGTGAAGGCAAAGATGCACGGAGTGGAAGTAAGTGATATGATGAGTGCAGTACAGTTATTCTACGGATCAGCACAAGTAAATGACTTTAACCGTTTTGGTAAACAGTTTAAGGTGTTTGTACAGGGAGATGCTCAATTTAGAGCAGATGAAGAATCTTTTAAAACTATCTATGTGACAGCTGGTTCGGGAGAGATGATTCCGATTAGTTCTTTAGCGCACTTAGAGAAAGTGTATGGACCACAAGCTATCAGTCGTCATAACTTATTTAATTCTATCGCTGTAAATGGTATTATCAACCCTGGTACAAGTACAGGGGATGCGATGGCGGCAGTAGAGAAAGTAGCGGCAGAGAAATTACCTTCAGGATATAGTATTGAATGGTTAGGACTGAGTAAAGAAGAGAAGAAATCTGGAGGACAGATGGTGTTTATCTTTGGATTATCTATCTTGTTTATCTACTTTATTCTTTCAGCTCAGTATGAGAGTTACATCTTACCATTAGTAGTATTGTTATCACTACCAGTTGGTATTATGGGAGTATTCTTAGCCATAGGATCTGTAGGTATTGCTAATAATATTTATGTGCAAGTAGGGCTCATCATGCTGGTCGGACTGCTCGCGAAGAATGCAATTTTGATTGTAGAGTTTGCTGTTCAGAAAAGACAAGGGGGGATGAGTATTGTAGACTCAGCATTAGAAGCTTCGCGTTTACGTCTTCGTCCTATCTTGATGACATCATTTGCTTTCGTAGCAGGTCTAATTCCTTTGATGTTCGTTCAAGGTTCGTCAGCACAAGGTAACCACTCTATTAGTATTGGTACAGCAGGAGGGATGGTATTAGGAGTTATTCTAGGAGTATTCGTTATTCCTTTCCTTTATGTTGCATTCCAGTACTTACAAGAGAAAATTAGTGGTAAGCAACCAGACGTTTCTGAAGTTGTAGAAAACTAAGAGATTAATGGTAGTTCAAAACAAGAAAACAATGAGAAAAATAGTATATATAGCGATTGGTTCGACATTATTAACTGCTTGTAAAGTAGGTAAGAATTATGAAAGACCAACTGTAGACACACCAGAGCAGTTTTATCAAGAGACTGCTTCTGATACTACAGCTAATAATCTAGCGAAGTTGAGTTATTCGGAATTCTTTAAGAACACTGAATTAACGAGTTTGATTGAATCTGCATTAGAGCGCAATGCTGATTTACAAGTTGCTGTTAAAAATATCGAACAAACAAGGTTGTTATTCACTCAGTCAAAAATGGCGCTATTACCACAGTTGACAATGAATGTAGCCGGTAGTAGAACAGAGTCTTCTAAGAATAGCCAATTGGCGGCTAGTGGGGCAGGACGTGTTAATGATGATTTTACAGCAAGCCTTGATTTATCATGGGAGTTAGATATATGGGGGAAGCTTAGAAGGGAGAAGGAAGCTGTATTAGCGACTATGATGCAGACGGAAGAGGTAAAGAGAGCTATCCAAAATAGATTAGTAGCAGAGGTAGCTACTAGTTATATCAACTTACTAATGTTAGACGAACAGCTCGAAATAGCGATAGAAGGTATTGCACTTCGTGAGAGTACATACTTATTAACTAAAAAGATGTTCGAGGTAGGTAACGAGACTATTGTAGCGATGCAACAAGCAGAGGCACAGTGGTTAGAATCAAAAGAATTATTACCTCAGATAGAGCAAGAAATTGCCTTACAAGAAAGTGGATTGAATTTGCTTTTAAATAATTATCCGCAGGCTATATCTCGCTCTGTTACGATTAGTGATTTAAATTTTTCAACAGATTTAAATACAGGAGTACCTGCGGATTTTTTAAGTACTCGTCCAGATGTACAAGTAGCAGAATATGCTTTAAAAGCAGCTAATGCAAAAGTAGGAGCAGCTCAAGGGCAGATGTATCCTAATTTGATTATATCTGCTCAAGGAGGATTAAATGCATTTGAAAGTTCACAGTGGTTTAAGACACCAGCCTCTTTATTTGGTATGTTTGGTGGTGGTTTAATACAGCCTATATTTAATCAGAAGAAGTTAAGAACAGCTTATGAAATCGCTGTTGTAGAACGAGAAAAAGCAGGTATAGAATTTAAAAATAAAGTTATAGTTGGTTTTACGGATGTACATAATGCATTGGTAAAAATCGATAAACTATCTCAAAAAGAAGAGATGATGCAAAAGCGAGTGAATATTCTAAACACTTCTTTAGCTAATATCAAATTTATGTTTGAGATGGATAAGGCATCTTACTTAGAGGTTATTAATGCACAGAGTTTAGCATTGCAGAGTAGTTTGAGTTTTGCAGAGTTAAAAAGAGATCATTTAGCGTCGCTAGTTGATTTATATAGAGCTTTGGGAGGACATTAGTATACTCTAGTAGATTTTTGATTGAGGATGAAACCAATATTGTTTACAATATTGGTTTTTTTTATTGTAATTTAGATGTTTGGATTGTTTTTTTTTCAGTCCTTTGCATCAGTTAGTTATCTTTGTAAGGATAAGAGTGGGTTATGAATAAAAAAAATGTAAAACTTCAGCAGATTATAATGACACTTCTAAGTATTGTATTCTTAGTAGGGGTAGGTTATTATGGAAATAAAGATAAAGGTGGAGAAAAGGAGGTGACTGAGTCTACAACGATTGCGGCTACTGAGGAAGTAATTCAACCTGAAAAAGAAGTAGTCTTAGAAGAGGAAGAGGAGAAAACTGAAGTAGTGAAAGAGAATGTGGCTCCTACGGTGTTAGTGTTGAATAGTAAATACCATACCTATACAAAGGAGTATACAGCTAAGGTGAAAATGAAATTTAACACACCTGTCAAGGAGTCTATAGAAGGGAAGGTAGTGTCACTTTTTATAAAAGAAGGACAGGCAGTCTCAGAAGGACAGGTAATCTATGAAGTAGAGGTGGGGAGTCTACAGGTCTCTAAGAAAGAGAAAGATAAAGAACAGAGTGAATACAAAGGGCTCAAGAAAGATTTAGAACGTGCAGAGAATAGATTACAAAAATTAGCTAGAAGAGACAGTGTCGCTTTTGTTAAACAACGTGAAGTTGTGGAAGAGTTGCGTAAGAATGTAGTTGAGCTAAGTGATAAAATAAATGCATCAGATACCAAGTATAGTAGATATGCTGTTAAGTCTGAATATAGTGGTGTAGTAAAGAATATCACTGTAAAAGTAGGCGATATATTGACAGCGAATGATAAGCATAGTTTATATACTATAGTGGGCTATGATGTGTTTTTTGAAATACCTACTAGTGATATGGTACAATGGAAACAAGGTATAACAGGACAGAATACCCTTGTAAGCTCATTTGAAACTAAGGAAGGGCAACGCATTCCTATCAAAGTAAATCTTAAGAATGATACAAATATTTTCTTTTTAGATAAATCACCTCAAGTGATAGAAGGTTTAAAACTAAATGGAGAAGGGATTGCAGAGAATAGAGTGGTGATTTCGTTAGTGTATAAAGATGTTATAGAGATACCTTATTCTGCTATAAGTTTAACTAGTGAAGGTAAACAGTTCATAACGATTAAGGGTGAGAATGGTGTGGAAAGTAAGAAGGAAATAGTTCCTATCAGAAAATATACTTCGTATGCTTTAGTTAATGATCCTGCCCTAGAAGGTGTGTCTATTGAGAATAAAAGTAATTAATTAGATAAGTTTTTTTATGTATAAACAAGCCCTTATAGATATCCTATAAGGGCTTGTTGTTTTCAGTAAATTAACGTTGGAATAGATAATTAATAAATCGTTAATGTTGGTTTGATTGGTAATTTTAGTAATTGTGTGTGGATTTGTTGAATTAAAGTATGTTTATTTAGATATATGGTTTTTTATTGATTCTATTTTCGTTTATTTTATATCTATTTTAAAATATAGTAATTTGTTTATTAATAATATTAACTAAACATTGACTTGATAGGTTGATACTAAGTTTGCTAGCAAAACTATTCAATGTTATTATTATGAAATTAAAGTACTTATTTTTCTTATTTGCAATTTGTTTTGCAATACCAATACAAGGACAAAATAATAGTGTTAAAAAAGGAATTGTGTCAGGAAGAGTAATAGACTCTGGTGATAAGAGTTCATTACCAGGTGCAGCTGTTTTATTAGATAATGGCAAGCAATATACGGTAAGTAACAATAATGGGTATTATGAATTTTTAAATATTCCAGAAGGGAAATATGTCTTATCAGTAAGTTATATTGGCTATACTTCAGTAGAACAAGAAGTAGAAGTGAGTTCAGGACATAATAAAGTTATTAATTTAAGTCTTTCAACAGATGTAGAAACCTTAGAAGGTATTGTAGTAATAGGAGAACGTTTAAAAGGACAAGCTAAAGCATTAAATCAACAGATGAATAATGCTAATGTTACTAATGTTATTTCAGCAGACCAAGTAGGGCGTTTCCCTGATTCTAATATTGGTGATGCTCTAAAACGTGTACCAGGAATCACAATGCAAAATGATCAAGGAGAAGCTCGTAATATAGTTATCCGTGGTTTAGCTCCTAGTTTAAATTCTGTTACATTAAATGGGGACCGAATTCCTTCAGCAGAAGGAGATAATAGAAATGTTCAGATGGATTTAATTCCTGCGGATATGATATCTTCTATAGAAGTAAATAAAACCTTAACACCTGATATGGATGCTGATGCCATAGGAGGATCTGTTGATTTGATTACTCGTGCTTCACCTTATGGAGAGCGTATTTCGGCAACTCTAGCAGGTGGACTTAACCCTATAAGAGACAAAGGAAATTATATAGGAAGTTTTGTGTATGGTAATCGTTTTTTAGATTCTAAATTCGGAATGATCTTAAGTGGTTCTTATAATAGTAATAATTTTGGATCAGATAATGTGGAGGGAGTATGGAGTAAGGATAAGTATGACAATATTTATATGAGCGAATATGACATTCGTAAGTACGATGTACAACGTGTTCGTCGTAGTTTCTCAGGTGCTTTTGATTATAAGATTAATGATAATCATACTATCTATGCTAGTGCAATGTATAACTGGAGAGATGACAGAGAGAATCGTTATCGTGTGCGTTACAGAGGTATTAAGCCAGAGTATGATCAAGACAACAATATCACTGGGTTTACAGGCGATATAAGAAGAGAAACAAAGGGAGGACTTGATAATAATAGAAATAAAAACACTCGTTTAGAAGATCAAAGAATCCAGAATTATGCATTAAGTGGAACGCATTTATGGTCTAGTAATTTAGATATGGATTGGTCTGTTAACTATTCACGTGCATCAGAAGATCGTCCAGGAGAACGTTATATAGATTTTCAAAATAAGAAAGTTGCAATGCAAGAAGATTTAACTAATGGAAAATATCCACTAGTAACTGCATTAGGAGATCGACCAGATAATTTTTCATTGAGAAAGTTATCAGAAAATGATAATTTCACAAAGGATAGTGAGTTTGGTGCTAAATTGAATTTTCGAGTTCCTTTTTCTGTTATTGAAGATCAAAAAGGACGTCTAAGATTCGGAGGTCGTCTTCGACTAAAAGATAAAAAGAGAGAGAATATGTTCTATGAGTTCTCTCCAATAGGAACGAATACCATTGGCAATTTAGCTACTGTACCTGGTAGTTATTATGATGGATCTGGTTTTCAACCAGGTAGTAAATATGTTCCAGGACATTTTGCTTCAAATCAATATTTAGGAGGATTAGATTTATACAATTCTAATTTATTTAAGAAGGAGGCAGTGCCAGGAGAATATTTAGCTTTAAACTATAAAGCTAAAGAAAATATATATGCAGGATATATTCGTTGGGATCAAGACTTCAATGAGAAATTATCTATGATATTGGGAGCTCGAATTGAACATACAAGTATAGATTATACAGGTAATCATATTGTAGATGAAAGCGACTTAATAGGAGAGGTTAGTAATACAAATAATTATACTAATGTATTGCCTAGTGTTACTTTTAAATATCAGACAGATTCAGATTGGATTTATAGAGCAGCCTTTACGACTGCTTTAGCTAGACCTGACTATTATGCCTTAGCTCCATATATTAATGTGGTATCTCAAGATAATATGGTATCTGCAGGTAACCCAGACTTAAAGGCAACTTATGCTTATAACTTTGATTTAATGGCAGAAAAATATTTTCAATCTGTAGGAATGTTTTCTGCTGGTGTTTTTTATAAGAACTTAAAAGATTTTATCTATAACTATAGATCTGATTCTTTTACACATGAGAACTTTAACGAGTTGTTTCCCGGACAAGTTAATCCTATTCAATCAGAGGACAAATGGAAGTTTATGCAACAAAGAAATGGAGACCAAGTAAACTTGTTTGGAGTAGAGGTGGCTTTTCAAAGACAATTTGATTTTATACCTGGTAAATTTTGGAAAGGTCTAGGAGTCTATGTGAATTATACTTATACATATACAGAAGCTAAGGGAATAGCTAATGAAGATGGAGAGATAAGAAAAAACATGGAGTTACCTGGTGCAGCGCCGCATATGTTTAATGGTTCGTTGTCTTGGGAGAATGATCGTTTCTCAGCCCGTGTATCATTAAATTACTCTTCAGATTATTTAGATGCATTAGGAGGAAATAGTTTTGAAGATAGTTATTATGATAAACAATTATTCTTGGATGCAAATGCTTCGTATAAAATAACTTCATATTTACGTGTGTTTGCTGAAGCAAATAACTTGACTAATCAACCCCTAAGATATTATCAAGGAGTGAGTCATAGAGTAAAACAAATGGAGTATTACCAACCTAAATTTACTTTAGGACTTAAGTTTGATTTCTAATAAATAAATATCTATAGAAATTAGGGCGAAGAATATTCGCCCTAGTTTTATTATACAATCTATCATGAAAAAAATAATATATAGTTTATTATTAGCAGTTTGTACTGCTACAATACAAGCACAGACTCCTTTTGAATATGAAAAAAGTACGGGGTATACAGGAAGTAATATTCCAAGTTTAACTCACAAAGAGAATAGTTTTAACTTTATTGTCATGGGAGATTTTGGACGTGTAGGGGATTATTACCAGAAAGATGTGGCTAGAGAAATGGGAAATGCAATGGTAGTATTAGATGGTGAATTTGTAGTATCAGTAGGTGATAATTTTTACCCAAATGGAGTTGCTAGCACAAGCGATTATCATTGGATATCTTCGTTTGAGAGTATATATACTAATCCATCTTTATATGCTGATTGGTATGTAGCTTTGGGAAATCATGATTATTTAGGTAATGTTCAAGCACAAATAGATTATACTAATATTAGTAGACGTTGGAATATGCCAGACCGTTATTATAGTAAAGAGTTTAAATTAGATAATGGTGAGAAGGTATTGTTAGTAGTAATGGATACAAATCCATTTATAGAAAGTTATCACAAGAGAAGTAAATACGGTGATTTACGACAACAAGACACCGAACAACAAATGAAATGGCTTGAAGAAACTTTAGGTAAAGAAGATGATACTATAAAATGGAAGATTGTAGTAGGACATCATCCAATGTACAGTGGAGGAAAGCGTAAAGAAAATAAAGATACACAAGGTTTTGCTTTAAAGTTTGCGGATTTTTTTGATAGACATAAAGTAGATGCTTATATATGTGGACATGAACATGACCTGCAAATTATCAAGCCTAAACATCGTTATACCACACAATTTCTTTCTGGTGCAGCGAGTGAAGTTCGAGCTTCTGGAGATATGGAGCATACCATTTTTGCCGCTGCAGAACCAGGTTTTATGACTTTCACTATTTTAGATAATGAATTAATAGTTCAGGTAGTTCAAGCAGGTAAGAAAGAAGCAAAGGTTTTATTTACACATCAAATAAAAAAGTAGAAATAATGAAATATAGATTTTTATACTCTTTAGCGGTCTTAGGATTATTGAGTAGTTGTAAAGATAAGTTAGCTCCTATAGCCCCAGATGCTATTCAGCCAACAATTGTTACAGAGCAAACAGTTTTTGATACAGATGATCCTGCTATTTGGATTAATCCAATAGATCAATCTAAAAGCTTAATTATAGGAACAGACAAAGAAGATGGAGGAGGAGTATATGCATATGACTTACAAGGTAAAATCGTACATAAGTTTATTGATATGGCACGTCCAAATAATGTTGATATTGCTTATGGTTTTTTGTATAAAGATATGGTGATTGATATTGCTGTTGTTACAGAGAGAAATGCAAATGCAATAAGAATTTTTAAATTGCCAGAGTTAACGCCAATTGATCAAGGTGGTTTAAAAGTTTTTGAAGGAGAAGTAGAGGATGGGTATAATGAACCAATGGGAATCGCTTTATATGAAAAGAAAGAGGATGATAATAAGCAAATCTATGCTATTGTAGGACGTAAAAGTGGCCCTTCTAATGAGTATTTATGGCAATATGCTCTGCAAGCGAATAAGGAAGGTCAGATAAATTTGGTGTTAAAAAGAAAGTTTGGTGTTTATAGCGGAAAAAAAGAAATAGAAGCTATTGCAGTAGACCAGGAGCTAGGTTACGTCTATTACTCTGATGAAACAGCAGGATTGCGCAAATACTATGCTGATCCAGAAAAAGGAAATGAAGAGTTGGCTTTCTTTGTTAAAGGTGATGCTAAGAGAGATCATGAAGGAATAGCTATTTATAAAAAAGATGCTAATTCGGGGTATATTATTGTTTCAGATCAACAAGATAATTCAATTTTAATTTATCCTAGGGAAGGTGAACAGGGAAACCCTCATGAACACAGATTAATTGCTAAGATACCTGTTTCTGCAATTGAATGTGATGGCTTAGAGGTAACTTCTTTAGGGGTGAGTAATATTTTTAATCAAGGTATGCTGGTAATGATGAGTAACGGTAAAGTATTTCATTATTATGATTGGAAAGATATTCAAGAGAGAATAAATAAAGTAAGTAAAAAAGAAACTAATTAAGTATAAAATTGAAAAACTCGTTTTAGTAAGGGATTTTCAATACTACTTTGTAAACAATAAAAACGTCAGCTTATTTATGTTAGGCTGACGTTTTTTTATTCAGTTAAATTTATTCATAATAAAGTAGAAAGGTGCGCAATAAATAAAGTTTATTTCGTGCACCTAATTAGTGTAGTATTTGGCTAATGCGGAATCTGGTTTAGTAAAAGAAGGGAGCAATAAAGCATAAAAAAGCCCGATAACGAGTGTTATCGGGCTTTTCAGCGGAGAAAGAGGGATTCGAACCCCCGGACCTGTTACAGTCAACGGTTTTCAAGACCGCCGCATTCGACCACTCTGCCATTTCTCCAGAGGTCTGCATTACTTCCGTATTGCGAGTGCAAATATACTGCAAATACTGGGCTTTGCAAGAGATTTTGAATAAAAAAGATGTTCTTTTTTATATTGTTTTTATAACTTGTTTAAAATGAGCTGGTAATAATTGTTTAAAAAATTATTTTTTTTGTACAAACCTGTATGAATAGGCTTTTTTATTTCTACTTACTTGACTTTTCTAAGTGTTTTTATATATTTATCAAGTTAATAAGTAAAATATGCTTTTAGAAAAGTTATTAAAAGAGTTTGAAGTCGAGTTGTCTGTATTTACTTCTTCACAATATGCTTTGTTTGATGAATACTTCGAACGAATTACCATTTCTAAAAATGAATACCTAATAAAAGAAGGAGAGGTAGAACAGTACAGTTATTTTATTTATGAAGGAATATTTAGATGTTGGACTATTGATCCTAAAGGAGTAGAACAAACATTTTGGTTTTGTAAAGAAGGAACTTTTTCTATGTCGAATATTTCTTTTTCACTTCAAGAGCGGGCTGACTTTTCTGTACAAGCTGTTATGGACGCAGTAGTATATCGAATTAATAAAGAGCAAATAAGCGATTTATACGCTTCTATTTCTGGATTAGAGATAATGTTTGGGAAATTAACAGCAAGGCTTTTAAATCGTCTCCTACAGCGTAATATAGATCTAATCAAGTATTCTTCAGAAGAATATTATTTGAGAATGCAAGAAGAATATGGATTGACATTTAATTATATCCCCTTAAAAGATATAGCTTCTTATTTGGGAATTACTCCACAAGGGCTGAGTAGAATTCGCAAGCGAATTTTTTAACCCAGGTTCAGTAGATTGTCTCTCAAAGCTTAGAAATTTGCCCTATTAAATTTAAAATTATGATTAGAAAAGTAAAGAGTCAAGAATATCCAGTATTAGTAGAGATATGGGAAAGTGCAGTAATACATACTCATGATTTTTTAGCAAGAGAAGACTTCGAGTATTTTAAAAAGACTATTCCTAGTTATTTTGAATTCGTAGAGTTGTATGTTCATCTTAACCAAGAGGGAAGAATGACTGGCTTTATCGGTGTTGCTGATGGAAACTTAGAAATGTTGTTCATACACAATGATTTTCGTGGACAAGGAATAGGTAAATTGTTATTAAATTATGCTAAAGATAGACTTCATATTACTAAAGTAGATGTAAATGAACAAAATCAACAAGCAGTTGGATTTTATTTACACATGGGGTTCAAATCAGTAAACAGGTCTGAGACAGACGGACAAGGAAAGCCTTATCCTATCTTACATTTAAGCTTGTAATTATTCCTACGAGTAATGGAAAATGACGGTTTTTTGTATAGAAACAGGATGTTTTAAGGACTAAATCTATAGGAACTGATCTGTTTTGAGTAATATCTGTTCACTTTTTTAGTGAAATGTAGTAATGACGGTACATTCGATGCGTTTAGCTTTGGTATGTTGAAAGTGAGTGGATTAGGTGATATTTACCGTTTGGAATACAATAATGTAATAATATCAAGTGCTAAAAGAGAGAGGTAAAGTGGTAAAAAAGTCAGTAAATACTGTGTATATGTGAGATTATATTCTATTTTTGTAATACATATTTAAAATGTAAAAATTACCATGAAAGAATTAATCGAAAAAATCAACGCTGAGTTTGAAGCGTTCCAACAAGATTCAGCTTTACAATTAGAAAACGGAAATAAAGCTGCAGGTACAAGAGCACGTAAAGCTTCTTTATCTATTGAAAAACTTTTAAAAGAGTTTAGAAAAGCTTCTTTAGATGCTTCAAAACAATAATAATAAAAACTCCTACTTTACTAAGTAGGAGTTTTTTTATTCTTTAAGTTTGTGTTTTATAAAAAGAGCATGAACTATTTTATTATTGGTGATATACACGGTTGTTATCACACGTTTTGTTCTCTTCTAGAGCAGTGGGATTCTTCTAATGAGCATTTAATATTAGTAGGAGATTTAATAGACAGGGGCAATTATAGTTGGTTAGTCGTAGAGAAGTGTTTAGCCTTATTAAGTGATACAACATTATCAGTAACTGTTCTTAGGGGAAACCATGAAGCTGAACTTATTCAGTATATCAAGGATGGACGTCATGAAATATGGACATCTCAGTGTGGTTTAACCACCTTAGAAGACTTTCAAAGGCATCATGTAGATTTGCAAAACCTTTTACCACACTTAGAAAAATTACCACTTAAATTTGAGACTTCTTCATTTATTGTCACACATGCAGGAGTATGTGATACGATTAATCCTTATGATGAGTCTAATTGGGATGGGGTGTTATGGACTCGTAAGCCACTTGTCAATCTTCAGAAACTACAGGTTCACGGACATACTCCTTTAAAACAAAACCATCCTCAGTATACTTTAGATAGCCACTCGTATAATATAGATACAGGAGCTTATTATGGTTATGGGTTAACTGGTATTAAGTTAGATCAAGTAGCTACTGTTATTGAGATTATAAATATACCTACAGATAGGCGTGATATAGCATCAGAGAATAATGAATAATTGTATCTTTGATAGAGAGTAGTTTTTATTCTACTTACAATATTGCGTGAAGTCATGAAGAATCTCTACGTACTGATTATATGAGAATGAAGGAATATAAGTATAGTGTTTTTACGGATAAAATAGAAGAGGGAATAAATAAAGGATTATTAAAGCCTGAAGATAAATTACCTTCTGTTCGTGCTATAAAAAAAGAATACAACTTAAGTATAAGTTCTGTTCAGAGTGGTTATGATTATCTTGTATTTAAGGGTTTGGTCACTAGTGTGCCTCGTTCTGGGTATATTGTATCTGATCGTCTTGCGGAACAAAATTTAGAAGTAGAATTACCTATTATCCCTCGCGATGCAGTTTTTAGAAAGAAAATACATCTTATAACGAATCCAATAAGTGATACTAGTCAGACAATACTGAATGAAGCGAGTCCATCTGATTTATTTATACCTCAAAAATTAGTTCTCAAAACAATGCAAGAGGTAATAAGAGAAAAAGGAGCTTCTTTACTTCGTTATTATCCTAATAATGGGGCAGAAGAGCTAAGAGATTTATTAGTGAAGAGAGCTGGACTTCATGGAGCTCCTATATTTTCAGATGAACTTGTGGTGACTGATGGAGCATTACAAGCACTATATATTGCTTTAAGCACTATTACTTCACCTAATGATATTATAGCAGTGGAGAGCCCATGTGTCTTCTCTATTTTAGAAGTTATTGCTAGTCTGAAGCTAAAGACAATAGAAATACCTGTTCGTGCATATGATGGTTTTGATACAGATTATTTAAGAAAAGTATGTGCGACTAATAATATAAAAGCGATTGTACTAACTCCTAACTTTCATAACCCTACAGGAATATTAATGACGGAGGAGAGTAAAAAAGCGGTTTATGAAACTGCTCTATATCACAATGTACCCATTATAGAAAATGATGTTTTTGGCTGTCTTTATTTTAAGGGAAGTAGACCAAGTAATATTCGTAACTATGATGAAGCAGGATTGGTAATGACATATTCGTCTTTTTCTAAATCGTTAGCACCAGGTATTAGGTTAGGATGGTTAGCAGCAGGACAGTTTTTTTCTGAAGCAGAGCGCTTGAAGTTCGCTCTAGGGCGTTCGGTATCTCCTATAAATCAAGAGGTAATGATAAAGCTTCTTCAATCTTCAGCTTACGATAAGCATCTTAGAGTTTTTCGTCTGCAATTAGAACGTCAAGCATTACAGTTGGTGAAGCAATTAATTCATAGTTTTCCTGATTCTATTCATGTTCAACTTCCACAAGGAGGGTATTGTACATGGGTTCAATTACCTGCGCATATAGATATGAACTTTTTCTATAAGCGATGTACAGAAGAAGGAGTGCAGTTTACACCAGGAGAGACTTTCTCCTTTACAGATGTATATGATAATTGTTTTAGAGCAGTATTCTCTAAACAACTTACTTTACACAATCTAGAAGCCATAAGAAGAGTCGGAGAGTCTATATTATAGCGATGTACCGATGCTTTTTTAGAATACTGTATCGAAACAAATGGGATAGAAAAGGGTATGTTTGTAGATAAACATGAAATAATATGGATGTAATATCAAAATTCACAATAGGAACTGAAGAGGGGCTTGGTATTCTTTTTCAATTAAGAGAAGCTCAAATAAGAGAAATGTATGCGGATACAGTGGAAATAGAGCAATTAAATCAATATATAACTCAACAATTAAATCATAAAGAAGCTGTATTAGAATTGAATAATCTAAGTACACAAATGCTAACAGTGTTTAAGAAAGAAGTACCTGCAGGGTTTGTAATGATTAAACAAGTAATGCAACCAGAAGTATTAAAGGATAAAAAAGTTATTAATCTTGAACCTTTTTATATCAATTCTGAGTATAATGAGGAAGAAGTAAGAGAGTCTTTATGGCAAAAGAGTTTATCCTTAACTCGTAATTATGATGCTATATGGATAGAGGTGTTACAGAATAACCCTTTAGTTCCCTTCTTAAAAGAGTGGGGCTTTGAGGTTAATCAAGAGTCTGTGATAGAACCTTTTAATAAGCCTTCTTATATCATGATAAGATGGAAACCTAGTGAATAAGTTCTTTTGATAAAGAGTATATTTTATAAGTTAATTTTGATTATGGCTGTGAACAATTTGTTTATGGCCATTTTTATTATTGTATGTTGAGAGGCTCAAGCCCTAGAGCTTTTCTTCTCTGATTTACTTTTTTGAGATTATCATAAGGATATAATATTAGATTTCCATTATCATCATAAGTCGATTGCGTTCCATATTTTTGAGGGATTTCTTCCCCTGTCGCTATTTTATCTTGTAAGTAAGCCAAGTGTTTGGGTTCTAAATAACCTAGTTTTATAGCCTTTTTTATTTGTTTGAAATATTTCTTTTGATATTTAGTATTAGCATGTAATAATATGACAAGAGCATGGTAACTACTTTCTTTTTTGTTTGCTATTGCTGTATGAAAATCACAATGATCAAAGATGTTAAATAATAATCTTTGATTCAGTGCATCAACTTTCAGGTCGATTGTACCACCTAATCTATTTTCTTTATCTTTTAGGTAAGCATCTTTTAGTAGATTATCTATTTGGGTACAGTCGATGTCTAATTTAGTATTGATAGTGTCAGAATATGTTCCATAAGTTTGATACAACAGCATAGTCTTTTTAAATGCTATATCTTTTTTAGTGATTTTTCTAAATTTTAAAATTGTAGAATCGTTTTGTTGGTCTACGTATCTATCTACAGTATATTTTTTTGGAGAGTATATAGACGCTTGTTCATAATTTATAAGATCATTATTTGGAGATAATATTTTATAAACTTTATCATTAAGAGCGTCAATTTTTATTAATTCTAGTATTTGTTTATTACTCATTTTTTGATACCTTCTATTTGAGGTACAACTAGTAAAGATTAAAGAGAAGAATAAAAAGTAACTTATATATCGGAACATTGTATTTCGTTTTTATAAAGATAATGTTTTTCAATCTTATTCTGTAATTTGTTATTACTGTGTATATAGTATATCTACACTTTTAGTTGAAAAAGAGCCAAGTTCCCTCTAGAGAGAACTTGGCTCGCAGTATAAAAAGCTTAGAAAAAGGAAAAGTATTAATAAGGTATAAAGTCCTTACTTAGCTTACTGAGAATCTTCTTCGTAGGGGAAGATAACATGACGATTAGAATAATAAATATCAATCCCCAGATAACCCAAGTATAGTAGTCTTGTGAAGCTCTAGTAACAATTTGAGTATTGATATGACTATTATAAATTTTAGTAGCTAGCTGAGCTCCTGTGACATAATCTTTTCCATCTAGTGTGACGTGGTGTTGTATGTTTTTAAGTGTTTCATTATTTAATGGATTGGTGGAAGTTATATATTCAGAAGCTCTATTGTAGTGTATACTTTTATTAAACAATTGAAAGTAATTGGTAATTCCTATCGTTACAGAAAAGCTTAAGAACCTAAAGCTAATTCCTAAAAATGAAACAGCATTAGATATAGCTGGTGGTATAGAGGCAGCTGCATAAATTATT
The DNA here is from genome assembly GCF_004337635.1 of Myroides odoratimimus. Lineage (NCBI taxonomy): Bacteria > Pseudomonadati > Bacteroidota > Flavobacteriia > Flavobacteriales > Flavobacteriaceae > Myroides > Myroides odoratimimus. Next base: position 2,486,950 of record NZ_CP037427.1, read on the forward strand.
AAAGGAATGTGTAAAGCTGCAATAGCAAATCCTTGAATAAAAAAAGGAAGTATAAAGCTTTCTCTTGTACCTGTATTAGAGAATAAGAAATAGACTTGGATGTGATAGATTAACAAAGTTCCAAAACCAAGTAATACAATATATTTAATCGCAACATCATTTAATAATAATCTGGATACAATTAGTAACCCCGCTATTGTCCCTAAGGTGTTACTGATATAAATGCTAGTCAGATGAATAGAAGATACGCCTAATGTCTGTAAATAAGAGTAAGCAAAACCTGTCGTTCCTTTAAAAAAGTAATAGATCATAATCAAGAGGATGCCTAAACAGAAATCTTTATATCTAAAAACAGCTAGATTAATAAAAGGTCTTTTAAGACTGAGCTGTCTCAAGATGAATAAGATTAACCCTACAACTGTTGTACTAGTTAACAGTCTGATTCTACTGTGTTCTAAATAATTTAATTGTTGTCCATACACGAATATATAGCCGATAGAACAGATAATAATCGTAAAGTAAATATAACTAATCCAATCTACTTGATATAGAGGGAGTTTTTCTCTAATGTGTACATTATTAGTAATAGTGAGTAATAGAACAGCTCCCGGTATCTGCAAGATAATCAGTAAGTAAAACATAATATTAAATGAATAGTACTGAAGTATGTAGCTACATACTATTCCACATATCGGAACAGAAACTAATAAAGTACCATAGAATATAGTGTATCCTATCACTCGGGCTCTAGCAGAATTAAGTCTTGGAAAAATAAGATTAAGACAGATGCTACAGAATAAAGCACATACAGCTCCTTGTATAAAACGACAGATAAAGAATATAGTCAAGTCTCTGGTCATGGCACAGATAATATAAGTAATCGTATTAAAGACAATACCTAGTAAGAGGTATTGTCTTAAGGAAAAGTACTTGACTAATCGATCATCTAGTGGTAAGAAACAAACTAAAGCACCATACATTAGTATTACAGAGTACTGGACGTCAGAAGCTTCGATACCATAATAACTCATCGTCTCTAGCGTATTGCTATAATAAAAAGCAAATACTGCTAAAGCAGGAAAGAGTATTAAGAAAATAGTGATACGAATAAGGTAATCTGGTACCCACTCTTTAAAAGTTGGTAGTTTTATGTTTCTCATGGTTTATCTATATATACATTGGCATTCATCCCAGCTGATAAGTTGCTAATCTTAGCTACATTATCTTTTAGTTTGATTCTTACAGGGATGCGTTGAATTATTTTGACAAAGTTCCCCGTAGCGTTATCAGGAGGTAGTAAAGAATATCTAGACCCAGTAGCTGGTGAGATAGATTCTATCTCTCCTATAAATTCCATATCGGGAAAAGCATCTATTGTTATTTTAGCAGATTGCCCTATTTTAAACTTGCCAATTTGTGTTTCTTTAAAGTTTGCTATGATCCATTTACCTCTTTCTTCATTGACGATATAAGAGATCGTTTGACCAGATTGTATTAATTGTCCTTCTTGTATAATCTTCTTACCTATTCGACCAGTATAAGGTGCTGTGATAATAGTATACCCTAAGTTGAGGTTGCTTTTATCTAAAGTAGCTTCACTCAACTTTATATTAGATATAGCTGCAAGTTTCTGAGCTTTTACATCTTCTATTTTAGACAATGCTGCTTGATAAGCTTGTTGTGCAGCTTGGTATTCTGATACTGCTATATCTAAAGCTGTTTTGATATTGTCAAATTGTTGTTGAGTAGTTGATTCCTCTTCAAGTAGATTTTTAAATCGTTTAAACTCTTGTTGTTGTCTAGTGAGCTTTGCTTTAGCTACTTCTATCTGAACTTTTGTTACTTGTGCATTAGTATGTAGTGTATTGATGTTTGCATCCAATATGTCGATTTGAGATTGCGCACTTTGTAGAGAGGCTTTAGCTTCTTGTTGAACAGCTTTATAATCTCTGTTGTCAATTGTGATTAGTGTATCTCCAGCTTTTACCAATTGATTTTCTTCAAAGTGTATTGTCTTGATATAGCCACCTACTTTGCTATTTATAGGGTTTACATATTGTTCTACTTGAGCATCATTAGTTGATTCATATCTTAAAAATTCTATTCCCAAAATCATCCCATAGACTGCTAACCCTGCGATAGCCACTAGCGCTATTATTTGAGTTATTTTAAGAATGATACGGTCTGTTTTTGTTATTTTATTATTTGTACTCATAGTTGTTTTTACTTATAAATTACCGATTTGATAATATTCTATTTTAGCATTTATCTCTGCTGTAGTGAGATCGAATTGAGCTTGTAACAGTTGTGTTTCTGCATCTAATAAGTCTGTCAATAAAGACTGTTGATTAAAGTAGCTATTTCTGATAATGCGCAATGTTTCTTTAGTTTGCTTGATGTTCTTTTCAGCAACAGAGATTCTTTGTAACGTTTCTGTATATTTTATATAAGAAGCTCTAAGCTCATTTTTTAACTGATCTACTTTTTGTTCTCTTTCTACTTTTTGCTTTGAGATAAAGGACTGCTGGCTTATTTTCTGATGCTTGGTGTGATATAAGTTAGAGATAGGAATATTGAGTTTAAGACCTATCTGTCCCATACCGTATAAGGCATCAGCATAAGGATATGCTTTACTCTGTGGATAGTTAAAACTGTAATCAGCGAATAAACTTACCTTAGGAAGTATTTTTGCTTGGAGTTGTTTTAAATCCAATTCACTTCGTTGAATATCATTATCAGCTATTTGCAGCTCATAAGCGTTTTGTAATGCTTTTTCTAAATAAGATTCATAAGAGGATTCTAAGTTTATTTCTTCCTTTAAATCCTTATACAATGGTGTTAGAGGAGCTAGTTCATCACGGCCCATTAGCAAATTAAGTTGCTGTTGGATAATCAGAATGTTGTTTTCTATTTCTGTCAATAGCATTTGATGATTAGACAAGGTCACCTCAGAACGCAACACATCACTTTTCAGAATAGTACCATTCTTATATAGACTGTTAATCTCAGCAAGTTGTTTATTGTCTTGTTTTATCTCTTTTTCGACAAGATCTTTATAATGTGTATGGCGTATTAGCGTGTAAAAGAGTTTTGTACTTTCTAGTTTGACTTCAGCTAACGAGAGTTGGAGTAGTGAATGAATAGAGGCTAGAGCTACTTCTTGTATTTTAATCTCCCTGTTTTTGCTCAGTCCATTGTACAGTATTACATCTGTCGCTAACATTGAACTATAGTTGGTTGAATTGATTTTAACTGTTGTAGGCTTGTTTAGAAAACCGTCTTCATATAAAGGCATATCTGATAGTCTACTATAACTGCCTTGTAAGTTTATAGTAGGAAGTTGGCTTGCTTTTGTATTTTTAATATTTTCTTGTTGCGCTTTTTCATTTAGCTGTATTGCTTTTATTTTTTTATGATTCTCTTGCGTAAGTTCCCATATTCTGTCTAAATCAAAAGTGTTTTTATCATCCGTAATAGATTGGGGTAGTGCTTTTTGACCTATTATGAGCAAAAAGACTATTAGGTATAAAAAGTTGTTCTGTTTCATGTATTCTATTTATTTACTGCAAAACTAGATTAGAATGATTCTAAGTATTTTATATAACTAGCCAATATTTTACTTATTTTAGCCATTATGGAAATGTTATTACAAACAGAAAAGGAAATAGATCAATACAAGGATAGTATCTATATCATGCGAGAGCAATTAGAACATAGGTTTCCTCCTCATAAGCACAACAAGAGTCAGATACTTCTGGTATCTGGTGGGATCGCTTATTTAAAGACAAAAGAAAGAGAGTATTATATACCCGCTCAGCATTATGTATGGATACCTAAAGGGATGATACATAATGTCAAGTCTAATACTACGGATGTAGTAATTCTAAATATCTATTTTTATGAAGAAGATACTGATGTGGAGCATCGCTTTATGGAGCGTTTAGGTATTTATCCAGTGAGTAATTTGATGTATGAGATGTTGATTTATGCTAGGCAGTGGAAGGGAATTATCCTACCTGATACTTGGGCTTATGAGTTTCTATCTACGATGAAGCACTACATTATGCAGCATCCAGGTAAGTCATTTTCTATTCAATTGCCTACAACAGAAGAACCTAAAATGTTGTTGATCACAGAGTATATGCAGAAGAATTTAGGTGAAGCATTAACACTAAATGTAATGGCTGAGGTATTTGGCTATAGTGTGAGGACATTGACAAGATTATTTAAATCTCATTTAGATATTTCGTTTTTGCAATATTTAAAGATGGTAAGAATGATTAAGGCTATGGAGCTTCTGATGAGTACAGATAAGAATGTGAGTGAAGTAGCCTTCGATGTTGGCTATTCTAGTATTGCTGCTTTTAGCAATACTTTTCAGCAATTGTTTAATGTCAGACCAAGTGATTTCCAGATTTCAATGCACAATATAAAGTAAAAATAAACGCTTATAGCTATAAACTATAAGCGTTCTGTTATTTTAAGCATTTTGTTTTGTATCTGAGATGATCAGTTCTCGTAATAATACACTCTGAGGTAAGTCGTAAGCAAATTTGATAGTACGCGCTACATCAATAGCTTGAATACGGTTTGCTCCAGATGATTTCATCCACTCTTTATAGCCCTCTTTAATATCTTCACTAGTTGTATGGCTTAAGAGCTCTGTTGCTACTGCTCCAGGCTCAACAGAAATAATACGCACATTATAAGGACTGAGTTCTAAACGAGCAGTTTGTGTTACTCCTCTTACAGCATATTTACTAGCACAGTAGGCAGCGTGATTATGAAAGGGTAATACACCAGCTATTGAGGATACATTGATAATAGTCCCTGTTTGTCTATCCTTCATATCTCCCATTACAGCTTGCATACCGTTCATGACACCTAATACATTGATATCAAGCATTTGTTTCCATTCTTGAGGATCCTGAGTAGCTAAATCACCTAATAGCATTACACCTGCGTTATTAATTAATAAGTCAGTCTTGCCATATATTGCTTCAGCCTCGCGGATTGCCTTTTCGAAAGCATCTTTATCAGATACATCTACACTTCTACATAGTGTATTTGGTAGATTTAGAGCCTCCATCTTTTCCAATCTTCTTGCTAACAGCAATAGAGGATGTCCACTTTGAGCAAATTCTTTTGCTAGTTCCATACCAAATCCTGAGCTAGCGCCTGTGATTACTACTAATTTCTTTTCCATTGTCGATGAATTGTTTTTATGCAATTTACTGACAATATTGGTTTCTACCTTTAATGTAGCAGCTTTTTTTTGATATATTTATCTAGTTATAAGGTGTGTACGATGTAGTATAAAAGGACTTATTCTTTAAAACGATTATTGTGTTTAGCTATACAAATCTTATTAAAAATATTTTAGAAAGATTGCGATTTATCAAGTTTACTAAAGAGGTTTTATAATACCTTCGTATAAAGGAGTTAAACTTATAGAGATGAGATTTATAAACGCAATAGAATTAGTACCGTTTAATTATGCTAAAAGCGACTATCAGAGTCCTATAGGCAACGCTGTAAATACCCAAAAGAATGGGCTATTTATTAAAATAAGAATTTGCCAGATAGTGATATAGAACAGATGTGAGATACTATTAAACGAGTGGAGTTAATAATAGGGATAGAGTAGAGGTAAGTAATGTATAACTAAATAAATTAAGCGGTAATGAAAGAGATTTTTGAAACCTTTAGTCCTAAGAATGCTTTAGTAAAGAAGTATGTGGACTATTATTACTTAGATATAAAGCCCAATAATGAGGTGAGAGAGTACCAGTGCTTTCCTCATTATAACAATACGATTTCTATCTATGCTTCTCATCAACTAGCTAGTGATGGTTCGATGGCGTTTAATGAAGGAGCAGATGATTATCAGATATTCACTCCTATTAGAGAAGATATACTTCATGTGAAGCAGGTGGGGAGAGTACAGAGAGTCGTTATCGTCTTTCATCCATTGGGGATACAGCAGTTTTATCGCCATTTAAGCTTTGTCAATCTGATTACTGATTATAAGTTTATGGAAGTAGGTGAATTAGCAAAAGTCTTCGCTACTACTGATGTAGATGTTATTACTACATTGTTAGATACAGCATTAGAGAAGAGATATAAGCCATTCTCAAATAGCCTTTTAGAACAAACAATAGAGTATATCTTCAGTGAAGAGGATAACTTCTCTGTACAAGAGTTAGCAGATAGACTAGGAGTGAGCAGACAACATCTAAATAGAGTTTTTAAGGCCAATATGGGGGTTTCACTAAAGAGATTTTATGATATCTATTTATTTAGAAGAACAGTGAACCAGAAACTCTATACCTCTCCTGAAGAGAAGTTGACTGATATTGCTTATCGCTTTAACTTTAATGATCAGTCACATCTAATAAAGACTTATAAGGCAATGACTAATAATTCTCCTAAAAACTTCTTTGAGAAAGGAACTAAACTAGGAAGCAAAGATACTTTTTGGCATCTAGAGAAATAGATGTTCCATTTGTACAATTTTAGTATTGTAGTGTTGTTTACTTTCGCTTTATTAATAATTAGAATTATGAAGGGATATCATGTACTACTAGCATTTATGTTTAGTATAGTGTCTTTTGGACAGAGTACTTACTCTAAGTTGATCAATCAAGCAGATGATTTGTTAGAAGAGCATCAGGATGAGCAAAGTAAAAGACAAGCTTTTTCTCTTTATGAAAAAGCGTTTAAGTCATTTCCAGACAGTATAACAGCAGCTGATTTATCAGAAATATCAATTATTGCCTCGGAGTTAAAAGAAGCAGATAAAGCCTTTGCTTATCTAGATCGGTTGATAAAGATAGAACGTGCACAATACGGCTTCCCAGGTTGGCAAAATGTAACAAACAAAAGTGCTTTAGAGGAATACAAGAACTTATTAGATGATCCTAGATGGGCTTCTATGATGAGTGAAGCGGATGCGTTAAAAGCTAAGTTTGGTGTAAATCTAAAAAAGGCAGAGGAAGAATTCTATAAGGTGAAATCTACTAAAGAGTTAACCTCTACTAATGGAAAGAAATTATATGAAGAAATCAAAGCGTACAATCCTTATCTACCTAAGGCAAAACAAGATTATTCTATCAGCTTTGCTATAAATGATACAGTGAAGACTTCTTTCTTTATTCATTTGCCTAAGAACTATTCTCCAGAGAAGGAATATCCAGTGTTATTCTTTTTGCATGGAGCAGTTAGATATAATAATCTTCAAGAGTTTCAGACCAAAGAGCTTAGTTTATGAGGGTGGAATAGATACTATACGAAGTACGGAGATCTAAATGAGGTGATATTGATATTCCCAAGTGGGGGTAAGAAGTATAATTGGATGACATCTAATGATGGCTTCTTTATGATACCTGCTATGCTGAGAGAAGTTAAGAAGGCTATTAATGTAGATGATAATAAGGTGTTTATCGCAGGGCATTCTAATGGAGCTACGGGTTCATTCTCTTATTTGATGAAAGACTCTTCTCCCTTTGCAGGATTCTATGGGTTTAATACTCAACCTAAGGTATTCACAGGAGGAACTTTTATAGAGAATATAAAGAATCGTTCTTTTATCAACTTCTCTACAGATGAGGACTATTATTATCCGCCTAACGCAAATGATTCTTTTACAGCGATGATGAATGAGTTAAAGGCAGATTATAAAGAGTATCGTTATAACGGGTTTCCACATTGGTTCCCAGAGTTCGACGAATCAGAACCAGCCTATGAGATATTGTTTAAAGATCTTAAGGAGAGACAACGCAAGAGCTTTACTAAAGAGCTGACATGGGAGTTCGATGACAATGCTTATGGAGGTGTAGATTGGTTGACTAATATCAAATTAGATACATTAGGCCAAAAAGCAGATTGGCATAAAGAACGAAACTTTAAAATTACCAAATGGCTAGAGTATGATAAAGCTGAAAATCTACAAACGATAGATGTAGATAAGAATGCTTTCGATATGCCACGTTTATCAGGTAAGGCTGTAGCCCGTTATAAAGACAATGAATTTAGAATAGAAACCTCTCGTGTTAAATCCTTATCTATTGCTATTTCTCCTGAAATGGTAAACCTGAAGAACAAAGTTAAAGTATATGTCAATGGTAAGTTGTGCTATGATGAGAAAGTAGATTACGATACTGCATTTATATTAGATAATTTTGACAAGACTAGAGATAGAAAGACGATTTGGATTAATAAGATTGATATCACAGTAGAATAAGACAAGAGAGCTAGTAGAAATACTAGCCTTTTTGGATTTAATAGGTAGAAACGATGGAGAGAATGTATCAGAATGATGAATTTGTTTGTGTAGAGTTAAATGGCTTGAGAATAGAGCGCGTGATAACGTGTATGAGTGATGAACGTGATAATGTGATTGTACTTTATTTAAAAGTAGAAGCTTTAGGTTGGTTTGACTTTTTTATTGACGCAGGTATTGCAGTGATGGAAAAGATAAAAGCAATAGAAGAGGATGATAGTTATATATACCCAGATAAATCCCAAGAATTAGAGGCCATCGGAGTGAAGGTAAAAGGTATTTATTGCCAGTCTATCGAAAGTAGTTGTCGGCTGACCATAGCATTAGAGAATAATACTAATCTAATTTTACAATCAAAGGACATGTGTGATTATGAAAGTGATGTAGAGTTGTTGCTTTTAGATCTTGGATAAAAGAGGGGCGGCTATCTCATCAGTGTGGATTAAGATATATTATCATTTATACAATACATTTTTTGTAGTACTATTCCCATCTTTCAATTATTTATTTAAATTAGCTTTAACTTTTTAGGAATAAATCACCTCTAACTTTAACAAATAATCATTAGATGAAACAAAAGATTAAAAATTATAGTATTCACTTTATTAAAGAGATTATTCCTATCGTGGCGGGTATTCTTATTGCTCTTTTTATTGATAATTGGAACGCTCATAGAAAAGACCAAGCCTATATCAATCAAGTGTTTTCGACTGTTCATAGTGAGTTAAAAGAGTCTAGAGAAGAAATAGAGTTTATTCTCCCTATACAGAAAGATTTGGTCAAAGCCTTAGAAAAATACGCTGATAACGAAGAGAAAAGTCTACAACAGATAGTCATGGAGTCTAAGGGAATCTTTATTCCTCAGATTAAGACAACTGCCTGGCGCTCTATTGCTGCGACTAAGATTGATCTAATCGATTATGATAAGGTAGCTGCTATGACTAATATTGAAGACTTAAAGCAAATGTTAAGTAATAAGAGTGCTTTCCTAATGAATCTTTTGTATTCTAATATGGATAAGACGGATAAGAGCATCAAACAGACTTTTAAGATGGTCGTATTAGATATTATACAGACAGAAAATACGCTAGAACAGCGTATAGAGCTGATAGAGAAAGAAGGGAATAAGAAGGGATAACTGTGATGTTTTAATCTAATGTATAACCTAGTGAATTAACTGTTTATGAAGTATGTTTTTTCTTTTTTATTATCCCATTAGAGACAACTTTCTGAGTAAGAACCTTATTCTTGGTTTAAGAAATAATAGTGGAGGAGGGAGACAAGAGCTCTGCACAGTTTTATAACCTGTTTAAGAAGTTTAAAGGAAATATATGTACTTGTAAATTTTAATACAATTAGTAATGCAGAGCAATTCACACTAAAATTGAAGAAATTAAATAATATGATGGTATTAGGTGATAATACCAGATGGATGATTACTTATGGTAGAAATAATGCTGTAGATAAGGTAAGTCCTTCTGCTCTTTTTAGAATACATTTTACGGATCTAAATACGCATTGGCGCGAGTATTTACGCTATGAGGGAAAAGGAGTGACACCTGATTTCTATTTATCATCTACTGAAGACTGGATAGAACAGGTAGTCAGAAATTATTGTGAATGATAGCAATGTAAATAGTAGAATGTATAGATTTTCTACTGTTTATAATTACTAGTTTCTCATCTTAGAACCTCTTTTATTATTAGCATAATTATAGTGCTAGATAGAGTGTGGATAGCCTCAGTTAATCTAAACTTTAAATAGGAGGACAGTCCCTGATCAATAGAAGAAGCATTCATCGACTAACGTATCTTCAGCTCCACCATTTACGGGGTATTCTCCACCAATTGTCGAGCAATTTAAGATAAACGCGCGCTATTACTGAGGTTGTAAAGACTATAGAAAACTGATTAAAATGAGTTTAAAACGATAATATTTTATAAATCAGCAAGTTGTGTTTTTTGGTTATTAAAAAAAGTACAAGTGTTTTTTAGTTTTAAGTACCTAAATAGACTAGATATGGAGTCTTTTTCTAAAAATAGTAGAACTAAATAGTGAAATAGGGGTAATTTAGGTCGGATAAAATGAATTTTTTTAAAAAATAGGGTAGGTTTTTTAATAGGGAAACCACCAGTGCAAAAAAGGGGATCAACGTTAAAAGTTGGGGAGGAAAGTGTAAAATAATATCTTTGTGCTATGATGGATAGCCAAGAAATACTAAAACTAATCTTACCTACTTACTTAGTAGAACACTTCAATATTACTAAAGTAGAAGAATTAGAGACCAAACTACATATCTACTTTGAAGAGAAGAATGATTACGGAAATCAATGTGCTGAAAGACAGCTTATTTCTAAAGGTTTCCATAGTATGATTACTATTGAAGACTTCCCGTTACGAGGTAAATCAGTTAAACTACACGTACAACGTCGTCGTTGGACAGATAAACAAACAGGAGAAATTATATCACGTGATTGGAATATCATCGCAGAAGGAACACGAATGACTACAGAGTTTTCGGAGTTCTTAAAAAAAATTGGCCGATACTAAAGTACTTAGCTGTAAGGCTATTGGTGAATTATTTGGAGTTAAAGGTGAAAAGTTTCAACGCCAATACAAACATAAAACTAGTGGTTTCAAACAATGGGATCAACAAGAACATGCACAAGACTGGCTACTCTACCCAGAAAATATAACTGAACAACTCTCCATAGATGAAGTATGTTTATCTATGGGAGAATTGTACACTATACTGACTTCTAAAGCAGGTAAAGGTCAGAAAAAGACCATTGTAGCGATAGTTAAAGGAACAAAATCAGATACTGTAATGTATGCACCCCAGCAAGTGCATGTTTCATAATATAATGTAAGGAAGTAAGTTTGCTTTAAATAATAAAGAGATGAGCAAACAAGAAATTATGTACTCTCATGTAGAGGATTGGCAAGCAAGTGGATTAACACAATCAAAGTATTGTGAAAGTGTTGGAATTAAGCTGGCGACATTTAGTTATTGGGTAGTAAAGTTTAAGAGTGAAACAGAGCAAGAAGGCTCAAGTAACTTTATAGCAATAGGTGAAACATCTAAAACCGACAGTAAAGAATACGAAATCGTGTATCCTAATGGAGTGAAGTTACGTTTAGAAACGAAAGACTTGGGTGAACTCTATTCATTAGTAAACCTTGTGTAATGTTTAGTCTGAGTAGTAGCCATCAATTCTACTTGTATAAATCAGCTTGTGATATGCGCAAGAGTTTCGATAGTCTATGTGGTCTTGTTCAAAACGAGCTTAATCAAGTCGCTCATAATGGAAGTGTCTACGTCTTTATCAATCGTCGATGTAATCAGATTAAACTCTTACACTGGGAAACAGGTGGTTTTGTGTTATATCACAAGCGATTAGAACAAGGTACTTTTGCTTTTCCTATTCATAATCGGACTCAAATCAGTTGGAGTGATTTGGTACTTATGATTGAAGGAATACAAGTGATAAAAAGTACTCAAAAAAGGCGGTTTTCCATGAGATAAAACAGCCTTAATCCTTGTATAAATAAGGATTTTGACGTATATTTACTTCATGGAAATAGACTTAGAAAACTTATCGAAACAAGAACTTTTGGCACTTTTAACCAAAGCCCAAAAGACTATTTCCAAACAAGAAAAAGTAAATACTAAATTAGAGAAGAAAACTACTAGCTTAGAAGAAAAGACCTCTAAACTAGAAGAAAAAAATACAGAACTGGAATATCGTGTAAAGCTACTTGAGCGCATGAAGTTCGGTCAAAGCCGAGAACGTTTTGAGGATCCCAATCAAACTCAATTACCTTTAGATGTTGAACAAGCAGTCTTAGAGGAACAAGAAGAAGTAATCAAACAAGAGATTACCTACTCTCGTGAGAAAAAGAAACATCCAGGACGAGCTAAACTACCAGATCATTTACCCGTAGAAGAAATAGAAATACATCCTGAGGGAGATTTATCTGATATGATTTGCATTGGTAAAGAAACTACAGATGTGTTAGATTATGTTCCAGGTTACTTTAAAATCAAGCGTTACATCCGATATAAATACGCTACTAAAGGTAAAGACAACACTCAAATTAGTATTGGTGAGCTTCCAGAGCGAATTATAGATAAAGGAATACCTTCAGAGGGATTATTATCCACAATACTTGTAGATAAATATGTTGATCATATTCCTCTTTATAGACAGAAGCAACGCTTTTCAAGAGAAAACATCGATATAGCTTCTTCTACAATAGATGGTTGGACCGCTCAAAGTATGGATGCTTTAAAACCACTATACCAAAAGCTGGTGATGGACATCAAAAATGAAGGTTATCTCCAAGTTGACGAAACCACCATCAAAGTCTTAGATGAGAAAAAGAAAGACAAAACTCATCTTGGCTACTATTGGGTGTATCACGCACCTATATCCAAGCTTGTAATGTTTAATTACAGTCCTACTCGTAGCGGTAGTGCTGCACTACCTGTATTAGAAAATTTCAAAGGATATCTGCAAACGGACGGTTATAGCAGCTACCAAGCCTATGGAAATAAGTCAGATGTAACGCATCTTGCTTGTTGGGCACATGCTCGACGTGAATTTGAAAAAGCTTTAGATAACGATAGAAAAAGGGCGCAGCATGTACTAGTAGAAATACAGAAGTTATATGCTATAGAGAGAAAAGCTCAAGAACAAAACTTAGCTCCTGATCAAATCAAAGAACTTCGTCTAGATGAAAGTTTACCAATCATCAACAAGCTTGGTAAATATATGATTGCTCAGATGAATCTTACCTTACCTCAAAGTAGAATAGGTAAAGCTTTTGCGTACTCTCAAAAAAGATGGAGTAATCTAAGTGATTACTTACACAATGGAAACTTGCAGATAGACAATAATCTTGTTGAAAATGTAATCAGACCTGTAGCAATTGGTCGTAAAAACTATCTCTTTGCCGGTTCTCATGATGCAGCACAAAGAGCAGCTATGGCCTATACGTTTTTTGCTAACTGCAAAAAGCATGACATTAATCCATATCAATGGCTAAAGTATGTTCTTGAAAATATTCAATCCATCAACCACAAGAATATCGCTGACTTATATCCTCATAATTACAAGAAACTTATCCTGGATAATGTAGAAGAATAATTAGATCTCACAAGATGTACTTGCTCGGGTGCATACATTCTCTCGATACTTTATCTAATGATTGAACAGCAACTTTTATATAATTTTTTAGTTCAAGAAAAGAATTTTCTAAACTATTTTCATCTAATTGAATAAATCTATGGTTTATAACATTTTTATTATCAACTTGAAAGAATAATACTGAAGGATATTTTATAATAACATCGTCACCAAAGTATTTTCTAATAAGCTTGTTTGTATCTTTTGAAGGATTTTGAATCGTTGGTATTTGAAACATTTCCTTAGACGTATCTCCTTGCATTTTAGCTTGTATCATTTCCTGTATGTTTTTCTTTATATCTTCAGGTTTATAATGTAAACTAAATACAGTTAAGTATTCACCAGAAATACTATGGAGTGATAGCCAATAGTCTGCATCATTTAATATTTTTGAAATTTGAGGATTTTCAAAATCGTAAAGAATAAAAGCAAACATTAATGCTCGATCTTCTTCACGATGTGCATTACATATTTTTAAGAATTCTTCTTCGAAGTGGTAATAACTTGAACCCTTATCTTCGGAATTTATATAGACTGTAAACATTAGATTAGTTTTAACGTGTTTTAGCTTTACGAAGTGAAATTTTTGTTTTCACTTCGACTCTACTTAGAATGAAAATTAATTAGTTTTTAGGCAACCTATCTATTAATTTATTCAAAGTAGCGGTAAGTAGTTTGACTTTTGTAGGGTCTTCAGGATTCTCAATCTCTAATTTACTTTGTTGCATATTCTCAAAGTATCTCATGATTTGGTTCCATCTGACATTTTCTCGCTTATTATTAAGCTCCTTTTTCGTAATGCTAATAATTATTTTTGTTTCATCTGTTTCATCTGTTTTATCTGTTTCATCTATTTCATCATCTTCAATAAGACTAATTCCATATTCATTTAGCTGTTGTGCTACATCACCAGATATTGCATAGATTGCTGACATATTTCTTTTGTCTTGATTAATTTTTTCGTAAGTAGTTAATAGACCTTTTAATAAACTATACATTCCAGTTAATAATGCACTTAAACATAATGCCCAAGGTAATTTAACGATTAATAAACCTAAAGCATAATTTATTATTTGCCAGCTTGTAATCTTATCAGCTTGTGCAAGAATAAATTTATCAAAACTACTAAAGCTCTCCAATAAATTTGGAATACTGAAGCCAATACCTGTAATTCCAGCAATTAATATACCTATAATAGTATAACTATATAGATTCATGTTTTTATTAGTTTCCTCTAAAAAATCTCGAAACTGATTTATTAATTTCACTTTTCCAGTTGCATTTCTTTCAGCTTCAGTTACCTTATTTTTTGATTCGTGTATTGAATCTTGAGTCTTTTTGTCAAGCTCTTCTTTAGTTTTTTTAAAGGATTCTTTTAAATTTGATTCTTTTTCGTTATACAATTTCTCTAAATTCTCTACTTTTTTACTATATGCTATTTCTTCAGTTTTTTCTTTTTCTTTTTGTTTAAAAATTCTAGAATTTTCTTGTCTTTCTTTTTCTATGATCTCACCATCTAATAAATCTCTTTTTTCTTGAAGTTGCTCGATTTCTTCCTTTAAACTTAATAATATTTGATTTGCAATAGAACCTTCAGTGCCATTAGTTTGTTCACCAATTATTGCAATTAAATTTGTATGCTTATCTTCTAGCTTTTTAAGTTCTCTTTTTTGTCTACTAATTTCTTTATTTAAATCTAAAAACTCTGTAATCGTAGTGAAATCTATTTCGCTAAATTCACTTATTAATGAATCAAATGCATCTTTTCCAGATCCATATTCTTCAATATTTAAATATGGCATAACATTATTTCCATAACTTACTTTTGGTAATTGATCTAATAATGACTTAATACCGTTTGTAATTTTTAATGTTGAATTTTCAGACATAGTTTTTTAGAGATGGTTTGGTTAATAGATTCGGCTAATATTTCGTTAAATTTATTGCTAATATAATTAGTCTTTTCGTGAATTAGTTACATGTAAATATAACTTTAATACAAATAGTGTAACAATTAAACAACATTATTTTTCTTCTTTAAACATATCAAAACTTTCTGTAATAAAATTACGGAAATCCGTAAACCACTCAAAATTTTGAGTCTATCTACTATTTAAGTAAAAAACTATCGACTTCGGAGTAGTTTTCTAGCCCTCTGCAAGAGCAAGTAGTTTTGATGGTACGAATGGAGTTTCGAGTGCCTCAAAACATAACTTGCTGTTACTTTCCAGTAACTTTATAGTATATTCTCTAATATATTTTTCATAAAGTAAATCTCTTTTCAATATAGTATTTTTATAGTCCTCACCAAAAATGTCTATTTTCTTTGAAACTTATTAAATCTATATTTTTGATATAAAACCAGCTTAATATTGAGAATACTAATAAATAAAGAAATAAAAGAATGTAATACTCTATGTTAACTAATAATACTATAATTGTGATAAGCATAATAATATTAAATACAAATATTCTCAAAAAATGGGATTTCATAACATTCATCAACCCAGAAGAATAATCGTTTATTATTTTAAAATCATCTAGAATAAAAAGAATAGCAAAGTTTAAGATACTTAAATAGATACTTTTGAAATTTATAATTATAAAAAATTCCGCTAATGCTATACTTAGAATGTAAAAACTAATTTGTGAAAAGAATAATGTTTCACGATTATTGAGACGAATAGTTTCTGAATAATTAGGGACCGTTCGTATAGGTAAAATCCCTAAAATAAAAAAGTGCAAAAGTTTTTTATGTAATACTTCAGAATAAATATATGTCAATAAGTAATATAAAATTAATAGTGACGACAAACGAATAGGTAAAATCCCTAATACATTTTCTTTAGTAATCCATTCTGAAACTTCTCCATTTATCAAATTATATATTCCATTAAAAATAGAGAAAAAGCCAAAGAATAAACCTAAAGCTAACATAACAGATATAAAAAAATATTTAAAATAATCATATTTAATTTCTCTAAAATACCAAGAATTACTATTTTTCTTTATAAATGTATTATTAAATAAGAAAAAAACAAAAATAGTTAGTACTAAAGAAAAATATACTCCTTTATAATAATTGTCAATATCATTAGGATCTAAATCCAAAAAATCAAAGAGAGAAAGCTCGTGATATGTAAAGTAATCATGTAGTTGCAGTATCAAATCAAAAACAAATTTAAATACAATAAAACAAATTGAAAAAAATAACCCCCTAATTATAAGATACTTGAGGCTTATGATGAAATACTCTAGTCTCTTATTACTAAAATCTATCCAACTGAATTTATTATGAATATTCTTTGGATATGATAATATAGTTAATAAATAAAATGTAAATGGAGCAACTAAATATAGATACCAGTTTTCCCAACTGATATTTATAATACTATTTTCGATATAATTACTTATTTTATTTGTTTCCCTTATACGAAATAAGATATATATAAAGGTGATTAAACAACTAAATTTCACAAAGATAAAAAGCGTCTTTATACTGAATAAGTATATAATACGTTCTAAGAAAGTACCATGATTTTTGATGTGTATTTCCGAGTAGATATCTATAAAAAAAACGATCACAGATATTAATATAATAAAAAATTGAAAAGACATATTTTAATACTATTTGATTTTATTATTTGAAACTTTCGTAACCTTCTTAGAACAATTAAAAAGCAGACAAACCTAGTAGATTATTTGAAATAAAACATAAAATATTTTGTAAGAATAGGCTTTTTTTTAGTTTATTTTTTTTTAACCACTTCACTATTTATTTACTTGTAATTATTAAACATGTTGCTTAATTAATGTTTTTGTTCTGTATAAAAAATAATAGTAATTCTTCGTCTTTATAAAAAGTATATTTCATAGTATACTCAAATCACATCTCTAACAAGGCTGAAAGCCTCAAAGTATACCTTAAGTATACTCACCCCCTTTGCAACGTCAGTGAAAAGGCAAGCGACTAGGGCTCTGCCCAAGTCCCGCTTGCTTTTTTCAAAACCATATATTACCGTAAAAGAAAAGAGTAGTGATATACTACTCTTTTAATACTTCCTAAAGCAAAGTAAATCAATGTAATTCAGAATATTGCAAGACATATTTAGCCAAATAGAGTCAGTTCCTTTTTATTAATTAATTTTGTGTATAAACCTCTTCTATATTGTTTAATCCTTTATTACACTCAAAATCAGATATGCCTTTTTCATATTGTAGATAACACTCTTTAGCAAACTCATAAATCTTACAAATGAAATAATAAACTCTGCTCCACTGTTCTTCTGTGTATTTAACAGTTGGGAATTTGATATTAGGATAATTTCTAAGACTTGTATAATTATCAAATAGTATTTCTCTTATTTCCTTATCACAGTCAATAATAAGATTTAATTCTGGGGCATACCATTGAATTAAGCGCCATAGATAACTTATAGTGTGTACTTGTGGCATATAATCCATTTTAGCAAAAAGTATAGCCATTGCAAGTTGCTGTAAGGTATACTTATATAAAATCACATCTGCATCGCTCTGATAGTCCTTTATTTGGTAACTGAGCCTTTTTACAATAGGTTTAACCATTGCTTTACATTCTGTCCAAAATTTTAGTTTAAGTTCACTTAATGGGAACGTTTCTAAATCTGGATTCTCAGCTATTAGTGGTGCTCCAATCCACAGTTTATGCTCTGTTAGATTTGTTCTAAAAAAAGAATGGTATACAGGTATATGTAAATGCCAATTTGATTTTTTTATTAAGATTGTGGTTACATCAACTAAATCTTCAGTATGAAAAGAAACGTATTGTCTTATATTTCCCTCTTCATTGATGTGCAACGTCTCAACACTTGCTATTAATAGTAGATGTAGTTTATGGGGAGTTGGGAGCTCAGAACTTAAGAGTATCTGCTCATTAGCTCTTCTTTTTATTAGATAAAATGACTTCACCTTTTTATATTTCTCTAAAGCCTTTCTTGTTCTTTCTTCAAGCACCTCTTGTATTTCCGTTATTTGTTCTGGGTTATCTAATGATAGTAATTTTTGTTTGTTTACTATGTGTCTATACTTACTTAGTATTCGATGTGGTATTTCTACGTACATAGCTTCTAAAAAATACTGAGCAATGGTAAGTAAATATCCTATTGTTAGTTGTTTTTTGGGTTCTGTCTGTTCAGTAATTTTCTTTGGTTTTAGCTCTTCTCTAAATAATGAAACCATATCTTCTGCATAAAAGTCAAAGTCTTCTTCAAAAATATCTTGAACAGGATAGCATTGACTAAACACAAAATTTAAAAAAGAAGCATTACTACACTGAATACTTCCTGATAGTATAGGTTGAACTCTTTCTTTTGTATCTTGTATTACTTGTTTTATACCAAGCATAGCAGATTGTTCATTTATAAGATTAGTTTTTAACTCCTTTTTTAAGGACTTTAAAAACTTAGTATTTCTTTTGTAATGCTTAGTAAACCATTTAGAAATATATTTTTCAAAATCATTTTCTTTATGCTTGGATTGATGCAAACTAAACAAAGGTTCGGCATCAAGTAAAGAACCATAAGTGAGATTTTCTTTTTGGAAATTTAATGTTGAATACATTATATTCTGAAAAGAATCAGATTGATAAAAATCTTTGATACATAAGCAATAAATATTTACTTGGTAGTGATTAATTCCCTTAGTGATCCATTTGCATTTACGAATATTATTTAGTTCATCAATATCGTAAAAACAAAGGGTAATAATAGGATGATTGAGCAAGTTATTCTGTGAATAAAAAATAAAACCCACTAATTTTTTTTTGATTAATTCTTCAAGTTCATGTTTTAGTTCGCTTGATAATTTTAAGCTTTCAAGATTATTAATGATTGATTTCATAATTACAGTATTTAAGATTAATAACTGCAATTTCTTGACTTGATTCAAGGTAATCTATTCAATTAAAAGATATTATAGTTTGTGATGCGAATAGTATATCTTCTACAAAAAGTTCATTTTTATGAATCTAAAAAATTATAAAGAAACTATTATTTGGTTTGGGATGATATGCATATTCATCGATTTAATGACTTGCATTGTTGAACTAAAAACTGATCAAGATAATACTCAGGCTGATTAAATGTATATTTTATCCCTGATATAGAATAGTTTACCAATATGTAAGAAGGTACTTTTATATAAACCTTAAATAACTTGAATTATGAAAGCAATCAAAATCCCCTTAGAATCACATTTGTGGACTAAAAGAGGCATCAAATGCCCTTATAAAATTATTAAAGAGATGTTTTCTTCCTACAGTTTAGAAAGCTATAAGACATTTTTAAATGAGTATTCATATTATGTATTAGAAATAAAAAAACGGTATAAAGGAACTGCTGGAGATATAGTATATAGATTTTTCATACTCCATTCTGTGTTTAGAGCATGCTATACTATTTTTAAAAAGCCTAAAGGGTTTGAGAAACGAAATTTAACTATCCCTAAAACAGAAGATTTTAATGATTTCTACTTAGGCTCTCTCACATTAGAAGAATACTTAAATCCTTATATGACCTTCAAGAATATTTTTACAATGGTTAGCCTAGAAGATTTAGATTATTTTTCAGCTGATTATATACAAGATGCTTTAAAAGAAAACCGAATTTTTGAAGTACACTACCAAATTCCTCCTATCTATTTATATAAGCTACTAGATGCTTGTTGGTTAATTTATAAACGAAGTTCTTATCCACAACGAAATGACGTTTAAATCATCGAGATGTGTCTTTGTCCTTACAAATTGAAAATTTTCCAGTATCAAAGACCACTCATTTTTCTCCCGAAGGTCGCAAAATTGGTAAAGAGAAAGGAGTATTAATTACCAAAATAAAGCAAAAAAGCTAGAATACATAAAATATTGTACTCTAGCTTTTTCTTATATCCAATGATAGGATTTATCTTTTCTGTTTTGATAACAAAGCATATCTTCTTTTCGAAGTTCTGGAAAAAATCTAATTGCTCTTTCAATAGCGTAATTAGGTAAGAACTTAATCTCCTTACATATTGTAAGAAGCACTTTTTCTTTGCTATACAGCCGAACAATTTCATCTATTTCACTCTGATCGCCACGTTCAATTACACGTACTATGATGGGAATATATGCTTTCTGATAATCAAGCTTATTAATGTCAGTATCCCAAAATAATTGAGTTCCTAAAGTTGAAATATCAGTTAGTTTTTGTTCTTTTTTCATATTATAAATATAGTGATTTTATGAAGGTTAAGCAACTGTTTATCTGCGTATTCCTCTTTTTCTAACATGTTGGTCTATTTTTTTATCGGGTTCTAAATCGAATTTAAAAGAGGGATTTGCAACAGCTTTTTCTAAACGTTCTTTCATTCTATCCCAATTACTTTCTTTTCCATGCATCAAGGTAACCTCAAAATCTCGATAGATATTCTCATAAAAAGTTAATGCATAGGATGCTAATGCTGTATTACCATTATACTTGTTTTTATAAGCATCTAAATAGGTTTGCAAAGGATTGTGCTCTAAAAGAAAATACATATCAACAAAGTCTTTGATACGTGTTCCGCTTTGAAAAATAGCATGAAGTTTCATTGCTCCAATATCTTCTAAAGAAGCTAATCGTACATTGTCTATATGCAATACTTCTTTTTGTAAAGGATATTTATGTGTAATAATATCTACTTTAACTCGATTGATATCCATTAAAATAGTATTATTAAACATTTCCTTTACATTGGCATTAAGTTTTTGTTTTAAATTGTATATTCCGATGAAAGTGCACCACCATTCCGACAAAGTACACCAGTTAGACTACCTCTTATAAAAAATTCTGTACTTCACTGATATTATCAAATTTACTAATTTTTTCTTGTTCTTAGAGATTTTCCTTTTAAAGTTAATCGATGTGCAGAAGCTGTCAATCTGTCAAGTATTGCGTCTGCTAAAGTTGGCTCATCAATAAAGTTATACCAACTCTCTATTGGCAGTTGAGAGGTGATAATTGTGCAGCTCTTACCATATCGATCCTCGAGTATATCCAATAGTGTCAATCTAGCATCAGGGGTCAAAGGTTTGAGTCCAAAATCATCTAGTATTAATACGTGTTGATTAGAGATGAATTTTATCCATTTAAGATAAGTCCCGTCTAATCTTGTCTGTGCTAAGTTTTCAATGAACTTACTCATACTAAAATAAACTGTTCTATAACCTAACATACAAGCTGACCTACCGATAGCACAAGCAAGGAAGCTTTTACCACATCCAGTAGCCCCAGTAATGAGTATGTTTTCAGCTTTTTCTAAAAAAAGAGTATCAGAAAGTCTTAAAATTTGTTCTCTTGTCAGCCCACGTTCCTCATTGCATATGATCTGTTCAGGTAAAGCATTATAACGCAACTTACTTGCCTTTAAAAGCCTCTTGGTTTTAGTTTCTTCCCTATATTCTATTTCAGCCTGTGCCATATTAGCTAATAGTTCATGAATGTTTTGTTGCTCGTGAACCGGTAGTTGACAAGCCACTTGGTAACGATTAGCCATAGCTGTAAGTCGTAGATTTTTCAGTTGTTCTACTGTTTTGTCTGTGTTCATAATATTATATATTTAAAAGATTTTATTTATATGCGTCTGCTCCACGTAGGTTTTCGTGTTCAGGTATTTTCTTAAACTCTATTTCAGGGTCTTCTCTCATATCCATGTTATTATCAAGGATATTTTTTAATACGCTATAATTGAAGCGTGCTCCTTTTAGAGCTCTTGTGCAAGCTTTTTCAATACGTTGTGGATGAGATTTAGCTAAACGTAGGATACCTAAACAGATTTGATAAGTATGATCAACATTAGGTTTGCTATCTAAAACTTTTTGAAAATACAATGCTGTATTTGAACCATATTCAGAAGCTACTTTTAAATAGTGATTCGCATCCCAAGTCTGGCTTTCTAAGAACGCTTGATGATTATTTGGGCGATGGGAAAGCTCTGTAGTAAAGTGGTTCTTTGAATAATTTCTTATATGTGCTGCAATTCGTTCATTGCCAAAATAGATTTCAACATAGTCTGTACAGTAGATGATTCGCACTTGTTTGCCTATATAGCGATATGGAACACTATAGTAATGCCAATCTTCTCCCAGTACTACATGATAATTTTTTTGAACTTTCGCTTGAGTATAGTTTTTAGACACATAAGGAGTTAATGGTAGTGCTTGTAAAGTTTGTTTTTCTTGTGTTTCAAATAATTCTTGACGGCTAAAAGTTTTCTTTTGAAAATTTAGTGCATGATGGGATTTCAGTTTTTCAAGTATACTCTTATTCAACGATTTTAAAGAATAGAACTCTTCATTTCTGAGTTTAGCATAAACCCGTCTGTAGGTGATTTTAACCATATTCTCCACCGAAGCCTTATCTTTTGGTTGATAGGCTCTTGCAGCTAATAAGTTTATGTTGTTGTGATTAGCCCATTGTACGAGTGTTTCATTAAACTCTGGCTCATAGCGATTTCCCTTCTTAACCCACTGTTTCATATTATCAGATATAATGGATTTTGAAGTACCTCCGAAGCTAGCAAGTCCATTATTTAAGGCTTTTATTATCTGTGGTACAGTTGCATCTACAAGAGCTTCTACATAGGCTAATCCACTAAATGGCAGTATCATTACTAGTACAGGACAAGATATTATTTCTCCAGTAGATCTATCTATATAAGTTAGTTTGTCTCCCGCAAAATCTACTTCAATTAATTCCCCTGGCTCATGGTTAATGCTTAATGTAGCTCCTTTTACCTTTGAAAATTCACTCAGAATTTCACAAAAACGAGAGTATTTAAAGCCTTCAGGATTTTCTAGAATATATTCTTGCCATAACAAATATTTAGTAACACCTATTTTTTTTAATTCTATCAAAAAATAAGGATACAGAGATTCTAAATGAACTCTACGCTGATTATCTAAAATGGAGTCTTTTTCTATTAAAACTAAACATTGAGCTAAATCACTATCTTCCATAGCTATTAGCTCTGCTAATGAATATTTAGTTTGCTGTGCTAGATCTAAATAAGATGCTATAGTTCGACGATTTATACCTGTTTGCAGGGCTATATTTCTTTGAGAAATGCCTCTGTCTAAAAATAACAGTACTTGCTTTATTTTGTGCATAGGAAGAGTTTTATTAGCCATATTTAGAAGAATGTTAGGGTTAAAAACATATTCTAAATTAGCTTAATTAATAGTTTATACTCTTCAGTGGTGTACTTTGAATCGGAATAAGTGGTGCACTGTATGTCGGAATGTCAGTTTTTTTACTGCTAAAAAAATTAACTTTACTGATGCGCTTTACCGGAATAAGTGGTATACTTTACCGGAATAAGTGGTATACTTTACCGGAATTAATGGTGCACTTTAATGGAATCGTGGTGCAGTATGGAATGGAATATCCATTAAATGTTGTGATATCGATTTATAATCAAAATCTTTGGTCGAAAATAGGTCTATATCAATACTAATTCGATGACCTATTTGCAAGCTTAATGCTGTTCCTCCTACAAGAATAAAATCTTGTAACTTTTCATCTTTCATAAGCATTTGAAGTAATTCCCAAAGCTCATTAATAACGGTTTGTTTATATAACATAATTAAAAAATTTTCAGAAAAGTATTCCTGAAAACCTCCTATATTATGTATTGGCTTAATGAGGTTCTATTTGTCTTTATAAGTCACAAAAAAAAGCCTAACCATAGGTTAAGCTTTCATATATTTATTAATAATCTATTTACTTCGTTTGAATCAACTTCTCTAAACGATTCATCATTTCATCTTTCTCTTTAAGCATGCGCTCATACAAAGCAATCTTTTCTTCATGAAGTTGAACTAGTTTATCAATAGGATGAAAAATCGGATTATGATTAACTGCATTTAAAATAGAACCATTATCAAACGTATTTGAAATAATATTAATAGCTTGCTCTTCATCAAAATTCTCAATTGCTTCAACAGGTATTTTTAGCACCTTAGAAATCTGTTGTAATAAAGTATTATCAATGACCTCTTTCTGTTCAAGTAAAGATATCTTCTTTTGATTCCAATCCTCTCCTAAATCAAAAGCAAGAACCTCTTGCTTGATTCCAAGCATTTCTCTAAAACGCTTTACATTTCTTCCTTGGTGTATTTTATGTTCCATAATTAATAGCTGAGTTAAGAAGGCTCAAAGATAAAGCCAATGATTTAAAAAGATTGAATTGTAAAGTTATAAAATAATCGGTAAGATATCCCAATATGAGAATATTATAGTTGTTTAATAGGAAATTCATAGCAAAATAGACCTTGAAACTGCCAAAAACAGAGTATCATCTGTTTTGATTGTAGTTTAGTTGTTTAACCAAAAAAATAACTATCATGGAAAGTCAAATTACAAAAGACGATTTAAGATTGTTTGCTCAAACAATCATTGGAGAGTTAAAAGATCTATTAGTCAAGCAAAACAAAGAAACTTCTCTTGATTGGGTAAAGGCTAAAGTAGCAAGACAATTACTAAGTATCTCACCAGCCTCGCTACAAACTCTTAGAATCAATGGTAAATTGCAGTATCGCAAAATACTTGGTTCGTATTACTACAACAGAAAAGAGATAGAGAACCTATTTAATAAGTAGAAGTTAACTTCTACTTATTAAATAGGTTAAAAATTGACTCCCTTAAATTCCTTACTTGCAAATACAACAGTTGAATTGTTAGAAAGTGTAGAGAATTTAATGGTGTTTTTATTATCCATTTAACTGATTAATAAAATTAGTTAGTTGGGTTAATTTATCAGGGTTTAGCTTTTTTAAACTCTCTAGTAAATCTGTGTAATTATCACTTTGTTTATTTGATTTCCCTTCAAGCTTATCTTTTAATATCTGCATTTCAGTCTTAATAGCTTCTTCTTCTGTTAGAGCGTATTCCTCAGTCTGCTTAACAGAGTGATGACCTAACATTTCTTTGACTACATGAATAGGTACACCATTTCCAAGAGTAACGGTACTTCCAAAAGTTCTCCTTGCTTTATGGGTGTTTAACTCACTTATCTTACATAGTGAGGCAATCTCTTTTAAGTACTCATTCATCTTTTGATTAGAACGAACTGGAAGAACAATATCTTTACCAATACAATCAGGATGATCTTTATACTTTTCCATTATCTCTATTGCTTTGGGAAGTAGAGGGATAGTTATATTCGCATCTGTTTTTTGTCTGTTAGTTCTTATCCACAAATTGCCCTCCTCATCTTTTGTAATATCGCTTTTCTTTAACTGATATACATCGATATAAGCAAGGCCAGTATAACATTGAAATACAAATACATCTCTTACCGTACTTACTCTATCATTTTGGAACTCTTTGTTCTCTAAAATAGATAGTTCCTGTTTGCTTAATGGTTTTTTGTTGAGCTTTGTCTTTTTAGGTTTGTATTGTACAAAAGGATTAGAAGAGATTATTCCCTTCGCAACAGCCCGTAAAACAATCTTCTTGAAGTTTGATATATACTTTATAGCAGTATTGTTAGAACACGCTCTAACAGTCTTTAAATAGTGCTCATAGCCAATTACAAACTCATAATTGAGTTCTCTAAACTCTATATCTTCTTTATCATATACATAACGGATATATTCTCCAACATGCGATCTAGCTGTTACATATCTTTCATGTGTTCCAATTGCATACTCTTTAGGTACTAGTTTAAAAACTTCATCATTGTGCTTTTGAAATTCTTCTAAAACTTTAATCCTACTAGTCCCTTTACCTTGTATATGATCCATAAGAATTGAAGCAGTAATAGGTAGTTCATTGCTTAAGAGCTCTAATTTGTACTTAGTAATTTTAGATACAATAGTATCTAACAGGTAGTTTAAGGTTTTAGCGTCTTCTTTAGTGCCATTAGCATGACCTGCTTTTTGGTTCCATCTTTTGATATCCCATCTATGACTAAGTGAAGTCTCTTTGCGAATACCATCTACTGTGATTCGAAGGTAAACACCTCTTAAATCACTTTTCTTCCTACTTGGTTTGAGAAAGAAATTAATTGACAACTGTTTTTCTAACATAATTCAACTGTTTTTAAATATTAATAAATGTCGAATTAAAACGTTCCAAAAACACAGTTTAAAACTCTCTGGCACCTTTTGGCGTAAGGGTTCGTTAAGTTCAAAGGTGCGCATCACTAAAATTTTTTCTTGTGCACCGAATCTGTAACTTTTTTGGGTGCACTTTTAAAAATAATGCGATACCCCTAAAAAAGAAAAAACCTATAACTCATTGTGAATCATAGGTTTTGTGCTTTTTTAATAACTTTTGAAAAGTTACTATTTATAATTTCGCGGAGAAAGAGGGATTCGAACCCCCGGACCTGTTACAGTCAACGGTTTTCAAGACCGCCGCATTCGACCACTCTGCCATTTCTCCAGAGGTCTACATTACTTCCGTATTGCGAGTGCAAATATACTGCAAAGTCTGATGTTTGCAAGCGTTTTGAATGAAAAAAATAAGTTTTTTGAAGTGTGTTTTTGTAACTAATTTATTTTGAGTTGTAATGAATGAAAAAAAGTGTATATTATTTGAGATAGATATAAATCTTGATGGTCAATTTTTAAATAAGAGGGGGAAGATGTGTGTCAGGATAGGTGTTAGTAGGATTGATGTCAATCTAAATAGATGTTTTAAATAGGGGGAGGAGAGGCTTTAGTTTGTTATATAGAAAGCTAAGAAGAGGGATTGTTTTTGCTTAAAGGTATTAAGAGTAGCGCCGAAATAATGAGATTGATAAAGTATTCTTTTTTTAATGAGGTAAGTATTAGATGCACTTTATTATTTTACTGTTAAAAAAAATGAGTTAAGCAGTGCTAAATGTTGCGATTCTATGGTAAAACCTGTATATTTGCATTTTATTTTTTAAAATTATTATGATAAAAATTACATTACCAGACGGTTCAGTGAAAGAGTTTGCTTCGGGCGTAACTCCTTTCGATGTTGCAAAAAGTATAAGCGAAGGTTTAGCTAGAAATATTATTTCTGCAAACTTCAATGGTACCACCATCGAAACCACGACACCTATGACCACGGATGGTAGTCTAGTTTTATATTCATGGAATGATGATGAAGGGAAAAAAGCTTTTTGGCACTCTACTTCACACGTAATGGCGCAAGCTTTACAAGATCTATACCCTGGAATCAAGTTAACAATAGGTCCAGCTATCGCTAATGGATTCTATTATGACGTAGATTTCATGGATTATAAAGTAACAGATGCTGACTTTAAGAAAATAGAGGATAAGGTTTTAGAGATAGCGCGTGGGAAGCATGATTTTACTATGCGTTCTGCTACTAAGGCTGAAGCTTTAGAGTTTTATAAAAAAGAAGAAAACCCTTATAAAGTTGAGTTAATAGAGAACCTAGCTGATGGTACGATTACTTTCTGTGATCATGACACTTTTACAGACTTATGTCGTGGAGGTCATATTCCTAATACAGGAATTATTAAGGCATTTAAGGTATTATCTATTGCTGGTGCATACTGGAGAGGAGATGAGAAGAATAAACAGTTAACTCGTGTTTATGGTATTTCATTCCCTAAACAAAAGGATTTAACTGAGTATTTAGCTTTATTAGAAGAAGCTAAAAAACGTGATCACCGTAAATTAGGTAAAGAATTAGAATTGTTTACATTCTCTCAAAAAGTAGGACAAGGGTTGCCATTATGGTTGCCAAAAGGTGCTGCGTTAAGAGATAGATTAGAGCAGTTCTTGCGTAAAGCACAGAAGAAAGCTGGATATGAGCAAGTAGTTACTCCTCATATTGGACAAAAAGAATTATATGTTACTTCTGGGCACTATGCAAAATATGGAGCAGATAGTTTCCAACCAATTCATACTCCAGTAGAGGGAGAAGAGTTCTTATTAAAACCAATGAACTGTCCTCACCACTGTGAGATTTATAATGCAAAACCATGGTCTTATAAAGATTTACCTAAGCGTTTTGCTGAGTTTGGAACAGTGTATCGTTATGAGCAATCAGGAGAATTACACGGATTGACTCGTGTAAGAGGGTTTACTCAAGATGATGCACATATTTTCTGTACACCAGAACAATTAGATGAAGAGTTTAAAAAAGTAATTGATTTAGTGTTATATGTATTCGGATCGTTAGGATTTGAGAACTTTACAGCACAAGTATCAGTACGTGATTTAAGTAACCCTGATAAGTATATCGGTAGTGTAGAGAATTGGGAAAAAGCTGAGAATGCTATTATCAATGCTGCTAAAGATAAAGGACTTAATTATGTGATCGAGAGTGGAGAAGCTGCTTTCTATGGTCCTAAATTAGACTTTATGGTAAAAGATGCATTAGGTAGAAGCTGGCAGTTAGGAACCATTCAGGTAGACTATAACTTACCAGAGCGATTTGAGTTAAGTTATAAAGGATCAGATAATGAGTTGCATCGTCCAGTGATGATCCACAGAGCACCATTTGGTTCTATGGAGCGTTTTATAGCGATACTTTTAGAGCATACAGGAGGTAATTTTCCACTATGGTTAATGCCAGAGCAGGCTATAATCCTGTCTTTGAGTGAGAAATATGAAAAATATGCCGAAAAAGTTTTAAATTTGCTAGAAAATAGCGAAATTCGCGCGCTGGTAGATAACCGTAATGAGACTATCGGTAAAAAGATTAGAGAAGCTGAAGTACAAAAATTCCCTTACATGTTAATTGTAGGAGAAGATGAAGAGAAAAACGGTACGATTTCTGTAAGAAGACACGGTGATTCTGGTAAATCTAATCAGACAATGAAGATAGAAGATTTTATCGCTCAAGTACAAGAAGAGGTAAATAGTTCTATTAAACAATTTGGAGAGTAAAAATAGTATAACGCTTGGTGAACAAGCACAAAAAATTTTATAGCCATAGCAATAAGACAAAACAGAGGAAGAAATCCTCGCGAAGAAAAGAAAGATGCGCATAGAATTAATAATGCCATCCGCGTTCCTGAAGTTCGTCTTGTAGGAGACAACGTCGAAACAGGTGTATATAAACTTGCTGACGCAATGCGTTTAGCAGAGGAGTTAGAATTGGATTTAGTTGAGATTTCACCAAATGCTGAACCTCCTGTTTGTAAAATTACTGATTACAACAAATTCCTTTACGAACAGAAGAAGCGTGAAAAAATGCTAAAGGCTAAATCGACTCAAATCACTGTAAAAGAGATTCGTTTCGGTCCTCAAACAGATGAGCACGATTATGAGTTCAAAAAGAAGAATGCAATGAAATTCTTGAAAGAGGGTTCTAAGCTTAAAGCGTTTGTATTCTTTAAAGGACGTTCGATTATTTATAAAGATCAAGGACAAATCTTATTATTAAGATTAGCTCAAGATCTTGAGGAATTCGGGAAAGTGGAAACTATGCCAGTTTTAGAGGGTAAACGTATGACTATGTTTATTGCACCTAAAAAGAAAAAATAGTATTTAAGTATATTAAGATAGTTAAGTAAGATAATCATTAATACCTAGGAAATAATGCCTAAAATGAAAACTAAATCTAGTGCTAAGAAACGTTTCAAGTTGACTGGTTCTGGAAAAATCAAAAGAAAACACGCTTTCAAAAGTCACATTTTGACTAAAAAATCTAAAAAGCGTAAATTAGCTTTAACACACTCTGGATTAGTGTCTAAAGCAGATACAAACAGTATCAAAGATCAATTAAGATTAATCTAATCTTAATTCCGGTTAAAATAATTTAATAACCCTGGAGTGGAGCAAATGAAAGTTTAGAAGTGTTTGAAACATAACCGCCCACTACAAAAAACACATTTTTAAGAAATGGCAAGATCAGTAAACTCAGTAGCTTCAAGAGCAAGAAGAAAAAGAATTTTGAAGCAAGCCAAAGGATTCTTTGGAAGACGTAAAAACGTTTGGACAGTAGCTAAAAACGCGGTAGAAAAAGCAATGGTATATGCTTACCGTGATAGAAAACAAAAGAAAAGAAACTTCCGTTCATTATGGATCATGCGTATCAACGCTGGTGCTAGATTACACGGAATGAGCTATTCTCAATTCATGGGTAAATTAAAAGCTAACAATATCGAATTGAACCGTAAAGTTCTTGCAGATTTAGCTATGAATCACCCAGAAGCTTTCGCAGCTATCGTTAATAAAGTAAAATAATAAACGTTTGTCAAATCTGATTTATCTTACTTAATATATTTAAAAGCCTTACTGTATGCAGTGAGGCTTTTTTATTTTAATCGGTTATATTTGCTAGAACCTAAAAAGAGATAGATGGAATTACAGAATGTGGAATTTAAAGCACGTGTAGCTGACTTAGATAGTATAGAAGATAAATTAAAAGGATTAGAGCTCATTCTAGATGGGGTATATAAGCAAGTGGATACTTATTATAACGTCCCTATTGGAAGAGTGAAGCTTCGTGAGTATGATGAGTATAGTTCTTTGATTTATTATAATCGTGTAAATGGGGAGGAAGCGAAGAGTTCGGATGTTATTTATTATAAACATGAGAAAGATGTTGCGTTAGGTGCGATATTAGAATTGCAGTTTGGTATAAAAGTAAAGGTATCTAAAGTGCGTAAGGTCTTAAAGTATAAGAACGTTAGTATTCACTTGGATCAAGTGGATGGATTGGGGTGTTTTGTGGAAGTAGAAGCTTGTAATATCGGAGTAGAAGAGGGTGTTGATTTAAAGCAACAATGTGATTATTTTTTTAATCTAATGGAGTTGACTAAAGAAGATTTAGTTGCGGTATCGTATAGTGATCTTATTCTTCAGTTAAATAAAAAATAGTAGTGACTTGTCTTTTACTCTTGATTTAAATGGAGTAGATTGAGTTAGGATAAAACAAAAAAGACTATCAACACTGATAGTCTTTTTGTATATTAATTTTGTGATGTTCTGTGTACTACTTCGAATAGGGTACCATCGTCACATTTTAATGTTTTAGCAGGGAATTTTAATAACAATGCATAATCATGTGTTACCATGATTATGGTTCTACCATTCTTATTAATTTTAAGTAGGAGTTCCATTACTTCAGCACTAGTCTGAGGGTCTAAGTTACCTGTTGGTTCATCAGCTAGGATTAGATCAGGATCATTTAGCAATGCTCTAGCTATAGCGATACGTTGTTGTTCCCCTCCTGATAGTTGGTGAGGCATTTTTTCGATATGTGCTAACATATTTACATTGTCTAATACTTCGTGTATTTTTCTATCCATCGCTTCTTTTTCTGACCAACCAGTTGCTTTTAAGGCAAAGTATAAGTTTCCATAGACTGTTCTGTCAGGAAGTAGTTTAAAGTCTTGGAATACGATTCCTAGTGATCTTCTTAGGTATGGAATATCTTTTTCTTTTAAGGTCTTCAAGTCATAGTCTACGATAGAGCCTTCGCCTACTTCTAAAGGAAGGTCTGCATACAGCGTTTTCATAAAGCTACTTTTACCTGCACCTGTCTTTCCGATTATATATAAAAATTCTCCCTTATTTACTTCTAAGTTAACATTAGAAAGTACTTTATGCTTGTTCTGGTAGATATCAACTCCTTGTAGGGATAAAACTGTTTTAGACATAATAATCGTGTATTTTGTGGTAAAAATACTAAGATAAACAATAATAAAGTATAGTTGAGCTGAAAATATCTATATCGGATGTCGTTTTTAAGAAAAAAATAGATTGAGGTCTTATTGTGGAGTGTAAATAATGTAAAATAAACTGATGTAGTAAGTAGTTAAATCAAAAGGAGAGATCCGCTGTAGATCTCTCCTTTTGTTCTAACTAACCAATTTAATCTATATTTTGTTTACATATTTTTCTTTTTGATTACATGACAAAATTGCTCTAATTTTTTGAATATAAGATTAAGTAAAAGTTACCAAAAAGCTAAGTGATTGGTTCTTGTTTATTGTTGAAGTGATGTCTTTTGGCGAGATTTGTAGTTGTTAAATAATTTATTTTTATCTGTTTTGTTTCTTTTATAGAGATTGTATTTAGTAATTTTGTGATAAATATTTAAACAAAATGAATTTAATTAAGCAGGTAGCAATCGTGATAGGTTGTCTAGCCTTTGGAGAGTTAGTGGTGTATCTCACAGGATTAAAATTACCATCAAGTATCATCGGTCTAATCACATTATGGACAATGTTAAAATTGAGGTGGGTAAAAGTAGAATCAATCGGTGGTATTACTAACTTCTTAATTAAAAACATGGGGATATTCTTTGTTCCACCTTGTGTGGCTATGTTGAATTATTTCGGAATTCTTAGTCAGTCGATTGTATCTATTGTTGTGGCTACACTGGTAAGTACAGTGATAGTGATTTTTGTAACTGGATTTACTCATCAATTATTAAGAAAAAAGAAATGAATTTTTTAGCCAATCCAACATTTTTATTATTCCTAACTTTAGCTTTATATGCTTTAGGAATAGCTTTGAGTGAAAAGAAAAAATGGATTATATTTAATCCTATTATCTTGTCTATGGTTGTCTTGATGGGGTATTTATATCTTTTAAAGATTCCTTATCAAAATTATGAAGAGGCAGGTAAGTATATTGATTTCTTTTTAAAGCCATCTATTGTAGCCTTAGCAGTTCCTTTATATGTACAGTGGGAAAAAATTAAAAAACAGTTGTTTCCTATTTTAATTAGTCAATTAATAGGATGTGTTGTGGGGGTAGTGTCAGTAGTGATACTAGCTAAGATGACAGGCGCAGATCAAGAGATTATTTTATCACTAGCTCCTAAGTCAGTTAGTACACCTATAGCCTTAGAGATATCTAAGTCAGTTAATGGTATTCCGTCTGTAACTGCCGCTGCTGTTATGATAGCGGGGATATTTGGTAGTATGGTGGGATTTAAGGTGCTTAACCTTACTCGAATAAGTAATCCAATGTCACAAGGTATTGCTATGGGGACTTCTTCTCATGCAATGGGTACGATGAAGGCAATGGAGGTGAGTAATAAGTATGGAGCCTTCGCTAGTGTGGGGATGATTTTTAATGGAATTTTTACTGCTGTATTAGCTCCTATTATCTTAGGATTGTTATCCTCTTATTTGTAATAAAGACTTTTTATATGATCCCAATTCTTTTGAATTGGGATTTTTTGTATTAAGGAGTGTTTCTTTATTATGTTTTTTGCTATTTTCTTGTGAAATGCGATTTATTAAATCTCAAAAAGATATAATTTATCATGTTTTTTTATTACTATGGAAGAGGTGTAATTTCAATTTAAATATATTTTTGATAACAATTAGGGCAATATATTGCTGAAAAATAAGTTTAAAAGAGTATAAAATGATATATTTGACGTTATATAAATCTGAATGGAAATGCACAAAAATAATAGGTTAACTTTATTAACTCTTGCACTGGGGAGTATAACTGCAAGTGCTCAACAATCAGCTGCTTATGTAGAGAGATTAGCTGATTATAATCATGCTGTAGCATTGTATAATGAAGAACAATATTTAGCTGCGCAATTGTTATTCACGAAAGTAAAACAAGCTCATGTAGGCGAAAATACGGAGGTAGAGGCTGATTGTGCTTATTATATCGCGTATTGTGCTATTAAGTTAAATCAAGAAGGAGCTGAAGATAAGATAGATGAATTTGTGAAGAAGTACCCTACTAGTTCTAAGCAAAATCAGGCTTATGTAGAGGTTACAGATTATTATTTCAGCAAAGGAGATTTTCCTAAAGCCCTGCAGTACGCTGTAAAAGTGAAAGAAAACGCAATTACTAATGAGAAGAAGTTAGATCGTTTTAACTTTCAGAAGGGATATAGTTACTTCTATACAAAGAATAAAAAAGAAGCAGAACGCTATTTAAAGAAAGTAAATACTCGTGGAGAATGGGGGGAGCAAGCAACATATTATCTAGGATATATTGCTTATGACTCAGATAATTTTGACGATGCAAAAAAATTGTTTGACAAAGTAGAAACTAAGTCTTCTTACCAAGAGAAGATGGGGTACTATCAAGCAGACATGAGCTTTAAGACAGGAAACTTTCAAACGGCTATAGAACAAGGAACTTCTCAAATGACAAAAGCGACTCCTGAAGAGAAATCAGAGTTGTCTAAAATAGTTGGGGAGAGTTATTTTAACTTAAAGCAATATGATAAAGCACTACCTCATTTATTAGCTTATCAAGGTAAAGGAGGGAAGTGGAGTAATACTGACTTCTATCAATTAGGGTACACTTATTATAAATCAAAAGATTATCCTAAGGCTATTGAGCAGTTTAATAAAATTATCAGTGGAGATAATGGTATTGCACAGAATGCTTATTACCACTTAGGGGAAAGTTATCTTCAAACACATAAAAAGACGCAGGCATTAAATGCATTTAAGAATGCTTCTGAAATGCGTTTTGACGCAGGTATTCAAGAGGATGCTTTCTTAAACTATGCGAAACTTAGTTATGATATTGGGAATGCTTATGAGAGTACACCTGCTGTATTAAATGCTTATATTAGTAAATATCCTAATTCGTCTTATCGCGGAGAGATAGAAGGTCTTTTAATCGACTCATATGTTTCTTCTAAAAACTATAAAGAGGCTTTAGTTCTATTAGAGAAGAATCGTTCTGTAGGAAATAAAGAGGTGTATCAACAAGTGACATTCTTGCGTGGTCAAGAATTGTTCAATGAAGGGAATTATAAGGAAGCATTAAGTCTTTTTGATAAATCTTTAGCAGAGAAGCAAAATTTAAAGTATACTGCAAAGGCTCAATATTGGAAGGGTGAGACATTGTTTTATTTAAATGACTTCAATGAGTCTATCACTCAGTTCAAAGCATTTGATCAAAATACAGCGTCTAAGGGATTGTCTGAACGTAATAATTTGTATTATAATTTAGCGTATTCATACTTCAAATTGAAAGACTATGCTACAGCAGCGGATTATTTTAAAAAATACACAGATGAAAATCCTAAAGATGAGGCGCGTCGTCTAGATGCCTATCTAAGACAAGGAGATTGTAATTTTGTTACTGGGAAGTATTGGCCTGCGATGGAGGCTTATAATAAAGTTATAGAGGCAAATAAAGCTGATGTAGAATATGCACGTTTTCAAAAGGCAATTAGCTATGGATTCGTAGATCGTAATCCTCGTAAAATAGAAGACTTAGCGAAGTTTGTGAAAGATTACCCAACTTCTAATTTGGCTGATGATGCTCAATATGAGATAGGGGTGACTTATGACGTTATGAATCAAAGTCAAAAGGCGTTAAGTGCTTTTGATAAGATGTTGAAAGATTATCCTACATCAAGTTATAAAGCAAGAGCTATCTTGAGACAAGGTTTGATTAACTATAACGACAATAAACCTGATCAAGCGTTAGCTAAATTTAAACAAGTGGTAAAAGAGTCTCCGGAATCTTCTGAGGCTATCGAAGCGGTTCAAAATGCACGACTAATCTATGTGGATAATGGAAAGGTAGATGAATATGCTGCATGGGTTAAAGGTCTTTCTTTTATTCAAGTAACCGATGCTGAACTAGATAAAGATACTTATGAGTCGGCTGAAAAACAGTATATTCAAAATAATACACAATCGGCTATAGATGGATATGAGAAATACCTAAAAAGTTTCCCAACGGGACAAAAGGCGTTACAAGCTCATTTCTATTTAGGGCAAATGTATTTTGCAGAGAATAATCTAGATAAGGCTACTGCTCATTATGAAGTTGTAATTTCTAAGGATAAGAATGAGTTCTCAGAGATTTCTCTTGCTCGTTTGGCTGAGATTTATTTGAAAAATAAAAATACTGCTAAGGCTATAACTACTTTAAAACGTTTAGATGCAGAGGCAGCACAAGAACAGAATGTAGTGTTCGCTAAGTCTAATCTAATGAAGTTGAGCTATGAGCAAAATAGCTATAGTGAAGCTCTTCAATATGCTGAAGCTGTATTAAAAATGGCTAAAACAGATAATAAAGTAAAAGGTGATGCACAAATAGTTATTGCTAGAACGGCTATAGCTACTAATGATGAAGCTAAAGCAAAGAAAGGTTATCAAGAGGTATTGAAGATAGCAAAAGGAGAGTTAGCTGCAGAGGCGATGTATTATGATGCTTACTTTAAGAATAAAGAGGCTAAGTATGAAGCGTCTAATGAGAGTGTACAGAAATTAGCAAAAGACTATTCAGGTTATAAGTATTATGGTGCTAAAGGATTAGTATTAATGGCAAAGAACTTCTATCAATTAAAAGATAGTTATCAAGCTACTTATATTTTAGAAAGCGTTACTAAGAACTTTACTGACTACCCAGATGTGGTGAAAGAAGCTAAAGAGGAACTTCAAAAAATAACAGCGCAAGAGGCTAAACGAAACTCTTCGATTGCTCAATAATTTTAATATAGAAGATATTATAATGAACAATAAGAATATATATACGATATTATCTGTTTTAACTCTAGGGGGAATAGCAGGTTATGCTCAAGATAAAAATACGGAAGCAAGTAAATTAGGTACAGAGGTTGTTAATGTAGTAAGGGCTTATGATGCAACAATTTCGGATGCTTTTAAAGTTCGTACTACAGCTAATAATGACGATGAAACTACAGGTAACAAGAAAGATGTAATTTATACTATTAGTTCTTTTCCTGTAGCATCTACTTTTGTACCTGAGAAAGGAAAAGCAGCAGAGGTAGAAAGAACAAGTAGGTTAAAAAGCTTTAATAATTATGCTCTTTTTTCTGCAGGTAATTATACTAATCTGAATGGAGAGGTGTTCTTAAGTCAACACTTAAATAAGAATAGTTTTTTAGCAGGATATGCTAGTCACTTTTCTTCTCAAGGAGGGATTAAGAATTTACTTCTAGATGATAGTTTCTCTAATACAAAAGGAGGTTTGGTTTATGGTGGACAATTAAAGAATTTTGGTTGGACAGTAGAAGCAGGTGCTAGATACCAATTGAGTAATTATTATGGATTACCAACGAAACAAATCGACTTCAATCAAGGTGATATTTCTGGAATAGACGAATCTCAACACTATAAAAATGTTTTTGTAAATGGAGCTTTAGAGTTTAGAAATAGCCCTTTTACAGGATTGGATTTTAGATATGATTATTTTTGGGATGATTTTGGAACGGTAGAAAATCGTTTTAAGATTAGACCAAATGTAAAAACAGCTTTGGACTTTGGAGAATTGAATGTAGGGGTTGTTGTTGATTATGTAGGAACATCATATAAAAACTCATTTGTAGGGGAAACAACGAAGTATAATCATTTAAACCTTGGAGCTCAACCTAGTCTTACATTTAGAGATGACAACTATTCTGTACAAGTAGGAGTTGGTGTTTTCTTTAATAATGGAGAATTAGCTGGTAAATCAGAGAATAACTTTTATATCTATCCACAAGTTAAAGCATCTTATGATTTAGTTCCTGGATTATTAGTGACTTATGCAGGAATAGAGGGAGGATTGCAACAAAACTCTTTTCAACAGTTTTCAGAAGAAAACCCTTTCATTTCCCCAGATATTCTAATTACGCCTACTGATAAGAAGTATGATATTTATCTTGGATTAAAAGGAAAATTAGATAATAATATCTCTTATAACATCAAGGGGTCTTACAAAAGAGAGAAAGACAAAGCGATGTTTTTGCACAATGAATATACTTTGAATAGAAGTAGAATACCATATATGTTTGGAAACTCATTTGGAGTGCAATATGGAGATGTTAAAACATTGAATTTATTTGGTGAATTGCGTTTTGACTTCGAAGAGAATGTTTCTATAGGAGTTCATGGAGAGTATAATAACTATAATACAAATTCTTTAGAAGCTTGGAATTTACCAAAAGTAAAAGCAGGAGCTGATTTTAAATTTGATTTTACAGAACAATGGTTTGCAGGTGTAGATGTGTTTTATGTAGGTAAGCGTAAAGATGTTTTTGTAATTGATTCTACTGGGCTTATAGGAGACTATAATACTTGGGAAGATCCATCAGTTGTAGAATTGAAAGATTATGTTGATTTAAATATGAAAGTAGGGTATAGGCCAACTAAAAATTGGACTCTATTCTTAAAAGCCAATAACTTATTTAATCAGAAATATAATCAATGGGATAACTTTAAGGTGCAAGGTGTACAGATTATGGGAGGAGCAATGTATAAATTCGATTTTTGAGATTTTGTAATCAGAAAAAAAGCTAAAAACTGATAATTTATGACTAAAATTCGCTAAAAGGTGCACAATACTGTTTTTTTTCATTGATTAATAACTTACTTTTGTCGTTACAAACAACAAAACATGTATTTTCTTTCGATTTCGCAAAGAAAGAAATTTTAAAGACGTAATGATGACATTAAAAAAGAAGTTAAAAACAATTTGTTTAGAACGGTTAAATGACAAGGTGGAAGCGTTGCAAGGAATTGTAGAAGATTTGACAATCGACGCGCAGAACGACGCCAAAAGTTCTGCAGGAGACAAACACGAGACAGGCTTGTCAATGATGCATTTAGAACAAGAAAACTTGAGTAAGAAGATTTTAGAAAATATAGCTATGCGAGATATAGTTGCTAAAATAGATGATGAAAAAGTGAGTTCTGTAGTAGAATTTGGAAGTTTAGTACAAGTAAATTCAGTGTATTTATTTTTCTCAGCAGCTTTGCCAAAAATTGTTTTAGACGACCGTTCTGTATTAGCCGTTTCTATGGATGCTCCAATCGCCAAGGAGTTATTAGGAAGAAAAGTACATGAGAGATTTACATTTAACAATTGTGAATTTACAATTCATGAATTAATGTAAAAGTCCTTTATAAAAACAAAAAAACGCAGGTGTGAAAACATCTGCGTTTTTTTGTTTTTATTTGTGAGATATATGTATTTTAGGCTTGTTTAGAGTTGATAAAGTCTTTGATAATTGTTATATTTGTACGTTAGATATTTTAGATTATTATTATTATTATTATGAGCCAAGAAACAAATAAGAATAATTATTCAGCGGATAGCATTCAAGCTCTTGAGGGAATGGAACACGTAAGGATGCGTCCTTCGATGTATATTGGTGATGTAGGAGTAAGAGGATTACACCATTTAGTATATGAAGTGGTTGATAACTCAATTGATGAGGCTTTAGCTGGTTATTGTGATACAATAAGCGTTACTATAAACGAGGATAACTCTATTACTGTAGAAGATAATGGACGTGGTATCCCAGTGGACATCCACAAAAAAGAAGGAGTGTCTGCATTAGAAGTAGTAATGACAAAGATTGGTGCTGGAGGGAAGTTTGACAAGGATTCTTATAAGGTATCTGGAGGTCTTCACGGAGTAGGGGTATCGTGTGTGAACGCACTATCTGATTTGTTAAGAGCAACTGTTTATCGTGAAGGTAAAATTTACGAACAAGAATATTCGCGTGGTAAAGCTTTATTTCCAGTAAAAGTTATTGGTGAAACAGATAAACGAGGAACATCGGTTACATTTAAACCTGACCATACTATCTTTACACAGACTCTAGAGTTTTCTTATGATACTTTAGCTGGGCGTTTAAGAGAGTTATCTTTCTTGAATAAAGGATTAAAGATAACACTTACTGATAAAAGAGTAATTGAAGAAAATGGTGAGCCTAAACATGAAGTATTTTTTTCTAAAGAAGGATTAAAAGAGTTTATTAAATTCTTAGATGGTAGTCGTGTGCCGATTATTGAAGATGTAATCTCTATGGAACTTGACAAAGGAGAAATCCCTGTTGAAGTTGCATTAGTTTATAATGATACTTATGCAGAGAATATTTATTCTTATGTGAATAATATTAATACGCATGAGGGAGGAACACACCTACAAGGATTCCGTATGGGGCTTACTAGAACATTGAAGAAATATGCAGATGCTTCAGGAATGTTAGATAAGCTTAAGTTCGAAATTACAGGTGATGACTTTAGAGAGGGGTTGACTGCAATTGTCTCTGTGAAGGTAATGGAGCCTCAATTCGAAGGACAAACAAAGACAAAACTAGGAAATAGAGAGGTTGTATCCCCTGTGAGTCAGGCTGTAGCAGAAATGCTAGAGAACTACTTAGAGGAACATCCAAATGATGCTAAGATTATTGTTCAAAAGGTTATTTTAGCTGCTCAGGCTAGACATGCTGCTAAGAAAGCACGTGAGATGGTTCAACGTAAGACTGTTATGGTCGGTGGTGGACTACCTGGAAAGTTGTCTGATTGTTCTGAACAAGATGCTTCTAAATGTGAAGTATTCCTAGTGGAGGGAGACTCTGCGGGAGGAACTGCAAAACAAGGACGTGATCGTAACTTCCAAGCAATTCTACCATTAAGAGGTAAGATTCTTAACGTAGAAAAAGCAATGGGGCACAAAGTATTCGAAAACGAAGAGATTAAGAATATCTTTACTGCTTTAGGTGTTACGATGGGAACAGAAGAGGATAGTAAAGCATTAAACCTTGAGAAATTACGTTATCATAAAGTAGTAATCATGTGTGATGCCGATGTGGACGGTAGCCACATCGCAACGTTGATTTTAACTTTCTTCTTCCGTTATATGAGAGGGTTAATAGAGAATGGATATGTTTATATTGCTACACCTCCATTATATATGGTTAAAAAAGGGCAACGTAAAGAATATGCATGGACAGATGAAGAACGTCTTGAGTTAATGGAGAAAATGGGAAGTGGATCAAGTGTTCAGCGTTATAAAGGTCTTGGAGAGATGAATGCTGAGCAATTATGGGATACTACAATGAATCCAGAACATAGAATTCTTAGACAAGTAACAATAGATAGTTTACAAGAAGCAGATAGAGTATTCTCTATGTTGATGGGAGACGAAGTTCCACCACGTAGAGATTTTATTGAGAAAAATGCTACTTATGCTAAAATTGATGCTTAGTATTTAAATATGTAAAATTATAAAGGTCAAGCATATTATATGCCTTGACCTTTTTTTAATAAAAAGATATAAAGTTATGAAAGTTACAATTATTGGAGCAGGAAATGTTGGGGCTACATGTGCTGACGTTATTGCTAATAGAAGAATCGCTAGTGAAGTAGTTTTAGTGGATATTGCAGAAGGATATGCAGAAGGTAAAGCAATGGATATCATGCAATGTGCAGCTAACTCTAAATTTGATACTATTGTTAAGGGAAGTACTAATGACTATAGTTTAACAGCTAATAGTGAGGTAGTAGTAGTTACTTCAGGAATTCCAAGAAAACCAGGGATGACTCGTGAGGAATTAATAGGTACTAATGCATCTGTAG
The DNA here is from genome assembly GCF_004337635.1 of Myroides odoratimimus. Classification (NCBI taxonomy): domain Bacteria; kingdom Pseudomonadati; phylum Bacteroidota; class Flavobacteriia; order Flavobacteriales; family Flavobacteriaceae; genus Myroides; species Myroides odoratimimus. The sequence goes on from NZ_CP037427.1 coordinate 2,528,690, forward strand.
TAAAATCGGTGATGGAAAGTGCTTTAAAATACTCTCCTAATGCTGTTTTTGTGATAGTGACTAACCCTCTTGATACAATGACTCTAGCAGCTTTAAAAATATCAGGATTAGATCGTAAGAAAGTAATAGGTATGGGAGGGGCTTTAGACTCTTCACGTTTTAAATATTTCTTATCTCAAAAACTAAACAAACCTGTTGGAGATATTGAAGGAATGGTTATTGGAGGACATGGGGATACTACAATGATTCCATTAATCAGATTAGCTACTTATAAAGGTATTCCTGTAAGTGAGATGTTGACAGCAGCAGAACAAGAAGAGGTGTGTAAATCAACAATGGTTGGTGGAGCTACTCTAACGAAGTTATTAGGAACTTCTGCATGGTATGCACCTGGAGCAGCTGTAGCTAACGTTGTGGATAGTATCTTAAATGATTTTAAGAAGTTAATCCCTTGTTCTGTATATTTACAAGGTGAATACGGGCAAGAAGGATTGTGTATAGGAGTTCCTTGTGTTATAGGAAAAGGAGGAATAGAAGAGATAGTAGAATTAAAATTAAATGAGCAAGAATCTCAGAAATTTGTAGATAGTGCAAATGCTGTTAGGGATACAAATAAGGAATTAACAATTGAATAGTAAAAGATTGTTTAATTGTTAAAATATATGTAATAGAAAAAAGCTCTTTTTGCTGATATTCTTAGTCAAAGAATTGCTTAATCATTGTCTATATCATATATTTGCTCGTTTTAAAAAAAGTAAATAATTAATTTTTAGTAATAATGCAAAACAAAGGACTCGTTAAATTTTTTGCAATTATCTTTGCATTGGTAAGTATTTACCAACTGTCATTTACCTTTGTTACCAACCATTATGAGGATAAAGCGAAAGCTTTTGCTGGTGGAGATTCGACAAAAGAATTACAATACCTTGATTCAATTGGTAACCAAACGGTATTTTTAGGACAAACATTCAATGAAGTGAGAGCTAAGCAAATCAATAAAGGATTAGACTTAGAAGGAGGTATTAATGTTACGTTGCAAATATCAATCAAAGACATTTTAAAAGGTTTAGCTAATAATTCAAAGAACGCTACGTTTAATAAAGCGTTAGCAGAAGCTGAATCACAAAGACAAGGTAATCAAAGTTACTTAGATGCTTTTTACACTGCTTTTGATAAAGAATCAAAAGGGAATGTAAAATTAGCAGCTGCAGATATTTTTGCAAACAGAAACTTAAGTGAGATTACTGTTGGAATGTCTGATAGCCAAGTAAAGTCTATCTTAGATAAAAAAGTAAAAGAATCTATAGAGAGTGCTTACCGTGTATTCAGAGAGCGTATCGACAAGTTCGGTGTTTCTCAGCCAAATATTCAAATGTTAGGGGATACAGGGCGTATCTTAGTTGAGCTTCCTGGAGCAAAAGACGTAGATCGTATTAAAAATTTATTACAAAGTACTGCTCAGTTAGAGTTTTGGGAAACTTATAAAGTAGATGAAATAGGAAACTATATCATGGCTGCTAATGAGTACTTAAAAACAACTGAAAAGCAAGCTAATCAAAAAGAGACTGCTACTGATAATACAACAACTAACTCAGATGTTGAAGCATTATTAGGTACTGTAGCAAAAGACTCTATGGGGAATGCAGCTAATAAAGAATTCAACCCTTTATTAGACTTATTCGCAATGGGTGGACAACAAGGAAGCCCAATCTTAGGTTATTTCCAAACGAAAGATACAGTTAAAGTAAATGCTTATTTAAACAGAGCTGACGTACGTAACTTATTACCAGCAGATCAAAAGTATGCTCGTTTTGCATGGGGTAAACCAAGTAAAAAAGCTCCTGATTTAGTTGAGTTATATGCTTTAAAAACAAATAGAGAAGGTATTCCTCCTTTAAGTGGAAGCGTTATTACTGGTGCTCAAGATGAGTATGATCAATTTAGCCGTCCTGTAGTAGGGATGACAATGAGTCCTAAGGGAGCTAAAGTATGGGAAGAGTTAACAGGAAAAGCTTATACAGAGCATTCTAATATTGCTATTGTATTAGATAATATCGTTTATTCAGCTCCAGGTGTTACTAGTGGACCTATCTCTGGTGGTAGATCATCTATCTCAGGTGACTTTACTGTTGCTGATGCGAAAGACTTAGCGAATATCTTACGTGCTGGTAAATTACCAGCAGGTGCAGATATCGTTCAATCTGAAATCGTAGGACCATCTTTAGGACAACAAGCTATCGATGCTGGTATGTTATCTGCTGTGGCTGGTTTAATTATTGTTGCTGCTTGGATGGCATTCTACTACGGTAGAGCTGGATGGTATGCAAATATTGCTTTATTAGCGAACTTATTATTCTTATTTGGTATCCTTGCTAGTTTAGGTGCTGTATTGACATTACCAGGTATTGCAGGTATCGTATTAACGATGGGTACTGCAGTGGATGCGAATATTATTATTTCTGAACGAGCAAAAGAATGTTTGCGTAAGGGAATGAGTCTTGCAGATACGATTAAAGAATCTTATAGCTGGCATGGTGCTATGCGTCCGATTGTTGATGCAAACGTTACACATATCTTAACAGGGGTTATCTTATTCGCTTTTGGATCAGGACCTATTAAAGGATTTGCTACGACATTGTTAATCGGTATTGCTACTTCATTATTTACTTCAATCTTTATCGCTCGTATCTTTATGGATAGAGACGTTAAAGCTGGTAGAACTTTAGCATTCAGTACAAGTATTACTAAAAATTGGTTTACAAACTTCAACTTTGATTTCTTAAAAATGAAGAAAGCTACTTATGGTTTATCATTAATCATTGTAGTGGTTTCTTTTGCTTCATTTGCAATCAACGGATTTGACCAAGGAACTGACTTTGTAGGAGGTAGAACTTTCCAAGTTAAGTTTGATAAAGAAGTTACAGCTAACGAAGTAAGTGATAAGCTAGGAGAAGTATTTGGTGTAAATGTTGAAGCGAAAGTATTCGGAAATAAACAACAGTTAAAACTTACTACTAAATATAAAGTAGAAGAAGAAGGTGCTGCAGTAGACCAAGAAGTAAACGAGAAGTTATACGAAGGGTTAAAAGGGTACTATTCATCTCCTATGACTTATGAAGAGTTCGTTAATGCTACAGAAGGAAAAACATTAGGAGTTATCCAAGCTTCTAAAGTTGGACCAAGTATGGCAAAAGACGTTAAACAGAATGCATATTGGGCTGTATTAGGGTCTATGGCTGCTATCTTTATTTACTTAGTTATTTCTTTTAGAAAATGGCAGTATTCATTAGGAGCTATTGTTTCTGTTGCGCACGACGTTATCTTTGTATTAGGTATTTACTCATTAACATATAAGTTTATGCCTTGGCATATGGAGATTGACCAGCACTTCATCGCTGCGATCTTAACTGTTATTGGTTATTCTATGAATGATACTGTAATTGTATTTGACCGTGTACGTGAGTACATCGCTGGTAAAACAAAAGGTGATTTCAATAAGATCGTTAATGATTCAGTAAATACTACATTATCTAGAACTATTAATACTTCGCTTACTTTAATCCTAGTATTATTAATCATGTTCGTATTCGGAGGTGATTCAATCAGAGGATTTATCTTTGCGATGTTAATCGGTATTATTGTAGGTACTTATTCTTCATTATTCTTAGCTACTCCAGTATTAGTGGATACTATGCCAAGAAAAGATAAAGAAGAAATCGAAAGAAGACATAGAGAAGCTCAAGAGGAAATGTTAGTTGAGAAAAACTAATTCTATCTTAGAACTTGTATTTATAAAAAAAGCCACTCCGCAAGGAGTGGCTTTTTTATTTTAGGACTAGTCAATGACTAGTGTTACTTAGGCTAGTAATCTAATAGTTTTATTGTTGACTATGATATAATCGACATAATGCTATTAAAAGATGAGTATCAACTATTTTGTCTAGATTATTCATCAGGTCATTTATTTTTATCCAATGTAGTGTATCAGTAGGCTGATCTAGATGGATAATATACGGATATACTTGTTCGGGCGTAATTCCTATACTAGGAAAGTACTTTTCTCCTAATTTAGAGTATCCAATTACATTGCTATTTCCAAATTTCAGGGTATTTAGATATTGTTCTAGGTCATAGTAGTTTCTTACCTCTTTAGATAGACGAAATGCTGGTACCGTTATAATCGTACTATTGTTAGTGAATATTTGGGGTACAGGAAGACTTCTAGTTTCTAAACCTATATAAAAGGCTCCATTGTTTTTAAATACAGGGAGAGTTATTACCGTATTAGTACTATAATGAGTAGGGGATACATATTCTAGTATCGCAGAGTCTTTATCAATACCTGTTGCTTCAAAAGAAGCTCTGTGTGTCTTTAAGAAACCAGCTTGACTGTCATTATGGATGTATTCTTTTGTATTTAACTGTAATAGTTTTTCTAAATCAGTTGCATGAATCTTCTCTACATTTTGTATAGCTGTTTTTTGTCCTAACCATTTAGGTAATGGTATAGCTAACTTTAAAAATAGATTATAGATATTCACTTCTAATCTAGCTTCTACTAATGCACCTGTTTGGGCAGTATTAAGGAGTTGTACAGCATCGTATTCATGTAAATAACCAGAATCTTTAAAGCCTGAATACCCTTCGTTTAATGGAGTATTTAATGAAATAGGTGAGTGTAGTTCTATGAATATAGAAGTTACCTTTTCATTGATACCACCAGGAGAGGTGTAGTAATTTAGGGAAGTACGAATCGTTTCATATTCCTCAGGTTTAATATTAAATCTGTTCTCTATTTCTGTTTTTATATTGTCTGTTTCAGCTATTGCAAGTCCTTCAGGTATATATCCACTGTATTGTTTACCATCTAAGATAGGACTATCTGCTTTGACATTTGCTAATGGACGAGGGTAACCATGTTTAGCGATTACCTTTAAGCCACTATCACTATTTCTATAAGGGATAATGTCAATTACTTTATTTGGTCGTTTTACAATATCATATAACCTATTTGTGTTTATATTTTTAAAGGTAGATAAGGTTAAGAATGGAGTGTCCTTTTTAGGTAAATGTCTAGTTAATTGTAATTGTTTTCCACCAGGGACTTTTTCTCCAACAATTAAGTAATTCGTAGGAGGAAAGCCTATTTCTTCTCCAGCTAAATTATAGATTGTAAAGTGGTCTTTATAGCGGTTATTAATGATCCATTGATTGTAGATAGGAGTAGATATAATGATTCGCAATCCCAGTTCCTTAAAGATTGTTTCAAATTCTTTTTGTGTATAATATCCATACTCTTCTTGCAATTCAATGTCCCAATTCGCATAATAATCTTTGCGACGAATAAACTCTACTACATCAGTATAAAATGCATGAAATCGCCTTGTATTAGGTTTTAGAGGCTCTAATTCTTCAATGGGAAAACCTTTTTCTTTAGCTAATGATCTGGCCGTTTGAGAAAATTGAATGAACAATTCTGCATCACTAGGATTACCTTCTTTAGTTAGAGTAGATAGTTCTAGTATAACTTCTTGTTGTTCTACTTTGACAAAATCGCGGATGACAAGCACTCCTTTATCTTTCAATAACTCTACTTGTCTGCGAAGTGTATTATATGCTCTGTTATTGTCATAGTCGTTATATGAAGTAATATGGTGAATGGCAGAACAATTAAAGAATCCACTAATTGTATTCTTTTCAAAAGTCAATAGTTTTTCGCCATCATCTTCTTGGAATGAGAGATTCGGAAGGTTATACGTTTCTTCAGCGATTTGAACCATTTTAGGATTGATATCAATACCTATTATTTGAAGGTTAGGAAATAGTTGAGCTAATATAGCTGTACTCGTCCCTGAGGCCATTCCTACATCTACTAATACATTTCCCTCTTTGGCCTCAAAGAACACACTTGCAGAAGCCACCTTCTCGATAGCTATCGTGTCCATTGCTTCTAAATATTGCTGGTAGTCTTTTTTATTTCCTCTATCCTGAGTCGTATAGTTCTTGTCCATTGAATGCCTTGTTTACATTCAGAAAAGTAGTGATTTTATCTGTGAAATTGTTCGTTAAAAAGAAAAGAATATCCAATAATATTGATGTTACTAACTAAAACATTTTTATCCTTAGTTAAAAATAGGGGACGTTAGAATCAGCCAAAACAATATAGAATTATTTCGAAGTGTGATGTTAAACCCACATTATGTATTAGCCAAATACTACAAAGCAATTCTACTTCATAGTTCTTTCATTAGCTCTAAAACTATACTATAGTATGTTTTTATCACTAATTCAGAGCTATTTTGTATAATTACTTTTCGTTTATATGTTTATTGCATAATCTGGGTTTAATTGATTATCTTAGAATGAACTAATTACAATATTATGAAACGATTTGAATATAAAACAATTGAAGTAGTGACTAGTGGATTCTTTGCAAAAATGGAAATGAAGGAGACCGATGATACACTAAATGATCTAGGAAGTCAAGGATGGGAGCTAGTGTCTACAGCTCCTTGTATTATGGGGAGTACAACACAAAGGATCTATTATACACTCAAGAGAGAAATATAAAAAAAGAGAGCTAATCTAGATTGATTAGCTCTCTGTATATTTATGATTCGTATACTCTATTCTTGGCAGTAACCCATAAGTAAATCCCTACGATGATAAATGGAATACTTAACCATTGTCCTGTTGATAAAATATTGCCTAGTTGATCTTCAAAACCTCCTTGACTTTCTTTCATATATTCTACTATAAATCTTACCATCCACAGTAGTACTAAGAACACTCCAAAGATATAACCTAACTTTTTGCGTGCATCTGTCTTCCAATACATATAGTAAACAATAATGAACACAAGTATATATCCAAATGCCTCATAAAGTTGAGTAGGGTGTTTAGCTACTACTAGGTTTAAAGCTTCTGCAAACTGTGGATTATGAGCTATCGCGTCATAAGCTTGGTTATAATCAGGAATTCCTGTAATCTCCATTGCTTCTCTAGGAGAGAATTTATCTCTTAAAAATCGAATACCTAAAGCATTTGTAGTTTCGTGTCCTATAATTTCTGAGTTAAAGAAGTTCCCTAAACGAACAAAAACTCCCCCTATTGCTACAGGGATGATTACTCTATCTAGTATCCAAAGTACAGGTTTTTGAATAATCTTTTTACTGTAAAAATACATAACAGTGATAATAGCAATAGCTGCACCATGACTTGCTAATCCACTAAAACCAACGATTTCAAACTTAGGTGTGAAACGCACTGGTGATATAATCTCAAATAAGTGATCTTTATAATAATCCCAATCGTAAAAGAATACATGCCCTAGACGAGCTCCTATTAAAGTTGCTAATACAGTATAGATAAATAATTTGTCTAGTTTCTCAACACTTAGTCCTTCGCGATCATATATCTTTTTCATTAAGAACCACCCTAAACCAAATGCGATTACAAACATAAGACTGTAATATCTCAGTTTAATAAATCCTAAATCCAACCCTTCTGATGGGTTCCAAATCATATGTAATGAATGTATCATAGTTTTTTATACTGTTAGATGATAAATGTATGAAATAATCTTTATTCTCAAAAGAGTAATTGTGGTTTACACCCAAGAGTACTTCATTGTTTTTTGTTTTCTATTTCAGTTACTAGCTCCCTGTTTTGTGTTCCTCAGTTCCTAGTTTACTTAAATAATAATTAAGGCACTGGATCATATCCTTTACCTCCCCATGGTCCACAACTAGCGATTCGCTTTATAGCTAACCAACCACCTTTAAAAAGTCCATGTTTTTTTAGTGCTTCTAAGGTGTATTGTGAGCAAGTAGGACTGTATCGACAAGCAGGAGGGAAGAATGGTGAAATAGCCAGCTGATAAAAACGGACTAATATTACAAATGGGAATATTAATATTTTCTTTAGCATAGTAACAGAAATATGAAAGTGTACAAATGTACGATGAGTTTAATTATAGTGCTAAAAGTAAGAAATTCTAGGTTAGAAATGAGTAGAAGGAATTAGTTTTAGTAAGACTATTTTATAATCACAAAAAATAAACTTAACTATTGTAGGTGAGGTATGTATAAAAAAAGAGGCTATTCATAGAATAACCTCTTTTGTGTATTTATAGAGAGAAAGAAGTACCTTCTTTACCATCTTTTAGTTGAATACCGATTTTAGCTAGTTCATCTCGAATGTGGTCTGACATTGCGAAATCTTTGTTTGCTCTAGCCTCGTTGCGCATTCCGATAAGCATATTGACTACACCTTCTAGTTTTTCGTTATTAGCACTTGCTGTTTCAGTGTTTTCTAAACCTAATACATCAAATACAAATGCGCTCATACTATTAATTAAAGTATCTAAATCTGTAGCCGAAATAGTCTCTTTATTATCCTTAATTAGGTTAATGAATTTAACTGCTTCAAATAAGTTTGCAATTAAAATCGGACTGTTAAAGTCGTCATTCATTGCATCATAGCACGATTGTCTCCATTTTGTGATATCAACAGAAGAGTTGCTAGAAGTTTTCAAATCTTTTAGAGATTTGATAGCTTCCATTAATCTTTGATATCCTCTTTCAGACGCTAAGATAGCATCATCAGAGAAGTCTAAGATACTTCTATAGTGCGCTTGTAAGATAAAGAACCTTGCTACAGCAGGAGCAAACCCTTTGCTAAGGATATTGTTCTCGCCAGAGAATAATTCATCAGGAAGAATGTTATTCCCTGTAGATTTAGCCATTTTCTTACCGTTTAGAGTAAGCATATTAGCATGCATCCAGTAGTTTACAGGTGAGTTACCTGTAGAAGCTTCATTCTGTGCAATCTCACATTCGTGGTGAGGGAATTTTAAATCCATTCCACCTCCGTGTATATCGAAGTGTTTACCTAAGTATTTTGTACTCATAGCAGTACACTCTAGATGCCATCCAGGGAATCCATCTCCCCATGGTGAAGGCCATCTCATGATATGCTGAGGCTCTGCATTTTTCCAAAGTGCAAAGTCTAGTGGATTGCGTTTGTCAGATTGTCCATCTAAATCTCTTGTATTAGATAACATATCTTCTATCTTACGACCACTTAATATTCCATAGTTATGAGACTGATTGTATTTCTCTACATCGAAGTACACAGATCCATTCACCTCATAAGCAAAACCATTGTTGATGATCGCTTGTATGATTTCTATTTGCTCGATGATATGCCCAGTAGCCGTTGGTTCAATGCTAGGAGGTAGGTTATTGAACTGTTTTAGAATATTGTGAAAGTTCAAAGTATATTTCTGAACAATCTCCATTGGTTCTATCTGCTCAATACGCGCTCTTTTAGCGATTTTATCTTCTCCTTCATCTACATCGTCTACCATATGTCCTACGTCAGTAATATTACGAACGTAACGCACAGCATACCCTAAGTGTTTTAAATAACGATATACCAAGTCAAAAGATATAAAAGTACGACAGTTCCCAAGGTGTACATAGTTGTAGACTGTTGGTCCACATACATACATACCCACTTTACCCTCATGGATAGGTTTGAAAACTTCTTTCTCTCCAGTGATGGAGTTGTACATTTTTAATTGCTGTTCTTGATATAAAGGCATAATATAATTTGTAATGTTTAGAACTTAGTCTCTAATTGGATATAGTTTAAGAACTCCTTACGAACGTTCTCATCTTGGAATTTTCCTCCGAACTCAGCAGTTACAGTACTACTTTCGATATCGCGGATTCCTCTTGAGTTTACACATAAGTGTTTTGCATCGATGATACATGCCACATCTTCTGTGTTTAATACACGTTTTAATTCATTTACAATCTGAATAGTTAAACGCTCTTGTACCTGAGGTCTCTTTGCATAAAAATCAACGATACGGTTCATCTTAGAAAGACCTACTACAGTACCATTAGATATATACGCTACGTGAGCACGCCCAACGATAGGTAGTAAGTGATGTTCACAAGTAGAATAAACTACAATGTTCTTTTCTACCAACATCTCGTTGTATTTATATTTATTGTCAAATGTAGAAGCACTTGGCTTTTTAGCAGGATTTAATCCTCCAAACATCTCTTTTACAAACATTTTAGCTACACGGTTAGGTGTACCCTTAAGACTGTCATCTGTCAAGTCTAATCCTAAAGTGTTAAGAATGTTTTCTACATCTTTTTTTATCAATTCTATTTTTTCGTCATCTGTGCGGTCAAATGCATCACTTCTAAGTGGAGTTGCATCACTAGATGCGATGTGGTTGTCTCCCATTTCGTCGTGAAACTTTTCGTCTGTATTCATTCTATTTCTTTTTAATACATATTGTTATAACTCGCTACAAATATAAATAATAATTATAGATAAACTCTGACACTTATTTATAAATAATCTACCTCTAAGTGCTGGAATTAGTTAAAGTTTGTCACTTCTGATTTTTAAGGAGTAGGTGAGGAGAGAGAATGTAAAACCTCTAGTAATAAAGAGTTCTAAATTAGAACAAGAAATCGAATCAATACAAAATCTAATTTATAGCAATTCAATATGATGTAACTTTAAAGATCATCAGTAAACCACTCTTCTTCTAAATCATCATCTTCATCATGTATTGTATTTCTATCCCTCCCAGCTTGTTTAGTTTATCCTCCCAGTTCATAAGTGACTTTATATATGTAAGTATGGTATAATTAGCGTCTGTTGATTTAGAAGATATTCGCTATTTAGACAATGTGTAAGTGCTTTTAACCCACATTACGCATTAGCCAAATACTACAAAGCAATTCTACTTCATAGTTCTTTCATTAGCTCTAAAACCATACTATAGTATGCTTTTATCACTAATTCAAACCTATTTTGTATAATTACTTTTCGTTTATATGTCTATTGCATAATCTGGGTTAAAATTATTATGATATATTCTGCTAGATTTAAAGAATAACGTGCTGTGAATTAACCTCTGGTATTTCACTCTCTCTGTTCCTTTTCAGCCTTTAGTGCTTCTAAGACAGACCGCGCTCCATACATCGTCGCTTCATCTGTATTATCTTTAGTAGAATACTCTCTTGACTTTATTTCTTTTATGATTTTCTTTCTGACTTGACGGATGAGCCCAGGTGGTAGTTCTTTTTTAGTTGTGGACTCTTCTTCCATAAGAGAGATAGAAGGTGAGGATTCACTTACACTATCCGTTATAGGTACAAGTGTTCCCTCGTTTCCAGTCTCCATGTTATCTGTTTCTCTGTTTTCAGTTTCCTCATTTTCCGTTCCCTTGTTACTTGTTCCACGGTTCCCAGTTCCCTTGTTACCTGTTCCTCGGTTCCCTGTTCCCTCATATCCAGCCCCCTCAATATCCATTTCTAATGTTCCATGAAAGCAACTTGTACTATGTACACTACCATCTTCTGCTTTCCACATACTCCACAGATAGACTCTTCCTTCTTGCCATTCTTTCGGTAGAGCGAAGTGAGCATATCTATCTTTGCGTTGCCCGATATTAGGGATGGTCATGAATTTATCTAATTCTTCGTGATACGCCATAATCGTTAGTACGTCTGTATCTAGCGTTAAGGGATTGATCAGATGATTATCCCATTGTACTTTTAGCTTACCAGTTTTGAGTCTACTTATTTTCTTAATCACAGCAGGAGCTAGGGTTCCGATAGAGAGGAGCACTTTGTCTATTTGTACATATTGCTCTCCTTCATGCATTGTGATGCCTTGTTTCATCAGTCTAGAGATCATTTGTTCTTTTCCTGTCATCCATTTCTCTCCATTGTAGACCGCAGGGCAATGCGCATTGACAAAATCCTTGAATTTACTCGCAAAGGTAGATACGAGACTCATCTTATCCCATTGTTTCAATTGAGCCTCTGTCGCTTTTTTACTTGATTTTAGCGGCTTAGCACGTAGTATATTTCTCCCTCTCCACAATACCCCCACTACGGTTCCTACCTTTCCTACTACAGCACCTAATATTCCTTCTTTGATTTCTGCCATGATTATCTCATTTTTTGGTTATTACAAGATATAAAATACTGATATATGATTATTTAACTGTTCAAACAATCGATAAAAGAAGTCATCATAGTGTACATCACACTTCCTAAAAATGAGATCCAAAAGTGAAGAATATCAAAGCGAATGATTTCGCCTTCCATAGAGGGTATTTTGAATATCTTATGATCACCTATCGTTTTCATAAAAGAAGAATAGAAGAAGTATAAAAGGACTATTATTGGACAAAAGTTGCTTCAACCCCGTTATCATCCTAGTATTGTCCTATAATTGTCCAAGGAAAGACTTCTATGGTGTAGTTTTACTGACTTTGTCGAATGGTTGGTATAATTAGGTTTTTTAATAAATGATTGATATACAGGTTATAATGTTTTTATGTACTTAAAAAAAAATTAGAAAAAAGGAACCTTTAGTAGGATTGCCCTTCTCTAAATGGAAACAAATGAAGGAAATAAGATAAATTAGAGAGGGTATTCTTATTTTTTGACTGTAGTAAGAGAGATAAAGAGAAAAAGTGCTTTTAAATTTTGGGGTAATGTGATGTCACGGATTATAAATCCGCGCCAACGAGTCTATTGAGTTAATTCTGTGAGTCACTGATTTAAAGTTACTTATTCGTTATCTATGTCACCCTGACGATAGGAAGGGTCTCACACGTAACTCTACAATCATGTAGGATGGGATTCTTTGCAGGCTCAGAAAGATATCGTGAGTGGATGTATAGGATGGTATTCTTCGTAGACTCAGAATGATTACAACTGAAAATATTAATCATATAACACGGAATTACTAATCCGTTATTTATGTCACCCTGACGATAGGAAGGGTCTCACACGTAACTCTACAATCATGTAGGATGGGATTCTTCGCAAGCTCAGAATGATTACAACTGGAAATATTAATTGTTAATCATATAACACGGAACTACTAATCCGTTATCTATGTCACACTTACGATAGGAAGGGTCTCACACGTAACTCTACAATCATGTAGGATGGGATTCTTCGCAAGCTCAGAATGACAAAAGAGGTGTAGTAGGATTTACTGAGATTATTAAAAAAAGAAAGGTTGAACTCAGTGATGAGATTCAACCTTTCGGAAGTATAAACAGAAAGTGAAAAAATTATTTGATGATGAAGTTGATAATTTTCTTTTCGTTATTGATTAGAATAACTGCGATGTATTTACCACTTTGTAAATGTGGTGGGAGGTGAATACTGTTCTCTCGGTTGGGAAGTTCTGCCTCTAATACCTTGTTTCCTAGTATAGAATATATTTCTAGCCTAGCAGGACTAAAAGTGGTTCTATCCATATCAAAAACAATATTGATTATTTTGTTTTGATTTACTGGATTTGGGAACAGTTTGACCTTGTTTGTATTATTGATCTCTATAATTTGTTTACAGGTATAGACTTTTTCTCCTTTATCCGTTGTCAGTATTAAGTGATGTTGAACTTGATTATTGTTATTGATATCACTGTACGCTCCTGCTACATAATAGTTATTTGTACTCACTAGCATATCATCTCTATACCAATTAAATGAGGTGAAGTTAAAACCTCCGTTTGTGGCTGAGTTCATATTTATGACAAAAGAATTATCTGGCTTCATTATCGCTACTTTTTCGAAAGGTACGGGTCTGATTAGTTCTATTGTGTATTCTCTAGTGAGTGTCTGTGATTCAGATTTAACTGTTACAGGAATTGTAAACGTACCTGCATAATGTAATAAGTATTCCTCTTTTATGTTGTTAGTGATAAAAGCTCCTGCACTTAATTCATTAAACTCTATTCGAGCATATTTTTCTCCACAAGGCAAGATGTATGTTATCTTAGAGGTTGGGTTTTTAAACACTTGTTCATTAATAGATAATTCAACTATATCAGCTGCTTCATCATCACTTCTGATGACCAAAGTTGCTGTTATTACATAAGGCATTGGAGCATAATTACTACTTCCTTCAATGGTAGCTTTTACTTGATATTTCCCTATTTCTGTATGTGTATTGTTTTCATAAGTTACTTTTAGAGGATGGGGTAAGTTTCCTGTCAAGGTAAGTGTTTTAGGTTGACCGTCATATACAAAAGCTTGGTTGGCAAAAGAAATGAATTTGTGTATATCAAGTGGTTTAATTGTAAGATTAGCTGTGCGTTTGCTAGTAATATAATTATCGCCTTCTAGTGTAACACTAGCTTTGTAAATGCCTGCGTCTGTGTGAATATTATTTTCGTAAGTGGCAGTCACTCCTTTAGGCAGTTTCCCTTTGATTAAGATCTTCTGAGGTTTACCTGTATAATCCACTGTAAGTTTGCTAAATGTGATATTGGTTAGTTTAGCTTTCTCTATTGTTAATTTGGCTGTTTTAGTACCAATAAGTATTGATTTATAATAGAAAGAAGCTTTTATACTATATTCTCCTGCGTTGTCATAGTAGTTTCTGTCATATTCTACATTGACTTCATTAGGAATATTGTATGCTTCTAGTTTATGAGAGTTACCATTGTAAATAACAGATTTGTTTTCAAATATAACGTTGTCCAGCGTTGGTAGAGTTTCGCCTTCGTGGCTTATAGCTAATATTGCTGTCATTGTATAAGGCATAGGAGTGTAGTTATTACTTCCTTCTAATGTGGCTGTAACTGTATAGTGTCCAATGTCTGTATGCGTATTGTTTTGATATGTAATACGTAGCCCTTGAGGTATATGCCCTTCTATATTTAAAGATTTTGGCTGTCCATCATACTTGAACGATTGATTCTTTAATCTCACTAATCTAGTCAGATCTGCTGGTCGAATGATCAATAGATTTGTACGAGTACTCGTGATATAATTGTCTCCTTCTAGTTTCACGGAAGCTTTATATTCTCCTGCGTTAATATGTTTATTGTTTTGATAGGTTGCTTTGACTCCTAGTGGTAACTCTCCTTCTAGTAGGAGCTGATGAGCTGTACCTGTATAATTAACTTCTTTTTTACTGAACTTTACACTAGTGATGGGAGCTTTCTCTATAGTAAGCGTTGCTCTTTTATGTCCTAATAAAATATTTTGATAATAAAAGTCTGCAGTGATGATATAAACACCTGAATTAGTAAAGGAGTTATCACTGTACTTTACAGTTACATCATGAGGAAGGTTTGTAGCAATAATCTTGTAGGGTTGACCACTGTAAATAGCAACTATATCTTTAAAAATTATATTATCTAATGTAGGGAGTTCTTCCTGTTCTTCAGTAATGGATAAAGTCGCAGACAGGGTATAAGGCATCGGTGTATAGTTAGAACTACTACTTAATGTTGCTGTTACTTTATGGTTCCCTATTGCTGTATGTGTATTATTAGTATAAGTAAGCGTTAGCTCTTGAGGAACTTCACCTGTAACAGCTAGTGACTTAGGCTTACCGTCATATACAAACGACTGGCTTTTTAATTCGACTAATTGAGTGATATCAGCAGGTAATATGACTAGCTCGTTTGATCTGGTACTTGTGATATAGTTATCTCCTTCTAATTTTACAGAAGCTTTATAGATACCTACGTTAGTCGCTCTGTTGTTTTTATAAGTAACGGTTACTCCTAGAGGTAGTTCTCCTTCTAATAGAAGTTCATGTTCTTTGCCATCATAGGTTACTTCTTTCTTACTAAACTTGACTCCTGTGATACGTGCTTTCTCGATAGTCAGTGTAGCTGACTTAGTTCCTAGTAAGATGTCCTTGAAATAGAATGACGCTATGACTTGATAAACACCAGCATCAGTATACTGGTTCTTATCATAAGAGACTCTTACGTTATTTGTTAAATTAGTTGCTTCTATAGTAATTACTTCTCCAGTGTATGTTTCTGTTTTATGTTCAAAGATTACACTATCAAGAGAAGGTAATTCTTCTTGTGCTTCAGTAATCGATAATGTAGCAGACAGAGAGTAAGGCATCGGCGTATAGTTATCACTACCACTTAATGTTGCTGTGACAGTGTAATTGCCTATTTCTGTATGTGTATTATTAGTATAAGTAAGCGTTAGTTCTTGAGGTATTTCACCTGTAACAGCTAGTGACTTCGGTTTACCGTCATATATAAACGATTGACTCTTTAGCTCGACAAGTTTGGTGATATCAGCAGGTAATATGATTAGCTCATTTGATCTAGTACTTGAGATATAGTTGTCTCCTTCTAATTTTACAGATGCTTTATATGTACCTGCGTTAGTAGCTTTGTTGTTTTTATAGGTAGCAGTTACTCCTAGAGGTAGTTCTCCTTCTAATAGTAGTTCGTGTTCTTTGCCATCGTAGGTTACTTCTTTTTTACTAAACTTTACTCCTGTGATACGCGCTTTCTCAATAGTAAGTGTAGCAGACTTAGTTCCTAGTAAGATATCCTTGAAATAGAATGACGCTACTACTTGATATGTACCCGTGTTGATGTACTTATTTAGGTTGTATTTTACAGTTACTAAGTCAGGAAGATTAGTTGCTTCAATCGAGATTACTTCTCCAGTGTACGTCTCTGTTTTATGCTCAAAAATCACTTTGTCTAAAGAAGGTAATTCTTCCTCTTTCTTTGTAATTGATAAAGTTGCAGACAGCATATAAGGCATCGGTGTATAGTTATCACTACCACTTAATGTTGCTGTTACCGTGTGATTCCCTATTGCTGTCTGTGTATTATTAGTATAGGTAAGCGTTAGTTCTTGTGGAACTTCTCCTGTAACGGTTAGTGACTTCGGCTTGCCATCATATATAAACGACTCACTTTTTAGCTCCACTAGTTGAGTGATATCAGCAGGAAGTATGATGAGCTCGTTTGATCTGGTGCTTGTGATGTAGTTGTCCCCTTCTAATTTTACAGAAGCTTTATAAGTACCTGCATTCTTATGAATATTGTTTTTATAAGTTGCTGTTATACCTAGAGGTAGTTCTCCTTCTAGTAGAAGCTCATGTTCTTTGCCATCATAAGTTACTTCTTTCTTACTAAACTTCACTCCTGTAATACGTGCTTTCTCGATAGTCAGTGTAGCTGACTTAGTTCCTAGTAAGATGTCCTTGAAATAGAATGACGCTACTACTTGATATGTACCCGTGTTGATGTACTTATTTAGGTTGTATTTTACAGTTACTAAGTCAGGAAGATTAGTTGCTTCAATCGAGATTACTTCTCCAGTGTACGTTTCTGTTTTGTGTTCAAAAATCACTTTGTCTAAAGAAGGTAATTCTTCTTGTACTTTAGTAATTGATAAAGTCGCAGATACTCTATATGGCATTGGTGTATAATTACTACTACCACTTAGTGTGGCTGTGACAGTATGGTTACCTACTTCTGTGTGTGTATTGTTAGTATAAGTAAGTGTTAGTTCTTGTGGAACTTCACCTGATATTATAAGTGACTTTGGCTTACCATCATATATAAAGGATTTACTTTTTAGCTCGACAAGTTGAGTGATATCAGCAGGTAGTATGATGAGCTCATTTGATCTGGTACTTGTGATATAATTGTCTCCTTCTAATTTTACAGAAGCTTTATAAGTACCTGCATTCTTATGAATATTGTTTTTATAAGTTGCTGTTATACCTAGAGGTAGTTCTCCTTCTAGTAGAAGCTCATGTTCTTTGCCATCATAAGTTACTTCTTTCTTACTAAACTTCACTCCTGTAATACGTGCTTTCTCGATAGTCAGTGTAGCTGACTTAGTTCCTAGTAAGATATCCTTGAAATAGAATGACGCTACTACTTGATATGTACCCGTGTTGATGTACTTATTTAGGTTGTATTTTACAGTTACTAAGTCAGGAAGATTAGTTGCTTCAATCGAGATTACTTCTCCAGTGTACGTTTCTGTTTTGTGTTCAAAAATCACTTTGTCTAAAGAAGGTAATTCTTCTTGTACTTTAGTAATTGATAAAGTCGCAGATACTCTATATGGCATTGGTGTATAATTACTACTACCACTTAGTGTGGCTGTGACAGTATGGTTACCTACTTCTGTGTGTGTATTGTTAGTATAAGTAAGTGTTAGTTCTTGTGGAACTTCACCTGATATTATAAGTGACTTTGGCTTACCATCATATATAAAGGATTTACTTTTTAGTTCCACTAATTGAGTAATATCAGCAGGTAGTATGATGAGCTCATTTGATCTGGTACTTGTGATATAATTGTCTCCTTCTAATTTTACAGAAGCTTTATACGTACCTGCGTTAGTCGCTCTGTTATTTTTATAAGTAGCAGTTACGCCTAGAGGTAGTTCACCTTCTAATAGTAGTTCGTGTTCTTGACCATCGTAGATTACTTCTTTCTTACTAAATTTGACTCCCGTAATACGTGCTTTCTCGATAGTCAGTGTAGTAGACTTAGTTCCTAATAAAATGCCCTTGAAGTAGAATGAAGCTATTACTTGGTAAACACCAATGTCAGTATACTGGTTCTTATCATAAGAGACTCTTACGTTATTAGGAAGGTTAGTAGCTTCAATTGAGATTGTCTCTCCTGTATATGTTTCTGTTTTATGTTCAAAGATTACACCCTCTAAAGAAGGTAACTCTTCCTCTTTTTGTGTAATTGATAAAGTCGCAGACAGCATATAAGGCATCGGAGTGTAGTTAGAGCTACCACTTAATGTTGCTGTTACTATGTGATTGCCTATTGCTGTATGTGTATTATTAGCATAAGTAAGTGTTAGTTCTTGAGGGACTTCGCCTGTAACAGCTAGTGACTTCGGTTTACCATCATATATAAACGACTGGCTTTTTAGCTCGACAAGTTGAGTGATATCAGCAGGAAGTATGATGAGCTCGTTTGATCTCGTACTTGTGATGTAATTGTCTCCTTCTAATTTTACCGAAGCTTTATAGATACCTGCATTAGTAGCCTTATTATTTTTATAAGTAGCGGTTACGCCTAGAGGCAATTCACCTTCTAATAGAAGTTCATGTTCTTGACCATTATAGGTTACTTCTTTCTTACTAAATTTCACTCTAGTGATACGTGCTTTTTCGATAGTCAGTGTAGCAGACTTAGTTCCTAGTAAGATGTCCTTGAAGTAGAAGGAAGCGACTACTTGATAAACACCAGTATTGATGTATTCATTTTGATTGTACTTTACAGTAACTAGGTTAGGAAGGTTCGTTGCTTCGATTGAAATAGCCTCTCCAGTGTACGTCTCTGTTTTATGCTCAAAAATCACTTTGTCTAAAGAAGGTAATTCTTCCTCTTTCTTTGTAATTGATAAAGTTGCAGACAGCATATAAGGCATCGGTGTATAGTTATCACTACCACTTAATGTTGCTGTGACAGTGTAATTGCCTATTTCTGTATGTGTAGTATTAGTATAAGTAAGTGTTAGTTCTTGAGGTACTTCACCTGTAACAGCTAGTGACTTTGGCTTACCATCATATGTAAACGACTCACTTTTTAGCTCGACAAGTTGAGTAATATCAGCAGGTAATATGATTAGCTCGTTTGATCTGGTACTTGTGATGTAATTATCTCCTTCTAATTTTACAGAAGCTTTATAAGTACCTGCATTCTTATGAATATTGTTTTTATAAGTAACTGTTACGCCTAGAGGTAGTTCTCCTTCTAATAGAAGTTCGTGCTCTTTGCCATCGTAGGTTATTTCTTTTTTACTAAACTTGACTCCTGTAATACGTGCTTTCTCGATAGTTAGTGTAGCTGACTTAGTTCCTAGTAAGATGTCTTTAAAGTAGAATGACGCTATTACTTGATATATACCAGTGTTGATGTACTCATTTTGGTTGTACTTTACAGTAACTAGGTTAGGAAGGTTGGTAGCTTCAATTGATATAATCTCTCCTGTATATGTCTCTGTTTTATGTTCAAAGATTACACTGTCAAGTGAAGGTAATTCTTCTTGCTTCTTAGTAATCGATAACGTAGCAGACAGCGTATAAGGCATTGGCGTATAGTTGGAACTACCACTAAGTGTTGCTGTTACTGTGTGATACCCTACTTCTGTATGCTTGTTGTTTTTATAAGTAAGCGTTAGTTCTTGAGGGACTTCGCCTATAACGGCTAGTGACTTTGGCTTACCGTCATATATAAACGACTCACTTTGTAGCTCGACTAATTGAGTGATATCAGCAGGAAGTATGATTAGCTCATTTGATCTAGTACTTGTGATATAATTGTCTCCTGATAAAGTTACAGAAGCTTTGTACGTACCTGCATTCTTATGAATATTGTTTTTATAAGTAGCGGTTACTCCTAGAGGCAGTTCTCCTTCTAATAGTAGTTCGTGTTCTTTACCATCGTAGGTTACTTCTTTTTTACTAAACTTCACTCCCGTAATACGTGCTTTTCCGATAGTTAGTGTAGCAGACTTAGTTCCTAGTAGAATATCTTTAAAGTAGAAGGTAGCTACTACTTGGTAAACACCAGTATTGATGTACTCATTTTGGTTGTATTTTACAGTTACTAAGTCAGGAAGATTAGTAGCTTCAATTGAAATAACCTCCCCTGTATACGTTTCTGTTTTGTGTTCAAAGATTACATTGTCTAAAGAAGGTAATTCTTCCTCTTTTTGTGTAATTGATAGTGTAGCAGATAGGGTATAAGGCATCGGCGTGTAGTTAGTACTGCCGCTTAATATTGCTGTTACTGTGTGATTCCCTATTGCTGTATGTGTATTATTAGTATAAGTAAGAGTTAGCTCTTGAGGAACTTCACCTGTAACAGCTAGTGACTTCGGTTTACCATCATATATAAACGACTGGCTTTTTAGCTCGACAAGTTGAGTGATATCAGCAGGAAGTATGATGAGCTCGTTTGATCTCGTACTTGTGATGTAATTGTCTCCTTCTAATTTTACCGAAGCTTTATAGATACCTGCATTAGTAGCCTTATTATTTTTATAAGTAGCGGTTACGCCTAGAGGCAATTCACCTTCTAATAGAAGTTCATGTTCTTGACCATTATAGGTTACTTCTTTCTTACTAAATTTCACTCTAGTGATACGTGCTTTTTCGATAGTCAGTGTAGCAGACTTAGTTCCTAGTAAGATGTCCTTGAAATAGAAGGAAGCTATTACTTGGTAAATACCAGCATCAGTATACTGGTTCTTATCATAAGAGACTCTTACGTTATTAGGAAGGTTAGTAGCTTCAATTGAGATTGTCTCTCCTGTATATGTTTCTGTTTTATGTTCAAAGATTACACCCTCTAAAGAAGGTAACTCTTCCTCTTTTTGTGTAATGGATAAAGTCGCAGACAGCGTATAAGGCATCGGAGTGTAGTTAGAGCTACCACTTAATGTTGCTGTTACTGTGTGGTTCCCTATTTCTGTATGTTTGTTGTTTTGATAAGTAAGTGTTAGTTCTTTAGGTACTTCATCTGTAAAGGTTAGCGATTTTGGCTTACCGTCATAGATAAATGATTGGCTTTTAAATTCCACTAATTGAGTTATATCAGCAGGTAGTATGATGAGCTCGTTTGACCTCGTACTTGTGATATAGTTATCTCCCTCTAATTTTACAGAAGCTTTATATGTACCTGCATTAGTCGCTCTGTTGTTTTTATAGGTAACAATTACTCCTTTAGGTAGTTCTCCTTCTAATAGCAGTTCGTGTTCTTTACCATCGTAGGTTACTTCTTTTTTACTAAACTTGACTCCCGTGATACGTGCTTTCTCGATAGTCAGTGTAGCTGACTTAGTTCCTAGTAAGATATTTTTAAAGTAGAATGAAGCTACTACTTGATAAACACCAGCATCAGTATATTGGTTCTTATCATAAGAAACTCTTACGTTATTTGGTAAATTAGTCGCTTCTATAGCAATTACTTCACCAGTATACGTTTCTGTTTTGTGTTCAAAGAATACATTATCAAGGGATGGTAGTTCTACTTGTTTTTTAGTAATTGATAGTGTAGCAGATAGGGTATAAGGCATCGGCGTATAGTTAGAGCTACCACTTAATGTTGCTGTTACTGTGTGGTTCCCTATTTCTGTATGTTTGTTGTTTTGATAAGTAAGTGTTAGTTCTTTAGGTACTTCATCTGTAAAGGTTAGCGATTTTGGCTTACCGTCATAGATAAATGATTGGCTTTTAAATTCCACTAATTGAGTTATATCAGCAGGTAGTATGATGAGCTCGTTTGACCTCGTACTTGTGATATAGTTATCTCCCTCTAATTTTACAGAAGCTTTATATGTACCTGCATTAGTCGCTCTGTTGTTTTTATAGGTAACAATTACTCCTTTAGGTAGTTCTCCTTCTAATAGCAGTTCGTGTTCTTTACCATCGTAGGTTACTTCTTTTTTACTAAACTTGACTCCCGTGATACGTGCTTTCTCGATAGTCAGTGTAGCTGACTTAGTTCCTAGTAAGATATTTTTAAAGTAGAATGAAGCTACTACTTGATAAACACCAGCATCAGTATATTGGTTCTTATCATAAGAAACTCTTACGTTATTTGGTAAATTAGTCGCTTCTATAGCAATTACTTCACCAGTATACGTTTCTGTTTTGTGTTCAAAGAATACATTATCAAGGGATGGTAGTTCTACTTGTTTTTTAGTAATTGATAGTGTAGCAGATAGGGTATAAGGCATCGGCGTATAGTTAGAGCTACCACTTAATGTTGCTGTGACAGTGTAATTGCCTATTTCTGTATGTTTGTTGTTTTGATAAGTAAGCGTTAGTTCTTGAGGTATTTCACCTGTAACAGCTAGTGACTTCGGTTTACCGTCATATATAAACGACTCACTTTTTAGTTCCACTAATTGAGTTATATCAGCAGGTAGTATGATGAGCTCGTTTGATCTGGTACTTGTGATGTGATATAATTGTCTCCTGTTAAGGTAACAGAAGCTTTATATGTACCTGCATCCTTATGAATATTGTTTTTATAAGTAACTGTTACGCCTAGAGGTAGTTCACCTTCTAGTAATAATTCGTGTTCTTTGCCATCATAGGTTACTTCTTTTTTACTAAATGTTACTCCAGTGATACGTGCTTTTTCGATCGTAAGAGTTGCTAATTTTGTTCCTAGTAAGATGTCTTTGAAGTAGAAGGAAGCGACTACTTGATAAACACCAGCATCAGTATATTGGTTCTTATCATAAGAGACTCTTACGTTATTTGGTAAATTAGTCGCTTCTATAGTAATTACTTCTCCAGTGTACGTCTCTGTTTTATGCTCAAAAATCACTTTGTCTAAAGAAGGTAATTCTTCCTCTTTCTTTGTAATTGATAAAGTTGCGGATAGGGTATAAGGCATCGGAGTGTAGTTAGAACTACCATCTAATGTCGCTGTTACTGTGTGGTTCCCTATTTCTGTATGTTTGTTGTTTTGATAACTAAGTGTTAGTTCTTGAGGGACTTCCCCTGATATAGTAAGTGACTTCGGTTTACCATCATATATAAAAGACTCACTTTTTAGCTCGACTAATTGAGTGATATCAGTAGGTAATATGATTAGCTCGTTTGATCTCGTACTTGAGATATAGTTGTCTCCTGTTAAGGTAACGGAAGCTTTATATATACCTGCGTTAGTAGCTTTATTATTTTTATAAGTAGCGGTTACCCCTAGAGGTAGTTCACCCTCTAATAATAGCTCGTGCTCTTTACCATCGTAGGTTACTTCTTTCTTGCTAAACTTCACTCCCGTAATACGTGCTTTTTCGATAGTTAGTGTAGCAGATTTAGTTCCTAATAAGATGTCTTTATAGTAGAATGAAGCGACTACTTGATAAACACCAGTATTGATGTACTCATTTTGGTTATATTTTACAGTAACTAAGTTTGGAAGGTTCGTTGCGTCAATCGAGATGACCTCTCCTGTATATGTTTCTGTTTTATGTTCAAAGATTACACTATCAAGAGATGGTAATTCTTCTTGTGCTTTAGTAATTGATAAAGTTGCAGATACTCTATATGGCATTGGTGTGTAGTTATCACTACCAGTAATAGTAGCTTCTATTTGATGGTTTCCTATAGCATTCTGTCCATTATTTTTATAGGATACTTTTAGTTCTTTAGGTAAAGGAGAGGTGATTTTTAAGAACCTAACAATCCCATCATATTTAAAAGTTTGACTTTTAAATTCAATAATTTGAGTTAAGTCAATTGGCGTTATTGTTAAAGTGTTTGTTCTAGTACTTGTAATATAATTTTCTCCTGTAAGTTTTACTGTTGCTTTGTAAGTACCAGCATTAGTGTGTTTGTTATTAGAGTAAATAGCAGTCACTCCATTAGGTAAATCTCCTTTTAGTAATAGAGTATGAGGTTCTCCATTATATAAAACAGATGTTTTATTAAAGGTAACTCCTGTAATTCTAGCCTTTTCGATTGTAAGAAAAGCTGTTTTGGTACCAAGGAGAATGTTTTTAAAATAGAAAGAAGCCTTTATTTGATAATGACCAACTTCTCGATAGTCATTTTTACTGTATTTTACAATAACATTATCAGGTAGATTATTAGCTAATATAGATATAGTTGATCCAGTGTATGGAGTGGTAAGGTTTTCAAAAGTAATATTTTCTATACCAGGAAGCTCTTCTGATACTTCCTCTTTAGTAATTGTTATAGTAGCTTTGAGTTCTAGAGGAATTGGTGTGTAATTTTTACTACCTGTTATTGTAGCAGTCACTAAGTGGGAGCCTATTTCTGATTGATTATTACCTTTATAAGATA
This sequence comes from Myroides odoratimimus, assembly GCF_004337635.1. Taxonomy (NCBI): domain Bacteria; kingdom Pseudomonadati; phylum Bacteroidota; class Flavobacteriia; order Flavobacteriales; family Flavobacteriaceae; genus Myroides; species Myroides odoratimimus. Next base: position 2,553,337 of record NZ_CP037427.1, read on the forward strand.
TATAAAGACCAGAAGGTAGTTTTTGATTTAGGAAAATAGACTTTGATTGTCCATCATAAACAAACATCTGACTAGTTAAGGTATATTTACTCGATATATCTATTGGGAGTATAGTAAGGGTGTTAGAACGAGTACTAGTAATGTGATTTTTTCCTGCTAGTCGAACGCTCATTTTATACACTCCTGCATTGGTATGAGAGTTATTTTGATAAGTAGCAGTGACTCCTTCAGGTAATTCTCCACTTATTTCAAGAGAATGTTTAGAACCATCATATACAACTTCTTTTTTTCGTAAAGTAACACCTGTAATTCTAGCTTTGTCAATATTAAGCCTAGCGGATTTTGTTGTAATTAAAATATTGTTTTCATTGTAAAAGTAAGCTTTTACAATATATGAACCAGCATTAACGAAGCCATTTTTATCATACTTCACCGTTACATTATGAGGAACATTAGTTGGTTCATGATAAAATGTCTCTCCTGTATAGGTTACAGTTTTTTCTTTAAAAACGAAGTTATAATATTTGTAGTTAGAGTTATTTGTTTGGGAGATATGGGAGGAGGAATTATCAGATTTCGAATAGATATTACTATAAGAACGTTGTGAAAAAACACATAATAGAGCACACAACAAGGGGAATAATTTTTTAACCATAGTAAACATGTATTAACTTAAATTATTATATAAAATATAGTATATCAGATGGATATATATAAATATACAGTCAGTGCCTACATGTTTAAAAGTTAATATATTAAGTTGTTGTTACGTCAAGGTTATCAGGAGGTAAATATTTGTTTGATTAATTGTATTAGAAGGTACTTTGTTTGTTTCTATTAATATTTAGTTTTTACGTGAAAGAGAATTATAAGATATAAGAGGTGATTTAAAGCAAAAAAGCGATGGAGATCTCCATCGCTTTTTTTTATTTCTTGGTAATTTCATTTTGTGTTTGTACTTCTTTAGCTTTCACTACTTCTTTAGCCTTTGTCCATTTAGAAGGGTCTTCTTTTAAGTCTAGGTAGTATTCATAGAGCATCTTAGTTAGTTCTACTTCTACGCGCTTACCTACGAAGTGTTTATTGGTACTGAAGTATCCATATATAATCCCGTCTTTCTTTACGATAGGAGGTTTATCTGCATGTATATTCCAGGGAGAGTAGCTACTGGTCTGGTCTCCATAGATGCCATATTTATTCCAAATTGACTTTTGGCTGTATAAGTTCCCATACGTTCCATAGGTATTCCATATAGAGTTAGCCTCTTTGGCATCACAGCTTAGGCAACCTAGATATTCTTCTTTACCATCATTGGTATATAACTCAAGCTTTTGGGCATAGGTGCCAACACTTAGTAGAATAAGAAATAGTATATAATGGAATTGTCTTTTCATGTGTTCTTTTGTTTGTCGGCAAATTACAAAAAATTTCAAAATAAGAAATGTCAAATTTTAGCAATATTCTTAAAAATGCTGTAAACTGTAATATTATTTTGATGAACGGCTTTTATGTTGTGTTTTTTACACTTTATACACAGGATTAGAAGGGATGTTGTTATTCGATTTTTAAGGTAATAAAAAGGAATTGTTGCTTAAATGAAGTGGTTTTTGGAAGGGATTTAGAACTGTTTTATTAGGTGAAAAAAGAGAGATTTTGTATATTGTAAGCTTTGTTTTGTATTAAAAAACTTCTTAATCATGCTTTTCAAATTATTTTATCTCTTTACTAAAATAGGACTTTTTACCATTGGTGGGGGGTATGCTGTGATTCCATTAATCGAAAAAGAAATAGTTTCTCGCGATTGGTTAACTCAGGACGAGTTTTATGAACTTCTAGCTATAACTGAGTCTCTTCCTGGTGTGTTTGCTACCAATATAGCCGCCTTAGTGGGGTTTAAGATTAACGGGGTAAAAGGGGGAGTAGTCGCAGCACTAGGCACTATATTAGCTCCCTTTACTATTATACTTCTCATAGCAGTTTTTTTTAGTCGATTTCAAGAAAATGTTTATGTGATAAAGGCGTTTAAAGCCCTCAGACCTGTAGTAGTAGCTCTCATCGCGGCACCGTGTTATACTGCTATTAAGGCTAATAATATGACAGCAAAGACGTTGATATTTCCCTTAGTAGCTCTAGGCATGATGTGGGGATTAGGTGTGTCTCCAATTTGGATTGTAATAGGGGGATGTGTAGGAGGAATTGTATATCATAGTATAAGAGAAAAAAGTAAAGCATAAGATATGATATTTTTAAAATTGTTTTGGGTATTCATAAAAATCGGTACTTTTGGGTTTGGTGGAGGATATGCTATGCTGTCTCTTATTCAAGAAGAAGTTGTAGAGAAGAATCAGTGGATCAGTAGAGGAGAGTTTACAGACCTTATAGCAGTTTCTCAGATGACACCTGGTCCTATAGGGATTAATTCGGCTACTTATGTTGGTTATAGTGCATTACATGGTGCGGGATATTCTCCTATGGTAGCTATACTCGGGTCTGTCATTGCTACTATTGCCCTTTGTCTACCTTCTTTTATGATGATTTGTTTGATTTCATATTTCTATTTAAAGTTTCGATCTAATAAGTATTTTTCATATGCCTTAATGGGGATTAAGCCATTGAGTATAGCTTTGATTGCCCTAGCAGCTGTATCACTAATAGATCGAGAGAGCTTCTCTGATTATTACAGTATAGGCTTATTTATTCTGGCTCTTATCTGTTCTATCAGGTTTAAGATACATCCTATCCTTATTCTTTTTGTTACAGCTGTCGTAGGGATATTGATTTATTGAGAGAATAAAATAAAATTATTTCTCAGGTAGTTTAGGCTTATCTATTAACATAGGTTTAGATGATAAGGCTTGTAAAAAAGCAATTATAGCAAGTTGTTCTTCTTTTGTTAGTCCTAACTTTTTAATTAAAGGGGATGTAATAGGAAATAATGAATCGTTTTTGTATTCTTCTCTTCTGTAAGGAGTGTTCATCCCAACATTATACATTCCAATCACACTCTCTATAGTAGGAAATATACCTTGATGAAACCAAGGGCCTGTATGTAAGACATTGCGAAGACCTGGTGTTTTCATTTTACCAACATCAGCAGCTTTATGAGTTACATTATATCTTCCTAAATCTTCTATTTTCCTCTTATAAAAAGTAAAACCTTCATTGTGGTATTGTAAATCTGTAAAGTAAGGTCCATTATGACAATTAATACATCTAGCTTTGGTTCGAAATAGATGTAATCCATGTACTTGTTGATCAGATAAACTTTGATAATCCCCATTTACAAAGTTGTCAAAGGGTGTTGGGTTAGAAACAATAGTCTTTTGAAATAGAGCAATAGCATCCAATATTCTGTCTTTAGTGATAACGGTTGTACCATAGGTTTTCTTGAAGTGTTTTTGATATCCTTTTATAGTTGCTATTTTGACAGGCAAAGAGTCTATGTCTTGGAACATTTCGACATGGTTCTCAATAGACATCATCTGTTGTTCTTGTAAACTATTCGCTCTTCCATCCCAAAACAGTTCTTTTTGTATCCATACATTTTCTATAGTAGGAGTGTTTCTAGTTCCGACTAATCCTTCATGACCTATAGCTAAAGTTTCTTTATCTGCCCAATGTTCTGAATCTATATGGCAGGTAGCACAGGCTATTTTATTAGAAGAAGATAGTCTAGGGTCATAAAAAAGAAGTTTCCCTAACTCGACTTTATTTCTATCTTTTTTATCAATCAGAGGAGGAGATAGGAGAGCCCCTAGTTCTGTAAATACAGCTGTACTGTCAAGAGTAGGAGTTGGCCAAAGAGAAGCAGGACGCTCATAAGCATGACGCAACTCTTCAATAGAGTGGTAAGTAGAAGATGATGTGTCTAAACGATGAAAACTTAAGAATAAAATGGTCAGTAGTAGTGTAGCTAGATAGATAGCCTTATTCATTATAAATATAATTTTAAACTTAGATTAATACTGTTACGATCTCTGTCCTTTGATTTTAAAAAGTGACCTGAAATTGCAAAATATAAACTGTATTGGTTCAACAAGGTTCTATTGCCATAGCCTAATTCTCCTTGTACTCCCCAAGCATTATTATTGTAATAGTGATAATCAGGAATGATTACCTGATCTGTAAAATTAGTGTGTTGTGTATCAGGAATGGTTAAATCATTGGTTAGTTTGAATCTGTATAAAGGGGTAATATTAACTTGATAGAAATGTTTGTGTTGATTGAATATAGTGTTTAATATTACCTTGTTTAATAATTGTTTCTCATCTCTATAGACACCGATAGCATAGTCTTTACGGACTGTAGAGTATAATGTGTGATCTAATCCTACTTGTAAATCTGTATCTTTCCAAAGATTAGAGAATGAACCTATAAATTGAGCATTGATATTGTAGTGATCTACTTTGTAATTTAACCCTTCTATTAGTCTCAAGTTTTTTCCATCATAGTTACTGTATTTTAGATTGACTTGATACTGATTTTGAACTGAAGCAGTATAAGTTAACATTCCTTGTAGAAGTAATTGCTCTTGTTTAAATCTATTTGTTACATCAAACCCTTGTTTATATTTATTAAGCTCTGCATTTTCGTCATAATAACTTTTTTGAGCTAATGCTGCTATTTTTATTTTTTCTCCAGAATATTGATATGCAAACTTGTAAGCATTTTCTTTTGCTTTTCGATCTAACAGAAGATTCTGATCGCTAAGAACAATATCTCCATACCCTAAACTGATATTAAGAAAGCGTTCTTTGTATTTGTTGCTACTTTTGTATTCATTGTTTTTATACATGATATTGTTTTCTTCTGTCATCTTTCCATAAGATAGACCAATACCGATAGCATGTTTATGAATATGCCAAGCTACATCTGCTTTATAACGGATAAAATAGTTAACTACATCTGGTCTAGGGTCATTGTTACCTGTAGTCCAATTGTAATCAAAGTCTAAACCGAACCCAATGAATAGTTTTTGTTTGACTAGTTCATAACTCATCATTGTATTGGCTAAATACTGTTGATTCTGAAAATTATTAGGGTGATTAGCATAGAAATAAAAGGGATTAAAGCCTTCTTTTTTTCTTCTAAGATCATTCGCTAAGTGGTTCTCAAATGTTTTGTCATAAGCAAAGTTGCCATATACTTTAAATCTATGAATATCTGTAAAGCCTTCTGCTGAGAACTTAAAGTCTTTACTATTTTCTGCTTCTTGACTTTTTCTGTAGTCACCTTTTGCCTTGTTGTAGTCTAAGGCTAACTTTCCAAATTCTTCTGTTTGATCATTTAAGAAAAGTATGTGTTTAGGGACATAAGCACGTTGATTCTTCTGAATATACCAAAGATCTAAGTACTCAGAATGATTCTGAGCACTTAAAATCTGGCTAAAAAGTAGACTTATAAAGATTGATAATTTTCTCATGGGATTAATTAGTAAAAGAGTCTTCTCCTTTAGATACTATTGGTTTTTCTATCACTACGAAATCTTCTGTAGAGTTATCAGTGTCTTGCAGTACACGACGACCATTCTTTAATTTATATCTCGTTTTTCTCAATAAAGATTGACTAGAGTAAGTTCCGTTTGGTACGAAAGTACTTCCTTTATCTACAGATTCAGGTACTTTACGTGGAGCTACACGACTGTCTTTAGAGTGTCTAACCTGTACTCCGTCAATAATGTATTCAACAGGAATTCTTAGGCACTGTGTTGAGTCATTCTTTTTAGGAGCTTTGACTGTAGGGAATGATTCTACTGCTATATCTTTTGGTAACTGTACTAGTAATATTCCATCATCAGTAGCAAAACGCATAGCTAAGTCACTATTTTGAGCTTTAATGACTTTCATTTTAGCAATACCTACAGTATTAAGGTTATAGCGATACTTCGCTTGTGTAATATCAATGCCATATTCTTTTTGTAAATAATCTAAAACATAAACATCAAAATCAGCCTTGCTTAAATCGACTGTCTTATTAGGATCTACAAACTCTGATGGCTTACCAATGACGAAGTTTTTAGTGTGGTCAATAGCTGTAGAAGCAATAATCATACTTTTACCTGGCTCTATTGGATATTGTGAACCTCCGCCTGGAAATTGAAGTACTTTTTTAGCATATACATAGTCCTTGTTTAAATCTCCTTTTCCTGTGTTTTCAGCTGCTTTTGTCCAATCGTATTGACGAGAAGGTAAGTAGCTTGAATCATCAGAACCTGTAGCTTGACTGTTAGTAGTATTGTGGAGCATTACTAATAATATTCCATCAGCATATAAGGTTTCGGTACTGTTATTATAGATTTCTAAAAATTGATCTCTATACCCGGAGCCATCTTGTAAACTAGAACCAGCGTAGAATATTTGTTTAAAGATTAGACCAGATTGACTAGTCTTGTTCATCTGTAATTCTATTTTGATTTCATTAGCATCAGTCACTGCTAGATTGTCAATATTAGCAGTGAAAGTAATAGAATCTTCTTCTATTTTTTCTTCATTGCTTTGAGAAGAGTCGATTAATTGATTATAGGCTTGTTTACTCATCGTTAGTTTAGCGATGATATTATAATTTCCTACTCTTAAGTTTGCTGTTGCAATACCTTGATTGTCTAGTGTTACTGTGTTTTTATTCCCATTAGCTCTATTGGTAAACTCTATTGTTGTACCTTCTAGAGGAATATTAAGATTGGTGTTTTCTTGTGATACTGAAGCGACAAATTTAACATTAAGAGTATTGGCAAAGTCACTAGAGTTGTCATCTTTACTACAGCTAATTGCGAATAGGGTGCAGACTACGGAGATGATTAAAAGTAAAGTATTTCTCATTTTGTTTTAAAATTTAATTGATATCGATCCTGTTATACTAAATGGAGCGTTATAGTTAATAATAGACCTTGTTCCATCAGATAACTTTTTTTCTTTGTTTATTCTGATATTAAAGAAGTTATAGGTGTTGATTCCTATTCTTATGTTTTTACGTATTTCTTTTGTGGCATTTAGATTAATGACATAAAATGTAGGTTGTTCATAGTTGCTACCAGCAGTAGAAATAGTCTGTTTAATATCTTCAGGAAGTTCTACTTGGATAGGTTGCATGGCAATGTCTAAATATTCATTAGCGTATTTCTGTTCTGTATTTAAGCTTTTTCTAAACCAAAAAATATCACTGTTCATCGTTACTATAAAACCTATTTTAGGAATGTGGTAAGTCAATCTTAGTTTGCTCATTAAGGATAGCGATTTAGTTTTTGCAGGATAAAAAACAGTGTAATACACTCCATAATCTTGTTTGTAGCTTTCTTCAGAGACTTCGTTATAAGTTGGGTTTTGATCATAATATTCACTATAAGAAAGACTATTAGACAAAGACAAATACATGTTTAAAGGTTTGATCTTTTGAGTAGCAATAGTCCAATCAAAACCATAAGATTTAGAGCGTACACTATTAGTCATATGACGTATACTATAGTTTGTTAAGGTTTTATAGTTTCCTGTAGCTTCATATTGAATAGTTTTTCCTTTCTCTAATTCTCCAATTATTTTGTATTCAGGTACATCGATTGGGAAGTATTCCTTTTTAACTCCAAAACCATTTTTATTATCCTTAAAATACCCAAAGAAGCTATTAGTTAAGAATTTATTACTAAAGGTATATCCCAATTCGAACTGTGTAGATTGAGACGGTTTAAGGTGATTGTTATTATTTTCTATTTTTACTGTTTTAACCAAGTATAAACTATTGTTGATATTAGAATCATCAAAGAAGTTTAGCAGCGGGAAGTCTAACCAGATTGGAGCAGGATAGCGGTGCGCTAGAGATGGTGCCTTAGTAGCTATTCCATATCCCATAGTAATCCTACTGCTAGGAGAAACCTGATATGCTAAGTTTATTCTAGGTTGATAACTAGCTTTGCTATTTTGTACATCCATACGGAATCCAAGATTCCCTTCTAATGGTTTATCGAATAAATACCATTTAAAGTTGTCCATAATGTAGGCTCCATAGTTAGCTTGACCTTCATTTTTTCTGAAATCATAAGGACGTTCGTTCTGGTTGTTATTTTGAAACCATCTAGGCTGATCAGCTTTATAAATAGTTCCTTTACCCAAGTTATCGTGATAGTTAATAGATACTCCTGCTGTGATTAAGTGTTCAAATTTATTTCCAAAAGCATCAGAGGAAATGTTTAAGGTAGATCCTAAACTAAGAGGTCTTCCTTGTATTTCTTCAATAGCAATATATCTACCATCTACATAATAGCCTTCATACACACCTGTAGTATCTCTGTTGGCTATAGGAAAAGGGCCTTTGTTTATTCTTTCTTGGTTGTAAGTATTACTTATTCCATAAGAACCATTAATATTGAGGTTAAGAGATTTAATAGCTCTAGAATTGAATTGTATATTCGTTCTATTAGACCATCTAAAGAACTCATCTGTTGCTTTTAGTTTTCGACTTTGTTGATCATCAGGATCTTCTCTAACACCGTCTAGTCGTTTGCTAAAGCTTAGACTTAAATTATTTTTGACACGTGGTGAGAATGATTTAGTCCAAAGAATACTTTGATTGATTCGATTATATTCTTTAATGTTATCTCTAGGGTCATTGTTACTTTTAGAGTAATTCATAGATAGGTTTAAAGCCCCCCATTTGTTAGGAAGTCCAAAACCTTTAGATAAGCTATATGAAGTGGCTCCTCTATTAATGTTAGTTGTAAAACTATAAGGTGTTTTCCCAGCTTGTTTATTGATGATAATAGCTCCGTCAGTTAATTCCCCATATTTAGCAGAGGCAACACCTTGTACCACTTCTATACTTTCAATATTTTCTACTGGAATTTCACGTAAGTCAACCCCTTGATAAGTAAGATTGGCAATACTACCTGTATTAGAAGAATTTGTTAATCCAAATTGATTTAAACTACGCGTTTGCATATTGGCATCGTTGGAGATAGTTACATCATCTACGATAATAGCTACTCCAAAAGAGTTGTTCATTTGCTGAAGTGTTCCTCCCGTTAATTTATCAAAGCTAGCGCCTCTAAGGTTTATGGTCTGTGCAGTATTTAGGTTTGGCGCCACTGTAGCATGACCAGGTAATGTATTTAATACATCTTTTAAACTGAATGCTTGTACTTCACTAATTTTCTCTTTGTCTATTACTATTGCTGAGTTCGATCCAGACTGTGCTTTAAGTATAGGTGCTGTTATATTAATCTCGTCTAGTGTAATAGATAAATCAACTAATAGAAAACGATTATTGTAAGTAGTAAAAGTTTTGAGGTCTTTAATGTAAATAGACTTCTTATTGGCGTAGTTAATACTGAATGGCTCAAAGTCTTTTTTAGTAGAAAAAGAGAATGTTCCTTGATTATTAGTGTAGTAAACTTCATTGTTATCTAATATAACAGTAGCGAATTCTAAAGGTTGATTATTAGAATCAACAACAGTTCCTTTAAATACTTTAGAACTCTGGGCGACACTATTTCCTGCTAGTAAAAGAAGAAATATGTAGATAAAGTGATGTGAGAGCGACTTTTCTACATTAGATAGTAGTTTCATTATTTGGACTTAATTTAAATAGTGATGCAAATGTATATATTATATCAGTATATAAAATTTAGTTAAATAGTAGGGTTGTGCGTCTTTTGGCTAATGTGTTGATAGTTAGTAGTATTATTTTTCTTAACTAATTTGAGTTATGAATAATTAATATATAGCTATTTAATTATAATGATTCTAAATAGAGTTATATTATTTAGAATTATTCTATTATATAGCTTTGTAAATTAAATAATTCATAAAAATGAAGCGCTATTGTCTTTTTATGTCAAATGAGCAGGGATTAGCCATCGATTATATTCTATTCATTCTTTAAATCTTCTCTACAAACTTTAATCTTAGGAGAAAAAGAATAAACTCTATTTCTTATGACTGCAGTCATAAAATGCGTAGTAGGTAAGCTTCTATATTTGGCTGTAACATTATAAAACAACGAAGACATGTTAACAGGTGAGCAAAAACAATTAATCTTGGCAACAGTACCTTTGCTAAGAGAGAAGGGATTAGAACTAACAAAACATTTTTACTTGAGAATGTTCGAATATCACCCAGAATTAAAGAATGTATTTAATATGGGGAATCAACGTGCTGGCAAACAACAGATGGCTTTAGCGATGGCAGTACTTGGCTATGCAGAAAATATTTCACAGCCAGAGCGATTAATGCCTGTAGTTGATCTAATAGGGCATAAGCACGCCAGCTTATCAATACAGCCAGAACAGTATGAAATAGTAGGAACTCATCTACTAGCGTCTATAAAAGAGGTACTAGGTGAAGCAGCGACAGAAGATATCGTACAAGCCTGGGCAGTGGCTTATCAACAATTAGCAGATATCATGATAGGACACGAACATAAGATTTATCAAGCTAAGGAGAATGAAGCGAATAACTGGATAGGGTGGAAAGCATTCACTGTGAAGAGTAAGGTAGTAGAGTCTGGAGAGATTACTTCCTTTTATTTGGTACCAGCAGATGGGAGTGCTGTTGTACAGCATCAACCAGGACAATATATCAGTATTAAAGTCTTTTTAGAACGAATAGGCCTAGAGCAGATCAGACAATATTCTATATCATGTGCTCCTAATAACGAGTACTATAGAATATCTATCAAACGCGAACTAGGAAAAGAGATCGATATGAATGGTATGATTAGTAATCATCTGCATGACCATATTAATGAAGGAGATACTGTAGAAATTAGTTCTCCGTCAGGAAACTTTGTGCTAAAGGAGAACCAGAGAGATAAAGTGTTTATCAGTGGAGGAATAGGGCAGACGCCTTTATTATCAATGCTAGAGGCATTAGAATTAAGTGGAGTGGTAAATCACAATATTGTGTGGATTCACGGGTGTAGAAATCAAGAGGTACAGGCATTTAGAAATAAACTAAGCTATATTACGAATAACTGTTCTCAGGTGAAGCCAATCTTCTTTTACGACAGTCTAGATCAGGTGGCTGAAGATATAGAAACTTATCAAGGAGTTGTTGATTTATCTACGATTAAGGGATATGAGTTTACGAATGAAGCAGATTACTATTTATGTGGACCACATCCTTTCTTAGAGAAGCAACTTCGTGATTTAAAAGCTCTAAATATCAGTGCAGATCAGATCTTCTATGAAGAGTTTACACCAGCATCTGTTTAACTCGAAATAGTTAATTGACAATATTGGATGTAAGTCTATATTTTTTTAAGCGAAAATACTAAGTGTATTTTCGCTTTTTTTTAGCGTTTGCATCTATAGTTTATTAGTAGCTTTGGATATCAATATAAGTATATAAGGTAGATATTTAAAAGGCAATATGATTACGATAGAATTGTTAACGCAATATGGAGCTGAAATAAGAGAAGTGAAGAAGAATGAAATTATCTTTCAAGAAGGGAATTACCCTAGTCATTATTATCAAGTTGTGTCAGGCAAGGTAAAGATGAATAACTTTAGTGCTGATGGGAGAGAGTTTATACAGAATATTTTTACATCTGGACAGAGCTTCGGAGAGCCACCTCTATTTATAGAAGAGCGTTATCCTGCCAATGCAATAGCCGTGAGCAATGCGAAGATTATTCAATTGCCCAAAGGTGATTTTTATGAAATGATGAGACAAAATAATGAGGTGTCTTTAGCTATGAATAAGAGCCTGTCTAGACGCTTATACTATAAGTCTATTATGGCACCTGATATCGCTTCACAAGACCCTGATAATCGTATTATGACCCTGCTAAACTATCTAAAGTCTCATCAACAAGCTGTGGAAGAAACTTCTCGTCCACTGACCATTGATCTGACTAGACAACAAATTGCAGATTTGACCGGGTTGAGAGTAGAAACAGTTATTCGTACTTTAAAAAGATTAGAGAGTGATAGCAAAGTACAAATTATCAATAGTAAAGTCGTAATTTAATCAAGAACAATACAGAGGTCTTAGATACACCTGTTATTTATCCTAATAAACAAGATAATGAACTGATCGAAGAGTTGTCTCTACTTATCAGAAAACAGTATAGTCTACCTAAGACTTATTTGTTAGAACAGATGCTACAGTACCTTATTTATTCCTTGATTACAGTAGTGTCAAAGTCGTATTATTCTATGACTTTAAAAGAAAACTTACAGAAGAATAGAGTTAATGATATTATGGATTGTTTCTTTGAACTTCTCGATGAATATGGAGTGGTAGAACGCAATGTTTCTTTTTATGCCACACATCTACACTTAACACTACAGCATCTAAGTTCACTAATCAAGAAGAGAACGGGTGAGTCAGTTAAGTCATGGATAGGTTTTGCAGTTATAAACAAAGCTAAAGAGTATTTAAACACCACTTTTCTGTCTGTTAAACACGTGATCAGCTAGAGTTTGCAGATGCATCCTTGTTCTGTAGGTATTTTACGCGCTATATTGGACAGATACCTAATGAGTATAGAAAGAGTTGAGGTTAACGAACTTTGTTTCTATAACAAGACTATTCCTGTTATCTATGCTTGACTTTTGACTTTTTGAGGTACTCAATAAGCTTATTGAATCAGCTTTTTAGTTGACTCAGTAGCTTTTAGTATATAGAATAATAGAAACTTTATACTTTCGTTGCATAATGAGCGTTATTGGAGAAAGGAGGCTTAGAGAGGACTATATCTCTATTGGCTCATTCTTAGTTAATTATCGAAAGTACAATATTCATGAAAATAAAATCATTTATAGTAGACGCATTTACAACAGAACTTTTTAAAGGAAACCAAGCTGGAGTATGTTTATTAGAACAACCTATTTCTGAGGAAAAAATGATCCTTATCGCTAAAGAATTTGGTTTTTCAGAGACGGCATTCGTGATGCCTATTGAAGATAATAAATATAGTATTCGTTACTTCTCTCCTAAGATGGAGATTCCACTGTGTGGACACGCTACTATGGCTTCTGCCAAAGCACTTTTTAGTGGAGAAGAGCAGTTACATAAGATTATATTTAATACACACTCAGGCTATACAGTAGAAGTGCGCAAGCAAGGAGTGAATATAGAAATGTCTTTTCCGCTTCTAGAGGTAGAGAACACGACTTTATCAAAAGAGATAGTGGATGCACTAGGTATAAAAGAGGTGTTGAGCTGTGGATATAATAAAGAACATAATATCGTCATGGTAGAGATACAAGATGGTGTAGAACTAGCAGCCTTGTCTCCTGATTTTAATAGATTAAGAAATATTGATACTGGGATTAATGGAGTGGTAGTCACTGCGAGCTCTTGTATAGAGGGATATGATTATGAGTATAGATATTTTTGGCCTTGGTCAGGTACAGATGAAGATCCAGTGACTGGGGCTGTTCAGAGTTTTTTAGCACCGTATTGGTACATCAGATTAGACAAAAAGGTACTGAAAGCATTTCAGTGTTCTGAAAGAACTGGTAGTATGGAAGTAGAGTTGACAGAGGATAAAGTGATTATTAAGAGTTGTGCTGTTATCTTTAGTGAAGGAATAATTACAATATAGAAGACTATATATATGCGAATTACATTAAGAGAAGTAACAGCAGATAACTACTATGAAGTAGGTCTGCTAACGACTAATCAAGATGGTAAACCTACTTTTGATGAGGAGTATATCTGTGGCAATGCAGTATCTATAGCAGAGTCTAAGTTTTATCCTAATTTAGAGCCACAGGCTATTTATAGCGATGAAGAATTAATCGGTTTTATTATGTCAGGACCTTATGATCGTGACCAAGACAATTATTGGATTATGCGATTTATGATTGATTACCAACATCAAGGTAAGGGATATGGGAAGAAAGCGTTTGGAGCCTTTTTAGAACAAATGCGACTTAGAGAGGATATACAAAAGCTTTATCTCGGATTAGATGAGAGTAATCTGAGAGCGATCCAACTGTATACCTCTTGTGGCTTTGTGAATACAGGTGTAGTAAAAGATGGCGAACAGGTTTATGTACTTCATTTATCACAATAATCACTGTTCTCTATAACCATCCATAATAGAGCGAAATAGTTCTCCATTAGATGGAGGAGTAAGAATGATAGCATTTACCTTTTTTTGTGCTATATTTTGAAGTGATTCATTTGTTTTACCTCCAGTAGAGATTACAGCTATATTAGGGTAGTTTGTTTTAATATAATCTACTATTTTTAGAGTATCTGCTCCACCTGTCACATTAAAACAGCTTACCCCTGCTTCTATACGTGATTTAAAATCAAAATTAAGGGTTGATACGCTAGATATAATAGGAATATTGATATGCTTCTTTACTTCAGCGATATCTTCATTTTTAAACGGTTGATTGACTATGACTGCAGCGGCGCCTAAAGCTTCTGCTTTTTTAGCCATGGTAATGGCAAAGTCCCCTTGGGTAATACCTCCACCTATTCCACAAATAACAGGTTTCTTAGAAAACTCAATTAAGGTTTTAATAATATTCTGTGAGGGAGCAAATGGGTACACTGCAAGAATAGCATCTGCATCGTTATTTTCTATTAAGGCAATATCTGTTGAAAATAGAATAGACTTGACTTTCAGGTTGTTTAATACTAATCCTTTACACGACTCTATAAGGTGTAGGGGAGTAGGGAGTTTGACATGTGGACAAGGTCTTTTTTTCCAGAACATAAGGAAATCCAGTAGGCTTCTTTTGCGCCGATTATTCACCCAAATAGAACTTATATTATTTGTAGTAGTCATCACTATAGATTTAGAATTAACAAGACAAAGATTTGTTTTTATCCCTTTAGAAGAAGGTGGAGTGTAATTAAACTTTGAAGAATTGTAATCAAATCAGGTTTTTATGTAAGGAAGTAGGTAAGGTAAAGTGTTATAATGTCTAAATATTGATCTTTAGGCTAGGTAGATGAAGTAAATAGTAGTTGTTAGATGATTCTGTGTAGTTAATATTTCACACAAGTATTGTTTTGTATAAGAGTGAATGGGTAAAGAGATGAATCAGTATTTAGTCCGTTGTTTTGTTTAGAATAACGGACTCACTACGGACTCATAACGGACACAGTACGGACTCACCCCAAATCAATCTAGTTCAAAAATCTATAGAAACCAAGAGATAGATTATAGGGAGTATTTGTAAAAACTGGACTAGGTAGGTGTGTTATTATCAATATACATTTGTATCACAGAATAAGGCTTAGAATAGCAATTGAAATGATAGAATTTTAATTGGATTGGAGCTGCAAGAGGATAAACAATGAGTGCTATACAAATGGTTGACTTACAACGTCAATATGAAAAAATAAAGGAAGAAATAGATAAGGGAATTGAGCAAGTGATTAGAACGAGTACCTTTATCAATGGACCAGCTGTGAAGGAGTTTACAGATAATCTAGCAACCTATACAGGTGTGAAGCATGTGATCCCGTGTGCTAATGGTACAGATGCATTACAGATCGCCTTGATGGCATTAGGCTTGAAGCCAGGTGATGAAGTGATAACTCCATCCTTTACTTTTGTTGCAACGGTAGAAGTAGTTGCTCTATTAGGATTAACACCAGTATTCGTAGATGTAGATAAAGATACATTTACTATTAATAAAGAGAGCCTGGAGGCAGCGATAACTGAGAGAACGAAAGCTATTATACCTGTTCATCTGTATGGTCAATGTTCTAATATGGGAGAGATTATGCCAATAGCAGATAAGTATAATCTTGCAGTGATAGAGGATAACGCTCAGAGTATAGGAGGAAGTTATAAACAAGGAAGTACTTCTTATAAAACAGGAACAATGGGAACAATCAGTTGTATTTCTTTTTTTCCTTCTAAGAACTTAGGTGCTTATGGCGATGGTGGAGTGATTATGACTAATGATGATTCATTAGCTCATACTATGCGTAAGATTTGTAATCATGGTTCGGAGAGACGTTATTATCATGAAATAGTAGGAGTGAATAGTCGTTTAGACTCTATTCAAGCAGCAGTTTTAAATGTGAAATTAAAATATTTGGATGACTACTGCAATAAAAGGAGAGAAGCAGCTGCTTATTATAACCAAACTTTTAAGGCTAGTTCTAATATCATTACTCCTTATGTACCAGATTATAGTCACCATGTTTTTCATCAATATACGATGATTCTAGAAGGGGTGAATAGAGATGAGGTACATGAAGAACTAGCAAAGTTAGGCATTCCTAGTATGATATATTATCCTGTGCCTTGTCATGAACAAGAGATGTTTAAAACATTAAAAGATAGAGAATATAATTTACCTAATACAATGTATTTGACTTCTAGGGTATTGTCATTACCTATACATACGGAGTTGACTGAGGAAGAATTGATTTTCATAACAGAAGGAGTATTAAGTGTAATTGAAAAACTGAAGAAAAGATAAGATATATTGATAGTATTAAAGGTTCTGTGGCCGAGAGGATAGGCATGACTACGCAATGGTCATTAGATTGGTTCGAATCCAGTCAGAACCTCAATATAAGAGGGTAAACAAAAGGTTCTGTGGCCGAGAGGATAGGCATGACTACGCAATGGTCATTAGATTGGTTCGAATCCAGTCAGAACCTCAATATAAGAGGATAAACAAAAGGTTCTGTGGCCGAGAGGATAGGCATGACTACGCAATGGTCATTAGATTGGTTCGAATCCAGTCAGAACCTCAATATAAGAGGGTAAACAAAAGGTTCTGTGGCCGAGAGGATAGGCATGACTACGCAATAGTCATTAGATTGGTTCGAATCCAGTCAGAACCTCAATATAAGAGGGTAAACAAAAGGTTCTGTGGCCGAGAGGATAGGCATGACTACGCAATAGTCATTAGATTGGTTCGAATCCAGTCGGAACCTCAATATAAGAGGGTAAACAAAAGGTTCTGTGGCCGAGAGGATAGGCATGACTACGCAATGGTCATTAGATTGGTTCGAATCCAGTCAGAACCTCAACTCAGTAATAGAACTTGTTTTGTCAATTAGTGAATTAGTTATGTTGTTACTAGTACAATACTAGTTCTCTAATTATTGAATTTTACTTGTGGAATGAAGATGTATTTACTTAAAAACAGTTTACTAGCATAATCAAAATGATTTTTTCTTTACAACTTTATTATTACTAATCGCAAGTGAAGTTATGTACTTGACTACACTGTTGGGTAGTCAAGTACTCTTTTTAGATAAATATGGTATAGTACTTTATCTATTAAAACAATAATATCAATTTTAAAAATCAATATACTTATGAGAATACACAAAGAAGGAAAAGGATCTATCCTGATAGGAGTATGTACTTTTATCATGGTTAATATATTGTCTTATGAATTGATTAGTCCTCGTTTTTGGTTGTTACAATTAGCTATTTTTATAGTCACATTGATTCTTATAGCATTGGTTATTTCTTTCTTTAGAATCCCGTCAAGAGTGTTGATACAAGACGACAACTTGGTCTTAGCTCCTTGTGATGGAAAAGTGGTTGTAATAGAAGAAGTAGAAGCAGATGAGTATTTTAAAGATAAGCGTATTCAAGTTTCTATTTTTATGAGTGTCTTGAATGTTCATGTCAATAGAAATCCAATAGAAGGGGAGGTGTTATATAGTATGTATCACAAGGGAAAACACCTAGTGGCTTGGCATCCGAAGTCTTCAACAGCTAATGAACGTCATACTGTGGTGTATAAGCATAAAAGTGGAAGAGAGGTCTTGGCTAAACAGATAGCAGGTGCCTTAGCCAATCGTATTGTCAATTATCTTACGATAGGTAAGATTGCTAAACAAAGTGAGGAAATGGGATTTATTAAGTTCGGTTCTAGAGTTGATCTACTATTACCTTTAGATGCTAAGATTAAAGTAAAGTTAGGAGATATCGCTCAGAGTGGTATTACAACTATAGCAGAGTGGGAGTCGTGCTAGAAGTAGGGAGCAAGGAATAGGAGTAGCTTTCCTAGAATTAATCCTATGAGTAAAAGTATGCCAGTGTTTATCTTTTTGAAAAAAAGACTGATAGATAATATAGTGAGAGCGATTATAAAGTCGTTTTTATCCCTAATACTCTCTGAAGTTAGACTAATACAGACAGAAGCAATAAGAGCAATAGAGGTGATGTTCACTGCTTTTAGTATTAGCTGAAAAAGATTAGATCTCTTTAGGTAATGCACGATAGGAGTAATTAACAAAATCAAGAGGAATGAAGGGATAAATACTGCAATAGTAGAAAAAACAGCACCTGACCAACCTCCTATTTGATAACCAACGAAGGTTACTGAAGAAAAGACAGGGCCAGGTGTTATCTGACCTGCTGTAATAGCATCTATGAGTTGAGTTCTTGTCAGTAAACCTTTATGAACTAGTTCTGTTTCAATAAACGAAAATAAGACGTAACCACTTCCGTATAATACACTACCTATCTTTAAAAAGATCCAAAAGAGTTTTATATTCACATCAGCGTGATATCCCGTGTAAGGGATTGCTAATAAGGGGATAAAAGAAGGAAGGTGGTTTCTACTTACTCGGCAGTATGTATAGTATAATAGAGATAAGGCTAAAGTAAGTAATAGTAAGGTCATTTCGCTATACCCAGCTAAAGAAAGTACAAACACTCCACAAGTGAGTATTATCGATTTGGGTTTAGTGATAAATTGAGTCGTTAATTTAAATACAAGTAGAAGGATGATAATAGTGATGGAGGGCTTTAATCCATATAAATAGGTTTCTACTTCAGGAAGTTGTCCATATTGTTTATAAAAATAGGCTAGTATGCAAGTCAGTACTACTGCAGGAAATATGAAGCATATACCAGCGATAAACAGTCCTTTCCAGCCTCTGGTGGTGTAACCAATATGGATGGCAAGCTCTGTACTATTAGGTCCAGGGATTAGATGAGTGATACTAATTAATTCTAGAAATTCCTGTGGATTTAGCCATTTTCTCTTTTCAACTATTTCTCGTTGCATCATTGCAATATGTGCAGCGGGTCCACCAAAGCCTAAGCAACCCAGTTTAAAAAAGACTTTTGCCAATTCCTTTAATCCAATAGTATTGTTTTCCATAATGTACACGCTATAAGAGCAAAGGTGGATAATTTAATAGGAGTTTATCTGGTATATTTGAAAATAGAATGGTATGAGATTAAAGTTTCCTAAAGTTATTTGGTGTATAAGTAGTATGCTTTTTAAAATATTTAGTAAAGTGTGATGCATCTGTAAAATTGAGTTGTAAACTAATTTCATTGATAGAGAAATCTGTGTAGATTAATAATCTCTTTGCTTCTGCAATGATATGTTGCGCTAGTACTGCAGCAGCTGATAGTCCAATGTTTTTTTGGCAACTGGCATTTAGATTTTGAGGGGTGGTATGGAGGAGTTTAGCATAGTGATTTACTTTGTTGATTGGTGTGTGATCTATGTTTAATAAGTGTAGATAAGCACTGTATATACCTGATTTAAGAGGGAGTTGTTCTGTTATCGTAGAATTGCGTATTTTGATAAATAAAGCCTTGAGTAAAGCCTCTTGAGCAGTTTGATCTTCTTCTGTAAGTAGTAAGGCAAAGAGGAGATCAATGTTAGTATCTTCAGGTAAGTCTATTTGAGTCAGTTGGGTAATATCAAAAAAGAATTGTTTTAAAGTGCTGTCCATACACTGTAAAAAGAAGTCTCGTTTAATTAAAATTACATATCCAAAGGGTTCTGAAGTTATGTTCCAATAGTGAACTTGCTCCTTTTTTATGATAAATAGGTTGTGTGTACTAAGCCGGTATTGTTGTTCATCTATACAGTGGTATCCTGTTGTATTCTTTAGATATATGAGTTCAAAATAACCTTGGTGTTTATGCGGTTTTGTCGTTCTGATTTCTTTTTTAAATATGGCTATTTTGATTAATTTTTGTTCTTCTATTTTATTGTTGATTGGAATACTCATTTTGTGTTTACTTAGGTAATACAAGTATAATGAAAAAAACCTCTTTCTATTGGTTAGAAAGAGGTGAGTATAGTGAATTTCTTTTATTCTTATTTTACAAACTTATAGTAGCGTGCTCCTATTAGATGAGGTATTGCCGACTCGATATAGTCTATTACAAATTCATTATTAGCAGGCTGTATTGGTGTTTTTTGCTCTTTCTTATGAAGGGCGATATAAGTACTGAAGTCTATTGCTGTTGACTGTTTTAAAGTTTCGAAGATAGATACTTTAGGCATACCTTCTTGCCATGTACTTTGTACTTCGGCTTCGAATACTTTAGATTTAGATCCTGAACCATAAGCAATAAATCCTAGTGTAGTATCTACTAAACTTTCTTTTGTATCGTTAAAGTGAGATAGAGTAGATAGCAAACCTAAGAATATAGACCCTGTATAGATATTACCTACTTCACCAGAAGCTATCTCTGATGGGGCAATCTTATTATTAACCAATTCCATATACGCTTCTGACTTAGCAAATGCTTTGATCTGATCTTTTGCATCAGCAGCTGTTCTGTCTACTAGTTCAGGGTTCTCTTGTAATACTATTTCATGGAAAGTTCTACGTC
This sequence comes from Myroides odoratimimus, assembly GCF_004337635.1. Classification (NCBI taxonomy): domain Bacteria; kingdom Pseudomonadati; phylum Bacteroidota; class Flavobacteriia; order Flavobacteriales; family Flavobacteriaceae; genus Myroides; species Myroides odoratimimus. Next base: position 2,573,863 of record NZ_CP037427.1, read on the forward strand.
CTTGGAAGCAATAAGGTAAATGCATTAGTACAGCCTTCCAATCTTGGTATACTTTCTGGTCTTTTTTATTGTTTAACTCTTTGAAGTGAGTGTACGCTTCTGTGATTCTATTGATATAGCATTCGTTAGAGTATTGTCCTTCGAATACAGGTTGATCTTTGTGTATAGAGATTTCTGCTTCTTCTATACCATGCCATGCCTCATTAGTAGAGTTTCCTGTGATGCTTTTTTTCTCTATCGAACGATGAGGTTTAAAGAAGTCAAATACACTTTCTGTAGCTACTCCAGTCTGCCCTGTGAAAGCTAACATACGAGGATTAGCACTAATTAATAAAGCTATAGCACCTGCACCTTGAGTGTATTCTCCTGTAGAAGCTAAGTCATACTTAGCGTAGTCTGTTGCGATAACAATAGCCTTCTTTGTCGGATTAGCTTTTATAAAGTCAATAGCATTCTGCATAGCATCTACTGCACCTATACAAGCGAAAGTATGATCTACAGCATCACAATTCCTAAAAGTACCTTGTCCATAGATTTGCTCTAATAATCCTAAGGTATAAGAAGCAATAGGTTTAGAGTTGTCTAATCCGCTCTCTGTACCTACGTATATTTTAGCAATGTCTTGAGGAGCGATAGCAGTATTGTCTTGTAGTAAGCTATACGCAGCATTAGCAGCCATTGTGATTACATCTTGGTAAGTATCTAATAAGGCCATCTTTTGTAAACCAAGCCCCTTAGTTAATTTGAGAGGTTCGATATTTCGCTCGATAGCTAATGTTTCTATAGGTAAGTGAATTTTAGGGATAAAGTATGCAATACTATCTATTCCGACTTTCATAATCTTTACTAATTTAAATGAAGGGTAAAATTAAAGTCATTTGTTAGAAATAACTAACTAAATTGAATAAAATTTATGTAATAATGCTATGTTATTGGTTTAATGTTATTAATACATGGTTTTTCTATTTATAAAAGATTATAGTATTTTTACGATATAGTTAATTTAGAAGAGATGAACAATTTATTCAATTTTGAAACAAATGTTAGCAATATTATCTTGAAGCGCGGATTTGAGTATTATGAGCAAGGGATGGTGAAGGATATTACTAAACTAGGTGATTATATCTACGAGGGTGAAGTAGAGGGGAATGATGATTATACTGTTGTTATAGAATTAGATAAATCACAGAGTATCAAAGATTATAATTGTGACTGTCCTTATGATGGAGCTGTCTGTAAACATGTTGTTGCTGTATTGTATCAATTGAGAGATGATATGACAATAGAGGTTGTACCAAAGAAAACAAAGAAGGTAAAAAGGATGAGTTTTAAAGATTTAGTCGAACAATTAAGCATAGAAGATTTAAGAGAGTTTATTTTTATAAGTGCGTGAATTCAAGTTATAAATGCAACAGTTGCTATTTTGTCTAATTTATCTGCAAAAACTTCATTAGGCGATTTAAAACCAAATCTCTTTCTTGGTCTATTGTTTAAAATATTTACAACTCTATCTATTTGTTGTTGTGTAATTAAATCGAAGTTACTCATTTTCGGGAAATATTGTCTGACTAAACCATTTAAATTTTCATTAGCGCCTCTTTCCCAACTGTGATAAGGTTTTGCAAAATAATAGGCAATCTGTAACGCATTAGCTATATTTTGATGGTTTGCAAACTCTTTTCCATTATCAGAAGTGATTGTATGTAGAAGAGGTTTGTAATCCTTTAATAGCTCTATTGTTTTAGCCTCTATCGCATGAGCTTGTTTAGATTCAACCTTCCCCATTAGTAAAATCCCTGTGGCTCTATCGTTAATAGTTAATAAGGCTCCATTATGATTTTTTCCTATTATCAAATCAATTTCTAAGTCTCCTATTCTTTCTTTTTTGTCAACAATACCAGGTCTTTCATCTATATCTAATCTGTTCGATATTACCCCTCTACTATCTTTATTGCTTCCTCTTTTACGATATTTTTTCCCTTTATTTCGTAGATGCTTATAAAGCTTTCCTCCTTGCTTTTTATCCTTCCAAATAAACTGATAAATACATTCTACTGAAACCATTTCTATCTTCTCTATTTTACATCTTCCTACTATTTGTTCAGGGCTATAATCTTTATTGAGCAGCGACAAAATGGTTGCTTTGACACTTTTATTTAAGCGTTTATGCTTAGGTTTTTCTTTATGACGAAGTGTTGTCTTTTTTTGAGCAAGATCGGCTTTATAAACACCGTTTCTACCATCTGAATTACGTTTAAGCTCTCTGCTAACAACTGATCTGTCTTTGCCTATATAATCACCTATTTCACTAAGTGATCTACCTAAATTTTTATATGCTTCTATTTTGTATCTTTGTTCTAACGTTAAATGTGACATCTTTTTGATTGTGTAGGAACTTCAAAAGTAGATGTTTTTTTTCGCCAACAGCGGGGAACATTTGCCCCATGGGGCAAATGTTCCCCGCTGTTCTTTTAAATGCTGTTGCATTTATTTGTTGAATCTAAGGTGCAAAAAAAGACGCAAGACTAAAAGTGTCTTTAGAAGCTTATTTTGTAGATAGGGATGATACAGTCGATATAAAAGAGAAGTATAAAGAGGTTTTTAGAAAAATAATTAAACAGCATACTTCACGAGGTTTTGTCAGTTATACAGAAACAAAAAAATTAAGTAAAGAATTAGAAATATACTTAGGTAGAGTAAATGAACTTATAGCTGAAAGAAATTATAGAGATGCGTGTAGTATAATACAAATATTTATAGAAGAAGCTATTGATGTGATTACCTTTTCTGATGATAGTAATGGATATTTTAGTGATTTAATCTTTAAAGCTATTGAAATATTGGATAGTATCATAGAAGCAGATATAACTATTGAGTTTAAAGAGTCTTTAATTTCATTCTTTGAAGAGGAATTAGCAAAAGAGGTTTATTTTGATTACGGAGATTTTGGTTATGAGTTATTAGGTTCTTTCGAATTATTGTGTTTGAAGATATTTAAGGAAGAATTTTACCTCACATTTTTAGATAAAAAGATAAAAGAAAGTAATTCTGAGGAATATAGAATAAGACATTTTACTAACGTTAGATTATCCTTTTTAGGAAAAATAGGAAGAGAAGAACAGTTGAATCAAGAGATGTTGGATAATATATCTATTCCAGAAGTTAGAAGAAACTTAGTTCAACGAGAGATGATGCATGGAGAGTATGAGAAAGCAAAAATATTACTTATTGAAGGAATAAAAATAGCAGAAGAATTAAAACATCCCGGAACTGTTAACCAATGGGAACTTATCTTATTAGAGATTGCAGAATCAGAAAAAGATGTTGAACGTATGCGTTATTTCTACAATAAACAAGTCTTTTTTGGTTGGCAAATCAATAAAACCTATTATAGTAAGTTAAAAGCAACATTTACAAAAGAAGAATGGACAGTAATCATCGAAGAAAAAATAGACAGTTTAATCAGTGAAGCTAAGAGTAAAGTGAAACAACACAGTATGTTTAATAGTAATCCATATGATGGTTTAGTTAATTCAGTAGGTGTTCTATATTCTTTAGAGGGGTATGTAGATAGGTTATTTGACTTGTTAAAAAAAGTAAGTAGATTAGATTTAGTATTGCCTTATCTAAAATACATTAAAAAAGAGTATACTGTTGATGTAATATTTGATGTTTTAAGACCTCTCATTGTTTTAGAAGCAGATAGAGCTAATAATCGTTCAGATTATAAGAATATTGGTAATCTATTAATTTCTCTTAAAAAGGAGTTTCCGCAAGCTGTAGGAATTATTGATTCTATCGTAGATGAGATGAAGAAGAAGTATCCTAAGAGACCTGCTATGCTAGATGAGTTTAATAAAGTTTAGAGTATTGAGATTTTATGTAGTAGAACCCACTTAAAAACCCTAATTTTGTATGAAATATCAAGATAATGAAAGAAGCAAAGAAAACGCAGAAGAAACTACACCCACGTAATAAACATCAGGATTTATATGACTTTGATAAGTTAAAACAAGTGGTGCCTGAGTTGGCAACTTTTATTATCAAGAACCCGTCAGGGGTAGATACAATTGACTTTGCAAAACCTGAAGCAGTGGTTTTATTGAATAAAGCCATACTGATGAAGGACTATAAGATGACGTATTGGGAAATGCCTAAGACGAATCTATGTCCACCTATCCCTGGGAGAGCCGATTATATCCACTATATAGCAGATCTACTGGCAGAGGGGAACAATGGAAAAGTACCTACAGGAAAGGGAGTAAAGATATTAGATCTTGGAATAGGAGCTAATGTGATATATCCTATTATAGGTGTGGCTGAGTATGGATGGGAATTTGTGGGGTCTGAAGTAGATGTAGTGTCTGTAAAGACAGCTAGTCATATCGTAGAGCACAACCCTCATCTAAAGAGTCATATCAGTATCCGTCAGCAACCTACTAAGCGAAATATATTAAAGAATATAATAGGAGAGAAAGAGTATTTCGATGTGGTGATTTGTAACCCTCCTTTCTTTAAGTCAAGAGCTGAGGTGTTGGCGAAGACAACACAAAAGTTGAGAAACCTAGGTAAAGAAGTGGTGGGTAAACCAGTACAGAACTTCAGTGGGCAGAACAATGAGTTGTGGTGTGATGGTGGAGAACTTGCCTTTATCACTAATTACATTTATGAGAGTAAGCATTTTAAAAGACAGGCAGTATGGTTCACCACTTTAGTGTCTAATAAAGATAACCTTAAACCTCTGCAATCACTATTAAAACGAAGTGAAACTAAAGAGGTTCGTATTATAAATATGGAGCAAGGAAATAAGATAAGCCGCATTTTGGCGTGGAGATATTAATAATAAAGGATGCTTATACAGCATCCTTTGTTATTTTATTTACTCATTATCATTTTTCTTACTTCCATCAAGGCAAAACCGAGTAAGTTCAATCCATTCCATTTGACAGGAATATTTATTTTTTCATTATCTGCTGCTAATCCTACTCCCCATATCGTATCTACTGGACTAGCTTCTACTAGTACTCTTTTTTTAGTATTGATTAGAAAGGTTTGAAGTTCTTTGTTTTGAGTAAACTTATGATAGTTACCTTCTACCACGATACGATAACGATTAGTTACCCAAATATCTTCTCGAAAACCTCGTACTTCTCTTCCTAATGCTTTCATCTCCATAGGGCTTTTGGCATTCATAATGCGCTTATAGATTTCGTGATCATTGAACAATAGTGCTTTTTGTGCCATCATCCAATGCTCTGTAGAAGCATAAGACTGCCCATTGACCTCAAATCGACTAGGCCACCATTGGCTAAAACATGCTGCTGTTATCTCTCTACTTTTGCTTTTTTGATGTCCCCAAAAGAAGATGTACTTTGATTTCTTTCCACTTTGGTACTCTTTTATATGTTTCTCTAGGCTATACTGTTGTTCAAACTCCATTGTTATTCTGAATTATGCTGTGCAAAAATAAAGAATCCTATTCTTTATTAAATTGTTTATTTTAGCCGCAATCCAATCAACTAATTATTAAAAAATGAAATTAAAGAAAGTAGTACAGTATTTTGCGATATGTACTTTATTGATGAGCTTTTTAGTAGCTTGTAGTAGTGATGATAATTCGTCTATCACAAGAGAAAATAAGCGTGTAAAAGTAGAATCTTATACCCTGATGAAACCCATAGAGCCTTTTAAAGGGCAAGATGTGGAGCATTTAATATTATATACCATGTCTGGTGAGATTTTAGATTATACACCGTCTATAGAAGGATTTAACTACGAAGAAGGTTATATGTATGTATTAGATATTACAAGAACTCACAATAAAGAATTGATGGATAGTAATTTTGAATATGTGTTAGTCAAATTAATTTCTAAAGAGAAAAAAGAATAAATAAGTGTATATAGATATACTAGTAAGGATGCCGCAGAGCATCCTTTTTTTGTTCAGTTAACTTTTTTGTTAGGAGTACTCTTTTCGCTATTAAAATAAAGAAAACAATATTTTCGCTACGGTATAGTTTTTGTTATTTTAAAAGTTAAATTTACTTCAACTTTTATAGATTGTTTTTATGCGATTTTATATGATGAACATTCGTTTGTTTATACTATTGACAGCCCTTATTATGGGTGGGTCTACTTGGGCTAAAAATAAGAAGCCCTCTTCTAAAACTCCTGAACCAGTCGAGACTGTTCGTACTGTTGTCGTAGTGATGGAGAAAACACCAGTGATTAACTTTAATGATACTTTATTTAATGTTTATGGTAATATAGGTTCTTTTACTTCTAAGCAACGTGCTAAATCAATAGAAGGAAAGATCGCTATGTTAGCTGAGGATTATTTATTCGAAGGAGATTCTATCAAATTAGCTGATACTGGAAACTATCTTAATCTGATGTATCAAAATGAGATACTGATGAGTGTGGATAGTATACAAGCCGCACAAGAAAGCAAAAGTAAATTAGAAGCTGCACAGTACTATAAAAAGCAGATTATCTCTGCTGTAGAATTACAACAACACAATACGAGTTGGCAACAAATCTTAATACAAGTAGCAGGGACAATAGCTATTATCATCGTAGAATATTTTATTCTTAAAGGGATACGATATATTTATAGACGATGCAAAGTGGCTATCTGGAAGCAGAGAGGGAAGAGAATTAAAGGAATCTTTGGAATCATAGATGATCAAAGAGCTATGCTGACAACTATATCAATAGCGAAAGTTATTAAGCTAATCGTGGTGTTGATATTCTTATATATTGGGTTGTTAGCTATATTTAAATTATTTCCTTATACAAAACATATTTCTGATCAATTGTTAGAATATGTATTGACTCCTTTAAAATCAGTAGGAAAAAGTATTAAGGCTTATATGCCCAAGCTGTTTACTATTATCGTTATTGTTGCAATATTTAAGTATGTGCAGAAGTTCGTTAGATCTTTAGCAGAAAAGATAGCTACTAACAAGATTACGATTAAAGGGTTCTATCCTGATTGGGCTTTTCCTACTTATAATTTGATCAGTGGATTGCTATTTATCTTTATGTTTATTTTGATATTCCCTTATCTGCCTAATTCTGATTCTCAGATATTCCAAGGGGTATCTGTATTTGCAGGTATTATGTTATCTCTAGGGTCTACATCTGTTATAGGAAACTTGGTAGCAGGTTTAGTAATTACTTATATGAGACCTTTTAAATTAGGAGATCGTATTAAGTTAGGTGAGTTCACTGGGGATGTGTTAGAAAAGACAGCGTTAGTGACGAGAATTAAGACACCTAAAAATGAAGTGATCACAATTCCGAACTCTAATATCATGTCCGCTCAAACGGTTAATTATACGCAGTCAGCTAAAGAGCATGGACTGATTCTATATTTGACAATAGGGGCTGGTTATCACGTACCATGGCAAAAAGTTCATGAAATGCTATACGAGGTGGCAAATAGAACAGAACATGTATTAAAACGTATGCACCCGAGCAAGTACATCTTGTGAGATCTAATTATTCTTCTACATTATCCAGGATAAGTTTCTTGTAATTATGAGGATATAAGTCAGCGATATTCTTGTGGTTGATGGATTGAATATTTTCAAGAACATACTTTAGCCATTGATATGGATTAATGTCATGCTTTTTGCAGTTAGCAAAAAACGTATAGGCCATAGCTGCTCTTTGTGCTGCATCATGAGAACCGGCAAAGAGATAGTTTTTACGACCAATTGCTACAGGTCTGATTACATTTTCAACAAGATTATTGTCTATCTGCAAGTTTCCATTGTGTAAGTAATCACTTAGATTACTCCATCTTTTTTGAGAGTACGCAAAAGCTTTACCTATTCTACTTTGAGGTAAGGTAAGATTCATCTGAGCAATCATATATTTACCAAGCTTGTTGATGATTGGTAAACTTTCATCTAGACGAAGTTCTTTGATTTGATCAGGAGCTAAGTTTTGTTCTTGAGCTTTTCTCTCTATAGCATATAACTTCTGTATTTCTACTAGTACATGCTGCGCCCTTTTTCTATCGTTATCTAAAGCTTTTTCAAATTCACGTCGAGCATGTGCCCAACAAGCAAGATGCGTTACATCTGACTTATTTCCATAGGCTTGGTAGCTGCTATAACCGTCCGTTTGCAGATATCCTTTGAAATTTTCTAATACAGGTAGTGCAGCACTACCGCTACGAGTAGGACTGTAATTAAACATTACAAGCTTGGATATAGGTGCGTGATACACCCAATAGTAGCCAAGATGAGTTTTGTCTTTCTTTTTCTCATCTAAGACTTTGATGGTGGTTTCGTCAACTTGGAGATAACCTTCATTTTTGATGTCCATCACCAGCTTTTGGTATAGTGGTTTTAAAGCATCCATACTTTGAGCGGTCCAACCATCTATTGTAGAAGAAGCTATATCGATGTTTTCTCTTGAAAAGCGTTGCTTCTGTCTATAAAGAGGAATATGATCAACATATTTATCTACAAGTATTGTGGATAATAATCCCTCTGAAGGTATTCCTTTATCTATAATTCGCTCTGGAAGCTCACCAATACTAATTTGAGTGTTGTCTTTACCTTTAGTAGCGTATTTATATCGGATGTAACGCTTGATTTTAAAGTAACCTGGAACATAATCTAACACATCTGTAGTTTCTTTACCAATGCAAATCATATCAGATAAATCTCCCTCAGGATGTATTTCTATTTCTTCTACGGGTAAATGATCTGGTAGTTTAGCTCGTCCTGGATGTTTCTTTTTCTCACGAGAGTAGGTAATCTCTTGTTTGATTACTTCTTCTTGTTCCTCTAAGACTGCTTGTTCAACATCTAAAGGTAATTGAGTTTGATTGGGATCCTCAAAACGTTCTCGGCTTTGACCGAACTTCATGCGCTCAAGTAGCTTTACACGATATTCCAGTTCTGTATTTTTTTCTTCTAGTTTAGAGGTCTTTTCTTCTAAGCTAGTAGTTTTCTTCTCTAATTTAGTATTTACTTTTTCTTGTTTGGAAATAGTCTTTTGGGCTTTGGTTAAAAGTGCCAAAAGTTCTTGTTTCGATAAGTTTTCTAAGTCTATTTCCATGAAGTAAATATACGTCAAAATCCTTATTTATACAAGGATTAAGGCTGTTTTATCTCATGGAAAACCGCCTTTTTTGAGTACTTTTTATCACTTGTATTCCTTCAATCATAAGTACCAAATCACTCCAACTGATTTGAGTCCGATTATGAATAGGAAAAGCAAAAGTACCTTGTTCTAATCGCTTGTGATATAACACAAAACCACCTGTTTCCCAGTGTAAGAGTTTAATCTGATTACATCGACGATTGATAAAGACGTAGACACTTCCATTATGAGCGACTTGATTAAGCTCGTTTTGAACAAGACCACATAGACTATCGAAACTCTTGCGCATATCACAAGCTGATTTATACAAGTAGAATTGATGGCTACTACTCAGACTAAACATTACACAAGGTTTACTAATGAATAGAGTTCACCCAAGTCTTTCGTTTCTAAACGTAACTTCACTCCATTAGGATACACGATTTCGTATTCTTTACTGTCGGTTTTAGATGTTTCACCTATTGCTATAAAGTTACTTGAGCCTTCTTGCTCTGTTTCACTCTTAAACTTTACTACCCAATAACTAAATGTCGCCAGCTTAATTCCAACACTTTCACAATACTTTGATTGTGTTAATCCACTTGCTTGCCAATCCTCTACATGAGAGTACATAATTTCTTGTTTGCTCATCTCTTTATTATTTAAAGCAAACTTACTTCCTTACATTATATTATGAAACATGCACTTGCTGGGGTGCATACATTAAAACGCCAGAAACCATTTATCTTACAAGATCAGTTTAGGGATTTTTATGTTGACTATCAATTGAATGTATATATCAAAGAGGCGAAGTTATCAGCAAAGGTATATTCTGATTTGCGTCAACATGCACAAGATGTTTTTGCAGAAAATAATATTGAGATGGTCGCTCCACATTATAGTGTAAATAGAGTGGTAGATGGAGAAGACTCTACAGTTCCACCAAAGTATGTGAAGGAACAACCAGAAACAAAGAATTAAAAGTAAATGATAGATAAGAGCACTGAGATAATTATTTCGGTGCTTTTGTTTTTTATAAGTGTGTTTAGAGGGGATTAGGTAGTGTTTTTGTATATTCGTTAGATAAAGTATAAGCAACTATGGAAGATATGAAAGTAGCAATAATAGGAGCAGGTATAGCTGGGCTGACTATGGGAATAGCTTTAAAAAAGGCTAATATTCCTTTTGTTATCTATGAGTCTACAGAGAAAATTAAACCTGTAGGAGCGGGGATTGCTATCGCTAATAATGCCATGCAGGTTTATCGACACTTAGGCGTATCTGATCAATTAACTCAAAGAGGTACACGTATCTCTAAAGTGAGATTAACGGATATGAATTTGAATATACTGACACAATCAGATTTGATTGCTTTTGAACAGAAATATCAGTTGGTTAATATTGCAATACATAGAAGCGATTTGCACCATGTTTTGTTAGAAGAGGTGGGAATGGAGCATGTTGTACTAAATAAGCGTTTAGAAGACATTAGTTTGGATGAAGTAGGACTTTATACACTTCGGTTTACAGATGGAAGTACTGCGACTCATGAATATGTAGTAGGTGCTGATGGTATTCGATCTCAAGTGAGACAAAAGATATTTGGTGATTATCCTTTGAGAGATGCTAAGCAGGTATGTTGGCGTGGTGTATTAGATATAGATTTATCTACGGATTATGACCATATAGCATTAGAAGGATGGGGAAGGGGAGAACGCTTTGGTTTTGTCAAACTTGAAGGAAAGCAGGTGTATTGGTATTTTCTAGTCAACGAGGATAAATATCTTAAAAATCAAGACCTTTCTGTTCTTATTAAAGATTGTAGTCCGTTAGTTAAGGATATGATTATGCAGACTGCTGAGGCTGATATCTTTTTAAATAAGATATATGATTTGCCTCTTATCCAGGAGTGGTCTAAGGAGAAAGTGTGTATTATAGGAGATGCTGCTCATGCTACTACACCGAATCTTGGACAAGGTGCTTGTCAAGCAATAGAGGATGTATATATTATCAGCAAACTATTAGAGAAACATTCTTTAGTTGAAGCCTTTCATAAATTTACTTCTATTCGCCGTGAGAAAGTATCTCAGATTGTTCGTGATAGTTGGCGTATGGGACAAGTATCCCAGTTTAGTAATCCATTAATTACTTCTGTTCGAAATATGGCTTTTCGATTTGCTCCTTCTTTCTTAAAAGATAAACAGATCAGCATGATGTTTGAATTGCAAGAGGTATAAAAGCGTTATAGGATGTATAACGCTTTTAGTTTTTTTATTTACCGATACAAAAGTTCGCAAAAATATTCCCTAATAATTCATCATTCGTAACTTGTCCAGTTATTTCACCGAAGAAGTATAATGCTTGGCGGATATCTATGGCCATTAAGTCAGCAGATAAGTTAGTCTGAAGTCCCCACTTAACCTTTTCGATTTCTTCTAGAGCTTTTAATAGGGAGTCGTAGTGACGAGTATTCGTTACGATTGTCTCATTATTGCGTAGAGCACCAGTATTAACGAAGCCTAATAGAGCCTCTTTTAGTTCTTCTACGCCCATATTTTCTTTTGCAGACATCAGCATAAGGTTGTCGATATTTGCTTGGTATAAACCAATCTGTTCCTCTGATAACAAGTCTCTCTTGTTACATACTACTAAAAGAGGTTTTAGAGGGTATTTGTTTTTTAGTTTCTCTAGCTCAACTTTAATCTGATCAAGAGAACTACTATTTAGTTTAGCTCCATCTATTAGGTAGATAACAACTTGAGCCGCTTCGATTTTCTCGAATGTCTTTTGGATACCGATACTTTCTACTACATCTTTTGTTTCGCGGATACCAGCAGTATCTATGAATCTAAATCCAATACCATCTATTACTAATTCATCTTCGATTGTATCACGTGTTGTACCAGCGATGTCTGATACAATAGCACGTTCTTCATTTAATAAAGCATTCAGTAGAGTAGATTTTCCTACGTTTGGCTCTCCAACGATAGCTACAGGAATACCATTCTTAATTACATTACCAACAGCGAAAGAGTCAATAAGACGTTTAAGTACAAACTCTATTCGGTCGATTAGTTCTCTAAACTGTGCACGATCAGCAAACTCAACATCCTCTTCTGAGAAGTCTAACTCTAATTCAATAAGAGAAGCAAAGTTCAATAATTGTTCACGAAGCTTAGCGATCTCACTTGAGAAACCACCACGCATTTGTTGCATAGCGATTTGATGACTTGCTTCATTGTCAGAGGCAATTAAGTCAGCTACCGCTTCTGCTTGAGATAGGTCTAGCTTTCCATTTAAGAAGGCACGCATAGTGAATTCTCCTGCTTGCGCCATTTTAGCACCTTTACGCAGACATAATTGGATGATCTGTTGTTGAATAAAGGTTGAACCATGACAAGAAATTTCAATTGTATTCTCTCCTGTGTATGAATTAGGTCCTTTAAAAACAGACACTAATACCTGATCCAATACACGCTCTCCATCTACAATATGACCTAAGTGTAAAGTATGTGTTTTTTGTGTCGTTAAATCTTTATTCTTGATCGATTTAAAAATGCCATTGACTAGTGTAATTGCATCTTTACCCGAAACTCTTATTATAGCTACAGCACCTGCTCCTGAAGGAGTAGCTAAAGCGACAATAGTATCTTGTAATATCATATCTTTTCTAAATATGAGGCAAAGATACTATTAATTCATTTAATCTAATGATGTCTACTATTGGGTTAAGAAGTTCTTTGTATAGCTACTACTAGCGTGGTTAGTCTTGTATAATCTAAGTCGAAATGTTTATCACTATAAGGCTAATTAAAGGTAGAGTAGTGCCCTAATTTGTCTGTTTATACCTAATAGGTATAAAAGTATGTGTTTACATGCTATTTAAGCTCTATATCGCATATTTTACAACTTTTAGCCTTTAAAATACTATAAAAACATAAAGATTATTCATATCTTTATACAAATAAAACAATTGGATACCATGAAAAAAATACTATTCCCTACAGATTTTTCAGAAACAGCTAACAATGCTCTAGTATATGCGTTAAGAATGGCAGAAAACCAAAATGCAACTCTTTTTGTACTACATGCTTATGAGATGCCTGTGATTTCTGCAACAGCTAATCCTGTAATGGTACAGGATGTATATAAATCTATTGAGTTGAGCAATTTTGAAAATTTCAAAGATCAAGTACCTCAAATTAGAGATATAGCAAAACAGCATAACTTAGACCATGTTCCAATGCACTTCATTTTAGAAGAAGGTTTCTTGAATACTATCTTAAAGAAAAGAGTTAAAGAAGAAGAGATTGATTTAGTAGTGATGGGAACAAATGGTAACTCAGGATTAGATAAAAAAATCTTAGGTTCTAATACAGCTAATGCAATTGGTTCTTTAGGAATTCCTGTGTTGAGCATTCCTCATGATGCTATTTTTGATGGAATTAATTCTATTGCATTTACAACGTTGTTCAGTTCACAAGATAAAACTACTTTAGAGACTATTGTTCAAATGGCTAAAGGGTTTAATGCAACTGTAAAATGTATTCACGTTGCAACTGCAAAAGATAAAGCAGATCCTGCTGTAATTAATAGTTGGAAAGAGAACTTTAAAAATGACAATGTGAAATTCTATATTGTAGAAAGCAGTGATGTAGAAAAAGCAGTATTTGATTTCTTAGACGAAGAGAATATTGACCTTTTAGTTTCAGTAAAAAGAAATAGAGGTTTCTTCGAAAAACTATTTACAAGTAGTATGACTAAGAAATTAAGTTACCACAACTATGTTCCTGTGTTAGCTTTCCACGAAGAATAAGAATTTTTCCTTATTAAGTATATAGAGGTGTCCTTTTAGGGCACCTTTTTTTGTTGTAGTTAATCTAGTGCTGTATAACGTGTTTTTTGATTTCAAGAGTGATCATCATTTAATAGTTAAATGGCCTCATAAAAGGTAGTTAGCTTTTTTACCTTATAGTAGGTTCGTACGGGATGTTTTAGGCTAAAACATGTATAAGTGTAGTTCTTATTAAAACTAACTCCTAAAAACCAATTAAAATAGTTAAAAACACATAGAGTATGGTTAATGATAGTTTTAACGATTACTAACGGATAAAATAAAACATCTCTGTTAGTATTTGTTAGTTAGTAACTTATGCAGAATGTTTAATTATAGAAGACTATTAAAGTCTAGTTTTTGTCTTTTTAAGTCAATCTTAAAGGAAGATTACTACTCACCATAACGGGTAGGAGACATAGATAAAGAAAACATAATAATTATAGTAGAATGAATAATGTTTACAAGAGTATGAGAAAATGAAACATTCTTTTTTATAAAATATGGAGAAGGACTTCTACTGTATTGGAATGCAGTGTATCTATTGTATATAAGTGTCTAAACTATAAAATTAGGGCCCGTTTTAATTGTAGTTATCATTAAGTATTAGAAAACTGATTTAGCCTTTTGAGTAGGGCGTTTCATTTTTTAAACGTACAGTTTAGATGTTTCATAAAGCAATATACGAAAGACTAGTTATTATTTAAATTGATATTTATCAGTATATAGCTTTATAATTGCTTAACTAGTTTGTTTTTAGGTGTTTATGGTGTTTATGTTTTACGTAAAAGAGTTAGTTTTTGAGTAGTTTATTGCGTCAAACATAAAAGTATTGGGTAGTTGTAATTCAATATAAAGGTAAAACTTTGTAGAAATAAAAATATTATAGCTATGGATACACTCTTGTATTACTTTTACTATTTAAGCTCACATTTTGAGAGCTTTTCCCCAGTAGTAAGGCTAACTGTTTTTTTAACTATGCTACTTGGGGGAGTTTATATTTATTCTTTATTGAGAATTGGCGCTGTTGCTTATAGAAATAAAGTAGAGAAGCAGCGATACTCTAAAGTTAAAGAAAAATATGAAGAACCTCTTTATGCTTTATTACAAACTAAAGAAAACATTTCATCTAATCAAGTACTACAGAGTTTAGGCTTAGAAAATAATGAGCTTAAGAATTGGGAGAAAGCTTGTATAACAGACTTATTAGTGAATCTAATCAAAAAAGGAAATGGAGTACAACACTAATAATTATAACGAGATTCTTAAAGCTCTAGATTTACCTAACTATTGGGAGAACCGTTTAAAGAGTAAGGTAAATAAGAAGAGCGTACATTCTCTTAGAATGCTAGAGCATTTGGGAGACAATGTATCAGGTACTGCTATTGCTCAGAAATTGTACTCAGAGAATACACATATTAGAAAGCATGCAAAGAGCATTTTTATGAAGTTTTCGTCTCATGATTCTTTTAAGTTTTTAGAGAATGACTTTGATCGTGATTTTAATGCTTTTGATGAAGTTCGTATTCATACTTCTTTAGTGAAAAGAGCATCTACTAGACCTTTGCCATTGTTAATGAGATGGGTGAATGTAGCGAAGAATGATAAGTATCAAGCCTTCTTGATCTATGAAATAGCTTTCTTTAAACAAGTAGAGAGTGCAGCTGATTTGTTGAGGTTGTATAAACAGACTAATTCAACAGTGGTAAAGAAAGCAATTGTAGAAGCATTGGGTGACTTTGCTTATCGAGATGCTATATCTGTGTTTATAGAGGAGTTTAGTTATGTAGAACAACTTATTCAAAATGAAATTGTTATTGCCTTTGGTAAAATTGGAGGTATAGACGCTTTGTCATTTTTAGAACAGTTGTATTATGAAACTGAGAATAAAGAGTTGTTAGTAAATATTCTTTCTACACTTTATCTTTTAGATAAGAGTAAAGTGACCTATAATAAAATTAAAGAACAAGCAATTACTGATTTTGAAAGACAGATCATTGGGTATGTTGAGTTGCGCTAGGAAGCAATATACTTGTTAATATACCTCTAACTGGTTAAGTACTTTTTTATTAATCGCCTTTGTGATTTTATTTGTACAATAGACTAGAAGAAGATGATTTGAATGACTGTCTTCTTTTTAGCTTTTAGAGAGTGCAGAATATTGGCTTAATCCCCACAACCTTACTAAAATTAATATGGAAGAATTATTCTATTTTTATCAATACCTAGTTTATTTTTACGCTTGTTTAATTACGTTAATTTACTTCTTTTTAGCAGTATTTGGATACTTTAAGATTATTAAAAATAAAGTAAAATATACGGCTAGAGAAGAACATACTTTAAGAACACATCCAGAGATAGCACCTGCTATTTCAGTAGTAGCACCTGCTTATAATGAAGAGGTAATTATTATTGCTAATGTTCAATCTCTTTTAAATCTAGATTACCCTAATTTTGAGGTAATCATTGTGAATGACGGAAGTAAAGATCAAACTTTAGAATTACTTGTTGACAATTTTGATCTACATGAAGTTCCTTACCCTTATATTCAGAAGGTTAGAAGTAAGCCTGTCAAACGTATTTTTAAATCTACTAACCCAGACTATAAGCGACTAACAGTAGTAGATAAAGAGAATGGAGGTACTAAAGCAGACGCTATGAATGCTGGTATTAATGTTGCTCAATATGATTATTTTATCAATACAGATGTCGATTGTATTTTAAGTAAGGACACCCTAACCAAAATCATATTACCTGTACTAGATTCTAAAGTTCCTGTTATAGCAGTAGGGGCTACCATGAGAATGGCTAATGGGTGTGAGGTAAAAGATGGTCAGATTGTTAAAGTAAAAGCACCTAATCGTTTAATCCCCTTATTTCAGGAGACAGAATATCTTCGTTCGTATTTATTGGCAAAAATGGGATGGTCTAGTTTTAACTTGATTCCTAATGTATCTGGTGGTTTTGGACTTTTTGATAGAAATATTGTAGTAGAAGCAGGGGGGTATGACTCTTCTTCTCATGCAGAAGATATGGATATGACTTTTAGAATGATCGCTTATATGTGTGACCAGAAGAAAGAATACCGTATCGAACAGATTGCTGATACATGCTGTTGGACAGAAGGCCCACCTAATCTTAAAGTACTCGGTAGACAGCGTACTAGATGGGGACGAGGATTGTTGCAGATTTTTATAGTACACAGAAGATTAATGCTTAATCCTAAATATGGAAGACTTGGGTTATTAGTTATGCCGTATGCCTTATTATTTGAATTTATGGCACCTATCGTAGAGCTGATAGGAATAGCGTTTCTAATCTTTCTATTTTTTACAGATCAGGTAAACCTAGAGACTTTCTGGCTAATGTTATTGTTTGTTTACATGGTAGGGGCGACGATGTCTCTAGTATCTATTTCTTTTGATGTTATTGTCAAGAAACAGTACGACTCCTATATAGATTACCTAAAACTTATTTTCTTATCTGCTTTTGAAGCTATTTTTTATCATCCTTTCATTGTGTTTTTTAGCCTTAGAGGATACTGGCAGTTTATGACTAAAAAGAATTTTAAATGGGGAGAAATGACACGTCAAGGCTTTTCTCAAGAAACTAAAGCAGAACCAATAGAGACTACTCTATCTTAATTTGTAAACGAAATGAATAGAATAAAAAGACACCTGATACAGTTAAGCGTATTGTTAGTTTCTACTTATAATTATGCACAAGTACAGACAACTAAAGAAGGGAGTGAAGATTATGTATTACTTGCTAACCGTGAGTTTAACGAGAATAAATGGGAATCAGGTAAGAAGATTGTAGATAAAGGGATGCTAGAAGACCCTAAAGATGCAGATCTGCGCATGTTATTAGGAAAGTATTACCACCATATTAAACAATATGATAAAGCGAGGTATGAGTTAGTTAAGGCTATCGAATTAGATCCAGGACAAATAGATGCTAGACATATTTTAGTCAATGTAGAAACAGAGACGAAGCGCTATTCTAGTGCGATATGTTATGTCAATGAGATATTGGAAGTACAGCCATATTTAAAAAGTCTATGGAAGAGAAAAATACACTTATTTGAACTACAAGGCAATCATGTGGAAGCAGATCGACTGAGAAAGAGATTGTATCAGATATATCCGTCTGATCAAAATCTAAAGAATGAATATGCTTATAGTATAGAACTAGAGTTAGCAAAGAATCAAACGTTAGGAGATTTTGATAAAGCGATTTCTTTAAATAAAGAATTGATTAAGAATGACCCAAAAAATGTAGAGTATCATTTAGTACTGATTAATGATTATATCAAAACAGCAGATTGGAATAATGCTCTTATCCAGATAGAGAGAGCACTTACTTTGTTTCCAAATAATACAACCCTACAGAATAAGAAGATAGGTGTATTATCAGATCAGAAGAGATATGATCTATTATTGCCATTTTTACAACAGTCTAAATTGACTCAGCAATATAATTATTACACTTTAGAAGCAGCTAGACACGCTAAGGTAACAGCTCCTTTTGACTTGTATAGTAAGGTATTGAATAGTAACCCTCGTAATGAAGAAGCTTTTAATTATGTATTTAACCAACTTATTGCTCAGCAGCAATATGAGGAGGCGTTGTATCAGCTAAATAAGTATAGAAAGGCATCAGGTACTAGTAAATAGTTAGCACTAAAAGAACTACAAGTCTATACTCGTATGGGGAATACAGCTAAAGCAAAAGCTTTAGTCAAACAGTTATATACTAGCTATCCTGGCGATATGGATGTACAAGATTCTTATTATCAGATTACACTAGAAGAAGCTAAAGGTTTTATGCTAGAAGAGCAGTATGAATATGCGATTGATAGGTGGCATATTCTATTAAGGTCATCAGATAAGGAGATTACCTCATTAGGTTATATGGGACTGTATAGAGCTTATGTAGCGAAGGGAGACTATACTAGTGCACTACATACATTGAATCAATATGAACTAAACGCGAATGAGTCTATTTATCTAGGCTTTAAAAAAGCAGATTTATATTTTAAACTACATAAGTATAACGAAGCTTTAGCAGCCTATGAAGAAGAGCTTATTGCTTTAGATTTAGATCAACGAAGAACTTATTTGCCAGGTTATCAGGAGTTGTGTACAGCTATTGTCAAAGACCAGAATGAACATTTTTTGTATAGCGAAAGCTTATATTACGTTAAACGTTGGCTAGCTCATGACCCTACTAATAAAACAGCACTTGTGTATGCAGTTAACTTATCTCATCAGTTAAAGAGAGAAGAAGAAATGGAAGCCTATTTACAAAGAGGAGTAGAGGTGTATCCAGAAGAAGTCTTCTTTCAGGTGAAGTTAGCAGAGTATCAAGGAAACGTAGCAACAGACTATGGTCCTATTTACAATGCTATATTATCGCAAGTAATACAACAACCTTATCATGAGCTAGCACTTACCACTTATGAAGGGATCAGTGAAAAGTATGCTTTACAGTTGATCAAAGAGAATCAGACTGATCAGGCTCTAAGCGTATTAGACGAAACCTTAGCATACTTACCTAATAGTAGAGTTATAAAATATACTAAAGGATTAGTATTAGAAAAGCAAAAGAAATATGCAGAGGCTTATGCTTATCAGCTTTTCTATGACCCATCACCTATAGAGTTAGAAGAGTATAAAAAGCACTTACAGTTCTTAGCTTATAAATCATTGAGAAATGAGATAGGTATAGAGTATTTGCGCAGTCACTTTGATGATAAGTCTAGTAAGAAGCACTCTATAGCTTCAGTTCATTACACTTATCATGCGCTAAAGAATAGTTATACTATCGGAACGAATTATACCGCTAGAGAAGCAGGTCGTGGTATTCAAGGTCATTTTGATTGGGCTAGAACCTGGAGTGATAAGTGGAGCAGTAATGCTAATATAGCTTTTGCAGATGCTTACTTCCCTAAGTTCTCTATTAATGGATCTGTGTTCAGAGACTTTAACTTTTTAGGCGGTGTAGAATTAGAACTAGGAGCAGGGTATCGAATATTCCAAAAGGATAAAGAGGTATCGAATACTAGTGATAATATGTTTAATATAGTTCTAGGAGCTACTAAGCAGACAGATCAATACAGTCTAAATGTGAAGCTAAACAATTTTTTTAGTAATCATAAGTGGATGTATAATCTATCTGTAAATGCAAGGTATTTCTTATCGTCTCCTAAGCATTTTATAGCGGCTAATGCAGGCGTGGGATCATCTCCTGATGTTGAGTTAATCGATTATCAGCTGTATGATACATTTGATGTGTTGAATACCAATGTAGAAGCAGGATACGGAACAGTATTGTTCAAGAATGTTACAGGTAGTATTATGGGAAGTTGGTATAACTACAAGGATAATCAGTTGAAGTATAAGAATTTTTACAATCTATATTTTGCAATAAATGTGGTTTTCTAATATAATTAAATACTCGTTGTTATCTGTCTTATGCTGTATCTATGGCTGTAAGGCGAATACTTCAGAAAAATTGAGCAGTGAATATTACGTTATTCATGCAGATGATGTGTTTGAGAGCAAGTTGTGGGCAGATTATTTATACAAGCATCTGATGAGACGTACTTCTACTCATCCCATTGTAGAAATGGCTACAGGGAATGAAGAACAAGATAGTGCCAAACATATTTATATAACAATGGATGAGACTCTAGAGCATGATTATTGCATTCAGCATGATCATCAAGGCTTGCGTATTAAGGCTAGAGATGGACAGACTATAAAATGGGTAATATATCAGCTAATAGAAGCGATATCAGAAGAGGATTCTCGTTTTCTAACAGCAGATTTGCCACCAGCTATATTAGATTTTGTCACAGGGTGTAGTACAAATGACTTTACTTATAGAGAACCTCATTACCTAGAGAATTTGTTATTAGATCAGTCTGGTGTATTGGGAAATAATAATGTGGAAGAAGATTGGGGTATTTGGGGGCATAACATTGCTAAAGCGATTCCTTCTGAGCCTAAATCTATAATCTATGCGAGAGTAAATGAACAAGTAAACAGAGATCAGTTCTGTTTCACTTCAGGGGATTTATATGCTTATCTATCAGAATACATTATTGATAACTATGGTTATGGGGTGGAGGGCTCAGAGCATTATCGTTTTGTGATTGCACCTAATGACAACGCCATTGTGTGTAGCTGTGCAGGATGTCTTGATTTGAATAAGTCTACTGCTCAGGCTTCAGAGTCTGTCGCTCATCTGATTAATAAACTAGCTAGACGATTTCCGAAGTATGAGTTCTATATGTTAGCTTATTTATCAACTAAGACAGTGCCTAAGGTGACTTTAGAACCTAATGTAGGAGTGATGATAAGTACGATAGATATCCCTAAAGGAGTAGCTCTAAAAGAGAAGTATCTAGCTCAGAAAAATGTACAAGGTTTTATATCTGATATCAAGACGTGGCGTACGAAGACCAATAAGGTTCTCTTATGGGATTATAGCTCTAATTTTGATGATTATCTAAGCCCAATACCAATTCTTTATGGATTACAACACCAATTTAAGTTTTTTAAAAATCTTGGTGTACAAGGGATCTTTTTAAATGCTAGTGGATATGATTATTCTTCTTTCTCAGATGTACAGAATTATGTAGCAACTACTTTATTGAAAGATATTGATGCAGATGTAGAAGAGTTAATTAGAAGCTACTTTAAGAAGGTATATCCTAAGAGTGGAGATTTGCTCAGCACTTATTATATCCGCCTAGAGAAGCGTTATAATCAAGCCAATAAACCATATAGTATGTATGGTTCTCCAGAAGATAACTTTACTACCTACTTAGATCCACAAGAGTTTATTCATTTCTATCAGTCTTTAGCAAAACAAGTTTTAATTACAAGTGGAGAAGAGAGAAAGAAGTTAGATAAACTATATACTGCACTTACTTTTACTCGCTTACAATTAGCGTATTATCGTGCCTCTGATCATCTAGGAGCTATTGATGTAAAAGGAAACTCAATCACCTTTAAACAAGAACTCAAAAATGGCTTAGAGGTATTAAATCTAGCTAAAGAACGAGGAATACTGAAGTATAAAGAAGCAGAAGGTAATGTAGATAATTATCTAACTAGTTGGAGAGAAATCGTAGCTAAAGAAGGACAAGAAAGCTTTCTTCTCCTAAAACCTATAATAGTTAAAAACAGCACAGGCAAAGTGATAACCTCGAGTACGCTATTAAGTAATGGATTGTTAGGCTTTAGAACAGATTATCATTTAGGATGGTATATATCTCCAGAGAATAAGTGGTCTGTAGAGTTTAATACAACTCATATAGAAGGTGTGAAGACACTTGCTTTGCGCTTTTTATTACATAAAAAGCATCAGTTTGAGTCACCTGCTCTCATAGAGTTACGACTAGATGGTAAGTTAGTCAAGACTATTGATTCAGCTTCTTACCACCTGACAGATAGTATAGCAGAGTTCTCGACTTATATTGATTTTAATCAAAGTGAGAAAATGGAGATTGTCTTTACAAAGAAGGAAGGAAGTAGAGTGACTATAGCTCTTGATGAAATACAAATAACTAATTAAAATATAATGAGTAGAATAAAATATACACTCTTCATTCTATTGTTCTTTACACTATTAGTGGGATGTAAAGGAGGAGAAGGAGAGACAACCAGTTTAGAAATTGTTGATAACGACAGACATTATTATCCAGTTATTCAAGGAGAAGAGAAGACAATGGTATTTCCTTTAGTGAATAAAGGAGATAACCCATTTGTTCTAAAAGATATTATAGTGTCTTGTGGTTGCATAGTTGCCCATACAGCTTCGTTAAAACATATTCCAGCAGGAGGAGAAGGAAAACTTGTATTAAAGTTTGATACGACTAAAAACATAGGCTATGTAAAGCATTATGTCACACTATATGGCAACTTTGATACCATAGAGAATATAGAAGTCACTTTTGACTTAAATGTAGTGCCAGATGCACATTATACTAAAGATTATGAAGAGTTGTATAGCTTACATAAGGGAAGTACAGCAGAAGACCTAGTAGATGGTACTATAGATCGTGATTA
Organism: Myroides odoratimimus; assembly: GCF_004337635.1. Classification (NCBI taxonomy): domain Bacteria; kingdom Pseudomonadati; phylum Bacteroidota; class Flavobacteriia; order Flavobacteriales; family Flavobacteriaceae; genus Myroides; species Myroides odoratimimus. Next base: position 2,596,879 of record NZ_CP037427.1, read on the forward strand.
TTATTTAGATGTAAAACAATAAAATAGAACATGAAAAAGATATTAGTGACTGGAGGACTAGGATATATAGGGTCTCATACGGTAGTGGAGTTATTAGAGAATAATTATGAGGTAGTGATAGTGGATGACTTATCTAATTCTGAAGAAGATGTCTTACAGAATATTAAGAAGCTTACAGGGGTAGAACCTGAGTATTATTGTATAGATTTAAAAGATAGTCATCAAGTAGCTCAGCTATTTGATAAGCACAGATTTGATGGTATTATTCATTTTGCAGCATATAAATCAGTAGGAGAGAGCCAAGTACTTCCTTTAGAGTATTATGGTAATAATATAGGTTCGCTACTGAACATTCTAAAAGAAATGAAGAGACAGAATCTCTCTAATTTTATCTTTAGTTCTTCTTGTACAGTATATGGACAGGCTGATATCATGCCTATCAGTGAAAGTACTCCTCTAAAGATGCCCGAATCGTGCTATGGAAAGACTAAGCAGATGGGAGAAGAGATTATACGTGATTATGTTGAGGCAGAACAAAAAAGAGCAACTTTGTTGAGGTATTTTAATCCTATAGGTGCGCATCCATCAGGATTACTTGGAGAAATGCCTAAAGGGATACCTAATAATTTAATCCCTTATGTAGTACAGACAGCAGCGGGTGTCAGAGAATGTTTGAATGTATTCGGAGATGATTACGAGACAGAAGATGGAACCGCTATTCGAGATTATATCTATGTGATAGACTTAGCTAAAGCTCATGTGGCAGCACTAAAGAAACTGTTGTCTAGTGAAGAGGATAAAGTACTAGACATATTTAACCTTGGGACAGGAAAGGGAACTTCTGTATTAGAGATAGTCAAGAGCTTTGAAAGAATTAATGATATAAAAGTACCGTTTAAGATCTGTGATAGAAGAGCAGGTGATATCGAAATAGCCTTTGCAGATGCATCTAAAGCAGAGTTAGAATTACAGTGGAAAGCAAATACGACTATTGAAGAATCGTTAAGAACAGCATGGAACTGGCAGCAGAATTTGTAGTGTAATAATTTGGCAGAGTATCGGTATTTATACGCAAAACAAATTGAATTTTTTTGGCAATGAATAGGCTTGTTTCACGTATTATAAGGAACTGTGATTTTGTTTTAGAGGTGAAAAAAGTTATTTTTGCAGGATTGTGTAAAAGAGAATAATATAAATATTTAACTGTTTTTAGAAAGAACTTTATGTTTTAGTTTCCATACAACTATAGATAAAAGTTTGAAAAAATATAAGTAAAGTAAATAGTAATTAAGCATAAAGAATACGAAGTGTTTTAATATCAAGTAGATTAAATTCCCCCCATAAGTTTAATCGTATCTGATTTCTCCCCCTTTTAAGAATAGGTGATATGTCACCTATAGCATTTGGTATGCTTATATATGAATACTTCTGTATTTGTTAGAATGTTTTGTTTTAATAAACAGTATTTAAATTAAGAGTAAAAAAATGAATATCATATTAGCTTTATTTTTAGCTATGTTTTGTGGGGGAAATGTAGCTTTAGCAGTAAATAAAGAACAAGTCGTAAGTGAATTAAATAATAACATTTACAGTGCTAAAGTTAGAGTCTTAGGACAGATAGAGGATTTAGATGTTTTATTAGAAAATAATGATGAGGTATATACTAGATCAGAAGAGAGATCAGAGAACAAACTGTATAATATCTTTTACCTATTTAATGCCATAGCTCTTTTTTTAGTGGCATCTGCAGGTGTTTTTTATTTAAGGTATGTTCGGGGATTAAGAAGAACAGTAAAGCAATTTATGGAGTCTGCTGAGGACCTAGAAGAACAAGGTAATGAAGAAGATAGTACAGAAGAAAAACGGTATATCACAGAAGAGAAAGAACAGGATATCTTACATAAGATAACCCACTTCGAGAAAGAACAGGGATATTTAGATAAAGACATCTCTCTTAATGTACTCGCAGGGAGTATAGGCGTTAATCATCGATATTTATCTTATGTGATTAATAAGAATAAAGAATGTGACTTCGCTACTTATGTCAATGAACTGAGAATAGGATATATCGTCTCTTGCTTAAAACAAGATCCTAAATTTTTAAAGTATAAGATCAGTTATTTAGCAGAACAATGTGGTTTTGCTTCTCACAGCAGATTCACTGTCACTTTCAAAAAAGTGACTGGAGATTCTCCTTCTGTTTTTATTAGTAAACTAAAAACTAAGGATACAGCTTAAGGAAAATAAAAAACTCTCTATAAGGGAGTTATAGAGAGTGAAAAAATTGAACTGTAACTCTTATTTAGATTTGAATGAAAGAGACGTTGTATAATTGTGCGCTATCATACAGTTCTGTCATACTATGATCTGTTGGATTAAGTACAGGTAATTGTTATAAGGTTACCTGTCGGTCTAAATAAACAGTTTTTTTGTGATTATATGGGTGCTTTGCTTCTATCACAAAGGTAATTTTAAAGATAATTTATTGATATACTTTTTTCTCTTAGTGAGAATATTGATTCATATTTTGTCATCAATTATTTATGAGATAGCATAGTCAAACCTATTCTGAATATACCTATATTACTAGTGTAATAATTATTCTATTTGTTTATTGTTTTATTTCTTATAACAAATTTAAGTGGTTTAATAGGTTGAAAACATGATAAATAACATGTTTTTTTAAAAACATTCTCATTATTTACTTATATTCATACTGTGTACTACTATAGCTAATGGAGTAAGAATTGACTATTACGGATAAGATGTAAAAAAGATGAGTAGTACGTATCGTACTACTCATTTTTAAAGTTATATCGTTTTAAGAAGTTTCTCAGCTACTGAATCGTAATCTAGTAATAGGGCATTTTCTGGTTTATAAGCTTGTTGCCACGCAAAGTTTAAGATAGTGATCTTTTGTGTAGCAGTACCATCCCATTCTGTTTTAAACCCATTTTCTTGTAAGGTTTGAACAATTTTTTTACCTACTGAGATAGAGTCTTCCTCTTTTTCAGAGTGCATATCTTGGAAAGCAAGAGTTAAATAAGGATCTTTTTCTCTAAAGGCACGTTGAAGGTCTTGTTCGTTATAAAAACAGATTCCTTTAGACTTCTTTCCTTTTGCCTGTAGTTGTTCTTCTATTTGATCTACTTCATAGTATCCATCATCTATAGTATATCCTGCATAATGAAGTGCGATGATATGTTGATCCACTAGTTGGTCAAAAGCTTTTACTAACTTTTGTGTTGTAGTTGGTACATGCCAATTTTTACTTGCCTTAAGCAGTGCTCTTTCCTCTTTTAGAATAGTTTCTTTTATCCACTTTTCGTTGATTTTACCTTCTAAATCATTCTCATTGATTTCTTCAGTAATAAACTCCTCTACATCTTCACTGTCCCAAAAACCAGATTTAATGAGATAACTAATAGACTCAGCAATGAATTTTTGTTCTTCCGTCATGATTATGCTTGTTTTATATTTTTAAAAGGATGCTCTTCTGTAGACCACAGAGGAGTGAAGTGGCTTTCTATCCATTCGTTACTCACTTGCTCTAATGTACTAGGTGTCCATTTAGGGGATTGGTCTTTATCTATTAATAGGGCTCTTACTCCCTCAGAGAAATCTGGATGTATTGTAAACTGACACGTTAGATTAAGCTCTGATCTAAAGACTTCTTCTAAGCTGTAGTGTTTACTCTCTGTAAGCTGTCTAAAGATAACGTGGACAGAGGTAGGAGAACCTTTAGTAAAGAATGAATACCCTGCTGCCACCCATGCATCAGATTTGGCTACAGGCTCTACGATAGCGATAAATTCTGCTACAGAGCGTATTGACTCTAATGTTGCAATAAGAGACTTGTGTAACATCGCCTGAGATACAGGTAAGTCTGTACTAGGAGTACTGCGCTGTGCTAATAGGGTATTAAGCTTATCTGATAGCTGATCACTACTACTGATCTGTACTAATTCGTCTAGTATACTATCTTTCACAGTAGAAGGTATAAAGTAGTCTGCAATACCTAGAAATAAGGCATCAGCTCCATCAAAGCGAGTTCCCGTTAACCCTAAGTATAATCCATAAGCAGAAGGCATCTTATTTAAAAAATAAGAAGCTCCAACATCTGGATATAATCCAATACTAATCTCAGGCATAGCTAGTAGACTGCGCTCTGTGATAATGCGGTGTGAGGCTCCTGCTAATAATCCTAAGCCTCCGCCCATCACTATACCATCTCCCCAGACAACTATAGGCTTAGGATAAGTATGGATTAAGTAATCTACACTGTACTCTGTAATAAAGTATTCTTCACAGATAGGAGGTACCTGAGTAGGGTCTATAGTTTTATAGTCTTCTATTGCTTTTCTTACTTGGCGGATATCCCCACCAGCACAGAATGCTTTCTCACCAGCACCTTGTAGAAAAATACATTTTATATTGCTATCATCTCTCCATTGTTCTAAAATCCTTTTTAATTCGCTCACGATTTCAAGTGATAGTGCATTAAGTGATTTTTCTGAATTAATGGTGATAATTCCTAAGTTCTCTTTTATGTCTGTTAGTACTATACTCATAGTTGACCTGTTTTGATTGTTTAAAGTTATGAATAATAATCAAACGGTATTGATATCACAAAGATAGTCATAGTACACAGAATAAAGTAGAGTCTGTATAAGGTAGGACTGTAAATTATAATAGTATACCAGTAGATTATAAACAGGTATAATGTACATAAAATTTAATTATTTACAGACTTAGATAAAGCAGATAACTTATTTATTGGCTCATTCTCGTTGTTCGTCATCAGGAAGTAATAGCTTTAGAATAGAGTAAGCTTCATTCATTGTATCTGGAATGAGTGACTTATCGGGTTCACTTATTCTTCTGATCAGTTCCTTACTGACTCTCCTTATATAGCCAGAAGGATAAGCTAGATTATTGTCTACTTCTGTTTGTTCATCGACGGGTTGTTGTTCCCTAAGAGGTATATCCTTGTTTTTAGGATGAATAGGCATAGCTGGTTCTATCTCTTGTTTTGCTTGTGATATAGACTTTTTTTGTACAGTAGAAGATGAGGTGATTGGTTTATCTTCTTTTGTGCTAGGAGTGTCTGTATGAACAGATCTTGGTTGTTGTGCTATAGGTTGGTTATTCTCCACTGTTGTATTCTCTTGTTCAGCAAGTTCTAAAACTCCGTGAAAACAACTAGTACTGTTGATACTATTGTCTGCTGATTTCCACATGCTCCATAGGTATATCCTACCTTTGTCCCAATGGGCAGGTAGGCTGAAGTGCGCATACCTGTCTGCTCGTGTACCTATATTTGGGATATCAATGAATGCATCTAGCTCTTCATTATACGCCATCATCGTAAGGGTATCAGTATGGAGAGTAAGGGCATTGACTAGTGTATTATCCCATTGTACCTTAATCTTCCCAGTTTTGAGGCGATTGATCTTTTTTATTACGGCAGGAGCTAGCGTTCCTATAGAGAGTAATATCTGTTCTACATTGATATATTGTACACCATTGTAGAGTTCGATTCCTTGTTTCATTAATCTGGAAATCATCTGTTCTTTACCTGTCATCCATTTGCCTTCTATAAAGATAGCAGGGCAGTACATATTGACAAAATCCTTGAATTTAGCAGTAAACGTAGAGACTAAGCTCATCTTATCCCATTGTCTCAACTGTGCTTCTGTTGCTTTTTTACGTGATTTATGAGGCTTAGCACGGATGATATTTCTACCTCTCCATCTAACGCCTACTATGGTCCCTACTTTTCCTATTACTTCACTTAATATTCCTTGTTTAATCTCTGCCATAACAACGTTGTTTTTAGGATGTTCTATTTCTTTATACAAGATATAAAATACAGTAATACAAATGTTTATGTTGTTTTAAAAAATAAAGGACTGTTAAGAGTAGTAGCTGTATACGACCATGGCTATATGAGAATATATTTATGTATGTGTAAAGAGTAGAAAACGGCATATTTGGTTAAATAACGCTGTTTAAATAATCATTTTTCACCAACATTATTATGATATCTAAGTATAGTAAAAAGAGAATAAAAGGAGTATTATTGGGCAAAAGAGGCTTTTAGCCAGTTATAGTCCTAGTATTCTCCTAGAATTGTCCAAGGAATAGCCTATATAAGCCATATATACTGAGCTAAGAGGGTGTTGTCTATGATGTGTTATAATGGCTTAATAGATGTTAATGTGTTGTTTATTAGTTGAATATGTTTTTTTAGTAGATAAAAAAATAATACAAATTTGTGTTCTGTCTCTTAATAATTCTATTCATTAGAGTATATATGGGTAAAAAATAATGTAATAAGGCTCCTAAAATGAATATTTTGATCTATTTAATCTGTTTTTGTGGAAGAATAAGTGATTTTTTTATACTAGATAAAGCTTGTTTATCTAGTGTAATGGAGAGATTATGTACGTAGAGAAGTAGAGGTAGGAGAATGCTATGGTGCTTATTCTGAATACTTAAGTAATCGAATCTGTTATTTATATCCTGTGTAGCGAGTCAGTCGTCAAATAGTTTTTACCATTTAATGGAGGTATTGTTTTTTTGTGCCAAAATAGAATAGATGAGAATAGTAACACATTTGATGGCTTTAGGTTTGGTATTTATGAGTATTTATACTGTACAAGCTCAAAGTAAGATACAAGGGGAATTTAAGGTAGATTATGTCCCTATGTCTAATTATATTAGGCCGATAGATAGTTTAAAGACGGATTCAAAAAGTGATTTTAAAAAGGTAGAACTTGCTTTAGAAATCCCTCTTTCTATGAAAATGGACCATCGAGATAAGCCAAGGATATGGTCTGTGATGGCTTATGGAGGGTATGCTAGGATGAATCATAAAGATTATGAAGAACAGCTGTTCCCGTCAGAATTATTAAATACTTCTGTAGGTGTAAAGCACTTTCGATCGATAAGTGATTCGTGGTCATTATTGTTGATGGGGTCTGTGGGGGTGTATACAGATATGGAGAATATAAATAAAGATGCTATCCTTGGGCAGGGAGCAGTATTTTTTATCAAGCATTTTAGACCTAATTTTTCACTAGGAGGTGGGCCTGTATTGACGAATAGCTTTGGGGTACCTATGGTGTTACCAGGTATTTATCTGAATTGGGAGACGAGTGGTGATTTCTTTGTTAAGGTGACTTTCCCTAAAGGCGCTGAGCTGGGATACAAGTTTACAGATCACTTTTCATTAAGTGCAGCTGTAGACCTGCAAGGGATGACCGCTATCGTCAAACAAGATAGTGAAACCAAGATTCTAGGGTTTCAGCAAATCGTAGCTGGTCTGCGTCCTGTGATTAAGTTTTCTGATAATATGACTTTATCGTTTACAGCAGGTAGTACTTTAGTAAGGTCATTCTCTTATAATGAGAGGAAAATTAAGAGTATCTTTAAGGAGAAAAAAGTAGCTGATCCTAAATTCTCTACTACATTCTATGGTGGAATGTCTCTGAAGTGGAGCTTATAGATGAGTAACAAAAAACGTTTTAAAAGAAGGGTATCGTTTGTCTTCTTTTAAAACGTTTTTTGGTTAAATGGATATGGAAAGAAAGAGGTTAGTGAAATGTTTTTTTAAATCTTTTAATATCTGTAAATTAGTTATCTTGTTTAGGTTCTTTCTATGATTAGCTTATGTAGAGAGAATACAGAAGTTTTTAATTAAAAAATAGAAAGCAATGAAGTACAAAGTAAATAGTCATAGACTGATCAATAGAGCAACAAGTAAAGTGCTCAATCTCTCTGTAAAAAACAATGTACTGCATACTGAAACTGGAAAAGAAGATAAACTAAGGAAAACAGAAAAAGCTTTTTCAGATAAAGAACAAGCAATTGATAATTTCTATAAAAAGGAATGGGAAGCTTTAAAAAAAGGCTTTGTATTAGTTAATGAAAACACAATAGTAGGAAATCCTAGTTTACATACTTATATAGGCGGAGGATATACAGGAGCCTTGGTATTCTCTTCTACGCCTAAAGGAATCATAGTGTATAAAAACACTACTGAAGGAGATGTTCTAGTTGTATTAGATTCGTTGGGGAACTTACTTAATGAAATTAAGTTGCCTAGGTGTTTTGCCTGGACAATGAAATATCAAGTAAATAGTGATACTATAGTCTTAGATATAGATCATGCTATTTATCAATACAACCTCGAAAAAGATAGTTTTACTAATCTAAAAGAAGATTATAATGATAGTGTTTCTTTTCTATCAGTTTCAGAGCATCAGATAGCAATAGGTCTAGAAGAGAGTATTGCACTTGTCAATACCTCAAAAGAAATTGTATTCCCTATACCTCATAAGGGTAAAACAGTGTGTTGTGGTAAGTTGTCACAAGATGGAACATTACTCGCTTATCACAGTAAAGTAGGGGAGATTCAGATCTTTAATACTGCTGATGGAAGTATTGCACAGGTTATTACAGGAGATTTTGAAGAGGTAGGACAGATGGAATTTGTTCAATCTAATCAATTACTTGTAGTAAGGGAGCGTTATGGTACATGGGGGATGCGTTATTTTGATTTAGAAATGAATCAAGAAATTAAACTAAAAGAACTGGAAGTACCTGAATATACAAAAGATGTGAATGCCTTCTGTTTTAATAAAGATCAAACAAAACTAGTTTTAGTACAAAGAACTAATGCCTATGTATTTGACTTTATGAATAAAAAAGAGCTACACCATTTTAAGATTGAACACGTAGTCAAAAGTTGCGAGATAAAATTTATAGGTGAACAATTAGGTGTACGAACAGATTATGGGTGTTTTAGTTTGTATGTTGTTTAAGAGTAATATACTAAATAGTATAGAATAAAAATATGAATCGATTTCGGAGCTGTTTTCTTGATGGTACAACACCAATTAAAGGAACAATATATTATTTAAAAGAATTATGATGGATTTAGTTAAGGTATTAGAGAAATATAAAGGTAATCATTTAGAATATTTATTATCAATGCATTATTGTTTATTCGTGAGTGGGATGATATGAGTATTGTGGATAAGTTAAAGAAGCGTATTGAGTTATTTGAGTATTATGAAATACATTTTAATTCTACAAATAAAGAAATCATGGTAAGAAATTATGAAAGATTAATAATTAAATTATCGAAATTACTTATTGAGTTTTTAGGAATTAATCTAGAAAAGTACTCACATGAAATTAATAGGATTAGGGTTATGTTTTATTGTGAATTGGAGAGTCTAAATAAAAATTATTCTTATAAATTAATTAATCATATACCTTTTTCTATTTTAGAAGATTTAAAAGATAAAATTGTTGATTTAGAGGAGTTCCATGATTTGAAATTAGATCAATTATTTCTGTGTTATAAAGAAATGTATGAACTGTTTCTTCATAAACCTTATGATGCTGAGGAGTAGATAGATAGCTCCAATTCGGAGCTGTTTTCTTAATGTTAAAGTGTTTAATAATAGTTTTAATAATTATAAGTGAAGTTTATAAGCTATCAGATTATAGACTTGTTTTAACTAATTGTATTTATTACTCAAAAAGGTAATCGTATATCCCTAAGTGTATATCTTTTTTAGGATACGTATTCATATCAGTTTTGGCCTTTTGGTAAATGTCAATTGTATTAATCTTATTTATAACAGGTAGGATGTAGTTTTCAAAATCAACTTTGAGTTCATCATTTAGTAGTTGATCACACGCATTCTCTCTGAAGATTACATACCAACCTAACCAACCGTGGTTTTTAAACTTGAACATTTTTCTTTCTTTAGATAAAACATCTTCGCATTCGAGAGAATAGACCTGTTCATTATAAGTCCAATCCATTTCTTTATTGTCAATAGTTACTATAGCATTTTGAACACCATCAGGACAGATGTGTAGATAGAAGCGAAAAGACACTTCTCTATCTAATCGACTTTTAGACTTCTCAATTGTTATTTTACTAAAAATAGCTCCGTTTGTTCTTGTCCAATTGTTTCCTCTTCCTTTAATAAAACCGTTTGATTTTAGCGTAGAATTCAAGTATTCAAATACAATTTTGTCAAAATATAGTTTAGGGCTAAATACAGGATGCATAGTTAATCTCGTTTAGTTATTGGTTAAAGGTTAAAGCGAAGTTACATTAAAATTAGTAATGATATAGGTGTTAGAATGTTGTTTTAAAGCTTTTTAGATACATTTATTTTCTTTATGATAGTATGCAACAAAGGTTAACTTATAATAGGGATGTTTAAAATTATGGCTTTCAGATATCTATATAACTTAGTTTATCAAGGAATATTTGATGTCCTTTTTTGAGTTATTTACTTAGTAGGTTTTTATATACTACTTCTGTAAGTAAGGCTTCTTTTCTCATTCTAGAGATAGGTAGTTCTGTTTCTTTAATAAATACTCGACCACCAGATATGGATTCGATATGATTGATATTAATCAAGAAGGATTTGTGAATTCTGAAGAAGTGTTCTTTAGGTAATAATTCTTCTATGGCAATCATGGTCTGATGAATGATTAAACAACGGTGGTTTAGATGAAGTTTTAGGTAGTTCTGCATTGCTTCAATGTACATAATATCTTTCCAATCTATTTTTACGAAACTATCCTCATGTTTGACATATACTGTAGAGTCAATACTATTCGTAGTTTCATTCTGATCTACATTTCTTAAGTCGAATAATTCTTTTGCCTTTAAGGTTGCTTGATAGAATCGTTTAAACGAGATAGGCTTAAGTAGATAATCAACTACTTGTAGTCTAAAACCGTCTAAAGCATGTTCTGAATAAGCCGTTGTAAAAATAACAAGAGGAGGCTGTTTTATAGATTCTAGGAACTCAATACCAGTGAGGTAAGGCATATTAATGTCTAAAAAGAGTAAATCATAAGAGGTATCTTGTATTAGCTCTAGTGCTTCAATAGCAGATGCGCATGAGTCTTCTACTGTTAAGAAATCAATCTTAGCGATATAGTCAATAATTGCTTTTCTAGCTAAGGGTTCGTCATCAACTACTAAGCATTTTAACGGGGAATTCTTTTTATCTATGGACATACTTCTTCTTTTAGTTGAATGGTTAGTTCTACAATATGTTTGTCATCTGTATGCTCTATCTGTAGGGTATGCATATCAGGGTATTGCATAAGTAAGCGTTCTTTTATGTTATTTTCTCCAATACCTCCTTCTTTTTTAGGCAGTTTATACTTTATACTATTAGAGTTTTCGATATATAAATGTAGTGTATTATTTGATTCAGTACAGTTGATTATTATATATCCTTTTGTGTGAGGTAATCTCGAAACATGTTTAAATGCATTCTCGATAAGAGGTACTAGTAGCAAAGGAGCGATTACTAACTTTTGATTGGTCATATTCCATTTGCAGTTCACATCTAGTTCATCTCCCCATCTAATTTGTTCTATAGCGACTAGATCTTTTAGATATTGAATTTCTCTGTATAATAGAACCATCTTATGATTGCATTCATATAACTGATATCTTAAGATATCTGAGAACTTAAGTAGGACTGTAGAGGCAAGTTCTACATCGTTTTGCATTAAGGTATAGATATGATTCAGTACATTAAACATCAAGTGAGGATTGATTTGATCTTGTAACAGTTTGATCTGTGCTTCTAAGTGTTCTTGTTTCAACTTCGTATTTATTTTCTCTATACGATGGTGTTCTTCATAGAAGCGTATTCCGCAGGTAGTGGTAATAATAGCCATAGCGGATGGAATGGTTTTATATAACTGGTTAAAGAATAAGTCTCTTGGGTTGAGAAGTGCATCTTGTACAAATAAATTACTACTACTCAAAAAATAAGGAAATAGTGTAAAGCAAGTAGCTAATAATATAGATAACAAAATAATAAAGAATAAAGCGAATAGTAAAAAGCTCTTTATAGAACCTTTTTTGAGGGCTTTAGGTAGTAAAAAATCACTTACAAAATGGGAAATACTTATTGTGAATGTCATAACAATCAAAGTAGGTAGTAACCAAATATTGTGATCGTGTGGCGATAGTATCTGTGGGTAAACTGAGAAAGTAAGGGTAGTCCAAAAAACGACAAAGAATAGTCGTTTCGGCTTAGAAAGAAATTTGTTTATCATAGTTAAATTACAATCAATTTTAGAAGGTCTATTATTAATACTATGCGAAATACAGTTTTATTATGTGATTATACTCATTTATTTGACTAAGGGTGGATAAGCTTTGATGAATGAAAAAACACCCTCGTTCTTTAAAACAATTATTATTCCAATTTTTGTAAATAAAAAAATCCGAGTATTAGTGTACTCGGATTAAAAAGCGCTAGTAAGAAAATTAAAATACTCTTTATCGTTATTAAAATTATTTACCGTTAGTTGTTATAAATAACTTATTTGAATTACTGTTTGTATAATGTATGCAACAACAAATAACTATTATAATCAATTCAAATATAAGCTTTTTTATAATAGGGTGATAAAAGAATCTTAAAGTAGTTAGGGCTAATAGCTTGTTTTTGAATAATAAAGTGATTATATAAATGTTAAATAAGTTTTAAAAAGACATTAAAAATAAGAAAAGTGACATCTAATGACATCTCGTTTTGATACAAGAAAATGAAAAATATAATAATATCAGGTATAATGTAGAAGTTCTCTTTTATGGAGGGGGTGGCTGTGATTGTGTAAATAGTGAAAGCTTATTTAGTTACTACTGACTATATAGAAAAGAAGGTAAGGGGAGTTTATAGATTTAGCTTATTGACATTTATAGTCCAAGCTGTTTAGAATGTTAAAAATAATAAGGTTTGAGAGGCAAATATTTGTATTGTATATTAATTACCTATCATATCTTTCTTTTTTATATAAAAAAAGAATTGGTTCTTGTTCGTTCTATTATTTGTTGTAATTTTATTCTCTCAAATAATAAAAACAAAGTTATGAAAGGAAAAAAAATGTTAGCATTAGCTGTATTACTTACAGGTATTGCATTTGTTGGTTGTAAAGATACTAAAGCAACAGAAACAACAGAGACAGAGCAAACAGCTACAACAACTGAAACAGAAACTGCTGTTAAGGATGAGCACACTTCAGAAAACTCATTAGACTGGGCAGGTACTTACGAAGGAATTTTACCAGGTGCTAATAGTGATATTAAAACTACTGTAGTTTTAAATCAAGATAAAACTTACGCTAAGACTACAATCTATGTAGACAAAGCAGAAGAGAAGTTTGAAGAAAAAGGTACTTTTACTTGGAACGCTGAAGGAACAATCGTTACTTTAGTTGCTGAGGGTGAATCTACACAATATAAAGTGCAAGAAGGAAGCCTTTTAATGTTAGACCAAGAAGGTAAAGAAGTTACTGGACCTCTAGCTGATAAATATGTTTTAGCTAAAAAATAGTAACATAAGATAAAAAAGAAAAACCTTTCGTAAGAAAGGTTTTTTTATACCATTATTTTAAATACTTAGTAGATTGCTTAGCAATCTATCTTCTTAATATCTTCTTATTCTTTTATTCTTCTAGACCTGATATACATGGTTATACCAATAAGGAAAGTTAGAACACTAAAGAATATTTCTTTATCGTATTCATGTACTTTAAAAGCTTCTAATTGTTTTAAGGTTTCTATATGTATGTTATACATATAAAGTTGGTGGCCTAAAATGAGTAAGGAAGCAATAATGATAAAGCTACTAGTGATTTTTAGTTTCTGTTTCATAGTACTTTTCTTTTTTTATTACATGATCTAATATATTAAAAATATGTGAGTATTTTAGTTTTGTCATATTAAAAAGACTAAAATAGTTCATATTGTGTATTCTTAGGTAGTTGCTTTTAATAAATACCTCTTCAATACATATATTTAAATACAAGAATTAGGCCAAAAAAAAGACTCATATTTTGAATACAAGTCTTTTATATAATTATATGTTGTTACTTAATTACAATTAATTCAACTGAAGTTAAGTGTTTATGATTAATTACAGTTAAGTCAATTTCATTTTGAGTTAATTTGTTTATTTTGAAATTGATATTCTCATTTACAACTGATGATTTTAGAGCTAATGAACTTCCATTTAGTGTATAAGTGCCTTTGTCGCTCTTCTCACTATATCTATCAAATAAGGTGTATTCACCATTTTTTAAAGTAATTTCTACAGAGGATACTTGATATGCTGTTTTCACAGCTTTATTAATATCTGTTGTAAAAGTATAGTACGTAGTCAACCACTTTCTCTCTATATTACTATGAGTAGCTGTTAGAGTTTGTGGTTCATTTAGTGTGTTATTATCATCAGAAGATGAACAGCCTTGAAGTATTGTAATCGTCAATATCGATAATAAGGCAACGGAAAAAGCGATAAATTTCTTCATAGTTTGTTAGATTTAGCTGAGTAAAGTGTGGTGGTCTAAACTCGTAATTTTAATTAAAAATATGGTAAAATATTAATAAAAACAAATTATTTTCTGATAAATTTTAGTAAAAATATCACACTAAGGTTAAATGAAGGGATAGTGGATGTATAATCACTTATCGCTTAATATATTATAATGTCAAAAGCTGACGTATAAAGGTATGAAAAAAGGCTTTTAGTTTTACTAAAAACCTTTTAAAATATGATGTTTTGTGTGTTTATTTTGATTTTAAATCGCAAAATACATTTATTCTATGCATGGAATGTTATCAATGAAGAATTGTGTTGGTTTTGTTTGAAGATCTACAATAGTTGATTTTAACTCATTCCTAATAATAAAAAGCTCTGAAGTACCTGGAAAGCGTATTTGAACCATTGATATAGGGGAAGCTTTTAATAGTGCTAAGTGCTCTTTCTTTATATAGAAATCAGCATCTAGTATTCTGATATTATTCTTCTTTTCTTGATCATAGGTATAAGTTCCGCAAACATCATCTCCTAGGTAATGTGCTGTAATGGTTGTTCCATTAACTAACTTTATTGAAACCATACTTTTTTTAGCTACACAAGTGATAGGAATAAAGTCAGGACTTTTTTGTAGATATTGCAAGTTTAGAAAGGGGTGTCCATTGTTATTTACTAAAGAAAAGAACAATGAGCTAGTGGTGGATACTCTGTCAAATTCATAAACAAGTACATTGTTTGTTTTTCTGTAATTAATTGTATCGTTAACTTCTTCATAGTCAATAGAACAATTTCTCTCTTGTGCATGTATCGAAGTGGTGATGCCAAGAGTAAAGATCAGTAAGAGTGCCAGTTTTTTCATTTGTTATTAGTTTGGTGACAAATTATCATTATTTTTTTAATAAGGCAATAGTATTATTGTAAATAGTGTGATAAACGTATGTGTTGTTTAAACCCGAATTACGCATTAGCCAAATACTACAAAGCAATTCTACTTCATAGTTCTTTTATTCGCTCTAAAAACATACTATAGTATGCTTTAATCACTAATTCAGACCTATTTTGTATAATTACTTTTCGTTTATATGTCTATTGCATAATTCGGGTTTAAATATCCCTATTGCTTAAATAATTTAAGTGTCCTTATGATATAAAAAAAGGTCATATTAAATACTATATGACCTTTAGAGGAGTTATGTTCGTGAGCAAATAATAAAGATTCGTTCACTTTTGATATTTGTAGTGAAAAAGATGTAAGTATCTCCTCCGTCTTTTATTTTCCATTTCTTTCTTATTTCCTCAACTTTTATAGGGAAATTTCTAGTCGTGACATTTGCTTTTGTATTTAGCAAGTGTTTTTTTGCTTCTTGTTTATTATATGGAATGATTTGTTCTATTGTAAATCTTCTTCCAGGAAAATCAATTAATGCATCACTAGTATAGAGATGACTATGTGGGTGTAGTTTGTGTAAATTAAACTGTTTACTTATTGCGTCAAATCTACCTGTCTTTAATATAGCTGCATTGGGCTCATATAGATATTGTTTAGGTTCACTGAATAGTGATGTACTATTATCTTCTAATGAAGAAATAAATAGTTGTGTATCGTCTTTTGTAAGATTAACAGCATTAAGTTCAACAGATCCTGTATAGTCTTTTTCTAATATCCATAATAGTTCTTTAACTTCATTATGAAGAGCTACGATATGAATGCTTTTTACATGTTTTAATTCGTTTAGACCAGCCTGTATGTCTAGTAGAGGAGAAGTCTTAATCAAGATATTAGTACTTCTAGAAAATAATAAATCTAGATGCTCAGGTACATTAGGGGCGCAATCACTTAAGAAAAACACTTTTTCTTTAGAGTCATTTCTTCTATGTGGATCTACATAGATATAATCCCATGGTTGATTATGTTGAGCCAAGTAGTCTAAACTATCACCAGTATGGCACTTAATATTATCAACTCCTAATGCCTGATTATTAAGACGAACTATTTCGCTAAGGTCTTCTTGCATCTCACAATGCAATACTTGCTTTATGTTTTTACTAAAATAATAACAGTCTATACCAAAACCACCTGTTAGATCTATCAAAGTGTCACCAGATATTAGTGAAGCTTTATAAGATGCACAAGGTTCGGATGAGGTTTGTTCTATAGAAAGCTTTTTTGGGAACAGGATATTTTCTGTTTCAAACCAAGTTGGTAGTTTGTCTTTAGTTTTCTTTTTTGATTCTATTTGAGTTAATAAGTCACTCATAGAGATATCTTCAAAAGGGCTCTTTTTAAATGCTATTTTAGTTAGATCACTATTTAAATGATCTTGTATATATTGTTGTACTTCTTGTGATAAGAATAGTTCTGTTTTCAATTATAATTTCTTTGTGAGTAATTGTACAAATTTATTGTTGGGTAAGAATTCTTTACCAATTACTTTGATACAAGTGTAAATAGGCACTGCCGCTATCATACCAAATATTCCTCCAAACATTCCACTTGCAAGAATAACAATAAATATTTCTAGTGGATGTGATTTAACGCTATTAGAAAAGATTAAAGGTTGATTGATAACATTGTCTATTAGTTGTATAAATAAGAAGCCAAGCATTACGGTAATTGCCTTAGGTAAGGTAACTTCACTAAAGTTATCCCCTATAAAACTTAACATCGTAAATAGGACAGATAATATATTACCAATAAGAGGTCCAATGTATGGAATGATATTCAATATAGCGACTAAGAAGGCAATCATTAGACTTCCTTTAACTCCTACTACTGCTAATAGGATAAAAGCGAGTACAAATATTATAGACATCTGTGCAACTAGCCCTAAAAAGTAACGTGATAAAAGATTGTTTATCTTATCTATTGATTTTAAAACTTTAATCTCGTGCTTGCTAGGGAATAGCTTTTTGAATTGATACTCAAGTAGAACTTGATCTTTTAAAAAGAAGAAGGTGATAAATAGAATAGCAAAAACTCCCATTCCAAATTCACTTAGCAAACCTAGTATGGTATTAAATAGGTTAGGAACAAAGTCTAACTTTAAATGAGATCGGAAATTAGCTCCTTCTATTATTTTATCTAAGCTGAATCCTTTTGTGTCTAAATAGAAGTCTATTTTGCGTATAAGACCATTGAAATCTTCTTGTAGGTGTGATGTGTTTAATACTGAAAGATTCTGAGCTTGAGTAGTAAACAAAGGGATAAACATAAATATGAAGCTTAGGAAAAAGGCTAAGAAAAGGATAACTGTTAAAGTAACAGCAAATACTTTAGATAAGCGAAGTTTTCTTCTTAAAAACTCTACAATAGGCTTGCCAATTAAAGCCAAAACAAAAGCAAATCCAGTATATATAAATATTGAACTAATTTGCAAAAGCATTTGACCTAATACAGCAAGAGAAAATAGAATTATAACTGCACGTATTATTCCTTTAGAAATCGTCTTAGCATCCACCATAATAATGATTTTTATTCATTTGTAAATACGAAACTATGCACGGCTACTAAAGCGGCTGTTTCTGTTCTTAATCTTGTATGTCCTAGTGATACTGGTCGATATCCTTTTGCTAATGCTAAGTTAATTTCATTGGTAGAGAAGTCTCCCTCTGGACCTACTAAAAGTAAATAATTTTTGTGAATATCTATACTGTCTTTTAGCAAGACTTTTTCGGTTTCTTCACAATGAGCAATATATTTTTCTCCTTGATGGTCTTGATTTAAAAAGTCTTTTAAGCTTATGGGGTCGTTTAGAATAGGTAAATGATATTGTAAAGATTGTTTCATTGCGGATTGAATAATTTTTTCAAATCGCTCTGTCTTTACTATTTTTCTCTCAGAATGGTCGCAAATAATTGGCGTTATCTCGTGTATCCCTATTTCTGTTGCTTTCTCTAAAAACCATTCGTAACGTTCGTTCATTTTCGTTGGTGCAACGGCTAAGTGTAGGCGAAATGGAGTAGGTGCTTGATCTTCAGAATCGATAATTTCAGTAACACATTTTTTGTCCGAGTCTAAAGTAATTTTAGTTGTAAACAATGTGCCTTTACCATTGGTAACATATAGGAGATCTCCCATTTTACGTCTTAGTACTTTGATGATATGTTTACTTTCATCTTTATCAAAAGTGAAAGATGTTTGTCCTTTTTCGATTTCTGGCGAATAAAATAATTGCATATTTAAGTTTTAGAATTCAATACGTGCTTTAGAAACTACTGAAGAATCAGCAAAAATAGATTCTTTGTATTTATAGTACCCTACTATTCCAATCATAGCAGCATTATCTGTTGTATATTCAAATTTAGGGATGAATGCTTTCCACTTATATTTTTTCTCTCCTTCTTTAAGTGCTTGTCTAATACCAGAGTTAGCAGATACACCACCACCAATGACGATTTGCTTAATCCCTGTTTCTTTAACTGCAAGTTTAAGTTTGTCTAGTAAGATTTGGATAATGGTATACTGAATAGAGGCACATATATCAGCTTTGTTTTCTTCAATAAAATTAGGGTTAGTGGCTACATTTTTTTGAATAAAATAAAGAAACTGTGTTTTTAAACCACTGAAACTAAAGTTCAGTCCGTCTACTTTAGGTTTAGTGAAAGCAAATGCTTTGGAATTACCTTCTTTAGCATATTTATCAATTAAAGGACCTCCAGGGTAAGGGAATCCCAAAACTTTAGCAGATTTGTCAAAAGCTTCTCCTACAGCGTCATCTGTGGTTTCTCCTAGTATTTCTAAGTCAAAGAAACTATTTACCTTCACGATTTGGGTATGTCCACCTGAGATGGTCATTGCTAAGAAAGGAAACTCAGGTTTGTCATATCCTTCTTCATCTATAAAATGACATAAGATATGGGCGTGCATATGATTTACAGCCACTAATGGAATATCAAGAGCTAGAGATAAACTCTTGGCAAATGATCCGCCTACTAATAGTGACCCCATTAGTCCAGGGCCTTGTGTAAAGGCAATACCATCTAAGTCATCCTTCGTTATTCCTGCTTTTTTAAGAGCAATGTCAACCACAGGAACGATGTTTTGTTGATGAGCACGAGATGCTAGTTCAGGAACAACACCTCCATACTCTTCGTGTATTTCCTGTCTTGCGACTATGTTTGACAATACTTTGTTGTCAGCCATGATTGCGGCAGAAGTATCATCACATGAGCTCTCTATGGCTAAAATATAGGTAGGTTTTAAAGACATTTTAATATTCTATAATTGTATAATTTATTAAGGTAAAATCTACCCAACCCTATGGAAAATTATATAAATTTGCTTATTGTTTGGTTTTTATAAGAAACCACGAGTAGATTGGGGCAAATTTAAAACATTAATAGTTATCAAAAAATTTAATAAAATACTTTTTCGCCTATTATTGGCTGTCTTTAGCTTGGTTGTGATCATTGCAGGGGCACTGTCTTTGCCTGTGGTTCAAACCTTTCTGGCTCAGCACGCTATGGAGAAGATTAATAGCCAGTTTGGTACTAAGTTAGAGATAGAAAGACTAGCAGTCAGTATATTTGGTCGAGTTACATTGAAAGAGGTTACTGCAAAGGATAATCACGATACTAATTTTATAGAAATAAAAGCCTTTACAACGAGTATTTCAGATTTTAATGAACTTATTCAAGGGAGATTATATTTTGGTAAAACAAAGGTAGATGGGCTGTATTTAAGAATACATAAATACAAAGGAGAAGAGTTTACAACTTTAGATCAGTTGATTAATGCATTTGATGATGGAAAAGAGGGAGAAGGTAAGTTTAGGCTGAAATCTTCTCATCTAACAATTAAAAATACTCATTTGATTATTTCTGACGATGAAGCAGAAACACCAGTAGCAATAGATTTTAAAAATATTAATGGGGAAGTAGAAGACTTCTTTATTAAAGGACCTGATATTTATGCTAATGTTTTGAAATCTAGTTTTGAGGATAATTGGGGTATGGGCGTGACAAATCTGTCAGGTAATTTTACTCATACTAAAACTAGTATCTCTATGGAGAAGCTAGATTTACAAACGAAAAAGTCGGCTATAGAAGGAGATCTTAAGTTCACTTATGCTTTAGGAGATATGAAGTACTTCGTAGATAAGGTGAATTGGGATTTTGAGATTAGAAAAGCAGTATTGAATTCCTCAGATTTAAATGCCTTTACAGGTATTTTTGCAGAGAATAAGATGGTGTATGTTACAGGGCATATTAATGGTGTGATGAACGATTTTACAATGAAAAATGTAAATTTAGTAGATGACAATATGTCTAATGTGAGAGGGTTATTTAGTTTTAGAAATGTATTCGATAAAGTAAAGCCGTTCTGGATGAAGGCTAATGTGGATCGACTATTTATTACTCGTGATCACATTGTAGGGTTAATGCCTGAGTTATTGCATGAACTATTACCTACGGAATTAACTAATCTTGGACAAGTAGATATCAAAGGAGATATCGAGATGACGAAGCGCACCCTAAAAACAGATATTGATTTATTGACGTCTATTGGAAAAGGAAAAGCTGTTATAGATATAGAAAACCTTGATAATCCCAATCTAGCTGCTTATAAAGGGGATATTGTTTTAGAGAAGTTTGACTTAGGAGAATTTATAAAGAACCAGAATTTTGGTTTGACTTCTGTAGATTTAGAGGTTGATGGAGTTGGTTTTAATCAAAAATCTTTAAACACAAGTATTAAAGGTGATGTGTTCTCTTTTGACTTTGCTAAGTATAAGTACACGAATATTGCGGTAGATGGATTGTTAAAGATGCCTTATTATCGCGGTTTAGTACACAGCCAAGACCCTAATTTGCAGTTAGACTTTAATGGGATGATAGATTTGAGTTCAGAAGTTAAGAACTATGATTTCATTGCAGATGTTGACTACGCAGATTTATATGCATTACATTTAGTAAATGATACACTTTCTAAATTTAAAGGACAGTTTGAGTTTAAAGCTTCAGGTAATACTCTTGATGATTTAGCAGGTACATTTACAATGCGTAATACTACTTATATCAATAGTAAAGATGAGTATGTATTCGGTCATTTTACATTAAATTCGGAATTTAATCCAGAGAATGAACGTCTTATTTCTTTTGTGTCACAGGAGGCAATAGAGGGGTATATTAAAGGTAAATTCTTGTTTAAGGATTTAAGAGCATTGTTTACTAATGCACTAGGAAGTTTATATACTAACTACTCACCTTATAAGATTAAAGAAGAACAATATCTCGATTTTGACATTACAGTACACAATAGGTTAATAGAGGTGTTTTTGCCACAATTGACTTTAAGTGCATCAACACATGTTGAGGGAAATATAGATAACGATGATAATATTTTTAAACTGAACTTCTCTTCACCAAGTATTGGTATTGAAGATTTCAATTTTTACAATGTATTGTTAGATGTAAATAACTCTAACCCTTTATATAATACTTATGTTTCACTGGATAGTATGAAATCTAAGTTTTATCGTATCACAGATTTTAATTTATTAAACTTGACTCATAATGATACACTATTTGTTCGTTCTGAGTTTAAAGGAGGAACGCATGGTAAGGATAAGTTTAATCTGAACTTATACCACACTATTAATGAGGAAAACCTATCTGTAGTAGGGTTTAAGAAGTCAGATATCTTCCTAAAAGACTTCTTGTGGAGTATTAATGAAAGTGATAATAAGAAGAATAAAGTTATTTTTAATAAGAAGTTAGAGGACTTTACTATTGATGATTTATCATTATCACATAATGGACAAGAGGTCAATCTGACAGGCGCAGTAAGAGATTCAACTTACAAACACTTTGATTTAGAGTTTAAGCAAGTAGACTTAGCTAAGTTTGCCCCTGATATTTCTAATCTAGAGTTCGCTGGTAATATAGATGGTGATTTACATTTCTCTCAGGTTAAAGATGTGTTCCAACCTAAGGTAAATATCAATATAGATGAACTAGCTGTCAATAAGGTTAGGCTAGGAGATTTAGCTTTCCATGTTGACGGAGATGAGCGTTTAAAGAACTTTAAAGTTCAGTCTAGCATTGTGGATAATGAGAAAGAAAAGTTCTATTTAAATGGTGATTTAGCTATTGTCAATAAACAGATGCAATTAAATCTAGAATCAGGATTTAAAGATTTTTCTGTTAAACCGATAGAACCTTTACTTAAAACAATTGTTTCTGATGTAAGAGGAACTACATCAGGAAAAATTAATATTCAGGGTACAGCGAAGAAACCTGAGGTGAATGGACGATTACACCTAAATAAGGCAGGTATGAAGTCTAAGTTCACTGGAGTAGATTATAATTTTGAAGAAGATGCTGCTTTAGATTTAACAGAGCGTCAGTTCATATTGCGTAAAGTGCGTATTATAGATTCAAAACATAAAACAGAAGGAATTATAGACGGAGATATTTCTCATAAGGCGTTTAATGATTGGGCATTGAATTTAGTGCTTTCTTCTCCTAATTTATTAGCCTTAGATACTAAATTCGAAGAGGGAAGTATCTATTATGGTAAAGCCTTTATTAATGGAATGGCTAAGTTAAGTGGACCTGTAGAGATGTTAGCTATTAATATTAATGCGACATCTAATAAAGGAACCGCTATTAAGATTCCGTTGAAAGAAGCGCAAGGTACTGGTGAGAATAACTTTATACACTTCTTATCACCTCAAGAAAAGGCTTTGCGTCTCAAAGGAAAAGAGTACGATATGTATAGGTATCGAAACAGTGGTATAGAGCTTGACTTTGAGTTTGTATTAACTCCTGATGCAGAGATTGAAATTATACTAGATCGTGAGTCAGGACATGCTATGCGAGGTAGAGGAGCAGGATTTATCACGATGGAGATAAACACCTTAGGTAAGTTTAATATGTGGGGTGACTTCCAGGCGTATGAAGGAGAATATAACTTCCGATATGG
The DNA here is from genome assembly GCF_004337635.1 of Myroides odoratimimus. Taxonomy (NCBI): domain Bacteria; kingdom Pseudomonadati; phylum Bacteroidota; class Flavobacteriia; order Flavobacteriales; family Flavobacteriaceae; genus Myroides; species Myroides odoratimimus. Next base: position 2,620,192 of record NZ_CP037427.1, read on the forward strand.
TGGATTGATTGATAAGAAATTTGTTGTGAAGAAGTATGGTACGATTCGTTGGGATGGAGATCCTATGAATGCAATGTTAGACTTGCAGGCAATTTATCATACAGATGCAAATCCAAGTGTAATCATAGATAACTCTATTATCAATAGAAAAGTACCTACAGATGTTGCTATTGTCTTAAATGGTAGTTTAAGTAATCCTGAGGTAGACTTTGAAATCAACTTCCCAACAGTGAGTTCTGTAGTGAAGTCAGAATTAGATTATAGGCTGAGTGAACGTGATATGCGTGAGCGTCAAGCGATGGCTCTGTTAGCTACAGGAGCATTCTTCTCTTCTGATAACTCTTCTTCTACATTAGCAGGAAGTTTATTTGAGCGTGCTAGTAGTATTTTTGATGAGATATTTTCGGATGAGGACGATAAGTTTAAAGTAGGGTTAAACTATGCACAAGGAGAGCGAAATCCTTATACACAAACGGAAGGACGTGTAGGGGTAACCTTCTCGACTAAAGTTAACGATCGTATTTCTGTCAATGGTAAACTGGGTGTACCTGTAGGAGGAGTGGAGCAGTCTGTGATCGTAGGGGATGTAGAGGTGATGTTACGCCTTAATGAAGAAGGGTCTTTAAGTGCAAGAGTATTTAATCGCGAAAATGATATTAACTATATCGGTGAAGGGATTGGATATACGCAAGGTGTAGGATTGTCTTATGAAGTAGATTTTGATACTTTTAAAGAATTGATCTCAAAAATCTTAAATAGAGCTAAAACAAGAGAAAAAGACCAAAGTAAGAATAAAAAGCAAGATACTAACCGATCAGAAGAGTTGCCAGACTCTGACTTTAATAGGGATTTTATCAAGTTTTATGAGAATAGAAGGAAGTCATCTACAGCTCCGTCAGACACTTATAATTTAACAAAATAGAGGTAGAATAAGGGGCTTCTATTTTTGTTAAAATGGTCTATTATTCGTAAATTTACTCAAAACGATAAAATATGAGTAAGGCGATTAAAAAGATCGGTGTCTTAACTTCTGGAGGAGATGCTCCAGGGATGAACGCAGCAATTAGGGCAATTGTTCGTACTTGTTCTTTTCACGATGTAATGTGTGTAGGAATATTTAGGGGATTTCAAGGATTAGTTGAAGGTGATTTTGAAGTATTGGGTCCTCGTGATGTAAATTACATTATTAATAAAGGAGGTACTATCCTTAAAACAGCTCGAAGCATAGCTTTCCGTTCTGAGGAAGGTCGTAAAACAGCTTATGAGAACTTAAAGAATGCAGGTATTGATGCATTGATTGTTATTGGTGGAGACGGAAGTTTTACAGGAGCTATGATATTGAGCAAGGAGTATGACATTCCAGTAATGGGAATTCCAGGTACTATTGATAATGATATACACGGTACAAGTCATACTATTGGGTTTGACACTGCCTTAAATACAGTAGTAGATGCTGTAGATAAAATTAGAGATACTGCCAGCTCACATAAACGTTTATTCTTTGTAGAAGTTATGGGGAGAGATGCAGGTCATATCGCACTGAATGCAGGTATTGGAGCTGGAGCAGAAGAGATTCTTATTCCAGAAGAGAATATGGGAATGGAGCGTCTACTAGAATCTCTAAAGAAAAGCAAAAAATCAGGAAAATCATCTAGTATAGTTATCGTAGCAGAAGGTGAAAAATTAGGTAAAAATGTATTTGAAATAGGAGAATACGTAGAAACTAATTTGCCAGAATACGAAGTGCGTGTGTCTGTATTGGGACATATGCAAAGAGGAGGAGCGCCATCTTGCTTCGACCGTGTATTAGCAAGTAGATTGAGTGTGAAAGCGGTTGAAACGTTATTAGCAGGAGAACGCAACTATATGGTTGGTTTAATCAATGATCAAGTAGCGCTTACACCATTAGAACAAGCAGTAAAAGGTCATTCTCCAATAGATCAGGAACTACTTAGAGTATCTGATATCATCACAATTTAAAAGAAATAATAAAACGAAATAGAATTATGAAAACAAGAATTGGTATTAACGGTTTTGGACGTATTGGACGTTTAATGTTAAGAGAAGCGGTAAAGAATCCTAATGTTGAGATAGTAGCAGTTAATGATTTAATGGCAGTAGAGCACTTAGCTTATTTAATTAAGTTTGACTCTGTTCACGGTCGTTTTGATGGAACTGTAGAAGTAAAAGATGGTCATTTAGTAGTGAATGGACAAACAATCCGTGTAACAGCAGAAAAAGATCCTTCTTTATTAAAATGGGATGAAGTAAAAGTAGATGTAGTAGCTGACTGTACAGGTATCTTTAAAGAATTAGATAGCGCGCAAAAACATATCGATGCAGGAGCTAAGAAAGTATTAATCTCTGCTCCATCAGGAACTGCTCCAATGTATGTTATGGGAGTGAATGAGAAAGATATGAAAGCTACAGATACAATCGTTTCTAATGCTTCTTGTACTACTAACTGTTTAGCGCCATTAGCTAAAGTTATTAATGATAATTTTGGTATTGTAGAAGCTTTAATGACTACAGTACACGCTGTAACAGCTACACAGTTTACAGTAGATGGTCCTTCTAAGAAAGATTTTAGAGGTGGACGTTCTGCTATGAATAATATTATTCCTGCTTCTACAGGTGCAGCTAAGGCTGTAGGTAAAGTTATTCCTGAATTAAAAGGAAAACTTACAGGAATGTCTATGCGTGTTCCTACTGCTGACGTATCTGCTGTAGATTTAACAGTTAAAGTAGCTAAAGAAACATCTTATGAAGAAGTGTTAGCTGTGTTGAAGAAAGCAAGTGAGAACGAATTAAAAGGAGTGATGGCTTATACAGAAGAGGATGTTGTGTCTCAAGATTTTGTATCTGATCCGCATACTTGTATTGTAGATGCTAAAGCAGGTATCGGATTAAACAGTACTTTTTTTAAGATTGTAGCTTGGTATGATAACGAGTATGGTTATTCTGCTAAGATGGTTGATATGGCTATCTTAATGAATAATTTAAAATAATTAAATAGTTTAAATGAAAATAATCGTCGATAGTGGTTCCACTAAGGCTGATTGGATTTTCTTTGACCAGAATAATAATGTTATAACTTCGGTGACTAGTCTAGGACTAAATCCCGAAGTTATTACTTTAGATGAGTTCTTTACCCGCGTTAATACAGTGCCTGATATCTGTAAGAATAAAGACGAGGTTAAAGAACTTTATTTTTATGGTTCAGGGTGTGGGTCTGATCGTACAAAAAATATCGTTAAAAGATTTGCTGAAGATTACTTTGCGAATTGTAAAAACATTAATGTTCACGAAGATACTTATGCGGCTATTTACGCGACTGTAGGAAAAGGAGAAAAAGGAATAGTCTGTATTAATGGTACAGGATCTAATGTCTCTTATTTTGATGGAGAGAAAGTATATCAAAGAATAGAGTCTTTAGGTTTTATGGCTATGGATGATTGTAGTGGAAGTGCACTCGGTAGATTAATGATCAAGAGTTTCTTTTTAAAAATGATGCCTAAAGAATTAGCAGATTTATTTAAAAGTAAATACGATGTAGATGCTGATGTAGTGAAGTACAATTTTTATAAGAAAGAAAACCCTAATGCTTATATGGCTTCTTTTTTGCCTTTTTTGATTGAGCATAAGGATAAAGCTTTTTTTCAAGAAATGATTAGAGAGCAAATATCTTTTTTTGTAAATCACTATATAAAGAATAACCCAGAGTATACTAGTGTACCTGTACACTTTGTGGGTTCTGTGGCATATTTTTTACAAGATGAGTTTAGAGAAGTGATGGCTGAACATAATATTCAGGTTGGAAAAATAATTCAAAAGCCATTAGACGGATTAATCGAATATCATAAATAATAACAAGTATGGAAATAGCAATTGTAGCACATGATGCTAAGAAGAAAGAAATGTTAGAGTTTATCAAAAAAAACAGAGAAATTCTATCAAGTGAAGGAATATCATTGATTGGTACAGGAACTACAGGAAGTATGGCAGAGGATGCGGGCTTTAAGGTAAAGCGTATGCTTTCTGGACCATTAGGGGGAGATGCTCAGATTGCTGCAAGAGTAGCGGAAGGAAAGACTGCCATGGTGCTATTCTTTAAAGATCCTCTAGGAAAACACCCTCATGAGCCAGACATTAATATGTTATTACGAGTATGTGATGTACACAATGTACCTTTGGCAACAAATGAAGCTTCAGCTCAGTTGTTGTTAAATGCTATCAGTACAATTAAGTAAGGAAATTCTAGAAAAAAACTAGACAAATATAAAGGGAATAGGCGCATAGGTATTATGTGCCTTTTTTTGTAGGTAAAAACTTGCGTACGTGTGACAATTAGTTTTTAGCAATTACAAATGGGAAAAATATTTAAATAGCTCATTTACAGAGTTGTTAGCAAGAACTCCATTTCTTCTCAATATTACTTGAGATGCTAAAGATAGTTTTGTATTGACTTGCTAGGGGTTTGCTTGCGGGTTTCTTGCACATTTCTTCGAGAAAGACACCTTCTGGGCAAGGAAAGCCCTAGAAAACCCCTAGTAATCCCCTAGAAAGTGCAAGCTGAACGTTCTGATTATTCATAAATATCGAAGTTGTAATTTATGTTTTAATTTAAAAATATTAATTACTGTTACGTTTGTTGGTTGAATCTAAGATTCGCTAAAGATTGATTTCAATAAGATTAGAATACTCTCGTCTGTATTAGATTAAAAAGAACACCTAAAAATAAATAGGCATGGTGTTTGGAACAACCTAGTATATTTTTAAAGTAAAAATCGTTTATTTTAAAAATAGTAATTTATTTAAGAAGGAAGATAAAAGATGTTATATTTTGTTTAATTGCTTTTGAGTGATTAATTAAATAGCTAATTTAGTAGGAACTTAACTATGTTTATTATGAAAAGAATAAAAAGAGTGTTTACAGGAGCTTTTGTTTTGGGAGCATTTATCTTTGGATTGACTGAAGCTGATGCATGTACAAGAGTTGTTTATAAAGGGCCAAATAATACTGTTATCACAGCGCGTTCGATGGACTGGAAAGAAGAGATTATGCCTAATATATGGGTGTTTCCAAGAGGGATGGAGCGCAATGGAGAAGTAGGGCAGGCTTCAATAAAATGGAAGTCTAAGTACGGAAGTGTTATAACTTCTGCATTTGATATTGCAACTACCGATGGAATGAATGAAAAAGGGTTGGTGGCTAATATTCTTTGGTTAGTAGAATCTCAATATCCAGAGTACAACCCTGATGGGAAGGACAAAGGAATTAGCTTGGCAGCATGGGCTCAGTATGTGTTAGATAATTATGCAGATGTAAATGAAGCTGTAACTGACTTACAGAAGAACCCTTTGATTGTAGTTACGGCTAATACACCAGGACGTACTTCATTGGCAACTGTACATTTAACAATATCTGATGCAAAAGGAGATAATGCTATTTTTGAGTTTATTGATGGAAAGTTAAAAATTTATCACGATCCTTCTTATACTGTGGTAGCGAATTCACCTACATATGATAAGCAGTTAGCTATTAGAGATTATTGGAACTATTTGCCTGGTAATAAAGTGTTACCTGGTACAGGTAGATCTGAAGATCGTTTTGCACGTGCTTCATATTATGCAAAAGCAGTAGAACAAAGTGATGATGAAAAAGTATCTATAGGAGCAGCTTTTAGTATTATTAGAAATGTTTCTGTTCCATATGGAGTGCATATAGATGGAGAACCAAACTTGTCTTCTACTAAGTGGAGAACAGTGTCTGATCAAAAGAACTTAGTATACTATTATGAGGATCCAATTGCGTTAACTCCAATGTGGCTAGATTTAAAATCAATTGACTTTAGTGATAAGTCAGGCGTTAGAAAGTTAGATGTTTCTAAAAAACAACAATATGCAGGTTTAGTTAATAATAAATTAGAGAAAGCAAAAGCTTTTCAATTTATGGGAATCTAGAAGTAAAAAATAAGAGTATTAAAAAGGGGTGATTATTAATTAATAATCACCCCTTTTTAATACTGTGCTTTCTACTTATTTAGAAGCTATCATAGATATTTCTACATTTACATTTCTAGGTAATTTTACTACCTGCATACATTCTCTGGCAGGCGCTGTAGCAGCTGTAAAGAAGCTTCCGTATATTTCATTTACTTTAGCGAAGTCATTCATGTCTGTTAAGAAAATAGTTGCTTTAACAACGTTTTCGAATGTCATATTTGCTGCTTCTAGTATGGCTTGTAGATTAGCCATTACTTGTTTTGCTTCGTCTTCAATACCTGTTGTAACAAGCGTTTCTGTTGCTTGATTAAAAGGAATTTGACCTGAGATGAATAATAGATCACCAGTCATTACTGAGTGATTGTATGGTCCGATAGGGGCAGGTGCCTTGTCTGAATTGATAATTTTCTTCATAAAGTATAGTTTTAAAAAAAGAGGAGGAGTAAAAATACGCCTCCTCTTTCTGAATTATTTTTATCTGTATATTTTGTCTGGAGCTTTACGTTTTTCCCATTTGATATCGCTTAACATTGATGAGCGTATACCAATAAAGAATCCCCAACTTGTATAGGTTCCGATAGGTACCCAAGAGAAGTCCATTCTCCAACTCTTCAAATCACGTTCAAATCTTAATTGAGTAAAGGTAACTCCTTTCTGAACAAAGTCATAACCAGTAGAGAAACCTACTTTCCAATTAGGTGTGACATCTACATTTCCGGATACCATGACTGAGTTATTGACTATCTCGTTCTGCCTCGATGAGTTGTTATAAGTCATGGAGTAGGCAAAGGTTAAATCCCAAGGTAGTTTAGCATTAAAGAAACCACCAAAAGGTTTGTCTTCATCTTCATCACCTAATGTACTTTTCTTCTGGTTTCCTAATTCTACAGCTCTACCAAATAAATCATCAGCACGTCCACCATTGTCTAAAGAGTTTTGATTCTTTTTGTCTTCAGCATTACCGAACATGGCATCTTTACTAGATAGAGACCAGTTTACAGTCATATTAGCACTTGTCAGACGGAATAGACTTCCTCCGTTGTTAATATTGTAAGTATCTATACGTCTATTGTTGTTGTCTAGTGCGTAAGGGTCAAGTGTCGCTCCAAAGTTAATTTGCATTTTATCTTTAAATAGAGCTGTACCAGCACTTACACGTACAGGAGACCACTTCAGTGAGTCAGCAGACATATTATAACTCGTAGAGAAGTTTAAACTGTTTAAAAGCATTACTTTTCTCGGCTCACCTTTTTCATTATCATCATCTCTAACTTTCGCTTCAAAAGTGTTACTTAAGTTAAAGTTCATCATATTAGAGTTATATCTTCCTGGGGCTCCAAAAATACCATTTTGGAAGCGAGTATAATCTTGGAATGTTTGTCCTGTAGCATCTATGGCATAGGTGTCATAGTACTGTTCAAAACTAGGTGTATAAGAATACCCAATGCTTGGACGCATTACGTGACGTATAGCTTGGATTCTTTTGTCTTCTCCAAAGTTGAATGTACCATAAATAGTTGTCCCAATACTAGCATTAGCATTATATGTTCTAAAGCTGTCGAATCCATTTACTCTAATGTCATCAACTTTATTAGTTTGTGCGTTGTATTTTTTCTCTATGGTATTGAAGTACCAAACTTCATTATATGAAGCACCTGCCGTTACAGAGAAGTGCTTGAATATTTTAAAGTTTGTTGCAATCGGAATACTGTGTTGGAATGCTGTGTTTAAACTGTCGAACATTTCTCTTTTAAAGAAGTAATCTTCGTGTGTTTTTACACGGTTTTCTCCACGTACAGAATACGAGAAGTTTAAGTTCTTAATAATACCTTTTTTAGAACCGTATTTTGGTGCAAAAGGGAATACACGATCTACGTTTACTTGTAATGTAGGAAGAGTCATGTTAATCTCCTTCGTATTTGTTGATTGAGAGTGAGTAGCAGTAAGTGACATATTCACTTGCGGTACACTTTCGAAAGTACGTTGGTAACTAACAGATGAGCTCATGGTGTTATTCATAGAAGCTCCTACGTTATAGGTATTGTTTGATTGTCTGAAGTACTGGCTACTACCTAAGTTAACAGACGCAGAGAATCGCGAGTTAGGATTAGCTTTACCATCTTGACTGTGATTCCACTGAATATTATATAGCTTACTAGATGCGTAATCTGGAAGTCCTTTTTCAGAGAAGATATTGTTTTCATAACGGATTAAAACACGTCCGTTATATTTATAACGTTGAGCATAAGAACTGTTAAGTCTCAATCCCCAGCTACCATTGGTATAATAATCCCCTAATACGTTTAAATCCATTTTATCACTTATCGCAAAGTAATAACCACCATTCTGAATATAGTATCCTTGTTGATTGGTATCACCAAAGCTTGGGATGATAAATCCTGATTCGGCTTTCTCTGACATAGGGAAAAAAGCAAAAGGCAATCCTAGAGGTGTAGGTACATCAGCAATCACCATATTGGTAACTCCTGTAACTACTTTTTTGCCAGGAACTAACTTAACCTTATTGGTACGGAAGTAGTATTCTGGATCATCTAAATCTTTAGCAGTAGTAAAGATTACATCTTTCATGAAGTAAACAGAGTCATTCTCCTTTTTACTCACTTCTGCTTTAATTCTAAATTCACCTTGTGAAGTACGAGATTTAAAGACTAATGCTTTTTTAGTTTTTGTATTGAAGCGGATAGAATCTGGCTCTACGATCTGTGACCCTTGTTTAAAAACAGGATATTGCGACATATTACCAACACTATCTTTAATACCTCCTGCATAGATTTCGTTTTTTTCATAATTGAAAATGATTTTACCTGCAGTTAGTTCATAATCTTGATAGCGTATTTCAGCTTCATTATATAACGTAATTTCTTTTTTTGCTAAGTTTAGAGCTTCGTAGTCTTTTGCTTTTCTATAAACCATCTCTTCGAGAAGAGGTTTGTTAGCAGGAACTATGGTGTCTTTTTGTTTTTTAAGTGTATCCTGGATAGAGGGTACAGCAAGTTTGTCTATAGTGTCAGAGGTGGTAACTATAGAATCTCTTTTTAGTGTAGTATTTACAGCTGTAAATTTCTTATTGTTGTCTTGTGCAATCCCTTTTTGTGTTAAAGTTGCTCCAAAAACCAATAAAATGAAAACGATATTAAAAATATTTGTTCGCAAACCTATATATATGCTATTTTTGTAAAATTAAGCGCGTTGTTTTTAACGTGTCAAACTTACATATATTTTTTTTGAAAATGTATTTTTATTTAAATTATAAAACGTTATAAATATCATTTATATGAATTACAGTCGTTCTAAACTGTTTGCCTTACTAGCTATTCTTTTCCTGAGTTTCTCTATACAAGCACAGAATGGGAAAAAATTTAAAGTTGTATTAGATCCTGGACATGGAGGAAAAGATACTGGTACTAACCATAAGAAGAATGTAGAAAAGGATATTGTATTAGCAGTAGCTTTAGAGGTAGGTAAGATATTAGAAAAACAATCTGATATAGAAGTGTTCTATACTCGTAAGACAGATGTGTTCGTTCCAGTAAAGGAGAGATCTGTATTAGCTAATGATAACAATGGAAACGTATTTGTATCTATTCACTGTAATGGTGTTAATAGTGAATCTGCTTCTGGTACTGAGACTTATGTAATGGGGCTTAGTAAGAATAAATCTAACCTAGATGTAGCTAAGACGGAGAACTCGGTGATTATGATGGAGGATGATTATAAGACTAAGTATGCGGGCTTTGATCCTTCTTCTCCAGAGTCTATTATTGGTTTGACACTATTACAAGAGGATTATATTCATCAGAGTATTGATTTAGCAAGTAGAGTACAGGATGGTTTTACAAATGATCTGAAGAGAAAGAATAGAGGAGTAAAACAAGGTCCGTTCTGGGTATTACACGGGGCTTTTATGCCTAGTATATTGATAGAGTTAGGTTTTGTTTCTAATACAGCAGAAGGGAATTATTTGACTTCAAGTAAAGGACAGAAAGAATTAGCTCGTTCTATAGCACAAGGGATTATTGATTATAAAGCAGCTTATTATGGAGGTAGTAAAACTCTAGTATTAGCAGATTCTAATGATAAAGCAACGGCTAAAGTTGATAATAGTAGAAAGACTACAACTAACGAGACAACTACTAATTCTCGAAAAGAAAGTAGTTCAAACACTAAAAAAGTTGTTTTTAAAGTGCAAATTGCAGCAGGATCAAAAGTGTTAGCTTTAAAACCTGAGAATTTTAAAGGACTAAGAGGAGTGACGACAATGCGCGTAGGAAATCTTAGTAAATATTATTACGGGGAGACAAGTGACTATGAGACAGCGAAACAAAATCAGAAAGTAGCAAAGGATAAAGGACACAGTTCTGCATTTATTGTAGCATTCAAGGATGGTAAAGTGATTACAGTAGAGGAAGCATTAAAATAATATCAAGCGCTTTAGAAATAAAAGTTTATTTTTGCGTGTTATAAAAATGAAAAGTTTTGAAAATATCAAGAGAAATTAAAACAGCGATTTTAGTATTAGGAGCTATTGCTTTGTTCATTTGGGGTTACTCATTTTTAAAAGGGAGAAACATATTTGATAACAGTACTAGATTTTATGTAGAATACGATAATGTAGAAGGATTGACTACTTCTTCAACGGTTACCATTAATGGTTTAGTCGTAGGGAAAGTATCTAAGATCGATTTAGATAATACTTCAGGAAAATTAAAAGTTGAGTTATTGATGACTCAAAAAATAAATATATCTAAGAATAGTGTAGCTAAGATTTACTCTCCTGGATTATTAGGAGGTAAAGGAATTATGATAGATCCTTTATTTGGAGATACAAATTTCGCTGAGTCTGGACAAACGCTTAAAGGAGAGGTAGTTTTAGATATGACTGAGAAGTTGACAAAACAAATTGAACCTTTACAGTTAAAAGTAGAAGAGGCTTTAGCCAATTTAAATACAATGTTAGCTTCTGTTAATAATATAATGGATGAGAATACACAGCAGAGTTTAAAAAGCGCAATGACTCAATTAGATGGTACTTTAGCAGGTGCTAATAAGTTAATGGCAGCTACTAATCAGATGGTTGCAGCGACTCAGCCTAAGTTAGACGGTACGTTGACTAACTTAAACACGATGAGTAGCAACTTTGCTTCTATTTCTACAGATTTAAAGGCTTTGGATATCAAATCTACTTTTACTAACTTAGATAACGCTACTGCAAGTATGGATAAAATCATGGGAGATATCCAAGGCGGTAAGGGATCAGTTGGTAAATTATTGAAAGACGAACAATTATATAGTAACTTAGAAGGAGCAAGTAAAGAATTAGAAGCTTTACTACGCGACTTAAAAGAACATCCAAAACGTTATGTACATTTCTCTTTATTTGGTAAGAAAGCGACACCTTATCAAGCAACAGAAGAAGAGAAAACTGCAGAGGTTAAGGAATAATAAACTAAACAGCTAAACCAACTAACAAGAAAAACTAACAATTACTGAAAACAATTATTACGACTATGGAGTATTTAGGCCAAGTATTATTTTTACTTCTTTTAGTTGTTGGGTTTGGATTCTTTATCAAAAATATAAAGAAGCTAATCCGCAACATCAAAATAGGAAGAGATATCGATCGAACAGATAATCCTTCAGCTCGTTGGAAAAACATGATCCGCGTAGCTTTAGGACAGTCTAAGATGGTGAAAAGACCTATCCCAGCTATCTTACATATTTTTGTATATGTAGGTTTTGTGATTATTAATATTGAGATGTTAGAAATCATCGTTGATGGTTTGTTTGGTACACATCGAGTGTTTAGCTTCTTAGGTGTAGGCTATGATGCATTAATTGGAATTTTTGAAGTACTAGCTTTCTTAGTTATCTTTGGAGTTGTTGTATTCTGGATTCGTAGAAATATAATTAAACTTAGACGTTTTAATCAACCAGAAATGGAAGGTTGGGCTAAGCGCGATGCGAATAATATTATCTACATTGAGACAGTGTTGATGTGTTTCTTTTTAATCATGAATGCTGCAGATTATTATCTTCAGAGTATTGGTTATACACATTATACAGCAGTAGGATCATTTCCTATTTCTAGTTTTATCAGCCCTATATTTGACGGAGTTAATCCTGCAACAGTTGCATTCATTGAGCGTTTTTGTTGGTGGGGACACATAGTAGGGGTGATGTTGTTCATGAATTATTTATATTATTCAAAACACTTACACATCTTCTTAGCATTCCCAAATACATATTATGCTAATTTACAACCTCAAGGAGAGTTTAATAACTTAGAGTCTGTTAAGAAAGAAGTTTCTTTAATGATGGATCCTAATGCAGACCCATACGCTGCACCAGCAGAACCTGTAGGAGAACCAGAGAAATTTGGTGCTCAAGATGTAATGGATTTAAATTGGGTACAGTTATTAAATGCTTATTCTTGTACTGAGTGTGGTCGTTGTACATCTTCTTGTCCTCAGAATATAACAGGTAAAAAACTATCTCCGCGTAAGATAATGATGTCTACTCGTGATCGTTTAGAGGATGTAAGTAAGATATTAGATGCGAATAATGGTCAGTTTGTTGATGATGGTAAGACATTATTAAATGACTATATTACACCAGAAGAATTGTGGGCTTGTAATACATGTAATGCATGTGTTGAAGAATGTCCTATAGACATTAGTCCACTTTCTATTATTATGGATATGCGTCGTTTCTTAGTGATGGAACAGAGTGCCGCTCCTGTAGAGTTAAACAACATGATGCAAAATGTTGAGAATAATGCTGCTCCATGGCAATATAGCCAAATGGACAGATTAAACTGGAAAGACGAAAACTAAACATTAACTATCATAATCCTTTTTTAGGATTATCTCAATAAACACAAGATTATGTCAGCAAATTTAGTAGTGCCTACCATGGCGGAAATGATGGCAAAAGGAGAACAACCAGAAGTGTTATTCTGGGTAGGTTGTTCAGGAAGTTTTGACGATAGAGCAAAAAAGATTACAAAAGCATTCGTAAAGATATTAAATAAAGCAAACGTATCATTTGCTGTACTTGGTACAGAAGAAGGTTGTACTGGGGATCCAGCAAAGAGAGCGGGGAATGAATTTGCATTCCAAATGCAAGCAATGATGAATATCCAAGTATTAGATGGATATGAAATTAAAAAAATCGTAACTGCTTGTCCTCACTGCTTTAATACACTTAAGAATGAATACCCTGATTTGGGTGGTAAATATGAAGTTGTACACCATACTCAATTTTTGAAATCACTTTTAGATGATGGAAGATTGACTATAGAAGGTGGGCAATTTAAAGGAAAGAGAATTACTTTCCACGATCCATGTTATTTAGGACGTGCTAATCAAGTTTATGAAGCTCCGCGTCAATTGATTGAAAAATTAGATGCAGAGTTAGTAGAAATGAAGCGTTCTAGACAAAATGGTTTCTGCTGTGGTGCTGGAGGTGCTCAACTTTTTAAAGAACCAGAACACGGTGATAAAGAAGTACACGTAGAGCGTACAGAGGAGGCTATAGGAACTAATGTAGAGATTATCGCTGCTGGATGTCCTTTCTGTAACACAATGCTTACAGATGGGGTTAAGTTTAAAGAAAAAGAAAGCTCAGTAAAAGTGTTAGATGTAGCTGAGTTAATTGCAAACGCAGAAGATTTATAAAATATGTTTAAACCATTTGAAGAAATGCCTGATCATTCGAGAGTTTGGATTTACCAATCTAATCGTAAGTTCTCAGATGAAGAGGTTCAAGATATAGATAAGGAGTTAGCAGCTTTTACAGAAGAATGGGCTGCCCATGCTACACCATTAGCATCTTCTTATAAGATTTTTTACAATAGATTTATAGTGCTAGCAGTGGATCAAGATATACACCCTGCTTCAGGATGTTCAATAGATGCTTCAGTTCGTGTGATTCAAGATATTGAACAAAAGTATAATGTGGACTTACTAGATAAGATGAATGTTACTTATAAAACAGGAGAATTCATTGCTTTTAAAACTTTATTAGAATTTAAAGATTTAGTAAAGTCTAAGTCTGTATCAGCTAATACGATTGTATTCAATAATTTAGTGAATGATTTAGGAGAGTTTAGAGAATTTTGGGAAGTTCCAGCATCTGAAAGTTGGCATTCACGTTTTTTTAAATAGATTCTAATATTTATATTTACGATATCAAAATCACCATCAAATAGACTTTTGATGGTGATTTTTTTTTGACCTAAAATAAAAACTAATGAAAAGATTGACTGTTGTACTACTTCTTGTGGCTTCTAGTGCGTTTGGACAGGTTAAGTTTAATCAAGCTAGACAGAAACAATGGGTAGATAGTGTATATAATACGTTGAATTTAGAGGAGCGAATAGGACAGCTGTTTATGGTTGCAGCTTACTCTAATAAAAATGAGGCTCATGTACAGAGTTTAGAGAAACTTGTGCAAGAACAGCATATTGGAGGATTAATTTTCTTTCAAGGTGGACCTGTTCGTCAAGCAGAAATGACTAATCGTTTACAGACTTTAAGTAGGGTACCTATGTTAGTGGGTATAGATGGAGAGTGGGGACTGAGTATGCGTTTAGAAGATACTTATCGTTTCCCTTATAATATGACATTGGGTGCTGTTCAAGATATGGACTTGATTTATCAAGTGGGAGAAGCGATGGCTAAACAAACCAAACGCTTAGGTATGCAGTTTAACTTTGGGCCTGTATTAGATATTAATATTAATCCAAAGAATCCTATTATCGGAGTGCGTTCTTTTGGGGAGACGAGAGAGATAGTAACAGATCGCGCTAGTGCATTTATGCAAGGATATCAGAGTCAAGATATTTTCGCAACAGGAAAACACTTTCCTGGACACGGTGATACTTCTACAGATTCACATCACAAATTGCCTGTAATAGACTTTGATAAAGGGCGCTTAAATAGAGTTGAATTTTATCCGTATAAAAAGTTATTTGAAGAAGGGCTGTCTAGTGTGATGATAGGTCACTTAAATTTACCCGCTTATGAACCTAATGATATTCCTACTTCGTTATCTCATAATATTGTAACGAAGTTGTTGAAAGAGGAATTAGGTTTTGAAGGACTGATCTTTACTGATGCTTTAAATATGAAAGCTGCAACAAGTTTTTTAAAACCCGGAGAAGTAGATTTAGCCGCTTTTAAAGCAGGAAATGACTTATTACTTTTCTCTGAAGATGTACCTACTGCGTTAACGAATATATTAGCTGCTTATAATGCAGGAGAAATATCAGAAGAACGCCTTTCTCATTCAGTAAAGAAGGTTTTGGCATATAAGTACAAGTCAGGTATGACGAAGTTCTCTGCTATTGAAACAGGTAGCTTAGTTAAGGATTTAAATGCTCCAGTTTACGATGATTTAAATCAGAAGTTGTACGAAGAAGCAATGACTTTAACGAAGAATGAAGATAGGTTAGTTCCTTTTAAACATTTAGAAAAACAAAAGATAGCTTATGTAAAGTTAGGAGATGATGATGGTAGTGACTTCTTAAGTATGTTACAAAATTATGATGATGTAACAGAAATTACAGGAGATAGCTTAGAAGATCTTTCTGCGTTTACAACTATTATTGTAGGATATCACAAGGTTGATAATCCATGGCGTAAGCACGATATGTCAGACACAGAGAAGGCAACTTTACGTAATTTAGCCGCTAGAAAGAATACTGTGTTAGTATCTTTTGCTAAACCGTATGCGCTTGAGTCAATGCCTTTAGATAAAGTAAATACTGTGTTAGTAGGGTATCAGAATAATAAATTTGCTCAGCAAGCTGCCGCTCAAGTATTATTTGGGGCTATAGGAGCTAAAGGAAAGTTACCAGTTTCTATCAGTGGTTCTTTCACTGTTGGTACAGGACTTAAAACGAAAGCTATTGATCGCTTAGGTTTTTCTACTGCAGCAAATGAAGGGATGGATCCTGATGTGTTAAATGGAATTGATGTCATTGCTCAAGGAGCAATAGATAAACAATATACACCAGGTATTCAGGTAGTAGTGGCTCGTCATGGCAAAGTAGTATACCAAAAAGCTTTCGGACATCATAATTATGATGGTAGTACAAAGGTCTTAAATACAGACTTATATGATTTAGCATCTTTAACCAAGATATTAGGAACCTTACCAGTATTGGTAAAGATGTATGATGATCATAAGGTAAGAATGGAGACTAAACTTGGACAGATGTTGCCGATGTTTAAACATACGGATAAAGAAGATATTACTTTTAAAGAGTTGTTGACACATCAGTCAGGTTTACCAGCTTGGATTCCTTTTTATAAACGTACACTAGCAGAGAATAATAGACCTGATCCGAGTTTATATAGTTTCTTTTACACTCCAGAGTATCCTACTCAAGTGTCAGAGAATTTATATATTAAAAAAGGGTATACAAATGAAATCCTACAACAAATAGCAGATTCTAAATTATCTAAAAAGGAATATAAGTATAGTGATTTAGGGTTTATTATGATGAAGGAGTTCGTGGAGAGTAAATATCACAAGACATTTGATCAAGTAGTGGAAAGTGAGTATTATAATAAGATGGGAGCTTGGCGTTTAACTTATTTACCATTGCGTAAATTTGACTTGAATGTAATTCCTCCTACTGAAATAGATAATTATTACCGTTACACTACTGTACAAGGATATGTGCATGATATGGGAGCAGCTATGCAAGGTGGAGTTGCTGGACATGCAGGGTTGTTTGGATCAGCGTTAGATGTAGCTAAAATGATGCAGTTATATCTGAATAAAGGGGAATACGGAGGAGATCGTTTCTTCTCGGAAGATACTTTTAATACATTTAATGAGTGTGCTTATTGTAGTAAAGGTAGTAGAAGGGGAATAGGATTCGATAAACCGCAAAAGCCAGGTTCTCCTGGTCCAACATGTGGATGTGCTTCAATGTCTAGTTTTGGACATACAGGGTTTACAGGAACAATGGCTTGGGCTGATCCTGATAAAGATTTAGTATTTGTATTTTTATCAAATAGAACTTATCCTGATAGTAATGTGAATAATCTATCTAAGGCTAATATTAGAGAAGATATTCAGAAGGTAATTTATGAGTCGATAGTAAAATAAACTTAGATATGACGTAAAAGCGTAGCGATGGCTACGCTTTTTTTATGAACTGTATTTAGTGCTTAGTTGTTATCTAGTTTGTTATGAGAAAGTTGAATAATTATGTCATTATGTTCTTAAGATAGAAATGATGGTGTCTTTATTTGTTAATTTGTTGATATTGTGATTATTTTGATTTAACACAAATAATCTAATTAGACTCGTTAAAAATAAAGTTGTATTTCTTTGGTTTTTATTAACATGACCAATACTTTTGTTATTTAAAATTAATTTAAATAATGAGACCGTTTAAGGAAGTATTTTTTTGTTTTTTACTACTTCTGTTACCTTGTTTAGTAAATGCTCAAGGAACTGTAGGTAAAGTAAAAGGAATCGTTTATGATTCACAGAAAACTCCCATTATAGGAGTATCTGTTTCTATTAAAGGAAGTACAATTGGTGTTCAGACAGATCTAGATGGGAAGTTTGAATTACAGCACACAACAGGACAACATACAATACTGTTTAATTACGTAGGAATGGTTGAAGAGAGCAGAACTGTTCAATTTAATACAAGCCCAAAATCATTGAGTATTACTATGCAAGATGAGCCTTCTGTATTAGATGATGTTGTGGTTAGTGTAAAAGGTAAAGTAGATGCTTTAAAAGAGCAAGCTTTTACAATAAGTGCTGTGGATATGCAAAAGATAGCTAATAGTACTTATGATTTAAATCAAATACTGAATAAAAGTAGCGGTATCAAAGTTAGACAACAAGGTGGTGTAGGGTCTGATTATAATTTTTCTGTAAACGGGATGTCCGGAAAAGCAGTTAAGTTTTTTGTAGATGGAGTTCCGTTAGAGATGTTAGGTAAAGGAGTGGATATGAATACACTTCCTATTAATATGGCTCAACGTGTAGAGATATATAAAGGAGTTGTTCCTGTTCATTTGAGCACTGATGCCATGGGAGGTGCAGTGGATATTATTACGAATGGTAGTTCTAAAGATTATTTAGATGCAAGTTATATGACAGGATCTTTTAATACCCATAAAGTTAATTTAAATGGACAATTAAAAGATAAGGGTACTGGAATTATCATGAGACTGAATAGTGCTTATAATTACTCAGATAATGATTATAAGATGCGTGATATGAAGATCTATAATCCCCAAGCTGAGAAGTATGAGTATAGAGATGTAAAGCGTTTTAATGATCGTTACAAATCTTTATTTGTAATGGCAGAATTGGGAATAGAGGATAAGTCATGGGCTGATATGTTATTCGTAGGAGTGTCACATTCTTTATTTGATAAACAAATTCAGACAGGATCTAATCAAGAGATTGTATATGGAGGAGTGAAGAGAGAAGGAGATGCGAATAATTACTTCTTAAAATATAAGAAGAAAGACCTATTGAACGATCGCTTTGATATCAATTATTATTTAGGGTATTCTAAGAGTTTAGAAAAAGGAACGGATACTTTAATGAGAAAATACAGTTGGGACGGAAGTTATGTTCCTGCTGCAGGAAGTGAACTTTCTAACCCTTCTTTAAGTAGACAACACAGAGATCGTGTATTCTCTCAATTAACTACAGAGTATAGATTAAGTGATTCTCACAAGTTTAACTTTAATTATATGTTAGATTATGTGAAGAATCAATCTTATAATTTATTATACGATAAGAGAGAAGATGCTTATCCAACAAAAATGACAAAACAGATTTTCTCTATTAACTATCAACAAGATTGGTTTGATAAGAGATGGACTAATGTGTTTTTTGGAAAGTATTACTTAGTTGATTTAGATAAGACTGTCTTTGACTCTTCTACACGTAAGGATGTCCCTGTTAAAAATCAATCAGGAAATTGGGGATATGGTGTAGCGAGTACTTTTAAAATTACCAATGAACTAGGTTTAAAAGCTTCTTTTGAAAAGTCATTCCGTTTATTAGAACCAGAAGAAATATTTGGTGATGGTGTGTCTATTACTAGTAACTTAGCTCTACGTCCTGAGAGTAGTAATAACTTTAATTTAGGGGTGTATTATAGCCAACGTTTTGATAATCACTTCGTACGTTTTGATGCAGCTGGATATATTAGAGATACGAAGGATTATATTTATACAGTTCCTAATTTATTCAATAGTACTTTTAAATACGAGAACTTATCTAATATCTTCACTAGAGGAGTTGAAGGAGAATTTAACTATCAGTATAAGAATATCCTTAATATTATGGCGAATATTACTTATAACTATGCTTATGACAATACGAAATACGCTAATAATAGTGATAATGTAGAGTCTGCTACCTATAAAAAAGAAGTGCCAAATCAGCCTTGGTTATATGGTAATATAGATGTGAGTATAGGGCAAGATGATTGGTTCCAAAAAGACTCTCGTATTGAGTTAACTTATGGGGTATCTATGACAGAGTGGTTCTATAAAAACTGGCAGTCTTATGGAAATAAAAAGAATATTCCAACGATTCCTCGCCAGACATTACACGATGTAGGAATCAATTATTCGATAGCAAAAGGGAAGTATAACTTTGCTTTGAATTGTACTAATATTGGAAATGCTCTTGCTTATGACAACTTTAAACTTCAAAAACAAGGTAGAGCATTTTATTTCAAATTCAGATATTCTTTAAAATAGACATTACAGATGAAAAATAAATCATATACAATATTATCTATGATCTTATTACTTTTTACAGTGATAGGATGTAGTAAAGAACCATCTCAGAGTGGTGGTTTTGAAGGAGAAAAAGATTATAAGTATTTCTTATTATCAGCATTGGGAAGTTGGCCTAATACGGTTCATTATATTACAGCTACCAATGATGTGACACAAGGAGTTATGGATCTAAATAGAGAAGGTGATGAAATTAACTCTAAAGGAACGTATTCTTATATTGTTAAGAATGGTTATATCTATAACTATAAAACAGATCAAGGAGTATTTAAAAAGTTTAAATATACAAATGATAAGCTAGTTACAGAGATAGAAGTACCTTTCTCTTATATTAATGACGTGAGTGCTTATACATGGGCTGATGATAACACTTTGATTCTTTTTGGAGATACAAGTGATATAGAGCGCATCCGATATACAGTTTTTAATACAACAAATCTTAAAATAATAAAACAAGGAGAAGTGTCTGGCCTAGAGCCTTTCCCTCAAGGATATGACCATTATTCAATAGGTTCTGCAGCTTATATAGATGGAGTATTGTATTTACAGTACGGTTTTAGAAATGCAAAATGGTTGACACCTAATTTCTATAATATAGCTTCTATTTCATATCCAGATTTTAAAGTAATCAAATCAGAAGCAGACACTCGTAGTAGTGGAGCTAGTAATGGTTCTCCTTATTTTAAAACTTCTTTTGTAAAGGATAATGACAGCTTCTACTATAGTTGTTTTACACGTACTAATTCAGAGGCTAAAGACATTTATCTATTTAGAATTAAGACAGCAGAGGGAGTATTAGATAGATCTTACGAAATTAATTTGACGCAAGTATTAGGTGGATTAAAGCCTGAAACAGCGATGAATTATATCGGAGATAATAAAATGATTGTTGGGTATAGAGACCCTGCTAAAGGAGGAAGTTATAATGGAAGATATGCTATTATAGATTTGGAGACTAGATCTGTTGTAAGACAGTTGACAGAATTACCTTTAGATGAACCGTATGAACTAGGTTTCTTTGTTCAAGATAAGAAAGTATACTTAGCGATTAATAGTGCAGAAGAAGGAAATTATGTTTGGATTTATGATCTAAAAACAGACAAGGTTACTAAGGGAATGACACTTCCTGATAAGATATCAGGATTTGCACGTTTCGATAAATTCTATGACTAATAAATTAGAATAATAAGTTTGATTTTTTATAGGAAGGAATATCTTTCTATTAGTTTGGTTAGGTTTGAAGCCACTTCCTTGGGAGTGGCTTTTTTATTTAGGATATTCTTCATAAGCTTTGAATAAGTTTCGGAGCATTTTGAACAGAGTCGTACTGTTTTCTTTGGTGCTTTCGAGTTTACTTTTTCGCTTAGCAGTGAAGGTGAATGATTCATTGGGTGTAAGGATAGTTCCTTCTAAGTAATTAGTATCGATTAGGGAAGTTTGAAGAAGAGTAGGTCTATCTTTAGACATAGAAGAACAGATAAAGCCATCTTGAGTCATTACACCTTCAAAACCTTCATTTCTTGTTGTACGTGCGATTAGAGTACCTTCATTTTGGAATAAATGGAAGTTCTCTATTTTATAGTATTCTGTAAATTTAATTGGAGAATCTTGTTCTGAGAAGGTAAACTCCCACTGACCAGTTACATTAATAGTTGTATATGTTGTTGGAATAGAGAAGCGAGGTTCTTCTGTCTTATAGGCTATAAAAGGGATGGTAACTAAAGTATTTTTACCTTTCTTATCTTCAAATATTCCTTTAATCGTATCGCTTTGTATAATTCCTTTTAGATGGATATGACCGCTGTAATCTAAAGGGTTGATAAAACTATCACGAGCTATTTTGGTATATTCTTTTTGATTTGTAATTGGACCATCTGTAAAAACAGTACGGTAACCATGAATATTAAGTGGAATGCTATCTAGTGTGAAAATAACAGGAACATTGATTCCTTTTATAGTAAAATAGGCTTTCCATCGGATAGAAGAATCAGTGTAATCTTGATTGCTTAACTTGTCTGTACAGCCATTCAAGAGTAAGATCATTAGAAAAGAGATAAAAAGAGATCGAATAACAAACATGGATAGAAAATGTAGTGAAACAATAGGTTATAAACACTAAAACCTTTGCATAGAATGAACTATTTATCCAAAGGTAAGCTTTTATAGTTAGCTTCTATATCATCTATATATTACTTCTATTATTTTGATATAAATAAGAATTTAAATAGAAGTTTTTTTATCATTTATTCTAGGCCAAAAAAGTATATATTTGATAGGAACAGAGAAGTTGTTTTGTGTTATTCTTATAACTCTTTTTATGGATGAAAATATAGTAAAAACGCTTGTTAATAAATTAATGAAGTCAGCACAGCTTATACTGACTTTTGCTTATTTATTGGCTATAGGGATAGGGATGTTGTTTAATAATCAGAAGTACAATGCTTTTGGTATTAATATTTTTGATTACTCTTCTATTTTTGATTTTTTGATAGCTCCTTTTGCAGACTTTAGAATAGTAGCTTTTGCTATTGTGACAATGATTATTACTTATCTATTGTTTAAAGGTGATGCATATTGGAAAGAGAAATTTCCTGCTAATTATAGTAAATCAATATTTAATCTTGAACAATATTCTTGGTATAGAAAGATAAAAGGAGGTGTGTTTATCTTTATTTTTATCTGGTATCTTATACTGATGGCACAGTATTATGGCAAGCGAACTTATGTTGAAACACTACAACAAGAAACGACTAAAATAGAGTATATAGGAGGAGATGTGATAGAAGGAATCCTTATAGGGAAGACCAGTGATATGTTGTTTTTATATGTAAATCAAGAAGTAAAAGCCATACCTATATCTGCGAATCTAAAGACTATACAGATTAAATGATAAAGGCTGTCCATTGGACAGCCTT
Source organism: Myroides odoratimimus (assembly GCF_004337635.1). Classification (NCBI taxonomy): domain Bacteria; kingdom Pseudomonadati; phylum Bacteroidota; class Flavobacteriia; order Flavobacteriales; family Flavobacteriaceae; genus Myroides; species Myroides odoratimimus. The sequence goes on from NZ_CP037427.1 coordinate 2,642,933, forward strand.
TTGCTTTTATTTCTTCGGAGCATTGTCTACGAACATCTGCTTTACTTTAGCTACGTCATAGCTTTTATCTGCTTCTAATTCACCAGAGGAAATTACATTAGTTGTTTTTCCTTCTCCATTGATTACGATGAAGAATGGATAACCTAATTTTTGTCCTTCAGGAGCATATTTTTCAAATGCTTTAGCATTTTTGTGTTTAGCTGTATAATTTAAATGATAATAAACATAGTTCGCATCAACTACAGTTTTTATATCTTGATTTTTTTGTACAAAATCATTAAAACGAAGACACCAGATACACCAGTTACCACCAGCTTGTACAAAAACGTTTTTGCCTTCAGCTTTAGCCTTTGCGATTAGTTCTGTTATTTTAGCATCACCATCTTCTTCCTCATTATATGGTTTTGCTAATGCCTCTTTTTCTTTGGCAATAGCCTGTTTAGCAGCAGCTGTATCTATTACAGTAGTAGGTGTATTATCAGAGGTAGTTGCTTCTATTTCTGTTGCTACTTGTTCTGTTTTAACCTCTTGTTTACAGCTTACTAATGTTAGTACTGTAGCTAGTACTAGAGATGATAAAACTAATTTTTTCATATTTGTTAGGTTTATGTATTGTTGTTTCTAAATGAAATTCTGCGAAATGTAATAAAAATTAATAAGATATTGCATATATAGGATTACATTTACCATGAATATGGTATCTGTTATGCTCAATATATTTTTTCAACGTTTTAATCTATTCTCAGAAGAAGAGATAGGTGATATTGTTGCTTTATTTGTACAACGCAATATCGCTAAGAATGACTATCTCGTAAAGGAAAATGACTATTGTGAAGAAATAGCCTTTATTGAATCAGGCGTATTTCGCTCCTTTTATACAAACGAAAAAGGAGATGAATTGACTTACTGCTTTCGTTTTCCAGATGATTTAATAGGAGCTTATTCTGCATTTATCACTGGAGGTAAGAGTATAGAGAGTATTCAGGCAATTGTTAATGCGGTAGTTTGGTCTATTCAGAAGAAAGATCTCGATGCCTTAGCAGATAGATTACCTCAGTGGACTACTTTTTTAAAGATTATAGCTGAGCAACAGTATTTAGAATTAGAACGCAGAGTGATACAGTTTCAGCGAGAGAGTGCCTCTGAACGCTATAAGAATCTACTGATTCATCACCCTAATTTTGTACAGTATATTCCGTTACAGTATTTGGCTTCTTATTTAGGAATTACCCAAAGACATTTGAGTCGTATTAGAAAAGAGATTACTTTTTAGACATTTGTCCAGTATTTAGACCTCTATAGGTTATTAGTTTTGTCTGTAAATCAAATCAATTATGCAGAACAATGTTTTAATCATAGGAGGTAAGGGGTTAGTAGGGAGTACTATAGCTCGTATCTTAAAAGAGCGAAACCCTCAATGTAATATAATCTTAGGAACTAGAGCTCCTAAAGATCTACAGAAAGAAGTACAGATAGATGTCAATAGCCCATCTTCATTAGAAGTTATTCTATCTAGAAGTATCAATTTAATTATTTTATCTGTTAATGACCAGAAGGATTATGTACTTCGTTTTGCGATAGAGCATGGAATAGATTATTTGGATATCACTAAGCCAACACCCGCTCTACATAAGGCATTACAGATTACTACAGAATATACTAAGTATAATAGCCGTATTGTATTTGGCTCAGGTTGGATGGGAGGTATTGTTCCTGGATTAGTCAAATCTGCTGTACCTGCTACAGAAAAAATAGAGAGTGTACAGCTGATGGTGTATTACTCTATAAAAGATAAAGCAGGCGAAAGTTCAGCTCATTTTATGGCAGAACATGTAGCAACCCCTTTTGTTCAGTATCAAAAGAATCAGCCTAAGGAGGTTTTACACTTTTTAGATAGTGAATCTTATTGTTTCTCTTTCGGGTTGAGAAATAGACAAGTTTACAACTTTGATACTCCTGATTTATATATTTTGAATCAAGTAGAAGCTGTACCTACCGTAAGTGTGAAGATGACTTACAATTCTAAGTTTTTAACTCGTGTATTAGGTTGGATGCAGCAGTTCGGTGTATTTAAAAGAATGTCTTTAAAGGCAAGGAGAAAGACATTTGGAGGTAGTGGAGCAGGAGATATCTCAGTATTCGAAATCATTATTAAAGGCTCTCAGCAAGTAAGGAGAATTTTATTAAAGAGTGATAGAGGACAGGCAGAATTGACTGCTTTATCAGCCGTATTACATACAGAGGTATTATTTAGTAATGAAGTTCTACCTGGGCAGTATTTTGCACATCAACTTCACGGAGAAAAAGCACTTTTCACAGACCTACAACAATATGACTCTATAACAATAAAAGAGATATAATGAAGAAAATAACAGTTATCAATGGACATCCTAATAAGGATTCTTTAAATTTTGGTTTGGTAGAGGCTTATATTAAAGGAGCTAAAGATAGTGGAGCAGATGTGAGAGAAATCACAGTAGCGAAGATAAACTTTAATGCGAACTTACAGTATGGTTATCAGAAACGCATGGAACTAGAACCAGATTTAGTAAAGGCGATATACGATATTAAATGGGCTGACCATCTTGTATGGGTACATCCTGTATGGTGGGGTGGACTTCCCGCTTTATTAAAAGGATTTATCGATAGAATATTTCTACCAGGTATTATGTATCAGTATAGAGAGAATAGTATGTTATGGGACAAATTACTGAAAGGTAAAACAGCTCATATTATCACTACCTTAGATCAGCCAGGATGGTATTATCGCTTGATGTATGGAAGACCTAGTGTTAATCAATTAAAGAAGTCAACACTGCAGTTCTGTGGTGTATCTCCCGTAAAAGTGACTTATATTGGGATTGTTAGAAACTCTAAAGAAGAGCAGAGAGTGAAGTGGATTGCCAAAGCAGAGCAGCTAGGGAAACAATTGAAGTAAGAGTAATCTTGATTTTTGTTTTTATAGATAGTATAAGAACTAGAAAGATGAGAAGAGATAAATCTGTACTTTGTCCTATTAAATCTCCTATAAGGGTAAGAATAAAGAATAAGAACGCTATTAGTTTTGTAATGTCAAAATAATAGCGTTTTTTTATTCTATGTAAATATCAACGTTATTATTCAATTTTAAAAAAGACAACAAAAATGGAAGAGTTTATAGACTTTGACAATTTAAAACGTCCTGTTTTAGTTCAATTTTATGCTGACTGGTGTACTCCATGTAGAACACTATCAGGTATAATAGATCATATAGAGGAGGATATAGAAGCCAAAGTAGATTTGATAAGAGCAAATATAGATCAGTGTAAGGACTTAAAAGAAGAGTTCTTTGTTCGCTCTGTACCCACGATGATTTTATTAAATAAGCAGGGAGATATCTATTGGCGTCAGACAGGTGTTGTTGCTCCACAAGAGATTATGAAGCACGTGTGGCAAGTGGATAAAGAATAATTTAAAGAATTGAAATAATGAGTAACGTTGTATTATTAATTGAGTATGCTTTATTATTAGGCATAGGAGCTACTATATTTATGGATCTTTATGCGGTAGTTATTAAGAAACTGTTTAATATTCCATCATTGGACTATGCGATGGTGGGTAGATGGATAGGATCTTTTACGAAAGGAGTGTTTAGTCACCCTAATATTATGCAGGCTACGCCAGTGAAGAATGAGAGAGCATTAGGATGGATAGCACATTACCTCATTGGTATAAGTTTTGCTTTTGTACTATTGTTAATTTGTGGTGTAGAGTGGCTTTTAGTACCTACATTTTTACCTGCATTAGTGATAGGAGTGGCTACGACAGTGTTTCCATTCTTTATGATGCAACCAGCCTTTGGGTTTGGAATAGCAGCTTCCAAAACACCTAAACCAAATATAGTAAGGCTACGCAGTCTTCAAGCGCACACTATTTACGGGATAGGGTTATATGTAGCAGGATGGGTATTATCTCTAATTATTAGATAAAAAGTAAGGATATAAATGAGTCAAAGTAATAAAGATATAAAGGAAATAGAATCAATAGAAGATTTTAAGAATCATTTTTTGGTTTCTGAAGGAGGCACTTGTGGTGAGTGCAATAAACTGCGTTATAAAGAAGGGGCAGGTTATATGGAGGTCTTGTCTTTAGCTGATTTGAGGCAGCACAATGATTTGTTTTTAGGCAGTCGTACGCGCAAGCGATTTTATAGTATGGTGTTAGTCACTAAAAGTGCAGTTACCGAAGTCATAGGACATAAAGAATACCGATTAGGTGAGCAGATGATGTACTTTATTTCTGATAACCAATTACACCAAATAAAAGAATGGACGAATGACCTAGAAGGTTTTATGTGTCTATTTGATTCAGATTATTTTTTACTTTGTATCAAGCATCAAATCAAATTGAATAGCTTTCCTTTTTTTCAATTGGACAAAGCTCCTTATGTTGAGCTTACAGAACGTGAGGTAGAGATGATGAGTCATCTGTTTTGGAAGTTAAATCAAGAGCAATGTCAAAAAGAAACTTTTAATGATGATTTATTAGTGCGTATGTTCTTGAATATTATCTTAATAGAGGCAGAGCGAATATACAATCAACAGACTACATCAACTCCTTTTGTATTATCTAGAAAAGAGCAGTTAGTAGCAAAGTACCAACTATTGGTGACCCAAAATGCTATTGAGTTAAAGCAAGTAAATCAGTATGCAGAGTTGTTACATGTACATCCTCATTACCTTAATGATATAGTTAAAGAAATCACCAATCAGCCTGCTAGTTATTTTATTCATAAGTATCTTATAGAAGAAGCTAAATCAAGACTGATACAGACGAATGATACAGTTGCTCAGATAGCTATAGATTTAAATTTTACAGAGGAATCTTATTTTGGTCGTTTCTTTAAAAAGAAAACTGATTTAACTCCTCTTCAATATAGAAAGCAGCACAAACAGCATTAAAAACTTACCTATATAAAACCAAAATAGAGACCCTAAGGTCTCTATTTTTATACATAATTGATTCTTATTAATGTCCAGCACCAGCAATGATCTTACCAGCTCCTTTTTTTATCAATAAGAGTATAAAAGGAATACAAATAAGAAATAGTACCCCTAAGAACATAAATACATCCATATAGGTTAATACTGTTGCTTGTTTAGTCACTCCTAGGTCTAGTAGGGTGTATGCCTTCTGAAGTGCTTCATCTGTAGGGAATCCTTTCGCTATAAAGCTTTGTTGTAAGGCAGTTACACGATTCTGCACTTCTAGAGAAGCAGTATCTAAATGACTTACTAATCCTAGTCTGTGGTTTACAGACCATCTAGAGATAAAGGTTGTGATTAGTGCGATACCAAACGAACCTCCTAATTGACGCATCATCCCAGTAAAGGCTGCTCCTTCACCTATCTCCCTATTTCTTAAGTTAGATAATGATAGTGTAGTAATCGGTACGAATAGTAATCCTAACCCCACTCCACGTATAACTAATGGCCAGAAGAAATGTTCACTACCTGTATCTGGAGTAAGTATATTACGAGCCCAGAAACTGTATAAGAAGAATACTAAGAATCCTGCAGATACTAGATACTTAGGAGGAACTCCTCTTTGTAGCATTCTAGCGATAAATGGCATCATTAAAGCAGTCATTAGTGAACTCGGTACTAATAACATCCCTGCATCTGTAGCAGTCCATCCTAAAATCGACTGGGTATAGATAGGAATGATAAAAGTAGAGCCATATAACCCAAACCCTAAGATAAAGGACAATACTGTACCAATGGCCAAATTAGAATCTTTCAGTACTCTTAAATTAACAATAGGCTTGTCACAGGTCAGTTCCCTCCATACGAAGAAAAAGAACCCCAATACAGATGATATAGATAGAGTCAGTATAGTACTGTTTTCAAACCAGTCATCTTGTTGACCATGTTCTAATACGTACTGTAATGAACCTACTGCGATAGCAAGTAATATAATTCCTAAGAAGTCTATTTCATTCAGTTTGCTCTTCTCTGCATATTTAGGACTTCTAACATATAATATGGCCAATGTGGTGGCTATAATCCCTAAAGGCACATTGATATAAAAGATAAATGGCCAAGAGTAATTGTCTATAATGTACCCTCCTAATGGAGGTCCAAGTGTAGGCCCTACAATAACACCCATACCGTATATTGCTTGTGCAACACCTCTTTTTTCTACGGGATAACTCTCTGTGATAATGGTCTGTGAAGTTACTAATAAAGCACCTCCTCCTAGACCTTGTATAAAACGGAATAGTATAATCTCCCATAGGGTAGTAGAATACCCACATAAAAAAGAAGCTACAGTAAAGATGATAATGGAAGCAGCAAAGTAATTACGTCTTCCAAACTGTTGTGAGAGCCAGCTAGTCATCGGCACTACTATTACATTGGCAATAGCATAAGCCGTTACCACCCAGGCGATATCAGTAAGAGAAACACCGATACTCCCTTTCATATCATTCATGGCTACATTGACAATAGTCGTATCAACTATCTCTAACAGTGCACATAGAATGGCTGTGATGGTAATGATTATTCTGCGATAACCGTGTTCTACTAAGCTTTCTTCACTCATCGCTTATCGTCCACTTTTAATGTTTACATCGATATCTACATTCATACCTGCCTTTACATAGACTAACATTTCATCCTTCGGATTAGTGAAAGTAATCTTCACAGGGATACGTTGTACTGTTTTTACGAAGTTACCAGATGCATTATCAGGAGGTAGTAGAGCGAACTTAGCCCCAGTAGCTGGAGACATAGAGTTAATCACTCCTTCGAACTCATGCTTAGGGAATGCGTCTACTTTTATTTTGACAGGTTGTCCTTCACGCATATATTGCATTTGTGTCTCTTTAAAGTTTGCCACTACCCAGATATTGCCTTTTTGTACAGTATTGAATAGTCCTTGTCCAGGTTGTATTAATTGCCCTACTTGTAGGTTAATTTTAGATACTTGACCATCTTCTTTAGCTGTGATCACGGTGTAAGACAAGTATAACTCCGCATTGTCTAAGTTAGCTTTAGCTTGATCTACCATTGCTTTAGCAGCATCTATCTGAGAAGTAGAAGCTACAGCTTGAGATCTACTAATATTTACTTGTTGAGCTACAGCATTTGCTTGTTTTTCTACTGCTTTTAATTGTTCTTGTAGTACGACTACTTGTTTTTCAGCAGTCTCTTTAGCAGCTAGCGCTTGCTCATATTGTTGTTTAGTAATAGATTGACTTTCATAAAGTTTGTTGTATCTCTCATAGTCATTATTTGCTCTCCATAGCTGAGTTTTTGCAGCATCTATATTTGCCTTGGCAGTCGCTACATTAGCCACAGCAGTAGAAGCTCCAGCCTGAGAAGATATTACTGTAGATTCACTAGTATTATGCCCAGCTTCAGCTACTTTTAATTGGCTTAATGCCGCTTGATAGTTTGCTTTAGCTTGATCTACTTTGATTACATATTCTGTATCATCTAGTGTGATTAATACATCCCCTTTTTTGACCATTTGGTTATCTAGTACATGGATACTTTTGATGTACCCTGGTATTTTAGATACGATAGGAGAGATCTTTGTTTCTACTTGAGCATCATCAGTAGTCTCATGAGCCATAGAATGGATGTATTTATACACACCATATCCTCCTCCAAATAGTATTATAGCTCCTAACGCAATAATAAATTTCTTATTTAGAGGTTTTTTATATTCATTATTATTTGTTTCCATTTTAGTTTCCCGATTGTAAGTTGTCTAATAATTTTCCTGTTTTGTATGCATATTGATACAATGTCAATGTTTGATCAGCTTCTCCTAGCATATTGTCTATTTGAGCTTGTAACTGTTGTACATCAGCTTCTAATAGATGATCAGTGTCTGTCAGACCATTGTCATACTTATCTTTTACAATGCGGTAATTCTCATTAGCCTGAATAAGAGCTTTCGATAAAACAGTATTCTTTTTTAAAGCTAACTCATAAGCATTATATGCTTCTTCTATTTCTACTTTAGCCATATCTTCTACTAACAAGACTTGATATTCAGCTTCTGTTTTCTTTGCTTTAGCTTTATTGACTTCTGTTCTGTTTTTAAAGATAGAAGCTAAGTCAAATTTTAGACCGACTCCTACCATAGTAGCATTAGTGATATCAATTACTTTATCTAATTGAATAGCTGAGTATCCAGCTGTTAATCCGATAGAAGGGAAGTAATTACCTCTAGCTATTTTGATAGTCGTTTGAGCTATTTCGTCCATTTTTATCACACTCTGAACATCTTTACGTGTAGAGAGGTCATCTGTTTTAGTAGGTAAGATATCTACAGGATTAGCTTTCTCTGCAACGATTGTTTCATTAGACGGAAAATCTAGAAGAGTACTTAATCTTGTACTAATATTCTTCAAGGTGTTTTTCGTTTCTTCTAAAGACAATTCTACATTCGCTTCTTGCAATTGTGTTCTTAAATAGTCATTTCTAGCGATTAGACCATTGTTTAAGAATTGTTCAAAGTCAATTGTGCGTTGGTGTGCACGCTTTAGATTTTCAGTTAGCAGCGCTATAGACTGCTGCGTCTTATATAGTGCAAAGTATAAATTGATGGTTTGGTAAACTACATTCTCAGTAGTAGATTGCTCTGTTAGTTCAGCTAATGCGTAGTATTGTTTACTTTGGTTTACAGCGTTACTAATTTTAAAACCGCTAAATAGAGGAACATTAGCTTTGGCTTGTGCCATCATTAAATGCTGAGGTGTCACCTGTGGCATTTGGTTTTCTCCAGACGATGGAGGTAAAGGTACTTTTAGATTAACATCAGTACCATTAAAGAGGCGATTATAGGATCCTGAAACTTCTAGATCGGGGTAGCGCATATTTTGGGCGCTATGAATCTGAAGTTTACTAGCCTCTGTACTTGCTTTTACTTTTTTTATCTCTTTGCCATTTCTTAAACTTAATGTAATGGCTTGCTCTAGGGTAATAGGTGTTTGAGTTGAAGTTTGAGCAAACGCTTGGCAAATAAATAATGAAGCAAGTAAGACGTAATTACTTTTGTTCATTGTAGATTAAAATTGATTGAAAGGATTGTATTAAATAAGGATATATATGCTGTTTGATGTACAAACTATATTCTTCGTGATCGGGTATATTCCAATAGCTAGATAAAGTGCGTTCGTGGTGTATTAGGTAACTTAATATTCCCAATGAAAAGATAACGAATGTAACAGGGTCTGGTTTCGCTTTAAAAAGACCTTTTTCATACCCCTCTTCTATAAAACTATTGATAATATTTAATATTTCGCGCTGTAGGATGGTTATACCATCTGATATCTCAGGGATGTCCTCTTTTTTAGACAGTTGCCCCATTAAGATAATGTGGAAATCAGCGTTTTGTAACTGTACAGTCATCATATGCTCTACGAAAGCTAATAATTTCTGCATAGGGTCTAAGTGAGTATCTGTGGTAAGAAGAGCTAGTTTTTCTCTTGTTCGAGTTAATCGTATTTCGAATAATGCAATAACCATTGCTTGCTTAGAACCAAAGTAATAGTTGATCATAGCAACATTAATACCAGCAGCTTTAGAAATATCTCGTATACTCGTTCCATCTATACCTTTTTGAGAGAATAGCTCCTCTGCTACGATTAATATTTCTTTCTGTTTATCACTTAATGCCATGAGTTGTATTTTTTCAGAATGTAAAATTAAACAAACGTTTAATTGGTAATTACATTTTTCTTAATTATTTTGTGTTAAAATAATTTTAATGTAATTATTTAAGTAATTGATTAGTTTTAATTCATTTTATAACTTTTTGATTTACTGTAAATTAGAAGTTTAAGGTATATTGGTTGATAGTTAACAGTGGACGGTTAACAGAGTTGCCTACGGCAGATAATCGCTACGCTCTAATTAAGAATTAGAAATTAAGAATCATTGCCTACGGCATTCGGTATGTACACTACGCAATCTATATCCACACAGTAATTCCATAACGGTAGGGCTGTATTACATACAGCCGACACCTAGTAACCACAGTATACATCCCGTCCAATCTAATCGCAATCTACATCCACAACAGTAGGGGCGATAATACATTACGCCCATCATCCAGTATCCGCAATATATATTACCTCATGCCCGAAGGGCGCCCATTCCTAATTCCTAATTATTAATTCCTAATTAGAAATTAGGGGATACTTCTATTTTTAAAAGAATAGCAAGAAATGGATTGTGAGAAAAAAGCAGAATCTATTTCTTTGTATACTTGTATTAAAGAAGTTAGTCATGGAAGTAAGTAAACAATATGAAAAGGCAAGACAAGCTATAGCGTATATCGTAGCTAACCATTACGCACAACCTAATTTATCAGAGATAGCAACAGCAGTTGGGTTAAGCGAATATCATTTTCAAAGATTATTTACAGAATGGGTGGGAAGTAGTCCTAAGCAGTTTTTGAGATATATAACCTTAAACTATGCTAAGTATGTTATCAAAGAGCGGTTAGAGCAGACCTTGTTTGACGTTGCAGATGAGGTAGGGTTGAGCAGCAGTAGTCGTTTACATGATATGTTTGTCTCTATAGAAGGCATGACTCCTAATGAGTACGCAAATAAAGGAGCGTCTTTAGAGATTGCTTACAGTTATTGGGATACCTTGTTTGGACAGGTGGTAGTAGCTTCTACACCTAAAGGGATTTGTCATATCGCTTTTACTTCTGAGCATAGTGATGGATTAGAGCGTATTCATGCAGATTTTTCTAATGCTGTATTAGTAGAAGAAAGGAAGGGTATACACCAGGCTGTGATCGATATATTAAACAGAGAAGGAGATCTGACACAAGTTAAATTACACCTTAAAGGGACTCCTTTTCAGCTTAAGGTATGGGAAGCTTTATTACAAATTCCTGAAGGACAATTAACAACTTATGGTGGTCTAGCAGACAGATTAAATAATGCAGGAGCGAGTAGAGCTGTAGGCACCGCTATTGGTCGGAATCCTGTAGCAGTATTAATACCTTGTCACCGCGTGATACAGCAGACAGGTTTGTTAGGGGGATATATGTGGGGAGCAGAGAAGAAACAGTTAATTGTGGGGTGGGAATTAAGTAAAACACATGAATAAATTACATTCACAGTAGAAAATATACTGTATAGAAGAGTGTCCATAGTGGATGCTCTTTTTGCTTTATGGTAGTTCCATACTAAAACTGATAGAATAATTTATTTTTTGAAAAATAATCCCAAAAAAGTAGATTATTTTTTTGATTTTGTCTCTTATTTTTCTCTGAAAAAATCAAAATAGACTTCTTTTTACTCTCTTTTTTTAGCTATTTGTCCTCTTTTTTAGCCTTTTAATCCTACTAAGTGAATTTTTAGAATCATTTTTTTAATTAATAAATAGTGTAATGTATTGATATATAGTGATTTGTTTGAATTTTAATAAGAATTGAAGTTATTCTATATTGCTTATAACCCCAGTAAATAAGGGGCTTCATAGCAGATCCTTGGACAATTATAGGAGTATAGTAGGACGATACTTGGGTATAGCGGGCTTTTGTCCAAGGATAGTCCTTTTATTGATCTAGTATTCTTTTAGGATGTGACTTGAAGGATAAATCTAGAATTTGTGGTAGTCAAATACTGCAATGCAATTCTATCTTATGGTTCCTTCATTAGTTCTAAAACCATACTATCGTAGGCTTATATCTTTAATTCAGACCTATTTTGTATAATACCTTTTCGTTTATATTCTTATCGCATAGTTTGGGTTAAAATGCGCATATAGGATAGTGAGGGAGAGGAATAATCATAGAGGTTCTAAGCGATATGTATATAAATGTATTGAGGCGAAACTGTGTAAGCTCGCCTCAATGTATTAGGGTTAGGTTTGATTAACGTTGATTTAGGGTTAATGAACTCCAGTATGACAGGGCTAATAGCACACCTGCTATGAATATAAAACCTAGTGATGTGATAGGCTCTCCCATCCCTAAGTGTGCGATAGCGGCAGAGATAATATTAATGGTAAACCCTGTGTAAGCAAAACCTCTTATCGTAGAAGATAAGAAAGGGAGCAATATCACTATAGCTCCTAAAGCCTTAGCTATAGCGAGTTCTACTCTGAAATAATCAGGAAAACCTAGGTAAACAAAGGCCTCTTTCATCTCTTCTGTTGCTACATAGTTATAGGCACTAAATAACATAAATAAAGAAAATAGACTTGTAGATACCCAGAATGTAATTTTAGAATTCTTCATTTTTAAGTGTTTTTATGGCCTATCTAAATAGATAGGTTCTTTTGTGGGTGCAAACATAACTGACTTTAAGGTGGTCTTCTCTATTAGTTTCCTTTTGGGAAGTGGTTTCCTTTTGCACACTACTGTAGAATAAAGTAATTTTAGGGTGAATTAAAAATAGAGCAGATGAAGAAAAAACCAGTGTTGAATAATACAGAACAATGTCAAGTACGTATAGTAGCTATTAAAGATACGATGAGTTTATTATCTGGTAAATGGAAGGTATATATTATCGGAACATTATTACATGGAGGCAAAATGAGGTTTATGGATCTAATGCGAGAAGTAGAAGGGATAGGCACAAAAATGTTGTCAAAAGAATTACATGATTTAGAAGCAAATCATTTGATAAAAAGAACAGTGTTAAATACCAAGCCTATTTCTGTAGAATATGAATTGACAGAGTATGGAAAAACACTAGAAAGAGTGATCGAGGAGATTATGATTTGGGGACAGAAGTACCGCCAAACAGTCTTTAATGAGGGGAAATAGACTGAATATTTATTTTATACTCCTTGTATTTTGTATCTAAAAAGAGCGTAAATTTAATAAGTAATCGTACAGATAGATAAAGCATTGTATCAATACTTATAAAGATAGGATATGACATCACAAGAGGGTAAATCGACCATAAGACAGGCTGTGATTAAAGGCAAAACAGAATACTGTCATCTCATCTTAGAACCCAAACCTAAGATTGTGTTTACTATAGATGGAAAAATAAGTTCTCATCAGACTACTATTTTAGGCAAGGAGAATGGCTTTTTTTCATGGATGCAGTTTGTAGTGATTATCATGTTTATACTTAGTCTATTGACTTATTATTATGTGGGTCTTTATTATGCACTGATTCCAAGTATTATTACAGCTTATTTGTTGTATGTTATTTATAGTAGTTGGGATATGACTACTGTTCATGTTATAGATAAGCAGGATGTTATAGAAGTTAATTTGGTCAAAAGATCCTATCTCTCTGCTACAGGTTTTGATATCCGTTTTAAAGATAGTAAGGGCAACAGAAAAGTGAGAAGATTTTTATTAGCTAATCAAGGAGCTGGTAAAGAGGAGTTTTATGAGAAGGCAAAGGAATTGTTTAGAAACAATGGATATATGTAATAATATAGGGAGATTCAAAAAAGACATCTCCCTATTCAGTTTATAAGCTAAGTATTATATGATCATTATTTCCACCAATGGTAGTAGTTGTGTCCTCCATCGTATACGAACCCGCATCTAGGGTATAATACATTCCCTATGTCATTTGTCTTTTCTGTTTCTAGCATTAGTCCACATGCATTGGTTTCTTCACACCATTGTTTTGAACGGTCGATGATTGCTACAGATAATCCTATCCCTCTGTAGTCTGGATGTACGAATAAGTCACTTAATAACCACTGTTTTTCTAATTTGATGTAATGGAATAATTCATAAAGTTGAACGAATCCAACTGCTTGCCCATCTACATACGCTAAGAAGATATGAGACTGGTCATTAGACAGCCGATCAAGTAAGAACTGTTTTCCTTTTTCATAATTTGATTCTTGTCTGTAGAATACTCTATACATATCGAATAGCATAGAGGCATCTTCTAGGTGTTCTAAAGTCGCTTTTACTAAAGTCGCAGTTGTGTTTTTTAGAGTTACTTGTTGTCTTGTTACCCCAGTGTTCGTTGTAGTCATAAATACTTATTGGTTTAAAATTTCGAGGCAAATGTCTCGTAAAAAAGGAAGGAGATTATAGACCAGTTTTAAAATAGTTTAGTAGTCCTGTGGGGAAGAAATAAGTGCCTTTGAATAGTGTTATTATGTTAAGGGTATAATGATTAAATTTACTTAATAGGTTATGCTAGTAAGAATAACAGAATTAGAAGTATGAAAAGACTAATTGTAATTTGTTTAATAATACTTTCAAGTATAGGTAACTATGCTCAACACAAAGATGCCGTAGAAGTATATGTAAGTTATGCAAGAAATTAGAGAAATGTTAACTCAATGGAGTAGATACAGTGGAAGAGAAAATGATCATGGACAATTATTTAATCACTATGAATCAATAATAGAATACAATAATTTAACGAATAGATTGTGTTCAAGTTTAAGTGTAGTTTATGACCAAGAAAATGACAAAATAGAATGGCTAAAAAGAGAGTTTAGGCAAATTGAAAATCCTTTGTTTAATGTATTTAGTGAAGAAGATAGTTCCTTTAACTTAGTTTATTCGGAGTCAAATATTAAGTACTATTCTATTCCTTTTTATTTTAAAGGAAAGGAGTATAAGAACTATTTTGATCTTGCTTTATACATTAGGGATATTTTTATAAATGGAGATAATCTTGTTAAAGCAAAAATAATAGACTTGATGTTTAGCGATTCTCATATGTTTTCAGTTTTAAAAAAGAATAGCCAAACTGTAGAGTTATTGTTAATACTAGTTGAGTTTTTTTATAGACTAGATATTTGTAATAAGACGTATATAGGTGAAGTAGGTTGTTATTTAGTAACTGAATATGATCAGGATGAAATTAATAATATGAAGCAAACTTCGCCAGTTTATTTTACTAACTTTTATGATGCATAAATATTTTGAAACAAGAGGTTGATTTATAGAGGATATTCAATACAAGGATATTTTTAAAGAGTATAAAAAACTTATATAATACTGTTTTGTATAACTTAGCTATTACAGGGGATATAATATATGTATTTGAAAGAAAAGTGATTTATTTGTATTAATGATATTGTATTTAACAAGTACTGAGAGGTAAATTTCATCTTATAGAAAAAGATATTTATCAAGAAATTTATAGTATTATTTCAAACAGTATTAAAGATTGTAAACATGGTAATATTAAAGGGTATGAATATCGTTACTACGGAGCTAGTTTTTTTATTCAAGAAGGAGAAATCTAAAATATTTCTTAAAAAGAGAAATCTTAGTAACCATCATCGTTTAAGAATGTTTTCGAAAAGTACAAAATCCAAAAATTATACAACAAGTACTCGGAATGGTATAACAAATGAGAATCTCTAGTGTAGTACTTTTGGCGTAGAGATTATGAAAAAACTATTCGTCATATTATTCGCATTTTTGTACACTGGCTTGGCTTCAGGCTTTAGTACATATCAGCACATCTGCCAAGGATTAGTGCAAGAGGCGAGTATACCTAAATCTCAAGCAAATGAAAAGAACTGCGGTTTCTGTGCTTTAACAGGTAGAACCGTAGAAGAACCTAAGAAGAACTGCTGCCAAGATAAAGTAGAGGTAGTTAAAGTAAAATCAGAGGTTCAGAATAGTTCATTTAAAGTTTTAAAGATTTCTTTCTTTACAGATGCGATATTGCACCGTTATTTCGGAGCAGTATACGAGTATGTGCATACAGTAAGAGATAATTTCACTACTTATACTTATTATTTATACAGAGTCAAAGAAGTACCTCTGTATATTAAGCATTGCGTCTATAGACTTTGATTCATACGATATCATTGAGCTTATCTATTCTTGTAGTAGGAATAGATACATCAACAATATTGTATAATTAAATGCATACTTTTACATGAAAATTAATAGGATAGCACTGTTTGTCCTATTGGGTGTGGCATCTATGTCTTATGGACAAAAACTTACCTTAGATGCTGCGTTAAAACAGGCTATAGAACGATATGACCTTATCAAGGTTAAAGAAGCAAAACTTGCTGCTTCTCAAGAAAACATAACTAATCAAAAAGGGAATTACTTCCCAGACTTAACATTCGGTGCCCAACAAAGTTATGGGACTATCAATGCACAGAACGGGCCTCTGTATGCTTATGGAGGACTGGGATCTGCAGCTACCTCTATGCCTTTAGCAGAACAAAATTGGAATGCAGCCTTTGGTTCATTGTATTTTGCTAATGTCAATTGGAATATCTTTTCTTTTGGAAAGACAAAGGAAGGAATCGGTATGGGAAAAGCTCAACAAGAAGTAACGCTTAAGGACTTAGAACAAGAGATTTTCCAACAACAAATAAAAGTAAGTGCTACCTATTTAAATCTTTTGGCTTCTCAGCGTATAAAATATGTGCAACAAAAGAATTTAGAACGCGCGAGAGTATTTCATGAAGTTACAGCTGCCAAGGCAAAGAGTGGCTTGTTACCTCAAGTAGATGAGCGATTAGCTATGGCTGAGGTAGCGAATGCAGAAGCATTGCATATTAAAGCGTACGACAAGGAAATAGAGTTTAATAAGCACTTAGCTGTATTATTAGATGAAGAGACTAAAGCGTATGCACTAGATGAGGTATTTGTAAATGCTAAACCAGAAGTATTAGACGAGACTTTAGTCAATAGAGATCAGCATCCTATGCTATTATGGCAAGAGAGCAAAATAGCACAGAGTGAGTCTATGGAACGTTTAGTAACTAAAGGTAGTCTGCCTAGTTTAAACGCTTTTGGGGTGTTGCAAGGTAGAGGATCAGGCTTTAGCTGGAATTATGTACAAGACAATAGTGCTTACTCTTCGTCTTATGGTGATGGAGTGGGTATTGATAGAAGTAATTATTTAGTAGGGCTTCAATTGACATGGAATATATCTAACTTTTTTAGAACGACTTATAAGCGTAAACAACAAGCGTATATCACAAAGAGCTATGAACATGAATTCGCTCAGATGGACAAAGATTTGGCTAACCAAGTTACTTTGACCAAAGAGAAGTATGTCAATGCTCAGGCTGTGTGGACACAGTCAAAAATACAGTTAGAGGCGGCTGATGTAGCCTTTAAACAGCAAAAAGCTTTATACGATAATGGGTTGAGCAACTTAGTTGATTTCACTCAAGCGCTGTATACTTTACAACGTGCAGAGATAGACTATGAAATAGCTCAAAACAATGTATGGCAATCTTTATTGTTACAGGCTTCTGCTTTCGGTGATATTCAATATTTGTTAAACGCTATTCCCCTAAAATAAGATAGTATGAATTTAATTCGATTTGCCTTGCGCAAGCCAATATCTATTATGGTATTGGTAATAGGACTATTATTCTTTGGAATAAAGTCATCTAAAGAGATTCCAGTAGATATTCTTCCAGAGATGAACTTACCAGTTGTTTATATCGCCCATTCTTTTAATGGGTATACTCCACAACAAATGGAAGGTTACTTCACGAAGATGTATGTAAATATGATGCTTTTTGCCAATGGGATAAAAAGTATTGACACTAAAAATACACAAGGGTTGACCTTGATGAAAATAGAGTTTTATGAAGGGACAGATATGGGAGAGGCGATCGCGTCTATCTCAGCGCTGTCTAATCGTTCGGTAATTTTCTTACCGCCAGGAGCTCCACCACCATTCATTATCCGCTTTGATGCTTCTTCTCAACCAGTAGGACAATTAGTGTTCCGCTCAGAAACGAAGACGAATAATGAGCTTCAAGATATCGCGAACTTTGCTGCGCGCCCTTTCTTGATTAAGATTCCTGGATTGACTACAGCTCCACCATTTGGAGGGTCACCACGTACGATAGAGATCAATATAGATCCAAATAAATTGCGTACGCATCATATGAGCCCAGAGCAAGTGGTAGAAGCAATTAGTAGACAAAACGTAACAATGCCTTCAGGGAACGTATATGTAGGAGATAAGAACTATCTGACACCGACTAATAACACTTTAAAAACGGTAGAGGAGTTTGGAGATATTCCTTTGTTTAAAGGGCAGGTAGATAATGTGTACTTACGCGATGTGGCTACTGTAAAAGATGGTGCTGATATTACGACTGGTTATGCATTAGTAGACGGTAAACGTTCTGTGTATATCAATATTGCTAAATCTGGTAAGGCTTCTACTTATGATGTGGTAGAACAATTGAAAAAATCTATTCCTCATATACAGAATAACTTACCTGATGATGTAAAGATTTCGTACGAGTTTGACCAATCTGTGAATGTTATTAATGCAGTAAAGAGTTTAATCGTAGAGGGAGTATTAGGAGCCTTATTGACAGGACTTATGGTAATGTTATTCTTAAGAGATCCTAGAGGAGCTTTGATTGTAATTATGACTATTCCGATAGCGATTATTTCAGCAGTATTATTCTTAAAGATGTTTGGTCAGACGATCAATATTATGACACTATCAGGATTAGCCTTAGCGATAGGTATTTTGGTAGACGAGAGTACGGTGACGATAGAGAATATACACCAGCACTTTGCCCTCGGTAAGAATAAGGTACAAGCTATTTGGGACGCGTGTAAGGAGATCGCTTTCCCTAAGTTATTAATCTTGTTTAGCATCTTGGCAGTATTCGCACCAGCCTTTATGATGACAGGTATTCCTGGAGCACTATTTATGCCTCTAGCGATGGCAATTGGTTTTGCGATGACGGTTTCATTCTTACTTTCTCAAACGTTTGTACCGATTATGGCTAACTGGCTGATGAAGTACAATCCTGAGAAACATACTATTCCTGAAGAAGCTAAAGGTTTCGATAAGTTTAAGAATAGAGTAGTGGCAGGGATTGAGAAAGTGATGCCTATGAAGAAGATAATTGTTATAGGTTCTATTCTAGCTGCTTTCTTAGCTGTAGCAGTAATGTATCAAAATATAGGAAAGGATGTATTGCCAACTGTAAATTCAAGTCAAGTGCAAATGCGTATAACTGCTCCTGAAGGGACACGTATAGAGCATACTGAAATGAAAGTGAAGAAGGTACTGGGTGAATTAGAAGATTTATTTGGTAAAGAGAAGATTGCGATTTCATCAGCGTTTGTGGGACAACACCCTTCATCATTTGCAGTAAGTCCGATCTACTTATATAATGCAGGACCACATGAAGCGTCTATGCAAGTAGCTTTTAAAGATTTTGATGGTAATACAGATGAATTAAAAGACCAGATACGAGGGCGTATTGCAGAGAAGCTACCAGAGTTAAAATTGACTTTTGAGCCAATCGAATTGACTGAAAAGATTTTAAGTCAGGGAACCAATACACCTATAGAGATTCGCGTATCAGGTATGATGCGTAAGATGAATATGATGACTGCAAATAAATTGTTGGCAAAGTTGAAAGAAATCGACTATATGCGTGATCAGAAAATGCCTATCTCGATGAATTATCCATCTTATGAAATTAATATAGATCGCGTACGCGCTGCTCAATTAGGATTAGATGCAATGGATATTGCAAAATCATTAGTGGCGACAACAGCTTCTTCTCGTTACACCAATAGAAATATGTGGGTAGGAGGTATGATGGGAATAGCTTATGATGTACAAGTACAGATGCCACAAAATCAACTGGGAAGTAAGGAAGAATTAGAGAATATCCCACTGAGTAAGAACTCAGACAGACCAGTGCTAAGCGATGTAGCTACTGTAACAGAGTCAAAGGCATTAGCTGAGAGTTATAATGAAGGGACGATGGGATATGTATCTGTAGTAGCTAACGTACACAAAACAGATTTGAATAAAGCAAAAGAAGATGTACAACAAGCGATTGCAGAATTAGGAGAATTACCAAAAGGGGTAAATGTGGAGTTAAAAGGAATGGCTCCTGTATTAGATGATACCATGCAGAGTTTAGCTAACGGTTTATTAATTGCTATTGTGGTTATATTCTTAATGCTAACAGCCAATTTTCAGTCGTTTAAAGTGTCGTTTGTGATCCTGACTACAGTACCGTTCGTAATGCTTGGATCACTGTTATTATTAAAAGCAACAGGCTCTACAGTTAACTTACAGTCTTATATGGGAATCATTATGTCGGTCGGAGTATCCATAGCCAATGCTGTATTATTAATTAATAATGCGGAGACGTTGAGAAAAACAGGATGGACGTCTACTGCAGCGGCAATAGAAGCTACGAAGTTACGTATCAGACCGATTGCGATGACTACGATAGCGATGATTGCGGGGATGTTACCAATGGCGATAGGACATGGAGAAGGAAGTGAGCAAGTAGCTCCTTTAGGAAGAGCAGTAATTGGAGGATTATTAGCATCGACAGTGTCTGTATTGATTATTTTACCGATGGTATTTGCTTGGGTAATGAATAAAGTAACGAGAGATTCTCCATCATTAGACCCAGAAGACGAAGAAAGTATCCACTATTTACCTATAGATAATAAATAAGAAAGATGAAAAGAATATATATAGCATTAGTTAGTCTAGTAGTATTAACTGCATGTGCAGATAAAAAAACTCCTGAAGTAAAAGAAGTGAAAGATGAAAAAGGAGGGATGAGTATGGCAATGAATAAGATGGAGACTATTGGCATAGAGCCAACGAATCCTATCGTTCCTTTACAATTACCAGGAGAGTTAAGAGCTGATCAACGTACTGAACTGTTTGCTAAAGTGAATAGTTATGTAACTGATTTACGTGTAGATATAGGTGATCACGTAAAGAAAGGACAAGTGTTAATGGTATTAGATGCGCCTGAGATTCAGGCGCAAGTATCAAGTGCGCAGGCTAAATGGAAAGCACAAGAGGCAATCTACATCTCAACTAAAGCTACTTATGATAGAACGATAAAAGCGAATGAGACAGAGGGAGCTATTGCCCCTGATTACTTAGAGCAAGTGACTGCTAAGATGTTAGCAGATAAAGCACAATTAGCTTCTTCAAAGTCTTCGTATGAAGAAATGAAGAATATAGATCAATATCTAGTGATTAGAGCGCCTTTTGATGGAGTGATTACAGATAGACAGGTAGATAAAGGGGCGTATGTAGGGCCGATGAGTAAAATGCCTTTACTAATCGTAGAGGACACTTCTACACTACGTTTAAACCTATCTATCTCAGAAGCAAATACGCCTTATGTACAAGAGGGAGATACAGTGAAGTTTAAAGTGCGTACACTTCCCCAAAAAGAGTTTACAGGTGTAGTCACTAGAAAGGCGGGTAGTCTAGATTTAAAGTTGCGTTCAGAGCAGATTCAAGCAGATATTACTAATAAAGAACAGTTGTTAAAGCCTAATATGATAGCAGATGCTACTGTAAGCTTAAAAAGTACAGAGCCAACATTCTTTATACCTAAGTCAGCTTTAGTAGAGAGTAATCTTGGGCTGTATGTCATTGAAGTTAGAAATGGTACAGCGTATCATATTAAGGTAGCTAAAGGACGTGCTATGCCTATGATGGTTGAGGTTTTTGGAGAGCTAAGACCAGGTATGAAGATCTTAAAAATGGCAACAGAAGAAATAATGAATGAACAAAAATTAATGTAATAAAAATGATGATTATGAGAACATTTGCAATTAGAAGTTTAGCAGTAGTAGGAGTTAGTTTACTTACTATCGCTTGTGGAGAAACGAAAAAAGAGCCTGTAGCAACAGCTCCAACAAATGAAAACCATGCTAATCACGATATGCATTCTATGCATAAAGAAAGTGAGCCTGTAGCAGCTAGAGGACAGTACAAAAGAGGAGATGCTGTACCAAGTGACCTAGTATGTATGGTAAATGATGCTTATATGGGGAATAAACAGTTAGAAGTAGAGCATGAAGGTAAAATGTATTACGGATGTTGTGAAATGTGTAAAACAAGAATCCCTCAAGATGCAACTGTGCGTGCAGCTATAGATCCATATTCTTTAAAATCAGTAGATAAAGCAGAAGCTTATATCGTGATAGTAGGGAATAATGGTGAGGTAGCTTATTTTGAGAATGAAGGGAATTACCAAAAATTCGTTGCAGAACACAAACAGAGTTAATAAAAGGGAATCAGGAGTACTGATATAGTCAGTACTCCTTTTTAAAAACAAAGATTGTATTGAGTTACTATACTATATAGTGAAAGTTTAAAACGAGATATGATCAGTCTATTGTTTATTAGGATAAAAAAAATGAGATATGGAGTATTCGGTAGTTTTACATATTAAGAATATGGTTTGTCACCGTTGTGTTTTAATGATAGAACAAGAATTAAAAAAAATAGGTGTATTAGAAGCTAAAGTTGAATTGGGCAAAGTATCACTTTTATATAATTTAAGTGAACATACTTTTAAGGTGTTTAAGGAGAGATTATATATACTTGGTTTCGAATTATTAGTAGAAAAGCAAGATATATTGATAGAAAGTATTAAACAGCTAATAATAGACTTAGTACAAACAGATAGCCGTTTATCTACTAACCTATCATATTTGATATCAGATAATTTAGCAATAGACTATAGTTATGCAAGTAAGTTGTTTTCAGAGCGAGAATCAGTTACAATAGAGAAGTTTTATATCCATCAGCGCATTGAACGTGTGAAGGAATATATTTCGTATGGTGAAATGACACTATTAGAAATAGCTAGTAAAATGTATTATAATGATTTAAGTCATTTGAGTAAACAGTTTAAAAGTGTGGTGGGAGTGTCTCCATCTCAGTATAAGAAAGAACAGAAATTTAATAGAAATTATATTGATAAGATAATTACTTAGTTTGATGTGCTATGCAGGTGAGAGTGCATAGTATTATTTTAGCCCCTAAATAAGCTGGAGTGAAATTAGTAAATTAATTACATAACTTTGGACTTATGAAATACAAGAAATGGAGCTTATCTGAGAAGCTATCAATTTTACAAGAAGCAGAAGAAAATGGGGCAATAGAAACTTGTCGTAAACACAGTTTAAGTACAGGTACTTTCTACTCATGGAAGAAGAAATTCGATTCTCAAGGAGAATCAGGATTAAGACCTGCTGTTTCTGACAAATCAAAAGAACTTAAAAAAGCAGAGCAAGAGAATAAGATTCTTCGTAAACTACTAAGTGATAAAGAAATAGAATTAGAAGTTCAACGTGAACTGTTAAAAAAAAAGTTTGGGACATCCGATCCAAAAAAGATCTGGTAGATTACTTTTATAGTAAATATCAAAAAAGTAAAGCTAAACTAATACATTGGATTGGCTTAAGTGAAAGCACGTACTACTTCAAGGGTTCTGGCAAGTCAAAAGGTAATAAAGCTACTTTATTAACCTATCATAAAACCCAAGGTTGGGTTAACGAACAAACTGTTGTAGAGTCAATTAAAGAGCTTTTAAAGGGTGATTTTATGGATTGTGGTTACCGTATGATGAGCGAGTATCTTAAACGCGAAGGGTACACTATTAACCATAAAAAAGTATTTCGTATCATGAAAAGCGCCAAACTTTTACAAACTCGTATAACTAGAGATCATTCGAATAAGAAGTACGTTAAGCATCGTAAAGTAAAGACTACAAGACCCTTAGAGTGTATTGAAATGGACATTAAGATGGTATGGATACCACAAAAAGGTAAAAATGCTTATTTACTTTCTGTAATTGATGTACACAGTCGTAGAATATTAAAAGACTACTTCAGCTTTAATATTAAGCAGAAGCAGGTAATAGAATTATTGTCAGGGCTTTTTGAAGAGTTAGATTACCCTAAAAATGTGGTTATTAGATCGGATAATGGTAGTCAATTTATTGCCAAGAATGTAAGAGAATATCTTTCCTTAGTAGGTGTATCACAAGAATTTACACACGTAGCAACACCAGAGGAAAATGCCCACATAGAAGCCTATCACGGTACTTTAAAAAGAGAGGTTTTTACTAAATTTGAATACTTTACTTTTGGACAAATAGAACAAATATTAAAGAAGTACGTAGTATTTTATAATAACAAAAGACTACATGGTTTGCTTGGAAAAATCACTCCAATGGAGAAATGGGAAAAGGACAAACACTTGATTTGTAGCAGAGAAAAAGTAGCCTAAAACATTATACTTTAAAAATTTAAAAATACTCTAGGTTTATAGGGGTCAAAACAAGTATTTTTTTATTTGTACTTGTAAAAGAGGACGTCGAGAGATGCTCCTCTTTTTTTGTGATATTTTATAATGATTAAAGTGACTTTATTTACTATTTGACTGTTTTAGACATGAATCTTTCAATGTATTAGTTTTATGATGTTGAAAAAAGAATAAGAAATTAGCAATATGTGATTTAATCACTAAATGTGACAGAGTCTTGTAGGAGAAAAATCTAATATTATGATAATCACTATATGTGATGAAATAAGAAGTGTAACTTGTTTATATGTGTTTTATGCGATAAGTGTTTTTTGTTTTTATATGTTGAATATTAGTTAAATATTGATATAAAAGTAGTTATAATTCTTTTATTTGTTGATTTTAGTGAATAATAATATGTGTGTTTGGTGTATCGTTGAATATTATATGTTTGTATTGAGTTGTTTAAATAAAAAAATAACCATCCTACAGAAGTTGAAATTACGATTTAGATATGTATAACTTACCATTGATAATATGAAAAACAAGTGTGTTGTTTCTTTTGTATCAATGGAGTAGTCGTCAATCTAATTGACTTAATAAACTGGAAAAGTTGTTTTAACTAATTGTTTTCTAGAAAATAGTTACAGTGAAATATTCATTTAAACTATACGTTATTTATTCTTTTTTTGTGATTTAATAAATAGGTTTAGATCACTTGATTTTAAATACTTTGAATAGTAAATATTTGAATATTTACATTAATATAAAATTATTTAGTATTTTTATTTTTATATAATGTGTTGTTTATAAGTGTTTTAATTTTGTTTTTGTTGGTTTGGTATTCTTTTTTTAAACAATTTTTTTTCTGTTTTTAAATATTGGCAAGATAATTGTTTTATTGTCGATATATGCGAATAAAGCAGTAGTTAGTAAAGTGAAATAATAAATTGTGAAAAGTATGAAAAGTAGTGAAAGCGTAATTAAAAAGTTGAAACAGTTATTAGGAATAAAAACCGATCTAGAATTAGCAAATATTTTAGAAGTAAAACCTAATACAGTATCATCATGGAAGTCGAGAGAGACTTTGCAGTATGAAAAAATCATGAATTTGTGTAAAGAACACAAAATTGATTTGAATGAGTTATTCTTTTCAAATACACATAAAGTTTTTAATACAGATTTACAAAAAAGAAAAGTGAAAATGATATCGGTAGATCATCATTTCGAGTATTTTTTAAACCCAGAAAGAACATGGGCTACTTCACCTAGTTTTGTATTTCCTACAGAAGAAGAGGTAGATACAGCATTTCAGATTTCAGCAGATAATATGTATCCTACTGTAAAAGTATCGTCTTATGTCTTAACTAAGAAAATAGATGTAGAAGAAATAAAACCATGGGGTATTTATGTGGTGGTTATAGAAGGAAAAGGTGTACTGTGTTATCGATTTAAAAGATATACTGAAAATGGTGAGTTAGCATTTATATGTGATAATGAAACATATGAGAACATTGTAGTTAGACCTCAAGATATTAGAGAAGTATTTTGTGTAAGAGGGGCATTTCTAGGAAATATTAAGAATCTTTCATAATTTTTATATTTAGTTATAAAAGCGGGTTTTTGCATTTGTGAAAGCCCGTTTTTTTATGGTCTTTAAACATTGCTTTTAGGGATCGACTCTAGTTTAAAACAGGAATAAGTTAATCTTGATTTTTGAAAATAATGAACATGATGTTGTTCTTATTTGATGAAGGATTGAAATTGTTATACTTAGCAAGTCACAAAAAGGAAAACTAAGTGTTTAGGGGATGTCGATTAAGGAAGAGGATAAATTGGGTTTAACCCAAATTACGCATTAGCCAAATACTACAAAGCAATTCTACTTCATAGTTCTTTCATTAGCTCTCAAACCATACTATAGTATGCTTTAATCACTAATTCAGACCTATTTTGTATAATTACTTTTCGTTTATATGTCTATTGCATAATTCGGGTTTAACCGAATTTTATTAGGGAATAACTGTTTATTTATTTAGAATGTCCTAAATTTGAAGCAATATTTTGAATAATTAAAGAGATTAAGATATGAGTCAAGAAGTTAGAGGTTTAGAACCTAAGAACTTATGGAACAAGTTCGCAGATCTAAATGCAGTGCCTCGTCCGTCTAAGAAGGAAGAGCGTGTGATTGAGTTCATGATGAACTTTGGTAAGTCTTTGGGGCTAGAAACTATAAAAGATGAGGTAGGTAATGTTATTATTAAAAAACCTGCTACTAAAGGATTGGAGAACAGAAAAGTGGTTGTAATGCAATCTCACTTAGATATGGTTCACCAAAAGAATAACGATACTGTATTTGACTTCGATACTCAAGGAATCGATATGTATGTAGAGGATGGATGGGTAAGAGCAAGAGGTACTACTTTAGGGGCTGATAATGGTTTAGGAGTAGCAGCTATTATGGCTATATTAGAAAGCAATGAAATTCCACACCCTGCTATTGAGGCTTTATTTACAATAGACGAAGAAACTGGAATGACTGGTGCTAAAGGTCTTCAGGGAGGAATGTTAGAAGGAGAGATTCTTTTAAACTTAGATACAGAAGAGGATGACGAAATCGATATCGGATGTGCTGGTGGTGTAGATGTAACTGCATCTGCTGAGTATGATGAAGAAGATACACCTGAAGGATCTATCGGATACAGAATTACTGTAAAAGGATTAAACGGAGGACACTCTGGTATGGATATCCACAAAGGATTAGGAAACGCAAATAAAATCATGAATAGATTGTTATTTGATGCTTTTGATAACTTTGGATTACAGATATCTAAAATCAAAGGAGGAAGTTTAAGAAATGCTATTCCTAGAGAAAGTGTGGCTGAGGTAATTATTGCAAATACTTTTGATGAGGCATTCGTATTTGATATGACTTCTATTGTAGATGAGATTAAAGCAGAGTTACATACTGTAGATCCTAACTTTGAAGTAGTATTTGAGAAATTAGAAGCAGCTGATACTCCTAAGAAAGTAATGCCTTCTATGGCGCAATATTTCTTCGTAAGATCTATGTATACTGCTCATAATGGTGTATTCCGTATGAGTCCAGATTTCGATGACTTAGTAGAAGCTTCTAATAATATCGCTAAAGTAGATTTAGGAGAAGGTAAATTAGTAGTTAAGTGTTTAACTCGTTCTTCTGTAGAATCATCTAAATTTGATGTAGCAAATAGTCTTCGTTCTGCATTTGAATTAATGGGATGTGAAGTAGAATTCTCTGGATCTTACCCGGGATGGACACCTAATTCAGAGTCTGAAATATTAGACGTATTAGTAGATATCTATGAAAAACAAGTAGGTGAGAAGCCAAATGTAGTAGCATGTCACGCAGGATTAGAGTGTGGTATCTTAGGAACAAACTATCCTGATATGGATATGATTTCTTTTGGACCAACTATTCGCGGAGCTCACTCTCCTGTAGAGCGCGCTAATATTGCTTCTGTACAAAAATTCTGGAAGTTCTTATTAGAGATTTTAACTCAGATTCCTGAGAAAAAGTAATCTATGTAGATTAGAAATAATGAAAAGGGTATCCTGTATAGGGTACCCTTTTTTAGTTATTATAACTTTGTTTGGAAATGTTTTTTGTTTTTAATGCGGTATTTTTGATTTTACTTTTCTATTTAATGTTAAAATGTATTATTTTTACTTTCAAATTAACTTAATTATGTTTTATGTTTAGAAAAGAGCTATTGTTATTAGTATTGTTAAGTGCAAATTGTTTTTTTGCACAAAAAATTAAGTTGCCATTTGAATTGTCAAAAGACCATAGTACTATTTTTTAAGGTTGCCAATGGAGAATCAAAAAGATAGTTTGCTCTTCTTCTTTGATACAGGAGCAGGAGCTCTACTTTTAGATACACAGAAAGCAAAAGAGCTTGGTCTAAAAGCAGATTACAAAAAAGATATAACTGGTGCAGGAGGTAAAAAAACCTATGAGTCAATCAGGAATTACAAGGTTTATTTAGATAAAAATAATTATGTAGATAGTACTTCAGTAGTGTTAGAAGATATGTCTAGGTTGTATGCTATGACTGAAAAGAAGTTTGACGGTATTATAGGAGCTACTATTTTAAAAAACTATATAACAAAGCTAGACTTTAATACGCAAATGATGAGTCTATATAATTTTGGAACAAAGGTAGATTATAGTGGTTATGAGAAGATTCCTTTTAAATTCTATAATGGTGCTTTAATTCAATTTCCTATTACGATGACATTGAATAATAATGAGCAATTCTCAGGAGATATCTTGTTTGATAGTGGTGCTAGTACTACTTTGATAATAAATAAACCTTATAAAGAAAAGCATGATTTGTTAAGTAAAACAGATAAAAAGATATCTTATTCAAGTGATAATTTGAGTAATAGTACAAGTTATGAAAAAGGATTAATTAAGAGTTTGAGGTTAGGTAGTTATGAGATTCAGAGTAGTGAATTATCAGTTTCGTTTTCTTCAGATAGAGAAGGAGTAAGTGCTGTAAAAGGGTTGATGGGAATTTTAGGGAGTGAGATCATACATCGTTTTGACTTGATATTTGATTATAAAGATCAGTCTGTATATATTAAACCTAATGATTTGTTTGCAAAGGAATTTCGTCCATTTGTAAAACCATTGTCTCTAATGTATAATGATAAAAGAGACCAGATTTTAATCTCAAGTGTTATCCATAATACAGAAGCTGCGGTTAAAGGGTTGAAAAAGGGGCAAAGGATTATATCTGTCAATGGTATTAGTACTAATGATATAGATAAATATGAAAGGATACTGAAAGAAGAAAATAAAAAAGTCATCATAGAATATATGAATAAGGCAGGAGATATTAAGACTGTAGAAATTAATTTAGTAAGGTTATTATAGAAATCTATTCTGCCTTTCTTTTTAATAAGAAAACGTTCGGTATTACAAAGCGCTTTAAGGTTCATAATTTAATTTAATTATTATTTCTTAAATAAACAGTTATGTATAAAGACTAGAGTATCTAAAAAATATTAATGTTTATTTAAGAATAAAGTGTACTAAAATTAGTAATTTGGTTTCAATATAATTAAAACTCAATATTTATGAAAAAATCCGTTTTAGCTTTAGCTTTAATTGGAGCACTAGCAATCTCTTGTGGAGAGAAAAAAGATACAAATGCAGTAGAAGAAACTACTGAGACAACAACTGAACAAGTAGAGGCACCAGCGCAGAAGGAATTATCTTATTCTATGGAGTGGACTGCTTTTAAAACGCCTGAGAAAGTAGGAGTAAAAGGAACATTTTCTGATATTAAATTAAATGAAGTAAAAGCAGATGCTGCTACATTAGAAGAAGCATTAAAAGGTGCTAACTTCGTAGTAGTAACTTCTTCTGTAAGCACAAATGATGCTGGTAGAGATGAGAAATTAAAAGGTGAGTTCTTTGCTAAAATGGTAGGGAATATCAATGGATTCTTTGGAGAGTTTAAAGATGGTAAAGTAATCGTAAACTTAACAATGAATGGAATTTCTAAAGAGAAAGAGTTTACTTATACAGTAGAAGGGGATGCTCTTAAACTAAATGGTTCAATAGATATCATCGCTGATTTTACGGCTCAGTCTGCATTTGATAGCTTACATGCAGCTTGTAAAGATTTACACGAAGGGAAAACTTGGTCTGACGTAGAGATTTCTGCTGAGATTAAAAAATAATTAGTTACTTTTGTAACGTAATTGAAGAGGAGTATGCTAAAATATTCCTCTTTTTTTGTACCTTTGCAAACCAAATAAATTATCTATTTTAGGATATGTTAGATAGACTACAAATTATTAAGCAACGTTTTGACGAAGTTTCTGACTTAATTATTCAGCCAGATGTAATCGCTGATCAAAAACGTTACGTACAATTAAATAAAGAGTATAAAGATTTAAAACAGTTAGTCGAAAAACGAGCTGAGTATATAAATCTTAAAGGTAATATGGAAGAAGCTAATGAAATATTAGCTGATGGAAGTGATGCTGAAATGGTAGAAATGGCTAAGATGCAATTAGATGAGGCAAAAGGTCGTTTACCAGAATTAGAGGAAGAAATCAAATTCTTATTAATACCTAAGGATCCTGAGGATGCTAAGAACGTAATGGTAGAGGTACGTGCTGGTACAGGAGGTGATGAGGCGAGTATCTTTGCTGGGGATTTATTTAGAATGTATACTAAATACTGTGAATCTAAAGGATGGAGAACATCTGTAGTAGATGTGAATGAAGGAACTTCTGGAGGATATAAAGAGGTAATCTTTGAAGTAACAGGAGAAGATGTATATGGTACATTGAAATTTGAAGCTGGAGTACACCGTGTACAACGTGTTCCTCAAACGGAAACTCAAGGACGTGTACATACATCAGCTGCTACTGTAATGGTATTGCCTGAAGCAGAAGAGTTCGATGTGCATATCGATATGAATGATGTACGTATTGACTTATTCTGTTCGTCAGGACCTGGAGGGCAGTCTGTAAATACAACTAAATCAGCCGTACGTATGACTCACATTCCTACAGGGCTTGTGGCTCAATGTCAGGACGAGAAATCTCAACACAAGAATAAAGATAAAGCTTTATCTGTATTGCGTTCTCGTTTGTATGAAATGGAGTTAGCGAAGAAACAGGCAGAAGATGCTACTAAACGTTCATCTCAAGTAAGTAGTGGAGATAGATCTGCAAAGATTAGAACTTATAACTATCCACAAGGACGTGTTACGGATCACCGTATTGGACTTACTCTGTATGATCTGGACGGTGTTATGAATGGTAATATTCAGAAGATTATTGATGAATTACAATTGGTAAGTAATACTGAGAAATTAAAAGAAGGAGACGTTTTTTAATCGTCTTTTATAAATATAATAAACCACACTTGCTTTTGTATAGTGTGGTTTTTTTTAAACTATAACTACGAGACATGACTACACAACAATTAATTGAACAAATCAAGCAAAAGAAATCATTTCTATGTGTTGGCTTAGATGTTGATTTAGATAAGATTCCAACTTTTTTATTAAAAGAAGAAGATCCTATTTTTAGTTTTAATAAAGCAATTATTGATGCAACTCACCAATATGCAGTAGCTTATAAACCGAATATTGCCTTTTATGAAGCTTATGGTATAAAAGGATGGATGTCTCTGAAGAAGACAATAGAATACTTAAATACTAACTATCCTGAGGTATATACCATAGCAGATGCTAAACGTGGAGATATAGGTAATACAGCATCTATGTATGCTAAAGCTTTCTTTGAAGATATGTCATTTGATAGTGTTACTGTTGCGCCTTATATGGGTAAAGATTCTGTAGAACCTTTTTTAGCTTTTGAAAATAAACATACTATTCTTTTAGCATTGACTTCAAATCAAGGAGCATTTGATTTCCAAACAAAAGAAGTGAATGGAAAGCCATTGTATCAAGAAGTATTAGAAACTTCTCAAACGTATAAAAATGCAGCAAATTTAATGTATGTAGTGGGAGCTACTAAGGCAGAGTATTTTGAAGAGATTAGAAAAATAGTTCCAGAAAGTTTTTTATTAGTTCCAGGAGTAGGAGCTCAAGGTGGTAATTTACAGGATGTATGTAAATATGGATTAAGTAAAAATGTAGGATTGCTAATCAATTCGTCAAGAGGTATTATCTTTGCATCTAAGGAAGAAGATTTCGCAGAGAAAGCGGGATTAGAAGCTAAAGCCATTCAACAAGAAATGGAGGAGATATTAAAAAAAATGGTATGATTGTATTAAAAGATCAAATAGGGCAAGAGCATCGCTTTGAACAAGCACCAAAGAGAATTATTTCTTTAGTTCCATCTCAAACAGAAACGTTATGTGATTTGGGACTTGAAGACGAGATTAAAGGAATAACTAAATTCTGTGTACATCCTTATCATTTAGGTGTTGTCAAAATAAAAGTAGGTGGAACTAAAAAGGTACACGTAGAAAAGATTAAAGCGCTTAATCCTGATATTATTATTGCCAATAAAGAAGAAAATACTTTAGAGATTGTAGA
The DNA here is from genome assembly GCF_004337635.1 of Myroides odoratimimus. Lineage (NCBI taxonomy): Bacteria > Pseudomonadati > Bacteroidota > Flavobacteriia > Flavobacteriales > Flavobacteriaceae > Myroides > Myroides odoratimimus. Next base: position 2,675,018 of record NZ_CP037427.1, read on the forward strand.
AAGTCTAAAAGATATTTGTCCTGTTTGGGTTACTGATGTTGTTACATTAGACGATAATAAACAAATGATAGAAGATTTCGGTGTGTTGTTTAACAAACGTACAGAAGCAAAGAAATGGAATGATAAGATTGATTTTGCTATCAAGGATTTTATGTCTTTTGTAAGTACTAGAGAAGCACAAAAAGCGGCTTATTTTATCTGGAGAGAACCTTATATGGCAGCAGGTAATAATACGTTTATCAATACCCTTTTGACTTTGAATAAATTTACAAATGTGTATGCTAATCGCGAAGAGCGTTATCCTGAAGTAGAGATAAGAAAGATTAGAATTCAAGGAGATCCTGAATTAGTATTCTTATCATCAGAGCCATATCCATTTAAGGAAGAGCATGCTTTCGAATTAGGAAGACATACACATCATGGGAAAACTGTCTTTGTGGATGGGGAAATGTTCTCTTGGCATGGAACACATTTGTTTAATGCTTTTGAATACTTTAAGCAAATTCATAAACGAATTGAATAATGCTTTGATTTTTAGAGAAAAAGTAGTCTAGAGGATTAAGGTAAGAATATAAAAAGAAAAAGCCGAGTAAGAAATTACTCGGCTTTTTTTAACTAACCCTAACTATTATGAAATCAATCATTATTGATTATACAAATATCAAAAAAATATTTAGAAAGGTCAGTTAATCGAATGTTATAATAATGTTATATTTATTTTTTTGTTTAAAAATATAAATATAATTCAATATAATTGACTAGTTACTTTTTATTTTTAAAAAGTTTCTCGATAGAATTACTTGATGTGTTTTTTTTAGTTGAGTTTGTTAGATTATCTTGAATTGCGAATACTTCTTTTAATAGTTTAGAATCTCTAGATCCTGTGATATTTTCTCTAATATTCCCTTCTTCAACTGCGATCATTTTGAATACACCATCCATTGTTTGGTTGGTAATATAATCTGTTAAGTCTGTTGTAACAGGAGATACTAGAGGAAGTGCATTGTAAGTAGTAGTCATTTTTTCCCAGATTACATCGGCTCCTACTGATGCTATGGAAGAATTAATCACTGGACTGAATTTAGTATATAAACTTTTAGATGTGCTTTTTTTTAAGTAATCAGTTGCCGCTGATTTGCCTCCAACAAGAATATCTTTAGCGTCTGTGAATGTCATATTCTTAACTGCGTCTACAAAGATTGGTGTAGCTTCTTTCACAGCACTTTCTGCAGCTCTGTTTATTAGTGTTAATCCTTGATCCGCTAATTTGTCCATACCTATTCTTCTTAAAGCTCTATCTACTTTTTGAAAATCTTCAGGCATTACAATTTTAACCAATTCATTTTTTAAGAAACCATCAGGTTGTGATAGTTTACTTACTTGATCAGCAATTCCTTTATCAAGAGCTTCTTTTAATCCCTTAGCCACTTTGTCTTGTGTAAGAGAATTGATTAGGTTATTTTTTTTAGTGGTTTGAGCATTGATGATTGGGGAATAGGCTAGTGTACTCATGGTTAGTACAGCAGCAATCATTGTCTTTTTCATAGTGTTTTATTTATCTGTTATTGTATTTACTTCTAGTTTTATTGCTTTTCTAGCAATTTCTAACTTTTCTTCTATTATGATATTCTTTGCAATTAATGTCTGTCTAAGTTGACTAGCATCGATGATGTTAGGATTATTGCCTATTTGGTGTATTAATTCTATAATACTGTTTTTTGATTGAACTATAATTTGCCAAAGCTCTTCGCTAATATAGATTTGCTGAGCTACGTTATAGTCAAACTCTTGTTCTATATGATTTATTAAATTGATTTGATATAGCACTTTATCTTCTGTAGTAGGTGTAATTCTTAAAACTAATTTTTTTAGATCTATACGCTCAATTAGTATAATAAAACGTTCAAAAGCTTGTAGTTTTAAAGCTTGTAAGTCTATTGTATTTTGGGTTTTGAGTTTTTCTAATAGGACTAAATCTTTTTTTGTTTGATTTCTCAAAATACGGTTAAAGAATGTATATGCTAAAGCTGCTGAAATTAAGGCAGGTAGAGTATAGGCTAATAGCTGTAAAACAAATTCTGTGCTCATTGCGATCTTTTTAAGCAAAAATAGGGAATATTATGTTTGCTGTGATAATTTTTATGGTCGCAAAAAACTTGTTATAAAGGTATAGTAATTGTAATTTTGACCTTTTCGAGTAAATTAGATATGCAAAATTATATAGATCAGTTAAATGAGGCTCAAAGAGCACCTGTACTCCAGAAAGATGGACCAATGATAGTAATCGCTGGAGCAGGGTCAGGGAAGACGAGAGTGTTGACTTTACGTATTGCTTATTTAATGCATCAAGGAGTTGATGCTTTTAATATTCTAGCGTTGACGTTTACCAATAAGGCAGCTCGTGAAATGAAAGTAAGGATTGCTCAAATCGTTGGGAATTCAGAGGCTAAGAATCTATGGATGGGAACATTCCACTCTGTATTCGCTAAGATACTTAGAGCAGAGGCAGATAAGTTGGGGTATCCTAGTAACTTTACTATTTATGATTCTCAAGATAGTCAACGCCTTATAGGGCAGATTATAAAAGAGATGCAATTAGATAAAGATATTTATAAGCCAAAAGAAATACTAAGTAGAATTTCATCTTATAAAAATAGTTTAGTAACTGTAAAAGCATATTTTAATAATCCTGAACTACAAGAGGCTGATGCGATGAGTAAAAGGCCTCGTATAGGAGAGATTTATAATAATTACGTAGAACGATGTTTTAAGTCAGGAGCAATGGATTTTGATGATTTATTGTTAAAGACAAATGAGTTATTAACTCGTTTTCCTGATGTACTTTCTAAATATCAAAATAGATTCAAATATATATTAGTGGATGAGTATCAGGATACTAACCATTCACAATATTTGATAGTTCGTGCATTATCAGATCGTTTTCAGAATATTTGTGTAGTTGGGGATGATGCTCAGAGTATATACGCCTTTAGAGGAGCGAATATTAATAATATTTTGAATTTCCAAAAAGATTATGAAGGGGTAGAAACTTATCGATTAGAGCAGAATTATCGTTCGTCAAGAAATATTGTAGAAGCAGCTAACTCAGTTATTGATAATAATAAAGTTAAGCTAGAAAAGGTAGTATGGACCGCGAATGACTTTGGACCAAAGATAAAAGTACATAGATCATTAACAGATGGAGAAGAAGGACGTTTTGTAGCTTCTACTATTTTTGAAGAAAAGATGCAAAATCAAAAGAACAACAGTGATTTTGCTATTTTATATCGAACGAATGCACAGTCTCGTGCTATGGAGGATGCTTTGCGTAAAAAAGATATACCTTATCGTATTTATGGTGGTTTATCGTTTTATCAAAGGAAAGAGATTAAGGATGTATTGAGTTACCTAAGACTGGTAATTAATCCTAAAGATGAGGAAGCATTAGTACGTGTAATTAACTATCCAGCAAGAGGTATAGGAAATACTACTTTGGACAAATTAACAATTGCTGCTAATCACTATAAGCGTTCTATATTTGAAGTAGTTGAGCATATTGATAAAATTGACTTAAAAATTACTGCTGGTACACGTAATAAATTGAGTGATTTTAGCAATATGATTAAGGCTTTTCAAGCGTTGGAAGAAACAATGGATGCTTATCAATTGACGGAACATATTGTTAAAAAAACTGGGCTTGTTCAAGAGATGCGTAAGGATACTACTCCAGAGGGTATTACACGTATGGAGAATATTGAGGAACTACTGAATGGTATTAAAGATTTTATTGATGGGCAACGAGAGGTAGATGGAGCAAGAGGAGCTTTAAGTGAGTTTATGGAAGATGTAGCTTTAGCTACAGATTTAGATAAAGATACGGGTGATGATGATAGGGTGGCCTTGATGACAATCCACTTAGCAAAAGGACTGGAATTTCCTACTGTGTTCTGTGTAGGAATGGAAGAAGATCTGTTTCCAAGTGCAATGAGTATGAATACTAGAAGTGAGTTAGAGGAGGAAAGAAGATTGTTCTATGTTGCTTTAACACGTGCAGAGCATCAGGCTTATTTAACTTATGCTCAATCAAGATATAGATGGGGTAAATTAGTAGATAGTGATCCTTCTCGATTTATAGAGGAGATTAAGGATGAATATTTAGAGTATTTGACTCCAATAGAAACGAACTATAGATATAAGCCAACAATTAATGCTGATATTTTTGGTGATGTAGATAAGAGTAAGTTGAGATTGAAAAAACCTGTTGCGGGTACTCCTCCTGCTTATGTAACCGATAATGAAGAACCAAAAGAGAATAGGAATATAAGGAAATTAAAGCCTGTAGATGCTTCACCAACTAAGACTACTAGTCTTACAAATGGTAATCAACTGTTAGAAGTAGGCCAGGTAGTTATGCATGAACGTTTTGGTAAAGGGGTTATTATTAATCTTGAAGGTGTTGGTGCAGATAAGAAAGCAGAGATTCGATTTGATGTTGGAGGAATAAAAAAACTGCTGTTAAGATTTGCTAAGCTTCAAGTTTTATAGTAAATTGTATAGAGTATAAAAAATATAAGTATGTCACAGTTTATAAAGATTTATCCAGAGAATCCTAATGAAAAGGAAATTGATAAAGTGGTTAAGGTATTAAGAGAGGGAGGTCTAGTTATCTACCCTACTGATACTGTGTATGGGTTAGGATGTGATATATCAAATTCTAAGGCATTAGAAAGAATTGCTAAGATTAAAGGAATAAAACTAGATAAGGCTAACTTTTCTTTTGTTTGTTATGATCTAAGTAATATTTCTAACTATGTGAAGCAGATAGATACTTCTACATTTAAAATATTAAAGAAAGCATTACCTGGTCCTTATACTTTTATTCTTCCTGGAAATAATGAACTTCCTAAAGAGTTTAAGAAGAAAAAAACAGTAGGGATTCGTGTGCCTGATAATAATATTGCAAGAGAAATTGTTAGAAAACTTGGTAACCCAATAGTATCTACTTCTATTTATGATGAAGATGAGATATTAGAGTATACTACTGATCCAGAATTGATATTTGAAAAATGGCAAAATATAGTTGATATTGTTATTGATGGAGGGTATGGAAATAATGAAGCATCAACAGTAATTGACTTGTCAGGAGAAGAACCTGAAATTATAAGAGCAGGTAAGGGAGATACTGATATCTTCTAAAAGAATCAAATAAGTATAAAAACGAATTAATAAACAAGGTTAATTTACAGTTACAAGCTATATAAGCTTAATTAAATTAGGGTTTTTCAAACTGAATTGTTATTTTTGTAACTGTTTATATTAAAAGCTAAACGTATCACACTATGAATTTACATGAATTTCAAGGTAAAGAAATATTAGCTAGCTACGGTGTAAGAGTACAACGTGGATTAGTAGCTAACAACGCAGAAGAAGCAGTTGAAAAAGCAAAACAACTTACAGAAGAAACTGGTACAAGTTGGTATGTAATTAAAGCTCAGATCCATGCAGGAGGAAGAGGTAAAGGAGGAGGAGTTAAGTTGGCTAAAAACTTAGACGAAGTAAAAGAAATCGCTGGTAAGATTATCGGTATGGATTTAATTACTCCACAAACTCCACCAGAAGGAAAAAGAGTTAACCGTGTTTTAGTAGCAGAGGATGTTTACTATCCTGGAGAAAGCGAAACTAATGAGTTTTACATGTCTGTATTACTTGATAGAGCTAAAGGACGTAACATGATTATGTATTCTACTGAAGGAGGTATGGATATCGAAGAAGTTGCTGAGAAAACTCCACACTTAATCTTCAAAGAAGAAATCGATCCAGCAGTTGGATTACAAGGATTCCAAGCTAGAAGAATTGCTTTTAACTTAGGATTATCTGGAAATGCTTTCAAAGAAATGGTTAAGTTCGTAGATGCTTTATATAGAGCATACATTGGAAGTGATTCTTCAATGTTCGAGATTAACCCTGTATTAAAAACTTCTGATGATAAAATTTTAGCTGTTGATGCTAAAGTGACTTTAGATGATAATGCATTATACAGACAAAAAACTTATGCTGAGTACAGAGACGTTACTGAAGAAAGACCTATCGAAGTAGAAGCTAAAGAAGCAGGATTAAACTATGTGGATTTAGATGGTACTGTAGGATGTATGGTTAACGGTGCTGGATTAGCAATGGCTACTATGGACTTAATTAAGTATGCTGGTTTCGAACCTGCTAACTTCTTAGACGTAGGAGGAACTGCTGATGCTAAACGTGTTGAAATCGCTTTCCGTATTATCTTAAAAGATCCTAACGTAAAAGCTATTTTAATTAACATCTTTGGAGGTATCGTTCGTTGTGACCGTGTTGCTCAAGGTGTTGTTGATGCATACAAGAACATGGGTGACGATATTAAAGTGCCAATCATCGTTCGTTTACAAGGAACTAATGCTGAATTAGCAAAAGAAATTATCGATCAATCAGGTATGCCTATTTTATCTGCTATTGCTTTCCAGGAAGCTGCAGACCAAGTAAAAGTGGCTTTATCATAATTTAGATAAAAGAATATAAAAAAGGCTAGCTCATTTGAGCTGGCCTTTTTTATTATGTGTTTTTATAGGAGAGATAAAAAAATAAAGCTATTCTTTTAAAGAATAGCTTTATTTTTATTTAAGTATAGAAAACCACCGCCTTTGGCGGTGGTGATGTTTTATAGGCTATGCCTTTTATAGGTTTGTACTATAAAACATTTAAACAGTGAGTAAATATAGAAAATTAACGCATGTATATTACAAATGTGATTATCACATAGTTTTTACACCCAAGTATCGCTTCCAAATTTTGGAAGGAATGGTAAAAAGTTTGATAGAATATGATATTCAATTGATTAGTAGTTGGAAAGGTGTTCAAATACAAGAAATGAATATTCAGAAAGATCATATTCATTTAGTATGTTCGATTCCCCCCAAAGTATCTATCAGTGAATTTATGGGAATTCTTAAAGGTAAACTAGCTATAAAACTCTTCAAAACATATCCAACATTAAAACAGAAGCCATATTGGGGTAATCATTTTTGGTCTCGTGGATATTTTGTTAGTACAGTAGGATTGGACGAAGATATGATAAAACGATATGTCAAGTATCAAGAACATAACGATAATCAATCGTAATGCCCCTTTGGGGCTAATCTGAAAAACAAAGCCACCATTTTTAATGGTGGTTTTTTACTTTTTTCCATTTTTGAATTTGATTCCTGCTAATGGTGATTTAGGAGTAGTCTTTTTATTAGAAGTAGTCTTCTTTTTGAAATCTACGTTTTTACCTGAGTTTCCTTCTTTTTTAGGCGCTGGTTTAGTTTTCTTGTCCGTTGTCTGTTGTTTAAATGGTTTTATTTCAGACTTATTGGAAGCTAATACTTCTAATGGATTCTTAGGGGCTTCTTTTGTTCCTCTTAAGTGAATTACTAAACCATTTAGAAAGTTTCTTAGAATTTGATCTCCACATTCTATGTATTTAGGATGGTCAGCATTTCTAAAAAAGTTACCAATTTCACCTTTTGAAATTCTAAAATCAACTAATTCTAAAATTTCTACTATTTGATCGTCGCGTAATTGTAAAGCAACTCTCAGTTTCTTTAATATGTCGTTATTATTCATTCTATCTATTTTTGCAAAGGTAATTAAATTATCTACAGTTTATCTTTTAAAGCTTTTATTTCGTCTCTTAAACGAGCTGCATTGATAAAATCTAAGTCTTTAGCAGCTTTTTCCATTTCTTTTCTCTTCTCTCTTATTATTTTTTCTATATCAGCTTTGGATTTGTATTTAAGAGTTTCTTCTGCTGCTTGAAGAATAGTTTCTTTTTGGATGTCTTCATAAGAAGCTTTGACTAATTCACTAGATATTTTTTTGTTAATAGCAGTAGGAGTGATGTTGTGCTTCTTGTTGAAATTCATCTGCTTTTCTCGTCTATAGTTTGTTTCATCTATAGTTTTTTGCATGCTATCTGTAATTTTATCTGCATACATAATTGCTTTTCCATTTACGTTTCTAGCGGCTCTTCCAACAGTTTGTGTAAGTGATCTATGACTTCTAAGAAAACCTTCTTTATCAGCGTCTAAAATAGCTACTAGAGAAACTTCGGGTAAGTCTAGTCCTTCTCTTAATAAGTTTACTCCAATTAATACATCAAATAATCCTTTTCGTAAATCTTGCATAATTTCAACACGCTCTAACGTGTCAACATCTGAATGAATATATCTACATCTTATTCCTACACGAGTGAAATATTTAGCTAGTTCTTCAGCCATTCTTTTGGTTAGAGTAGTGACTAATACTCTTTCATCTTTTTCAACTCTTGAATGGATTTCTTCGATTAAATTATCTATTTGATTTTCTGTCGGTCTAATTTCGATTATGGGGTCAAGTAATCCAGTAGGACGGATTAATTGCTCTACATAAATACCTTCTGATTTTTGTAATTCATAATCAGCTGGGGTTGCAGAAACATATACTACTTGATTTTGCATTGCTTCAAATTCCTCGAATTTAAGAGGTCTGTTGTCTAGTGCGGCAGGTAGTCTGAATCCATATTCTACTAGATTTTCTTTACGAGATCTATCACCTCCATACATGGCATGTACTTGTGATACAGTAACGTGACTCTCATCGATAACCATTAGATAATCATCTGGGAAATAATCTAGTAAACAGAATGGGCGTGTTCCTTGTTCTCTGCCATCTAGGTATCTTGAATAGTTTTCAATACCAGAACAATAGCCGAGCTCTCTGATCATTTCTAAATCAAAGTTAGTACGTTCTTCTAGACGTTTAGCTTCTAAGTGTTTTCCTATTTCTTTGAAGTAATCAACTTGTTTAACAAGGTCTTGTTGTATTTCCCATATAGCTTTTTGTAGTACATCTGGCGATGTTACAAACATATTAGCTGGATAAATATTAAGGTTGGTGTATTTCTCTATTACAGCAGAAGTTGAGGGATTGAATACTTCAATATCTTCAATTTCATCTCCAAAAAAATGTATTCTAAATGGATTGTCTGCATAACTAGGGAATACTTCTACTGTATCTCCTTTTATTCTAAAAGTTCCTGGGGTGAATTCGGCTTCAGTTCTAGCATATAAACTTTGTACTAATCTATGCAATAGTTTTGTTCTGCTTATTTGTTGATCTAATTCAAGAGTGATTACGTTTTTTTGGAACTCAATAGGGTTACCTATACCGTATAAACAAGAAACAGATGCTACTACAATAATATCTCTTCTTCCTGAAAGTAGGGCAGAAGTAGTGCTTAATCGCATTTTTTCTAGTTCTTCATTGATAGATAGATCTTTTTCTATATAGGTACCTGTAACAGGTAAGAATGCTTCAGGTTGGTAGTAGTCATAGTATGAGACAAAATACTCTACTGAGTTATTAGGGAAAAAACTTTTGAATTCTGTGTATAGTTGTGCTGCTAATGTTTTGTTGTGAGCAAGTATTAGTGTAGGTCTGTTTACTTCGTTAATAACATTTGCAACAGTAAATGTTTTTCCAGAACCAGTAACTCCAACTAATGTTTGGTATTTTTCATCTGCATTGATTCCCTGAGCAAGTTTTTTTATTGCTTCAGGTTGATCCCCTGTTGGTTTATACTCTGAATTTAATTTGAATTTCATAGTTGATTTAATAAGTATACAAAGTTACTTATTAAAAATAAAAAAAGCGCAAGAATAATCTTGCGCTTTAATATGATTAGATTGAATTCTAAATTTAGTTAATTTTGAATACAACTTTTCTTGCAATTCTACGAGCTGCAGCTGAATCTTTAGACACTGCGTCATCGATTCCGTTTCCTTTAGCAGAAACTTTAGAAGCACTAACTCCAGATTTAACTAAGATATCTTTAACTGCGTTAGCACGTCTTTCAGATAACTTATTGTTGTAAGATTTGTTTCCTACTGCATCAGCATAACCCATAACTTCAACAGAAGCATTTGGATTAGCTTTTAAGTAGTTAACGATGAAATTGATTCCGTCAACGTTTGTTGGTTGAGTTTTATCAAAGTCAAAATAAGCAGCAACATATCCTTTGTTGATTAATTCTTTAATCATGTTAGAATCGTTACCTGCAACAGCTTGCTCTGGTTGGTTACCATATTTCTCAGCGATGAAAGCTTCGATGTTATCAGCGATACCGTTGTTGTTTTTATCGATATTTCTACCTCTAGAATCAACTAAAGCACCAGCTGGTGTATTAGGCTCTAGATCTAAGTAATCTGGCACACCGTCTCCATCAGAGTCAACTAACATGCTTTCTACTTTAGATACTCTTCCGTCTAATTCAGCTAATAAAGCATTTTCTTGTTCTGCTTCAGTATACCAATCAGCGTGTTGAGCATTTTTACCTAAATAGATAGAAACTCCAACAGAAGCGTTAAACATAGTTCCTTGAGCGATAGAACGGTTAGTTGTACCTACACCATTCCAGTTTTTGTTTTGCTCTAAGTTTTGAATAACTGTAAAGTCTGCGTTTAATGCAACACGTGGGTGAACTTTAATTTGACCAGTTAATCCAGCCATTAAGTGTCCCATATTGTCTGTTCCAGAGAATGCATCTCCGTTCATCCAAGAGTAACCTCCCCCAGCGTGAGCTTGTACGTTTAATACTTTAGTCCAAGTTTCGAAGTTTAAAAGTCTTCCAACGTTAACAACCCCTTCTAAGCTTGTTCTGTAGTGGTTAGTGTTTAAATCAGCATCATTAGTCCAGTTGTCTAATTTATCATAGCCAAAAGAAGCTTTAATACCAAATTTGTTGTTTAAGCTATAACGTACACCTCCATCTAAGTGTAAGTTTTTGAATGTTTCAGCAGATTGACCTGCTCTAGCTGGTTTAGCAAATCCTCCATTTAAGTCAATAGACCATTTGTTGTAAGGACTTTGAGCATGAACAGCACCAAAAGCTAATACAGAAGCCAATAACGGTAATGTTAATTTTTTCATAGTTGTCTTTTTAATTTCCATTAAACATGATTAAAATAATCAGTTTTTTTACTAATCGCTTATGGAGCAAATATAAGGCAAAGATTTGTAATAGAAAGATAAAATGTTGTTTTTTTGTAAAAAAGGATAGTTTTAGTACTTTTGTTTCATAAAAATTGTATAATATGGGATATGTTTCGAAGATATTCGTTACTGTAGATGTAGTATTGTTTAAAAAATATTTAAATATTTCACAGATATTATTAATAAAGCGCAAAAATGAACCGTTTCGTGATTATTGGGCTTTACCTGGTGGTTTTGTAGACGAAAATGAAGATTTAGAGATTGCAGCAAAGCGTGAATTACGTGAAGAAACGTCAATTGACCTGAATCAACTTACTCAAATTAAAGCATATGGGAAACCTTTTAGAGATCCAAGATCGCACATGGTGACTGTAGCTTTTTGGGCAGAAGTAGGAGAGGAGGTTATTGGTGAAGCTGCTGATGACGCTAAAGAATTGAAATGGTTTAATATAGATGATTTACCACAGTTAGCTTTTGATCATTTTGATATTATAACTGATGCGGTAGATATATACATAAAAAAATAAGTCTGTACAGACTTATTTTTTTATGCTTTACTTTCAAGAAGTTTTTTCTCCATGATAAAAGTACCGAATGGAACAATTGAAGCTAGACAGATAAGGCCATACTTTTTCATACTCCATTTTTCATCACTTTTAAGTACTGTAGCCATTACTATATATAGTATAAACAATACTCCATGTGCCATTCCGACTTTACTTACCATTTCTGGTTTGTGTAGAAAGTATTTTAAGGGCATAGCGATAAACAAAAGTGCTAGTAGAGATAAACCTTCAAGCAGCGCAACAATTTTAAATGTCTTTAGCATCTTAATTAAATTAGAAGTTTTAAGTATGCTAATATAGTTTTAAAATAGAAACAAAAAAAGCCTAACAGGAGTTCTGATAGGCTTTTATATTTAGATTAACATTTTAATTAGAAAGCTAATAAACGATTGTTGTAATCTTTTAAGTCTTCTAAGTTATGTTTGTTATTAATGTCTTTGTATAAAGATAATAAGTACTGTAAACTTTCTAAGTCATTCTTAGATTCTTTCTCAACTGCAGTTGCCCCTTCTTCTCCTTCTTCTTCGATCGGCTCATCAGATGGTATTGCAATTAAAAAAGCTTTGTTGTTTTGAATGTGCTCATAAGCTAAACGAATAGATTTAACTAACACTGGTTTTTCTTCAAGTAGAGCAAACTCTCTAAGTTTTTGTAAATCTGCTACAATGTTTTCTACAACAAGACCATCAGAAATTAAATCTGATTGAATCTTTTTAATCAATTTTAAAGCATTTGCGTTTTCCACAGTAAATATCTTTTAAGTATAAAAAAATTATGGTGCAAAAGTAAACTTTTTAGATGATTATAGTGAAACAAAAGATGAAATATTTTGAACAAATTTTTGCAAAGTGCTGATTTTTCGTTTTTTATTTATGAATTGTTTCTTTTTTAAGATGATAGAAAGGTTTCTTATTTGTGTTATAAAATAAAAAACCGCCCTTTTCATAAGAAAAGTAGCGGTTTTTTTCAAACAAACTAAACCAAATCATTTGTATTCGTACTAGAATACATATTCGTTTGACTCTACCAATTTCGTTGCAATAGTTTCTCTAAGTGCATTTACATTTGGTAAGTTTACATATTTTGTAAATCTGCGTAGTCCCATTAGCATTACACGTTGTTCATCACCTTCAGCAAAAGAAGCGATACCTTCTTTTCCTTTTGCTCCGATGATATCTACAGCGTGGTATAAGTATAATTGAGCCATAGCGATTTGTTCTTTGATATTCTCTTCTCCTTTTAACTTCGCTAATTTCTCAGTTCTAAGGATAGCACTTTCTGCCATATAAATTTCAATCATCATATCAGAAGCAGCCATTAATAATGCTTGGTGTTTATCTAGGTCTGGACCATATTTTTGAACAGCACTACCAGCTACCATTAAGAAAGCTTGTTTCAGTTTGCTGATCATTTCTTTCTCTTCTGCAAATAATTCAGAATAATCAGGTACATCAAAGCTTGGTATACTCATTAATTCATCAGCTACTTTCATAGCAGGACCTAATAAATCTACATGTCCTTTCATTGCTTTTTTGATTAACATTCCAACTGCTAGCATACGGTTAATCTCGTTTGTTCCTTCATAGATACGAGATATACGAGCATCTCTCCATGCACTTTCCATAGGTGTGTCTTCTGAGAATCCCATTCCTCCGAAGATTTGGATTCCTTCATCAGCACATGATTGAACATCTTCTGACACTGCTACTTTAAGGATAGAACACTCAATAGCGAATTCTTCTACTCCTTTTAATTCAGCCTCTTGATGTGAATTTCCTTCAGCAACACGTTGGTTAATTCTTTCTTCAATAGAAGCAGCAGCTCTATATGAAGCAGCTTCACCTACATAAGCATTTGTAGCCATCTCTGCTAGTTTAGTGCGAATAGCACCAAAAGTAGAAATTGGTGTTTTAAATTGGATACGCTCATTAGCATATTTTACTGATTGCGTGATTAAACGGCGTTGAGAATCTAAACAAGCAGCAGCTAATTTAATACGTCCTACGTTTAATGCATTCATTGCAATCTTGAAACCGTTTCCTCTTTCTGAAAGCATATTCTCCACAGGAACTTTTGTTTCACTGAAGAATACCTGACGAGTAGAAGATGCTCTAATACCTAATTTGTGTTCTTCTTCTCCTAAAGTAATTCCATTGCTAGGATCGTTTTCTACGATAAATCCTGTGATATTTTTATCATCTTCTATACGTGCAAATACGATAAATACATTACAGAAACCAGCATTAGAGATCCACATTTTTTGTCCTGTGATAGAGTAGTGTTTCCCATCAGCTGATAAGACAGCTTTTGTTTTACCTGAGTTAGCATCAGATCCAGCATCTGGTTCTGTTAAACAGTAAGCACCAAACCATTCTCCTGAAGCTAATTTTGGAACGTATTTTTTCTTTTGTTCTTCGTTACCATATAATGTAATTGGCATTGTACCAATTCCTGTATGAGCACCAAAGGCAGTTGAGAAAGAACCTGTTGCTCCTGAAATATAATCACATACCAGCATTGTAGAAATGAACCCCATTTCTAATCCTCCATAAGCTTCTGGTACAGCAACACCTAATAATCCTAATTCTCCAGCTTTACGCATAGAAGCTTCTGTGAAAGCGTAGTCTTTTTTCTCAAACTTTTCTTTGTTTGGCCATATTTCTTTATCAATGAATTCTTTTACAGAATCACGCATCATGATTTGCTCTTCTGTGAAGTCTTCTGGAGTAAATACGTCTTGGTATTTAGTTTCTTTAATTAAAAATTGTCCTCCTCTTGTGATATCTTTACTCATAATATATTTCGTTTATTGGGTTAATAGCTTTTATAATAGTTCATAGATTCCTGCAGCACCTTGTCCTGTACCGACACACATTGTTACCATTCCGTATTTAGATCCACGACGTTTCATCTCATCAAATAGTTGTACTGATAGTTTTGCACCTGTACATCCTAGAGGATGTCCTAATGCAATAGCACCACCGTTTACATTGACGATATCAGGGTTGATACCTAGTTCTCTAATTACAGCTAATGACTGAGAGGCAAAAGCTTCATTTAATTCAAATAGGTCGATATCTTTTAGTTGTAACCCAGCTTGTTTTAAAGCTTTTGGAATTGCTTTTACTGGACCAATACCCATGATACGTGGTTCTACACCAGCTGCAGCATAATTAACCATACGAGCGATAGGCTCAATGTTTAATTCTTTAACCATTTCTTCTGACATCACCATAACGAATGCAGCACCATCACTCATTTGAGAAGAGTTACCTGCTGTTACAGATCCATCAGCAGCAAATACAGGTCTTAGTTTTGCTAAAGCCTCAATAGAAGTTCCTGCTCTAGGGCCTTCATCTTTAGTGATTGTATATGATTTGCTATCTTTTTTACCTTTTTCGTTAATGAATACTTCATTAATGTTGATTGGAACAATTTGATCATCAAATTTTCCATCTGCTTGTGCTTTTAAAGCTTTCATATGAGAGTTAAAAGCAAACTCATCTTGATCTTCACGAGAAACTTTAAATTGATGAGCTACCGCTTCAGCTGTTAATCCCATTCCCCAATAGTAATCTTCGTGTCCTTCTTTTGCTACACCATAATCAGGAGTTGGTTTATATCCTCCCATAGGGATATAACTCATACTTTCTGCTCCACCAGCGATAATACAATCAGCCATGCCCGCTTGGATTTTAGCAACAGCCATTCCAATAGTTTCTATACCAGATGCACAGTATCTATTTACTGTAACTCCAGGTACATCATCTATTTTTAATCCCATAAGAGAGATTAAACGTCCCATGTTTAATCCTTGTTCAGCCTCAGGCATAGCGTTACCTACCATAACATCATCAATACGTGATTTGTCAAATTCAGGTAGTTTACTCATTAAATATTCAATAGTTTCAGCAGCAAGTTCATCAGGTCTTTTAAATCTGAATACTCCTTTAGGCGCTTTACCTACAGCTGTTCTATATCCTTGTACTATATATGCAGTTTTCATATTTCTTTGTCGTTTTAAATTGGTTAAAGATTAGTTTCTTAATGGTTTACCATTTTTCAACATATACTGGATTCTTTCTAGAGTTTTGCGCTCTCCACATAGTGATAAGAATGCTTCTCTTTCTAGATCTAGTAAGTATTGTTCAGTCACTAAAGTAGCTTCTGATAAATCTCCTCCAGCCATAACATATGCTAATTTGTTAGCTATTTTACGATCGTGTTCAGAGATGTATTTACCAGCCATCATACTGTCAGTTCCTACTAAGAACATACCTAAAGCCTGACGACCTAGTACTTTAATATCTTTGCGTTTAGCAGGCTGAGTGTACCCAGCTTGAGCTAATACTAAAGCCTCACGTTTCGCTTGTGCTAATTGTAAGTCTTTATTTACAACTACTACATCTTTACCTTTTTGTAATATATTTAAATCAAAAGCTTCTTGAGCAGAGGTAGCTACTTTCGCCATACCGATTGTTAAGAAGTGCTCTTGTAGTGTGTTTAATTCCACATCGTTTTTGCGGTATAGATCAGACGCTCTTACTGTCATCTCTTTAGAACCACCTCCACCAGGGATAAGTCCTACACCGAATTCAACCAGTCCGATATATGTTTCAGCAGCAGCGACTACCTTATCAGCGTGCAAGCTTAACTCACATCCACCACCGAATGTCATCCCATGAGGAGCAGCAACTACTGGAATACCAGAGTAACGCATTTTCATCATCGTATCTTGGAACGTTTTGATAGCGATATTTAATTCATCCCAATCTTGCTCTGCAGCCATCATGAAAATCATCATTAAGTTAGCACCTACTGAGAAGTTACTACCTTGGTTTCCTACTACTAGTCCTTGGAAGTCTTTTTCTGCAATTTCAACAGCTTTGTTTAATCCGGCTAAAACACCACCACCGATGGTATTCATTTTTGAGTGAAACTCTAAGTTCACGATACCATCACCTAAGTCAATAAGTGATGCTTCACTATTACCCCAAACCTTATTAGTTGTTCTAATATTATCTAAGATAATGAATGCATCTTGTCCAGGGATTGGTTCAAATGTTTTAGTGTTTTGATTGTAGAATAACTTTTTACCATTCTCTACTTTATAGAAACTCTTTGCTCCAGATGCAGCTAATTCTTTAACCCAATCAGCTACTACATATCCTTCTTTTTCGACGATAGCAATACCTTTTTCAAGTCCTACTAAATCCCAAGTTTGGAATGGACCATATTTCCATGCATATCCTGTACGCATAGCGTCATCAATAGGGAATAGGGTATCTGTAATTTCTGGAACACGTTGAGAAACGTAAGCGAATAATGAAGCAAAGTGTTTTCTGATTAATTCACCTGCTTTTGTTTGGTCTGCTAATAATAAAGCTAATTTAGCTTTAGTACCACCAGCTTGTTTTGCTGTTTCTAGTACAGCAATCTTAGCACGTTCTAATGGACGGTATTCTAATTTTTCTAAGTCAAGAGCGAATCGATTTGTTTTTCCCTCTTTGTCTACTTCTTTATAATAGAATCCTTTTCTAGATTTATCACCTAAGAATTTGTTTTCTAATAGGAAGTTTAAAGGCTTACTGTCTTTTACCTCTTGGATCATAGCGTCATGAGGACAGTTTTGTTTTAAGCCATTTGTTACGTTAATAGCAGTATCAAGACCTACTAAATCACCTAGTTTAAATGTACCAGTCTTAGGACGACCTAAGATAGAACCTGTTAATGTATCGGCTTCTTCAATAGTCAACCCAATCTCTTGTGCCAACTGCATTACCATCGCCATAGAGTATACACCGATACGGTTACCGATAAAGCCAGGAGTATCTTTACATAATACAGGAGTTTTACCTAAGTATAAGCTACTATATTTTTGGAAGAATTCGATAACTTCTGGAGCTGTATTTGGACCAGGAATAATTTCGAATAATTGTAAATATCTAGGTGGGTTAAAGAAGTGTGTTCCACAGAAGTGTTTTTGGAAATCTTCTGAACGACCTTCTACCATTAATTTCATTGGAATACCAGATGTATTAGATGTAATTAATGAACCTGGTTTTCTGTATTTCTCGATTTGCTCGAATACAGATTTCTTAATGTCTAATCTTTCGATTACCACTTCGATTACCCAGTCGCAATCTTTTATTTTTACTAAATCATCTTCTATATTTCCTGTAGCGATGCGTGAAGCAAAAGCTTGAGAATAAATAGGAGCAGGTTTAGATTTTAGTGCATTAGCTAAGTGAGTACTTGCTATTTTATTTCTAACAATCTTACTTTCTAGGGTAAGACCTTTCTTTTCCTCTTCAGGAGTTAATTCTCTAGGTACAATGTCAAGAAGCAATACTTCTAATCCGATATTTGCAAAATGACAAGCAATAGCTGATCCCATTACACCAGATCCTACTACGGCTACCTTTTTAATTATTCTTTTCATATTTATTGTTCTTTGGTTTTTAATACTATTATTTAACTCTCTTAAGGTACAAAAATTATTTGTCTTCAAATATACTTTTGTCGTTGATTAACTGATTGATAACTTCAGTTACTTCCATAAAGTGCTGAATTTTCTCCTCTGATATTTGAGTTCGAATTTTTTCGTTAAAGCGTTTCACTTTTGCTTTAGATAATTCTCTTTTCTCTAAGCCTAGAGGAGTTAATTTTATAATCACACCACGGCCATCATTAGGGTTCTTTTCACGTGTGATTAATTTGTTTTCTTCTAATTTTTTTAGAGTACGAGTAAGACTCGTAGCTTCCATACCCATATTTGGTCCTAGTAGAGTAGAAGGAGTACCTTCTTTATCTATACTTAGTAGTGCAAAAGCAAGTGACATGGTGGCATCATATTTAGCCGCTTCTTCATTGTACATTCTTGCTACAGCTTGCCATGTTGCTCTAAGTATATAATCGATTGTTGTGTTCTTCATACCATTTAGAATAATTCAAATATAAAAAAAAATAGTATGCGTGCATACTATTTTTAAAATATTTCTTGATTAAGTGATTTTTTGTGTCATTAACTTCTGTAAATCTTGTCGTATAAGTCTTTATGTTTCTCAAGAATAATACGTCTACGAAGTTTTAGAGTAGGGGTTAAGTGCTCACTGTCAATGCTCCACACATCAGGAGTAAGTTCGAACTTCTTCACTTGTTCCCATTTACCGAATTTTTTATTTACAGCTTCTACTTCTTCTGCAACGCGGTCGATAACTTTTTGATTCGTTGCTATTTCTTCGTTAGTAGTACCGATATCATATCTTTTTCGACGTGCCCATTCTTTAACGAAGTCAAAATCTATCTGAATAAAAGCAGCAGGCATCTTTTCTCCTTCACCGATAACCATGATTTGTTCGATAAAGCGAGACTGTTTCATCATATTTTCAATCATCTGAGGAGCTACATATTTACCTCCAGATGTTTTGAACATTTCTTTTTTACGGTCAGTGATGTGTAAGAAACCATCTTCGTCTATTCTACCAATGTCCTCTGTATGGAAATACCCATCTTTAATAACGCTATTTGTTTTCTCTTCGTCTTTAAAGTATCCCATCATCACGTTAGGAGCTTTACATAAGATCTCTCCGTCTTCTGCTATTTTTACCTCCACATTACTTAAAGGGCGACCTACTGTACCAAATCTCAATCCTCCATTACGAGCATCGTTTACTGATATAACAGGAGAAGTCTCAGTAAGACCATATCCTTCCATTACAGGAATACCAGCAGCATTGAATACTTTAGATAGGCGAGCCTGAAGTGGAGCACTACCAGAAACAATGATTTTCATTTGACCTCCTAGTCCTTCTTGCCATTTACTAAATACTAGTTTTCTAGCTATTTTTAGTTGGAAGTTATAGAAGGCGCTTCTATTATATGGTTTATATTGGAATCCTAGTTCAAGAGCCCAGAAGAAAATACGTTTTTTAATACCAGTAAGAGAAGATCCTTTAGCAAAGATTTTATCATATACTTTTTCTAATAAACGCGGTACTACTGTCATGACATTAGGACTAACTTCTTTTAAGTTATCTCCCATTTTATCAATAGATTCCGCATAGTAAATAGAAGTACCTGAGAATTGGTAAAGATAAATCAGCATTCTTTCGAATACGTGGCACAGTGGTAAGAAACTAAGTGCTTTATAGTGATCTTCACGTCCAAAAGGAACTCTATCCCAGCTACCTATTACATTAGATAAGATGTTATTATGAGACAGCATCACACCTTTAGGTCTACCCGTAGTACCAGAGGTGTAGATTAGCGTAGCTAAGTGATCTGGTGTGATAGAATCTTTAATGCGATCCACTTCTTCTTGATTAGAAGTATCTCTTCCTAATTCAAGAATCTCATCAAAAGTTTTGCATCCTTCTATATGTTCAAAAGAACAAATACCTTGTAGAAGTGGTAGTTGATCTTTAACACTTATTAATTTGTTATAAATTTCTTGATCTGATACTACACAGTATTTTGCTTCTGCATGACTAAGAATGTACTGATAGTCTTCAGCTGCAATGGTAGGATAGATAGGCACATTCTGAGCGCCAATTTGTAAAATACCAATATCTAAAAGATTCCATTTAGTTTGGTTATTAGTAGAGATGACAGCTATTTTATCATTTGCTTCTATGCCTAGACGTAGTAAGGCACGCGAAACCATATTAGCCTTATCTATATACTCCTGTGAGGATGTTTTTTCCCATACTCCGTTCACCTTAGTAACTAAAGCTGCAGCCAGAGGAAAGTGTTCATTCTGCAAATAAGGAATATCAAAAAGTCTTGTAGGATTTACCATATTATCATTAATTAGCTAACGCAAAGTACAAAAAAAATATAAGATTTCTCGTATTTAGTATGTACTTAGCAATTTTTATCTGGTTTATTTGCAATTCTCGTAGTTGATTTTCTACTAAACTACATTATTCATTTTCTATATTGTGCTTGATGATGATTGTACTTAGAGCTTAAGTCATTGTAAATCAACTTTTATAAATATAGTAAAAAAATAAGTAGACACTTCATTATATTTTGATATAATCACTGAAAACTATTATTGAATATTAGTGTCCTTAAGAGATTGGGTATGCTGTATCGCCCTATTATCACTATATAATTATAGTAGGTAAGTCCGTAGTGAGTCCGTTATGAGTCCGTAGTGAGTCCGTTATTTATTGAGATATATCGGAGTGATATCTTACTAATCGCGTTGTTAGTAGGGAGATGTATGTAGGAAGACAGAATGTTTTGTAAAAGAATGTTCTATCTTTAGATAAAGATTATAGAGGATTGTTGTTAGTACGAAAGGTATAATTTTTCTTAAATTTTCTTTAGTTTGGATATAAAATGCTTCTAAATGCTAATAGAAGTCCGAATAGAAATGATTAAGTTTGTGTTTTTAAAAAAATAACAATATGATTTCTAATCGATATCGATTGAATGAAGTATTAGTACTGGGGTATAGGTTATTCTTAGCTTTCTTCTTTTACTTTATTGCTCGTACACTATTTTACTTTTATAATAGTGATTTATTAAATGTAGACTCTTTTGGTCAGTTTTTAGAATTAGCGTATCACGGTATCACGTTTGATAGGATGGCTATTTTTTATGTAAATATATTATTTATATTATTATCTATTCTGCCTTTATTTATCAATACAAAAAAAGGGTATCAGAAGGTCGTGTTTTACGCCTATATCATTCCTAACTTGATAGCGTATTCTACTAATTTTATTGATTTTATTTACTATAGATTTATTTATGCTCGTACTACTATAGCTGTTTTCGACAGTTTAGAACACGAGTCAAATAAGGGACAATTGTTTTTTAACTTCTTGGTTAATTATTGGCATGTTTTTCTTATTTGTATTGTACTATGTGTGCTATGGGTGTACTTGTATACCAAGGTGAAGTTTACTCGATTTTTGAAAGTTGAGGATAAGAAGTCTTATTGGTTATCTACTGTCTTGATTATTATTGTGACAGGAGTGGGCTTTGTGGCAGGAGTAAGAGGGGATCTGAAGAAAGCAACTAGACCATTGAATATTATAGATGCAAATCGACATGTAGAGAAACCAGAACATGCAGATATTGTATTAAATACTCCATTCGCTATCTTGAGAACAATCGGTAAGACTAGTTTTAAGAAAGTAGAATATATGGATGAAGCTACACTTAACCAAAATATAAGTGGGGTGAAGCAGTATCATACTAATGAACCTAGCACTCCTAATATAGTATTGTTTATCACAGAAAGTTATGGACGTGAGTATATAGGAGCTTTTAATAAAGATATGAATATTAAAAACTATAAGAGTTATACTCCTTTTATAGATTCGCTTTCTCAGCATAGTTTAATATTCCCTAATGCATTCGCTAATGGCTATAAGTCTATTCACGGTGTGTCATCTGTCATCGCGGGTATTCCTTCGTTTAAAGATGCATTTACATCATCGCCTTATCCGAAGCAGAAGATCGAATCACTAGTGTCTACACTGAAGTCTAAAGGATATGATACATCTTTCTTCCATGGTGCTCCTAACGGGTCTATGGGATTCTTAGGATTCGGTAATATCTTAGGGTATGATCACTACTATGGAAAGACAGAGTATAATAATGATGATGACTTCGATGGTACTTGGGGGATTTGGGACGAACCTTTCTTCCAATATATGCGCACTACATTAAATGAAAAGAAAGGACCTTTCTTTGCTACTATTTTTACCGTGTCTTCTCATGAGCCATTTAATATTCCTGCTCAGTATGAAGGGAAATTCCCTATAGGAGATGTGCCTATCCATAAGACAGTGGGATATACGGATTATGCTTTTAAGAAATTCTTTGAAGAGAGCAGTAAAGAACCATGGTTTAAGAATACAATTTTTATCATCACTGCGGATCATACTAATCAGATCGCCTATGATGAATATAAAGAGCTTGTTAATCGTACTGCAGTGCCTATACTTATCTATACACCAGATGAGAGATTAAAAGGAGTAGATAAGAGATTAGCTCAGCAGATAGATATTTATCCTACTGTACTAGATCTAATAGGGTATGATAAACCTTTTAGAAGCTGGGGAAGAAGTCTAGTTAATGATACAATAACGACTCCATATACGATTAATTATGGAGGTAATGAATACACTTACCAAGAAGGAAATTATATCGTAAGGTTTAATGGGAAAGAGGTGACAGGGTTCTTTGATATTAAAGATAAGGGATTAAAGAAAAATTTAATCGGTCAAAAGAATAAGGAAATGGAAAGACTCGAAATAAAGTGTAAAGCCTTTATTCAAGACTATTTCGAACGTATTATAGATAAGCGATTAGATAGATAAGTATTATAAATAGCACCTTAATCAAGGTGCTATTTTCTTTTTAAGAAACTTTTTTTATTAAAAGTTTTTAGGAGTAATTCTTTGTTTATGAAGTTATTTGATTGTTTTATCTAAAAATTTTGAAATTAAAAGAAGTATTAATCTTGTGTTAGTAATATTAATGTTGAGTTTAATACAAAACGTTATTGTAGCTAGTATTATTAAAAAATAATGCTGTTAGTCTATATGTGTTTATTTGGGTGAAATGATAGTGTTTAATTAGGTGTTTTTGTACAGGATGATGAATAAATTTATTAATTTAAATTAAAAGTGTAAGTTATTGGTATTGTGTGTTTATGTGAAAATTGTATTAAAAAAAAATGTAAATCTTAAACTTGCTTTAGATTAACTTTTTAGCGCTGAGTTTTGGTTAAATTTGCCCAACTTTTTTTAAATATAAACCTTACAATTCTATGACTTCTAATAAATTTAGAGCCTATGAAGTAAAAGTGATGTTGTATAGATTATTTCTTGCTTTTGTTTTTTACTTTATTGCTCGATTGTTATTTTATTTTTATAACGCAGATTTATTAAGCATTGATTCCGTTGGACAATTTTTATCACTATCTTTTTACGCCTTATCATTTGATAGTGCATCTATATTCTATATGAGTATTTTGTTCATCTTATTATCAATAGCTCCTGTTTTTATAAATACCAAACCTAATTATCAGAAAGTTGTTTTCTTTGCTTATTTCATTCCTAATTTACTAGCTTATGCTACTAACTTTGTAGACCTTATTTACTATAGATTTATCCAGTCTAGAACCACCGTAGCTGTGATGGATAGTTTAGAACATGAGTCTAATAAAGCAACGTTATTGTTTAACTTTCTATTTAGTTATTGGCATGCTTTAGTTTTGTTTCTTATATGTTCTGCTTTGTGGATTTATTTATATACTAGAGTTAAAATAAAACCTGTCAAAAGAGAAGAATCTACTAGTCGCTATTATATATCTACTGCTTTTATAGTAGTAATTTCAGTAGTTGGTGTAGTCTCTGGTATAAGAGGAGGTGTGACTAAGAAAACTAGACCAATAAATATAGTAGATGCCAATCGACATACTACTAAGCCAGAGCATGGGGATGTAGTCTTAAATACTCCGTTCACAATCTTAAGAACGATAGGGAAGAGTAGTTATAAGGAAGTGAACTATATGGATAAAAAGACATTAGAAAAATACATTAATGATGTAAAACAATATAATGTCAATGAACCAAGTACTCCTAATATCGTATTATTCATAACGGAGAGTTTTGGACGTGAGTATATTGGAGCCTTTAATGAAGGGACAGATATTCCAAACTATGAGAGCTACACTCCTTTTATAGATTCTTTGGCTAAGCATAGTTTGATATATCCTAATGCCTTTGCTAATGGGTATAAATCGATTCATGCTATTCCTTCTATTCTAGCAGGTATTCCTTCTTTTAAGGATGCTTTTACTTCTTCTCCATTCCCTAACCAGAAGATAGAATCTGTAGTGTCTATATTGAATAGTCAGGGGTATGATACTTCTTTCTTTCATGGTGCGGTGAATGGTTCAATGGGATTTTTAGGATTTGGAAATATATTAGGGTATGATCATTACTACGGAATGACTGAGTATGATAATGATGATGATTTTGATGGTACATGGGGGATCTGGGACGAACCTTTCTTTCAGTTTATGAGTAAAACATTAAACGAGAAGAAAGAACCTTTTTTCGCAACATTGTTTTCAGTATCTTCACATGAGCCTTTTAGAATACCAGAACAGCATATAGGGAAATTTCCCAAAGGTAATCTTGAGATACATGGACCTATAGGTTATACTGATTATGCGTTTAAGCGTTTTTTTGAAGAGAGTAGTAAAGAACCATGGTTTAAGAATACTATTTTTATTATCACAGCGGACCATACTAATCAGATTTATTATGATAAGTATAAGGAATTAGTAAATAGAACTGCTATTCCTATTATGATTTATACGCCTGATGAGAGGTTAAAAGGGGTAGATAATCGATTGGCACAACAAATGGATATATATCCTACTATTTTAGACTTAATCGGTTATGATCAACCTTTTAGAAGTTGGGGGAGTAGTTTACTTAACGATACTACAAGCGATCGTTTTACAGTAAGTTATGGAGCTAACGAAATAACTTATCAAACAGGTAATTATATTGTCCGATTTAATGGAATTAAAGTAACGGGCTTTTATGATATAAAAGATAAAGGGCTTACTAAAAACTTGATTAAGGAGAAGAATAAAGAAATGGAAGAGGCAGAAATGAAGTGTAAGGCTTTCGTCCAAGATTATTTTGATCATATTATCAATAGAAAGTTATCTGATATATAGAGGTGTTTTCTCTAAAGAGTAAAGGTTCACAGTTAAATCTGTGAACCTTTTTTATTTTACTCTGTAAAGTCGTTTTCGATTAATAATTCTTTAGCCTTATCTAAGTCTTCTTCATCGACTAAGATATGTACTGCTCTGTCAAGTGTTCCTGCTCCTATTCCGATAGCTGATTGTATATCATCTCTAATTATGTAGGGAATATTATTTTCATCTAAGAGATTTCTTACTGCGAGAACGATAATCTCACTGCCAGCAAATAATTTTTTGTGACTCATAACCTTCTGTATTTGTTCTTTTCTAAATTATGACTTTTTTAATTAAGAGAGTAAAAAAGATAAGTTAAAATCAAAATGAATTAGCCTATAAGTTTTTTTATTACTCTAAAAAGGAGTATCTTAATAAAAGAATTATAAAACAAAAAATATCTTATAAATGATAAATTATAAGTAAAAGAGAAGAGGTTTCATTAAACTGAATGATTATGAAAATAGAGGAGACAAAGGCATTTAGTCAATTGAGTAGTATAGCGCAATCAATTGTCAACAAGAGTACTTCCAAAAAACAGATTTCAGATGCTGTGATGATTGTGAAGAATATAGGTTTCGAAAAATGGAGTAGTATTACAGACCTACCTATTATGTGGCATCAGATAGTAAAGGAACTGGCTGTATAAATAATAGAATAGATGAAGTAGAAAAGATCTTATCCTATCAGGATGAAGATCTTTTTTCATTTATACAACAATAATAACTTCGAAATATAATTGTAATTTTATTTCAAATTTAAAATAGAGTATGAATATTGTTTATTTGGTTTTTGGTAATAAGATGAGTTATTATCAACAAGTTTTTTTCTCTATATATACCGTATTGGCTTATAAAGGAGCAAGTGATAATATTATTGTATTGACTGAAGAACCTTCTCTGTTTAATCAATTAAAGGGAAGAATAACGGTAGAATCTTTAGATAAGGATCTTGTTAAAGATTGGTTAGGGAAGTACCAATATATGTTTAGAGTAAAAATAAAGGCATTAGAGTATATCGTTCGGCAGTATCCAGAGAAAGATTTATTGTACCTAGATGTAGATACTTTTGTTTATAATTCATTAACACCTCTAAGAGATAAACTAGAACAAGGAACAAGTATTATGCATATAGATGAAGGGCAGCTCAATAAATTTACTACGAAAACAGGAAAGAGATTTTGGAAAGAATTGAAAGGTAATACTTATGGAGGAATTCTTATTACAGAAGATACCTGTATGTGGAATGCTGGTGTTCTAGGAGTGTCAAAAAGTAACTTTTCAAGTATTTCACTAGCTTTAGATATAACAGATCAGATGTGTCAAGCAGGTATTAAAGCATTTACAAAAGAGCAACTTGCTTTTTCTTTAGCTTTTAATTCTACTGGAGATATGACACCTGCAGATCATATTATTGGTCATTATTGGGGAAATAAAGAACAATGGGATGATTTTATATCTGATTGGTTAAAAAAAGCATTTATGCATAATTATACAGTAGATGAAGTGATCGCTAATGTTAGAAGTATTCCTCTGGATCAAATACCTTACTACCTTAAACACTCTAATACTTTAAAGCGTCTATCTAGAAAGTTACAAAATATCTTTCAACCTAAAAATCCACAATTTATAAAGAAGTAAAATTTTTTATAATCACTTGATTTTGTAATAAAAGTATTTGTTTATTTAAACTTATATCGACTTGTTATTGTTAATTTTGTTAATAAATTGATTTGTTTAAATGAATAAGGTTAATTATTATAGAGTGTTAGGAGTTAATCCTACCGTATCAGAGGAAGAGCTTAAGCGTGCTTTTCAGTCTTTATATGAGCGTTATAGTCCAGATAAGAATCCGAGTAGTTTATTCTATAAGACGATGTTCGAACAACTGAATGAAGCTTATGCTACATTAGGAGATAGAGAAAAGAGAGAAAAGTATAATATAGCGAATGGCTATGAGGTACCTGTCTATTCTAGACCTGAGGATAAACAAGAAATCTCTAAAAAGAAAGAAAAGATGGTAGATACAGGAAGTAATAATGCCTATATTTTCTTATTTGTGGTTATTGGTATTATCGTTGTTTTAGGAGGGTATTTAGTTTACTATACATTTAATGAGAGTGAAGATACAGAGATTAAAGAAACAGTGATTGTTGAGCAAGAATTGCCAAAACCTAAAGCGACTATAAAGAAAGTAGAAGTGAAGCCTGTAGAGGTAAGAAGAGAGGTTTGTACTGCCGAAAAAAAAGAAAAGGAGCATCAACATACAGAAAGTGTGAAAGAAATACCTGTAACTGATAAGGCAAAAGAAGTAAAAAAGGAAATCTCTGTAGAAAAGAAGGTAGAGGCAACTAAAGTAAGTAAAGAAGAAAAGCTTACTAAACCAAGTTCTAAAACAGATAATCTGAATGATGAGTTTCAAACAAAGAAAGCGTTTAAAATAGGAGCGAGTAAGAATGATGTATGGGCTGTACAAGGAGATCCTACAGATATAAAAGAACAAGGTGATATCGAGACATGGTATTATGGGAAAAGTAAGATTAGATTTAAAAATGGAAAGGTTATAGATAGTACAAGTTTTTAATTGGTACTTAAAACCCTATTTACTACCTTTTATTTTTAAACAAAAGGTACTCAATAAAGGTGTTTAGAATGTTTTTTTATATAAGTTGTTGTTTTTGTTGGTATTAGTAGATGTTATAAAGTATTGTTTTTCGTGTTAAAATTCAACGGTTTTAGTTTTTTAACTAGTAAGGTTTATAAATTTATGTAATTAAATTACAATCAAAATTTATAATTATGACAATAAAACAGACCTATTTTTATCACCCAACTAGTTATGAAACAAATGAGTGTGTAATAGCTTCTTTTGAACAAAGAAATATTCCAATGCAAAGAATTCAACAGAGTCTTGGAAGGAAAAAAAGATTTATTCTAGATCGAAATTCTACAGAAACAACACTTACTATGGCTACCAAAGCTGCAAAAGGAGCATTAAAAGAATGTGGTTTGCATATTGAAGATATTGATGTTATTGCTTTAGTTTCTGCTACACCAGAGCTTTTAGTACCATCAGCTTCTATCAAGTTGCACCAAATGTTGAATGCAAAGAAGAAAACTATGTGTTTTGATTTAAATGCCAATTGCATTGGAGCATTTATAGCGTTAGATCAGTTGACTAAATATTTGCAATGTACTCCTAACATGCAGAGAGCATTAATTGTATGTGCAGAGAATCTATGTCGTATAGTAGATAATAATAATCCGATTACAGCATTTTGTTTTTCTGATTCTGCTTTTGCTTTTATTCTTGATAAGGATGGAGAAAGTATAGGACTTAAGGATGTAATGTATCATACAGATAGTGATATTGCTGATACAGTGTCTTATCCGCCAGCTGGCTTTTCTCAGTTTAAGAATGAAGATGTATTAGTATGGGATCGCTCCTTTGACGGAATGGGAAGTGTGGACTTCATAAAGAAAGAACTATTATTATTTTTAGAGAGAAATAAAATGAGTGTAGAAGATATAGATTTGTTTATGTTTTCTCAGTTTATTATAAAAATGTACAATTAATCAAAGAGTATTTTAATTTAGGTGATGATAAAGTGCCTTTTTATTCTCATGAATTAGGATATACTGGTTCGTCAAGTCCTTTTTTAGCATTAGATCAATATCAGCGAAGAGTAAGGAAGATTAAACAAGGAGAGCAGATTTTGTTTTGGACACTAGGTGCTGGTTATGAAGCAGGATTAATGCTTTGGGAATACTAATTAAAAGTATACGCAATAAAAAACACCCTAAGTCATCTAGACTTAGGGTGTTTTCATTTTATAACTATTCACTAACTAATCCGAAATGTTATTGTTGGTTTCTGAAGACCAACTCGTTGTTAAACGAGTCTAACAAGATCATACTATCTGCTTTCACATTACCAGATAAGATTTCTTTAGACAAGCGGTTCAATACTTCTTTTTGTACAACGCGTTTTACAGGACGTGCACCGAACTCTGGGTCAAAACCTTTAGTTGCTAAGAATTCTTTAGCTTCCGCAGTAGCTTCCATATGTATGTTTTGTTGAGCAAGCATTTTGAATACACTTTGTAGTTGTATATCTACAATCTGTAAGATATTGTTTTTGCTCAATGGAGTAAACATCACTACTTCATCTATACGGTTTAAGAACTCAGGACGCACTTGTTGTTTCAATTCGTTTAGTACTTCCACTTTAGCATCTTCAGAAGCCTGCTCCATATTCGTAGCATTCTCAAACTTCTCTTGGATGATATGACTACCCATATTAGAAGTCATGATGATGATTGTGTTTTTAAAGTCAGCTAAACGTCCTTTATTGTCTGTTAGACGTCCTTCATCTAAAACTTGAAGTAAGATATTAAATGTATCAGGGTGTGCTTTCTCAATCTCATCTAATAACACTACTGAGTAAGGTTTTCTACGTACAGCTTCTGTTAATTGACCACCTTCATCATATCCTACGTATCCTGGAGGCGCTCCTACTAATCTACTTACACTGTGTCTTTCACCATATTCACTCATATCAATACGAGTCATAGCATTTTCATCGTCAAATAGATATTCAGCTAATGCTTTTGCCAACTCTGTTTTACCAACCCCAGTAGTACCTAAGAATAGGAATGAACCAATTGGTTTTTTAGGGTCTTGTAATCCAGCGCGACTTCTGCGTACTGCATCACTAATCGCTTCAATTGCTTCTTCTTGACCTACTACACGTTTGTGTAACTCATCTTCTAAGTGAAGTAGTTTTTCTCTTTCACTTTGAAGCATTTTAGTAACAGGTACACCAGTCCATTTCGCTACTACTTCAGCGATATCATCACTTGTAACTTCTTCTTTAATTAGCGATTGACCATTTTGGTTTTCGTCTAATTGTTTTTGTGCTTTCTCAAGTTCTTCTTGAGCATCTTTTATCTTACCATATCTAAGCTCAGCTACTTTTCCATAGTCACCATCGCGTTCTGCTTTTTCTGCTTCCAGCTTATAAGTTTCTATTTCTTGTTTGATAGCTTGTACCTTATCTACAACCTCTTTTTCAGATTGCCATTTAGTATAGATATCGTTTCTTTCTTCTTTTAAGTTAGCAACTTCTAAACCAAGAGATTTAAGTTTATCTTCATCATTCTCACGTTTAATTGCTTCAATCTCAATTTCTAACTGCATAATCTTACGATCTAATACGTCTAGTTCTTCTGGTTTAGAGTTGATCTCCATTCTCAGTTTAGCCGCAGCTTCATCCATAAGGTCAATTGCCTTGTCTGGTAAGAAACGGTTAGTGATATAACGCTCAGATAGATTAACAGCAGCTATAATAGCCTCGTCTTTTATACGTACTTTGTGGTGAGCTTCATACTTCTCTTTAATACCACGTAAGATAGAGATAGCACTTTCAGTATCAGGTTCATCTACCATTACTTTTTGAAAACGACGCTCTAAAGCTTTGTCTTTCTCAAAGTATTTTTGGTATTCATCTAGTGTTGTTGCCCCAATAGAACGCAATTCTCCACGTGCTAACGCAGGTTTTAAGATATTAGCTGCATCCATAGCTCCATCACCACCACCTGCACCTACAAGTGTGTGAATCTCATCAATGAATAAGATGATGTTTCCTTCAGCAGAAGTTACTTCTTTTACTACTGATTTTAGACGCTCTTCAAATTCACCTTTGTACTTCGCACCTGCAATTAATGCTCCCATATCTAATGAGAAGATTTGCTTGTCTTTTAGATTTTCAGGTACGTCTTGTTGTACGATACGGTGCGCTAATCCTTCAGCAATAGCTGTTTTACCAACCCCTGGCTCTCCGATAAGCATTGGGTTGTTTTTAGTACGACGGCTCAAGATTTGTAACACACGTCTGATTTCTTCGTCACGACCAATTACAGGATCCAGCTTACCTTCGTTAGCTAATTGCGTTAAGTTATTCGCATATTTATTTAAAGAGTTGTAAGTTTCTTCTGCAGAGGCAGAAGTTACTCTTGCTCCATTTCTGATTTCGTTAATTGCAGCTTCAAGTTGTTTTTCTGTAACACCTTGATCTTTTAAGATCTGAGCTACTTTGCTTTTTGATTTAAAGATTGCTAAGATTAAATGCTCAATAGATACATACTCATCTTTCATCTTTGTAGCGATAGCTTGAGCTTCAGTGATAGCAGTACCTGCCTCTCTAGATAAGCCTAATTGTCCTCCAGCTACTTTCGGAAAGTTAGCTATCGTAGCATCTAATACAGATTTAAAAGTATCTACATTGATGTTTAGTTTCTTTAAGATAAATGGTGTCACATTTTCATCTACTTCCATAATAGCTTTAAAGATGTGCTCATTTTCTATTTGTTGTTGCCCTAAGCCTTGCACGATTACCTGTGCTTGTTGTAAGGCTTCTTGAGATTTTATTGTAAAATTATTTAAGTTCATATACTAAATCGTTTATTTGTTTGGATATATCGTAATAGACAAAAGGTGTTCCAATATTAAAATTAAGACTTTTTGGCAATATTTGAATTATTCGTATTAGTAAAAGATGTCAAAAAGTCATAAATTCGCTTAAGTAATGTAAAACACACTAACATTTTGTCTTATGAAATGGATCAATATAACAGAAAGTAGTCAAGTAAAAGACCTGATTGCTAATTCAAATGATAAAGCAGTAATTATATTTAAACACAGCCCTCGATGCCATATTAGTAAATTTGCATTAAGAAATTTTGAAGCAAGCTTTACTAATCCTACAGATGCAGATTGTTATCTAGTAGATGTAGTTAATAATAGACTTCAGTCTATGGAGGTAAAAGAAGAGCTAGAAGTACATCACGAGTCTCCACAACTAATCATTGTTTCTAAGGGAAAAGCGGTCTTTAATACTTCACATGAGAGTATAGATGGTGTTGATACAGAGAAATTACTGCTGAGACTATAGGATGAGTAGAACATTAGTTTATAGAACTGCTACTCTACAAGGGGTAAAGACACCAGGTATTATCCAGAATGGAGGATACCACTTTACACATTTTGATGTTTATGAAGATGGAAGGATAGCGGATTGGAACTTTGAAGATTTCGAACATTTTATTAAAGATGTACAGAAAGGATGGGTTGTCACTAATATACCTGACGGAGAGGAAATCTCCTGTTTTAATCTAGGATCTTGGAAAATAGATAAAGGACATTGGTATTATACACCTGAGACGTATCTTGAGTTTATAAAAAGTTTGGTATTAGAACTTAATCCTAATTGGACGAATATATATACTTATCAAGAGCGAAAAGTCAATGGCGTCACAGTAGGGGAGTCAGGAACAGGGACATTGTATAAAATAGATACGGTAAATGTGGATCACTTCTTTCCAACTAAAATAAAAGGAGAGAATCGCAGTCTATTTTATGTTTCAGAAGGGAAGTATTATTTAGTGCAATTATTACTTTTTAAAGATAAAACGATCTTAATTCACGGTTGTGGAGAAGAAAAAGTTTTAGACTTTGAACGTTTAAGGGCTTTGATAGATGAAGGTATTGTCTGTAGTACCATTCCTAATGGGGCTAAAGTGATAATAGAAAACCTTGGAGAATTTACAATAGTAGAGGAGTTTTATAGTAATGAGATTGAAGAGATATTCGTAGAATTAGAAGATGACTATAGACAGTTAAATGGAGAGAAATCTTTACTTCAGTTGTGTAGAGAGGCTTTAGAAGCTTATCAAGAGAATCCTACAGATGAATTAAAAGAAGCATTAAAAATAGCTTATGAACGTATCCCTGAACATATGCAGATGTATTTGGGAGATATGGACAGTAAAGATGGAGAGTATATAGATATTATATATGGACCTGAATATTGGGATCAATGGAATACAGATGAGGTAAAATAAAAAAGAGGCTTTCGGCCTCTTTTGTCATAAATACAGGGGGGACTTTCTTAATTAAATAGAAAGTGTATTGTAGTTGTTTTCATTTAACTGAAACATGTATTTATGCGCATTAGGTGTTCCGATAAAGTACAAAGGCAAGTCTTTCAATGTTACACCGTAAACGTTTAATGCAAATTCACATACTACTAATTTAATACCTGCTTTATTTGCAGCATCTAACTCAGCACGTAGTTCTTTATTGTTTAACTCTTGTACCATTTGCCCCATGATTACGATTTGGAAATCAGCTTTAGGATTAGCTTGTTTGATTTCACTTCCTGTCATTATAGAAGAGCGTAGGTTTTTTATAGATTGTACTAGAATAGCATATTTATCTCCTTTAGTATCTTGTTCATAAGCAACAATAGATGTTTCATTGTTTACTGTATTGTAGGCTACTGCTTGAGCACTTACGATAGAACATAAAGCGATGGCTAAAACTAATTTTCTCATTGTTTACTATATTATGGTTTATATATCAGCGAAAGTAGCAGATAGTGTAGACAGATGAAGTAACAATTGTTACACAACGATTAAATAATGAAAAAGTTATTCTTTCTTCTTTGTCAATTCATGTAGTATTCATATTAATGAGGCTTTCCAGTAAGAGCTCCCCATATATTGGACACAAATTCCTGAAGAAGTTAGTGTCGTCATCTTAAAATAGAGAGTCTGTAACTTATGTAACAATAGGTAAGATTATCGTTACCTATCTTTGAAGTACTAAATGATATAAGATGATTATTGCATATTTTAAGAAATGGACAGTGATGAGGTGGATTCGTCTAGGTCTAGGAGTATTACTTTTATTTCAAGCTTTAGATGCAGAATTGTGGATTTTGATGATTCCAGTTTTGTATTTGTTTTTACAAGCTTTCTTTAATTTTGGATGTAAAAATGACTCTTGTACTTGGAGATAAATGTGATTTTAGATATAACTTTTTGATTTGTAATTATTTATTGTCTGTGAGTTAGGAGTTGTAGGAAGCAAGAATATTTTTATTTTAGCAAGGTTTTAAAACTCGCAAATTATGAAGAAAAGACTGATGTCTATATTCGTATTTACGGCTATAGTTAGTTTAACTACAGCTTGTAAAGACAAACAAGAAGAATCTTCTACAACAGAAACTCCTATAGAGGAAACAACAACTTCTGTTAATGAAGGAGAAGAGGAACCTGCAGCTATAGTAGATGAGGCTGTAGTAGAAGGAGAGGAAGATTATTATGACCCTACAGTTTACCCAGCTTCTTTTAAGTTTAAACATGATTTAATTATGACAGGTGAGTATCATGAAGGAGAAATAGTAGATAACGTAAGTAGTAAGTCTTGGGTAGGATTAGTAAAGGAAACAGATGGTACATATAGCGTACATAAAGTAAATCCTACTACCAAATTAATACATGATGTAGTATTAGATGAGGCAGGAGAAATGACAGGGGTAAAAGTCTCTGCTAAGAGTGTGGGTGAAGTGGTGTTCATGACGAATGAAGGGGTATTAACTCAAGGTAGTAACCTAGAAACAGTCAATTTGCCTAAGACTATTTATCCAGGCGAGAGCAAAGATTTTATATTTAAGGGAAAAACCTATACTCTCTTTGCTAAAGGAGAAAAAGGAGCAGCCTATACTTACCAAAATGAAGAAGGAGAAGAGGTACAAGGGTATGAGATTAAAAAATACAGTTTATTCTTAAAAGTTAAGGGGCAAGATAAGGTAATCACTTTATTAGATTTATCAAGTTTAGAAGAAGCTACTCCAACAATCGACTTTGTAGGAGATTTAAATGGAGATGGAAATATTGACTTTCTAATCAATACTACTTATAATTATAATATGAGTAGATATACCTTGTATCTATCAGAAGGTAAATCGGGAGCAGTAACAGTAAAACCTGTTGCGGCTTTAGTGAATTTAGGATGTTAGTAAACAACCAATACAAATAAGAGAGGCTGTCCATGGACAGCCTCTCTTATTTGTATTTAGAATATTCTCTTTTAGTATGTACAATAGCGAGAATGATAATTTTCATTTTATCTTCCTCTACAATATAATGTATGTGATAAGGGAATTGTTTTAACTTATGTAAACGTACATTATTATAGACTATATAATTACTGAAAGGGTATAATATTATGTTCTCTTTTGCTTTTTGTAATTGTTGTATAAATTCTTTTGCAAGTTTGTGTGATATACTTTTGTAGTAATCAAAGGCAAATCTAATATCTTGTTCAACTAAAGAATTGTTTACCAATATATACACTATAGCTCTTTTTCAAATTTATTTAATAATTCTTCAAAGTCCATTAAGTCATCTGGATTGTTATGATAGTGTTCTAATCTAGAATCTATAAAATTTTTATGTTCTTGTGATATAGTATTACTTATGATTTCTGTGCTAATATTGTTATTGCAGAGAGTAACACAAGATCTGTTTTTGTTTTGATTTTCTTTGTGTTGAGTTTTCATAAGTATTGTGATTTTAATATCTTTTACAAAGGTATAAATAAAATACAGGTTTTAGATTTTTTTATTTTATATTTTTAAGATATTCAGTGTGTTATGGCTTTGTTGATATTTGTTTTTACTACATATTTAAATCCTTCATCGCAGGCATATTGATTTCTTTTACACACGTTGCATTAGATGTTGAGATGATAAAACGGATGGCTTGTAATACATCTTGTAATGGGATAAGTTCCCCATTAGATTTCTCGATAATAGACTTTACAGTTTCTTCACATCCATATTCTGTAGCTAGATATCCTAAGTTAAGAATAGATACTCCTATATTATCTTCTCTTAGGTTTTCTCTTAAAGAGTGAATAACTCCTCTTAATGCAAACTTGGTTGCTGAGAAGGCAACTTCTTTTCCATTGTGATTATCTAATCCCCAAGTAGATCCTATTAAGATAATCTTAGCATTCTCTGATAACTTTAGGTTTTCTATAAAGGCTTGAATCATTAGAATACAAGAAGAGATGTTGGTGTTAATCATATTGATGATTTCTTCTTGCGTATTATCATGGAAGCTATAAGTATCTGAGAAAGCATTGTGTTCCCATATCCCTACATTATAGATTAAATAATCTATTTTTTGGTTACCTATTGCTTGTTTTAAGTCATTAGTAGCTTGACTTGGATGAGATAAATCTCCTGTTATCCAATGCTTGTTCTGATCGTGTTTATCTAAATAATCAGGTTTAGTACGAGAGATACCGTAGACGATATCTTGTTCATTAGGAATATATTGCGTGATGGCTTTTCCTAAGCCTTTGCTTACTCCAAATATTAAGTATGTTTTTGCATTCATGATGTATTGCATTTATGTGGTGTAAAAGATGAAGATTATTTTTACTGTTCATCTTGTTTTTAAGAATCAGCAATTTACAAAAAGAAGAGGTATAGTAAACTCATTGGGAAGCTTTTTAAGTGTTTTGACATTAAATAGCAATGAGGTATTGTTGTTTTAGTGCGTAAGTGATTGTTATTTAGCTGATTATGTATAGTGTTAAAATAGGGTTTTTATAGTTGGGATATCAGAAGAACATATACTTTTGCACCACCTTAAAAATACGAAATAACGATGAAAAGAAAATCACTAATTGCAGTGATAGTTTTGACAATTGGGCTAGCTATGAACAGTTGTAAAAACAAAGAAGTAGAAGAAGTATCTACTGAGGGTGAGCGGAATATTGGTTACGCTAACCTAAAACCTGAAGAAATAGTCATCAGCAACATAGGAACAGATGACGATGGTTTTGAACACTATAGTATAGTGTCTGGAACCGAAAATATTAAGGATTATCCAAAACATTTTTCATTTGACAATACGCTTCTTACACCTGGGGCATTTCATGCAGATGAAGTTCCTGAAAGAATAGAGTCAAAAGAATGGTTAGGATTAATATCTGATAGTACTAATACGTATAAGTTAGTGGCTATGGCGCCTCTGGTATCTAAGATTCTTGCAAATACTAGTGAAGAGGAAGACGAAGTGAGTGGAGTAGCTATTTCTAATAGTGGAAAACAAGCTTGTCTAATGTTTATAGAGAAGAAAAATAGTAGTCTGAAAGAGGCTGTTGTAGAGACGGCAAATATTCCTTCATATATCTATCCTGGCGAGAAAGTACAAATTTCATTTAAAGGTAGGGAGTATACTTTATATGCTACGGGTACAAGAAAACTTAATGGAGTAAGCGAAGAAGACTTCTTAAACTCTGTAGAGCAAGGCTATGAAATGCCTAAGTATTATGTGAAGAATTATACTTTGCGTATGGAGATAAAAGACGGAGAACAAGTCAGCGAAATGATGCTATTATCTCAGAAGTACTTTGAAGAAGGACAGGTGCCTAAAGTGATTTTTAGTGGAGATCTTAATGGTGATAATATAATAGATATATTGATTAATACTTCTACGGAGTACAATATCTCTAGACCGACATTGTATCTGTCAGATACAACCAATAATAATGTTTCTATACAGCCCGTAGCGGCGCACGAAAGTATAGGATGTTAATTACGATTTACTTTTAGAGTAAATAATGTACTTTTTTTAAAAGCCTCTTAGTGATTATACTAAGGGGCTTTTTATGTAGGAACCTCAATTGGACTAAAGAGGTTTTATCCATTAGTGTGTAATGGTATTAATATAGAATGACACTCATATTTAGGATTAGAACAAGAACACTTGGCTTGCACTTCTTAGGGGATTGCTAGGAGATTTCTAGGGGTTTTCTAGCCTAGAAGGTAGTTTTGTCGAAGAAAGGTGCAAGAAAGGTGCAAGAAAACCTCAAGCAATCTCCTAGTAGGTCAAAATAAAACTATCCTTAACTTGTAAATAAAGACTGAGATAAAATCATGGTTGTTCGATAAAAATATTTAAAAAGAAGTTAGCTTGCAGGTTTATCACGGAAAATCATAGGATACCAATTAGATTATATTTCTCTTCCTGATTACATGGCAAAACTACAATCGAAAAAACAAGTTTTTAGAATAGCTTCCACTTTCTTCCATTCTCTTCCAAAAACTTCTCTTTATTTCCCAAAAGTTCCACTTTATTCCTATATAGATATTATAATTAGCTGATTTACAGATATAAATAATATTATCACTATGCGTTTCTTCGGAACCTCTTCGGAATAATTCAGTGTTTCTTCGGAAGGAAGACTAGTTTTCCGAAGAACTCCAAAAGACTCTCTAATCAACGCCCGAAGAAAACCTTGTTTAATGTTAGTGCTAATCAGTTTCTTTTGTACAGGTAGTTTTGCAATATACGCAAGAGTTTTGATAGTCCTTACGGGCTTTAACTACATTAAGCTATTGCATTTCTTAGAAAACCTTAAAAAAGATTAAAAGATAAAATAAGTCTCTTTGTTTTGACAGCCTTTTTAGGCTTAGTATGAAATAAAAAAGTATAAAACTTATTATATAAAATAGATTCCACGCACTTATCTTTAAGTATGGTGATAAAATGCGTTGTTGTGTAGTTGCTTATAGTGTTGTTTTGTTTTTACGTTTTATGTAATTGTAAAGAACTAATAGTAATCGAACTCAGGTTAGGAAGGGAAAGATAGACGAGTGTATAATCTCTACTTTACGATAACTTAATTATTTCGTAATATTTATGATAGCCTATACCAACATTATTATAAGTAGTTTCGACTAAAATTTAATTATGAATACACATCGCGATTTAGAGGTTTGGAAGTACAGTGTAGAGTTTGTTTCTACTGTTTATGATATTACAAAAGACTTCCCAAAAGAGGAAATATATGGACTGAGCAGTCAGCTAAGACAGAGTGCTGTAGCTATTCCTTCTAATATAGCTGAGGGGAGTGCTAGAAAAGGGAATAAGGAGTATAAACAGTTTCTATACATAGCTCTAGGAAATTTAGCAGAGTTAGAAACTCAATTAGTGATAGCACATGATCTGAATTATTTAGAGAATATAGCTCAATACGATTCTACTATTACAGAGATTAGAAGTATGCTGTACACTTTAATCAAATCGTTGAAAAAGAAAAAGGAATAAGACGTTAACTTACCATGTACAGACTATGGCTAAAAAGACTATTAGCCTATTAAAAAAAGCGTGATACGCACGGGGCGTTTCACGCTTCTTTATTTCAATTATCTATACTGAGTTTTATTCAAATTCAGCAATAGTATTATCTAACCAAAGCTCATACCAGTCTAAAAAAGACAGACTAGCTTCGTTCTCTAGCTCAATACTTGGGTATAATCCGCCGTCATTAACTCTATCATCAGTCCACATAATTCCTTTTTGTTCTCCCGTAATTACTAAGAATAATGTGATACCACATCCATAGTCACATAAGTTAAGTCTTCCATAATCGTGCTCTTCGCCACCGATTATTTCTAATCTCTCTTCGTATAGTTCTTCTTCTAATTCTTCGTTTCCTTCTTCAGCAGCTTTTTCTATCTTATTATCTATTTCACCCAGTGCCTCAATAGGGTTCCAAGGTTGAGTATGCGGGAAAGCTTTTTGTAAAAGAGAAGAAGTGTCTTCTCCTGTGATCATCATTACTTCTTCGTTTACACTAGCTTCCGCTAGTGTTTGTAATCCATAAAATGGACCTACACCACCATTTCCTACTTGTGTAATAAAAGCTACGTAGTCTTTTGGTAAACTGATTTGATGCTCTTTTTCAAATTGTGTTACTTCTTTCTCGCTTAATACAGGGTTTAATATATATTCATGTGTATCAGCACCGAATACTTCCAAGTCTTGGTCTAATTTGTCAAGTTGACTTATTTTTTCTTTGATGCGTTTGATTTGTTCTGTGTACATAGTCATAGTATTGAAGGTTCAAATGTACTTAATAATTAGAAAAGAGTATGGGTTTACTCAAAAAGAAAGCGTGAAATAACAGAGTTACTTCACGCTTTTGTATGTCATTTATACTTGATCAGTATAGTGTTTTTAAAACTTGATTGTAGCAGGAAGTAAAGTACTTCTTACTTCTCCAAAACCAATTCTTACTTCATCATTTTTACAGTATCCTTTCATGGTTACAGTATCATAGTCGTGTAAGAATGTTCTAGTACTACCATCAGGCATGGTGATAGGTTTAGTACCAGCCCAAGTTAACTCTAACATAGAACCATAACTGTCAGGTGTAGGACCAGATATAGTACCAGAGCCCATTAAGTCTCCTGAGTTTACTTTACATCCATTTACAGTGTGATGAGCTAATTGCTGACTCATTGTCCAGTACATATATTTAAAGTTAGATTCAGCGACTAGTTTATCTTCACTATTCTCTGGTTGTATATAAACTTCTAATTTGATATCAAAAGCTTTATCTCCAGTTTGTTGTAGATAAGGAAGAGGAGTAGGGTCTTGTTTTGGGCTTGCTACTCTAAAAGGCTCAAGAGCATCTAAAGTGATGATCCAAGGAGAAATAGAAGAAGCAAAGTTCTTAGCTAAGAATGGTCCTAGCGGTACATATTCCCAAGTCTGAACGTCTCGTGCACTCCAGTCATTTAGAAGAACCATACCGAAGATGTGCTCTTCAGCATCATCTACAGGTACACTATCTCCCATTAGATTAGCATCTGTAGTAATAAAAGCAGTTTCTAGTTCAAAGTCTACACGTTGTGATGCTCCAAAGATAGGCGTGGTAGCCCCTTTAGGAAGAGTCTGTCCTACAGGACGTTTTACATTTACTCCTGAAGGAACAATAGTAGAACTTCTACCATGGTACCCTATCGGGATATGAAGCCAGTTAGGGAATAAAGCATTATCAGGATCTCTAAACATGGTCCCAACATTGGTAGCGTGCTCTTTACTTGAGTAGAAGTCAGTATAGTCTCCTATATACACAGGTAATTGCATTTCTACATCTTCTATTTTGAAGATGACAACATCTCTATGTTTAGTATTGTTTTTTAATTCATCGTTGTTTTGGTCAAATATCTCAGCGATTCTATTTCTTACCGCTCGCCATGTTTTTTTGCCGTTAGAGATAAAGTCATTAAGTGTGTCTTGTAAAAAAACATCATCTGTCAGCTCTATACCTTTAAAATACCCAAGCATTTGTAAGGCACTCAAATCAATGGCATAATTTCCGATACGAGTTCCTATAGTTATAATATCATCTTTGGTGATAAAAACACCGAAAGGAATATTCTGAATTGGAAAGTCAGAATCACTCTCTACTGGTAACCATGTTTTCCTCATCGGATCATTTGCACTAATCATCATAATTGTTTTTTTGTTTAAGTTAATAGTATATTCAAATATATAATTAAGACTGAATATAACAAACGTTTTTTGTACATTTGGAAGCAAATTAACGAAACACACAAACTAAATGAGAAGAGATTCAGAAATTTTCGACCTGATCGTAGAAGAGCAAGATAGACAAATTCATGGTATTGAATTAATTGCTTCTGAAAACTTTGTAAGTGAAGAAACTATGGAAGCAGCAGGTTCTTGTTTGACTAACAAGTATGCTGAGGGATACCCTAATAAACGTTACTACGGCGGATGTGAAGTAGTAGACGTAGTAGAGCAAATCGCGATAGACCGTGCTAAAGCTTTATTCGGTGCTGAGTATGTTAACGTACAGCCTCACTCTGGATCACAAGCTAATACAGCTGTATTCTTTGCATGTCTTAAACCAGGTGACAAAATCTTAGGTTTTGACTTATCTCATGGAGGACACTTAACTCATGGATCACCAGTTAACTTCTCAGGAAAGTTATACAATCCTGTATTCTACGGAGTAGATCAAGAGACAGGATTATTAAATTATGATAAAATACAAGAGGTAGCTACTAAAGAGCAACCTAAATTAATCATCGCTGGAGCATCTGCTTATTCTCGTGATATGGACTTTAAACGTTTCAGAGAGATTGCAGATAGCGTTGGGGCTATTTTAATGGCTGATATTTCACACCCTGCAGGTTTAATCGCTAAAGGATTAATGAATGACCCTGTACCTCATTGTCATATTATCACTACGACTACTCACAAGACATTGAGAGGACCACGTGGAGGTATGATTATGATGGGTAAAGACTTCCCTAATCCATTCGGATTAACTACTCCTAAAGGTGAAGTACGTATGATGTCTGCTTTATTAGACAGTGCTGTATTCCCTGGAAACCAAGGAGGACCTTTAATGCACATTATCGCTGCTAAAGCTGTTGCTTTTGGTGAAGCATTAACTGATGAGTACTTCCAATATATGATGCAAGTGCAGAAGAATGCTAAAGCTATGGCTGCTGCTTTCGTGAAGAGAGGTTATAACATTATCTCTGGAGGAACTGATAACCACATGATGCTTATCGATCTTAAAAATAAGAATATCTCTGGTAAAGAAGCTGAACAAGCATTAGTGAAAGCTGAAATCACTGTGAACAAAAATATGGTTCCATTTGATGACAAATCTCCATTTGTAACTTCAGGTATCCGTATTGGTACTCCAGCTATTACTACAAGAGGTTTAGTAGAAGCTGATATGGAAACTATCGTAGAACTTATTGATAGAGTATTGATGAATCATACTGATGAGGCTGTTCTAGAAGAAGTAGCAGACGAAGTAAATGAAATGATGGAAGAAAGACCAATGTTCGTTTGGTAATCGACTAAAATATAAGATTTTAATAAGGAAGGGGCTCAGAGATGAGTCCCTTTTTTTGTTTAATAAATAGTTGTACTAAGAGGAGATAATGTATATTAGTAAGCGTTCTTGTCATTCCTAAGAGCCTTATTGATAGAGAAGGTTATAAAGAGTCGTTTTAAAGTCTTTGAGAGAAAGAATATGAAAAAGTTTATCATTTTAAGTTTAGTAAATCTTGTTTTTATGAGTACTGTTTTTGGTCAGAAAATCAGAGACTTTGTTGTTTCTGATTCACTTGTCTATGTTTTAAAGGGACAGAATAAAATATCAGTGTATAATAAAGTTACTTTAAAATTAGTAGAGGAAATTCAGACAGAAGGAGATACACAATTAAATAATATTAGTCTGAAAGGGGATGAGTTAATTGTAGTTGCTAATAATAAGAATCTTCTCTTTTACCAAAATAAGGAGTGGAAGATTATCTACAGTAGTCTTAATAAGGTGAATGGAGTACAGTATACTAGTAAAGGTGATG
Source organism: Myroides odoratimimus (assembly GCF_004337635.1). Taxonomy (NCBI): domain Bacteria; kingdom Pseudomonadati; phylum Bacteroidota; class Flavobacteriia; order Flavobacteriales; family Flavobacteriaceae; genus Myroides; species Myroides odoratimimus. The sequence continues at coordinate 2,718,437 of NZ_CP037427.1, forward strand.
GCTATTTATTCACTGATAAAGGAATAGAAGATGTGTCTACATCTAAGATATACAATCAACAAAAAACTATGAATACTCAAATAAGAATTAAAGAAGGAATGTCTGTTCCTTCAACTTATTTTATAGATAGGAGTAATGTTATTTGGGGAGGTTTTAATTATGGAGAATGGGGTGGAGATATTATTGCTTTTGATACAGAAAATAAGAGTTTTATTGATTTAAATATGAATGAGGTTAAAGTGGAGCTATTACCAGTAGTGAATTTCTTTGAAGATAGAGAACAGGTATATTTCACTTCAGGACTAGAGCATCTGATGTACAGTGGAAGCCTTATTCAGTTTAAAGATTATACTGCAAAAGAAATCTTAGAAGTATATAGTAAGTCTGTTTTCGAGGACAATGGAGATGATATTGAATTATTAGGTGCAGGAGATTATTGTGGTGCAGAGGAGGTTATCTATCTTTTCGCTGGTAAAAATCTCTTAAAAGGACAATTAAGTGTTGATCTTAGTAAAATAGAGAATTGGCAAGTACTATTACCTAAATCTTCTAAACAAGAAAATGAGATGGTAATACGTCTAAAAGTATTAGCGAAGAATAAAGTGATTTACCTAACAGAGAAAGGAACTTTGACTTATTATAACTATGGAGTTATTCATAAAATACCGTAATAACCAACGAGACTTATAGTCTCGCTTTTTGTATTACTTTATCATATCTGTAAAATGAATATCTTTGATAGGATAACTATTACGCTATGGACACTATACTCTCAATATTCAATGCTCAAAAGGACTTCTTTAATAGCAATCAAACGAAGGATATTAGCTTTCGTATTACACAATTAAAGAAACTAAAACAATTGCTTAAAGCCAATGAAGACAGATTGGCTGAAGCGATATATCTAGATTTTGGGAAGTCTTCTTTTGAGACCTATATGACAGAGTTGTCTATTGTTTATCTAGAGATTGATTACTTTATCAAGAATATTAAGAAACTTAGTAAGCCTAAACGAGTTTCTACAGGTGTTATCAATTTTCCTGGGAGGGGGTATATAATGCCAGAACCATTAGGATTGTGTTTAGTCATTGGTGCGTGGAATTATCCTTATCAATTATCTCTTTTGCCTGCTTTGACAGCTATAGCAGCAGGAAATACAGTAATGATTAAGCCTAGTGAATTACCAATGAATACATCCAATGTATTAGCAGAGTTGCTCAATAGTATTTTTCCTAAAGAGCTTTTATATGTGGTAGAGGGGGGAGTAGAAGAAACTACACAGTTATTAAGCCTACAGTTTGACAAGATATTTTTCACAGGAAGTACTGTTGTTGGAAAGATAGTATATCAGGCAGCAGCGAAGAATTTAGTTCCTGTTACACTAGAATTGGGAGGAAAGAGTCCTGTGTTTATTTTAAAAGATTGTGACTTAGAGATAACGGCTAAACGTCTTGTTTGGGCGAAGTTATTGAATGCGGGACAGACTTGTGTAGCTCCTGATTATCTATTAGTAGAAAGAGAAATCAAAGAGAAGTTGATTAAGCAACTTCAGAAAGAAATGAGTAATTACCCATTGGATAGTAAAGAATTACCTTCTCACTATTTACAGATTATTAATACACACCACTTTGATCGATTGGTTAGTTTAATTAATCTTGAGAAGGTATGTTTTGGTGGCTATATAGATAGAGAAAAACGATTTATAAGCCCTACAATCCTTGATAATGTGGTTTGGGAAGATAGTGTTATGCAAGAAGAGATATTTGGCCCTATATTGCCTATTATAGCTTTTGAGTCATTAGATGAGATAATTGAGAAAGTAAAAGAAAAACCTAAACCTCTTTCATGTTATATTTATTCCAAGGATCAGAGCCTTATAAAGAAGATTTTAAGAGAAGTCTCTTTTGGGGGAGGTGCAGTCAATGATAGTTTAATGCATTTGACTACAAGTACCTTGCCTTTTGGAGGTGTGGGTGCTAGCGGAATGGGGAGTTATCATGGACGATATGGTTTCGAAGCGTTTACTCATTTTAAAAGTATACTACACAAGCCATTCTGGTTTGAGTCTAATATGAAATATCCTCCTTATACAAAAAGGAAGGAGAATTGGTTGAGAAGATTATTTAAGTAAAAGAATAAGAGGTAAGTATAATGCTTGCCTCTTTTGTTTTTAATGTAAAAATATTAATTAAAGATAATTGTTTTAACTCTTATTAACTATTTTTGAATTAAAAATAAGTAAAATGAAATGGATTAAACTAATGACAGCTCTTATAGGTTGTACTTTCTTAGCATCTTGTTCATCAGTTATCAAAAGTTCACGAGTGACTGTTTTGCAAGAGAACTATTGTGCGCCTACCATTGTGTATACAGATGATACTACTGAAGAGCAAAGGGCGTTTGAAGATTTAGGTGTTAAACAGAAGTTGTCTCCTCATGATTATAGACTAGCGTCTCATCTAGGATTAGTGTCTCAGTTGGCTAAGTTTATAAATAGTACAGATCCTATAGAGAGATTAGAAGCGAAGCAACAGATTATTATTAGAGTTCAATTGTTTCAGACAGAGATAGATGCTTTGGCAGCAGAACTAGATTGTAATGGGGAGCGATATGATCAACTAGCAAGGGTATTGGATGCTAAAAACGGAACTACCAATACTCAACTAACAGTTGCTTCTATCGCGATCGGTGCAGCAGTTACATTATCGACAGCATTGATTACAAATGATAATACGAATAAAGGTTTAAATATTGCTGGTGGGGTAGTAGGTACAGGACTAGGATTTTTGTTATTAAATCCGAAAGGCAAAAAAGTAGAACTAAAAACGAATCGAAGTTTACTTAGTAATATTTGGTTTGAACAGAATGATAATCTTGCATTTCCTCCTGCAGTATGGAGAGTGATGAATGAAAAATCTTTTAGTAATGAAGGTAAATTATCTCTAATACAGACATTAAAGAATAGATGGCTGTTTTTTGCTTTTAATGAGGAGATTAGTAAAAAGGATGAGGAACTCTATTTTGGCAAAGGTGGATTTTTTAAATCAGAGGGAATTCATTTAATGTCAGATATGAATAATGAGCTTCAAGCAACAGTAAAAACAATCCAACAAGATCTTAGAAGCTTAATTTACAATGTGAGTTTATTGAAATAAGAAATCTAACAGTTAAAAGCTTTTAATATTTGAATAGTTTAATTGTTAAAAAGTAATTACCTTGTGGTGATTTTAATTAAAAAAGATGAAAAAGATACTGTTTTTTATTTCTTGTGTAGCACTTTCTGCTCAGGTACAAGCACAAGAATCTGTTGTTTTATCACTTGACTTACAACCGGGTAGCTCTTATGAGATAATTTCGAATGATAAGTTTAGTACGATTACTAACCTTGTAGGAAATAAAGAAATCATTGAGATGATTAATAAAGAGGGGCAGAATTCTTATCCTACTTATGAGACCGAAGAATCTAATGCAAGTTATACACTACATTGGACAACTAAAAAGAAGAATTCTCTGAACTTTGATTTGGACCTAGAGAAGAGAGTTGCTAGAGTTTTTGAAGGAAAATCAGTTGTAAATACTGAGACTGAAGGGCCTATAAAAGGATATAGTAGAGGTAGTGTAGATGCCAAAAAAGGGTTAAAATTGTCTAAATCATTAGGTGAAAAACACAAGACTTTAGAAGGAGATTTGCTTGTGATGTTAGATGACTTATTTAATGGAAATGGACTTAGTAGTGATCCTATAAAAGTGAATCAAGAATTTGAGTCTACTAATACTCAAAAGATGAGATTATCTGATGAAAGTGAAGTGGAGGTAACAACCAAAGAAGTAAATAAAATAGCCAAAATAGCTAATAATAAAGCCTATTTAGTTATTGAGACAACGATCACCTCTAAGAGTACTTCTACTAAGTTTGCAGAGATGAAAGGAGGAGGTACTAAAGAAGTTATTTATGATATGGAGAAGAAATACTTTGAATCTATAGATGGTAAGTTAGATGTTACGGTTAATATAGAATCAGATGAAGGAGTTAATATCACGATGGTTAATACAACTTCTCAAAATGTAAAAGTGAAGAAAAAGTAATCATAATTGATACGATACATAAATAAGGGTTAGAAGCTAAAACTTCTAACCCTTATTTATTTACTATCGCATACAACACATGGTCAAGGTATTCACCATCCTTTAATGTATAGGCTTTCAATACCCCTTCTTGTTGCATTCCTATCTTTTGCATGATTTTTCCTGATGCTTCATTATGCGTAAAGTGAGAAGCAAATATTCTTTTTAGATGCAATGTCTCAAAGCCAAAATGAACTAGAGCTTGTGCTGCTTCAGTAATATATCCTTTATTCCAGTACTGATCATCTAACCAATAGCCCATCTCAGCTTTATTGTTTGCCTTGTCTATTCCTAAGCCGACTCCACCGATGATCGTAGAGCTACTTTTTAATCGAATAGCAAAGATGTATTTATCTCCAATCTCTAATCCTTCTAAAGCTAAGTTTACCCAAAAAGTAGCACTTGCCTCTGTATAAGGATAAGGGATATTGGTTGTGTTCTGACTGTATACAGGGTTTTTCATAATCTCTAATAGGCGAGGAATATCCTGTAGATTAGGTTGATTTAGAAGAAGGCGTTCTGTGGTTAATTCTATTGTTTTCATAAGAGTTGTTTTTATAAAAATAGTAAATACTTCCATGTATTCAGTGAATTTATTGTTTGAAATTAATAGTATTTTAGCCCAAAATAAAAAAGATGATAGACTTTGATTTTACATCAAAAGGATTTGAGATAAATGGGCAACTGTATAGCTTTCCGATAGCAAAAGAAGAACTGTTTACACTATTTGGAGAGCCAGAGGTATTCTCAGGAGAGCATAATGATGTTTATATTTGGCATACAGTAGGATTACGAGCTTTCGCTAAGGATAGGATAAATATTAATACCATAGAAGTAACTTATAGAGTAGAAGATTACGCTACAGCTGTGAAATCTGCATTTATAGGTCAATTAAAACTAAATGGGGAATCAGATGTAATGAAGTATTATAACGAACATAAGCAAGAGCGTATAAAACTTTGGGATACAGATGATACTGGTGCTTTTAGATTTAATGATGTGACGGTGTGGTATAATATCAGAAGGGAAGAGTTGTATTCTCTTTCTTTACAAGCTTATGAAGAGGTTGAAGAAGAAGAAGTAGCATTATTACCTATTGATGAAAACTTTGAATATTTAGAGGCGGTATGGTATGAATGGAAAAAAACAATAGAACATAGAGTTGGTGCTGATAATAAGTACTATAATCCGACACATGGTATTACTCAAGAACAATTAGATATTGTTGTAGAGCAATTAGACGAAGTAGAATTACCTGCCATTTTAGTTAATTTTTATAAGATAGCGAATGTGAAGTGGAATGCTGTTACTTCAGCACTAAGTTTGCATGCCAACGGATGGGATTATGACTTATTGCCTTTTGAGAAGATAGCAGATGAGTGGGAAGGTATCAATGAGTTGTTCGATGATGATGAGGTAGATGAAGATACAATAACTGATTATGATACCCGACTTAAGTGTACAGGATATGCTAACCCTAAGTGGATTCCTTTTGCAGAAGGGAAGAATGGAGATTATCTACTGATAGATACTGATCCAAGTGATACAGGAACGTATGGACAAATTATAGAATTACAAAATGAGTCTTGGAGTAGAACAGTAATTGCTTTCTGCCTAGAGGAGTTGATTTATAGAGAAATAGAATCTTTAGAAGGAGCAATAACAGAACATCAACAATTTATAATAGATAACGGAACATTCTAATGATATATATATGTGCAGATTGTGGGCAAGAACACGAGGATTGGCCTGCATTAGTATTTAGAGCTCCTGATCCTTACTTAGCACTGTCTGAGGAAGAAAGAGAACACGCAGACTTAACGAGCGAAATATGTAGTATAGATGAAGGAGATGAGACACATTGGTATCTGAGAGGAGTGTTGACTCAGTATGTCTATGATGCCTGCCAATACTTGGATTACGGGGTTTGGGTTAGTCTTAGTGAGGCGAGTATGAAAGACTATTATGAGCACTATGAGGATAAAGAGTACAAGACTACTTATTTTGGTTGGCTAGTGACTAATTTACCTAATTATCCTCCTAATACTTCTTTTGCTTTACCTACCAATGTTGAGGTTGATAATAGTAAAGGGATTCCAACTATTTTACCTCATAAAAAAGGAGATTCAGTATTTATAAAAGACTTTTATGATGGAATTTCGACAGAGGAAGCTTTGAAGAGAATTGAGGCTTTAGTAAAATAGAGTTGGGATTTAAGTATGCCATAATTCAAGATTAGTTTTGCTGTATGATGCTAGCAGATTCCTTGAGGTATTCTTGCACTATTCTTCGACAAAAAGGTGCTCTGGGCAAGGAAAGTCCTAGGAAAGTGCAAGCAATGTGCGCCAAAGTGCAAGGAATACAGCGATTAGACTTTGTACAAAAGGTATAAAGTACCTCTCAATAAGGCAAACTAGAATAAATAGGATAGAGATAGAAAAGAATGAGTAGTAAAGGACAACAATTAGCAATAGATTATAAACAGACAGAATGGAAGACACCTGATGTTTATAATCAATTAAGAGGATTAATGAAGGATGAAGTAGAAATATATGCTTTCTGCCTAGAGTTTCTGATGAATATAGAGAAGGATTCAACGCTTTTTCACAGTGCACTAAGTTATGTTAATGAGAAAGACTTTAGCCAATTAGTTAAAATAGCAATTGATATTTTAAAAGAAAAAGAGAGTGCCGTAGCAGAGAGTGTTATAGAGTATGCAGGTATTCAGTTACCTCATATATTACATCCTTATCTCGATGATTTATTAGTCTTAAATCCTAATGGGGATAGCTATTTTGCAGACTATCATTGGAGAAATTGTACTTCTGCTCAATTACAACCTTATTTAGCTCAATTCTTAGCATCAAGTACCGATTTAGAAACTAAGATTAAGTTGTTTAATTGTTTAGTCGAATCTAGAGATATCACTACTATAGAAAGCCTTATTCCACATGCGTTAGAATTAGAATTGAGCACTTATGTGAGTTCAGCAGATTATATTGATGGGTATTTAGAAGGTGTGGGATTGTGTAGAGAACATGGAAAGGTAAAAAGATATTGTTCAGATCAAACGTATCATATTTTATTTGAACCAAAGTACTTAAACAAGCCAAGTGCAGTACATTTAAACCGTACAGATCATCCAACGTGGAATGGTGTACCATTAGCAGATAAGTATAAAGTAGGTGGGTATCTAACAGAAGACGAGAATAACCCTTTTATGCATATCATTACATTAAATCCTATTCCTGAAGGATTGCCAATACGTTTATCTCAACTAGTGTTGGGATGTCATTTACGTGAATTAAATGAAAATGGTGTTGTCTTTTATCAACACGATGAACAAGGAATTCCTCATAAGATAGGAGAGCCCATGACAATAGAATGGGTAGAAGAGCATGCGATGGTTCCTACAGAAGTAAGTATCGTACCTACGGATTCTCGTTGGTCGTTTCAGTCATGGGCAAGCGCTAATAGTAGAGAGAATTTGTTTAGAATAGGAGGAGAACCTTCTTGGATACAGAGTGGAGAGGTTTTGAAGTGTCCTATTAGCGGAGAGAAGATGCAGTTTATTATGCAGTTAGACTCAGAAGTTCCAGATGTACAAGGAGGTGAAGTGTATTACGGTAGTGGAGGACTGTGTTATATCTTCTGGTGTGATAAGACTAGAGTAAGTGGATACATTATGCAACATACCTAAATATCAGTAACTCATATTGACGTTTCAGAAGCTAATTTGTATGTTTTGATTAATTATTATTCTTACTAAGTGTTTTTTATAGGTAATCTTGTGTATATATTTAAAAATACATGACATTATTATTAGTTTATTTGTTTCTAGCTTTAGCTGTATCTTTTATCTGTTCTATCGCAGAAGCAAGCTTACTTTCTTTATCCCCTTCTTTTTTAAAGTCAAAGGCAGAAGCTGGAGATAAGAAAGCCTTAAAAATGATAAACCTAAAAGAGGATATTGACAGGCCTTTATCAGCTATTTTGTCTCTTAATACAGTTGCGCATACAGTAGGAGCTGCAGGAGTAGGGGCACAAGCAACGGTAGTTTTTGGTGAAGCTTATTTCGGAGTGGTATCTGCTGTGTTGACTTTGTTAATCTTAGTTTTAACGGAGATTATACCAAAGACTTTAGGAGCAAATTATGCTAAGGATATCTATGGATCTATGGCAAGTGTTATTTCTGCTATGGTAGTTGTAAGTTATCCATTAGTGATTATGTCATCTTTCTTGACAAAGAGGTTGAGTAAAAAGCATGCAGAGTCTTCTACTAGTAGAGAAGAGATTGCAACTTTAGCAAGCATTGGAGAGCAAGAAGGTATCTTAGGTGTTAAAGAGAACAAGATTATTCAAAACGTATTCAAGTTAAATGAAGTACGTATAGACGAAATTCACACGCCACGTATTATGTTGGTTAGTGCAGATGAAGAAATGACTTTAAGAGAGTTTCTGAAGAATAAAGAATTTCTACATTTCTCTAGAATCCCTGTGTATAGTGATACGAAAGACAATATTACAGGTTATGTGCTAAGAGAAGTTGCGTTCGAGTATTTAGCAGAAGATAGATTTGATATTCAGTTAAAGGAGATAAAGAGAGATATTCTATTTGTGTCTGAAAAACTGAATGTGATTACGACTTGGAATAAGATGAAGGAGAAGCATGAGCATATCGCTATTGTGGTGAATGAGTATGGTGAAGTAGATGGTCTAGTCACTATGGAAGACATTATCGAGACTCTACTTGGCTTTGAAATTATTGATGAGAAAGATAAGATCGTGGACTTGAGACAATATGCAGAAGAAAGATGGCAAAATAGACAAAAGAAATATGCTTATTTGGCTGATGAAGACGGTATAAAATAAGTTTACAGAGTTTAAAAAACAAAGAACTCCATTACTTTTAGTGATGGAGTTCTTTGTTTTTTGTGTAAATAGGAGTGTTTTTTAAAATATTTTTAATGTTGTTTATCCCTTGTATTTGTTGGGATTAAGAGTGCTTTAATGAAGTCGTTTGAAATAAATATTTGAATTTCTTTAACTTTTTATTGGTTTGTTTCAAAATGGTTTTGGTATCTTAGCCATATCAATGAACGCGAATTTTAGAACATATAACCCTGTTTTAAACACTACTATCTTAAGTGGTGCAACTTCTCGTGTTTCTAACGTTACTACTTCTACAGTAACTACTATTACGTTGACATCTTCGTCATCGTCATCTATCTCAACCCTGTAAAGGGGGAATTTATTACATATAACCATCGTCTGTGGTCGTTTATTTATTAACGGCTGTATTTTATATTGTCCAAAGCGATTAATATCAATTAGTTACTTGCTTTGGGAGAAAACCAAATCAATGAAATTTTATGAAAGTAATAAAGTTTGGCGGGTCATCAGTGGCTAATGCCGTGAATATAAAGAGATGTATAGATATCATCAATAAGATAGAAGAGCCTGTTATCGTAGTGGTATCTGCGCTGAGTGGAGTGACTGATCTACTACAGCTTGCAGCAGTACAAGCGGCGGCACATAATGAAGAATATATAGACCAATTTAAAGATATTAGTCATCGTCATTTAGAAGTTGTTAGGGCATTAATCCCTGTGAATGATCAAGCAGGAATATTGAGCAGTGTAATTAGAGAGCTGAATGAATTAGAAGTATTGTTACAAGGGTGTTTCTTACTAAGAGAGTTATCTCCTCGCATTAAGGATTTGATTATGTCTTATGGTGAACGCCTTTCTTCTTATGTTATCGCTGAGGTTATGAAGGCACAGGGGCAAGACTGTCGTCACGGATATAGTGGAAATTTTATCAAGACAAATGACAAGTTTGGTAAAGCAGCTGTAAACTTTGAAGTAACTGATCAGTTAATCGTTGATTACTTTGAGAAACATAAATGTGCAGTAACTATTGTACCAGGATTTATAGCAGAGTCAGAAGCAAATGAAGTGACAACATTAGGACGTGGTGGATCTGACTATACTGCAGCTATTATCGCAGCTGCTCTTAATTTAAAAGAACTAGAGATTTGGACAGATGTAAGTGGTATATATACGGCTAACCCAAGAGTAGTAAAACAGGCAAAAATAGTGAAACACATCAACTTCCAAGAAGCAATGGAGCTTTCTCACTTCGGGGCGAAAGTATTGTATCCATCTGCTTTGGCGCCTATTTTACCTAAAGGAATCTCATTGATTGTTAAAAATACTTTTGAACCAGAAGCAGAGGGAAGTTTAGTCAGTACTGTAGGAAGTACAGACCCTAATCCTGTACGAGGAATTACAAATATTGACAATCTAGCACTGCTGACACTAGAAGGTCCTGGGATGGTAGGTGTGGCAGGTATTTCTAAACGACTGTTTGAAGTATTGTCTTTAGAGGATATCAATGTGATATTCATTACTCAAGCTTCTTCAGAGCACTCTATCTGTTTTGCTATTATTGCTCCAGATGCCGTAAGAGCAGAACAAGTGATTAACAAAGCTTTTGAGTTTGAAATACAAAACAAAAAAGTAAAACCGGTTCGTGTAGAATTAGGGATGTCTATTATTGCAGCTGTAGGAGATTATATCAAAGGGCATCAAGGAGTCAGTGGTAAAATGTTTAGTGCCTTAGGTCGTAACAATATTAATATCTGTGCTATCGCTCAGGGGGCATCAGAGCGAAATATCTCAGCTGTAATTTTAGAGAAAGATGTCAAGAAAGCATTGAATGTGCTACATGAAGCTTTCTTTGAAGAAGTGGTGGTTCAGTTGAACTTATTTGTTATGGGAATAGGAAATGTAGGAGGGAAGTTCTTAGAGCAAATCGTGCAACAACACAATTATTTAAGAGAACATCTGAAAGTAAATGTTAGAGTGGTAGGAATAGCTAATTCTAAATTGATGTGTTTTAATGTAGAAGGCTTTGATTTGGCTGAAGTAAAAGATTTGTCTAATTGTGGAGTTCCTATGACTCAAAAGGGATTCTTAGATAAGATCAAAGAACTGAATTTGCGCAATAGCATATTCGTAGATAATACCGCTACTGCTGATGTGGCCATGACTTATGCATCATATTTAAAGAATAGTATTGCTGTGGTGACTTGTAATAAGATAGCATGTTCTTCTACAATGGAATATTATAAAGAGTTAAAAGGCCTATCTAAGAAGTACAATGCTCCTTTCTTATACGAAACAAACGTAGGTGCAGGTTTACCTATTATTGATACAATTAAGAACCTTGTTGCCTCAGGAGATCAAGTAAAAGAGATACAAGCAGTATTAAGTGGTAGTTTGAACTTTATTTTTAATCAATATGACGGTTCTAAACCTTTTGCAGAGATAGTAGCTCTAGCTAAGAAAGAAGGGTATACAGAGCCTCATCCATTGATAGATTTGAGTGGTGTAGATGTGAAGAGAAAACTGATGATTCTGATGAGAGAGTGTAACTATTGGGTAGAAGAGGAAGATGTACAGGTGGATAGTTTCTTACCTATGTCTTGTATGGAGGCTGAGGATGCTGATGCGTTTATTACAGCTTTAGCTAAGGAAGAAGCTCATTTTAAAGCTCTATATGAAGGGGCAAAAGCTAAAGGAGCTTGTCTAAAAGTAGTGGCAACGCTTAATGACGGTAAGGCTAGTGTAGGTCTGCAAGAGATAATGTCTAATCACCCATTCTATCACTTAGAAGGGAAAGATAATATTGTAATGTTCTATACAAATCGCTATCAAGAACAACCGTTATTAATAAAAGGAGCGGGTGCAGGAGCAGAAGTGACAGCATCAGGAATATTTGCAGATGTAATAAGAATAGGAAGTAAATTGTTATAAGATGAAAGAAATAAAGATATTTTGCCCAGCTACAATCGCTAATCTATCATGTGGATTTGATGTTTTGGGTGTGTGTTTAGATAATGTAGGTGATGAAATGATTATCACTCAAACAGCAGAAAAAGGAGTGCGTATCAAAGAGATTATTGGTGCTGATTTACCACTTGAAGTAGAGAAGAATGTAGCAGGTGTTGCCGCTTTAGCTCTAATAGAAAAACTACAACCTGACTTTGGCTTCGAGATTGTGATTCACAAGAATATCAAGGCGGGTAGTGGTATTGGTAGTAGTGCTGCTAGTAGTGCAGGAGTAGTTTATGGTATCAATGCGTTATGTGGATACCCACTGACCAATAAAGAGTTGATCTATTATGCTATGCAAGGAGAAGCTTTAGCGAGTGGGGCACCTCATGCGGATAATGTAGCTCCAGCGTTATTAGGAGGGTTTGCATTTATTCATAGTTATGAACCGCTTAATATAGTTCATATAGATTCTCCAAAAGAGCTATACGCTACTGTTATTCACCCTCAGATAGAATTGAAAACAAAGGATGCTCGTTCGGTTTTAAAGCAAACAGTTACTTTAAAACAAGCGATTAAACAATGTGGTAATCTTGGCGGATTGATATGTGGACTTTATACTTCTGATTACGATTTGATTGGTAATTCATTACACGATGAATTTGTAGAGCCTAAACGTTCACTATTGATACCAAACTATGCAGAGTTAAAACAAGCAGCTTGTGAGCATGGAGCATTAGGAGGAGGAATATCAGGAGCAGGACCTTCTGTGTTTGCATTGAGCAAAGGCAAGGAGAATGCAGAGCGCGTAGCAGAAGCAATGCGTCAAGTAGTAAAGGATGCAGGGTATGAGTTTGATATTCATGTATCGCCTATTAATTCACAAGGTATAAAAGTATTGTAATGAAGTATTATAGTTTAAATAACCCTCAGCGTGTAGCCTCATTTAAAGAAGCTGCAATACAAGGTATTGCCGAGGATAAAGGATTGTATTTTCCACAAGAAATACCTCAGTTAGCTCTTTCGTTTTTTGAAGGTATTCAAGCGATGAGTAAGGAAGAGATAGCATACCAGGTTATCGCTCCTTTTGTAGGGAAAGAGATAGCAGAAGAAGAGCTAAGAACGATTGTAAGAGAAACGTTAGCATTTGATTTTCCTGTAGTGTCGATTGATCAAGATGTTTATACATTAGAGTTATTTCATGGACCTACATTAGCTTTTAAAGATGTAGGAGCGGGATTTATGTCTAGATGTTTGAGAAGCTTTGTCAAAGGGGAAAAAGAGAAAATTACTATTCTAGTGGCAACTTCAGGAGATACAGGAGGTGCTGTAGCTCACGGATTCTATGATGTGGAAGGAATAGAAGTTGTTATCTTATATCCCAAAGGGAAAGTGAGTAGCATCCAGGAGAAGCAATTAACTGCGCTAGGTAAGAATATTAGAGCAATAGAAGTAGAAGGAAGTTTTGATGATTGTCAGGCGATGGTAAAGAGGGCTTTTTTAGATGAAGAGTTGAAATCTTGTCGTTTGACATCAGCGAATTCAATTAATGTAGCTCGTTGGTTACCTCAGATGTTCTATTATTTCTTGATGTATAAAGAATTACAACATTTAAACAAACCATTGGTTGTATCTGTACCTAGTGGAAACTTTGGAAATATATGTGCAGGGATGCTAGCTCAAAAGATGGGATTGCCTATTGCTCATTTTATTGCAGCTACTAATGCAAATGATACAATACCAAGATTCTTTTCTTCTAAAGCCTATACGCCGAAACAAACAGTAGAGACAATTTCTAATGCGATGGATGTAAGTGACCCGAGCAATTTCGTGCGTATATTAGAATTGTTTGCTAAAGATGCGAAGGAGTTGAGCAAAGATCTGTCAGCCTATTCTTTTACAGATAAGGCTACATTAGCATTAATAGAAGAACAATATGAGAAGAGTGGCTATCTACTAGATCCTCACGCTTCAGTGGGATATCTAGGGATCAAGGAGTACGCTAAGGCACATCATGATTTTACAGGGGTATTCTTAGGAACAGCACATCCAGTTAAGTTTCCAGAGTGTATAGAACAATTATTAGAAATAGAGATTCCTATACCTGATAGATTGGAAGAGATTATGAAAGGAGAAAAGAAAAGTACTGTTCTCACTTCTTATGAGGATTTGAAAGAAGAACTTTTAAAATAATAGGAAGGATTGTTCTGATTGTGATTAGAACAATCCTTTTTCTTTATTTCTATTTATCTTTGTAATTCAAAACTCACAAAACAATGATTAAAGTAGTACCCTTAAAAGAAGGTGATTTTTATGAAGATGAGGTAAAGAATTTTTTACCTATAGGAGATAAGGTATTGACCACAGAAATACAATTAGCAGTACAACCTTTTTTGATCATAACAGATAATCATAAAACATTATTAGATGTAGGTTTAGGATATCAAGAGAATGGTGTTTACAAAATAGATGAATTATTGGCGAAAGAAGGATTAACTCCTTTGGATATAGATAGAGTGTTGATGTCGCATTTGCACAAAGATCATATCAACGGTTTGGTTGAAGAAACAGAAGAAGGATATATAGGACGCTATCCTAATGCTCAAATATACATTCAACGCAGAGAAGTTGCTTTTGCAGAGTTGTCTATGGATGATATTTCATTTGATTACGATATATTGGAAGAGGCCTTGGTATTACCTAATATCATATGGATGAATGATGATCAAGGTAGTATAGATGATCAGATTACTTATCAAGTGGTGGGAGGGCATACGCCGTATATGCAGGTATTTTGGATTAAAGACAAAGAACAAACCATCTTTTATGGTGCAGATAATCTACCAAAGCATAGCTATCTAGAATTTAATATGGCGTTTAAAAGTGATTATGACGGTAAACTAGCGATGAAGTGGCGTACAGAATGGAAGATACAGGCTGAGGAAGAGCATTGGACAGTACTGTTCTATCACGATATGGAACAAGCAGTGTATTGTTGTGAATAAACTAAAAAAGACACACTAATTAGTTGTATATTAGATACTCTCAATCTTTAATATGAGTATCTATGAGTAAAAGAGATTTGTTTACGGCATTAGTGAAGTTATTAGGGTTTTACTTATTTCTTACCTATTTTTTGTCTCTATTAAGTAGTTTGTACTATTTGATTACTGTAAAGGAAAATACCTTTGGTGATTTACTGTTAGATATAAGTCAATATATCTTTTTGTTGGTAGTATTTACTCTGTTAATGTTATATGGAGATAAGATAGTTAGCCTTTTCCGCTTAAGTAATGGTTATGACACTGATAAAATAGTAGTCGATAATCTGACTGCTGTTGATATTGTTAAGGTAGGGATATTTATTATTGGAGGAATACTCATTGTGAATAATCTCCCTTATATGATTACATGGATTATACAACGATTTACTGTAGCTATCAGAAATGAAAATATGCCTACCTTTGATGAATATGGGCTTTTAGAGCTTTTGCTAATTTAGTGTTAGGATTCTTAATGATAACCAATTTTGGTAGAATAGCTAAGTACTTTGTTAAATGGAATAAAGAGGAATAAATTATAAAAAACCTTCTGATCATAATAAGATTAGAAGGTTTTTTTATGTAACCTAAAGTGAGTATTATAACTTTAACTATTCTATTTTTTATTTAGTATATCAAAGGATGTTTTGAATTATATAATTTATAAATCTATAGTTTTTATTTTTAATTGTTCTTTATTGTGCGTTTTTTATATTTAGTTTAAGCTTATTTTAAATGATTATTTAGAATTATTCTTGTTAGTGAGGTAAATAAGTCTACATTTGTCATTATTTAAAATAATTATAAATAACAAGTGAGCAGGCTTAGTAAAGTAACCTTATTGATGGCTCTAGCCAGTACCTCATTAGCTTTGGGGCAAATAAAGAAGAGTATCGTTATTACCAATAACAGTAATCAGTTGGTAAAGAATGCTGTCGTAATAGTAAATAATCAACAACTGATAACAGATGGGGAGGGTAAGGTTCAGTTTGACCTAAAACCTGCATCGTCTTATGTTATTCAAGTATTTGCTGAACACTATCAAAGTGTGAATCAAACATTCGATACTGTGGATTTGATTCGCAATTCATTTGTTTTAGAAGAAGACCACACCATCTTATCAGATATTATTGTTCAAACTAAAGATGAACAGCAAAATAGTAATCGAGATATTATTAGAGCAGTCACTATGGATACTAAAAGTGAGATTCTTCGTCCTACCTCTTTAAATGATTTAATGAACAAGACTACTGGAGTGCGTATCCGACAAGGAGGAGGCTTAGGTTCAGAGGCTAATATTAATCTGAATGGTTTTCAAGGTAATGCAATACGTTTTTTTAAGGATGGTATTCCTTTAAACTATTTGGGACAAGGGTATAATATTTCTAATGTGCCATTAGATGTATTGGATAAAGTGGAGGTATATAAAGGAATTATCCCTGTGCACTTAGCAAGTGATGCTTTAGGAGGAGCAGTTAATTTAGTTTCTTCTTCTATACAAAGTAATCAATTAAGAGCTTCTGTAGAATATGGTTCATTTAATACAATTCGCTCTGCTGTAAGAGGGCATTATAACTTAAATGACAATCTATATGCAGGAGGAGAGGTGTTTTATAATTACTCTGATAATGATTATAAGATTAATACTCCTGATCTTGAATTAGCTCAAACTCATTCTAAGGTAAAGTTGTTTCACAATCGATATAAGCACTTCTTTGCTAATGCTTATTTAGGAGCTCATAATCTTTCTTGGGCAGATAAAATTGAACTAGGTATAAGTTATTATAATATCGATAAACAACTTCAAAATAGTCCTACTTCAATGGTTGTACCTTATGGAGGAATTGAAGATAAGCAACACAGTGTTATTCCAACATTAAGGTATAAAAAAGCCGTATTCAATGATAAATTATCTATAGATCAATTTCTATCTTATAATGTAGTGAAGTCACAAGCTATTGATACTTTAAAAGGAAGGTATAACTGGCTAGGAGAGTTCACCCCACGTGGGTATAGAGGGGAAGGAGATATGCCTATGGATGCTGATATAGATATGACATTCTTTACTTCAAGAAC
This sequence comes from Myroides odoratimimus, assembly GCF_004337635.1. Taxonomy (NCBI): domain Bacteria; kingdom Pseudomonadati; phylum Bacteroidota; class Flavobacteriia; order Flavobacteriales; family Flavobacteriaceae; genus Myroides; species Myroides odoratimimus. The sequence continues at coordinate 2,735,517 of NZ_CP037427.1, forward strand.
ATTGATAGGCTATGCGATTAATCCTTCACAACAAATCTGGTTAAACAATACTTACAATTATACTAAAAGAGAGGGTAAAGATCCTTATGGAAGAGTAATTCAGGATTTGAACCAAACAGTGATAGAACTTCCTACTCGTTATAAAAAGAATGTGTTAGCTATAGGATTGACGAGTCAGTGGTGGGATAAGAAATTGGAAACAAATGCAATTGTGAAGTTGTATAATTATTCAAGTAGAGGGCTTAATACTGCTAGTAATGTAGACTTATCCGCTAGAGATATTCATGATGTATCAGATAATGCAGTTGGTTGGGCTTTAGGAGCTAAATATAGATTAACAGAACAAACTAATCTTCGCTTTTCTGTAGAAGATGCAAGAAGATTACCAGGATATACAGAGTTATTTGGTGACTATATTTTTATAGCATCGAACTTTAATTTAAAGCCAGAACAGAGTATCAATTTAAATTTAGGAATAGAGAAGGAGGTGGGTAACTTCCAATATAGTTTTAATAGTTTTTACAGACACACAAAAGATATCATTGTACTTGTGTCAGGTAATCCACCTCTCTCTGTTTTTGTCAATAAAGAAAAGGCTAATGGATACGGTTTTGAAGGAGATCTAAGCCTGAAAGTAAAAAAGAACTATAAGTTTTATGGGAACTTTACTTGGCAAAGTATTCGTTATGGAGAGTTTAAACAAGCCGCAGATAAATGGTTAAAAGGTAATAGAGTACCAAATATTCCATTCTTTTTTGCCAACATTGGAGCAGAAGCTAAGTTTACTGATGTTTTCAAGAAGCAAGATCGATTAACAGCTTATGCTAATCTTAATTTCGTTCGTGAGTTTTACATTCAACCTATTGATAAATCTATGGAACCAAATGGATTCTTAGGATTGTTTGGAAAGAGTAAAGGAGATGTGAAAAACATTGTTCCAGATCAGACTTCTCTTACTCTAGGTACTTTATATGAGTTAAATGATAAAGGAGTGTCTATCGGAGTTGAGATACGCAATTTACTAAATCAAGATTTATACGATTATTTTAAAATACAAAAAGCAGGTAGGAGTATCTACTTAAAACTTAACTATAAACTTAATTAACATGAGACTTATAAAACCATTATTATCAATGTCATTTGCTTTTGCATTAACACTAGCATCATGCTCTTCTTCAGATGACAATAATCCTGTAACACCAGTAGACCCAGAAGTAAAACAGAGTCAATATTTTTTGATGACTTTATCAGAGGGGAAAGGACCTGTTAAAAACGGTTTCTTAAAAGCCTATTCTTCTTTACCAAAAGGAGCAATAGACAATGCTACAGGTAATACGACAACCACAGGAGGAATGGGAGGTTATCGTCAATATGGTAATAGAGTGTATAGAATGTTTGATGACAATAATTCTCGTGCATTAGGTCAATTCATTTTTGATGATAAAGGCTTTTACACTACTAAAAGTATTGCTTTAGAACCAAAAATAGCAGGTTCAGGGAACTTTACATTAACGAATGATCATACAACAGGATATTATTTTGAAGGAGGTCAACCTACACAAATACAGATGTTTGATCCAGTAGGAATGGCAAAAAAAGGAATGTTAGGAGATTATGCCGAACAGATTAATGCGTTAGAGAAAAAGTTAAATCTACAAGGAGTAAACTTTAAAGCAATAGGTCAACATTTATTAGCAATTAATGGCAATAAACTATATGCTGATATCACTTTTGGAAAGAACCAAGGGGCACAGGGAGGTATGTTTGATGGTGTATCAACTGATGTACATCTTGCTGTTATTGATTTGACTAATGGAAAATGGATAGGAGATACTCAGGTAAAGAATACAGGTAATATTGCTTTCGTTGATGAGAACCCGTTGTATTATTTTGACGAGAATAAAGATTTGTATTTCGTGTGTCAAGGTATTAAAACAGGAGGTTTAGGAGATCAATCTAAAATAGCACGTATTAAGAATGGATCAAATGAAGTAGACCAATCATGGGAATTAGATTTCAATACGATGTTTAACAGTGTAACACCTGGTAAATTCTCAACAATCTATGTAGAGAAAGGAAAAATAGTAACGTTGGTAAATGATGTACCATTAGCAAATCCACAAACAATTAATTTGACTCCTATTTGGAAGTATGTAGTGATTGATATTAAGAGTAAGGCAGTAACACCTATTCAGATAGAGGGAGTAACATTAGTCGAAACACCAGCCGCTTCATTAGGAGTATCTAAAATAGATAATAAGAAATTTATTCGTGTGGTAAATGATACAAAATCGGGATACTATGAATTATCAGAAGATATGCTAAAAGCAACGCCTTCTATTGAGATTCAAAAAGGAGGAAAGCCTCAAGGATTGTTTAAAGTAAACAAGTTATAAAAGTAATTAATGAAAAAGTATGTGTTTATTGTTTTAATGGTAGTTATGAATTTGCAAGCACAGAACAGTTTTAAAGTTAGAGTAGAAGTCACAGTGGAAGACTTTGCTCACACAGAAGAACCTATTTATTTGACAGGTAATTTTAATCAATGGAATCCTAAAGATGAACGTTACCTCATGCGTAATGTCTCAGGGACATCTAATCAATATCTAGTAGAGGTGGCAGACATCCCAGTAGGAGTTCTAGAATATAAATTCACACGAGGTACTTGGCAGACTTTAGAGTCATCTAAGAAAGGTAGATTGATTAATTTACACGATGTAGAAGTTAAAGAAGATATGGTATTAAAGAATACTATTTCTGCATGGAGAGACCAGTTTGAAACGTCTACAGCTCCAGATCATCTAGTGATACTGAAGAACTTCTATATCCCTGAGTTAAATAGAGTAAGAGATATTAGAATTTATTTACCTAAAGATTATGACCATAGTCAAGAATCGTATCCTGTGTGGTATATGCACGATGGACAAGATTTGTTTGACGAGGCTACTTCAGAAGGTAGACTAGGCCCAGTAGAATGGGAAGTAGATGAGACTATAGCCAAATATGGAGATCAATATATTATCGTAGGGATAGATCATGATTATCAAAAGAATCTAAGAGAAAAAGAATATTCTTTTTTTCCTACACAGAAGAACCCTGTCGTAGAAGGACAAGCTTATATTTCTTTTATAGTTAAAACATTAAAGCCTTATATAGACTCGACTTATAGAACCCTGTCAGATGTTCATCATACTGGTATCGCTGGAGGTTCTTTAGGAGGATTGATTTCTTTATATGCAGGGTTGACTTATCCAGATACATTTGGAAAGATTGGCGTGTTTTCTCCTTCTATTTGGCAAGATGATCACAACCTAGATACTTATGTCAATGTCTTATCTACTAGTCAAATAGATAAAATAAGACAACAAACTTATTTTATCTATGGAGGAGGACGTGAGAATCGCAAGAAAGGAGATGGGAATGTGGTTAGAATGGATGAAGATATTCTTCGTTTTTTAGAAACAAATAACAAGGTATTAAACCTGAATTATGAGTTGAATATTAATCCAAAAGGAAAGCATGGCGCGTGGTATTGGCAACAAGCTTTTAATTGGATGATAGGTAGCTTATCTAAAGTAGAAAGTACTAATTTTTAATAATAACAATATGAAATACATTAAATCATTAACGTTTTTGAGTGCTACAGTATTAGCAGCAATGGGAACAACTGCTACAGCACAATCAATAGATCAAAATAAACAAGTAGGAAAAGGACTATATGAAGTTGCTTACAATAGTGTGGACAATGGAGTATATGTTGCTTCTGTAATCGATTTTAAAACTAAAGAAGGAGTTGTTTATAAATTAAATGGCAATGACTTATCTGTTGAAAAAGAGTACAGTGTGAACGGGAATCCTGTATTTGGTATTGCAGTAAATGAAAAGACTCAAAAGATTTATGGAACGAATACAACTACTAATGCAGTGACTGTAATCGATCTAAAAACAGGAGCTACTAAAGTAATTCCAGGAACGAATGAAAGCGGTCACAATAGAGAGATTGCTATTGATGAGAAAACAAATACTATTTATGCATCAGACACACAACAAGATGGGAAAGTGTGGATCATTGATGGAGATAAAGATGTATTAAAAGGATATATAGACAATACTGGTATTTTTACAGCAGGACTTACTTTTGATACTAAAACGAAGAAGTTATACGCTGCTAATATGGGTACAAATGAAGTAGCTATTATTGATCCAACGACTAAAAAAGTGATTAAGAAGTTTGCTTCAGGTGGAGAAAGCCCAATTAATGTTTCTATTGATGAATCAAGAAGAAGATTGTTTGTGACAAATTCTTCTACTGGGTTAACAGTATTAAATGCTGACAGTGGAGAGTTACTAAAAGTAGTAAAGTTTAAAGGAGGGTCATTAGGAGTAAACTATTTACCAAAACAAGATAAAATTGTTTTAGCAAATAGAGAAAGTGGTAAAACTGTTATTGTTGATGGTAAAACCTATGAGGTAGTTACAGAATTAGAGACGGGAAGTCACCCTAATACTGTAGCAGTAAATAAAAATACAGGAGTAGCTTATGTTACAAATAAAACAAAGAGAATGCCTAAAGTAGAAGGGCAAGAGGCTGCAGTAGATACGAATGGTGATACTGTGAGTAAAGTACAATTATAAAATCAAAGCTCATCTATTATAATTAGGAAGTGGCTACTCTGTAATGGAGTAGCCATTTTTTTTAGGTATATATTAATGTTGTTTGTTATGAATATTATTTAGTTGTGTGAAGTTTTATGAAAGTTGTTTGATTATGGGTGATATGTTGATTATAATCGTACTTTTAACATAAAATAGAGTACAGTGAGAAACGAGGAACTTAGATTAAAGAAAGAAGATTTCTATCCACCATTATTGTTGGTAGGAGTGATGTGGTTTATATTTGGTCTACAACAATTGGGTATATTCCACGATTGTTATGGAGTGATTCCTTGGCGTATAGAAGGCATTAAAGGAATTTTCTTAAGTCCTCTGTTTCATGGTGGGATAGACCATATCATTAGTAATACTTTACCTTTATTTATACTTAGTGTAGTATTGTTTTTGTTTTATAAAAAGCAAGCATATACAGTACTTATTATGGGGTGGATTACCTCAGGTTTAGCCTTGTGGCTATTACCTGATTTTGGTTACTTTCAGACAAGTATGATGAGTTGTCATATAGGAGCAAGTGGATTAATTTATATGCTCTTTTTCTTTCTATTCTTTAGTGGAATATTTATTCGCAAGTTAGTTTTAATCTTAGTATCTATTATCATTGGGATACTATATGGAGGGTTAGTTTATGGAGTATTACCTAGCTATGTCGCAGAAGGTGTTTCTTGGCAAGGGCATTTAGTAGGAGCGTTAGTGGGTTTAGTATTTGCATATCAGATGAATAGGAAGAAAAGCAAAAGAAAGTATAGAAGGAAATAAGCTACATTAAGTGTGGTTTTTACATTAAAACCTTGTTGAAATGTGATGTTGTTTACTATAAAAACTACTTTTTATAGTAAAATTAACAAGTCTAATATTGTCATATTTCAGAAAAAAAATATTTTTGTGATATGAAATATGTATCACTAATTGTATTATTATTCTTTGTAAACTTTATTGCTACGCCGACTATTGCGGTGCTAGCTGGCATTGAATTAGAGATACCTTCTGTGACCATTTCTGAAGAAAATAAAAAGCCAATCACTAATGCAGAAGAAGAGCACAAAGGACATTTGTGGGATTTATCTGCTTCTAATCATCTTAATCTAGTAGATGCTGGAGAAGGATTGGAATTAAACTTTTCTCATTTGAAACTTGTGTATGAATCACAAGAGTTCGATATCTTATTACCCCCTCCTGAACGTTTAGTTTAATATGACTTCTATTAGTAAACACTAGTAGAGGATTTAGCAAAAGACATTTTATAGGTTATTTGCCTATCTATTTTCATAGAGATGGATGATTAGATAGTTCATTCTAGAACTAGCAATAGATAGATCAATGAACAGTAATTACGCAATGCAAATCGGAATTAGTATTATAATCATACGATAGTATAATGATAGCGCTATAGAAAGAGTTATGGCTTAGAATCTTTTTGTAGTATTTAGCTAATACTGTCTCTAGGTTTATGTACTGTAGAGCATGTATTATGTTTCATTTAACCCATATTCCACGATAGACATATAAACGAAAAGTAATTATACAAAATAACTCTCAATTAGTGATACAAGCATACTATAGTATGGTTTTAGAGCTAATGAAAGAGATATGAAGTAGAATTGCTTTGCAGTATTTGGCTAATGCGGAATGTGGGTTTAATTACCTATGATGTCTTTTGTTGTAACGAAAGTCTTCTTTTGCAAAATGGTTAATTGTCAGCAATGAAGAAGCCTTTAGTTCGTTAATCATTTCTTTTTTAGCTTTTAAGTATTGAATAAGTCAATATTTACCTTCTTGATTTTTTGGACAACAATGAATCGACAGATCTTCTATTGCCTTTATCTGTGGCTAAAAAAGAAAAAACTAAACGTAAAATAACAATGACAAAAAATATGAGTATCGCAGCACTTAAGAAGAGTGTTGCTCCAGGCCTTGTGGTCTTTTTAGTCGCACTTCCACTGTGTTTAGGAATTGCGTTAGCTTCTGGTGCACCCCCTATTGCAGGTATTATTTCAGGTGTGGTAGGAGGAGTAATAGTTGGATTACTGAGTAATTCAAATATTAGTGTAAGTGGTCCAGCAGCAGGTTTAGCGGCTATTATATTAGGAGCTATAACGGAGCTAGGATCATTTGAATTATTACTTACAGCAGGTATTATTGCAGGAGTTTTGCAAGTGATATTAGGATTGTTAAGATCAGGTACTATTGCCAACTACTTTCCATCAAGTGTAATAGAGGGAATGTTAGCAGGTATTGGATTAGTGATTTTAATTAAGCAATTGCCATTGGTTTTTGGAGTAGATGCTTTAGGTGATATCACCTCTTTTGCATCTGTCCAGTTGGGTACGGTGATTATTACTGTTATTTCATTAGCCATATTATTACTGTGGAATAAGATGAAGTGGACTAAGAAAGTCTCTTTTTTACCAGCAGCTTTAATTGTAGTGGTAGTCGGTATTTTGATTAACCAGTTTTGGATTGCTACAGGTAGCTCTTTAGCTATCGAACCATCGAGATTAGTGTCGATCCCTATGTTTGATAGTTTATCAGATATCAGTTCCATATTTGTATTTCCAGATTGGACAGGATTTGCTAATCCTGCTGTATGGATGATTGGAGGGACTATTGCTATTGTAGCTTCTATTGAAACTTTATTGTGTATTGAGGCGACAGATCGCTTAGATCCATTGAAGAGACATACAGATACTAATAGAGAATTAAAAGTACAAGGAATAGGGAATATTCTAAGCTCTTTGATAGGAGGACTTCCGATGACTTCTGTAGTAGTACGTTCTTCTGCTAATGTGAATGCAGGAGGATTGTATAAAGCATCTGCAGTCATTCATGGTATTTTCTTATTAATAGCAGTTATCTCCTTGCCTTTAGTATTAAATATGATTCCTTTAGCATCCTTAGCAGCAGTATTAATCTTAGTAGGGTATAACCTAGCTCGTCCAGCTATTCTTATGCACTTTTGGCATAAAGGATACACACAGTTTATTCCTTTTATCATCACATTTATTATGGTAGTAGTAACAGATTTACTCGTTGGTGTCCTTGTAGGTATGGGAGTGAGTGTATTATTCTTACTAATCGGAAATGTAAGAAAAGCATTCTCTATGCATCGTCAGATAAAGCAAGAGCAAGTAGTATATACCTTGACTTTAGCAGAGGAAGTATCGTTCTTGAACAAGACAGCGATTAAAAACAGGCTTTATCAATTGCCAGATAATTGTCACTTGGCTATAGACGCAAAGCGTATGGGGTATATCCATGTGGATGTCTTAGAGCTTATAGAGACGTTTATAAATGAAAAGGCAAAAGAAAAAAACATACTGATTACTACAACAGGTTTTCACAAAGAAGTGAAAGTATCAGGAGACCAACAAAACATTATTTTATCACACAGAAAAACCATTTAATTATGAATTCATTTACAAAAGAAATATTAGCAAATACAACGCCAGCACAAAGCTTAGAATTATTATTAGAAGGAAATAACCGCTTTGTAAATAACTTGAAGTTTAACCGAAACTTCTTACACCAACTACAAGAGACTAAAGATGGTCAACATCCACATGCCGTTATTTTGAGTTGTATGGATAGTCGTGCTCCACTAGAGCATGTATTAGATCAAGGGATAGGAGATATCTTTAGTTTAAGAATAGCAGGTAATGTATTGACAGATGAAGTAATCGGAAGTATGGAATATGCCTGTAATGTGGTTGGTAGTAAATTAATCATGGTATTAGGACACAGTAGATGTGGTGCTGTGACAGGAGCGTGTAACCATACGACTTTAGGTAAACTAGACACTATATTAGAACGCATCCATCCAGTAGTAGATAAAGTTCGCCAAAAACACAGTAATGAAGATTTGTCAGCATCAGAGTTAGTAGAGTTAGTGACGATGGAGAACGTAAGAACGATAGTAGCACAGTTGCAAGAAGTGAGTCCTTCATTGACTAAATTGATTGCTGAAGAAAAAATAGGTGTAGTAGGAGCTTATTATGATGTAGTAAGCGGAAAGGTTGAATTAATCTGTTAAGATTATTATTGATTAGAGGAGAAAGGGGTGTCATTCGTGATACCCTTTTTTTATACAGGATATTTATCACTGTTCTGAGCAGTATTAAAAACAGCTACTATATGTATCATTTGTTTATAAGGATCTACTCTAAAAAAAATGACATACGGAAATTTCTTAATAGAAATAGCTCGTATGTCATTGTATCTTATCTGAAAGAAAGGATTATTCTTTAATACTTTCAATGTTTTATCAAATTCTTTTTTAAAGGAATTTAGAATACGTTTAGATATCAAAAAATAATACTCAAATATAGCATCTAAGTCATGTATAGCACTTGGGAGTATAACTATATTATAAGTCATATTTTTTGTATAGTTCATTAAGTGCCTTATCAAGAGAAATATAACTCTCGCTAGGTTCTGCAAGCCTTTGTTCTAAGATGCCTTGTTGTTCTAGAGTTAGGTTAAGGTCATTAATCTGTTCACTATAATCAGCACCAATTATCTCAAGAAACTCTTGAAATACTGCTTTTTTATCATTTGGTATTATGACGTGATAGTTTATCATAGCGTATGTGTTAAGGTGTTGATAATTAATTGTGTACTCTCCTACAAAGGTATTTATTTTTATTTGATAATTATTTACATATTCAAATATTTACTAATTTATATAATCTAGTTAAGTAAGGTTGACTGTTTATGATAAGTGTACACTTATAGTAGTTTGAGATAGCTTTAGTTTTGAATGAGTCCGTAGTGAGTCCGTTATGAGTCCGTACTCACTCCGTTATTTGATAGAAAATAACGGAGTCATTATACTATCATAATAGAGATAATAGAGAAAGATGGTAAATTTACTCAGAATGAAAGTAAAGGATAGCCCTTCTTTTGTCTTTTCAGTATATAAAAATGTTGATTCACACTTGTTTGTTTATCTTATATGCTGACTTTTTTTTAATTTGCAGGAACCTAAATATACTCAATATTATATTTAGTTCACTTAGAATGACACAGAATGAGAGAATTTATATTTGACCATATTGAAACTTCCCGTTTTAAATTACGAATACTAGAAGCTGAAGCTTATCAAAACTTTTTAAGATTAGCTACTGCAGAAGAACTTTTGCATTATATAGGTATTCCTGAAGAGGAAGTAGAAAAAGAAAAAGTAAAAGCAGCCTATGGCTTCCGTACTTATAATAAATCATATTTGATGTTTTTAATCATTGATAAAGAAACAGAGGATATATTAGGGTACTGTGGATATCATACTTGGTATTTAGAACACGATAGAGCTGAGGTAGGATATGGACTGTATCATGATAACTCGAAAGGAAGAGGTGTGATGAGTGAAGTCTTAAATACGGTCTTACATTATGGATTTGAAACTATGCAATTGAGACGAGTAGAGGCCTTCATTAGCCCAGATAATATGGCTTCCTTAAATACAGTGAAGAAGTTTGGATTTACTAGAGAAGGACAATTGAGAAGTCATTATGTAAAAGGAGAACAGATAGAAGACTCTGTTGTTTTTAGTTTGTTACGAGGTGAATATAATAAATTAAAGTAAAAAGGAGATATGAAAATTAGAAGTCTTAGAGAAGTAAGTGTACGCGAGCTTACAGAAGTATTTAATGATTCATTTTCAGATTATATACTTCCCTTTCATTTGACAGAAGATAGCTTGGCATTTAAACTAAATAGTGAATTGGTTGACTTAGATTATTCTATCGGAGCATTTGATAAGGGGGAGTTAGTTGCTTTTATGCTAACAGGAGTGAAGAAAGAAGCTGAGCAAGTCTATTATTATAATGCTGGTACAGGAGTGAGACCTACATATAGGGGACAGCGTTTAGTCGCTCAGATGTATAGTTATGCTATTCCTATTTGGAAAGAAACGGGTAGTAGTGTAAATCTATCCCTTGAGGTAATAAAAGGAAACGATAAAGCTATTCGTGCTTATAAAGCTCAAGGATATAATATAAGTAGAGATTTATTGTGCTTCAAAGGACAACCACGTGAGGTGCACTATAAGACAGCTAATATTGTAATAGAAGATGTAGAGCAAGTATGTTGGAAAACAGTTCTTCCTTTTTGGGATATCCAACCAAGTTGGCAAAATTCAATAGCTGTATTAGAAAAAGCTAAGGAAGACATTCGGTATAAAGTAGCTAAAGTGAGAGGTAATATCGTAGGATATGTAGCCTATCATAAAAGCAGTGGTAAAATATATCAACTAGCGGTAGATAAAGCTTACCGAAATAAAGGAATAGCAAAAATTCTCGTGAATGATGTGGTTAATATTTTGGAAACCCCTATTCTGATTACTAATGTGGATGATAAAGGAGTGGATTTCATCTCGTTTTTAAAGAGAATAGGCTTAGAGCACTATATTACTCAACATGAGATGATCATGAAACTATAGGTGTTAATATTATAAGTATATGAGGACAAGATTAATAAAGCCAAAGAGATTAAAAAAAGGAGATACAGTTGCGACAATTTCTTTGTCATGGGGTGGGGCAGGTGAGTTACCACATCGTTATCAAGTAGGAAAAGCTCGACTGGAAAACATATTTGGACTTAAAGTTATAGAGACGTCACATGCTTTAGAATCAGCAGAGTGGATTTATAATCATCCAGAGGCAAGAGCTAAGGATCTAATGGATGCATTTAAAAACCCGAAAGTAAAAGCTATTATTACCAATATAGGGGGAGACGAGAGTATTCGATTATTAAAGTATATTGACTATGATGTAATTAGAAATAATCCAAAGATATTTCTAGGATTTTCAGATAGTACAGTAACGCATTTTATGTGCCTAAAAGCAGGGTTGAGCTCTTTCTATGGTACTTCGTTATTAGTGGGATTTGCAGAGAATGGGGAAATGCATGATTATCAGATACAAGATATCAAACGAACATTGTTTGAGATAGAACCAGTAGAACCAGTGTCTCCAAATACAGAAGGTTGGACTACAGAGTATTTAGATTGGTTTGATGTGAGCATACAAAACACTAAACGCAAGCTGAATCCATGTGAAGGGTGGCGCTATGTGAGAGGAGAAAAAAGCGTACAGGGTACTTTAATTGGAGGATGCATGGAAGTATTAGAAATAATAAAAGGAACGGAGCTTTGGCCAGAATTAGATGTGTGGAAGGGAAGTATATTGTTTTTAGAAACTTCTGAAGAAAAGACAGCTCCTCTTTATATAGAGCGTTGGTTAAGAGGGTATGCAGCAATGGGTATTTTACATTTAGTAAATGGAATTATATTAGGAAGACCTTATGACAATATGTACGCTGAAGAATATGAGCAAATATTGCTTAAAATACTTGATGAAGAAGGTCTAAGTACTCTCCCTGTGATAACACAGATGGACTTTGGTCATACGTGCCCAACGTTCACTTTGCCATATGGATGTGTAGCAGAGATAGATAGTATTAATAAGCGTTTCTCTATTCTAGAGAGTGCGGTAATAGATAGATAAAATATGTTTTATATCAGTGAAGTATCATTAGAACGGCCATCGCGATATCTTTCTAAATTACAAGAACAGACTTATGATACATTGTCTAAGCTTTCTATGGATTGGCAAAGAGTTGAAACAGAGGAGGCAATTACAATGGAAGATTGTTTGTTGATTAATGAGAGGCTAGATATGAATATGGTCAAAACACTTTTTTTGTGCAATAGACAGAGAACAGTGTTTTACCTATTCGTTACATTAGGAGACAAACCTTTTTGTAGTAAAGAGTTTAGTGAAGCTTTAAGCATCTCTAGGGTTTCGTTTGCACCAGCAGAGATGCTATACGAAAAGATGGAGACCAAGGTAGGAGCAGCATCTATATTTGGATTATTAAGAGAATCAGCTAGCGATATTCAATTAGTATTTGATCAAGATGTTTTGGATCAGCCTTTTTATGGTTGTAGTGATGGAACTACTACTCATTATTTGAAATTGTATACAACAGATATAATTAATAAGTTAGTTCCTTTCTTAAATAGAGATTTACTAACGATTAAACTATAATTATGGAAGATCAATTATATCAAAATGTAGATTTGGTTCAGTTTTACGACTATGATAACTTATGGGAGAATGAAGAGAGATATGTACAACTAGCAGATAAAGCTAAAACAGTTTTAGATCTAGGATGTGGAACAGGGCGATTAGCTACTGTCTTATCAGAAAGAGGAAAAGATGTAGTAGGAGTGGAGTATGCTCAAGCGATGCTAGAAAAGGCAAAGAAAAGAAGTTCAGAAGTAAAATGGGTTCAAGGAGATGCAAGAACTATTCGCTTAGAGCAGAAGTTTGATTTGATTATTTTATCAGGTCATGTATTTCAGGTTTTCTTGACGAAAGAGGATCGTTTGGCTGTTCTAGAAACAATCAAAGTACACTTAAATGAAGGAGGTAGATATATCTTTGATAGTCGGAATCCGTTAGTGAAAGATTGGTTAACGTGGACAAAAGAGGAGTCTATACGTCAATTTAAACATCCTTTGCATGGGCAAGTCACCGCGTGGAATACGTATGAAGGAGATGCAAGAGCATTGACTTATACGACTTATTATAGTATTGATAATACACAAGAGAATTTTAGTTCACAATCTACTATTGCTTTTCCTAGTTTTAATGAGATAGGACTATTAGTAGCTGATGCTGGACTAGGAATAGCAGAAGTATTTGGTGATTGGGAATTGAATAGATATAATGAGTATAGTGAGGAAATAATATGGTATGGATATGCCTAACAAAATGAATTAAATGGAAGCAAAGGAATTAAAGCAAATAGCCCATAAATATGCAAAATCAGTTGAATTAAATGATTTTGTTGCGTATGGAAGTGTTGCCGCTGCTATTGAGACTATAGACGGAAATGTATATACAGGTATTAGTATTGATACTGCTTGTTCTATGGGGTTCTGTGCAGAGCATGGGGCTATAGCAGATATGCTAAAGCATGGAGAAAATAGAATAAGACGGGTAGTAGCTATAACTGAGAAGGGAGAAGCTGTGCCTCCTTGCGGAAGATGTAGAGAGTTTATGACTCAATTAGCACAAGAAAATGAAAACGCGATCGTAGAAGTAGAAGATGATCACTATGTAACTTTAGGTTCTCTTATGCCTTATGATTGGAAAAAAGGAATGAATAGAAAATGGTAAGTGGATAGCTTACTATTCGATTATAAAAGACTTTAGTATGTACTAGAGTCTTTTTTTATGTCTTACTAGTACTTTGTTTGCGTTGAGGTAAGTTGTGTTTATTTCTATATTGTCTGTTTTATTATACGAATTGTAGATTGACTGTTTTTATATTCTAATAATTCGTTATTAAAGTAAGTTTATTTGGTGTAAAAATTACAATGTGTGATTTTTTAACAAATACACGAAATTGAAATTGTTAAATGTTAGTTATAAAACCTGTTTATTCACGTATTGTGAATTTATTTTGAGTTTTTATTTTGGATAATTCACAGATGTCGATATATATTTGTCAAAAATATAAATGTATTAATAGTCGAAATGAAAAAACAAACTCTATTTAGTCTCCTATTTTTAGGAATGTCTGCAGTTAGCCTTACTGCTTGTTCTTCTAGTGATGATATACAAATTACTGAAGAAGCACAAAATAATTCTAAAATGTTTGGTAAATGGGAACTTGTAGAAAAAGCAGAGTTAGATGTAGATGGTAGAATAGTAAAGGAGACTTTGGCAAGTGATTTAAATGTACCTGCTCAGACAGTAGATTATTATAAAGGAGGCATTACTATTCAAACAGATTATTCAAATCAAAAAGATAGTCAAGGGAATTATTACAATGAAAGGTCTCCTAGACAATGGATGTTAAGCGGAAACAAATTGTACTTAGGTATCAGTAAATCATTAGAGCAAAATGCTGAACAGATTTATGATATTCGAGTATTAAGTCAGGATCGATTAATTATTGAACGAAAGATAGATGTAAAAGATGGTAATCGTTATACTTCTAATGTAAGCAGTATTAAAATTATCTATAAAAAAGTAAACTAGTCTTTTATTACTCTTAAGCATTAGCACCTTACCGTAATTATTATAATGTGGGTAGTAAAAAGATTCTGTAAATAATAAGTAATATAACTTTAAAAAACAGTTGTCAAAACAAGAGTGGAGATAGCTGTTTTTTTTTGTTTTTTAGGTTATACAAGAAGAAGAAAGAAAAAAAGAACGTTTTGAGGCTATAGAATAAGTGATTTTTAAATACTGTATATATACTTTAAAGGTATATGTCTATTTTATTTATTACTGTTGATAGATGTGATATATCTAAACTAAATATGTTGTTTTATCTTAATTTAAGAAGTAAATAAATACTGTGTTTTTTAAAATAGAAATTTGTAATAACTATTTTTATTTTTTCTTTATTTAGTAAAATATTTTGTTTTTTGCGTAAATCTATGTTATTTTTTTAGCCTAAAGGAGGCTAAACCTTCTCAAGGTTTACTTTTTTTGGTTTATTATTTTTTATTCTTCTTAATAAATTGTTACAATTCATTGTTAATTATATATTCGATTTATTGTAGGGACTTTTGTCTTGCTTTTTGAATGTGTTGACCTTATAAATTTGCCAAAATTTACAAAGCAAACGATTATGCAACAAAAATTACTTTTATTATTTATTTCAATCACATTGTGTTTTAATTTTATTTCTTGTTCTAGTGATGATGTGCAGATTAGCCATCAAGGTAAAAATAAAGCACTATTAATAGGTAAGTGGAAATTAGAAAGTAAAAAATATTATGATAGATGGGGAGGCGCCATTGCAGGAGAAGTAGATAGTACTTGTTGTCCTCCACAGACACTAGAGTTTCATAGACATGAAATTATGATTCAAACTGATTTTTACAAAGAAAGTGAAGACACTGATATCATATGTGATGAGCGCTCTCCTTTTCAGTGGTTTATGATAGAGGATAAATTGTATTTAGGAGTAGGAAAAGAGGTGAATACAGATGATTATCAGGATTATGATATTCGTGTGTTGACAGATGAAATATTAGTATTGGAAAGAAGTATAAATGAATATGACAAAGAGCCATTCTACTCAAATGCTAAATTTGTTAGAATCACTTATAATAAAATACATAGCTATTAAGGTAGAATATTGACGTATATCTTTGGGGATTTTGTAGTATGGCATACTTTAGTAGTAAATTTAAGATTTGATAATTTATAATAAATGGATAGATTGATTGATGTACAGACTGTCTGTCATGGTCGGTATCAAATTTGGACTGCTTTAGTAGAAATGAGAATGTCACATTGGGTAAATACTTTTGTTATTAGAGATGCAATAACTCATGAAGCTGTATTAGATACTGGATCAAATACTTGGGATTTAGAAAACTATAGAGAAGAAAACAATCAGTTGATTTTGATTTTTAGGATATATCCAGAAGGAAATGTGTCCTACACCTTGACTGTTGATTTTGATCTCCAAAAAATTATTTATGAAGGACAATTATATGATTTTAATTCTTTAAATACTATTATAAGTAAATGAAAGAATAAATAGTTTTTAAATAAAATGGAACTTATTATAATTAACAGCTGTTTCACAATTAGGCAAGTGTATTTAGATAAGAAAATAGTATCTTTCAAGCTGTAAATAGAGAGTTAAACAATATATGGGACTACAGATAGGAGGTATAGTAATAGATAAAAATTATCAATCTGATTTGGAAGGGTTAGAAGTAATACTAAAAAGTAAGTTAGTACATGAAGAAGAAGTTACTTTTAAGAAGGCTACTGTTAGTGATAAGGAATCAGATATATTAGATATTTGTTTTTTAGAGGATGCTACTTTAGTTTTGGTATCGATAGGTATGGCTTCGCTAGTGTATAAAGCTTCTAAGCAGAAGGTGATGTCTTTCGTTATAGATGAGGAGATGATGTCGTTTAACCTTCATTATACAGAGAATGGTTTTTTGATTAGAACAGTGCTAGAAGTAGAAGGAGAGGTTGTAGAAAGTCTAGGTGAACCATTGGAATATGAAGAGGTAGAAGAAAGTAAAATAGAACTAATATATCATCTAATAGAGGATATAATAGGTGAATATTTGTGGGATATAGAACCTCAGGAAAGATGTATGCGTTTTGGGTTAAAAGAAGATAAGGTAGAAGACGAAATATTTGTTACGAGCTCTTCTATACCTACTTTTGAATTCGAAGATCTAGGGGATGAAGAATATTCTTGTGATGAAAACAAAGTGGTCAATATGAATGAAGAAATCACTAAAGTTAAAAGGCAAAAGAAGTCGTCAATTATAAAGCAAGTTATAAAAGGATTAGGATTAAAGAATTAATCCTAATTTGATTTAAATGAGGGTGTCCCGTGAACTGTGTCATTAAAAAAATTGTATAATAAAATATGTACATTAGTAAAATGAGCACAGAAAAGAAAGAATTTGATTTCGAGAGTTTTAAAGAACAGGCAATGGCTGATATTTATCAAGGAAAGAAAATGGGAGGTCCAGATGGTGTTTTTGGTCCCCTTTTAAAACATTTCCTTGAGACTATGTTAGAAAGTGAACTAGAGAATCATTTGGAAGAAGAAAAGGCTAAAGGGATTGCAAATCGTCGCAACGGCAAGACAACTAAAACTGTTCGAAGTATGCAGTCGGGTTCTATTGAATTAGAATCTAATCGCGATCGCAATGGAACCTTTGAACCTAAGGTGTTACCTAAACGTCAACTTATTATCACAGATCAATTAGAGGATAATGTAATTAGCCTATATGCTAAAGGCAGTAGTACTCGTGATATTGCGGGTTATATCATGGAAATGTATGGTATGGATATTTCAGCCACAGAAATATCGCGTATAACTGATAAAGTCATACCTGCAATGAAAGAGTGGCGTGATCGCCCTTTAGAAGCTATATACCCCTTTGTTTTCTTAGATTGTATGTTTTATAAAGTAAAAGAACAAGGTAGTGTTACATCTAAAGCAGTGTATAATATATTAGGGGTTAATCAAGAAGGAAAGAAAGAATTAATAGGAATTTATCTTGGAGATACTGAAGGATCTAAGTTTTGGCTTTCAGTATTAACTAATCTTAAGGCGCGTGGTGTCCAAGATATCATTGTAGCTTGTGTGGATGGTTTAAAAGGCTTTCCTGAAGCTATACAAGCTGTATTTCCTAAGACACAAGTACAACTTTGTATTGTTCATCAAATAAGAACCAGTCTGCGTTTTGTTCCTCATAAAGATAAGAAAGCAGTTGCTGCTGATCTTAAACCTATATATACTGCTGTAAGTGAAGAACAAGGCTATGAAAGGTTATTGCAGTTTGAAGAAAAATGGGCAAAGAATTATCCATTAGCCGCTAAAGGGTGGTTGGACAATTGGGAACATTTGTCAACTTATTTTGATTTTGACCCTCATATCAGAAAAGCAATATATACCACTAATGCTATTGAAGCTATGCATCGACAGGTAAGAAAAGTAACCAAGACTAAGGGAGCCTTTACTACTGAACAATCTCTTTTGAAATTAATGTTTTTAGCTATTACAGAGGTCTCTAAAAAATGGACTATGCCTATTCATAATTGGGGGTTGACAATGTCACAATTGTATATTAAATTTGGGGATAGATTACAACCGTAAAAAAAACTCCATTTCCTAGCTTTTGGGCTTAAGCCCAAAAGCTAGGAAATGGAGACTGACACAGTTTGTGTTACACTCCCATTTAAATATAAAAGGGAATCTACACGGTAGATTCCCTTTTATATTTATTCTTTTTTCTCAACTGGTTTGTTCTTGTTGATTTCATCTTGAAGTTGACGGCGTATTCTTTGTTCGCGTTCAAGAGAAGATTTTCTTAATTCTTCAAGTTCTTCTTCTGTCTCAGATAATTTTCTGTTTACTTCTCTGATTTCAGAAAAGCTTCTTTTAAAGCGATAGTATATTATTCCTAAAACAATAATTAGTATACCTATAATAGCCCATATAATCGTCAAGAAAGTTGATTTCTCTGAAGATATTCCTAAAACTTCAATATTCTTTGTAGTAGTTAATGAAGTTGAAAGAGAATCTCTAGTTATTTGTAACTGCGATGTTAAGCTTTCAACAGATTCTTTATGTTCTAAAGAAGCATCTTTATTATTAGCAATAGTTAGATGTAACTTAGTAAGAGAGTCATTTACATTTTTTTGTAATTGGTGCAATTTTTCTACCTCGACAATTTTAGACTTTTGCCAGTTTGTTGATTCGTTTAGTAAAGTATTAAATTGATTATCTATTGTATTTGTTCTTTCTTGTGCAAAGCTCGCCAAACTAATTGCAATTAAAGCAACAGTAAATGTGAATTTATTTCTCATCTATATTTTTTATTCTCGTATCTTCAGAGTGACACTTGTTAATATAATTTATTTAGCCCTTTCTTGTAAAATCTTCATTGTAGAAAATATCAAAACTAAAAAAGTGAATAGTACAATAACTTTTTACTCTTTGAATACTTTTAAAAATTATAGAAAGAATAAAGAACTATTATTTTATTTAAGACCTTTTTGGTTTTGTTTACATGTGCAATATATAAAATGTTTAGTATTATCTAAAATTGTTTTAAAATTCTAATAAAATTGAATGTAAATACTTCTAATGTTAGATATCAATATGCTTATTTGTATAAAAGTTGTGTTATATTGAATAAAATTGAAGATATTTAAAATATTTAAATTTTATTGTAGTAGCAATTTTTGAATTTTAGAGGGAATAAAAGTTAAAAAGTGCCATATAATTATGTAGTACAAAAATAAAAGTTAATCTTCTTTCTTTTTAAAGAAGCTTTAGAATCATTGTATTTGTTCCTATTTAGACTTTTAAATGGTTTTAATTTTAGCAATGCTATAGAGCTATTTAGTACCATTTTTTAGAACTTTGATGAATATTTATTTTTGTAATATTTATAAGAAAGGTTTAGTATTATTACTAATAATAAAAAAGTCGCTGTTAAAAACAGCGACTTTAAGTGTCCTAAATAGGATAGAATTATTTTTTATCTGTAACAATAGTTCCGAAAGGTAATGTCGGTTTTATGAATGTCCTATCTGTGTTACTTGCTTTTATGAATGTTAGGTTTCTTAGTGAGATCTCATGTAGTAATTTTGGTTCAGATCCATCTACAGGTTCAGTCCATCTAGATTTGATAACTATTTGCCCTTTAGGTGCAACCCAATATTCTTCTAATTTATTTGGGTTGTTAGTATTTGATCCAGGTATGTCTCCTTCGTACTCACATACTTGATTTAGATTAATACCTGTACGACTATATTGTTTTATACTAAGTAGTCTTTTATCGTTTAGTTCTATAATACTTTCAGCCGTAGCTTCTGTTGGAAGATCATCTTCAGTGATATTCAAGATAAGAGCTTCTTTGTCTTTTAAGTTATATAATGAGTTGTTACAATTAAAATTGTTTAGACCATTACCATTGTTATTATCAAACTTAAAAGCTAAAGTTCTATTTGCATAAGTTGTAGATCCAAAAGTCATCTGATCATATTTAATACTAGTGTCTCCTTGATTAAAATGTATATTTAATAAAGAAAACGTGTACTGATAAATTAGGTTGACGCTATTATCAGTTGCTGTTGTATTATTATTAACCTGTACTGTTCTATCTATGATGACTGTTCCACCTGGAGATGCAGGTATACTCTGAATGACAGAAGGAGTAGCTGGAGGAGGAAGGTTACATATAGATGTGCCTTCTACTTTATCAGTATACTTTCTATAATCTAAGCTAGTATCTGTTCCACTAATCTCTACTCTAGCTCTGTTGATAGTTTCATCTCTCATGATGTTATCAGCATCAATAACAAGTATTAGTGCTTCATCATTCTGAAGTTTGTAGAAAATCTTATCAGCTCCTGGTGTAGTACATCTCTGTACAGCAGTTACGTTGTTAAAATCAATGTCTTTATAAACTAGATTACCATCATCACAAGAGGTAAGTAAAAACATAAAAGATATACCTGTAAGGGTAAAAAACTTTTTCATCAGTCGTGAATATATTATTGTATACAGCAAAAATAGTTTTTTTATTGCTATAAAATAGTTTGCATGGGTATATTATAATTTTTTATTATTATTTCTGAGTCTTTTTTTACATTTTAGATGGTGTATTCAATGCTTATTAGGGATATAAAAGGAGTCAATAAAAAAAATGACTGTCTTTTTTATGCACAAATAGTATTTGTCTATATTTGAAAATGTTAATGTAATCGTAATAAACTCTTGTTATCACATGAATAATTCGACAGTAAAAACTAATTATCCTGCACTATATACTTTAGTTACGGTATTCTTCTTTTGGGGATTTTTTGGAGCAGGTAATAGTATTTTTATTCCATTTTGTAAAGCTTATTTCCACTTAGATCAATTTCAATCTCAATTAATTGATTTTGCTTTTTATACAGCATATTATTCAGGAGCTTTGATTTTGTTTATTTTAAGTACTATTAAGGGGAAGGATCTCGTAACAAGTTATGGTTATAAGAAATCAATTGTATTTGGTCTGCTGTTTTCAGCAATAGGGGCAGGATTAATGATTTGGGCAGTGAATGTAAATATTTATACTGCTTTGTTGATTGGGTTATTTGTAGTAGCTCTCGGTTTTTCGTTACAACAGATAGCGGCTAATCCTCTAGTGATTTCTGTAGGAGATCCTAAGACAGGGACGAGTAGAGTGAGCTTAGGGGGAGCGGTTAATTCACTGGGAGGAACTATAGGGCCATTGTTAATGGCGTTTGCTTTATTTGGAAGTACAGTCGCACTAACTGATGATCAAATACAACATCTGAGTCTGTCGAGTATGACAATGTTATATGCGGGAGTAGGAGCTCTTTTTGTAATTGCGGCAATGTTGTTTAGATTCTCAAAAAAAATACCTGATGGAGTGCGTATTGAGCCTATGGAACCAGCAAAGAAAGCAATAGGAACTTTAGTTACGATGACACTACTATTAATAATGATATATATTCCTGTATTTAATACCTATAGTCAATCAGCTAATGAACCAGTAGAATTATTGGTTAAAGAAAAGGAAGTTTTGAGCAATAAAGAAGTAGAGGCTTCTCAGTTAGTTGAAAAAGAGAAAGCAATCACTTTTTTAGATACTCAAATTGTTGAAATTAAAGAAGGGTTAGATAATAAACGAATTATGTTACTTTCGGCAGCTTTAGTGGTGATAGGAGGAAGTATTGGCTTTGCTTATCGAAGCAGTAGGAGAAATCAACAAGGTTGGGGAGCGATGCAATATCCACAGTTGCTTTTAGGGATGTTTGGTATTTTTGCATATGTTGGGGTAGAAGTAAGTATCGGAAGTAATTTAGGAGAGTTACTTAAGCTAGAAGAGTTTGGTAATCTCCAATCTTCTCAGATAACTCCTTATATATCGATGTATTGGGGAAGTTTGATGATTGGGAGATGGGCTGGTGCTGTGAGTGTATTTAATTTGTCTAAAGGGAAGCAATTATTAGCAATGATTGTTGTTCCATTTTTAGCTTATTTTGCTGTTCTTGGGGCTAATTATTTGGCAGGTAATGATGTAACACCTTTGTATTACTATTCTGTTTGTGTGGTTTTACAAATTGTATTAACGTATTGGGCAAAGAATAAATCAGCGAGAACATTAATGCTGTTTAGTCTTTTTGGATTATTAGCAATGTTAGTCGGGTTGTTCAGTACTGGTATGATTGCTATTTATGCTTTTTTAGCTGGAGGTTTGGCTTGTAGTGTATTATGGCCAGCTATCTTTAATATTGCTATTATTGGCTTAGGTAAATATACTGCTCAAGGGTCTTCTCTGTTAATCATGATGATATTAGGTGGGGGTATTATTCCTCCGATTCAAGGAAAAGTTGCAGATATACTAGGTATTCACCAATCATACATAGTTAGTTTATTGTGTTTTGCATATTTGTTAGCTTTTGGTATAGTGGCAAAAAAGGTGCTTTCTAAGCAAAATATACAGATAGATGATATTAATTAGATTGACTTTAGTAAGAGTTGTAATTACTAATACTTTTCACATATAGCGTGAAAAGATGTTAATTCTATTGTAGTAATAATATCAGTTTTTACTACATTTGCGATTACGTGACAATAAAAGACAAGACAAAACAACTCTTTTTTAGAAAGAGCATAACAATAACTTACCAACAAAAAGAAAATGAAACACGTTTATCTTGATAATGCTGCGACTACATCCGTACGTCCAGAAGTAATCGAAGAGATGGTTAATGTACTTAGAAATGATTATGGTAATCCATCTTCAACATATGCTATCGGTAGACACGCTAAAGCTTTAGTGGAGAATGCTAGAAAAGTAATTGCAAAGCAATTTAATGCAACTTCTTCTGAGATTATCTTTACATCTTGTGGAACTGAAGGTAATAACTGGATTTTGCGTTCTGCAATTCGTGATTTAGGAGTTAAAAGAATTATCACTTCTAAATTAGAGCACCACGCTGTATTAAATACTGTAAAACAATTAAGTGCTGAGTTCGGTACAGAATTAGTTTTCTTAGATATCCAACCTTCTAGTGAAATTGATTATAATCAATTAGAAGAATTATTAAAAGATGAATCTAAACTTACATTAGTAAGTTTAATGCATGTTAATAATGAAGTAGGGACAGAATTAGATTTAAAAAGAGTAGCTACGTTATGCGAAGCTCATCATGCATTATTTCACTGTGATACTGTGCAGTCTATAGGTAAAACTAAAATTGATTTGGCAGAGACACCGATAGACTTTATTGTAGCTAGTGCTCATAAATTTCACGGACCAAAGGGGATTGGATTTGCTTTTATCCGTAAGAAAAATGTGCTAAAACCTGTGATGTTTGGTGGAGAACAAGAGAAAGGGTTAAGAGCAGGTACTGAAGGAGTACATCAAGTAGTAGGTATGGCTAAAGCTTTGGAAATGGCTTATGATTTATTAGAAGAAGAAAGAGCTCATATCACTAGTATCAAAGAATATTGTAAAGAAAGATTAGTAGAGGTATTTCCAGAAGTATGTTTTAATGGAAATAATGTAGGGTTTTACAATATCTTAAATGTATTATTACCTCTATCTGAGGAGAAAGCAGCTATGATGTTGTTCCAGTTAGACATGAAAGGAATTGCAGTGTCTAGAGGAAGTGCATGTCAATCAGGAAGTCAAAAACCTTCTCATGTATTGTCACAATTCTTATGTTCAGAAGACTTAAAGAAACCAAGTTTAAGACTTTCTTTTGGTCATGAAAACACAAAAGAAGATATTGATGTTTTAATTGAAGTATTAAAAACAATCTAATCAGATTGTTGTTCAAATAGAATTTAAATCCACTCTCAGAGAGTGGATTTTTTGTTTTAAAAACTCACAGGCAGTAATCTTAACTAAAAAAAGAGAAAAGTTCACCAAAAATAAGATTGCTTTACATTAACATTAGCGCTAAATTTGCAGAAACAACACAACATTTATGAGTTCAAATAATAGATACGCACTACGCGGAGTTTCTGCTGAGAAAGAAGACGTTCATAATGCAATTAAGAACATTGATAAAGGATTATTTCCAAAGGCATTTTGTAAGATTATCCCAGATCATTTAACTGGGGATGAGGATTACTGTTTAATTATGCATGCTGATGGAGCGGGTACGAAGTCTTCTTTAGCTTATATGTATTGGAAAGAAACTGGAGATATTTCTGTATGGAAAGGAATTGCTCAAGATGCATTAATCATGAATATTGATGATTTATTGTGCGTAGGAGCGACAGATAATATTATGCTTTCTAGCACTATAGGGCGTAATAAAAATCTAGTTCCGGGAGAAGTTATTTCTGCTATTATCAATGGAACAGAGGAATTAATTAATGAATTGAAATCTTTTGGAGTAACAATTCACTCTACAGGAGGAGAGACTGCAGATGTAGGAGATTTAGTTCGTACGATTATTGTAGATTCTACTGTGACTGCACGTATGAAGAGAAGTGATGTTATTGATAATGCTAATATTCAAGCAGGTGATGTTATCGTAGGTTTAGAATCATTTGGACAAGCTACCTATGAAAAAGGGTATAATGGAGGTATGGGAAGTAATGGATTAACATCAGCTAGACATGATGTTTTTGATCATTCTTTAGCAGCAAAATATCCAGAGAGTTATGATTCATCTGTGCCTGAAGAATTAGTCTATTCAGGAAAAGTACATCTTACTGATGTAGTAGAGGGATCTCCTATAGACGCTGGTAAATTAGTATTGTCACCTACTCGTACTTATGCACCTATTATTAAGTCAATATTAAATAAATATAAATCAGATGATATTCATGGGATGATTCACTGTAGTGGAGGAGCACAGACAAAGATTCTTCACTTCGTGGATAAATTACATATCATCAAAGATAATATGTTTCCTGTTCCACCATTATTTAAGCTAATTCAAGAGCAATCTAACACAGATTGGAGAGAGATGTATCAAGTGTTTAACTCAGGTCATCGTATGGAATTATACGTAAGACCAGAAGTGGCAGCTGATATTATTGCTATCTCAGAATCTTTTAATGTAAAAGCTCAGATAGTTGGTAGAGTGGAAGCTTCAGAAGAGAAGAAACTAACAATCACTTCTGAATACGGAACATTTAAATACTAAAAAAAACATACAATATAAAATGGCAAGATTGCTTTCTATCGATTTCGGTAAAAAACGTACAGGTATAGCTGTAAGTGATGAACTTCAAATTATAGCCTCTGGATTAACTACAGTTGATACAGAGCAACTATTGCCATTTCTAAAAGATTATTTTTCTAAAGAGAAAGTGGAGAAGGTGATTATTGGAGAACCAAAACGCCTAAATAATGAACCTTCTGAAGTAGTACCTTTGTTGAATAGTTTTATTGAAAAGTTTAAGACGTCTTTTCCTGGTATGCCAGTTGAGAGAATAGACGAGAGATTTACTTCTAAGATGGCTTTTCAAACAATGATAGATAGTGGTCTTAAAAAGAAACAAAGACAGAATAAAGCGTTGATCGATGAGATAGCAGCGACTATAATTCTACAAGACTACATGAGAAGATAAATGTTTTTTAATTTTATGATTATTTAAGATTAGTTGTAGATAATTTCTCTTAAATAAAGATTAGTTTTGCATATAAATAAATCCGATATAATGTCAAGTATACAAAAATCAGAGGCTGATGTTGTTTTGGTAGGGGCAGGTATTATGAGTGCTACTCTTGGGGTCCTACTGAAAGAGCTGAAACCAAACTTAAAAATTGAGGTTATTGAGCGTCTCGACAGTGCGGCTGCCGAAAGTTCTGATGCAATGAATAATGCCGGAACTGGACACTCTGCGTTTTGTGAATTAAATTATACGCCTGAAAAAGCAGACGGTACAATAGATGCTTCTAAGGCAATCAATATTGTAGAGCAATTCGAAGTTTCTCGTCAATTTTGGTCTTATTTGGTAAATAAGGGGGTCCTTAAAAATCCAAGTAATTTTATCCATACTGTACCTCATATGAGCTTTGTGTGGGGAGAAGATAACGTAAACTATTTAAGAAAACGTTATAATGAACTTCAAAAATATCCATTATTCCAAGGAATGGAATTCTCTGATAATAAAGAGAAAATAAAAGAATGGGCTCCATTAATTATAGAGAACAGAAAAGAAAATGAAGTATGTGCTGCTACACATATGAATCTTGGAACAGATGTTAACTTTGGTGATCTTACTCGTCAGTTATTTGACCATCTAAAGAGTGAAGATGGAGTTAATATGACTTTTAATTGTGAGGTTAAAGATATCACAAAGACTGGTTCTGAATGGACTGTATCTGCAACAGATAGTAAAGGACAAAAAAAGGTAATCAAATCTAAATTTGTATTTGTTGGAGCAGGAGGTGGAGCGATTCTACTATTGCAAAAAGCAGATATTGCAGAAAGCAAAGGTTATGGAGGATTCCCTGTAGGAGGAGAATGGTTAGTATGTCGTAATCCTGAAGTTGTGAAAAAACACAAGGCTAAGGTATATGGTAAAGCATCTGTAGGAGCGCCACCGATGTCTGTACCTCACTTAGATACTAGGTTTATTGATGGAAAGCATTCATTACTTTTTGGACCTTACGCTGGTTTCTCTACTAAATTCTTAAAAAGAGGATCATATTGGGACTTAATTAAATCACTTGAATTTAATAATATTGGTCCAATGTTAGGAGCAGGTCTTCGCAATATGGATTTGACCAAATATTTGATAGAACAAGTATTACAGTCTTCAAAATCTCGTTATGCAGCATTAAGAGAATATTATCCAGATGCTAAAGAGGAAGATTGGAAATTAGAAAAAGCAGGACAACGTGTACAAGTTATCAAAAAAGATAAAGATGGAAAGGGAATCTTGCAGTTTGGTACTGAAGTAGTAAGTGCTGCTGATGGATCAATAGCAGCTTTATTAGGAGCTTCGCCAGGAGCATCTACCGCAACTCCAATTATGTTAAAGCTTTTATCACAATGTTTTAAAGAAGAGTTTAAGTCTGCTGAATGGCAAGCTAAATTTAAGGAAATGATTCCTACTTTTGGATTAAAGCTAAATGAACATCCTGAACTAGTAGCAAGTACTAGGGATAATACAAGTAAGACTTTGAAAATATATCCATATAATTAATAAAAAAGCACTCTATATAGAGTGCTTTTTTATTAATTATATGTTAGTATTATTTGTTTAGAGAAATAATATTTTAGTTATAAAGGCAAAGAATGTATATAACTATTATATTTACATACTTTGTCCTTTTAGTTATATAATTATTATTATCTGAATAAATGTTTAATATGCAGATGCTTAAAAATGACTTCTAAATCTCTTTATCTAATTCTTCCTTTCTGGGTATTAGTATTTGCTATATATGGTTGTGATAATTCAAAAAGGAATGATATTATAAATCATTCTATAAAGGAGTTTCTAAAAAACTATAATACTGATGCGGTAAATGACTTAATGCTAAAACAAGCTGATTCTATAGGAAAACTTGTTTTGTTATTGCCTAATTCCCGTGGTAATAGAGAGATAATAAAGGATTATATAAACAAAACTAAAGCTCATAAAAAGTATTGTGATCGGTTATATGTGTATATTCCGATGAAAGTGCACCACCATTCCGACAAAGTACACCAGTTAGACTACCTCTTATAAAAAATTCTGTACTTCACTGATATTATCAAATTTACTAATTTTTTCTTGTTCTTAGAGATTTTCCTTTTAAAGTTAATCGATGTGCAGAAGCTGTCAATCTGTCAAGTATTGCGTCTGCTAAAGTTGGCTCATCAATAAAGTTATACCAACTCTCTATTGGCAGTTGAGAGGTGATAATTGTGCAGCTCTTACCATATCGATCCTCGAGTATATCCAATAGTGTCAATCTAGCATCAGGGGTCAAAGGTTTGAGTCCAAAATCATCTAGTATTAATACGTGTTGATTAGAGATGAATTTTATCCATTTAAGATAAGTCCCGTCTAATCTTGTCTGTGCTAAGTTTTCAATGAACTTACTCATACTAAAATAAACTGTTCTATAACCTAACATACAAGCTGACCTACCGATAGCACAAGCAAGGAAGCTTTTACCACATCCAGTAGCCCCAGTAATGAGTATGTTTTCAGCTTTTTCTAAAAAAAGAGTATCAGAAAGTCTTAAAATTTGTTCTCTTGTCAGCCCACGTTCCTCATTGCATATGATCTGTTCAGGTAAAGCATTATAACGCAACTTACTTGCCTTTAAAAGCCTCTTGGTTTTAGTTTCTTCCCTATATTCTATTTCAGCCTGTGCCATATTAGCTAATAGTTCATGAATGTTTTGTTGCTCGTGAACCGGTAGTTGACAAGCCACTTGGTAACGATTAGCCATAGCTGTAAGTCGTAGATTTTTCAGTTGTTCTACTGTTTTGTCTGTGTTCATAATATTATATATTTAAAAGATTTTATTTATATGCGTCTGCTCCACGTAGGTTTTCGTGTTCAGGTATTTTCTTAAACTCTATTTCAGGGTCTTCTCTCATATCCATGTTATTATCAAGGATATTTTTTAATACGCTATAATTGAAGCGTGCTCCTTTTAGAGCTCTTGTGCAAGCTTTTTCAATACGTTGTGGATGAGATTTAGCTAAACGTAGGATACCTAAACAGATTTGATAAGTATGATCAACATTAGGTTTGCTATCTAAAACTTTTTGAAAATACAATGCTGTATTTGAACCATATTCAGAAGCTACTTTTAAATAGTGATTCGCATCCCAAGTCTGGCTTTCTAAGAACGCTTGATGATTATTTGGGCGATGGGAAAGCTCTGTAGTAAAGTGGTTCTTTGAATAATTTCTTATATGTGCTGCAATTCGTTCATTGCCAAAATAGATTTCAACATAGTCTGTACAGTAGATGATTCGCACTTGTTTGCCTATATAGCGATATGGAACACTATAGTAATGCCAATCTTCTCCCAGTACTACATGATAATTTTTTTGAACTTTCGCTTGAGTATAGTTTTTAGACACATAAGGAGTTAATGGTAGTGCTTGTAAAGTTTGTTTTTCTTGTGTTTCAAATAATTCTTGACGGCTAAAAGTTTTCTTTTGAAAATTTAGTGCATGATGGGATTTCAGTTTTTCAAGTATACTCTTATTCAACGATTTTAAAGAATAGAACTCTTCATTTCTGAGTTTAGCATAAACCCGTCTGTAGGTGATTTTAACCATATTCTCCACCGAAGCCTTATCTTTTGGTTGATAGGCTCTTGCAGCTAATAAGTTTATGTTGTTGTGATTAGCCCATTGTACGAGTGTTTCATTAAACTCTGGCTCATAGCGATTTCCCTTCTTAACCCACTGTTTCATATTATCAGATATAATGGATTTTGAAGTACCTCCGAAGCTAGCAAGTCCATTATTTAAGGCTTTTATTATCTGTGGTACAGTTGCATCTACAAGAGCTTCTACATAGGCTAATCCACTAAATGGCAGTATCATTACTAGTACAGGACAAGATATTATTTCTCCAGTAGATCTATCTATATAAGTTAGTTTGTCTCCCGCAAAATCTACTTCAATTAATTCCCCTGGCTCATGGTTAATGCTTAATGTAGCTCCTTTTACCTTTGAAAATTCACTCAGAATTTCACAAAAACGAGAGTATTTAAAGCCTTCAGGATTTTCTAGAATATATTCTTGCCATAACAAATATTTAGTAACACCTATTTTTTTTAATTCTATCAAAAAATAAGGATACAGAGATTCTAAATGAACTCTACGCTGATTATCTAAAATGGAGTCTTTTTCTATTAAAACTAAACATTGAGCTAAATCACTATCTTCCATAGCTATTAGCTCTGCTAATGAATATTTAGTTTGCTGTGCTAGATCTAAATAAGATGCTATAGTTCGACGATTTATACCTGTTTGCAGGGCTATATTTCTTTGAGAAATGCCTCTGTCTAAAAATAACAGTACTTGCTTTATTTTGTGCATAGGAAGAGTTTTATTAGCCATATTTAGAAGAATGTTAGGGTTAAAAACATATTCTAAATTAGCTTAATTAATAGTTTATACTCTTCAGTGGTGTACTTTGAATCGGAATAAGTGGTGCACTGTATGTCGGAATGTCAGTTTTTTTACTGCTAAAAAAATTAACTTTACTGATGCGCTTTACCGGAATAAGTGGTATACTTTACCGGAATAAGTGGTATACTTTACCGGAATTAATGGTGCACTTTAATGGAATCGTGGTGCAGTATGGAATGGAATATCCAATATGACTATGCAGTTGAAGATCGTGATAGTATAGATATAGCAAATGCTTATTTATTGACAGGTCAGTATTATTTGAGTAATCTTGTATTTGATAGTGCTTACTATTATTATAATCAAGCTGAAAAACTATATCTCATAAAAAAGGATTCCTTAAATATTAGTTACACTTATTATATAAAGGCCTATGTACTTAATAAAAATGGTGTCTATTCAGAGGCAGAAAAACAAATTCTAAAATCTATTCGCTATAATACCAAAGAAATATCTATTCGAAGACGTCATCAACAGTATTTTACAATTGGAGATGTTTTTAGTGGATTAGGTATGTATGAGGATGCTTTACACTATTATAACCAAGCGTTCGAATTACTTTCAGATAAAACAATATTATCAGAGGAATCAGAAGCGTATATTAATCTTAGCAAAACTTATTTAGTTGATAATGTAGCAAAGGTGTATATAAAACAAGAAAAGTACCTCAAGGCTAAAGAACTACTATTAGAAGGTATAGCTAAGTATATAAATTTTAATGATGTAACTAGTGAAAGATACTACGCATATTTAGCTATTAGTTTAGCTTCTACTAAATTAAAAACAAATGATTACAAAGGGATACATGCTTTATTAAACGAGATAATAGAAATAGGAAAAAGGAATAAGAACCGAATAATTATCCATAAAGCTGAATTAGTTTTGGCAGAATATTATTTTGTAACAGGGCAAGTAAATTTAGGCTTCCCTTTAGTTGAAAGAATATTAGAAGAAGTTCGTAGTGTGGGAGATTTTGAAAATCAATTGAAGGCATTAGAATTATTAATATCCTATGATTCTGATAGATCAGACCAGTTTTTTATTGAATATATTGAAATAAGTAAGAGATTTAAAGGAGAAGGAAATTTAATTCAAAATAGCTTTATAAGAATAAAACAAGAGGCAGACTCTTTGAATGAATTGAATAAAACATTACTAGAGCGAAATAGATTATTAAGTACAATTACTATTAGCTTATTTGTGATTGTTACTATTATTTTATTAGCTTATATATATCATTTAAAGATAAAAAAAATAGGGTTAATCAAGATGTTTCAACAAGATACAGAACAGTATTATAATTCAATTATAAACGTTCAGAAGTATTTGGCTGTAGCAAAAGATAGAGAACGTAAAATAATTGCGAAAGAATTAAACGATGGGGTAGTTAATAGGTTATTTGCAACTCGATTTACATTAATGCAATTAAAGAAAGAAGAAATTGATAATCATAAGGATGTTTTGGTAAATGAAGTTGTTGAAGTAGAGGATTATATAAGGAATATATCTCATAGTCTTGTTAATGAAGAAGGAGGGAAGGTACAGGGATTTCAACAGTTATTACAAGAACTTGTCTTAGTACAGAAAAGACAGTCAAATATTGATTTTAGTATACTAATAGATTCGAAACTTGATCTAGAATCTCTAGATCACCGAAAAAGAATAAATATTTATCGTTCGATACAAGAGGTTTTGTTAAATGTAGCTTTACATTCTAATGCGAGTAAGTGTGTCGTTGATATTAAGCTTAAAACTCCTGTAAGTTTTGAAATAGCGATTACGGATAATGGGACTGGTTTTGATACTAGGTCTATAAAAGGTGGATATGGACTACCGAATGTTAAGGAACGAATAGAGATTATAGAGGGGAAATTATTTGTGATTAGTAAGAAAGGTAGTGGAACGAAAATTCTCTTCATAATTTATTTCTAGAAATACAGAGAAATTAAATAAAGTATGTGTATTTCGTTGTAAATAGTATTATGTATTCGGTAATTAATAGTTAATTATATACTTTTTACTTTTACTAGATTACATATTAATAGTTCTCTATCTTTGTATGCTTTTTTTAATAAGTTATAGTGTCTTGTATTTAAAATGTTTAAACTAAGAGTCTTATATTTTGCAGTCTTGTGTATTTCTATGTCGATGATTCATTGTACACAGACTGAAACCAATAAAGAAGACTTAAAGTTAGAAGAAATAAACGCATTTATAAAGAGTTATAACAGATTTAATCCTACTGATAAAGATAAGGCTGCTGCAGACTCTTTAGGTAATGTTATATTAAACCTAAGGAATACTGAGCAGAGCAGAAATGCTTTGCGAAAATATATATTACTAACTAATGCAGATAAGCAGTATATAGAAGAACTCTTTAAACGGTCTAGAAAAGCAGATGACAAGAAAAATGAAGCGCAAGCTTATTTCTTACGTGGTAAACGTTATGCTCAAAGTTTTCAAATAGATAGTACTTATTATAATTACACTAAAGCTGAGTTTTTGTTTAAGTCTATTCAGGATTCTGTAAACTTGCAAGAAGTGTATTCTCATAAAGCTATTATTCTTTTAAATAATAAAATCTTTACTGAAGGACAATCACAGATTCTTAAAGCGATGAATGTTAATAAAGAGCATAAAGATGCTCGTATTAAATATTCAGAATCTATTATAATGGCTAATGCTTTAGTAGGTTTAGAACAATTGCCAGAAGCTTTAAAGCAATTAGAATTATCTTTAAAACTTTTAGATAACCCTGAAATTGTAAAGTTTTTTTTACCTGATGCAATTAGGTTGAACAAAATTACGATTTACTATAATATAGCAGAGGTTTATATTAAGCAAGGCGAGTATAAAAAAGCCCAAAATTTAATACATAATGTTATTGATAAATATATCAATGAAAGTACTATATATGATGAGATGATGTTGGCACATTTGTTATATAACTTAACTCAAGCCGATATTAAGAGTAAACACTATGATGATGTAGAAAAGAATCTTGTTAGAGCAATCGATATACAATTGAAAAACAAGAATCTTCAGGATTATAATTCGTATAAAATTCTTTTAGCAGAGTATTTCTATCTAATTAAAAAAGAAGAACAAGGAAATCAACTTGTAAACGAGGTATTAGAATATGCTCATCAAAATAATAATCTAGGATTAGAAAAAGAAACTCTTACTGTATTATTAAAATACAAAAAAGAGCAATATAATACCAATTTTGTGAGATACGAGGAGTTGAATAAACTTATACTCGATGAGAATAATGTGATCAAGAATACTTTTGCAAGACTTAGTTTTGAAGCGGATTCTCTAGAAAGAGCAAATGAGCAATTACAAAATCAGAAGAATATTATTACGATGGTTTCTAGTGCTTTACTTGTACTTGCTATAACTATTTTCTTTGTTATTTTGTTTAGGCAAAAAGCAAAAGAAGTTTCTTTAGTCAAGTTGTTTCAGAAAGACACAGAGAAGTACTATGACTCTATTATCAATGTACAAAATGAATTAGCCGAAGCCCGTAATATAGAGCGTAAAGAAATAGCAAAAGAACTACATGACGGTGTTTTAAATAAGCTATTTGTCACTCGTTTTTTATTAATGCAGGTAAGTAAAGAGTCTGTAGAGACACATAAAGATTCCCTTATTAATGAAGTAAAAGAGGTAGAACAATATATAAGAGATGTTTCTCATGTATTAGGACATGAAGAGGATTTTAAAAATAAAGAGTTCAATGAACTAATTAGGGATCTAGTAGGGATTCAGAATAGAAATCAAGTAACTAAGTTTATATTATTTATGTCTAATGATATTTGCTTTAGTAGGTTAAGTATTAAGTTTAAAGTTCATATTTATAGAATTATACAAGAGTGTTTACAGAATGTACAGAAACATGCTAAGGCAACAGAATGTCAAGTATCTATACTGTTAAGAGAAGAAACGAGATTTGAGGTAATTATTAAAGATAATGGAGTAGGTTTTGATACAGATATAGTAAAGAGAGGGCTTGGATTTACTAATATAAAAGCAAGAACCCAATTGATGAATAGTAAGATTAATATTTCAAGTACAGAAGGTAAAGGAACTAGTATTTCTTTTACTATTGATTTAAACGAGTCAGTAGAGTGCTAGAATCTAGGTATTAGATAAATGAGGGAGGTCGCTATTAAGCGACCTCTCTCATTTATTATTCTTCACTAGTGAAGTTTATTCTTTTAGAAAAGTACATTAGTATGGCGATGATGGTGAATAATCCAATACTACCGACAATAAGTGCAGCTTCTTTTAATTGTAATAGGAAGAATAGAAATGCATATAACACAAATAATAATCCAAATATAGTTGCTGCAATACGCTTGTTTTTGCTCAATCCAAAGATAAATGATGTAATCAAAATTATAGTCGCTGATGCTGAAATAATATAAGCATAACTAAAGCCTATATATTCTGCAAAGGATAGGAGTAAGACGAAATTGATACATAAAGCTAACCCCACTAATGTGTAGTGTAAGATATTGATGCTTAGGTTTTTTATATTCTCCATAAAAAAGAAGGTAGCGAAGGTTAAGCCTATAAATAGTAAAGCATATTTAGTAGCTCGGTTTACTTTGCTATAAAAGTCATTCATTTGTAGAAATTTCATTCCAAAACTATAATCTGTCAACTGGGTAATTGTATTTAGATCAGAGCTGATTGGTATAGATTGAAAAATTGTCCATTTTGAATGCTCGTTTACGCTTTGTTTTTCATCGTTATCAGGTAGATAGTTTCCAATATATTTGATATCCTTATAGTCAGAAGTGACATTGACATTAGTCTGTTTAGCAGTTGCTAGAAAGTTAATCTCTGTAGAACCCTTTAACTGAATAGGAAAATTAATATTACTCAAATCTATATCCTCTTTATTGATATCGTAACTTAAGAAAGCAATACTAGAATTGATCCTTAGAGATCTATCCTGCTCAAAGTATTGTTGAGGGTTTTTATTGATAAGAATCTCTTGAGTGAAACCTTTACTATCTGATACAGAGAAGACAATCTTCGCATTTGTAAATGCTTCCTTATCTGCTAGATTTAACGTAGAGGCTAATTCATCTAGCGTAGGGAAGCTAGCTTTTACATTTAAGTTAGTGTTATAAAGTGCTACTTCATATAAGCTTCTTTTTTTAATTTGTGTTTTTATATCACCTGTAAAATCTTGTTTGATAGGAGTTTGTAAATAACTGTTTAATTGTTTCATTACTTTTCCATCCTCAGTAAGATGATTAGTATAGTATTCTACAAGGACAAAAGGACCGTATATGGTTTGTTTTTGTCCCCATTTAGAGGTTACTTCAGTCGTTACTTCACTCTGAAAGCTTTCACGTTCGGAGATTAGACTACTGATAAAAGGTAGTGTGATAAGTAACATAAGAGATAATACACTGATTATAACTCCTTTGATCATTGGTTTGTAATTTTCTTTTTTCATTTTATTAGAATTAAAAGTACTTTGTTTTTCAAAGTTGATGGGTAAAAAAATTATTTAAGCTTTTTAATTAAATTTTCTAAATAGGCTAGGTGTTGTTTAAAGGCAAGCTTACCTTCTTCAGTCACTGTATAAGTAGTATTTGTTTTTCTTCCAACAAATCCTTTTGTAACCGTTATATAATTACTTTCTTCTAGGTTCTTTAAATGAGAGGCAAGGTTTCCATCTGTTAGGTCTAGATATTCTTTTAGATCTTTAAACGATAGGGAGTCATTGACCATTAATCCACTCATAATACCTACGCGGATACGATTGTCAAAGACTTTGTTTAATTTTTCTAAATCGAATTTCATATTTGTGTTATAATTTATTTATCGTACTTATTCCATAAAATAATCCCGTAAAGCAAATGTACTAAACCGAACCCTATTGCCCATAGTAAAAGTGTGTAATCTAAGAAATAGAACGCTAGTAAACCTAGGACTATCTCTAGTGCAGCGATTGATTTTACTTCTTTGACAGTGTCTTCTTGGACGCTAAATAGTGCTAACCCATAGAATAATAGTGTAGTAGGTAAAGCAAATTGTAGCAAATGATACTTATGTAATATTAAGCAAAGAATTCCGGCTATTATTAGCGGAATAGAGAAGCGTACTAATAAGCGCTTAGTGACTTGATTTAAAAACGATTTCCCTTGTTTGCGTGTTTTGCGTATTGTAAAGAAAAATCCACCTACCACAGCAATGACAAAGGTAGCGATAGCTAGCACTAATAGCATTTCTGCAGTATAAGCAGTTTGGTACGGATCTTCTAGTGTTAGATTTTCATAAGAGTACGTAGAGCTTGTCTGCCAATAGTATAAAACACTTGCAGCAATAAGCCCACATAAACCTACCCATATACCGCTCCAACCACTAAGGCTTAAAAACTTAGTAGAGCGCTCCATTATCGACTTGATTTGATTTAAATCTTCAATAGCTTTATTTGTCATAGTAAAAGTACTTTGAAATACAAAGTTAATAAAATAATGATATGTGCAACAAAAAAGTGAATATTTATTTTAATGGTTATAAATCTATACTAATACGCTCCATTATAATCTTAAACGAGTACTTATAGCTAGTTCAAAAATTATTTAAATACTATGTAAATTTGCTTGTTTTGATAAGTAGATTAGGTGTAATAAATAGCTTTAACTCAAAAAATCAAAGCAATGAAGATAAATCTAATTTTGAAAAAATAGGCAGTGTTCGCATAGTTATCGCATAGTGATGGCATACTGCTCGCATATTTTTGATGGTTTTTTATGCGACCGCTATGCGATAAAATTGTAATCCATATACTATTACTGTACTAATGTTTCTAAAAGCAGTGATATTGATGCTTTTTAGAAGTTGTTCTGTATCTAGGTAGGCGTTTGAGCTGTATTTTATGTCAGTTTACGTTTAAATGAAAGAATCATAAAGCGTAAATTTGTTACTTGCAGTCAATTAAATAATGAATTATGACACAGATTACTTCCTATACTTTCTCCACAGCTAAAGCTTTGACAGCAGAGCAGAGCATAGACTATAATCATCAAGTAGATCAGTTTAATGTTTGGCCTGCTTATGTATTAGCAGATACAGTGAATCTAACATATTGGGATAGTATATATGAGTTGTTCGCTGATTATCAGTTTTATCTTTTAGAAGGAAATGTAGTTGTTGGTAATGGAAATTGTATTCCACTTCATCTTACTGCAGAGGAGTTAGCTGACTTACCTGAAGGAGGATGGGATTGGGCTTTGGAAAAGGCTGTTAAAGATCATGAGAAAGGATTAATCCCAAATACACTTTGTGCATTGCAGATTGGGCTCAATAAGAACTATCAAGGTAAAGGCATTAGTCATCAGTTAATTCAGTATATGAAAAGCATTGCTTTGTCTACAGAAATGAATGCTTTTATACTGCCTATTAGACCTAACTTAAAGACGAATTTTCCTTTGATTTCAATGGATGATTATATCCAATGGAAGAATAATGATGGTTTGCCTTATGATGCATGGATACGTACACATATAAAAGGAGGTGCTCATGTCGTAAAGATTTGTCAGCGTTCTATGGTTGTTGAAGGAAGTATCGCCGAGTGGGAGCAATGGGCTAATATGAAGTTCAGAAGCTCTGGTCAATACATCTTACCTGTATTGCTTAATCCTATTCAGATAGATTTAGAAATGGATAAAGGTGAATATATAGAAGCTAATGTATGGATGAGATATGAATTAGGTTAACGCTATAGGATTGTATAACGGGGTATAGGGGAGAACTATGTGTTGTTGATTTAAGCATAAGTAACTCAAATCTTTTGAGGGGGGTAGTGAAATTAGCGAATATTTATTATATTGGCATTCTACAAAAACTAAAAAATTATGCAACAAAATACACCCTATACGCCTACTAACAAGGTGCGTATAGTTACTGCGGCGGCTTTATTTGATGGCCATGATGCGGCGATTAATATTATGCGTCGTATCATTCAATCGACGGGATGTGAGGTTATTCACTTAGGACATGATAAGAGCGTTGAAGAGGTAGTGAATACAGCTATCCAAGAAGATGCTAATGCGATTGCAATGACTTCATATCAAGGAGGTCATAACGAGTATTTTAAATATATGTACGACCTGCTACAAGAAAAAGGAGCAGGACATATCCGAATCGTTGGAGGAGGAGGAGGAGTAATTCTTCCTAGTGAGATAAAGGAGTTAATGGATTATGGTATCACACGCTTATATTCTCCAGATGATGGACGAGCGATGGGATTACAAGGGATGATTAACGATATGGTAGGGAAGGCTGACTATCCTACAATGGACTTGCAATTACCAGAGGGAAAAGATGTATATCAATCTTTGGCAGATAAAGATGTTACTACGATTGCTCGTTTAATTTCGTTAGCTGAAAATAGAGAAGAAGATTTCCTTAAAGTATTCCAATACGACGAAAAGAAACATAAGAATACACCTATATTAGGTATTACAGGAACGGGAGGAGCAGGTAAGTCATCTATGGTAGATGAGTTAGTTCGCCGTTTCTTGATTGACTTCCCTGAAAAAACAGTAGCACTAGTCTCTGTTGACCCTTCTAAGCGTAAGACAGGAGGAGCTTTATTAGGAGATCGTATTCGTATGAACTCGATTAATAATCCTCGTGTGTTTATGCGTTCTCTGGCTACTCGTCAGTCTAACTTAGCGTTATCTCGTTATGTTGAAGAAACACTTCAAGTACTTCAGGTTGCCAATTATGATTTAATTATTCTTGAAACATCGGGAATTGGTCAGTCAGACACGGAGATTTTAGACCACTCAGATGCTTCTTTATACATTATGACTCCAGAGTTCGGAGCGGCTACTCAGTTAGAAAAGATTGATATGCTTGACTTCGCTGATATCGTTGCAATCAATAAATTTGATAAGCGTGGAGCATTAGATGCAATTAGAGATGTAAAGAAACAATACCAACGCAACCATAACTTATGGGATGTAAACCCAGACGAAATGCCTGTATTTGGTACGATTGCTTCTCAGTTTAACGATCCTGGTACCAATGCTTTGTATAAAGCGATTATGGATAAAGTGGTAGAGAAGACAGGAGCAGACTTAACGTCTAGTTTCGAAATCACTAAGGAGATGAGTGAGAAAGTATTCGTGATACCTCCTAACCGTACACGTTACTTATCTGAGATAGCGGAGAACAACCGTAAATATGATGAGACGGTATTAACTCAAAAAGAGGTAGCTCAGAAGCTATACGGTATTTTCAAAACAATAGAAACAGTAGCTGGTAAATTGCCAGAAATAGATAAGTCAGGAATCGTAGAAGAAACAATAGCTTCTAAAGATGCTGATACACAATTGTTCATCAACCTTCTATTAAAGGAGTTTGACAAGGTGAAGATGAACTTAGACCCTTATAATTGGGAAGTGATTCTAACATGGGATCAGAAGGTGAACAAGTATAAAAACCCAGTGTACTCATTCAAAGTACGTGATAAAGAAATCAAGATTGCGACGCATTCAGAGAGTTTATCACATTTACAGATTCCTAAGATTGCGCTGCCTAAGTATGAAGCTTGGGGAGATATCTTGCGTTGGTCATTACAAGAGAATGTACCAGGAGAATTTCCGTTTACTTCAGGACTTTATCCGTTTAAGCGTGAAGGAGAAGATCCTACACGTATGTTTGCAGGAGAAGGAGGACCAGAGCGTACCAATAGACGTTTTCACTATGTGTCATTAGGTATGCCAGCTAAGCGTCTATCTACTGCATTTGACTCTGTGACTTTATATGGTAATGATCCAGGACATCGCCCTGATATTTATGGTAAGATTGGTAATGCAGGGGTTTCTATCTGTTGTTTAGATGATGCGAAGAAGTTGTATTCAGGGTTTAACCTTGCACATGCTTTGACATCAGTATCGATGACTATTAACGGGCCAGCGCCTATGTTATTAGGATTCTTTATGAATGCTGCTATTGATCAACAGTGTGAAATCTATATCAAAGACAATGACTTAGTAGCGGAAGTTGAAGCAAAGATTGAAGCTATTTATAAAGCAAAAGGTGTAGAGAGACCTCGTTATAATGGTGAATTACCAGAAGGAAATGATGGTTTAGGACTGATGCTTTTAGGAGTAACAGGAGATCAAGTATTGCCAAAAGAGGTGTATGCTGAGATTAAAAAGAATACGTTATCACAAGTTCGTGGTACGGTACAAGCGGATATCTTAAAAGAAGATCAAGCTCAGAATACTTGTATCTTCTCTACGGAGTTTGCACTTCGTTTAATGGGAGATGTACAAGAGTACTTCATTGAGAAGAATGTGCGTAACTTCTACTCTGTGTCTATCTCAGGATACCACATTGCGGAAGCAGGGGCAAACCCTATTACCCAGTTGGCATTTACATTAGCGAACGGATTTACTTATGTAGAATATTATTTAAGTAGAGGAATGGATATTAATGACTTCGGGCCAAACTTATCGTTCTTCTTCTCGAATGGTATTGATCCTGAGTATGCAGTAATTGGTCGTGTAGCGCGTCGTATTTGGGCAAAAGCACTGAAAAATAAGTATGGTGCTAATGAACGTGCACAGATGCTTAAATATCATATTCAGACTTCAGGGCGTTCATTACACGCACAAGAGATTGACTTTAATGATATTCGTACTACACTTCAAGCATTGTATGCTATCTATGACAACTGTAATTCACTTCACACTAACGCGTATGACGAGGCTATTACGACTCCTACGGAAGAATCTGTACGTAGAGCTATGGCAATACAGTTAATCATAAATAAAGAGCTAGGATTGGCTAAAAATGAGAATCCAATACAAGGGTCATTTATTATTGAAGAATTAACGGATTTAGTAGAGGCTGCTGTATTAGCAGAATTTGATAGAATTACAGAAAGAGGAGGAGTGTTAGGAGCAATGGAGACCATGTACCAACGTTCTAAGATTCAAGAAGAGTCATTGTACTATGAAACATTAAAACACAATGGTACGTTCCCTATTATTGGAGTAAATACTTTCTTGAGTTCTAAAGGATCTCCAACAGTAGTTCCTGCTGAAGTTATCCGTGCAACAGAGGAGGAGAAACTGTTCCAAATCAAAACAAAAGAGAATTTGAATAAGGCTAATGAAGCTTTAGTAAAAGAAGAATTAGAGCGTATTCAAGAAGTAGCTATTCAAAATGGCAATATATTCGAAGCGCTAATGGATGCTTCTAAAGTCTGTTCGTTAGGTCAGATTACTTCAGCATTATTTGAAGTAGGAGGACAGTACAGACGTAATATGTAAGATTAATTTCTCGCTTATTTATATAAAGCCTGTGGACTGAATGTTCACAGGCTTTTTTTTGGTTTTCGGTGACTAGTATAGACGCAGTACTTTGCGTGTCACACAAGTTAAGAACAAATCTAAAAGCTGTATTATGTGACACGGAAGATATTCCGTCTCTACCTTATGTAAATTGTATTTTGACCTAGTGCTAATGGAGTGATACGACATATATTATGTGACACGGAAGATATTCCGTCTCTACCTTATGTAGATTGTATTTTGACCTAGTGTTAATGGAGTGATACGACATATATTATGTGATACGGAAGATATTCCGTCTCTACTTTATGTAGATTGTAGATATATGATGTGGGTATATGTTGCAAACTATGCAGAATCTAGAATGCACAAAAAAACGCCCTGCTAAAGATCTAGCAGGGCGTTTTTAAATATATACTATAAACGATTAGTATTATCTCAATTGAGCTTGTAAAACATTTTCTAATTGGTATTTTACTTTACCCATGATTTTGTCTACTTGACTATCAGTAAGTGTTTTTGTAACATCTTCCATGATAATAGAGATAGCGTATGATTTCTTACCATCTTCGATTTTCTCTCCTTGGTAAACGTCAAATAGAGTTACGTCTTTGATGACTGCTTTATCTACTTGTTTTACTAGGTTATAGATCTCTTCGAAAGTTACTGCTTCGTTGATTAATAATGCATAATCACGTTTAACTGAAGGGAATTTATTGATTTCAGCAATTTTGATTTTAGCAGAAACTACTTTTAATACATTATCCCAGTTAAATTCAGCGTAACAAACTTCTTGTTTGATATCAAAGTGTTTGGTTACTGATTTCTTCAGAATACCGAACTCTACGATTAATTCTTTTCCTATATAGTAAGCAATACCTTCTGAGAATAAATCTGATTCTACAGGTTGGGTACTTATCTTAGCTAAGCCTAAACGAGTGATAATACCATTGATATACCCTTTGAAGTCAAAGAAGCTAATTGGTTTTTGCTCAGAGTTCCAGCTTGCTTTCGTGATATTACCTGTAGCAAATACAGAAAAACGTTTGTACTCTTCGAAGTTGTTAAGCATCTTGTGGTATGTTTTACCAAACTCGAAGAATTTTAAATCACCACGTTTTCTATTTACGTTGTAAGAGATAGACTCTAATCCTCCGAATAATAATGACTGTCTCATTACTGATAAGTCATGACTTAGTGGGTTAAGGATATCTACTTGGTAATTAGATTTAATATTTTCGCTTAATTCTGTGTAGTCAGGAGTTGTTAATGAGTTATTCATAATCTCATTAAACCCTTGTGCTACCAACTGCTGAGCTACAATATTTGTTACTCTATGATCTTCTGTTCTAGAACTATTAGCGATAGTTGCATTTAATTTAGAAGAGAAAGTAATGTTGTTAAAACCATATACTCTCAAGATTTCTTCTATAACGTCAATCTCTCTAGTTACATCAGCACGATAAGCAGGAACAGTAATACCTATACCTACATCAGACATACTGTGAACTTTAATATCTAATGATACTAAGATTTTCTTGATTGTTTCTTTAGAAATTTCTTCTCCTAATAATCTATTGATATTATTGAAGTTTAAGAATACAGAATGTTCTTCTACTTTCTTAGGGTATAAGTCGATAATATCAGAAGTGATTTCTCCACCAGCTACTTGTTGGATTAATAAAGCGGCATGTTTAAGAGCATATTCAGTAATAGCAGGGTCAACACCTCTCTCAAAACGGAAAGATGAGTCTGTATTAAGGCCATGTCTTTTTGCTGCTTTTCTTACCGTAACTGGATTAAAATAAGCACTTTCTAAGAAAATATTTGATGTGCTTTCAGAAACAGCAGATTTGCTACCTCCGAATACACCTGCCATACACATTGGTCCATTCTCATCACAGATCATTAAGTCATCTTCGTGAAGAGTTCTTTCTACTCCGTCTAGAGTTACGAACTTAGTACCTGCAGCAACAGTTTTTACGATTACTTTACCACCTTTTATTTTAGCGGCATCAAAAGCATGTAATGGTTGTCCTAAATCGTGTAAAACGTAATTGGTAACGTCTACAATATTGTTTTTAGGAGTAATACCGATTGCTTTTAATCTATTTTGTAACCAGTCTGGAGAAGGTTTTACTTCTATACCAGAGATTGTTACACCACAGTAACGAGGTGCTTTTTTATAGTCTTCAACACTAACATCAATCTTAAGTGTTCTTCTTTCAACTTTAAATTTGCTAACAGAAGGAGTGATTAATTCTTTGTGTTGAGTTTCTTCTTTAGAATTTTGTAGTAGACCAGCTCTTAAGTCACGTGCTACTCCCCAGTGGCTCATAGCATCAGAGCGGTTAGGAGTAAGACCGATTTCAAAAACTTCGTCTGTAGCGATATTAAATAAAGTAGCAGCTGGTGTTCCAGGCTCCCATTTATCTTCTAAAACTAAAATACCGCTTCCATCTGTACCTAAACCAAGTTCTACTTCAGAGCAAATCATACCAAAGCTTTCTTCTCCACGAATCTTGCCTTTTTTGATTTGGAATGCATTTCCTTCTGCATCGAACAATTCTGTACCAATAGTAGCAACCGGTACTTTTTGCCCTGCAGCAACGTTCGGCGCACCACATACGATTTGTACTGGCTCACCTGTTCCTAAATCAACTTTTGTTACGTTTAATTTGTCTGCATTTGGATGTTTTGTACAAGATAATACGTGTCCAACAACAACTCCTCTTAGACCACCTTTAAGACTCTCATATGTAGTGATTCCTTCTACCTCAAGACCTAAG
Source organism: Myroides odoratimimus (assembly GCF_004337635.1). Classification (NCBI taxonomy): domain Bacteria; kingdom Pseudomonadati; phylum Bacteroidota; class Flavobacteriia; order Flavobacteriales; family Flavobacteriaceae; genus Myroides; species Myroides odoratimimus. The sequence continues at coordinate 2,779,971 of NZ_CP037427.1, forward strand.
TCTGTTAAGATTTCTGAAGTTTCTTCTGGTGTTATGTCTAATTTAATGAATTGTTTTAACCAATTGTATGAAATATGCATTCGAGAATATTTTTTTATAAGTACGCAAATATACGCATTGCCAAAGTTTAAGTAAAATTATTTGTGATGAAAAAATCACAAATTAGCGTTAAGTGAAGAAATTATAGAAATTTCTGTTTAATATCCTCACTTGGTATCATACAGCTTTCTTTTTTTCCATACCATTTGTATCTATTTTTAGCGATATATTCGTATAGAGCATCTGTGATACCTGTTGGTAAGAATGAGAATATGCCGATCAGGGAGTACTTGCCTCCTAGAGCAGAAGCAATCTCAAAGGCAGCTTTTGATTTGATAAAATAGGCTACACCTGGTTCATATAGAACGATGCTGTCTATCTTAGTGCGGTCGATACCGATATAGTTTAGAATCTCTTTCCCTTTTTCTGAATCTAAGGCTACGAATCTAAACTGATCTTGGTGATCTGCTTTAATAACCTTATTGACGGTGCTGTCGCATAAATTGCAAACACCGTCAAATAAGATAATTTTTTTATTGCGAGGTATATCTAACATTATTTTTTGCGTTCTACCATTTCTAGTTGATCAAGGCTTACTTTAGATGTAAAGATACCATAATTAACTGTTGCTTTATTTTTTTCGATTACATCGATTGTTCCCACTGAACGACCATCTATCATACGAACGCGATCTCCCACTTTAAGAGGGAAGTTGGTTTTCTTCTGTGCATCTTGTAGTTGCTTTTTCGCCTTTTCTTCTTTCTTCTCTTTGCGAATCACTTCTACTTTTTGCTCCACTTCTTTAATTAGCTCTTTTTGTTGAGCTTCTTTTTCTTTCTTCTCTTTTATGGTAACCTTCTTGCGTTTAGAATTTTCAATCTCTACTACTTTTAGAACTTCTCCAAAAAGAGTTTTCTTACTTTTATTATTAAAGTATTTTTCAGACAAATCATCTAAGCGTTGACCTAGAGCTACTAAACGTTGATTAGAATCAAATAATTCCTGGTAACGCTCTAGTTTCTCTTGAATTTTAGCATTGATGGTCTCCATTTTCTTACTCTCATCTCTTGCCTTAGTCTCTTCCTCTTTTAAGTTCTGAGAAGTACGTTCTAGTTTATGTCTTTCTTTCTGTAGATTAGCGATAGTCTTGTCAAATCTAACTTTATCTCCTTCTACTTTTTTCTTGGCTCTATTAATTAAGCTAAACGGAATACCATTTTTCTGTGCAACTTCGAAGGTAAACGAGCTACCTGCTTGTCCAACGTTTAGTTTATACATTGGTTCTAATGATTTCTCATCAAATAGCATATTGGCATTCGTAGCATTCGGTAATTCATCTGCTAGTATTTTTAGATTGGTATAGTGAGTGGTAATAATACCATATGCCTCTCTATCATAGAACTCCTCTAAGAATACTTCTGCTAGTGCACCTCCTAGTTCTGGATCAGATCCTGTACCAAACTCATCAATTAAGAATAGCGTATTATCGTTACATTTCTTTAAGAAATAATTCATATTCTTAAGTCTATAACTGTAAGTACTTAAGTGATTCTCTATAGACTGATTATCTCCAATATCTGTCAGTATTCTATCGAATAAGAATGTTTTACTTCTTTCGTGTACCGGAATAAGTAATCCAGACTGTAACATTAGCTGTAATAATCCTACTGTTTTTAGTGTGATACTCTTACCACCAGCATTTGGTCCAGAGATAACGATTATTCTACTGCTTTGTTCTAGATTAATTGTTTGAGGATAGGTAGGCTTATTCTTCGCTCTATTGTTTAACAATAAAATAGGGTGATAAGCCTCTCTAAAGTACATTTCTCTTTCTTTGCTAATCTCAGGAAGTAAACCGTTGATTTTATTAGCATACTTTGCTTTTCCAGCAGTAACGTCGATATAGGTTAAGAAGCTTTGATACTCTAAAAGTAGATCTCTAAAAGGGCGAATAGCATCTGTTAGGTTTTTTAGAATACGTACGATTTCTTCGCGTTCTTCATACTCTAGGTTGTTTAACTCTCTAGAGAATCTCAAAGTAGCTTCAGGTTCGATATAGACAATACTTCCCGTTTTAGACGTTCCTAATACACTTCCTTTTACTTTACGTCTATGCATAGCGATTACTGCTAGTACACGTCTGTTTTCTACCACCGTTTCTCTGATATCGTCTAGATACCCAGAACTGTTGTATTGTGTAAGTGCTGCGCCAAAACTTTGGTTTATTTTACCACGAACTATATTGATGTTTTTGCGGATATTCAATAAATCTAACGAAGCATTGTCTTTGATTTCACCATATTTATCCAAGACATTATCTATCTCTTTAAGAATAGATTTCTCTAAAGGCGTTTGTTCTGCCTCATGGTATAAATTAGGGTAGTACTCCTCGAATTTTTTTAAATAAGAGATTAGGGTAATTGTAGTGTCTGTTAGGGTTTGTATCTTTTTAAAGCTACTTACTTCTAAGAAACTATTTTCAATGCCTAAAAATTTTAATTCGTAGTCTATACTGTCAAAGTAGTGATTCGGGATAATGTTATTATTGGTAAATGAAGAAACGTATTCTGAAGTCTGCTTTAATGCTCTCATCGTTCCTGCTTCTGTTTTAAGCGGGCATATCTCCATAGCAGCTTCTTTACCAGCCTCTGTAGTACAAAGGGCTGATACTGTTTCTAATACCGTATTGAATTCTAAATCTTGTAATGTTTTTTTGTTTATTGATGTCATTTTATTAAAATGAGAATATGTACAAAAATAACATTATTTGAGTGAATTAAAGATTTTTAATTCATTACAGACACAATTTTATACGAATGGTGTAGTAATAGGCGCTAAAATAAATTATAATTCTGTAGGCTATTTTAGAGCAGTTAGAATTGTAATTTGATATAAACTGCTTTGCAATGAGTCCGTACTGTGTCCGTTATGAGTCCGTTATTTGAGGCGAATTAACGGAGTTGCTACGAAAGTACTATTCATTTATGAAGTATTCATTAGAAGTGAAGTGGTAGCTAAAGGACTTGAGGAGTAAAGCTATTTATCATTTTAGGGAAAAGAATAATATTGTTGTTTTTAGCAGATTAAAACAGGGTATATTCTTGTTTTGATTTATAGAAGGAAATTTTACATTTGATAAGTCATTAATACACGTAGAAGAAAATGCAAAGTAATCATTTTGTCGATAGATTATTAGAGGATTTACAGGATAGCGTAATTTATAGAACGCTAACAAAAGGGGAAGAAATTCTTCAATTGGGAGAAGTTTGTGATTATGTTGGAATTGTTCGCAAAGGAAGCTTGAGGATGTATTATATAGATGCAGAAGGGGATGATGTATCTTTTGCATTTTATCTGTCTAATCATATATTTACTAACTATGAAGGTGTGCTGACTAATGCTCCATCTCAGTTAACCATTGTAGCTACAGAGGAGACAGAAGTAGAGCTAATCCGTAAGTCAGATCTCTTTGCGTATTATGAAACATCTATAGAGGCACAATTACTAGGTAGAAGAATGGCAGAGTTGATTTTCTTAGAAGCAAAGAAAAGAATAGACTTTCTCTTGTTCTTAAACCCAGAACAACGCTATTTACAGTTGATAGAGAGTACTCCTGAGGTGTTTAAATGTATTCCACAAAAGTATATCGCAAGCTATATAGGGGTGAGGCCTCAGTCTCTGTCTCGCATCCGAAAAAGATTAAACGAAAAAGGATATTAACTTAAGTGAATGTTTTCGAGAAAAGGAAGGATGAACTTTGTGGTCATAATATTTAATAGATGACAATGAGTTTAGAAGTAATGATTAAGATAGTGAATACCCTTATTTTCTCATTCCTATCAGCCGTACATATTTATTGGGCACTTGGTGGTACATGGGGTGTAGTAGGAGTACTTCCTACAAAAGATGGAGAGAGAAAATTAAATCCTTCACCTATAGGTACTTTAGTAGTAGCGAGTGGTTTAGCTGTATTTGCAGGGATTAGTCTAGGTGATGTATCAGCCTATAAATGGGTTTATTTGGTTATGGGAATTCTATTTGGATTGAGAGCAATAGGAGATTTTAATTATGTAGGGGTATTTAAAAAAGTGAAAAACAGTGTATTTGCTAAAAAAGATACGACGATCTTCATTCCTCTTTGTTTTTATTTGTCACTTAGTAATATATTTTTATATATGTCCTAAAAATCAGTGAATACAAGTGTTAACTGATATAAATCAGTTGATTTCTGATTTAAAAATACGTATTTTGGAAATGTTTTCTAAATAGAAGAAACACCTTAGATGTTTAATTATTTTCAAGCATTTTTAATATGAAATATGTATCAGCTTCAGAAGCCGCTAAAGTCGTAAAATCAGGAGACCGAATTTATGTACATGCCGCTGCTGCAACTCCTAATATATTAACCAAAGCAATTAGTGATAGAGCGGAAGAACTGCGCAATGTAGAGTTCTGTCATATTCATACAGAAGGAGCAGCTCCTTATGCTGATCCTGCCTTGTCAGAGAGTTTTCATGTGAACTCTTTCTTTATTGGTAAGAACGTTCGTCATACTATTGCCGCTGGTAATGGTTCTTATACTCCTGTTTTTCTTAGCGAAGTGCCTAATCTGTTTCGCAAAGGAGCTTTAAAAGTAGATGTAGTTCTTATACAGGTATCACCACCAGACGAACACGGTTTTTGTTCATTGGGTACATCAGTAGAAGCTACTGTTGCTGCTATGGAGTGCGCAAAGGTGGTAATCGCTCAAGTGAATAAATATATGCCACGTACTTTCGGAGATAGTGTATTACATATATCTAAGATAGATATGGCGGTAGAGCATCATACTGCTATCTATGCACAGAAACAAGCCGTTATTACAGATACAGAAGCGCTAATAGGAGATCATGTAGCTGCTCTGATAGAAGATGAGAGTACATTACAGATGGGGATAGGTTCTATTCCTAATGCAGTACTATCTAGACTTACTAATCACAAGAATTTAGGACTGCACACAGAGATGTTTTCTGATGGTGTAATTGATTTAATAGAGAGTGGTGTAATTGACTGTTCTAAGAAAACAATAGCGAAAGGAAGAGCTCTAGCTACTTTCTTAATAGGATCAGAACGTTTATATAAATTTGTGGATAACAACCCGTTTATCGTAATGAAGGAGTCTAGTTATGTAAACGATACGGCTATTATTCGTCAGAACCCAAAAGTAGTAGCGATTAACTCTGCATTAGAAGTAGATGTGACAGGGCAGATTTGTGCTGATTCTCTAGGGGTACATATGTATTCTGGAGTAGGAGGACAGATGGATTTTGTGAGAGGAGCTTCTTTGAGTAAAGGTGGAAAGGCAATTATAGCCTTGTCATCTACTAGTAATAAAGGGCATAATCGTATCGTACCTTTCTTAAAACAAGGAGCAGGAGTGGTGACTACTCGTGCCCATGCCCAGTATATCGTTACAGAATATGGAGTAGCAGACTTATATGGTAAAACGTTGAAACAACGTGTAGATGCAATGGTGGAGATTGCTCACCCTGATTTTAGAGAAGAAATTCTCAAAATTTATCACGACAGTATCAAATAGTTTTTATAATTGATTACAAAAGAAAACCAGCGTCATAATTGGTTTTCTGACCTAGAGCGTTATCGCTATTAAGGGTATTTCCTATAGTTAACAATTATTTGATTTGTGAGAATAAATAGGAATGAAAAAGCCATTACGAGTGTAATGGCTTTTTTATATTTATTTTCTTTTATATCCGAATAATTCTTTTTCTTGGATGATTTTAGAAATACCTTCTGGTAATTTTTCTTCCCATCCATTTTGATTTTGTTGTAGCAACTTCAGAACATCTCTTGAGAAGATAGATAAATGATCTTTTTCATAATCTTCAATATCGATGATTTGGTTGTTCTTTTTGAAGAATTTATACAACTCTTTAATATGTAAGTCTACTTTTAGATTAGTAGAGTCTACTATTTGTTCTTCGTTACCTATCATAGGGTATAGGTAGATCTTCATTGTGTTTCTAAATAGCTTTCCTAAACCTTCTAATATACCTCCTGTTAGATGAGTGTAGTATTTCTCTTCAAAAATATTTAATAAGCTACTAACTCCCATTGCTAATGCAATCTTCTGATCAGTATATTTAGAGAAGTATTCTGTAAGTTTATAATATTCTTGGAAATTAGAGATCATTACAGTTTGTCCAAGAGAACATAATAAGTCTGCTCTATCTAAGAAGTCTATTTCGTCTAATGAACCTTCTGCTAAAAGGTTAGACAAGGTAATTTCAAAAACAACTTTAGTGTTTTCTTTATCTAAGTTGTTTTGTGTCATGAATTTATCTAAAGACTTCTGATACATATCCATATTAACGATAGTAACAGGTCTAAAGCTACCTCTAAGTGCTAATATGTTTTGTTTGTACAAAATGTTAGCTGCTAGTTCACTACGTCCACTAGGGCTGAACATTACAGCGTCAGTCATTCCGTTTTTAACTAACTGTAAGCTCATTAATCGATTGTCTACTGTCTCAAAGATAGGACCAGAGAAGTTAATACTATCGATTTCGATTTGGTCTTTATCTAAGTGATCATAAAGACTGTGAATTAGCTTTTTAGCGTCATGGTGTTGGTAGAATGCACCATAAATCAGATTCACACCTAAGATACCTAAAGTCTCTTGTTGTAGTTTAGAATCTGTCTCTTTGAACTGTATGTGTAGTACTATCTTGTTATACGCTTGGTTAGAAGCTGTCTGAAACATAATACCTACCCATCCATGCCCTTTGTTTTTCTTAGCGTAGTCAATTGTTGCTACTGTATTGGCATAACTAAAGAAAGTCTTGTTAGGATTCTCTTCGCGTATTAATCTTTCTTCAATTTTTCTTGTCTCATAATCAAGCATTTTGATTAGGCGACTTTCTGTAACATAACGTCCATCTTCTTCTACAGAATAGATAGCGTCACTAAATACTTTATCATAAGCGGACATCGCTTTGGCTACTGTTCTAGAAGAACCACCAGCTCTAAAGAAGTGACGGACTGTCTCTTGTCCTGCACCGATTTCTGCAAATGTTCCGTAAATGTCGTTGTTAAGGTTGATTTTTAGTGCTTTATCTGAAATGGCAGGGTGATGTTCTATTACTCTATCCCCATTTAGTACTAAATCTTCAGCAAAGTTTTTCATGAATTAGCTATTTTAAACAAACCTAACAAATATCGTACAACAAAAAAAGATAAACCGTACTTTTGTGGAAAATTTATGTCATTTTGGAAGTATATTTTTTAGGTACGGGTACTTCACAGGGTATTCCGATAATAGGTATAGATCATCCAGTAGCTCACAGTATAGATTCAAGGGATAAAAGGTTGAGAACATCTGTATTAGTTAAGTGGGATGAACACACTATTTTGATTGACTGTGGACCTGATTTTAGACAACAAATGTTGACTGCTGGGTGTAGTAAATTAGATGCAATATTCTTTACTCACGAACATGCTGATCACATCGCAGGATTAGACGAAATAAGACCATTAACCTTTTTGCATGGCCCGTTGCCAATCTATGCTCAAGATAGAGTAATAAAAGCCTTGGAGAGAAGATATGATTATATTTTTACCAAAGAAGATAGATATCCTGGGGCTCCTAGTGTAGAAGAGCATAGCATTACTTCACAAGATACCATTACGATAGGGGAGAAGACTATTATTCCTATTGATGTGATGCATGGACCTTTGCCTATATTGGGGTATAGATTGGGAGATTTAGTCTATATCACAGATGCTAAGTACATCACAGACGAAGAGGTCGAAAAGATAAAAGGATGTAAGGTTTTAATTGTAAATGCTTTGCGTATTAAGGATCACCCTACTCATTTTAGTTTAGAGGAGTCGCTTGCTTTTATTGATAGAATAAAACCAGAGAAAGCTTATTTAACTCATATAGCACAAGACTTAGGTTTTCATAAAGATGTAGAAAATATACTTCCAAAAGATGTATATTTGGCGTACGACAATTTAAAAATCACTATATAATTTATTATCACATTATGAAACATAAAGCTTTCTTTTACCTATTCCTTTTTTCACTTGTAATTCTTGTTCTTCTATATGCCAATAATAAGAATATGTATAAGATGGAGGGGAAGAAGATAGAAATAGCTCATAAACGCATTGATATTGTTCGAGATTCATTAAAAGAAGTTACTAAGGATTTTAATGAGGCAAATTATTTTTCTATCGAATACAATGAAGATGCACAGGAGTATTTTAATTACAAAACAATAGATCAATCTCTAACTTCTATAAAAGAAGAGGTATTAGCTTTAAACCATCAAGATAATGGTAATCCATTAGTTCCTTATGGAGTGATTAATGGAGAGAAATGTGTGATTAATAAAGTTAAAGTTCTAAATCATAGATGGATAATTGCAGATTTTTATGCAGGAGCTGTTCATGGAGAAGTTTTAATTAAGTATTTTTACACAGAGGGTAAACCTACTGAGTTTAAGACCATAGATACTGTTATGTATGCTACTAAGTAGTGTCGTCTAATATAAAAATAGAGTAGTATGAAAAAGTCAATAAGTTTGTTTGTTATATTGTTGCTTACCATGACGTCCTGTGATTTCATCTTGAAAGATAATAAAGATGATAATGAAAAAGGAATGGTCATAACAGACGGAAGTACTGAGATCGTAACGCTGGATGAAGATGATGAAGTATTGGGGTGTGCTTATTCTGCTGGATATCGTTGGAGTGAGTTAGAGAATAACTGTATTCGTATATTCGAGATAGGGTTTAGACTTAATCCAATAGGGTTAGAAGAGGATACAACAGAGGATAATGCTTTAGAGGATAATAGCGTTAGCTGTTTTGTTACTTATGCTAAGGATAAGAAGAAAGCAGAAATATTCTTACCAAATCATAAAAAGGGGATTGTTCTAGAACTTACTAAAGATAAGAGTGCTTATATCAACGATGGTTGGGAATTATCTAATGAAGGGATGGTTTTAAAGCACAAAGGAGAGACTGCCTTTACAGCGGCAAAGACTATAGAATTAAAAATCATTAACTCTGACCAACCAGTAGAGGAAGATGTTCATGAAGAATAAAACATAATCAAGTTATGTATAAAAAAGTAAGGCTAGTGTATAACACTAGCCTTACTTTTTTTATTACTCTTCTAAAAGGAATTCTTTGAAATCTCTGAAGTTTAGTGGATGTACTCCATGTCCTACAGGGTATTCTTTATAAGTGTGCTTGACAGCTAAACTTGTAAGAATCGTAGGTGTTCTTCTTGCCCAATCAATAGGTATAACCTGGTCAACTGTTCCATGAGAGGCAAATAACCTCAATTTACTTAAGTTGTTTTCTTTATAGTTTTTTGCAATGATATTTTCATTGAAGTAACCACTTAAAGCAACTACTTTATTTACCTTTTCAGGATAAGATAAAGCGATAGCATAGCTAAGTATAGCTCCTTGGCTAAACCCGACTAAGTTAACATTGTTTGCATCGATAGGGTATTTTGCTACAAGCTCGTCAATAAAACGCACAATTAAATCTCTTGATTCAATCGCTTGGTTGTCATCTGAGAATTTGTTAGCATCTGCATCAAAGGTAATAGCGTACCAAGCATATCCGTAAGGAGGTACTGTGTATGGTGCGCGTGCAGATATTACATAGTAGTCATCTGGTAATTCAGGAGCGAAAGAGAATAAGTCTTCTTCATTGCTACCATATCCATGTAATAAGATAATTACTGGGTTTTTGTCCTTTATTACTTTAGGCTCTTGAATTAAGTATGAAATTGAAAGTGATGTATCCATAATTAAGCTGATAATTTGTCAAACCATTTTTGGAAATATACGCCAATTTTTGGTAATGGCTTAATTTCACTGTTTATTGCTCCTGCAAAACTATAAACCCAAAGTAGGAAGAAACAGAAGTAAAAAGGCCCTGAAATCATCCAAGAATCAAAACGACCTGCTGTATAAGCAAGTGCATAAAAGAATAACCAAATTCCAAAAGATTGTTTGATATAAAAACCAGCAAATCTATTCTTAGGTTCTAGGTTCATAAAAATAGCAATAAGACAACCTATAATAGTTATATGTGACACGATGGCCATGGTCTTACCTGTTTTGATCTCCTTTTCGTTAAAAGTCTTCAGCATTATGTATATTGATTAATTTATTTTAGAGTCTTTTTGTCTCCGTGTACTACTCCGTATACTTCACCATTCATTGGATGGTTTAAGAAAGCAGAGTTTTTAGATTTTGACAAGATGTTTTCTTTTGTAAAACTGTATTCTTTTGTAGGATTAAATAAAGTGATATTTACTTTATTACCTTCTTTGATAGATGGTGTGTCTATTTTAAAGATAGTTCTAGCACTAGTCAATTTATCTACTATAACTTCTAAAGGTAGTACTGTATTCAGTGCAGCAAATGCTGATTCTAAACCAATAGTTCCATTAGAAGCACTGTTGAATTCTAGTTTTTTGTGTTCAATGTCTAGCGGGTTGTGCTCTGAAGTGATACAGTCGATAGTTCCGTCTAGTACTCCATTGATTAAAGCTTGTCTAGTAGCTTCGTCTCTTAGTGGAGGATATACTTTAAAACGAGTATCGAAGTCTGCTAGTTTTTCATCTGTCATCGTTAATAAATGAACAGCAGTACTACAGGTAACGTTTAATCCTTTTTGTTTTGCTTCTTTGATTAACTCTACAGATTTTGCAGTTGATATTGTTGGGAAGTGTACTTTTCCTCCAGTATATTCTAATAAAAATAGATTACGTGCTATTTGTAACTCTTCTGCCAGTGTAGGGATTCCTTTTAAGCCTAGTTTAGTGCTTTCTACGCCTTCATTAGCTACTCCTTTACCTTTGATGCTATTATCTTGTGAAAAGGCGATAATTAGCCCGTCAAAGTCTTGCACATATTGCAGAGCAATTTTTAGTATATTGGCGTTTTGAATAGGTTTTTTGTAATCACCAAAAGCAATAGCTCCTGCATTTTTCATGTCAAATAACTCTGCCAGGTCTGTTCCTTCTGATTTTACAGTAAGTGCTCCAATAGGAAATACCTCTGTGGTCTGTCCAAAAGCTTTTTGTTTAATAAAACTTACTATACTTTGTGAATCAGTGATAGGGTATGTGTTAGGTTCAACTGCGATCTGTGTAAATCCACTTTTAGCAGCTACTTCTAAACCGTGAGCGATATTCTCTCTTTCTTCAAATCCTGGCTCTCCTAAACAAACAGAACTGTCAAACCAACCTTGAGAAACGTGTAGGTTATCATACTTGATTTGTTCGAATTGGTCATTTTCTATTTGATTAGCGATTTTAGTAATAAGGCCATTCTCGACTTGAATGTCAACTGTCTGGTTGTGAAATGGGCTAGTAGGATCGATTACTTTTGCAGCTTTTAAAATGATATTCATTTTCTGTGAAGTAGTTTTTAATTAGTGATGTGTTGTTATTTGTACAAAAATAGGTTTTATTTCTATTTTATCATATTTACAATTCGTGAAAAAAGAGCAAAAAAAATACATCCCTTAATTGGATGCATTTTTCTTTTTTGAAGCTAATAGCTTAGAATTATCATAGCAATCATTTAATGCTTGATAAATCTGGAAGTCTGTAGCGGTATAGATAAATTTATCAGTGTAATTACAGTTTTGAAGAGACTTTACGATATCCTCTCTTGTGATTTCTAATAAGCCACAAACAATCTCTCTGTCATATCTGGTCTGCATTAAAGCAATCATGTTCTGATCTTCTTTAATAGCTTCGATTTTCTTAAGTTTTTTATCTTTTCCTTTAAATAGGTTGTACACAGCATCAACAGGGCTAAAGAAAGTACCCATAGCCGTACCATAATAAGGAGTTTTATTTTGTCTATAGAAGTCAAACTGCATTTTTTCGTTTAATTCAATTAGTTTGGTATCCACTTCTAAGTACCCAGTTAAGTCAAATTTCTTAATAAGAATTTCGTCTAGTTCTATTGTGTTTTCTGTAAAGTAAATCTTTAGATTCTCGTTGTTTAACCAATCGTTGGTTACTTTAAGTTTAATAGGGATATAGCCAGGGTAGGATAGGTGTATAGAATCATTAAGATTGGCTTCTACTGTGAAAGAACCATCTCTCTTACTGATTGTACCTTTGACTTGGCTAATATTGATGACATTCACATCATCTACTGGCAAAAATGATTTGTCATTTAAAATAGTTCCTTTAACACTAGTGCGATCTTGAGCCGCTACAGTTAAAACAGAAAGTATTATAAATAAAAAAACTGTAAAATTTCTCATACTTTTTAAGATTGCCTAAAAGTAAAAGATATTTTACAGTTTTGTATGCTATTTTAAAAAAATTAACAAATTAGTTTCTTCTAGTTCTTCTAGATGAATCTCCTTCGCTACTTCTTCTAGATCCGCGTTCGTTACGAGGAGCTCTTTCTGATGATCTGTCTGATCTTCTTTCTCCACGTCCTTCAGATGATGATCTATCCGATCTTCTCTCTCCGCCTCTGAATCCTCCTTCAGATGATCTATTAGATGATCTTCTTTCACCACCTCTAAATCCACCTTCAGATCTTCTTTCTCCACCTCTGAATCCTCCTTTACGGTTGTTATGGTCACGGCGTCCACCGTTTCTACCACCATCATTGTTAGAGATTTCAACATTCACACGGCGTCCTTGGTATTCAAGACCGTTTAATGTTTCCATTACTTTTTCAGCGTGTTCAGCTTCAGTATTGAAGAATGAGAAACCATCTTTTACATCAACTTTGAATAAGTCATCACGACCTAACTCTAAAGTATCACGTAAGAAATCTTTTAACGTCATCCAGTCTAGGTTATCTTTAGCACCTAAGTTAACGAAGAAACGTACTGCTCCATCTGTAGGAACTTCTTTAGAATTGTTTCTTCCAGCAGATACACTAGATAAGCTGTTAGAAGCTTTTTGGTAGTATTCTAAGAATCTATTAAACTCAACAGAAACTACTTTTTTAATGATTTCTTCTTTGTCGAAGTCTTTTAATAACTCAGTAATTGCAGGTAAATAAGCTTCAATCTCTGTGTTAACTTCTACTTCTTTAATTCTATTGGCTAAGTGGAATAATTGAATTTCACAAATCTCAATTCCAGATGGAACTGGTTTCTCTTCAAATTTAGTTTTGATGATTCTTTCGATTTGTTGAATTTTTCTTAATTCACTTTTCGTTACGATAACCATAGAAGTACCAGATTTACCAGCACGTCCTGTACGTCCACTACGGTGAGTATACGTTTCGATTTCGTCAGGTAATTGGTAGTTTACTACGTGAGTAATGTCATCTACGTCGATACCACGAGCAGCAACGTCAGTAGCTACAAGCATTTGTATCTGTTTACCACGGAATGATTTCATTACTGCGTCACGTTGAGCTTGAGATAAGTCTCCGTGTAATGCAGCAGCGTTGTATCCATCCTCGATAAGTTTTTCAGCAATAGATTGCGTATCTCTCTTCGTTCTACAGAACACTACAGAGAAAATATCTGGATTGGCATCTGCTAAACGTTTAAGCGCTGGGTAGCGATCTCTAGCAGATACTAAATAAAATTCATGACTTACATTAGTGTTACCTTGGTTTTTATGACCTACAGTAATTTCTTCTGGAGTTTTCATGAATTCTCTTGCGATGCGCGCAACCTCTTGCGGCATAGTAGCAGAGAATAACCATGTGTTTTTTTCTTTTGGAGTATCCGCTAAAATAGACGTGATATCCTCATAGAATCCCATGTTAAGCATTTCATCTGCTTCATCTAGGATACAGTAATTAATGTTTTTAATGTTAACCATACCACGGTTAATCATGTCTTGCATTCTACCAGGAGTAGCGACGATAATTTGTGCTCCACGTTTTACGTCTTTAGCCTGTTCTGTAATGCTAGCCCCTCCATAAACAGCTACTGAATGAAGTCCTTTTACATACTTCGAGTACTGTTTGATTTCGTTTGCGATTTGCAAACATAACTCTCTAGTCGGCGATAAGATAAGACCTTGTGTATTCTTATTAGAAACGTCTATCTTCTGAATCAAAGGAAAACCAAAAGCTGCGGTTTTCCCAGTCCCCGTTTGGGCTAACGCAACAATGTCGGTATCTTTCTCTAATAGTAATGGAATCGCCTTTTGCTGGATCTCTGATGGATTTTCAAATCCCATATCCTTGATCGCAGATAAAAGAGATTCATTTAATCCTAATTGTTCGAAATTGTTCATATAAATATTAAAATAGCCGCAAATATACTACTATTCAAATTATAATTGTAGTTATTGCAGGTTTATTATTCGAAAATAATTTAAACGCTTGTTTTGAGCGTTTTTTTTAAAGATAATGTAATGATATATCTTCCTTTATATAATTTTTATTTTGCTTAAAAGTGTCTATATCATGTGTGTTGTGTAATGATAAGTACTTTTTATACACTTTATATATCTTTCTTTTATTTAACATATACCGAGACAGCCTCAGTCTAGTTTTATGGTATTTAATTCACTTTATTCTTAATAAGTCATTCAGACATAGCGAAAAGTATGCCGAAAAGTTCAAGATATGCAAAAAAGTGGGGAGTAGTAGATAAGAAAAGTAAGTATTTATGTTTTGAGAAATAAGAGAAATATCAAAGATTCTAATGAAGGATAGGGGAGTAACTAAAAATATGCTCTGAAATGGTGTATAAACCATAAAGAGCATATTTAGATAAATTTTATTCTCCTGCTGCTATGATTTTTTTAATAAAAAGTCAACTAACTGACGAACTGCTTTTCCTCTATGGCTAATACCGTTTTTTGCATTGATATCGATTTCAGCAAAAGATTGGTTCATTCCATCTGCTACGAAGATTGGATCATAACCGAATCCTTCTGTACCTTGTCTCTCTCTTAATAGCTGACCATCTATAATACCAGTAAAGTAATACGTTTCTGTATGTAGGTTTAGGCAAATTACTGTTTTAAAGTTAGCTTTTCTGTTATCTTCTTTTTGAAGTACCTCAAGCAATTTATCTATATTGTCATTGTCATTTTTTTGTTCTCCTGCATAACGAGCTGAGTATACTCCTGGTGCACCGTTTAAAGCATCTACTTCTAATCCTGAATCATCAGCAAAACAGTCATATCCATAATGTCTTTTGACAAAATCAGCTTTTAGTTTAGCGTTGCCTTCTATAGTATCAGCTGTCTCAGGAATGTCGATATTACATCCAATATCTTCTAAACTTAAGATTTCAATTGTATCAGGTAATTGATTTCTAATTTCTTTAATCTTGTTTTTGTTGTTTGATGCGAAAACTAATTTCATAAGTGTTGTGTGTTTTAGCTTATATAGTTCCAGATAGTGGTTTTACTATTTAGAATGTTTAATTTATTTTTGATTCTTTGGTTTTCAGGTTCTTCTAGTGTAGGGTCTTCTTTTAACAGCTGTACAGCATGATGTCTTGCATAAAGCATAATCTCTTGATCCTTGACAATATCAGCTATTTTTAAAGGAAGGGTACCACTCTGTTGAGTTCCCATAATATCACCTGGGCCACGCAATTTTAAATCTACTTCTGAGATTTCGAAACCATCATTAGTACGACACATCGTTTCCATTCTGATCTTAGAGTCATTACTTAGCTTATCTCCTGTCATTAGGATACAATAACTCTGTTCTGCTCCACGACCTACACGTCCTCTAAGCTGATGTAGTTGTGATAATCCAAAGCGCTCTGCACTTTCGATAATCATAACGGATGCATTAGGCACATTCACTCCAACCTCAATCACAGTAGTGGCTACCATAATATTTGTCTCTCCTTTAATGAATCTGTCCATCTCTCTATCCTTTTCTGCAGGAGTCATCTGTCCATGAACAATGCTGACACTGTATTCTGGTAAAGGGAAGTCTCGTGATATGGCTTCATATCCTTCCATTAGGTTTTTATAGTCTAATGTTTCGCTTTCATCTATTAAGGGATAGACGATATAAACTTGCCTTCCTTTGGCAATTTCTGTTTTTAAGAAGTGCCATACAGCTAAGCGTTTACCTTCGAAGTAATGATTAGTTTGTATTGGTTTACGCCCTGGTGGAAGTTCATCAATAACAGAAATATCTAAGTCTCCATATAAACTCATAGCTAATGTACGAGGTATCGGTGTAGCAGTCATGACCAACACGTGGGGAGGTAATTCATTTTTATGCCATAGTTTAGATCGCTGTTCTACTCCGAATCGGTGTTGTTCATCAATGATAGCTAAACCTAGATTTTTAAAGATAACTTTATCTTCAAATAAGGCGTGTGTACCGATAAGTATATGTAGCTCTCCAGAAGCTAATTCTTCGTGCAATACACGTCTCTCAGCCGTTTTAGTAGATCCTGTAAGTAATTTTATCTTTAGCCCTAAAGGTTCTCCTAGTTCTTTAATCCCGACATAATGTTGGGTTGCTAAAATTTCTGTAGGAGCTACGATACACGCTTGGAATCCGTTGTCTAATGCTAGAAGACAACTCATAAAAGCAACTATTGTTTTTCCAGATCCCACATCTCCTTGTAAGAGACGATTCATTTGTGCTGGAGCACCTAAATCATTCCTGATTTCTTTCAAAACTCGTTTTTGAGCTCCAGTAAGAGGGAAGGGGAGGTGTTCGCTATAAAAAGTATTAAAGTAATCGCCTACTTTCTCAAAAGGGTATCCTTTAATTTTGTCTTTTCGTGCTATGTTTTTAATCAATAACTGTAATTGAACATAGAATAATTCTTCAAACTTTAATCTAAACTGAGCCTTATTCAACATATCCATATTCTTAGGAAAGTGAATATTAATTAAGGCTTCTTGCATCGAAATCAAGTTGAGTTTTCTCTTGAATTCATCAGATAAGGTATCCATAAAGAGAGGATGTGTCTCTTTGACAAGTTGCATCATCATCTTGATGATAGACTTATTAGATATTCTTGCTCCGAATTTTTCAGTAGAAGGATAGACAGCTTGCATTGCGTTAGCAATGTTTTTCTGATGTTCTTCTAATAAATCTAGTTCAGGGTGCGGCATAGAGAAGGTATTGTTAAAGCTATTAAGCTTTCCAAATGCCACATAAGGAGTATTTAGTTTTAAATTTTCTTGTATCCATTTGTATCCTTGAAACCAAACTAATTCTATTTGTCCTGTACCATCTGTAAAGGTTGCGACAAGGCGTTTTCCTCGTTTTTGTTCTACAGTTTTGATATGGATAATTTTACCGACTATCTGAACTTCACTATTGTTATTATAAAGTTCATTTATTTTATAATACTGTGTTCTGTCGATATATCTGTTTGGGTATAGGTGTAGTAAATCTCTATAGGTGAATATACCTAGTTCGCGTTTAAATAAGTCAGCGCGCTGTGGACCAACTCCTTTAAGGTATTCTATAGGTGTATCAAGTAGATTCTTAGACATATTATTCAAATAAATACACGGCTAAGATACGAATTAGAAGCCCTTCGGACAATTAAGAGTAAATATTTAAGGGGAATTGCTATAGATTTTAGCGGAAGCTAAGATTGTACTTAGGTTAAAAGAATAAAAAAGCGAGCCTAAGCTCGCTAGATATTATTTTTTAGTTTTAGAAATTTCTTTTACTAGAATGTATTTGATAGAAGATGCATCAGCTGGTGGGTTTTCTATTTTTTCACGTTTTACTTCGATTACATATTCATATCCTTCTTCATAGTTAAATCCTTCGATTCCTCCATACATATTTAACCATTCGTCAGAACCTTCTTCTTTGTACTGCATACATTTCATTGGTGCTACACCTGTACAATCTACTAGTTTAGAAGCGATCGTATAAGTTACGTTACCTAATTCTTCTTTAGGTGTTGCTTCGGTAGACTCAGTAGGAGTTGTAGTTTGTTCTGTTGGCTCTACTGCAGGAGCTGTAGTTCCTGATTCTCCATCTTTTTTGCAAGAGGTAAATGATAAACCTACAACAGCAGCTAATAATAAAATCTTTTTCATGATAAATGCTTTTTATTTATATCAAATGTACAAAAAATATTTTTTTTGAAGTAAAGTACTCAGAATAATTAAGTTTTAACGATAGTTCGATTAAAAGATTCTAAACATTATTGTGTGATGGAACTGTATTAGAGCAATATAAATATGTGCGAGTAGATTAAAGTAGCAACAGGAGTTAAAATTTTTAAATGAATGTATGAGTTTTGCTTTTGCCACTTATGAATAAAAGAAGAGCGCTTAGCTTGCAGTTCCTTGCGGATTCCTTGGAGATTCCTTGAGGTTTTCTTGCCTAGAGAGCCTTTTTGTCGAAGAAAGGTGCAAGAAACCCTCAAGCAATCCCCTAGAAGGTCAGAACAAAACGACTCTTGGTTTATGAATAGACGCTGTGGAGAAATAGATTTTCTGCGTACTTAGTTTAGAAAGATGAATCTTGGAATGTAATATAAAGAGTAGGAGATGGTATAAAAAAAGCCTCACTAAAAGTGAAGCTTATAAAGTGGGCGATGAGGGATTCGAACCCCCGACCCCCTCGGTGTAAACGAGGTGCTCTGAACCAACTGAGCTAATCGCCCGAAATAGGATTGCAAATATAAAGATGTTTTTAAATAATGCAATGCCTAATGTGAAATATTTTACATTTTTTCAATATCGTAAAGTACAATCTTATCTGTATAGTTTATGACTTTGATTAATATATTTTCATTTTGTTCATTTCTGCCTATAATGACATAAAGTTTACCTTTCTCAAAGTCAATATTACTTTCTGAAAAGTTCACATCTCCATATTGTAGAGATTTACGGATGTCATCGTTAGATACCCAACCTTCTTTAAACTTAGCTTCTACTGTCTTTGAATAAGTAACTGGTTTACTTCTCAAATCTTTTAAAACCCTACAATTAGGTAAATAACAAAATTCTGTTTTCTTCTCACCGAAGAAATAAAATAAGAACATTCCTCCTATAAGTAACCCAAATAAATAGTATGCTAAACGCTGTGTAAACTTCATTTCTTAAAAAATTTACACAAAAGTAGCAATTCAATACAGTAAAACTAAAGATTTATAAAATATTTAAAAGGCGAAAAGGTGAATGTCTTTATAATCAAGGTTAAACCATTCCGCAACATTTCGATTGGTAACTAATCCTTTATAACTATATATGCCAGATTTAATGACGCTTTCACAGTTAACAGTACCGTCTAAATCACCACAATCTGTGTATTCTAATAATAAAGGTGTGATAATATTGCTAAGGGCCATGGATGCTGTTCTACTATATCTAGAAGTGATATTTGGTACTCCATAGTGTATCACACCGCCTTTTATGATGGTAGGGTGATCATGGGTAGTTAATTCGGATGTTTCGAAACACCCTCCTGTATCAATAGATACATCTATAATTACAGCACCATTTTTCATATTATCTACCATAGACTCACTTACTACTATAGGTGCTCGATTCTTACCTCGTATTGCACCGATAGCAACATCACATCTCATTAGAGCTTTGTGTAATATTTTTTCTTGGATCGTAGAAGTAGAGATACGCTGTGATAAATTATTTTGAAGTCTGCGCAACTTTTGAATAGAGTTGTCAAAGACTTTTACGTTAGCTCCCATACCTAAAGCGGTTCTCGCTGCGTTTTCGGCTACTAGACCAGCTCCTAATATGACTACTTCTGTAGGAACAACTCCTGCAATATTCCCAAATAATAATCCTTTACCATTATTGGTTGTGGTCATTAGTTCTGATGCAATTAGGATAGACGCAGTCCCTGCGATTTCACTTAATGCACTAACAGCAGGGTAGGTGCCGTTCTCGTCATGAATAAAATCAAAACCAATAGCAGATATTTTTTTCTTAGATATCGTTTCGAAATATTGTCTAGTTAGTGTTTTTAATTGGATAGTAGACCATACAACTGTGTATGGTGCCATTAGTTTTACTTCTTCTAGAGTAGGTGGAGCAACTTTAACAATGACAGGACAACTAAAAATTTTCTTTGTATCACTAGTAAGTTCGGCTCCTGCTTTGCTATAATCTAAATCAGAATAGTTAGCGGCTTCTCCTGCTCCTTTTTCAATAAGCACACGATGCCCATAGGTGCTTAAAGTCTGTACTGCTTCTGGAGTGATACAGATTCTTTTCTCTATCAGGGTATTTTCTTTAGGAACTCCTATAAAAAGTTCACTTTTCTTGCGCTCTACCATCAGACATTCCTCTTGCGGAATTAAGTCTTTCATTGAAAAAGGAGTTAAGGTTGCCATTCTGTTTCTGTTTATTAATTATTATTCAAAATCAGTTTTCTATCACCATTTTCTAAAATAGAAATTTCTATTGTAGCATGTTCGTCAGGAATAATATGAGGAGTCTTTTCGGGCCATTCGATAAAGCACCAATGATTAGAATCTAAATATTCGTCCATTCCCATATCATAAGCTTCTTCTTCTGAGTTTAAACGATATAAGTCAAAGTGATATACTCTGTCTTTAGAAGTTGTAGAATGATACTCATTCACAATAGAAAAAGTAGGACTACTCGTCATGTCTTCTACACCTAGCTGTTTGCTTATTTCTTTAATAAGTGTGGTTTTTCCTGCCCCCATTTGTGCATCAAATAATACGATGCGATGTTTTAACTTACTTAATATATCAGTAGCTACTTCTTGAATTTGATTTAAAGAAAAAACTATCTCAGTCATTGTTATACTTTTGGATTTAATACTATAAATGGAACGATCATTTCTTCTAAAGAAATACCTCCATGCTGGTAAGTGTTTCTAAAATAAGCTGCATAATAATTGAAATTATTCTGATATGCTAAGAAGAAATCATTCTTTGCAAAAATAAATGAACTACTTACATTAATGTTAGGTAATTGAACTTTTTTTGGATCTTTAACATGATAGACATCTTTAGCCTCAAAGGTCAAGCTCTTACCTGTTTTATATCTAAGGTTTAAACTAGTGTTTTTGTCTCCAATAACTTTAGAAGGATTTTTACAGTTAATTGTACCATGATCTGTTGTAATGATTAACTTATATCCAAGTGCCTGTGCTTGTTGAATTATTTCAAACAAAGGAGAGTTTCTGAACCAACTAACAGTAAGTGAACGGTATGCTTTATCGTTAGAAGCTAATTCTTTAATTACTTCCATTTCAGTTTTAGCATGAGATAGCATGTCCACAAAATTGTATACTATTGTGATTAGTTTATTGTCTTTTAAAGCCTTGAAATTATCAGCTAATTTTCTTCCTTCTTTTAGATTGGTGATTTTGTGGTATTCATTCTTAATATTTAATCTCAATCTTTGTAATTGATGTTGTAGGAATTCATTCTCAAACAAATTCTTTCCTCCTTCATCCGTATCATTCTTCCAATATTGTGGAAGTTGTTCAGACATTTCTAGAGGTGTCATTCCTGAAAATATAGCATTTCTAGCATACTGTGTAGCAGTAGGTAAAATAGAGAAGAAGCTGTTCTCGCTCTCTACTTTATAGTGATTTGTTACGATTGCTTCGAATGCTCTCCATTGATCATACCTTAAGTTGTCAATAACAATAAAAAGTAATTTAGAATCTTCTTTCTTTAATTCAGGAGCAACCCATTTTCTGAATATTTGATGAGAGAAAACAGGACTGTCTTCAGGATCATTAATCCAGCTCTCATAATTTTTTTCTACGAATTTGCCAAACAAACTATTAGCTTCAGTTTTCTGAGAGTCTAGTATATTGAATAGGTTTTGATCTTCAATGTTTTCTAACTTCTGTTCCCAATAAAGCAATTTTCTATAAATAGAGATCCAATCTTCATAATCTCTAGCTTGCATTAGATCCATTGAGATGTTTCTAAATTCTTTTTGGTAACTAAGAGAAGATTTCTCGGAGATTAGACGAGAGTCATCTAGGTTTTTCTTTAGTGAAAGTAGGATTTGGTTAGGATTAACAGGTTTGATTAAGTAATCAGATATTTTAGCACCAATTGCTTCTTCCATGATATACTCTTCTTCACTTTTAGTAATCATGATAATCGGAGTATTGCTTTTGATGGTTTTAATTTCATTTAAAGTCTCAAGACCAGAAAGTCCAGGCATATTCTCATCTAAGAAAACAATGTCGTATTGGTTCTCTTTAAATAAATCTATAGCATCTTGTCCATTAGTACAAGTAGTTACGATATAGTCTTTTTTTTCTAAAAATAGGATATGAGGTTTTAATAAATCCACTTCATCATCCACCCATAATATATGAATTTTGTTCATTGTAGTTGTTTTAGTACCTCTAAGAATATTATTAATTATAATAAAAAGAGATTTTAGATTAAAATAGTATTGATAAATATAGGAATGAATTTCCGTATTACAATAGTTAACGATATTTTTGTGATTGTATTATAAAAAATTATAAATGTATTTTTCGTTCATTATTCCTGTTTACAATCGACCAGACGAGGTGGATGAGTTATTGGAGAGTTTGACAAAGCAAACATATAAGGAGGCTTTTGAAGTGGTAATTGTAGAGGATGGGTCTAAAGAAGATTCGCGTGCTGTTGTTAGTAAGTATGAGGATAGACTAGAGATATCTTATTATTATAAAGCGAATTCTGGGCCAGGGGCTTCGCGCAATTATGGCATGGAACGAGCAAAGGGAGAGTACTTTATTGTATTAGACTCCGATTGTATTATTCCACAAGAGTATTTAACTACAGTGGATCAGTATCTCAAGGAAGAGTATGTGGACTGTTTTGGAGGACCCGATGCGGCATTAGCGAGTTTTAGCGATGTACAGAAAGCAATAAATTATTCTATGACCTCTGTTCTAACTACAGGTGGAATAAGAGGAGCTAGTGAACGTATAGGAAAGTTTCAGCCGAGAAGTTTTAATATGGGAATTTCAAAAAAAGCTTTTTTAGCTAGTGGTGGTTTTGGTAAAATACACCCTGGAGAAGACCCTGATTTGACAATTAGGTTATGGAAGTTAGGATTCGATACTCAGTTGTTTAGTAAGGCCTATGTTTATCACAAAAGGAGAATTGATTGGAATAAATTTTTTATTCAGGTCAATAAGTTTGGAAAGGCACGTCCGATATTAAACCAACGTTATCCTGAAACGTCAAAGATAACATATTGGTTTCCAGCTTTATTTATGGCAGGCTTATTGTTAAGTATTATAATGACATATTATACATTTGTTTTTATTTTATGTTATATCTTTTATTTTTTGCTTGTTTTTTTAGGTTGTTTAATAAAAGAGAAGAATTTTAAGATAAGTTTATTAGCACTTGTGGCAATTTTTATACAATTTTACGGCTACGGTATAGGCTTTGTGAAATCTAGTTATATTTTATTTGTAAAAAGACAAGAAGCAGAAGTCGGAATGCCAGAAATGTTTTTTAAATAATATATAAGGTATGGCACTTATAGTTGGACTAACTGGAGGAATAGGCAGTGGAAAGACCACTGTAGCTAATATGTTTGAAGAAGAGGGGATTCCTATTTATATAGCAGATGAAAGAGCTAAACAGATTATGGATCGGGCTGATGTAGTGGAAGCAGTACAATCTATCTTTAAAGAAAACGTTAAGATAGGAGAAGTGTTAGATCGCAAAAAAATAAGAGAAATTGTTTTTGATAATAAAGAATTACTAAATCAATTAAATCGAATTGTACACCCAGAGGTTAAGAAGGATTTTGAGCGTTGGAAGGAGGAAAATGACGCTTTTCCGTTTGTAATTAAGGAGAGTGCAGTTCTTTTTGAAAATAATTTGAATAAACAATGTGATTTAGTTATCTTAGTTACAGCTCCTGAGGAAGTACGCTTAGCCCGTGTAATGGCAAGGGATGGAGTATCTTTAGATAACGTAGAAAGTATTATGAGGAACCAATTGAAAGATTCTGACAAAATACCGTTTAGTGATTATGTTATTACTAATATTAATAAAGATTTGGTAAAAAAAGAGGTGGAAATGATAATTAATGATATAATAATCAAAATTTAAACAATTACCATTGTTAATTTTATGTTAATCGCCGTGTAGAGTATTTTTTTTAATGTTAATTTTGAAAAAATAATGAGTAAGGTCAAATTTCGACTTTTAGTAGGGATAATGAGTTTTTCTCTTATAGGAATAATCATTGTTCAAATGTATTGGATAGTTAGCTCTTATAGAAATAATGAAGAGCAGTTTAAGTATCATGTACAACAAGTATTAGGAAATGTAGGTAGTGGACTACAACAAAATGAAGCTACGGAGTTTTATAGAATGTATAATCAACTTAAAGATAGTATAGGAACGCCACCTAAACAAAGTGAGTTGAAACAATATTACATAGTAGAACGAAATCCTACTACTAATGAACAAATAGTATACTCGAATATTTTAGTTTTAGAAGATTATAATATAAAGAGTTCGTTCTTTGATAAGAAAGCAGATAGTTTAAAAGTCAAGAATTTCGTTTCAAAACGAAAAACAGAGATTTATAAAGGAGATGATTTAGATAGAAGTAGTCTTAAGCAAAATTATCCTGACGAGGTTATAGAGCAATCTGGTAATCTAGATATTTTAGATAAAGCACAATTTGATATTTATTTTAAGGATATTGTAGCTCTAAGAAGTATAGATGAAAGGATTTCTAAAGCTAAATTGAGAGAGATCTTAGAGAAAGAGCTTAAACAATATGGTGTTAATGCTAAGTTTGAATTTGGTATTTATAACAAAGGATTATCAACCAAGATTAAGTCAGAAGATTTTATTTATGAGGAAGGTTCTACTTATGGAGTGCCAATCTTCACAGATAATGAGAATAGAAGTAAATACCAACTGTATATTACTTTCCCAGAAAAGAGTAAGTATTTATTCTCTTCGTTAATAGGGATAACACTATTGTCAATTTTGTTTACGATGGTTATTATCGCAGCATATTTGAATGCGATTAATCAATTGATTAAACAAAAGCAAATATCTGAGATTAAGACAGATTTCATCAACAATATGACTCACGAGTTTAAAACGCCTATAGCAACAATTAATTTAGCTTTAGATGCAATTAAAAACCCAAAGGTTATAAATGATCCAGAAAAAGTTGATCGTTATTTGAAAATGATTCGAGACGAGAATAAAAGAATGCATGCGCAAGTTGAAAATGTTCTTCAAATCTCAAAATTAGAACGACGTGAGTTTAATGTAGACAAAGAAGCAATGGATGTCCATGAAGTGATAGAAAATGCTGTAGATCACGTAGGATTAATTATTCAAGATAGAGGAGGAGAAATAAACTTGAACTTAGATGCTCGTAGAAGTGATGTGTTAGGAAATGATTTTCACTTTACTAGTGTGATAGTAAATATTTTAGATAATGCTATCAAGTACTCTAAGGATGTGCCAATTATAGATGTGTATACTGAAAATGTAAAAGATTTTATCTTAATCAAAATTCAGGATCACGGTGTAGGAATGAGTAAACAGGCTCAGAAGAGAATCTTCGACAAGTTTTACAGAGAGCACACAGGTGATTTACACAACGTAAAAGGTCATGGTCTAGGACTAGCATATGTTCAACAAATTGTAGAGGTACACAATTCTCAAGTTTATGTTGAGAGTGAAAAAGGAAAAGGAAGTACCTTTATTATAAAAATGCCATTAATAAATTAAATATAACATGGAAACAACAAACAACAAAAAGATTTTATTAGTAGAAGATGATCCGAATTTCGGTGCAATCTTAAAAGATTATTTAGCCATCAATGATTTCGAAGTTACTTTAGCTAAGAATGGAATGGAAGGATTCGAAAAATTCAAAAGAGATACTTTTGATTTATGTATCCTAGATGTTATGATGCCTTATAAAGATGGATTTACTCTAGCCAAGGAGATCCGTGATAAAAATAAAGAGGTGCCTATCATTTTCCTTACAGCGAAGTCAATGAAAGAAGATGTATTGAAAGGTTATAAAGTAGGAGCTGATGACTACCTAAACAAGCCATTCGATTCTGAAGTATTATTAATGAAAATCAAAGCGATTATTCATAGAAAATCGTCTGAAGTTAAAACAGATAATACGAAGTTCGAATTCCAAATTGGTAAATTCCATTTAAATTCTAAGTTGAGATTCTTAACTTTTGAAAATGATGAGCCAATTAAATTATCTCCAAAAGAGAATGAATTGTTAAAGATGTTAGCAATTTATGAAAATGATTTAATGCCACGTGAAGTAGCGTTAACTAAGATTTGGAGAGATGACAACTATTTCACTTCTCGTAGTATGGACGTATACATCGCTAAATTAAGAAAGTATCTTAAATTAGACGAAACAGTAGAAATCTTAAACATTCACGGAGAAGGATTTAGACTTGTAGTGAAAGAAAAAGAAGAAAATAATTAATTAAGCCACAAAAAAGGGAAGCATTTGCTTCCCTTTTTTATTTTATATAAGTCAAAGTTATTGATTCTTTTTCGGACTAATAATTTTAACGTCTTGAAATGCTATTGCTCCTCTTATAATACTTAAAATAACCTCATATAAAGCATTAATAATTTGAAGCTTTAATTCGTTGTCTGTATAGATTAAACTAATCTCTCTAGCAGGCTTTGGATCAGCAAACTGTATTAAGTTATTTTTGTCATCTTGATTTAATGAAAGTGTGTGTAGGTATGGTAATAGTGTGTAACCTAGACCTTCTTTAGATAGATTTATTAAAGTTTCAAAACTTCCGCTTTGTAATTTAAAGTTTTTGCTTTCTGCAGTAGATTTGCTGTTACAGATATTGATTATACCATCTCTAAAACAATGTCCATCTTGTAGTAAAAGTAACTTTCTTAGATCTAGGTCTCCTTGATGAAGTTCTGCTCCCATTTCTTGTCTAAAATTTGCAGGAACATATCCTACAAATGGTTCGTAGAATAGAACTCTTTCTTTAATGTCAGACTCTTCTAAGGGAGTAGCAACTATAGCAGCATCCAGATATCCATTGCGAAGTTTCTGAATAATCTCTTCAGTTGTATATTCTTCTATAATTAGGTTGACCTTATTGTACTTATTTAGAAATGTTTTTAGGAACATAGGAAGTAGAGTAGGGGCTATAGTAGGTATCATTCCTAGTTTAAACTCTCCCCCAATAAATCCTTTTTCTAGATCAATAAGATCTTTAATTCGATCTGATTCATTGACAATTTTCTTTGCCTGTTGAATAATAACTTGACCGATAGCCGTAGGCTGAATAGGTTTTGTGCTTCGGTCAAATATTTGTACCTCGAGTTCTTCCTCTAACTTTTGGATTTGCATACTTAATGTAGGCTGTGTAACAAAAGTTTTTTCTGCAGCAAGCGTGAAATTTTTATGTTCTGCTACTGCTAATACATATATTAATTGTGTTATCGTCATTCTTTAAAACCAATATTTTGTCTAAGTTATGCAAAATAAAGGAAAATGTTTTTATTCATAATCTATTTTCTCTAGTTCCGTATAGTTTTTCATTAATCGTTTGATTAATAAACCATAGATTAGACGGTAGTATAACCATAGTAATCCTAAAAATACACCACATATAATAATAACAATCACTGCGCTAATTAAAGCCGTAGGTAAGGTCAACTTATCATCATGTGTCAGAATATCAATCAATATAATAATGAAAGCTATAAAGAAGATAATTAGGTTAGTATAGATATAATAGTTAACTGTCTTTTTTGTCTTTAGAATAGATTCCATTAATAATTTAGTGGAATCAGCTACAGATATTTTTTTATAATTTAAATAGAAAATAGTAATAAATATCACTGATATTCCTAATGATAACCAATCTAAGTTATTGATCATAAAAGCATAGATAGGGCCAATATCATTTCTATTTACGTCTGATCCGAATAAATAACTAAAACCATTTAATACAATAAATTCGATTATACTAATGATAAATATCCACATGACGATAGAAGACGATTTCTTATGTATCATCTTTTGTATCTCTTCAGTAGAGATCTTAGGGAATTTTTGGTCGCTATTCCAGTGTTTTTTTAATAAATCTAACTCCTTCATATTCTATTGCCTCTAGGGATTTAATATCTTTTTAAGTTTGCTTTTTATTCTATTCATTTTTACCCTAGCATTGACTTCACTAATACCTAATGTCTCTGCTATTTCTTCATAATTCTTATCTTCTAAATACATGAATACTAATGCTTTTTCAATATCGTTTAGCTGTTGAAGAGCTTTATACATTAGTTTTAATTGCTCTTCTTCTTGATAATTGTATTCGGAATATTCAAATTTGCAAAATGTACTATCGTAAGGTATGGTGCTTAGTTCTCTTGTTTTTTTACGATATAACGAGATGGCTGTATTTAATGCTACTCTATAAGCCCATGTAGAGAACTTAGAATCTCCTCTAAACTTTGGGTAAGCGTGCCATAGTTGAATAGAGATTTCTTGGAACAAGTCTTTATGAGCTGCTTCATCGACTGTATATAGTCGACAGACTTTGTGGATAAGGTTTTGATTCTTATCCAAAAGAGCAACGAATTCTTGTTCCAAATGTTTGTTCATGCCTATAAGTAGTCTAATGTTACGATTTGTTACAATATTTTTAAAAAATATATTTTTAGTTATAGAGTAATCAGTTTAGGATAATTATTAGAACATGAGCGAAGATATTATTTTCCTAAATATTTAGTAAGTAATTGGTCAAAGTCTACTTCTAAGTGGTTAATATCTATTACAGTTCCATTCTCGTCTAAAACAAATACTGTTGGAATATTTTTAACTCCATATTGTAGTTGAATTTCATAAAGATTATAGATATGAAGCCAATTAAGACCTTCCTTTTGTATACTTTCTATCCATTCCTCTTTATTATCATCTAAGGCAATACTAAAGATGTTCAAGCCTTTATCGTGATACTTTTCATAAATAGATTTTATGGTAGGCAGTGTTTCGTGACATGCAGGACACCACGGAGCCCAGAAGTGAATAATGGTCACTTTACCAAGATTATCGTATAGTGAAATCACTTCTCCATTAGGATCTTTACCTGAGATGTCTAACGCTTTATCTCCAATTTTTACTAAAGTATTGGCAGCAGAATTGTCTAATAGGTTTTTAATAGCTATACCTATATTAGATTGCTTAATATTATCAGCTAGTTGATTATAATATAATTTAGCCTCATTAGTATCTATATTTTTATTGTCTATTCGCTGAAATAAAATTACAGAAGACGTGAATGAATTGCTATGTTGAGTTAGTTGATTTGTGATAATGTCATTAATGTCTTTTACATAGACTTTAAATTCATTTGATAACCTTTCAAGAACTTCTCTGTTATTATCTTTTATAGCTTGTGTTAAGATATCTTGATTCGTATCTCTATACGCATTAGCTTCTTTCTGTACTCTTTTTATATTATTGTGAAAAGCATTTAATTCATTATTGTTTTTTGTACCAATAGCAGAGGTGCTTAGATCATCATTATAGTCATATTGAAAATTAATAATACCATTTTCTAAAACTACTAATTCCGTAACGTTTTCAGATAACTCTAATAGTGCATAAGTAGGGTAAGTTGTGTTACCTTTAAATTCGAATGAGTTGTTTTTTAAACGAACAGAATCTATTGCGTCAAAATTATTAGTTTCAGGATTTAAAACTTTTAAATAGATCATTTCTCCCTCAGAAATGTTTTTTGTTATTCCCTTTATTAGAAAACCTTTATCTTTTATAGTAAAACTCATTAATAGAAAGGCTATAATTACTAAAGGTAGTGTTCTCATTGGATGTATTTTTAATATAATTTGTAAAGATTAAATATAATAAAATATTACTGATTATAACGGAGATATTAGAGTATTAAAAAAGGGTTATAGAAACTTCTATAACCCTTTTATTTTCTATATCTTAAGTAGATATTTATTTGTCTAAGATTTCTTGAACTTTAGCTCTAAGTTTTTTACCTCTTAAGTTTTTAGCGATTACTACACCATTTTCATCTAAAAGGTATGTCGCTGGAATAGCACGTACCTCATAATTTTGAGCGATTGGCTCTTCCCAGAACTTTAAGTTAGAGATTTGATTCCAAGTTAATTTATCTTTAGCAATTGCTTCGATCCATTTTGCTTTATCCTTATCTAAAGAAACACCAATGATGTTTAATCCTTTAGGGTGGTATTCTTCATATAGAGCTACTACATTAGGATTCTCTGTTCTACAAGGACCACACCATGATGCCCAGAAATCAATAATAGTTAATTTACCTAAACTTTCTTTTAAAGAAATTTCTTTTCCTTCTGGAGATGGAGCACTGAAATCAGGAGCTTTGTCACCAATTTTTACTTTAGCATCAGGAATAGCGTCTAATGCTGTTTTAAAAGCTTTTGCTACAGTAGTGTTCTTTAATGTTTCATCAAATTTATTGAATTTTTCAACTAATTCTTCTTTGATGTATTGTCCTGAACCAACTGTTTTTGATAAATAGACTAAAGTAGTTAATGAATTAGCGTTATTATCAATGTAATCTTCTACATACTCATCATACTTTTCTGCTAATGCCATATAACCATTGATAATAGCATCTTTTTTAGCTTGGTCTTGAGCTTCGTTAGCTTGTTTAAAAGCCTCTTGGTTATCACCTTGGTATTGGACTAAAGCTCGCTCTAATTCGTCAACTTTTTTAGTGAATGCTGTATATTCATCATTGTTTTTAGTACCTGTTACGCTACTGTTTTCTGCTTTTTCATTATCGTATTGAACAACGATTTTACCATTTTCTAAAACGAAAGGTAATTTTCCTGGTTCTTTACCAAATGAAAAGAAGTTTTGGTCTAGACTTTCAGCAGCTCCTTTGAAGGTGAATGCATTGTCTTTAATTTCAGTAGAGTCAATAGCTACTGTACTACCAGTTGCAATATCAATTTTCTCAATATATACTTTAGTTCCATCTGTTAGACCTTTAGTTTCACCATTGATTGTATAACCAGTAGCTTCTTTGTTACATGAAGCTAGTACAGCTACAGCTCCAAGTACTGTTAAAATTTTTTTCATCGATTTTGTTTTTTAGTATTAGAAATACAAGTTATAATTGCATTATATGAACAAATATACTTAAAAAACTAGATTAAGCTAAAATCAGCCTAAAAAAGTCTATAAAAGTTTTATGAATTGAATTAACAGCATTATCCAACCAATTACTAAACACACTCCTCCTAAAGGAGTTATAGGGCCAAGTATTTTTATTTTCTTCTTAAATGTAGCACTTAAGGTTAATCCATAAATACTGAAAGAGAATAAGAATACACCAATGATGATGATATTAACTGCTCTTGTGATATGAATATGTGCAGGCATTAATCCTAAGATTAGTAATAGGATAGCGTGGTACATTTGATATTTTACGCCTACTTCAAAGCTCTCTAAGCGCTCGGCAGTCATATGTTTTTTTAGAGCGTGTGCTCCAAAGGCACCAAATATAATAGCTAGTGCGCCATATATTGAGCCTGCTATGAGGGGTGTTGTATTAACTAATTCCATATATTTATTTAATTAAAAGTGAGTTGTCCTAATATTTCTTCTGACATAAACGGTCCGCCAGGGTATCTAGCGGTGTAATCCATGTTTAACCATATTTGACCACGTTCGTCTATGTGATAATGTATCTCTTTACCTTTACTTTCTTCTTTAAAAAGAACTTCTTTAATAAGGTAGATTACCTGTTCTAGATCTCCTTTATTTGGGATTAGTAGTTCAGGATACATATGTTCTTTAGTATGTATCAATCTTGGGGTTGCGCCTATAGCTCTGAGAAGTCCTGCCATTAATACAGAATAGTCATCACAATCTCCTGAGAAATGCTGTAATGATTCTGATGCCGTAGCGATATATTCTCTACCCTTAGGGTCATTTACATAATTCCACTTCGTACGTACCTCTTTAAAAATAGCTAAAGATTGTACTATTTGTCTGTAATGTTGAGTATTTGGAATATTGCTAAAGTGTTTACGTGTAGTTGCTAAAGCATAATTCCTTACTATAGGTTTATCATATTCTATCGCTGGGATTATTTTACTTTTATTAGGAAAAGGGAGTAGCTTAGAAATGATAAGATCTTGCGGTTTAGGATCTTCTGCCATCGCATAGATCATAACTTTATAGTCTTCAAAAACAGCATTATAACCATAACCTCCAAAGAAAGAATTTACAATAAGAACAATCAAATAAATGATAATCAGCATATTCAAGACTAATTTCATCTTTTGAAGTAAGAACTGCAGTATACCTACAATAGATAAAAATAGAATGATACGATCTAGTTGGTATGGCCAGTTCGGGTCATCTATATTTTGATGAATAATAATAAAAATAGGAATAGTGATCAGTACGTTAAGTATAAGTATGATGATATTGTCCCAAGGTTTTGGGACTCTCAAGTACTTAAGCCAACTTTTTTCAGAAACTTTATCCGGTAATTCTGTATTATTACTCATCGTAGTCTAAGGTCAAAACTATATTATAAAACGGTTTCGCTGTATTTAATAGTATTAGTGATTATATTTAAATCTACTAATTGTTCTTGTGTTTTATTAAAGTGTTTTTCTGACAGTTGTCTTTGAGACCATTTAGTCATACTTAGCCATTCTTTAACATCATCTATATTGATATTATATTTACTAGATAATGTACGGTCAATAGAAGGAATCATTTTGAACTCTTCTGTAGTAGCATTAATACATTCCAGTAGATTGTCAATTAATCCTTTGTTTTTATTTAGGAATTCATTATTCGCAACTAATACGAACGAAGGCCAAGGAGTAGGACAGTCACCTAGTCTTCTGAATATTCCTTGGTCAACTATTGGTTTAGTCATAAAATGCTCCCACATAAAATAGTCTGCTTCACCCTTAGTTAGCGCTTCTACTGCATTATCTAAAGTGTTGACGATAACGAACTCAAGATTATCAATATCCCAACTCATCTTTTTTGCATGAACAATTGCCATAAGGTGTGAACCAGATCCATATCTACTGATAGCAATTCGTTTGCCTTCTAAGTCTTCTATTTTTTGATATGGAGAATTATGTGCTACATGTATTCCCCATTGTAGAGGAGAGGCTACATATTCTTGTATGATAGTTGTTGGATTTCCTTCAGATATATCTTTTATAATTCCTTCAGTAAGTATAACAGCGAGATCTGTTTCTTTATCTCTTAGCATCTGACACATTTTACCTGTACCTTCAGGTATGTCTGTCCATTTTAAATTTATGCCAAGTTCTTCGAATTCACCATTTTCTATACATAATTGCCACGGTAGGTTGAAGTGCTCAGGCACTCCGATAATATTTACATTTGCCATTTTAAATCGTACTACATTTTTATGCTAAGATAGTAAAATAGGGCATTTTTTAGATAATATTTTAAGAGTAAAACAAAAAAAACTCTACTAAAAAGAGAGTAGAGTTTTTATTTATTATTAAGGTTTCATTGAACCTTTTTCTTGGAAGCGAATGTGGAATTTGAAAGCTTCTTCTAATACATGTGGAGTGTGTCCTCCTCTTTCTTTCGCTCTTTCAAAGTAATCTCTTAATTCTGCTTTATATTCTGGATGTACACAGTTCTCTATGATGACTTCTGCACGCTCTCTAGGGGATAGACCTCTTAAGTCTGCTAGACCTTGGTCTGTAACTAGGATGTCTACATCATGCTCAGTATGGTCTACGTGAGATACCATAGGAAGTACGTGAGAAATATTGTTTTCTTTAGATGCTGCCTGTGTAACGAAAATACTTAAATAAGCATTTCTAGCGAAGTCTCCAGATCCACCGATACCATTCATCATTTTACTACCTCCGATATGAGTAGAGTTAACGTTTCCGTAGATGTCAAATTCGATAGCAGTATTGATAGCGATAATACCTAATCTACGAATAACCTCAGGAGCATTACTAATGTTCTGCGGGCGTAGTACTAGTTTATCTTTATATTGTCCGAAGTTGTTAATGATTTTTCCATAGCACTCTTCAGTAACAGTAATAGAAGATCCTGATGCAAAAGTCATTTTTCCAGAGTCAATTAAATCAAAAGTACTGTCTTGTAATACTTCAGAATACATCGTTAAGTCGTGGAATGGGCCATCAATAAAACCAGTTAATACAGCGTTAGCTACTTTTCCGATTCCTGCTTGTAATGGTAAAAGAGAGTGAGTTAATTTGCCTTTTCTAACTTCTTCTTCGAAGAATTTAAGTAAGTGACCAGAGATAGCAGAAGTTTTAACGTCTGGTTCTGGTAATTGAGCAGGAGTGTCTTCTATACTAGAGTAAACAACTGCAATCACGTCATCTGGATTTAGACGAATAAAGTTTTCTCCTATTCTATCTTTTACTGTATGAATAGGGATGATTTCTCTACGTGGTTGTTTGATAGGTACACTATTATCGTGTACTCCTTCTATTTCTAAAGGAATAGCTGTATTTACTTCAATGATTATTTTTCTAGCTACACTAGCGAAGTAAGCAGAGTTACCAATAGATGTGGTAGGAATGATAAATCCTTCTTCGTTAATATAAGTAGCCTCAATGATAGCGATATCTACTTGAGGAATATGTTTCTCTTGAAGTTGTTCGATTGTTTCACTTAAGTGTTGATCGATATATTTTACTTGCCCACTGTTTATAGACTTTCTTAATACTGAATCTGCTTGGAAAGGCATTCTTCGGATTAAGGCATTGTTAGTTGCTAAGTCAGCGTCAGTAGTTTGTCCTAATGAGGCACCAGTTATTAAGGTAATTGCAACATTTTCTTGTGCTGCACGTAGTGCAAATGCAGGTAATACAGATTTACTATCTCCAGCTTTAGTGAAGCCACTAGCTCCTACTACTGCCTGGTCATGTATTAAGAGAGCAGCATCTTCTGCTGATACAATACGCTCTCTATACGGTGCGTATTTTATCCTCTCTAGTTTCGAGTCTTCTTTCGTCATTTCAAATAAAAATTTTAAGCACCTTAAATTAAGTGCATTTATTTGAAAGAGTCAAATAAAATAAACGTATATATTAATTATATTGATTAATATAATTTATTTATTAAAAAAATACGATAATGTTTAAAAATTTAAGATATAAAAATGATACTGTTATGTGAGGGCTTTTTTGTTAATTTTTTGCTATTATTTTATAAGTACTAAACTTGGTAATAAGGCTTTTTGTAACTTAGTTTATTGAATTAATCTTGAGAAAGACAATGAAAGAGGGTTTTTTAGTAGTAATACTTCTTTAGTTTTTGTGATTTATTGATCTTGTATTTTGAATTAGGAGAAGTTCTTTAGAAGAGTTTTTTTTGAACTATCGAGATTTGTTTTTCTAGAGGAAGGGATAGGACAATAAATATTCAATATAACGAAGAGAGGAATAGTTGTACAGCGATTGCAGGTCGAGATGTATTTTGTTTTGAATGAGTCCGTAGTGAGTCCGATATGAGTCCGTAGTGAGTCCGTTATTTTGGGTAAAATAACGGTGTCATAACACTGGTGTATTGTACTTAAAGTTAAATCAACTGTAATATAATCACTTTTAGTGTGCTTCTTTAGTAATATAAGAGGTAGTGAGCAGTGAGGAGTAGATATAAAAAAAGCTACCTCTATAAGGTAGCTTTTTAGAAAAAGTAATCTTATTATATTGCGCTAAGTTTGTCTAATGTATATACAATTAGTTTGTCAACAGCTGCATAAGGATCTTCTGAGAATGTTCCGTTAGCTCTATTTGCAATAATTGTATTAAGAGATACTGCATGGTGACCTAATAAGCTACATAAACCATAGATTGCAGACGTTTCCATTTCGAAGTTTGTAATACGGTATTCACCGAATTTAAAGTTGTCGATTTTATGGTTTAGTTCTGGATCTTGGATTTGTAGACGAAGTACACGTCCTTGTGGACCGTAGAATCCACCTGCTGTACCTGTAATTCCTTTGAATGTTAAGTCGCTTTCTAATTTAGCTTCTAACTCTGCACTGTTTTTAATGAAGTATGGGCGTCCTTTTTTAAGATCCCAATTTGTATGTTCAATAAAAGCGTCTTCTAAAGCAACATCTGTAACTCCGTCAATAAGGTAAGAACGCATTAAATTATCAAGTCCTAATCCATACTGAGATAGTACAAAGCTATTCACAGGGATATCTGCTTGTAAAGAACCTGATGTCCCTATTCTTACAATATTTACAGAAGTAAGATCTTTTTTAATTTCTCTAGTTTCTAAATCAATATTAAATAGAGCATCGATTTCATTAACAGCGATATCGATATTATCAGGTCCGATACCTGTAGAGATTACAGTTAGACGTTTTCCTTTATACGTACCTGTAGTTGTTTTAAACTCTCTTTTTTGTGTTGAAAATTCAATAGCATCGAAGTGCTTAGTGATTCTGTCTACACGGTTTTGGTCACCTACGAATATGATGTCTTTAGCAACATGTTCAGGTCTTAAGTTTAGATGGTATACACTACCATCAGGGTTTAGAATTAATTCAGATGATTTAATCTTCATAATATTAAATTTTTAATTAGCCGCCTACACGTTTTACTTTGTAGCCCTCTTTTATTAAATAATCCATTATTTTATCGCGAAAATTACCTTGTATAATTATTTCGCCATCTTTTGTACTTCCGCCAACACCACATAGTGTTTTTAGTTTTTTAGCTAAATCTTTAAGGTCGTCTTCATTTCCTTCAAAACCTTTAATAAGGGTAGCTACTTTACCACCTCTATTCTTTTTGTCTATATGTGCTTCTAATCTTTGAAGATTAGGGGCAAGAGTTTCTGTGGATTCTTCTTGTTCGAATTCAAAATCTTTATTAGTAGAAAAAACAAAGCCTCCTAAGGCATCTAAGCTATTTAACTTTTTACTCATTTAGTTATGTAATATGGTGCTTATAAAAATGATTAATCTAAAAGCGTATTCTAGTCTTTCTACAAGAGAATGATTAGAATGCTATGTATATAAGTAAAGATACGAAATATGTTAAAATCAATCAATATAAATAGGGTAAAAAAAATGACCTTTTACGAAGTATATCGCATGAAATAAAAAAGAGGGAGTAATGGGCTCCCTCTTTTAAGAATATGTTTTTATTAGGATAGATTATTTAATCAAGCCTAATTCAACTAGTCTTTGGTGTAAGAACTCTCCTGAAGTAATATCTTCATATAATTTAGGATTATTCTCATCGATACAATTCTCTAAACAGTTTAGTGGCATTGTGCTCACTGGGTGCATGAAGAATGGAATAGAGTATCTAGAAGTTCCCCATAGTTCACGAGGAGGGTTAACTACTTGGTGGATAGTTGATTTTAATCTATTGTTAGAGTGACGAGATAACATGTCACCAACATTGATTACTAATTCATCATCAGCTGCGATAGCATCGATCCACTGTCCGTCGTGGTTTTGTACTTGTAGTCCTTTACCTTGAGCTCCCATTAACAGAGTGATTAAGTTAATGTCACCATGTGCAGCTGCTCTCACAGCATTTTTAGGTTCGTTCTGGATAGGAGGGTAGTGGATAGGACGTAAGATACTGTTTCCGTTTTTAACGAATTTGTCAAAGTAGAACTCGTCTAAACCTAAGAATAAAGCAAGCGCACGCAATACGTATACACCTGTTTTTTCTAACATTTGGTAAGTTTCTTTTCCAACAGCGTTAAATTGAGGTAATTCTTTTACTTCTACGTTAGCAGGATAAGATGCTTCTAAAGCAGGATCATTTTCAACGTACTGTCCAAAATGCCAGAACTCTTTTAGATCACCTTCTGTTCTTCCTTTAGCATGCTCTTTACCAAAAGAAACATATCCTCTCTGACCACCAATACCTGGTACTTCATAAGAATTTTTAGTCTCTAATGGAAGATTAAAGAAATTACGAACTTCTTTATATAGATTATCAACTAATTGATCATCTAAAAAGTGTCCTTTTAATGCTACGAATCCAATTTCTTCGTAGGCTTGGCCGATTTCATTTACAAACTTTTGTTTACGTACCGGGTCATCCGATAGGAAATCACGTAAGTCAACACTAGGAATGTTTTGCATTTTCTAAGTTGTTATATATGCTTACTTGAGTTATTTGACACAAATGTATATTATTTTTCCACAAAATAGTGTTGATAACTACAATTTATATTTTTTTTAGGTCTGAATTATTCAAGATATGTGATTGTGTGTGTTGAGAATTTCGAAAGAATAGTATGTTTATAGGATTGTGATTTTTTTAATGAATGTAAAAAATTAATGAATTTTTTTATAAATTGCCGTAATAACCATTAAAATAAAAAAACTATGAAATTACCTATTGAATTAAAATCGAATGAATTTGTTGTATTAGTAGCGGTGGACATTGATCCTAAATACAAGGTGTCTAACGCTGATGAGTTTTATAATACATTACCAAAGAGCTTTAAGCCAATTTTTAAGAAAGTAGTAGGGTCGAATATGAATATATATTGCGTATGTAATAATCAAGACGATTTTATGTTTTGTCTAAGACAAACAGGGTATAAGACGACTTTATTGTAAAAAATAGTAATTTTGCTCCTGATAAAATTAAGATAGTAGAATGAGTAAAAAGGTAGCAAAGACTAATGCTTTACGTATATTAGATAGTAAGAAGACAAGTTATGAGATGTATGAGTATGATATTTCTGACGAACTAATAGATGGTAAATCTGTCTGTGAAAAGTTAGGAATATCTGAACTAGAGTCGTTAAAGACTTTGGTGGCTCATGGTAAGGGGAATGCGATATATGTTTTTGTGGTTTCTATTAATAGTGAGTTAGATTTAAAAAAGGCAGCTAATATCTGTGGAGAAAAAAAGATAGAAATGTTAGCTGTAAAGGATTTGTTAGGAATAACAGGATATATTAGAGGAGGATGTTCTCCTATAGGGATGAAGAAGTTATATCCTACATTTATAGATATAGAAGTAAAAGATTTAGAGACTATCTATGTAAGTGGTGGACGTAAAGGACTGAGCATTGGTATTAGTCCTGGGGATTTAGCGAATATTGTGAATGGTAAGTTCGGTGATATTGTTAAAAAAGAGTAATCCTAAAATGAAATGTGTGTATAAATTGCGTGATTAGTACAAAACAAATGATTTAATATGCATGTATTTATTAATGTTTTGTTATAATTATGACAATAGGTGTCAAAAGGAAATGCAGTTTAATTATTGTTGTTGTATTTTTGCAAGGACAAATAAGATGAAAGTTTAAAGAATGTAGTCATTCAGAGTTAAATTAATACTAAAAGAGAGTGAATAATTCTTTTTAGAAGATAGTAGGATTTATCTTTGCATACTGTAAAATTGAAAATATGATATTGGCGTTAACTGTTTCGTTGTTTCCTTCTTGTGGGGTAGATCAATCTAAAGAAAAAAGCTTTAAAGAAGCTAGTAATAAACAAATTGACCTATTGAGCAAGAATGATTTAGATGGTACTTTTTTTAAAGCAGTAGCTCAAGATTTACCACAGGTTGTATCAATTGGGAAAAAAGGAATTGTTTATTCAAGTACAAAACCTAATCAGAAGATAATTTTTCCATTTGTAGAACCATTAGTGGATGGAGAATCTAGAATATATAAGTCTTATACGAAGCATGAGGAGATAGAGATCGTGATTTATGAAGATGAGACTGCGAAGGACTTTGCAGATGGTAGATTTGATCACTCTGTTGCAGTGCGTTTAATTAAGAAACACGATGGTGTGGAAGATGATGTAATTGATTTTGCTTGTTTTGGACACTATTTATATACAGATAAATTATCTGGTAACTGGATTTTTCAGTCTTATGAAGATAAGAGAGTAGAAGAATTAGGTATTAATCAGATTCCTATGATTTGTATTGATATTAATACACGTAGTTTCTCTGGAAGTGGAGGGAATCACATGATTTATGGAGATGTTAGATGTGAAGGGGATTCCATCTTCTTTAAAGTAGTACTTTCTCCAGAATATGTGACTGAGATGTATCAGAAAGAGAAGGAGCTACTAGCAGTATTAGATAGTTGTGATCGCTTTGAGCTTAAAGATGATTACTTGTATCTGTATGAAGAAGGAAAGCAAAAGCTTATGTTCTTAAGAGATACATACAATATGTAGAATAATTGTATTGAAATAAATAATAAAAAATGGAAGGTTAACTAGTTAACCTTCCATTTTTTTTAGTTCTTCTATAGACATCTTATCAGGTCTTTCTTCAATAGTCTTATAAGCATCTACGATTTTCTTTACTAATCTGTGTCGTACGATATCTTTATCATCTAAATATAGCATTCCTATTCCATCTACGTCTCTTAGGATATAAAGAGCTTCTTTTAATCCAGAAGATACTTTACGAGGTAAGTCTATCTGACCAGGGTCTCCTGTGATGATGAATTTAGCATTTTTACCCATACGTGTCAGAAACATCTTCATTTGAGAATGGGTCGTATTCTGAGCTTCATCTAGGATAACAAAGGCATTATCTAATGTACGTCCACGCATAAAAGCTAATGGCGCTATCTGTATAACCCCTTTAAGGATATAGTCATCTAATGTCTGTGGAGGGAGCATATCTCTAAGTGCATCATATAATGGTTGCATATAAGGATCTAGCTTCTCCTTCATATCTCCAGGAAGGAAGCCAAGGTTCTCTCCAGCTTCAACAGCAGGTCTAGTAAGTATGATTCTCTTTACCTCCTTGTTCTTTAAAGCTCTTACAGCTAGTGCTACCCCTGTATAAGTTTTACCAGTACCAGCAGGTCCTATTGCAAAAACCATATCGTTCTTTTCAACGAACTTGACTAGTTTTTGTTGATTAGGGGTGATTGCTTTGATAAGTTTTCCAGATACTCCATGTACGAGAATGTCGTCTGTAGGAAGAGAAGGAGGTGCACTATCAAGGACTAATCTTTCGATAATGTTTTCATCGATGCGATTATATCTGATAAAATATTTGACTAGTCGGTCAAAACTCTTCTCAAATTCATCTAAAATTTCTGGATCTCCATAAATCTTTAGGACTGATCCTCTTGTCACAATTTTAACTTTTGGATATAATTTTTTAAGTATATCTAAATGAGTGTCTTGTGGGCCCCAAAAATCTTTAGGGCTAAAATCTGTTAATTCTATTATCCTTTCGTTCAATACCTGTAGAGTTAATTAAAAAAAATAATCTAATTTTGTATATTCAAATCTACTATAAAAAAATCATTTTTCTTAAAAATATATTGAAAAATAATAATGCAGAGAATAATTACACTAACAACAGATTTTGGATATCGGGACCACTATGTAGGAGCTTTGAAAGGGAAGATCTATTCGAATATCATTGGCTGTAATTTAGTTGATATCTCACACGAAATAAGTAAATATAATACCGAAGACGCTGGATTCGTTATCGGGGCAGCATATAGCCAATTTCCGAAAGGTACTATTCACATTATAGCAGTTGATGCTTCTGTGACCGACTATACAAAGGCAATTTGTGTAGAATTTGATGGGCATTATTTTATTACAGCAGATAATGGAATAGTTAGTATTATTTTAGGAGATGAGGATTTCGATAAAGCAATAGAGATTAATCATGATGGTATGATGAAATCAAATGATATATTTGTCTATTGTGCATATCAACTAAATGAAGGTCGTCAATTAGAAGAAATAGGAGTGATGTTAGAATCTATCTATAGTCCTAGTAGACTGGCTACAAATGTCGTTTTAAATAGAAATAAAATAACAGGTAAGGTGATCTATGAGGATTCTTATGGTAACCTTGTGACTAATATCCATAGAAGTGACTACGAAGTAGTCTCAGAGGGGAGAGAATTCGCTATCAGAGTTAAGAATTATAGAATCAATCGAATAAATGACTATTTTGCAGACTTCAAGCTTAATGATAGAGCTACCTTAAAAGAAAGGGCAGGCGAACTAGTTGCTATATTTAATGATATAGATTTGTTGACTATTGCATTGTTCTATTCTAAACCTGACACACCAGGAGGAACTCCGCGAAAATTAATGAATCTTCAGTTAAATGATACTATTGTCATTGAATTTGATTCTGAAACACAATATTAAAATAAAAAGTATGTTTATAAGAATTGTAAAGCTAACCTTGCTTGAAAATAAGGTACATGATTTTTTAGAGCATTTTGATACGATTAAGGATAAGGTAAGACATTATCCTGGTTGTCAATTCTTAGAAGTATATCGTGATAAGGATCAATCTAATATTTTCTTTACTTATAGTTATTGGGAAGATGAAAGTAATCTAGAAGCATATAAAAAATCAGAACTTTTCGGGGAGATATGGCCTTACACAAAGACTTTATTCAAAGAGAAAGCAGAGGCGTGGAGTGTGGATAAAGTCGTTACTCTTAAATAGATGTTTTTATGAAGGCAATTAGTCTTAGAGAAATTAGAGCTTTCTTTAGCTCATTGACAGGTTATCTTGTTATCGTCCTATTTTTAGTGATAAATGGAGCTCTGCTATGGTTTATAGATGGAGAATATAATGTGTTGCAAAGTGGTTTTGCTGATTTATCTCCATTCTTTTATTTAGCGCCTTGGGTGTTGATATTTTTGATTCCCGCTGTTAGT
The DNA here is from genome assembly GCF_004337635.1 of Myroides odoratimimus. Taxonomy (NCBI): domain Bacteria; kingdom Pseudomonadati; phylum Bacteroidota; class Flavobacteriia; order Flavobacteriales; family Flavobacteriaceae; genus Myroides; species Myroides odoratimimus. The sequence goes on from NZ_CP037427.1 coordinate 2,822,651, forward strand.
ATGAAGAGCTTTTCAGAAGAGATTAAAAATGGAACGATAGAGTTGCTGTTGACTAAGCCTTTATCTGTTTGGCAGATTGTACTAGGAAAATATCTAGGAGTATTCACATTGATATTTATGGCTATTGTGCCTACTGTAGTTTACGTTTTTGTGCTGAATAATATTGTATTAGAAGGACAGGTAATTGATTATAGCAGTATAATAGGTTCATTTATAGGATTGTTATTTTTAGTGAGCTGTTATGTTTCGATGGGGGTATTAGCTTCTTCATTGACAGAGAGCCAGATCGTAGCCTTTATAGTAGGTGTTGTTTTGTGCCTGTTTTTTTCATTGGGAATCGATATGTTAGCAGGGCTATTTGGAGAGTGGTTTGAAAAAATAGGGATTCTATATCACTTTAGAAGTATTTCGAAAGGAGTGTTAGACACTAGAGATTTGATTTATTTCGGATCTATGACTGTTTTATGTCTAGGGGTAACTGTCTTTAAAATTAAAACACTGCGCAAATAATGAAAAAGTTTCAAAAAAGAGATGTAAAACTACTGGTTCGATTATTAGTTGTTTTGGTTATTATTAACGTTATCAGTGCTCTAACTTATACACGTATTGACTTTACGCAAGATCAGAGATATACTTTGTCTAAAAGCACAGTTGGGATAGTAGATAATGTTCAGGATCTGTTAATCGTAGATGTGTTTTTAAAAGGGAGCTTCCCATTAGAGTTTAGAAGGTTACAGAACGAGACAAAGCAATTACTAGAGGAAATACAATCTAGAAATGAAAATATTAAGTTTAGATTTATAGACCCAAATGAAGAAGGAGCTAATAAGGCAGAAACTTTAGAACAATTATACGAGTATGGATTAAAACCTGTAACCATTACAGTAACGGATAAAGGGGCTCAAAGTCAACAGCTAGTTTTTCCTTGGGCATTAGTAAGTCAAGGAGAGAAGGTTGCTAGAGTACAATTACTGAAGAATATGATGGGGGCGAATACAGAAGAAAAAGTGATTTCGTCTGTACAGCATTTAGAATATGCATTAGCTGAGGCTATCAGTAAAGTAACAATAGAGAAAAGTAAAAAAATAGCTATTCTTAAAGGAAATGGAGAGTTAGATGATGCTTATATAGCAGATTTTCTGATGACTTTACGTGAGACTTATCACTTAGCACCATTTACATTAGAAAGTGTGTCTAATGAGCCTCAAAAAACCTTAGATCAGTTAAAAGAATTTGACTTAGCGATTATTGCAAAACCAACAAAAGCTTTTTCTGAAGAGCAGGTAGGAGTGTTGGATCAGTTTGTAATGAATGGAGGTAAAACGATGTGGTTGTTAGATCAAGTTCAAGCAGATTTTGATAGCTTGCGCTCGAATGGGACTATGTTAGCGTATAATAAAGACCAAAGCTTAGGAGAATTGCTTTTTAGATATGGTATACGCATCAATCCTGTGCTTGTAAAGGATGAAATCAGTACAAAAATAAAATTAGCATCAGGTAGACAAGGGAGTGAAACTGTGTATACAGACTTCTTGTGGAAGTTTGCACCATTTGTTTATCCAGATATAGACCATCCTATTGTAAAGAATATAGAAGGAGTGAAGTATGATTTTGCTTCTCCTATCGACACTCTAAAAAATGGAGTTAAAAAGACTATTTTAGCTAAATCCTCAAAGTACTCTAGTTTAGTAGGAGTTCCAGGTGAAATTAGTTTTAATGTTTTAAAGGAAGAAGTTACTCCTGAGTTTTATGAAGGTAAAGGAAGTTATATTTTAGGCGTTCTATTAGAGGGGGAATTTCCTTCTGTTTTTAAGAATAGAGTATTGCCTTTTACAATAGATAAACCACTTTCAGAAAGTAAACAAACACAAATGATTGTAATTTCTGATGGAGATATTATTAGAAATCAGCTAGACGATAAAGGAATGCCTTTAGAGTTAGGTTATGATAAATGGACTAATATGCTTTATGGAAATAAGGAGTTATTAGTAAATTCTGTAAATTATCTTTTAGACGATACGGGACTTATTAATTTGAGAACCAAAGAGGTTAAGATTCCGATGCTAGATAAAGTTAGTGTAGAACGTGAATATACTTCTATCCAAATGAAAGTATTAGTGATACCTATAGCGCTAGTTGTAGTTTTCGGAACTATATTTATTCTTATAAGAAAACGCAAATTCAATAAAAAGTAACGCAATAATCCTTTTATTATTGGTAATAATCGGATATATTTGTAACTGTAAAAGTATTTTTACATATAAAACAATTATAGTATGAAGTTTATAGTATCGAGTTCCTACTTGTTAAAGCAATTACAAGTTCTAGGTAGTGTAATAAACAGTAGTAATACCTTACATATCTTAGATAACTTCTTATTTGAGTTAGATAATAATGTATTAAAGGTATCTGCTTCAGATTTAGAAACTACAATGTCTGCTACTTTAGAAATTGAATCTACAAGTCAAGGAAGTATAGCTGTTCCTGCAAAGTTATTGTTGGAGACATTAAAGACATTTCCTGAGCAGCCATTGACTTTTTCAGTTAAGGAAAACAATACAATTGAAATTAGTTCAGACGTAGGTAAATACGTTTTAGCATATGCGCAAGGAGATGAGTTTCCTAAAGCAGAATCATTAGAGGATCCTTCTAGAACAGAAGTTCCTGCAGGAGTTCTAGCAACAGCTATTAGCAAAACTATATTTGCTGCTGGAAATGATGACTTACGTCCTGTGATGTCAGGAGTATTCTTCCAATTCTCTCCTTCAGGATTAATCTTTGTGGCAACAGACGCACATAAGTTAGTAAAGTATTCTCGTACAGATATCGTTTCTTCGAACGAGGCTAGTTTTATTATGCCTAAAAAACCACTTAATATTCTTAAGAGTATTTTAATGGCTTTAGGAGCAGATGTTGTTATTGAGTTTAATGAATCTAATGCACAATTCTCTTTTGAGAACTATACTTTGACTTGTCGTTTGATTGATGGAAAATATCCAAATTATGAGGCAGTTATTCCTAAAGAGAATCCTAATAAGCTTTTAATCAATAGAACACAGTTTTTGAGTTCTGTAAGACGTGTTTCTATTTATGCTAATAAAACAACACATCAGATAAGATTAAAAGTTGCTGGTACAGAATTAAATATATCTGCTGAAGATATTGATTATTCTAATAAAGCAGATGAGCGTCTTACTTGTGATTATCAAGGAGATGATATGCAAATCGGATTTAACTCTAGATTCTTATTAGAGATGTTAAATAACTTACAGTCTGATGATATTTTATTAGAGATGTCATTACCTAATAGAGCTGGAATCTTAACACCTGTAGATGGGTTAGAAGATGGTGAAACAGTTACGATGTTAGTAATGCCTGTAATGCTTAATAGTTAAGAAATAAACTATATAATATATAAGCCTCTTTTCAATTAGAAGGGAGGTTTTTTTGTTTCTATTAGTCAAAGATATCTGATAAGTGTATTTGAATAAATATCAATACGATAAGTTTAAAATTGCTTGAAAATGCACTAGGTAATTCGTTTAGTGATATGCTGTACTATACCCCAAATAAAGTAAGTGAATGTCAGTAATGTAATAATAGAAGAAATTACAGTGATACCAAGTGCTATACCAAAGATGTGATCTAGATCTGTATGTATATATTGAATCAAGTAATCTATTGCTAGACTATTAAAGTAGATGGAGACAGATAGAGTGATTATCTGAATGATAAAAATTGACGGTTTCATAATAATAGATGTTTATCTAGAAGACCGCTAAGACTATACCAAGATCAAGTAAATGTTTCAATAGAAACATTATAATGTTGTATACTTTGAATAGTATATTAAATAATCTGAATATAGTAAAAAGTATTTGTTGTTTTTGTTGTTGTTTGTGAGTTTGGCTATTACTGCTAGATTACTACTTCCGTCATTGAGTTAGTATATAGATTAGTATCTAAAGTCATATTTAGCTCTGGAGTAGGTATTCCTAATAATCTCTTTAGGCTATTTAGGTTCTTCATGATATCTAATCCGTTGTTTTTACATTTGTTTTCTAGAGTAGAAATCTGTTGTGTTATAATGTCTTGAATTTCATACGTTTTATAGCTTAGAAGCTCTTGTTCGTTGATTTGGAATAGGATTTTTAGTTTGTTTAGATCCTGTAAATGGTCTTCTGTTAGGTATCCTATAGCATCTAGTATTTCTAGTTTAATATCTATGAATAAATTGATTAAAGCCTTTTTAATGCTTAAGATATTTTCTATTTGGTTATTCTCCAGCATGCCATAAAAACCAATTGGCGTAATGGTGTTTTGTGTCAAATAAGAAAGTATGTAATTGGTGGTGTTTTTACTTTCCTTTTTAGCATTTAGATTTGACAAGTGATTTTGTAAATCAGATTTGAATACTATCATATTTATGGTGTTTTTATTTGATTTATTATATATGCTAAGATAATTATTATTGTTAAAATAATGGTTTATTTTTATATATTTCGTTTGTTTTTAGAATTCAATAGTATAATGCGTTTAAATTGATTAATAATAGTTTGATATGCGTGTTTTTTGTGTTTTTTAAATAAAAGTTTAGTTTTATGTAATAATTATATATTGCAACTTTTAGTCAGTACGCTGTTTTAGTGTTTCTTAAGTATTAAAAAAATGTTTATTTATCTGTATTAGTATTGAAATAGCTAAATTGTATCTATAAATTATGATATTATGAAATCGATTTATTTCTTTAGTTTTGTTTTAAAATAAAGGTAGATGAAAGCTTTTTTAGTCATAGTAATTTTTTTATTGATAGTAGCTATTGTATGTTTAGTGTACTTAATTGTACAGAATAATAAAAAGCGTTTAGAATTAGAAAAGGAAAAATATCTCTTTGATTCTAAGATGCGTTATTTACAATTAGAAAACCTTGAGTCAAGATTAGATCCTCACTTGTTTAAGAATATTCTAAATTCTATTCAGTCTCATGCTTATCAGACCTACTATGCATTAGATAAGATGGCAGGTGTGTTAGATTATATTTTATATGATAGCCAGAGAAAAATGGTCTCTCTAAAAGAAGAACACGAATTTGCTTTGCGACTTATCGATATCAATAAGATTAAGCTTAATCCTCTTTTTAGGCTTGATATACGATCTAATATAGGTGAAGGGGAGGTGTTTTATACAGAAGAGTTAATCGCTCCTCTTATATGCGTAGAATTGATTGAAAATGCTTTTAAGCATGCAGACCTGGCAAGTACAGATGCTTTTATCTCTATTTTGTTTAAACTGAAAAATGGGCATTTCGATTTGTTAGTTTCTAATAAAAAATCCCGTATGAAGACCCTACATAAAGAAAAAGGAGGTTATGGCCTTACAGCTTTGAATAAGCGACTCGAACTGATATATGGGAATGCTTATAAATTAGAAAAGAACGAGGATGATCATATTTACTCTACGCACTTAAAAATTAATTTACATGATTTCAAAACTAAAATGCATACTACTAGATGATGAACTTTTAGGGTTAAAGTATTTAAAGATGCTATGTGAGCAAATAGAGGAAATAGAAATCGTAAAAGCATATAACGATCCAGCAGTCTTTTTAGAAGAAGCACCACATCAAGACTTTGATGTGGTCATATTAGATATCAATATGCCTGGATTAGATGGTCTAAGTGTAGCGCAACTGCTCCCTAATAAAGGCGTTATCTTTGTGACAGCTTATAAAGAATATGCTTTAGAGGCTTTTGAAATAGAAGCGATAGACTATATTGCCAAACCAATTAAAAAAGAAAGACTTCACAAAGCAGTACTAAAAGCAATGCGACAGTATAAACCAGTCGATGAAGCTACTTTTATTACTATTAATTCTAACAAAGGAAAAGCACTGCTATACTTCTCTGATATTCTTTATATCACAACTAATGAAATGGACAGTAGAGATAAAGATGTATATTTAGAAAACAACCAAGTAGTGATAGCTAAGAATATGTCTTTAGATAAGTTCGTTTCAGCTTTGCCTAGTTCTAAGTTTTGTCGTATCAATAAAGGGGAATTAATTGCTCTGAGAATAGTTCGTTTTTTTAGTCATGATGAGATAACGACTACACTTAAAGGAGTAGACGGGAAACCCCTAGAATTAACACTTGGGATGACTTATAAAACTGACTTCTTAGAAAAGATATAAAATTCATTACAGAAAAACATACTTTCATTACAACTTGGTGGTCTTTGGATTCATTCTTGCTATTTACAAATATTATTATAGAGATGTTTGTATCGTTAAAAAGTAAGTAGTATGTCAAAGTTTAAAAATTCTCTTTTATATTTCTTTATTATAGGAGGGTGTTCCGCCTTAATGTATTGGGTAGTTTCTAAAGGAGTTAAATTAGAATCGAATGTCGTTAAAGTAGTGTCTGATAAAAGTATTTTTGAAAACTTCTTAGATACTATACAAGATAACCTAAATTTCCCATTGGCTTTATTATTAGCTCAGATTGTTACTATTGTTTTAGTGGCTAGAGTATTCGGATGGATTTGTAAGAAGATAGGACAGCCTTCTGTAATTGGAGAAATCATTGCAGGTATTGCCTTAGGTCCTTCTTTTGTAGGAGCTTATTTTCCAGAATTCTCAGAAGCGTTATTTCCTGTACATTCATTAGGAAACTTAAGCTTCTTAAGTCAGATAGGATTAATCCTATTCATGTTTGTCATCGGAATGGAACTAGATTTAAAAGTGTTGAAGAATAAAGCACATGATGCTGTTCTGATTAGCCACGCTAGTATTATCATTCCCTTTGCTTTAGGGATGACACTTGCTTATTATATATTTACATCTTTTGCACCTGAGGGAGTCGAGTTCTTATCTTTTGGGCTATTCTTAGGGATTTCCATGAGTATTACAGCCTTTCCTGTATTGGCACGTATTGTTCAGGAGAGAGGTTTACAAAAGACACGTTTAGGAACCATTGTGATTACCTGTGCAGCGGCAGATGATATCACGGCTTGGTGTCTATTAGCAGCTGTAATTGCGATTGTACAAGCAGGAAGTTTTGCTAGTTCACTTTACATCATGGCTCTAGCTATTATTTATGTAATCGTGATGCTAAAATTAGTCAAGCCATTCTTGGCGCGTATTGCTAAGTATCAGCCAACGAGTAATATGTTCTCTAAAGGAACAGTAGCTATATTTTTATTGACATTAATTATTTCTTCTTATTGTACAGAGGTAATTGGTATCCATGCTTTATTTGGAGCTTTTATGACAGGAGCTGTAATGCCTGATAATATGAAGATCAGAAATATCTTTATTGAGAAGGTGGAAGATGTAGCAGTAGTTTTATTCTTACCTCTATTCTTTGTTTATACAGGGTTACGTACAGAAATAGGTCTTTTAAATGAACCTTATCTATGGAAGGTGACAGGAGTAATTATCTTAGTAGCAACGATAGGAAAGTTTGTCGGTAGTGCTTTAACGGCCAAGATAGTTGGTATATCTTGGAAAGATAGCTTAACGATAGGAGCACTGATGAACACTAGAGGGCTAATGGAACTGATTGTATTGAATATTGGTTTTGATCTAGGTGTATTGACAGGAGAAGTGTTTGCTATGATGGTGATTATGGCCTTAGCAACGACCTTTATGACAGGCCCAGTATTAGATTTAATTGCAAAAATATTCGGCCCATTAGGAGATGATGAAGTAAAAACAGTAACTCCGAATTTAGGAAAATATCAAGTATCTCTTTTCTTTGAAGACAAAACAAGCTTGGCTCCTCTGATGAGACTGGCTAGTAGCTTTGTAGGTAAAAATAATGCAGATACAGGGATTACAGCGATGCACTTAGTAGATAGTATTGAAGTAAATGCTTTTACCTCTACAGAGTATGAGAATGAAATATTTGAAGCAGTACAAGAAGAGGCAACAGCCTTAGATCAAGAGGTACAGACCTATTATAAGGTATCCAATGATATCGAAAGTGATGTGGTCAATGTAGTTAATGAGCAAATCAGTGATTTATTGTTAATTGAGGTAGGATATTCTATCTATAGAGGGTCTTTATTAGGGAATATTTTAGGCTTTACCACTCGTATTATCAATCCAGATGTGCTATTAAACAAGGTAACAGGAAAAGAAAAATTCTTTGAAAACTCGTGGTTTAATGCTAGAACTCAACAAATACTTAATAGATCTAAAGTACCTGTGGGAATTTTTATCAATAAAGACTTCGATAAGGTAGAACAAATCTTTTTACCTGTGTTCTCTAAACAAGATTTGAAGTTGTTAAGTTATGCACAGAAGTGGATTCGCAATAGTGAAGCACAGATTACGGTGTTAGACGCAACAGGGCAATTAGAAAGTTATCCCGAGTTTAAAGAACAGATTAGATTGATTGAACAATTTAAACCTAACCATATCCGCATTGTAAACGCAAAAGAAGTTAATAATGAGTTTGTCAAAGATTTTAATCTAATGTTGATTAGTTTAGAAAGCTGGAAAACATTAGTGGAAGAACGAAAAACATGGCTAAACAGTGCACCATCTATGTTGTTAATTCAACTGTAGTAATTGTTGTGTGTTTTATATTAATTTGTGGTACTGCTCTCTGTCCAGGGAGCAGTTTTTTGTTTAGAATATAGAGATTATCGGATAGCATTGTATTGTTGTTTGCTTTGAAATATGTGATTAACCTCAGAATTATTTAATATCTTCACATAGATATTCCAGGTTTAAGGTATGATAGACATAGAAACAAGTATTCATGATGCTTACTCGATAGAGGTAAAGGTTGGTTTTAAAACAAAAAAGATAGGTCAGACAGCTGAGTTTGATATTAATACCTGGTTTTTTATTCCTAATAGCCTAGACATTAATGCATCTACATATACTAAAGATCAGTTTTATTCAGATGTTAAGTCTAAAGTTAGATTTATTACCCCTATTTACCTTCTAAAAGAGATTGTTGATAACGGAGCAGTTCCATTGAATAATTTGCGTTCAGCCTTAAATGATGTGTTGCAATCAGAAGAAGATTCATCTGAGTTATTAATGGAGTATGAGTTTCAGTTGAAGATGTTTATGGCTATCTTTAGAAGTGCCATCCGAAATCATTTGACAGAGATTAAAAAATGCTATCAAACTGATGATTTAGAAGTAAGATGCCTTGAGTTTGCTTCTGCAGTAGAGAATATCTCTATTCAATTTAGAGGTTTGAGAGAATTGTTGGTAGGAGTAGAAGAAGGAAGTGAGACAAGAAACTATTATGATTTTGCAGATGAATATTTATCTTATGCTATAGTACATCAAGTTTTCGGTTTTTTAGAGCTATTAGAGGGAGAACAGTACAATTTGTCAGAGAAAGTGCGTCAACATCTAATCGGATTGATAACACGAGAAAAAGAGTATATGAAAATACACAACTATCTAGATATTAAGAAAGGGGATAGAGAGAATAACCAGAAGGTGGTGTATAGACATACGATGTTAGATAAGTATATAGAATCTGATTTAGCTCTAATTTCGAATAAACGAAAAGACGAAGATGGCGTGATTGCACAACAGATTTATTATAGTTTAGCAGCAGGTTTATCTATGATTTTTGCTACTATTATTGCTTTCTCTTTTCAACAGAAATATGGCAACTTTACGATGCCTTTATTTGTAGCATTAGTTATTAGTTATATGTTGAAAGATAGAATTAAGGAGCTAATGCGTTATTACTTTATTGGAAAGTTAGGAGGGAAGTATTTTGATAATAAAACGAATATTAGTGTAAAGGATCAGAAGATAGGATGGATAAAGGAATCTGTAGACTTTATAGCAGAAGAAAAAGTGCCTGAAGAAGTGCTTAATTTGCGTGATCGTTCAGCCTTATTAGAAATAGAGAATAAGATTCACAACGAGAAGATTATGTTGTACAGAAAGAAAGTACACTTAGATAATAAAAAAGTGATTAAAGAAAGTACATATGCTTTTGACGGAATTAACGACATCATTCATTTTAATCTAACTCGACTTACCCAAAGAATGAATAACCCTTATGTGACAGTGTATACTTTAGATCAAAATGATTTAATAGGGGAGCCAGAAAGAATATTAGCAGATAAGATCTATTATCTTAACTTCATAGCACAAATAAAGTATGAAAATATAGTAGATTATAAGCGATTTAGAATTGTGTGTAAACGAACAGGTATTGAAGCTATAGAAGAACTTTCTTTGAGTTAATTTTAGAACCCAAAGAAAGTCTTTATAAGATTAAGACTAGTGTACCTCCTACAATAAGACATCCACCAATAATAGTTTTTAGATCCATAGGCTCTTTTAAGAAGATAAAAGAGATAATCATCACAAATACAATACTCAGCTTATCTATCGGAGCTACTTTAGATACAGGACCCGACTCTAGAGCTTTGAAATAAAATATCCATGATAGTCCAGTTGCAATTCCTGAAGCGATTAAGAAGATAAGATTAGATTTGCTCAATTCTTTCATTCCTTTAAAATCGCTATTTGCAATCACTATTCCCCAAGCTAATACTAAGACTACACTGGTGCGTATAGCTGTCGCTAGATTGCCATTAATTCCTTTTACCCCTACTTTAGACAATATTGCAGTTAAAGCTGCAAATACAGCAGATAGTAAAGCATAGTATTTCCACATAATTCTTTATTATAAATAATCATCTAGAGGACACTGTATAGGTACAGGGATATCTCTTTTTATTTGTTCTTTAAATTTGCTCAAATCTACACTTTTAGAAGTAAAGATGTTTATAATTTCCATATTACTTCCATTAGGGCGAATACTAAGTTTAGAATCTATAGAACCATCACTATGCTCTATGGTTTCTATACACATATATTTGACCTCTGCTAGAGGTATTATATGAGCATAGCGATCATCAGAGAAGCCTATTTCATCATTATTATCATCTATCCAAATAAAGGGTTTATTTTGAGAGATTTCTTGTATAAAAGTTGGTACTCTATAGATGTGTGCTGTTTCTTTATAGGTTTGTATATCCAGTGTTATATCGCCTGATAGTGTTGTACAATTGACTATAGATAGTTTAAGGATATACTCTGGATAAATTACAGTATTTAAGTATTCTTTTAAATTAGTAATTAAGAAAAACACTTTGTTATTAGCGGCATCTAGCTCCACAGGATAAGCATTAGAGAAATAAAACTCTAGTTGCTCTGTTTTTACTTTTGTGCTAAATATTACAGTTTTATCTTCTTCTGTATCAATAGAAGCATTAGTTAGACTCTTGTTTTCTAATAAAGCATTTTTTAAGAAAGCATAAGGCTTATTAATAGCCTGTTTGTATTCACAGTAAGAAAAGTAGTTACTTACTGGAATATTTTTTCGATGACAATCATAGAAGCTAAAATCATTTAAAACAAGATTACCTATTCTTACAGGAACCTTGAATATATATTTAATTAAATCATCTTCATTAGAAGGTTGCGTGACTAAAACTTCGTCTAAAGCAATTACATCTTCATAAGGAGTTTCCCATGACACAAAGGTTTTTGCTTGATTCTGTAATTCATATCCTTGTAGTATTGTATCAGCATATTTACCTTGTTCTAGTACTTTACAGTTACTAGGGTTCTTTCTTGCCCATACAAACATATTTCTGTCACAGCTAAAAGTTTCCTCAAATATTGTTAGTAGAACAGGGTTAAAACCTAGTTTTTCTGCAAGATGTAGAAAAGTAGGAAGAAAGTTTACTGATGATGTAGGGATATGACTATTGTGCTTTCCTGCTATAAACAGCAAAGGTTTATTGTTGATGCAAGTAAAATATAATACCTGTATGTCATCGATATTCTGGTTACAATTGTAATAAGATATTTTGTTTTTGCTTATTAAGTGATTATCAAGTATAAAAACAGCGTTATCACAATTTTGTAAAGTCAAAAAATCTAATGACGTATTGTCTATTTCTTTGTTGTTTTTTCTTTTTAGAAAAAGTTTTAAATAGTTAATCATAGATTTGGAGAGAGAGTTTGACGTTATTTTACAAAGACGAGTTGCTTAGAGTCCAACTTGTCTTCCCCACTATATCTGTAGCATACAAGTATTCCATCCCCCTTAGCAACGCTAAAATCAACACAACATACATTGTCTTTTATGATACTAGGTCTAGTGCCTACTTTGTGCTTCATCCAGTAATGACCAAAGAACACTGGTTTCTCTATAATTTGATAAAAGTTTTCACTTTCAAATTCGAATGGAGTATTAGGAAGCTCTTGTATAGGATGTACACTGATAGAGTTATAAGTCATTTCTTTAGGGTCTTCCCACCATTTAGTTCTAAACTCAGTGCGCAGTATACGATCTTTATCAATGAAAGTTATGCCTGAAGGCATCTTAGCTTCTTTTCCTTTTAATGTAGTTTCTACAGCATTATATAATTCTGTTCCTTCTGTATTCGCTTCTTCTAACAGATCATTCGTAATACAGTCGTTGACTAATCTGTTTCTTAAATAATTGATATGTTGATCATCCCAACATGCGTGAACAGCTCTAAACGAATCATTCTCATAAAATAAAGGCAGAGATTTAAACCACTCTATATACATTTTGTACATATTAGGCACTTGCATAAACGCAGCCATGGTCACAGCATGTTGATTAAAGTTTTTAGGTGTATGCTCTCTAAGGTATTCTCCGTTAGTAGAAAGTGTGTTATAGCAGATTGCGTTATACTCATGATTTCCCATCAACGCAATAGCTTCTCCATTGTCCACCATCTTTTTTACGATATCTAATACTTCTATAATATTAATTCCTCTGTCTATATAATCTCCTACGAATAGTACTTTTCGTTCAGGATGTTGGTAATAACCTTTCTTGTTAGAATAACCTAAAGCAGATAATAAATGCTTTAAATCATTACTATGTCCATGAATATCTCCTATTATATCAAAGTCTACAAAATTTTTGTCAATTGCTTTCATTATACAAGTTGTTGGTGTTATTAAATGTACGATAATTTGCGAATAAATTATCAAAAAAATAAAATTAAAATGAGAATATAGGATATATACAATAAAATTAGTTTATGATAAAAGTATTATATGAAATAAAAATGAAAAGAGCATGATGATGAGAATAGAGTAATGTTTTAGGAGTTAGTTTTGATATTTAGCAAAATACTGAATGAATGAATTGTAGCAGTTTACTGGAGTTTTTTTGGGAAATATTAACTGTTATTAGGATATAGCGATACCTTGTTGATTAAAAACATAGTATTGTTCATTTGTAGGTAATAGGAGTCTATTAAAAAAGTCTATGTTTTCTAAAAAAATAAGAGTCAAATTGCCAATATAATAATTTTTAAAGAAGTCCTATTTTGCTGTTTATAAGTTGGATATGTTATAATGTTAGCGGATTTTTAATAAATTTTTAATAGCTAATCTAGTTTGTTTTCAGTAACTTAACCTTTATAAACTAACAATTATGACAAAGTATAGAATTGCATCATTAAAAGAGTTACAAGACAAGGGTAACAATATCGAAAGATTGCCGTTTTCGATACGAATTTTATTGGAGAATGTTTTGCGTAACCACGATGGTTATGTAGTGACTGACGAACATTTAGACACTCTAGTTAACTGGGATCCAAAGGGTACCGATAAAGATATCCCCTTTAAACCAGCACGTGTTTTAATGCAAGATTTCACAGGAGTGCCAGCTGTTGTAGATATTGCGTCTTTGAGGGATGAGTTCATCAGACAGGGAAAGGACGGAAATAAGATTAACCCAGCAATTCCTGTAGATTTGGTTATTGACCACTCTGTTCAGGTAGATTATTACGGAACAGACTACTCTTATAAGGGAAATGTAGAAAAAGAGTATGAGCGTAATTCTGAACGCTATGAGTTGTTAAAATGGGCTCAGCAGGAGCTAAATAACTTCACAGTAGTTCCTCCAGGAATGGGTATTTGTCACCAGGTAAATTTAGAGTACTTAGCTAAAGGTGTTATCGAAAGAGATGGTTGGGCTTTCCCAGATACTCTAGTAGGTACAGATTCACATACACCGATGGTAAACGGGATTGGAGTTATTGCTTGGGGAGTAGGAGGTATTGAAGCTGAAGCAGCTATGCTTGGACAACCAATTTACTTTACCTGTCCAGAGGTCATCGGATTAAAATTAACGGGTAAAATACCACAAGGTGCTACCGCTACTGATATGGTATTATCTATTACGAAGATATTGCGTCAAGTAGGAGTAGTAGGTAAATTCGTAGAAGTATTTGGCGATGGCTTAGATAATCTATCTGTGACTGATAGAGCGACTATATCTAATATGTCACCAGAGTTTGGATGTACAGTTACTTATTTCCCTATTGATAACCGTACTTTAGATTATATGCGTGCTACGAATAGAAGCGAAGAGCAGATCAAGCTGGTAGAAGACTATTGTAAAAACAATATGCTATGGAGAACAGGGAAAGAGAGCATTGAGTATACTACTGTGATTGAGTTAGATCTAAATACATTAGAACCTACAGTATCTGGACCTAAACGTCCACAAGACAAAATATTAGTAAAAGATTTAGCGACATCATTCTCTACTTTATTAGAGCAAGAGTATAATCGTACTTATACAGAGACTAAAGAGCGTAGAGAGCACGCTTGGCTATCAGAAGGTGGTTCTGGTACTGAGTTTGCTTACGAAGAGAATAAAGTCACTAATCCTACTACAGAAGTTGTTAAAGATAGTCTGCGTACAGTTCGTATTAAACAGAAGAACAAAGAGTATGTAATAGGAGACGGAAGTATCGTTATCGCTGCTATTACGAGTTGTACGAATACGTCTAATCCAGAAGTGATGATTGGAGCAGGACTAGTAGCTCGTAAAGCTATCGAGAAAGGTCTGAGAACGAAGTCATGGGTTAAAACAAGTTTAGCACCAGGGTCTAAGGTTGTGACTCAGTATTTACAGCGTTCAGGTTTATTAGAAGACCTAGAGGCACTTCGCTTCCATACAGTAGGATACGGATGTACTTCATGTATTGGTAACAGTGGACCTCTTCCATTACCTGTAGCAGAGGCAGTGACTAAAGGCGATTTAGTTGTAGCATCTGTATTATCAGGGAATAGAAACTTCGAGGCTAGGGTACACCCACAAGTAAAAATGAACTTCCTAATGTCTCCGATGTTAGTTGTTGCTTATGCACTTGTAGGTAGAGTAGATATTGATTTAATTAATGATCCTTTAGACTATGATCCTAATGGACAGCCAGTGTATCTAAAAGATATATGGCCTACGCATGAAGAGATTAGAGCAGTAATTAATGAATCATTGAAACAAGAAGATTTTGAACAAGTATACAGTGTGATTTTTGAAGGTGAGCAAGATTGGAAGAACTTACAAGCGCCAACAGGTCAGAAGTTTGAGTGGGATCAACCCTCTACTTATATCAGACAAGCGCCATTCTTCGAGAACTTACCAGCTCAACCTAAGCCAATTGTAGATGTACACAATGCTAGGGTATTGTTGTATTTAGGAGATTCAGTGACTACAGACCATATTTCGCCTGCAGGAGCTTTTAATGAGAGTTCTGCAGCAGGTAAATATTTACTGTCACAAGGAGTAGAGCCAAAAGATTTTAACTCATATGGATCTAGACGTGGTAACCATGAAGTGATGATGAGAGGTACCTTTGCCAATGTGCGTATTAAGAATAAAGTAGCACAACGCGAAGGAGGATATAGTACTTATTTACCTACGAATGAATCTCTTTCTGTATTTGATACAGCGATGAAGTATCAAGAAGACAAGACTCCTTTAATAATCTTAGCTGGTAAAGAATACGGAAGTGGATCTTCTCGTGACTGGGCAGCAAAAGGAACTTATCTATTAGGAGTAAAAGCTGTTATTGCAGAAAGCTTTGAGCGTATTCATAGAAGTAACTTAATTGGTATGGGAATAGCTCCATTACAATTCTTAGAAGGCCAAACAGCTGAATCTTTAGGTTTAACTGGAAAAGAGACATTCACTATCACAGGAATCGAACAAGATTTAGTACCACACAAAATACTAGAGGTAAAGGCTGTAAAAGAGAATGGAGAAACTCTTTCTTTCCAGGCCAAAGCTCGTTTTGATTCTTTAATTGAAATAGAGTATTATAAAAATGATGGTATTCTACAATATGTATTGAGAGACTATCTTAAATAGGTTTTTTGTTTTTTGTGAAAGTGTGAAATCGTTTTAGATGATTATATCAATACATAGTGTATCATATCATCTAAGTACATTATGCCCGCAGGGCAATGTCGTAAACTGATTACTGTAAACCGAAAACCAATTTAAATTCGTAATTAAAAAAGGGCTGTCTTATTTAAAAGACAGCCCTTTTTCTTTATTTTAATAGCTAAAATTATTTAGTCATATTTTTCATTTCTTTCTCGATCATATCGTAGAATTGATCAATCTTAGGAAGTAAAACGATTCTAGTTCTTCTGTTTCTAGCTTTGTTCTCAGGAGTATCGTTTTCTACTAATGGCACATACTCTCCACGTCCTGAAGCAACTAATTGAGAAGGGTTTAATTGGAAGTCATTTTGTAAAACTTGAACGATAGATACCGCACGTTTAACACTTAGATCCCAGTTGTCTCTCATCATTGCGTTTTTGATAGATACGTTATCTGTATGTCCTTCTACCATTACTTCAAAGTCTGGTTTGCTCTTAGCGATAGCAGCTACTTTAGCTAATACACGTTTAGCCTCAGAACTTACTTCATAACCAGCTGTTTTGAATAATAATTTGTCAGCGATAGAGATGTATACTACACCTTTTTCTACGTTAACTTGGATATCTGGATCATCGAAACCAACTTCTTTCTTCACACTTCTTACTAAAGCTAAAGTAACAGAGTCTTTCTTCGTGATTGCATCTTGAAGACGAGTGATCTTAAGATCTTTCTCTTTCATGCTCTCCAAAGTTTTCTCTAAGTTTTCAGCACCTTTAGAAGTTAACATAGTCATGTTACCCATATTGCTTAATAAGTCAGAGTTGTTCTTTTTCAAATGCTCGATCTCGTTAGAGAAAGCATTTCTCTCAGCTAAAGCAGAGTTTAGTTTTATAGTACATGTATTTAATAAATCTTGTACTTCTTTGTTTTTAGCTTCTAAGTCTGCAATTTTCTGTTTTGTACCACAAGAACCTAATGTCAAGGCTAAAACAGATAATCCTAAAACTACTTTTTTCATAATTAAAAAATGATTGAATTGTTTTGTCAAATATAGCAAATAGATGGCAATATAGAAAGAAAAGCCTAAACTATTTTAATTAGAATATTCTAATATAAGTCTTACGTTTTTGAATATAATATAATTTAACAATTGATTTAGTTCGATAATACTCTTTTACAGGAGATTTTGATACCTTTTTTTTGAAGATAGGAATACGTTTGTAAAATGCAAAGTGAGAACGAACAATTGCAAAACAATGTTTAGGTTGTAACATAAGCATATACCTTACCCCTGCGATGCCATCTAAGCACAATCTCAAAAAGATAGTAGAAAACTTGCCTTTAGAAGGTAGATTTTTATACAAAGTAAGTAGAGAGTTCCTAAAGTTAAGATAAGTCTTCTTTGGACTCTGATACTTTAAAGTTGCTCCACCAACGTGATACACAGTAGAATACCCCGTGTATTTAATCTTATGTCCTAGATGATGTGCTCGCCAGCATAAGTCTATTTCTTCTTGATGAGCAAAGTAGTCTTCATCGAGCCCACCTAGTTTTTGGTAAACTTCATTACGAATAAAAAAGCAAGCACCTGATGCCCAGAATATATCTATAATATCGTTGTATTGTCCTTTATCTTCTTCTATGGTATCGAAGATGCGCCCTCTACAGAATGGGAATCCGTACGAATCTATAAAGCCACCTGCAGCACCTGCATACTCAAAGTGCGTTTTTCGTTTATAGTCAAGAATTTTAGGCTGTACAATAGCCACTCGAGGTTGTTTATCAAATATTTCTTCTACCGAGTCTAACCAATTTTCGGTTACTTCGATATCTGAATTCAACAGTACTAAGTAAGGCTCTTTTATATCTTTTAACCCTTCATTATATCCTTGAGCAAAACCATAGTTTTGCTTATTCTGTATAATATGAACAGAAGGGAACTCTTGTTCTAGAACAGTTATAGACTGATCAGTAGAAGCATTATCGATAACGTATATATTAGCTTTGTCCGAATACTTCAGTACAGAAGGAAGAAACTGTCTTAACAGCTGTTCTCCATTCCAATTTAAAATAGCTACGGCAAACTTTTTATTCATTTTGTTTTGTTTTTCTTTTGTGTGAAATCGTTTTTTTGTGATGTCGTTTAGTATATGTTATCTGTTAGCGCGGATTTGATTAATCTGTGCCTCGCTGCGCAAAGTCTCCCGACTTTGAGCTATTATAGTTTTGTAAGACTGTAAACTGTCAACCGTTCACTGTTAACTAATTCTTCCTTCCTAATTCCTCTCGCTGCGCAAAGTCTCCCGACTTTGAGCTATTATAGTTTTGTAAGACTGTAAACTGTCAACCGTTCACTGTTAACTAATTCTTCCTTCCTAATTCCTCTCGCTGCGCAAAGTCTCCCGACTTTGAGCCGTTATAGTTTTGCAACACTGTTCTATTAACTAATCCTTCATTCCTAATTCCTCATTATAATTCGGCAATTCTCTTAAGAACACATATTTACTATTCTCATAATCCATTTGACAGTAGTAATGATTTAGCCCATTGGTGACATACAGATAGGTTGATCTTAATTGAAAATTATAACGAGCAATCTGATCAAATGTTGTTTGAGTAATTTTTATCTCAGGCGCTTTACACTCTATGAGCATAAAGATTTCACCATTAGGTCTAAAAATTACCACATCATATCGTTTGGTCATTCCATTAATTCTCACTACTTTCTCTACACTGATGAGGGAAAGAGGATAACCTTTAGTATAGATCAAATCATGTACTACATGCTGTCTTACCCATTCCTCAGGAGTAAGCTGAATAAACTTTTTACGGATAACATCAAAAATAGATAGCTTATTTTCACTATTTTTGAAACGAAAATCAAACGGTGGGAAATTCAGTCTTTGCATAAAGCAAAGATATTTTTTTTCTACTGGTATTGAGCAATATTTAAAACTAATATTTTGGATCAAGTAAAGGACATAATAAAGAATATAAAGGCAGGGAATGCTGCTCCTATATATTTTTTGATGGGGGAAGAACCGTATTATATTGATAAAATCTCTGAGTATATTGAAGATAATCTATTGACAGAAGAAGAGAAGGGATTTAATCAAATGGTATTATATGGGCGAGATGTCACTGTTCAAGACATTGTTTCTAATGCAAAGCGATTCCCTTTAATGGCAGAAAAGCAAGTTGTCATAGTTAAAGAAGCTCAAGAGTTAGCACGTTCTATAGACCAATTAGAATCTTATGCTGCACAAGTACAACCTTCTACCGTATTAGTATTCTGCTATAAGTACAAAACATTAGACAAAAGAAAGAAGATTTACAAGGCGATAGAGAAGTCTGGTATCATATTTGAAAGTAAGAAGTTAAAAGAGTATCAGATAGAAGCTTGGCTTAAGAAATTACTTACTGCAAAAGGGTATAGTATAGATCCTAAAGCTTCTGCAATGTTAGTAGAGTTCTTAGGAACAGATTTGTCTAAAATAGCAAATGAGATAGATAAATTGGCTTTAATTGTACCAAAAGGAGTACAAATCACAGCAGAAGTAGTAGAAAAGAACATCGGAATAAGTAAAGATTTTAATAATTTTGAATTGATTAAAGCTATTGTAGACCGCAATCAGCTCAAAGCGTATAAAATTGCAAATTACTTTGCACAGAATCCAAAGAATAACCCAATCGTATTGACAATGGGGCTTGTTTATTCTTATTTTTCTAAACTTTTGTTATACCACGGGTTGAAAGATAAATCACCATCTAACGTGATGAAACAATTAAAAGTGAGTCAATACGCAATAAAAGACTACGAAACGGGTTTTAGAATTTATAAGATGAAGCAAGTTAGTAGTATCATTGCACATCTAAAGGATGTAGACCTTAAAAGTAAGGGAGTAGGAGCTCAGGCGATGCCACAAGGAGAACTGCTTAAGGAGATGTTAATCAAAATATTTAATTAAAATAAATAAATAATGCCGAACAATTTAAACAAGAATAAGATTCTAGGATATGCTACGTTGATTATGATTATGATGGGTATCTTATTAATCTGTCTAGGAGCATTTAAATATTCCGAAATCGCAGGGTGGGGATTCACAGCTGTAGGAATCGGTTTCTTTGCAATAGCATGGGTTTTTAACGCTTTAAAAGGAAGAGTATAAGTTTAAAAAAGAAGAGGAGAGCATTGCTCTCCTCTTCTTTTTTAAACAATTAAGAATTAGGAATTAAAAATTAAGAATGTTTGGCTTCGCCATGAGGTATGTATATACGTCCTATCGGTATACATATCATGCAATCGCTACGTTCGTGTTATCGCGGATTTAAAGTTTTAATCCGTGAGATATAACGATTTAATATGTCTTCTTGAGTGTAACGAAAGATCCCATCTCCCTTAGTGAATTACGAATTTCAAATTAATAATTACGAATTTTAGTCCTTCGGACTTTAGGTACGTATATCACGCAATCACTACGTTCGCGTTATCGTGGATTTTTAATTCGTGATATATATGTTCAGTATGTCTTCTTGAGTGCAACGAAAGATCCCATCCTCCTTAGGGAATTACGAATTTCAAATTAATAATTACGAATCTTAGCCTTTCAGGCTTTAGGTACGTATATCAGGCAATCACTACGTTCTCGTTCTCGCGGATTTTTAATCCGTGATATATCACCGTTCAGTATATCCATTTAACTCCAATTAAAAAATCTATCAACTCTTATCAAAAAAAACACTTTCTTTTTTTCAAAAAAGCATCTATTTATCATCAAAAAATCTTATTTATCCCCTAAAATCCCCTTCTTTTTACCGCATTTTCTTCCAATTTCAGTGAATTAAGGCTTGAAAAGCAAAAAAGTGTATACTTTTTTTTAAACCTGTTTTTACTTAACTAATTGATAATTAGATGCTTGTTTTGAAATGAGGTGTTGTTGTACTCAGTAGTATATAGCTCTTAACCCTAGTAAAATCGGGGCTTCTTCTGAGATCCTTGGACAGTTGTAGGACAATACTAGGACTTTAGTGGGCTAAATGAGGCTTTTGTCGAAGGATGCTCCTTTTGTACTCTGGGTATTCTTCTTGTATGTAGTGTGAAGGTGGGGTGGTGGTGAATATAGCTATCAAAATAAGGATATAGGGAGGGAGCTTCTGATGAATTGTTGTTCCCAAAAGAACATATCATAAGAGTTGTAAAAGATGCCTTTGTAATTAAGGATAAAGTGCTGATGCTACAACAGTTAATAAATAACCCAATTAAGACTAATAAATTAGAAATGAGTTTAGATATACACCCTTCAATATTATACAGAGTTCATTTATATTGTTATGTGAAGAGTCAATAGAGTTGATATTAGAATGTATAGATCAATGCGTCATGTATACCACGTTCGTCACATCAGTAGAGACGGAATACTTCCGTCTAACACACAGCTAGACCCCAATGGATAGAAAGTCCTTATTCAAGGAGTTAATGCTTAAACTTGCCATACAATGTATAATATGCTGTGTTCTGTGTTTAAAGCCGTCCACTGAATCCACAATACATATCATGCTGACGATAGGAGGGATTTCATTCCATTGGTGTGTAGATATTTATGAGATACTGTAGTTTACTCAATTAATTGGATTATTTACGGAATTCCATAAAGAGTATTGTGAGAGAATGATTAATTTAGAAAATTAAATTAGAAGAGAATGTCAAGAGATAAAGATGAATCAGTATTTAGTAAAGTCAGTGGTTTCTTTGGGAATAAAGAAAAAAAAGAAGAAGTATTTGAAGCAAAAGTAGATAAAGAAGGAATTTTCGAAGGTATTAAAAATATATTTTTTGGTGAGAAAAAAGAAGAGATAATAGACATTGAAGCTTTTGAGGTAGTAGCTTCTGATATGGAAATTATCATTACCGAAAGATCAATAAATACTGAGGGAAAACTGATCGAATTAAAAAGTACTGGTACAGTAGAGAATTTAGAAGAGAAAGGACTTTTAGACAAGCTCTCTGATACTGCAAGTGTAACTGTGGGCGCAGTGCGTGATACGGTAAGTATTGCAGTCTCTACGGTAGTTAATACAGCATCTGAATCGTGGGACTTTACTACAGAAAAGTTAGGTGTAGCTAAGCAAGCGACAATAGAGTTCTCTTCTTCTACAGCTGACTCATTAGTGCACTTCACAAAAGAGGTAGGGCGTAGATATGATGAGATAGAGATAAGCCCAAAGTTCTATTCGTTGATTAATACGATGGACTTAGTATTAGTTATAAGTAGCTTACAGTTACTAGTTGAAAAACAACGCAAAGGGAGTAAGGAATTTATAGCGTTATCTGCTGTAATTGGCTTGTTAATCTTGTTAGAGCGTTCTAAAGAAGGAATGAAAAAAGAGATGGGGTTCGTAGAAGTTAATGAAGAGTTAAGTCATGACTTATCCTCTCTACTAAAATCAGTTACGTTTAAAGATATGGTCGAGACCGCAGAACCTATTCTGTTGATTATCCCTAATGGGAATTATATATTGTTGATTTTAAAATTGTTTGTATAGTATGGGGATATTGTCAGTTTTATCCTTTTTGTTTAGTACAGATCCAAAGAAGGAAATAGAAGAGTGTAAAAAAAGAATAGAGAATTTTGAGTCTATTAAAAGGACAGTAAGAGCTAATGTGAAAAATAAGAAACAAAAGCATTATCACGATCATGCGAGAGAAAGAATTAAGACATTAGATTATCAGATCTCGAAAGAAAGGGAGAAAATAGCAGCTTATAGAAAGAAGGTAAAGAAGTAAAAAGCAAAGAAAATGGCTATATTTAAAGGGAGTTTTATAGAGTTTGAAAAATATGTAGGTCCTACTACTAATAAGATTATCACAAGATTAGGAAAGGAACTTAAAAAGACACAAAAGAGTTGTCAAAATCATCAGTTAGGAGGAGAGTACTGTGGAGTATGGAAAAGGTTAGATGCGGCTCATTTCTCTAGTAAGGGAAGAGATCGAAAAAGTATTATTAAGGTTCTATTAGACTCTAATTTTAAGATAGATGATGATTTATATGAAATAGACTTAGATAAGTTTGTGTCTGTTTTTGAGGATGAACACAGAATGGGTGAGCTTGATAGTAATTTGATTATGCTGTGTCGTCAGCATCATGTTGCCTACGATTTACCTTATAAGGGAAAAAGCTTTGGTGGTGATTATGAGGTGGTGGAGATAGCTGAAAATGATAGTATAACACCTTTGTTATTGAATAAAGATATTAGTGAACATAAGACACAGTTGGTTAAGAATGCAATATTAGAGGCAGTGAGACATTTAGCTATTAATAGTAAAAACTGCTCCTATGCTAAGTTTACAAATATGAAGTGGCAGTTTGATATCAAAGAAGAGAAGTTAACTCAAGACTTGTATTTTATATTTTATACCCCAAGAGACTATTCCTTTGATATAGCTAAGTTAACTCAACAAGAAATAGAGAGAATAACAAGTGATCTAAAACAAAAAGAATATGATGATCGAAAAGTAGAAAAGTCTTTTGTTTTTCTCTTTGATGGAGAGTATTATATTGAAAAAAACACAAATTGTAAGATGGAAATAATATATAGTAATCACTTTGAAATATCTTAGCTATGAATACATATTTTAAACAACTAGAATCGATACTTACCTCTAATGAGTTTAGAGATAGATTAGAACAAGTAAATGATAACTTTCCTAATCTGAAGCAAGAACATTTGATAAGAGATGTGATCTTATCTATGTATAATCAACAGAATACTCCTAGTTATAGAGCTTTCTCAGAGCATCCCCGTAGGTGGGAGTTAAGCTATGAGACTAAAGCTAAAAAGAAGATAGGCCGAGTGGACTTGTCTTTTAATAAAGCTGGGGAATTAGATGGTGCATATAAGATAGAACTCAAGTTCTTCTTTACTAAAGATATTAAGAATGGTCGTGATAGTTCTGTAGAAAAAAACTTCATAAAAAAAGAATGTGATTTGTTGATGATTATTGTTCAGGAGTTCTTAGATGTAGAGGCAAAAGTGGCTTATGATCAAACATGGGGAATAGATACCAATCTGTTAAGGTATCAATTAGGAGCAAACGCACGTGAAAAGCAAATATTCTTAAAGAGTAAGGCAAAGTTTAAATCTTTAGAGGAACAGTTTGAGTGTGTTGAGAATGGGCAGATGCACGATATGATAGTAGTAGAGGTTCGTAAACCTTATAAAACGAGATATACATTCTGCTTTTTAGAGCGAGTTAAATAGAAAAAGATATGAAGGAAAGTAATCAGTTGACTGCTTTTTTGAGTAGGTCAAGATAAGAATGTTTGTATTAAATTATTCTGACTATAGGGGTTATCTTATGAAGATTGAACTTGAGAAAAAGAAGAGATCTGATTTGCTTATTCATTATTAGATTAAAAGACTATTGTTTAATCTATGCACCACTTCTTTTAATAATATTAGCCTATATACTATAGAATATGAATGATAATAACTTGAAAACGTATAAAACCGAAGAAATCTCTTTTGAAATAATTAAAGAAGCTGATAAAGCATATAATTATCAAGGTAAATTA
Source organism: Myroides odoratimimus (assembly GCF_004337635.1). Taxonomy (NCBI): domain Bacteria; kingdom Pseudomonadati; phylum Bacteroidota; class Flavobacteriia; order Flavobacteriales; family Flavobacteriaceae; genus Myroides; species Myroides odoratimimus. The sequence continues at coordinate 2,847,447 of NZ_CP037427.1, forward strand.
ACTCCTATTTTAGATCAGTTAGAAGGAGATTTTAATCAAAATACAATAGACCAAATTGTACTTTGGAAAGTAAATCGATATGCTGAGGTTGATGATTCTAGGATGAAGGTGCTTAATCAGATTGATAAAAATAGTTTGGAACTAGATGTGGATTTGACAAGAGAGGTTTTAGAATCTTTATTAGCTTGTACAGGTATTCAGTTAGCTATGGCATCCACTATTTTACGTTTTAAAAATCCACATGTATATCAGATTCTAGATCAGCGTGTATTTCGTTTTATTTATGGAATTAGCCTACAAGAAGAATTAAGAAGAGAGAAAGATCAAGTAAAGGTATATCTTGATTATTTAGTTAAATTAAAAGAGGTGTGTAATGAGTTGTCTATTGTTTTTGAAGATTCAGATCGAGTGCTTTATGAACTTGATAAAAAGTATAATAAACATATTAAATTGAAGTATTAGTTTGTCTTCTAAGATAATGAATTAATACACTTTTATAGGTGTGTATGTTTGAAATTCTTAATTAATAATAAAATAAGGCAAAGTCAGGAGACTAGTGCGTAGCTATTTATGATCACGGATTCGGAAATCCACGATAACAGAATTCTGTGATAACGAGCTTAAATAATTGTATAAAAAGTATCCGCATTATATTAAAAAAAATGTAACTTACGGTTGTTATATTGCAGATTAATAGATGATTAATTGAGAGTGATGCTCTTTATTTAAGGACTGTCTAACTAGTGTGTTATAACAGAGAATTAAGGTTAATCCACTAAAAATAAAAATACAATTATGGGGAGTGATATGCAAAATATAAACGAGAGCTTGTTTGAGCAAATTAGGCAGATTGACGAAGCTGGCAATGAATATTGGAGTGCACGGCAGTTTGCTAAAGTTATTGAATATGTTGATTTCAGAAACTTTGAACGTGTATTAAATAAAGCAAAACAAGCTTGTGAGAATAGTGGATACGCTGTAGCAGACCATATCGTTGACTTCAACGAGATGGTTTCTATAGGATCAGGAGCAGTAAGAGAAATGCCAAGTTATAAGTTATCTCGTTACGCTTGTTATCTTGTGGTTCAAAATGCAGATCCTTCCAAAGAAATTGTTGCACAAGGACAGACGTATTTTGCAGTTCAGACGCGTATACAAGAAATACGCCAGATGGATGAATATGCTAATTTGTCCACTGAGGATGAACGACGTTTGTTCTTGAGAAATGAGTTAGCAAAACACAATACCCAACTTGCTGCTGCAGCAAAAGATGCAGGAGTGATTAAGCCAATAGATTATGCTATTTTTCAAAACCACGGATATAAAGGTTTATACGGAGGTTTAGATGCTAAAGCTATCCATAAAAAAAAAGGATTAAGTAAGAGTCAACAGATATTAGATCATATGGGCAGTACGGAGTTAGCGGCTAATTTGTTCCGTGCAACACAGACTGAGGATAAACTGCGCAGAGAGGATATTCAAGGTAAAGCAAAAGCGAATGAAACACATTATGAGGTAGGAGCCAAGGTGAGAAAGACAATTGAAGAATTAGGAGGTATGATGCCAGAAGATTTGCCTACTGTAGAGAGTGTGAAGAAAATAGAGAAACAACAAACTAAGATGTTAAATAAGAAGAAGGATAATGATGAATAAAGTAGGAAACTTATTATCATGCACTTTTAATTATCTATCTTCTTTAAGGTGTTAAATTCCGATTTACAATTACGGATTCGGAAACCCTCAACAACTATAAAACGCAAAGTCGGGAGACTATTGCGTAGCTGTTTGCAATCACAGATTCAGAAATCCGAGACAACTCAATAAATCCTCTTACCACACACCCATATATTTGTAATTCTCTTTAAATTTGTTATATTATAGTTTGAGGAGGAGTAATTTATAAGTTTATGTTATCACACAGAGGTAAGGAGAGAAGTTTTATGCAGAACCTGCGTTTAGCAGTGTTGTTATCATTTGTAGGAGGCGTGGTGAATGTAAGTGGTTTTTTGGCTTTAAAGCTGATGACAACCAATGTGACTGGGTATTTATCTAATTTTGCTCAGGAGGTACTTACCTTTAATAAACAAGCTATTTTGAAGTCAGTGTTGTTATTGGTTTCGTTCTTTTTAGGATCTTTTACTTCTCACGTGATCTTACAGTTGCAGAAGTTGATTTGGAATAAGGTGTATTTTACAGTGCCCTTGATACTAGAGGCTATCTTATTAGGAGGAGTGGCTTATCTCGAAGGAGATATATTGTTTCAATATCCGATGAAGATAGCCTACGTACTGTTATTTGCGATGGGATTACAGAATTCTCTTGTTACTTTTATTTCTAAGGCGGTAGTGAGAACTACGCATATTACGGGGATAGTTACCGATCTAGGGATAGAGACAGCGAGGTTATTGTTTAATCTAACAAGAGTCAACCTTCGCAATCTTTTGCTTTCTCATATAGGACTTAAACTTGCCATTGTCTTTTCGTTTGGGGTAGGAGGGATTACCGCAGCATTTTGCTTTGAGTACCTTCATTTGCGTACCTTATACATTGGTGTAGTAGTTATTCTATTTACTACCGTTTATGACTATTTAGTAGTTAAAATGATGAGGGTATTAGAGGAAGGAAAACAGATAGTGGACTGGAGTAAGAAAGTAGTGACTAAGGACTATAAAGTTTACCATATCTTAAGAAGGAAGAAGTAGGCTATGTGGTTTTAAATATAGCAATCACTTTAAAGTAGAGATAAAGCATCTCGTCCTTCGGACACCCCTCCAAAGTAAGGGAATAAAAAAATCTTGTAATTAAATCTCTCACATTAGAGTTAATTACAAGATTCTGTCGACCTTAGATTCCAATATGCAATTCGTATTCATCGTCTGCTTTCTCTTCGAAATCATAAATAGAATTTGCTGGTGAAATTGCGTTGCATGTTGAGCAAACGTAAGCATCTATTGATGGGTCGTAATAGTGATTTTCGTGATTGTTTTCACAAGTTTCACTTTTTGCAAAAAGTAAATTTTCTGTCATATATGTGAGTTTTTTAAAGTTGTCTCTAAGATAGTATTTAAAAGTATAGAAAACAAATAATTATAGGCTTAAATGTTTGTTTTTATTGTTAATATTTTCTAAACATTGTATTTTTGTGTGCAGTTTAGGTTTAATCGATGTGAAATGATGAATTTTTTAGAGATAAGAGGTTTTATAGAAATATTTTTCTATAAGATTCAGTAGTCTAAAAAGGTCTTATGAGGTAAATAGAAATTCAGGTAGAGACCATAATGATATAAGATCAAATAGCCTATCAAGACAAAATCAAAAAAATGTAGAACACATTTCCTAATCTCCTTAATTAATACTATTTTTGGCTAATATGCTATAGAACGCTTATAGCTTAGTAATCAATAAATTCAATATATTTTACTTTATGTCAGACGATAAAAAGGTAATTTTTTCGATGTCAAAAGTGAGTAAAACTTACTCATCGACAAATAAGACTGTATTAAAAGATATTTATTTAAGCTTTTTTTACGGGGCTAAAATTGGTATTTTAGGTCTAAATGGTTCTGGTAAATCTTCTTTATTAAAGATTATTGCTGGGGTTGATAAAAACTATCAAGGTGATGTGGTGTTTGCACCAGGATACACTGTAGGGTATTTAGAACAAGAACCTCAATTAGATGAAACAAAGACTGTTATCGAAATCGTTAAAGAAGGAGCTGCTGAAACGGTAGCAATCTTAGATGAATTCAATCAGATAAATGATATGTTTGGTTTGCCAGAAGTGTATGAAGATGCAGATAAAATGCAGAAACTGATGGATAGACAAGCTGAGCTACAAGATAAAATAGATGCTGTAGGAGGATGGGAGCTAGATACAAAACTAGCTATCGCTATGGATGCTTTGCGTACGCCAGAGCCTGATACTCCTATCAATATTCTTTCTGGAGGAGAGCGTCGTAGAGTTGCTTTATGTCGTCTATTATTACAAAATCCAGATGTATTATTATTAGATGAGCCTACTAACCACTTAGATGCAGAATCTGTACACTGGTTAGAGCAACACTTACAACAATATTCAGGAACAGTAATTGCTGTAACGCACGACCGTTATTTCTTAGATAACGTAGCAGGATGGATCTTAGAGCTAGACAGAGGAGAAGGTATTCCATGGAAAGGGAACTATTCTTCTTGGTTAGATCAAAAGTCTACAAGATTAGCTCAAGAGGAGAAGGTAGCTTCTAAACGTCGTAAGAACTTAGAGCGTGAGTTAGATTGGGTACGTCAAGGTGCTAAAGGTCGTCAAACAAAACAAAAAGCAAGGTTACAGAACTACGATAAATTATTAAACGAGGATCAAAAAGTTCTAGAAGAAAAATTAGAGATTTATATCCCTAATGGACCACGTCTTGGAACAAATGTGATTGAAGCAAAAGGTGTAGCGAAGGCTTTCGGAGATAAATTGTTATATGATGATTTAAACTTTACTTTGCCACAAGCTGGTATTGTAGGTATTATCGGGCCTAATGGTGCTGGTAAGTCTACTATCTTCCGCATGATCATGGGAGAACAACAGCCTGATGCGGGTACATTTGCTATCGGAGATACGGTTAAGATTGCTTATGTGGATCAAGCACACTCTAATATAGACCCAGAGAAATCAATTTGGGAAAACTTCTGTGATGGTCAAGAGTTGATCATGATGGGTGGTCGTCAAGTGAATTCTCGTGCTTATTTGAGTAGATTTAACTTCGGTGGTTCTGAACAAAATAAAAAGGTATCAACGCTTTCTGGAGGTGAGCGTAACCGTCTTCACCTAGCAATGACATTAAGAGAAGAAGGAAACGTATTGCTACTGGATGAGCCTACGAATGACTTGGATGTAAATACACTACGTGCATTAGAGGAAGGTCTTGAGAACTTTGCTGGATGTGCAGTGGTTATTTCCCATGACCGTTGGTTCCTAGACCGTATCTGTACGCATATCTTGGCTTTTGAAGGTGATTCTCAAGTTTATTTCTTTGAGGGTTCTTTCTCAGACTATGAAGAGAATCGTAAGAAACGTTTAGGGGATGTAGCTCCAACTCGTTTGAAATATAAAAAATTAGTTCGCTAATTAAAATAGTAAAGGCCTAATTAGTTTTCTAGTTAGGCTTTTTTTGTGATGTCGTGCGCTCCGTTTCACTTCGCTTACTACGGAGGCGCTGCGCTAGGGAGGCGTGCACTCCGCTTCACTTCGTTTACTAGGGAGGCGCTGCGCTAGGAAATAGGGAACAGGGTTACTCAAAGTCGGGAGACTTTGCGCAGCGAGGTTACATGTCACGGATTGCAAATCCGCGCCAACCGTAGGGTCGCTACGCTAGGGAGTCGTGCGCTCCGTTTCACTTCGCTTACTACGGAGGCGCTGCGCTAGGGAACAGGTGAGACATCATGTTTTCACGATTTTACAAAAAAAACAGTTTCACGGTTTCACAAAAGACGATTTCACAAAAAAACAAAAAATAAAAACAATGAATATAGAGATATTACATATAAATGCTCAATCTGCAGAGGGACAGCCAACTGTTTTTAATCCTGTAGTAGTTGGATTTGCAGACGGAACCTCTTATTTAATAGATTGTGGTTTTACTTATAATTTTCAAGAGTTTAAACAAGAGTTAATGCATCTAGGACTAATGGTAGCTGACTTGAAAGGAATTATTATTTCTCATGATGATATTGATCATTTAGAAGGATTGCATAAATTTAAAGAGGAATATGTTTCTTTAGAGGTTATCAGTAGTGCTATAGAGTCTGACTCTGTTTCTGGTCGAGTAGAGTCTGAACGTCTTATACAAGTTAAAGAGAGTCTTACTCATATCCCTGAGGAGATGAAAGGAGGGGTAAATGACTTCATTAAACAGCTTGAGGGTATCAAACGTTTTGAGGTTACTCAAACTTTAGAGGATGGACAGTTCTTTAAAGATACATTACAGGTTATAGCTACGCCAGGGCATACGAAAGGACATATTTCATTCTTTGATACAGAGAGTAAGACATTAATTGCGGCAGATGCGATAGTGGTAGAGGAGGGTGAGTTTAATATCGCTAATCCTCAGTTTACTCTGGATATGGAGGCTGCTTTAGCTTCTGTTGAGAAGATTAAGAACCTAAAACCTAATCGTGTAATTTGCTATCACGGTGGTGTGGTTGAAGAGGGGATAGAGGAAAAATTAGATCGATTAATCAAGAGGTATTGTTAGTTTACAGTTTATAAATCCGCGACAACTTTAGGGACGTATTACCATATGCCCACGATTACAAATTCGTGTGAAAGGTTTGATTACCAAATAATATCAACAGAAAAGGCTACTTAAATCTAGTTTAAGTAGCCTTTTTTTATATGTAATTTTGTGTCTCGTTTTCTATAAAAATGTAACAAATACATTTAAGATTAATGCATTCAGGATGTCTATGAAGAATGCTCCTACCATAGGAATAATAAGGAATGCTTTAGGTGATGGGCCAAAACGGCTTGTTACAGCTTGGATATTTGCTACAGCTGTTGCTGTTGCTCCTAATCCAAATCCACAGTGCCCTGCACTTAATACGATAGCATCGTACTCTTTGCCCATAGCTCTGTAGGTAATAAAGTAAGCAAAGAATAACATCATCGTAACTTGTATTAATAGAATTAGTAGGATAGGTAATGCTAAGTCTGTTACAGTCCATATTTTTAAAGACATTAAGGCACAAGCTAAGAAAATAGATAGTCCGGCATTTCCTAAAATTTCTATTGATTCGTCATGCATTTTTACTTTAAAAAGGTGAGGTAATACATTTCTAATTACGACTCCGATGAATAAACACCATACAAATGTAGGTAGTTTAAAAGCGTATTGGGTATTCCACTCAGCTAGATATTGTCCTACAACTAAACAGATTGAAAGAAAAGTAATTGTAAGCATAATGCTTTTATAGTTTACTTTCTTATCTGTTACTACAGAAGGAACAGAGATTTCATGAGTCTCATCGTTCTGTTGTATTTGTTCAGGAGATAGTTCTTTAAAGTTGTTTTTGCGCAATAATTTGTATGCTAATGGTCCACCGATTGTACCTCCTAAGATTAGTCCAAAAGTAGCACATGCCATACCGATATCTTTAGCTCCTATAAGTGGGGTTGCACTAGCCATAAAGGTATCTGCCCACCCACCTGCTGTTCCATGCCCACCCGTTAGTGAGATAGATCCTGCGATTAGTCCAAATCTAGGGTCTAGTTCTAATAAGTAAGCTAAAGTCACTCCTAAGAAGTTCTGACAGATAATAAATACTGTTGCTATAACTAGGAATATGATTAATCCTTTTCCTCCTTTAATAAGTGATCTAAAATCAGCATTAAGACCGATAGAGGAAAAGAAGATAAACATCATTCCTTGTTGGATATTTTCGTCAATAGTAAATTCTTTGCCAGTAACGGAATAGGCAATCCAAGAAAACATAGCAACAATAAAACCACCTACAACAGGTTCGGGGATATTAAATTTTTGAAAAAAGTTTACTTTTTGAACTACGAAGTGTCCTAATAATAACACAAAGCAGGCAAGCATTAACGTTTCATAAATTCCAAAATCCATATAAGTTTGTTCTATTAAAGGTGAAAAAATAATGGTCTAAAGGCAGACCTTCGTTCGCAAATATAAATAAACTAGGGTGGAGTAACCTAAAAAACTTCTTTTTATTCTTGTTTAAATGATGTTTTTAATTGTTAACTAGTTTGTTTTGTACTGGTTACTAGGCTTGGGTGTAGAGGTAAATAAGAAATAGAAAGAAATTCTAAAAACTTTTTTGAGATACGTAGAATATAACTATTTTTGCGCATGCAACACAATGTACTTATTTTAGATTTTGGATCGCAATACACACAGTTGATTGCGAGAAGGGTTCGCGAGTTAAATATATTCTGCGAAATCTTACCTTATAATGATATGCCTAAGGATTTGACAGAATATAAAGCTGTTATTTTATCAGGTAGTCCTTATTCAGTTCGCTCAGAAGAAGCGTTACACCCAGATTTGTCGAATATCAAAGGAAAAATGCCTCTATTAGCAGTATGCTACGGTGCTCAGTACTTAGCTCATTTCTTCGGAGGAGAAGTAGCACCATCTGATACACGTGAGTATGGTAGAGCGAATTTAGACTTTATAGCAGAGGATGCTTTCTTTAAAGATATTCCTCATAATAGTCAAGTATGGATGAGTCACAGTGATACTATTAAACAATTACCTACTAATGGGGTGTTGTTAGCTAGTACTAAAGATGTGAAAAACGCTGCTTATAAAGTAGAAGGAGAACAAACTTATGCTATCCAGTTTCACCCAGAGGTTTACCATTCTACAGATGGAGCACAGCTGTTGAAAAACTTCTTAGTAGATATCGCTGGTGTTAGTCAAGATTTTACTCCAAATGCTTTTGTTGAAGAGACAATAACAGATTTAAGAAATAAAATTGGATCAGAGAAAGTTGTTTTGGCTTTATCTGGAGGGGTAGATTCTACAGTAGCTGCTGTGTTATTACACAAAGCAATTGGAGAGAATTTACACTGTATCTTTGTAAATAATGGATTATTACGTAAAAACGAGTTCCAAAATGTATTAAATCAATACAATGGAATGGGGTTAAACGTAAAAGGAGTAGATGCTACTGATCGTTTTATGGAAGCTCTAGCAGGTCTAGAAGATCCAGAGCAAAAACGTAAAGCTATTGGTAAGTCTTTTATCGATGTATTTGATGATGAATCTAAATTAATCGAAGATGCTACTTTCTTAGGTCAAGGTACTATATATCCTGACGTAATCGAGTCTATCTCTGTAAAAGGGCCATCAGCTACTATTAAATCTCACCATAACGTAGGAGGTTTACCTGACTTTATGAAATTAAAAGTAGTAGAGCCTTTGCGTATGTTGTTTAAAGATGAGGTACGTAGAGTAGGAGCTTCTTTAGGTATAGACCCTGAGTTATTAGGAAGACATCCTTTCCCAGGACCAGGTCTTGCAATTAGAATCTTAGGAGATATCACTCAAGAGAAAGTAAGATTATTACAAGAAGTAGATGCTATCTTTATAGAAGGACTTAGAGAACATGGTCTTTATAACTCTGTATGGCAAGCAGGAGCAATCCTTCTACCTGTAAATAGTGTAGGTGTAATGGGGGATGAGCGTACTTACGAAAAAGTAGTAGCACTAAGAGCAGTTGCTTCTACAGATGGTATGACTGCAGACTGGGTACACTTACCTTATGAGTTCTTAATGGAGATTTCAAATAAAATAATTAACCGCGTAAAAGGTGTAAACAGAGTGGTTTACGATATTAGTTCTAAACCGCCTGCAACAATTGAGTGGGAATAATTTAAATAATTCAATAAGTCGCTGTAACTTTGTTATAGCGACTTATCGTTTTTTATAAATTGTATTGCTAATGAAAAAGAAGATATTTATAGCCTTAACGGCATTTGTTTTTACATCGTCTGTTCTAGCTCAGTCGGGTTCGTTTATTCAGTATAGAGTGAATAAAGGAGATACTGTAAGTAAGATCTCTAGAGATTATGATATACCTGTGAGTGAAATACTGAAGTATAATCCTGATGCAAAGAATGGAATCAATGAGAATAGTTTTTTATTAATTCCTACGAAGGACTTTGTAGAGAAAGAAAAGAATAAAGGGGCTAATCCTTTATTGAAAAATGATGAGAAGACAAAAAATACTTCTACTTCTAAAGGAACGCATACTGTGCAACCTAAGGAGACAATGTATAGTATTAGTAAAAAATACAATGTATCTATCAATGATCTACATACATGGAATCCTTCTTTAAAAGAAACGGGGTTATTAGCAGATAGTGAGATTATTGTTGCTCCTAATACTAAGAAATCATCTTCAATGGATGTGACTCAGTATGAACAGGATAAGCCAAAGAAGATACCAGCTACATTACCATCGTCTACAGCAGATACAATTAAGGATATTAATAATATCTATTACAGAAATATAGATGTAGAACCTAAGGCAACGCTTTATAGTCTAGCTGTAACGTACAATACTTCTGTACAGAGATTACTAGAGCTGAATCCAGAGCTAAAAGATGGTCTTAAAAGTGGGCAAACGATAAAAGTGCCTGCTTATGGTTTTCAGGCAAAGGCTAAGGTAGTGGAGGTAACTCCAGAGACTCCTAAAGAGAATAAGTTTATTCGCTTAATAGTAGAACCACAACAAACGCTATATAGTATAAGTCGTAAGTATGATGTGCCTATTAAGGAGATTATTAAGCTTAACCCAGATCTTCAACAAGGATTAAAGAGCGGTATGGAGTTAATATTGCCTTATAAAGAAGGTCTAGATATTGCTGTAGAAGAAAATATGCCTAAAGAGGAGAATGAAGGTTATTTGACAGTTGATACAACAGGAGGTTATGTTGATTTGAGTAATTCTATTAGTCGATTAGATCATAAGGAGTTAGCGTTATTGTTGCCTTTTAATATCGATAAGTTAGGAGATAATATAGATGCGAAATTGAGTTCTGATGGGTTCTTGAATATGACTTTAGACTTCTACTCAGGAGCTAAGATGGCTGTAGAGTATGCAGAGAGTCTTAATCTACCTTTAACCGTAAATGTCTATGATTCTAGTGAAAGCAAGAATAGTAGTGGTGTGAAGAGCTTATTTAACTCTAAAGACTTTAGTAATACAGATGTGATTATTGGGCCATTTTATCAGAGTAATGTAGATGCTGCTGTAAAGGCTTTGCCTAATGACAAAGTAATACTAGTGTCTCCATTGTCAAATGAGAAAGCTACTGCGTCTAATAGACTTGTACAGACTATGCCTTATAGTAATGTGCTTAAAAATCAGTTACTAGAGTACTTTAAGAAGACAGGCGCTAAGATTACCGTAATTGTTGATGATAAAAAACAATCGACAAAGCAGTTTATGAATCAGTACTTTCCTGAGATAAAAATGATTAGTACTAGTCAAATAGGAGAGATAGATAAAACGCTAGTAAAAGATAAGAAAAATGTCTTTGTACTAGATTCTAATAGTATAGCATCGGCATTATTATTCACAGATAAGTTAAAGAATAAAACAAAGGATTATGATATTCAGATTGCCTCTTTTGACAAGTCAGATGTCTTTGATTACAGTGAGATTAGAATAGAGACTTTAGTTGATTTAAAATATACTTTCCCTTCAGTAACGAGAGATTCAAGAGAGTCTAGATCTGAATCTTTATTTGGACAAGAGTATAAAAACAGATATAATGTGTATCCTAATCGTTTTGCTACAAGAGGATTTGATGTGACATTAGATGTGATTTTCAGAATGTTCCAGAAAGAAGGGTTTATACCAACTATTGGTAAAAAATCTCAAGAAATAGAGAATAGATTTAGTTATAGTAGAAATCCAGAAGGAACACTTAGAAATAGTGGAGTATACTTACTACAGTATGATACAGACTTAAATGTAAAGGTGCTTAACTAATGATAGATAATGAAAAGTACTTAGTAGAACTCGCTCATACTAAAATGCCTTATGGCAAATATGAAGGAAGGTATTTGATTGATTTACCAGAACATTATATCGTTTGGTATCATAATAAAGGCTTCCCAAAGGGTAAACTAGGAGAACAATTAGGTCTAATCTATGAGTTAAAATTAAATGGATTAGAACCCTTAATACGAAATATTAGAAATAATTTTAAATAATCATTGATTATTACATAGAGAAAAGGCAAGTTGTGAATAACAGCTTGCCTTTTTTCATAATCGTATACTAAGTAAAATTATAAAGTTCAGGTATTTGTCAAAAACGTATGAAAATTATTAAAATAATGTAATTGTTAGTTTTTTAGCATTAGAAGTAAAAGTTCTATAATTAGCGTAACTCAAATTATCAAATCAATAAAAATAGGGCTTTAAATCTTCTTTTGTCTTAAATTAGAACATAGATTAAGCGAAATTTAGAAAACTGAAATTTTTATCAATGCGAATTAATTATTGTAAATTTGCATTGTAAAAATCGAGTGATTATGATGAATATTCCTACTTCAAAGCGCCCACGTGTTGTTATTATTGGTGGAGGTTTTGGGGGTTTAGCACTTGCTAAAAAACTAAAGAACAAAAATTTTCAAGTTGTGCTTTTAGATAAGCATAATTATCATACGTTTCAACCACTGTTGTATCAAGTAGCAACAGGAGGATTGGAGTCAGGATCTATTGCATATCCTATTCGTAAAGTTGTACAAAATTATGAAGAGATTTACTTTAGATTAGCTAATGTTCAACGTATAGATACTGAAAATAAGAAGGTAGTTGCTGATATTGGTACGATTTTTTATGACTATGTTGTAATTGCTACAGGATCTAAGACAAATTTCTTTGGTAATGAAAACATTACTAAGAATAGTATGGCAATGAAGACTATCCCTGAATCATTAGATATCCGTAGTTTAGTATTAGAGAACTTTGAAGAGGCTTTACAGACTACAGATGATCAAGAGCAGAAAGCATTAATGAATTTTGTGATCGTTGGAGCAGGACCTACTGGGGTTGAACTTGCAGGTGCTTTAGCAGAAATGAAGAAGCATGTATTGCCTAAGGATTACCCGGACTTAGACTTTAATAAGATGGAAATCAACGTGATTCAAGGTGCTAATAAAGTACTTGATGCAATGAGTGAGAAATCATCTAGAAAAGCACAGGAATTCTTAGAGAACCTAGGTGTGAAAGTATACTTAGGTGAAATAGTAACAGATTATAAAGGTAAGAAAGTATATACAAAATCAGGTAAAGAGTTCACAGCAGAAACGGTGATTTGGACAGCAGGAGTAATGGGAGCTACTGTAGATGGTTTTGATGCCACTGTTATTCAAAGAGGAAATAGAATAAAAGTAAATGAATACAATCAAGTGGAAGGCTTTACAGATATCTTTGCTATCGGTGATGTCGCTACTATGATGACAGATAAGACTCCTATGGGACACCCTATGATGGCTCAGCCTGCTATACAGCAAGGAGAATTATTAGCGAATAACTTGATTAGATTAAGAGATGGTCAACCTTTAAAATCATTTGTATATAATGATAAAGGATCTATGGCAACCATTGGACGTAATAAAGCTGTGGTGGACTTACCTAAGTTCCAATTTAGCGGTTTCTTTGCTTGGTTTGTATGGATGTTTGTTCATTTGATGTCTTTAATTGGATTTAGAAACAAATTAGTTGTATTCTGGAACTGGATGTATAACTATATGATGTTTGACAGACAAGCTCGTTTAATCATTCGACCATTTAAAAACAAAGTGGATGAAAGAGAATAAAGTCTTATAGAATAGGATTTTTTAAATCATAATTTATCAGAAGGTCTACAAACTTATTATAAGATTGTAGGCCTTCTTTTTGATTATTAAGTTTTAAGAAGCCATTGTAAAATACCTTAAAGAAAGAATCCGTGATATTCTTATATTCACTCCAGAATATAATATTCTCGTTTAGGTTATCTTTCACTCCTTGGTGTATTGTTTCAAATAAAGCTTTAACTTCTACTGAATCTCTATCATTGATATTGGACACACAGTATCTAAGGGCATAGATAATAGCTGCATATTGATAAGCAGTATCTTTTTGATTATATGCCGCCATAAAGCCTATAAAGTTAGCGTCACTTTCTTTTGCAAACCCTAACTGATGAGACATCTCATGAGATGCTGTGACAATCATGGTAAGGGTAGGTATTTTATTGTTTACCTGCGCTTCTAATGTAAAAGGATTGATATATCCAGAGAACCCCATATAAGTTAAAGGAAGGCTAAATAAAGACTCTTTGATTGCTAATGAGTTGGTATTATCAATTTGATGCAAGAAGGTTATTTGTTCAATACCTTTTTTTGAATCAGCTAATATTGTATTGATATCTTGTTTTAGCTTTACAGCTATCGTACTGTCATTTGTAATAGCTAGTTGTAATAGATTAGCTCTTTGTATTAATTTGGTTGTTAGATTTAATAACTTCTCCTGATCATAGCCACGTTCTATTCCTAATTGGCTTTCTAGAGTTGGCCTAAAGTTGTTTAATCCCCAACCTATATTAAATAGAATATAGAATATAACAATACATTTAAAAGTTAATGCCGCACAAGCCATTGTGATTTTCTTCCATCCTTTGTATTTTTTAAAAACTTGATAAAACTTATGGATAAGAAATAACCCTATAATGGTATATAGTATATCTCCTACAGAAAAAGGGAATAGACTGGTAATCGTATTGAAAACATTACATAAATAGAAATAAAAACCATTTGTATAAAAGGCTTCAATAGCATCAGGAAAACGTGTAATAATATTAAAAGTAAGAATAGAACAAACAAATAATATCAACCAATATCTTAATTTCATAAAAGTGTGCTAAATTTTATTTAGTTAATTTAGAATAGATAAAAATAAATATATTTGTATCAAATTCTAAAACTATGAGTAAAGTTAAGAAAGGTGAGAGAACTATCTTCGTTTGTGATGGAAAAAAATGCTGTAGATATAATGAAGAGACTAAAAGTTGTTTTAAAGCTTTATTAGAAGAGAGTGGGCTTTCTAACGATTACTCTTTGTGTAAGATGAAATGTCAAGGAATGTGTAAGAGCGCTCCTGTAGTGTATATCTCCTCTCATGACAAGTACAAAAAAGAAGTAGGAGTAAAGAAAGCAAAGAAGATTTTTCAAGAATATATAATCGCTTAGATCTAGACACTATTGCTATTTATTTTATTACCGTAATATAAAGCGTGTCAGATCCAAACAAGAACAAGGCTATTTAGTATACTAAGTAGCCTTGTTTTTTTATATGCTTGATAGTTAATTGAATTTAAAATGTCTATGTTTGGAGCAAACTAATTAATTTATATTTATGAAGCGTGTTTTATTTACCCTTGTGATTTGCTTAATGACTATTACTTCTTTTGCACAGAAGACCATAGATAATCCTAAGAAATTCTTAGCGTCTCTCGCTGCTCACTGTGGAAAAGCATATGCAGGTCAAATCGTGTCTCCTAATGTACCTGCTGATTTTAAAGATAAAGAGTTATTGATGAAGGTAATCTCTTGTAAAGAGGAGGAGGTGAAGATCTCATTCTTTGTAGGTGAAGATTTATCTCGTACTTGGGTATTTACACTAGAGAATGGACTAGTAAAGCTAAAGCACGATCATAGACACCAGGACGGAACACCAGATGATATCACGATGTATGGAGGTACTGCTACCAATACAGGATTTGCTGATATGCAATTTTTCCCATCAGATCAAGAGACAGTAGATATGATGAGTACAATAGCAGGGAATGTATGGTGGGTGACGATTAAGGATAATACATATACTTATAATCTAAAGAGAGTAGATAGTACAGGCTATTTCAGTGCTTCTTTTGACCTGTCTAACGAGGTAAAAACAGATAAAATGCCTTGGTAATACCACTGTGAATATCTTCTGTACTAATTGCTGATTTTCTTACTCGATTTTCTATCTTGCAGGCTCAATAAGGCTTTGAGGGAATCAAAGTAACAAGATAAGCATAGATGAAAATAAATAGAATAGCAAAAAGAGGATTATTTGAATATCAAAAAGACCGCAACGAAGAAGGGTTAATGTTATATGACTTTCTAGAAGAGCGAGTTATTCGCTTTGCAGATTATAAAGAATGGCGTATTAATGCCATTTCTCCAGACGGAAAGTATATCGCTATAAATAAAATATCAGAGACGACTAGAGCGTTTAAAACAGATTTTGCTATCCTACGTGTAGATACACAAGAACAAGTGTTTTTTACGAATACTTATTTTATATATGATGCAGAGTTCAGTTTAGACTCTGATAAAGTACTAATCGTTGCTCATAATAAAAAACCTTTTTGTTTAGACTTAGCGACCAAAGAGATTATAGCAGAAATGCCTAAAAATATCCGTACTTATCAAGGAAGTTTTAATAAAGAGAAGAATCAATTCATTGCTCCTTCAGAGACTTTTAAGGATACACTTTATTTATTTGACTTTGTCTCAGGCGAAACAGAGAAGATAAAAACTAGCCTAAAAGAAAAGATAGGTAAGGTAGAGTATACTAATGATAGTCAACATTTAATTGCGTTGACAGAAAGTAGTATTGTTTATTGCCTTGATTTATCATATAAGGTGATTTGGTCTGTTGATTTTAATACGTTACTAGAATCACCTGTACGTATTAATTCGTCAAGTATGTTACTGTCAGAAGATAATCAATATCTAATGTTAGAAGCATCCTCTACTGAGACCAATAATTGGGGAGCAGAGTTTGTCTTGAATGTAAAAACAGGAGTACTGGTAAATACCATAGAAGGATATCAATATAGAGGTAGAATACAAGATGCGCTCTTTGGTAATGAAGTACTATTATATACTTATCATACCTTAGATATGTTGACAGGAGAGGTAAAGGAACTAGAATTAAAGAGATAAAATAAAAAAAAGCCTCATTAGACATTTGTCTTTTGAGGCTTTTTTCTCATAGCAATTTAATTTATTTTCAATTGTGGGGCAATATATATTCAATTTAGGATAGATCTTTATTACCAACTTGTGTTTCGAACAAAGAAAATAAAGCTTTTTTATCGTTAAAAGCAGTGCAAATGTATGTGTATCTCATAATATATGCAATCCAACAGGAGTGGTATTAACATAAAGTATACCTTTAGTATACTAGTGAAAGTCAGGATACTAACAATAATAAAGATGTAATATTGCATTTTAGAGGATATAAGTGTCTTGTATTTAATTAGATAGTTGTTTTAAAGAGATGATATAAGCTTATTGTTGTGTAAATCGTATATTGGATTGTGTTTTTTATAAATGTTAAAATTTATTATTATGTTAAGGGTTACTTGTGCCATCATTGAGTTTAATCAGAAGGTTTTGATAGCTCAGCGAAATCAGAATATGCTATTACCTTATAAATGGGAGTTCCCTGGGGGTAAGGTTGAAAGAGGGGAGAAAGATGAAGTATGTATTGTAAGGGAGGTAAAAGAAGAACTCAATCTAAATATTGTAGTACAATCAAGGCTAACACCTGTAAGTCATCACTATGATACATTTTCTCTAGAATTATTTCCTTTTATTTGTAGTACAACTTCACAAGAGTTTGAATTAAAAGAACACGCTCAAGTCTTATGGGTTGATTATCAGGATTTATTAAACTACGATTGGGCTGAAGCTGATATTCCTATCGTGAAAGAGTATTTGGCATTAAAGTTAGAATAATAGGAAGTGTATAAACGATAAGAGGCTGCCTAATAAGACAGCCTCTCCGAGGTCAACTACGATATGCATTATATAAGAATAGTGAAGAAGTTGAAAATAATACATACTTCATTGACCTATTGAAACATAATTATTTGATGGTCTATTTAATAATTTTGACAGGAGAATGTCCTTTGTTTATCGTTGTTTCCTCTTGTGGAACATCTCCTTTTTTGTTCTTTCCACCGAAATTATAAGTTATTCCTAGTTTGAATACTCTCATATCATTCTTTACAGTGAAGTTGGTCAGTTGATCAGGATGTTCTAAAATTGTTGTTCTAATACCTCCTGTTTTGAACAGATCACTTACTGCAAGTGTAGTTGTAAATTTCTCATTTAAGAATTTCTTACTGACTCCCAAGTTTACTTCTCCTAATGAACGATATCTAAAGTTAGACTCTATTCCTCCGTTTTGGTACCAAGCAGTAAGCTCGATATTCATATTATAAGGCAACTTAAAGTTGTTATAGGTAAATACCCCAACACTATTTTTATTCTCATTGATTAAGTTATTGTCAAATCGAGTATTAAAAAAGTAAACCCCATGGTAGTTTTCCCACCAGTTGATACCTGGTATAGGAGCAGATAACGAAGCATACCATTCACTTCTACTTTTGCCATTAATACTTGTGAAATATGACTTGTTTATTCCTTCGTTGAAATAGCTGTATAGCATAGGGTCTGTAATGCGACTATATCCGATAGATAAATCTATGAAACCTAAGAACTGCTGATCTAATTCTATATTATTAGAATATTCAGGCTGTAGATTAGGATTACCCATTGATGTTGTTGTACTATTTAGATAACGAATAGCAGGGTTTAATTTATCGAACTCAGGTCTTTCTATTCTTCTAGAGTAAGAAGCCATTACAGAATAGTAATCACTAGCTGTATACGTTAGTTGTACAGTAGGGAATAGCGAGAAGTAATCTTGTTTTATTAACTTTTTATGAGCTAAGGTATCTCCATTGATATGTGTGTATTCTCCTCTTAAACCTGCTGTTATAGCCCATTTATCGAATGTCATATCTACTGATCCATAGAAAGCATGTACACCTGTTTTATATTCAAATTGACTTTTGTGCAAAGCATTAATGTCGTTTCCATTGGAGATGAATGTATATAAACGTTCATCTGTTTTCAGAATAGAATAATTACTCTTTACGCCAAACTCTACTTTTGCAGTTGTATTTTCTTCATCCCACAGTTGTTTCTGATAATCAGATTTAAAATTGAACTCTTTTCTATCTGTAGGATATTTATTCTGCTGTTTGGTCAGTAAGGCGTGTGGTAGTAATAGTTGTCCATTATTACCATAGATTACATCATTGATATCTGATTTGACATACATGGTACCAATGGAAGTAGTCCAACTTTCCTTTTCTGCTATTTTCATTTTATAGATTACATCAGCTTTAAAACTAGTCAATTTACTCTTGCTTTCATTCTTCTGTACACTGTGATAGAGATCGTTATTGTTTCCTAACGCTGTGTTGGTATGTACTGTACTAGGAGTATCGTTATAATCCATAGACGTTTTTAAGCTTAGTACATGACCATTCTGGAATGTTCTATCTATATCTAGTTTGACTAAGTGAGATTTACTATTAAGAACCGAGAACTGATACTGATTTGACCATGTATGATCTAATGAAGCCAGATCTTTTTTATCATATCTCTCTCTTAATCTATCAGGAGAATAGCTAAATGAATACAAGAAGTTATAGTTCCAGTTGTCATTGCCATACCCTAAGTTTAAGGAGTGATCTGTGCTTACTTTATTACTAATACCGACTGTTGAATTAACTGTTCCATAAAAGCCCTGAACTAGCTTTTTCTTAGAGATAATATTAATTACTCCACCTGTACCAGAAGCATCTATATTAGCAGGTGGTATATTCATAATTTCTATAGACTCTAAAGTAGAGCCAGGAGTCCCTTTAAGTATGGTCTTTAATTGTTCTGCAGATAGCTGAGTAGGCTGCCCGTCCATTAATACCGTGACACCTGATTTGCCTTTTATTTTTAACTCTCCATTTTGACTAATAGTAACCCCAGGGAGTGTTTTTAGTACATCATAGGCAGACTGTGTTTGTGCTAAGTTACTCTGCTCTATATTTAATGTAGCTTTGCCAGGAGTTACTTTAAGAGCCTTTCTATGGCTGGTGATCATTACCTCATCTAAGATGTTTTCGTCACTTTGTATGATTAGATTGATCGGTGTTGTATGATCATTTATAGTGATAGTAGAGACTGTATCTTTATACCCTATAAAGCTAGCAGTTAGTTTAAAACTTCCTTTTGATTTTATATCTGTGAAAACAAAAGTTCCATCTTCCTCACTTGTGATAAAGTATTCCTCTTTAGGATTGTCCGTTGCTTGCAAGATTACAGTTGCCCATCCGATAGGATTGGCTTGTGTGTCTTTTATCACCCCTTGTAATTGAGATTGAGCCCAAGAAGGTAAAGTCATTACCCCTAATAGAATTAATAATAGTTGCTTCATAATTAAAATAGCATTAGCATTTATTTCTGAGGCAAATGTATTAGGATGTTTTATGGCTTATTGGAACTTTTACATTAACTAACTCATTTCTATACTAAAGCCACCGAAACGATGATTATAGTGCAATTAAGCTTAAACCCACATTACGCATTAGCCAAATACTACAAAGCAATTCTACTTCATAGTTCTTTCATTAGCTCTAAAACCATACTATAGTATGCTTTAATCACTAATTCAGACCTATTTTGTATAATTACTTTTCGTTTATATGTCTATTGCATAATCTGGGTTAAATAGAAGTGAATAGGTTATTCAAGAGCAAAAAATGTCAATTGATGTATCTATACCCTATAAGAGCTGAATACTCCTGTATTTTTGTGTAAGAATAATAAGAGAAGATGAGAATAAATAGATATTTGGGCAGGGGATATCGCAGTACTGCGGCTCATGTTTTGCAACAGGCTTTTAATGAAAAACTAAAAGGAATACTAGGGACAGAGGAAGAAATACATCAAGTTATTTTAGCATCTCTAGATGCTAAGCATATTATCGTGGCACGTTCTAGTGAAGGAGAATTAATAGGTGTAGCAGCTTATCAACACAATGGTCAATGTACTTTGAATATTTCTCTGAGTATTATGATTAAGGTATATGGGCTGATAAGAGGACTTTATAAGATGATGCAGCTCATTATGTACTTTCCTTCTAAGAGAGATAAGGATGTGGTCTATGTAGATGCTATTGCGGTAGATGAGAATTTTAGAGGATTAGGAGTCGGAAAAATGCTATTAGAAGAAGTAGAAAAGTTAGCTTTAGAACATCATGCAAGATATGTAAGTTTAGATGTAATTAAAGAGAACCCTCGTGCAAAAAAACTATATGAGCAAATAGGTTTTGTAGAAGTGAAATACAACGAATTAGACGAACGAACAAGTGATAAACTTGGCTTTTCAGGGTATTATTATATGATGAAAGTAATAGGTTAAATGCTATTCTGGTATTGTAATTGAGAGCTATTTCTTAACTTAAGACTAAGGAAGACAAGTTCAGTTATAAAAAATGTAAAACGAGCTTTGTTTTTTGTTACTTTAGGTATATAATCGAAAAAATCAGGAAAGAATAGCATAATTTTAATCTGTAATGAAAACACAAAAGCAAAAGAGGAGTAAGAAAGAATGGAGGTATAGAGTAGCTTTAACGCTCTTAGTAGCGTTGTTTTTTATTTTTTCGTTGTACATTATTAGTACTGCAGATCAGTATCAGATAGTTTCTTTTGAGAGTGGATATACCTTTACGGCAGATGTGATTTGGTTTATAGCTATCAGTTGGATTGTGACTACCCTAGGTATTTATCTGTCAGACCGATTGCCGATAAAGACGTATTCTATAAAAGAAGTAATTCGGTTTGGAGTATTGCATGTGATTATTTGTGTTGTAGTCTTCTTATTTTTAGTTATTGTGACAGATTACTATTTAATAGATCAAGATCATACAGCACGAGAAGACTGGTTAGGCGCTAGACAGATGTTTTTTATAGGCTTATGCCTTACTGTCTTTGTTATTGTTGTACACAATGGAAGAAAGCTAGTAAAGATGTGGAAAGAGTCTGTTTATGAAAATGCACAGATGAAAGAAATAGTATTACAGAGCCAACTAGCATCTTTAAAAGCTCAATTAGACCCACACTTTATGTTTAATAATTACAGTGTACTAAGAAGCCTAATCCAAGAAGATAAAGAGAAAGCAAGTGAATTCTTAGAGCGATTGTCTGATGTGCAACGCTATCTATTGGTAAACCTAGAGCATGACTTAGTCAGTCTAGCCAAGGAGATACAGTTCTTGATTGATTATTTATACTTGATTAAGATTCGCTTTGGCGAAAGTATACAAGTAGAGATCAATGTCAGACCAGAGCTGTTAGGAATGAAGATTCCACCCATGACTTTACAATTGTTATTAGAAAACGCAATAAAACACAATAAAGCAACCAAAAAAAGTCCCCTCTTTGTGAATATTTATGGGGAAGAAGAATATTTAATTATTGAGAATAACCTCCAATTATTGAACACTCTTCCTCATTCTTCTAAGTTAGGACTGACGAATATAAAGAAGAGATACTTACTGATCGAAGACAGAGAGGTCGTGATAGAACAGACCGTATCCGTTTTTAGAGTTAAAATCCCATTGTTATAAGCTATGATAAAAGTATTGATAGTAGAAGACGAACAGTATAATGCACAGCATCTGACTACCTTACTTCAGGATATAAAAGAAGATATTCAGGTCGTACAGGTTATAGAAGGTGTAGAGGACTGTATAGAATGGCTAGAACAGCATGATGATATTGACCTAATCTTTATGGATATAAGATTAGGAGATGGAGTATGCTTCGAAATATTTGATGCTATAGAAGTAAATGTACCGATTGTTTTTACGACAGCTTATGATCAGTATGCCTTACAAGTATTTCAGGTTAACAGTATAGATTATTTATTAAAACCAATCAAAAAATCTGCCTTAGAACAAAGCATAGCGAAGTATAAAAAACTGCATCAATTACAGGTCTTAGATAAAGAAATCTTAAGTAATCTAACCGAAGTTATACACGGAAAGAAACAGAGTTATAGAACACGTTTTTTACTGAGTAATAACGATAGGTATAAAGTTGTACAGACAAGTGATATTGCCTATATCTATACGGAATTTCGTTTGTCTAAAGCAGTTATGTTTGATAAATCTGTTCACGTATTACCATTCACTATGGAAGAACTAGAATCAGAATTAGATCCTAATCGATTCTTTAGAATATCTAGACAATATCTAATAAGCTACGAGAGCATCACTGCTATTCAGAATAATCTAAACAGTAAGGTAAGTGTAGTATTACAGGGTGATGTAGAGGTAGATCTAAGTAGAGAAAGAACACGAGCGATAAAGCAATGGCTT
The DNA here is from genome assembly GCF_004337635.1 of Myroides odoratimimus. Taxonomy (NCBI): domain Bacteria; kingdom Pseudomonadati; phylum Bacteroidota; class Flavobacteriia; order Flavobacteriales; family Flavobacteriaceae; genus Myroides; species Myroides odoratimimus. The sequence goes on from NZ_CP037427.1 coordinate 2,870,240, forward strand.
GACACATAGTCCTTAGGAGGTTAACGGTTCACAGTAATTAGTTTACAGTCTTGCCCTACGGGCTTAATACAGTTTACTCTAATATTATAGACTAAATGATTTTACTAGTTGTTGATATAGTGTAAGTTAAAAAAAGGGAACCTTATATTGAGGTTCCCTTTTTTAACATATATGATTACTCTTTTAGCTGTATTGCTAATAAGGCTTTACTACTTGTGCTGTCGCAGATATTTAATTCGTGGTGTGTATGCACCTCTATAATGTACTTAGAGGGTGTGATATACTATACATGGACAGCATAGACCAATCGATTTCACACCATCGCGATTTTATAAAAAAACGACATCACAAAAATACAAACCCTTACTCTTTTAATTGGATAGCTAAGATTTCACCCGTAGCACAGATTATTCCATTAGCCTCTAGGGTTAGATCTACCCATACCTTTCTGCCCTCTATGCTTCTTAGTTTACCCTTTAGCACTAGTTCTTCTCCCATAGGAGTAGAGGCTTTAAAATCAACTTTAAGAGAAGCTGTTACACATCTCACAGGTATAGTGTCTTCTAGTGGGATATTATTGTGCTTACACAAAAATGCCGCTGCTGATCCTGTACCATGACAGTCTAGTAGAGAAGCGATTAAACCACCATATACGCTTCCTGGTATAGCAGTGTATTTAGTATCTGGAGTAAAACGAGCGATTGTTTCTTCTCCGTCAAGATATGTTTTTAGTTGATGTCCATTAGGATTGTTTTTTCCACAGCCATAGCAGTGCGCTAAGCTCTCAGGATATAGATCTTGGATTGCTTGTGTCATAATATTTGTTTTGGTTGTTATTCGATAGAGGAATCCCTCTATTACAAATAAAGTTATTTTTATTGAAGTACAAAAATTTAACCTGATTAGAGTATGGATTATAACTGCTAAAAATGTAAAAAATTTTTTATCATTTGATAAAAAAAACCTTTTTCTATATCCTAATCTTTGTATCCCAAAAATAGCGTGATAAGGCTATATCATTATTAAATAATAATTTAATCAATACAAGTAAAATGGAAAATAGAGGACCTATTTCTCAATTTATGGCGCATAATTATCGCCACTTTAACTCAGCAACTGTAGTAGATGCTGCTCAAGGGTATGAAAAGTTTTTAGATGAAGGAGGGAAGATGCTTATTTCTCTTGCAGGTGCGATGAGTACTGCTGAGCTAGGAATCTCATTAGCAGAGATGATTAGACAGGACAAAGTAGCTATTATTTCATGTACAGGGGCTAACTTAGAGGAGGATATTATGAACTTAGTAGCGCATTCTCATTATAAAAGAATTCCTAACTATAGAGACTTAACTCCTGAGGATGAGTTAGCGCTGTTAGAGAATAAATATAACCGTGTTACGGATACGTGTATCCCTGAAGAAGAAGCATTTAGAAGAATACAAGGGCATATCGAGAAAATATGGAAAGATAGCGAAGCAGCAGGTGAGAGTTATTTTCCACATGAGTATATGTATAAGTTACTATTAAGCGGTGTGTTAGAAGAGCATTATGAGATAGATCCTAAAAACTCATGGATGCTAGCTGCTGCAGAAAAAAACTTACCAATCGTAGTACCAGGATGGGAAGACTCTACGATGGGGAATATCTTCGCTTCTTATGTAATCAAGGGGGAATTGAAGTCTAGAACAGTGAACAGTGGAATAGACTATATGGTGTGGTTAGCAGATTGGTATAAAAAGAATGCTGTAGATCAGGGAGTTGGTTTCTTCCAGATAGGAGGAGGTATTGCTGGAGATTTCGCTATGTGTGTAGCTCCTATGTGGGCACAGGATTTAGAGGATGATTCAGTATTGAGATGGAGATACTACTGTCAGATTACAGATTCTACCACTTCTTTTGGATCTTACTCAGGATGTATTCCAAACGAGAAGATTACTTGGGGTAAACTAGACGTAGATACACCAAGTTATGTAATCGAATCAGATGCTACTATTGTAGCCCCATTGATTTTCTCATGGGTATTGAAACAATAAATTAGAAAGAGCCTTCGGGTAGTCATGGTCGGAAGATTAATCTTCCGACCATGACTAGTTTTAGAACCTCTTTTTTTATGTTTACAAATGTAGATATTTAAATTATTACATTAATTTAGATCTAAATAAAGTTTAGATTTAAGTGATGAAAAGATTAATACTATTGTTTGTTCTGCTTGTTTTGTATGGATGTACAGATAAAAGCGGTATTAATTTAGACAAGCATTTTTTGGAAAAATTAGCATTTGATTATCCGCTACAAGTAACTGATGATAGAGATACTCTACCATCAAATTATAATTTTATAAATCTATACGCTAGATGCTCTGAAAAACAAGTTACTGTAATTCGTTTGACTAGTTTAATGAGGCTTTATGATCAGTCTAGTAAATCGGTTACATTCTATGAGTTTATTGAAAAAACACTAAATCAACAGAGAGTATTGGATAATTCAAAAGAAACTTCTTGTTTTGATTTAGTAGATAGTGTAACAGGAGAATATGAGAGATTGAGTTTTGATGAATTTATTGATTTGTATTTTTCAAAATCTTTATCTGATCAATATATTTTAAAGCAGGATGTAGATCCTAAAACAATAGATACTATTGCTTACTATTGTTTTATAAATAATTACTTAGTAGAATTTGATTGTTATATTGGTTTATACCATTTATATAAGATTAGTGATATAATTGAGTAAACGATGAGTATATGTGGGTGGTGGATTATGTTTATCTTTTTTTAGCTCCTATTTTAAGAATCTATTTTTTAATATTTAGAGAATTATAATTTAACCTAGACACAGGAAAAATAATAGAGTGAAGAAGAATATTATAGTTAAAATAATCGTGGTAATTAGTGAAAAAAGAGCCTTCGGGCTCTTTTTTTTGTCTTAGAATAAAGGACTAAAAGCAACGTTCCTTTTCTTAGGAATGAAATGAAAGAATGGTGTAATCAAAGTTTTTCTATGGTATTATTAATTGATTATTAGACTGTTCAATAGATACTAAAGCCTATTAAAATTCTAAATATGAGAATATTTTAACCAATCTAAAATCTAAAAACAGGACAAATCACAGCTGTTAAAAAAATTAACATATAGGCGTTTTTCAGGAATTTACAGCACGCGACAAAGTCAGTGATATCAAGGCTTTCGGGAAGATTGTTTGAGCGTTGTTCGGAAGTTCTTTGCAAAGTGTTCGGAAAAAGGGGGTGTTTTCCGAACACTTTCCGAACAAACCACAACGGAGACCGCATGAATACTCGGTTCGCAGTGAATTTACGATGTTAAAAAACTTGTTAAAATTTTGAAATTGAGATTTTGAAAGCTGTGGTTTGTGCTTTCTTTTTGGTAAGATGTACCAGACTTTGAATAGAAGAATATTCTCAATAATAACCATTGAGTCAAAGCCTTTACTGCAGGCAAAGGTAGTAAAAAAATAGATAGGAGAAAAGAGGGTGTAGGAGGTAAGGGGAGAAATAGGTGGTGTGTCTAAGAGAATTAAGCAATGGGAATTGTTTTATATAGCTATTTGAATTGTTGTATTTTGGTTTTGTTATTTTGATTAATTTTATTCAAAGTGTGAGGAAATGCTATTCATGTATTAATACTCTAATAATAGCAAATGATTTACCTTAAATTAAAAAACACTGCTTTATCTAGAATGATACTGTAGTTGTATAGCAGTAATGTAGATGTTATAATTAGATGATACAATGAAGTTAGTGGACTTAGTGAAATATTTCAGAAAAGGAGGGACTTATCAGGACTTTTGTAAGTTGTACTTCCTAAATGTTGATTCAGAGGTTATCGAAATATATATGGAAAAACCTTTTCAAATAGATAACGAGCTCTCTTTTTTTGAAATAGAACAGACAGAAGGAGTGTTAGAGTTTGAAGCTAATAATATAGTGTTGTCAAGTTTATTTGATTTCTATGTGTTTCTTGACATGATCGAAGAATCAAATCAAGAGACCTATAAGAATGTAAGCGATCTAGATATTGCTAAAAGGCTTATTAGTTATGGTTTAAATAATGCTTGAGGAAAGCAATACTTAATAGATGTTATTTTTATGAGACAAGATGTATGGGGAATAACGGAGAATATTTGTGATAAAAGGAAGATTAATAGTGAGAAATAAGATGAAAGAGATTAGTGAAGAGCAATCGTATAGCTATTTTTTAGAAACCCTTAATTGTTGTGGTACTTTTCTTCTAAATCGTAATGATGATGAAATAGAGTATTTGATTTTTGAAGTATTCGATATTAATGTTCGTACATTTTTTTATTGTGATACGCTTATAAAGTTACTTACTAATAAAAGAATATCAATAGAAATGTATGAAAAAGCAGAGAGAGTTAGAAATCTATATTTGAGTATCGAGGGGACGGACTTATGGAGTATTAAAGGTATAAGAGAAAGTGATATATGGAAAGAGATTTTTAATCTATGTGATGATATAAGAAGAAATGAAATTATAAAAGAATGAATAAGATACAGTTGTTTGGTAATCCCAGTAAGGATATATTGTCAAGAGATGTGTTATCTGTATAGTATTAAAACATTTTTTCTAACATATAGGTAACTATAATTTAACTTGGGCTTATAGACTAAATATTTCAATACCTTTATTTTTACGCATTTTATAAGCTATAATAGTGCCGATGCGTTGGTTTTTTATATTTTTTCTGTTTTCTTGCCTTTCTTGGGGGCAAAGTGTCCACTTTAAAACAATCACTACAAAAGAAGGACTTTCTAATAATTCTATTAATTGTATAGCAAATCACCCTGATGGGGCAGTCTGGATAGGAACATGGGATGGGCTAAACCTATTCGATGGCAAACAAGTAAAGGTCTATAAACACGACCCTAAGAATCCTAATTCTATTGGAGGTAATGATATTTATGCATTACTAAGGGATAGAGAAGATCGCTTGTGGATCTTATCTGATGGGAAACAGATAAGTTTATGGATAAAGGATGATGTTTTTCAGAATTATAGTTTTTCTAGTGAACCTCGTGTACTGAGTTTAGATGAACAAGGCAATATTCTCGTACAGCTAGAATCAAAAAAGTGGTTCACTTTTAGAGGAGGTCAGTTTGTATCTGTAGATGCTCGTTATATTGGTGATATGGCAGACCACTTAGTAGAGGATGCTAGAAAGAAGTCTCCTCAGTATTATGTGCAAGCTAGTTTACTAGAGAATATACGAGAGCAATTTCCGGAGTTCATTATCAATGCTATTGCAACAGAGACTAATGGGAATACATGGATCGGTACTAAAAGCCAAGGTGTTTTTCTATTAAGAGCAATAGAGGGGGAATATAAGATTATCGAAAACCATAAAGTAGATCCACAGCATCCTTATAGCTTACTCAGTAATGAGGTGATGGTACTGCATATAGATAAGTTTGACAATATATGGGTAGGGACTAAAGATGGTGGAGTCTCTATTCTACCGACGAATAAGGCAAGTCTTGATTATGTGTTTTCTCATTCAGAGAGACAACCTCATCTACCACATGAGACCATTCGCGCTATTGCGGTAGATAAGCTAGGAGGTAGATGGATAGGATATTATACACAAGGGGTTTTTTATCAAAAGAAGCGTAATGAACCTTTTGTACCAGTTGTTATAGAAAAATACAAAGAGAATAAGGATTGGAACAGAATACGCAGTTTATACTCGGACTCTCATGGTAATATCTGGATAGGAACCTATGCAGGAGTAGTAAAGATAGAAGAGGGTAAACAAGAGTTTTTTCAAGAGGGAATTACCAAGCATTTTATCAGTAATAGAACGTATGCCTTTGCAGAAGATATCAATCATTATCTATGGATGGGTAGCTGGGGAGGTGTGAGCAAGTATAATGCACTGACTAAAAAGTTTGAACCTTTTATCAATCAAGATAAATTAAAGCAATACCATATTCGTCATATTTCTATTCAAGATAATTTATTGATTTTAGCTACTGAAGAACATGGGGTGGTATTCTACGATTGTCGATCTGGGGAGATTAATATCATTAATCAAGAAAAAGGATTGCTAGGCAATAGTGTATTCTCTACTTATGCAGATGCTTTTACAGGTGATCTATGGGTGGCTACTTTAGGAGGGATATCAGTATTTGATACTGACTATGAACTTAAGAAGCAAATTAGAGAAGAAGATGGTCTTCCTAGTCATTTGGTGTATAGTCTTACTCCTTCTCAGGATGATGTTTGGATTAGTACTACTAAAGGAATAGCTTCAATAGATAAACATACTTATAACGTCTTAAACTTTAGTAATTATATTGGTTGGCAAGGACTAGAATTTTCTGAAGGAGCATATAGTCAGAGTAAAAAAGGCTTTTTGCTTTATGGAGGAAATAAAGGCTTAAATATCATAGATCCAGGACATCTCAGAAATGATCAAAAAGCCCCAGAATTTAGAGTCTTACTCAATGAACGTATAGCAGAAGAGGGAAAGGTTAGTTTTTTTGAACCAGATGAGAATAAATTGCGTCTTACTTTATATCCTATAGGTTTTAATCAATATCCGATTAATCAATTTGAATATAGAATAGTAGGTCTTTTTGATGACTGGAGGGTTCTTCCTCAAAAAGAAGTTAATTTAGATGATTTAGACCATAAACGCTATCAGATAGAGATACGTGATACAGTACAAAAAGACAAGCGTATAGTATATATGATTGCTTTTGAAATCGAAAAGCCTTTTTTCTTACAGCCTTACTTTGTTATTTTATTTGTCATCGCTGGAGGGGTAATTGTTTTATGGCGTGTACGTATCAAGCAAAGAAAGATGAGAAAGAGAGAGATCGAGCTTAAAAAACAGGTAAGAGATCGAACAAAGGAAGTGGAAGCACAAAAGAGACATCTCGCTAATAAAAATGAACAACTTAGTATTTTAAATCAAGAAATAGAACAACAGAAAGGAGAATTACTGAATCTACATAGCAAATTAAAGAATGACGATATAGAGATGGAGAATTTCAGAATCTTCTTGTTATCTCGAATTAAGAAACCTATTGTTAATACATTGGGAATACTAGAAGAATTAAATGTTGAAGCAGCACAAAAAGAGGAACTAATTAAAGTTTATGATATGGTTCGGGAGTGGAACTATATAGAGCAAGTTAAGGATTTTGACACTATAGAATTAGTAAGTGTAGAGATGACTTCTTTTATAGAGCACCTAAAAGAGGAGTGGGGAGCGATAAAAGAGAAGTATGGCGTAGAGATAGTAGTGTGTAATGAAGTAGATGCTCAGTGGGTAGAAGTAGATTTATTGCGTTTTAAACTGTGTTTGCGTTATCTGCTATACGAATGTTATAAATACTTAGAAGATAATCAGCAGATAACGGTTCGCTTCTATATGAAGAACAATGTTTTACATATTGATTTAGACTCAGAGAGTCATACTTTATTTGCGTTTTGGAATGACAACAGAAATTTTAGTCCTTACTACAGAGCTTTTGAGACTTTATTACAGAATCTAAATGGTATACTGATCATTAATAGTGAGTCAGTGTTCTCTCTTGGCATATCTATTCCTCTAGTCCCATTAGAAGAAAATAGGAGAGTAGAGAAGGGGAATTGGGATGAATTCTTAGAAGAGCTACAAGTGCTCCCAAAGGATAAAACCAATATTCTAGTGTATGCTAAAGAAGAGGATAAAGCAATTGTCAAACAGTTATTAGCAGGACAAGAAGATACTAATTTGGTCTATAATCACAGTGTGAGTAGAGTGGTAGGGAATATAGAGCATTATAAGTATGATGCTTTAGTACTTTATAATATTGAGATGTCTGATCGCACCTTATCTCTATTTGCACAGATTAAAAAACTGGCTCAGAAACAAAGGTTACTTATCTTTTATATCGCAGAGACAGTAGATTATTTTGTACAAGAGCAATTGAGTCAATTGGGGGTTAGTGATTTTATTCACTTACCAGTTGGTAAAACTACATTAGATAATATGGTTTTTAAGCGTATTCGCTATGATAAAGAAAACAAGGAAAGCAATACACTCCTTTGGAAGACGAATCTAACAGAGGATGTTATAGTGAATCTCTCACCTAATGAGCGCTTGTTTAGAAAGGGAATGGAAATGATGAATGCAAGATTTAGTGATGCCTCTTTTGGTGTAGATCAATTGACAGTAGAATTAGGTATTTCTAAGATGAAGTGCTATCGTTTATTTAAAGAGTTTGTAGAGCAATCTCCTTTAGAAATATTAATTGAAATGCGCTTACAAAAAGCAAAAGTATTGATCGAGAAAGGTGACCTAACGATTTCAGAAGTCTGTTTTGAATGTGGTTTTAACGATCCAAAGTACTTCAGTAAATCTTTTAAAAAACGCTTTGAACACAGTCCTTCACACTTTAAAAATGACTAGAAGAACGTGTAGAATAGATTATCCTAGTGTTAACTAAAGGTTATTGTCCAAATAGTACACTACTCTGATATAGAATTAGCCTTTTACTGAAAGATTATTACACTTGACTGAAAGAAAATTACCCCTGTATTATACAAAGCAGAAGTACTTTCGAAAGTGAAATATCAATGTAATCAATCTTATGAAAAGACATTTCTTAGTATGGCTGTTATGTATAGGAGGTAGTACTTTCTTACATGCACAAGTGATAGTAAAAGGAAAGGTAGCAGGCAAAAGTGATGGCCTACCTGTTTCTTTTGCTACAGTAATCGCTAATAAGGATAATTCTACTTGGGTAACTACGGATGCCGATGGGAATTTTACGCTAGAATTAGCCAAAGAAGCGGGTACTCTTTCTGTGGAGTATTTAGGATACAAAACGAAAACGATCAACTATCAAGGCGCTCAATTAGTAAGTATCCTTTTAGAACAAGACAGCAATATCTTAGATGAGGTTGTTCTAATTGGATATGGAGCTTCAAAGAAAAAAGATATTACCACTTCGATTGCAACAGTGGACAATATTAAACAAGTTGCTTCTAGACCAGTGTCTAATTTAAGTGATTTCTTACAAGGACAAGTTGCTGGGGTAACTGTAACGCAGCAAGGAGGAGATCCTTCTGAGAGCAGTAAGATGGTTATTCGTGGTTCAGGTTCATTAGCTAATGAGGCTCCACTTACTGTAGTAGACGGTGTGCCTTATTACGGACCAGCAATTAGCCCAAATGATATTGAATCTGTATCTATCTTAAAAGATGCGGCTGCAGCTGCAATCTACGGAGCTCAAGCTGCTTCAGGAGTAATTGTAATTACAACTAAAAAAGGAGTAAAGGGAGATCCTAGTGTTTCTTTAAATGTGTATACAGGTTTTTCAAAATCTACAAATCTACCAACACCATTAGATGCACAAGGGCAAGCTTCTGTATATAATATGGCAGCAGATAATGCAGGAGTTCCTAGACAGTCTGCGCATGATGCTCTACTTAATCCGTGGGGACAAGTGAATAGAACAAATTGGATGGATGAAATCTTTAGAACAGCAGCTATGCACAATGTAGATGCTAGTATCTCTGGAGCTTCTGACCATACGAATTATTTTGCTTCTCTTGGGTATAATAAAAAAGAAGGAACTTTAATAGGAACATTTTCTGAACGTTATAACTTTAGATTAAAGGCAGATACTAAGCTGACTGATAAAGTTACTATTGGAGAGAATGTATACTACTCAAATACAAATGCTATTGGTACTAATACTACAAGTTCTTATTCAGGAAGTGTTATCAGTGCTTTATATATGCCTTCTGCAGCGCCTGTATACGATGCTGATGGTAAATTTGGAGGAGTAGTCCCTCATGATTTAGCACAGTTTGCTGGAGCGTATGGAGATGTATATAACCCAGTAGCATTACTGCTAAGACCTACAACATCTAATCCAACGAATTTCTTAAATGCCAATGTGTATTTAAACTATGATATCGTTGATGGGTTATCCTTCAAGACTTCTTATAGTTATGATTATACAAGTAATAAGTATAAGAAATTTACGCCTAAGGCACCAGAGTTAGGAAGAACAAACTTAAATAACTACCTATTAGAAAATAACTACGAAAAAACCCATTGGATATGGGATAACCAGTTGACTTATCACAAGACATTTGGTAAGCATGATGTTAATTTAACAGCTATTCATTCAGCGCAAAAAACAAATTACGACTATATTTCTGTACAAGGAGAAGGTTTTGGAAGTGAAGAATCATTTAACCAATATATGGGTAATGCTTCTATCATCAGAAAGCCAGTTACAGAGGTGTATGAAGATGCCTTAACTTCTTTGATAGGACGTGTGATGTATAACTTCGATGATCGATATTTCGTATCGGGAAGTTTGCGTAAGGACACTACTTCACGTCTAGCTAAGAATAACCAATCAGAAGTATTCCCTTCTGCGTCTGTGGGATGGAGAATATCACAAGAGAACTTCTTTAATGTAAATGCAATAAGTGAATTAAAATTAAGAGCTTCTTGGGGACAAATCGGAAATATTAATTCTGTAGGCTATTATTCTTTTGATGTACCACTTAGCAATAGTGATATTATTATGGGAGAAGATGGTATGCTTACAGGTAAAGGAACTTATGTAAACCGTCAGTCTAACCCTAATTTAAAATGGGAAACATCAGAATCTTTTGATATTGGATTAGATGCTGCTTTCTTTAATGGACGTTTAAACGTAGTGGCTGATTACTTTAGTAAGCGTACTAAAGGGATGATCATTCCAGGATTAGAAGATGCTCATCATGGTACAGCGGCAGCAGATGTAAATGGTGGTGAAGTACTGAATAAAGGTATCGAATTGTCATTGAGTTATAATGATCATATAGGAGACTTAAACTATAAGATCTTTGGGAATGCAAGTTTCTTAGAAAATGAATTAGTAAACTTAAATGGATATAACCAAAGCGGAATAGATTATATCGCTCATGGAGATAATGTTCGTGGGGTACTTTCTCCATATAGATCTGTAGTAGGTAGACCGCTTTACTCTACTTATTTAGTTCCTTATTTAGGAATCTTCCAGTCGCAATCAGAGATTGATGCGCACCGTTCTAATGAGGGTAAATTAATACAACCTAATGCTAAACCTGGTGACTTTAAGTTTGAAGATAGCAATGGAGATGGTAAGATAGATAATAATGATAAGCAGTTTATGAACGCTTACTTACCTAAGATTACTTATAGTTTTGGTTTAAACTTAGAATATAAAAACTTTGATCTAAGTATGTTCTTCCAAGGAGTAGGTGATGTGAAAGTATTCAACGGATATAAGTTCACAGCTTACAATGCTTCTTTACAAGGATATAATTTAGATAGTCGTGTGATGGGAGCATGGACTCCTGATAATCCGAATGCTAGTCTTCCTAGATTATCTACTAAAGATGATAATCAGAACTATGGAACGACTTCTAGTTGGTACTTAGAAGATGCTTCTTATTTACGATTAAAGAACTTAACAATCGGATACACTATGCCTAAGAGTGTAATGAATAGTCTATCTCCTAAATCTAGTTTAAGAATATTCATGTCTGGAGATAATTTATTTACGATTACTGGATATGATGGTATAGATCCAGAAGTAGGAGGTGTAGGAATGGACGTAGCAAGATATCCTGTGTCAAGAACAATATCAGGAGGTTTCTTATTTACTTTTTAATCACTTATAATTATGAAAAAATATAGTTTATCTAAATATAGCTTAGTATTAGGTTTATCAGCAATCTTATCACTAGGAGCTTGTAGTTCTGATTTTACAGAGTTAGATCCAAAAGGGAATACATCTTATGAAAACTTCTGGAAAACAGAACAGGATGCTACAGAGGCGGCTAATAGCTTGTATCAGATGATGATGGAAGATGAAATGTTCGGGAGAGGGTTCTTTTGGTATATTAATGCTTCTGACGATATGGTAACAGGACGTCTTAATGCAACAGCAGATAACATTAAAAACTTTAACCTAAACGGGGATGAGGGCTATATCAATGGTATTTATCAAAATGCTTATAAAGTAATCCGAAGAGCTAATGATATCATTGTTAATGTTCCTGGAATGAAAATTAGCGAATCATTAAAGAAGAGAGTACTAGGTGAGGCTTATTTTATGCGTGGTTTCTTTTATTTCTGGCTAGCGCATACGTATGGAGATAATGGAAATAACGGTGGTGTGCCTATTATTACAGAGGCTAATATGTCTCAGCCAGCAGGAAGCTATACAAGGCCAAAAAGCGTGATTGAGAACTATGACCATATCGTTCAGGATTTGACAAAAGCATCAGAGTTATTACCTCTTTTTACTTCTTATTCAGCTGATAATTATGGTAGAGCACATAAAGATGCTGCTTTAGCCTATATCGCAAAGACTTATTTATATTGGGCACAATATGACTCTTCTAAGTTTAATGAAGTAATTAAGTATGCAGACGCAGTTACAAATTCTGGATCAGGAAGAGCACTTGTCAATACAGGTAATCCTTCTAAAGATTACAGAGAATTACACAGTGCTTTAAACAACTGGAAGAGTGAGTATATCTGGTCTGTAAACTCTGGAATAGAAGGAGGAAGTATTCTTCCGGGCTGTATGTTAGAGAACAAAGGATGGGGAGCTTATAACGGATGGGGGTATTTTACACCTACTGAGGGGTTATACCAAGAGTTCGAAAAAGGGGATGCACGTAGAGCAGTAACGCTATTAGTCTTCGGAGATGAGTTCAGCTACTTTGGACAGACCAAAAGATACTCTTCAGAGAATTCGATGTCTGGACTTCAGTTTAACAAGTATATGTATGAGTATAGTACAGAAGATGCTTTAGGGAAGTTTATCAATATGAATGGAGATAAACCAACAACAAACTACAATGTTCCTCTAATGCGCTATGCTGAGATTTTACTAATGAAGGCAGAAGCTCAAATCATGCTTGGGCAGAATGGTGATCAGGCATTAAATCAGGTGCGTAAGCGCGCTGGATTAGCACCTAAGAATGGGGCGACAATGACTGATTTAAAACATGAGAGAAGAGTAGAGTTAGCTGGAGAATTTGCAAATAGACATTTTGACTTAGTAAGATGGGGAGATGCAAAAGAGGCTTATGGAAAACCTCTTTATGGAAGAATTCACGAAGATCGTTCTAACCCTGATTCTCCTTATAAGGTATCAGAGGTATGGAAAGCTAGAAACTTTGATTCAAGTTATATGCATGTATGGCCAATACCAAATAGGGCTGTACAATCATCAGGAATACAACAAAACGTAGGATGGTAATTTAATTTCAAAACCAATTGAGGGCTACCTTTTTGGGGCTAGCCCTCTTTTTTATGCAACACAATGAAACGACTTTTTTTATCTATAGCCTTTATTTCGAGTGTTTTAATGGCTAATGCTCAATCAAAAAATTATAAAATACACTCTCATAATGATTATCATCAATCTACTCCTTTCTGGACGGCTTACTCTAATGGAGCAGAGTCCATAGAGATTGATTTAGTCATAGAACAAGGCAAGTTATATGTAGCACACGAAGTAAGTTCTGTACAAGTGAATAGAACGATAGAAAGCTTGTATTTGGAATCATTAGAAAAAGCTATTCAATTAGGTATCGGTAAGGCAAAGGGACTTAGTTTTTTAATTGATTTAAAATCAAATGCAAATCAGTCTATGGAGCTATTATTACCAGTACTGAAGAAGTATGAACGATTAATTAAAGAACAAGATATCACTTTTGTTATTTCTGGAAATAAGCCAGATACAAAAGTTTTTGAACAATATCCAACCTATGTAAAATTAGATCACCAGAGTTTAACTCCTTTAAAAAATGCAATGCTATGGGAACGAGTAGCCATGGTAAGTCTTAATTTTAAAGACTACTCTGTCTGGAATGGTAAGGGGCGCATGGTAGAAGAAGAAAGACAAAAACTTCAAGAAGTAATAGACTTAGTTCACAAGCAAGGTAAACAAGTCCGCTTTTGGGGAACTCCTGATGGGAAAACAGCATTTAAGGCGTTTTATGATATGGGCATTGATGTTATCAATACTGATAATCCTTATCTAGCACAGACATACTTAAAAAACTTAGATCGTGCTGTATATCATAATAAAACAGTATCTGAGGTCTATAAGCCAACATTTGCAAATGATGATAAGGATTTACCAATTAAGAATGTTATTCTTCTTATAGGGGATGGAAATGGGCTGACGCAGATATCTTCTGCAGCTTTAGCAAATGGAGGTGACTTAAGTTTACTTCAGCTGAAGAGTGTAGGCTTGATCAAAACGCAAGCAGGAGATGATTTTACAACGGACTCTGCTGCAGCAGGAACTGCTTTAGCAACAGGTCAGAAAACCTATAACCGCTCTATTGGGATGGGAATGGATAGAATGCCTTTAAAGAATATGACAGAGTACTTAGCGCCGTTTAATTATAAAACAGGAGTAATTACCACAGATGAGTTAACAGGAGCTACGCCTTCTGCTTTTTATGCACATCAAAAAGATAGAGATGATAGCTCACTAATAGCTCAAGATTTATTAAAAAGTCAACTTTCTCTCTTTGTAGGTGGAGGAAAGAAGTCTTTTAACAATGTGAATCTAAAGCAAGAGTTTACTTTACTAGAGCAAGTAGAACAGCTTAGCACCAGTAAGGATGCTCGTGTTGGTTATTTCTTAGGAGAAGGAGGATTAAAAGGTGTGATAGAAGGAAGAACAGACGTTTTAGCCCAATCTACTAAACACAGTTTAGACTTTTTGTCAAAAGGAAATCAACCTTTCTTTTTAATGGTAGAAGGAGCTAAAATAGATTCTTATGGTCATTTTAATAATACAGGGGGGATTGTAACAGAGGGAATTGACTTCGATAAAGCGATAACAGAAGCTTTAAAATTTGCAGATAAAGACGGGCAAACGTTAGTTATTATAACAGCAGATCACGAGACAGGTGGTTTTGCAATTCCACAAGGAGACGTAAAACAAGGTATTATTGAAGGAGATTTCATTTCTCATGATCATACAGGAGCTATGGTACCTATTTTTGCTTACGGACCTAAATCGGGTGAGTTTAGAGGAACTTATGAGAATAATGAAGTATACCATAAGATTATAAAACTCTTAAATCTAGATAACTAATGAAGCGCTTATTAGTAGGTATAAGTCTTATTATAACGAGTGGAGCTTGGGCTCAAGGGGCACAAGTAACAGGTAGAGTATTTGAAGATACCAATCAAAATAGGCAATACGATAAAGGAGAACCTCTGTTGAAAGATGTTTTGATCAGTAATGGCAAGGATTTAGTTGTGACTAATGCTAAAGGTGAATATAAGATCAACAGTTTAGAGCAAGGTCAAATCTTTTTAATCAAGCCTTCAGGATATCAGTCTCCTTTGTCAAAGTCAAATAAAGTTGAGTTTTATATTCCCTTTGGAGAAGAACATAAGGGTTATGATTTTCCTGTGTATAAGCAAGAGGAAGATAAACCTCTAAAGGCTGTTTTATTGGGAGATTTGCAGTCGGATGTAATGGATGATATTCATCACGTAGAAAAACTCGTGGTAAGCGAATTAGCTACCACACCTCCAGATTTAATCTTTCCGCTTGGAGATTTAGCTTTTGATCGTTTAGAAGTATTTGAACCTTTATCACAGGCATTAGGTGTAATCGGTAGTCCTATATATTATGTAGTTGGAAATCATGATTTAAACTTTGGACCTGGTCTAACACTTCAAGATAGAGATAGTAGTTATAAGAAAGCTTTTGGCCCATCTTATTATGCATTAGAATATGGAGAGGAGCTTATTTTAGTACTTAATAATGTACTTCCTGTAAATGACAAAGAATATATAGGAACAATAGATGAGGTACAAAAAGCTTTTATACAAAATGTACTAGCTCGTTATGCTCTAAAGTATGATAAAGTAAAAGTGATGATGCATATTCCTATTGAGTTTATGGAAGATAAGCAGGAGTTTCTAGACTTGTTTAAGGACTATAAAGAAGTCTTTGTAGCTGTAGGACATACACATACACAGTATCATCAGTACTTTGAAAGAGATAATAAAAAACCTGTACATCAATTAGTAGCTGGAGCTGTTTGTGGTGCGTGGTGGCAAGGGCCTCATGATATCGAAGGTATTCCTTTTGCTATGATGTATGATGGTACTTGGAAGGGATACTGGACACTAGAAACACAAAAAGGAGATTATAACTTATCCTATAAAGTATCTGGTAGAGCTGAGGATAAACAGATTCAGATTTGGACTCCAGAAGTACAAGAGTGGGATAAGAGTTTAGAACACTTAAACGATGGATATGTTTATGCAAATGTATTTGCGGCAGATCTAAATACAGATGTTGAAATAAGCTTCGATGGTGTAAGTTGGCAAAAGATGGAGTACTATGAAGGAGTAGACCCTCATTATACCCGTTTAATAGAGCTACAGAATCAAGGGCGATATAAAAATATGAAAACCTCTCCTTTAGTAGACGCTAAAAGGAAGAGTAAACATTTATGGCGTATGCCAATACCTAAGGGATTAAAAGAAGGCCCTCAGTTAATTAAAGTAAAAGCTATTGATCCTAGATACGGTCTTAATCATGTGGAGAACCGTGTCTTGTGGACCCCAAAATAGTTTTGTTGTAAGAAGTTGTTGTTTCAACTTTTTAGATTAGTAGTGTTTGTATTGGAAGGTGGCCTGGCGAGGTCACCTTTCTTTTTTGAACTCTATTTAAAAGCACAAAGTAGGTTATTTTAAAAAAGATTGTTTTTTTAACTTTTATAAAATAATAAAAATGAGAATTAGCTGTTATAATATACATACTAGTAAAAGTTGCGTAGGTATATGCTTAACTTTATCTTTGTATGCTTAGGAAATAAAGAGATTTGCATAAATTGCTTTTGGAATAATGTTTTAAAATGCTATAAATTCTTTATTTTAGATAATTTAATTGAGAACAGGAATGATAAAAAAAGGTTTATTATTAATTGCCTTATTATTGAGTAGTTCTTTTGTATTAGGACAGAAGAAATATTCGGAGTTGACGAAAGAAGATTATTTAAATGATTTTGATATACTTATTAATATTATAAAAAAGCAACACCCTAATCCATTTCGAACTATTAGTGAAAAGGACTTGGATGCAAAAGTTGCAGAAATAAGAAAAAAACTAGAAGAGAATCCTTCTTATGCTAATTTCTTGTTATCTAATCCGATTCCTCTAATTCACGATGCTCATTCCTCTTTGAGTACAGATAGTACCGTTTTTGAGGATTTTACAAAGGAAACTTCTTTTTTCCCAATTAATACCATTGTTTATGATGGAAAGGTGTTTGTGAATCAACACAACCCTACTATACCTGTAGGAAGTATTATTACAAAAGTAAATGATGTAAAATCAGAAGATTACTTAAAGCGTATTAATGTAACAACGGATGGAAGTATAGAGGCTGATGATGCTAAAGACTTTTCGTTCTATGTGTCTTTAATGAGTCCTGAGCAAGAGTATAAAATCACTTATCTTGATAGTCTAAATGCTGTAGAGAGTAAAGAAGCTACATTAAAGGCAGTTAACTATGCACGAAACTATTACAATGTACAGAAAGCTATATTGCCAGTAGATATCATTAGTTATTCTTATGGAATTTATGGACAGAAGGTCAATGACGATACATACTGCCTAACGATTAAGACTTTTGCTTTTTCAGAAGAGTTCGCCTACCAGAAGTTAAGTTCTTTCTTTGAGAAGATTAATGAAGAAGGAGTGAAGAATTTAATTATTGATATCAGAGGTAATGGAGGAGGGTATCTAAGTAATATTCCTTTGTTTTACTCTTTTATATCACAAGAAAAAGTGTTTAAGAATAATTATCGATATGCAACTAAGGTAATAGACATCAATGTACGTGAGAATCTTATAGATGCTAGTGGTAGACAGTATTCTGATATGGATATTAAGAATATGAATAACTTTATGTTCCAGAGATATGATAAGAGTGAGGTAGAAGGAGATGAGTACTATTATGGTAATAATCGATTAGACGAGTCTTATGTAGAGAACTATCCTCGTGATCGATATTTCTTTGAAGGGAATACGATGTTATTAATAGATAATAACACAGTATCAGCAGCAGCGTATTTTGCTTCTTTATTTAAAGAGAATAAAAGAGGGATTATCATAGGACAAGAGACACGCACCTGTAGTAACTTCACTACTGCATCTTGGTTTATTAATTATAAACTGCCTAATACGCAGACAGTGGTAGATTTGCCTCGATCAGAAGTGTTTTTTAATAATTCAATTAGTACAGATAAGGGGTGTAGAGGAGTACTACCAGACTATACTGTAGATGAAAAAGGTTTTTATAGAAGTATCTTAAACGAAGAAGACCCTGAACTTACATTTGCTTTAGATCTACTAAAGAGACAAGCTCAAAATGAAGAACAGTAATTAAGAATACTCTAAATAAATATAGATATAAGATGTAGAAGGATGACTCAAGCAGTCATCCTTTTTATTATATGTTTTTTGTAAGTTTGATTATTAATAATATAAATGGAGAACCATGTTAGATCTAGTGATCGGAATGTCTATTACACAACTAGTCCTTTTTAGTATAGTATTGAATATACTGTTCTATGGTGTATCTATTGGTTTGTATTTGACTCTAAACAGATGTAAGAAGGGAGAGTATATCCAAGAAATAAAACAAGAGATTACTAGAAGAGATTTAATATTATCATTTGTTGTTTTACTGTGTAATGCAGGCGTTTTTGTATTAGGAGTAGGGTTGTATAATTATGGATATATTCATGTATTAGAAGGGAGCTCTATCACTGTTATAGCTCTACAAACATTAGGACTAGTGATCGGTATGGACTTTCTGATGTATGTATTTCACAGATTAGCTCATATCCCGATTTTTTATCCATTAGCGCATCTAAGACATCATGAGCACAACAGTGTTAATGCGATAAGTTTATTTGTATTACATCCACTAGAGGCTATTGGTTTTGGGCTACTGTTTATCTTGTTGTTGTGTATATATCCTTTTGACACTTTTTCGATAGGACTTTATTTATTTATTAATCTTATTTGGGGAACTATAGGTCATATAGACAAGGATGTGTTTAAGAATACTTACTTTGAACGTTGGACACGAGATATACTGTGTCTTACCTTGTTTCACAATATTCATCATCAAGATCCGAACTGTAATTATGGTTTTTACACTTTATTATGGGACAAACTTTTTAAAACGTATCGAAAAATATAATAAATGTCTTGTAAACGTTTGAATATTAGTAGGGTACTAATTTTTTTGCTATCATTATAATGATGTGATTTACTTGTTTCCTTTTGTAAGGTGTTGATATATAATGGTGTCTATATCTATATAGTGGTTTATAACTATCTATTTAATTGTTTTTGGAAACGTAATTTTATTTTTTTGTCATTTGAAATTTGTAAATTTGATATTCATGGTTTTAGACAAGGAGTTTAGGATTATGCATACTATGTTATTTAAAAAGAAAAATATGAAAAAGGGTATTGTATTATTGGCACTAAGTATAGGAGGAGTACTATATGCGCAAGATCATACTACAGTGACAGATTCTATACATAGAGATACTCTTAAGTTGAAGGATATTAGTTATCTAGTAGAGACTTCTACTGTTAATGATAGTTTGAAAGTTGTAGAGAAGACAGCATCATATCCTAATACATTATCTATGTTAACGGATCGATTAAAGTTTATTTCACTTTATGATCAGCAAGCTAAGGCATATATAGAGGTAGAGAATAAACAAGATACAATACAGGTAAAGGCTATATATCAAGAAGGGGAGATATATAAAGGACTATTAGTAGAAGAGAATGTATCTAATGATCTTGATATCGTTTATTATGAAGATGCTATTCCGAGATATCGTTATACTACAGATCATGATTATCATTACTATACACTATTATCTAGTGAGTTAGATAAGAATGATTCTATACGTGGGCAGTTCTATGACTTACATGAAGGGAGCCTATTACCTTTAAAGCAAGAGTATGTAGATGGACAATGGGTAACAACATGGCAGAAAGACTTAGAACAGCAAGAAGTAGTGATAAATGGCTTATCTACACCTGTTACCTTATTTACTTCATTAGACAATAAAAAAGAGCGCATGTTATGGAAAATAAAGGATGAACAGGAGGTCTTACATTATATATTTTTACAAAGGGAGGGAAATATGATTCTAATCTATGAACAAGCTTGTCCTATAGTAGAAGGAGAAGAGGTGTATCTAAATGTTGCCTCAATGATAAACGTTGGTTTTGACAAAAAAAGGGTAACTGCTAGGACTAATAATAAGGAATCTATCTCAGATGTTTACTTTGAAAACTTTGGTAAACGCGATTGGAAAAAGCCTAATCAGTATGTTTTTGATTATTATAGAAGATCTGATAAGAAGCTTGTACGCGCTCGTGTGATATTAGATAAAACAGTTATAGTTAATAAAGTGTTTTCAGATTTCGTAATTGCAGTCGCTAATAACCCAGAGTTGTTTAGAAGGGATGTTCAATTAAAAGACTTTTCTTTTGAAGATGTATTAAGCAAACAAATTCTAAGATTAGATTCTTCTATTAAGCCGACTCACATTTTAGACGAACAGAAATAACATAAAAGAAGCCAACTAAATGTTGGCTTTTTTTGTGTTTAATAGTTTAAAAATTAAGCTACTATCTACAGAAGTAAAAACTATTCTAATTTAACAGATTTATCTTTTTGTAGTACTCGTCATTTTGTACCTTTAGCTTGAAAAATTTATTATCGTAATGACATATTTAGAAAAATTATCGAAGATACGTTCACTGATGAAGGAGAGAGGAATTGATGGATACATTATCCCTTCTTCAGATCCACATATCAGTGAATATTTACCAGATTATTATAAGTGTATAGTTTGGACATCTGGTTTTAGTGGTTCAGCAGGAACATTAGTGATTACACAAGATTTTGCTGGATTATGGACTGACTCTCGTTATTTTGTACAAGGACCAGCACAGTTAAAAGGATCTGGTTTTGAGTTAGTAAAATTAAAAGTTCAACATGCACCTGAGTATGTGTCATGGTTAGGAGATAAATTACAAGCAGGTAATACAGTTGCCTTTGATGGTAATTTAGCTTCATTAGCAGTAGCGAATGCTGTAAATACTATATTAGGTCCTTTAAACATTAAGGTAGATGGTCATGTAGACTTATTAGATGTAATATGGAATGATAGACCAGCTTTACCTACAGAGCCAGCTTATACATTACCTATTTCTATTACAGGGCAATCTACTCCAGATAAGATAGCAGCTGTACGCAAAGTTTTAAAACAAAAAAGAGCGACATGTCACCTAATTTCATCTTTAGATGATTTAGCTTGGATATTGAATATAAGAGGTACAGATGTAAAATGTAATCCTGTTACACTTGGTTTTGTATTTATCAGCCAGGATAAATCTATCTTATTCATTGATTCTAAGAAATTAGATAAAGGTACAGCTGAGGAGTTACAAGGATATGGTATCTTAATCAAACCTTATGAGGAAGTAAGAAATTACTTAAAATCACTAGGAACAAGCGAAACTATCTTATTAGATCCTAAGCGTACTTGTTTTGCTACTTATGATTCTGTTCCTGAGGGGGTAACTATCTTAGAGGATATGAATCCGTCTACTATGCTAAAAGCAGTGAAGAATGAAGTAGAGTTAAATCATGAGCGACATGCCATGATTAATGATGGTGTAGCACTGACCAAATTCTTTAAATGGATAGAAGAAAATGTAGCTTCAGGCGAATTATCTGAGATGAGTATTGCAGATCATTTAAGAGGATTACGCGCAGAACAGCCAGGTTTTAAAGATATTAGTTTTGACACTATTGCTGGATATAAAGATCACGGAGCTTTACCACACTATAAGGCAGAATTGGATAGCAACTATAAATTAGAGGCTAAAGGATTGCTATTAGTAGATTCTGGTGGACAATACGAGACAGGAACTACAGATATTACACGTGTGGTATCTTTAGGACAGTTGACTCAAGAAGAAAAAGAAGATTACACTATTGTTTTAAAAGGAACGATAGAAGGATCTATGGCTATCTTCACTAAAGGTACTAGAGGATATCAAATCGATGCTATAACACGTCGTCCTATCTGGGCTACTATGCGTAACTATGGACATGGTACAGGTCATGGAGTAGGATTCTTCTTGAACGTACACGAGGGGCCTCATACTTTTAATGGTGCTGCAGTAGATATTGCGATAGAGCCAGGAATGATCAGTTCTATAGAACCAGGATTATACAGAGAAGGTAAGCACGGTATTCGTATCGAAAACTTAGTAGTATCTAAGGATTTAGCTTCTAATCAATTCGGTGATTTTATGGATTTCGAAACAATCACCATCTGTTATATCGCAACAGATTTAGTAGAGAAGTCACTATTAGATCAAGTACATATTGATTGGTTAAATAACTATAATCAATGGGTGTATGAATCTTTAGAATCAAAATTATCAGCAGAAGAAGCTGCTTGGTTAAAAGAAAAGACAAAAGCAATTTAAGTTACATATAAAAAGGTTGATTCATTTGAATCAACCTTTTTTACTTTTATTACGCTTGTAATATGTTTGAGTAGCGAATAATAGGATTATATCCGTTACTTTCAAATTTTTTGTACTTTGTGATCAATGACTCAGTAGAGTTAAAGCCACATACATCAGCAATCTCTTCGAATGAATTCTTTGTAAAGAATACAAGTTCTAAACTCTGTAGGTACTTTCTCTTATCATAAAAGGTAAGGTACCCTTCTCCAAAGAAATAGATAAAATCATTATTAAAGTCTACACTAGAGATATTCTTTTTATCTAGTACTTCTTTTAGAGCCTGTGGTGTGGTTACTTTACTTAATGCTAATTCTCTATACAGCTTTATATATTTAGCCTTGTCTTTCATATAGAAATCTACTTCTAATAAAGAATCAATACGTTCATTACGAATGTTTAAGTAGAATAAGTTTAGTATAAATTCTCCTGTCTTAGAATCTTTAAATAAAGTTCCTCCTAAGCCACATAATCTATTTTCTCTATTTAGACAGTTAAATCTAATGTAGTGATAAGTGTCTTCGCTTAACCCTTTATTTAAAAAAGGAAGATCACCTAGTACTACTTTTAAAATCTGCTGTTGAACTTTAGGTTCAAACTTGTCAAAGTTAATATCTCTTAGTGGTTTAAAATTTTTATCCAATACTAATGAGAAAGCTTCTGCATATTGAACATTGTCTTTCTCTTGTTGTATAGTCGCATAGTTTAAGTGAACTAATGACTTATACAGCGTAGTTGTCATTGAATCAAAATAGTTGTAGTGGAATCGTTGCCAAGCTAGAGAATGCTTGTTTGCTTTAATGTTGAGGTTAGTAAATTTCTCTACGAATACCCCCAGAACATCTGAGAGTTCTTCAAATAATTCAAGTGTCATAATAAGTTGTTTGATTAGTTAGGTTTTGTTAAGGACAATTTATATAATTTTTCTATAAAAACAAACAAGAATATTTTAATTTAAGCGTTTATTCTTGTGTTAAAATTATAAATAGCTAAATGTTTATGGTATACTATTGCATTATAGTTAATAGTGTGATATCGCTTAATGTCTGTATAACCGTGGTGTTTAGAAGATTTTAGTATGGAAATATAAAGTAAGAAAAACAGGTTATGAGGAATCTTTATAAATTGACTTTAAATACTTGAATGACCTAAAAAGAACTGTTTTTTCTCCCTTTGAAAACTATAATTTTTTATAAAAACAGTGTTTTGTACTACTATGAATGTATTCATCTTGCTTAAAGATGTCCTTTAGGTTTAATAAAATGTGATTTTTGTACAGAAAATAACCTTTGTCTGCAGTAGTAAAGATGAAAATTAGAATCGAGCTGATCTATGTTATCTATAAACTCAATTCTGACTGTAGGTATGATTACTTATAGGAGAGTAATTGTAAAAGAATAGAAGCAATATTATAAGACTGTACAGTACTAAGTAGGATTGTGAACTATAGTTGTATAGCTATAGAAGGGCTAGACATTCGAATCCTTAGTGAGTCCGTTAAAACAAACATTATAACGGAGTCACTAAGGAAATAATCTGTTGAAAATTTAGATCGACTAGCAACTTTGTCACTAGAAAATAGAAATATGTATAATAGCTATAGTAAGTGGTTACTTTTTAGTATAGTCCATTTGTTTACTAAACCATTGTTCTCCATTTGGTAGATCAAAACTTCTCATAGGAACATCAGCAAAGGTAAAGCCTATTTTTTCATAACATTTAATAGCTCCAATATTCCAATCAAATACATTAAGGATAACAGAATCACTTTGAATGTCATTTAGACAATAATCTACAAAGGCTTGCATCATCTTTTGTCCATATCCTTTTCCTCTATTGTTTCGATCACCTACTACTATACGAGCTAGTTTAGTAGCATTATCCTCCATTAAAATAATTTCACCTACTCCAATTGTAGTCTCATTATCACTATCAATTGCTTTAAAGAATAAAGAATTCTCGACTTTTAAGAATTGTTCGACTTGATCCTCTGTTAGAGGGTAAGTAAATGCAGTTCCTCCAAATTGAAGTAGTTCTTCTTCCGTAAAATTCCAATCTATAATTATTTGGGCATCCGTTTTGGTAAATGGTTTTAGTATAATCATTTGTTTTATTTTGAATTACAAATATATCGATATCTGCTTAAAAAAGGAAGTGGTTAGGGAATATAGAAGGACTTTGGGAGTAAATAAGGTAAGGTCTAGAAAGTAACTTTGTCAAAAAATATCTAGAATAACAAGGTGCAAAACTTAGAAAAGTGGTAAACTTGTATAAAATACATTAATATGGCAGGTAATACTTATGGCAATAGATTTAGAGTAACTACTTTCGGTGAATCTCATGGAGTAGCGATCGGTGGTATTATAGACGGTTGTCCAGCAGGGATAGAGTTAGATTTAGAACAAATTCAGTTGGAATTAGACAGACGTAAACCAGGTCAATCTAAGATAGTTACACAGCGAAAAGAAGCGGATGAAGTAAAGTTTCTTTCAGGAATATTTGAAGGGAAGACAACAGGTACTCCTATTGGTTTTGTAATTGAAAATACAAATTCAAAATCAAAGGATTATGATCATATCAAAGATATTTATCGTCCAAGCCATGCAGATTATGTATATGATGAAAAATATGGACATCGTGACCACAGAGGAGGTGGGCGTAGTTCTGCTCGTGAGACTGCCAGTAGAGTAGTAGCGGGAGCAATAGCAAAACAAGTATTAAAAGAAATAAAAATAACAGCTTATGTATCTTCAGTAGGAGATATTGCTGTTGAGAAAAAATACAGTGAATTAGATTTTAACGAGATAGAGAACAATCCTGTTCGTTGTGCTGATCCTATTAAAGCAGTAGAAATGGAGACTTTAATTAAGGAAGTAAAAAAAGATGGGGATTCTATAGGAGGAACTATTATATGCGTAGTACAGAACGTGCCTGTAGGATTAGGAGAACCTGTATTTGATCGACTTGATGCTGATTTGGCTAAAGCTATGCTTGGGATCAATGCTGTTAAAGGAGTAGAGTTTGGTCGTGGTTTTGAAGGGACAAAGATGAGAGGTAGTCAGCATAATGATTCTATCCTTCCTGATGGCTCTACAACAACCAATAATGCAGGAGGAATAGTAGGCGGTATAAGTAATGGAATGGATATTTACTTTAAAGTTGCTTTTAAACCAACTGCTACCTTAATGAAAGACCAGCAGTCTATCAATACCGCACATGAGGTGGTGACTGTACAAGGGAAAGGTAGACACGATGCTTGTGTATTACCACGTGCAGTGCCTATTGTGGAAGCTATGACCGCAATCACGCTTCTAGATTTTTATATCGAACAGTTTGGTTTCAAAAGAAAATAAACTTTAAAATGTTAAAGTAATAATTGTCCCTTGTTCTAACTGAGAAATAATGTCGAATTTAATGTGATGTTGTTCAAAGATGATAGTAGCAAGGGACAGTCCTATACCACTTCCTTTAATATCTCCGACATTTTTACCTCTGTAGAATGTTTGTTTTATAAAAGTAAGTTCTTCTTCTGAGATACCTTTTCCATGGTCTTTTACCTCTAGTTGTAGCCTATTGTTATGTAGAGACAGCTCTACTGAAACAGGTTTGCTATTAGAGTATTTTACAGCATTTTCGACAATATTGTATAATGCTAGATGGATTAGAGTTTCGTTACCTTTATACTCTAGTTTAGTGAAATCATCTACATTGATATTTATCTCTAAGGTAGTCTGTAGTTCTGTTAGCTTATCCTGTAATGCTTCATATATATTCCAGATTATCTCATCTATTCTGAATAGACTAGCGTCTTTATCCGTATTCTTTAGACCTGATAATAAAAGAAGATTACTTAAGATATTCTCTATCTTGTACACATTTTTTAAAGCCTCCTTGACTACTTGATTATATTCTTCAGGAGAACGTTCTTTCTGAGCAAAAACTTCTAGGTTACCACTGATAGCAGTAAGGGGAGTTTTAAACTCATGAGAGACATAGTTAATAAAGTTCTTTTGAATCAAGAATGTTTCAGATAGTCTGATTAGTAGGTTGTTATAAGTAGAGATTAATTCTTCTAATTCATCATTTGTTTTCGGTACTTCTATACCGTTTTCTAGATTAGAGTAGTTTACCTCATTTACCTGTTGCACAATATTCTTAAGGGGTTTATAGGCGATATTAGAGATGTATTTACTTAAAAAATAAATAGCTAGTAAACCTCCCACAAGTACAATGCATAGAATAAAAATAAGACTTTTCATCTGATTCAGAAAGTCAGCTGTAGACTCTCTCGTATATACTACGAAATCCCCTTGGTTATCAGGGTAATATATTCCGTAATAAAAAAAATCATTTGCTTTAAATCGATGTGATTTATCTGTTCTAGTTTTGCTTAAAATAGCGTTTGTCAGTACAGGATCATTAACTAGAGCTCCATAGGATAACTGATTACTAAAGTTATATACAGCTACATTTTTAGATTGAATGGTAGCTCTAAACTCCTCTTTTACAACAGAATGTTCTGTATGAGATAGTTCGTCTTGTTCTAAGTAATATATTGCAGATAGGAGGGTAGTATTCTTCAGATTACTAAACACAGACTCTTGTGTCTTAGAGAAGTAAGCTAAGAATATAATAAGTGATGCAATAAAAAATACTATGCCAAATACTATAGTACTGTAGGTGGTAAGACGAGTGCGTAAATTCATATCATTCTTGTAGCATATAGCCAGTTCCTTTTATGGTGTGTATTATTTTTCCTTTAGAATCATCTATTTTACTTCTTAGATAAGAAATATAGACATCTACTACATTGGTATTGGTATCAAATTGTATTCCCCATACTCGTTCTAGAATCTGCATCCTAGAGACTACGCGATCTTTATTTTCTAATAAGAAAAGTAATAATTTGTATTCTCTAGGTGACAGATCTATTGTTTTATCTCCTTGTGTGACTAGATGTTTTTCAGGGTCTAGTTTTAAATCACCACAGATATAGATATGGTCTTTTTTTTCGTAATTAAATTTAGTTCGTCTTGTTAAGGCATTAATTCTCGATAGTAATTCGCTAAAGTGAAAAGGCTTTGTTAAGTAGTCATCAGCACCACTGTCTAGAGCAGATATCTTATCAGTGGTTTCGCTTAGAGCGCTTAACATCAGTATAGGGGTATAGTTCTTTTTAAAACGAATCATTTTGGTTAACTGAATACCATCTATACCTGGAAGCATTATATCCATTAAGATAAGATCCCAATCAGCACTGAGAATAAGATCTCTAGCTTCTTCTCCAGAAGCAGCAAGTTGTACTTGCATACCATTTTCCTTTAAACCTTTGACGATAAAGTCACTGATGCGAGAATCGTCTTCTACAAGTAATATATTCAAGACTAAATTTTTTCTGTATTTGATTTGATAAAATCTGTTACTAAATAAGTGATTAACTTCCCTACAAGATGACTGTTCTGCTCGAAATCTAAAGAAGGAGCCCCTTCACAGATGTGAAGATATCCAACATTCTTAGATTTAGCAAAGTAGTGTATGAACTGTCTCAACCTCTCAGCAGAGAACCCTGTAGGCGTGATAGCACTACTAGCTACTAGTGGTACAGCATCTAAATCTATTTCGATACCATAAGTATTGTTTTCGATATGTCGTTGAGCAGTTAGTAATTCGGTGTCAAAAGATTTCTCTTTGCGAATGCGTATTTGCTCATAAGTATTATACTTAACGCGGTCTGCATGAAGTTTTATATCCCCAAAAACAGTCTTAGAAGTATAGTTCTCATGAAGACCGAAGATAAAATAGTTCTTTAAAAAACCTTCTTCGAATGCATAAGAAAACCCGTTACCACTATGTCTTCCTTCTAGTGGTCTAAAATCTGTATGCGCATCAAAGTTGATTACATTAATGGCTTTGCCCTTGGCTAAGGCAAGTCCTTTAATATTACCATAAGCATTATTATGTCCACCACCTATAACAATAGGTATTTTGCCTGCCTTTACAATTTTAGCGATGGTATGTGATACTTCTTTATCTATACGAGACACTAATTCGAAGAGTCTTTTGCGATCTTCTCTATTATTGGGGTCTAGTTGTTCTGCTTCTTTTTGTTCTTCACTGAAATCTAAATGGCCAATTAACGTAGTCCAACTTCCTTTACAGAATCTGTTGTGTTGAATATTTAAAAGGCTGTTTAAGAAATTTTGCCAAGCAGAAGAAGTACCTGTACGGCCTAGATTAGCTTTTACACCTATATCTTCAGGAATACCAATAATAGCATATTTAGCGTCTGTAGCGGTTAATTCATTATGCCAATTCTCTTCTGATTCTAAAGTGTGAACTCTTTCACCAAATTTGATTTCCCCACTTCTGAATTTGGTCAAGGCAACCAAATCAGTTTTCTTAAATAACACTAGTTTTTGTTTGTTCATAGCGATGTTGTTGTGATGCAATTGATACTAGGGTATCTTTTATTTTTGTATTTGTCCATTTAGAATTACCTGATCTATAAGGTTAGAACCAAAAGCATAAGGTAATTCATAAAATGAATTTAGTGGTTTTGTGATAATTAAACTAGCTTTTTTACCTTTTGTTATACTACCGTACTCTTGTTGTAGTCCCATTGCATAAGCTCCATTTATTGTAGCTGCATTAATCGCTTCTTCAGGAGTCATTTTCATTTTGATACATGCTGTAGCTACGACAAAGTTCATATTTCCAGACGGTGTAGTACCAGGATTAGAATCAGAAGCTAAAGCTAGTGGTAGACCTGCTTCTAACATCTTTCTAGCAGGAGTATAAGGAATAGAAATAAAGAAAGAACATGTAGGTAAGGCTACAGGCATTGTTTTGCTTCCTTTTAGAATTTCGATATCTTCGTCTGTTACTATTTCTAGATGATCTACTGATAGAGCACCGTTTTTTACACAAGTTTCGATTCCTCCAATAGCAGTAAACTGGTTAACATGTACTTTAGCAATAAGCCCGTGTTCTTGTCCTGCTTTAATGATACGCTCTGTCTCTTCACAAGAGAAATAACCTGTCTCTAAGAAAGCGTCTACATACTCAGCTAAGTTTTCTTTAGCAATAGCTGGAATCATTTCATTGACTATAAGGTCGATATATCCCTGGTGGTTATCTTTATATTCAGTAGGGAAGGCGTGAGCACCTAAGAAAGTAGCTTTAATGGCTATAGGGTAGTTTTCTTTTAGTTTTTTAATCACGCGTAGCATCTTAAGCTCAGCTTCTACTGTTAATCCGTATCCTGATTTTATTTCAACAGCTCCAGTACCTTGACTGATTACTTCTTCTAAACGTTTGCGCGATTGTTCATATAAATCTTCTTCTGAAGTTTCTTGTAGTTTTTTTGCAGAGTTTAAGATTCCACCTCCTCTGTTGAAGATTTCTTCATAACTAAGCCCATTGATGCGGTCTACGAACTCTAATTCTCTATTACCAGCATAGACTAAGTGTGTGTGACTATCTACCCATGTAGGTAAGATGGTTTTCCCAGTAGCATCTATTACTTGATCCATTTCACTTTCATTAGGACAAGTATCCATCGTACCATAATCCGCTATCAAGTCGTGTTCTATAATTAGATATGCATTGTCTAGCTTAGGTAAAGTTGCCATATCTGCACCAGATACTTTCTCTATAGCTTCATTTCTAACTTGTAGTATTTCTTTTATATTCTTAATTAGTGTTTTCATATTTGTTTGAGTTGTTTTTTTAGGCTTATAAATGAGATAAAAGTCTAAAAACTTTTATCTTTAAGCAAATTTACAAAATGTGAGACGAGTTAAATATAAGAAAACTAGAAAACTTCAACCAAATTCTCTAGAATATGCAGGTTCTTTTCCAGAGGTACCTATTTCTATGCAATTGTTTATCTACGATGAGAATACATTCGAGGAGTACAATGATTTAAGTTTGAAGGAAATAGAAGAGATATTATTAGCAGCATCTCCTAATGCTATAAAGTGGTTTAATCTACATGGACTACATGATATAGATTTATTAAAAGAAGTTGGAAGTTTTTTTCATATAGAATCTTATATCATGGCAGAGATTCTAAATTTCTCTAGAAGAACAAGAGTAGAGGAGTTAGATAATACACTGTTCTTTAGCGTTAAGGCCATTTTGCCGTCTTCTAATGAAGATATTCTAGTAGGGATAGAACAGATAAGCTTTATCCTCCAAGAGAATGTACTGTTGTCATTTCAAGAGAAAAGAGGAGCCTTCTTTAATTTGATCAGAGAGCGTATTAGAACCAAAACAGGACAAATAAGAAGAAAAGATTCAGGATATCTATTATATGGATTACTAGATTCTTTAATGGAGAGTTATTTTGTAACCTTAGACTTGATAGAAGATAATGTAGAACAGATTCTTTTAGAGGCTAGAACTAAATATCACAAGCAAATTCTGGTAAGTATAGAAGAATATACTCAACAACTACAAGAGGTAAAACGAGCTATTATACCGTTAAGAGAAGTGCTATACAACCTAAAAACACAGCATGATAAAAAGAATGTAGAGAGTCAAATCAGTAGAAATAGTATTGTTTTCTTTGACCGATTACAGTATAAAAGCTATGAAATGCTCGATCAGATAGATTATAATCTAAACAAACTAGATAGTGCTACCAACTATTATTTCTCTTCTCAGAGCAATCGAATGAATGAAATCATGAAGGTATTGACTATTGTATCTGTAGTCTTTATTCCGCTAACATTTATTGTTGGGGTGTATGGAATGAACTTTGAGAATATGCCAGAATTAAAAACAGAGAATGGTTATTTCTATACTTTATGGGTAATGTTAGGCTTGGTTGTTCTCATGATAAGTTATTTTAAATGGAGAAAATGGTTCTAATAAACTTCTTGTTATATTAGATTGACTGTAAAAGTCGAGAAGGAAAGTTTAACCCAGATTAAGCATTAGCCAAAGACTGCAAAGCAATTCTACTTCATATCTCTTTCATTTCTTCTAAAACCATACTACAGTATGCTTTTTTCTTAAATTCAGAGCTATTTTGTATAATTACTTTTCGTTTCTATGTTTATCGCTTAATCTGGGTTTAAAACAATATCTTTGTTTTATGATGGATAGCAAAGAAATATTAAACTAATCTTGATAGAGTATTTGGTAGAGCTTTCAATATTTTAAGAGTTGAAGAAAGAAATAGTTGTTTAGCTATTTCTTTCGAAGAAAAAGTGCTTACTTCCACTTTTTTCCATTTTCTTCCATTCTTTTCCAAATATTTCTCAATATTTCCAAAAAAGTCTATTTATTTCCATTTATTAAATCATAAATACCTCATTACCAGTATTTATGAGTTTTTGATACACCCATTTATTCGGAAGCTCTTCGGAAGAGTTCAGTATTTGTTCGGACTGAGGGGCAGTTTTCCGAAGAGCATCCAAAGACTGCCCAATAAACTCCCGAAGAACATGCACTTAGTTTTCTAATTTTTAATGATCTTTAAGGATATATTACTTATTGATAATCAAAGTAATTTTGCTGTTTTAGTAACGTTTAAAAATTACTATAGGATACAATAAAAAAAAGCTCTATCAACAACAATAGAGCTTTCATAATAGGAAACAACATTATAACTTAAATAGAACGTTATGTTCTATGATAGTTCTTATTTAGCATTCAGCTTTATTGAAAAATAATAAAATACTGAATGATAGTGTCTTAATCAGATAAGACGTAAGATTTACTTGTAATAAGTAAGGAG
This sequence comes from Myroides odoratimimus, assembly GCF_004337635.1. Taxonomy (NCBI): domain Bacteria; kingdom Pseudomonadati; phylum Bacteroidota; class Flavobacteriia; order Flavobacteriales; family Flavobacteriaceae; genus Myroides; species Myroides odoratimimus. The sequence continues at coordinate 2,902,640 of NZ_CP037427.1, forward strand.
TATTAAAGAATCTAGTATTTATACTTCTAAAACTTATTATTATCAATCTTGTAGGACAAAAGTATAAAAAAAGCACAGTATAATTTCCTAATTTGACGCTAAAACTTACTAAAAGTGTCCTTTTTGCGAATAAAACTTTTTGATTGTTAATCTATATCTCTTACAACTTCAAATTATACTAAAAGAGATTAAGTTCTTTAATTAAATGTAGAAAACTGTAATACTTTTATGTTTGAATAAGCTGTTTTTTTAACTTAAAATGCCTTTTTGGTCATTTTCTTTGAATAATATTAAGCTTTTATACAGGGCTAGAGCATTATTGACAATATCTGGCTGTGCATATCTTAATATAGATTAAGTATAATCCATATTAATAGGAGTAATTTTATAGTATAATAAAAAATGATAAAGATGGAAATAGGAATTAGCATGTTTGGGGATTTAAAATTCGACAAACAAAACAATAGTTATCAGTCAAGTACACAACGTATAAATGAGATTATAGAAGAAGTTAAGTTAATGGATGAAGTAGGATTGGATGTTTTCGGTATAGGAGAACATCACCGTAAAGATTACGCAGTCTCTACTCCAGATATTATATTAGCTGGTGCAGCTACAGTAACTAAGAATATCAAGTTGACGAGTGCTGTTACTGTATTGAGCTCTAATGATCCTGTACGTGTATATCAATCGTTCTCTACTATAAACGCTATGTCTAATGGTAGAGCAGAGATTACAGTAGGACGTGGAAGTTTTATAGAGTCATTCCCTTTGTTTGGATATGATCTTAATGATTACAATGAGTTGTTTACAGAAAAACTTAATTTATTGTTGAATATCAATGCAATAGATGGTCCATTGACCTGGACAGGAAAACACAGAGCTTCTCTAAAAGAACAGCAGGTTTTCCCAAGAAGTGAACAGCCAATGGATGTATGGATTGCAGCAGGAGGAACACCAGAGTCTGTATTAAGAGCGGCTAAATTAGGATTGCCTCTTGTGTTCGCTATTATTGGTGGAATGCCAGAACAGTATAAACCATTCTTTGACTACTATAAACAAGAGTATATTAATGCGGGTCATGATATTAGTAAAATGCAGATCGCTACGCACTCACATGGATTAGTAGGAGTAGACGGAAATGCTTTAGCTAAAGATTATTTCCCTGTATATAAAGAACAGATGGATAGAATTGGGGCATCACGTGGATGGCAACCTTACACTTATGAGCAGTATGAAGGAGGAAGAAGTAGAGACGGTGCTTTATTCATAGGAGATGTGGATCAAGTAGTAGATAAGATTTTATATCATCAAGAGATGTTTGGGTTAACACGTTGGTTAATGCACAGTGATTTAGGAGCGCCTGATCACTTAACACAGATGAAAAATATAGAGCTATTAGGTACTAAAATTGCTCCTGCAGTTAAAAAAGCATTGCGTAAATAATACCAATGATTATAACAAAAATAAATTCCTTTAGTAAAGTCTTTACTAAAGGAATTTATTTTTGTTATAAATGTCTTTTTAAGCATAGTATAGCTTCTTCTATTTGTCGTTCTGACAATGATCCAAAACTAAACCGTATCCCTTGTAATTTATCACTATAGGAGAACCTTTCAGGTCCCATAAAAGCAATTTTATCTAGGTCTAGTTTCTTTTTGAGTTTGTCCCAATCTGTTTCTTTTTTAGGAACTAACCATATTGCTAACCCTCCATCAGCGATTGTATAATTTACTTGTTCTTTAAGGTTTTTATCTAGTAAATCGGCAGTTATATCTCTCTTGCTTTTATAGTAGTTATGTGCTTTTTTTAAATGTTTTCTTATGGTCCCGTCATCCATTAATTGTAAGATAGCTTGTTCCATGATATTATCACCTTGTACATCGATGATACTTCTTAGTTCACCTATTTTTTGAATCAGATCATTGTTAGTCGCTATATAACCGATACGTAGAGAAGGAGCTACGACTTTACTTAATGTTCCTATATATACGTAGTTTAGTACATTCGGAAGACTACTAATCGGCATAACGGGTCTATGTCCGTAATGAAATTCATAGTCGTAATCATCTTCTATAATAGTAAAGTTATACAAGTTAGAGAGCTCTATCAGCTTATATCTTCTCTGTAAACTAAGGGTTGCTGTAGTTGGATATTGGTGGTGAGGAGTAATATAAATAGCTTTAATTCTTTTGTTTTCTTTTAAAAGACTTTCGACTTGATTGATATCAATTCCTTGTTCATCTACATTAGCATATAACAATTTTGCTCCAGCATGCTCAAATGTGTGCCATGCTTTTCTATATCCAGGATGTTCTACTATAATATAGTCATCTTTCTTTAGTAGTACTTGAGCGATAAGGTACATTGCCATTTGACTTCCTCTAGAAATACATATTTCTTCGGCAGTTACTTGCATACCTCGCCAATGATTTAGCATTTTACTAATATGTTCTCTAAACTCAAATAATCCTAGAGGAGATGAGTATCCCATCATCTGCCACTTTCCTTTTCGCTTAAATATTTGGCGATAAGCTCTTGCTAATTCTTCAACAGGAGCAATAGAAGTATCAGGGTTTCCATCATCAACGGTGATATTGTATTGAATAGTTGATTTACTTTCTTTTTTTATAGGAATTTTATTGAGAGGAGTTATATTTATGTCAGCAAGTTTAGAGACGTAAGTTCCACTACGCGATTTGGACATAATCCAACCTTCACTTAATAAGACATCATAGGCTTCTATAACTGTATTTCTATTTACTCCTAAGATTTCTGCTAACTTTCTACTTCCTGGTAGGGCTTCTTCCTCTTTTAGTTGACCTGTTTTTATAGCTTCTATAATAGCGTCAGCTATTTGGAGATAGATAGCTTTTTTTTCAGTATTAATAATTTGAATTTGTAAGGGCCAAGGTCTAAGCATATTAATAAAGTGTATGAAATAAGTAAATGAATTTAAATCAATCTAAGGCTATTTAATACAAAATAGAGATTAGATATAAAATCAAATCAAAGGTACAATGAAAAAGAGAATTTTGTTTCTTTATTTATAAAAGAGAATGTAGTCCTTTAATCTAAGCTTTTAATTTTTCTTGTTTATTAATTTTATACATGAGGGTTGTTTTTCTAGACAAGAAGATCCGTCTGAGGAAGGGTAGCAGTTAGTATTGTCTTTAGGTGTAATACAATGGTTACTTCCATAGATAAGGTAATCGCCTTCTACACGTGGTATAGAAACTAAATGAGCAAGAGAAATAAGAGTATAATCCTTACTATTAGAAATAAAATAGTATAGATTATTATGCTTCAAGATAGTTAGTATAGGAGAAGTAATCTTTGAAAAATGAGGAGTAAAGTACTCTTCTATTTCAGCTTTAAGAGCTTTAGGTTTGATTAGGAATTGATAAGATTCATTACCTAAAGAATCTTTAATAATTCTAACAATATTTTTTTCTTGTAGAGTTTTCTTTTGATAGGCAGTGATTGTAGTCTTTTTATTCTGACCCAAACAGTAAAAAGAATATAGAAAAAAAATAAGTAAAAGTCTCATTATTAAAAATTGTATGTGTTTAATAATGAATGCACAAACACTATTCCAGTTTTAAGATAAGGTATGTGTAAAAGGTTAGTAAGGTGTGAAAATCTGTTATCTATAAAACAAGTTAAAACTGGATTAAAAAATATTTTATTCTCCTCTTTTTAAAGAGGAAGTAATTGTACCTATATTTATATATAGGAATGATGACAAAGCCTTTTTCTTTTAGTTTTTTCGATATAGAAGTCGGTAAATTCTTTATAATACATGAGTTCTTTCCTTTTATAGCAGATTCTTTTAGTTGATTTATTATTTTTTTGTATTGATCATTAAGAGCATTTTCTGCAATAATATTTAGTTCTTCCGCTGTCATTAGATTCTTAATTAAATATATTGTATCGCTGTAAAATTATACAAATGATTAAAATAATTCGCAAAAGGTGTTTTTTTTATATTATTTTCATTGATTGTAAGGGATTTTTTATTGAATTCATTATTTAGAAGTATAACTACTAATAATGTTTCTTTTTTGAAAGCGAAATCGATAACAATGACTTTGTAAATTAACAATAAGTGACAACTATGGTGTAATATTTGAGTTTTTTAATCTAAATTAGAATAAATAATGAAATTGTATTTTGTATATTTATTTATTGTTAGGTAAAAAGCAAAAACAAAACATATTGCTCTAAATAAAACAACTATAATGTTAAAAATTATAAAATAAAGTGTAGTTTTGTGTAAGGAGAATAATAATGTTTATTAGTCTATACTAGAATGATATGAAAAAATTACAATTAATAACTTTAGGACTTTCTTTATTTAGTTTTATTTCTGTATCTGCTCAGAAAATAGAGGGTAAGGTATTTGATAAAAAAACAAATAATCCGATAGGAGAAGGAGAAGTAACATTCTTTAATTCATCAGGAGATAGAATAGCTACAGTATATACTTCTGCAGATGGAGCTTATGTTTTCGAACCTAAAAGGATGACAGATATTCATAAGGTATCTACAGCTGCAAAGAATTATAGTAAAGCAGAGGTTCTTTTGAATCAAATGGATAATGGTGTAGTTGCTAATTTTGGATTAACAAGTGTAGTAAGTGAATCTCAAAATAGAGGTAATACAATAGCAAGTGGCGATTATAATACAACTAGAACTTCTAATGTAAACTATGATAGCTCTACATTGCCATCTTTTTATTACGATTTTAATAGTTCTTATTTAAATACAGATAATAAAGCATCAGTGGATGAGATAGTAGCTTATATGTATAATAATCCAGAAGCTAGAGTGAGAGTTCACGTTTATTTTGATACGAGAGGTAATGCTAAATATGATGAGTGGTTAGCTGATAGACGAGCAGATAGAGTTATTAATTATATGGTCATGAAAGGAATTTCTCCGTCTAGATTATTAAAATTAGTTGAAACTGTGTATCAGAATGTGCCTCCTAAAGAAGGTAGTTATAGAAGTGGAGGATCAGAAAGTAGAAGATGTGATTTCGACCTTATTTAAGGGATAAGTATAAATATAAAAGCTGGAAGTATTCATTACTTCCAGCTTTTTTTATGTTGTTTAGTTTTAGACATAGCTACTATAAATAAAGTTTCTGAAAAATCGTTGGAGTTGGGACATTTGTCTTATTTTTGAGCTTTAATAACAACACTAACACACAATGACATTAAAGTATCAAGGAAAGACTAAAGATGTATATAGTCTATCAAACAATCAAGTTCTTTTAAAGTTTAAAGACGATGTAACAGGAGAAGATGGTGTATTCGATCCAGGTGCAAATACAGTGGGATTAACTATCGATGGAGCAGGTAAGAGTGGATTGAAAATGACAAAACACTTCTTCGAAGTTTTAGCACAAAAGAGCGTTCCTACACATTATGTTTCGGCTGATATAGAAGATGTATCGATGATTGTAAAAGAAGCGATACCATTTGGTAAAGGATTAGAAGTAATCTGTCGTTACAGAGCAGTAGGAAGTTTCTTTAGAAGATATGGCGCTTATTGTACAGAAGGACAACAGCTAGATAGCTTCGTAGAGGTAACCATTAAAGATGACGAAAGAGCTGATCCAACTATTTCTGACGATGCATTAGAAATGTTAGGTATATTATCAAAAGAAGAATATGCAATTTTAAAATCTCGTACTAAAGAGATTTGTCAAATTATAAAGGATGAGTTAGCTACTAAGAATTTAGAGTTATATGATATCAAATTAGAGTTTGGAAGAGATAAAGCTACTAATGATATTATCTTAATAGACGAGATTTCTGGTGGTAATATGAGAGTGTATAAGGACAATGTCTACATTGCTCCATTAGATTTAGAAAAAGAGTTTTTAAAATAAGAGAAAATAAAAGAGGGATATTATTATAATATCCCTCTTTCTGCTTAAAACCTTTATTTAATAGGTTCATTTGTCGATTCAACATTGCTTTTTTGCTCTTGAATATTTTCATTTGCAATAGCATTAGTTGTATTTGTTTCTCTTGTAGCTTGTTTGAATTCTTTAATTCCTGTTCCAAGTCCCTTCATTAATTCTGGAATTTTCTTTCCACCAAAAAGTAATAAAGCTATTGCAACAACAACTATTAATTCAGAAGGAGCTACTCCGCCTAATGGGATAATTGTTGAAACCATATTGTAAAGATGTTTTGATTGAGGAAAACAAATGTAATTAAGAGAAATCTTAATCAATTTTTTTTAACATGATTTTAATTTGCGAATAAAGGAATTACTCTCTACCAATTACTCTTTTATCAACATAATTAGAATTCATAATTCTAAGAATCCCCATATAGCTCATATGAAATGAGATCGTGTCACCCACTTTTAAGTTTTCTGGGTTATCTCCTAGATCCATAACCATCATATCAGAACTAGATCCTACGAATTGCTGCTTAGCATTGATAGGGGTAATGTGGTCTTCTTCTATATCTAATAACCCTAAGTCTATAATCGCTCTATAATTCACACTATTTTCCCATTCTGGTGCTAACTCTACTTTCTCTCCTGTCATTTTCAATCCGATTTCTCCCTCAGGCATCATCGGCTTTTCATATAGCTCAATAATTTCTGCATGAAGCATAAAGATATTCTGTTCAAAATCAGGATAAGCTACATTGTCATAGGCATTGGTTCCCATAAATAAGGTTTCTCCAATTCTAAAGTGATTAATAGCTGTAGGGATAGTGTCATTTAATATTAAAGGAAGCGTTACAGATGCACCACCAGATAGATAGGGGATTGTCTTTTTAAATTTGAGTTCCAGTAGGTCTCTAAATAGCGTTAGCTGTATTAGTTTATCATTATTAGGTAATACGCCATACATGCAGGTAAGATTAGTGCCTAGTCCAATAATATCAATGTTAGGTAGTTCAAAGACTTGGCTGTAGAAGTCTATCAGTTCTTCTCTTAGAACACCTTCTCTTAGTTCGCCAAGTTCTACCATAATAACAATTTTATGTACAGTATTCTGACGTTTAGCTTCTTCAGAAAGAAGTTTGATCGTCTCTAGTTCTGTATTAAAACTGATATCTGCGTACTCAATAATTTCTTCAATACTACCATTAGGGGCAGGTTTAATATAAATGGTTTCAACTGTAGGATCAATTTGTTTGATCATTCTTAAGTTAGAAACTCTAGAATCACATATTTGTTGAGGGTTTAATGCTAAAACCTCTCTGAGGAAGGTCTCATCACCACAAAGTAATTTTCCTACAACAGCCCAGTGTATTCCTTTCTCCTGAAATAGAGCATCTAGCTTGTTGTAATTATGTTTTAATTTACTTTGATTTAATGTTATATAAGCCATCTTCCTATTTTGTTAATCTCATTTCTATGTATTTTTTCTCAAAGCCTTTTCGTTCATATAAGTTTTGAGCAGGATTATCTTTATCTACATGTAGTGCAATAGAACCGTGGGCCTCTTGTTTTAATCTATCTATTAATTGTCCTCCTAGACCTTGACCACGTACACTAGAGTCTATCGCGATATAAACAAGAATATGTTCAGGGATAAATCCTCCCATTAAGGTGTCTAGTAAGACTGTAATACCAACAATCTCTTGTTTTGGATTTTTGGCAACTAATACAAATCCACCTGGTTTGTTGTCATAAGAAAGAGCGTAGTGAATTGCTTTTTCTATATCTTGTTTCTCGTCTCCATATTGTTCTAAATGAAGGTATAGAAAATCAACATATTCTTTGATTTGTGATTCGTTTGTAGAGGTGTGTTTGTCTATTTTATGAATTGAAAGCATAAAAAAATGTTTATATGCTTATTTAGGCTTTACAGAAAAGATGAAGACAAAATAGAAAAGGTAAAAACCTTTGATTTGAAAGTAAAAAAATAGAAACGAATATTGTGTTTCTATGGAATATCTCTTTTAATAAAATAGCTAAATAAGCTTGATTAAATAAATTTGATTTTTGTAAAAATACAAAAAATATGATATTTTGACAAGTTTAAATGATATTTATTGAGAAAAAGTAATTTTTTTTGATTGTAATTGCACTTTGTTTTTATAAGTAAAAGTAGGGGCAATACCTTTATTATAAAGGGTTTAGTAATGATGTGATAAGAGAGATAAAAAGACAAAACCAAAGTATACTTACTATTAACCAAAATGTGATTAATAAGTAATTTTACTACAATTACCTAAGAAGTAAAATAAACAACAATATAAATAATGGTATGATAAAATATTCAAATATCGGATTTAAAAATTCTATTTTTTATTCGTATTTAGTGATAAACTAAAGGTGGTTTTGTTCTGACTTATTAGAGGATTGCTTGAGGGTTTCTTGCACCTTTCTTCGAGAAAAGCACCTTCTGGGCAAGGAAAGCCCAAGAAAACTCCTAGGAATCCCCTAAGAAGTGCAAGCAAAACGCTATTATCTTATTCATTAATACCGAAATTACAGCATTGTGTACTCATACTTCTATTTTTGATTTACCAAATAAGGATCATCTCAAAATAAAGTGTAAAGCCTTTTAATCCGGGTTTAACCCAAAATACGGATTAAAAAAAGGCTAATAGTGAGTTCTATTAACCTTGTATATTTATTGAATATCTAGTCGATATGTTTTGCGTTCTTTGTGAATCTCTGGATCTAGTTGTTTCCAGAGTTGTTGAATTTTATTGTTTTCAACCAATAGAGGATTAGTCTCGACAAATGTGATATTGTGTTTTGAAAAACACTTGTATATCTCTTCAAAAATTATTGCAGTTACTCCTTTATTTCTATATTCAGGATCTACACCAATTAAATAGAACTCTGCATGACTGTTTTTCTTAATTGCTTGTAGTAAATGCCAAAAACCAAAAGGGAAGAGTTTTCCATTAGCCTTTTGGAATGCTCTTGAGAATGAGGGCATTGTAATGGCAAAAGCAATCATTTTATTATTTTCATCCATAATACAAGAGATGTAGTCTGGATGAATAAACTGTAGGTATTTCTTTTTATAGTGCTCTACTTGAAAAGGCTCTATAGGTACAAAGCTTTGTAAGTCTGCATAAGTCTTGTTTAATAGAGCAAACATCTCATCAACATAAGGCATTAGTTCTTTAATCGTTTTGAACTCTAGTACTTTTACATTGTATCTCGTTTTTATAAGAGAAGACATTTTGTCTATTTTCGGTTTATCAAATTTAGAGATATCGAGTTTGTATTCAATCCATTCAGCCTCAGGTTTAAAACCAAGTTGTTGCATATGTTGTGGATAATACTCGAAGTTGTATAGTCCTATCATGGTTGCTATATAATCAAACCCTTTAGTAAGCATTCCTGCCTTATCCATATTAGAGAATCCCATAGGGCCTTCTATATATTCCATATTTTGGCTTTTACCGAATGCGATAACAGTGTCTATTAAAGCTTTTGTCACTTCAATATCATCAATCATTTCTAACCATCCGAAGCGCACTTTAGGCTTGTGTAAATCTTTTACTTCTGTCCAATTGATACAGCAAGCAACTCGTCCTACAATTTCATTGTTTTTATAAGCTAGGTAAAAGTGAACATCTACAGTTTTGAAGATATCGTTGTTTCTATCAAAACTTTTGATCTCTTCTTTAATCATAGAAGGAACCCAGTACTTATTGTCTTTATATAGTTTAAAAGGGAACTTAACGAATTCTTTAATTTCTTGATTCGTTTTAGCTTCTCTAATTTCAATCATTTTGTTTCGTTTTTTAAACTCAGGATTACAAAGATACTTATTTGTAATATTAGAAAAACAAGGTTTGTCTAATTAAAAGTACAGTTGTTATAGTAGTTTCTTGATAGTAAGGAGTTCGTTATACTTTTGTTGTTTAGGATAAGACCGAATAGAATAGTTTTCTTTAGGAAATAAAGTGTAAAAATGTTCATTACGAGTCTCATCTTCTTTTGTCAGTACTATGGTATTGAATAATATGAAACCTTTTGGGGTTAATAATTCTTGTAGCCTCTCAACAAAATAACGTTCAAATAAGAAGTCGGGCATTCTCGCATCTTGGAAGATATCTATGATGATTAGATCATACTGTTCTTTAGAACGCAAGACAAATTCAAAAGCATCTATGTTGTGAATAACGTGGTTAGTGTTGTACTTTTCGATATCAAAGTACTTTTTACCAATAAATAGAATAGCTTCATCTAGCTCAACACTATCAATAGCACTCTGGTATTTTACTTCATCTCTTAATGTCTTTAGAACTCCACCTGCTCCAAGACCAAGGATAAGCACCTTGTTCATTTTTTTGATTTTCTCAAAACCTATAAAACTAAGCCCATTCTTTAGTACCTTTTCTAGATTGCCGTAAGAGTAGTTGGTGTGTTTGGTGTCTACTACTAAGTGTCCGTCTATCCAAGTCACTTCTAATTGCTGACTAACTTTTGAGGGAATTCTCTTTTCTATAACTGGGGTAAAATAACTTAAGATTCTCTTTATCATTTTTTTTCTAGCTCAACTTTCCTTCAAAGATAAATCAAATATTAGATACCTAAAACGGCAATTTTTACTAGGTGATATGGATTAGAATTATCGCGGTTTAAATTGACTAAATGTTCCATCTTTATAAAAAATAATCACCTGTTCAATCTCTCCTTTATTAGATCCTAAAGCAAAATGAGGGAGAATATTTTCAGTACTATTTTCTTCTTTTTGGTCGTGAATAGAGGTGGTTTTTTCCGTTGTTATTTCTTCTTTTTTCTCTACAAAACTTGGAGCTAATTCTTCTTCTTTTTCAGCCGAAAAAAGATCAGTTGAGTAAGGAGTGGTCATTGGAGTAGAAGGAGGAGTTTGGATAATTTTAGTGATAGTAGTGGTATTGTCTTTCTCTAAATAGTTACCCGTTCCTTTGATTAACCATTCCAAACTTAGCTCAGGAAAAGCTTCATTTATTTTTAAAATAAAGTCTAAACTAGGTTTATTTCTACCTGACAAAAGGTGAGATAAACTTGACCTTTGAACACCAACTTTGTCTGCAAAAGAAGAGGCAGAGTAGTCATAGTTGTGAAGTATAAATTCAAGTCTGTTTACAAAGTTATCCATAGCATTTTGTTTATAGAAGTAAATAGTTATAGTGTTTACAAATGTAATATCGTTTATGATATTACAAATGTATACATATTTAGAATTGTAAACAATACTAAAGTTTGTGTTTAAGTGATAGTGCCTAATGAGCTGATAAAAAGAAGGTTGGGTATTGTTGTTTAATTTTGTAAACTTCTAAAGTGTTGCTGATGGTAGTTATGGTTTAAGTATGTTACTTTTGTAAACAAAGAGTTACTTTAAATTGTTTACAGATGTAAAAGATAAGTTATTTACATTTGTAACATCATATAATAATAGAGGGATGAACTATAACTTTTTAGTAGATAACTATACCAATAAATGTGTGTCAGGTAGATATGTGACAGCTGACATGATTGTTGATTTTTTAAATGACTTAAACCTAAACTTCAAGGTTGAGGAGAAAGGAAAATCAGTAGAAGGAAGATCGATAAAAACGATAACATGGGGTGTTGGTAGCACGCGTATTTTTATGTGGTCTCAGATGCACGGAAATGAATCTACAACAACAAAAGCAGTATTAGATTTTCTTCTTTTACTCCATCAAGAAAAAGAGAGTTTCATTAAAGAATGGTATGCTAAATTTACCTTTTATATAGTGCCTATTCTGAACCCTGATGGAGCACATTATTATACTCGAGTAAATGCAAATCAGGTAGACCTTAATAGAGACTCTATTGACCTTAGTCAACCAGAAAGTAAATTGCTTAGAACTTTATTAGAAGAGTATAAACCAGACTATGCATTTAACCTACATGATCAGCGAACAATATTTGGGGTAGGAGAGACTGGGAAACCTGCTACAGTTTCTTTTTTAGCTCCTTCTTATAATATGGAAAGAGAGATTAACGATAATCGCTTAAAAGCAATTAAATTAATCGTGTCAATGAACAAAGAACTTCAAAAGGTAATTCCAGGACAAGTAGGAAGGTTTGATGATGGGTTTAATATAAATTGTATTGGAGATTATTGTCAATCACTAGGTATACCAACCATATTATTTGAAGCAGGACATTATCCTGAGGATTATATAAGAGAAGAAAGCAGAAAGATTATATTTAGAAGCTTACTAGTGGTAGTTTCTGAGATATTTTCTTCAAATTATGAGAATAATACAGTAGATTCCTATTTTAGTATTCCAGAAAACAGTAAAAACTTCAATGATATAGCTATTGAATTTGTCAAACTTAAAGAAACTGACGAGGATTATATTGTGAAAATCCAATATTTAGAGCAATTAGAAGAAGATAATGTTAAACTTTATCCTATAATTGTTGATATTATTAAAAAAGAGAGTAAATTTGTCCATCATCGTATAAAAGAAAATCTCTTTTTTAAAGAAAGTATTGAAAATATTGATGAAGTACTAGATAAAAGATTAACTGAGGTTATTGATTTAAAGGCTGAAGAGGTTAATTATTTATTAAAAAAATAATAAAATTTATTTTTTTTTCAGAAAATCCAAATTTTATTTAGTATTATTGTACAGAATTATAGATTATAATAAGATAAATAATTGATTTATGAGTAAATTTCGTTTAGATGAAATCGATCACCAAATCCTAGATATGTTGATTGACAATACGAGAGTTCCTTTTACAGATATAGCAAAAAAACTATTAATCTCTGCAGGTACTGTTCACGTTCGTGTTAAGAAAATGGAAGATGCAGGAATTATCCAAGGTTCTTCTTTAACATTAGATTATGAAAAATTAGGATATGCTTTCATCGCATATATTGGAATCTTCTTACATAACACGTCACAAACTAAGTTTGTATTAGAGCGTATTAATGAAATTCCTTTCGTAACTGTAGCGCACGTAACTACAGGTAAGTTTAACGTGTTCTGCAAAATTAGAGCGAAAAACACACGTCATGCAAAAGAAGTTATTTACATGATTGATGATATCGAAGGAGTTTACAGAACTGAATCAATGATTTCTCTAGAAGAAAGCATCAATGATAAAAAACGTTTAATGCATACAATCTTTAAAGAACTTTAAGATTAGAATGTATATCACATATAAAAGAGAGTATCTACTAGATACTCTCTTTTTTTGTATTTATATGGGATAGAGAGTATAAAAATGTCAAGCTGTGATTAGGTTTATAGGGTATCTTTTCTTTTTATTTGTATTTTTGAAAAAAAACCATGGACTCATTAACACAAATCATACTAGGTGGTGCGGTTGGAAATGCTATTGTAGGTCGTAAGATAGGCAATAGGGCAATTCTTTATGGAGCAATAGCAGGTACTATACCTGATTTAGATATTTTGTCTGTTTTTTTTACTGATCCTATCACAGCTGTAGAAGTACATCGTGGGTTCACACATTCTATTCTATTTGCTTTTTTGGGAGCTATTTTGTTCGGTTATTTACTCTATTTTATAGAGAAAAAGAATAAAGTAACTTACGAAGAGGGGTTTTGGCTTTTCTTTTGGGGGTTCTTTACACATGCTCTCTTAGATATGTTTACCACATGGGGCACTAGGCTGTTTTGGCCTCTTGATTACTCTTTTGCATTCAAGTCTATCTTTGTGATAGATCCTTTATACACTTTACCGTTTGCATACTTTTTGGTGCGTTCAATGCGAGAGAAGTCAAATTTAGACAAAAGAATGTTTTATAATAGAATGGGGTTCTATGTAAGTTCATTCTATCTATTTATTACATTAATGCTTAAGGCATTCGCTTTTTACAGTTTTACCGACGCATTAGATCGCCAAGGAATTAAGTACACAGAAATGTCTGTAAAACCTACAGTGATGAATACTATCCTTTGGAATGCTATTGTAGAAACAAAAGATTCTTTTTTAATAGGAGAGTACTCTTTCTTTGATAAGTCTCCTATTACCTTTCAGGAGTTTCCTAAAAACCACACTCTTATAAAGTCTTTAGAGAGTCACCCACTAATTGTACGCTTAGTAAAGATTAGTGAAGGATATTATACTTTCTCTGAAAAGAAAGATGAAGTCTATTTCAATGATTTGCGCTTTGGTCTGTTGAAAAATGAAGGAGAAGAAGTGCAGTTTGCTTTTAGTTATAGATTCTACTTAGATGATAAAGGAGAGCTACAAGTAGAAGAAGTGAAAAAAGAGAGAAAAGATGGTTTTAAATTATTGAAAAAGCTATGGTTTAGACTCCAAGGAGTATAGCTAAATGATAAAAACTTATTATTCTTTTACCTATGTCAGCTTATCAAAAACATTTTATTCATATTATTTCAGAACAACTGCCGGAGGGAGTAAAGCTAGTTGATTTTATCTCTGAGCTAATTCATTTAGGTAAGGAAGCTTGTTATAGAAGAATCAGAGGAGAAGTGGAGTTTACCTTGACAGAGGTAGTTACGATAGCAAAAGCAATGAACATTAATCTTACTTCTTTAATTATTAGAGAAGGAGGAGATAAGATTACTTGTAACTTAAGAGTATTAAAGGAAGATTCTTTAGAACAAGTTTACATCAGGATGATAGAGGCTGAATTAAACGTTTTAGAGGGGTTTGAACAAAAAAGTAGACATACACTTCACATGGTGTGTAAAGAGCTTCCAGAGCTTTTGTATTTAGCTTCAGATAACCTGATGAAGTTGCGTTTAATGAAAATAGAATTAAACCAAGGGGTTTTAATACCGACAGCGTTTAAAAAAATTGAGATAACCTCAGCTATCAAAAGAATTCAACAACGATATTGGCAAGCTTTACAGGACTTTAAACTCACTGTGTACTTAGGCCCTGATATATTAAATACGTTGGTATACGATATCTTGTATTTTTATAAGATCAATACATTAACAGAAGAGGATAAAACGCTAATACAAAGTGAGCTTAATGATGTAATAGATCTACTTAGCTTGATAGGAAGCACAGGGAAGTATAAAAATAAAGATATAGAGCTTTATCTGTCTTATTTAGGCTTAGATATTTCTCATAACTATTTAAAATCTGATGGATTAGAAGCAAGTGTAGTACATCTAAGTAGTCCAAATAGTATTTTATCATTTGATCCTGCATTTAATAACGCACAAGAACATCGCATTAACATGATAAAACGGACTTCTACTTTGATTAGTTTGTCAGGAGAACCCGAGAAAGTAGCTTATCTAAACAAGCAGAGAGAGGTTTTAAAAAATATAAAGAGCAAGTAATTGCTCTTTTTTTGTGGGAATAGACATAGATGTTATTCTTTGTTTCGCTATTAGACACAGATTGAAAAGCTCTTTTTCTTTTATAGTTGTTATTTGCAGCTAATAAAAATGATGGATCAATGGCAAATAAAGATTTTAAACCAGGCATAGAGCAAGCGAAAGCACTTGATAAGGCAGATGTATTATATAGATTTAGAGAAAGATTCTTCCCTTTAGCAGATAATAAGATCTATATGGATGGTAATTCTCTAGGGTTAGCGTCTAAGGATGCAGAGCAAGCTTTGTTACAAGTGATGGAGGTCTGGAAGAACGAAGGTATTCTAATTTGGAACGTTGAGAATGGACATTATTTTAACTATGGTAAGAATCTAGGAAATAGAGTAGGTCGTTTGATTAATGCACAGGAGAATGAGGTAATGATTACAGCTAATACAACGCTTAATATACACCAGGTTATAGCGACATTCTGGAAACCTACTAAAGAACGTTATAAGATACTCGTAGATGATTTAAACTTCCCGACAGATAGATATGCTGTAGATAGTCAGATAGCATTAAAGGGGATGAAGGTGGAAGAAGTTTTAAAAGTAGTAGAGAGTAGAGATGGAGTGTTCATTGATGAGGACGCGGTGATAGAGGCGATGACCCCAGATGTAGCAGTGATTTTATTGCCTTCTGTATTGTACAGAAGTGCTCAACTCCTAGATATGCAACGCCTAACGAATGAAGCGCATAAACGCGGTATATACATTGGTTTTGACTTATGTCACTCTATTGGAGCAGTAGCACATGATTTTGACTTAATTAATCCAGATTTTGCTATCTGGTGCAATTATAAGTATCTATCAGCAGGTCCTGGTTCTACAGCAGGTCTTTATATCAATAAAAAACATTTTAATAAATCAGTGGGACTTGCAGGTTGGTTTGGAAATAAAGACGAAACACAATTCCAACTAAAGCATGAGTTCGAACAAGCTTCTGATATAACAGCCTTTCAGACAGGTACACCGAATATCTTCTCGATGGCTCCTCTGGAAGGAGTATTAAATATATATGAAGAAGCGGGAATGGAGCATATTAGAGCAAAGTCATTAAATTTGACAGCTTATATGATGTATCTCATCGATACCCGACTAAGACTGTATGGATATTCGTATAACAATGAAACAGAGGATTATAAGCGTGGAGGACATATAGCATTAGTCCATGAGGAAGCTTATAGAATTTGTTTAGCCTTAAAACATCATAATATTATTCCTGATTATAGAGAGCCTAATGTTATTCGTCTTGCTCCTATAGCATTGTATAATTCTTATCAGGAAGTCTATAAGTTAATCGAAGTATTAGAAGTAATTGGTCAAGAACAGCAATGGAATAATTTTAGCAATCAAAGAGCAATAGTTATTTAATTTAATATAAAGAAAGACGTTTCAATAGTATTTGGAGCGTCTTTTCTTTTTACTTTTACAATAGAATTAGAAATTGTTTACTGAATGATTATTGATATTAATCAACATAAAATCTCTATTGGGAGTCACTATGACATATTTATTGATGGAGAAAAGAAGTATTATGGAAAGCAAAAGCTTTTTAAGTTGTTTGCAGAAGTGAATTTGTTTGCAGAAACAACCAATGAACAAGCCTTTAAGGTCAAAAAGAAGTTCTTTCTGTTGTACCCTACCTATGTACTAACTGATAGTCAAGGAAGAGAAGCTATATTAGAGATGAAGTCCTATTGGAAGACTCATTATCAATGTACTTACCAACATAAAGTATATGATATCTATGCACATCGAGGGCGCAAGTGTTCTGTTTTTATAAATGGAAAGCAAGTAGCATGGTGGGATAAGCAGGCAGTGTCTTGGTTTGATGGAGATAATTATCAAATTATAGCGGATGATGATGTGAATGCAGAAGTGCTGATTGCTTGTTGTTTAGCTTATGATAATTATACCTATAAGTCTCAAGATAAAGGGATATTTAATTATGATTTAGGAAACTTGGTCTTTCAAAACAGAAGTTTTGATAAACAGTGGCAACCTAACAATAAAAATAAATAAAGCATTTTAGGATAAAAAGGCTCTCTAACACTAGTGTGGAGAGCCTTTTTATCTTTAGATTTATAGAGTCAAACACATAGATGAATAATGGTTATAGAAGTAGATCAATTGATAGATTACCATTTGATTAAGTACAAAGGGTTTATCAATAAAGAGAAAAGGTTTTATGCAGAACAGAATGCAGATAGCGATTTTGTAGATATTAATTTGTTTTTGACGAGTAGTGATATTCCTGTTTTTAATATTAGAAGAGGAGAAGGTACAGGTCTATTTAAGCCTGCAAAATATATTCTAACAGATCAGCATGGGAATACAGCGAGGTTAGAAATGCTCTCTTATTGGAAAACTCACTATCAATGTCATTATAACTATAAGGTATATGATATTTATGCTCATCGTGGACTAAAGTGCTCTATTTTTGAAAACAGGAAACAAATCGCTTGGTGGGATAAGGAAAGAATAAGTATTAGTTATGCTGATAATTATTTTATGATTGCCAATAATGATGTTAATCAAGAATTACTTATTGCTTTTTGTCTAGCGTATGATGATTATCATTTTGAACCAGCAGAATATAGAAGGCATTTCATAAGAGATAAAATAAAACTAAGTATAGGAAATATCTTTTTTGAGAAAAGAAAATTTGATAAAAACTGGAAGGCAAATAAATATTGAGTAAAATAAAATCCAATAGATAATATTATCTAAATTTATAAAGAGAACAAGAACCTTAAAAATATACAGAAATGAGTATTCTAAAAGCAACACAACAAGAACAAGATAACTTCTTTTGGAAGATTATAGATGAATCTAATGATGTAAAAGGTTTTGATTGGGAGGAATATGATCAAGATCAACACATCGATCAAATGATTGATTTATTAAGTAAAACAGACAAAGATCATTTAATCGTTTTTGAAAAAGTAATGCAACAACAATTACATAGATTGTACACTGCCGAAATAGCAGAGCTGTACATCGTATTGAATAATGATTTTGAGGTAGAAGATGATGTAATAGACTTTGATGATACGATTTCAGATGATGCATTTATCTATTTTAGATGTTGGTTATTACTTAAAGGTAAAGATTTCGTAGAAGAAATTAGTAGTGATATTCAGAACTTTGTAAATGGAGAATATAGTTTTGACATTGGAGAGTGTGATGCAGAAGAGTTACTTTATGTAGCAGACTTAGCTAATGAAGAGATGACGGGGGTAGAAGAGTCAGAAGAAATAAGAGATGCTATTTATGAATCTTTTCCAGACGTAGTGAACTATGATGATGTAGATGTGAAGATGAATAGAGAGGTAAAAGGAGGAACAGCATTACAAAAGACTTACCCAGAATTGGTAGAAGAAATATGTGATGTACGTTCTGACGTAGAAGAATAAAATAAAAGAAGTATAAAGCATATATGTTTTATACTTCTTTTTTTAACCCAAGTTATGTAATAGGCAAATAAATCAAGTAGTTATAAAAATAGATATGAATTAGTGAGCTAAGCATATTATTGTGTGGTTTTAGAGCTAATGAAAGAGTTATGAAGTAGAATTATTTTGTAGTATTTGGTTAATGCATAACCTGGGCTTAAATACTAAAAGGTAAATATGAAAGGAAAGACATTGTTTAGGAGTTTGTTGATAGCAGGTTTGTTATTTGTAGCTACAGAAGCACAAGCTCAAAAAATAGAGAAAAATTATAGAGAAGATTGGACTTACTCACATAATAGATATGATGCTCAGTTAGAAAAGTCCTTTTTTGGAGGTTTAGATTTCTCAGATAATAATAGAAATAAATTAGAATTTTCAAAAGAGTACCTAAACTTAGAATATAGCGGAATTCTGGAGGATGACGAGTTACAGCAGTTGTTCTTAATGGATTTAGTTAAGAAGTATAAGTATACTAATCGTTATACAGCAACTTATGAGGTGGATATGTTTGGAAAAGTGACGATAAAAGATAACCAAGGAAACTGGATTGAGTATGGTACAGATTTGTTTGGGAATAAAATTTTTGAAGACAAGAAAAGAGGGATTAAGTATTCTATTGGAAAAGATTTAATGGGTGACTATAACTATAAGTCTGGTAGAGAAAGCGCTAGTTTAAAGAAAGATATCTTTGATAAATGGAAGTATACAGATAGTTTTGGTAATAAATTAGAGATAGGACAAGAGACTTGGGTACGCTGGATTACACAGTTTAGAGATGAAGAAGGGATATTACTCTATTTGACAACACTTTTTTTTAGAACGAATGACAACATTATGTATAGAGAAGAAGGAAGATATCATCATTCCTTTTATTAGAATAGGTGATCCTTTATGGGAGGAGAATACTAGACTTATTATAGAGTCTTTAGCTGATAATTGGTCAAATGATTTAGTTGATCCTAAATCAGAAGAGGAAATACGACTATTAGAAGCAAGAATAGAAACAAGTTTACCAAATTCTTTAAAGGAATTCTATAAGGTATTTGGGTTAGCAGATATAGGCGAACAGTTACTCAGCTTTGACGAAATAGACTATATTGGTAAAATATGGGAACCTCACCCAGAATACGGTCCTAGCTTCACACAAGAGGACTTATCAGTGTTACCTTACTTAATTACTTTTAGTGATTATCTAGGTAATGGTAATATGTTCTGTTTTCATAAAGAGACTAAAGAAATCTATTATTTTGATCATGATAGTCAGCCTTATTTGACGAAGATGTTTAGTCATTTTGATGATTATTTAAAAGGGTGTTTGGTTTTTGCACAAGCAGATTTGTTTGGAGAGGTAGGCCAGGATCAAGTTGATCAATGGATAGAACAAATAGTTGATGAGCTGATAGGAGAAGACCTAGTTCGTAAATGGAGATATTAAAATAAAACAATTGGAATGATAGAAATAGCTAATTGGAAAACTTTCGAAAAACAGTATAACTTCGAAGAGTCTGTATATAATTATGTAAGAAAATCACTTGAACTAATCAGCCAATCTACTTTAAAAGAAGAAGTGTTTTGTTCTTTTGCTTTTAACTGTAGTGCATATAATGGATATGTGTTACTGAGTTTAGATACTGATATGCTGAATAGAGAGAGAAAGTATTATCCGCCAGATTGGACTTATGAAGTTGTAGAAGATTATGTTTTAGAGCTTAGAGATCTTGGCACTCTTCTTTATGAGCCTATAGAAGATGCATATCACAGCATTGTAAAGGATTTAGAAGATCAGTATAAGTTCGATGATTTTACTAATGGCTTTTTGACTAGTTTGAGAAGAGTAATGGTAAGGATAGAAAGAGAGAATCTACTATCACAGTATTTAAAAGTAACACCTGAGCTATGGACATTGGTTACTGAAATAGATGCCGATGAAGAGGAAGAAGAAAGCTTGTTACAAGAAGAGCGTACTCGCAGTATGGAAGTATAAAACTAAACAAGGGAAGTAACTTACTTCCCTTGTTTAGTTTTATAAAGTTCGTTTGCGTACTAACTTATTAACTCTACTCATTAAGATAATACTAATAGTAGATACAACAACAAGTACATAAGCTACGATATTGTAATTAACAAGTGGGCTGTTATCATGCTCTTGGTAGACAATTAGTCCCGCGATAGCAGCTGCAATACCTCCTGATATCTGTTGAAGTGAAGAAGTAATACTCATATAAGCTCCTCTGTCAGCTGTATCAGGCACAGCACTGTTTAAGGCTGCTGAAGGAACCATACGACTCATGATACCGATCATCATTAAGATATTTGTTCCAACTACTAGAGCAAAAGGGATTTGAGAAAAATTAGTATAGACCACACTAACTATCATTAACCAAATAGATGCAATGGTAAATAATTTGTATTTACTCACTCTATCACTTAAACGACCTATAAAAGGCATTAATGTTAATGAGGTAACTCCAGATATCATAAATAGGATAGGTAACTGATCTGGATGAACACCTAAGTTATTCACAGCAAATATAGTTCCGAATGGCATCATCATAAATCCTCCTACAGATAGCATGGTGATAGACATAAATCCTATTCTATAATCCTTGTTTTTCACAGTATTCCACAGATGCGTAAGTACCTTTTTTTGAGGTTGTAGACTTAAGTGATCCCTGACAGGTTTTAAATAGAACCCAATAGCGATAGCAATAAGTATTGACAACCCTACAATCATAAAGAAAGGAGCTTCCCAAAACCATTTGTTAGCAATATATAACCCTATAGGAATACCAAGTACCTGGCTTGCTCCAAATCCCATTTGTATAAACCCCATTACTCTTCCTCGTTGTTTTAGTGAAAAGATATCTGTGATAATAGCCATAGAGATAGAGCCTATTACTCCTCCAAATAGTCCTGTAAAGATGCGAGCAAATACGAGTGTCTCATAAGAGTTTGCTAAACCACAGAATAAGGTACCAACAATAAAACCGATGTAGAAGAACAATAATAGTTTCTTTCTATCAAACTTATCCGCAAAGCCTGCTGTGAGTAATCCTGCAGCTCCTGCGCTAAATGCATAAGCAGATACAGCTATGCCAAAATCCTGTGTAGACATAGACAAGCTTTTTAGTAAGAGATCTCCTAGTGGAGCCATAACCATAAAGTCTAAGATAACAGTGAATTGTGTGATGGCTAATATGAAAATAACGAATTTCTCGTATTTGGTAAACTTTTGATCTAGCGTCTGTGTCATAGTAATATATAGAGATATCTCTTTAATTTACATCTAAATAAATTGAAAAGAGTGAAATGCAAATATAAGTCATTATTCTTTTCTTTATCTTTAGCTAGTGAGTACTAAAATAATTAACTTTATTAGTTAGATATTTACTGTATATAGTATCTACTATATTACTTGTTTATAGTGTTTTTAATTCTCTACGATGAATAAGAATAGTTTTAGTATCTAAGTTTTATCAAGTAGTACAAATAGAGAACTTTAGTGACTTAATCGTGAAAGAGGTGTCCTAAGAGAATGTTCTTGTGGAGCATATATAAAAGTATATAATATATAAAAGAGGATAGACGTAATTAAAAAGGTGATGAGTATAAGTTTATATAAAAAAAAGTACAATGAACTTTCTAAAATGTTTAGAGAGAGTTATAGCATTAAGGACTTAGCGTCTGATTTATTTGATTTATTGTATGCATTGCAAGCAGATGAACAAACGAGTGAGAATTTATTGTTGCAGAGTCATATTTATGCATTATTAGAGTATTGGGAGACTGCATATAGATTGTTACTTGAAGTAGAAAGTAGTAAAACTCATAAAATCCAAGATAAGCTTTTTGTTTTTTCAGAGAAAGCAAAGACTCATAAAGATATTTTTGGTGTAAAAGATCTTCGAAAATTAAGAGAAAGAAAGACAATAGACCTTCTGTTTCCAGAAGATATCACCCTTGTAGAGGGGACTAATAATCAATATGGTATAAAAGAGAAGAGAGTAGTTATTTTTAATAAGTACTGTCCACTTGATCGGTTTTTGATTATTAGCTATATTCCTTTTGATAGCAGAGCACAGTCTAAGGTGGTAGATTATCTATATTGGCTTACAGACTTGCGTGAAGAGCTAATAGGATTCTATAATAGTGAGAATAACGCTTTCCTTCCTTTCTTAGACGGAAAAGCAGATGATGATTGGTATGATACCTTAGATGTATATAGTGTTACAATCTGTTTACATAATTTAGCACATATTACAGCGTCTATTGCAATAGGGGATGAGCTTATAGCTGATCATATTATAGATATAGAAATTTCTAATAAAGAATGTATTGAAATGAGTATAGATGGATAATAGAATATCTTGACTCTTTCTATGTATATGAAGCCTGTATGAGTTAGAAGTGTGTTCTAATAAATACAGGCTTCTTGTTTATAGATGATGAAGTGGTCTAACGTCAGATAGTTGTTTATATTCTTCTACTAACTTATCTAAGAATGTATATAAGGCTTGATTCATTGTAGTATAGTCGTATTTCATTAGTTGTTGAGCAGACTGTACAAAGCGATGATTAGCATATCTCACTAAGCTTTCTTGGTCATTAGCAATAATTAATTCTATTACTTCTGGTGTAAATTCCATATGACACTGCAATCCATACACTAGATTAGAATATTCTATTATTTGTCTAGGACATCCTTCGCTAGTAGCTAGTACTATAGCATCTGGTGTAAGTCCTGGCATATCATTGTGCCAGTGGCCTACTGGAAGTTCATTTTCTATATGTTTAAACTTTGGATGGGTCTTTCCTTCATCAGTAAGGTGAATAGGCCATACACCAAACTCTTTTTCTGGGCTGTGACTATAAGCGTTACACAGAGCTTCTCCTATAAGTTGTGCCCCTAGACAAACACCAATAACCGCTTTATGAGCAAGTATACACTTTAGTATCAATTCTTTTTCTTTTTGTGCATCAAAATAAGGGCATTCATCTGTTGTCGTAATAGGATCTTGAGGTCCTCCTAATACGATTAGTAAATCAATGTGTTCTGCTGAGGTAGGCAAAATATTGTTTTCATATAGTTTAGTCATACTTACACTATAATTATGATCTTTTACCCAATCTAAAAAGGCACCAGGCCCTTCATACTCCTCGTGAATTACAAAATGTATATGCATTATATCTATTGTTTGATTAGCAACAAAGGTAAATGCCTAGATAATGAAGGGGATAGTCCAGAATAATCAAAAGCTTCCTAGTCCAAGTAAATAAGGCGAAATTAGAAAGTATGGGGTATATGGTTGCTTATATTTTATTAAAATATACTAAATAGTTATGGTTTGTTTATTTTTGTTGTTTTTAAAATAATTTTAATATATAAATAGTTGTAAAGTAGTTGTTATGTGGTATTATTGTAGGCGTAACCTCTGTTTTGTTGTGTTTTTGACAATACTTAATGTAGTTTTGTATTAGGTGATTAACCCCACATTCCCAATCTAACGTATGAGAAAACAATTACTAAAAACAGGTTTATTAAGTATTGCTTTATTTGCGCTAAGTACTAGTGTACAAGCTCAGCGTGTAGCTGAGAAGAAAGCCGACAAAGAGTATGAAAAACTAGCTTATATAGATGCTATAAAAATCTATGAACGCATGGCTAAAAAAGGGTATATTAATGGAGATATATTAATGAAATTAGCTGATTCATATTATTTTAATGGGAAGCTACTTGATGCTAATAAATGGTATACAGAGCTGTTTAATGGAGAGTATGATGATAAGGATACAGTGAAGATTCCTTCAGAGTACTACTATCGCTATGCACAAACCTTAAAAGCTGCTGAACAATATGATGCTTCTAAGAAGGTAATGGAGCAGTTCGTTGTATTAGAAAAGGAAGACTCTAGGGCAAAATTATACCTAGCGAATAAGGACTATTTAAAAACAATAGAGGAAGGTACAGCTCGTTATGAATTGACACATACATCTATTAATACTCCTTATTCTGATTATGGAGCAGCAGTGATAGGAGATCAACTTATTTTTACTTCTGCACGTCCTTCTAGTGAATTATCAAGTAAGAAATTACACGAGTGGACGAATGAGAGTTTTACTACACTATACAGTAGTACGATCTTAGCAGATGGTAAGTTAGGAGAGCCTGTTGTTTACGCTCCTGAGTTGAGTTCTAAGGTTAATGATGCTACTGCTGTATTTACGAAGGATGGAAAGACCATGTTCTTTACTCGTAATAATTCTAATTTAAAAGGAAAGCGTAAAAACAATAAGAAAAACTCGTCTCTATTAAAGATATTTAGTGCTACTAAACAAGCTAATGGTACTTGGGGAGATATAAAAGAATTACCAATCAACTCAGATAACTTTAATACTGCGCACCCAGCGTTGACACCAGATAATGAATGGTTATATTTCTCTTCTGATAGAGAGGGAAGCGAAGGGCAGTCAGATATTTTTAGAGTAGCTTTATATCCTAATGATGTGTATGGAGGTGTAGAGAATATCGGGAAGAAAGTAAATACAGCAGGGCGTGAGACATTCCCATTTATTTCTTCTGATAATTATTTATTCTTTGCCTCTGATGGTCATCCAGGTTTAGGAGGATTAGATATCTTTTCGGCTAAGTTAGAGAAAAATGGGGTGATAGGAGAAGTAGTTAATTTAGGAGCGCCTATTAATAGTCCGTTTGATGATTTTTCTATTTATATCAATAGAGACACAAATGCAGGATATGTGAGTTCAAACCGACCAGAAGGGTTAGGAGGAGATGATATCTATTCTTTTATTCAGAAAGCATGTCTACAGCATATAATAGGTACTGTATATGATATTAAAACAAAGAAAGGTATTCCTAATGCAACTGTTGTGATATCAGATGGATTATATGAAAAGTCTAAAACCATTCAGACAGATGAGCAAGGTAAGTATAGTTCTGAGACATTAGATTGTAGTGAGAAGTATCGTATTAAGGCAGAAGCACCAGAGTATAGTACAGTAGAGTTAGTATTTGCTGCAGCTGATGTGGCAGGTGATAAAGAAGTGAATATCGGTTTAGATAAGGCATATGAGACAGTAGGTATAAACGATGATTTATTTAAGAAGCTAAAATTACAACCAATCTATTTTGACTTTGATCAATCATTTATCCGTAGAGATGCAGCGATAGAGCTGATGAAAGTAGTTGAGGTAATGAGAGAGTACCCAGCTATGATCATAGATGTGCGTTCACATACAGATAGTAGAGGAAATGACAATTATAATTTAGCCTTATCAGATAGACGTGTGAAAGCAACTATTAAATGGATGATTTCGCAAGGTATAGAACCAAGTCGTCTAACAGGTAGAGGATATGGAGAAAGTCAACTACAAAACAGATGTTCTAATGGAGTACCATGTAGTGAAGCTGATCATCAGCTAAACAGAAGAAGTGAATTTATCATTATAAAAATGTAACAAAAAAGAGGCGAGAGCCTCTTTTTTTAATTAGGAATTAGGAGTTAAGAATTAGGAGTTAAGAATTAGGAATTAGGAATTATCTGCCTTGCGGGCAATATGCACACACAGAGTATCAATGTAGAGATGCAATATTTTGCGTGTCACACAATACATACATACCATTTTCGTCTCCACACAGTAGTCATAAGTCATCTCCATAATCGTAGGGACTATTTCATACATCTGTACATCGTAACCACAAACTTTGTCTAGTTATAGAAATAGTCTTTTAATGTTTGAATACTATATATTTATCTAAATTATAAGTTTTAAAATTGTTATGCTGATTTTAAATATATTAAGATGAAAAAGATAGTACTTTTTATGAGTCTATTACTTATAATAGCTTGTAGTAGTGACGATGAATTTAGTCCAACAGTTGTTGATACTAATTATAGCATCATGTTAAAGGATATTAAAGGACATAATCTATTAGACCCTACGTATGAGGGATCCTTTTCTCATCAAAAAATAGTATTATATGAAGCAGATACAAATGGTCAAAACACATCTATTATTTATAGAAAAGGATCAGAAATAATAAAGTCTGTATCTATTGAAGGAAAGACGGAATATTATCTAGAAATACAAGGAGGTTCTTATATTGCACCTGATAGATATATTGTGTATTTATCTTTGCCAAATGGGGATTTAGATAAACTGGAAATGAAGTTTAAGAAGAAAGGTCATAGTACATTGAAATATGAAGTGTACTATAACTCTAAATTAATATGGCGTGAGGGAGATATTGATTTAGGGTTTGTTATCATTAAATAGATAAATATAAATAGTTGATAATTCTATCTTTTAGAATACCAACTATTTATATTATCGGTTTATAATTTCTCTATTTTCTGTGTTTTAAAGACGTATTTATCTCCCTACAGTAATCATAAGTATGTCATCATAAGATGAAATACTTCTCACACACTCTGCTTTTACTGACTTTCTTAGGAGGACATAGTATGAGTAAGTCCATTGTTTAATGTAGAGATGTCAATATTTTGCGTCTCCACACAATACATACACAACGTTTGTGGACGCGATATATGTACCCTATGCCGTAGGCAAAAGATGCCCTACGGACAATATGTACATACCGTACCACAATCATTATCCGCAATTGTAGGGATGTATTACATACATCCACATAAAACATCAAATGATGTTTTCCTACATGCAGGTATAACGTATTGGGTTATACAGAATATTTACGTCTCCATCAACGTATATCACGCCCTATTTTAATTAGGAATTACCTGCTCTGCGGGTAATAGGTACACACAGAGTATTAATGTAGAGACGTCAATATTTTGCGTGTCACACCATACATACACAATATGTGTAGATGTGTAGTGTGGTTACGGTGTGTAGACAGAAGATGTTCCGTCTGTACCTTATATTTGTTGTGTTCTTTTTGCAAAGACTTATCACATAATTATCCCCTAATGCCTGAAAGACAACAATTCTAAATTCCTAATTGAATTATAGTATTTCTCTTCTCAGATCTTCTGCAGACTTAGGAGATAATGCACCTAGAGGAATATCATATACAGTCATAGCACCAGTTTCTCCCTTTTGAGCTAATTTATATACAGCACGCGAGAAGGCTACTAATACACTAGCAGTAAACTCAGGGTTACTCTCAAGAGTTAGTCCAAATTCTATATTTTGTTTAGTGTCTGTACCTGTGATACCAGATCTAAACACTTTACCACCATGAGGCATAGCAGAGTGGTTTGCTTTAAGTTCTTCCTCAGATATAAAGTGTACTGTAGTGTTATAATCAGCGAAGTAGTTAGGCATTGTTTTGATAGTATGTTCTATGATAGAAGTATCAGCTCCATCTTCTGCTACTACATAACAGATACGCTCATGCTTCTCAGCTGTAGTTAACACAAGATTCTCACCTTGGCGAACTCTATCTAAAGCACTTTCTATAGGGATAGTATATTGTACACCACCTTTAACCCCAGAGATACGTCTAATCGCATCAGAGTGTCCTTGGCTTAGTCCTTTCCCCCAGAATGTATATGTTTCTCCTTGAGGTAAGATACTTTCTCCTAATAATCTAAGCATAGAGAACAGTCCTGGATCCCATCCCGTAGAGATAAGGCTCAACTTATTGTGATCTTTAGCTGCTTTGTTTACCGTATTAAAGAATTCAGGAATCTTAGCATGGGTGTCAAAGCTATCAACTGTATTAAACCACTGTGCGATATAAGGTACTTGTTCAGGTAGATCAGTAGAAGACCCACCACAGATAATCATTACATCGATGATATCTCTATATTCTGTGATTTGATCGATGTGTATTGCTTGAGCCTGAGTAGGAATGCTTTGAGGATCTCTTCTAGTGAAGACAGCTACTAATTCTAAATCAGTATTTTGACGAATAGCAAGTTCTACACCTTTTCCTAAGTTACCATAACCTACAATACCTATTTTGATAGGCTGATTAGAAGTATTCATATTTTTATTTTAAAAGTCTGTACAGTCCCTTTAGTTGTAGGGAGTTTCGTTTATAAGGGAGCTAATTTAGCTAAAACTTTAGACTTACTGTACACTAAATAGATTATCATTAGTTGTCCCCACGCATCTTTCCTTGGTTCATTATGAATAAAATAAGCTCTTTAAGTCATTTCCTTATTAGCTAGAAGGGATTTGATATGTAATCTCAAAAGGAGTTAAAGTTTTTTTGTATATTTGCAGAGTATTTTGCTTTAAATCAGAACCTTGTCTGAATACTTTTTAACTTGAAAGTATATAAATCAAAGCAAAAATGCTTCTTCGTTTAGCTTTAAAAAGTACTATATTTTTTAAGGCTAAAAACTCTCATTTAGCACTATCGGTTTAAAATTACTAAAAAACACTTGTCACTTTTTTCGAGTGTTTATGCGGTATTCATCGGTGTTTCTTCGGAAAAGCCCCCTTTTTTGCAATACTTTTCCGAACAACTTCCAAACCACGCCCGAACAAAGTGCTTTTTTTAGCTGTTAAACCCTTGGTGTTATTGGGGTTGGGCGTAGTTCGATAACTTCAGAACTAACATTTTGAGAATAAGTGTAGGTGCATTATGAGAACGGTAAAAAGTACTATTTGTGTTTCAATAGCAACCTAAGTATTGAGGGGAGTTATATAAATCAAATAATTTATAATCAAGATTGAGTGTTCAGCAATATGCTTTACGCACTAGATAAAATATAAATTCCCTAATTTTAGCCTTGAAAAATAAAAATAGTATGGAAGAGGCACAAGTGGTAATAGATCGTATATATAGTTATCTAGACAGGTATAGTTTAAAAACGAATACAGATACTGTAGAGGATTTGATTGCTTTTATAGAGGCGCAATGGAACTTAGCTGATGAAAGTAAGTATTGTATATATGATGCCTCTATCATTATAGGACGTATGACTACTGAATATATAAGATTAAGAGAGTTTGAGAAGATGATGTTTTGGCTTGATGAAGGTGATAAGCATAGTAATAAAGATAGAAATCCTGAGTATGTACGCAATTATTATAAAGGAGAGTGTTGTTTAGAGTGTGGAAATGAAGAAGCTGCTCTGCATTATTTAAATTTGTGTTATGCTGTAGAGCCAGAGTATATCTTTACAAGAGCTCCTTTTTGCTATGAGTTTTTTAATCAACATTTAGAAAATCCTGTACAGTTGTCAGAGCCTATTGAAGAGGATGAGGTAGAAATAGAGATGGAGTTAGAACTACCTTTGTGGAAAGCCTTTTTTAAGATGGAAGAAGCTATCCGATGTGAAGTATTACTAGATTATATAGAAGATGAGGTAGATGAGAAGGAAGCAACAGAATTAATGAATCGAATAGTAAAGGATGTTCAAGAGAATGAACAGACTATTCTAGAAGAGTTATTGAGTAAGCTAGTTTCTAAATACGAGAAGTGGCAAGTGCAGTATGGATATGAAGCAGAGGATAAAGAAACTTTTATGCCTGATATTGTAGATAAGAATCAGTTCGGAATGTTGATTACACCGATGACTATCTATATTATACCAGAATCATGGACAGAACCTCCTCATATAGGATATCTCTTTGATTGTTCATGGGATAGAGAACATGTATTAGGATTCATGACTTATGACCATAAGGTAGAGCATATTGGTGGAGCAGATAGTGCTTTTTGTTTGTAGAGGAGTTGAATTATGTAAATTAATACACACCCTTCAAGGTATATACCTTGAAGGGTTTTTTGTTGTTAATCTATATTTATCCAAAAGGATTAGGTTCTATCATTGTGAAAAGTTAATAAACAAAACAGATTGTTAGTCATAGCTTATTTTTTGTTTGATTTTTTAATTAATTATTAACATTTTGGTAATTGATGCGTAATGTTAAGGTTAACTAGTGAAGGTAGCTTTGCCTCAACAAAAAATGATAAACTAATGAAAATTAACTACAAATTACCAACTTGGATTTTAGGTCTAGTTATGACTGCGTCTGTAGTAGGGTGCCATGATGATAATAATTCAGGTAGTGGCGAAGGGGAAAACAATGGCGACAAAATTGTTTTAAAGAATCATTCAAAAACACCAGCTTTTGTTTACGCGATGCCTGGTTTTGAAAAGTTAGAGATTTTTTCTCTTATTTCGAGTGAAGATAAATTAAGTGAATCTCCTGATTTCGTGTTTGGAGGACAACCTGATGGGGCTGGTTTTATGAAAGATCCTAAAGGAGATGGATATTTGATGATTACAAATCATGAGATTATGAAATCTGTTTCTCGTGTTTATTTAGATAAAACATTTAAACCTGTTAAAGGAGAGTATATTGTAGATGGAATAGGAGGGATTACAAGGCTTTGTTCTGCTACTTTAGCAAAACCAGAGATACATGGTTTTGGACCTGTATTCTTGACAGCTGGAGAGTCGGGAGAAGAAAGTATGGTACACGCTATTGATCCTATGGGATCTACTGATCTTAAATCTAATCGAGATAGAGTATTGCCAGCGTTGGGTAAAGCAAGTATGGAGAATGCAGTTCCGCTTCCTTTGGATGTTTCTAATGGGAAAACGATTGTTTTAATTGGGGAAGATCAAGGGTATTCTTCTAATCATCAAAGTGCAGGGCAATTAATCATGTATGTTGGAAATAAAGGTGATCTTCAAGGAGGAAAATTATATGCATTAAAACGTAAGTCAGGAGGATATACTGAGATGGATATGAAAAAAGGAATGGAGTATGATGTAGAGTTTGTAGAGATACCAGGCGCTAAAGATATGACTGGAGCTCAGATTAATCAAAAGAATATGGAGCTAGGAGTTATTCGATTTTCTCGAGTAGAAGATGTTGATTATAGAAAAGGTGCAGGAAAAGGAAATGAAATTTACTTTACTGCAACAGGGCAAGCAAGCGGAGGTAATCCTGTAAATGGTTTTACGATGTGGGGAAGAGTATATAAACTAGTATTAGATAAAAACGGTATGATGACAGGTAAATTATCTGTTGCTGCAGAGGGAGATAGTGATCCTGGTAAGAATCTAATCAATCCTGATAACCTATGTGTGACTGAGAATTATGTATATATTCAAGAAGATGGAGATTCTTATTATGCCGATGCAAAACATGATTCTTACATCTGGCAATATAAAATAGCTGATGGTTCTTATAAACCATGGTTGAATATGAAGCACAATAGAGAAGATTCGGAGTGGCAAAAGAATTATAATCAATCTGGAAATCTTCAGAAATTTGGTTCTTGGGAGTTTGGAGCAATGGAAGATATCTCTGAGTTGATAGGTGTTCCAAATACTTTTTCTGTTAATATTCACTCGCATACTTGGCAAAAAAATGAATTTGTTGATGCAGATAAAGCGGGTGTGAACAAGAATAAAGAAGGAGGTCAGGTAGTGATTATTCGCAACGTAGAAAAATAGTTTAAGTTCTAATGTTTTGTAACCTCTAGTAGTATCTTATTTACTACTAGAGGTCTTTTTTTAGATTTTATGAAAACAATTAAATACACTTTTTTGATTGTTTTGGTTTGTTGTTTATTTAGTTGTTCCAACAAAACCAAAATATATGAAAATATTACTTATAATAACTATTTATTGACTCAAGTAGATAGTTTAGAAACGACAATAAATAATTTAGTAGATGCAGTAGAACAAGGTAGAGATAGTACTGTTGTTAGAAATGCGTTCGTAGAGAGTAGAAAGGCTTATAAAAAAATAGAGTGGGCAGTTGCCTATTTTTTACCTCATACAAGTAAATCAATTAATGGACCTGCACTAGATCAACTAGATTTAGATGAGAATAAATATGTACCTGCAGAAGGGTATCAGGTTGTAGAAGAATATCTATATCCTGTCTATGATCTAGAAAATTATGGCGAACTACTTATTGATACAAAGAGGTTAAAAAACTTTGTACTGAGTATACGCAAGAATTTTGAAGTAATTACCATTTCGGAAGATGTAGTTTTAGAGGCATTAAAGATGGAGTTGTTTCAGATTACAGCTTTAGGGATTACAGGTTTTGATACTCCAGCAAGTAAATTGTTATTTGTGGAAGCTGCCGCTAGTCTATCAGGAGTTAAACAAGTATTGGAGTTATCGAAGAATTGGCAGAATACAGCTTCTTATCCAGAAGTGAAATTATTATTAGATAAAGCTATAACTATCTGTCAAAAAAATCCTAACAAGGACAGTTTTGATTATCTAGATTTTATTACTTCGTATTTAGATCCCATAGCAAAAGGAATTGTAGGGATACAAAGGGACTTAGAGATTCCTTTTAAGGATGGTAATCAAGTGGTAAAAGGTAGTGTGAACTCACTTTTTGATAAGGATTTGATTAATTTAAATGCTTTTTTACCAGATTCTACTTACTATTTAACGCCAGCAAAGGTTGCTCTAGGTAAAGAATTGTTTTTTGATAAAAAGCTTTCTAAAGATAGTTTTAGAAGTTGTGCTGATTGTCATCATCCAGATAAGGCGTTTAGTGAGCCTTTTAAAACAGCATTAGACCTAAAAGGTCAACCACTTCTGCGCAATACGCCTTCTCTGAATTACTCAGCATATTATCACGGGCAGTTTTGGGATATGCGAAGTGTTACTTTAGAGAGTCAGTCTTCTGATGTAATCACAAATAAAGATGAGATGCATGGAGATTTAAAACAAATAGTAGCTCATCTTAACGAAGAAGAAAAATACAAAAAACAGTTTAAAACAGTATACCAAACGGAAAAGGAAATAGAAGTATGGCAATTAGAAAATGTGTTAGCTTCTTATATTCGTTCTCTTTCTGTTTTTAACTCTCGTTTTGATCAGTATATGACAGGTAATAAACAAGCTTTAACTTCTCGTGAAAAGAAAGGGTTCAATTTGTTTGTAGGTAAAGCACAATGTGCAACTTGTCATTTTATGCCGGTGTTTAATGGGACAGTTCCTCCGTTTTTTGTGAATTCGGAACAAGAAGTATTAGGAGTACCAGCAGATAAACAAGGTAAGGTCTTAGATGGTGATTTAGGGAGATATGTATTTAATACAGATCTACCACAATTAAAACATTCGTTTAAGACACCAACTGTTAGGAATATAGGAGAAAGCGGTCCTTATATGCATAATGGTGTGTATGAGACCTTAGAAGAAGTAATGGATTTTTACAATAAAGGAGGAGGATTAGGTATGGGACTGGAAGTAGAAAGCCAAACCTTACCAGAGGATCCTTTAGAATTAACAGAGAGTGAAATCTCAGATATAATTGTATTTATGAAGGCATTAAGTGACCAATAATAAAAGTTAAATTCGTTTTAAAGCTCATGGTGTAGAACAATACATTATGAGCTTTTTTAGTTATAGAAGTAGAGTAGAAGAGTTTCTTGTGATTTATTGAAAAAAGAGTACTTTTAGCACTCAAGTTTAAAAGAAATGTTATGGGTTTTTTTGATAAATTATTTGGGAAAGGCGTTAAGGAGGCAAATACTGTTGAATTAGAGACACAATATCAACAGTTTTGGGATTGGTTTATTGCTAATGAGTCAAAATTCTATAAGACAATAGAAAATCATGAACGTGTAGTGGAGGATTTTATTGACATTGTCAGTCCTAAGTTAAAGGATATTAATCCAGACTTTAATATGCTAACAGGGATGGGAAAAGATGGGATAGGAGAACTAATTATTTCTCCTGATGGTAGACTAAAGTCATTGCCTTTTGTAGATGATTTTATTGAAGCAGCTCCAGAGCATGAAAGATGGCGTTTTATCAGTTGTAAACCGAGTGTAAAAGGGATAGGGTTAAATATGAATGGTTTTTTACTAGATGAAGAGACAGTTTCATTTGTACCTATTCATGATGATGAGTACCCTGATTATATCCATTTACGTTTTATAATTAAAGAATGTACTCCTGAGAATGAAGAAGAAATAGGGAATGCTCTTTATATGTTTTTAGACAATTACCTAGGTGAGATTAAGACAATGACCATGATAGATTACTTAGAGGTAAAAGGAGAGGAAGGTGTTGAGGGAGAGTTGATTCCAGTGTCTAAGTTAAGCGATTATTTAAGTTATAGGGAAACGGAGTTTGTGGAGAAGTATGATAGCGTGATTCGCAATAGTGAGGAGGATACTTATTCTATCTTAGAGAGTAATACTAATAATGAGCCCTTAATAGTGGTAGTGAATACTAGTTTTTTAAACTGGGACCAGAAGATGTCTTACCCATGGGTAGTGAAGGTTTCTATGGCTTATAATGGACGTGAGGATGGGTTACCTAATAAACAAGATGTCACGACTATGGATGAGATAGAAGATCTAATTCTCGAATCAGGAATCTTGCATAGCGTGGCCAGAGAGACAGGTTCTGGAGAACGCACTTTATTCTTTGCGACAAAAGATTATAAAAGCGCTTCTAGGGAAGTATTTAAGACAATAGGTTTATTTACAGATCGCTTTGATATTGACTATACTATTTATAGAGATAAATATTGGATGGGTTTAGAAGTATATACAAGAGCGATTAATAATGGCTAGTGAATATAATATGATTTAGGTGATAGTTTTAATTTTTATTTAAAACATTTTAGTTATTATCTATTTAGTAATGAGAATAGTTAGTCCGGATATTGAGATTTATGTAGTTGGTAAAGCAGTCAGAAAAAGTGTTAAAACAAGGATAAAACCTAAAAACACAAGGGTAGCAAATATGAAAATCTAAATAGTTATCCTATATTTGGGATGCTAAAAAAAGAAATCATGAAAATTTTAATATCACCTGCTAAGAGTTTAGATTATACAACAGCGGTACCTGTAGAAAAAGCTACAAAAGCTTCATTCATCAAAGAATCAAAAGTAATCAATGAAGTTTTACAATCTAAAACTCCGATGGACTTAGAGGCTCTAATGAAGATATCTAACAATCTAGCAGAACTAAACTGGAAGAGAAATCAAGAGAGAGCTTTTGTAAAGAAAGCAGGAAAGGAAAAGGACTTTAGACAAGCAGTTTTTGCTTTTAATGGAGACGTATACGCTGGTTTAGACCCTTATAGTCTAACAGCAGAGAAAATAGAGATATTACAAGATAAATTAAGAATATTATCAGGTCTTTATGGCTTGTTAAAACCTTTAGATGAAATAGAACCGTATCGCTTAGAAATGGGAACTAAAATGGCTGTAGGAGCAAATGCAAACTTATATGAGTTTTGGAAACCAATTTTAGCAGAAGCTTTAAATAAAGAAATGAAACAAGGTGAGTTACTAATTAACTTAGCTAGTAATGAATATTTTAGTGCTATTGATAAAAAAGCGATTAAAGGAACTCTTGTTACTCCAGATTTTAAAGAATTGAGAGAGGGAAAACTGAAGACAATCAGTTTCTATGCTAAAAAAGCAAGAGGAATGATGGTGCGTTATATCATAGATAATAATGTCAATGATATAGAGGGTTTAAAAAAGTTTAATGTAGATGGGTATGCATGGAGTGAAGCTGATTCTAAGGGTAATAATTTAGTGTTTACAAGATAAAATTTTATATACCACCAATATACAAATATGGAATTAGTACATTATATTACTTCAGATGTATTTACAATCGAGAAGTTAAATGAGATTTTAACTCAAGGTCAAAAAATACAGCTTTCTGAAGAGGCAAGAGCGAATATTGTGAATTGTCGTATGTATTTAGACGATAGAATGGCTAAACAAGCAGATCCTATTTATGGGATTAATACAGGGTTTGGTTCATTGTGTAACGTCAAAATAGACAGTGATAACTTATCTCAATTGCAAGAAAACTTAATGATGTCTCACGCTTGTGGAACAGGAGAGATTGTTCCTGAAGAGATCGTTAAGATTATGTTGTTGTTAAAAGTGAAGTCTCTTAGTTACGGTAACTCAGGGGTTCAGTTAGAAACAGTAGAGAGATTAATTGATTTCTTTAATAATGATATTCTTCCTGTAGTTTATAACCAAGGGTCTTTAGGGGCTTCAGGGGATTTATCTCCACTAGCACACTTGACATTGCCATTAATCGGTGAAGGAGAAGTGTTCTGTGATGGATTTAGACAACCGGCCAATAAAGTGCTAGCTAATCACAATTGGCAGCCTATAAAATTAAAATCAAAAGAAGGATTAGCCTTGTTGAATGGAACTCAGTTTATGAGTGCTTATGGGTGCTATATTCTTTTGAAATCAAAGAAATTATCTTATTTAGCTGATGTTATAGGGGCTATTTCTTTAGAAGGTTTTGATGGTAGAATTGAACCGTTTAATGAATTAATTCATTATGTAAGACCTCATAAAGGGCAGATAGAGACAGCACAGTTCTTTAATGAAGTTTTAGAAGGGTCTGAATTGATTAGTCGTCCAAAAGAGCACGTTCAAGATCCATACTCATTCAGATGTATTCCACAGGTACATGGAGCATCAAAAGACGTTATCGATTATGTGAATCGCGTGTTTAAAACAGAGATTAACTCTGTAACAGATAACCCAAATGTGTTTTATAAAGACGATATTATCGTTTCTGGAGGTAATTTCCATGGACAACCATTGGCATTAGCGTTAGATTTCTTAGGAATTGCTTTAGCTGAATTGGGAAGTATATCAGAACGTAGAACTTATCAATTGATATCAGGACTTAGAGGTCTACCAGCATTCTTGGTTTCTAATCCAGGTTTAAACTCAGGGTTTATGATTCCTCAATATACAGCTGCGAGTATTGTAAGTCAGAACAAACAATTAGCAACTCCTGCGAGTGTGGATAGTATCGTGTCAAGTAATGGACAAGAAGACCACGTAAGTATGGGGGCTAATGGGGCTACGAAGACGCTACGCATAGTAGATAATTTAGAGCGCATTCTAGCTATAGAATTGATGAATGCAGCACAAGCATTAGAGTTCAGAAGACCTGCGAAATCAAG
The DNA here is from genome assembly GCF_004337635.1 of Myroides odoratimimus. Classification (NCBI taxonomy): domain Bacteria; kingdom Pseudomonadati; phylum Bacteroidota; class Flavobacteriia; order Flavobacteriales; family Flavobacteriaceae; genus Myroides; species Myroides odoratimimus. The sequence continues at coordinate 2,940,307 of NZ_CP037427.1, forward strand.
TGAGTTCATTGAATCTTTCTTGAAAATTTATAGAGAAGAGGTTTCTTTTGTAGATGTTGATCGCATTTTACATTATGATATAGAAAAGTCAATAGCATTCTTAAATTCATTTCAAATAGATTTAGAAGCTTAAGACTTATAAAATTATAGAAATATTAGGATTAACCGCATCTTTCTTTCTAAAAGGGGTGCGGTTTTTTTAATATATATGCTATATTTGTATACGTTTATAAAAATGATTCTCATTGGCCAACATTAATAAACTTAAAATCCTAAATGATCCTATTTATGGATTCATTTCTATACCAAATTCTTTGGTATATGACTTAATTGAACACCCTTATTTTCAACGATTGAGAAGAATCTCTCAAATGGGAGTGTCTTATCTAGTATACCCTGGTGCTCATCACACTCGTTTTCATCATGCTTTAGGCTGTATGCATTTAATGCAAAAAGCGGTACAAGTTTTGCGCTTTAAGAATGTAGAGATTTCTGAAGAAGAAGAAAATGCTTTGTATGTAGCTATTTTACTTCATGATATAGGGCATGGACCTTTCTCTCATGCGATGGAAGAAAGTATCGTAGAGGGAGTTCATCACGAAGAGATTTCAATCTTGTTTATGAATCGTTTAAATAAAGAGTTTGAAGGGAAGTTAGACTTAGCAATCAAGATATTTAAAGGTGAATATCACCGTAAGTTTATGTTACAATTGATCTCAGGTCAGTTAGACATGGATCGTATGGATTATCTAAAGAGAGATAGTTTCTATAGTGGAGTAGCAGAAGGTAATATTAACTCAGAGCGATTAATTCAGATGTTGAATGTAGTGAATGATGAGTTAGTCGTGGAAAAGAAGGGAATTTACTCTGTAGAGATGTTTTTGATCGCACGTAGATTAATGTATTGGCAAGCATATCTACACAAGACAAGTGTATGTGCAGAATTAATTTTAGTGCGTGTATTAAAACGAGCAAAAGAATTAACTCATAAAGGAGTAGAGTTATGGTGTAGTGAGTCTTTACAATTCTTTCTAAAGAATCAGATAGAAGAAGGAGATTTCGATCAAGTAGGGTTAGAGAAATTCGCTTTATTAGACGATTCAGATATTCTAGGAGCTCTTAAATCATGGCAATTCCATAATGATTTTATTTTGTCAGAATTGAGTAAAATGATTATTAATCGCGAGCTATTACGCATTGAATTTGTCTCAGATAAAGAGGAAACAAAGTTAAAGTTAAATAATATGCTTGATAAAGTATCTAAGAAATATTCTATTTCTAATGAGGCTTCAAAATACTTTGTATTTAAAGGTAAAATGGAGAATCAAGCGTATAGTAAAGATAAAGAGCCTATTATGATACTTAAAAAAGATGGGACAACAAAAGATGTGTTATCGGTATCAGATGAACTAAACCTTAAATCATTGACGAAAGTGGTGACAAAGTATTTTGTTTGTTATCCAAAAAACGTTTTTGAAAGTTAAATTTCAATTATATTTTATATTTTTGCCTCGATGAAAATAGCAGCAGAACAAATAGCGTCAGTATTAGAAGGAGAAATTGTAGGGAATCCTATGATAGAAGTAAGTACATTGGCTAAGATAGAGGAAGGAACAGCAGGTTCGATTTCTTTTTTAGCAAATCCTAAATACGTACACCATATATATACAACAAATGCCTCTGTGGTTATCGTAAATAAAACTTTCGAACCAGAGCATCCAATAACAGCAACTTTAATTAAAGTAGATGATGCGTATAAAGCATTCTCTAAATTATTAGAGTATTACAATCAAGTGAAATTAATGAAATCTGGAATCGAACAGCCTTCAGTTATATCAGAAGGAGTAGAGTACGGAGATGATTTATATTTAGGTAGTTTTGCCTATATTGGTAAAAATGTTAAAATAGGAAATAACGTAAAAATATACCCTAATACATTCGTAGGAGACAATGTACGTATTGGGGATAATACAGTTTTATTTGCAGGAGTTCGTATTTACTCAGAATCTGTAATAGGAGCTAATTGTACTTTTCATGCAGGAGTAATTATTGGATCTGATGGATTTGGTTTTGCACCTAATCCTGATGGGACATTTAATAAAGTTCCTCAGATAGGTAATGTTATCATTGAGGATAATGTAGAAATAGGTGCAGCGTCTACTATAGATAGAGCTACCTTAGGATCTACAATTATTCGCAAAGGAGTAAAGTTAGATAACCAAATTCAGATAGCTCACAATGTGGAGATAGGAGAGAATACAGTAATCGCTTCTCAAACAGGAGTGGCGGGATCTACAAAGATTGGAAAAAACTGTATGATCGGAGGGCAAGTAGGTATAGTAGGACATTTGACAATAGGTGATAATGTTCGTATTCAGGCTCAGTCAGGAGTAACTAAGAATTTAGAGAATGGTGCGGCAGTACAAGGTAGTCCAGCATTACCTCATAGTGATTTTTTAAAGTCATATAGTTACTTTAAAAACTTTTCTAAGATTGTTAGTGACATAGAGTCAATTAAAAAGAATATAAAATAAGAGCCTTTCAAAATATTTAAAGAGATTTAATTATGGTTAAACAAAAAACCATCCAAAGCGAAGTAACACTTAGTGGTGTAGGTTTACATACAGGTCAATTGGTGACAATGACTTTAAAACCTGCTCCAATCAATAATGGTTTTACTTTTGTACGTATGGATTTAGAGGGACATCCAATTATAGAAGCGGATGCTAATTATGTTGTGAATACACAACGTGGTACAAACCTTGAAAAAAAGGGAGTTAAAATACAAACAACAGAGCATGTTTTGGCAGCTTTTGTAGGATGTGATTTAGATAATGTTATCATTGAGTTAAATGCATCTGAGCCTCCTATTATGGATGGGTCTTCTAAATACTTTGTTGAAGCAGTTGAAAAAGCAGGTATCGTAGAACAAGACGCTGAACGTGAGGAGTACATCGTAAAAGAAGTTATTTCTTTTGTAGATGAACAAACGGGAAGTGAGATAATCGTTATGCCTTCTGATAGTTACCAAGTGACTGCAATGGTTGATTTTGGTACTAAAGTATTGGGTACACAGAATGCTACATTGAAATCAATGTCTGACTTTAAAGAAGAGATTTCTGAAGCACGTACTTTTAGTTTCTTACACGAGCTAGAAGCATTACTTGCTAACGGATTGATTAAAGGAGGAGATTTAAATAATGCTATTGTTTATGTAGATAAGGATATATCTCCAGAAACAATGGAACACCTTAAAAAAGCATTTGGCAAAGAAGAGATTGCTGTTAAGCCAAATGGGGTTTTAGATAACTTAACATTACATTATCCTAATGAAGCTGCACGTCACAAATTACTTGATGTGATCGGAGATTTAGCTTTAATAGGAACAAGAATAAGAGGTAAAGTTATTGCAAATAAACCAGGACATTCAGTGAATACTAATTTTGCTAAAAAAATGTCTAAGATTATTCGCAATGAAAAGCGTAACCAAGTTCCATCTTATGATTTACATGCAGAACCATTAATGGATGTAAATAAAATTATGGCTTTATTACCTCACAGACCTCCGTTTTTATTAGTTGATAAGATTCTGGAAATGTCTGATAAGCATGTAGTAGGACTTAAGAATGTAACGATGAATGAACCGTTCTTCGTAGGGCATTTCCCTGGAGCACCAGTTATGCCTGGAGTTCTTATCTGTGAAGCAATGGCTCAGTCAGGAGGTATCTTGATTCTGAGTACTGTACCAGATCCAGAGAACTATCTTACTTATTTTATGAAAATGGATAATGTGAAGTTTAAAAACAAAGTACACCCTGGTGATACTTTAGTGTTTAAATTAGAGCTTATTACACCGATAAGAAGAGGGATATGCCATATGCAAGGGTATGCGTATGCCAATGGAAAATTAGTAGCTGAGGCTGAATTAATGGCTCAGATTTCAAAAATAACAAATAACTAAGAATATGAATCAGCCTTTAGCATATGTACATCCTGGAGCTAAAATAGCTAGAAATGTTGTTATAGAACCTTTTACAACCATTCATAATAATGTTGAAATAGGGGAAGGAACATGGATAGGATCAAATGTTACTATCATGGAAGGAGCTCGCATCGGAAAGAATTGTAAGATTTTTCCTGGAGCAGTTATTTCAGCAGAACCACAAGATTTAAAATTCGAAGGAGAAGTTACAACAGTAGAGATAGGGGATAATACAACTATTAGAGAATGTGTAACAATCAATAGAGGAACAAAAGATAGATATAAAACTGTTATCGGTGATAACTGTTTAATTCAGGCGTATAGTCATATTGCACACGATTGTATCGTTGGTAATAACTGTATTTTTTCTAACTCTAGTACTTTAGCTGGACACGTTACTATAGGAGATTATGTTGTATTAGCAGGATTAGTTGCTGTACATCAATTCTGTACTATCGGATCACATTCATTTGTGACTGGAGGTACATTAGTACGTAAAGACGTTCCTCCTTATATTAAGGCAGCACGTGAACCTATTTCTTATGCTGGTATTAACTCAGTAGGATTGAGAAGAAGAGGATATTCTCCAGAAAAAATCAGAGAGATTCAAGAGATCTATCGTATTTTATATCAAAAGAACTATAATACAAGTCAAGCACTTGAAATTATAGAGGCAGATATGGAAGCAACTCCAGAAAGAGATGAAGTTTTAATGTTTATCCGTAATTCATCAAGAGGAATTATGAGAGGATATTCAGGAATATATTAGTAATACTAAATAAAATAAAAGAATGGCAACAACAGCTGATATTAGAAATGGTTTATGTATCCAATACAACAATGATATTTATAAAATTGTTGAGTTTTTACACGTTAAACCTGGAAAAGGGCCTGCATTTGTTAGAACTAAAATGAGAAGCGTTACTAATGGAAGAGTATTAGAGAATACTTTTTCTGCTGGTCACAAAATCGATACTGTAAGAGTAGAAACACATAAATTCCAATATTTATACCCAGAGGGAGATCAGTTCCACTTTATGAATGTTGAGACTTATGAGCAAATTACGCTTTTAAAAGACGTATTAGATGCTCCAGGCTTATTAAAAGAAGGAGAAACTGTAATGGTTCAAATTAATTCAGAGACTGAATTACCGTTAGCAGTAGATATGCCTGCTTCTGTAATTCTAGAAGTAACTTATACTGAGCCAGGAGTAAAAGGAAATACAGCTACAAATGCTACAAAACCTGCTACTGTTGAAACAGGTGCTATTGTCAATGTACCTTTATTTATCAACGAAGGTGATAAAATCAAGATTGATACATCAAACAGCGCTTATATGGAGCGTATCAAGGAGTAATCACTTTTTAGAAGAAGAGAGATGCGTTTTGCAAAAGTTCAAGATTTACAGACTATAGCAGAGATTATTGGATGTAAGTTTGTAGGTGATGCTAATTTTCCAGTTTATGGAATGAACGAAATTCACGTTGTACAAGAAGGTGAAATCGTTTTTGTGGATCATCCTAAATATTATGATAAAGCGTTAAACTCTAATGCGACAATCATTTTAATTAATAAAGATGTAGAGTGCCCAGAGGGTAAGGCTTTATTAATATCTGATGATCCGTTTAGAGATTTTAATAAATTATCTAAGTTCTTTAACCCGTTTAAACCAGCAACTGAGGTACAAGCTAAAGATGCTATTATCGGGGAAGGAACAATCATTCAACCTAATGTATTCATTGGTCATAATGTAGTGATTGGTAAAAATTGTGTTATTCACCCTAATGTAGTTTTATATGATGGAACTATTATAGGGAATAATGTAGTTATTCATGCTGGAGCTATACTAGGTGCTGATGCGTTCTACTATAAAAAGAGACCAGAAGGATTTGATCCATTAGTATCTTGTGGTAGAGTAGTTATCGAAGATAACGTAGGTATCGGTGCTGCATGTACTATAGATAGAGGTGTGACAGGAGATACTACTATTAAAGAGGGAGCTAAAATAGATAATCAAGTTCATATCGGACATGATACTGTGGTAGGTGTACGTTCTTTAATTGCGGCTCAATGTGGTATAGCTGGTTGTGTGGTCATAGAAGATGAAGTAACGCTATGGGGACAAGTAGGTACTACAAGTGGTATCACTATTGGAACTAAAGCTGTTGTTTTAGCTCAATCTGGAGTATCTAAATCGTTAGTTGGAGGTAAAGTTTATTTTGGGTATCCTGCAGAGGAATCAAGAGATAAATTAAAGCAATTAGCTAGTATTAAGAGAATACCAGAATTAGTAGAGAAAACTAAGCATTTATAGTATTTGACATTAGTGTCTGACATAAATCAGGTTTCTTGAGATTGAAAACAAAGAATGTTATTAATTAATCAATTAATCTTACTTATAAGGGGGTAAAAAGTTTTAATAGTAATTAGAATTGTTTATTTTTGTGTAAGTAAGTTTAAATAAATAAAAACAAGATCATGAGTGTTTTAGTAAATAAAGATTCAAAAATAATCGTTCAGGGATTTACTGGAAGTGAAGGTACATTCCACGCTTCACAAATGATTGAGTACGGAACAAACGTAGTAGGTGGTGTAACTCCAGGAAAAGGGGGAACTACTCACTTAGAGCGTCCAGTATTCAACACAGTTTCAGAAGCTGTAGAAAAAGCAGGTGCTGATACATCTATTATTTTCGTACCACCAGCATTTGCTGCTGACGCTATAATGGAAGCTGCTGATGCAGGGATCAAAGTTATTATCTGTATTACAGAAGGTATTCCAGTAGCGGAAATGATCAAAGCTTACGACTATATCAAAGGTAGAGATTGTAGATTAGTTGGACCTAACTGTCCAGGGGTTATTACTCCAGGTGAAGCTAAAGTTGGTATTATGCCAGGTTTCGTATTCAAAAAAGGTACAGTTGGAATCGTTTCTAAATCAGGAACTTTAACTTATGAGGCTGCTGATCAAGTTGTAAAACAAGGTTTAGGTATTACAACAGCTATCGGAATTGGTGGAGACCCAATCATTGGAACAACTACTAAAGAAGCTGTACAATTATTAATGGCTGATCCAGAAACTGAAGCAATCATTATGATTGGTGAGATTGGTGGTCAATTAGAAGCTGATGCTGCTCGTTGGATTAAAGAAAATGGTAATAAAAAACCTGTTATCGGATTCATCGCTGGAGAGACTGCTCCTAAAGGAAGAACAATGGGACACGCTGGTGCTATCGTAGGTGGAGCTGATGATACAGCTGCTGCTAAGAAACGTATCATGAGCGAATGTGGAATCCATGTTGTTGATTCTCCTGCTGAGATCGGTAAAAAAGTAAAAGAAGTTTTAGGATAATTCTATTCTAAAATAAAACAAATAAGGAAGGCCTATACATCATGTATAGGCCTTTTTGTTTAAAAATATTTTTGCTGTCTTTTCAATATTCTTGATTACTCATCAGCTTTTTTTAAATATCGCTTTTATAAGAGATCTTCTGTTTAGTATATTTAGGTTTGATATCATAATTTATACTTAATTGAAGGTTAAAAATTAAGTGTGTTATTAATGAATAATTTATTAGCTTGTGTTTAATAATGGAAATTAACAGAATAAAAAAATAATCCATTTTAATGATAGGAGTATTTGTGCTAATAAAAATCTTATGTATATTGTAATGCACTTACAAAATAAGTAATAGTTATGTCTTTTTACTAGTAAGTATTGATTTAGAACCCTAACCAAACTATAACTATAGCAATTGAAAAATTGTTTTATTTCAAAAAGAGACTCTTTATTAAGAGTCTCTTTTTTTATTCTTTATCTAATAAGTATAAGTAAGCAGGAGGTAAGTGGTGTGACATTATATTTTCAGGTTTATGAAACTTGATTTGATATTCTGTATCCTTGAGTCCATCTAATATAATTGGGTTACTACATCTCGCATAGTTACTATTTAGAACATATTTAGGCTCTACTAATTCTGGTAATTGTTTTTGAATTAGGTTAAAGACAAAGGAACCTAGATATTTGTTATATTTCTTGACACTTTTTTCGGTAGGCTTTTTTATACCATTAAAAATACTAGTAGCAACCATTCTCTTAGGCCAAGTTACTTTTTTTAATGCTTTTTTTACCTCGTGATCTGCTAAAGGGCTAATTTCGTTAAAGTCTCTAAAAGTCTGTGTTGTTGGTGGAAGTTCAGGAACCCAGTCTTGGGTATTAATAACAGAGTAACTCCAACTTTTAGCTAGTTTCTCATATTGATAACTAAAGTAAAGATTTCCAGGTTTAGGAGGAGCAATTGCATAAGTCTTAAACTGTAAATCTTTAGGTAATTTTCCTTCTAGTTGTTGATTCATTAGATTAGCTGTTATTAGATAAGCTATAGCAGCACCTTGACTATGTCCAGAGATAATAAAATCTTTATGATTTTTCTGGACTAGACTATCTAACTTAGGTTTAATATCTTCCATTAAATATAGAGATGCTATAGTCCATCCTGCATGAACAGTTGCTCGTTCATCTTGAGATAGTTTGTAACTAACTTTTTTAGTATTATCTAATTGTATTTCTCCTGATGAAGGAATCATAGCTGCATAGTAATTAGCTAACCAACTGGCTCCCTTGTTTACAGATCCTCTAATAACTATTTCTACAGTATTTGTTTTATCATTGTGGTATAATGCCCACATATTGGTTAACCCCATTTCTGGTGATCTATACGTATTCTTATAACCAGTAAGATTATAAAGTGAATCTGTGGGGAAAGCTTTGTGTATATCAGTAGCTAGTTGTAAGCTATTGTATATTTCTTGTTTATCAGCTATAGGCTTTAAGTTTTGTGCAAAACTGATAGAAGTAGAACAAAGTAAAAGGAGATAAATTCTTTTTATCATAGAAAAGGACTTTACTAGTGTTATTTAGTTAAATATTTACACGATTCAAATCAAAGTTACACTTTTAAATTTTTGAATGCCGTTAAAAATGTATAAATTAGATGTAAACTTTAAAAAAAGAGATATGGCTAATTCATTTGTAAAAACTGTAAAAGATCGAATTAAGAACTGGTATATACCTGTAATCATTGGTATACTTTTTATAATAGGAGGAATATATATGTTTAGTACTCCTATTACAGCATATGCTTCACTAACTATTATCTTTAGTTGTATGTTTTTAATTGCTGGTATTTCAGAGATTATCTTTGCTTTTTCTAATCATGATCAACTTGATGGTTGGGGATGGTTGCTTTTTTCAGGAATTATAGATGTGGTATTAGGTGTTATTTTAATTGGAACGCCTACGTTATCGGCAGTAGTTCTTCCTATTTATGTTGGTTTTGGATTAATGTTTAGATCTATTAGAGGAATGGGAACAGCTTTTGACCTTAAAAACTACGGTGTAAAATCATGGACTAGCTTATTTGTTTTTGCTTTACTTGGGTTAGTATTTTCATTCTGTATGTTATGGAATCTTGAGTTTGGTGCATTTACCATTGTATATTGGACAGCATTCTCATTCATATTATTAGGAGTTTACAGTTTATTGTTTGGTTTCTTCTTGAGAAGGATAAAAAAATATTCAGGAAAGGTTGATCAAGAGCTGTTAGAGCAATATGAAAGGATTCAAGAAGAAGTTCGAAAGAGATTACACGATAAATAAGTATAATTATTTGATAAAGTTTATTGGGTGTTGTAAAAAATGCATATTTTGCAAGTAATAAATAAAAGAGATTATGAAAAAAATTGCAATGCTATTTGCCTTTGTAGCTACATCACTATTAGTTGGGTGTGAAGGGTCTACTGGACCACAAGGGCCTCCAGGACCAACTATGTATCCTTATGTAGAAGAAATTAAATTAAGTTTTACAAAAGACTTGACTAGTACTATTCAAGGACAACTTATTAAACATCCAAACGGATTTGTAGATGGTGACTTGGTGTTCGTGTTTATAGCTGATAGATTTAGTAATGATGGTAAGCCTCTTTTTTCACCTTTACCTACCAGATACTTTGTAGATGTAGATAAAGTAGAAAAAGAACTTGAATATAGTTATAATTATTCTCCATATGATACAGAAATCGTTGCAAGAGCTAATGCTCCTCTAGGTTTTTTTAATGGAGATGGAGATAAACATGAAGGCTTTATAAAGAATATGATTTTTAGAATAGTATACATTCCTGGAAGTACACCTGTAATAGGTACTAAGTCTGATAATAGTAAAGAAAGTGAGAAGACTAGTTTATCATACGAAGAAGTTGTACGCAAGTATAACTTAGAAGATGTAAAAGTAGTTAAGAAGTACTAGATAATAATATTTAAAAGGTAGAGGCGCTAAGTTTCTACCTTTTTTTGTTTCTATAGGTAAAAATATAAGGGGGGGGGAGTGCTCTTGAATATACTTTTTTAAAAAATATTACAAAAATATAGGGGGTGTGTTTTGTTTTTAATGACTTTTATTTAAATTTGTACTCATAAAACAGGGGGTGTCCCTTCAAAAACTATTAATTATGTCAACATTTCGTTTTCGAGCAATTGAAAAAGCAGCATCTAGAGAAGCTGTAAAGGTAGAAGAACTGGGTAGAAAATCATTGATCTTTGGTGATCACGTATTTAATGACAAGTCAATGCGACAATTTTTAACTCCAGAAGCTTATCAGGCTGTTAAGAATGCACAACTAGGAATTAAAATAGATCGTCGATTAGCTGAGTACATTGCATTGGGAATGAAAGAATGGGCGCTATCGAAAGGAGTAAGTCACTATACGCACTGGTTTCAACCACTGACAGGAACGACAGCAGAGAAGCATGATGCTTTCTTTGAGACGTCTTTTGATGGTGATCCTGTTGAAAAATTTAATGGTAGTCAATTAGTACAACAAGAGTCAGATGCATCAAGTTTTCCTAACGGAGGAATTAGAAATACATTTGAAGCAAGAGGGTACACAGCTTGGGATCCTACATCTCCTGCCTTTATCTTTGGTTCTACATTATGTATTCCTACTGTATTTATCTCTTATACTGGTGAGGCTTTAGATAATAAAACTCCTTTATTAAAAGCGCTTAATGCAATAGATGATGCTGCAACTGAAGTAGCTAAATTCTTTGATAAAAATGTAAAGAAAGTAACGACTACTTTAGGGTGGGAGCAAGAGTACTTTTTAGTAGATAGTGCTTTAGCTGCTTCTAGACCTGATATTCTTACTACAGGTAGAACATTATTAGGGCATACAGCTGCTAAAGGACAACAATTAGATGACCACTATTTCGGTTCTATTCCAACTAGAGTACTGAATTATATGCATGATTTAGAGAATCACTGTATCTTATTAGGTATTCCTGTTAAGACTAGACATAATGAAGTAGCTCCTAATCAGTTTGAATTAGCACCTATATTTGAAGAGGCTAACTTAGCAGTGGATCACAACTCTTTATTAATGGATGTAATGAAAAAGGTAGCTGAGAAGCATCACTTTAAAGTATTATTCCATGAGAAACCATTTAAAGGAGTTAATGGTTCTGGTAAACACAATAACTGGTCATTGGCTACTGATACTGGTGTGAACTTGTTGAGTCCTAGTAAAACACCTAAGAGCAACTTACAGTTCCTAACCTTCTTTATCAATACGATTAAAGCTGTAAACGATAATGAAGAGCTTTTAAGATCAGCTATTGCTTCTGCAAGTAATGATCACCGTCTTGGAGCGAATGAAGCACCACCGGCAATTATGTCTGTATTTATTGGACAACAATTGACTAAGGTTCTTAATGAATTGAAAGAGGTGACGGATGGTAAACTTTCTCCAGAAGAAAAAACAGACCTTAAGTTAAATGTAGTTGGAAAAATTCCAGATGTATTATTAGATAATACAGATAGAAATAGAACTTCTCCATTCGCTTTTACAGGTAATAAATGGGAATTTAGAGCAGTAGGATCTACAGCTAACTGTGCTGGACCTATGACTGTATTAAATACGATAGTAGCTAAACAGTTAAGAGACTTTAAAAATGAAGTGGATGCACTAGTAGAAAAAGACGGATTAAAAAGAGACGAGGCAATCTTCAATGTATTAAGAGAGTATATTAAAGATAGTGAAAGAATTCTTTTTGAAGGTGATGGATACGGTGATGAGTGGGAAAAAGAAGCTGTCAAAAGAGGATTGAGTAATAATAAAACTACTCCTTCTGCTTTAAGAATTAAGAAAGACCCTAAAGTGATTTCGATATTTGAAGAGATGGGAGTAATGACTAGTATAGAGATGCATGCTAGATATGAGATCGAGCTAGAAGAATATGTAAAACGTATTCAGATAGAAGGACGTGTATTAGGAGATATTGCAAGAAATCACGTGATCCCAACGGCTATCAAGTATCAAAACTTAGTAATTGATAATGTGAAAGGTCTTAAAGAAATATTCGGTGCTGAAGATTTCGGAACGATTGCAGCAGAACAATTACAAATGATTAAAAAGATATCTCATCATATAGAGCAAATTAATGCTAAGGTTACTGAGATGACGAATGAGCGTAAAAAAGCTAATCTAATAGAGGATGTTGAACAACAAGCTCATGCATACTGTGATGTTGTGAAACCTTATTTTGATATTATCCGTTACCACAGTGATAAATTAGAATTAATGGTAGATAATGAGCTTTGGACATTAACGAAGTACAGAGAATTGTTATTTACGAACTAAAAATAGTGATAAATTGAAAAAAAGACGACTTATGCTTCTTAGCTAAGTCGTCTTTTTGTTGGTATATATAAAGAGTTTTTAGGGTATTATGTATAGTATTACCGCTATTTGAGGATGGTGTTTATTGTATTTTTCGTGATTAAAGTATATTTTATTTATTTTGTTAATTAGTATGTAAAAATATATTACTTTAGAAAATTCTTAAGAATTACGAAATTGACAGTTGTTGTGAAAAAGTAGAGTAGGAATGCTCTATTTTGGAAGACATAATTGTGACACTATGGAACAAAATACATCAATAAAATTATCAGTACAGAAGTATAGTTACTTCAATTATACTTTTTGTATTCAGAAATATCACTTTATACAACGTATCCTAATAGATAATCTAGAAGAAAGTTATGAAGGGGTTAAAGTTCACATCTCATCGCAACTAGGTTTTTTTGAGGATAATGTTGTGCCTATTGAACGCTTAGAGTCTAATACGGCTTATACCATAACGAAGTTTGATTTTAAATATAATCTACATTTTATACGTAATGTAGTAGAGAAAGATATTGATACGGTTCAGATAGCTTTAAAGTTAGATGACGAAGTATTAGCAGAGACTTTCTTCCAAATAGAGGTATTACCTATAGACTACTTTGGGGGAGTGGAGCTTTTTCCACAATTATTAGCGTCGTATATCTTACCTAATCATGATGCTATTTACCCTATTAAGTCTAATGCTGTTAGAATATTAGAGAAGAATAAATTAGTTCCTTCCTTCGAAGGATATCAGTCAGGTAGTCGTGAACGCGTATTACAGATGGTATCCGCTATTTACCGATCTATACAAAGTATGGATTTAGTATATAGTGCATTGCCACCAAGTTATGAGCGTACAGGCCAGCGTATTCGATTATTAGATCAAGTGATAGAGACCAAGTTTGGTAACTGTATGGATATAACATTGCTCTTTGCAGCATGTTTAGAAGCGATAGACTTAAATCCTATTCTTATTTTGACACGAGGGCACATATTTGTTGGTGTTTGGTTAGTAGATGATAGATTTGATTCTATGGTTAATTATGATCAGACAGCGATTACTAAACGTGCAGCAACGAGTATCAGTGAACTTATCGTTATAGAATCTACCATGGTCTGTAAGGGGGCTACTTTTACACTTAAAGAAGCAATGGCATCTGCAGAAACTCAGCTGTTACAAGCTTCTGATTTTATCTTGTCTATTGACGTTAAGACTTCTCGCATCAATAATGTATTACCTTTACCAGTATATAGAAAGAGTAGTGGAGAGTTTATTGAGAACCACGATTTTGAAATTAGTAGAAAAAAAGATAGTATAGATAAGCGATTTGCTCAGTCTAATGCTTTTAGTGATTTAGAACTAGGAGAAGGAACTGTTTTATCTAAACAACGTATTTGGGAGAGGAAGCTATTAGATTTATCCCTTAGAAACAATCTTTTAAATACTCGATTTACTAAGAGTATTCTACAGTTAATCGATGTAAATGTAAGTGATTTAGAAGATTCTTTAGCGGAAGGTAAAGCGTATACTATACAAGGAAGTAGCCAGCAAGAGATATTAAATAAGTACAATCTATATTATCCACCATTACATTCATCAGAAGAGCTATTCGAAGTAGTAAATTCAGAGTTTAAGAATAATAGACTATATAGTTACTACAATGAGTATGACTTAGATAATATCTTAGTTAATCTATATCGAAATTCTAAATTAGCTGAAGAAGAAAATGGTAAGAGTACCCTATATCTAGGGATAGGATTGCTTAAGTGGTATGAACCCAAATCTGAGAAAACAGTAAGATATGCCCCTATATTATTAGTGCCTGTGGAGCTTAATAGGAGGTCTATTAACTCTAAGTTTGTACTAAGAGGGAGAGACGAGGAGACGATGATTAATATCACGTTGTTAGAGTATTTACGTCAAGAGTTTAAACTTGATATGACTGCCCTAGAAGATTTGCCGATGGATGATTTAGGTGTTGATGTACCTAAAGTTCTTGCTTTAGTTAGAAAGACGATAATAGATTTAAAAGGTTGGGATGTATTAGATCAGATTATCTTAGGGACTTTTTCGTTTAATAAATTGATTTTATGGCAAGATATTTCTAAGTATGCAGATGAGATTCAAAAGAGCTCTATTGTTAATAGTTTATTGAATGGTAGTCTGTCAGAATCAATAGAAGTACTCGATAGTAATGATGATGAGTTAGAGCAATTGACATCATCAGAATTGACATTACCTATCTCTACTGATAATTCTCAATTAGAAGCAGTTAGAAATGCACATGCTAATAAAAGTTTTGTTTTACACGGGCCTCCAGGTACTGGTAAGTCTCAGACGATCACTAATATCATTGCAGATGCATTAGCAAATGGTAAAAAGGTCTTATTTGTAGCTGCTAAAAAAGCTGCACTAGATGTAGTACACCATCGATTAGAAAAGATAGGACTAGGACCATTCTGTTTGGAATTGCATTCTAATAAAACACGTAAATCTGATGTATTAGCGCAGTTCGAAGCTACATTAGAAGTGCCAAAATATAAGGGTAACTATGACTTCAAGGAAGCTTCCAATAGGATAGATCAACGCAAAGCAGAGTTGAGAAAGTATATAACTCAGCTACATCAACGTTTTAGTATTGGATGGAGTTTATATGATACCATAGCCTATTTAGAGCTTAACCATGTGGCTGTTAATAGCGATTTACTTGTAGATATTGATTTAAATGAGATTACACAGTCTACTTATACAAGTTGGAAGGATTGGATAGTACAATTTGCCTCTATATGTCAGCGCATAGAGAGCCCTTTGTCACATCCTTTGCGTTCTTTAACGATAAAAGAACATAAATACGATATCCAGAGTACAGTTAAGACTGTACTGTCTGATTATAAATATACAGCTCGTGAATATGAGCAAATCAGTGCAGAGTTTAACTTTAAACTTTTGTCTGATAAAAGAATTGATGCTAATAGTTTACAGACGATGTTTGAATTATTAGCTAAGAGCAATTTATCTTATGAATTAATTGACTTATACTTTGATGCTAATCAATTCTCTCTGTTACACAAGTGGATGGAGTTACATCAGAAGTGTATACGCATAGAGGATTCAATTACTCAACAATTTAATAAGAAAATACTTGAAGTAGATCTATCACTTCAAGAACAAGAGTGGAATAAATCTAAACATCTTTGGTTCTTGCCTAAATGGCTTAAGCAGAGAAAAGTAAAGTCTTTCTTAAATGGATATTCTAAAGCAAAGATTAAATCGGAGCATGATGTTAATCTTCTGTTTAATCAATTAGATGACTTCAAGAGGTTAAAACTAAGCTGTGAGGACTCTAATTACAGGGATATTAATAGACTGTCTAAAATCTACTATACTAATGATAGATTAGACTTTGAAGCTATTTATACAGAAATAGAGAACCTAAGTGGACTTTCTAAACTGGCTCAACAGCATGGTTATTATGGAATAGATAAATGGTTATTAGATTTTTATAGAAACCAAAATGTAAGAAGAGGAATCTCCGAGATTACGACATTCTTAAAGACATTTATGGTAAAATACCACGATGTTCAGGCATTCTCTTCGACAGCACCTTTAAGTGATGAAGTTGACGGTATCTTAGCTAACCTTGATAAGTTAAGTGATTGGATTAACTATAATGTCTATAGAGAAGAGGGAACTAAGCTTGAACTAGATTGGTTTATTGACTTATTAGAACAAGGTAGAATAGAAAAGGACAATCTAGAAGTAGAGCTAGAGCGAATATTGCACATCAATTTATTTATTAAAACAGTAAGTAACTCTTTTGCACTTAGTGGTTTTGACGCTAAGATATATGAGACTCTAATCAAACAGTATCACGATATTCACAATGAGTATACCGAATTAAATAAGAGTCAATTAGTATTAAAATTAAGTAGTCGTATTCCGAGATCATTCTTTGACTCTATTCAGAGTTCAGAATTAGGAATGCTAAAACGTGCTATTCGCAGTAGAGGACGAGGGTTGAGTTTGAGAAAACTATTCGATCAGATGCCTAATTTACTTTCTCGCTTAAAGCCGTGTATGCTGATGAGTCCTATTTCGGTAGCACAGTACTTTGATGTTAGTACAGAGCATTTCGACTTGGTTATTTTTGATGAGGCTTCTCAGTTACCTACAGCCGAGGCTATTAGTGCCTTAGCTAGAGCTAAGCAGGCTATTATCGTAGGAGATCCTAAGCAGATGCCTCCGACTAGTTTCTTTGCTTCTAATAAGGTAGATGAAGATAATTTAGAATTAGAAGATTTAGAAAGTATTCTAGATGATTGTTTGGCTCTGTCATTACCGTCTAAGTATTTGTTAAGACATTATAGAAGTAAGCACGAGAGTTTGATATCGTTTAGTAATGCTAATTTCTATGACAATAAGTTATTGACTTTCCCGTCTAAGGATGACTTGGATAAGAAAGTAACTTTTGAATTTATAGAAGGGGGGATGTATGAGAAAGGAAAGTCTCGTACAAATAAAAAAGAAGCTATAGCTATCGTTGAATATATAAAACAGCACTATAGTCAAATAAAACCTAAGTCTCTAGGTGTAGTGACTTTTAGTCAAACTCAACAGACCTTGATAGAAGATATGTTGTCAGATATGCTGATCAAGAACCCTGCTGTAGAGGAGAAAATGCTAGGAGCTTCAGAATCGCTTTTTATCAAAAACTTAGAGAATGTACAAGGAGATGAGCGTGATATTATATTGTTTTCTATAGGGTATGGCCCTGATGAAGAAGGCAAGGTATCAATGAATTTCGGACCGTTAAACAGAGATGGAGGATGGAGACGTCTTAATGTAGCTGTGACTAGAGCGAGGTATGAGATGAAGATATTCTCTTCGCTTAAAGGGGATCAGATAGACCTTAGACGTACTAATGCAGAAGGAGTGAAGGGATTGAAGAATTTCTTAGACTTTGCAGAAAAAGGATATGTAAATATTGCTGAGAGTGAATCTGTTAAACAAAGTGATAAATTGATTCAATCCATTGCTACTTATCTTAAAGAGAATGGATTTGATGTTAAAACGAATATTGGTACTTCTAGTTATCGATTAGATATAGGTGTCGTTGATAAGAATAATCCGAATGAGTATGTAATGGGAATCCTAGTAGATGGATTAAATTACTACAACGCAAAAACAACCAATGATAGAGAATTATTAATTCCTGGTGTATTAAAAGGACTTGGATGGAATATATACCGTATATGGACGATTGATTGGTTTAAGAATAAGGAGTTAATTCTACAAGATTTACAAGCTAAGATAGATGAGACCTATCAGAAGGCTGAAGAAGTGGAGATGGAGACAGGATCAAATGATTTTATTAGCAAACATTTAATCGAAGTGACTGATAAGGCAGCTGTATCTAGACAAAGGCCTTATGAATCTGCTAACTTTAATGCTATAGCGGATGGTAACTCTGAGACAATATACCTTCAAAGCAATAGAAATCTAGTACAGAATCAATTGTATCAAATTATTCAGACGGAAGGACCTATTAGTCAGAACTACTTGTTTAAAAAGATGATGACTATATGGAATATTTCTCGTACTGGTACGAAGTTGCAGGCATATTTAGTCGAATTGATTAATGAGATTCCTAATTGTACTAGTGTGCTCTCTTATCAAGAGTTTTTATTGGAATGAAGATCTTTATAAAAGAGGGTTGACTCATTATAGAGAAAATACTATAGAAAAGAGAAATATAGAAGACATCTGTCCTGAGGAGATAGAGGTAGCGATAATAGAGTTACTAGAAACTAACTTTAGTGTGCCACATGAAGATTTAACTAAAGCTATCGGAAGAGTTTTTGATTTTACTAAATTAGGAAGTCAGATGGATCAAGTGATTCAACATGTGATTCAGAAGATGATGGTAGAGGACAAGATTATTAATCAATTTGGCAAAATAATATTAAAAGAATAATCACACGATAGAGAGAGTTTATAGGATATGCCTTGATAGTTCTTATAAATTCTCCTATTTTTACGTAATCAATTAAATTAGGAAGAAGATGAAGACATTAGAAGTAGGGCAAAAAGCTCCAGCGTTTAAAGCATTAGATCAATCAGGAAAAGTACATCAGTTAAGTGATTATAAAGGAAAGAAACTAGTAGTATTCTTCTACCCAAAAGCAAGTACACCAGGATGTACTTGGGAAGCTTGTAACTTGCGTGACAATTACGCAGAGTTAAAAGCAAAGGGATTTGAATTACTAGGTGTTAGTGCTGACTCAGCTGCTAAACAACAGAAATTTATTGAGAAGAATAACTTGCCATTTCCCTTATTAGCTGATGAAGAGAAAGAAGTATTAAATGCTTTCGGTGTATGGGGACCTAAGAAATTTATGGGACGCACGTATGACGGTATTCATAGAATGACGTTTGTGATTAATGAAGAAGGAGTTATTTCTGATGTGATTAGTAAAGTAAAGACTAAAGACCACGCTGCTCAGATTTTAGAGACAGTATAAGTTTTTAAAAGAAATTATAAAAAAGACAGTATCTAATCGGTTAGATACTGTCTTTTTTTCGTTTTCGACTTAGAATACCATGTGATAGTATCTCCCTTTTTTCAGCTAATCTATGAGCAATATAGGGTGTATTCTAAGGTGAAGTAATACAACTTTCAATAAATTGTATTACGTTTGAGAAAATAAAAAAGAAGCATGAAAGAAAAGATTGATAAGGGAGATTTATACCTTCTAAAAGAGCATAGCTCACTCTCTGATTCTCAGTTAGGAGAATTGTTAGAGCAGAAGAGTTATGCTAATATCACAGATTGGCAGAAGTTTATCAAGTATTTGACACTAGCCTTAGGAGCAGGGTTTTTACTGTCAGGTATAGTATTTTTCTTTGCATACAATTGGGCAGACCTGCATAAAAACATCAAGTTTTTACTTGTATTCACTCTTTTAACTATCAGTGTTATAGGAGCTGTGTACCCTAAATTGAATGCTGTTGTAAAACAGGTTAGTTTGTTAAGTGCGAGTATATTAGTAGGGGTGTTATTTGCTGTTTATGGTCAAGTGTATCAGACAGGAGCTAATGCTTACGATCTCTTCTTTATGTGGGTATTAGCAGTAACTCCATGGTCGGTGCTTAATAAGTTCTCTCCTCAGTGGTTATTTTATGCTGTGTTAGCTAACACAACTTTAATTCTTTATTTCTTACAAGTAACGAGTGATGATCTATTGTTCTATAGTGGATTATTTCTTTTACTATTGAATGTAGTATTATATTTAGTACCTATATATTTAGCCAAAAAAACGAATTATAAATTGGATAGATATTATACGGGACTACTTTCTTTAGCCTGTTTTTCAGTTGCAACTAGTGGTATTATTACTTTTATTTTTGTAAGTACAGACCGCTATATTAAAGCTGATTTAAGAGGGTTATATATGCTAGTAATAGCTTCTATCGCTTGGTTTATTGGAAGTTTCTTATGGAGTAGAAAAGCTAAGGATTTATTGTTGTATAGTTATTTTTTACTTTCTGTATTTGCTATTGTATTTGCTTTAATTATCAAGATTGCTGATATCAATGAGGCTTCGTTATTATTATATGCATTATACTGTATAGGAGGAACTTTTGGAATTGTGAAGTTGATTATAAACCAGAAAAAAGTGTGGAGCAATGAACAGTAATCAATTTAAAGATATAGTTACTTCTTTAATCCAAAAAGGAGTAGAAGTAGAGCAAGATGCCCTACAAGTGGCACAAAGCAAATTAGCGCTTAAGTCAATTATAATTAGAGTAATTTCAGTAATAGGGAGTCTTATAGGTTTAGGACTATTTATGGGGTTTATTGCTTTGATATCGAGTGATTTGTTTTCTAATAATACCTTTTTAAGTATTATGGGATTACTGTTTTTAGTAGGCTCATTTGCATTGAATAGAAGTAAAGACAGCGCTGTAACAGATAGTATTGCTGTTTCTTTATTTATTATAGGATATGCTTTTTTAGTCTTTGGACTAGCAGAAGCTACAGATTTAGCAGGTCTGATCATGTTAATTACTGGCGGAATCACATTGCTACTTTATAATAATCAGATTATAGCATTTTTGAGTAGTTTATGTGTATTAGTCTCTATTCATGTAATATTATTTCAATTAGAAATAGAAACTTTCTATCATATTTATTTAGCTATTGTACTATTGTTCACTGTTTATTTATTTTGGCAAGAACAAGGATTAAGAACAATAAATAAACTGATAAGAGATAGATATTTAGCTGTTTTTACTGCTTCTTTTTGCTATACACTTGTAATGGGGATTATTGCTTCTACTATGAAGTATGGTTATTATTATTTTAGTGAATATAGAGGAGTTCACCTTTTTTTAGTTATTACCATATTAGCCCTAGTAGTAGCAACGGTTTATTTAGTACTAAATAAAATGAAAGTAACTCAAGTCAGCATTAAAGTGATGGCTTATGGCTTAGTCCTTATCTTTAATGTACTAATAGCATTTAATTATCCAGCATTTGGTATTGCATTTTTATTGATGCTTTGGAGCTTTAAAAGGCAATATAAAGTAGGTTTTGCTTTAAGTATTGCAACTCTAATTTGGGCAATGGGCATGTTTTACTATGACTTAGGCATCTCTTTATTAGAGAAATCTCTATCTATGATGGGCATAGGCGTATTATTCTTAGGTATCTATTATTTAATTCAAAAAGGTGAGGGACAGACAAATGAAAAATAAGAAGAACATAATTATCCTAGTTGTATTTGTACTTATTGGTATCTTCTTCGTAAGAGCAGTATTACAAAAGGAAAAGACAATAAAAGAAGGACTATTCGTATTGCTAGAATTAGCTCCTGTAGATCCTAGGTCCTTAATGCAAGGAGATTATATGAATCTTAACTATGCGATATCAACTAGAACAAGTACTTTTGATCAAAGTATTCTAGATTCAATAAGCCCTGTTAGTGAGAATGAGATCCTTACAACTACAGAAGAAGAACTATCAGCTAGAGCTGTGAACGATATTGAGGAGGCTGTAGAAAAGAGTAAACTGAATAAGCGTGGATATGTCTTACTGTCTTTAGATAAGGATAATGTAGGGAGTCTGGTGAAGATGATCAATGAAATGGGAGAGAAGAAAGCTAATCAAGTTTACATCAAATACTTTAACTATGAAGGCTGGAGATTTAATATTGGGGCAGAGAGTTTCTTCTTTCAAGAGGGGGATGCAGAGAAGTATGAACAAGCTAAATACGGCGGATTACGCGTAGATGAAGAAGGCAATAGTGTTTTGGTAGGGATGTATGATCAAGACCGCAAATTAATTGGGAATTAGGAATTTAAAATTAAGAATTATTTGCCTACGGCATTTAGTATAAACAAACAGGGAGCTTATCCTGATGATAACCTCCCTGTTTGTTTTACCTATTTCGCTTCGAAAGTTAGCGTATGTGTTTCTTCTGAAATTTCTTCTAAGTAGTAGTTACTACTGATGGTAATCTCAGTAAAACCAACAGCTCTTAAGGCTAGTTCAAATTCTTTTACTCCCCAAAAGCGAAGGGAGAACAAATCTATTTCAGAGTTAACTAATCCTTTCTCATTATCCCAATGCTCATACCTCAATTGAGATATAGTAGTCTGCTTAAGATAAGATGTTTCTACTCTAGATTCTGTTAGTGTAAGCATTCCATTTTCTACATTCCACTGTCTAGCTAGCATAGGAGCTTCTGCTAATGCAGAAAAAGGAGATAAGTCTATTATTAATCGACCACCTTCTTTTAGAGCTGATTTAAAGCGTTTTAATACTTCAATAGCTTCATCAGTATTCGTAATAAGCTGAAATGACCCTGCAGGGATTATAATTGCTTCATAAGGGGTAGTAGAGGTGAAGGTATTAAACATTTCTTGTCTAAAGACACCATCGAGACCTCTTTGTTTACATTCTTGCTCACAGTAAGAAAGCATTGCTGCAGAAGCGTCAAACCCTTCTATTTTTAATCCTTTTTCTAATAGAGGGATTAGTATTCTTCCATTTCCAGATGCAGGTTCTAGGATTACTCCTTCTGTGTTTTTTAATCTTTCACTATAGTATTCTACATCTCCAAAGGATCTTCCAATAGGTTTATCGATATGATACACCCATGAAGCTAGTGATCCATATCTATTTGTTAATTCTTTATTACTCATATTTTTTGATTATAGGACTGTAAACATAGAATAAAAAAAACTTTTAATCTGATTTTGATTAAAGAAAAGACAGTTTTGTTCTGACCTGCTAGAGGATTGCTTGAGGGGTTCTTGCACCTTTCTTCGAGAAAACCACCTTCTAGGCAAGCAAAGTGCTAGAAAACTGCAAGGAATCCCCTAGAAAGTGCAAGCTACGTACAGGTACTTACATCATTCTAAAACAACATTATTATACAATTAGGTATAAGACCTTTTTAGTCAAACAGCCTTTTTTAATAAAAATATCGTTCAAATAATTGTTTAAAACTAAAAGTAGATATACATTTGCATCAGTATTAACGAATAATAGTCTAAATGTACACAACTAAGTAAAGATTGGTTATATATAACCAATAGATAAAAGGACAAACTTCAGTCCGACGAGTGGTTATCATCTTTATAAATTGACAACAGTCTTGTGTTGTCATAATACTTAGTATCGTGTAAATACATATTTTTTGACCGTGAGGAGTGGTGTACGGGCCACGTATGGATTATTCACAGCAGTAAACCAAGAATCAGCCTCAGCCAAATACTATAAAGCAGTTCTACTTCATAGCTCTTTCATTAGTTCTAAAACCATACTACAGTATGATTGTATCGCTAATTCAGACCTATTTTGTATACTTACTTTTCGTTTATTGGTCTATTACTTATTCTGGGTTAAATTTTAAAAGACTATGAGCATAGTTATATCAAATTTATCTTATTATCACGCAGATAAGACACCTTTATTTACAAATATTAGTTTATCTATTAATGCAGGAGAGAAGGTTAGTATCATCGGTCAAAATGGTACTGGCAAAACAACATTACTTAAACTAATCGCTAGAGAATTAGAGTTAGCGGAACCTGCTATTCATATTAATGGGACAGTATTCTACTTGCCACAAAATAAACAATTAGTTGAATCTCACACTATTTATGAAGCAGTAGGGGTAGTTGATAAGGTTAGGGCACTCCGTGCTATACTAGCGGGTTCTGTAGAAGAACAGGACTACGAAGTACTTAATGATCAATGGGACATAGAAGAACAGATCGCTAAGGTATTAGCGTATTGGGGATTAGAGACGATATCACCAGATACTACGATGGATTGTCTGAGTGGAGGACAGCAGACGAAGGTTCTATTTGCGAAGATGATGCTAAGTCAGGCAGACACACTGTTATTAGATGAACCTACTAATCACTTAGACTTAGAAACCAAGGAATTATTCTATAAGTATATACAAGAGTTTAAAGGTACTATCGTTATTGTCAGCCATGATAGGGTATTACTTGAGTTAATGCCTATTACTTTTGAGCTAACACCTAATGGAGTGTTTAAGTATGGAGGGAATTACAGCCTATACAAAGAACAAAAAGAACTGCGTCTACAAGGTATCCAGAGTAAAGTAGATCATCTGTCTAAAGAAATGAAAGATGCTAAAAAAGCGGATATTAAACGTACAGAGCAAATAAGTAAAGACAAGGCTCAGAACAAAAAAGCAGAGAAAAAAGCAGGTCTTCCAAAGATTGTTATTAATGCGATGCGCAATAAAACAGAGAACAGCGTAGCTAAGCTACAGGATGTTCACCAACAAAAGAAAGAGGGAATACAATCTGAATTATTAGAATTAAGAACCCAATTAGAACGAGATAAACTGTTTGCTATTCGTTTTCCCCAATCTACTTTGCATAAAGGGAAGTTGTTATGGGAAGCTAAAGAAATGAACTATCGTTATTCTCCTGCATTTGCTCCAATATTTAAGACGAATCTTGACTTTAAAATCATGAGCGGAGATAGAATCTTGCTCAAAGGAAAGAATGGTTCTGGTAAGTCTACGCTGTTTAAATTGTTACAAGGAATTTATCTACCTACTACAGGAGAATTATACCGTGCAGATGCTAAGGTGGTCTATTTGGATCAATTTTACTCTTTACTAGATCATAGTTTAACGCCTATAGATCAGTTAGAACTGGCTAATAAAGGGAAACACTCTCTGGCGGATCTTCGCAATCTATTATTTCAGTACGGAATAGGGGTAGGCTTATGGACAAATAAGATAAGTACATTTAGTGGAGGAGAGAAACTGAAGCTCGTGTTGTGTTATCTGACTATTTTAGCTTCAGAGATAGATGTGTTACTATTAGATGAACCTACGAATAACTTAGATATTATTAGTATTGAGAGTTTAACTAAAGCTTTAAGTGAGTTTAATGGAACCTTAGTAGTTGTTAGCCATGATGAGAGTTTTATTAAGGAATTGGGAATAGTAGACGTGATAAATTTAAATTAAGTCAAAAGTAAAGCTTGTTTTTGACTTAATTCTAACAAATATTAATTTTAGATTTCACTAAAAAAGATTTAAATTGCGAGAACAAAAACAATACAAAAACAATTATAATGTCGAACAAAATGACTTCAGCTCATGCTATTGAGCTAGAAAATAAATACGGAGCACATAATTACCACCCACTACCAGTAGTATTATCTAAAGGAGAAGGAGTATATGTATGGGACGTAGAAGGTAAGAAATATTATGATTTTTTATCAGCATATTCTGCTGTAAACCAAGGACACTGCCACCCAGCTATCGTTAAAGCGATCGCTGATCAAGCGGGTACACTAGCATTGACTTCTAGAGCATTCTACAATGATAAATTAGGATTATACGAAGAGAAAATCACTAAGCTTTTTGGTTTTGATAAAGTTCTTCCGATGAACTCTGGGGCAGAAGCTGTAGAGACTGCTTTAAAAATCTGTAGAAAATGGGCTTATGAAGTAAAAGGTATTGCTGAGAATCAAGCGAAAATCATCGTATGTGAGAACAACTTCCACGGAAGAACGACCACGATTATTTCTTTCTCTAACGATCCTGATGCTCGTAAAAACTACGGACCTTATACAGATGGATTTATCCGTGTAGCTTATAATGATGTAGAAGCTTTAAAAGCAGCTTTAGAAGCTAACAAAGGAACTATTGCAGGTTTCTTAGTTGAGCCTATTCAAGGTGAGGCTGGAGTTTATGTACCAGACGCAGGTTATTTAACTGCTGCTAAAGCGTTATGTGAGGAGCACAATGCTTTATTCATTGCAGATGAAGTACAAACAGGTATCGCTCGTACAGGTAAAATGTTAGCTATCGACCACGAAAATATCAAAGCTGATATCATCGTATTAGGTAAAGCATTATCAGGAGGAGCATATCCTATCTCTGCTGTGTTAGCAAATGATGAGATTATGAATGTAATCAAACCTGGACAACACGGTTCTACTTTTGGAGGTAACCCTACTGCTGCTGCTGTAGCTATGGCTGCTCTAGATGTAGTATTAGACGAGAAATTAGCGGATAACGCTGAGAAACTTGGACAATTATTCAGAGCGGAGCTTAACAAGTATATTGCTACTAGTAATATCTGTACTTTAGTACGTGGTAAAGGTTTATTAAACGCTATTATCATCAACGATACTGAAGAAAGTGATACAGCTTGGAACATCTGTCTTAAATTAAGAGACAACGGATTATTAGCAAAACCAACGCATGGTAACATCATCCGTTTCGCTCCGCCATTAGTAATGAACGAAGAGCAGTTATTAGACTGTGTAAGTATTATTACTAAAACATTAAAAGAATTCGAGAAATAGTATATCTCTTTATAAATATAAAAGCTCACGTTAATTCGTGGGCTTTTTTTAGTTTAGGAAGGTTGTAAATAGATTGAGACAATTTGTGATTTATTTATAAGAATAAGGCTATTTTTGTTGTTGAGAACAATAGATTCTCCGATGTGATTTTTAAGAAAGTAAGTATGAAAAGAGTTTTGTGTATTTTATTTATTTCAGTTTTATTCATAAACTGTGCTAAAAAAGAAGTTCATATCAATGATCTTCAAGAGCGTAATGGCGTGATGTATGAAGTGAATTCAAAAGAGGTATTTACAGGAAGTGCAAAGAGCTATTATGCCAATGGAAAAGTAGATTTAGAAGAAAACTATACGCAAGGAAAGTTAGATGGGATAACTAAACGCTATTATGAGGATGGACAAGTAAAAGCTGAGGCAAACTATAAGAATGGAGTATTGGATGGCAGTTTTAAGGAATATTATAAAAGTGGAAAGCTAGAGCTAGAGAAAACGTATAAGGATGGAAAGCTAGAGGGAAGTAAGAGAAGCTATTTTGAGGATGGACAAGCTGCAATTGAAATGACGTATAAGCATGGGAAGCTGGAGGGAGTTACTAAGAAGTATTATGAAGATGGGCAACTAGAGATAGAAATGATGTATAAGAATGGGGTAGAACACGGTATTACCAAAGGATACTATGAGCATGGTCAAGTAAAAGTAGAGGCGAGTTATAAGAATGGGGAACTAGATGGGGTGAGTAAGGAGTATTATAAAAACGGACAATTACAAGGCGAAACAAGCTATAAGGATGGTGTCTTAGACGGAGCGATGAAAGGATATTATGAGGATGGAAGATTAAAAGGAGAGGTAAATTATAAAAATGGAGTAATAGACGGAGAAATAAAGAGGTATTAATCAAGAGAGGAATCTTAAAGCTTCTTTATTTGAAGTTATTTAATATTTATTCTATACTAGAAGAAGAGTTCATGACTTTTTAGAGTAAGATATTATAAAAAATAAAACATGTTAAAAGACACTGCTACATTAGAAGTAAAGTATAAGAGATTTATAAAGAGAATCTGTGAGACTGAAATAATCTATGCTTTAAAAGAACCTCGCGGTTTTGCTTTCTTATATTCTAATGATTTTGAAGACGAAGAGGGGGAAGAGGCTTTACTGTTATGCTTTTGGTCGGGGAATGCTTATGCAAATGCATGTAGACAAGAAGGATGGGCAAATCATGAAATAGTCGAAATACCATTAGGTTTATTCTTAAAGAATTGGGCGATAGGTATGAAAAGAGACTCTAATTATGCTGGAATAGAATGCGATAGTAACCTATTTTGTATTGAGAAAGATCCTATTCGGTTAGCCCTAGATATCTTAGATGAATTGGTTAACCAAGAGAAAGTAGAACGATTTGTTGAGTATGTTAAAATATATAATGAATACTTATCTTAAAGATTAGGATAAAATAAAATGTCTGCCGATATCGGCAGACATTTTATTTTATTCAATACAGAGGTCAGACTCTTATTCTTAGTTCGATGAAGTTTCTTGACTTTGAGGTATTCGAAGTGCTTAATGAAAAAGCCCGTCTGTGAAGATGGGCTTTTTCTTGTTTTTGAGGGTAGTAAGAAAAGTGGTATATTTAAAATCAATGTATTAGGTGATTTAGGTAACAACTATGTGGCTATGAATAACTATAAGATGATGAACTATCAACAAAGGGGATCTATACGCTTAAAAGGGTATGATTATGCATCTGAGGGATTATACTTTATCACGCTATGTGTACAGGATAGGGAGAATATCTTCGGATCTATCAAAGACGGGGTGTTAACATTGAATGAGATAGGTGAGATTGCAAGGGATGAATGGCTGAATACAGCAAATGTGAGAGATAATGTGATTTTGTATGAGTTTATCATTATGCCTAATCATATGCATGCGATAATCGAGATTGCGAAGAATAAAACAAAGGCAGGTGATAATAAAGGATTTAAATCTCCGTCTCAAACGATCGGGGCTATCGTCAGAGGTTATAAAATAGCCACAATAAAAAGAATAAAGGCAGCGACGAATTGTAATTCGTTTTGTGTGGGCGAATTGCAATTCGCCCCAACGCCCCCAACCGCCCGTACCATCTGGCAGAGAAATTACTATGAGTATATTATAAGAGACGAGAGAAGTTATCAGTATATATCGAATTATATCATTACCAATCCTGAACGATGGCACGATGATAAATTTCACAGGTAGGGGCGAATTGCAATTCGCCCGTTTATAATCGGGTAAACAATATACCATATAATGTTTGGGACAAACAATTCACGATGTGGGCATTCGTTGTGTGGGTATTTGTGGTGCAGGTATTCGTTGTGTGGGCGAATTGCAATTCGCCCCTACGACGCACAATTGGTAATACGTTGTGTCTGTAAATTACCTGATATTGGGGTGGGCATTCACGCTGTAGGCGAATTGCAATTCGTTTTGTGTGGTTTTTTCTGTTTTACTTAATTATTCGTAGCCTTTATGGTTTTCCTCTTGTATGGTCAAGGGGGAGGTGGTATATTTACAGTTACTTACCAAATTTAGTATGAATAAAAAAGCTTTATCAGAAAGAAAAGGAGATATTAGATGTTGTCTCTAAGAAAGAGAATAAAAACTTCGTTATGGCTATAAATAACTTGTTACAGATCTATAGTTTGCCTTTCATTAATAAGGAGACTGATAAAATAGAGTTGTTTAATACTGTATTGAAGATTTATGCAGACTTAAAAACAACTAATGTTGATTTTGTGTATCAAGCAATGAAAGATTGGAAGATTAAGCAAGTTGGTTTTAAGTCAAAAACAGAGAAGTTTAGCAAGGAAGATACAGAGAAGATGATAGAATTATTACTTAATAAAGGAGTGATAAAATAGATAATAGCAAAGCCCACTCATCGAGTGGGCTTTTTCATTTATACTTCTAGAGATAGGAGATTTCTCATATCTGGTGAAATCTGCCTTCATTGGCAGACATTTTACCTTAACACAAAGATTAGAAAGAAGTTAATCACTAAACATTTTAAGGATAGGAAGGTAAAGGATTGTATTGAGAACTTTCTATTAATCATGGTCGCTACTACTAAGACAGGTAGGATAAATAAGGCATATAGCATCGGGGTATATGCTTCTTCATAGATCCATTGAAAGGTCTCAGAAGTATTCGTTCCGATAACGTATAAGCCACGCATGATCCATAGAATCAGATTAATGGTGCACAATAGAAATAAACTTATATCTATAGTTTTGATCCAAATCATTTTCATATCTAAAAGAGGTTTAGCGTTATATTTAGTCTAAACGAGGTTTGTGCTCTGCATTTAGAATAGTCCACGCTGTAGCAAAAGCTAATTGTGTACGTTTTTTCATTAATTCAAACTCTATTTTGTCATAGGTATCTGTCGGTTGATGATAGTCAGCATGTGTTCCATTAAAGTAGAACATAGCAGGGATATTGTGCTTTGCGAAACTGTAATGGTCAGAACGATAGTAAATTTGTTCAGGATGATTGACATCATTATAAGTATAATCAAGATCGATATTGACTGAGTTTGCGTTTGATTGTTCAGACATTTGATGTAATTCTTTACTCAATCTATCAGCGCCTACTACATAAATATAGTCTCCATCCTTCTTATATTTATCACTTGTACGTCCGATCATATCGATATTAATATTCGCTACGATATTTTCTAATGGTATAATAGGGTTTTGAACATAGTACTCAGATCCAAATAGTCCAAATTCTTCTCCTGTTACATGTAAGAATAGAATGGATCTTTTAGGTTTTATTCCTTTGCTTTCAAGGTCTTTAAATACACGAGCTAACTCCATTACAGCTACTGTACCAGAGCCATTGTCATCAGCACCATAGTAGATTTTGTCAAGTAATATTCCCATATGGTCAAAGTGAGCTGAGATGACTAGTACTTCTTCAGGTTTTTCACTTCCTTCTATAAAAGCCATAATATTCTCGCTATCCTTTAATCTCATCATGCTATTTCTCATAAAAGCACTAGGAACAGGCTGTAGGTAGCCATCTGCTTGTTTAGGATACGCTATACTTCTCTTTTTATAGAAGTTGGTAATATATTCAGTCGCTTTTTTTTGTCCAGGTTCTCCTGTTCTTCTTCCTTCAAATTCTTCTGAGGCTAATACTTTTAGGTTTACAGCCATAGAGTCAGCAGATATTTCTTGCCAATAAGTAGAAGAAACTGTTTGGTTGTTTGAAATAGAATTAGTTGTTTTACAGCTAGTCATTGACATACTAAGTGCTAATAGACTAGCAGCTAATATAATTTTATTCATGAGTGAGTCTTAAAGTGTTTGGGGTAAAGATAAGAAGAATTAGCATGTTTTGCTTGGTTGACAGTTTACAGGGAACAGGGAACAGGGAACAGGGAACAGGGAACAGGAAACGGGGAATAGGAAACGGGGAACAGGGAACAGGGAACAGGGAACAGGGAACAGGGAACAGGAAACCGGGAACAGGAAGCAGGAGGTGTGGTGGTTCTGGGGGAATAGAAAAAGAAAACAACAAAGCGACAGTAAGCATTCTTCATTGAATATTTTTATCTTTGTTCTAAATCAAGAAATACAATGAGTAAAATCGTTTTTATTACAGGAGGATCTTCTGGTATAGGTAGGAGTGTAGGAGAATATTTGACACAACATGGGTGTAAAGTATATGGAACAAGTAGAAATCCTGAGAGAGTAGTAGATTCAACAATTCCTTTAGTACGCTTAGATGTACGCGATACGGCTAGTATTCAATCTGCTATAGAAGAAGTCATTGCGATAGAAGGAAAAATAGATGTATTAATCAATAATGCTGGTGTAGGAATCACAGGACCAATTGAAGAAATCCCTGCTGATCAAATCTTAAATAACTTCCAAACGAATGTATTTGGCCCAATTGAAGTCATGAAAGCTGTATTGCCTCATATGCGTGCTAGAAAAGAAGGTTTAATCATTAATGTTACTTCGATAGCAGGATATATGGGATTGCCCTTTAGAGGGATCTATTCTTCTTCTAAAGGTGCTCTTGAGTTAATTACAGAAGCTATGCGAATGGAGTTAAAGCCATTTAATGTAGAAGTGACTAATGTAGCACCTGGTGATTTTGCAACCAATATTGCGGCAGGGCGCTATCATGCTCCTGTATTAGACAATTCGGCTTATAAAGAAGTTTACCAAATGTCATTAGATATGATGGATGAGCATGTAGACAGTGGTGGAGATCCAATAGAGATGGCTAAAGCTATTCATAAAGTGATCAATACACCTAAGCCAAAAGTGAGGTATAAAGTAGGGGAGCCTTTGCAGAAGTTCTCATTAATCCTCAAAAAAATACTACCAGGGAAGGTGTATGAGAAGATGCTGATGAATCACTACAAGATTAAAGGCTAATAAAGGGAAAATCATTACTATTTGGGACTCAGTGAATAGGGATTAAGGGTGTAAGTATTGTTAGAAAAACTCTCTAAGAATCGCTCTAGTGATGAATATATATCGTACTTTTGGGTTACAACATAACATAATATAATAATATAGATTATGAAGTTTTTTATTGACACAGCTAATTTGGATCAAATTAGAGAAGCTGAGGCACTGGGGGTATTAGATGGTGTTACCACTAACCCTTCTTTAATGGCTAAAGAAGGAATCACAGGAGCTGAAAACATTTTAAATCACTACAAAGCTATCTGTGAGATAGTAGAAGGTGATGTAAGTGCAGAGGTTATTTCTGTAGATTACGAAGGGATGATTAAAGAAGGTGAGCAACTAGCTGCACTTAATCCTCAGATCGTAGTAAAATTACCAATGACTAAAGAAGGAGTAAAAGCATGTAAGTACTTTTCTTCTAAAGGAATCAAAACTAATGTAACATTAGTATTCTCTGCAGGGCAAGCTTTATTAGCAGCTAAAGCAGGTGCTACTTATGTATCTCCATTCATTGGAAGATTAGATGATATCTCTACTGATGGTCTAATATTAATCGAAGATATCCGTCTTATCTATGATAACTACGGATTTGAAACACAAATCTTAGCTGCGTCTGTACGCCATACTATGCACATCGTAAACTGTGCTAAGTTAGGTGCGGATGTTATGACAGGACCTTTAAGTGCTATCACAGGTCTTTTAAAACACCCATTAACTGATAATGGATTAGCTCAGTTCTTAGCTGACTACGCTAAAGGAAATAAATAAGAAGAAAATTCTTATACACATATTACAAACTACAAACAAAGAAAAAGGTTACCGTAAGGTAGCCTTTTTTGATTCAATCAAGTAAGTCTTCTTCTATTCTAGTAAATATAAAACAATAGTTATGCTATAGGAATTGAAAAACATCCCCACTAATAGGGATTGTCTCCTTTTGCTTATTTCTTTAATATTGTTACTTATCCAATACAAAAATGAAAAGTATGAAAGTAGCTGTATTAAGTACCCTTTTGATATTGATATCTATTATAACTTATGCTCAATTGAGAAAAGACAAATCCTCTTTAAATATGCCTCAAGTAGAACCTACTCAACTTATTCCGTTTTTAACTAAACAGAATGACTTTATCTATGTAAATAAGGATAATTTAAAGCCTTTTAACGGGATAAAGTATAACAGCGCATCTGCTTATACTTCGACAGGTTATGCGATGGTTATAAATAATAAGGGAGCTTCTGTTGTTATAGATACCACTGGAAAAGAAGTACTTGAAGTAGGAGAGAGTGAGATAGAGATAGAAGTGGTGAATGGACTGACATTCTATAAGAAACAGAGGGAATATGAGAGAAAGATGCCTATCTGGAATTGGGAGTGGAATATCTTAGGTGGAGCTATTAAAAAAGAACAAACCTATCATAGTATAGAGATTGGGGTAATTGAAACCAAACAGATCTTACTGCACAAAGAAGTCCCTTATTTAGAAGATAGTTACACTCTAAATCCTGAAGCAGTAGATGGTGAGCATATTTATTGGAATGAGACACTTTATGCAATTAAGAATCAATATTTAAAGAAAAAGGAGTCTGATATCATTACAACTTTAGCTGATAAGCGATTTATAAAAGGTTCTAATAACTCTTTTTCTATTTATG
Source organism: Myroides odoratimimus (assembly GCF_004337635.1). Classification (NCBI taxonomy): domain Bacteria; kingdom Pseudomonadati; phylum Bacteroidota; class Flavobacteriia; order Flavobacteriales; family Flavobacteriaceae; genus Myroides; species Myroides odoratimimus. The sequence goes on from NZ_CP037427.1 coordinate 2,974,013, forward strand.
ATGTACAGCAGAAGAAAGCAATACATCAGAGCTTAGAAGGTGTTAATACGCTTACTATAAAGTATAGTAATGAAGACCTTGTACTTGATCAGTTGATGCAAGAACGCTTTGAACCAATCGTTCCTAAGTTATTAAAAGATACGAATACTGGGAGTGTCTACCCATATCCTCAATATGATAAAGCCTTTCCAAAAGAAATTACAAAGACTACAACAGAACAAGTAGCCTTTATAAAGAATGCAACCCTTGTATATTCTATTCATAATTCTCCTTATTTTTTAATAGGTGTTTTTAATTATGATCACGATATTTGGGCTTATGATTGGCTGTATCTAGATATAAACGGGCAAGTGCTAGAACAGCTTGATTTGGATAGTTTTAAGGTGTCAGATCAAATAGAGAGGCTTGTATGGCCTGCTAAAGAAATGGTTATACCTCATCAGAAGGTCGCTTCAGTAAAGTACTATACCGGTAGTGATGAACTATATCTTGTCAATATAGAGGGAAAAGAAGGTGATAGTAAGTATGGGGTTTGGGATAAAAAAGGGCAGCTGTGGAGTATAGCACCTGAGTACACTTCTATACTTGCTTTGGATATTGCTAAAGGTATCTATGCCTTGCAGAAAGAGAAGGATGAGAATTATACACTTTACAATCAGATAAAGAAGGAGAATATAGGTGTGAAGGCTTATAAATACATCTATTCAGACGGTTTAGTTCGAGTAAAGCTTGAAGATAAAACAGTAAGTTATTATATAGATATTTATACGGGTAGAGCGTATTTAGAAGAATAGAAAGGTGATGAGCATTTCCAAGAAATATAAAGATAAAGTTATGATGAAAATTAATTTAAAATCACTTTTCTGTTTTAAAAAGAAACCAAAAGAAGAACCAAGCGGAAAGATAGATTATGACCAACACGTTGATTTTTATTATTCATGTCTGATAAATTCAATTATATTGTTTGCATTGAATGTTAATCAATTAGACGAATTATCAGAACCTACATTTGATCCTTTGTTTGAATTAGAATCTGAAATTGATTATGCCTTCACTCCAGTTATTTTTGAAACAGTCTTTAGAAATAAGAGAATAGATATTTTGTTAAGGCAGGAGTTACTTAATTTTAAGAAGGAGATAGATGAAATCCCTCAAGATCTTTGGGAATGGGAATATATAGATGTTCATCAAGTATGGAATGAAGTAAGAGGTAAGGCAAACTTATTATTAGATAAATTAGAGATAACAGATAGAAATTATAATAAATAGTTTTATAACTCTAAAACCACTGTAATTAGGGATGTTTAATCTTGAATGCTTGTACTACCTTAGAACAATGAAATACCTTATGATTTTAGCATCTATATTTAGCTTATTTGGTTGTCAGATTAAGGCTCAAACATTGCAAGTCTCAGCGATATATACTGCACCTAAACAAGTGACAAGAGAAGTGCCTGAAACAGGTAAACAACATACTTATACCACTTATCAGGAGGTTACAGAGAGATTTGTACCTGCTGTTTCTTTAGTTTCTAAAGAGGATAAAGTGTTGCGATTTAGCATACAAGGGAATATTAAGTCTAGAGGGTTACAGATTCGCAAAGTTTCTAAGATACGCTTTGAACAAGGAGAACAGTTTGGCAATGGTATAACGCTTAAGTACTATGTAAATATTAAGCATATAGCTGGTAAAGAAGGAGCTTCTATAGCTGGGTATAACTACAGTGAAGAAAAGGAGTATAGGATACCTACTCATGTGAAAGTAGTCTATATAGAAGTATATGAAGAACATCCAAATCAAGAACCTAAGTTAATAGCAGAGAAAAAGTTTGACTTCTTTGCTAAAATATAAGCTTAAAAAACAATAAATGAACTTAGAACAATTAAAAGAGAAAGCGCAGACTTTGATTAGAGAATCACACCTTTTTGTGAAAGCAATACCAGGTGATGAGCAAGTCGCTTATGTCAATGAAGAAGAAAGTATCAGCTTTATAATCAAATACCTAAATCAATGGATGGCCTTAGTAGAGAAGGATGAGATATTCTTGTTTGAATCCATTGATATCCAATCCATTGATTTAAAGAAATATACAGCTCTAACAACTAAAACTCAACAAGTATACCCAAACTTCGAGCATTTGATGCATTTTGGTGATGCTGAAGTTCAACAGTGGGTTAAAGATAATGACTGTAATAGTGATGATCTATCTGACTTACAATCCATCTATAATGATGATTATATAGACTTATGGATGCAGAGCCATCCGATGTATCATAATGAGGGAATATATGGATATGCAGGAGGCTGGGCTATGATTTGGCCAGAAGAAGATATTCCGATGCAATGGGATGAAAACTTAGAGTTTAAATATCAAATAGGATTACAATATGAGCCTTTTATAGATATTTATTTCAATAAGAAACAGAATAAATATATTTGTATTGAGCGTAATACCTAATATCTTGTATTTTTTGAAGAAATCTTTATATACCTTATCGCATTTAAAGTTGAGCATGAAGAGAGTTTCTCTTTTGACACTTGTGTTATTGGCTACTGGCATAGAGCCCATGCTTGCTCAATCTTTAGAAAGTTGGGAACAAAAGTATAAAGCAGAAGTAAGTACTGGTACTGTTCAGAATACTGTGGTAGTGTCTTATATTTCTGCTCTTTATGCGAATAAACAATATGATAAAGCTGAGCAGGTATTCACCCAGAATCTCAATACAGCCTTAAAAAAAGGAGATTATAATAATGTAAGTATATTATATTGTATAGAGGCTGTGAATAGGCGTATTAGAGAGAATAATTCGGGTGCAATAAAAAGCCTTGAGTTAGCCAAACAGTATAGCCTAAAGCTAAATGATGCCGAGACTAAGGGCTATGTAGCTTATTGTGAGGGATGGTTATACAGTAGGGATGGTAAGCAGGATAAGGCTGTACACAGCATTATATCAGCTATTAAGCTTTATGAAGCTGCCAGTAGTTCGCCTACATTGAATAAGAGAAAAGCATTTGCTAATAGTGAGTTAGGTGTTATTTATGGTCAGTTAGGAGAGAAGGAGTTACATGAGAAATATACTAAAACGGCACTCAAATATGCGTTATCACAGTCAGATCCTCAAGTAAAGTTTACGACCTTTATGCAAATGGGGAATCTGTATAATCGTCTATATGAGAGTCATTCTTCAGATATTAATTATAGAGATTTAGCGGAGCGATATTTCTTGCAATCGATAGACATCTTTAATCAGAATAAGGACGTGATGTATAACTTATCTGATTTATCTTTTGCCAATAATAATTTAGCGAGTTTATACCTATATTCTTTCCCAGACAGTTATCGTACGAAAGCTTTAGAATACGCTAAAAAAGCTAATCAGATCGCTTTGAAAATAGACCAAGCAGATCATATAGCTTCCTCGTATGGTATTATTTCTACTATCCATTTGGCTAATGGTGATAGTGATGCGGCTATATTATACTTATTAGAAGCGCAACAGGCTATACAAAAGTCAAGTATTGTTGATCACAATATAGAATTGAATATTTACGAATCCTTAGTGGAGATTTATGTAGAACAAGGGAATTATAAAGAAGCTTTTTACTATCAACAAGAGTATTTAGCCCTATTTAAAAAGCTTTACAACCAAGATAAACTACAGATTGTAAAGAAATTAGAAGCTGAGTTTGATAAAGAACGACAACAACAGAAGCTGATCAAGCTTCAGTTTCAATCAGATCAAAATACACAAAAGATTCAACTGATGAGTGCTTTAGCTCAGCAGAGAGAACAACTGTTGAGCAATCTAAAATTGACAGAAGAGAATCAACGTAGTAGATTAAAGTTCTCCGAGCTTGAAGCACAGAAGAATGCACAGCAATTACGTCTATCACAGTTAGAAACAGAACAGAAGAATAAGGACTTATTGACTTATAAGAGTATTGTGGCTTATAAGGATAAACTCAATACCTTCTACGTTGCTTCTATGATATTTTTTATCTTAGTCGTGTTCCTATTGTTATATGCCTATAGACAACGTTTAAAGACAATGAAACAGAGAGATACGCTACATAACTTAGCCATCGAACAAGAAAAACAAAATTCAAAAATATCTACTTTAACAGCTCTTTTAGAAGGACAAGAACAGGAGAGAGGGCGTTTGGCTCGTGATCTACACGATGGTTTAGGTGGTCTGTTATCAGGTACCAAATTACATCTTACACAGTTAAATGATAAAGTAGAAGGTCAGGCTAAACAAGGGTTAGATAAATCCATTAATCAGATAGATGCTGCAGTCACAGAACTTCGTAAGGTAGCACATAATTTAATGCCTGATTTATTGGTTAATTATGGTTTAAAAGAAGCTTTAGACGAGTTTGGAATTCGTATGTCTAATGATACTTTAGATATTCATATCGAATTTTTGAGCTATACGAATTCTCTATCTCAAGATCAACAATTGTTAGTCTATCGCATTATACAAGAGTTAGTAAACAACGCTATAAAGCACGCTGCTGCCTCTCAGATTATTATTCAGTTGGTAGAAGAAGAACACGAGATTATTGTCACAGTAGAAGATGATGGAAGAGGTTTTGATATTAATAAATTAGACTTAAAGAAGTCAGCAGGTTTTCACAACATACAATCGCGTATACAGTTTATGAAAGGTACATTAGCTGTACACTCAGAAGAAAATATAGGAACAAGTGTGGAATTTAAATTTCCTAAAAAGTAATTATGATAAAAGTTGCCATTACAGACGATCATCCTTTGTTATTAGAAGGATTAAAAAATATATTAGGGTATCAATCAGAAATAGAAGTAGTCGCTTGTTTTTCGGATAAAGAAAGCATGATGCAAGGGCTCTTAACTACAGACACGGATATTATACTATTAGATATCAATTTAGCAGATATCAATACATTGGAGTTAATTAAACCACTTAAACAGAAATTTCCTCAGTTAGAGATTATCATGTTGAGTGTGCACAATGAATATGCTGTTATTAATAGTAGCTTAGCAGAAGGAGCGAAGGGATATATTCAGAAGAATGCTTCGGTAGAAGAGATTATCTCAGGAATTAAAACTGTATTTGCAGGAGAAAAATACCTTTGTTCACAGTCTAAAATAGTCTTAGACAAAAAAGAAGAAGTAGGCTTAAAGCAAATCCCAAAACTGACTCGCCGTGAGAAAGAAATCTTAATAGAAGCCGCATCAGGTCTAACCACAAACCAGATAGCAGAGAAACTGTTTATCAGTCATCATACTGTAGAGAGTCACCGCAAAAACTTAATCGAGAAGTTCCAAACTTCTAATCTGAGTACTGCTATTAAAATGGCAATAGAGTATAATCTGATACAGAAATAGAGATTAATATATTCTAATCGATGTATGGTTAATACAATTCCGCTTAGTAGTTAAGCTTTTTTTGTTTAGCTAAATTTATGCTGTTGAACTTATTATTTTAAAAACCTATTTATAATGGAGTCGTTTGTGATTCTTTTATATGTATTGATAGGATATGCTTGGGGAGTGCTAGAGGTATGCTTGCACCTTTCTTCGACAAAAAGGCCTTCTAGGCTAGAAAACTCGAAGAAAACCCCTAGCAAACTCCTAGAATCAGCAAGCGAAGCATAGAGTCAATATGGATTTATTATCAAGAGTGGGATACATTGAATAAATAAAGTATATTGTATTGGTTTACAAAGCAATGTATTATACTGTATTCATATCGCTATTTTTGGGAGTTATTTATTACTCTGTTATTCTTTAGTTAAGTATAAAAGGGGGGATTCACAGAAATAAAATGTTTTAATTTTTAGTTATGAGATTAACAATTCTTTCTTTTTTCTTCATTTTTTCTACGATGGCCTTTGGTCAGAATAAGATTGCTGAGTCTGTTCATAGAGAGTATGATGTAGGGCATTTTAATGGTTCTATACTCTATATTGATGAAAATGATTCTATTAAGATAAATAAAGGGTACGCGAATTTTCAGTTTCAGGTAAAAATAAATAATGATACACGATTTCCTATAGCTTCAATGACGAAGTTGTTTACTACTGTATGTATATTACAATTACAGGAAAAAGGATTAATTCATTTAGAAGATAAAGTAGGAAAGTATATACAAGAACTTCCTGTAGACTGTCAGGATATCTCAATTAAAGAATTGCTTCTTCACCAATCAGGTTTGGAAAATGAACCTATAAAAGCAGTAATAAATCCTTATACGTTAGATGAATATATAAGTAACTTTGTAAAAATAGCAGATAAGGATAGGAGCGAATTTAATTATAATAATGTAGATTATGTACTCTTGTCTAAAGTTATCGAAAACAGTACAAAAAAACCTTTTTCAGTAGCTATAGAAGATTTGATTTTAAAACCCTTAAGTTTAGTAAATTCTGGATTTGTAAAAGAAGAAGAAGTGATATTAGACCTTGCTTATGGTTATCATAATTACTCATTTGGAGAAGGGAAGAAAGAAATGCCTTTGTACAATGATAGGAGATTTATCTCCAACTACTATGGTGCAGGAGGTATGTATTCTACTATAGATGATTTGTATAAGTTTGTTATTGCATTAAGAGATAATAAACTCATTAATCAAGCATCTACATCAAAGTATTTACTCACTGCTCAAACGAATAATAATATTGATTGGCTTCTAGGTAAACCTACCTATGGTTTCTTCTTTAATGAAGCCAAAGGGTTTTATAGAAGAGGAGGAAGTATTGATGGGTTTAACACAGAAATGATTATTGATAAAAACTTTAATAAGATCATGATCATTCTATGTAATACTGATACTGCAGATCTACCTCTATTAGCAACTAAGCTTTATCTTTTAACTACTAATAATGATAAGTAACATGAGGCATCTATTTAATAATAGCTACAGTACAATTATTAGAATAGCAGTCCTCATAATTGTTCTTTTTAATACGGTATTTATTTACGGTAAACAGATAAATGATGGAGATGGACCAAAATCAAAGTTAACTGTTACAAGTAAGATAGTTGTAGTAAATAAGGGAACTATTCGTTCAATACATAAAGGAACACATAGTTTAAGTGAAGTATGTATTAAAGAGAATCAAATCTTAGAAATAGGTGATGACATAGCAACAGTGATGGTTCTAAAATATGGTAGTGAAGAGGAGCGTGCTGTTTATTTAAATGAAAACAGACGTTTATTGTTACTGCTTGAAGATCAATTAGAAGCATTTAAAAATACTAATAGCTCATCTAATGAAGCTCAGATGAAACATATACATCAGAGCTTGGACTCCCTAAAAAATAAATATGAGAAACTACAAGAATATCTAATAAAACATAGAGGAAAGCCTGCAATAGTAACGAATATTCTTATGAAAAAGGGAGATAGAATTAAGCAAGGAGATATTATAGCTGAGATAATAGATATTGGAGTTATATTGCCTAAAGGAACTATAGATGAAGAGTATTATAGAAATAAGTTAGATGACTATGATGTGATAGCTTCAATCAGGGGAAATAATATAGTTGAACAAGAAATTAGTATTTCTGATTTATTGTACAAAAGAGATACTTCTAATGTATGGGCTTCTCATGGTAAGCCTTCAGTAGGGGAGTTTGTCATTAATTTAGATAAGGTAGATATTTCATTCTTAGATCAAATAGTAGAAATACAGCTATTGTTAAAAAAGAAATAGTTGTATTCTTTTATAAAGGACAAGATAGAAATCTGTATAAAAAATAAAGCCGAGAACTTGTCTCGGCTTTACTGTTTATGATAATACTATTTTGTATTTGGTTTCTCTAGGTAATCGAAGAAATACTGTGCTATCTTGTCATTTAAGTGAACTCTGTCTACTCCCATAACATTGTGTTCATGAGAAGGGTATAAGAAGTAATCTACTTGTTTATTTGCTTTAATAGCAGCTTCTATAAACTCCATAGAATGCTGCTGAACCACTACAGGGTCTTGAGCTCCATGAATAATTAAAAGCTTGTTGTTTATTTTATCTGCTTTGTTAAGTAAGCTTGTTTTTTTGTATCCATCAGGGTTTTCGCTAGGCATATCCATATAGCGTTCTCCATACATGATTTCGTACATTTTCCAATCCATTACAGGGCCGCCTGCTACACCTACTTTAAATACTTCTGGGTGGTTAACAGATAAAGTTGTAGTCATAAAACCTCCGAAACTCCATCCATATACACCTATCTTATCTTGGTTTACATAAGGAAGTGATTTTAAGTAATCTACCCCCTTCATTTGATCTGCCATCTCAGCTTGACCTAATTGTCTGTGGATTACTTGTTCGAAGTCACGTCCTCTATTAAAACTACCTCTACTATCTACCGTAAATACGATGTAGCCATGCTGTGCCATATAGTTAAAGAATAGGTTCGCTCCACCTAACCATGTGTTGGTTACTAACTGTGCATGAGGCCCTCCATATACGTATACCATCACAGGGTATTGTTTGTTTGCGTCGAAGTTAGTAGGGTAGATGATACGTGCATTTAAAGGAGTTTTTCCATCTGCAGCTGTAATCGTTTTAATCTCTGTCTTAGGCATCGTCACAACACCATCAAAAGGATTTTTAGACTCTAATACTTGTTGCTCTTTTTTAGAATCAGCATTGACAATAGTAACTTTGTTAGGGGTCTCTAAGTTGTTAAACTGATCTAAGAACAATGACTTACTCTTGTTTAAGACAACACTATGTGTTCCTGATAACGTAGTGATCTGTTCTGTTTTACCTTTTTTAAGGTTTGTTTTGAATAACTGTCTATCTAATCCTTGATTCGTAACTCCTATATAGTAAAGATTTTTAGCGTCTTCGTCAAAACCTAAGAATTCATTTACAATAACGTTTTCATGCCCTAATTTCTTGATTAGCTTGCCATTTGTGTCGTATAAGAATAACTGTCTATATCCATCTACTTCAGAGAAGTATAAGAATTGATCAGGTGTACCAGGTACAAATACTAGACTATTAGAAGGCTCTGTATACGTTTTAGATTTCTCTTCGAATAACGTTTTTTCAAAGGCACCTGTAGCAGCGTTGTATTGATTGACTTTTAAGTGATTTTGTTCTCTATTAAGAACTCCTACATAAACATAGTTTCCAGAAGGATCCCAAGTAACCATGGTTAGGAATTGGTCTGCTTCACCAGTTTGTAGAGTTACCTTTTTACCAGTATATACGTCATAGATTACTAATGATACTTGCTCATTAGTCATACCAGCCATTGGGTATTTGATGTTTTTTACTTCTGCCACGCGCTCACTCCATTGAATGATAGGGTATGAAGTCACCATACTTTGATCTTTTCTATAGTATAGAAGTTGGTCTTGTTTTGGGCTCCACCACATTCCTTTTTTTATACCAAACTCATTGCGGTGAGTATCACTACTTCCGTTGATGATATCTAGAGCAGGATCATTAGTTACTTTAACATCACCACCTTTATTAGTAGTCACTACGATATTATTATCTTGTAACCAAGCGATGTGATCTCCATTGCGAGAGATGATTTGTTGGTCACCATTAAGATCAAATTTAAATGAGTTGACTACCTTTTTATCAGTAAGGTTAACCTTGAAGTAATACTTTGATTTTAAAGTAGAATCAGGAGTATAAAACTCTATTTCATTGTCATTTAACCAAGTTAGGTTAGTCGGGATGATTCTAAGGTTAAATGTAGTCCCTTTAACTGTATTATTGATTACTTCTTCTAATTGTTTAGCAGTAAGAGCTGTTTGTGACTCCCATTTGTTAGCTTGACTTTTTATTAAAAGGCTATCTCTATTTTTAGTTACAAAACTCAGGGTATTGTCATTCTTCCAAGATGGTTGAAGTATTCTTTCTGTAGCAAACTGTCTACCTTGTCCTAGTGTAGCCTCTGTCATATCAAAGTTGCGTTGCGCAAACATGATGTTTCCAGCTAGCAAAAAGAATAATACTGATTTGTTCTTCATAATTACTATAGTTGTTTTTATCGTCGCTAATTTAAATCCAAATATGTCACTAGCCAAATTAGAGTATAAAAAAAAACAATGTATGAGCCTTTATGACAAGAGAGAATAGTTCTTTTTTTATATCTTTATTCTTTAAATAATCCATAAAGAATAGTATATGCAAAAAGTAGTGTACATCACAGGAGGTACTAAAGGTATAGGAAAGGGAATTGCTCAAGCTCTTTTAGAACAAGGATATAAAGTAGCAATATCAGGTAGGAATATAGATACAGTTAACGAAGCTATAGCTGAATTAGGATATACAGATAATATATTAGCAATTCAATCTGATGTAAGGAAGTATGAAGACGAAGAAAAGGCAGTGGAACTAATCGTAGAGAAATTCGGAAAATTAGATATTGTGATTGCCAATGCGGGAGTGGGGATATTCTCCTCTGTAGAAGAAATGAGTTTAGAGGATTGGAATACAATGATAGATACGAATCTAACTGGGGTATTTCACACTTTAAAGGCGTCTGTAAAGCAATTAAAGCAGCACAAAGGGTATTATATCAGTATTGCCAGTCTAGCAGGGATAAACTTTTTCGCTAATGGAAGTGGTTATAACGCTAGTAAGTTTGGTGTAGTAGGTTTTACTCAAGCAGCTATGTTAGACCTTAGAAATGCAGATGTAAAGGTGACAACAATATTGCCTGGTTCTGTGACTTCTAATTTTAATAACCACCAGCCGTCTGATGCAGATCACTGGAAAATACAGCCAGAAGATATGGGACAGTTGGTAGTAGATATCTTAGCGATGAATCCTCGTGTGCTTCCTAGTAAAATAGAAATAAGACCAACTAAAACTAGCTAATATATCTCAAAGTCACAAGACTTTAAGGAGACTTAAGAAAGATCAATTAACACAAGGTATTATTTCGGTTTTTTGTATTACAAAATGTCAAAATCACGAAATAACAGAATTACAAAAAAACAGTAGTATATGAATGCAGATTTTGGAAAATTCCTATTGAGATTAGGTGTTGGAGGACTAATGATCTTCCACGGGATCCATAAATTAATACATGGACATGATTTTATTATTAACCAGTTGAAAGCACATAATCTACCAGAGCTGCTTTGGATAGGAGTGCCTATCGGTGAGATAGTAGCACCTATATTTTTACTAGTGGGGTTTGCTACACGTATTTCTGCTTCTATTATAGCGTTTACGATGTTTATGTCTCTATTCTTAGTAAAGGGAATGGGAAGCTTTGGCTTAGATCCTAATACTGGAGGGGTAAATGCTGAGCTGAACTTATTATATCTATTAGCTGCCTTAGCTATAGCCTTTATAGGCCCTGGAACTATTCGTTTTTATAAAGGGAAAAAAGGGATGTGGGTCTAGTTATGTTTATGTGATGTTGTTTTCTTGTAAAACAAAATATCTCCTTAAAAGAGTAAAATCACAAAACAATATCACAACATCACAAAAAAACAAAAAAACAATAAAACAATAAAATGAGAGTATCATTTGATTTTGATGGAACATTGACAGAAGCAGTAGTAGCTCAATATGCAAAAGAGTTAACTAATAAAGGAATAGACGTTTTTATCGTAACGGGGAGGTATAATGAATTGCTTTGTGCTATGAATGGAGGGGGAAGTAATGATGATTTATTCTTACTAGCAGATAAAATAGGTATCACGCATAAGCATATTATATTTACCAATAGAGCAGATAAAAGCTACACTATAGGTGGTAGTGGTCTTATTTGGCATTTAGACGACGATTTAAACGCTCTAAATGATATTAACAGATATTCTGATGTGAAAGGGATTTGGATAGGAGAGGACAACTGGAAAGAGCAATGTGATAAATTAATAAAAGAGGCTAGTATCTAATACATAGCCTCTTATTTTTTTCGTAAGACAACTAATCTCTCGGTAAGCGTCTCGATTTGATAATCAAAATGCTCTGCTATATATTCAATAGTTTTGAAGGTATAAATAAAAACATGGGTTTGATCTTTTCTATAATACCAGTTTTTGAAATCAGTTTGTTCTGTAAACAAATGCGTTTTAATGATGAGTAAGCCTCCTTGTTTTAAAATCTTCGTTAGTTTATCAATTTCTTTATAAGGGGTATAAAAATGCTCAAATACTTCACAGCTAAAGATATAATCATATACTCTATCTAGATAAGTAAGGTCTGGATGAAAGAAAGGATCATAAAGATCGACAGTATAGCCTTGTTCTACCAGTTGTTTTGTAATTACAGGGCCTTTTCCACATCCATAATCTAGACCAAGCATAGCTGGTGTACAGTGTGCTAATACAGTATTCGTTACAGGAGCTGTAAAATGTTGATAACCGATATCATTCACATCATTATTATGACATTCATAGTGGCTTTTTTCTTTGTCTTGATCAAAGTAAAGTACCTCATCCTTTAGGTATGCATTACACGTAGGACAGATATAATACTCGTCATCTACCTTAGTGCTTAAAGGTGTATTACACAGTGTACAGTTCATGTTTAGATTTTAATAAGACACAAAAGTAAGTATTTTAAGTCCATTACCTCTCTAAATGATTAAATGGATATTGAGACATCGTTTTTTGTAGTTTCATTCTATAAAACAGTAAGCTGGTGTATTGATTATGTTGCTTGATGTCTTCTTATAACAACAAACTAAAAAAGAATACTCGTTTGTTATACATTTACTCTTTACTAATTATGCCCTTTAATAGGGAAGTTATATAAATAATTATGGCTAAAAATAACAACACACAATGGATTCCTTATCCAACAGTATTAGAAGGAACAACAGTAGATCTTATTCCTTTAGAAAAAGAACATTTGGAAGAATTATATCAGGCTAGTGCAGATAAAGAATTATGGAGATTAGTACCTACAGATTGTTCTGATAGAGATACTTTTTATGACAACTATCAAAATGCGTTAGCAGCTAGAGAAAAGGGATTACAGTATCCCTTTGTTATTATTGATAAAAGAACACAGAAGATCATTGGTTCTACGCGATTCTTTGAGATGTATGAAGCAGATAAGAAGTTAGAAATAGGATGGACGTGGATTACGCAAGAGTATTGGGGAAGTGTAGTGAATCTGGAGTGTAAATTACTACTCTTGACTTATTGTTTTGAAGTACTGAAAATAAATCGAGTACAACTGAAAACGAAAGACACTAATATTCGTTCTAGAAAAGCTATTGAGAAGATAGGAGGAGTCTTTGAAGGTATTCTGAGAAAGGATAAAATACATAATGATGGTACTACTCGTAATGCGGCTTACTATAGTATATTAGATGATGAATGGGGAATTTCTAAAGAAAAGATACAAGGGTTGATTAAAAATATAATTTAGGTTATCGTGGCACTGTTAAGTTTGGTTTATTTTTAACATATAATTAATTTTTATGAGTTAATTATATGATAATAGTCATATACTATTGATTATTCTCCTTTTGAACTGTTTTATTAACAATTTATCCTATTGTTCTGGCATATAATGTGCTATCTTTAATATAGACCAATAATTTATCCTTATGATGAATATCAAATTGTTAAAAAAATATGGAGCCGAGACAGTTGTTTATGAAAAAGATGATTTCATTTTTGAAGAAGGCATGTGGCCAGAGTATTTTTACTATATCGTAAGTGGAGAAGTTAAATTAAACATTTATGATGAGGATGATAGTAGAGAGTTTATATTTAGCTTCTATTCTAGAGGACATAACTTTGGAGAAGGAACTATATTTTTAGAGACAACCTATATCTGTAATGCCATTGCTGTTGAACAAACAGAAGTATTAAAATTAGACAAAGCAAGTTTTCTAATCCTGATCAAGGAGAATCATGATTTCTCTTTACTGATAAACTATAATCTGTCAAAGAAATTATATTTTCAAGGGGTAATGGCTCCTAAAATTTCTGCTCAGGATGCAGATTTGCGCGTTCTAACGTTATTAAATTATTTAAAGACTAATTGGCAACATCCTTTGATTCAACAGGATTTGTATATTGTGGATTTAACTCGACAAGAAATAGCTGACATGACGGGGCTAAGAGTAGAAACGGTGATCAGGAGTATTAAAAGATTGAGAGAAGACAATAAGTTAAGAATTATAAAAGGAAGAATTGTATTATAGAAAAGCCTCTATTTTTTAGAGGCTTTTTATTTTAGTTCTTGTTCTAATCTTTTTGCTAACATATTTAAATGTTCTTTCCATTCTTCAAAACAGTTTGAGTCTCTCCATAACTCAACAGATTCTCTTTCTCCATCTTCATCAGGTACTTCATTTATCATATCTTGCATATATCGCAGTAAGAATCCTAGGGCTAATTTATCTCCTTTAAATTCGGTTAGACGTAGCTTAAGCCCTTCTTGAATCTCATTACCATTACCGTAATGAAGATATCCATCATCTTTAAAAATAAAGAATAGCTCTACTAAAGCCATAGCAGTATTGTCATAGTAAAAATCAATATCGTCAAAGCTCTTACCTAGAGCTCCTATGTCTTGTAGTCTTTGGATTAACTTCCCTAAATCTAATTGAAACTTATCAGATGAAGAATAATTATCCTCTATATAGTCTTCGATATAATTAATTGTGTCAAATCCATCATCGCTTTCTAATGCTTTATATCCCCATGCTCCCATAATTGTTTAAGTTCGCAGTATTTTTTCCATTGTTTTTCCTTTTGCTAGCTCATCAATTAATTTGTCTAGGTAGCGTATTTTCTGCATAAGTGGATGTTTAATATCCTCTACGCGGTAACCACAGATAACTCCTTTTATAAGCTTAACATTAGGATTAATGAGAGGGGCATTAGCAAAGAAATCTTCAAAGTTTACTTTCGTTTCTATTATTTGTTTCAAATCATCCTGATTATACCCTGTAAGCCATCTGATGATAGTATCTACTTCTTCTTTTGTTCTACCTTTTTTCTCTGCTTTAGCAATATAATGTGGGTATACACTCGCAAATGAGGTACTGTATATTCTATGATTCTCCATGTCTTTACTTACCATATTTCAATTTCTTTCGTAAATGTCTGGTCACCGTCTACTTCTATAATAACCTTAGATGGGATAAAACTATTGCCTTTATACTCCGGAAAAGCTTTGTATTGTACTTTATAGCCTTGTTGAAGTAAATCTACGATATAATTATCTATCTCTCTTTTTTGGAGAGCAGCTTCAGGTGAAACATATAAAATATTAAAAGGAGAGTCATCTCCACCAAAAGCTAAACCAATAAGATGTAGCTTATCTAGATGTCCTGCATCATAATATTGTTCTGCGGTGTCATTACTACAGATATCCGCGTAGCTACAGGGTCTAGTAGGATCTATGGAGCTGCGCTTGCTCTTAAAAAAATTGAATAATTTCATAATGATAATTGTTTGGGTTAGTTAATGGTAGTGTAAATATAATTAAGCTTGATACAATTACAACAGTTTATGCTACTCAATTTCTTGTTATTCAAGTTAATATTGATTTATCATTCAGGGAATTAAAAGGATGAGGTTTTTGTAGAATTGATAATATAGATAGCCTTGGACCTTAAAAAGGCAAGAGATATTATAGAAAACCTATGCCTCACAATGAATTATAGTTTTTTTAATTTTAAGGAATATCCCATTTTATTCAAAAGTGAAGCTAAAAAGAGACATAAAAAATAGAAGCTTAAATGCATATTGTTCGGGAATTTATTGGGCAGTCTTTGGATGTTCTTCGGTAAACTGTCTCTCAGTCCGAACAAATACTGAACTCTTCCGAAGAGCTTCCGAAGAAATAGGTATGTTTAAAAATAATGATTGCTGATATTCAGTGGTTTAAGGTTTTGTAAATGGAAATAAATAGACTTTTTTGGAAATATTTGGAAGTATTCGGAAAAGAATGGAAAAAAGTGGAAAAAAGTGGAAGTAAGTAGGATTTGTACTTTTAAGTCTTTATAAATTTGTAATCTATGAAAGTAGGAGTAGTGATTATATTAAAATAGCTCTCTAGGCTTAAAAGTTACATCTTTTAATTCTAGAG
The DNA here is from genome assembly GCF_004337635.1 of Myroides odoratimimus. Taxonomy (NCBI): domain Bacteria; kingdom Pseudomonadati; phylum Bacteroidota; class Flavobacteriia; order Flavobacteriales; family Flavobacteriaceae; genus Myroides; species Myroides odoratimimus. The sequence continues at coordinate 2,990,037 of NZ_CP037427.1, forward strand.
AGCTATAGGTTAGAATTAGTTATAGTAAACTAATCATGTGGGGACTATAGTTTTCCTTTTTTAGATAGAAAGACAATACCTAGTGCTAAGAAACTCCACAACAGCATTTGGGTTAGAGAACCTAGCCATCCATTGATACTCCAGCTAATCAGCCCAAAGAAAGTTCCTATACCAGCTCCTATGAAATAAGCTGTCATATAGACTGTGTTTAATCTACTGTGTGCTTCTTCACTAAGAGCGTAGATACGGGTAAAATTAGTGATTTGTGTTGCTTGAACTCCAATGTCTAATAAGAATATAGCGATAATTAAGATTATAATAGAGTTGGGGAAAATAAGCATTCCTACAAGACTAATAATTACTAACGAAATCGTAAGGAACAAGTTTTGAAAGACTTGTCCTTTATCTGCTAATTTGCCAAAATATGGGGCTACTAAGGTTCCTCCGATAGCGACTATCGCAAACATACCTATCATAGAAGGGGTATAGTTAAAGGGAGCTCCACTTAAGTGAAAAGTAAGTGTAGTCCAAAAAGAACAGAATATTCCGAAGGTTAAAGAGCCTAATAAGGCGGCTTGTCGCAGTGTTTTGTGTTCTTTGACTAAGCGTAGTGTAGATTGCAATAACTGAATATAACTACCCTTAAATTTAATAGGCGCATTAGGTAGAAATTGCCACATCAAAACGATGCTAATGGAAATCATAATGGCAGAAAAGGTAAAAACACTCTGCCATCCCCATAAATCTGTTAACCATCCACTGACTAGACGTGAGCCAAGAATACCACATAATATTCCACTAAAGACAATACCTACGCTTTTTCCTCTATTCTCTTTGTTTAGTAGAGCTGCCATAGGTAAGATAATTTGTGCAGGAGTAGAGCATACACCAGCTAAAAAACTCAAGATTAGCAAGAAGTTTAAATGAGTGGTATTAGCAATACACATTAATACAAATATCTGTATAATAGAAATCGCAATGATTAATTGCTTTCTATTAATTTTATCTCCTAAAGGAAGTAGAAAGAACATACCTATACCATAACCTATCTGAGCTAGCATAGATACTTTGCCTACTGCAGCTTCAGGTTCTCCTAGTGTTTCAGCAATGTTTTTTAGAATGGGTTGGCTATAGTAGACATTAGCTACAATAGTCCCCGCAGTAAATGCCATAATAGGGATAGCATATTTTTCTTTGTTTTTGATTGACATATTGTTTAGTTCGTTAAGTTGGCAAATGTAGTAGAGTTATCAAATACACTTTTGTATATTCTGTTATATTAATAGTATATTTCGCTATGTTTGTAAGATGAAGTTAGTACAGTTCGAACCTTTGTTTTTAAGGCATTTTCGCACAGAAGAGTGGCCATTTACTTACCATAATCACAATCATTATGAATTAATGCTGATCAGTGAGGGGAGTGGTATACACGATTTAAATAAAGAACAATCTATCTATCGAGGAGATACTGTTTTCTTTCTCTCTCCAGAAGATAGTCATCATTTCTATATAGAAGAAAAAACAAGGTTTAGAGTCATCAAGTTTTTGCCTAGTGCACTTAAAGATGGAGTTAATGCTAGTATAACAGATTATTGGGATAACCTACTAATTAACTTAGGTAGGATGTGGGAGGTTAGAAAAGTAAAAGGGATTGATATAGAGTTGGTTAATAAGATTATTTCAATTGTTGATTTAATGATTATAGAGTGGGAGGTTAATAATAAACAAGTCTCAGAATTACATACTAATTTATTAAGAAGCGTATTGTTATTAATGGATAAATATACGGCTGATAATACACATATAATAGATCAGTATGACACTTCTAAAATAGAGCGAATACAGAATTATATTCATGCTTATATTCATTTACCAGATCGTTTAGGAGTAAAGCATTTAAGTCATGAATTTGGTCTTTCAGAATCAGGATTTAGAAACTATTTTTCAACCAATATGGGGATGAGTCTGACACAATATATAAATGGTTTAAAATAGAAATGATCAAAAAGAGAATTAAGCATAGTGATCATAATTTATCAGCAATAGCATTAGAGTTTGGTTTTACTGATGCTAGTCATTTTACGAAGTATTTTATGAAGCACACTGCCCTAACTCCATTACAGTTTAAAAGAGATAATAAAGTATAAAAAAGGGACACTCCATCTTTAGGATAAAGTGTCCCCAAAAAAATATATATGAAAAAATCTACTTCTTATTTCTATAAGCCCAATAGAATACTTGTGGTAAGATAGTAAAGGATAAAATCATACAGATAATTAGTCCTCCTACGATCATAATTGCTAATGGTTTCTGTATTTCAGATCCCATTCCATTTGATAAGGCTGCAGGAAGTAATCCCATAGACCCCATCAATGCAATCATTACTACCGGTCTTATTCGGCTTTTTACTCCTTCTTTTATCGCTTCTTTTAATGGCATACGATGTTGTAAGTTTTCTCTCATTACTCCAATAAGTACAATTCCATCAATAGTAGCTACTCCAAAAAGAATAATAAATCCTATCCCTGCTGATATTCCAAATATCGTGCCAGTTGCCCAAAGTGATATAAAACCACCGATAAAAGCGAAAGGAATAGTTAAGGCTGCAATAGCAGTATCTTTTACATTTCCAAAGTTGAAGTACAATAATACAAGGATTAAGATTAAAGAAACTGGGACAACAAGCATTAATTGATTTGCTGCACGCTCTTTACTCTCAAATTCACCAGCCCATTCCATTTTATTAGCCGCAGGTAATTTGACTTCTTTATCTACTTTAGCTCTTGCTTCTGCGATAGTACTTCCTAAGTCTCTTCCTTCAATACTAAACCCTATACCGATATATCTACTACCGCCTTCTCTATATATAAAAGCAGGTCCTGTGTGATAATCTATAGTAGCTATTTCTTTTAAAGGTACTTGTTTGCCATCCAGAGAAGGAATCAATATATCTTCTATTTTTTCTGCAGAATCTCTATATCCTTTTTCAAATCGTAATACTACATCAAACATTCTTTCATTCTCATATAAGGTCGTGGCAGCTTGTCCACCGATAGTCATCGCTATTACTGCTTGGGCATCAGCTGTAGTTACAGCATATTTTGCCATTTTGTGATCGTGTAATTTGATTCTCAATTCAGGTTGACCAATATTCTTAAATACATTTAAGTCTGTAATACCCTCAACATCTTTGATACTTTTTGCTACTTGATTTGCATATTTTTCTAATTCGAATAAATCATCTCCAAATATCTTGATTACCAGAGAGCTTTTAACTCCTGCTACATATTCCTCTACGTTATCTTGAATCGGTTGGCTAAACCCAAAATTAACACCTGGGTATTTTTCAAGTTCTACTCTAATTTCGTCTAAGAGCTGATCTTTAGTGATTTTTCGAGTCCATTCACTATCAGGTTTTAATTCTGTGTGAAACTCTATATTAAAGAAACCAGTCGGGTCAGTACCATCATTCGGTCTACCTGTCTGAGTAAGTACAAAATCTACTTCTTCAAATGCTCTAATCTTAGCTTTCATCTCTTTAGCTAAGCGAACGGATTCATCTAAGTTAATACTACTAGGTAATGTAGCTCTAATATATAATGCTCCCTCGTTTAACTTAGGTAAAAATTCTGATCCATAATAATGAAATCTAACTCCACAGATTAGTAATAATCCTATAAACATAGAAATAGTCAATTTCTTATGTGTAAAACTCCAGTTAAACATTTTATAGATATTGTTCTTAAAGAATCTAGAAATAACATTTTCACGTTCTTTGATATCTTTAGTCAATAAAAGTTTACACATGGCTGGTACATAAGTCAAACTCAATATTAGGGATCCTAATAAAGCATAACCTAATGTAAAGGCTAGGGGAGAGAACATCTTTCCTTCTACTTTTTGGAAAGAGAAAATAGGCATTAAGGCTACGATTAGAATTAATAGTGCAAAGAAAATATAGCTCGCTACACTACTTGCACTTTTCTTAATAGTCCCAAGTTTTGACATTCTATTAAACCTTGCCATTCCCACTTGTTCAGCTCGTTTCTCTAGACCTACAAAGACATGTTCTACAATAACTAAAGTCCCTTCTAGTAACAATCCAAAGTCTAATGCTCCCATTGAAATTAGATTGGCTGGCAACCCTTGTATCTTCAACATGATGATAGCAAATAAGAAAGCTAATGGAATAACAGAAGCAACGATAAATGTAGTACGCCAATTGTATAAGAAAATAAATACAATAATAGATACTAAGATAACCCCTTCTACTAAGTTCTTAGATACAGTGTGTACTGTGGTATTTACAAGGTTAGTTCTGTCTACTACTGTTTGTATCTGTACGTTTTTAGGTAGAATGCGCTCATTTAAGTCTTCTATTTTAGCTTTAAGTCCTTCGATAACAGCACTAGGGTTTTCACCTCTTAACATTACTACAATTCCTTGTACTACATCTTCATCATCTTGAAAAGCAACTTGTCCTAAACGAGGTTTAGCAGAAATAACTACATTAGCGACATGTTTTACTAGAATAGGAGTATTCCCTTTTACTTCGATAAGAATATTTTCTATATCTTCAGCATTATCTAATAGTCCAACACCTCTAACTACGTAAGCTTGATCTCCTCTCTGAATAACATCTCCACCAACATTAATATTACTTTTCTCCACTGCTTCATAAACATCTAAAGGAGACAAACCATAGTTAATTAGTTCAGTTGGGTTAATCTGTATTTCATATATCTTTTCTTCTCCACCGAAACTTACTACATCAGCTACTCCAGCTACAGATAGTAATTCTCTTTCTATTACCCAATCTTGTATTGCTGTTACTTCTTTGATTGGAAGATCACTTTTTACAATATATCTAAAGATTTCTCCTGTTGCTCCTGAGGGCGGTTCTATTTCGAATTCAGCTCCTTCTGGTAAGTCTACATTTCCCATTCTATTAGAAGCGTATTGTTGAGCGAAGAAATCATCAACGTCATCATTAAACAATACAGTTACAACAGATAGTCCAAATAGTGATATAGATCTTACCTCTGCTTTATTAGGAATGGTATTAACTTCTTTAGAAATAGGAAGTGTAATGAATTTTTCGATTTCTTCAGCACTTCTTCCTGGCCATTGTGTGATAATACGCGCTCTCGTATTAGTAACATCAGGAAAGGCTTCAATAGGCGTATGTATATAGCTATAGATTCCTCCAAATAATAATAACAGAACACCGAAGATGACGATGAACGTATTTTTAAGTGAAAAAGAAACTATATTTTTGACGAATTTTTGCATAAATAAGTTTTTTAAAAAGAATTACAATTTGTTGTTTAACTGTTCATAAATGAGTAATTCATTTGTAGTTACCACCATTTCGTTTTCCTTTACACCTTCGTTGATGTAGGTATAGATACTATTTTTAGATTGAGGTGTGATCTTTCTCACTTCTTGTTCACAATCATTTTTATATATAACAACATAGTTTTGATTATTGTCAAAAATGATAGCGCTATTAGGAATAGCAAGAGATTTACCTTCGTTGGTTTCAAGTTGGATAATAATATCAGCAGACATACCTGGCTTTAGTTTCATCTCTTTGTTATCCATAGAAATACGAGCTTTTAAAACTCTCTCCTCAGCATCAAATACTTGTGAAATCTTTGATATTCTACCAGAAAAATATTCATCAGGATAGGCTAGAGTAGAGACCTTAACCTCTTGGTTCGGTTGTATATGGCGCATATTAGCAGTATATACGTTAGCCATAATCCATACATCTGATAAATCTGCTATAGTGAATAGAGGTTCATCACCAGCATTTACAGTCATTCCTGTACTGATGCTCTTAGTCACTATATATCCTGCCTGAGGAGCCACTACTTTTACTATACCAGATTCACCATGAGTATTGAAGATTGCCATACTACTTTTAGCAGCAGATACTTTACTTTTTAATGCTTTTACATCCTCTTGTGCTTCTAATAATTCTTTTTGAGAAGCGATACCATCTTTATACATAGCTTCAACAGACTCAAGTTCTCTAGTAGCTACTTTTAATTCTGCTTCACTTGCTTTTAATTCTGTATAGATTTCATTGGTATCTGTACTTTTTATTTCGGCTAGTAACTGTCCTTTTGCAACATAATCTCCTAACGAGAAGTAAGTATTAGCAACTAATCCATCTACTAAGCTATGATATGGAACAGTTTTATCTTGATTGTAATCAATATATCCATTAAGTGTAATACTTCGCTCTATAGGTCTTAGAGTTACTTTTTCAACATCTAAGGTATTTTTAATAGCTTCTGAAAGGCATTCTTGTGTAGTAGAAACCTCTTCATTAGTTTTATTTTCTTTATTACAGCTTATTAAAACAGCATTTAATAATACTAGTGTAAGTATAGAATATTTTGTCATTGTCTTTTTATTTAATTCTTATAAGTCTTTTCCTACAGCGTATTGTAGTTTTTCAAAGTGATCGTTTAAATCTTTTCTTGTTTCTAATAGAATTGTTTTGTTCTCTATATAAGCTTCTACAAAGTCTAAATATTCTATAAGGCTCACATTTTTCTTTTGAAAATTCTTGTGATATGCATCCAGTAATTGATCTAGTTGGCTCTCGTATTCGCTATCTATATCTTTGTATAGCTGTTCAGCATGATAATAATTTCTAAAAGCTTCCACTATATCATTAGCAATCTCATTTAGTTTGCTTTGTGTATCCAGTTTTGCTAATTCTATATCTATTTTAGCTTCTTTAATACCTCCTTTATTTCTATCAAAGATGGGTAAGTCAAACGAAATCCCAAAACCAACAAAATCACGCATAATATTACCACCTCTGTCATAATCTACTCCTAGTGTAATATCTGGAACTCGCTGTGCTTTCTCAATCTCTAATCGCTTTTCTGATTGCTTTTCTAGAGTTTTGCTTTTTAAGGCATCTGGACGTTGTTCCTGAGCAGTGATAATCCAATTCTCTAATTCTAATTCAGATACCTCTTTCTCAGGAGCTACTAGTTTATCAGTAATAACGACCAGGGTGCTATTCCCAATATTGATAAAGTTTTTAAAGTCTTTTATAGCTTCTTCAAGTTCTTTATTGATATTAACCAATTCTTTTTTAAACTGAAGTTCAGCTGCTTTTAAGCGGATGTATTGTGCTTGACTTATATTCCCTTGATCTAATTGGTTCTTGTATGCACTAATTAGGGACTTAGTACTTTCTATTTGTTTTTCGTATATCTTTTGTTGCTCTTGAAGTATTTGTAAGTTAGATAGATTACCTCTTAGTTCTAACTTAAGCTCACGAATAATACTTTCGAACTCCTGTTGTTTCTCTTCTATAGTTAATTTCTGAAGGTCAATTGTCTTTCTACGTTTACCGCCTGTTTGAATCAATTGTTCTACTCTAAAAGCATATTGTTGTGCTTCACCCCAGTTACCTATAAGCTTAGGTTGTTCTTCTATATCTGTAGTCTTCCAGAAGTTGATTTCAGAAACTTCAAAAGTAGGGTTAGGCCATAATTTTGATTGTAACAATTGTGCTTCTGCTTGTGAGATTTCTAAATTCTTTGCAATAAGTTCTAAGTTCTGCTCTAAGAAAAGTGCTTCAGCTTCTTCTTTTGATAACATCAGTGTCTTAACGGAGCTATCTTGTGCATAAGTGCTTAGTACAAAGGTGGATAGAATGGCTAATAAAGTGTTTTTAAACATTGTTTTTTATTTTAAGGTCAAAATTATTGTTTAGGACTTATAGAGAACTTTGAGTTCCATTAGAGAGAGATTAAAACAACATTAGAAAATGATTAGAAAGCTAATTACTACTCCTCTTTATAGTCGCAATTTTCAATCTATTTAACTTGATTTTGTTTTCTACTTTTTCGTTGAGTTGTCATTATTCTATTTAATCTAAAAGTTTAACAAGAACTCTCTTTAATCCAAACCCCTTATTCTTTATAGAATGACTATTACAAAAAAGAAGCCAAAAAGGGTTTTGATCCTAAAAAATATACAATTGTTCAGTATTATTTTTTAAATGGCTTTACGTTTTGTGATGTTTAAATGTGTCAATCAGCTTTGTAATCAATGCTTTATTGTGAATAGTTGACAAAATGTAGTCTCTTAAAAATTAAGAAATATTGGCAAAATTATTGTAAAAGGTCTTTGTAGCTACATTATTGCGAATTATTACACATGTAATTCTTTGTATTGTTTGAATATTATGATTTATTAGTATTTATACTTTGTAATTTGTACTATATAAGTAGTAATAAACTAAAGATTTAATTCTTTGTTTAAAAATCAATAATAGCCTTAGGTAAGCCTTATAACGAGGTTTTGGAGTAGATAAATAATAGGGCAGTTTATACTACTATGCTAGAAGAACTGTACAAATAGCCACTCATTAAAATATTTGATTATTATCATTTAGGGCTTGCAAAGTGCTCAAATCGTATGAAAAAAGTAAAAAATTTAAAACAAACACTAAAAAATTAAAGCTATGCAAAATGCAACAGGAGTAATTAAGAAACTAAAGAGAATGCTAGGGATTAAAACAGATTTACAGTTAGCAGATATTCTTGATGTTAAACCTAATACTATTTCATCTTGGAAAAAGAGAGATAGCTTACAGTATGAAGGCTTAATAGCGTTGTGTAAAGAACACAAAATTGATTTAAATGAATTATTCTTCTCAGATTCTACAGCTGTATACAACAGTAGTTATCACAAGAGAAAAGTAAAAATGATTTCTATTGATCACCACTTTGAATATTTTTTGGATCCAGAGAAGACATTAGCTACAGCTCCAAGTTATGTTTTTCCAACGGTAGAGGAAGTAGATACAGCTTTTCAAGTATCTGTAGATAATATGTATCCAACTATTAAAATGACTTCTTATGTGATTACTAAGCATATTAGTGTAGAGGACTTACAGTTATGGCATGTTTATCTATTTGTACTTAAAGGAAAAGGGATTGTTATTTACAGATTTAAAAGAAAAGTAGATGATAATACACTGTTATTGATCAGTGATAATCCTGCATTTGAAAATATCCAGGTAAAAATAGACGATATAAAAGAACTCTTCTGTATTCGAGGCGCTTTTTTACCACAGATGAAAGGTATATCTGAGATATAATCAATGAGAGATACTAAAAGAAAAGAGTAGACAAATAATAGTGATTAGCTACTCTTTTCTTTTAGTATTTCACTCTAAATCTTGTTTAATATTTTAGTTGAAAGCTTATATTTGAAGAAAAAAAGAATGAAACTAAAAGCAAAAGGTTGGAATAAGCATTTAGCAACTGAAATGGCATCTCCATATTTTAAAACACTAATAGAGAATATTAATTGTTTATATGAAACTACTATGGTCTATCCTCCTAAAGAGGAGGTTTATAAAGCATTTGAGCTAGTAGATTTTGACGATGTGAAGGTAGTCATCATTGGTCAAGACCCTTATCATGGGGCATTTCAGGCAAATGGTCTTTCTTTTAGCGTAAGTAAAGGTGTAAAGTTACCTCCGAGTTTACAAAATATCTATAAAGAACTAGAAGATGATTTAGACATTAAGAATATAAATGGAGATCTGACCAAATGGGCAGAACAAGGCGTATTCTTATTAAATGCAACATTAACTGTACAGGAGAAAAAAGCAGGTTCTCATCAGAAGTTAGGTTGGGAGAAGTTTACTGATGCAGTAATAGAACAATTAAGTGAGCACAGAGAGAATATTGTATTTATTCTATGGGGGAGTTATGCTCAAAAGAAAGGAAAGAATATTAATCGTTCCAAACATTTCGTGATAGAGACAGTACATCCATCTCCTTTATCTGTTTATAGAGGATTTTATGGAAGTAAGCCTTTTTCTCAAACAAATGCGTACTTGGAGTCTAAAGGAATTAAAACAATTGACTGGAAGATTTAATTAAGAATTAGGAATTAGGAATTAGGAATTAGGAATTAGGAATTAGGAATTTTTTAACCTATAGCACTCTTCTCTTATGTGGGACTGTATATAAGATAATATTGTTTAGTAACACGAAGTCGGGAGACCTCGCGTGGCAGTATATTCCATCTTTTAAGTAAAGAATGTAATTAACTTAGTTATTTTGATATGTTTAAAATAAAAGACCAAGAATTTGACGTAAAGTATGCTTACTTAGATGCTTTTATGGATAGTTCAATAAAACAGTTAGTCTTCGGATTACAAATAAAGGCTGAAGACACTAAGGGTAGATTAAATAGAAGGGGCCTGTATTTTAATTCAGAGCTATTATTATTTATCAATCCTAATGAACTGAACCAATGGCAAGATATTGCAGGATATGATATAGAATGGGAAGATTATCAAGAAGAGGAGGGGAAGCCTAGAGCTCTTTTTTATGTTTATGAACATACAGGAGTGTATAATGCAAAAATCAACTTTAGAAAAGTTGATAGCAAAATAATAGTGAAGGTGTCTGCTACTATTGACATTTATGCAGATGAAGATTTTGATGAACAATTATCCCTTGAAATAGAAACAGAGGTTCAATTTTTTGGTATACTCTGCGGAAAGAGAAGTGCAGAAGAATGCGCTGAATTAATTGGCAATTATTTAAATATTGACCATTTAAAGTATGTCCAGAACCAATACAACGTTTCACTACTAGTTCCTAAAGATACAGATATGGAAACAAACTTATTAGTACTAGGTGATTAATAGAGGGTATGTATGAATATTAACCCAGATACTACAAAAGCAATTCTACTTTATATATTAGTAGTATAGCCGCCTCTACTGTTATGTGTACTTAGTATCGTGAAGAGAGAAGAAATTAGAGTAAGCTTTTTGAAGAAGCAGGATTTTAATCAATATCATAAAAAAACGGAAGCTGATAAGGCTTCCGTTTTTTATAATGAATTACCCTAGGCAGGTAATTGTATTTCTAAAACTGTAATTAATTACAGTTTTCTTCTTTTCAGTTCGGTTTCAATAAGATCTAACTCTCTATTTGTTTGACCAGCAACAGAAGTGTTTTCTTCTGCACGTCTGATTAAGTAAGGAATTACATCACGTACAGGTCCGAATGGTAAGTATTTAGCTACATTAAACTTCTCTTTCGCTAAGTTAAAGCTAATATTATCACTCATTCCGTACAGCTGTCCGAAGTATAATCTACGGTCTGTATGAGAGATATTGTGTTTCTCCATTAAGTCCATGATTAAGTAAGAACTTTTCTCGTTATGAGTACCAGCGAAGATAGCCATAGAGTCAATGTTCTCTAACATATAAGTAACTCCAGCATCATAGTTTACATCAGTAGCAGCTTTGTCTACACAGATAGGAGATTTATATCCTCTCTCTGTAGCTCTTTCGCGCTCTACCTCCATATAAGCACCACGTACTACCTTCATACCTACATGGAATCCTTCTGCCTTAGCGATAGCGTGTAGATCTTTTAAATACTGTAATCTATCCCAACGATACATCTGAGCAGTATTATAGATCAATGCTTTCTCTTTGTTATACTTTCTCATCATGTCTAATGCGATATCATCAGCAGCATCTTGCATCCAGCTGTGCTCAGCATCGATTAATAAAAGAACATCATTGTCATAAGCAAACTTACAAGCCATGTTAAAACGGTAAACGATGCGTTCCCATTCTTTTTCTTCTTCAGCAGTGAAAGCTACTTTCTCACCTTTTTTCACAAACATATCAAATCTACCAAATCCAGTAGGTTTAAATACAGCAAAAGGAATAGAGTCTGGACGTTGTTTAGCATACTCGATTGTCTTAATCGTCATGTTTAGAGCAGCGTCGAATTGCTTTTCAGTTTCTTTACCTTCTACAGAATAATCTAAAACTGATGCCACACCACCTTTAGCGTACATATTATCTACTACAGTTAAGCAGTCATCTTCACTAATACCGCCACAGAAGTGATCGAATACAGTAGAACGGATTAAACCAGTAACAGGCAAATGAGTTTTAATTGCAAAATTTGCAAGGGAAGAACCAAGTTTTACTAAAGTTGGTTTGCTAATCATTTTAAATAAAAAATGTGCTCTTTTTAATTCTTTATTATTTTTAAGAGCAAAAGCTACTTCAGTATTATTAAATAAATTTTTCATTATAAAAAGTAAATTCGTTAGGCAAATATAATTACTCTTTTAGTAATAATTTAATAGTTTTTGGTATTTATCTTCTTATTTAAAATATGTGATATTTTTTAATCGCTTAGTGATTATAAAGTGTTAAATACTTTTAATCCTTATCGAACAAGAACTAAACTCTTAAATTCTTTGATATATCTAATTATAACTTCTTTTAAAAGTTATAAAAAAATAGAGATACTCCGTTGTTTAGTCTTGTTTAGAGGGTTAAGGACTATTTATATCATCAAAATTCTCAGAAAATATCATTGACTTTATAAAGAATGCTCTGATAAGAAGAAAAGACCTTTTTAAAACTAAAAAATAGTTGAATACAATTAGAGTATGACAGCTATTCTAGCTTATCCTTAAAAGCATAAATCTGTGCTCTAGAATTAATGTTTAGTTTAAAATAGATTTTACTAATGTGATATTTACAGGTATTAATAGAGATAAATAACTCATCAGCTATCTCTTTATTCGTAGCCCCTTCCCAGAGTAGACTTAGAACCTCCAACTCACGTTCTGTAAGATTGTATTTATTTTTTAATTGATATAGAGGTTGATCTTGTATGGTTGTTTTTTCTTGCTCTACTTTTGTCGTTTTATCTGCATTAAGGCTTTTCTCATATTCTAACTGTTTATGGTAGTCTTTTACCATATACATATACTGGTATAAATATCGTTTATAGATAGAGTTTCGCTCATGTATTTTCTTTACTTCTAATAGGGTAATACAACTAGAACAAATAAGAATAGGGATTCCTATTAAACGCAATGTAGGCCATACGATGAATAACTCGTAAAGCGTATCATTAATAGAAGGAGCGAGAATAATGGTACTAGCGGTAATACAGATAATTAAGAAAGAAATATAATTTTTATAATTATATGTATGATTCAGAATGAAGAATAAGTACAATGCTAGTATCGTTAGTATCGTCGTTATAGGGTGAATGAAGCTATTCCCATGACTAGGAACGATAAATAAATTAGATAACAACTCTATAGCCACTAAAGCAAACAGTACAACAATCCCTGTTTTATAGAATTGTTGTTTGTGTTTAAATCTTAAAAAAGGGTAGGGGAGTAGTATTAGTAGCACTAGTGATGTGCCGATATTCCAAGCTAATAAATAACCGATAGTAGCATGGTGGTCAGGCATATAAAAGTAAATAATGTCCTTGACTAAGAAACTAGAGAATATACTTAATTGTAAGAAAAAACTAAAGCTAAGTTTCTTATACTTGAAAATAATATAAAGTGCAAGAAGTATAACTAGAGAGAGAAATGATATCCCATAGTACAGTCCGATAATAATATATTTAGGAGTATCTGTTGCAAAAAAAGGAAATTGATTAAATAACGGTAATGAAATCATATAAGGTTTATAATGCTCTACATTATATGTTAATATAGAGTGATAATAAATGTTTAATTAGACCTGTTTTTTAGAGAACCTCTCTGCTGATCAAGATGTAAAATTAACTAAAATATCAGTGCAGTACTTTCTTAAATCTGTGTAGTGAAATGTTAAAAAAGTATAGTGTCATCTATTTGTTTGGTTCACAGTATTGATATACAAGGCATTGATTTGTCTGTTAGAAGACTTTTTTAATAGTGTATATTTCAAAAATAGCCGTAATTTAGCGCTATAACTATTAAAAAGGATAGTTAATTTTCTAGTAAAACATACTATTTTTGGATTGTCTTTATTACTAAAAAACTATCCTTTTTTGTTTTACTCTTTTTATGTATTGATGAGATGAGTAAACATCCAAAGTCCCCACTAGTTATAAAGACCTTAGACAAAACTAGCGTAAAAGATACATTTCGTTTGTCTATTTTGAGCACCTAATCATGTATTGATTGGGTGCTTTTTTTATTTAGTCTAAGTGATAAAAATTACAATTGTGGATATGAGTAAAAAAGAAAATCCAGCTTGTCTGCTGACAGCCGGATTTCTTCTTATTTAGTTTAGGAGCTCTTTTTCTACTTGAAGTAAATCTTTAAGTATATTTTCTCGTTCTTGTATAAAGTAAGTATTGTCTTCTTTAAAGAGGTTTTTATAGTACGTGATTCCCTCTAGTAAGTTCTCTTTTGTCTTCATTAGCTTCTTCAGTTTTGGAGCTGATTGTTCTAATTCTAAAGCTAATTTTTCTTGTCTATAATGATCTAAGTACATTCTTAATTCTTTAATAAAGAAATGAGGACGTTCCTTCGTATCGATTACATTATCTCGTCCATAGATATGATTGACCATTTTCTTAAGAGATACTTCCTTCGTGAAGTAAGCAATATTAGGTCCAGGACAGATAGCTACTCCTTGTGCTTCTCCTTTGATAGGCAAGTTAAGCTCCATATAAGACGCATTGGCTAATCCTATACATAGACATGCTTTCTCTGTTATTTGTTGATACTTCTTATTATATTCTTCTTGACTGATACTATTTTTCGCTTGCTCTAGCTTTTCTATTTCGATAGTTTGATACTTTCTAGAAGCAGTACACAGACCTTCATTCGAATAATTCTTATTCAAGGCTAGGTACTTTCGAGGACAAGAGCTACCTGCTTTATTCTTATTGATTCTCTCTGACTTAAAGAAGTCGTTAGAAGTTCCTTTAATACTATTAAATGGCACACCTAAAGGAGAGATATTACTCAAGTATAGATCTTCTTCTTTTGCCTTAGCAAGCAGTTCTCTAGTGGTCTGATCTACAGAAGTAGCTTCAGGTACTAATAAGAAGGGTGAACCCCAACCTACAGAGTCTACCTCGTAATGTTCTAACAAGAACTGATGTTCTGCCGCAGTACCTACACCACCCTGAGCTGTAACCTTTAAATCAAGAGGAGTAGAAGGAACAAATCTATTCTTCTGTTCTAGAGCTTTTACTAGTAAGTCATGGGTAGAACTTATTAGTTCTGCTTTTCTAGCTTTAAACTCTTCTAATATTACTCCCATTAGATAACCATCTGTAGCGAAGGCGTGCCCACCACAGTTAAGCCCTGACTCTATGCGATACTCAGATACCCATAATCCCTTTTTGGCTAGGAAATTCCCCTGTATTAAGGCAGATCTAAAATCACTTACTTTTAAGATGATCTTCTTCTGTAAAGTACTGTCAACAGCTGGATAAAAAGCGTCAAACTCCTCAAAATAGCTAAACAATCTTGGATTCATACCTGCAGATAAGACTACGGATGAGTTTAAAGTACTGTTCACAAAGCCTCTTAGGGCAGCATGTGCATCATTGTACTCTACTGGTAAGGCTTCTTTTTTATTGAAGTTCTCTCTATCTACTTTAGTCATGATATTGACATCTATAGCACCAGGGGTAAGGTAGTGCTCTAGAACTCCCTTCAGATGATCTATAGATAGCTTATCATCTAAGTGCTGCTGTAGATTCTTTCTGATCTCTGATACAGATGGCAACATATCGATATAATCCTCAACCTCTTTTTTGCTTTCTAAGAAAGAAGCTTTTAGGTTTTCGAATTTCCCTTTTACGATGGTATCTAATGTATTTAGATAAGCTGTAATACGCTTGGCTCTAAAGTCCTCTATTTTCTTCGTTATCTCTTGATAAGGCAGTTCGAATTTCTCACAATAGAACTTGTTCATGCGTTCTATTAATTCATCATCCATCACAGAGATAGTAGAGGAGAAACCATACTGAGCCACTCTCACTGGACTATCAATCGTATAGGCCAATCCCATCACTGGAATGTGAAATGAATGTATTGGTTTTAATTTCATTTTGGTTTGTTTGTTATATTTTATAAGGGAGGGAAATTCTTCAAATATTCTGAGTAATTAAGTGACAAATATCATGTTAAGAGATTATCTCATATTAAATTTATGTAAAGCTCAAGGGAAGGAAGGCGAGATAAGAGCTAGAATACTTAGAAGGAAGTAGGTATGAGTAATAGGTTGTATTGTTTGTAAATGTCTCACAATGAGAATATTGTAACCAATATAAATTCAAAAAACAGGACAAATCACAGTTGTTAATAATATTAACATATAGGCGTTCTTTAGTGAATTACAGCACGCGACAAAGCCAGTGACAGCAAGGCTTTCGGGAAGTTTGTTTGGGCGTTGTTCGGAAGTTCATTGCAAAATGTTCGGAAAAAGGGGGTGTTTTCCGAACACCTTCCGAACAAACCACAACGGAGACCGCATGAATACTCGATTTATGGCGAATCCATAGTGTTAAAAAACTTGTTAAAATTTTGAAAATTGAATCTTGAAAGCTGTGATTTGTGCTTTCTTTTTGGTGAGATGTACCAGACTTTGAATAGAAGAATATTCTCAATAATAGCCATTGAGTCAAAGCCTTTACTGTAGGCAAAGGTAGTAAAAAAATAGATAGGAGAAAAGAGGGTGTAGTTTGTAGAACTTATCTCGTACATAGAATTGAGTCTAGTAAGAACGCTGTAGATCTTTAAAAATAAAAAGCCAATAATAGTCTTCTATCATTGGCTTTTAAAGTAATAAGCGATTTTCTTTTTTAATTAAATCTTAATTCTGCTGTATATAGAATAATGACTTCTGTTAGATTATAGTCCTCGTCGTAAATAGGGGAGTAAAAATACACATATACAGAATCTTTAAATTTCGTTAAGGGAATTGTCTCATAGCTAGACAAATTATTAAGTACTTTTATTGTTCTATTTCCAACCCAGTGCTCTGCATTTCCTTTTGGATTTTTATCAAATCGATGGTCTTTAGCGTTCGTATAATACCAATAAGTAGGTACTTCATCCGAAATAATCAGTTCTTTATTAGGATTAAAAACTTCATCTGCGATAGCAGTGCTGTTAAACCATTCTACTTCTAAATCAGCTTCGCCTATAGCAGAGCGATAGATATCGTTATCAAAAGTAGCTCCTATTAGAAAACCATCTATGTTATTTGAAGTAACTTCGAATACAAATTCATTGCTTTTAAGTGTGACAACTCCATCCTGCATAGGAACGATAGCACCATTTTGTTTCACTTCTACTTGTACAGTTCCTTCTTGTGCCCAGCTGCTTATTTGTACTGTTATGAATAGTAATAAGCTAAGACCGATTTTTTTCATCTTTAATTTCTATTTTTTGATCGTTTATGAAGCAAAGGTAAGCTATATATACTGTACTAATATTCGCTGTAAATGGGGATATTTACGAAATGAGAATAGTATGATCTTTGAAATAATATAAAAGAGTGTAATAAAGATGTATATAGGTACAACAACCCCTGGGCGTAAAGAAAGATTCATTATAGTAGAAAAAGGAGATTATGCTCAATCTCTCATAATCTTTAGTCAAGAAGAACCTTTAGATTTGCTAACTGAGAATATGATAATATTGTAGAGAATAAATAAAACAACCTAATCAACAAAGTGAACCAGACGAATTACAAGGATAACGCCCTAAAATTCGAGTAGGACTTTGTTGATTTTACTAAAGAGTATCAGACTAGTAATTAAGACGTCGAGGTCTAGTATTAAGGTTTAGATGATATTTTAGTAACAGGTTGCCTTAAATAATTATCATATGGACAAATTTACACAATTTATCGGAATAGATATTTCCAAAGATTATTTTGATGTAGCTATTTATGTAGATGCTAATTCTTGTAAACACAATCAGTTTGAAAACACTAAAACGGGAGTTGATCAATTTATGAAGTGGATGAAAAGCGAAGGATGTTGTGTAGAGGAAACATTGATATGTATGGAGCATACAGGTATTTATAAAAATATTTTAGTAGATATTTTGCTTTCAAAGAATTGTAATCTATGGGTAGAAATGGCTTATAGAATTATAAGAAGTAGTGGAATACAAAGAGGAAAGAATGACAAGATAGATTCTAAAAGGATAGCATTGTATGCTAAGAAAAATCAAGAAGAAGCGAAGCTCTTTAAAGCATCAAAGGCTGTATTGAATAAGATTCAGGCTCTATTGGGACAGCGAGAGATGAGTATAGCTCATAAGACAGCTATAGAAGTAAGAACCAACGAATTTAAGGGGTTTAATGATGAACTGTACAAGGTTTTGTCTAAAAATGATAAGGCTATTATCAAGGCTTTAGAGAACGCTATAAAGGTGATTGAAGAACAGTTAAATACTCTTATTAGAGAAAATCAAGAGGTATCTGAGATATTTGATTGTGTGATTTCTGTAAGAGGTGTTGGAGATATTACAGCGATGTTTTTAATATGTTATACCAATGCGTTTACATCATTTGAAGACTCTCGACAATTAGCATCTTATTGTGGTGTTGTCCCTTTTGAAGATACTTCAGGTAAAAGTGTAAGAGGCAAAGCTAAAGTACACTTTATGGCTAATAAAAAGCTTAAAAAACTTTTACATCTCTGTGCTTTATCAGCTGTTAGATGGGACCCAGAGATAAGGGCTTATTACGAGAGGAAAGTTGGAGAAGGTAAGCATAAGATGCTTGTTTTAAACAATGTTAGAAACAAGCTTGTACAGCGTATATGTTCTTGTGTTAGGAATAAAAAAGCTTATGAGGTACGACAAGTAGCATAAACATCATACATTGAATTAGAAACAAAAATAGAGGATAATACGGATATAATCCTCAGGTTAGATATGCCTTGTTTTATTGAGTTATTCTCAAAAATAAGGTGTAAAATATATTAATAATGATTTGCTTTTATCATAGTAATCGAATAACTAATTTAATTATATCAGGACAGGAAAGTGGCTTAGAAATATTATTAGATGAATCCTTTGCTCCTTTGTTTAAAACGATACAGATTCTTCACTTAAAAGATATCAATATTGATAAGAATTGGCTATATCAGTTTGTAAACTTAAAGCGCTTAGAGATTAAAGGTTGTCAGTATAAAGGGAAAGAACCATTAGATTGGTTGAAGTTTACAACTTTGGAGGAATTGTTTACTCCCTATTCTAAGTTATTTGAGAATTTGTTTGTACATCCTACTCTAAGAACAGTCTTTATAGAAAACTTTGATAAGGAAGGTTTTGTTTTTCCTTTAAACACTGTAATAGAATCTTTGTCAATAGAAAAGAGTAAAGAGTGTAAATGGGGTAGTTTAGTTAACTTAAGTGCCTTAAAAGCACTTTATTTGGTAAAAATACCTATGCTGATAGATGTTAATTGGTTAAGTACAC
Organism: Myroides odoratimimus; assembly: GCF_004337635.1. Taxonomy (NCBI): domain Bacteria; kingdom Pseudomonadati; phylum Bacteroidota; class Flavobacteriia; order Flavobacteriales; family Flavobacteriaceae; genus Myroides; species Myroides odoratimimus. Next base: position 3,009,324 of record NZ_CP037427.1, read on the forward strand.
TTGCGCGCTTAGAAGATATAGAGTTGAGTGCTTGCAAAAAGATAAATAATGTGATAACGTCTATTGCAGAGGTAAGTACTTTAAAGACTGTTTATTTATCAGCTATGGGAGATATTGAATCATTAAAACCATTTGAGAAGCTTCAAAATTTAAAGGACTTAACCATCGAAGAAGGAGGAAGGCTTATCGATAAGAAAAGTAGTACCATTCTTAACAAACTAAATAATCTTGAATATAGTATAGAGATGAAAAATTATGTAGATAGTAGTGAAGAGTAGAACTAGATACTAATAAAGCAAAGGGGAATGTACATAACATCCCCCTTTGTTTTATGGTATAATTTTCTTTCTAAGTGAACTTAACATAGATACTTCAGATTCTTCTTGTTTCTTTAATGCTGCAATGCTAGCTGTAATCTTGAATATCTTTTCTGAAAGTGAGGATAACCACATCAGTTGCTCAATAACCAATACAGACTCTTCCATCAGGCTCTGTATTTGTTTATCATCAGAGTAAGTTTTCTTTAATTCGTATTCACGGATACCTTTTAGATATGACATACTGAGATTAAAGTTCTCACTGCGTTCTATGATGGTTATCTCACCATTATTATAATCTTCTAATAGAGCGATAGTCTGTTTTAAATTACCTATTGTGTAGTCCATGACTACATTAAATGCTTCAGAAGCTTTGGTAGTTGTATGTGACTGTACGTATATTCCTATAGAAGCGGCTGTTGAAAGGAAGGTATGATTAAGTACGGCTAATTCGTAGAGCTCTGTTCTATACTTCTGTTTAGACTTAGGCTCTTGAATCATACGTTGAAAGGATGCCATAAGGTTACCTATTTCAATAAAAGCATATTTTCTAGCTAATTTATAAGGTAGGGTTACTTCTCCTTTTTCATTGTAGTAAAGTGTAATTTCCTTTACGTACTCTTTATTCGCTTCTATCGATTTTTTTAGATGTGTATTTAAGTTTAAGAATTCCCATGAAGGCCATAGTAGATAGTTCGCTCCGAAGGCTAATAACGCTCCTATGATAGTATCAATAACTCTATAGATCATAACATCCATAAAATCAGGTGTAAGTAATCCATATATCAGTACTACATACATCGTGATAAAGGTAACTCCAACTTTATAGTCTGTATGAGAGAACCAATACCCTATAATCATGGTTAGTACTGTAATATATGCAATGACTGTGGCACTAGGAATAATATATAACAATCCTATAGCCACTAAACCTCCAATAACAGTACCTATTACACGCTCAAAAGATCGCTGCTTAGTCAATCCAAAACCAGGACGCATAATAACAACGATAGTTAGTAATATCCAATACCCGTTTAATACACCTGATATTTTACTAACGATAAGTCCTGCTAATATGGTCAAGGTAAGTCTTAGAGCATGTCTAAATATGGTAGAGGTAAAGTTTAAGTTCTCTTTTAGAGTTTCTAAACGATAATGCACAGGAGTTAAGAATTTTTCTAAATCCTTAAAGCGCTCTTCTACATCTGCACTAAATGCTTTCTCTGTTAGAGCTTTTTCTAAATCATGAATTTTGTTTACCTGATTTTCCGCATAATGGATAACATTCGAGAACATGACTACAGCTTCTACCATATTAGTAGACTCTCCATTCTTAACAAAATCGTTAAGCATGGCCTGAATCTCTGCTAATTCTTTAGATAGGTCATATTTAGATCTATACTTAGTCCCTAAGTTTATAGAGTAGGCAATATCGTCAATTGTCTCCGCAAAGTGATAAGCTAATTTCTGATAACATTCTATAATTTCAGGTCTTTTGCTAAATAAATCATGTAATTTATTGTGTTCAAAAGAAGTAGACACAGCCACTTCTAGTATTTCTACTAGAGTAGAGAAGGCTACTAGCAATCTACGGTTATTAGAAGAGTTACCAGTATTAGCTTTATTTCGAACTAAATATTCTCTCAGGTTTTCATGTACCTCATTGAGGCTTACTTGTATATTTAATTGTTCTTCTGTGATCTTTTCTACATTCGCATTTTTATCCCACAGTTGTCCTCTGTGTTTTAGATAATCTGCTGTAAGCTCCATACACTCAGATGTCTGTAATACAGCATATCGCTTAGGTCTAAGGAGATTAAAAGTAACGGATACCAATAAGTAAAGTAATCCTCCTAATAGAAGCATTAAACAGTGCATAAATAAGGCATGCCCTTCATAACTATGTGCTAACCCTAAACTAGCCGCTAATAGTCCTGTAAATGAAAGCATATTTGCACGATGTCCATATACAGATATCATGCTTAAAGAGAAAAATACAAAGACAAAAATCGGGTAGAAATACCAGTTGCCATCAGTAATGGATAGGGTGAAAGTAACAGCTGGTACAGTAAATGCACCTACTAAAAGCCCTATTATTTTATCTTTTTTATTACTAGGAATATCAACAGGAGCTGTTAACATGGCACCAATAGCCGCAGCAAAAGCCCAATCAAAAGCTTCATAGGGCATTAGTATTAAAAAAGGGACAACAGCTGATATAGTGATTTTTAACGAATCTGCAAGATGCGTATTATCTGTGAATTTTCTAGCTTTTCCTAGCATAGGTTACTTAATCTTTGGCTTTAATTAGAGAATAGTACTTTTTATCAAGCAAGATAAAACAAATAAGACATCAAAAATAATTTGTAGTATTATTTATTCATTTATTTTTGAGTATTTTTGCACCTTTAGAATAAAATAAGAAGACATGATATTATCAATAGTTGGGTATGGTGATGCTGTTCTACGTAAAGTAGGGGAAGATATCACTAAAGACTATCCAAACTTACAAGAGCTAATAGCTAATATGTACGATACAATGTATGGAGCACATGGAGTAGGATTAGCAGCACCTCAGGTAGGATTACCTATTAGATTATTCGTTGTAGATACAGCTCCTTTTGCTGAAATGGATGGGAATACTGAAGAAGAGATTGCTTTTTTGACTACTTTTAAAAGAACATTTATAAATGCTAAGATTTTAAAAGAAGAAGGAGAAGAGTGGTCTTTTAATGAAGGATGTTTGAGTATTCCAGATGTTCACGAACCAGTTAAAAGAAAATCTAAGATACAAATAGAATATTTTGACGAAAACTTCGTTAAACATGTAGAAGAATTTGATGGTCTTGCGGCACGAGTTATTCAACATGAGTACGATCACATTGAAGGTGTGCTGTTTACAGATAAAATATCTATCTTAAAAAAGAAGTTAATTTCTAAAAAATTAAATAATATCCTTGAAGGAAAAATATTTACAGATTATAAAATGAAATTAACTAAGAAAAAAGGTAGATAAATAACTTGATTATTAATAACAATTTAAGATATTTGCGACTCTTAAAGTAAAATTTAGACAAAAATGAGTTTAGAAAAAGTTTTAGCTATTTCGGGAAAACCAGGTTTATATGAGTTACTAGTACAAACTCGTACAGGATTTATCGCTGAATCATTGGCTGATGGGAAAAAAAGTACAGTAGGATTAAGAAACAACGTTAGTTTACTATCAGAAATTTCTATCTATACTTACAATGAAGAAGTAAAGTTATTTGAAGTTTTCAGAAACATTGCTGCAAAAGAAAACAATGGTGAAGCTATTTCTCACAAAGAAGACAATCCTACATTAGTGGCTTACTTCAGAGAAGTATTACCAGAATTTGATGAAGAAAGAGTATATGTTTCTGATATCAAAAAAGTATTGAATTGGTATAACATCATTCAAAGAAGAGGATTGATTGCAGAAGCTTTTAGTGCAACTGCAACAGAAACTGAAGCAAAATAATTTATAAGAATTATATGTAAAAAGCCCGTTTTGTAAAAAGCGGGCTTTTTTTTATTTTAGACCAAAAGAATCAAGATGTATACAAGACAAGAGCAATTAGAGGCTATAGATCGCTTACTAACTATACTAGACGAGCTTAGAGTAAAATGTCCATGGGATAAAAAACAAACATTCGATAGCTTAAAAAACCTTACTGTAGAAGAAATGTACGAATTAGTAGATGCTATTACAGAAGGGGATACGGATCAAATGAAAAAAGAATTGGGGGATTTATTAATGCATATTGTTTTTTATGCTAAGATAGGTAGTGAACAGTCTTTGTTTGATATTAAAGATATTGCTGATAGTATCTCAGATAAACTTATTTTTAGACACCCTCATATTTATGGTGATGTAAAAGTAGATTCTGAAAAGGATGTATTGGCAAATTGGGAAAAACTAAAATTAAAAGAGGGAAACAGATCAGTCTTAGCGGGCGTGCCTAAAGGTTTACCAGCTTTAATAAAAGCTTATCGCATTCAAGAAAAAGCAAGTGGAGTAGGGTTTGATTGGGACGAAGCTAGTGATGTTTGGCAAAAAGTAGAGGAAGAGATAGAAGAGTTTAAGGTAGAAGCAAAGGCCAACAATCAAGACCTAATGGAAGAAGAATTTGGAGATATCTTGTTCACGCTAGTTAATTATGCTCGTCATAAGGGGATTGACCCTGAAAAGGCATTGGCAAGATCTAACAGTAAGTTTATTTCTCGATTTAATATAGTAGAAGAATTAGTTAATAAAGAAAAAGGTGGTTTTGAAGATGTAACTCTTCAAGATCTAGATCAATATTGGAATAAAGCAAAAGAATAATGGGGCTACAGTCATCTCTCTATTCAAAATTTGTTTAGTATATAATGAGTTAAGATAAAAACAGAAGTCCTTATGCCGTAATGTGCATAAGGACTTCTGTTTTTATCAGCGTAAAGCTTTTTTATCGAAGCTGTAAGTGATTATTTGCTAATCTGTTTTTTGTTAGTTTCTTTCGAATCAGATTTTTGAATTGTTTTTGCTTCTTCATGCTCGCGCAATAAATTAAAGAACATCTCCTGTTGAGCTTTCATGTCTTCTTGCATCCCTTTCATCAATTGCATAAAATCTTGAGCAAAGAATTCTTCAAATTCATCATTTGCTTGCTCAGAATATAATGCTCTTTCTGCATGTGGATCATTTGCAGTATTTAGCATAGGGTTAGTTCGATTACCTAACTCTAAATAGCGTTCACCTGCTTCATTTTGATGTATTTTTACTGTGAAATCAGCTATCCCATTAGAGTTATACTCCGACTTTTGTTGAGAGGATCCTCTTTGGTCTTTAAAGCTTGTTTTAAGAGAAATAAGTTCTCCTTTAGCATTCCTCTTTATATTTGAGAAAGTAAGGTTTGCTATCTTTTCGTTGTTAACTTCTTTTTTAATCTCATCTAATTCACTATCTTTAGTATTCTTATTAATATGATATTCTACTGTAGTACTCTTAATATTTAAACCCTCTTTCTCTTGTGCGTTTATTGTACTACTAGAAAAGAATAGCACAGTAGCTAAGACAGGAACTAGTAATGTTTTAGTTGGAATAATTAACTTTTTAAATGCATTCATAATAATAGATTTTAAATAATAAAATGGTTTAAGGATAAAGACGAATTTAAGTCTTTAAGTTTTAAACTTTTTTTAAAGTTAATAGTATGAATGTTAAAAAACAAAAAATGATATGATTAAAGACTTAATAAAAGAAGAAGTATTAATAGAAGGAACTGCTCGTCCTTTCCTTTCTGACAGTAGTTATCTGAGAGGAGTAAGCTCTTTGCCTTTAGTAATATTCTGTCATGGATATAAAGGTTTTAAGGATTGGGGGGCTTGGGATAAAGCCATGGATTATATTGCAGAGACAGGATGTTATGCAGTTAAGTTTAATTTTTCTTTAAATGGTACAACAATAGATAATCCTCAAGAGTTTGATGATTTAGAAGCTTTTGGGCAAAACACATACTCTCAAGAACAACGCGATCTTACAAGTGTCATTGATTATTATAAAGAAAAGCCAGAAGTAGATAAAGAAAATATTTATCTAATAGGACATAGTAGAGGAGGAGGAACTGTAATCTTACAAGGGTATTACAATCCAGAGGTAAAGGGGATAATTACCTGGGCAGGAGTGTCTGATTATAGAAAACGTTTTCCAAAAGGAGATCGTTTTGAAGAGTGGAAAGCAAAAGGAGTATTCTATAGTGAAAATGGTAGAACAAAGCAGCAGATGCCACACTACTTTACTTTCTGGGAAGACTATGAAGAGAATGAGACAATTTTAAACGTACAGAAAGCGGCTCAAAACTTAAAGAAACCAACTCTAATAGTACAAGGTACTAATGATCCTGCAGTACCACTAAAAGAAGCTCAATTATTACATCAATGGGTATCTAATTCTCTTTTGGATGTAGTAGATGAGGCAGATCATGTGTTTGGTTCTAGACACCCGTATACAGAAGAAACACTGCCTAAACATTTAGAGCATGTCGCTAAAGTTACTTGTCAATTTATTCATTCTACGAAATAGTTATTGATCTTAAATAAAAAAGGAGAGGTAAAATGATATCATTTTACCTCTCCTTTTTTATGATATGACTATATCTTTTAGTCTAGATTACTTTTACCACAGTGATAGCATCTTCTTGCTTCTAGAATTAATTGGAATTGAACTCCAAAAAGGATAGAAGCTAATACTAGGTGAGCTGCTTGAGTTCCGAATGGAAAATGAACGTAATACATCATAATACCAGTGAATATCTCTAGAATTAATAATACCATTACCCACTTCATTTTATCAAAGCCTAAGTTAGATCTTCTATTGATGTAGAACAGATACATATTCAAAAACATAACTATGAAAGAGAAACTACGGTGGATATAGAATTCTACTGTAGGGTTATTTAACCATAAATACTCATTTCCTATACCTGCTTGCACTTGTTCGTCTATAAACTCACGTACTTGTGTTCCTAACACTACTTGTGCAAGAGTGAAGATAAGAGAGATTACTAATAGAATTCTAAAAGTACCATTGTACTTCTTAATCTCGGTTTCTTTTTTAGCGCTTTTAATGATTCCTATTATAATGGCAACAATAACTAAAGCCATGACCATGTGCACTGTAATCTTAATAGGATTTAATACTGAATATACTACAGTAGCTCCTAACCAAGCTTGGAATCCCATTAAGAAAACTACTAACCATGATGCTAATACTAATCCTTTGCGGTCTCTCCAGAAAGAAAACGAAGCTATAGCCATTGCTAAACAAGCTAATCCAGCTAATGCTCCACAAAGTCTATTTACATACTCTGTCCAAGTATGACTAGTATTGAATTGAGCGTAGCTGTGTTTAGTGTATTTCTCCCAGTGACTCTCATTATAAGTGTCTGTAGTTGTAAAGGTTTCTTTTGCTTTCCACAGGCTTTGATCGTGTATGATCATTTGCCCTTTTTCGTATTCTCTATTCGGTTCCCACGTGATCGTTTGTTCATCCGTAGGAGGGATGTAATATCCAAAACACTTTGGCCAATCTGGACACCCCATTCCTGAGCCTGTCATTCTTACTGCTGCACCTGCAAAGATTACTAGATAAACTAGTATAAGAGATGCTTTAGCTAATGGCAAAAAATAGTTTCTCATTATTCTTGTTTTTTATTTACAATTTCAAGTCCCATCTTAGATGCTTTTGCTTTCATAAATTCAAAAGCCGCATCGTATTCATTAGGGATAATACCTTCTAGAATAGCTTCTTTAATAGCTTCTTTGATCATACCGATCTCTCGACAAGGTTTAAGATCATAAAGCTCCATAATCTCTTCTCCTGTAATAGGAGGCTGAAAATTACGCACGTGATCGCGTTCTTCTACTTCGACTATTTTATCTCTAACTATTTTAAAGTTGTTGTGATATTTCTTAAACTTAGAAGGGTTTTTAGTCGTGATGTCAGCTTCACAAAGCGTCATTAAATCTTCTACATTTTCTCCTGCATCAAATACCAATCTTCTTACCGCTGAGTCAGTTACTTCTTTTTGAGCAAGAACAATAGGTCTTGAACTCATAATAACCATTTTTTGGACAAATTTCATCTTTTGATTTAATGGCATATGTAATCTCATAAAGATCTTTTTAACCATCTTACCTCCAAGGAATTCATGTCCGTGGAATGTCCATCCTTGCTTTTTAGAAAAGCGTTTAGTAGGTGCTTTTCCAATATCGTGAAGTAAGGCAGACCATCTAAGCCATAAGTCATCTGTATTTGGACAAATATTATCCACTACTTCTAAAGAGTGATAAAAGTTGTTTTTATGAGTATGTCCTTCTATCTCTTCTACTTGATTAAGAGCTGTAAGCTCAGGTAAGATCAAATCAAGTAGCCCTGTTTTATATAGCAATAAGAACCCTTTAGAGGGCTTCTTAGACATTAATATCTTATTTAGTTCATCTACGATACGTTCTCCAGAGATAATCTCTAATCTCTGATGATTAGCAGTGATAGAATCAAGAGAGTTCTGCTCTATCATAAAGTCTAATTGAGTAGCGAAGCGAATTGCTCTCATCATACGCAATGGATCATCAGAATAGGTAATATCTGGATCGAGAGGAGTGCGAATGATTTTATTAGCTAAATCAGCAACCCCATTAAAAGGATCTACTAACTCTCCATAAGTTTCTTTCTTAAGAGATATTGCTAAGGCATTGATGGTAAAGTCACGTCTATTCTGATCATCTTCTAATGTGCCATCTTCTACAACAGGCTTTCTGCTGTCGAAGTGATAGGACTCTTTTCTCGCTCCAACAAACTCAATGTCAATGTCATCATAACGCAACATAGCTGTTCCGTAATTTTTAAACACTTGTACCTTAGGTTTGTTAGGAAGTAATTCAGATACTTTTAAAGCTAATTCGATACCACTACCAACCGCAACGATATCAATATCTTTTTTAGAATCTCTTTTTAATAAAAAATCTCTTACAAATCCGCCAATTACATAGCTATCTACATTTAGACTTTCTGCTGCTTTAGAGATATAGTCAAATATAGGATGTGTAATGGCTTCTTTATATATAGGGGTCTCAGTCATAATATATTCAATAGGAGGTACTATTTTCTAATGATAGTAACTAGGCTATTATCTTTTAATTTAATAATTGTAGAAGGCTTTGCAGGCTTTGTGTCTTTTTGACGTAGGTTTACTACATAATCAACTCCTTCGATAATCTCTTTGCTAATTTCGCTAAAGTTAGCAGGAGAAGGTTCTCCACTAATATTGGCAGAAGTAGATACCAAAGGTGATTTCATTTTTTCAATTAATCTAAAGCAAAAAGGCTCTTCTACAATACGAACACCTAAAGAGTTATCCGCTGATACTACTTCTTTAGCTACATACTTAGGGTTGTCTAAGATTAAGGTAGTAGGTTTTTCGCTGCAGTCTAAGATATCCCATGTCACAGCTGGTGGAGCATTGAATACTCTGTGGAATATTCTCTCATTTACTAAGACAATCATACTTTTTGATTCTGCACGCTTTTTAAGTGCATATATTTTTTTGATAGCTTCAGGGTTATTTGCATCACATCCTATTCCCCATACAGTATCAGTAGGGTATAAGATAATCCCGCCATTTTTAATGACTTCGTATGCATTGAAAACTTCTTGTTGGATATCTTCCATTATTTTGTTGTAAATAGTATCGTTATAATCAAGGAGGTAAAATTACTAAAAAAATAGGATAGAACTAACTGATAGAAGTCATTAAAAATGCGGACTAAGCCAAATTCAAAACAATTATAATATTTTTAAGAATTCAAGAGTTATTTTCCTTTAATTTTAAAGCCTCTATAAGAGTCTAAATTATATAGAAAATAGAGAAGACAACTGTAAAGTCAGTGGTTTTAGTTAGTATTCTATAAATTTGATTTAGTATATTTAAACAGCGATTTTTTAAACTCAATTCTTCTAGTTAAACTATCGCTCAATCTATGTTTTTAAAACTTCTAACAAACAATGAGCAAAAAGAATATGAAAGACTTTGATAAAGATAAATTATTAGCAATGTATGCCAAAGTGTGTAAGAATACACTTATGGAGACACTCGACATAGAATATATAGATGCTGGACCTGATTTTTTAGTAGCTAAAATGCCTGTCAATCCAAGAGTACACCAACCTATGGGGCTCTTACATGGAGGAGCATCTGTGGCATTAGCAGAAAGTCTAGGAAGTGGAGCTTCTCTAATGCTAATAGATCCTACTAAACAGGAAATAAGAGGTATAGAGATTTCTGCTAATCACGTAAAGAGTAAGCGATCTGGTTATGTAATCGGAACAGCTAGATTATTACACAGAGGACGCACACTGCACTTATGGGAAATAAGAATAACAGATGAGAATGATGTATTAGTTTCTATCTGTAAAATTACAAATATCGTTATCGATAAATAATTAAAGTGATTTTGTTATTTTGGTCTTTTGTGATGAGGATGATGTAAATTTAAGAGTGTAATTCGTGGAGCAAAAACAAAGTAACAAAAGCACAGAAAAACAAATCAACATAAAAGATGTATTTATTTAAATGCTTAGCGAAGCAGTATGCGGATCAAAAGCCTTTTGCAGTCTATCGCAAACCAAATTCTAAAACAATAGTAGGGTTATTTCAAAAAACGTATGCTCTTCATAAGGTGGAGACATTTGAAGAACAGGGTTTTGTATTTGCACCTTTTGCAGAAGGGACACGTTTTTATATTCCATTAGCAGAGTCTGCTATTATAAAGGAAGCACAAGGAGATCTTGCTTTAGACCTTCCTGAAGTGAACCTTAATTATGATGATAAGAAAGCTAAGGAGGATTTTGAAGATCTGGTAAGACGTTGTGTAAGTGCTATTAGAGATAAACAATTTGGAAAAGTAGTTCCTTCTAGAAAAGAAAATGTTCCTTATCAAGTAGAGGATTTAGGACAGTTATTTAATAAATTGTGTAATACTTATCCAACGGCATTTTGTTCTTTAGTATATCATCCAGAAATAGGACTGTGGATGGGAGCAACACCAGAAACATTATTATCTATAAAGAACAATACTTTAAAAACAATGGCTCTAGCAGGCACACAAGTAAATCATGGGCAAGAAGTAGTAGAGTGGGGGATTAAGGAACAAGAAGAACAATTATTTGTAACGGATTTTATTACAGAAACTTTAAGACCATTTGTCCAAGATATAACAACCTCAGAACCTTACTCTAAACGTGCGGCTAAAGTGATGCATATTTGTACAGATATTACTGCTACATTAAGCAACAACAGCCTTAAACCAATAGTTGAAGCACTTCATCCTACTCCTGCTGTTTGTGGGATGCCAAAGGATGTAGCACGCGATTTTTTGGTTAGAGAAGAAGGATATTATAGAGGGTATTATGCTGGTTATTTAGGAGAATTAAATTGCAATGTAGAACAAGAAAATACAGATGAAACGAATCTATTTGTAAATTTGCGTTGTATGAATATAGAAGAGGATAGTGTTAACCTCTATATTGGCTGTGGGGTAACTATAGATAGTGATCCATCAAGCGAATTTATAGAAACAGTGAATAAGTCTTCTACCATGAAACAGGTATTCATTTAAGAATTGTGAATTACAGAATAATAAAAAACAACAAATGAAATTAGATATATTAGCGTTTGGAGCTCATCCAGACGATGTAGAATTAGGATGTGGAGCAACTATTGCGAAGGAAGTTTCTCTAGGGAAAAAAGTAGGGATTATTGATCTTACCCAAGGAGAATTAGGAACGAGAGGTTCTGCAGAGATTAGAAAAATAGAAGCAACTAACGCTGCGGCTATATTAGGAGTGTCTGCAAGAGAGAATTTAAAGTTTAGAGATGGATTCTTTATTAATGATGAAAAGCATCAGTTAGAAGTTATTAAAATGATCCGTAAGTATCGCCCAGAAATAGTATTGTGTAATGCTATTGACGATAGACATATCGATCATGGAAAAGGGAGTAAATTAGTGTCTGATGCTTGTTTCCTTTCAGGATTGAGAAAGATAGAAACTAGCTTAGATGGAGAAGAACAAGAAGCATGGAGACCTAAGGTTGTATATCATTATATACAATGGAAAAACATAGAGCCAGACTTCGTTGTAGATGTAACTGGCTTCATGGATCAGAAAGTTGATTCTGTTATGGCATATAGTACGCAATTCTTTGATCAAAATTCTAAAGAACCGAGTACTCCAATCACGTCAAAAAACTTCTTAGATAGTATAACTTATCGTGCGCAGGACCTAGGAAGACTAATAAATAAAGATTTTGCTGAAGGTTTTACAGTTGAAAGGTATTTAGCAGTCAATACTTTAGAAGATTTGATATAAATTTAGTGTAAAAAATAAGCAAAAAAGCTTGCGAAGTATAGAATAATCGCTAAATTTGCACTCGTTAAACAGAAACATGGTAGCTATAGCTCAGCTGGTTAGAGCGTCGGATTGTGGTTCCGAAGGTCGTGGGTTCGAAACCCATTAGTTACCCTAGTATTTTAATACTGTTTAACATGGTAGCTATAGCTCAGCTGGTTAGAGCGCCGGATTGTGGTTCCGGAGGTCGTGGGTTCGAACCCCATTAGTTACCCTAAGTACTTTTTATTGAAATTAAATGGTAGCTATAGCTCAGCTGGTTAGAGCGCCGGATTGTGGTTCCGGAGGTCGTGGGTTCGAACCCCATTAGTTACCCTAAGTACTTTTTATTGAAATTAAATGGTAGCTATAGCTCAGCTGGTTAGAGCGTCGGATTGTGGTTCCGAAGGTCGTGGGTTCGAAACCCATTAGTTACCCTAAAAAAAAGGCATTCAATAAATTGAATGCCTTTTTTAGTTTTTAAATACTCAAGATTGTTTCTTTATTTAATTCAATAAAATTACCTTTTGTATTCACTTCTATTTTTACTTTATCTGCCTTAAATGCATTGCGTTGTACTTCTTTAAGTTCCTCTTTAGACATAGCGCTTATCTCTCTATCATTTACTGATAATATTTTATCATCTATTTTTAGGTTATTCTTTCTAATAGCTGGACTGTCCCAAACAAAAGAAATAACTAGTTCATTATTCTTTAGTTTAGTTTTAATCCCTATATTTTCATAAGTTTGAGAAAAGCTTTTATTGTATGGTTTAAAATAAAAGTGATTCTTATATAAGATGGTGCGATAATATTGGAGCCATTTAGATCCTAAGTTACTAGTATCATCTACATCTACAGCAGTGATAAATACAGGGATTTCATAATTACCTATTTTCATCTCTAAAGGAGCAATGTATGTTTTACCTATACTTGGACCAAAAGCACTATAACTAATCACCCCCTCACCAGTAAGTGCTTTAGAAAATACTTTTTTATCATTCAAAGTATTAAACATATCTTCACTTAGGTAAAAGAAATCATTATAACCTGTATCAAAGAAAATATTCTTTTCTTTTAGACCATTAAAATAAGACATTGTTAGGGTAGGAGTACCTGTATCCTCTTTTTTTACTTTAACTTTGTTAAATAAGCCTATTTCTTTTTTATCTAAAGTATTAGAGAGTGTTATCCTATTGTTTTCAAGGTCAAAATCCCAACAACTTTTACTTATCATATTGCCACCTATCAGACCATCTACACCTAATGATTTAAATGCATCCATATCACTTTGAACAGCAGTAAAGTTTTTATATTCTAAGTTTCCGATTTTAATGCTTGGAATACTTACATACTTAACTTTAGATACATTGTTAGAAGCATCATGTAGTTCGTCTTCATATATAAACTTAAAATCTCCTTTTACATTAAAAGTAATTGATGTCGGTGCACCAGTATCTACAATGAATTTATAGATCTTATTTTCAATAATTACATCCACATAGATATGGTCCTCTTTTAGTGTGTAATTTAAAATTTCATTATAAATACTAGGGGTTATAATTCCTTTTTTAAAAATTCCTTTTTGTGCAAATAAGTTAAAAGAGAACAATAAGACTAATACAGTTATTATGTTTGTTTTGTTGTTAAAAAACATATTTTATTATGTGTTGAGAGTTAATTTTAATTGATTACAAATATAAAGTTATTAAATAAAACAAATATATCTGTTTAGTATACTTTTTACTAATAGAAAGGAAGACTAAGTAATATGCATAATCACTATCTCTAATGCTACTCTTTTAGTATTTTTGTTCTAGAACACATATATTTATAAATCTCGATATGAAAGCATTATTAGTAGTAGACTTACAATATGATTTTTTGCCAGGGGGGAGCTTAGCTGTAGAAGAGGGGGATAAGATTATCCCTGTTATTAATACAATCCAAAAGCAATTTGATTTAATCATAGCAACTCAGGATTGGCATCCTAATAACCATAAGAGTTTTGCCAGCCAACATCCAGATAATAAATTATTTGATGTAATTAATCTTAATGGAATACCACAGGTACTTTGGCCAGATCACTGTGTACAAGGAACTAAAGGAGCTGAGTTTACTGCTGAATGGGATACTACTAAAGTAGCAGCTATTTTTAGAAAAGGAATGAATGTAGAAGTTGACTCCTATAGTGGTTTTTACGACAATGATCACCAGCATAGTACAGGTCTTCTAGGGTTTCTAAAAGATAAAAAAGTAACAGAACTATACGTCTGTGGATTAGCGGCAGAATTCTGTGTTTATTTTAGTGCAAAAGATGCCCAAGAAGCTGGAATCAAGACGTTCTTTTTGGATTTTGCTACTAAACCTATTACAGCAGAAGGTTTAGTGAACGCAAAAAAAGAAATGGAAACCTTAGGTATTACTATCCTAAAAAATCAAGAAGAGTTAGATTAAACAATGAAAAAATACAGTAGATTCAACTTTTTTAAACACACCTATTGCGAATGGCAAGAAATACCTATGTCATTTATCGAAGGGAGAAAACCTGATTACAAAAGCAAGACGGGGAGTATGTATTATTATGATGAGAAAGGGGTAGCGAGGTATGCAAACCACTGGGGTAGAGCAGCTAACTGTAGATGGAAGATCACGTCTGATGAGTATAAGAATAGTGTATATACATTAGCCTATGCTACCTGGGATAGCTTCTTTCCTAACAATGAACAAGAACCTTTATACGCGATAATCATAGATGAAGAAAAAAAATATGTGACTTTTAAGCATAAAGGTTGTCTTAATGATACAAACCATGTGTTGAGAAGTGCTTCTGAGACTGCAAAGAGGATTACGAAGATCAAAGAGATACTAGAAACAGATGGATGGTATAAGTATCTAGACTTTATTAATATTGAAGAAGCTAGAACATTCTTGATAAATGGTTTAGTGAATTCAAATATTGAATTCCTTAAACTAAAACAAGAATTATTGAAAAAACAGTAATAAATACGTTTAAATTTATTAATTTAGCTTTTATTAAAACAAATACTAATTAGTCTAGTAAAAGGATTACAAATTAAACAGTAAAAATTATGAAAAAGATTACTTTATTGGTAGCATTATTAGTAGCTGGAATTACAACTGCTAATGCTCAAATCAACGTAGAAACTCCAAAATTATCAGAAAAAGTAGGTACTACACCTATTAAAAAAGGAAACTGGATGGTAGGAGCTTCTGTAGGATCAACAGGCTATAGCTTTGAAGACAAAAGTTTTAATCTTAATATTAATCCAAGTGCAGGATATTTTATTTCTGATGGATTTGCAGTTGGTTTAGAAGTTGGAGCTGGTGTAACAACACATAAGAAACCAGTAAAAGATGACTGGAATTATAAAGTTATGCCATTTGCGCGTTACTACTTCCCAGAAGGAGCAAGCGCTACAGGTAGATTCTTTGGACAAGGAGCAATTGGTATATCAGGTACAGAAAATGCAACAAGTAAAACATCTTTTGCTTTTGATATAAAAGGAGGTTATTCTCACTTCGTATCTCGTAATGTCGCTTTAGAGGCTACTGTAGGATACAACTATAGTAAATCTAATGTTGCTGATTCAAAAGCACAAAATGGTATTGGTTTAGCAGTAGGATTCCAAATTTTCTTAGGAAAAAACTAATCATTTAAGGTGATTAAAATGAATAAAAAAAGCCAGAGCATATTGCTCTGGCTTTTTTGTATATACTATTTCCATCGTTTATGAGACCACAGCCATAAAGTAGGGTTTTTCTGAATACTTCTCTCTAATTCTTTAGTAAAATGAGTTGAAATAAAACCTTGTTCTGTCTGTGTAGCTTCTTTGCAAATAGTACTTATAGATAATTGCCATTTCTTATTGCCAAAAGGTGTTATTTCTCCATATAATACATAGGCATTGAGCTTTCTAGCTATTTGTTCTGCACCTGTATAGATATTAGTCTGTTGGTTTAGGAATGAGAGTTTTATTCCCTTGTTTTTACCAGGAAACTGATCCGCAATAAATACAGTCATAGTATTAGTATCTTTCTCTTTAAGTAATATGCGTAGAGCATGTTGTGAAGGAATAAGACGGATACCATATTTTTGTCTACGATTTTTGATTCTATTATTCCAAAATTTGTTCTTTAAAGGCTTATATAGCGCTTGTACTTGTATGTTAGTAGAGAGTGGGAGTTGCTTTATTAATTCCCAATTTCCATAATGACCAAGTATTAATATTATATTTTTATTTTCTTTTTTAATCTCTTCTAAATTGTCTTTTGTTCCTTGTGTTAGATATAGTAATTGTCTCTTAAAAAATAGCGTTTCAACTAGTACACGACTAAGGTTTCTATAAAATTGTTTATGATAGTGTGCCACCTCTTGATAAGAAGCATTTGGGAAAGCCCTTGTTATATTTTGAAGGGATACGCTGACTCTGTAATGAAACACCTTGCTTAAGAAAAACCCAATAGAATTATAAATATACTGCATAACTTTTTTTTGAAGAGCAAATATAATTGCTCTCTTTTATGCCATTAAAAGTCTTTGACCATCGGTGATACTGATGTGATTAATGGTTATTATTCCATCGTACTTCTTTAAGTATAAAAGTAGTAAAGGTTAATTCTGATTGCTATATAAAGAAATTCAAATCCAAAGACCATCATATAAGTATACTATTTTATTGTTGTTGCCTAATGTAATTCACTTCGTAAAGTATCTATTGAAACACTTGGTTTATCAGGAAAAATCAAAGGATTCCAATTAGAACATATTTCTTTTACTGATTACATGGCAAAACTACGATCGAAAAGAACAAGTTTTTAGAATAGCTTCCACTTCTTTCCAAAAACTTCTCTTTATTTCCAAAAAGTTCCACTTTTTTCCTATAATTAATTTTTAATTAACTGATTTTCAACAACAAAAGATATTGGTACTATGCGTTTCTTCGGAACCTCGTCGGAATAATTCAGTGTTTCTTCGGAAGGAAGGCCAGTTTTCCGAAGAACTCCAAAAGACTCTCTAATCAACGCCCGAAGAAAACCCTGTTTAATGTTTAGTTTTAGTAGTGCTAATCAGTTTCTTTTGTACAAATATTAAAAGATAAAACAAGTCTCTCTGTTTTGACAGCCTTTTAGGTTTAGTATGAAATAAAAAAGTATTATCGGACACTAATGATATTTTTTATACTAACTCTAAATACAATACTACATTTTTTTTAACCAAAATATAATGTTAATTTCGGTATCCTTTATTAAAAATCCTTACTACACATTATTAGAATATTAATTAAAAATCAGATTAAAAATGAAAAAAATTAGTGTAATCATCATGATGATAGCATTATCTATTTCTTCTTGTAGTAGTGATAATGGAAGTGTAGAAGCAGATCCTGGAGAAACAGATCCTATAGAAGAAGTCCCTAGTTCTAAAAACTCTTATGGTTCTTTCTCTGTAAATATGAGAATAGATAATAAGAACGTAACTTATAAATATTGGAATTACTTACCTCGTCATAGAGAAGGCAAGAGTTATAATGATACTTTTATAACAATGACTGATACTGACTTTTTTCCATCAAAAGATGATGCTAAGTATGGCGATTTTCCAGGAGGTCTTTTGACGATTAATATTAATAAACCTGAGCCAGGACTATATACAGTAGTAAGGTCTAGAACTTTTGTTTTAGCTAATGGTAAATTTCCTATTGGTCATGATAGATTAGCTACCGTAGCAATTAGAATAGGAGCTAATAAGAAAAACTATCAAGATGCTAAATATGAGTACATCGGTGATGATTATCTTGTAGACGCTGTAGAAGTAACCCAAGATGAAAAAGGAGTGTTACATTATACAATTAAAAAAGCTATTCCTGTTTCATTTATAGGAGGTATATTAGCCCCTAAATAAGCTGGAGTGAAATTAGTAAATTAATTACATAACTTTGGACTTATGAAATACAAGAAATGGAGCTTATCTGAGAAGCTATCAATTTTACAAGAAGCAGAAGAAAATGGGGCAATAGAAACTTGTCGTAAATACAGTTTAAGTACAGGTACTTTCTACTCATGGAAGAAGAAATTCGATTCTCAAGGAGAATCAGGATTAAGACCTGCTGTTTCTGACAAATCAAAAGAACTTAAAAAAGCAGAAGAAGAGAATAAGATTCTTCGTAAACTACTAAGTGATAAAGAAATAGAATTAGAAGTTCAACGTGAACTGCTAAAAAAAAAGTTTGGGACATCCGATCCAAAAAAGATCTGGTAGATTACTTTTATAGTAAATATCAAAAAAGTAAAGCTAAACTAATACATTGGATTGGCTTAAGTGAAAGCACGTACTACTTCAAGGGTTCTGGCAAGTCAAAAGGTAATAAAGCTACTTTATTAACCTATCATAAAACCCAAGGTTGGGTTAACGAACAAACTGTTGTAGAGTCAATTAAAGAGCTTTTAAAGGGTGATTTTATGGATTGTGGTTACCGTATGATGAGCGAGTATCTTAAACGCGAAGGGTACACCATTAACCATAAAAAAGTATTTCGTATCATGAAAAGCGCCAAACTTTTACAAACTCGTATAACTAGAGATCATTCGAATAAGAAGTACGTTAAGCATCGTAAAGTAAAGACTACAAGACCCTTAGAGTGTATTGAAATGGATATTAAGATGGTATGGATACCACAAAAAGGTAAAAATGCTTATTTACTTTCTATAATTGATGTACACAGTCGTAGAATATTAAAAGACTACTTCAGCTTTAATATTAAGCAGAAGCAGGTAATAGAATTATTGTCAGGGCTTTTTGAAGAGTTAGATTACCCTAAAAATGTGGTTATTAGATCGGATAATGGTAGTCAATTTATTGCCAAGAATGTAAGAGAATATCTTTCCTTAGTAGGTGTATCACAAGAATTTACACACGTAGCAACACCAGAGGAAAATGCTCACATAGAAGCCTATCACGGTACTTTAAAAAGAGAGGTTTTTACTAAATTTGAATACTTTACTTTTGGACAAATAGAACAAATATTAAAGAAGTACGTAGTATTTTATAATAACAAAAGACTACATGGTTTGCTTGGAAAAATCACTCCAATGGAGAAATGGGAAAAGGACAAACACTTGATTTGTAGTAGAGAAAAAGTAGCCTAAAACATTATACTTTAAAATTTAAAAATACTCTAGGTTTATAGGGGTCAAAACACCTATTTATATATAAAATAGACTCTTACCTTACGTTTTTTTGATATAATCTATAATGAATTTATAAAGGGTTTAAGTTTAGATTTTAATAACTTAGTAAGTTCATTAACACTGTTCTGAGCTTTGATTACCTGAGGTCTATTTTTATAAATAGCTTGTGTGAAGGTACCAGGTATAGCCTCTATATCTTTAATAGCTGTTGTAATTGCAGCTTTCACTTCATTATCTAAAGCTTTATTTTTTTCTGCTACTAGAGTTGATAATCCTTTTACTTGTTTATTATACTTTCCTAAGTAAACATTTTCAATTCCTTTAATATTATCAATAAAATCTTGTTTAGAATTATTACTGAAGCGAGATTCTTCTTTTTCAGGGAAAGGAGAACTTCCTTCAGGGTTTAAGGGGTCTTCTATTTTACCAGTTGCTACTTCATCTGATATAGTGATTAGTCCTTCTACTATTTCTTCTAATGCTGCTATTCTTGACGGGTATTTTTTAGATCCCATTCCTGCAGTATTAAAGACAGCGGCATAGTTTCCACCATCTGATTTCCATTCATTATATAGAAACTTAGTATTGTTCTGTAAATCTTCAGAGGCAGCTTTAAGATATTCTTTTTGTCTAGCTGTAATTTGTTCAGCTTTTTTAGCACCATCTTCTCCCCATAATAAAAACTCTATTAGGTGAAAACCTCTTGCTTCATTATTAGAACTAATCAAAGATGGAGTTATTTTTTGATTACTTTTTAGAATATTATTCATCGCTTCTACATCTACAGGCCAAGTATCCATAGCAGGATCAATACCATTAGTTTCAACAGGTCCATAAAGAAAACCTTCAGATAATTCCCATGGTATACGAGTGTCTACCCATGCTTTTTTTGCAAGTTCTAAGTTTTGTTGAGTTGATGTTGTGTTAAAGGTACTAATTGCTTTATCTAACGCTATAGCTTTATTATTTAACTCTTTATATGTCTCGATAATTATATTACCCGTAAGGTCAGTAATGACAGCTGTATGTAATTTATCTTTGCTATCATCTATAGTGGGACTATCATCATTGTTACTACAGTTAGTCATCATAAATGACATCGTGATAAGTCCTAATGTTAAAATTTTGTGTTTCATTTTCATTGTGTTATTTGAGTTAATTAAATTAAAAAGTAAATCCTATTCCAGCAGTAAAGGTGTTTTCTCGCTGTTTTTCACCTGTGTTTAATGAAGTAATAGGGTCAAAGTGATCAGAACCTAATCTTCTAGAAGAGTAATGCGCTTTTAGAACTACCTGAGGGTGTACAAACCAGTTGATACCACCAGTTATAACACTTCTTTCCCATCTAGGTTTACGTACTACTGCACCTTCTGTTTTATACATTGTATCGTAGTACTCATAGCGCATAAAAGGATATAATTGTTGCTTTGTTTTGAAGTTTAGGAAGTGTAAAACTTCATATCCAATATCACCAGAGAAACCAATCATTGACTTCCCGACAGGGGTTCTTTTAACACCTAGATTATTAGATAGATTAGCATTTTTTCTACTTACAATATTTGAGTTTTCAATATTTCCATATAAGAATACAGAACTAAACTTTATGTAGTTTTCATCATAACTCACATGCCCTTCAAAAATGGTCACATAAGCAGAAACATCCATATCTTTTTTAGGTCTATTAGCCGCGGCATCATTGACATAAGCAGCAACTCCAGCAAAGGTATTTTTGTTTTTTCCAAATTTATAGTCTAGACGAGCTGTATAAGCTAAACTATTACCCACAGCCATTTCAAAACGAGTTTGATGTCCTCTTTTTACCCAGTTACGAGAACTAAATCCTGTAGCGTCTAGTCCATTTGTAATTGATACTTCATAACGAAGGCGATCCTTGAGAAAAGTACCATAGAACTGAATACCATTTTCATACCAACCTAATGGCAGTATTTCGTTTTCCATTTCTTGGCGATGAGCTGTAAAGTAGTTAGTGGGTCTGTCTAGATTCTGAGCTAAGTTGAAGTGAAGTTTCATTCGACCTACACGAACATTAAAATAGGGGCGAACTTTAAAGTCTATAAATATTTGTTCTAACTTAACTTCTCCACCTGACTCAATTTCTTTTTCATATTCTCCAAATTCTTCTTGAGTATCTAGTTCAATAGTAGAACCTGTACCACCATGTTCAAATTCAATTTCTGTCTTTAAGCTAATCCAATCATTAAAATGATAACCTAAAAACAGATTTAATCTTTCAGCATCAAATTTGTTTTTAATTTGAGGATCTGTATCATATTTACCGTAGTTATAATAGTTAATAGCACCATAGCCACTAAGTGTAAAATTATCCCAACTTAGCAATCTTTTTTTATCTTCTTTTAATTCTTTAATAATCTCTTTTTTTAATTCATCCTTTAAGATTTGCCTCTGGATAGAATCATTTTCTTGAGCGTAGGTAAGGGAGCTAGTAAATAGCAGGCAAGCAAGTAGTTTTGTCTTCATTTTATATCTTATAAAGTGAATATTCGTGTTTATTTTTCTTCAAATATATACTTATTTAGATTTATTAAATATTATATATTAATATTTGTTAACGTAATTTTAAAAGTTTTTAGTAATAATTATCTATTTTATCCTATTAATGGTATTAATCAATTATTAAAGTAATAATGTCTTAAATAATTAACCACACTATTTTGAATTATTCTTTTTACTTCTAAAAAAAGAAAGGTACTTATGGAAGAGAATTGAATAAAAAAAGCCTCATAGTGAATAAACACTATGAGGCTTTTTCCTAATTAAGGTATTTAAGAAGGATTACTTTATCTTCTCTATAAATTGATTGACCATATTCTCATCTGTAGCCCATGAAGTGATTAGTCTAATAGCAGCATATTCTTGATCTATTGCTTTCCATATATAGAAATCATAATCTTTGTTCAACTCTTCTATCAGTGCTAAAGGAAGAATAGGGAATAACTGATTCGTAGTAGAATCTCCTAAGAAATGATATCCTTTTGCTTTAAATGCTTCTGTTAGTTTGGTAGCCATTCTATTAGCGTGGCTGGCTAAGTCAAAATATAGATTATCTGTAAATAAAGTTTCAAATTGTAACCCTAATAATCTTCCCTTCGCCAGTAAGGCTCCTTTTTGTTTTAGATTATAATCAAAATAAGTAGCTAATTCAGTATTATTAAACACAATAGCCTCACCTAATAATCCGCCATTTTTAGTTGCTCCTATATAGAATACATCAGTTAGATCAGCGATATCTTTTAAGGTAAGGTCGTTATTATCAGCTGTCAATGCGTGTCCTAATCTAGCTCCATCTATAAAAAGGTATAACCCTAATTGTTTACAAATAGAAGAGATGGCAGTTAGTTCTTCCTTAGTATAGATAGTCCCCAGCTCTGTAGAATTAGAAATATACACCATCTTAGGTTCTACCACATGAGGTCTTAATCCATATTCACCTACTGTACGTTCTATATCTTGAGCCGTTAGCTTACCATTAGTAGCCACTACTGGGATTACTTTATGTCCTGTAGCTTCTATAGCTCCTGTCTCATTCGCAAAGATATGCCCTGTTTGAGGCGCTATAACTGCTTGGTGTGTACGTAGGATAGAAGAAATAACTAATAAGTTAGCTTGAGTTCCTCCAGACACGAAGTAGATCTGTGCTTGAGGGTTCTGTATTTTAGCTTGGATTAATTCTTTTGCTCTTAAAGTATAGTCATCATCACCATATCCTGCTTGTTGGATTAGATTAGTCTCTATTATTCTATTTAGTATATTAGGATGCATGCCTTCTGCATAATCATTTTTAAAACTGTACATAATCACTTAGTATTAATTGATACACAAAAATACAGTAGAAATAAATAAAAAAATAGAATGTTCTAAACCTAATAGAATACACTTAACCTCTGTGTTGATTTTTAAACACAGCAGGAGTCACACCATATTTTAATTTAAAGATGCGTATAAAATGACTCTCATCAGAGAAGCCACATTGATAAGCTACTTCAGCTTGACTAATAGGGTGGTATAACAATAAATCGATTGCTTTCTTTAGTTTTTGCTCTCTTACGTATTCTCCAAAACTCATTTTAAAATAAACAGGAAACTTCCTCGATAAATAAACAGGATGCAATTGTAATTCGGTAGCAAGGTAATTTAAGCTTAATACTTCCCAACGCTCTTCATTGACTAGTTCTATCAATTTATTAACCCATAGCGGTTTATGAGTATCTAGGTCCTGAGCTTGAAGACGTGTTATCTGCCCAAAAGTCTGTAATAATAAGCCATCTATAGCAAGATTAGTAGCCTGATCAGCTAATTGAGATTCTATATGTATTTTATGAAATAACGTCTGTAAACTAGGATCTTTTAAGAGTAAGTCTCCTTCTATAAGGCTAGGAGACAAATCGTATTTTAAAAACCAAGCTGAAGGTAATTCTACATGTAAGAAATCAAACTCTTTCTGGATATCTTTATTGTAATGAGGTTCTTGGCTATGGTGGTATAAGAGTGTATTAGGCAGTAGTTCTAAAGTTCCTTTTTTAGTTACCTCATTTAAATAGCCATTTATATTGTATAAGAAATAAGCATGTTTGTGATAATGCCATGGAATATGATCAGTAGGAGAGGCATTTGCCTTGCTTAGAATAACATCTTTCACAACGAGTTGTTGTTTCTTTTCTCCAAAGTGTTCTCCTTCTTTTAAATAGTCCATATTTATCTACTTAAGATCTTAAACAAAGATAATAATACTTCTTAAACCTAGTTTATATCATAGGCATATAAACGAAAAGTAATTAAGTATCACTAATCATGACATTCCATCATCAAAAGATTCCCATTTAGATAATCGATTGTTACTAGTCCATCTTCAGCTACTGTATTGCTACTTCCTGTGCGCTCACCTAGTACGAGAGATTCGTTTTGAAGAGGGTAGAGGAGATTCGTTGTTGTAATATTACTTACTTCACCTACTGGGATAAGAGAAATAATTGTATCCTTTTCGTACCACTTTTTGAAGTGATTAGGTAGAGGGTATATACGTGAGTAGTCATCATACATCGTTATCTTCAGTCTATCTTTATATTTACAGATATTCGTAATATTTGTGATAGTATGATCAGCTCGTTTACCAGTAGCCCAGATTACATTGGCAGCTGGTATACCACGTTTTATAAGGTAGTCAAATGCCTTTTCTAAGTCAGTTGAGTTCTGATCAGCGATATGTACGATCTCTATAGGATACTGTTTTTCTCTATACGCATCTGCATCAAAGTCTCTATCAAAATCACCAAGTAAAACATCCACTTTCACACCTAAATTAATTACTCTCTCGATAGCTGAGTCTAGTACAACAACTAGGGGAGACCATTCAAGTAATTGTCCCATAAGTTCTTGGCTGCAGGCAGCACCATTAGCAATGATTAAAGCAGGCTCTTGGTCATCTCTGACGATATGATGTGAAGACATATTAGTGAGTTTTAGTAAGGCAAATTAAGGTATAATGTAGGATATAGACTCAATTTATTTTAAATTTTTCAAGAAAAGATTGTAGATTTATTTTAACGAATTGTATTCAAAGGCATTCTAATTAAAATAAGTTCATTACTGAATACATAAAAGAGTATCGTTTTATCAAAGTAATAGGATAGGATAAAAATCAAAACTAGATTACAATTCTTTTGATTAACCTAGAGATAATTTTAAAGTTTAAAACCTTCTTTTCTCTTCTTCTATACCTGTATTTCTTATATCATCATCTACTTCTTTTCCCTTTGAGAAATTATAAGAAACGGATACAGAGAATGACCTTGAATTAAATTTATTATAATTGTAATTATATATACCGTTAAAATCATATTCAGTACTAGATCTAAGAGAATTAAATACATCATTAACTCCTGCATGTAAATTAAATGAACGAGATATAGGATAAGATATATTTAGATTTAAAGAATTAATATTCTTATTTTTAGTGTATAGCATTCTGTAAGCCGATGTATAAGAGTAATAAGCGTTTAATTCTATATCTAAAGGTAAATAAAAAGTATTGTTTATACTAAAATCAGCATATAGTGAACTAAACTTTTGAGTTGGTAGCTTGAGCTCTAAGTAAGCACCTGTCAATTTTGTATTGGTTTCCCACCAATCACTGATTTTATAAGGGAAAGAAACAAAGGTATATAGGTCATTTCTATACCCTATATTAGTAGGGCTAGTAATTAAGATTCCATTGGTATTTCGAGGAATTGTCAAAATATTATTTTCTAAATAACGATATCTTAAATCTAATCGTAAATTATTCTTTAAACTATATCCTGTTTGTAAACTGTATATATCTATGGGTTTTAAGTTCTCATTCCCCATATAGGCACTTAAGGGACTACTTTTAATATAAGTGGGATTAAATAGTGAGTAACTCGGTCTTGATACTCGTTGTGAAGCTGAAATATAAAGTTTATTATCCCATACTTTAGTAGAGTAGGAGATATTAGGCAATAGCCTTAAGTTATGATTATTTCCTTCTACAGAGCCATTTGTATAATCATTATAGTTATATTCAGCTCTTAGACCTAAAGATAGTTTAGATTTCTCTTTTATAGGCATAGAGAAAATAGAATAGACAGATAGAATGTACTCCTTTAGAAAAAAATCATTTGAAAAATCTGTATTGGTTATCCATTGTTCATTTTTTAAATCTAAAAAGTGAAAGCCATCCTTATTATCTACTAAAGAAGCTCTGGCTCCTAATGAAAATTCTTTATTATCTTGATACTTCTTCTTCCTTGAAATATTAAAAGCATATATGTCATTATTGGATTTAGAGTTTTGTTGATTTTCTTCTTTTATCAGATTATAATCATTTTGAAAAGAATTCAATTGATAAAAAGGGTTAGTATAATATTTTTTGGCAATATCAATACTTGTATTGAATTTAGAACCTAAACTATCTAAAACATTA
The DNA here is from genome assembly GCF_004337635.1 of Myroides odoratimimus. Taxonomy (NCBI): domain Bacteria; kingdom Pseudomonadati; phylum Bacteroidota; class Flavobacteriia; order Flavobacteriales; family Flavobacteriaceae; genus Myroides; species Myroides odoratimimus. The sequence continues at coordinate 3,035,775 of NZ_CP037427.1, forward strand.
GTAAATGATAATGAGAAAGAATGCATTTTATTTATTTGATTAAAATAGGCTTTGGACAGGACTAGAGAGTCAGACTCTATAAGATGTCCAGTAATTTGAGAAGATACTTCACGTTGGTGGTCATGGTCTTGGTCATCTTCAAAGAGATAGAGAAAACTTATACTGCTATTATCGTTGAAATCATAGTCAGCCCCCAATGTAACATAGTCACTTTTTCTATTTAATTTACTATTTTCTGTATTTGTATAATAAAGTTGACTATTACTTCTTATCTGAGATTCATGTCCTTTTGAACTTGTTTTGTGTCTTGAGTGATAGTAATTTCCAAATACCCTAAGTTGTTCTCTTTTATAGAATAAACTTGCATCAGTAGAATAGCCACCTTTGTCATTATATAGAAGACCTTGTCTTATATTGCCGCTCCAGCCCTCTTTTTGGATAGTCGTAATCTTGATGAGGCTTGTTTTATTGCTTTGAACGCTTCCATCTACTCGATCTATAACTTCGATATTCTCGATTGTTTTAGGATTTATTGTTTCTAAAAAAGTGGAGATTCTACTTTTATCTATTTGAATATCTTTTCCATCTAATTGTATCAGAATATTATCATCTCCCAATACTTTAAGACCATTATTCGTTGATATAGTAGGAGCGTAATTTAAAATTGATATCAAATCAGGCTGATTTTGTAATCGTGTGCCTGACACATTAAGAATAACTCCTGTATCAGTTTGTTTAACAGGTTTTCTTTGACTTGTAATAATAAGTTCATCTAACTCTAGAGCTTTTTCAGAAAGAAAGATTACACCTAAAGAAATATCACTAATAATATTGATAGATGATTGATAATCATTATAATAAACAGAGGTTAACTCTAGACTATATAATCCTTCTTGAATATTCTCAATTGTAAATTTGCCATTTTCATCAGAAAGTACACTTTTGATAATTGTATCTTGTTTTTTCAATTTAATAGCACAATTGAAGATAACTTCATTATTGTTATCTTTTAATTGCCCTGTAATGCGATACTGTGCTTTACAGGTAAATGTAAAAAGCAGAAAAAGGATAAATAAACTATACTTCATACAAAAATAATTAATTATCAATAGTGATATGCTGCACAATATCTAAGATAACCTAAGCGCTTATAGACTTTAGATTAGAGATGAATGTTTATATTAAACAAAATATTTTATTAATTTAACAAAAATAAATTATATAATTGTTAATATCAATAACTTGGGCTTCTAGAAATTCTTTTTATAAATAGGAAAGCCCATCCTGATAAGAGTAAGAAATACCTCAAGAATTTCAAGTTATAGTTCAAGGTCAAATCAATTTATTTTAAAAAAATTTCATTTGAAATAGAATAACTTTATATTTGACCCAATTACTAAAAGAACAAACAATGACAAATTTATCACAAGAACAATGGTGGGAAAAAGCGCAAGCTGATTCTAATGCTATTATACTAGACGTACGTACAGAAGAAGAAGTAGAAGAGAAGGCTATCCCAGGTTCTATCAATATAGATATCTATAAAGGACAAGGTTTTTTAGATGAAATAGCTAATCTAGACAAAACTAAAGCTTACTATATCTATTGTAAATCAGGTGGAAGAAGTAGCCAAGCATGTCATGTAATGGAGTCTTTAGGTTTCGAAGAGACACATAACCTTTTAGGAGGGATTACAGAATGGGAAGGTCCTATTAAATAAAGTATATTAAAGCCAATTCATTAGAGTTGGCTTTTTTGCATCTATACGGTTATTTTATCTTATCTCTAATCTATTTATAGATGAATATACTTGCACTATGCTAGGGGTATTCTTGCACATTCCTTGGAGAAAGAGGTGCTCTGGGCAAGGAAACTGCAAGAAAACCGCAAGCAATCCCCTAGAATCAGCAAGCGAGACGTTATATCTATGATGTACAGTATGCCTATAAAAAGATACGCTAACCTAAATTTTAAGGATATCATAAGTATTATGCGATATCATTATTAGAATAGCTTTGTATATTTGTATTCACATAGCGTACATACTGTACGAGCTATGATATATTTCAAATCTTATTATGAAAAAAATCTTTTTTATCGTTAATCCAATTTCTGGAAAAGGAAAGCACAATATTACTGCAGATTATATTAAAACATTCTTTGATGAAAAAGCATTTGATATACACGTACTATATTCTACTTATAAGAGACATGCTATCGAATTAACACAGCAGGCACTATCAGCAGGTGCAGATGTTATCGTAGCTTGTGGAGGGGATGGGACCATTCATGAAGTAGCTACACAAGTAGTGGGTAAGGATGTTGTATTTGGTGTAGTACCTGTAGGTTCAGGTAATGGATTAGCTTCTAATCTATCTATTCCTAAAGATATAGAGCAGGCGATAATACGTGTACGCGATGGAAAAGTAATGAATATGGATGTCGGTAGTATTAATGGAGAATATTTCTTTAGTAATATGGGATTCGGTATAGATGCTACTATTATAGATAACTATGAAAAATCAGGTAAGCGCAAATTAGGTGCTTATATCAAAGCAGCATTAAACTCTGCTCAACAGTATAAAGCGAAGAGAATGCTCGTTACGTATAAAGGGCAAACCAAAGAAGTAAATCCGCTACTATTATTTATCTCTAACTCTAATGAGATGGGATATAATATGTCTCTAACTCCGAAAGCAAGTCTGACAGATGGACTATTAGATTATCTAATGGTGCCAAAAATCAATTTATTAAAACAATTGACTTTTGGACTCTATGTGATCTTAAAGAAAACAGAGAAATTCAGAAAGACAGATTATGTTCAGTCTGATTATATTACAGTAGAGATCATAGGGCAAGAAAGAAATGGTTTTCAGATGGATGGAGAATATTATGAGTACGATACTAATCAGTTTGAGATCCGAGTTATTAAAGGAGGACTAAGAGTATTGTGCTAGTAGTGATTATTATTGATAAAATTAAGAAACTTTAAAGTTCTCTTTTTAGACTAAATTATATAAAAAGTGTAACTTTGTAAGATATATAAAAACAACAAATAAGATAATATATTATGAATTCATTTGACGTAGTTGTAATTGGTTCAGGACCTGGAGGATATGTAGCAGCAATTCGTTGTGCTCAATTAGGATTTAAAACTGCTATAGTAGAGAAATACTCTAACTTAGGAGGAACTTGTCTTAATGTAGGGTGTATTCCTTCTAAGGCATTGTTAGCATCATCTCATCACATGGAAGAGATTGCTCATTTTGCTGATCACGGAATAGAAATCACTGGAGAAGTAAAGTTCGATTTATCAAAAATGATCGAAAGAAAACAAGCAGTAGTTGATCAAACATCTTCAGGTGTTAAATATCTAATGGACAAGAACAAGATTACTGTTTTTGAAGGAGTTGGATCATTTGAGAACGCAACTACTATCAATGTAACTAAAGCAGACGGAAGTGTAGAAACATTCGAAGCTAAACATAGTATTATTGCTACAGGATCTAAACCATCTACTTTACCATTCATTACTTTAGATAAAGAAAGAGTAATTACTTCAACAGAAGCTTTAAAACTTCCTGAAGTACCTAAACACTTAATCGTAATCGGTGGTGGTGTTATCGGTCTTGAATTAGGTCAAGTATACATGAGATTAGGATCTAAAGTATCTGTAGTAGAGTATGCTGATAGAGTATTACCTACAATGGATAGTGCTGTATCTAAAGAATTAACTAAAGTGCTTAAAAAAGCAGGTATGAAGTTCTATACTTCTCACAAAGTACAAGGAGTAGTGCGTGAAGGAGATGTAGTAACAGTAACTGCAGAAGATAAAAAAGGAGAATTAGTAACTCTAGAAGGAGATTACACTTTAGTAGCTGTAGGTCGTCGTCCATATACTGATGGATTAAACGCTGACAAAGCTGGAGTTAAATTAACAGAAAGAGGACAAGTAGAGGTAAATAATCATTTACAAACTTCTGCTTCTAATATCTACGCTATCGGTGACGTAGTACGTGGTGCTATGTTAGCTCATAAAGCTGAAGAAGAAGGAGTAATGGTAGCTGAGTTCTTAGCAGGCCAAAGACCTCATATAGATTATAACTTAATCCCTGGTGTAGTTTACACTTGGCCAGAAGTTGCAGCTGTTGGAAAAACAGAAGAGCAATTAAAAGCTGAAGGAATTGAGTACAAAGCTGGTAGCTTCCCATTCAAAGCTTTAGGACGTGCAAGAGCAAGTGCTGAAACAGATGGATTAGTTAAAATATTAGCTGATAAAAATACTGACGAAGTATTAGGAATACACATGGTAGGAGCTCGTGCTGCAGACTTAATCGCTGAAGCAGTAGTAGCTATGGAGTACAGAGCATCTGCAGAGGATATCTCTAGAATGTCTCACGCTCACCCTACTTTCGCAGAAGCTATTAAAGAAGCTGCGTTAGCTGCAACTGATAACAGAGCATTACACGTATAAGCTGATTATACTGAAATACATAGAAAAGCCTAGATATATTCTAGGCTTTTTTTATTTATAATTACCAGCTTAAGACCATAGAATAATATTTGTTTCTATTGTTAATTTAATTATGTTTGCATTAACTATACGTTAACAATTAAACATGAAAAAATACTTAATTCTTTGTTTTGCTGCATTAGCTTTATCTTGTAGTAAAAGTGATGATAATACTCCTAAAGGAGATCCTATATTTGATGCCCCTTATAGTGGCTTAAAAAGTCTAGACGAATTGCCTGTAGGTACTTTAAAATATGCAGGTAATAAGATAGGAAGTCAACCAGTAGGATTAATAGGAAAAGATAATAAAACCTGTAAACAATCTGATTATCTGCTTCTAGACATGAAAAGAGAAGTATTGACGTATCACTTATTCGAAAAGAAAGTAGGAAATATTTGCGCTTTATTTTGGGATTTCCCAGAAGAGATTATTCTTAGTGAGTTAAAAGAAACAGGAAAATTACCCGTTCAGATTTATACCAAAATAAAAAGGGCTCCTACTAAAGAAGAATTAGAAATAAATCCAGATAAAACTTATTATATTGAAACAAAACTAAAATATAATGGTGAATTAGAAGTTGGTTTTCAAGCAGGATATTTAAGAATAGAAGATAAGCTATCTAATGTTTCTGAAGGGAGTCTAAATAAAGGAAAAAGCTATTTGTATTTCCATATTAAATAATAGTATAAGGGGGATTAAGTTCGTTTAATACCCCTTTATTATTATCTGTAATACTAACATTATATTAGCTTTTAGATTTATTTTTTATTAGTAGATTTGTTACTATAAATACTTGAAATAAATGATCAAATTCAATAAAGAAACTAAAAAGCTCGAAATAACAGATAATCAAAAAGGACGATTAACATCTTCTAGGATTATGTCTTCTGCTATCCTAATCTTAGGAGCGGCTAGGCTCTATACTGCTAACTGGCAACAACCTAAAGAGATGGACTATGTATTCTGTATTATTGTAGCTACCTTCTTATATATTACAGTAAAGAACTTCTTAATACAAACTGCTGTTGACTCTATAGACAAATATGATATTAAGTATGTGAAGATGCCAAAAGCATTAGGTACTAAAGCGGTGATAAAACTGAATAATAGAAAGACTAGAGATGTGTTTGGACTTAAAACTCCTGATGCTAAGAATGCATTCAGAAAGGTCTTAAACGATGCTAAAATAAAAGTGATTAATTAATGGCTGTTGTTAAAAAGCATTATTGTGATTTCTGTAATGAGCTACCTTTAGATTCTGACAATCCTAATAAGTACTATCACGATTATGAATATGGCTTCGAATTAACGGATGACAATGCGCTGTTTGAACGATTTGTTTTAGAAATAAACCAAGCAGGGCTGAGCTGGAATACTATTCTTCAAAAAAGGAAAAGCTTCCAAAAAGCTTATGTAGGGTTTGATATAGACAAGGTGGCTAATTTTACGCAGGTTGATATTGATCGATTATTACAAGATAGCGGGATTATTCGCAATAAACTAAAGGTTAATGCTGCCATCTATAATGCTAATCAAATCATCGTGTTACAAAAAGAATTCGGAAGCTTTAAGAATTGGTTAGACCTACATAAAGAGCATACACTAGAAGAATGGCTAAAGTTGTTTAAAAAACACTTTAAGTTCGTAGGAGGAGAGATCGTAAATGAGTTTTTAATGAGTACAGCTTATTTGCCAGGATCACATCGAGTAGACTGTCCTATCCATAAAAATACAAGATTTTACTTAGACAAGTAAAATAGAGATACAATCACTGGAATGCAGTAGTTTAAAATTTAACTCTCAAAGTAAGTTACTTTGGGGGTTTTTTGGTTAATATTGCATGATCATTTCATTATAAAATAGCCAAATGGAGAATCAATTGGGGTTAAGAACAGTTACTGTTACTAGGTATATTATGCCACTGCGAGAAGGAGGTTCACTTCCTGCACTTGCAGATGCTGATGACGACTTTAAATATGTATTAAAATTTAGAGGAGCTGGTCATGGTATCAAAGCATTAATTGCTGAATTATTAGGTGGTTTAATCGCTAAGAAATTAGGATTGAATGTACCTGAATTAGTCTTTGCTGAGCTAGATGAGGCTTTTGGTAGAACAGAAGCAGATGAAGAAATACAAGATCTACTACAGTTTAGTAAAGGTTTAAATCTAGGTCTTCACTTCTTATCTGGAGCTTTGACTTACGACCCTTCTGCTTTAGAGATAGAAAGTAAATTAGCTTCTCAAATCGTGTGGCTAGATGCTTTTATCACCAATGTAGACCGCACATTTAGAAATACGAATATGCTAATCTGGCATAAAGAGTTGTGGTTAATAGATCATGGCGCTTCTTTTTACTTCCATCATTCCTTTACGAATTGGGAAAAAAGTGCGTTGACTCCTTTCTCATTTATAAAGGATCACGTATTACTACCTGTGGCAAAAGAGCTAGATATAGTGGATAAAGAGTTTAAAGCATTACTTCAAGAAGAAGATCTTAAATGTATTACAGATCAGATACCTACTGATTGGTTAGAATGGGAAGAGAGCGATTTGACTCCTGAAGAGATAAGAAGTGTTTATTTCTCTTTTTTAAAGAACAGATTAGCGAATTCTGATCTATTTGTTAACGAAGCAAAAAAACATCAAGATGCAGGTATATGAGTATGCAATAATAAGGTACACTCCTAAAGTAGAACGAGAAGAGTTTATCAATATTGGGGTATTAGTATTCTGTAAGGCTAAGCGAATGTTGATCTCTTCATTTCATTTAGACAAGAAGAAGATTGAATGCTTCGAAAGCGAGTTAGACTTTGACACTTTAAAAGACCACGTAGATGCTTTTGAGCGCATTGCAAAGGGACAGTGTAAAATATCACCTATAGGAACTTTAGATGCGGCAGAACGCTTTAGATGGCTAACCGCTGTAAAGAGCTCTTGTATACAATCTTCTCGTCCACATCCTGGTATGTCTGAAGATATGGAGGAAGTGTTAACTAGACTTTTTAAAGAATTAGTATTATAAGATGCCACTGTACTACCTTAAAGATAAAATAATAAAGCAAACTACGTTCATCCTTAAAAGATTGCCTTTTTGGGTTAGTTTCATAGCGTTGTTTTTAATGATATACGATTTAGGTTTTAATACACTTAACGATTATCATTACCACTTAAATGTTTTTTACAATATTTGTTTGAGCATCGGGATGCTTGCTATCGTTAGACGTTATTTTAATAAAGATAACCACGAGACTTTAGGAGTGAAGATATTTGACTGTTTTAGTATTGTATTGTTTTTAATCTTGATTATAGCCAGATGGCAGCCTGAGCATACTATAAGGTTCTTTGACAGCAATGCTGTTATTTCGTTTGGTTTATTCCTAATGTTAGTAAGGGAGTTTTCTGTCTTACAGTTAAACTTAAAACAGACTAGAATGAACCCTGCTCAGCTATTTGTTGTCAGTTTTCTATTAATCATTTTTATAGGAGCATTCATGCTTTCTTTCCCTAAAGCTACGAATACACCAGGTAGTATGCGTTATATAGATGCTCTATTTACGGCTACGAGCGCTGTGTGTGTAACGGGTTTATCTACAGTAGATATCGGTGCGCAGTTCACTATATTTGGAAAGACTGTGATGATCTTTTTAATGGAATGTGGAGGACTTGGAATCATGACCTTAGCGAGCTACTTTAGTTTTTTCTTTAGAGGAAAAGCCTCTTATGGAAATCAATTAGTACTTAAGGATATGTCTTATATCGATAAACTAGGAGACGTATTCGCTACGCTGAAACGAATTATTATTATATCTGGTATTATACAGTTTATAGGGATGATCGCGATATTTATCAGTATACGTCATCAGCATTTTGAATCTTTGTTTGACAGAGTGTTTTTCTCTATTTTTCATGCTGTATCAGCCTTCTGTAATGCTGGATTCTCTACTTTACCTGAGAACCTATACACTTTTGAATACCGCTTTAATTACCCATTGCATTTAATTATAGCAGGGTTATTCATTATGGGAGGATTAGGGTTCCCGATTGTATTCAATGTATATAAGTATGTAAAGCACTTGATTATCAATAAGCTTCTTCCTTTTAGCATGAAGGAAGCGAAGATTCATATTCCTCGTGTTATTAATTTAAGTACTCGTATTATCTTAATCACTACAGCTGTATTAATCGTAGGAGGTACTGCAGTAGTCTATATCTCAGAATATAATAATACGCTAGCAGAGCACAGTGGCTTCGGAAAGTTAGTCACAGCATTCTTTACAGCTACTTCACCACGTACTGCGGGTTTTGCGACAGTAGATAATAATCTATTTACTACTTCTACATTCTTAGTCGTGATTCTCTTAATGTGGATCGGGGCATCACCAGTATCAACAGGAGGGGGTATTAAAACAAGTACTTTTGCTATTGCTGTCTTAAATATCTGGGCGTTAATGAAAGGTAGATCTAGAATAGAAGTATACAGAAGAGAGGTGGATCAACTGTCTGTACAACGTGCTTTTGCGATTATATTCTTATCTTTATTTGTGATAGGAATAGCTATTTTTGCGCTCTCGTTTTTTGAGCCCAAGACAGATTTATTAAGATTAGCATATGAGGCATTCTCTGCTTATAGTACATCAGGATTAAGTACAGGGATTACAGCTCAGCTGACAGACCCTAGTAAAGTAACTCTGATTATGCTTATGTTTATTGGACGAGTGAGTATGCTTACCATTCTAATAGCAATAAGCAAAAAAGAAAAATTAACGAATTATAGATATCCAACAGAAGAGATTCTGATTAACTAATATAGGACATGAAATATATTATTATTGGTTTAGGAAATTTTGGTGCATCATTAGCACAAAAACTTACAGAACAAGGAAATGAAGTAATAGGTGTAGACAAAAGTATGGCTAGGGTAGATGCTTATAAGGATATGATATCTCATACTATCTGTCTAGACTCTACTGATCAATATATGATGTCTGGACTACCTCTAGCGAATACAGATATCGTTATCGTAGCAATAGGTGAAGATCAAGGAGCTAATATTATGACTACTGCTGTTCTAAAAAACCTAAATGTAAAAAGGCTTATCAGTAGAGCTATTAGTCCTGTGCATGAGAATGTCTTACAAGCCATAGGAGTAGATGAAATCGTACATCCTGAAGAAGAAACAGCAGAGAGATGGGCGAAGAAATTATGTATAAAAGGGGTAGTAGATTCTTATGAGATTAACGGACGATACAGTATCGTAGAAATCACTGTGTCTGACCGTTTTGCAGGTAGAACATTAGGAGAGATCGGTTTTAGAACTAATTATAACTTAGTCGTTCTTACAACACTGAAGATAAAAGAAGAAAAGAGCTTTATCGGGATGCATAAGAAAATACACGAAGTACAAGGTATTGCCTCTTATGAAACAGTATTGAATAAAGGGGATATCATGGTTATCTATGGTGATAACAGAGATATTAAAAAAATATTAGCAGAATAATCTAAAACTATAAAGAAATGGGAGAGCAAGTTTTAAACGATCTGTTTTGGTTAAAAGATAGAGCAGAGGAGATGCCTGTACTATTTGTGGGGCATGGCTCTCCTATGAATGCTATAAAGGACAATGAGTTCTCTCAATATTGGAAGAACTTAGGGAGACAACTGCCTAAGCCAGAAGCCATCTTAGTAGTCTCTGCCCATTGGTTAACAAAGGGAACACTAGTTACTGCGAACTCTACCTTAGAAACAATTCACGATTTTAGAGGTTTTCCAAAAGTGTTATTTGATGTTGAATACAATGTAAAAGGAAATCCTATTCTGGCAAATGAGATAACTCTTCTAAGCGAACATCAAGATATACACGAAGATTTAACTTGGGGATTAGATCATGGGGCATGGTCTATACTGTGTCATTTATTTCCTGAGGCAAATATTCCTGTATTGCAATTAAGCATAGATTATTACAAAGGTCCTGAATATCATCTAGAAATAGGAAAACAATTAAAAGCCCTTAGAAAAAAAGGAGTATTAATAATAGGTAGTGGAAATATCGTACACAATCTATCTGCTCTAGACTGGCATAATATGAATAAAGACAATTATGCATTTGATTGGGCAATAGAGAGTAATGAATTAGTAAAACAGGCAATCCTCGATAGATCTTTTACAGACCTATTAGATTATAAAAATAAAGGTGTAAGTATGCAATATGCAGTACCTACACCTGATCATTATTATCCGTTATTATATATTCTAGGTCTGACAAATAGTAGTGATAACATCCACATCTTTAATGATAAATATGTAGGTGGATCCTTAAGTATGACTTCTTACTTGTTTGGGTAAGTTTAGTATAAGTACATTTCCATTTCTACTTGTTCTAGATAAGGTTCTCCACCTATAGATTTAAAGAAAGAATGAATACCAAAGTTTTGACCATCTATATTCGTGATATAGAAGTTTCTATCATTGCCAATTAATTCTTTGATAAGATATGACGCGATTCCTTTACGTCTATATCCTTCTTTTACCCAAATTTGAAGGATTTTATTACTGCGTTGGTCATATATTAAATATCCTAATGTGGTAGTGCCATTAAGTGTTGCTTTGCGCATCGTGAGGCTAGTCTCAAAGTTATTCACACAGAACTCATTATTCTCCCATGTAGGGATAATATCTTTTTCTGCAAAATAGATAAGGTACTCATAATATGGCAAATTATTAATTTGCAAACCTTCTATTTCTTCAAACTTAGCACTTTTTACATTCGTTACCCCTTTAACTGAATTAACCACTCTCCACTTCTTAAAGCCTATTTTACGATAGGACTTACAAGCAGTTTCGTTAGAACTGATTACTTCTAAGTTAATTTTACGCATATTAAAACTCTTAAATAAAGGGATAGCATAATCATACATCTTAGTAGTAAGATTATTACCTCTAAAAGAAGGCAATACTCCTGTACCAGCATTATATAGATAGTCATTATTCTTACCGTGAAGAATAAATCCTACTAATTCTTTATTACAAAAAGCCCCTACAGAAATTGTTAAATCGATTCCCTCAGCTTTAATTTTGTCTTTTAATTGTTCCAATGTTAATCTCATAGGGACAGTATAATCTGAAAAAGACTTGTTAAAAACAGATAAAAGCTCCTCTAAGTTTATATTCTTTAAAAAACGATATTGAAAACTATAAGTCATACACTTCCTTAATCAATTTATTTATAATATTTGATGATGAGTCTCTTCTGGCATAATGGGAATTAGTTCCGCACCAAAGAGAATTAAAATTATGAAATTTTTTTTGTTTTGCAAAACTTCTTAATTTTTGTGTTAAAATATTTTGAATAGGATACAAAGGTATGTTTTTATTATTAAAATCTATCATTTTCACAAATTTATTAAGAATACCTCTAGCAAATTTACCAGAAAAAGACTTGGTCAAAACAGTTTCAACTGCCTCTCCTTTGTGTAAAAGATCTTTTTGATAATCCATAGCAGTGCTTTCATCCGCTGTAATAAATAAAGAACCGTAACATACCATAGCGGCACCTTTATCTAGATAATCACGGCCTATAGTACCATTGTATAAGCCGCCTGCCACAAACAAAGGTTTCTGTACGATAGGTAATACGCTATTAAACAATTCTTCTAATGGGAGGTTATCTTCTAAAGAATCTTTCAGAAAAGTACCTCTATGACCTCCTGCTTCGATACCTTGAAGAATAATAGCATCGATACCCTTGTTATCTAAATAAATAGCTTCTTCTACTGTAGTGGCTGTACCTATTAAATATATATCTAGGTCGTGTAGTTCTTTTATCTCTTGATCTGTAAAACAGCCAAAAGTAAAAGCAAGATAGGGAAGGCCTAGTTCTTTTACTACTTCTAGATTACCTTGATACGTCTCTTGATCAAAGTCGGTAATTGTAGTATGAGAATATCCTATTTCCTTGCCTATCTCACTTAATGTATGTTGCATATCATCAATCTCTCTTTGATCAATATCAACTATAGGATTAAGAAACATATTAACGATAAAAGGCTTGTCTGTTAAAGACTGCGTTTTTTTGATTAACTCTCTGCTTAAGCCAGGAGGGAAGCCACCTAATGGAAGTGTACCTATACAACCTGAGTTACTTACTGCTGCTACCATCTCTGGCGTAGCTACTCCTAACATAGGAGCTTGGCAAATAGCATAATCTGTACCGAAAATAATGTTCGCTTTTTTCATAATCTATATTTTTAGAGTTCCATATCTCCTACGGGGTAATCTCCAAAATGATGAGATAAATGAATAGTCTTATAGGTCAATGTAGAATATTTATTAGAGAACAAGATGATACATACATTATCTTTAGCTAGTCTTATATATGAAGAAGTATTTCCTCTCCACCAGCCATTGTGATACGTATACATATCGCCATTGTCCATCTCTAATAATCTTATTCCTAACCCATAATTTCTATTTCCTTTTTTCTCAAAGCTATATCCTTTAAACATTTCTTGTTTAAGATCAGCACTTAGGAAATTATCAGAATATAAAGCAGTATCAAACTTCAGAAAATCTCTAGGAGTGGTATAGATGTTTTTATCTCCATAAGTTCCATCCATATAGTCCCATCTCATTAGTTTTTTCCCTCCAGAGAAAGATTGTGTTACTTCATTTTTTCTCGTTAGATCATCAAATACAAAACTGTGGTTCATCTCTAACGGATCAAAGATTAACTCTCTTACAGCTTCTCTAAATGTCTTCTGAGTGATTCTCTCTACAATAGACGCTAATAATACATAGTTAGTATTACTATACGTAAATCGAGTATTAGGAGTGAAGTCTAGTGATACTCTCTTTTTATTAATTACTTTTATTACATCTTCATTTGTAACAGTGGTTTTATTATCCCAGATATTCTTATAATATCCATAATACCCCAAACCACTTCTGTGACTTAACAAGGTTCTTACCGTTATCTCAGGATAAGGAAATCCTTCTATAATCTCAGATACGCTCTGGTTAAGGTCTAATCTACCACTGTCTACTAATCTTAGAATAGTAACGGCTGTGATAACCTTACCAACAGAAGCAACATGCATAGAGGTCTCGCTTCCTATAGAGTCGTTACCACTTCTATCTGATACTCCAGAATAGTTCTCATAAATAACCTGACCATTCTTAGCCACTAGGAAACTACCTGTATATCCGTTTTTATTAATATTATCGTTATAAAAATTCTCTATAATATGAGCCTTCTCTAAAATATAATCTGTAGTAACTTCTGGAAACTCCACTTTATAAGGGTTATCCACACGTACATTATGTTCTTTTATGATAGGAATATTTGTAGCTAATTCTTTATTCTCTTGGCATGCATATAGAGATAATGCCGCCATTATTGTTATTGCAAAATATCTTTTATTAATCATTCGTTCTTCTAAGTAAAAGACCAGTTAGAGTGATTTTATAACTGGTCTTATTTTAATATCTTATAACTACTGTATTCTCAATTGTTCTTTCGTTTTTTTAAGTAATCCATCTTTGTGTAAAAGCACTGAAATAGACTTTAATTTCATGTATGGAATACTCATGTAAATATAACCATCATTTCCTACACGATCACTATTTGGCCCCCATGAATTTTTTACTTTATAGTAAATATTTCCTTTTTGATCCTTTACTTTACCTACGATGTGCATGAGGTGATCATCTTGGGTATTAAAGTTATAAAACTCTTGTAATCTGTAATCAGCAGTAATGTCTTTCTCTTTAATAATCTCCGTTAAACCTTTTTCTGTATCAGCATTGTCATTGGGAATAAAAGCAATTCCATATTTACCAGAAAAAGTCTTCTCAGATACATCACAATCTAAAGAAAGTGTATAACCATTATCTAAAGCGTAATCAATATTAGCAATATACTCATCTAGTGGAAGATTATACATACTACCATTAGAGAAATTATCTGGAATATTAAGAATAAACGAAGAATAATTCTTTTTATTTTGGAAAGAAGAAATTGTTACATAATCATCAGGATTAAGGGTAGTCATTTTCAAGAAACTCTCAGGAGTATATTTTTTGCCTTGATAAGTAAACTCTTTAATATTACTTCCCATATACATATCTAATACGTGCTCAGTTAGTTCTTTCCAATTACTAGAAATAGGAGCGTCACTCTTAGCAAAAGCATCTATTAGACTCTTTAATACCTTAAACAGTTCTTTATGATCATAGGTTTCTTGTCCTACTAGCCCAGAATACGCTTCTACAGGAACTAATCCATAATCTCTCATACTGTTAATCACATCGTGAGCTAAACCACCTTCACCGAATTGAGTTTTACCTTGTCTTAGAATGTAGTTTTCTATTTTTTTAGGGTATGTATTTCTAACGTTATACATCTCAGAAAGATCAATGTGTTTGTTCGTTTTTCTAATTATTTCAGATTCTAAGAATGAAGAAGTACTAAAGCTCCAGCAAGTTCCTGTTTTTCCTTGACTGATAACAGGTGTACCTTGAATATCTACAATGTTTTGAAAATCATACTTTTGGGCATGTACTCCTAATCCTAAAAATAGGACAGATAGGGATAATAGTGTTTTTTTCATGGATTATAATGTTTTGGAATGGCAATATAATGCAAAAAATAGGTTATTTTTACCCTAAATTAAAAAACATTATGAGTAAGATTCAATGGGAAACAGCTATCGAGTTTGAGGATATTACATACAAAAAGTGTGATGGAGTAGCTCGTATTGCTTTTAATAGACCGGAGGTTCGCAATGCTTTTAGACCAAAAACAACTAGTGAACTATATCGTGCATTCTATGATGCACAAGAAGATACATCTATCGGAGTAGTATTATTATCTGCAGAAGGGCCATCACCTAAAGATGGAGTTTATTCGTTCTGTAGTGGAGGAGATCAAAAGGCTAGAGGGCATCAAGGATATGTAGGAGATGATGGTATGCATCGTCTAAATATCTTAGAAGTACAACGTCTTATCAGATTTATGCCTAAGGTAGTAATCGCTGTAGTTCCAGGATGGGCTGTAGGAGGAGGGCATAGCTTACATGTAGTATGTGATATGACTCTAGCGAGTAAAGAACACGCTATCTTTAAACAAACTGATGCTGATGTAACAAGTTTTGATGGTGGATATGGTTCTGCATATTTAGCTAAAATGGTGGGTCAGAAAAAAGCAAGAGAGATCTTCTTCTTAGGTAGAAACTATTCTGCTCAAGAAGCTTTCGAAATGGGAATGGTAAATGCTGTCATTCCTCATGCAGAATTAGAAGATACTGCTTATGAATGGGCACAAGAGGTATTGGCTAAATCACCTACTTCTATCAAGATGCTTAAGTTCGCGATGAACTTAACAGACGATGGAATGGTAGGTCAACAGGTATTCGCAGGTGAGGCAACTCGTCTAGCTTATATGACTGATGAAGCTATAGAAGGAAGAAATGCATTCTTAGAAAAGAGAAAGCCTAACTTCCCTAAAAAATGGATTCCATAGTAGTTTATATCTAATAAACTCTAGAGATATAGAAGCCATCCAAATATTGGATGGCTTTTTTATACCATATAACTTAAGAGAAACGTATACTAAAATTTAAACAAGGATGAAGTCTAGATGGAATATTTTAGCATTTTTTTCCTAAAAAGTCCAAAAACTTCCACTTTTTTCCTAAAAAGGACATTTTAAAAAATACAACTAATTGATTTTTAGTAATATAATGTATTTCAATATCCTCTTTGTTCGGAAGGTATTCGGTAAAGTTCAGTGTTTGTTCGGAACAGAGGCCTTTTTTCCGAAGAACATCCAAAGAGTGCCCAATGACTCTCCGAAGAAACTGTTCTACACATATCATTAAATAGATGTCTATAAGTATTAATTTACTTATCAAAAACCTATTTCTTTTTTCTAAAGAACCTCATTCTTATTAAAAAAAAGAAGTGTTTATCAGCTAATTCTACTCTCTTATCTTATTCAAATCCTCTATATTAGCAATCCTATAAACTAGATTCAAGGCTTCATATTTACTTAAATTATTACTTTACATAATATGTAATATGTGCTGAAAATAAATAAGTTACAAATACTAATAAATACTTATAACTTATTGTTATAGGGTCAAATATAAGAATTTAAAAGAAAATAAATAGGGTAGAACACTACTCTAAAAAGTTTTTAAATAACTTCTGACTTTATACCCTTAATTCTTGAATAACTTTTTAACTTTACTACAAACCAGGAGACAGTAGAAAATGGCAAAATTAATATTAAGAAGAAAAAAAGCATTTGTAGAGCGATTTAGAAATTATACTATTTTCTTAGATGGAGAGAAAATAGGGTCTATAGCTAATGGAACAGAAATGACTTTTGATATCTCAGAAGGAAAACATATTCTTAGTACCAAAATAGACTGGAATACATCTAATGCTATTATTTTTGAAATAGCAGAAGATCAAACTTTGACTTTCTCTGTAAAAGGAGCTAATCCACTTTATGCTTTATATTATACCTTCGCCAAACCACATAAATATCTCAAGCTAAAACTTATTGGTTAAGCTATCGTATAAATATTAGTAGATAGACTCATAGAAACGTTATCGTATCTCATAAATTCTATTTAATTTTGGCTTCTAATACCTTTCTAAATGCAATAAGCTTTTAGTATTACTTAAATATATAGATGATAAAAATTAAAGCATGGGTAGGTGCTGCAAGATTGCGTACTTTACCTCTCTCTGTTTCTGGAATAATCGTTGGTAGTGCATGTGCATATCCTTATTTTTCTACAAATACTTCTTTTCTAAGTATCTTTTCTTTTGCAATATTGACTACTTTGTTACTTCAGATTCTTTCAAATTTTGCAAATGATTATGGAGATGGAGTAAAAGGGACAGATAATGAAACTCGTATAGGTCCACAGAGAGCTTTACAGAGTGGTTTAATTACTCCTAAGGAAATGAAGCAAGGAGTAATCATTACTTCGTTATTATCGCTCATTTCTGCTTTGGTTCTAATTTATATTTCCTTTGGTAAGGATAATTTTTTCACTTCTATATTCTTCTTTGTTTTAGGAGTAGCCTGTGTAGCAGCAGCTATTAAATATACAGTAGGATCAGGAGCATACGGATATAAAGGATTAGGAGATTTATTTGTGTTTATCTTCTTTGGTTTAGTGAGTGTGTTGGGATCTTTCTATCTATACGGCCAAGTATTTGATTATTGGGTAATCTTACCAGCTATAGCAGTAGGAAATCTAAGTATCGCGGTATTAAATATTAATAATATGCGAGATTTAGAGTCTGACAAATTAGTTGGTAAAAACACATTAGCTGTAAAACTTGGTAGAGAAGGCGCTAAACAGTATCATTATTTTATTGTTCTATTTGCTTTAATAGCTTTCATCGTTTATGGAATACATGCTAATTTTTCAATAGTAAAATATTTCTTTGTAATCGCTTATATTCCTTTATTAAAACACTTGATTTTTGTAAAGAAAAACAGAGAACCTAGAGAATTAGATTCACAAATGAAAATAGTAGCATTAAGTACTTTTTTACTTTCTGTATTATTTTCAATAGCTTTAATACTTTAAAAATTAGAATTATGGAAATTACGTATTATGGACATGCCTGTTTAGGTATTAAAATAGAAGATATTAATATCATAGTGGATCCTTTTATATCAGGAAACCCACTACCTGCCGCTAAAGGAATAGATGTAGATGCTATAAAAGTAGACTATATTCTTATCACTCATGCTCATGGAGATCATATAGCTGATGTAGAGCGTATAGCTAAGAATAATCCAGAGGCAGTTATAGTATCTAATGCAGAAATAGCAGGACATTATGAAGCAAAAGGTTTTCAGGCTCACCCTATGAACCATGGTGGGTCATGGATGTTTGACTTTGGAAAATTAAAATATACTCCAGCTATCCACTCAAGTTCTTTTCCTGATGGAAGTTATGGAGGACAACCTGGTGGGTTCGTAATAGAAAGTAAAAATAAGAATATCTATATAGCTGGTGATACATCTCTTACTATGGATATGAAGTTAATACCTATGTTTACGAATCTAGACTTGGCTATTTTGCCAATAGGAAGTAACTTCACTATGGATATAGATGAGGCTGTTATCGCTTCAGACTTTGTTAAATGTGATAAAGTCTTAGGATATCACTTTGATACATTTGGTTATATAGAGATAGATCATGAAGAAGCTAAACGTAAGTTCTTTGAGAAAGGAAAAGACCTAATGCTTTTAAATATTGGAGAAAGCTTGACTTTATAGTTATGATTGCTAGATATAAAAGACATAATTTAATATTCAAGAGACCTTCTGGTACCTCTAGAGGAATTCTTACAGAGAAAGAAACTTGGTATATTATATTAGAAGATAATAATAAGATAGGAATAGGAGAGTGCGGTATACTGCGCTCTCTTAGTTTTGATGATAGACCTGATTATGAAGAAAAGCTACAGTGGACAGTAAAAAACATTCACTTAGGTAAGGAGAAACTTTGGGAAGAACTAAGAGACTGGCCGTCTATACAGTTTGGTGTAGAACAAGCTTTTCTTTCTTTAGAAAGTAAGAATCCTTTTATCTTATTTCCTTCTGATTTTACAGAGCATAAAGATGCTATAGCCATTAATGGTTTAGTATGGATGGGAGAGGAGGCCTTCATGAAAGAACAGATAGATGAAAAACTAAAAGAAGGCTTTAATTGTGTTAAGTTAAAGATTGGCGCTATTGATTTTGATAAAGAGCTTGGTTTACTTCAGTATATAAGAAAACATTTCTCTGCAGAACAAATAGAGTTAAGAGTAGATGCTAATGGAGGCTTTCATCCTGAAGAGGCTCTATTTAAACTAGAACAGTTAAGTACATTAAATCTTCACAGTATAGAGCAACCTATAAAACAACATCAACAATATCAAATGGCTGAATTATGTAAAATAACACCTTTGCCAATTGCTTTAGATGAAGAATTAATAGGTGTTACTAACTATACTGATAAGGCAGCTCTTTTAGATAAAATTATACCTCAATATATTATCTTAAAGCCAAGTCTAGTAGGAGGATTTAAAGGCAGTCTTGAATGGATAAAATTAGCTAAAGAAAGAAATATTGGTTGGTGGATAACTTCTGCATTGGAAAGTAATATCGGTCTTAATGCTATAGCTCAATGGACTTATACACTTGAGTCAAATATGCCTCAAGGACTAGGAACAGGATCACTTTATATAAATAATATAAACGCTCCACTAGTAGTTAAAAATGGGGCATTATGGTATGATGATCAAATTCAATGGGATCATTCAATCTTAGATAATTAAAAAACAAAAAAATAGCAACAAATATATTTGTTGCTATTTTTTTGTTCATTTTTAAGCTATTATGATTTTCTATATTCATCAGGTGATACTCCTACATATTTTTTGAAAAATCTTGAGAAATAGGAATTGTCTTTAAAACTTAGTTTATATGCTATTTCTCCAGCAGATAGGTTAGTATTAACTAATAGTCTTTTACTTTCTAATAAAATACGACTTCTTATAATTTCGCCTGCAGACTGCCCTTTAATCTTTTGACATATCGCATTTAGATAGTTAGGAGTAACGTATAATAGCTTAGCATATTCTTTAGGGAACCTGAGTTCATAGAAGTTTTTCTCAACTAAGTGTTCAAATTGTTTTATAAGGTTAGTAGGCTGTAACTGTGTATATGAAAAATTGTATTCTTCGTTTACTTGCTTCTTTATTAGAAGCAATAATTCAAGGATGTATATGCGAATTAGATTAAGATCTATACTTTCTTTTATTTGAAATTCAAAAGTTATTTTGTCAAATATGTTAACTATAGTTGAGTATTGTTTTAAGATATTAAGCTTAGTATGCTCAGAGTTATACTCAAAAAAAGGTAATAACTGAATAAAGTCTTTATTTAATAGAAAGGATGAAAAGAAGTCTGCTGTAAAATTAATAATAAACCCTTGAGTTGTTTCATTAAAATCCCATCTGTGAACTTGCCCTGGAGCCAAAAAGAAAATATCACCTTTAGTTACAGAATAAGTTCGATTATCTATATGATGAATTCCTGTACCATTGGTTATAAGTAGTATTTGATAAAAAGCATGTTGGTGTGCAATTGAAACAACATTATTCCTCATTTGAATAATTCGATGCAAGTCAAAAATCACACAATCTTTTAAAACATTATTTTGGTCTAATAGATCACAACTATTATATCTAGGTATCTTTTTCATATTACTTATAAAAGTTATCAAAACTTAAAATATTAAATATACTATAATATTTTGTACAAAATTAATAAATTTTAAACAATATAAGAACAATTAAATATACTTAGCTATTAGTTATATCTATATTAGATACTGTATTTGTATAATACATATTATGTAAAATAGATTATTTTAATGTTAATTCTACTTCCTATTCTAAGTTATTATAAAGTATATTTGTATCAATTATAAATTACATCTAATGCTCTATCTTATACTTAGTATTTTAAGTAGTATTTCTGTTGGAGTTCTGTTTAAGCTTTTAAAAAAAGAAAAAACTAATATATTTCAGATAATTATCTTAAACTATATTACTACAGTACTTCTATCATTCTTCATTTTTAAACCTTCAGCTGTATCTATTACAGATTTTCCATTATTTCTAATTATTGGTTTAGGTCTTTTATTACCTAGTATATTTTTAATTCAATACCTAAGTATTAAAAATACAGGAATTATAAAAACTGATATAGCTCAAAGAATGTCTTTGTTTATTCCAATATTAGCATCAGTCTTTATTTTTAAAGAAAATATTTCTAATTTAAAATATCTTGCCTTGTTAATAGGTTTTGTCTCTATAGGTTTGATCTTAAATAAAAACGATAATAATGAAGTAAAGAGCAAAAACAATTATTTGTATTTACTTTTTGTTTTTATTGGTTTTGGAGTAATTGACGTATGTTTTAAGCAAGTAGCGTTACATAGTTCAATCCCCTACACTTCTACTCTATTTTACATATTTTCTTGTTCTCTAATTCTTTCTTTAATTTCTTATAGTGCTTACTTACTTATTAAAAGAATTAATTTTAAAGTTAATACAAAGACTTTAGTCTTCGGAGGTTTAGTTGGTTTATTAAACTTTATGAATATCTACTTCTATTTAAATGCGCATAAAGCTTTTTCTGATAATCCTACAGTAGTTTTTGCAGGAATGAATTATGGAGTTATTCTTTTAGGTACGCTTATAGGATATTTTGCTTTTAAAGAAAAGTTATCTAAGCTTAATATTATTGGGCTATCATTAGCTGTTGTTTCAATAGCATTACTGATTTATAGTCAGCTCAACTAAAAAAGGAGGAAAACAGTTAACTGTTTTCCTCCTTTTTTATAACCATTCAATAAGGGAAATCCCTAATCCTATATTGGTTTGTTTCCAATTATAATCTATCATTGTTTCTCCATATCCTCTATTAACAACTAAAAAGGCTTTTAGATTATTCTTTATTGGATATGCCCAAGTAAACTCAGCAAAGCTCTTATAATGATTATTAAACTTTAAATTATTTCTAAGCATTAAAGTAAAAAGCTGTCCATTCTTTTCTCTATAACCTATAGTGAACTCAGCTCTTCCTATATAATCAGATATTCTTGGATTATCATCTGATTTTCTTTTTTCTGGTAATCTAATCCATGGTTTAGCAAGAAAGGTCCAATTCTTATATTCAGCAGCTACATGCATCGTGATTCTATTCCAACTTCTAGAATAAGGCAAACTCTTACCATTAGATTGATGATTAAACCCTACACCTACCATTTTAAACTTAAACTCGTTAATAGCGTAATTTAAAGGATAGTTAAATATAATCTCAGGTTCGTAATTTAACTCTCTAAAAGGTCTCGATTCTTTATCATTATAAGCTTGCCAATTAGCTGTTTGGGTAAAACCTAACCAAATATCTCCCTTTCCTAAAATTAAACCAGTAGCGATTTTGGTCTTAAAGCTGATCTGAAATCTTATCTCTGTTTTGTTATAATCTATTGGCTCTGTAGCTGAATTATTACTATTAAAACTAGTAGGCATTTCATTAGGACGACTAGACCATCTAGCAGGTAATAAATACATCTGCTTATAAGGAGTGATGGTAAATGTTTTATTTTTAGTCTCGGGATCTAACTCCCATCTCTCACTAATCCCTTTAACTCTTCTATCTTTTTCAAATAAAAGATCATCTCCTTCTTGAGCAAACCCTATCTGTAAGAAGCATAAACTAGCAATAATAACTTTATAATTCATAAGAAAATTATTTAAAAAAGTAATGTTTGTTGTCCATCATCATCTACTTCAGTATTTGGACCTTCTCCCAAAATAATTTCCTCTTCCTCCTCCTCTTCTTCCTCCTCTTCAATATAAGGTAAAGACTCTAGAATATTAACTTGTTTTATTTTATCTATAGAAACTTGATTACCTAAAGCTTTAATTCCTTTAATAGTTATAAATTGCTCTACATCAATTGTTTGGTTTTCTTTTTGTATTCCTTTTATTTTAGAGAATACAACTTCAAACACAGGTCTAAAATCAGTTGATATTATTTCTAATCTTGAATTAGGGTGTTCTGTAATAAATAACTCTTCTCTATTTTCGTTTTCAATAATAAAGCGTTTTAAGTAGTAACGAGCTTTTTCCCCATCAAAATATAAAGCAGAAATAGGTTTGTTTTCTTTCCATTTTTCAAGAACTATCATATCTTCCTCAAAGTGAGTTGTTAGTTCAGGAACAATAGTTTTCACTTTACCACTCTGATTTATAATCAATAAACGGTCTTCAGGCTTAAATTCACCTAGTAACTCTCCTCTGCCATCTACATTTAATCTTTTAACAGTTTCATCAAACCATATTTTGCGAGGACGTAACGTAGAAATACCTTTTTCTTTTAATTCTATCTTTTTAATTGCATATTTAGTAACCACGTTACCTTTTGCAGCTCTTCCTTTAATTAATAATTCTGCGAAGTCCAAGTCAAACTTCAGTTTCTTAACATTAGTCAACTGTCTTAATAAGATAGTAACTACTTCTGCTTCTCCATTGGGATTTGCAGAGAAATAAAGTACTTGTGAACCAGGTTTATCTTGTGTCAGAGGATACATCTTGTCACGAGTTACTCCTGTTACATTAAAACGTTTGATATAAGAAGATCCTGACTTACCATCTCTATAAATCAAATTATAGATAGTACGCTTATCGTTTTTATCCCAAACAGCAATGTGTATAATATCCTTTCCGACGAATTTCTTCTCGTCTACGCGAGATACCATCATAGATCCATCTCTTAAGAATACAATAACATCATCTATATCAGAACAGTCACATACATACTCATCTTTTCGAAGACCAGTACCAAAGAAACCTTCCTCTCTATTTACATAAAGTTTAGTATTTCTAAGAACTACCTTAGTTGCCTCAATGGTATCAAAGCTTCTTAATTCTGTAAGACGCTCTTTACCTTTACCATATTTCTCTTTAAGAGTAGTAAAGTATTTTATAGCGAAATCTATTAAGTGTTCTAAATTGTATTTTACAGCTTCTATTTCACCTTCAAGAGCTTCGATATTTTGATTTGCTTTATCAATATCAAAACGAGAAATACGCTTAATACGTATCTCTGTTAATCTAATGATATCTTCTTGAGTGATAGCACGTTTTAGGTTAACAACAAAAGGCTTTAATCCTTCATCAATAGCTGTTAATACTCCTTCCCAAGTTTCTTCTTCCTCAATCGCACGGTAAATACGATTCTCAATAAAGATTCTTTCAAGAGAAAGGAAGTGCCACTTCTCTTCTAATTCATTAAGCTCTATTTCTAATTCTCTTCTTAATAATTCTACTGTCTGGTGAGTAGAATTCTTAAGCATCTCCGAAACTCCTGTAAACAGAGGTTTATTATTCTGGATAACACAACCTAATGGTGCTATAGATGTCTCACATGCTGTAAAAGCATATAATGCATCTATTGTTTTATCTGGAGAAGTTCCTGCAGGTAAGTGAATTAATATTTCAACTTGTGCTGCAGTATTATCTTCTATTTTCTTAATCTTAATTTTACCCTTCTCATTCGCTTTTAAAATACTATCTATTAAGCTGGTAGTAGTAGTAGAAAAAGGAATCTCCGTAATAATTAAAGTATTCTTATCTAGTGGAGCAATTTTTGCACGTACACGAACACGCCCTCCACGAGCCCCATCATTATAATTAGACACATCAGCAATTCCTTCTGTTGGGAAGTCTGGGTAAATAGTAAAAGGTTTTCCTTTTAAGATTTTAATAGATGCATCTATTAACTCATTAAAGTTGTGTGGTAATATTTTTGTAGATAGACCTACTGCAATACCTTCACCTCCTTGAGCCAATAATAAAGGGAATTTTACAGGTAGATTAATAGGTTCATTCTTTCTACCATCATATGATGCCTGCCAGCTTGTTATTTTAGGAGAATATAATACTTCTAAAGCGAACTTGCTCAAACGTGCCTCAATATAACGAGAAGCTGCCGCACCATCCCCTGTTAGGATATTACCCCAGTTACCTTGCATATCAATAAGAAGATCCTTCTGTCCTATTTGAACCAAAGCATCACCAATACTTGCGTCACCGTGAGGGTGATACTGCATAGTATGTCCTACGATATTAGCAACCTTGTTATAACGACCATCATCCAACTCTTTCATAGAGTGCATAATACGTCGCTGAACAGGTTTAAAACCGTCTTCTATAGCAGGTACAGCACGTTCTAAGATAACATAAGAAGCATAGTCAAGGAACCAGTCCTTGTACATACCAGTTACCTTAGTGATAGTCTCCGTTACTTCTTCTTGAACATCAGAAAAATCTTCTATAGGATGTTCATTATTTATATTGTTTAACTCTTGATCTAAATTCTCTTCTTGGCTCATAATATTATTCTACAACATCAAGTTCTACTTTAAGATTATCTATGATAAATTCTTGTCTATCTGGAGTATTTTTACCCATATAGAACTCTAACATTTTATCTATAGACATTGACTTATCTAACATTACAGGATCTAATCGTATATCTTCCCCTATAAAATACTGGAATTCATCAGGAGAAATCTCTCCTAACCCTTTGAATCGAGTAATCTCTGGTTTAGGTTTTAATTTCTCAATAGCGTTTATACGTTCTTCTTCACTATAACAGTAAATAGTTTCTTTCTTATTTCTCACCCTAAATAAAGGTGTCTGCAAGATGTATAAATGCCCTTCTTTAATTAATTCTGGGAAGAACTGTAAAAAGAAAGTAATTAATAACAATCGAATATGCATACCATCCACATCGGCATCAGTAGCTATCACGATATTGTTATATCTTAAGTTCTCAAAGTCATCTTCTATATCTAATGCTGCCTGTAGTAAGTTAAACTCTTCATTCTCATACACGATTTTCTTCGTCATTCCATAAGAGTTCAGAGGCTTACCTCTTAAACTAAATACAGCCTGTGTATTAACATTTCTTGATTTGGTAATAGAACCAGAAGCAGAGTCTCCCTCTGTAATAAACAAAGTACTGTCTAAATACAATGGATTCTTTATATCTGTTAAGTGAACTCTACAGTCTCTTAGTTTTCTATTGTGTAAACTAGCTTTTTTAGCGCGCTCTTTAGCTATCTTTCTAATTCCAGATAACTCTTTGCGCTCTTTTTCTGCTTGTAGTATTTTCTTTAATAGTGCATCTGCTATCTCTGGATTTTTGTGTAAATAGTTGTCTAACTGTGTTTTTACAAAATCATTGACAAAAGTACGTACCGTAGGTAGATCTGGTCCCATATCAGTAGATCCTAGCTTTGTCTTCGTTTGAGATTCAAATACTGGCTCTTCTACTTTTACAGCTACTGCAGCTACGATAGACTTTCTAATATCAGAAGCATCGAAGTTTTTATTATAAAACTCTTTAAGTGTTCTTACTAACGCCTCTCTAAATGCAGCTAAGTGAGTACCTCCTTGAGTAGTATTCTGCCCGTTTACGAAAGAGTAATATTCCTCAGAATATTGACTTCTACTATGTGTTAATGCTACCTCGATATCATCACCTGATAAGTGAATAATCGGATATACTTGATCTTCTTCAGTAATATTTTCTAAAAGAAGGTCTTTAAGCCCATTTTCAGAAAAGAATTTTTCGCCATTAAACATTACTGTCAATCCTTTATTAAGATAACAGTAGTTCTTTAGCATACGCTCTATGTACTCTTTACGGTATTTATAGTTCTTAAAGATGGCTTCATCAGCTATGAAAGAAACTTTAGTTCCTTTACGTCTCGTAGTTTCTACTAATTCCTCTTCTGTTACTAAATCTCCAGCAGAGAATTCAGCCCCTTTTAATTGTCCATCACGTACAGACTCTACGCGGAAGTAGTTAGATAAAGCATTTACTGCTTTGGTACCCACCCCGTTTAGACCTACTGATTTCTTGAATGCCTTAGAATCGTATTTACCCCCAGTGTTCATTTTAGATACTACATCTACTACTTTACCTAAGGGAATACCACGTCCGTAATCACGTACAGTGACAAGCTTATCTTTGAGTGTAACCTCAATAGTCTTACCTGTCCCCATCACGAATTCATCTATACTGTTGTCTATAACCTCTTTAATTAGAATGTAGATACCATCGTCAGGAGAAGAACCATCTCCTAATTTTCCGATATACATACCAGGACGCATACGAATATGTTCCTTCCAGTCTAACGAACGAATATTATCTTCGGTATATTGATTTTGATCTTGCATAAAAACGTAGGAATTTGCGCTAATTTACTACTAATTAGCTTAAAATAAAAATTGTGAAATAACAGTTTTTTAGGATTTAATCCTCTGATGACTTTTTGATAACATTCTTCTCTATCTCAATGGAATAAGGCCCTGGTACTATTTTTCTGCCATATAAGATAGCATAATTTTTTGTAAACTCAGCACCGAAATAGAGGATCATCGCCGAATAGTATACCCATATCAACATAACTGTCACAGAACCAGCTGCTCCATAAAGTGATGATGAGGCCGTATTACCTAAATACCAACCTATTCCGAACTTCCCTATCATAAATAATACAGCTGTAAAACCTGCTCCTATAAAGGCATCTTTCCATCTCAACTTACCATTAGGTAAAGTCATGAAGATAAGCACAAATAGAATAGTTATTATTAAAAAGACCACCGCATTATTAAGTAATTTTACTAAACTAAGTGTCTCTTCGCCAAAGAAATTACCTAAATAACTATACAGAAGACTTACAATTGAATTGATCATTAGACTCACTAATAAGACAAATCCAACAGATCCTATCATAGCGAAAGAAAGCAACCTGTTTTTAACCAATCTAGCGATATTTTTGTCAGGTTTGGCTGCTAAGCCCCAGATATAGTTTATAGAGCTCTGTATCTCTGCAAAAACCCCTGAAGCACTAAATAATAAAATACCTACACCAATAATAGTAGTGATATAACCACTTTTTCTATTTAGCTGAACATTACTCATTGCATTCTGTATCTCAGTTGTTGTATTGGGACCTACTAGATCTCTTAATTGATCATAAAAGAAGTTAGCTACCTCTTGTTCCTCAAAAATAAATCCACTAGCAGATATAATCAATAACATTAAGGGAGGTAAAGCAAAAATGGTATAATAAGACAATGCTGCACTAAACTTCATAGCATTATCATCTAAGAAGTCAAATACGGATTGTTTAAACAATAAGATTACTTTTTTAAAACCACTATTCTGCATAGTTAGACTATTATTAATAGATTAAGATACTAATATTTTTTAAACTTAAAGACTATTTAACTTCTAAACCACTGATTTTAAAGTCAAATGTAACAATAAGACTAATTACCTTATTGCTACTACAAAATTCTATAAAATTTTAACAATTCCTAATTTACTTTTACTAAAAATAGTAGCAAAAAAAAGAGAAGCTAATTAGCTTCTCTTTTTTCTTTCCTATTTGATAGATTACACGTTAAAACGGAAGTGCATTACATCACCATCTTTTACGATATATTCTTTTCCTTCTACTCTTAGTTTTCCAGCTTCTTTTACTTTAGCCTCAGAACCATAAGTTACATAATCATCGTATCCTATTACTTCTGCACGGATAAATCCTTTTTCGAAGTCACTGTGGATTACTCCAGCTGCTTTAGGAGCAGTATCTCCAACTTTAATAGTCCAAGCTCTTACTTCTTTTACTCCAGCTGTGAAGTATGTTTGTAAGTTTAATAATTTATATGCTGAACGAATTAATTTAGATACACCTGGCTCGTCTAATCCTAAGTCTTCTAAGAACATTTGTCTTTCTTCGAAAGTCTCTAGTTCCATAATGTCAGCCTCAGTTCCTACAGCTAATACGATTACTTCAGCATTTTCGTCTTTTACTAGCTCTTTTACTTTTACCACATAATCATTTCCTGATACAGCAGCTCCCTCATCTACGTTACACACGTATAATACAGGTTTTGTAGTGATTAATTGGAAGTCTTCTAATAACTCTTCCTCATCTGCATTTTTAGGCTCTACTACACGAGCAGATTTACCTTCTAATAGCGTTACTCTAATTCTTTCTAATAAATCAGCTTCTACTTGAGCTTCTTTATTTCCAGTCTTAGCTGCTTTTTTTACTTTCTCTAATCTCTTCTCTACAGTCTCAAGGTCTTTTAACTGTAATTCGATATCGATAGTTTCTTTATCTCTGATAGGATTTACATTCCCATCTACGTGAATGATATTATCATTGTCAAAACAACGTAAAACGTGAATAATAGCATTACACTCTCTAATATTTCCTAAGAATTGGTTTCCTAAACCTTCTCCTTTACTTGCTCCTTTTACTAACCCAGCAATATCTACAATCTCAACAGTAGCAGGTAATACACGTTCTGGTACTACTAACTCTTCTAATTTAGACAACCTTGGATCTGGTACATTCACAACCCCAATATTCGGTTCTATTGTACAAAATGGGAAGTTAGCACTCTGCGCCTTTGCATTAGATAAACAATTGAATAATGTTGATTTACCTACATTTGGCAATCCTACTATACCTGCTTTCATATTTTAAAATATATTGTGAATTTTTAATCGTTTGCAAAGATATTGAAAATTATAGAAGTTCATAGTCTTTAGGGAAGTTTACATAAAATTAAAACCCAAATACAACATATTTAGAATAATAAAAGTTATAAGAATAGAAAGCTTTAGATAATCATAAACAAAAACATCTTTTAGATCATAGATTATTGATGTTTTTAAACTAAATTGAAAAGTGGATATAGTACAATAAAAAAGCCACTCGCTAGGAGTGGCTTTTCTATATTTAGATTATTTTGTTAATCTTCATCGTCAGCAATTTCTAAGTCTTTTAGTGCATCTAATGAATCTTCTGGAGCTTCTACGAAATCCTCTTCATCCTCATCGAAGTTTTCAATTCTATCTGCTAACTTAGTACTTACTTTTACCAGGTATATAGTATCCTCAGTTCTAACTTCCACTGCTTCTACAGTTTCGTTCTTTACGTTTTTAAAACGTATAATGTCTGCATCATCATACCCGTCAGGAAATTTTTCAACCAATAATGTCAAAATTTCGTTCGTTAACTTTGCGTAATCAACAATTACTCTTTTCATTCTTTGTTCTTGCTTTATTTCAGTTTCAAATGTAATAGCTAAATTGTAAACTACAAATAAAATATCACATTTATTTACTGCGAAAAATTAAAAATTAATTACCAAGAATATATGCAAAAATTAATGGCGCAACAATCGTAGCATCTGACTCAACAATGAACTTAGGTGTGTCGATATCTAATTTACCCCATGTAATTTTTTCGTTAGGAACTGCTCCTGAATATGATCCGTAAGATGTAGTAGAATCAGAGATTTGGCAGAAGTATGACCAGAAAGGTACATCTTCCCACTCTAAGTCTTGGTACATCATTGGAACTACACAGATAGGGAAATCTCCAGAGATACCTCCTCCGATTTGGAAGAATCCTACTCCGTGTCCTCCTGAGTTAGCTCTATACCACTCTGTTAAGTAGATCATGTACTCGATACCTGTTTTTACAGTGTGTACATTTAATTTTCCTTTGATTACGTTTGAAGTAAAGATGTTACCACAAGTTGAATCTTCCCATCCTGGACATACGATTGGAATATTCTTCTCTGCTGCTGCAACAATCCAAGAATCTTTAGGATCAATCTCGTAGTATTGCTCTAATACACCTGAGTTAACGATTTGGTATAAGAATTCGTGTGGGAAATAACGTTTTCCTTCAGCTTCAGCTGCATGCCATACGTCTTCTAAGTGTTTTTGTAGACGACGGAATGCTTCCTCTTCTGGAATACAAGTGTCAGTTACACGGTTATAGTGGTTATCTAATAACTCTCTCTCTTGCTCTGGAGTCAAATCTCTATAATTTGGTACTCTTTTGTAGTGAGAGTGAGCAACCAAGTTCATCACGTCCTCTTCTAAGTTAGCTCCTGTACAAGAAATGATTTGTACTTTATCTTGACGAATCATCTCTGCTAAAGAAATTCCTAACTCAGCAGTACTCATCGCACCACCCATAGAGATTAACATTTTTCCTCCAGCGTCTAAGTGTGCTTCATATCCTTTTGCAGCATCCACTAACGCAGCAGCGTTAAAGTGTCTATAGTTATGCTCAATAAACTGACTAATTGGTCCTTTACTCATTTTATTTTTACTTTTTATATTAATAATTTCTTTTAATTCTTATTTGTTATATCCTAAGATATCTAATACTTGCTCTGCAGTCTGTTGTTCAGAGAATAACTCTGTAGCAATAATTCCATTCTCATCCTTATCGATTAAGATATGTTTTGGTTGTGGAATTAAGCAGTGGTGAATACCTCCAAATCCTCCGATCTGATCTTGATAAGCACCTGTATTAAAGAACCCAATATACAAAGGTTTTTCTTTATTAAACTTAGGCAAATAGATTGCGTTTAAGTTTTGCTCTGAGTTATAGTAATCATCACTATCACAAGTCAATCCCCCTAACAATATACGCTCATAAGTATCATTCCATCTATTGATAGGCAACATGATAAAACGTTTATTGATAGCCCAAGAATCTGGTAGAGTAGTAATGAATGATGAGTCGATCATATTCCATTTCTCTCTATCATTTTGTTGCTTTTGGTATAAGATTTCATAGATAGCTCCTCCACTCTCACCTACAGTATATGAACCGAATTCTGTAAAGATATTAGGTACATCCACTTCAGCTTCCTCACATACTATCTTGATTTGATTGATGATTTCGTCTACCATATATTGGTAATCAAATTCAAAAGCTAATGAATCTTTAATAGGGAATCCTCCTCCGATATTTAAACTATCTAATGTAGGACATTCTTTCTTTAAAGTGATATAAACTTTCAAACATTTTACTAATTCATTCCAGTAATACGCAGTATCTCTAATACCTGTATTGATGAAAAAGTGAAGCATCTTAAGTTCTACCTTAGGATTTTCAGCAATTTGTTTTCTGTAGAATGGTAAGATACTCTTGTACCCTATTCCTAAACGTGAAGTATAGAATTCAAACTTTGGAGATTCTTCAGAAGCAATACGAATACCGATTTTAAACTTCTTGTTGATTTGTTCTTGTAATAGATCAAGCTCCTCATAGTTATCAATAATAGGAATAGTATTCTCGTGTTTATTATTGATTAGATTTGCGATATTATCAATGTATTGCGCACGTTTAAATCCGTTACATAATACGAATGTATCTTTGTTGATCTTACCAGTCTCTAATAAATTCTCTACAATGTTTACGTCAAAAGCAGAAGATGTCTCTACGTGGATATCATTCTTGAATGCTTCATTAAGTACATAAGAGAAGTGAGAACTTTTAGTACAGTAGCAGTAGTAATAGTTTGCTTTGTACTTATTCTTTTCCATCGCTTTTCTAAAGATAGTCTTTACATTGCTAATGTTCTCAGAGATTTTAGGTAAGTAAGTGAATTTTAATGGTGTTCCGTATTTTTCAACTAACCCCATTAAATCAATATTGTGAAATTGAAGATTATCTTTGTTTAATTTGAATTCTTCTTGAGGAAAATAAAAAGTTTGGTTGATTAAGTCAACATATTTTGTGTTCATGTCTTTTTCTTTTAATAATGGTTAAAAAAATTCTTTCTCAATTAACTTGATTGTCTTGCATCTAAATTAGTCAATTATTATCGGACTAGATAGTTATGCCTTCATAAAAACAATCAAAATTAAACTACATTGATTTTCAAACTCGAATATTGGCAAATACTATTGGCAACTTATCTCTGAATCTAAACGAATTAAGAGCCTCCTTAGAATACTTGATAATGCCATATACATAATTGGCCTTTTGTCTGATGACAAAACGCCTTACTTTGTGTCTTGCAGACACACAGAATCTAATATATAAAACATCTATTTTCACGACCGCAAATGTAACAAAATATTGGAATGAAAAAGGAAAAAGTAATTGTTTTTGAACCTTAATTCAAATAAGCCTCTAACCCCTTTACTACTAACTCTTTGCTCACTTCTATATCATAGATAGCAGAGCCTATTTTATCTAATAATACACAACGTATATTACCACCGTAGTTCTTTTTATCAAACTTCAACCACTCTAACGAGTTTTCGATGTCTTCACTTGACAGTTCTACAACGCCATATATAGTGTGTGTAGTTTCTTTTATATCTAAATATTCTACCTCTGTTAAATAGCCCAATTCTTTAGAAATATAAGCCTCCGCTACCATACCTAGTGCAACAGCTTCTCCATGAAGTAACGTCTCTTTATCTTCATTCATTAAGTAATAACTCTCTACGGCATGACCTACCGTATGTCCAAAGTTTAAAATCTTGCGAAGACCATGTTCCTTTGGATCCTGTGTCACCACAGTATTCTTAATGGTTACTGAATGATGAATAAGCGTTTCTAAATCATTAAAATCAACATTCGCAATATCCTTAAGATACGCATAATATTTGGCATCAAATATCAAGCCGTGCTTTAACATTTCAGCATATCCAGCCTTAATTTGTCTAGCCTCTAAAGTTTCTAAGTAATTTACATCGATGATCAGCATCTTAGGCATAGCGAATGCACCTATACAGTTCTTGATACCATTTAAGTCCACTCCAGTCTTTCCTCCCACAGAAGCATCTACCATGGCTAATAATGAAGTAGGAATGTTGATAAAGTCTATTCCACGCATAAATATAGAAGCGATAAAACCTCCCATATCTGTAATCACCCCACCTCCTACAGTGATAATGATACTCTTGCGATCTCCTCCTAGTTCTAACATAGTCTGGATCACACCAGCACAAGTATCTAATACTTTATTCTCCTCACCTGCTTCTACCTCTATTATTTCGAAGGGCACATCTGTAGGCAAGTTACTTAAAAAATAAGGCAAACAGTGTTCATAACAATTAGAATCCGTCAAGATAAAAAGCTTACTATAGCCATTGTTATTTAAATATGAACCTAAATGTTCGTATCCTTCTTGTCCGAATAAAATATCGTAATGCTCTGTTGTTATGTTTTCCATTTTATATTATTTATGCTATACAAAATAAAGTATAAATATTTGAAATATGAGTGCTAATATGTTTTTTTAACGATTTAATAGTAGAGCAAGAAAATGCTTGTGTTTTAAAGCTATTATAAATACTATTTTTTTTTAAATCACTTAAAATGTATAGTATTTATTTCTAGATATTAATAAGGATAGAGGCAAATGATAAATTAGTTTTTTTACAGCCAAATTTGTAATTTTGTCTGTATATTTAATATTATAAATTTGATTTTTTACTATAAAAATAGTTGAGTCAAAATTAAAGATCCGTTAGTGACTTTTCTTCTTAAAAGAATTCACATAAATAACTAATAGTATAATTTTTAAAACATTAAGCCATGATAACTAATGATGTATATATCGTAGAGCCTTCTACACCTGAAGAAGCTAAAGCTCTTAAGGCTTTTGCTAAGGCTTTAAAAATAAAAATTACAAAACAAAATACTGAGGACACAGATTCAAAAGAAGATATTAAAACAAATTTAAAACAAGCTGTAACAGAACTTAATTTAATAAAAGAGGGAAAACTTAAAGGGATCTCTGCCAAAGATTTATTGGATGAGTTATAATATTATAGCAACTCCTAAGTTTCTAAAAGAAGCTAAAAAGCTTGGAAAGAAATACCATTCATTGAAAGAAGATCTTTCTCTTTTAATTGAAGAATTACAACAAAATCCCATGCTCGGAACTGCAATAGCTAATAATTGTTATAAAGTACGCATAGCTATAAAGTCTAAAGGTAAAGGTAAAAGTGGCGGAGCTAGAGTTATTACACATCTTGTAATCGAAAATGATAATATCTATTTGCTTTCTATTTATGACAAAAGTGAATACGACTCAATAAGTGATAGTGAGATTAAAGAGTTACTTAAACTAATAAAATAACAGCCCCCCTTTCTTAAAGAAACGTTTCTATAATATCTCTTACATTCTCAATAAACTCATTAGTATAAACACCTAAAGGATCTAAGTCTGGATCAAGTATCGCGATCTCCAATCCCACACATCTTTTATCCTGAACCAAAGGTTTAAGTATTTCTTTTAACTCCCTATAGCTCAACCCGTCTTCTTGTATACAGTCTACCACAGGCATTATCTTATCGTTTAGGACATCCACATCTAAATGAATAAAGTACCCGTCTAAATCATACTCTTCAGCGCGCATCAAAAAATCTGACACAACTCTCTTTATACCATAATTTCTTAATTTAGACAAAGGATAATAAACAACCTTAGACTCTTTTATAGGCTTTTCATATTCTTCGTCATACTCTCTATTCCCAACACAAAACACGTATTTTTCTTCAATATAAGGCTTGTTGTTTTGAATATTAGTAAGACGTTCATGACCAGTATAATACCAATTCTACCTCCTACACCCTCTTTTGTCCTATCTGTTTTTTTACTACCTTTGCCTACAGTAAAGGCTTTGACTCAATGGCTATTATTGAGAATATTCTTCTATTCAAAGTCTGGTACATCTCACTAAAAAGAAAGCACAAATCACAGCTTTCAAAATCTCAACTTTAAAATTTTAACAAGTTTTTTAACATCGTAAATTCACTGCGAATCGAGTATTCATGCGGTCTCCGTTGTGGTTTGTTCGGAAGGTGTTCGGAAAACACCCCCTCTTTCCGAACACTTTGCAAAGAACTTCCGAACAACGTCCAAACAACCTTCCCGAAAGCCTTGCTGTCACTAGCTTTACCACGTGCTTAGATACGCTAAAAAAAGCTTAAATGTTAATATTTTTAACAACTGTGATTTGTCCTGTTTTTAGAATTTATAGTGGTTGCAATATTCTCACAATGAGATAATTATGGCCTATTAATTTTACTAGGCATACCTAATTAAAACTAATATGTAGGCTTCCTTGGATCTTTATTGATAAATATGTTTGATTTTTTAGAGATTCTCTTCACAGATATACTAACAAAAACATGTTCTATTTCATGTCCTAAAGTTTATTTCCTAATTCTTTAGATGTATATTATTTTTCCTTAATCATTATAACCATAATATACACTTGATGTATTTTAATTTTTTGATAATAGTTTATTAAATAAAAAAGCTCCCTTCACAGGGAGCTTCTTAGGCTAATACTGTTGTTTTAGATCCAACAGTGGGGATCGGTCGAAAAAAAAAATTGATTTGTTGTTTTATTAAACTACGTATTCAAAAATTGATATTTTAAAAAGTCTAGAGTTCGATAATTATAAACTCGCTACGTCTATTTAACTGATGTTCCTCTACAGAACATGGCACTCCATTGCTACACTTATTCTGTAGCTGTGTCTCTCCATATCCTTCTCCTGTAATTCTACTTCTCTCAATGCCTTGATTCACCATCCACTCTACTGTAGACTTAGCTCTGCGATCTGATAACTTAAGGTTGTAGTCATCATTTCCTCTACTGTCAGTATGTGAGCGAACATCTATCTTCATCGTTGGGTATTCTTTTAATACCTCTACTACTTTGATTAGCTCTGCCGCTGCATCTGGGCGAATATTAGATTTGTCAAAGTCGAAGTAAATAGGATTTAGCTTAAGCTTCTTAAATAAGTCATCGTTTACTGTCACTGGTTCTAAAGTCTTCTCTAGTCCGATATCTACTCGTTTTACTCCTTGTTGACGTTCTACGATAAATACAACTTCAACTGTATTATACTCCTCTTTCTCAGCTTTAATACGGTATTTCCCTCCACAATCTAATAAATTAGACAGATAATATCCTTTTGCATCTGTGATTATCGTATCTGTCTGCTGATAAAGAGCATCTGATAAAATCACTCTAGCATTAACTAATGGCTCTTTAGTCACCTTGTCATACACTATTCCTTCAAGGGCTTGCTTACAAGGTTTTTCTTTAAAGAAATAGATATCATCTCCTCCACTAGCCCCTGGTCTATTAGAACTTATAAATCCCTTGTGAGATTTGCTGTCTATATACAAACCGAAATCGTCAGATGGACTGTTAATTGGCGTTCCCATATTAGCAACTTGACCAATGCTTCCATCTACATTAATCTTAGCTACAAACATATCTAATCCTCCTAATCCAGGATGACCATCTGATGCAAAAAACAAGAAGTAGTCTTCTGATATAAATGGAAAAGTTTCTCTACCTGCTGTATTTACTTTAGCACCGATATTCTCTACATTGCCATACTCCCCTGTAGGATAAATAGCTACTCTAAAGATATCTGATTGCCCCAATGTTCCTTTTCTGTCTGAAGAAAAATAAAGCCACTTACCATCCGGTGTCAAACTAGGATGGGCTGTATTGAAATAATCCGAGTTAAACGGAAGTTCCAATACTTGTCCCCACAAGCCATCCGCGCCTTTAGTGGCTTTATATATTTTTAATAAAGATGATTTGTCCTTATTGTTTCTTCTCTTTCCCTTTTCACTAGAGTTATTTCTAGTAAAGTACATCGTATTACCATCCTTTGTAAAGACAGCTGTTGCATCATTTACTCTAGAACTTATCTCTTTAGCGAACTGCTTAGGCTCTGAGAAAGTCCCATCAACGTTAATCGTACTACTGTACAAGGCTGTAAAACTCTCATTAGTCCACTCATGAATAGCCTTATCTACTTCTTGATTACGAGCTGATGTAAAAATTAATTCATTGCCTAATATAGCAGCTCCATAATCCGAAAACTCTGTATTAATACTCAAAGCCTTTATATTATACAAATCTTGTTTGTCTTCTATCTTTTGCAAGTAATCCTTATTCTCTTGAAAAAGTTGTGCTCTAGAATCGTTTGCCTCTAATTTAGAGAATTCCTCCATTTTTTGCTTAGACTTGTCATAACTCTCAACAGATTTAAGCGTCTGTGCATAACGATAGTAATATTCTGATGGAATTGGCTCTTTTCCTTTATCGCCATACTCTCCATCAAATAGTGTTTCATACCACTTATTAGCCTCAGGTAACTTTCCATTAAAATAATAAGCATCGGCTAACTTCTTTAGCATATCTGCATTAGTATATCCCTTGTTTGCGATGCGCTCATAAATCTTAATTGCATCTACATAAGCCTGAGTTTGATATTCCTTATTCGCTTTCTTCTCTGCTACTTTCTGTCCATAAGTACTAATACCTACGAAAAGCAACATTGTCAATAAGCTTATTTTTAATAGCTGTTTTTTCATAGTTTCTCTTTCTTTATAGCTAATTTTCCTTAGAAGAATCGCGGTGCATTAATTGTACTACGACGATTAAATAGTTCAAATCTTAAGAAGATTTCGTGTGATCCTGAGTTATAACGTTGAAGAGCAGTAGTCTCAAAGTCATAAGAATATCCTACAAATAGATTTTCATTGACTTGGAATCCTGCCAAGGCGCTCACTGAAGCATCCCAACGATAAGCTCCTCCTAAAGTAAATTTATCATAGAATAAAAAGTTAGCTGTTAAATCAACCTGTAATGGTGCTCCACTTACTGCCTTAACTAAAGCTGCTGGCTTAATTAACAAGTTCTCACTCACATCGAATACATATCCTCCCATTAAGTAGAAGTGCATCTTCTGACGCATCGTCGTGATGTCGTTATCATCATAGCGATCCGTAGTTAAGAAGTTCGGAACTGATAACCCTACATAAGCTTTATCAGAGTATAAATAAACCCCTGCTCCAATATTAGGATTAAACTTATTATTAATATTCTCTTGACTTACAGGATCAGTAGGATTATGTATGTTAAGCTTTGTATAATCAACACTTAATAGATTAGCAGTCGCTTTTAACCCGAATGCTAATTTATAATCAGCGTTTAAGTCAATAGCATAAGCTAAATCTACAGAGATATTATTCTCATCCATCGCTCCTAGACGATCATTGGTAAAGTTCACTCCTAGTCCTAATCCACTTTCTCCAAGAGGTGTAGACACAGACACATTTGCTGTCTTAGGTGCTCCATCTAGCCCTACCCACTGTGTTCTATACATCCCAAACACGTTTAATGTCCCACGACTTCCTGCATAAGCTGGGTTGATCATATTAGTATTATACATATATTGGGTATACTGTGGATCTTGCTGAGCTTGCATAGTTTGGAAGCAGCCTATTAGCAATAGACTGATTCCAAATTTCTTTATATTTTGTTGAATACTCATAACTCTTTTTACTTATTACTTTCTAAATGTAGATAACCCGATTTCTTAATCATACGAGAGCCACTAGCGTCTTTATACTCATAACTTACGATGTAGAAATAAGTACCTGTAGGTAATTTCTCCCCTTTATTTACAGTAACACGTCCATCAGAGTATCCTCTAAACACATTACCTGCACTGTCATAACTCTTCGTATCATATACCTTAACTCCCCAACGGTTGTAAATCTCTACTGTATTATTAGGGAATCTGTTAATATTATCTATAATAAAGTAATCATTCTTACCGTCTCCATCAGGAGAAACAAGGTTATAAATAACGATATCTCCGTCTAAGATTAGATCTGTATTCACAGTAGCTAATGTAAAGAATCCGTACCCTTTAACACTAGTAGGTGTAGTGATCTCTTTTTTCTCTAGATCCACTACTCCTCCTTCGTCTACCCAAAGCTGTTGCTTAGCATCCCATCGTACGATGTGTAATTCTTTCTCTGGGTTCACTAATAACTCTTTTGGTGTAGTACGCTCATCCCAACTTAACGTCAGCATGATATCTCCTTTGCTGTTATCACTTCCTTTATCTACTGTCCAGTACTCGCGCTCATCTAATAAATTAATCACTCCTGACTTTGCACTACGCGCTCTAAAGAAGTTCTTATCGTCTAAATTATACTTCCCTTCATACGCATCCTTTACATGCTCAGGAGCAGTGATTCTAGCATAACGGTATAGTCCTTTATCTCCTTTAGGGTATTGGAATTCCTCATTACCTATCTTCTCTACATAGCCTTCTGCATGGCTTTTATCTGTTGGATGAAGTGCTTTTGCTCCTTGGTGGAAGGTTAGCATCCCTGCTAGTGAATCTACCTTAATAATACCATCTTTAAAGTCTACACTACCTCTTACGTTAGCCTCGTTCTTTAGGTCAAAGGCCATGTCTTTAGTTGAATTGTCTAGTACTACATTAAAGAAATTAGAAGGTTGGCTTCCTGTGATATGTTGAGCTCCTTTTGCTTCTTCAAAAGGAGTGAACACAGCTTTAGAACCTTTGGCGTTAGTGCTGTGATCATATATATTGTCATTGTTAAAGTTGCTGTAGTAATAAACCGTTCCATCATTCTTTACATACCCTTCTTTTGTATTGTCAAAATCATAGATAGTAGACATGACTCCTCCTTCGGCTATCGAAATCTTTCCTTGGTTTACCATTACTTGGTCTTTCTTAGCTTGCTGGGCTACTACTGTAGCTGGCAATGCTAAACCTAATAAAGCAACTGATTTATATAATTTTCTTGATTTCATAGTTTTTATTTTATAATTAATTAGCTACTGCTTGATTTAACAACATCGGATTAGTAACAGCAGAACAATCATTTACTTTGATCTCAAACTCATTTGATGTGTCTGAACATTGATTGTTAGTTACATTTAATCGAATGCGTAAACCATTTAATTCTTTACTAGCATGACTAACTTTAATTGTTTTTCCCTCAAGAATAATTCTATTTGAAAAAGTAGTATTATCTAATTCTTTCCAATTTGTTGTTCCAGTTGTAGTGTATTCCCATTTATAATTTGAAACATTTGTAGTTATAGATACTTTAGCAGAGTCAAAGTTTTCACAAATCACAATATTGTCAATATCCTTACTTACCTCTGGCAAGGCATTAATCACAATAGTAAATTCTTTTTTAGGACCTATACATCCATCTTTTCCCTCTGCTACAAAATATTTATAAGTACCTACAGCAGTTGGACTAGGAACATCTGATAATTCAACTTGATTACTATCAAAATAAACCAATTCATAACCTTTATCTTTTCCTGTAGCAGATAACTCATTTTCTAATACTAAAGGCTCTCCAAAACATAACTCTGTATTCTTAGCAATAGGTGAAGTAGTTACTTTTTCAATACTGATTTCTAACCTAGCATAACAACCATCCTCCATATCTGGTACCATCACATAATACATTTTTCTACTGCCATCACTGTTAACTGAAAAATCTCCAGTTACTAAACCATCATTAGATGTATAACTTGTCGGTACTTTACTATAAAACTTAGCTCCAGGAGGATATATATTTATAATTTCACTTCTATCAAATCCTGTTGTTGGTACAGAACAAAAAGCCTTAAATTGCATAATTCCATCTTCTACAGGAGGGTTACAGTTTTGCAAGAAGTCTGTTGTAACACTTATCTTAGAAATAAAATCATCATAAACAGGACCTGCACAAACTCCGTTTCCATAATCTCTCACTAAGTCTGAGTTTACCTTTGATTTTGATGTAGCTCCTTCTCCTGATATTTTACCATTGATCTTTACATCTAATCCACACACATTGGTAGATAACAATACACAATTATCAGATACTCTAAATCTATATTTTAATTGCGCTAACAGCTTTTCTTTTGTTGTATCTAAAGGTAAATTTCCAATATCCCAAACAATTTTACCCCCTGCTGTAACACTTGGATCATTTGTACCTCCAGTAGGGGGTACCCAAGTAACACTTCCTGATGCATCTAGATCTGGCACTATCTCCGCATCTAAGAAATGTAGATTAAAAGGTACAGGTATTTCAATTTTAGAATTATTAACTGCTTCTGTTCCTTTGTTATAAACATCTAGCTCAAATTCAAACTCTTGCCCAGGAGTGATTGTTCCATTATTTAATGGTTTTACACCTCCATAATTAGTTGCTTTATTCTCTCCTACTACATCAGGAACATAAGCATCTACAGCAAACACTATATTAAATATGATGTATGTATCTTGATTTGATCCATATGAAAATGAAGTTGATGACTGATTATTTCCTATGATTTGATTACTAGTATTATTTAACTCAAACATAGAAATATCCATTCCTGTATTATTGATTAAGTTTGGATTTCTTGGGTTTCCTCCTGTATGAATTGAAGAATTAAAAAAGTTATTAGTAGAGTTACCTCCATGGCTTAAGTCTTGATAGCTATTAGAATTTCTTTTTTGAATCTTAAAATAGTCCCCAGAGATATCCTCATCTCCTTCACCCGCCATCATTCCAATTTTTACATTTACATCTCCATTTTGGGTAGCTCTAAAACCACTCACTGGTAAAATAGCTGCACCTGTTCTTTTAACCATATAACCATAACCATCAAAAACAGTAATATCTCTCCACTTCATCGAAGTGTTTTTATAAATAACAACCATTCCCCATCCTCCATAGAATCCAGTTCCTCCTCCTTTCCCTTCTTTTAAGGCAATGTCAGCCACAAAATAATTTGAAGCCCCATGTTCACGAACATAATCAGTTACATCAGCATAAGCCGCATACATAGCTCCTTCTGATGTAGAGGGGTAATATATATCAGTATCTTTTGCTGTTATTTGTATATATGATTGGTTTTTAGCTTTTAACTTAACTTTACGTTTATCCAATCCGTCGAAAGTCAATGGACTATTTGTATTCCTAACATCTATATCATGAGCACGTCCCGTCCAATAT
This sequence comes from Myroides odoratimimus, assembly GCF_004337635.1. NCBI lineage: Bacteria > Pseudomonadati > Bacteroidota > Flavobacteriia > Flavobacteriales > Flavobacteriaceae > Myroides > Myroides odoratimimus. The sequence continues at coordinate 3,078,612 of NZ_CP037427.1, forward strand.
AAGCCTGCATATACAATTTCAGTACATTCACCACCTGGTAGAATTAGTTCTGCAGAAGATGAATTTATCGTATTTCGATCATTGTCAATGTCTACATAGATCATCTCATTATTATTTCCCCCTTGCTTTCCACTATTTGCATAATTTTTTAAAGTAAGGTTAGTATTACCAATCATGGTAAAATCTCCTTGCAGATTATAATTCTTTACATTAGTATAAGGCATTGGAGCCTTCGGTGACTCACGTGGTTTAAAATCTTTTACAACTTGTGCATACCCCAAGTTACTTCCTAGTACTAAAAAACTTAATAATAAGAGAGTTGATAGATAAGCACTTATTTTTTTTGAATATTTTTTCATAGCTTTTCCATTAACTTGGTTGATCCATTGTTGAATACAGAATTTCAACATCTTGTTTTTCGTTTAACTTTTGTAATAAATCAATAAACTCTGTTTTAATTAACTCTTTATCTAATTCTCGATATGATCTAATGTAGATGTATTTAAGACTTTCTAATTGAATAATTAAATCTTTGGGAACAACAATTTGCTGCTTTCCATCCCATTTAATATTTATTAAAATAACCTCTTTTAATTTATCTTTATAAACATTGCTTAAACCAATAAAGTCACTAGTGTCTTCAATAGACATTTCAACTATCTCTTTAGAGTTTCCTTGGTGAATTTTAGCTTGCTTATCAAATGCTATAAACATAGAGGTTGGTGCACCATTAGCTAGGTAATTAAGATCATTAGCTTGTGAATCAGTTAATTTAATAAGTTTCTGATTGTATTCGAAAATAGCACTTTGTGCTTGTGCTTTGATTCCAAAGCACAAGCCAAAAGCTATTATTATATATAAAATATTATTTTTCATAATTAATTATCTTCATTAACAGAGAATACAATGTTTATAAAGCTTCCTATATTTACATTAGCGGTATCATTTACTTTATATGTCATTAATCCTTCTGCATTAATACTTACAATAGTAAATACTCCTTCTGTTGCATAAGTCACATGAAAACCTAGCTCTGATGCAGGTAAAACTGGTAAAGCTGATGCTCCAGTACTACTCATTACAGGGCTTCCAAATTGTTTCTTATAAATAGCATACATATCTATTGTACCTGTACGAGTTGTATTATTATATGTAACGCCTTCTTGTTGGGCTTGACTCTCTGCTGTAGGAACCATTACTGAAGGCATATAGAAGAACTTAGGCATCGCTGCTTTTAAAGCTTTTATAACGTCTCCGTTTTTATCTACTGCTAATAAATGCTGAGTAACCCCTTCACTTTCATTAACTGCTTGCGTTTTTTTCTTATCAAGCCCCGTTAAAGCAAGCGTATTATCAGTAGTAGTATTAATAGCTGTTTTTTTAGTTAATAAACCTCCTAATTGGATATTAGTATCTGCTTTAGTAAGTCCATTATTAGCTGTAACTATCTCCCCTACATCAGTCTGGTTTTTCCAAGTAGGAACTCCTGTATTATCTGTAACCAATACTTGATTATTACCTGCATTAGCTATGTCTTCTGGTTTTATCGTTCCGTTTTGGATATGATCTGTTGTAATTTTATTATTAGCAATATTTAGTTTGACATCAGTTAATAATGATTTAGTAGCTGTTGTTGCTATTGCATTACTATCAGTACCTATAACAATTACACCATCTGTTGTTAATGTTTTAGCATCAACTACCTTATCAACTGTTACATCTGGTGTGCCTGGAATCCAAGCTTGTGTTGTTTGGTCATAAATTAAGGTTTGTGCATTAGAAGGTTTAGTATCACTAACTGGCGTACCTTGGATAGCTTGTACTACTGTTTTACCTTCTTTTAGTACAGCATCTCCTTCTAAAATTAACTCTGCCTCTTCTCCATTAACAGAACTTACTATAGCTGTTTCCCTAGTTACAAGGGTATTAGAAGTAGCAGACTTTTTATTAACCCACTTAGTTGTAGCTGTATCTCCTGTTCCTTCTGTTACTAAAATTTGTCCATCTGTTCCTGGTTTAATTTTGTCAGTCGTAATTCCTTTATCTGCAATTTGGATACCGGCATCAGCTAATAACTTATCAGTTCCATTTGCTCCTGTTACAAACTCAAGTCCTCCTGCTAACGATAAATCACCTTTTGTATTATCTACTGTAGTTTTTAACTCTTCTAATGCCTCTTGTACATTTGTTGATGTAAAACCGTTATTACTGTTATCAAAGACAATAGCCTTAGCATTGGTATCAATACTTGTGATTGTATCTCCTTTAGCATTTTTAAAAGTATACACTCCGTCTAATACTTCTACTTTTGTTGTATTAGCATCAATGATAACAACATCTCCTGCTACTGTAGTATGGGTATAGGTACCGTCGTTATTATTTACTAATGTATCACTTGTTCCGTCTAACTTAGTTTTTAACTCTTCTAATGCCTCTTGTACATTTGTTGATGTAAAACCATTAGCGCTGTTGTCAAAAGCAATAGCTTTTGCATTAGTATCAATACTTGTGATTGTATCTCCTTTAGCATTTTTAAAAGTATACACTCCGTCTAATACTTCTACTTTTGTTGTATTAGCATCAATGACAACAACATCTCCTGCTACTGTAGTATGCGTATAGGTACCGTCGTTATTGTTTACTAATGTATCACTTGTCCCGTCTAACTTAGTTTTTAACTCTTCTAATGCCTCTTGTACATTTGTTGATGTAAAACCATTAGTGCTGTTATCAAAGGCAATAGCCTTAGCATTGGTGTCAAACGTTACTGGTGTGCCATCGCCATTGTCATAAGTATAAGTACCATCGTTATTATTGGTTAAGCTTCCTTTAGAAACTGTTCCTAATACTGTATTGTCATCCGATTTTAAAGTAATAGTTCCATCATTATTATCAACTAATGTTACACCTGCACCTGATCCTACTTTACTTAATAACTTATCAATTGCATCTTGTACATTATCTGCTCCTAACTTAGATTTACTATCATCAAAGGCAATAGCTTTTGCATTGGTATCAATAGAAGTGATTGTATCTCCTTTTCCATCTTTGAAAGTATACACTCCGTCTAATACTTCTACTTTTGTTGTATTAGCATCAATGATAACAACATCTCCTGCTACTGTAGTATGGGTATAGGTACCGTCGTTATTATTTACTAATGTATCACTTGTTCCGTCTAACTTAGTTTTTAACTCTTCTAATGCTTCTTGTACATTTGTTGATGTAAAACCGTTATTACTGTTATCAAAGACAATAGCCTTAGCATTGGTGTCAATACTTGTGATTGTATCGCCTTTAGCATTTTTAAAAGTATATACTCCGTCTAATACTTCTACTTTTGTTGTATTAGCATCAATGACAACAACATCTCCCGCTACTGTAGTATGCGTATAGGTTCCGTCGTTATTGTTTACTAATGTATCACTTGTCCCGTCTAACTTAGTTTTTAACTCTTCTAATGCCTCTTGTACATTTGTTGATGTAAAACCGTTAGTACTGTTATCAAAAGCAATAGCCTTAGCATTGGTGTCAAACGTTACTGGTGTGCCATCGCCATTGTCATAAGTATAAGTACCATCGTTATTATTGGTTAAGCTTCCTTTAGAAACTGTTCCTAATACTGTATTGTCATCTGATTTTAAGGTAATAGTTCCATCATTATTATCAACTAATGTTACACCTGCACCTGATCCTACTTTACTTAATAGATTATCAATTGCATCTTGTACATTATCTGCTCCTAACTTAGATTTACTATCGTCAAAAGCAATTGCTTTTGCATTGGTATCAATAGAAGTGATTGTATCTCCTTTTCCATTTTTAAAAGTATACACTCCGTCTAATACTTCTACTTTTGTTGTATTAGCATCAATGATAACAACATCTCCTGCTACTGTAGTATGGGTATAGGTACCGTCGTTATTGTTTACTAATGTATCACTTGTCCCGTCTAACTTAGTTTTTAACTCTTCTAATGCCTCTTGTACATTTGTTGATGTAAAACCATTAGTACTGTTATCAAAGGCAATAGCCTTAGCATTGGTGTCAAACGTTACTGGTGTACCATCGCCATTGTCATAAGTATAAGTACCATCGTTATTATTGGTCAAACTTCCTTTAGAAACAGTTCCTAATACTGTATTGTCATCTGATTTTAAGGTAATAGTTCCATCATTATTATCAACTAATGTTACACCTGCACCTGATCCTACTTTACTTAATAGATTATCAATTGCATCTTGTACATTATCTGCTCCTAACTTAGATTTACTATCGTCAAAAGCAATAGCTTTTGCATTGGTATCAATAGAAGTGATTGTATCTCCTTTTCCATTTTTAAAAGTATACACTCCGTCTAATACTTCTACTTTTGTTGTATTAGCATCAATGATAACAACATCTCCTGCTACTGTAGTATGGGTATAGGTACCGTCGTTATTGTTTACTAATGTATCACTTGTCCCGTCTAACTTAGTTTTTAACTCTTCTAATGCCTCTTGTACATTTGTTGATGTAAAACCATTAGTACTGTTATCAAAGGCAATAGCCTTAGCATTGGTGTCAAACGTTACTGGTGTACCATCGCCATTGTCATAAGTATAAGTACCATCGTTATTATTGGTCAAACTTCCTTTAGAAACAGTTCCTAATACTGTATTGTCATCTGATTTTAAGGTAATAGTTCCATCATTATTATCAACTAATGTTACACCTGCACCTGATCCTACTTTACTTAATAGATTATCAATTGCATCTTGTACATTATCTGCTCCTAACTTAGATTTACTATCGTCAAAAGCAATAGCTTTTGCATTGGTATCAATAGAAGTGATTGTATCTCCTTTTCCATTTTTAAAAGTATACACTCCGTCTAATACTTCTACTTTTGTTGTATTAGCATCAATGATAACAACATCTCCTGCTACTGTAGTATGGGTATAGGTACCGTCGTTATTGTTTACTAATGTATCACTTGTCCCGTCTAACTTAGTTTTTAACTCTTCTAATGCCTCTTGTACATTTGTTGATGTAAAACCATTAGTACTGTTATCAAAGGCAATAGCCTTAGCATTGGTGTCAAACGTTACTGGTGTACCATCGCCATTGTCATAAGTATAAGTACCATCGTTATTATTGGTCAAACTTCCTTTAGAAACAGTTCCTAATACTGTATTGTCATCTGATTTTAAGGTAATAGTTCCATCATTATTATCAACTAATGTTACACCTGCACCTGATCCTACTTTACTTAATAGATTATCAATTGCATCTTGTACATTATCTGCTCCTAACTTAGATTTACTATCGTCAAAAGCAATTGCTTTTGCATTGGTATCAATACTTGTGATTGTATCTCCTTTAGCATTTTTAAAAGTATACACTCCGTCTAATACTTCTACTTTTGTTGTATTAGCATCAATGACAACAACATCTCCCGCTACTGTAGTATGCGTATAGGTACCATCGTTATTGTTTACTAATGTATCACTTGTCCCGTCTAACTTAGTTTTTAACTCTTCTAATGCCTCTTGTACATTTGTTGATGTAAAACCGTTATTACTGTTGTCAAAAGCAATAGCCTTAGCATTGGTGTCAAACGTTACTGGTGTACCATCGCCATTGTCATAAGTATAAGTACCATCGTTATTATTGGTTAAGCTTCCTTTAGAAACTGTTCCTAATACTGTATTGTCATCTGATTTTAAGGTAATAGTTCCATCATTATTATCAACTAATGTTACACCTGCACCTGATCCTACTTTACTTAATAGATTATCAATTGCATCTTGTACATTATCTGCTCCTAACTTAGATTTACTATCGTCAAAAGCAATTGCTTTTGCATTGGTATCAATACTTGTGATTGTATCTCCTTTAGCATTTTTAAAAGTATACACTCCGTCTAATACTTCTACTTTTGTTGTATTAGCATCAATGACAACAACATCTCCTGCTACTGTAGTATGCGTATAGGTACCGTCGTTATTGTTTACTAATGTATCACTTGTCCCGTCTAACTTAGTTTTTAACTCTTCTAATGCCTCTTGTACATTTGTTGATGTAAAACCATTAGTGCTGTTATCAAAGGCAATAGCCTTAGCATTGGTGTCAATTTCTCCTATGACATCTCCTTGTGAGTTTTTAAACTCATATTTATTTGTAGTTGTATTTAAAGATACAGATACTTCTTTTGGATCAATTGTTACTCCTGTCTCTCCTAATTTTGGTTGACCATCAGCACCGATTTGACTCTCATTATAATAAGTAAAGGTCCCATTCGTATTTGGAATCAATAGAGTTACAGTCTCATTACCTTTTACTACTTCATCTAATGTTTTATAAATAACATTCCCTTGATCATCTGCTACACCTACACGATTATTTTCTCCTGTACCTGCATTTAATTTATCTGATGTAACTGCTTTATTACCTAATTTTTCATTAGTTATTCCTTCGTCTGCTACTTGAATAGTAACATCAGCTAATAATGCCTTAATCCCAGTGGTTTTAGCCAAAAATTCTAAACCACCAGACACTACCAAATCTCCTGTGGTACCAGCTACTTCTGTAATTTTATCTAATAATTTCTCTATAGCTTCTTGAACATTTGTTACTCCAAGATTTGTAGTATTATCATTATAAACAATTGCATTTGCATTTGCATCAATCTCTCCTATAACATCTCCTTGTGAGTTTTTAAACTCATATTTATTTGTAGTTGTATTTAAGGATACAGATACTTCTTTTGGATCAATTGTTACTCCTGTCTCTCCTAATTTTGGTTGACCATCAGCACCGATTTGACTCTCGTTATAATAAGTAAAGGTTCCATTGGTATTTGGAACTAATAAAGTTATAGTCTCATTCCCCTTAACAATAGTACTGAACTTTGAATTATCAACATTCTCAAACTTCTGAGTTACTTTATTCCACTCTTGGAAAATAACATCACCTGTTGTTTGGTCATAAACAATCTTAGTAAACCCTCCTTTACTCTCTGTGACATACTTGATATAATCATTGATTGTATTAAAGGTACGACCATCTACTTCTACTGGTTGTTTTACAATTGTTTCAAATTGATTTACAACACTTGATGGAATATCTACAAGTGTAGTGGTTCCGTCTTCACTTGTGTAGGTGTAAGTTCCATCTTGATTGTCCACTAAAGTAGTTATAGTCTCATTCCCCTTAACAATAGTACTGAACTTTGAATTATCAACATTCTCAAACTTCTGAGTTACTTCATTCCACTCTTGGAAAATAACATCACCTGTTGTTTGGTCATAAACAATCTTAGTAAACCCTCCTTTACTCTCTGTGACATACTTGATATAATCATTGATTGTATTAAAGGTACGACCATCTACTTCTACTGGTTGTTTTACAATTGTTTCAAATTGATTTACAACACTTGATGGAATATCTACAAGTGTAGTGGTTCCGTCTTCACTTGTGTAGGTGTAAGTTCCATCTTGATTGTCCACTAAAGTAGTTATAGTCTCATTTCCCTTAACAATAGTGCTGAACTTTGAATTATCAACATTCTCAAACTTCTGAGTTACTTCATTCCACTCTTGGAAAATAACATCACCTGTTGTTTGATCATAAACAATCTTAGTAAACCCTCCTTTACTCTCTGTGACATACTTGATATAATCATTGATTGTATTAAAGGTACGACCATCTACTTCTACTGGTTGTTTTACAATTGTTTCAAATTGATTTACAACACTTGATGGAATATCTACAAGTGTAGTGGTTCCGTCTTCACTTGTGTAGGTGTAAGTTCCATCTTGATTGTCCACTAAAGTAGTTATAGTCTCATTTCCCTTAACAATAGTGCTGAACTTTGAATTATCAACATTCTCAAACTTCTGAGTTACTTCATTCCACTCTTGGAAAATAACATCACCTGTTGTTTGATCATAAACAATCTTAGTAAACCCTCCTTTACTCTCTGTGATATACTTGATATAATCATTGATTGTATTAAAGGTACGACCATCTACTGTAATAGGTCCTTTAGTAATTATCTCTTCAAAATTATTAATTACGCCCCCAACAACATCAATAGCATAAATTCCTTTAGATAAATTTAAAGGATCAACATTAGAAGGAATAATATCATTATTAGCAATCAAGTATTCTTCTGAAACATAATACTGCTTATTAGCTACAGTAATAATCGCAGTTTTACTCTCATTTGCAGTAATTACTTCTTTAATAGAAACTTCTTTCCTTTCTCCTTCTTTAGTTATATATGTAAGTTTATCACCATCATAATAAACATTTCCTCCTACGTATCCACCCGACCAAGCCCATATTTCATAAGCTAACGTAAGGTAGTAAGTTTGCTTGAAATAATAAAGAGATGAGCAAACAAGAAATAATGTACTCTCATGTAGAGGATTGGAAAACAAGTGGATTAACGCAATCAAGATACTGTGAAAGTGTCGGAATTAAATTAGCAACCTTTAGTTATTGGGTGGTTAAGTATAAGGCAAAGTCAGAGTCAACGCAATTAGACAATAATTTTATAACTGTAACAAAAGGTCAAGTCATCAATACTCAGGAATATGAGATAGTATATCCCAATGGTGTAAAGTTACGTCTACAAACGGATAATCTTAGTGAACTATATTCATTAGTAAACTTAGTGTAATGTTTAGTTTGAGTAGTTCTAATCAATTTCATTTGTATAGACAAGCTTGTGATATGCGCAAGAGTTTTGATAGCCTTTGTGGACTTGTCCAGAATGAACTTAATCAAGTAGCTCATAGTGGAAGTGTCTATATATTTATCAATAGACGCTGTAATCAAATGAAGCTCTTGCATTGGGAAGCAGGAGGCTTTGTACTATACCACAAGCGCTTAGAACAAGGAACTTTTGCTTTTCCCACGCATAGTAAAGCTCAAATAAGTTGGACTGATTTAGTACTGATGATAGAGGGAATCCAGGTTATCAAAAGTAACCAAAAAAGGCGTTTTTTATTGAAGTAAAACAGGTTAAAACCTTGTATATTCTGGGCTTTTGACGTATTTTTACTTCATGGAAATAGACTTAGAAAACTTATCGAAAGAACAACTTTTGGCGCTTATAAAAAAGCAGTCTAAGACTATTTCCAAACAAGACAAAATAAATACTAAGTTAGAGCAAAAGACATCTAAGTTAGAGCAAAAGACATCTCAGCTAGAACAAGAAAAGCAAGAACTCCAACGCTTAGTAGATCTTTTACGACGCATGCAATTTGGACAAAAACGCGAGCGTTTCGAAGACCCTAATCAAACACAGTTACCTTTAGAGGTTCAGCAAGCAGTCCTGGAAGAACAAGAAGAAGTAATCAAACAAGAGATCACTTATTCTCGTCAGAAGAAAAAACATCCAGGAAGAGCTAAACTACCCGATCATTTACCTGTAGAAGAAATAGAAATCTACCCAGAGGGAGATTTATCTGATAAGATTTGCATTGGTAAAGAAACTACAGATGTCTTAGATTATGTTCCAGGTTACTTTAAAATAAAACGTTACATCCGATATAAATACGCCACGAAAGACAAAGACAATACGCAAATCAGTATTGCACTGCTTCCAGAGCGAATTATAGATAAAGGAATACCTTCTGAAGGATTATTATCTACAATACTTGTTGACAAATACGTAGATCACCTTCCGCTATATAGACAGAAGCAACGCTTTTCAAGAGAAAATATCGATATAGCTTCTTCTACTATAGATGGCTGGGCAGCTCAATGTATGGATGCTTTAAAACCACTATATGAAAAGCTTCTGCTGGACATCAAAAATGAAGGATATCTTCAAGTTGATGAAACCACCATCAAAGTCTTAGATGAGAAAAAGAAAGATAAATCTCATCTTGGGTATTATTGGGTGTATCACGCACCTATATCCAAACTCGTAATGTTCAATTACAGTCCCACACGTAGTGGTAGCGCTGCACTACCTGTATTAGAAAACTTCAAAGGATATCTGCAAACCGATGGTTATAGCGGATACAAAGCCTATGGAGCTAAGTCTGGTGTAGTTCATCTGGGCTGTTGGGCACACGCTCGTCGTGAGTTTGAAAGAGCTCTTGACAATGATAAGACAAAAGCACAGCATGTACTTGTAGAAATACAAAAACTATATGCTGTAGAAAGAAAAGCAAAAGAACAAAACTTAACCCCAGAGCAAATTAAAGAACTTCGATTAGAACAAAGCTTACCAATCATCAATGAACTGGGTAAATATATGTTTGTTCAAATGAAACTCGTACTTCCTAAAAGTCAAATAGGTAAAGCTTTTGCTTACTCACAAACTAGATGGGATAATCTTAGTGCGTACTTATATGATGGAAACTTACAGATAGACAATAATCTCATTGAAAATGTAATTAGACCAGTAGCTATTGGACGTAAAAACTATCTCTTTGCAGGATCACACGATGCAGCTCAAAGGGCGGCTATGGCGTATACGTTTTTTGCTAACTGCAAAAAGCACGATATTAATCCATACCAATGGCTTAAATATGTTCTAGAAAATATTCAATCTATCAACCACAAGAACATTACAGATTTATATCCTCATAACTATAAAACATTAAACTCAAACGTTGTAGAAGAATAATTATATCTCACAAGATGTACTTGCTCGGGTGCATACGAAGTCTGCACAAGAAGATAGTAACATACTAAAACATATAAAACTCCAAGAATAACACTAACAATAGCACTGTAATAATTAAATATCTTTATCTGTTCTATCTCTTCACTTATATAATAGAAATAGCCAATAATATAGATAAATGATAATAAGCTGACAATGTATTGTAAATAAAACAAGTACTTTGATCGATCAAATAGTACATAGAAAAAAATAGGTCCATTAAATAAATTTAATAAAATGGATATACAAAAGAATTCAGCTGTAGAAAGATAATTGTAAAGTAGCCCAACCAAAAAGTTAATAGACAATAAAATGCTAACTTCTACTAATCTTTTTTCATATTGGACAAAGAGTTTAATTCTCTTTATCAAAACAATATAAACAACAGCTATAACAAGGAATATAAAATAAAACATATAATAAATTATTGTAACTAATCTTATTTTTTAATAGATAACCTACATTAAAATACTCTTGTTGAATTATTTTCTTTTTTATACGAAATAAAATAGATTAAAATGCTAATAATAAATACTGTAAAAGCTATAATCTCAATTAAAATTGATGATTTAGCAGCAAATACTTCTAAGTCTTCAATATAATATTTAAGTATAAAGACTTGAGAAACTAAAAAAATTACTTTAAGAGTAAACAAGAAGAAAACAACATTTAATAACTCTCTAAAACCAATAAAAAGATTGAGAATATTAGCTTTATTAATCAAAACAAATAAACTAAAGATTACTGTATAAAATATAAAAACAGTAAATTCTAACCATGGTTGAAAGTTTAAAAAAAAAGTAAAACAAACAAGTGCATTTAATATTAAGAGCATTTTAACTTCATGTCCAAACACATTCTTATTTTTCTTAGCATAAACATTTAGTATAATGAAAAGAGAAATAAAAGGTAAGAAACTAAACTTGCTGTCTTGTTTTATAAGTTTAAATAAACCAATAGATAAAGCAGCTAGTGAATAAACTAAATTTATAAAAATCAAACTAAATCTAGTCTTAAAAAATATAAGTTCGTTTTTCATAAAATCTCTTTTTAATAGCACTACAAAGTATGTGAATTTTACACAAAAAACATTAAGAATAATCGCATTTAATGAATTAAATATTTTATATACACATATTTTTCCTTATAAATATCTTAAAAAAGTAGATTAAAAAAACATTATATATTTAATAGAATAAATCCTTAAAATAAAACCACATTGAAATAAGGAAAAAACTATAAAAGTGTAAATAATGTTAATTTAATTTTTTAACATATCTCTATCTACTTGTAACTACACAATCAGATGATCCTAATAAATTGAAACGTTATAGAATGTACTAAAAGTGACTATATACAACATCTATTAACTAAAAATAATCCATATCAGAAAAAGATCATGTATCAAGTATGATAGTTGTAAAAAATATAATTCATAATAATGATACAAACTTAACTTGAACATTAAATCATACATACTTTTTAATGAGCTTAAATTATACTAACTCTGTAAGAAAAAATAAGTTCAATCTAATTTCTGATCTTATAAAATAGTATTGTATAATCTTTAGGTACTAGTTTAAACAATTCATCATTCTATATCCGAAACTCTTTAAGTTTATAAGTAATTCAAATATGATATCTTTTAATAAAATTGGTTAAACATTTAAAATAAATCTAATATCTAAAATGGATCAACGTTAAAAGTTGGGGAGGAAAGTGTAAAATAATATCTTTGTGCTATGATGGATAGCCAAGAAATACTAAAACTAATCTTACCTACTTACTTAGTAGAACACTTCAATATTACTAAAGTAGAAGAATTAGAGACCAAACTACATATCTACTTTGAAGAGAAGAATGATTACGGAAATCAATGTGCTGAAAGACAGCTTATTTCTAAAGGTTTCCATAGTATGATTACTATTGAAGACTTCCCGTTACGAGGTAAATCAGTTAAACTACACGTACAACGTCGTCGTTGGACAGATAAACAAACAGGAGAAATTATATCACGTGATTGGAATATCATCGCAGAAGGAACACGAATGACTACAGAGTTTTCGGAGTTCTTAAAAAAAATTGGCCGATACTAAAGTACTTAGCTGTAAGGCTATTGGTGAATTATTTGGGGTTAAAGGAGAGAAGTTTCAACGCCAATACAAACATAAAACTAGTGGTTTCAAACAATGGGATCAACAAGAACATGCACAAGACTGGCTACTCTACCCAGAAAATATAACTAATCAGTTGTCCATAGACGAAGTATGTTTATCTATGGGAGAATTGTACACTATACTGACTTCTAAAGCAGGTAAAGGTCAGAAAAAGACCATTGTAGCGATAGTTAAAGGAACAAAATCAGATACTGTAATAAAGCATCTATCTAAACTACCTAAAAAACTTAGAGATAAAGTTACCGAGATTACTTTAGATATGGCAGGGGCTATGAAACAGATAGCTAAGAAGTGCTTCCCTAAAGCTGTGCAAGTAATTGATCGTTTTCATGTACAAAAGCTTGTAAGTGAAGCTGTACAAGATATTAGAATAAAATATAGATGGGCTGAGCTTGACGCTGAGAACACTGCTGTTTTAAAGGCTAAGGAAGAAGGCGTTATATATAATCCTGAAATACTTAGTAATGGAGATACTAAGAAACAACTTTTAGTTCGCTCACGTTCTCTACTTTATAAAAACCAAATTAATTGGACATCTGACCAACAAGAAAGAGCTAAGGTACTATTTGAATTATACCCAGAGATCAAACAAGCCTATCTACTTGCTAATAACCTTAGACAGATATATAATCTACAAATAGATAAAGAAATAGCTATGACTAAGCTAGCTCATTGGTTTAATGATATTGAAAAAGCTTCACTCAAACACTTTAGTACTGTTTTAAAGACTTTTAATGTACACTATAACGAAATCATCAATTACTTTATTAATAGAAGTACAAATGCTTCTGCGGAATCATTTAATGCCAAAATTAAATACTTCCGTATGATGTATAGAGGTGTTAGGGATAAGAAGTTTTTCCTTTTTAGATTAACTAGACTTTTTGCCTAGTCCCCAACTTTTGTCACTGATCCTCTAAAATACAGTTTTTAGTATCTATTGAATACAAAAAAAGCCTAACTATTTAAAAGTAAATAGTTAGGCTTTTTTCTGTGGAGTCGCCGAGAGTATTGCTAATGAAATTGTTTGAAATTATTTTAAACTAACTAAAACATAATTCTGTTATTAATCAGTATGTTACAAGTATAAATGTTTTTTAAAGTTACATTTTGTTTTAACTGATTTAATTTTTGTGTGCAAGTTGTGTGCAAATTTATTAAATTTGAGTTTATACATTCAAAAATATTTAATAATGTCTGCTGTAACATTCTCTTATCGTTCTACAAAAGAAAAAGCACCTTTAGAAGTTCGTTTATCATTTCGGATTGATGGAAGTAAAAACCCTTACTCTTTTTATTGTCGTTCTAAAATTATTGTTGAAAAAGTTTATTGGAAAAATTTACATACTAAAACTGATTTTCCTAACTACAGAGATATTGACAAACAAAATGAAGTAAAAGAAATAAAAAACAAGCAGTTTGCTATAAATGAAGAAATTGAAAATATCAGAACTCATATATTAACGGCTTTTGATTTAGTACCAAGCGATGAGGTTTTAAAAGTAGTAAATAAAAAATGGTTAGAATACCAAATTGATATTTATTACAACCCTCCTAAAACTGAGGAAGAAGAAGAACAGGCTAAAATTCCAACAGACTTAATCAGTTATATTGATTATTATTTAGACTATCGTAAACACGAAATTTCTGAATCATTACGTAAAAAAAACAATGTTGTTAAAAACAAATTGATTCGTTTTCAAAAGGAACGAAAAAAAACAATTTTGATTAAAGATGTCAACGATAAATTCAAACAAGAGTTTGTATCATATCAAAAAAATAATGGGTACTCTCAAAATACAATACAAAGAGAGTTAGTATTTATAAAGACCTTTTGCAGACACGCTTCATTTCAAGGCTTACAAACTCATCAACAAATGGAAGGTTTACGAATAGATAGAGAAAAAGTAACTCCTATTTATTTAACTTTTGAAGAGATAGAACAAATAAAAGAAACTAATAATTTACCTGAGTATTTAGATAATGCCCGAGATTGGTTAATAATTAGTTGTTATATGGGGCAAAGAGTATCGGATTTTATGCGATTTAAAAAAGATATGATTCGTATTGAAAGTAATGAGATGTTTTTAGAGTTTACTCAAGTAAAAACTAAAAAACCTATGACAGTACCAATACACCCAAAAGTTATTGAAATACTTGAAAAGAGAAACGGAGATTTTCCAAGACAAATATCAGATGTGAATTACAACTTATATATAAAAGAAGTTTGCCAACGAGCTGGACTTACACAAATTATAAGTGGAAGTAAAAAAGTAGAAACAGCACCAAAGAGTAAACAATATAGAAAAGTATCAGGAGAATTTCCTAAATATGAACTTATAACCTCCCATATTGGAAGGCGTTCTTTTGCAACTAATTTTTATGGAAAAATACCTACTACCTATTTAATTTATACCACAGGACACAGTAGCGAAGCAATGTTCTTAGCATATATCGGAAAATCTAATAAAGATTTAGCAAAAGAAACAAATAACTATTTTAAAAATTTAGGTTAATAAAATTAAACACAATTATAATGAAAGCTGAAGTTACAATCAAAAACAATTTTTATCTATATCTACACTTAAACGAAGATTTTAAAAAAGCATATAATGATTTAATGAATAAAAGTTCTTTATTTATAGAGTTTGAAAATGATATTGCTTTCATGTCTGAGTTTCAAAATGAATTTAGTAAAACTGACACTACTCCAAACGTTCATAAGTATTTAAGATTAATTTATACCGAAAAACAAATTTTGTCAACGATTTATAAAAGCCACGGTATCGACAGCAGAGGCGAATATACTCCTTTAGAAAGTGAATTAGACAAAAGAAAAAATCAACTTTATAAATTAATAAATGATAGTAAAGAACCTAAAGAATGTTACACTCACAAAATAGAGGAAACAAATATTTATAAACAATTTAAGGCTATAGAAGAAATTTTAAATCGTTTCAAAGAAATGAAAGGTTTTGATACGTCAGTAGATAGTTTAGTTAAACAAGCAGAAGAGTTTGGTAAAGGTTTAATTTCAGAAATACAAAATATAAATTACGAGCCGATAAGAAATAGAATAATTGAAGTTATAATAAAGGATAAAGAAAACTTTAATTCTTATCTAAATGGCTACAACAACAGAAATTTCAAGGCACAAGAGTTTAACGATAATTACGCAAAAGCTAAAATGTATTTAAATAATTATTTGAAACAAATTTTAGAAACAAAGAATCAACAAGTTAAAACTGAAAAGTTAGATGAATCTAAAAATATTAATATTTCTTTAGAAGATTTTTTATTCAATCCATCTGATAAACATAAAATACCTTTAATTGTTGAAAAATTTAAAAATGAAAAAGGTAAAAGTATGGCTATCGCCATTTATCTACTTAAAGAATTAAATATTTTTAATTATGAATTAAACAGCAAAACAAAAGGTAGAGCAAACCTTGCAATATTTCTTAATCCAAATATAAAAATGAATGGAGTAAATATGCATTTTACCTCTAACACTTATAATTTAAAAAGTTTATACCCAGATGATTTAAACCAAACAAAACAATGGTTAAATGGTTTATAATGGTCTAACCATTTACAACCATTTGATTTACTTTATTATACAATCAATTATATTCAATTTAGCATTTCCAATTGGAGGTAAAACCCTGACGAGGGTTAATGTTTAAGTTGAATATGAAATTAAATGGAGAATTTATTATTAAGTCCAATTAACACGGACACACTTATTGAAAAAATAGCTCAAAGAACAGCAGAACTATTAATTAATCAAACACCTCAACGTCAGGAAACCGAAAAAGAGGAACTTTTGACACGTTCAGAAGCAATGCAGTTTCTTAAAATTACCACTGCAACTCTTTGGAGGTACGAGAAGAAAGGTAAAATCACTTCACACGGTATTGGTGGGAAACGCTATTTTAAAAAATCGGAGTTAGAACAAAGTTTAATCCAAAAAAAATAGAGCTATGAGTACACAAAATACAAATAGCTCTAATATTCTTGTAGCTGAGAATATGAGTAAATATACGGATTTTATAACAGTATGGCAAACAGACTTTACTTCACGAATAAAACAAGCCTTAAACAGTCAAAAGCACGTTTTTACAATAAATGATGCTATTGAAAAAAGTGAAGGTAGACGTACACCTTTAGATAATGTATTTATAGAGCATTTTAAATTTATAAGCTTAAATCCATTAGGAAAAAACGATTACTTCAAGTATCTAAATAGTTATAAAAACGGTAAAAAGCTAGATGAAAAGTATTTTAAACACGATTTAGAATTATTACATCAATTATATAAAAAGGTAGATGAAAACCCAAGTTATACACCATTTTCAAAAAACAATTGGGAAAAGTACGTTTTGTTTATGCTTCTAAAGTTCACAGGTTTGTATGAACCCGAAAAAATGGACGAAGTTTTTAACGTTAAAATCGATGAAAATCGGGAATACAATCCAATAACATCTTTATCACGTCCTTTACGTGGAATGTTACCACCATCACTTAAATTAATAGAATTTGACATTTACAGAGCGTATCCAACTTTTATTGATTTAGAGTTAGATATTAGCCGAAATGAAGACGTTTACAGCTTAATAGACAAACGAAAGTTTAATAAACTAATAAATATTCATAATGAGATTGAAGGCACTTCAATTGAAAGCGTACGCAATGAATTAAGATGTGTTTATGATAATCGAGCTGATGAGGTTATAACAGAAAAACGCTTTTATAATAAAGGGCAAATGTTTCGAGATTTAACTAAATACGAAGCTCACTATATCAACGAATTTGTAAACGCTAATAACATTGTAAAATATGTACGCCTTCACGATGCAGTAATTGTTTTAGAAAATACAGAAATAACTCAAACAGAATTTGAAACGGTTAAATTTACTAGTAAAGAGGTAAAACCGCCAGCAGTTGTAAATGATATGAAAAGTTTTTATCAGATAGATGCAGATAATAAAGTAATTACCGAACCTGTATATTATAAAGAGTTTTTTGAACAAGAAAACTTTGTTCGAGTATCGGAACAGGATAATGACAAAGTAACCATTTTTAGAGATAGTAATAATGTGGTAATACCGTTTAATTATAAAACTGATACCGTTTCGTTTTTATCTAAAAACATAAACGAATACGACACGAGAGAGGTTGAAAACAAAATATCTAAAGACCATAACGGTATTTATAGTGGTTTTTTATTAATACCTCCAAAAGAACTTATTTACTATTCAGATTCAAAAAATGAATTTGGAATACCATTTAAAAATGGTTTTTGTAAATACACTAAAGGGGATGAACAAACGCAAATTTCAGGGTATAAAGAAGTAAACGGATTTTTTGCACAACATCCAACACAAGAAAAAAACTTTAAGTTTAAAGAATATGCTGAACCTTGTGAATTTGAACGTTTTCTTACTATGGTTTCAGTTGCAAAAGACCCATTAAGTGAACAGCTCACAGATGAAGAAGAAAATACAAGAATGCAGTTCTTTAAAATGTTTGGTTATTTATGCCATAGCTACAAAGACCAAAGTTTTAGCCCTGCAATCATTTTATCAGATGAGGGAGCTAATGATATTAGCCGAAAAGGCGGAAGAGGAAAAACTCTAATTACTAAAGCTTTACAGAATGTTAGAAATACCAAAATTAAAGGAGGTAATGAGTTTGATGGTAGTTACAGACACAAGTTTGCAGACCTTGAACAAGAACACAAAATCTATGTTATTGATGATGTATTGGCTGGTTTTAATTATGATGACCTTTATACTAATATTATTGGAGATATTACCTGTGAACGTAAAGGAAAAACAGCAATAACAATTCCTTTTAAAGATGCACCTAAATTTGTAATAACAACAAATTGGGCGGTTCGTTATGACACAGAAGCAACATCAACACATAGACGCTTTTTAGAGTTTAAATTAACTGATTATTTTAATCTTGATAATACACCTAATGATGTTTTTAACCATAGGTTATTTGAAGATTGGGATAATGAAGAATGGAATCGTTTTTACAATTTTGTTTATGCTTGTGTAGGTTATTATTTAGAGTTTGGTTTGGATGCACCGAAGTATGATAAAGAAGAAGATAATTTCAAAGCTCATTTCTCTAATAATGTAATTTTAGAAGAGTTTGAACGTGTTTTTAGCATAGTTTCAAGCAATAATAAAAGTTTTAATGTCAGTACCTTTATTCGTCAATACAAAGACCTTGAAAATCCTCTTAAAAATGAAGGTTATTTCCATAAAAACAACACTAAAAAATTGATTGATGTTTATATAAAATACAACAAATTAAACTTTGAGTACAATCAAGCGCAAAGAAAATGGTTTAATAAATCAAATTTTTATATGTAGTTGTAACAATTGTAATATAAAAACAATGCTAATTACGATTATAAATATCATAATGTATTGATAATCAATAGTAATTACGGTAGTGACAGTAAATAATAATGTATCGTGTGAAGAAAAATAATGTACTGAAAAAACAATGTACTTAATTTATAACTATAAAAGATACAGATTAACTGTCATTACCGTAAATCTAAAAATAAAGTGCTAAATAACAATATGTTATAATAAAAATGATTGTAACATCAATTGTAAACCTATTACATTGTTTACGAATGATAGAAAACCAAAGTTCTCTAAACATTTAGGTTTCAAAAAACAGAACAAACATGCCTAAAAAAAACACATTTCCAACTTTATATGATGAGGTTTTACAGCTAAACATTACCAAGCTTAAAGAATGGGAATACCTTAACCCTAACCAAATTCAAAATGGTACTATTAGCTGGAACAGAAACAAAGATAAAATTGCAAGTATTTCAGTAACAGCAAACACAAAAAACGAACAACCTTTTATTGAATTAGATTATAACTATAATGATAAACCCATAAATTATAAAATAAATTTAGTTCGTGTATCATCTAATTTAGGTAAAGGCTTTATTTGGTATTTTCTTTGTCCAAGAACAAATAAGCGATGCAGAAAAATGTATTTAGTAAATCGATATTTCGCACATCGTGAAGCTTTTAAAAACGCAATGTATGAAACGCAAACATATAGTAAACTAAACAGAGAAGTTATTAAAAAATTCAGTCCTTACTTAAAACAAGATAACCTTTACTCTGAATTATATAAAAAGCATTTCAAAAAAACCTATGCTGGCAAACCAACAAAAAAGTATTTACGTTTAATGAGAGAAATACAAAAAGGCGAAAGCATACCTTATGAAGAAATAAAAAAAAGTTATATTCGGTATTAGTTTATTAGATTAACTATTTACAGTTAGCCATATTTATTGTTTATAATTTACTCTTAAACTCTTGATGTAATAATCAGGAGTTTTTTATTGCTTTTAATTATTAGTTATAATACAGCTTATCTATTGGCATTAGTTTTTTGACTAATGTTCCCTTTTTTCTTATCTTTCACACTTAAATAAAAACACTAAAAATGTCTGAAGAACAAAAACGAATCCTAGAAAGCAAACTTTGGGATATTGCCAATATATTGCGTGGTAAAATGAATGCAAATCAATTTCAAGATTACATCTTGGGATTTATTTTCTACAAATACCTTTCAGAAAAAATATTGACAGAAGTAAACGAAGTATTAGCTCCTGATGGAATTACCTATTTTGATATAGAAGAAGGAACAACGCAAGGCGATGCTGATTTAGAAGAACTAAAAGCAATTTTAGTAGAAAAGGTTGGCTATTTCTTAAAGCCTTCTGAATTGTTTTCATCTATAGCTAAAAAAGGAAATGCAAAAGCAGAAGATGATAACGAAGAAAGTATTGACGTTTTTATCTTGGAAGATTTAGAAAAAGTTTTACGCAATATAGAACGTTCTACACTTGGAACTGAATCGCAAGATGATTTTGATAACTTATTTTATGATATTGATTTAAACTCGCAAAAAATAGGTAAAACTCCGTTAGAGCGTAACCAAACAATTGCGAAAATAATGAATGCTTTAAACGAAATTGATTTTGATTTAGCTAATACAGAATCGGATGTTTTAGGCGATGCGTACGAATATTTGATTGGTAAATTTGCCGAAGGTGCTGGACAAAAAGCTGGCGAATTTTATACACCTCAACAAGTTTCTACCATTTTGGCACAACTTGTAACTGCTGATAAAACTAAACTTAAATCGGTTTACGACCCAACGTGTGGTTCAGGTTCTTTACTTTTGCGTGTGGCAAAACAAGTCGATGAGGTTGGTCAGTTTTTTGGACAAGAAATGAACAGAACAACGTACAACTTGGCACGAATGAACATGATTTTGCACGATGTTTCGTATTTAAAATTTGATATTAAAAACGATGATACATTAGAGCGACCACAACACAAAGAACAAGAATTTGAAGCTATTGTTGCCAACCCTCCTTTTTCTGCTAATTGGAGTGCTAATCCTTTGTTTATGGACGACGAACGTTTTTCACAATTTGGAGCATTAGCACCAAAAGGAAAAGCAGATTTTGCTTTTGTACAACATATGTATCATCATTTAACCGAAAACGGAACAATGGCAACCGTGTTACCGCATGGCGTTTTGTTTAGAGGAAGTACAGAAGAAAAAATTCGTAAACATTTTATTGAAGAATTAAACGCTATTGATGCTGTAATTGGTTTGCCCGCTAATATTTTTTTTGGTACAGGTATAGCCACTTGTATTTTGGTATTAAAAAAATGCAGAAAAGACAACGAAAATATTTTGTTTATAGATGCAAGTAAAGGTTTTGAAAAACAAGGCAACCAAAACGTTTTATTGCCACAGCATATAAATGCGATTGTAGATACGTTTAAAAACAGAACAACGGTAGATAAATTTTCGTACTTAGCAACGCTTGATGAGGTACGCAGTAACGATTACAACTTAAATATACCTCGTTATGTAGATACGTTTGAAGAAGAAGAAGCGATTGATATTAATGTCATTGCAGAAGATATAAAACAGTTGGATATTGATTTACATGCCAACCAACAAACCATTGCCGATTTTTGTAAGCAACTAAACATTAATACACCTTTTTAAACGATGGAAAATTTACAACCAAAATTGAGATTCCCTGAGTTTAGAGAGGAATGGATTGAGAAAACTATAGGAAAAGTAATTAAATTTAGGAATGGAAAAGGACATGAAAAAGTAATTGATTCAAATGGAGATTTTATTGTTGTTAATTCAAAGTACATTTCTACTGATGGTTTTGTTTCAAAATATACAAATGAATTAATTTCACCTTTGTTTAAAAATGACATTGTTATGGTTATGAGTGATTTGCCAAATGGTAAAGCATTAGCTAAATGTTTGTTAATAGAACAAGATAACTTATATACATTAAATCAACGAATTTGTGCTTTAACCCCAAATCCACTTCAAAATAATCCATTTTTTTTAAAACACATAATTAGTAGAAATTCTTATTTCTTAAAATTAGATGACGGTGTTAATCAAACAAACTTGAAGAAAAACGAAGTGTTAAATTGTCCTTTAACTATCCCAACCCTACAAGAACAAACCAAAATCGCTGATTTTTTAGGTGCAGTAGATAAGCAGTTGGATATTTTAAACCAAAAGAAAGAAAAACTAAATCTTTACAAAAAAGGCGTAATGCAACAATTGTTTTCGCAACAAATCCGTTTTAAAGACGATAACGGAAACGATTTCCCTGATTGGCAAGAGAAAACGTTGGGCGAGGTTTTAAAATATACTCAACCTAATAAGTTTATTGTAAAATCAACAGATTATAACAATTTGTATAATATTCCTGTATTAACTGCTGGTAAATCTTTTTTATTAGGATATACGAATGAAACGGATAATATTTATAAAAATATACCTTGTATTATTTTTGATGATTTTACAACTTCAAGTCAATTTGTTGATTTTGAATTTAAAATTAAATCTTCTGCAATGAAAATTTTAAATACAATCGGAAATGATAACATAAAATTTTTATTTGAATTAATAAATACAATACATTTTCCAACAGGAGATGAACATAAAAGGTATTGGATTTCTGAATACTCGAAGCTCAAATTATCTATTCCAACAATAGAAGAACAAACTAAAATCGCCAATTTTTTATCTGCTATAGATAATCAAATAGAAGCGGTAGAAAACCAAATAACCAAAACAGAAACGTATAAAAAAGGATTATTACAACAAATGTTTGTGTAAATTTTACAACTTATGACTGCCCAATCAGAACAAGCACTAGAAAATAAAATGATTAAACAATTGGTTAGCAATGGTTACGAGCGTGTAAAAATTACTAACGAAGGTGATTTAGTTGTCAACCTAAAAAAACAACTAGAAAAGTTTAATCATACTACATATTCAGATTCAGAATTTAAGCAAATCTTAAATCATTTAACCAAAGCATTAAATCCGTTTGATAAAGCAAAGGTTTTACGAGATAAGTTTTCGTTTAAAAACGATGATAATGAAACCGTTTACGTGGATTTTTTAAACATGGAACATTGGTGCAAAAACGAATACCAAGTAACCCACCAAGTAACGATGCTCGGCAAATACGAAAACCGTTATGATGTTACAATTTTAATCAACGGTTTGCCATTGGTACAAATCGAATTAAAAAAACGTGGTTTAGAAATTAAAGAAGCGTTTAACCAAGTGTTGAGGTATCATAAACATAGTTACGGTGCTGGTTTAGGTTTGTTTCAGTACGTGCAATTGTATGTGATAAGCAACGGAGCAAATACAAAATATTACACCTACAGCAAAAACCAAGATTTTAAATTTACATTTTATTGGACTGACGAAAAAAACAAACGTATTTCTGATTTAGAAGATTTTACCAACACATTTTTAGACAAATGCCATGTAAGTAAAATGATAACACGTTATATTGTTTTACACGAAGGCAATAAGCAAATTATGGTTTTACGTCCGTATCAATATTATGCGGTAGAAAAAATAATTGATAAAGTAAAAAACAGCACTACCAACGGTTATATATGGCATACAACGGGTTCAGGGAAAACGCTGACTTCATTTAAAGCAAGTCAAATTTTATCTAAACTGCCAAAGGTAGATAAGGTTGTTTTTTGTGTAGATAGAACCGATTTAGATTATCAAACATCAAGAGAATTTAACGAGTTTAGTCCTGGTTCTGTAGATTCTACAGATAATACTAGGAAATTAGTACAACAATTTGCCGATGTAAATACTAAACTAATTGTAACCACCATTCAGAAATTAAACACCGCTATCAGCAAAGAAAAGCACACCAAAGTAATGAGCGATTTAGCGGATAAAAAAGTGGTTTTTATTTTTGATGAATGCCACCGTTCGCAGTTTGGCGATACACATAAACGCATTGTAAAGTTTTTTAAAAACCATCAAATGTTTGGTTTTACTGGAACACCAATTTTAACTGAAAACGCATATTCAAAAAACGGAGTTAAAAAATTAACAACCGATTTGTTTGGCGAACGATTACACGATTACGTTATTACTGATGCAATCAATGATAATAATGTACTGCCTTTTTCAATAGAGTATGTCGGTAGATACAAATACAAAGAAACATCTAAAAACAATTTAGATATTGAAGTAGAAGCTATTGATACCACCGAACTTTTTGAAAGTGATGAACGTATTGAAAAAATAGCCAATTACATTATAAACAACCACGACACTAAAGCAAAAAACAAAGGCTTTACAGCGATGTTTTGCATTAGTAATACCAAAACCTTAATTAAATATTTCGATGTATTTAGGAAGCTAAAAAACGAAGGGAAACACAATTTGAAAATTGCAACTATATTTAGCTATACAGCAAATGAAGATGCAAATGAAGATAAATCAGGAGAAATTCCTGAAGAAAATTTATACTTCAGCAATGCAAAAGTTGATATTCATACAAGAGATGTTTTAGATAAATACATAGAAGAATACAATAAGGAATTTGGTACAAGCTATTCAACCAAAGACAGCAAATCGTTTAACGATTATTATAAGAATGTAGCAAAACGAGTAAGAGAAAAAGAAATTGACATTTTATTTGTTGTAAATATGTTTTTAACGGGTTTTGATTCGCCAAGCTTAAACACCTTATATGTAGATAAAAATCTAAAATATCACGGTTTAATTCAGGCTTATTCTCGTACAAACCGATTAAAAGGAGAAAATAAACCCTACGGACAAATTGTTGTTTTTAGAAATCTTAAAAAGGCAACTGACGAAGCTATCGAATTGTTTTCTAATAGAAATGCAAAAGAAGTTATTATTGTACCGCCTTTAGAAGATTATATTGAGCAATTTAATGAAGCGGTAACAAAACTTTTAGCCATTGCACCAACGTATCAAAGTGTAGATGATTTTTATTCTGAAACTCAAAAATTACAGTTTGTAAAAGCGTTTAGAGAATTGTTGAGGTTAAAAAACCGCATGGATACGTATGCAGATTTTAATTTTGATGATTTAATATTAGATGAACAAGCGTTTAATAATTACAGTTCTAAGTACCAAGATTTAAAACGAGAAGTAGAAAACGCACCTAATAAAGATTCAATTTTAAACGAAGTTGATTTTCATTTAGAGTTGATTCATAAGGATATTGTAAACGTAGATTATATTTTACGTTTATTAGCCAACTTAGAAGAAGAAGAAATTGAAACAGAAACCAAGAAAAAACGTCAGTCAGAAATTTTATCAATGGTTGATAATGACCCTGTTTTAAGAAATAAACGAGATTTAATAGAACGATTTATTATTGAACAACTACCTGTTATAAGCTCAAAAGAAGATGTTACAGAAGCTTTTGAAAACTTTACGAATACAGAGAAGGTAAAAGAGTTTAACTATCTTGTATTAGAAGAAAATATAAATGAAAGTAAATTAAAAGAAGCTTTAGAAAGCTATATGTTTACAGGTAGATTTCCAACAAATAGTGAATTAGTTGAAACACTAAAAGAAAAGCCATCATTTAGAGAACGTAGAACCATTGGCGAACGATTAATTTCTAAAGTAAATTACTTTGCTGACAGATTTTTGAGAGGATGATATTTTAAAGTTTAAAAGCCTTCTTTTTATTTGATAAAAGTAACTTTAAAAACATTTAGTGTGCAAATTGTGTGCAAAAATAAAACTAAAAAAGCCTAACTATTTAATTATCAATAGTTAGGCTTTTGTTTTAGTGGAGTCGCCGAGAATCGAACTCGGGTCCAAACAAGCAATCAGGAAGCTTTCTACACGCTTAGTTTTTTATTAGATTTTCGACCGTTGGCTTGGCAAAAAACAGCCACCAAAAGCTTAGTTCCTAAGATTTCGAAATGCTAGCGAAACAATAGACATCTCTAGGTTTACTTTACGGTTCCCCTTAACAAAGCGCCATAAACCAAGGCTCTTTAGGAGAATTCAGCTCTTCCACCTGGTGGAAACTAAAGGCAATCTTACTATAATTCAGATTAAGCAGCTAAAGCGTAGTTATTTTCGCCGTTTAAAAAGTTCGTTAGATGATATTTACGAGCAATCTAACAACGCTCGACGTGCTTACTAACTAATTCCACTCGCTGTCAATACCGATCGACCCCAATGATTGCCTTAGTTAGCAATGAAATGCAAAAGTACAATTTATTTTTAAAAAATCAAACAAATACTATTTCTTCCTCTTAGAATATTCACATACTGTATTTTATTCGTCAATACTTATTAAAAACTGTATATAATTCTAAAATTATGATTCAAAATAGTTGTGTGAGTCCGAAATAATTCTATATTTGAAAAACCAACCAAAAAACAAACAAACAAATTATGAAATTAGGAATTATTAAGGAGCGTAAATCGCCTCCTGATAGGAGAGTTGTGCTTTGTCCTAAGCAGGTAAAAAAAGCTTTAGACAAATATAACGAGCTGTCTATTAAGATAGAACATTCAGACATTAGAATTTTTAAAGATGAAAACTATGCTTCTGAAGGATTAGAACTATCAAGTGATATGACAGACTGTGATCTTCTCCTTGGGGTAAAAGAAATTCCTGTTGATTACCTTATACCAAATAAAACTTATGTCTTTTTTTCGCACACAATAAAAAAACAAGAACATAATCGCAAGCTCTTACAAGCTTGTTTAGAAAAGAACATTACATTAATGGATCACGAGACATTTGTAGACGGAAAAAACACTAGAATTATTGGCTTTGGTAGATATGCAGGTATAGTAGGTGCATACAATACGCTAAGAGGCTTTGGGTTAAAATATGAATTATTCGAATTAGCCAAGGCTGAAACCTTACTTCACAAAGAAGATTTAATCTATCGATTAAAAAAACAGTACTTCCCTCCTATTAAGATAGTTGTAACTGGAACTGGAAAGGTAGCACATGGTATTATGGAAATACTAGACGGGATGAAAATGAAGAAGGTTTCTAAAGAACACTTCTTAACCCAAAAGTATGATAGACCTGTATACACACAGATAGGTGTTGAAGACTATTACAAAAGAATAGATGGGACTGAAGGAAACAAACAAGATTTTTATGACCATCCTGAACTATACACTAGTGACTTCGATAGATTTACTCGTGTAGCAGATATCCTGATGACTGGGCACTTCTTTAAAAAAGGAGCTCCTGTTATCTTGACAAAAGAGATGCTAAATTCTCCTTTTAATCAAATTAAAGTAATTGGTGATATCTCATGCGATGTAGATCATGGCCCTATAGCCTCTACATTGAAAGCATCTACTATAGCAGAGCCATTCTATGGATATCATCCAGGGAAAGGTACAGAAGTAGAATTTGACCATCCTGCAGCAATAACAGTGATGGCTATTGATAATTTGCCTTGTGAATTACCAAAAGATGCTAGTGAAGGATTTGGTGAAGTATTTGTAGAACAAGTATTACCTGCCTTCTTTAATGGAGATAAAGATAAAATACTAGAAAGAGCTACTATTACTAAAGGTGGTAAACTAACAGATAGATTTAGTTATTTACAAGACTTCGTAGATAATAAAGAATAAATAGGAAAGGCTATCAGAATAATGATAGCCTTTTTTAGTAAAGAATACTTTTTATTTAAGTAATTGTATTTTAATTAGCATTTCTTGTGCATTCTTATTCTCAGCATCTAGCTCTAGTGATTTCTTATAACTTAATAAAGACATTTTATAATCCTTCATTAGAAAGTAAGCTTCTCCTAAGCTATCGTATAAATTAGCATTATTAGTATCATACTGAATCGCTAATTCAAATACCTTTATTGCCTTATCAATCTCTTTTCTCTTCAGAAAGTTATATCCTAAATTATTTAAATAGAATGACCCTGAGAGATAATGTTCTTTATCTGCTTTTAACGTTTTATACTTCTCTAAAGCTAAACTAAAGTTATTTTTAAACTCTTTTTCTAGCAGGGATACTAGGTTTATCTTAGGATAAGTAATTAATGCTGTTTCTATTTTATTATACAATTCTAACCAATCATCTTGTGCAGCATCCGAAGTATTATTCATCATTATTATCATTCCATAACGTGAATCTGGACAAACAAGAATACCACTTTGTACCCCTATTGACGTTCCTGTCTTTCCATAATAAGCACCTTCCTTCAGACCGTATCCCACATCCCAGAAATATCCTTTATCATCACCGTCTTCTTCTTCTTTAAATAATAATCGAGAGGCTTCCTTTATAAAAGGTTGATTGCTTTGTAACTGAAACTTCATAAACTTAGTTAAGTCAGGTAAACTACTTATCATACCATATGATCCACCTAATAGAGGATTTCTTAGTAAAGGAGCTACTTCCCCATTTTCGTTATAACTTATGGCTAATTGTTTCTTATACCTATCATACTCATTTAAAGAAGTCTGCTTCAAGTTAAGCTCATCCAGCAACTCCTGTAATAGCTCTTTATAAGGCTTGTGATATACCTGCTCTAAAATATAAGTAACTAATTCTGGTCCTACTGAGTTATAGTCGTAGAATGTACCTGGTTTCTTATCTAATTTGACTGTTTTTAATTCTTCTAATAGATCAGACATCGTATAACTAAATGGTCTATTTTCATAATATCCCTCTCTCGTCTTCTTATATATTTCATCTAACTCTTTAGGAGCTCTATCTTGAAGCCCCAAAGTATGTGTTACTAAATTCTGAATGGTAATAGGAGTTCCTTCAAACTGCAAATTTGGATAATCTCCTTTTAAATAAGTTCTGATATCATCATTTAGTGTAATCTTTTGCTCTAGAACCGCTTTAGCGACTAAAGAGCCTGCAAAAACTTTAGAAATAGAAGCAATCTCATAGAGTGTATTATCACTAGGTCGTTGTTTGGACTCTTTATCTAATTCTCCATAATACTGCTGATAAACCTCTCCATCTCTATAAATGGCAATCGCTAATGAGTTGACATTACCTTTCTGAAGAGTGCTCTCAGCATATTGATTTATGATCAGACATAGTTCTTTAAAAGATTTATCTACTCCCTTTTCTTGTGATAATTGTTGAATATTATAGTATTTCCCATTTCTATCTTTATATACATCATTTGCCATTCCTGTAAAAGAAATAAACAAAAACGATAATGGAATAATTAATTTATAGTTCATATTAAGAAGGATTAGGTACTTATATTTTAAAGCACTATAATACGATTTATTTTTTATTAACTAACAAATAATCACTCCTTTCCCCTTCATATAGAACGAACAAAGCCTATAAACACACTCTGTGCCTATAGGCTTTGTTTAACCCAGATTAAGCGATAGACATATAAACGAAAAGTAATTATACAAAATAGCTCTGAATTTAAGAAAAAAGCATACAGTAGTATGGTTTTAGAACAAATGAAAGAGATATGAAGTAGAATTGCTTTGCAGTATTTGGCTAATGCTTAATCTGGGTTTAAAATACTTGATTCGTTTTGATATTAAACTACATAGTCAGGCCATTCATTAGGCACTTCACCACTGAATCCCATTTTAGGTAAATTATTTATTTGATCCATATCTTGATCACTTAACTCAAAATCAAAAATATTCATATTATCAATAATTCTTTCTAGAGTATTAGACTTCGGTATTGCTATTGTATTATGTTGTAAACACCATCTTAAACATACCTGAGAGATTGACTTATTATGTTTCTTTGCAATACTGATTAACACCTCATTATTAAACACTTTACCTCTAGCTAATGGTGACCAGGCTTCTATGACAATATTTTTCTTTTCGCAATATGCTTTTAATTCTGGCTGCCAATACCCTGGATGAAATTCTAACTGATTAATAGCAGGGATAACTTTAGCCGTTTCTAATAAAGCCTCTAAGTGCTCTTCCCAAAAGTTACTTACTCCTATTGATTTTATTTTACCTGCAGCTTGTAATTCTTCCATAGCACGCCAAGTATCTGCATTCACTTTTTTCCAATCATCACCGAAGTTTTTATAATTAGCTGGCCAGTGAATTAAATAAAGATCGATATAATCAAGACCTAGTTTCTCTAACGAAATATCAAGTGCCTTTTTAGTCTCTTCATATCCCATATTCTCTCTCCATACTTTTGTAGTCACAAAGATATCTTCTCTAGGAACACCACTCTCTTTTATACCTTGCCCTACTTCTTCTTCATTCTGATATATAGCAGCTGTATCTAGTAAGCGATATCCTTTATCTAAAGCATTTTTTACTGCTAAAACCCCTTCTGTTTTAGTTGCTTTGTAAGTTCCAAATCCGATTGACGGAATTAGATTCCCATCATTAAGTTTTATTTTATTCATCATGTTTTCTTTTAAATAAATTATTCCAAGTGAACTCCTCTAAAGATAATATAAAAAGTCTTTTTTCGGAAAAACAGAAATTAACTTTAGAAGTAAGATAGGTATATCTTTATAGGTCAATTATAAGGTGCCATTCTTATAAATGACGCTGTGAATATTCACTATAAATTACTTCAATTTATATCTCTAGGTAGTTTTAAAAATTGGAATTATGTAAAAGTAAAGGACTGTATTTTTAACCAATTATAAAATGGATATTAAACAGAATTTAATGGATTATTATAAGATACTCCTCCATATCTAATACTTAGACGAATACAAGTTTATTCCTCTGATTTAAATAGAGGGAAGTTAATCAATTGTTCATCAGAGGATTTTATAAATTCCTTTGGGCTAACCCCTGTAAACTCTTTAAACTCCCTTATATAATGAGATTGATCATAATAATCACTCTGATAAGAAAGTGTCGTTAAGTTCTTAAACTTACTCTCTCTTAACAAATCAAGGCTAGACTGAAATCGCATAATTCTTGAAAACAACTTAGGAGACATTCCTATATATTGTTTTACAAGCCGTTCTAATGTTTTCTCAGAAATATTTATTTCATCTTGTATTTCTTTTAATGATTTTCCCTTTTGTAATAATAGAGAGATATAATCTATCTTTTTATTCTCAAATCTATTATACTGAATCTGCTCTAGAAGAAAAGAAGATAATAAACCTATTTTCTCCTCAATAGTATCCGTGTGTACTAGTTGTTCTAAAAGCGTATTAGGGACAATGTCTTCTAAGGCTATATTTTTATTACTAAATTCAATAGCATCATATTTAAATAACGCCTTTAAAGCTGTAGGTTCTAGATATGCTCCGATTATCCTAAAACTCCCCTCTACACTCTGATCTGTAAACTGACTAAACTGTCCATAGACATAGAGTTGTGGAGCTACTTGATGATATTGATCTAAAAATAAGTTAGGCCTATCTTGATAGATTAAAGTGGGTATACCATCAGGAAGTATCTTAAAAGTTTGTTTTTCTGCCTTATCATTTGAGTTTTCTAATACCCAAAAATAACGGACATAATCTCGTAAGGGCAATATTGGGAGGATCTCTCGATAATGCATAACTAAATCTTATTATTACATCAAAGATACTATATTTTTAGACCTTTAATTTCTTCTTTTATATCAAAGTAATTTATAAGAATTTTTCACTCTCCGTCAACTCAGGAATATAGATTAAAAAATCATTCCCTTTTACAATTCTTAGTAAAGTCTGATCTCCTATTTTTAGTTTGCCTTGAGAAATTGCTTTTTGCAAAGGCTTAAGATCAAAACAATACCAATCATTAGTAGTCACAACACCTAAGAAAGAACTGTATAATTTAAGATCATCCATAGTTTCAGCTGCAGTCTTTCCTATCAGTATTATGTGTAGAGATGTTCTAAAGTTAGCGTCTTCTATATTAAATACTAGATTACCTATATCATATATCTCCATTAAACTTTCTCCTTTAGGGGTATGAACTGCTCCAAACTTAAAAAGGTTTTTCTTACTTGACCAATGTGGAAGTTCTTCTAGTAATTGATGCTTCATTACTTGTATTCTTAAGTGATGTTTACCTCCTAAATAAATCTCTCTACTTAACTTTATTGCTTCTAGGTGCTCTTGCTCCTTTGAAGATAGTTTAGTATTAAGTAATAGATTACTCTTTTCTATAAAATCTTCTGAAAATAGATAGGTATCCTCTTCTAAAGCTAATTTATTTGATGTATCTAACATGTGAGAAAGAACTTTAGCAGTCTCTTTATTCTTTGTCTGCTCTTTTAAATAAGAGATAATCAACCTATCAGCATCTAAATAAACTTGTTCTAAACCATATGTTCTTATCCCTTTTTCAACAATTTTTTTATAGAGATAGAAGTCCTTTTTTCTCTCTAAAAATGAAAAAGTAGAACTGTACTCCTTAATAAATTGCTCAAGTTTCTTTTGAGATAATGTCTTAATCTTATTTTCGATAATACCATTTGAATAAGGATCTATCTCCTGAAAGTAGATATCAAATTTAACTGCATCAATTACAGCATTGACAAAATAAGGTACCTCATTTGTAAAGTGAGTTTCCCCAATCAATACAGAATTAGCTTTGCTCATTTCCGTTACTAAAGCATGCCAACCTTGTCCTTTAAAAGACTCTTTCTCAGCTTCTATATTAAAAGTTGAATAGTTCTTTAATATAATACTATCCATTAATTGTTCTTGGCTAAAAATAGCATTAGTCAAAAAAAAGCAGACTACTATAAATAAATACTTTTTCATTTATATTCTTATATACTCATAAAGAAAACGTTTTCCTCTTAAACTAACAATAAAAAAACAAAAATATTATTCTAAATTGCTTGGCTTAAATTGACAAGAATATGATAACGATACAACCTTATGATCCTAAATACTTTGATGAACTAACTTCTTATGAATTAGACGAGCAACAAGCTACGTTTGCTCTTGTGCCAAAGTATATGCTGACTAATCCTGATATTATGGAGAATACAATGCGTACTCAATATTGTATCTTATCTGATGATACCCCAGTAGGCCTATTCTCTTTAGACCTATCTGATGATCGTTTGATATATACAGAGAATAAAGATTCTATTTTACTACGCGCATTATCTATCATGCCTAATCAACAGGGCAAAGGAATAGCTAAAGTTACTATGCTTCTATTACCTGACTTAGTAAGAGAATATTATCCTACTGTAAATGAAATAGTCTTTGGGGTTAACTATGAGAACGCTCTCGCTTATAATCTATACTTAAAAACGGGTTATGAAGATTCTGGAAGAACGTATCAAGGCATTAAAGGCCCTCAACACTGTATGACTAAAAGTATATAGCCTTTTAAAAACTATACAGTTCTAGTAGGTCGAGACAACTTTTCATAGCAGTGAGTCCGTAGTGAGTCCGTTATGAGTCCGTACTCACTCCGTTAAATATGCTATTTTAACGGAGTCATTACAGACTTAATGCTGACAGAGTATAAACCTATTTACAATTAGATCCAATCAGAAGTACATAAGCTATAGGATAACTAAAAAAGAGCTAACTTGTTTAATTAATAAGCTAGCCATTATCCCTTTATTGAATACTAAAAAGTAAATTATTTCTTTTAAATTTAATTTAGAACACTAGTCGCCTTAAAAAGTAATTTATAGTTTATTTCTTTCTTTTAAAGGTGATTTTTATTGTCTATTTAGCTAAAAAAAGAAGAGCAATACTCTTCTTTTCTTCTTAATTTTGCTTTCAAACTAAAAGAGAACACATGAAAGTTAAAGACAAAGTAGTCGATATAGAAACCAATGAAGAGTACATTATCAAAGATATTATAGAGAAAAATAAGTTTATACCTGAGGACTTATACAAGCTTATTTCTGTAACTACGAAGAAAGAAATTCAAGTTTTTAAAAGTACTTTTGAAACTAGTTTTAAATAACCTTTTAAAGGTTATTGTCACTTTTATAAACCAAAAAATCCTACAAACGCTATTGTCTGTAGGATTTTTTATGGACTATAAAAACAACCTCAAGTGACTTATTAGATATTAAATCTAATGGTTACTTATTTACTATTAGTAATTTTTCATTTGCTAATACTAATGCCTCTTCTGCAGTAGAGACTACAAAAAGTTCATGCCCCCAATACTTAAAGAAAATCTCTTTAAAGTCTATTGCTACTTGGCGTTTTTCTTCATTAGGTTCTACTTGTATCATGGCTAATACATTATTGCGTAGTTGCTCTCTATTCTTTTTCATCCACAGGTTCATTTTCTTCATGTGATCCTTGTTACTCTTAGTATCCTTTACATCAGGTGCGCTCACCTCATTAATCATAACAAATTTTTTACCTGTTTTTAGTAATGCTTCATAGTCATTAAAATACTGATCTTGATCATGTCCTTCATTGACAGATTGAATAATTACTTTTACTATAGGGAATTGCTTTGCATCTAATTGACTCATAAATTTTATTTTTTGTAAAGGACTCCTTTTATGGTCAAATGAAAAATGGACATTCAAAAGAAATAGATGGATTATTCGAAGCACTTTATCTATTTCTTCTAATAGATTAGACCTTAGCTGCCCAAATCTCGATCTCCAAATCAATCTCAGGAAGTCCTAAAGCTGAGATATAAGCTACAGTCATAGAAGGATTTCCAGTTTTAAAGAACTCCCTCCATACGCTATCAAAATAATCCCAATCAATCTCTTTAGTTGCCCAAATATTAACTTTTATAATATCAACCTCTGTTAGGTTTTGGCTTTCTAACAAGGCAGCAATATTGCTAAACGTATTGTCTACTTGTTGATTAAAGTCAATTGGTATCACACCATTACCGTCAGTACCTATCTGTCCAGAGAAAGTATAAATAGTTGCATTTTTAGGCACAATAGTGATATGTGAATAATTCCCTACTGGTCTTGATAACGTTGTTGGAGTAGTTCTAACTACTTTTTGAATGTCTTGCATGGTTTTATTATTAAATATTCTAGTGCAAAACTAGACTAGGAGTTACAAGTAAAATTGTATAAAACCGACAAGTCTATTGTTCTTTCTTACTCATCCTATATAAACTTAATGACTATTCTTAAACTAGCTACAAAAACCAATAATCCTACACAGATATAAGAGATGCGTTTAGGCATTCTACCAGCTAGCCTTGCTGCTAAAGGAGCTGCAAATACCCCTCCTAAAGCTAAGCCTAAGAAGATATACCAATAACCGAATCCCAACTTCGAAAAGAAAACCATAGAAGCAGCAAAAGTTACAAAGAACTCCGCTAAGGATACTGTCCCTACGACATATCTAGTAGGTCTTCCTTTAGTTAGAAGCGTAGAAGTAACTATAGGCCCCCAGCCTCCTCCTCCAAAAGCATCAAAGAAACCTCCTGAAAAGCCTAGAAAACCAACGTATTTGACTTTCTTTCTGATTACTGAGTTTCTTAACGCTAAACTAATTAACCTAATAGCAATAATCATTAAGTATAATGCTACAAATGGATAAGCGATATACTCATACTCACTACCAATATAGATCACAAACAACGACCCTAAAATAGCCCCTACTACTCCAGGAATACTCAGCCAGAGCAGTAGTTTCTTATTTACATTTTTAAACTTGTAGTGTGTGTATCCAGATACTGCACTAGAAAACATCTCTGCAGTATGAATGCTCCCTGATATAGTGGGAAGACTTAGCCCCATAGCCATCATAGCTGAGGCTGAAGTCATTCCATATCCCAATCCTAATGCACCATCAACTATCTGTGCTAAAAATCCAATAATGAAAACATAGTAAAACTCTGAAGGCATACTCGCTAAGCCAGCTTGAATATCATGAAACGTAATAACATTAGATAAAGCATATCCCAATACAAAAACTAACACAAGAGTAGTGAGTCTAAAGATTTTAGAAAAAAGTTGTTTTCTCTCATAATTACGATTGGTCATAACGGATGTTACTCGATTTAAACTATTGAGCTTTTCTCTTAGATTTCCTTTGTGACGTGCTCTATACTGATTTAAATGTTCTATACTATCGCTTACATTATCAGGCACTTCTTCTTCTAAATACTCTCTCATTCTACGAGCCAATACAGGTGATTGACCATTAGTAGATATGGCTATCTTTAGTTGTCCTTTGGTTACGATAGACCCAAGATAAAAATCACATAAGTCTGGCTGATCAGCTGCATTGACTAATAATCCCTTACTATTGGCTAAAGCTTTTATTTCTTGATTTAAGCCAGTATTATTCGTCGCTATTACTACTAAGTCCATTTGATACAAATCTTCTATTAGAAAGCTTCTATGCTTCAATATTAGATTAGCATGGGTGGTTTTTAATTCAAAGAATTCAGGTTTAAAATCAATAGAAACAACCGTAATATGAGTTAGTTCATTTTGTTTTAGCAATGTTTTTGTTTTCTCTAAACCAACATTACCTCCTCCTACAATTAAAAAATTGGAATGAGTCGTTTTTAGAAATATTGGGAATAATGTGTTTTTCATAATCTATTATATTACAACCCTTTAACTATAAAATCATATACTTAAAGAATAAAAAAAGAGATATAAGTCCCTCAGGACCAATCTGGCAGATTGATCTACAATTTGTTTTACAATGTTTAATAGTGATTAAACTACTCTGAGATAAAGTAGCTCTTATAGTTCCTTAGAACAGGAAAGAAGTAATAAAAATGCAACAGACTTTCATTGAATAATTGTTTTGTGGTGGTAGTTTTAGTTTATTTTTTAAGCAAAGAATTTTCTATAGGTAAAGTCCCCAAAAGTTTCTTTAGCTAAAGCTTCTTCTTTGTATTGGCCAAATAAATTATCTAAATGCGATAAGATCTCTTCTTCTTTTATCTTTTTCTTATATAGTTGATTTAATCGAGTACCATATCGGTCTCCTCCTAGCATAAGATTATACTCTTGTGAACCAGTACCTACAAAGCCTATCTCAGCTAAATATGAACGACCACAACCATTAGGACATCCTGTCATTCGAATACTAATCTCTTCTTCACCTAGATTATGTTTAGCTAGTAATGGTTCAACTTTAGAAATTAGCTCTGGTAAATAACGCTGTGCCTCAGCTAAAGCTAATGGACAAGTTGGTAATGCCACACATGACATAGAACTCTCTCTTAGTTTTGAATTTCTCAATTCTATTGCGTGTTCTACCAATAACTTCTCTACTAACCATTTGTCTTCTTCTTCAATTTCTCCAAGTATTAAATTCTGATTACAAGTAAATTTAAAATCGGAAACGGCTAGTTTAGATAAATTATATAAGAACTCTTTTTGATAAGTTTGTACTACACCATTCTCAACAAATAAAGTATAATACCATTTACCATCATGAGCTTGCTGCCATCCATATCTATCATTACGCTCTGTAAATTCATACGCTCTAGCTGGTTGAAGCTGTACTCCTGCTCTATGTTCTAGTTCCTTGACAAAGTTCTCTACTCCTAATCTGTCAAGAGTATATTTTAGACGAGCAAGCTTTCTGTCTGAACGATTTCCATAATCTCGTTGTATAGTCAATACTTCATAAATCAACTTCATCGTATCTTCTTCATTGTCAGAAAAGCCTATAACAGTAGCTAATCTTGAATAGGTTTGCTCATTGCCATGTGTTGTAGATAATCCACCTCCTATAGCAATGTTAAACCCAATCAATCTATCGTCTTCAACGATAGCAATAAGCCCAATATCATTAGCAAATACATCTACATCATTCGTTGGTGGAATTGCAATGGCTATTTTAAATTTCCTTGGAAGGTACTTGTCCTGATATAAAGGATCAGCTTCAATAGATCGATCATAAATCTTTTCGTTATCTATCCATACTTCATAATAAGACTGTGTCTTAGGCAAGAGCATTTTAGATATCTTATCTGCATAATGATGAATTTGCTCAAAAACAGGTGAAACTTGTGGATGAGAACTACAGATTACATTTCTATTGACATCACCACATGCAGCAATAGCATCTAGTTTAGCAAGAAGAAAACCTTGTATTGTATCACTTAATTGGTGCTTTAATAATCCATGTAACTGTATAGTTTGTCTAGTTGTTATCTTTAATACACCTGTACCATATAGTTCTGATATTTCATGTATAGCCAGCCATTGCTTCGCAGAGATTACTCCTCCTGGTATGCGAAGTCTAATCATGAAAGAATACAGCTTATCTAGTTTCTTTTCTGCTCTCTCTTGTCGTCTATCTCTATCGTCTTGGACATACATTCCATGAAACTTAATTAAAGCTTCATCATCAGGCCTTACATTCCCTGTATAATTATCTTTTAAGCTCTGTGCTAACGTACCTCGTAAGCCGTCGCTTTTTTCTTTTATCCCTTCTATAGGAGATAGTTTATCTTGATTCATTTCGTCTTTTTTTAATACACATCTTTTCTATATTGTCCACTTAAAAACATTTCTTCTAAATACTCTTCAGCCGCTTTAAAAGAAGTGTTTTGTTGCTCCATAATGATTTCAACAAGTACACGTTCAACATCTTCACTCATAGGAGACTTCTGCCCACAAACATAAATTATAGCACCTGATTCTATCCAGTCCCACACTTCAATAGCTCTTTCTCTTAGCCTATCCTGAACATATATTTTATGCTTTTGATCTCTAGAGAAAGCAGTATCTAGGTTTGTTAAAACACCACTTTCTAACCATTGTTGTATTTCTGTCTGATAGTAAAAATCACATACAAAGTGCTGTTCTCCAAAGAATAACCAATTGCGTCCTTCTGCTCCACTTGTATCTCTATGTTCAATAAAACCTCTGAATGGTGCAATACCAGTTCCTGGTCCTATCATAATAATATCCTTATTAGAATCAGGTAAATAAAACTCACTATTTCTATGAATATAGAATGAGAGTTCTTGTCCAACCTCTAATTCAGAAAAATAAGAAGAACACAACCCTTGTTTCTTTTCTGCTCCTACCAAGAACTGATCTAAAGCTACAGTTAAGTGTACTTCATCCTCATGAGCTAAATTAGAAGACGAAATAGAATAAAGCCTTGGTACAATCGGCTGTAGAATCGCTTTTATCCCATCTAGTTCTATTGACTTTCTATTAGTATAGATTTCTAAAAGGTCCAATAAGTCAATCCTATCTTCAATAATATCTACTCCTAAATAAGTTGATAACTTATTTATTACCCCTTTTGTAAGCCCTGTAATGCTCACCCCCTCTAACTCTTCATATCTACTCTCTTCGCCCAATAACTTAGCTATACTTATCATTGTACCTAGCTTATTGGGAGGGTAAACCCCTATGGCATCTCCTGGCTGATAGTCTATAGTGATATCACTGCGAATTTCTAGGTGATAGGTTTGTTTATTAGACTCTCTATCGTTCAATAATACATTGTGACTAACTACCCCTTGATACTCCTTTTTTACATTAGGTTTTTCTACTGTAATCTGTGCATTAATGTCTTTATGATTTCCTTCTTCTACAATACTCCCTCTAGATTTCTCTATAGTATCTAAGACTGTTTTAAACCACGTAGCAGTATATTCTTTATAATCTACATCTAACTTTTTTAGAGGTAAAATAGATTGCGCTCCTTGTTGAAGTAATAATTTATCTAGATCTTCTCCTGCTTTACAGAAAAGAGGATAAGAAGAATCTCCTAACGCTAATAAACAATACCTTACGTTACTCAATTCAAGTTTTACTTTAGATAAGGAATCAAAGAATTTCTGAGCAGAAAGAGGTGGTTCTCCTTCCCCTTGTGTACTACAAATAAGAATGATAAAATCTTCTTTACTCAAATCTTCAACTTTATATGTAGCTAAGTCTAAACTCTTAGCTTGTAACTTATTCTGTTTGCAAAGCTTTAGAAGTTCTAGTGCTACTTTCTTACTATTTCCTGTTTCACTTCCATAAAGAATAAGAGGCTTCACTGATACTTTTGAACTTTGATTAACAGCAATTGGATTACTTGGCTGTATCTCATTTTGGGCTAACAAGCCTGAGAGGTAACCATTAAACCAGATTAGTTCTTCTCGCGAATAGTTTTCAACCTGCTTCTGTAAACTTGTTATTTTTTGATCAAATTGCATATTGAAACTCTTTTATATGATTATCAAAATAAGAATAGTATTCTCCTTCTTTTATTTCTTCTTTCCAAGCAAATTGCTCATGTAATTCAACTACTTTACCCACAATAAATAAAGTTGGTACATACTCAAAGGCAATCAGCTCTTTTTCCATAATATCTCTAAAAGAATATACAGTTGTCTTCTGATAGATAGTACTTGCCTGTTGAATAATAGCAATTCCTTTCTCTGACGCTATCCCTTGTGATAGCAAGGCTTGTACTAAATACTTCAGCTTTTGCCCACTCATATAGAATACTAGTGTATCCTCTGTCTTTGCCCAATCTCTCCAAGTATCTTGTTCTATACTAATCGTATCAAATAAAGTCAAGAAACGAACTGCACGACTATATCCTCTACTAGTCAAAGGAATAGCACTATAAGCTGCTGCACCTAATGCTGCAGAAATGCCTGGGATAATCTCATATTTTATTCTATTTTCTTTTAATACTCGCAATTCATCAAGAATATTAGAAAATATAGAAACATCTCCTCCCTTTAATCTAAGTACAGTCATTCCTAATTTAGCATACGAAACCATTAACTCATTAATCTCTTGCTGTGGTGTATGTATCCCTTTAGAACACTGTTTACCTACGTAAATAACCTTTGTCGTCTTATTGACATACAGTTCGATAAGCTCAGGCGAGACTAAACGATCTATCAGAATTATATCTGCCGTTTTTAAATACCGAAGTGCCTTCAGACTTATTAACTCAGGATCTCCTGGACCAGCACCTGCTAGTATAACTTTTCCACTATTCATCACAATCAAGAATTAAAATAGCCCCTCTACTGATAAGTAGCGTTCTCCATTATCATAGTTAAATGTCAATATCTTAGCACCATCTTCTATAGAAGGCAATAATTTTGTAATAGCTGCCAATGATGCTCCTGTAGAGATTCCTACTAGTAAACCTTCTTTTTTAGCAACTTCTTTTACTACTTCAAATGCTTCTTCTTTTGAAATCTTTACAACCTTATCTATTAAATTAAAATCTAATATTTCTGGAATAAAGCCTGCCCCAATCCCCTGTATAGTATGTGGTCCAGAAGGTTCTCCACTTAATACAGCAGAAGTATCAGGTTCTACAGCAATCACTTTCAGATTGGGATATTTCTCTTTTAATACTTTAGATACCCCCGTAATATGCCCTCCTGTTCCGACTCCTGTCACTAAATAATCTAATCCTTCAGGAAAATCTTGAATAATTTCTAATGCAGTTGTTCTACTGTGAATATCTACGTTCACAGGGTTATTAAATTGTCTTGGTGACCATGCATTAGGAATTTCTTGAACTAATTCGGTTGCTTTTTCAATAGCTCCTTTCATTCCTTTTTCTCGTGGAGTTAATTCAAATTTAGCTCCATATATCTCCATCAATTTTCTTCGCTCTACACTCATTGACTCGGGCATAACTAAAATAACATCATATCCCTTAACAGCTCCTACCAGAGCAAGTCCTATTCCTGTATTTCCAGATGTTGGTTCTATAATAACACTTCCTGGTTTTAACAAACCTTGCTTCTCAGCATCTTCTATCATTGCCAAGGCAATACGATCTTTAATACTTCCTCCTGGATTTGTTTTTTCAAGCTTTATCCAAGTTTGTTTTGATCCTGGAAAGAATCTATTTAATCCTATAATTGGAGTATTTCCAATTGTTCCTAAAATACTTTCTACTTTCATTTTATATTCTCTTTGGTTTTTAATTTGGTTACTTTATTATTATTTCATTTATTCTTATGCGATATTGACTATCTAATTCTACATTGGAATTAGCTTCAATAGAGCTTGGTATATGAAGATTTGGTCCTATCCTTGATCCTTTACCAATCGTTATGGCTTTTCCTGTAATAGAAACTCTTTCTCGTATTACAACATTATCTTCAATCACAATAGATTCCTTTAAACACAAATCTAATATCTGTCTATGTTCTCCTAAGATTACTCCTTGGTGTATTCTTACATTATTTCCTATAACTACTGTACTCCCTATCACAACTCCTAAACCATTGATAAGTATTAATTGTTTACCTATTTTTGCAAATGGACTAATATCTATTCCCGTAAGACGGTATCCATATCGATTAGCTATCTGAGGCAAAACAGTTATCCCTAGATCAATAAATACCTGTGAGACCCTATAGAGATACATCGCTAAAAAACCTGAGTTAAAAGCTATTATTTCTGATTTAGACTGAACAGACTTATCATAACTCATATATCCCTCTAAATCAGACTCTAATAATTTATACAACGTTTCTACTTGATTAAAAAACAGTTGTGCTTTAAGACCTGCTTTATCTTTAGTAATAACTCTTTGTAATACCACTTCCAGTTCAAGACACAAAGTCTGTTCTTCAGCTAAAAAACAAGCAAACGATTCATAGTTATAATTGGTAAACAACCAATTATAGAATCGATCTAACCAAGTTTCAAATAGCTCTTTATTAGGTACTCTATTCTTTATTGTCTTGTTATATATGTAGTCCCTCATACTTGTAAAAAGTAGTTTACAAGAACATTAAAGCCCCTACAGTATTATAAGAGGTCTCGTCTACTAGAATAGCATTC
The DNA here is from genome assembly GCF_004337635.1 of Myroides odoratimimus. NCBI lineage: Bacteria > Pseudomonadati > Bacteroidota > Flavobacteriia > Flavobacteriales > Flavobacteriaceae > Myroides > Myroides odoratimimus. The sequence goes on from NZ_CP037427.1 coordinate 3,121,522, forward strand.
CCTGTTTTAGAATTTTCTACAAAAGGATCATAGTTTAATGCTTGATTGGTTTGTAGGCTAACTTGTGCGATATCGTTTAAGCTCACCTCTTCACCTATGTTAAACTCAAGAGTATTTATATCCCACTTTCTATCTATCGATTTGATTTTAACTCGAACACTGTGAAAACGATGTTGTAAAATATACGTTTTACCTAATTGCAGATCTTCTGTATCTAACCAACTTATCCAAGAAGTAAGCTTATTCGTTGCTAAAGGTGCTTTTTGTTCTTCTAAATAAATTGTATCTCCCCTGCTAATATCCAGATCTGCATCAAAATGCATTACAACATTATCACCTGCTATAACATTAGATACATCTCTAAGATTCTTCTCTAACTTTGTGATAGTTGTAGAAATATTACTTGGAAGTATTCTTACCCTATCTCCTACTTTATATTGACCACTTAATACTAAGCCTGCATACCCTCTATAATCTAAATACTCCTTCGTCTGAGGTCTAATAATAAATTGTACTTGAAAACGAGCTTCATTTCTCAATTGGCTTTCTATATGAATGGTCTCTAAGACCTCTAACAAGGTTTTACCCGTATACCAAGGAGTTAGTGATGAAGACTTTACAATATTATCTCCTTGTAGAGCACTAATAGGGATATAAACAACTTCTGTAAAGGTTAATTGACTTCTTAATACTTCAAAGTCTGACTTAATCTCCTCATAAATACCTTCGTTATAGTCTACTAAATCAATTTTATTGATTGCTACAACGACTTTTTTAATTCCCATCAGAGAAGCGATTGAAGCATGACGTTTGGTCTGTTCTGTAATTCCTTTTCTGATATCAATTAATAGGATAATCAAATCGGATACAGATGCCGCAGTAATCATATTTTTAGTATACTGCTGATGTCCAGGAGAATCTGCTATAATAAACTTTCTATTAACTGTAGAAAAGTATTTATATGCTACATCTATTGTAATACCTTGTTCACGTTCTGCTCTTAATCCATCAGTAATTAAAGCTAGGTCAATCGTTTCTTCTCCTATATCTGATTTACTTGCTAAAACGCCTAAATGATCTGTTGAGATACTATTAGAATCATACAGTAATCTACCAATTAAAGTACTTTTCCCATCATCTACATTCCCTGCTGTTATAAATTTTAATGTTTCCATTTTACTTTATTTACTACAATTAAAAATATCCTTTCTTCTTTCTGTCTTCCATAGCTGATTCAGATAATAAATCATCTAATCTAGTCTGTCCTCTCTCGCTTATTCTTGAGTTTTTTATATCCTCAATAATATCGTCTACTGTTATAGCATTAGAAGCTATTGCTGCTGTACAAGTCATATCTCCTACAGTGCGATAACGCACAGATGATTTGACTACTTTTTCTCCTTCAACAGCTGGAGTAAAACTAGAAAGAGCTATTAATTTATCATTGTACTCAATACATTCACGTTCATGAGCAAAGTACAATCCTGGCAATTCAATATCATTTGCTTTAATATAATTCCAGATATCTAGCTCTGTCCAATTACTAATAGGAAATACTCTGGTATTATGCCCTGTCTGCATATTCCCATTGACAATATCCCAAAGCTCAGGTCTTTGGAGCTTAGGATCCCATTGACCAAAATCGTCTCTTAGAGAAAATATCCTTTCTTTTGCCCTAGCTTTTTCCTCATCTCTTCTTGCCCCACCTATGCATGCATCAAATTCATGCTCTTGAATAGTATCTAATAAAGTATAAGCTTGTAGTGAGTTTCTAGAAGGAAAACGACCTTGTGTTTCCTTTAATTTGTACTTTCTAATACTATCTTCTACACTTCCTACTATTAGTTTTTCTCCTATTTGGTCCACTAACTTATCCCTAAATGCAATAGCCTCAGGAAAATTATGTCCTGTATCAATATGGACTAATGGAAAAGGAAATTTACCTGGTCTAAATGCTTTTAGTGCCAGGTGAACCAAGACAATAGAGTCTTTTCCTCCAGAGAACAACAAGGCTGGTTTCTCAAATTGAGCAGCTGTTTCTCTCAAAATATAAATTGCCTCTTGTTCTAAAGTTTCTAAATAATTGTTTTCTATCATATCTGTTAATACTATTTATTCTATTGTTTTAAGTGTAATCCACATTCTTTTTTTGAAGCATCTTCCCACCACCATCTTCCTGCCCTAAAATCTTCTCCTTCTCTTATCGCTCTTGTACATGGGCTACAACCAATACTGATATAACCTTGCTTATGTAGTGGATTATAGGGAATCTGATTTTGCTCTATAAACGCTGTTACTTCCTCTGTAGACCAAGATAGCAGAGGATGAAACTTGATAATTTGATTGTGTTCATCCCATTCAAAAGGAGTCAAGCTTTGTCTATTAGGAGAATGTTCTGCTCTTAAACCTGTAATCCATATTTCTTGATTCTTTAAGGCTTTCTGCAGAGGTAATACCTTTCGAATAGTACAACACTCTTTTCTCAATTCTACAGATTTGTAGAAACTATCTGGTCCATTCTTATTGACAAACTCTGCTATAAGACTACTCTCTGGAAAATAGGCTGTAATATTAATTTTATACTTTGCTAAAGTGAGACTCCATGTATCGTAAGTCTGATCGAAGAGTCTCCCTGTATCTAGTGTAAAAAAAGAAACCTCTTTTTCATCTTTTAAAAGATGGGTGATAACTTGGTCTTCATAACTGAAACTTGTTGAAAACGTTATTGATTCAAAATGTTCTTTTAAATACTTCATCTGTTCTTTAAAGGACAAGGCTTCTAACCCACCCTCAAGCAGTTTTTCATATTGATTTTTTAAACTCATATTATTCTTTTTTTCAATAAACTATAATCTCTATCATTTTAGTAGTCTTTAGGTGTAAATTTTTTTAATCTCCGTCTATAAAGCGTTGAAGCGTAGCTTCTGACATGCTCTTTCTTGTCTTATCTCTAATCTCCATAAACTGTTTTCTCAGATAACAACTTACTTCATCTTCACAGTCATCACATGGTTCATAGTAGTTTATAGATACACATGGTGTCAATGCAATAGGCCCATCAAATATTCTATACAAATCAGCTACTGATACCTCCTTAGGATCTTTAATTAAATAATACCCTCCAGCTAGTCCTTTTTTACTATTTACTAACTTTACTCTCTTAAGCTCTAGTAATATTTGCTCTAGAAACTTCTTCGGTATATTTTCTTTTTCTGCTATAGTAGCTATAGTTAAGTGCCCATTTTGATATACTCTTGCTAGACACACCATTGCTTTTAAGGCATACTTACATCGTTTTGATAACATAGTATAAATGCATAAAAAAAGCCCCTTATCGTTAAATAAGGAGCTTCTATATATTGATTTAATTTAAATACAACGTACGAATAGACTACTCCTCTTTTGAAAAGCATTTACACATACACATTACCATATTTAAATTATTTATTCTCATTTTTTGATTTTTTATTCTTGTACAAATGAAAGGATTATATTTTAATGCGCAAACATTTTTTTATAATTTTTTAAATAATAGCTGAATAATATCTCTCTTTGATTTGAATAAAAACTTCAAACATAAGACCTAACAGACTAAGTACCAACATTTATAACTTAAAATAATAAAATTGTAATAATTATAAATACTAATTATGATTATTGATGATAACCTTTAATTTTCTTGTTTAGAGCAATACTAAACAAGCTACAAAATGTGAATAAATAGAAATAATCATCAAATTTATAACTTGCACTCTTTTAAATTAGATAATAAATAAAGCAAAAATCCCAATTATTACAATTGGGATTTTCTAGAAGACTAATAACTGATATCACGAAGACATCTTACTTTAATCAGGAAAAGTTAGAATAATAACATTGTTACAAAGCCTCCAAAACTATTTTCATTTACTTTTAAAGGACCATAGAAATCTATATTAGCAGCAGCTCCAAAACTAAACTCTTTATAGCTCAGACCTACTCGCCCTTGGATATAACTTCGAGAATGTCCTTTCCACTCTGTTGCATATCCATATAATCCCTGTGCTCTTGTATAAAGTTTAAAAGTATCATTAAGCTTAGGAGTATATTCTACTAAGGCCATTCCTTCATAAGCAGGCTTTGACATAATATCTACTCTTCCATTAAGAACAATAGCCCAATCCTTTTTAACCCAACTATATAATAATCCAGCTGCAGGTTTAACTCCAAACTCTGGATCATAGTGAAACCCAGCAGTTATATCTAATCCTTTCATTACGGTATAGGTTAACTGTCCTTGAATCATCCTATCCTTTACATCTGGCTCTCCCCACTCTCCTACATAATTTACGACACTAAAGAAACCTACTTTAGGTAAACTCTGAAACTTCTTGTTAAGGAGCATATTAAAGGTAACTCCTCTACTTCCTATTAATGTCTCTACATTAATAGGCGGGTTAACTACTACACTGTCTTTATTAACCACTTCATCTTGTTGTTGAGCAACAATTGAAACACTGTAAAACAAACTACTTAAGATAAGCAACATCTTACAAATAGATCGGAATCTCATGTTTTTGATTTAAAATTTAGTTGTAAACCTAAGCTCAATACTTTACTTTTGCAAGTAGTAACACTTTTGTATAGTAATACCATAAATTACTGTATTACTCATAGCCAATCACTTATGACGAAAAATAAAATAGAAAAAGTTGAACACAAATGTACCCTACACGATGTTTTAGAAATAGTTGGGGGAAAATGGTCTATTCCTATCATATTTACACTCTTTGATGGGACTAAACGATTTAGTGAATTAGAAAGAGAAATTCCCAATATTAATACACGAATGTTAGTCAAGGAACTAAAAAAATTACAACAGACAAATATCATCACTAGAGATGCTCTCCCTACTGTTCCTCCTACGGTAAATTATACCTTGACACATAAGGGACAAATGCTAGAACCTATTCTACGAGCATTCTTAAAATGGGGAGAAGAGTTTATTGATAAATAAGCACAAAATAACCTCCTTAATAACATCAATATAGAATCAATTATCTTTGTTTAAAATATACGATATATGCAAGTATCAAAAGACCCATTACACGGAAAGAAACTAGTCGATATTCTAGAAGAATTAGTAGAATACTATAACGGATTCGAGGAATTAGGCAATCAGATTAATATCAGATGCTTCACTCATGACCCTAGCATTAACTCTTCTTTAAAATTCTTACGAAAAACACCTTGGGCAAGAGATAAAGTCGAAAGCCTTTACTTATATGTTCTACGTCAAAAAGCAAAACAACAAAAATCTGAAGAATAAATCCTATTTTATTTCTGTTTTTCAATATAGTTTAATTAAATACCAAAGGTTAGCTTGTAAGAGCTAACCTTTGATATTGAAGTCATCTTGACTTTTTAGTTTTCTGAAATTTCTTTAGTCCTATAACAATAAAAGCCATAAAATTCCACGCCATCCAACTAGAAAGTGTGGTGTCAAATCTATTGAGTAAAGAACGAAAACTATCTATCCAAGCATTTGTTCTTTCAATCGCATATCTTTCTTTGTATAGTTGTTCATCAAAATAATCATCTTCATTATTTTGTCCATTTCGTTTATTAGGACAGATGTTAGCTATTATTTCTTTATCACTCATTATTTTTCTAAGTTTCTGTGAATCAAACCCAGCATCAGCATTAATAAACAATCCCGATAGAGGTATTTCTGCTTTAGTTAATTGATCGGTTATATCTTCAAAATAGATTTCTATATCAAATAAATCATTGTGATTTCCAGCTATCGGTTCTGACATAGCTAAAGGTAAGCCTTGACGATCTGTAAAATATAAGGAGTTTGTCGTCTTACGTTTTTTCCTACCTTGATAAGCTACTTGTTCACCTCCTCTTAAAGCTGTGGTATGGCTTCCATCTAAATCTCCACTTGATAAATCAATAAGAGATTTATTCTTTTTTAATAATTCAGTCCAACAAGATTGCCATACACCAGCTTTACACCAATTACGAAAATGACCAAATACTGTTTTATGACTTAATATTTGAGTGCTAAATAAAGCTTGAACTGGCAAATAACTCCACTGGATACCTGTTTTTAGTTTATACAATATAGCATTAACTATCTCATAAAGTGGAGCTTTTGATTTAAATCCTCTTTTTGGAAGTGGTAAGTGAGGTACTATATCTAATTCTATACTATCTTTGTGGAGTACTTGGTACACGGGGTTGTAGTTTTTGTTTGTTTAGCGACACAAATTTCTATAACCCTTCTTTATTTTACAAAAGTCAAGACGACTTCATTTAAAAGTATCTAAAAACTAATTACGTAGTATTTTTTTCTCTTTTTACGCAGAAGATAATCGTATTGATATTTAACATAAGGCTTTATTTTATAACCTTCTTCTATTAATCGACTCTGAACAGTATCAGAAAGATTATCTATCAGCAATGATTTCTGACCTTTACTAGCGCTATGGTGCAATTTCTCAATAATATCATTGTATTGTTCTAATGTAACATTAAAAGCAATTTCTTTTAGTGTTTCTGGGGTAATTGGTTTATTCATATTTTAAATTGTGAGGATAAGGTGAAATGAGATAAGAGATTTTTTTATAAATCTCTTATATTATAGACTAAATGAATATCTTAACTTAATACCGATATAATAGTCTTTTAAGTTTATGTCTTTATACTTTTCTTGTGTCCATATACTGTGATATTCTAGTGGATTATCATAATTGCTTACATGGCTAATTGGTGTATCTATTCTCTTATTATCTTTAACTAAATTAGTTAATCCTAAATCTAGAAAGACACCTACATATAAGTTTTGTTTATTTCCTAGTTCTTGCTTCACTCCTGTTTCTAACAGCCACGAATACCTTGTAGAAAGGTCTAAATTTCTCTTTTGAGTCTGATTCCCAAATGCTCCAAACCCCATATAATGTGGTCCGTGAAGTTCTGCATCCCAATCTTTATAATACCCTGATGTATGCAAATCATTCATTGTTATTTTACTCTTACTATCCCCTGTTATAATACCTATACTTACTCCAGAACGTATATACCACTTCACTATCCCTTTAGTTTCATATTGTATGGTTAATGGGATTTGAAAGGTATTAAAAGACACGCTTTCTTTTCTATATTTACTATTGTATCTAAATTCATAATCATGATTTTCTATATCTATAACAGACCAATTCTCTTTAACGTTTCGCTGTATAAAATCAAGTTTACTATACTTATAGTTTATTTCTGCTCCCAAGCTCCACTGTGAATTTAAATAATAGCGATACCCTACTCCTATTTGATACCCTAATGATGTATTTGTATCATAATCGTTGTCTGTTTTTAAACTATTTGTAAAGTATCCTCCTATAGAAAAGTCTACCTCTTGTGCAAAGCTTGTTGTACAACTTAGTACAACAAGCATAAATCCATATATATTTTTTCTTTTCACTTTACTTTTAATTAAGGTTTAACCATAAATCTGAATACTTTATTCTGTCCTTCTATCTTAATAATCATAAGATAAACACCTTCTACCAAAGTATTTGGTAATATCACTTCTGAAATCTTATTTTCAAGTGATACTTTGAATAAAAACTGTCCTGTCAAACTATATACAGAACCTATAATATTTTTCAAACTTGACTCTGGATAATCTAGTGCTATTTCCATTACCCCATTTTTCACTACAGGGTTTGGATAGAGTTTAATACTATTAGTATGTGTGTATTTTATCATAGCTGGACAGCTGTGTATTATCTCTCCCTTATCAGTAGTCAACTCTAGACTGTATAAAGCATCTATATCTAATAAATCATCTCTATGATTTCCTACTGAGTACACTTGTTCTGTACCTATCAACTTGCCATTTTTAAACCATTTATACCCCATAAAACGATACCCACCATTAGTCAATGGATTGTTGTTTACTAATAAAGTATTATCGAATTTCTGTATAACTATATCCTCAAAATTAAAAGGTCTTTCTATAGATAAAATGTATCTATTCGTTATTGTTCCACTATGAGACTTTACAACTATCTCTCTGTTATAAATACCTGCTTTAGGGGTATCAATAAAGAAATGATTTCCGATATTCACTGAAGCGCCCTCACTAGTAACCAACTCTACTTCTACTTGTTTATCTATCTCGTCACAATGAAGCATAAATAATTTATTAGAAGATAATTCACCTATTTCTCTACCGTTAATAATCAAGCTATTTATCTCAGCTTTATCACTTTTAATTATTAAGATTTGGCTCACACTCTGAGCAGGTTCATAATTATTATTCCCATCTTGATGAGCAGTTATAACAACGCTACCTGGATGCAATACTTTGACTAAACCAGTGGAAGTCACTGTCGCTACTACAGTAGTTCCAACATTCATATAGGTATAATTTATTGGCAAGTCTACACTACTGTTTGCTATCAATTGAAGCTGTAATAAATTATCATATAACACAGGTGATAAAGCATTAAACTCTATATGTTGGGGAGCCTTATTGATAATTAGTTTTGTTTTTAGAAGTAATGGTATATAATTATCACCTTCTATTAAAGCAGTTACTTCGTATTCACCTGCCTCTGTTTGCTTATTATTCTTATAGGTTACTTTCGTCCCAATAGGTAGCGTACTACTAAGTAAAACTGATTTCTCTTTAGTGTCATAAACATAAGTACCTCCTTTTAATACCATTCCTATGATAGGTGCTTTTTCAATAGTCAAATTAGCTCCTATAAAATCAACTGTATAATTACCATTCGCTTTTAAATCACCTTGAGCTATAGCATAAGTACCAACATCTTCTCCTACTGCACGAGATAAACTGCCTGATAATACAGCAGTCTCTTTATCATTATTTACTAATCCTGATACGGTATAACTTAGACTAGGATCAACTGCTCCATATACCTTAGACTGAGGATTAACTGTTACTGTCAAGACAACAGGAATAATATTCAAATCAGCCCCTGTAAAACTTAAAGCATAATTACCATTCGCTTTTAAATCACCTTGAGTAATAGCATAAGTACCAACATCTTCTCCTACTGCACGAGATAAACTGCCTGATAATACAGCAGTCTCTTTATCATTATTTACTAATCCTGATACGGTATAACTTAGACTAGGATCAACTGCTCCATATACCTTAGACTGAGGATTAACTGTTACTGTCAAGACAACAGGAATAATATTCAAATCAGCCCCTGTAAAACTTAAAGAGTAATTACTATTAGCTATTAGCGTTCCTTGAGTAATAGCATAAGTACCAACATCTTCTCCTACTGCGCGAGATATACTACCTGATAAGACATCAATCTCTTTATCGTTATTTACTAATCCTGATACTGTATAATCAAGCGCAGGATCAACATCTCCATATACTTTAGACTGAGCAGTAGCACTTACAGTTAATAGTGCTGGAGTAATAACCAAATCAGCCCCTGTAAAACTTAAAACATAATTACTATTAGCTATTAACGTTCCTTGAGTTATAGCATAAGTGCCAACATCCTCTCCTGCTATACGATTTAAGCTACCAGATAATACAGCAGTCTCTTTATCTATAAACTGTAATCCTGATACCGCATAATCAAGTTTAGGATCAACTGCTCCATATATCTTAGACTGAGCAGTAGCACTTACAATTAATACAGCTGGAGTAATAACCAAATCAGCTCCTGTAAAACTTAAAGCGTAATTACCATTCGCTTTTAAATCACCTTGAGCTATAGCATAAGTACCAACATCTTCTCCTACTGCACGAGATAAACTACCTGATAATACAGCAGTCTCTTTATCTATAAACTGTAATCCTGATACTGTATAATCAAACTTAGGATCAACTGAACCATATACTTTAGACTGAGGATTAGCTGTTACTGTTAATGGGGCTTTTCCAATTGTCAAATCAGCTCCTTTAAAGACTAATGTATAATTACCATTCGCTTTTAAGTCACCCTGAGTTATAGCATAATTACCAACGTTCTCTCCTACCTCACGAGATAAACTACCTGATAATACATCAGTCTCTTTATCATTATTTACTAATCCTGATATTGTGTAATCAAGCTTAGGATCAACTGCTCCATATACTTTAGACTGAGGAGTAGCTGTTACTGTTAAGACAGCAGGAGTAATTGTTAAAGTTGCAGTATGAAGTACACTTTGATCACATTCACTAATTGCACGTACTGTATAAATACCAGCATTGATAGCATCAGATACTACATTATTTGAAGAATCTACTATTTCATAAGTACCTCTAAAACTATGAGGTAACTCTAATTCTAGTTTATGTGCCTTCCCATCATACACTACACTTTTATCTTTTAAAATATATTCACTACCTAATTTAATATCTCCATTTATCTTCCATCCTTTTTCTTTTATTAACTTATCTCGTTCAGTATTCGCTGTACAGTATTTTAATCCAGTAGCTCCTAAAATCATATTACTATTTATTGTAGATAAATTAGCCCATCCTTTTAATGTAGCATCATAATTATATACAGACATGCCTGAATATTCCAACATACTCAACATACCATACGGACCTATAACCCTAGAAACGTTCCATTTACTCAAATCCCTATTAAAGGAACTCGCTCCTAAAAACATCGACTGCATATCTGTCACATTAGAGACATTCCATCTACTCAAATCTCTATTAAAACTCATTGCGTAAGCAAATACTTGAATCATATTAGTAGCACTAGATACATTCCACTGACTCAAATCACCATCAAAAGCAACTGCGGCATGAAACATACTCTGCATATTTTTTAAACTAGATACATTCCATTTGCTTAGATCACCATTAAAAGAACTTGCTCCGGAAAATATATACTGCATGTCAGTCACCTTCGATACATCCCATTTACTCAAATCTCCATTAAAAGAGATTGCAAAATCAAACATCCTTGACATATCTGTCACCTGAGTAAGATTAGGAATATCTTTACCTATATGAATAAGATTAGAAGCAGACTGAAAAGTTTTATGCATACTTTTCCAAAGTTGCGTCCCCCATTGCTCTACAGTAAGTAACTGCTTTGCATTTGGATCTTCGAAATCCTTAGCTACGTTAAAATATGGAAAATCACCTGTTATCATTACCCTATATTTCCCTTTAGGTAGATTAGATATGACACAATCACCTTTGAAGTTAGGTAGAGGTTTACTTTTCTTATCGGAGTCATCTATATTCTCCCAACTCACATTATAATTATACTTATACTTATTAGTATCTGTATAGAGTTTAATACTACCGTTATCATTAGGCACTTCCCAAGTAGTGATAAATGATTGAGAGTCTGTAGTAACTATATTAGAATCCTTCACCCACGTAAATGCATCAAGGCCTAGATAGTAATAATTACCTCCTAAAGTTAGTTGTAACTCATCAATGACTATATTACTATAGTTCTGACCATTCAGATTAGTCAAATCTATTAATGTATAGCCATTAGTACTTCCTAATGAAGTAACAAAATTATTGGTCTTAGTTTGAGTAAATTTAGTTGCACCACTTAACTTACCAGTGATAGTCAATGATCCTGTTGCATTTAGATTAGTAAACTTATCCGCTACATATACCCAAAAGCGATTTACTTTAAATAAATTAGATGTGGTCTTTATAGAAAAAGAAGGGCTACTAGGACCTACACTATTTGAATTGTCTATGTACTGATTATCATTAACTGTTCCACTCCAGCCTGTCGCCGGATAGTTAACTATATTAAAAGTACTAGTATGTGAAATAATATTAAAAGTTACCCCATTATCAGTAAAACTAGTGGAACCAGCTGACTCTGTTTCAAAAGCTTCGGTACTCGTCTGCGCGAAGAGCATCGGGCTAAAAATTAGAAAGAATAAGAGTAGAAATTTCTTCATAATGTGGTGTGTTAGAATTATACGATATTCCAACCACACTTAGCAATAACAAATTGAAGACAAATACAATTTATTAAGGCGACTAGAGAAATTAAAATCTCTACAATATGCTATTCGTTGAGTGTGGTGAAATTCAGAAATTAGCTTCAGTAGGTAAAAGTATTATAAGTAGGTAAATTCTAGTGTTTAAAGGGGGTGGACAATAGGGTGGACAAAAAATAACCATCCTTAAAATGAAGCCTTTAACACATAAAAAAAAAGCATTACCTATACAGATAATGCTTTTAAAAATTGTATTTTATTTACTTCGGTTAGACTACTCTTTACTAAATAAAGCAGAGTAATCATCTTCATATTTTTTCTTTAATCGCTGTTTTGCTTTTTTAACTGCATCAATAGTTACACCTAAAATATTTGCAGTTTCTTGATTAGTCAATTCCATTTTTTGCAACAACACAATGCGTAGATTAGACTCGGTCAAGTCAGGAAACTGAGTAATAATTTCATTAAAATAGACTGCTTGTTCTTCTCTAAAGGTTTCTTTAAATAAAACCCAATTCTCCTCTGTCATCAGATGAGAACGAAGTAATTCTTCTATAGCAGGACGCTTTTCCTTGAAGATCTCCTTAGAAGAGTGAGAAGCCTTATTTAACTCATGTTCTAATTTTGCTATTTGTGCGGTTTTTTCACTTAGATATACTTGATAAGATGCTAATGATGATTTCGTCTCTTTTAACTTATTCTCTGAATTTATTTTAGATAACTGAAAATCCAATAGCTTCCCTTCATAAGCATATTTTTGAAGCTTTAGAATTCGTTTAGAAAAGAAGTACACCATACACAAGATAAGCGTCAGAAGAACAGTAGTACTCAGCAAGAGTAGTCGTTGATATCTCACTCTTTCTGAGAAGCTTTTTTCCGCCTCTAGCTCCCAGTTTACTCTCTCAAGATTAGTATTCCAATTAATTTTATTAATGACCTCTTCACCTTCCCTAGCTTCTATCACACTGTCTATTTGATCTAACTCCCTTCTATAAAAGAGCTCTTCTGTGTCTATCCTACGAGCCTTAGCGATATCGAGTAAATAAGATATAATTTCTCTTTCAAAGCCTGCTAAGTAGCTTTTAGTTTTAGTAATCTCATAAGAGTTTTTTAAAACTTCTTCTGCAAGATCATATTGCTTGCGATCTATGTATAATTTCCCCAATTGTATCTGACTATACATTAGATTCCTCTCCTCACCTAATTGTTGGCTAATTGCTATATCCTCTTTCAGGTATAACTCTGCTTTCTCTATATCTCCTTGTTTTTGATAAACTGATGCTATACCTCCTAAACTTTTGGCGTATCTAAGGGTGTCCTTATACGATAAGGACGTTTCTTTTGCCAATTCATAGTAATGCATGGATTGCTCTAGACTATCTACTTTAGCATATACTGCTCCTAAGCCCCATAAAATAGCACTGTTATTTAGCTGCTCCTTTTCCCCTTCTTCCAAAGCTTTTCTGTAATAAATGATAGCGCTCTCATTCATATTCATGGTCTCAAAGAAATAAGCTGTACGCAACAAAATATTTTTTGCTTGTACATCTAATACAACACCTTTATTCTCTAAAGTTTTAGCAATCTTGATAAAATAGGGAGAAGCTTCGTAATAATAGTTATAAGAATAATAATAGAACCCAACCTCACTATACACCCATTCCTTCAATGCTACATTAGAAGACTTTTCTACCATAGATACACTTTCTAAAAAAAGTGAAGTAGTAATATCATTAATACTATCAGTTACCTCTAAATGGGATAATCCCTTAAGAATATTTCCAATCACCTTGCGCTCTGCAATATTTCCAATATCGTCTACCTCAACAGTACCTGTCTTATAGTACTCATTGATTAAAATGTCGTATTGCTGATTATCTAAATGCTTAGTGTCTGTACAAGCAACTATAAATAGAAATAGAAAGAAAGTAAATAGTTTGGTGGTCATTACATCTCATTTTGTACAAAAATAATCCTATTTATCACAATACAAATCAATTCATTAAGATATAGTGCAAACAAATACTTTATTAATTCAAATATTTTCATTTCCTTTGTATCGTAAATTCTCGATATATAGAAATGACTGAACTATTTAAAGCTTTATCAAACGAACACAGAGTACAAATCCTAAAATGGCTTAAGACTCCACACGATTTCTTTGAACTAGAAGACATCGAACCTGAAGTACACGAGTTTGGGGTATGCATGAGTGTTATCCAAAAAAAAGCAGGTCTTTCTCAATCTACCACCTCAGCTTATTTAACGAATATGGTAAATATTGGACTACTTACTTCTACTAGAAATGGACAATGGACTTACTATAAACGCAATGAAGATAAAATTGCTGAGTTAGCCAATTATATTCAAAACACTCTATAACAATACTATACAATTCAATCATTAAAGTATTATATTACAACATATCTATAATTCTAGATATCTAAATACCTATAACAATGAATAATATTTTTAAAAACCACAAGACTTTCAATAAGGTCTTCACACCAGGAAAACTATCCTTGGGTATATTTTTACCTTTACAGGTATATAATAATAATATCGCCATTTTTAATCAACACCTAAAGTATATACAGCAGATAGACACTAGCGGTTTCGCAGCTTTATGGGTTAGAGACATACCTGTGTATGACCCCAGTTTTAGAGATGTAGGACAAGTATATGATCCTCTTTCTTATCTAGCATATATAGCAGGTCAGACTACAAATATTGCCCTTGGTACAGCGAGTATAGTATTGCCCTTACACCACCCTATTTCATTGGCAAAGACGACAGCATCTATAGATCAGTTTTCTAATGGTCGCTTATTGCTAGGTGTTGGATCTGGTGATCGCTATGCTGAGTTTCCTGCTTTTAATAAATCTTTTGAAAGAAGAGGAGAATTATTCCGAGAAGTTCTTCAGGATATGCAAACCTTACATACTACAGACTCTCCTAAAATAAACTCTAGTATTACGCAAATGCAAAACCTAGACTTAGTCCCTAAACCTCTGCATAAGCATATTCCTACATTAGTAACAGGTGCTAGTCAACAGTCATTAGATTGGATTGCTACTCATGCTGATGGTTGGATTACTTATCCAGGACCTACTACTACGAATGAGGATACCTTACACTTAGAACAAAAAATAAAAGCTTTTAGAGATTTAATTCCTAATGGAACATTTAAACCGCATATGACAAATGAATGGATAGAGTTAGATGAAGATCCTCACTATCCTAGAACCCCATTAAGAGGAGGTTTTGTTCTTAAAACAGGTAGATTAGGACTTATAGAGCTTTTACATAAATGGCAAGAAATAGGTGTAAATCATGCTGCTATAGGTATACAGTTTGGAAAACGAGATATAGGAGAAACTCTTGATGAATTGGCTAAGGAAGTACTACCTTATTTTAACTACTAGTATCGTAATTAACACCATTTACCTTTTATAATGTGTACTAAGCATAGAAATTATAAAGTAGCTACCTTCTCGTAACTACTTTATAATTCGATCTATTTCATAAATAATAAGATCGTTTTATATAAATTATTTATCTTCTTCTAGCCTATTTACTATAACCATTTCTTTCAATAAATTACTTTAACGAATCGGTTTGAGTCCGTAGTGAGTCCGTTATGAGTCCGTAGTGAGTCCGTTTTTTTGCACAAAATAACGGACTGATTATGAACTTACCCTTTAGTAAACAAACATTCATCTGCAATGAGTAGTAAAGTATTTTCAAAATTTGATAGATACTAACTAATATAGCATACAAGCTTTATAAGAAGCCACACCTATATCATCATAGCAAAAAAAGAAGTACCCTTACACTCTAAAAGCACTTCACTTTTAACCCAAATTCCGCGATAGACATATAGACGAAAAGTAATTATACAAAATAGCTCTGAATTAGTGAGTAAAGCATACTACAGTATGGTTTTAGAACTAATGAAAGAGATGTGAAGTAGAATTGCTTTGTAGTATTTGGCTAATGCGGAATCTGGGTTTAACATATCAACTACTTTTTTTTATCAAATGATAAATTATTAAATTTATAGAGATGGTAATTTTGACCTGTTAAAAAACGAGATTGATTATGACACAAGACAATGTAAACAAAGGGTTATCCTTTGCGAGTATTTTTCCAACGAAAACAAGAATTCGATTAGCTGTGGTATGGTTGATTGTCATCTTATTTATGTTATTCGGAAGTTCTATTACTGGAGATAGTCTATCCCCTCTATTAGCTACTAGTATTTTCTTGATCTTACTATTTACGATAGTAGGAGCTGCTTTTGGTGTAGTAAAAGAAGCGGATGAACTCGCTCATAAATTAGGTGAACCTTTCGGAACATTGATTCTTACTCTTTCGATTGTATCAATAGAGGTAATTTTAATTTCTGCCGTAATGTTAGGCCCTGGAGAAAACCCAACTATTGGAAAGGATTCGATCTTCTCTGTAATGATGATCATTATGAATCTAGTAATAGGGCTGTGTATTCTATTAGGTGGACTAAAGTATGGTGAACAAGAATATAATGCACAGGGAACAATGTCTTACTTAGCAATGATCATTATGCTAGGAGGTATCGGGTTAATGTTACCTAACTTCATTCAAGGTGCTGGTGGAGGGATGTTTAGTGATACACAGGCTATTGTCTTGGCTGTATTTATTATTATTCTCTATGCTGTATTCTTGTTCTTTCAGATGAAAGGATATAGACATCTCTATGTACAACCTCAAAAAGGGTCAATGGAAATTCCATATAAAGATAGAGGCATTGCAGATATTCAATCTACAGATGAGCACCAAACTTCTGCAGGGAATAAAGGAGAGATATGGATACGTTCTATTATCCTAATCGGGATGATATTACCTATCGTGCTTCTTTCTCATAATATGGCTGTAGTAGTAGACTACGGGATTAAAGCCGCTAACCTCCCTACTCTATTAGGAGGTGTGTTAGTTGCCATCATCGTGTTCACCCCAGAGTCAATGACGGCAGTAAAAGCAGCATTAAACAATGAGTTTCAACGCGCTATCAACCTGTGCCATGGTGCCTTCGTTTCTACAGTAGGATTAACTGTGCCTTCTGTACTAATCATTGGGTTAATTACAGGCAAAACAGTATTGTTTGGGATGAATAGTACAGAAACTATTCTATTCGTGATCACCCTATTATTAAGCCTAATGACTTTCTTAGGCAAACGTACTACTCCTATCATGGGTATTATGCACTTAGTATTATTTGCTGTATTTACACTGCTTATTTTCTATCCATAATAACGTATTTCTTGTCAAAAATCATTGGTGGAAAGACTAATCTAGATCCTACAGTAGCTTACTCTACAAGGAGATTCTATATAATCACTTCTGCATTAGTTCACAGACAATACTCTAGTATGTTTTTATCACTAATTCAGACCTATTGTGTATACTTACTTTTTGCTGATAAGTTTACTTACAGATTCTGGACTAAATTAAGGAAGCTAAGCTAATTGGTTCGAGCAAAGTTATTACTTATTTAAGCAACCTTAATTTAATAAAAAAACACTCCTTATGCTTATAAGGAGTGTTTTTGTTTGTGACTATACTAAAGTACTTTATAAGGTAATATCACTAATCATTAAATTATGATCTGATAATGCATTCATCTGATAAGTATCTTGACGAATGATTTTTATTGTACTATTAATTGATCTAATCATAAAATCTATTTTCTTATCGCTTTTATAAGCTGGAATAGTCATCTGATTCATAAATCGGGTCTCTAAATCAAAAGTCGTTTTAAGTTGTTCTACTGATTTAGAATTTATTTCTGCATTAAGATCCCCTGTCAGAAAATCAAAAGCAGACTCTCTTTGTAATTCTGCTATGCGTTTCGTTTGTAATACACGACTTTGTTCATTAGAGCTAGACAGATGAGTTGTTCCTATATTTATCATTTGTGCCTCACCTACATCTATTTTACATACTAATAAACTTCGTTTTTCTTCCTTGTTATCCACAAAAGGTAACTTATAGAAATGTTGTTCTACAATAGGAAATTTAGACAGGATAGCAATGCCGTAATCGCCCCCTTCATAATCTATTGTCTTACCAAAAGCATAAAACATTCCTGTTTTTTCTGCTAAAACTTTTACTTGATTTAAATATTGACCTGAGCGCATAGTATGTACATCTACTTCTTGTAAAGTAACGATATCTACTTCGTCTCTTAAGATTACAGCAGCTAATGAATTAAGATCTATCTTATGATAGCTATCATAAGCTGCTGCAAAATGATGTACATTGTAATTAAGAACTCTTACTTCACTTTTTTTTTTGATGCTTTGGTAGTTGATTCTACCCATCTAAACTCTGTGAAGACTGGATAATGGTCAGAGGCAAATAAAGGTCCTCGCTGAATATCTAGCTCTCTATACTTAATAGGAGCTAAGTCAAACCCTCTCAAGAAAATATAATCAATTCTACTTGATTTAGGAGCTTCTATTTTCCAAGCATTATGCGTATAACCTAATTCTGAACGATACATTGCTGCATCTCTAGTATCGACAAACTTTGATTCTATTATCTTCTGATAAGGTAAGTCTGTTGGAGGTAAATTAAAATCACCTGTGAATACCACTGTTTCTCCTTTAGTGATTTTAGCTAATTCCTGATTAATAACTTCAACACTTCGTTGACGAGCCTCTTTACCCCTATGATCAAAATGGGTGTTTAGATGGATAAATGTTTTTCCTGACTTTTTATCTTCAAAACGAGCCCATGTAGCTATACGAGGTAAAGAAGAATCCCAAGACTTAACTCCCTTTTCATAAGGTGTTTCTGATAACCAAAATGTTCCACTTTCTAAAACTTTAAACCTATCCTTTAGGTAAAAGATAGGACTGTACTCTCCTTTCGTTTCCCCTTCTCTTCCTTCTCCTACATAGTCATATTGTGGAAGTAAATTTTCTAAATCGACTAACTGGTTATGAAGTACTTCTTGCATACCAACAATATCCACATCATTAAAAAAGACAACTTCTGCAACCCATTCTTTTCGATTGCTCCATTGATTTATACCATCATTAGGAGTATCCATCCTAATGTTAAAAGTCATTGCCTTTAAAGTCTGAGGCTCTTTCTCTTGAGCAAAAATACTAGTCCCTATAAATAGGACGCTTAGTAATATAGATCTTACCATCCTGGATTTTGTTTTAAATTCGTATTTAACTGAAGTTCTTGTATAGGTAGAGGGTATAAATAGTCTTTATTCTCATTCCATGTTCTATTCTTATTATTAGGAAATGGATCTATACTATTATTTTGATTTAAATGAATATCAGATCCTAGTTTAGCATAATAGACTCCTTGTACGTTTTCTGTTGGTCTAGAGCCTTCGTATAGGTAAATATCTGTCTTACCATTGTTGTCCAAATCATATTTACCTGGGCCATTAAAATACATTCCTTCAATATTCTGAACTAACTTTTGTCCTTCTTTCCAACGTACAATATCATCCCATCTATGATCTTCCATAAATAACTCTATACGTCTCTCTCGTCTTAATTCTAATAGTAATCCTTTATTAGCTCCGTTTACATTTACATATTGTTTAGCTAAATAAGCATCCGGTTTTGCATTTGCTTCTGCCATTACCATATCAGGCATTCCGACACGCTTTCTAAGCATATTTATAGATAGATCTAAATCACTCTGATCAATAATTCCTAATTCTGCTTTTGCTTCCGCATATACTAATAAAACCTCTGCAAATCTAAATAGTGGCAAATCAACAATAGATGCATTATTCGTATCGTACTGTGCTTCTGCGACATATTTAATTAACTGATAACCTGTAGTAGCTGCAGAAAAATCAGGTGTTAGCTGAATAGTGCTTCCAATTCTGGTATAACCAGGAGTACGTATAGTCTGACTCAATCTCAAGTCTCTATCTTTTACTTCTTCTTGGAATAACATCTTATTATAATCTGAACGATCTGTAAAACGGCTACCATCTTTCATTAAGTAACTATTGATCAAATCTTTTGGCATAGATGGTCTACCATACGAAGCTGCTACTGTATAGTAATTCACATTATGACGAACATTCAGTTCTGTAGAAAACTCTCTAGCAAGAATAATCTCATCACCAATAGCCTTATGAGAAGCAAATAAATTCTGATAATCTTTATCTGGATTTCCTGTAGAGAAAACTTTATAACCAGATTCTTTTATTAATACTTCTGCTGCTTGATAAGCTTGTTCTAAATAAGTCTCATATCCAGGTAAGCCTCTATACTTCATATAGGTTCCTTCATATAAGCCTATACGCGCTTTTAAGGCAAGAGCAGTCCATTTAGATACTCTATACACATCTTTAGTAGAACGCATATTCTCGATTGCGTAATCTAAATCTTTTAACATATTATCTACTACTAGCTTACGTGGATCACGTGGCTTTTGTAAAGCGGCCTCATCCTCTGCCGTTAATAAATAATCATACCATGGCACATCTCCAAAACGCGTTACTTTTTCGAAGTAAAAATAAGCTCTAAAGAATCTCGCTACTCCTCCATAATGTTTAATAAGAGCCTCGTCTCCTACCTTTTCAAAATTGACTAGGAAATAGTTAATATCTCTCAAATTATTCCATGACCATCCGCCTCCAGATGGAGGTACGACTCTCCCTCCTCTCATTTCATCAGATAAAATATTTTGAATAATATTATCGGTTCTATAATCACCATTATATATAGAGGTAGTTGGAAACATTCTGTAAAAAGAATTAGTAAAAAGAATTAAGTCACTTTCTTTTTTAAAGAAGTTCTCACTTGTCACAGACGATATCGGATCTCTCTCTAAGAAATCTTCACTACAAGAACCCAAAAATCCTGCTGCCAAGAGTATGGCAAGTATTTTATATCTTTTCATATTAATTGTTTAGAAATTAAGTTGTACCCCAAAAGAGATAATTTTGGAGAATGGAAAACTTTGTGCATTAGTGCGCTTACGAGCAGAGTTTGGACTATTAAAGTCAAAAGAATTACTAGCTGCTTCAGGATCGATATAATCCGTTAAATTAGTAAATGTAAACAGGTTCTCTCCACTCACATAAATTCTTACTTTATCCATCTTTACTCTCTTCACTAGATCCTGTGGAAGAGAATATCCTAATGTAATATTCTTTAGACGTAAATAAGAAATATCTTGTAAGTAACGATCATTCTGTACACCTAACTGTCTATTACTTCCTAATGATGTATATCCTACTAGACGTGGAAAATAGGCATCTGTATTCTCTGGAGTCCAAATATCATTCGCTAAATCTTGACGAATAAATGAATTATAAGGTCTGTTATAAGGTCCCCAGAACATTCTACTATCCGTATCAGGATACCAATCTTGTTTTCCTACTCCTTGGAAGAATGCAGAAAAATCAATTCCTTTCCAATCAAATGCTAAACGGAAATTATACTGATACCTAGGAGCTGTATTTCCGATCTTACGCATATCTCCATGATTTTCTAAAGTATTTGCTCCTTCACTTACTATACCATCTCCATTTAAATCCTTAAACATAACATCTCCAGGTTGTAGCCCTCCATTGGCTATGATATGAGCAGATACACGAGATTGATCTGCATGATTAGCGATTTGTTCTGGACTAGAGAACAATCCTTCTACTGAATATCCCCAAATCTCTCCTAATTCCATACCTACATAATAATCTGTCAGTAACCCTGTAGGGTTATCAAAGCGCGTAATCTTGGTCTTAGAATCAGATAAACCTGCTGATACAGAATAATTAAAATCACTACCTGCTAATTTAAACGAATCATTATATCCCAAAGAGACTTCAAATCCTTTAGTTCTTAGATCAGCGGCATTTTCGCGTGGAGATTCTGTTCCTAATACTCCTGGTAGTGTTCTTCCTTTAGTTAACATCCCATCTATGTCCTTTTGAAAATAATCAAAACTAACATTCAGTTTATTTTGGAAAAAACCTAGATCAAAACCGATATCAGAAGTAGCTACTGTCTCCCAAGTAATGTCTCTTGGGTTTAAAGAAGGTGCTTGCATATACTCTAACAATGCCCCATCTAATGCATACCCCTTATCAATAGCTTTATTCAATGTTGGAATATAAGCATAAGCACCTATAGCTTGGTTACCTAACTCTCCATAAGAAGCGCGTATCTTAAATTGGTTCCAAAAACCGAAAGTGCGTTTAAAGAAAGGTTCATTCGCTACATTCCATCCCAAAGAAACAGAAGGAAAGAATTGCCATCTCTGTTCACTAGGGAATTTAGATGTCGCATCATATCGACCATTAAGCTCTAAAAGATACTTCCCTGCATAATCATAAGAGAATCGATAAAAATACCCTCTTAAAGCCCATTCATAAGCACTACCTACTACAGTAGGGTTAGAAGATCCTAAACCTAGATTATCTAAATCATCAGAGATTAGGTTCTGAATACTCATGATTCTATTATCAATTTTAAAATATTCTTGGTTATATCCTGCCATAAAATCAAAATTATGATCTCCAAAGTCTAAACGATATTGTCCATAAATATTTAAAGCATTGTAATCCTCTATGGTCTCATTTACATTCAATTTATTCTCTCCAAAGTATTGAATCTGATTCGGAAGAATAGAATATGGAATTAAAGTAGAACGTTCGTTAATATCTCTAGTATTTTTCTTGTAAGCATAACTAGCGTGAACGTCTAAGTTTTTGAGTGGTTTAAAATGAAATGCATTAATCGTCGAAAACTCATCTCTTACAGCAGTTCTATTTGATTTACCATGTAGTAAAGACGCAAAATATCCATCTCCGATAGTGTAATTATTTAACTCAGTACGCCATAGCGCTCCTCCATCAGGATTCACTGGAACATAAGAAGGTAAAGCGTGTACCAACATTTCACTTGTCCATGGATCTCTCCATCCATACTGTGTTCCACCATGTACTAAGTCAGAAGATTTAAAATACTGATTGTTCGTACTAAAACTAATCCAATCATTAATTTTAATATCAAATTTAGCTCTTAAGTTATTTTTCTTATACTTATCATCCTGTACTTTCAATAATCCATCCGCAGAATAGTTTCTATACGAAAAATAACCTTTGACCTTTTCGCTTCCTCCAGAAATACTGATATCATTGATATAAGAATATCTCGTATCCTTCCAGAAGTAATTCCACCAATCTGTACTACCATAATGTACATATTGATCACGACCATTTCTATTTTGGATTTCAACACGAGCTAATGCAGGATTCTCTGAGACTGCTTTTAATTGTTCATAATCGTATTCGTTATACCCTGTATAACTTCGCCCACTACCTGTAATAAAAGCTTGGTCAACAATCTTAGCCGCTAAATAAGGATCAGTTACAAAGTCCGTATTTTGCGTTTGAGAAAGTATATTCATCGTAGAGTTAACACTTACCTTTATTTCTCCTACACCTGGGTTCTTTGTTTTAACAAGCACTACCCCAAAGGCACCTCTAGCACCATATACTGCAGCGGCACCAGCATCCTTTAATACACTTATGCTTTCGATATCATCTGGATTAATATTAGAAAGGCTTCCTTCTACTCCATCAATTAATACTAACGGTCCACCTCCATTAACAGAGTTAAATCCCCTAATATTAATATTCGCTTCAGCATCTTCTTTACCACTTGAATTGGTAATGTTTAAACCTGGAGTAGTTCCTTGTAAAGCAGACACAGCGTTAGAAAGAGGCCTGTTTTTTAAAGCTCTAGTATCTACTTCTGTTACAGAGGTAGTAATATTCTGCTTCTTTTTGTCTCCATAACCAATAGCCACAAGAGTGATGTCTTCTAAATGTGTGTTGAATTGGTCATTCTTTACTGTAATTACCCCATTGGCATAATTCACTGTATACCCCGTCTGCATAGCGATTACTTCTAGTATATCCTGAAGTCTAGCAGCCTTGCCTTCATAGGCGATTAAAGGAGTCTCTTTTAAAGTAGAATCCTCAATGTTCACCTTAGCAGCAACTTTGCTCGCTAATTCTGTTACTACTTTTCCTAAAGTCTCATCCTGTTCTATGACAATAGAAATAAGAGGAGAACTTACTGGTGGTTTACTTTCTTGAGCGACAAGAAAACCTGAATAAAATAGGAATGCTATGTAGCAACAGACCTTAAATTTCTTCATAATTACAAATGTTTAGTTTTTATGTTCTAAACGTACTGCCAATCATTCTTTAGCTTGCATTGTAAAGAATTAAATAAACATTAAGTAATTACTACAAAACAACAATCCCTTAATCTATTTAAAACAATAAGATAACAATAGTAAAATGCCTATAAACTTAAATAAATCAAATATCACCTTAGGATTATTTCTTTTAAACTCTTTAAAAACATAACATTCAAATAGAGCATTATACTTTAACAAATAGTTATATTTTCACTAATTAAATCAGTGTATTTATAAAGTAAATTATTGTGTTAAAGATGGTTCTCATTTTAAGTAAATAGATAAACCTTATGTCATGAAAGAGAATTAGAACTTTACTTCTATTTTATTGAAGATGCTTTCTTAAGTAATAGTGTAGGATTTGTAAAGGAATAAAGTGGGATTCTATTTACCTATGTTTAACCTTCCTTAAATATTAACCTTATAGTAACATTAAAAAGTTTAATCAATACTGCAATTTCATTGCGCAAAATGAGAAAGTCCCTAAAAAATTATTAACTTTCAATATTTACCCCTATCATTAATAAGAGATAACTGATTTTTTGTCACATCTGTTATATTATTAATAAATAACCCTCCTTAACCCTTTGATAACATACCAGTAACCTATAGGTCACAATCACAGAGGTACTTTGTCTCAATGAAAAAACACTATTTATCTATGAGAAAAAGTCTAGTTATTTTTTCTTCTTTATTATTACTTTCCTGTGGAGACAAGGATCATTCTATCAAGATGAAAGGTTCTGACACAGAGGTAAATTTAGCAGTAAACCTAGCAGAGAAATACACTCTAATAGATTCTGACTTTAGTATTGCTATTTCTGGTGGTGGTTCAGGTATTGGTATTACCTCTTTACTAAATGGTCAAGCTGACATCGCTAATTCTTCTCGCCCTTTATCAGACAAAGAGATTGCACAGTTCGAAAACAAGAATATAAAGCTTCGTACTGTCATATTTGCTGAAGATGCTACTGCCTTTGTAGTACATAAGGATCTACCTATAGAAGAAATAGATCTTGAAACTTTAGCTAAAATAATGAAAGGAGAAATCACCAATTGGAAAGAACTTACTTCTGTAGACTTACCTATTAATATCTATGGACGTCAGAGTAGCTCAGGTACACACTCCTTTATTAAGAAGAAGCTAAAGATAGAGTTTTCTAATG
The DNA here is from genome assembly GCF_004337635.1 of Myroides odoratimimus. NCBI lineage: Bacteria > Pseudomonadati > Bacteroidota > Flavobacteriia > Flavobacteriales > Flavobacteriaceae > Myroides > Myroides odoratimimus. The sequence goes on from NZ_CP037427.1 coordinate 3,146,880, forward strand.
CAGCTAAAGAAATGACAGGAAATGCTCAAATCTTAGAAGGTATAAAAACGGACAAATCTGGGATAGGCTATGTAGGTGCAGGTTATATCTCTCACGAGACAGCTACTAATCCTACTGTAAAGATATTGAGTATTAAAGAAACTCCTACTTCACAAGCTTATTCTCCTATAGACTCCAATGCAATCAATAACAGTCTATACTTCTTCCAGAGACCACTGTATCAGTTCATCTTAGAAGATTCGTGGGAAAAGGTAAAACCATTCATTGACTTTGAAAACGGTGAGATCGGAAAACAACTGATCAAAGAACACGGTTATTATATAATAGAACGACCATAATATGAAATATAACGTTAGAATAGGATTAGATGTTACTTTTAAATACATCTTTAAAGCGACTGGTCTTTTAGTGCTTTGTTTATTAGGAGGAATATTAGCCATGTTAATATACAATTCTATTTCCTTCTTTATGGATGTAAAACCCCTTGATTTTATCACAGGGATGGAATGGAATCCTACAGCAAAGAACCCTGTATATGGAATGCTCCCTCTTATACTAAGTACTACCATAGTAACCTTAGGAGCGATGCTTATCGCTATTCCTCTAGGAATAGGTACAGCTGCATTTATATCTGAATACGCTGGTACACGACTAAAGAATATTTTAAAACCAGCTATAGAAATGTTAGCTGCAGTTCCTTCAGTAGTTATTGGTTTCTTAGGAATCGTAGTGGTAAGCCCTGGCTTAGCTGATATGGCAGGCTTACCTAATGGTCTTAATGCCTTAAATGGAGCTATCTTACTAGCGATAATGGCACTACCTACTATTATTACGATTGCAGAAGATGCTATACATGCAGTACCAAAAACATATAAAGAAGCAAGCTATGGTGTAGGCGCTACTAAATGGCAGACTCTTCGCAAAGTAATCCTTCCCGCAGCAGCTCCAGGTATTATCTCTGCAGTCATGTTAGGAGTAGGTAGAGCCATCGGAGAGACCATGACTGTACTTATGGCAACAGGTAATGCAGCGTTAATCCCTACTGGATTCTTTGATTCTGTAAAAACAATGACAGCGACTATCGCTATCGAAATGGGGGAAGTTCCTTATCAAACTACACACTACTATGGGTTATACGCTCTAGCGACAGTTTTGTTCTTCATGACACTTATCGCAAACCTAGTAGGAGAATATTTTATAAATAGATTAAGAAAATACCATGCAGCATAATAAACTAAAACTATCCTCTATCGTAGAATGGGGAACATTAGTAGGAACCACTCTTATCGTGTGCTTTTTCCTTGTTGTAATCATCCTAGAGATTGTGACAAAGGGAATGGGAAGTTTATCTTGGGAGTTTATCTCTACTATTCCTAAAGAAGGAATGACTAAGGGAGGTATTCTTACACCGATTATAGGTACAGTGCTTATTACCCTTATCACGGCTTTATTCAGTATTCCATTCGGTGTATTCTGTGCGATCTACTTAAATGAATATGCAGAAAACAACTGGTTGACTAGAACGATTAGAGCAGCTATACGTAATTTATCAGGTGTTCCTTCTATTATCTATGGACTATTCGGATTAGCCTTATTTGTTCAGACATTATCTCTAGGAACTTCTTTACTAGCTGCAGGATTAACATTAGGACTATTATCACTTCCTTATATTATCACAACTACAGAAGAGGCATTAATGCAAATACCAAATAGTACGAGAGAAGCAGCACTAGCAGTAGGAGCTACTAAATTTGAGACTATTAAAGATGTGGTGATTCCTTCTGCAGTACCAGGTATTCTAACAGGTGTAGTATTAACCCTATCAAGAGCAGCAGGTGAAACAGCCCCCATCTTATTCACAGGGGCTGCGTTTTATATCAGTGATACGAATGGATACCTAAACCAGGAGTTTATGGCTCTGCCTTATCACTTATATATGCTATCGACGCAACATCAGTCAATAGAAGAAGTAAGACCTATTGCTTATGGAACAGCATTAGTGTTGATTATCGTAGTGTTCCTATTAAACTTAAGCGCATTTTATATCCGTTATAAATTCAGAAAAAATGAAAACTAAATTATCTGCTGAGAACTTAAATATTAGCTTTGGAAGCAAACAAGTTTTAAAAAATGTAAGTGTAGAATTTGAAGAAAATAAAATAACTGCCCTTATCGGACCTTCTGGTTGTGGTAAGAGTACTTTACTAAGAAGCTTTAACCGTATGCACGACTTAGTTCCCTATGCTAAAATAAATGGGACTATCAAGTTAGAAGATATGGATATTTATTCTAAAACTATACCTGTAACGGAGATTAGAAAACGCATCGGGATGGTATTCCAAAAAGCGAATCCCTTTCCGAAAAGCATCTATGACAATATTGCTTATGGTCTAAAGATTAATAATCTACCTCATGATAAAAGTGTAATCGAAAAAGCATTAACGGAAGCCTTCTTATGGGATGAAGTAAAAGATGATTTAAAGATGCCAGCTTATCGCTTATCAGGAGGACAACAACAACGTCTGTGTATAGCAAGAGCTGTAGCACTTCGTCCGGAAGTAATCTTAATGGATGAACCGTGTTCTGCACTTGACCCTGTAAGTACAATTAAAATAGAGGAACTTATTCTTCATTTAAAAGAGAAATATACAATCGCTATTGTAACACATAATATGCAACAAGCACAGCGTATCGCTGATCAAACTTACTTTATGTATCTAGGTGAAGTAAAAGAAAGCGGTTTGACACAAGATATCTTTGAGAATCCTAAACACGAAATGACTAAGAATTATATCAACGGTGTTTTCGGATAAAAAATAAAAATGCCAAGTAGACCACTTACCTACTTCGTCATCAATAAGTCTGACTTATTAGAGTAAAAACGGATACCTTATAAGGTATTCGTTTTTTTATTATATATAACTAGACTCTTCCACATACCCTATATGAGGTGTGCATACAACATTATCAAAATGTAGTAACTCATAATTAGTATCATAGATAGGCTCTTGCTCATAGACATCTACTCCGACTAATAGCTTCTGCCTACTCTGAAGCACATTAAGCAATGCTCCGCGTTCGATTAATTCTGCTCCATTAGAATATCTTAACGTTGTTACTTATTCTACTTATTCCTATATTGTTACCTCTATTCTAACTGACTTAAGTATGCTATTTACTCCTATAACGACTTCTTTAAAGAACAATAAACAAGTAACTATTCGCCTTGCAAGCTCAAATGATGCTCATGCTCTACTAGATCTTATCAAACAATATCTAGATAACGCTGAGTATATTCCTATTACTAGTAATGATTTTAATAAGACTATAGCAGAAATAGAAGCTTGGATTGAGAAACTAAATAGTGCTGATAATTCTATAATGTTAGTGGCAGAACACAATGGGCAACTAATAGGGAATTTAGATCTAACAGGACAGCATAGAAAGACACTACAGCATACAGCTGTATTAGGAATGGGAATATTACTAGAATGGAGAAACACAGGATTAGGAACAGCATTATTAAGTAGTGCTGTAGAATGGGCTAAAAGAAATAATACACTTGAGATACTTACATTAGATGTCTATACAGAGAATATAGCAGGAATAGAATTATACCGTAAACAAGGGTTTAAAGAAATAAGCATTATACCTAACTTTATTAGGGACAATGATAGGTACTATGATAATATGAGTATGTGGATGGCGTTGAGGTAGATACTATAGACCTCCATTTTCAATATACTTAAGGTTATACTCTTCTTTCATTGGAGTATTACCTAGCTCTTCATATAAATCTGCTAGCTCTTTATAAATATAGCAAGAAGATACTCCTATCTCTTCGCTAATCTTAAAAGCTTTATAGCTTGATGAATACATTGTTCATCTCGATAAATATATCCTAAATCTTCAGCAATAGCTCCATAATGATTAGACTGTTGAAGCCCTTCTTCTAATACCTCTATTCCTATTTTCGGATTCGTATGCACATAATATAACTCATAATTTCCATAGGATTCACAAGCTACTAAAGGAAGAAACTGACTACTAAACATATTCTCTAATACTTCAATTTGTTCTAGAGTGTTTTTTATAAGCCCTATCTCACTTATTCGTTCAGGAAGTGTTATTCCTACATATACTTCAGATATACCAGTATTCGAAATCTCTAATCCTTTGACAAAAAAATTCCCTTCTTCATCTGGTAATACAGAATATTGAGTAGCTTCAACCTCCCACTCAAGCACATCTTCATTGTCTTTATTAACTACAACAAATACTTTTACTTCTGAATCAATATGTAACTCTCTTACTTTCATAATAAGTAGTTTTTATTCTATTATGGTCTATAAGGAATTTCATTAGGATTGTCTTTAAAGTATTCCATAATGATAAAAAACTGTTTATCTGTAAGTAATAAAGTCGCTAAGTCGTGTCCACCTGATATCAAGTAAAATCTCTCCTTTATAAAGTTATACTCTAGTATAGCATTTACTTCTTTAAAGAAATTCCTTACTGAAGAATCCCATATCAAGTCATTATCTAAATCATACTGTGTATATAAGTTAATTCTTTTATCGTTAATAATAATATCATGAGTATATTCATAATCATCTGCTACTTTTACCTCTAGTTCTAGAGCCCTTTTTCCAAGTATTGCATTTAATTGAGGAAGAAAGAAATCAAAGTTAAACTCTGCCATTTCCTCTGCATCAATATGAGCGAACTTATAGGTCTCATCATCGTGAATATAGAATGACTCGATAATATCTAACTCCAAGGAATCGATTAACTCAGGATTTGCATATTGAAGAAAACCATTCTCTATTAACTCGATTCCAAAGGGAGAAGGTTTAATGGATGGGGCTACTACCTTATTAGAGGTCCTACTTATCGTTCTAATCACGACACTTATAACCAACCATACTACTACACCATATAAAAGATAAGTATAATTCATTTTGAACCTATTTATTGTATAATATTTTATACGATTTGTCCATTCATCGTTAATTGATCATTAGTACTATATTGTCCAAAGCTATCTATACTACTAAATAATAGACAGAAAAATAAAAAACAAACTCTCATATTAAAAAACACTATACAATTCTTTCTTTTACATTACTTTACAGAAAAAACTATCTCTATCTTAGTAAAGATAATGAAAAACACTACTAACTAAACAATTATTATGAAGATACAGCATAAACTTATCTATCCGATTCTATTATATTTTTTATTATATACTGTTATTACAGCTACCTATCTGTCATTAAGCTTTATAGGTAATACAGAGTATCAATCAGTACTAGCCTCTGTGCCTTTAATTATTCTAAGTATCCTTTTAATCAAGAAACATACATTACCTATTCGCGTTTCTTTAAAACTAAACATAGACAGCAAGTCTAAGAAAAACCTAATCAAATACACTAGTCTGTTTGCTTTTATTTTTTTAGTAGTTAATAGTCTACAGATATTCTTATCAGATTCATCAGATATACATCATGAATACTTAGATCAGATTTGGTTCTTGATTTTAATATGTTTACCAATAAAGGCATTAGGAGAAGAAGTTTTATACAGAGGGTTAATCCAAAATTACATTGATAAATACATCAAACCTTCTACTAAAAGTATCAGTCCAGGTAATATAATCACGGCTGTACTAATGACTATTGCGCACTTAGGCTTCTTTTATATTATGCCGTTACCGAATGCCATACTAGCACTTGTACTAGTATTCTTTGCCTCGCTTTTCTTTGGGTATCTTTCTAAAATCACCAATCGTAACATCTTATACTGTACTGTAATTCACACTTTCTTTAACTATATCCGTGTAGTTGTACAGTGCTTTTATATCTCCTTTATTCTTTAACCTTACTACTCCACTTCTCAGATGCTGAAATAACACTAAACCTAAGAGTCGTAAATTCATAATGAAAGTCCTTTCGCTCTCTTTCTTTCATCGCGTCTATATGACGGTTAGGTTTATCTACTTTGCCATATCCCTTGACCATGTCTAACATATCTTTCTGTGTATTCCATAAGGAGAAAGTAGAGACTGTATGTGGAAAACCAATAGAAGCTTTAGCAAATAGTACTCCTGGGTGATCACGAACCAGCATCTCTACTGGTCTCCCCCATTTAATAAACCTTGGTATCTGTAAGAACTTCATCCTAGCCACTGTAACTGCTACAACTGAAGCGGATTGGTCTTCGCTAATACTCACTAGTTCCTCTGGTACAAACCCTGAGACATTTCCCCATTGTCTAATTAATTTTAACTTGAGATACTCTCCTTTTGCAAGTGTTCTACCAATCTTATTATGGATTAAAAAATAATCTAATACACGTTCATCTTCCCATTGGGCAAATATAACTACGTACCTAAGTTTTAATCTAGATAGGGAAAAAATAGGAGAACCTAACACCATGCTAGACATTACTTCTATGTGTAATAAACCCTTTTGTCTCTTTAATCTATGTGAATTAAATAGCAATTTTAGTCTCATCCATAAAGATACTTTCACTAAGTGATAACTATATATAGTCATAGATTTAAACGTTTTTATTACATTATCATTTGTATCCTACCTGTAATATAACGATTTACATTTATAAAAAACATATCCTACAGTAAATAAGGGTTAGATACTCACAACTGTGTTAATAATAAACGTAACTTACATATTCCTAAGCTATATCTATAAAGTCTCTTTAGAGAATACTCTTCTTATTATTTTAAATAGGGATTATTGTTCTTATCATGCTCTACCCATATAAGCTTGCTAGTATCATATCCAACTTCTTTAGCAATTTCTAAATACTTTACTTTCACATCTTCAGGCAAAGTTTTTTCTCTAGATAGAATCCATAAATAATCAAGATTCTTCCCTGCTATTAAAGCATATCGATAATCTTCATCTAAAGCAATGACATTATAACCAGAATAGAAAGGCCCAAAGAAACTAACTTTTAAAGCTGCTGTTCCTTTATCTTTTCTAAACTTTGCTACTCCTTTTGCTACAGACCACTCCTTCTCTACGTAATTATATCCACTATTAAGAACCTCTACATTCCCATCTTTATCTAGACTGTACTGAGCTGAAGTATTATTCAAATCTTTTTCAAATCGAAAGTCAAAACGCGCTATCTCATACCACGTTCCCAAATAACGGTCAACATCAAAATTAGTAACTGGCGTAGCTTTCTCTGGAATATCACTATTATTACACGATATTAAGAAGGTTGCACAAAAGAATAATAAACTGAAACGGATAAAGTAATTCATAATTAGTACATTTTGAGTTTTATCAAAAATAAAAAAAACTACTTTTAATACAACTATATTATTTAGAATTATTTTAAACAACATTTATTATTGAATAAAAAGGTCTATCTATATTAAGTTTTCATTCCTTTTTTGCAATTTAATATCCTATCTATCATTTTTTTACCGATTTTTGAATTGTCAAAAAACAACAATAATCGAATCAAAAGCTCAGATCATGAAAAAAAACACACTTTTATTAGCAATGGCATTAATCGTAATGTCTTGTAACCAAAAGAACAAAGAAGAAAATACCCCCGAAATAACAACTGAACAAACCTCAACAAATGTTGAAGAAATAGACGCACCTAAAGCTGGATTTAATATTGAAGATATAGCTTATAGCAAAGCGGATATAGGTACTTTCCCATTCTTTACCTTACCTAAAGGATTAAAAGAAATGAACAAACCATTTCAGAAAAACTTTGATGTATGTTACTTCCCTATTGATGGAGTAATGACTCCTATTGAAGGAAAACTGTATAAAACTAATGTAACTGCTGTAGCAGGAGAAGAGTTTTCTCAACGCTACTTTGAAAAAAGCTTAGAGGATTATTTAAATTCTATAGGAGCAGTGAAAGTCTTTGAAGGAGAAATCACAGGGGAAGAATATGAACGTTATAATAAGCAAGATCCTAATAAAGGAGATGAAGGAGATATCGGATATACTGGAGAATTAATTAAACTTTATATTATCCGTACACATAATCAAGGAAACGTTTATATCCAATACACGGCTAATAATGCAGGTGGTAAGCTTAATATCTTACAAGAAGAAGCCCTACAGCAGACAATTACTAAAATTACAGCAGACGAAATAGTAAAAGATCTAACAGAGAAAGGTAAATCTATCTTATATATCAACTTTGATATCGATAAATCTATACTTACTCAAGATGGAGAGAAAACAGTTGACGAAATAGCAATAGCTTTAAAGAAAGATCCTTCTTTAAAGATTTCAATTGAAGGACATACAGACAATACAGGAGAAGCATCTCACAACAAAAAACTATCTACCGATAGAGCTAATGCAGTGATGAATGCCCTAATAAAACAAGGCATCGCTAAAGAGATTCTATCTGCTAAAGGCTTGGGTGCAGATAACCCATTAGTTGCTAATGACTCTGATAGCAATAAGGCTAAGAACAGAAGAGTCGAACTAATTCGAGTAAAATAAGACTATATCAATAGTGCTCTCCTTTAAACATGCCCCAATAAGTATTTACCTTATTGGGGCATGTCTTAATGCACAGGCTGTAGGTGGTTTTTATATGAATATCATATTATATATTTGTATCATGTGGTATACACAGAACATAATATGCAATTACCTATTTCTAATACATTAAAATATTCCCTTAAACGTAGGAGGACTAAACTTAATTCGCTTTCCTTCCCATTCAGTTATATTACCAGAACTATCCATAAAGGCAAACTCTATTTCATAATCATTATCTCTTTTAAAACTAAAAGCCCCTGAACACATACCATGCCCTACACTAATAGTATCTTTATAAGCAACTAAATAATAAGTAGTTTCTTCTTTTGTCTTTACATTTTTCATTGTAGTCTTTACTAAGAACTCTGAATCATCTTTGGCAGGATTAGAAAATATCACATTAGAAGAAGGACCACATCCATACATAACGTTTTCTTTCTTTTCTATCTTAGGCTTAGAATCAACCACAGGTTTATCAGTATCTACAGTAGGCAATACCTTATACTTTATGGCTTCATATTCACCCGACTCTGTATTACGTCTTTCTAATTGTTCATGTTGAGGTAGACTATCAATTACTAAGGTATATTCAAGGCCTGCCTCTAACTCTGTCTCAGGCTTTAAGATAGCTTGTGTCAAATTAAAACTGCCTACGTAAGTCTCTGTCACAATTAAAGGCACTATCTTATCACCACTTTTAAGATATATGGGATATTCCTTATTAAGCGCTTTAATGATTAATTGACTGTCAGCATAGCCCTCTATCATAAAGATAGAGTTCTGATTAATGGTCGATCCATTAGGGAAAGCACTTAAGCCAAACGATCCACATTTTGCATAAACAGACATCATGCTAAACAAAGCGATAAGTAAGGTTAAAACTTGTTTCATATTATTACTCTTTATTAATACCTTATCTAAGATAATCTATTCTTATAAAAATTATAGCTAGTAAGCATAAAAAAGCCTATATCAATAGTAATTCCTTTGATATAGGCTTTATATTTTATGTCCAAATAACTACTTCTTATTAGCCATTTGGTTAACTATCTCTTTTAGAAGTGCTTTGCGTTTAACAGCTGCTTCCTGTTCTTTCTTCTTCTTTTTATCTATTTTATCCTTGACAGCCTTTCTATTCGCAGGTGTATTTCTTCCCATTGTTATCTGTATTAGTATATACTCTAGTGCAAAGTTATCATACTCCTATCAATCAGCATTACTTCCATCAGTAATAATTATGACTTAATTAAAAATCTTTTTCTATAGGATTACTACTTAAGATTAGTTTCTGTTTCATCCCTGCTGGATATTGATCTATATTTTTTGCATTTCCTGGATTTAACTCTATCAGTAAATCTACAGCTGTTTTATTATAAAAAACCTTATCTGCTTTCTTAGCTTGTTTTTTAGACACCTCTTCATAATTAGCTAATCCGTCTAAAGCATCCTTAGCTAATTTTATATTTTGGCTATTAGTAAACTCAAAAGTATACTCTCCTGCCGCATCCCATGCCTTAACTACAAAACCAGGTAGATTATTAAACTTATAAGGACCATTTAAGGCAGGAATGTCTGTTGTAAATAAAGCATACCACACACGTCCACCGTAGCTTGTTGTTGCCTCTTGTACCTTATATTCTTCCCATTGAGTTACTTCAGGAGCAGTTGTCCATTTGATACTATTTTTATCCTCTTTGTAATAATACTTTTGTCTACTTTGTTCAAGATAAAACTTATTTTCATCAGCATTACTATATACAGACCAAGCAAAACCAGATTTAAACTGCTTTAGTTTATTCATTATATCCATTCTAGACAATGATTTATCTGTCTTCGAGGTTGCCATAAACTCACTTCGCTGTAGGCTTCCATAATCAGTAAAGCGAGAATTACTTTGATTAATATCTAGAATAGCTACCCCTTCCGTTATCTGATTTGTTTTTTGAGGGTCCTTTACGATTTTTGTGCTATAAAAGAATCTACTGACAGCAATAGAATCATTAGATTCTTGTGCCAAAGTGTTGCCTACCAATGCTAAGGTTAAAATAAGACAAAGTTTTTTCATGATAAATATTTAGTTTTTTAAGTGTTTGTTACTAGACTAGTAAACATATAAAAAAACTTCTAATTACCTCCTGAATATTTAATATTGATTTTATTGCCTTGATAACAATCTAGCACTAATCTCCTTTTATCATTAAGAAATAGACTGTTAATAATCAATAAACTCCCCTAAAATACAAACGAGGATAAGCTTTACTTATCCTCGTTTTGAGTTATATTATTCTATCCCAAACTGTCCCTTAGAATAAACTCTTGCTTTACCAGCTACGATTACTCTTTCGGCTTTATTCTCACAGTATAACTCACCACCTCTTTCTGATATTTGCTTTGCAAAAAGTATATGCTTGCCTAATCGTGATGACCAGAATGGAATAAGAGAACAATGTGCTGATCCAGTTACAGGATCCTCAAGAATAGTAGACTGAGGTGTGAAATATCTAGAAACAAAATCACTCTCTACCCCTGTTGATGTTACTACCACTCCTCCTGGGTCTAGGTTGATTAAATCTAATACAGATTGATTCACTTTAATATTCTTTATCTCTTCCTCTGACTCATAGACTAAGATATAATCTCTAGATTTAAAAACTTCTTTAGGCTGTATATTAAGTGATTTAGCGATAACATCAGGTAATGCTGAAGCCTCTGGCATTCTTGAAGGAAAATCCATATAGTACATCCCATCCTTAACCTCTACGATTAGCTCACCACTCTTGGTATCAAATACAATTCTGTCCTTTGGATAGTTTAATATACTTGATAGACAGTGCGCTGTAGCCAATGTAGCATGACCACATAAGTCCATTTCTATCTCAGGAGTAAACCATCTCAAATGAATACTATCTCCGTTATCAATAAAGAATGCTGTCTCTGCAACCGCATTCTCTCTTGTTATTTTAAATAATACCTCGTCAGGTAACCAACTTTTTAAGGGTACAACACAAGCTGGGTTTCCATGAAAAATATGTTCTGTAAAGGCATCTATTTGATATAATTCTAATGTCATTATCTACTTTTTAAAATATTATATTGTTTCTATAAATTGTACGTAAGGAATTACACTGTTTTTGATGGTTTCTACTGAGCTATCCTGCTCTATACCATAGTATGCATAGAATCCTTGATAGTCAGCCTTAATGTAATTAAAGGTTACTTCAAAAGGGGCTAACAGTTGTTCTAAAGTATATTTATACTTTCCATCTGCACTATATTCCTTCTCATCAATCCCAGCTGTTATAGCTAATCCTATTTTCTTATTACTCATCTTATACCCACTCTGGCTACCATAAGCCCAGCCATAAGTCAGTACCTCATCTAACCACGTTTTAAACAAAGGAGGACAATTAAACCAGTAAAAGGGAAATTGAAATACAATATGGTCATAGGATTCTATCAATTCCTGTTCTTTTTGAATATCAAGTATTCCGTCAGGATATTCACTGTGTAAATTATGAATAAAGTATCGTTCAGGAGATTGTTCTAACTCCTTTAACCATAACTTATTTACAATAGATTCTCCAAAATTAGGATGGATTAAGATCACTAATGTACGCATCATTTCTTAGCATTAATCGTTATTACTACTGCAAAAATAGGGAGTTCAAACAGCTTTTTGTACCTTAGCGCCCAATTGTTAGATACTATCAAAAAAGTAAGTATGACCAAAATTAAGGAGACTTCTACTCACTTCGAAAACAAAAAAGCCCTTGAAAATGAATGTAATGAGGTATATGCCACAAGTATAATTGGAGGGCAATGGACGATGGCTATTTGTTGTTATTTACTTGAAGGGAAGATGCGTTTTGGAGAGATTAAAAAGGTATTACCAAATATTACAGAAAGAGTGCTTACTCTTCAACTACGCAAATTAGAAGAGAATAAGGTTATTATCCGCACTATATATCCAGAAGTTCCGCCACGAGTAGAATACGAACTTACACCTATAGGTCTAAAACTAGCTCCCATCATTAAAGCTCTAGGCAAATGGGGAGCTGAGCATAAAAACCTTGAAGAAGAAACTAAACAAGCGTAACAAAGTTATTTCTCTTGTCTAGATTCTATCTCTTTTCTAATATTTTTAGCAGTAGTGAATAAGTTTATCACAATTGGCAAAAGTGCAAAAGGAACAGCTATTAAAGCATTGAAGCCTTTTGTCAAAGCTCTATATCCCAAGAACACCAAGAGAACAAGAAGCATCCCTACCAATAAACCAGCTAATACTTTTGACTGTTTTTCTTTTTGTTTTAATTCTTCAATACTATAATTTGTATAATCTGCCTTATTCATCTTTTTTAGTATTTAATATCTTATCTAGCTAATAAGTAGTTCAATATAATAATTTGTTACACTCTTTTTTAAGTATTCAATTAAAATAACTATCTATAAAAGAATATTCCAACCAATAAAAAACACTAAATAAAAACTTTATATAACAATCTATAAAAAACTACAAGTCAATAACTAACATATTATTTACCGATAAACTTAGAATCACTTAAAGTAGACATAAAAGCAATTAAAGCTTCTTTCTCTTCTTCACTAAGTGCGATACGGTTGTTTGCCTCTTTGAAAATAGGGTCTAAGTTATCTGCATCTAATACTCCTGTATCAAAGTAATCCAACACCTCTTTTAAAGAGCTAAACTGCCCAAAGCTTCCATAAGGTGCAGTATATTCAATATTTCGAAGAGAAGGTACCCTAAAACTCATATAGTCTTTTAAATTACCCGTTACCCTAGCTCTCCCCGCTTCATTACTATCGAGATTGATAGGAAAACCAATATTTCTAAAACTTTGATCTGTAAAAAGTGCTCCACTATGGCAGCTACTGCACTTCTGAGTAAATACCCTATATCCATAAGCCTCTTGACTAGTAAATTCCTCTTGTCCTAGCTGAACACGATCGTACTTACTATCAGCAGAGATCAGCGTATACTCATACTGAGCGATACTTTTATATATTCTCTCTGGAGTCATAGACTCATCTCCATAAGCTTTTTTAAACAGCTTTTTATACTCTATATCAGTTCCTATTTTATCTAGTACTTCTACGATAGAAGAGTTCATTTCTTCATGTGTAATAATAGGCACGATAGGTTGATTCTCTAATTGAAGTTTACTACCATCCCAATTGTAATATTTCATAAAGAGTAAGTTCTGAATAGGAGGCGCATTGCGAAGCCCTACCCTTCCTTCTATACCTATCGCTTGAGCGTGATGATCTGCATAAGCAGATTCTTGTATATGACAGCTAGAACAGGAGATTGTATTATCCTTGCTCAACCTTGGATCTGTAAACAGTTTTTCTCCTAATTCAACTCCATACTTTGTAGGTTTATTTTTTAAAGCAGCGGAGTTCCACTCTGGAAAACTAGTAGGAATTCCTAACTCTATCTCTGGATTGTCAATCACAATATCTTCATACTCATCCTTATTACAAGAGATTAAGCACAGTAGAAGTAATAGTACACTTATTTTTGTTGTTGTTTTCATTTGTAATAGCAATTATATAAAACCCTTTAGAAGACAAAGAGCTGTTATGTAGATAACAGCTCTTCTATACTTGTACTTCTTATTTTACACTGATAATAGAGAACATTCCAGTAACATCACTCGTTCCATTTCCTCCTAAATTATCTACAAACTTCACCATCTGTACTGCTGTATGAATATTAGGTGTAGCATTATCATTTGGCCCTTTACCTGTACTTAATTTAATTGTATTCGATTTCCCTGTTAATAGTTTATCAAAGTCAGCTTTAATCTTAATCGTTGGCGCAGAACTTCCCACCACTGCATGCGTTGGTAAGTTTAAGACTACCTCTCTATACGCATCTACACCTTGTATTAGTTCACCATTATCTCCATCATCTAGAGTACTTCCTGTGTGTATAGACATCTGCTTTTTATCAGCATCATAGAATCCTTCTATCTTAGTAAAACGATATCCTGTTCCCCATTCCCACATCATCTCAGTATCATTAGCTCCAGCGTTAGCATAAAAAACAGGAAACTTAATTTGATCAAGAACATTTAGATCACTGCGTACACCTAGACCAAATTTGATTTGTTTATACTCTCCTCTAGGGATATTAGTTAATAAGTAATTTAATGTCTCTGTCTTCGCTTGGTTAACAACAGTTGCTCCTTTATCTAAATCATTCACATGATAAGGAATCTCTTTTCCATCATTTTTAATTAGACGAATATTACTAATCACATATTTTAATTCAGAAAATTGATGTTCTTGCCCCTCTGCAGATTTATTAACAGTAGCAGAAGAAGAACTAGCATCACCTAGAACAATTACTTTATCCTTGAATGTATTTGTAAACTCTAAAGTCACATTATTAGCAACAGCGTTACTATCATCATTAGAACAAGAAACAACAGCTAATGAAGCTGCAAATAGTAAAAAGCTCTTTGTTAAATTTTTCATTTGTCTTATTTATTAGGTTTTATTTTTAAAAGTTTATTTTTAGAGACGTGAATACATTACGTCCCATCCTAGGGATATTACCCCAATCTGCATAAGTACTATAGTACTCATTAAGTAAATTCTCTGCTCCTACTTGAAACACTGTTTTAAAGTTTTTGATATAAAAAGTGTAATCAACTGAAGCATTCCAAATCGTGTATGATGGAGTCAAACTCTCTCCGTATTCTGGACTAAAATCTCGTTGTTTCGCATCACCATTGATAGAAGTCTGTATACTAAAATCTCTGAATAGATAGTGTAAAGACGTCTGATAACTAAATGGTCTAATGAAAGGCAAGTTTCCCTTCTCGTTATCTTGACCTCTAGCATACGTCACACCACCTTTCCAATGCAAATCATCCATAATATGATAGTCTGCATTAAGAGCGAAGTTAAACAGCGTAGCATAGTCTAAAGAGGTATATCCTTTTACCCCAACTGATTGATAATTCATCGGACTACCTAAGCTCAATATTCTTCCGATAACATAATTCTTGATATAGAAGTAATTTACCTTAGCTTGTAGTGAGAACTTATCTCCTTTATACCCAACGCTTGCATTTAACTCATTAGAAATCTCATTTTTTAAATTAGGATTTCCGATGTAATCATAGCGATCATAACTATTGTAGATATAATATCCATAAGCTTCCGACACAGAAGGCGCTCTATGCCCATATCCTACACCAACAGAGAAATTAAATCGATTAATATCCATTTCATAACTAGTGTGTAGACTTGGTAAGAACCTTGTCTTCTCTTGTGGGCTTCCTGGATGAAAAATCCAGTTAAACTCTATATACTTTGAGTAATTATAGTTTATTCCTGCTGACCCTCCGAAATTCAGTCTATGATCATCAGAGAACTCTATCGTATTATTCAATGATACCCCTGCATAAGTCGTCGTTACCCATGGCCAACTATACGCAAACATTGTTTGTTTAGAGCGATCCTGTGGGTACATACGCATTTCTGCAATCGAGAGATTATTATAAGCGTTCAATTGTAATTCAGAAGAATACTTTCCACTTTTAAAGTTTGCTTTAGACAGTAACCCGTAAGTAGTACTCCAGCCTGGCATATCCATATGCACCAAATTCTCTGGACGTGTAGTATCATCCATATAATGCTCTATCGCATTAAAATAAGCCTTGGTATCCCAAACACGTATAAATTTGTCCTCAAATAGCTGTTTATAGGATACAGAAGTAATCAATGCACGAGAAAGCCATAAGTCCATTGGTAAAGCAGGGAAACCAACATCTTTAGCAACGTCAAAAATAACATCTGCTCGCAATGAAGATAAACCACCTGTCTTATAAGCCAATCCTAAAGCTGTATTAAATTTTTTGTACTGTGAGTGCTTTACTTCATCGTTATTTCCATCTTTATAATTACTAGCTTCCCGATAAGCAATACTAGCGTCACCAGCTAGTTTTTCACTTGAGAACGAGACATTACCTAGATTAAAGAACTGTTTATTATTAAACTCAAAACCACTTTGATAAGCACCTGTCCATACCTGTCCTATCCCAAAGGCTGTAGTTTTTCGTTTAAGATCAATACTCCCAGCCACAGTAGCTCCGTGCATTCCTCCTTCTTGACCAGATTTAATATCTATAGTAGATAGATTATTACTCTCTACATAAGAAGTAACAGGGTCCATCTTATCTGTACATGCACCAAAAATATGCATCCCATCAATAGTCAAGGTAGAGCGTTCTGTACTCATATTATTCAGCATAGGCTCCCATGCATAAGCCCCTCTTTTGATAAAACTTATTTGTTCTGAAGAAGCCAAAAACTCATCGACAGACACAGCCATTTTCATCTCTGTCTCTATTCTCTTCTTTGCTTGAACTAGCATAGAGATTTCGTCTAATACAGTAGGTATACTATCTTGTAGGCCTTTATTATCTTGTGCTACACTCGCTGTTGTAACCCCTAAGATTAATATGGTAATAAAAGGTTTCATAATAATTAAAATAAAGTATCTATATGTAGTTCACTTTTCTTGCCTTCTACACCTGGTGTAAAGTCACTAGGTACAGTAGTTCCCTTTAGAATACGACCATGTTGGTTTAGCATAATAAAGTTCAATGTCCAGTTACCTGTCATTGTATAGTTCACTACACCATAATAGAACTTATCCTCACGTTGTACTAGATCTTTATTATTAGGAGAAGAGTGATTTCCCATCGAAGGCTCAGGCATTCTAGGATCTAGTAATAAGGTATAATTATCAACTACCGTATAAGCATCTTTTAAACTACTGTTTTCAGCATTAAGTTTATATATCCCGGCTACAAGTTCATTTTCTGCTACCTTTGGTTTTATAGGTGCTACTAATGCTATAATATAATCCTCCTTGTCAATCCCTCTAAAAGAAGTCATATTCAGATTCTTATTGTTTTGCTTTTCAACGAAAACAAGCTGACTCGCTGTTACACTTTGATTCTTATCCTTAAATGTAATCTCCACTTTCCAGTCTCCTTGAGTATTCTCTTGCGTAAAAACAGAAAAACCTTTATAGACTTTCTCTCCTTTATCATACACCAGATCATATAGATTAGGGCATGACTCTATCTTCCCTTCTGCAGTAGTATAGATAGGTAAGAATGTTACTTTTGCATTCTCTACGACTTGCTTTGTAGTTACATCAGTGATTTTCAATCTTACTTCATTATACCCTTTGTACAGATGTCCATTAAGGGCTTCTAGGCTTATTGTATAGTTGTCTTTTTGGATTGAGACCACTTCCTTAAATTCATTATGCTCAGGATTCGTAATATTACTTTCTGATTCATAATCTGTTTTATCAATAGTACAAGCTGTAGTAAACAGAAACAGTACTACTATCCACGTTAAGATTCTCATTGTTACATAAAAGTGTGTACATGACTAGGCGAATCTGTATGATTCTCTTTTATAGATCGAATCATACACTTGATCTTTTAATCCAAAATCAGTGTACAGCATTAAGGACATCATCAAGTGTATTGACAATATCATCGGTTAAACTATTTTACTTATTTTACCCCAAAAGCATATAGTAGATGCTTGCCATCATAGAGATATAGACAGCGTATTTCTAAGTAGATATAGAAACTCTCCTATAAAATCACTTAGCACCATGCAGTACATACTACAAAAGATACAACTGATTATACTGGCGTATACAGATCAGTGTACTATACCAATATCTGATCCACTATACATGAAACGGGATATGATTACTTACTATCTAGACCAACAATCACGTTAGATATAGAAACAAATAATCTACTAAAAGTCAATAGTTTATTAGACAGGAGGTCTAAAAAGGAAATCGTTGAAAGTATAAGTATATACACTATCAAGGCTAAAGAACGCCTTAAACGTATAATTCTTAAATAAATGAATAGATGTGTTATTTACAATATCTTGAAAATAAACCAGCTGTATTTCTGCTGAAGCAAAATTGCTTTTGTTTTTATCTTTACCTGTATCAGAAGCATTAGCCATCTCTTTAGATAGATGACACATTCCATTACATTCTAACTCTGGCTTATCTCTGTTCACACAAAGTTCATCCTTGATATAATCATATAGCACCACATATTCAACAACCGGAAGTACTGGTTTGAATAACATGAATAGGGATAATATGACGATTGCAAATTTCACGAGTACAAAATTCAGACTATTTTTTCAATCTACAAAATCTAGGATTGTTTATGTAAATCAATAGCCTAAAAATGTAAATAGAAGTCCCCTATTTTCGGAGGAATAAGGTATGCTTCTATTTCACCTACTGCATAGATATCCAAAATATAAATGAACTGAATACCATCTCGATTCTAATTAAAACAGAATAAAATTAGATATATTTGAAGTTAAATAGATTCTTGTGATAATTTAGTCTACTATAGCTATAAGAGGTTAATAATCTATTTTCCTTGCACTTTCTAGGAGTTTGCTTGCAGTTTCCTTGGGGTTTCCTTGCCTAGAAGGCTGTTTTGTCGAAGAAACCTGCAAGAATACCCCTAGCAATCCTCAAGCAAAGCAATAGAAAACCTTTTAATATTAGTACTAACTTATCACTAAACTATATTACCTTATTTAATATATTATAAATATGATAGACACACCATTTAACATAAAAGTCTCTAACCTTCATTGGTTAAACAATATAGATGATGAGTCTGATCTATGTGCACATGGAGATGTATTCCTTAAGATTGGAGATGAAGTAATATCTAACGACCTTACCCAAGGGGTTACTGTCTCTGCTACTGCTCTTTATCTATTAAGAAGTCTAACCGAAGACCTAAATGAGTCTAATCATGATAGCCAGCTGATACCATGCTGTGGTTTTTTAATGTATTTTGATGAACAGGAACGCCTTGTTATAGGGGGATGTCCTACTGGAATAGATTGGACTATAGAACATCTACCACATCATAAAGTAAGGCATATATCTGAAAATGGAACGGAAGCTATAATAGATAAAAATGAATACCAAAAGATAGTCTATACTTTCGTAGATGAAATCGAAAACTTCTATAAAAACAGTAGTCCTAAAAAGCTTCCAACTAATAATCTAGAAAAAGATACTTACTTAGCATTATGGAAAGAATGGCGAAAATTAAGAGATAATATATAAAACCACATTACACTAAACAGACACCCCTCCATTGATAGAAATCTATGGAGGGGTGTCTATAATAACTTATGGAGGTATATATTGTCCCTTATTTCTTTTCTTTCTCTCCTTTATAATTATAAGTACCGTCACTTAAGCCCATCATTCTCTTACCAAAATTACTTGATGAAGAGTAACTTCTATTCACAAACTTAGATACTTTCTCATTTTTTAAATTAATTAAACCTAAAGCATCATTTAAGTATACAGGCGCTATTCCATAAGAAAAAGGTCCTTTAACATCATCATACATAAATGGAATAACAGTCTTATTATGTATATCTACAAAGCCCCACTTCTCATTCTGCTTGACAGCAAATAATAAATCACTTGGCAATAAATCAGTCATATCGTCAAAAGCATGTACATCATCATACTGAATAGGTATAACAATCTTTCCTTCTGTATTCATAAAACCAAATTTATTATTCTTCTCTACAACGAAATATCCTTTTTCAGCAGTGCTAACTTTATCTACGTTAGCGATTTTCTGTGGTGCTAGGGTGTTCTTATTTAGTAGATAATATGAAGCATTCGATTCGATTAAAGTAAAATTATACTTATTATTCATCTCATAGTTATCTACCTTCATGATCTTTTTATTCGTTGGATCTACTAATTCCCATGGAGATTCATCATCCTCTTTTATGGCTATAAAATTATTGACTAAGTTCTCCACTTTATAATAAGTAAGGGGTTGCATCTCTAATTTGTCATTCAAATAAAAGTATTGTCTGTTTGTTCTAAAATAACAATCATTAATAAAAGTATAAGTCCCTGAAAATTCTGTTACTAATTTTAGATCTTTATTGTATATCAATGTTTTATCATCTTTATAGACTATAAAGCGAGCACTAGGCATATTATTATTCAATGTCATGGTTATATCTCTTTGATAAGTTTCACTCCCCTTATAAAGAACTATTTTATCTATAGGCTCTCCAAACTCATAATATAGATAAGTAACCTGCTCTGATTTTTTATAATCAGTTGATAATTGCTTCTCTAATGCGTCCATTTTAGCTCCTATATCCTTTTTGAATTGAGAATGTTCCATATTGATATTCTCTTCAGAAAGTACTAGAATCTCTCCAATTTTCTTTATACATAGCTGTAAAAAAAGATCAAACTGATCTGGATGTATACCAGATCGTTGAAATCTATAGCTCTTTACACGTCTTTTATCTTTTAAGATTGCTTGAATATCATCAAACTCTAATTGATTAGAGGAAGTCTTAAGCAGTACACTTTTATCTGATACTTCCACTACCTCTATATCTACTCCATCATATTTCACTTTTTGATGAACTGCAGCAGGAAGTACGATACTATCTAGTTTTTTCATGGTAGAAAAAGGAATCCTAATATCTATCTTATCTACAGCCTTAGTAAGTCCTAGCTCAGTAGTGAAATGTGTATTCACATCCTTCTTCACCTCCATATTCTGTGTTGTACCATCGTGATAATACACCTTTTCTACATAGACAGGAGCCTTGATATCATCTAGAGACCTATAGATCGCAGGGTCTTTTATAAGTTGTATTGTAACAACGTCTTCTGCTATAAAATCTATAAACTGAATATTAGCCTGGATTAATAGATCGATATTAGCATCATACTCCTGTTGATTAAAAGCTAGTTTTAAGGGAGCGACTACAGTAGGTTTACTTGGTTTATCATTGCTTTTGCTAAATAATCTTACAAACCGATTAAGGTCTTCTAAATCACTTTTAAGTAAATCAATATACTCTTGATTAGTAGTAGTAGCGTTATACTTTTTTATATCAACTTGTGCTGTTGTTACCTGCGTAATCAAAAAAAGTATACATATATTTAGGTATGTTTTCATCGGATAATTTTTAATTCGTCTGTATTCTGATCTATGTAGAACATAAAGGATATATTCTCTATATAACTTAGACCAACTGCTTTTAAATACGAAGTTTTATCTAGCGCTTCTAAGTAAGCTAATTTTCCATCATTACTTATGTGCAGTTTGGTTTGTTGTGCGGTTACAACCTTAAAAGGCTTTTCTACTAGATGTTCTAAATCTTCATAGTCTTGATAGGATTTTTGTTCAGTACTATTATAGTTATACGTATATTTCTCTAAGAAAGAATCATATACTAGTTGGGTAATCTGATTAAGATTCTTATCTAATATCAGGGCTGCGTACGCTGCATAGAACTGTTTTATTCGTTCTTCTAAATTCTTTTCTTTACGAAGATCTTTTCCCTTAGACCACCCTGTTAGTTTATAATCAACAGGGGCTGTGAGTTGATGATTAAATCGAATGTCTTTCTTTGTATAGTCTTCTGTACCAAGATAATGAGAATACCTTGTTCCATCATCACTCACAATCGTATCTGTAACATAAGCTTCATTATTAAACACATCAACTGTTTTTATAATATCCCCCTTAGCATTTACATATTCAAGAACCATTTTAGCATAAGATTTTTTGGGAATCTTAGTCATGATATTACCTTTATCATCTATACCAGGCGTAATAATGAAAGACAAATCAATAGATGCCTCTGGATTGAGGATATATTTATTAAGAGTAACCGTTTCATAATGTGAATACCTATCTTTCTTATTTTTAGATAATATAGGAATACCATCTGCAAAAACAGCAGGAACAACATTATAACACTCTACTTGCAATAGACAAATAAGCCCTTCTTTATTTATCATTAATTCATCTGACAAATTAGCAATAGGATTATCAAATACTTTTGAGAAATTGATTTGTATTCTTCCTTTGGTATCCTCAGTTACTTCAGCTTTCGTTTTTGCTTTTACAGTAAACTCAATAGTAAAGCCACGAGTAGCAACCTCATAAATAAGCTCATTATAGCTTTCATCCACTGTTAAGTTATTTGGGTATGTTTTTTCTAAATAGTCGATTAATTTAGTAGTTGTATTTTTAACTGAAGTATCAATAGAACACATCAGATGATCTTCATAAAAATATACATCCTCTAGAGGTATATTATTCCACTGCCCTTTATCATTAGACTTAAAATACCTATTCTTATGATCAAAAAGTATTCGTTTCATACAGTTTCTTATAACTATCCAATGTTGTAATCTTATCTAGTATAACGGGTGACTGAGCCATTATAAAAGAAGGAAAAAGGAAGATGAATAGCAATAATATTGATTTAATAGAAGTATTGAAAATATTCATTTCTTTAATTTGTTAATGAAGACACTAATTTAAGAATAACATTAACATTACTACTATAATTATTAATACTTTCGCATCGATTATAGTACCTTATAATAGGTGCTTTATTAAATTAAATACTTAATGAAACAATTTCTTCAAAGAAAAGACATACAGATTTCAAGCAAGCGATACTTTATCGATGCTATGGGGGCTATGGCCTACGGGTTATTCGCTACTCTACTAGTAGGAACTATTCTAAAGACGATAGGAGAAGAATTTGGTATTTCGTTTTTAAAGGAGGTCGTTTGGCCATTTGCGAACCAGGCGACAGGCCCTGTAATCGCACTAGCCATTGCCTATAGCTTAAGAGCGCCACAACTAGTGTTATTCTCATCTGCAGTGGTAGGTGTAGCAGCGTATCAATTAGGAGGTCCATTAGGTGTGTTTATCGCAACTATTATTGCGGTAGAAATCGGGAAAGCCGTAGCAGGTGAAACAAGGATAGATATAGTGATAACACCAATAGTCACAGTTTTAGTAGGAGTAGCTTTAGCACAATGGATTGGCCCTAGTGTTAATCAGTTGATGCAATGGATTGGACAGGTTATCATCTTTTCTACAGAGGCTAATCCTCTAATCATGGGTATAGTTATCGCTGTGGTAGTGGGTATGGTTCTAACCTTACCGATATCTTCAGCAGCTTTATGCCTGATGTTACAACTAGATGGGCTGGCAGCAGGAGCAGCGACCATAGGTTGTTGTGCTCAAATGATAGGTTTTGCGACTATCAGTTATAAAGATAATGGGCTAAAGGGAGTACTAGCACAGGGTATCGGTACTAGTATGTTACAAGTCCCTAATATTTATAAGAATTGGAAGATATGGATTCCACCAACCTTAGCCTCTGCTATTTTAGGTCCAATAGCTATTTTGTTCTTTGATATGCAAAATACGGCATTAGAATCAGGTATGGGAAGCTGTGGATTAGTCGGTCAGATAGGAACCTTTAATGCGATGAAAGAAGCCTACTCTACTTCCTATATTATATTGGCTATACTAGGTTTACAGATTATATTACCTATGATTTTGTCATACCTAATCTACTATATCATGAAAAAGAAACAGTGGATAAAAGATGGTGATATGAAAATATTTTAATCTAAGAATAATGTACTATACACAAGGAGAATACCATCTACCTCTACTCTATTTTGTGTAGGAAAGTAAATATATAAAGAAGCTGCTTCAATAGATCTATTGAAGCAGCTTCTTTCGTATAAATATCATATTATCTCAAGTCTCAATATAAATTAATAAATACCTAGACTATCTTCTATTATTAATTTAATCGTTCATTTTGTTCTTTTGAAATTACATTCTTTATTCTCTTATTTCCTAATGTATATCTCATACTTATAAAATAGCTCTTAAAATATTCTTGCTTTTTATTAAAGCTATAAGCAGAATTACTAAACCTCATATTAGTATCTGGCTTCAATAAGTCATACGCTCCGATACTTACGTAAAAATCATTAAACGATCTTCCTAAATCAAGGTTAAGAGAGTGTTGAGCATTCACTTTACCGAATATATCCTCGAAGCCATTGTCATAACCGTAAGTTAAGGTTAAAACAGTGTTCTTTTTCTTGTCAAAAAACAGGTTGTTTTTAATGTTGAAATAAAAGTTTGTATTGTCAATTTTTACTGGAATATTATTATACTCTCCTCTAACTTTATACATCTCTAAAGACATACTAAACGAAAAACTCCAATGGTTCTTAAAGAGATTCTTATTAAAATAGAAATTACCTCCTATTTTAGCCCCTAAATAAGCTGGAGTGAAATTAGTAAATTAATTACATAACTTTGGACTTATGAAATACAAGAAATGGAGCTTATCTGAGAAGCTATCAATTTTACAAGAAGCAGAAGAAAATGGGGCAATAGAAACTTGTCGTAAACACAGTTTAAGTACAGGTACTTTCTACTCATGGAAGAAGAAATTCGATTCTCAAGGAGAATCAGGATTAAGACCTGCTGTTTCTGACAAATCAAAAGAACTTAAAAAAGCAGAGCAAGAGAATAAGATTCTTCGTAAACTACTAAGTGATAAAGAAATAGAATTAGAAGTTCAACGTGAACTGTTAAAAAAAAAGTTTGGGACATCCGATCCAAAAAAGATCTGGTAGATTACTTTTATAGTAAATATCAAAAAAGTAAAGCTAAACTAATACATTGGATTGGCTTAAGTGAAAGCACGTACTACTTCAAGGGTTCTGGCAAGTCAAAAGGTAATAAAGCTACTTTATTAACCTATCATAAAACCCAAGGTTGGGTTAACGAACAAACTGTTGTAGAGTCAATTAAAGAGCTTTTAAAGGGTGATTTTATGGATTGTGGTTACCGTATGATGAGCGAGTATCTTAAACGCGAAGGGTACACTATTAACCATAAAAAAGTATTTCGTATCATGAAAAGCGCCAAACTTTTACAAACTCGTATAACTAGAGATCATTCGAATAAGAAGTACGTTAAGCATCGTAAAGTAAAGACTACAAGACCCTTAGAGTGTATTGAAATGGACATTAAGATGGTATGGATACCACAAAAAGGTAAAAATGCTTATTTACTTTCTGTAATTGATGTACACAGTCGTAGAATATTAAAAGACTACTTCAGCTTTAATATTAAGCAGAAGCAGGTAATAGAATTATTGTCAGGGCTTTTTGAAGAGTTAGATTACCCTAAAAATGTGGTTATTAGATCGGATAATGGTAGTCAATTTATTGCCAAGAATGTAAGAGAATATCTTTCCTTAGTAGGTGTATCACAAGAATTTACACACGTAGCAACACCAGAGGAAAATGCCCACATAGAGTATGCACCCGAGCAAGTACATCTTGTGAGATATAATTATTCTTCTACAACGTTTGAGTTTAATGTTTTATAGTTATGAGGATATAAATCTGTAATGTTCTTGTGGTTGATAGATTGAATATTTTCTAGAACATATTTAAGCCATTGGTATGGATTAATATCGTGCTTTTTGCAGTTAGCAAAAAACGTATACGCCATAGCCGCCCTTTGAGCTGCATCGTGTGATCCTGCAAAGAGATAGTTTTTACGTCCAATAGCTACTGGTCTAATTACATTTTCAATGAGATTATTGTCTATCTGTAAGTTTCCATCATATAAGTACGCACTAAGATTATCCCATCTAGTTTGTGAGTAAGCAAAAGCTTTACCTATTTGACTTTTAGGAAGTACGAGTTTCATTTGAACAAACATATATTTACCCAGTTCATTGATGATTGGTAAGCTTTGTTCTAATCGAAGTTCTTTAATTTGCTCTGGGGTTAAGTTTTGTTCTTTTGCTTTTCTTTCTACAGCATATAGTTTTTGTATTTCTACAAGTACATGCTGTGCTTTTGTCTTATCATTGTCAAGAGCTCTTTCAAACTCACGACGAGCGTGTGCCCAACAGCCCAGATGAACTACACCAGACTTAGCTCCATAGGCTTTGTATCCGCTATAACCATCGGTTTGCAGATATCCTTTGAAGTTTTCTAATACAGGTAGTGCAGCGCTACCACTACGTGTGGGACTGTAATTGAACATTACGAGTTTGGATATAGGTGCGTGATACACCCAATAATACCCAAGATGAGATTTATCTTTCTTTTTCTCATCTAAGACTTTGATGGTGGTTTCATCAACTTGAAGATATCCTTCATTTTTGATGTCCAGCAGAAGCTTTTCATATAGTGGTTTTAAAGCATCCATACATTGAGCTGCCCAGCCATCTATAGTAGAAGAAGCTATATCGATATTTTCTCTTGAAAAGCGTTGCTTCTGTCTATATAGCGGAAGGTGATCTACGTATTTGTCAACAAGTATTGTAGATAATAATCCTTCAGAAGGTATTCCTTTATCTATAATTCGCTCTGGAAGCAGTGCAATACTGATTTGCGTATTGTCTTTGTCTTTCGTGGCGTATTTATATCGGATGTAACGTTTTATTTTAAAGTAACCTGGAACATAATCTAAGACATCTGTAGTTTCTTTACCAATGCAAATCTTATCAGATAAATCTCCCTCTGGGTAGATTTCTATTTCTTCTACAGGTAAATGATCGGGTAGTTTAGCTCTTCCTGGATGTTTTTTCTTCTGACGAGAATAAGTGATCTCTTGTTTGATTACTTCTTCTTGTTCTTCCAGGACTGCTTGCTGAACCTCTAAAGGTAACTGTGTTTGATTAGGGTCTTCGAAACGCTCGCGTTTTTGTCCAAATTGCATGCGTCGTAAAAGATCTACTAAGCGTTGGAGTTCTTGCTTTTCTTGTTCTAGCTGAGATGTCTTTTGCTCTAACTTAGATGTCTTTTGCTCTAACTTAGTATTTATTTTGTCTTGTTTGGAAATAGTCTTAGACTGCTTTTTTATAAGCGCCAAAAGTTGTTCTTTCGATAAGTTTTCTAAGTCTATTTCCATGAAGTAAAAATACGTCAAAAGCCCAGAATATACAAGGTTTTAACCTGTTTTACTTCAATAAAAAACGCCTTTTTTGGTTACTTTTGATAACCTGGATTCCCTCTATCATCAGTACTAAATCAGTCCAACTTATTTGAGCTTTACTATGCGTGGGAAAAGCAAAAGTTCCTTGTTCTAAGCGCTTGTGGTATAGTACAAAGCCTCCTGCTTCCCAATGCAAGAGCTTCATTTGATTACAGCGTCTATTGATAAATATATAGACACTTCCACTATGAGCTACTTGATTAAGTTCATTCTGGACAAGTCCACAAAGGCTATCAAAACTCTTGCGCATATCACAAGCTTGTCTATACAAATGAAATTGATTAGAACTACTCAAACTAAACATTACACTAAGTTTACTAATGAATATAGTTCACTAAGATTATCCGTTTGTAGACGTAACTTTACACCATTGGGATATACTATCTCATATTCCTGAGTATTGATGACTTGACCTTTTGTTACAGTTATAAAATTATTGTCTAATTGCGTTGACTCTGACTTTGCCTTATACTTAACCACCCAATAACTAAAGGTTGCTAATTTAATTCCGACACTTTCACAGTATCTTGATTGCGTTAATCCACTTGTTTTCCAATCCTCTACATGAGAGTACATTATTTCTTGTTTGCTCATCTCTTTATTATTTCAAGCAAACTTACTACCTTACGTTAGCTTATGAAATATGGGCTTGGTCGGGTGGATACCACATAGAAGCCTATCACGGTACTTTAAAAAGAGAGGTTTTTACTAAATTTGAATACTTTACTTTTGGACAAATAGAACAAATATTAAAGAAGTACGTAGTATTTTATAATAACAAAAGACTACATGGTTTGCTTGGAAAAATCACTCCAATGGAGAAATGGGAAAAGGACAAACACTTGATTTGTAGCAGAGAAAAAGTAGCCTAAAACATTATACTTTAAAAATTTAAAAATACTCTAGGTTTATAGGGGTCAAAACACCTCCATACCCGTCTCCGTTTCCAAAATTATCTATCGTATTCACAATGACATTATCAATTACAGCATCAAAATTATTAAATAGATTATGGGTCTTCGCATAACCTAATTCTAAATTATAATCATCAAAAAAGGTATAAGTCAAGCCTACAAATGATTTTTTAGTATTTTTAAGGTAAGGGTTATTCACCCTAATTGAATTCGGTGAGTTTATATATATAAACGGATTAAGATTGCTATAAGGAGTACGAGTTATAGAACTAGCAAAATTTAGAGTCAATTGGTGCTCGTCATTTATTCCATACAAAAGGGCTAAAGATGGAAACAAGTTTGAATTACTTATTTTTACAGTTTCAGAATCTGATTTTAAAGTACCTTTTGCTGATAAATATTCATAACGCAAACCAATAAGCAAACCAAAAGATTCTGAAAACAACTTACGGTAATTCGCGAATAAAGCAAAGTAGTCTTCTTTATATTTAAACACATTAGTTTGCCTATCATCAGATACATATTCAACACCATTGTAATTCCCAAAAAAATTGTCACTTTGAATATTACTCTTAGAATAATTAATCCCCGTAGTCAGCTTACTACTATCTTTGAAGTTTTTCTCATAATCTGTCTTAAACTCTATTAACTCAGTAGTATTGTCAGGATTTTGTAGAAACCTCTTTTCTATGTCATTCGCGTAAGAGAACGTATTAAACATATCTCTATTATTCCTAGAATTATAATAGTTAAAATCTGAACTTATATTACTATCTAAAGTATCTAATACAATCTTATGACTCAAATTATAATATACTACATGGTAATTACTTATTTTATCTTTATTTTTTGCAATATTCAAGGAATCTAATTGATTGTTTGTTACATTGTAATAAGAACTAACAATGTCTCTATTGGTTTCGTTATTACTGAACCTAGAGCTAAAACTCATACCTATAGTCTGATTTTTGCTAAGAGTGTAATCAATATTTACATAAGGAGTATAATTTGTTCCTTTTGTAATAGCATTATTTTCTATTTGAGTTTCGTCATTACTTTTAAAGTCAATATAAGAATCATATCTATATGCTTTATTTTTAGAATTTTCTAATTTGACTCCAGAAGTGACTGCCCATTTATTTTTAGAGAAAGCAAGGTATGCTGAACCGTCTTGTGTATTATAGAATGATTGTGTAGACTTAGCATTTAAAACTACTTTAAAAGGCTGTTCCTTTGTTTTGTTTACAATCACATTGATGATTCCATTATCACCAGCCCTATAACTACTCCCAGGATTCTCTATCACTTCAATTTTCTTTATATCTACTGCAGGGATAGACTGTAACATACTCAACGCAACATCATTCCCTCCTACATTTCGACCATTGATCAGAATCGATACGCTCTTGCTATTTTTAATTTTAACTGATTTACCATCTGGAGCAACATTTACAATAGGAACAGTATTTAGAAACTCTAATGTTGATTTATTTTTAGCTAATATTGAATTAGAAATATTGGTCACTTCATATTTATCGAAGTTCTTTTTCATTTTAAGCTTCGACTCTATCATTATTTCTTTCAATTCAGTTCCATAGTCGATTCTAATCACCCCTAAATCAACATTCTCTTTTAAGTTAATTTCTTTTTCAAAGAGTTCATTACCTAAATAGGCTATTTTAAATAGGTATTCCCCTTGTTCTTCCTCTATTTGAAAGAATCCATTCTCATCAGAAATATCAGATTTTAATAGCTTCCCCTCTTTAGTTAATAATAATACTGTTGCAAATTCAATAGAATTACTGTCTGTGGTAAGAACTTGTCCTTTTATTTTAGTTTGTGAAAACAAAAAGAAAGGTGATAAAAAAAGAAAGAACAATAATGTGTTTTTCAAAATCATTTTACGACCACTCATATCAGAGTAGATTTTTTGAACCATATTTACTTCTTCAATCCTATACCTATAGCATTCTGAAAAGTTTCTTTCTTGTCTAATATTTCGTTTTTCTCCTAAACCTAGCTTATTCATTAGTTCTTTTTTTCTAATCACACACTCTTTTTTATTACACCTATTTTTAAATACAAAATTCTTATAAAATAAGAAATAAACACACTTATTTAATCAAATAAATATAAAACATTTAAACATCAAATATATACAGCTTTTTTTATTAGCATAATTTTATCATTATTAAAATAACTATCCTCTCGTTATTATATTCTTGTATACAATCAAAAGAGATTTTATCTAACAAAAAGTAATTCTTCTCTCTTATATACTTAGGAATAGTTATCACTGAAATAATCCGAGGAATTTATCCAATAGTTATTACTACTGACCACTTAAATTATTCAACAAAAAGCACTTCAAAAAGTCTCCTTTTATGCTTTTTTTGTATATTCGACGAATGCAAAAGAATTGTCAAAAAGAATTTTCACCACTATACTCTAAAGATAATGTACTGCTTACCTGGGTCTTCAATATTTCTGGAGGTGCGCTGCTAGTGAGCTTATTTATCTTACTTGCTTTATTGCCCTTATTGGTATCAACACAGATCAAGACATTGGTCATTATAGGTCTATTCTACTACCCTATATGGGCTATAGTATTATATCGCTTTTATCGTTATATAAAAAGTAAAATGGCTGTAGCCATAAGAAATATAAAAATAGATGATCAAGGTATCCACTTTTCTAAAAAAGATGGAAGTACTGCTGAAATTCTTTATGATCAATTAGGGCATTCTTACCGTTCAGAGTACTATGACGTATACTTAGTACCTATAAATAAGACATGGAGGCTAGCTGTAGGAATAGACGGCGTTCAAACTGAAGTTGTATTTGACGGCGCAGATGTTGGGAGCGTATATCAAATCAAAAATGCAAGAGCGTTAAGAGCAAAGTTTATAGAAGGTATTGTCCGCTTTAGACCTGATTTAAAAATAGACCCTTCTGTATTTAAAGAGTTCAGTATTCATCCTCAAGACTTCACCTTTGATGGAAAAAGATATATGAAGCATATAGGACAAGGAGTACTTATCATAAGTGGTATCCTAGTAGTCAGTGTATTGCTTGGGCTGCTTATTATTAAATTGTCTTAGTTATTCGAAATAAAACAGATAAAAACTACAAATTTAATCTTAGAAAGCCTGAACTCTAGCGGATATACACAATGAAGAAAATAGTTTAGTTTATATTATAACACTTAATAACAAAGCCTAATTACGCATTTCTCGTAATTAGGCTTTGTTGTTTTACTCTATTTTTTTATACCATAGAGCAATATTCGCTTAAATGCATATAAAGCAGGTAACTGTTGAAAAGCATCAGCTATTTTTTCTTTAAATGCTTTGATAAATAAAACTTTCTCTTCTTCATCTAATCTTTCTAGATACGGAATCAAGGCTGAACCAGCAATAAATTCATATAAAGTATCGTAATCCTCTGCTATAATAGGATAAACACGTTGAGAGATGTGAAGCTCACTTAATCCTCCATCAAACATAATCTGTGCATACTGATCTAAAGTTAAAACAGGAGGTCTTCTGTTCCATCCTTTTAATTGCGCTTTATAGGGCTGTTGATCTGCCAAATCATAGAGCAGTTTATTTAGTATGTTTTCAGCCTGACAAGGCATTTGTACAGCAAACTGTCCTCCTGCATTTACCTTAGAAATAAGATGAGGAAATAACTCTTCATGATTATCTGACCACTGTAAAGCAGCATTGCTAAAAATCAAGTCCCAAAACTCATCTGCTGAGGTAAATTCTTCTATCGTCTGATGTTTAAATACTAATCTATCTGACTCTAATGGATGGGCTTTCTCTAGCATTTCTAAAGAGGAGTCAATCCCTGTAAACGTAACATGTTTAAACTTGTCTACTAATAAGGCTGTCTGCTCTCCTGTACCACATCCTAAATCAACTGCTTTCATCGATTTAGTTTCTTGAATCATAGTACTTAAATCAAAAAATGGTAAAAAACGAACGTCTTTAAACTTGTTGTATACTGTTGGATCCCAAGGCATATTCTATGTTTTTAAATTGAATATAAAGTTATGAACTCTACACAAAAATAACGGTTACAATATGCTAAAAACAAGGAGGACTTTTTGCGACATTTGTAAAAATAACAGCAATAAATAAGAAATTAATACTAACACAAACAAGGTGTTTCTTCATTCTTCTAATCTTTCAATATCAAAAGATCTCCTATAAAAACATATGCTATGCAATATCCTTTTGATAGTAATTCCATCCCATAAACACTTAGCTTTTATGTTTTTTAAAGCTAAAATAGATAAACACTGCACTGATAAACATCAATAGCGATGCTAATAAAAATGGAGCTCCCGAAAACTCAAAAGGTGCACTCTCGTGAGTGAAATAATAGAATAAGTTAGTCATAACAGGTGGGCCTATTATAGAAGTAACACTCACTAAACTTGTTAAGGCTCCTTGTAATTCACCTTGTTGATCAGAAGGTACACTTTTACTAATTAAGGCTTGAA
The DNA here is from genome assembly GCF_004337635.1 of Myroides odoratimimus. Taxonomy (NCBI): domain Bacteria; kingdom Pseudomonadati; phylum Bacteroidota; class Flavobacteriia; order Flavobacteriales; family Flavobacteriaceae; genus Myroides; species Myroides odoratimimus. The sequence goes on from NZ_CP037427.1 coordinate 3,179,827, forward strand.
GGGAAGGACCACAAATACCCCCTAAAGAATACGGTATTAAAAAGACTAACATCATCCATCCTTGATTTGCAAAAGCAAATAATAGAAGCCCTAATGCATAAAATAAAAGTCCTAAATAGATACTTTTTTGCTCTCCTAATTTAGGCGCACTCCATCGTATCCACCCGAGTAACGACATATTTCATAACCTAATGAAAGATAGTAAGTTTGTCTCAAATAATAAAGAGATGAGCAAACAAGAAATGATGTACTCTCATGTAGAGGATTACAAAGCAAGTGGATTAACCCAATCAAGATACTGTGAAAGCGTCGGAATTAAATTAGCAACATTTAGTTATTGGGTAATAAAGTATAAGAATGAAAATATTCAAAATTCATCGAGTAACTTTATCACTATAAATAAAGAGCATATTACTGAGAGCAAAGAATACGATATTATCTATCCTAATGGAGTGAAACTTCGTGTAGAAACGAAAGATTTAAATGAACTCTATTCATTAGTGAACCTTGTCTAATGTTTAGTCTGAGTAGTAGTCACCAATTCCATTTATATAAATCAGCTTGTGATATGCGTAAGAGTTTTGATAGTCTGTGTGGCATTGTTCAAAACGAGCTTAATCAAGTAGCTCACAATGGCAGTGTGTATGTTTTTATCAATCGTCGAGGTAATCAGATGAAACTTCTGCACTGGGAAACAGGAGGTTTTGTGTTATATCACAAGCGATTAGAACAAGGTACTTTTGCCTTTCCATCTCATAACAAGTCACAGATAAGTTGGAGTGATTTAGTACTTATGATAGAGGGAATTCAAGTGATAAAAAGTAGTCAAAAAAGACGATTTTCTATGAAGTAAAACCGTCTTAATTCTTGTATAAACAAGGCTTTTGACGTATATTTACTTCATGGAAATAGACTTAGAAAACTTATCGAAACAAGAACTTTTGGCACTTTTAACCAAAGCTCAAAAGACTATTTCCAAGCAAGAGAAAGTAAATACTAAGTTAGAAAAGAAAGCTACTAAGTTAGAAGAAAAGACCTCTAAACTAGAAGAAAAAAATACGGTACTGGAATATCGAGTAAAGCTACTTGAACGCATGAAGTTTGGTCAAAGCCGAGAACGTTTTGAGGATCCTAATCAAACTCAGTTACCTTTGGATGTTGAACAAGCAGTCTTAGAGGAACAAGAAGAAGTAATCAAACAAGAGATTACCTACACTCGTGAAAAGAAGAAACATCCAGGACGAGCAAAACTTCCTGATCATTTACCTGTAGAAGAAATAGAAATTCATCCAGAAGGGGATCTATCTGATAAGGTCTGCATTGGTAAAGAAATTACAGATGTGTTAGATTATGTTCCTGGTTACTTTAAAATCAAGCGTTACATCCGATATAAATACGCGACCAAAGACAAAGAAGATACCCAAATTAGTATTGGATTACTCCCAGAGCGAATTATAGATAAAGGAATAGCTTCAGAAGGACTTCTATCAACAATATTAGTTGACAAATACGTAGATCACCTTCCGCTATATAGACAGAAGCAACGCTTTTCAAGAGAAAACATCGATATTGCTTCCTCTACAATAGATGGTTGGGTAGCTCAAAGTATGGATGCTTTAAAACCACTATACCAAAAGTTTATGATGGACATCAAAAACGAAGGTTATCTTCAAGTTGATGAGACAACCATCAAAGTCTTAGATGAAAAAAAGAAAGATAAATCTCATCTTGGGTATTATTGGGTGTATCACGCACCTATATCCAAACTCGTGATGTTTAATTACGGTCCTACTCGTGCTAGTAGTGCTGCACTACCGATATTAGAAAACTTCAAAGGATATCTGCAAACTGATGGTTACGCGGGCTACAAAGCCTATGGAAATAAGTCAGATGTTACACATCTTGGGTGTTGGGCACATGCTCGTCGTGAATTTGAAAGAGCTTTAGACAACGATAAAATAAAAGCTCAGTATATACTTACACAAATACAGAAGCTATATGCTGTGGAACGACAAGCTAAAGAACAAAACTTAACACCTGAACAAATCAAAGAGCTTCGTCTGAAAAAGAGTTTACCAATCATCAACGAACTTGGTAAATATATGTTCGCTCAGATGAAACTTACATTACCTAAAAGTCAAATAGGCAAAGCTTTTGCTTATTCTCAAACAAGATGGGATAACCTAAGTGCGTATTTATACAATGGAAACTTACAAATAGATAACAACCTTGTTGAGAATGCTATCAGACCTGTAGCCCTTGGACGTAAAAACTATCTCTTTGCTGGTTCTCATGATGCTGCACAAAGAGCCGCCATGGCTTATACTTTTTTTGCTAACTGTAAAAAGCATGGCGTGAATCCATACCAGTGGTTAAAGTGGAGAATCCAGTGAAATTGACCACCTAATTCCGTTAAAAGTGATCACTTAATTCCGGTGGAAAGTGACCACCTAATTCCGGTGAAATTGACCACCTAAAAAACCAAGTTAAAACATGTCTAAGTATCTTAGCTAAAATGCAAGAGATATGGCTAATAAAAAGATCGACATGTTACAATTAAAACAACTACTACGTCTATATACTCAAGGAGTAAGTAAACTTCAAATAAGTTCCCAATTAGGTCTTTCACGTAATACTGTTAAGAAATATATTACTCTCTTTACGACTTCAAAATTCACTTATGAAGAGATAAAAGAATTAAATGATACAGATATAGAAGATTTATTTGACACTAAAGAATTGGATTCTGATGAAAAAGAAGCAATCTTGTATAAATATTTCCCTTACTTTACTAAAGAACTACTTAAAACGGGAGTAACAAGACATATCTTGTGGCAAGAGTACCTTTTGAAACATCCTGAAGGTTATCGTTATTCTCAATTTTGCTATCATTTGCGAACTTGGCAGAAAAAAACATCTCCTTCTTTACACATGCAACACAAAGCTGGAGATAAGATGTTTGTTGATTACACAGGGAAAAAGTTGTCTATTATTGATAAATCTACAGGAGAAATAACTTCTGTAGAAGTATTTATTTCTATTCTTGGTTCAAGTAGAATGACTTATGTAGAAGCCAGTCTAACTCAAAATACAGAAGATTTTATATCAAGTCTCACCAATTCCTTACATTTTTATCAAGGAGTCCCACTTGCCATTGTACCTGACAACTTAAAAGCAGCTGTAACTAAAAGTGATAAATACGAACCTAAAATAGCTCATAATCTTCAAGACTTTGCTCTACATTATAACACAACTATTTTACCCGCAAGAAGTTATAAGCCAAAGGATAAAGCCTTAGTAGAGAATGCAGTAAAAACAATCTATACTCGTGTATTTGCTCCTCTTAGAAATAGAGAGTTCTTTAGTTTGCAAGAACTAAATCAAGCAATAGCAGAATTGTTAGAACAGCATAATGAAAAACTACTTTCACGAGAAAGAGTTTCAAGAAAAACGTTGTTTAAAGAAATTGAACAACCTGTTTTACAATCACTACCAGCACACAGGTATGAATTAAAATATGCTATAAAAGCAACTGTTCAAAAAATTAGTCACATCTACCTAAATAAAGATAAACACTACTATAGTGTTCCTTTCCATTATATTGGTAAAAAGGTAAATATTCTTTATAGCAAAGATATTGTTGATATATATCACAATCAAAGACTTATCGCTTCACACAATAGAGAATTAGGAAAGTATCGGTATACTACTGTAAAGGAACATATGCCTTCATCTCACCAATATATCACAGATTGGAATCCTACACAGTTTTTGAAATGGGGACAAGAAATAGGAGAATCTACACAAAAATATTTAGCAATGATATTAGATAAGCGACAGCACCCAGAACAATCATATAAGTCTTGTGCTGGAATTTTAAGCTTAGGTAAACGCTTTTCTAATATTCGATTAGAAAAAGCCTGTACACGGGGTTTAGAATACGAAAGATATAGTTATAAAATGATCAAAAGCATTTTAGAAAAGGGATTAGATGCTATTGAAGAACAACCATTAAACAAAGAAAGAGAAGTTCCTACTCATCAGAATATCAGAGGAGCAGCTTATTATCAATAGAACAATAATATTAAATTATAGAAACATGAATCAAACAACTTTAGAAAAATTAAAGTATTTAAAACTTTATGGAATGCATAGAGCATTCGCATCAACACTACAACTTCCTACTTCGGATTATACAAATGATCAACTTATTGCTTATTTAACTGATAGTGAATATGATGATAGGGAGAACAGAAAGATAGAAAGACTAATAAATACAGCTAAATTTAGATACAAAGCTTATATACAGGATATTAATATAGATTCATCCAGAAATATTGATAGGAATATGATTGATCGATTAGCTGCTTGTCAATTTATAAAACAGCAACAAAACGTATTAATTACTGGTAGTACAGGAGTAGGAAAAAGTTATATTGCTTCTGCAATTGGTTATCAAGCTTGTATGTTAGGATATAAAGTCATGTACTTTAGTATCAATAAACTATTCTCTAAATTAAAGATGGCTAAAGGAGATGGTTCTTTTTCTAAGGAAATAGATCGAATTGAAAAACAAGACCTAATTATATTAGATGATTTTGGATTACAACCCTTAGACAATCTTAAAAGACAAGATTTTATGGAAATTATTGAAGATCGCCATGGTAAGAGATCTACAATTATAGCTTCACAACTTCCCATTGAAACATGGCATGATATAATTGGAGAACAAACTATAGCTGACGCTATTTTAGATAGAATGGTACATAATTCTATTAGAATTGAACTTCATGGGGAGTCTTTAAGAAGTAAAAATACATTAGCAAAAATTCAACAAAACTCTATTAAATAACTATACTTATTTTTTGTATTTTTAACTGAAATATAAAACATGTTTTTGACTTGATTTTAGGTGGTCACTTTCCACCGGAATAACATGGTCACTTTCTCCGGAATCTACAGCAACAGCTCTCAGAACAATCTTCTTGAAGTTTGAGATATACTTTATAGCTGTGTTGTTAGAACACGTTCTAACGGTCTTTAAATAGTGTTCATAGCCAATTACAAACTCATAATTGAGTTCTCTAAACTCTATATCTTCTTTACCATATACATAACGGATATACTCGGCTACGTGAGATCTTGCTGTTACGTATCTTTCATGTGTTCCAATGGCGTACTCTTTAGGCACGAGCTTAAAGATTTCATCGTTGTGCTTTTGGAATTCTTCTAAAACTTTAGCCTTACTAGTTCCTTTACCTTGGATATAATCCATAAGTACAGAAGCAGTAATAGGCTCTTCATTACTTAAAAGTTCTAATTTGTACTTGGTAATCTTAGATACGACTGTATCTAAGATGTAGTTTAGAATTTTAGCATCTTCTTTAGCTCCATTAGCACGACCTGCTTTTTGGTTCCATCTGTTGATATCCCATTTATGACTTAGAGAAGTCTCTTTGCGAATACCATCTACCGTGATTCTTAGGTAAACACCTCTTAAATCACTTTTCTCTCTACTTGGTTTGAGAAAGAAATTAATTGATAACTGTTTTTCTAACATAATTCAACTGTTTTAAATATTAATAAATGTCGAATTAAAACGTTCCAAAAACACAGTTTAAAACTCTCTGGCACCCTTTGGCGTCTAGGTTTGCTCAGTTAAAAGGTGCACATCGCTTCGATGTTTTTTTTGTGCACCGAATCCCGAATCTTTTTAGGTGCACTTTTGAATAAAATGCGATATCCCTAAAAAAGAAAAAACCTATAACTCGTTGTGAATCATAGGTTTTGTGCTTTTTTGATAACTTTTGAATAAGTTATCTTTTATAAATCAGCGGAGAAAGAGGGATTATAACCTATATATTTACAGAATTCATTAGAGTGTTATTTTGCTATATATCAATAAGTTAAAACAAAGTATGTTTTGTAAAATGTGATTGAATAGTATATGATAGTATAAAAATTGGGTGTATATTTGGGTGTAAATACCTATCATTATGACTATAAAAAGAAAAGTAACTTTCGCTATTGAAAAAAGAAAAAAGGACAATATTCTTGTAGTTGAGAATGTTCCTATCAGAGCTCGTGTTGTGTATAACGGCGGACGAGTTGAGCTCTTTACGGGTTATCGAATTGATGCATCCAAATGGGATGAACAAAAAGAAAGAGTCCGTAATGGTTGTACCAATAGACTTAAACAAAGTTCATCAGAAATCAACACAGCAATTAGTGAGCTATCTACAATCATTGATAGAATCTTTAAAGAGTTTGAGCTAAAGAATGAGATGCCTTCTTTTGAAATCTTTAAAGATGAAGTAAAACGATACTCGGATAAACAAACAATATCAGCTACAGAAAAGAATCTCTTTACTGCTTTTGATGAGTTTGTAAAAAGTAGTGGTAAACGCAACGATTGGACTGATGCTACCTATACTAAGTTTAATACTGTTCGTTCACATCTAAGTAACTTTAAGAGTAATTTTCAGTTCTCTGATATCAATGAGAAAGTACTCCTTGATTATGTTACTTTTCTTAGAGAAAAGAAACTAATGAGAAACAGCACTATTGACAAGCAAATTAGCTTTTTAAAGTGGTTTTTAAAATGGTGTAGAAGTAACAACTATACTATCGCTTATAACTTTGAAAGTTTCAAACCAAAGCTTAAGGAAACCTCTAAGCGTATCATTTTCTTGACTCAAGAGGAACTTGAGAAAATCAAAGCAAAAGACTTAAGTGATAAACCTTATTTAGACAGAGTGCGTGATGTACTTCTTTTTTGTTGCTATACAGGACTTAGATATTCAGATGCTTATAATCTTACCAAACAAGACATCAATAATGATGTGATTGAGTTTGTAACCAAGAAAACAAACGATCTTCTACGAGTTGAACTAAATAAACACAGTCGAGCTATTTTAGATAAATATAAAGATGTACCTTTTGAAGATGATAAAGCACTACCTGTTATCTCTAATCAAAAGATGAACGACTATGTTAAGACACTTGGTCAAGAAGCTGGTGTAGATGAACCTATTAGAGAAACATATTATCAAGGAAATAAGCGAATTGATGAAGTAAAACCTAAACATGAGCATCTTAGTACTCACGTAGGAAGAAGAACCTTTATATGTACTGCTTTATCTTTGGGAATACCTGTACAAGTAGTAATGAAATGGACAGGACATTCTGATTATAAATCCATGAAACCGTATATTGATGTAGCCGATACAATCAAAGCTAATGCAATGACTAAATTTGATACGATATGAGCGATACAACTTCTATTAAGCTAAGCAAGTACTCTAAATCATTAGATAGGCTTTTAAATGAGCTAGAAACAGATAATTTCACTAATGATATTTGGCAATGTTATAAGCAAGAATCTTATACTATCGTTTATAAAGAACTTGATTCAATAGATTTTGAAGTTTTACTTATTGAGCTTAGAAATAACAACTTCTCAAAAGAAACTTTATATAACATCGTTTCAATTATAGATAAGCTTAATTTATTGTTTGAAGAGTATAATAATCAGATACAAAGCTTAGATTTATATAAACTATACCACAAGATTTATGTATCACATCTATTTGATGACAAAATTAAACTTGCTATTGAAGATTTAAAACATGTACAAAAAAGAGAAATTCCTTTAGAAACCCCTAAGAATCTTAACGAAGTAGACATTGAATACTTTAAAAATGAGCTAGAGAAAATTAAAAATGAAAAGCTCTTATTTGAAAAAGAAAATACTCATCTGCTAACTGACTATTATAGTTTATTTAAAAGTCATATCTATAAAGCCAAAGGTTGGATTACAACCTATTTCCCAAAGGAACGGTTAAATTTAGACGATGATATTTTTACAAGTATGCAAGTTAACCTTCTTTATGAAGAGTGTATCTTGATGCAATGCTTCACAACTAATGATTTGAGTTTTGAAGACTTCTATCTAATTTTAAATAGAAGAAAACCTAAAGTTCCCTTTACTCAATCTTTTAAACAAGTAACCAAGTTTGCTAAAGAATTAAAGCCTTATACAGATAAAGTAGATAGACAAATTAAAGACCAATGGCGAGAATTTGTTTGTACTGAGCTTAATTTAAAGCTCAGTACAATCAAATCTTATGGGCATAAGAGTAAGAATATTTAACCTAAAAATTGAAGAAACCAATATAACTTTTAATCGTTATTTATTTCTTCTACAATACCTTTTTCGAATAAATTACAACCATTCTCTATTTTGGTTACACTAAAAATACTATCTAATCTAAAGTGCCTAATTTTTCCATTTTTTAACAAACAATTTGTTTCGATAAAAACATTTACATTTTTATTAGACAATATACTTCTATCAACAAAGATTACATCTTTATAATCTTCACTCCTTGATAAACCAATTGACTTTTTCCCATCTACAACATAAAATGTATTTGATTGCTTAAGCGCTTTTCTTATTTTAAGATTTTTAGGGGTAAGTTTTTTTAACCCTAATGAGTTTAATAACCCTTGATGGTTAACAATAACTATGAAATAATTTCTAACATAAATAATTCTTTTAGTTAGTCTATCAAGTTTATCTGAATATAGAATGTAGTAATATTGATTAATATCAAACTTGTATTCAAGAATACTTCTACCATAAGGCTCTTTAAAATTAGGGAATTTGGCCCCCCAAAGCTCCTTCTCACTAATTTCCGTTGCCTTTTCTTTGATGAGTCTAGATTCTTTTTTACTGTCTATTAAATTTACTACAAATGCTTGATAAAAATAATGCTTAAATAATATTTCCTGTATCTGTACTAAAGTATATTTTACTGTTATATTAGATTCTTCTAACTTCATTTCCTTATCTAAAGTAACTATATTATAAGAGTTGGATTCAAGCTGATCAAGATAATAGTTAAAAACATCATCTGCTTCTAGGTGTTGATTAATTTCATAAAGAATTTCAGCTTTAAAAAAATCTTCAGAATATGTTTTAGACTGAGAGTTGTACCATTTACATTTAAGTTCAATTAATGGGGTATTAGTTACTTTACAAAATTTATTTTTTTCATTAATAAATCTAAAATCAATGATACTCATTACAGGAGGTAGAAATTCTAAATGATTAGTTTCTATTAATTCCCCATTAATATTTTCTCTATTTATCTTATGTTTATGAAGCTCTATATCAATACTCTTTAACGCCACTTTTTTATGAAAATATTCATCCTTCATTAATTCACAAATCCCGGAATCAGTAAACTCTTTGTCTAGTTCAAGCATTTGCTGCAATATATCTATTTCAAATAGCATCTTTTTTCTCTCAAAAAAACCTAGTTTTTCATCACCGACTAATTTTTCAAGGTTATTAGGATAGTCTAATATTTTAAGATCTTGACCTTTTAAATTCTTAATTAAATACTTCCCTCCTTTAGAATCATAATATATACACTCAACAAAAAGCCCTTTAGGACTTTTATCATTTACTTTGTTTACAATCATTATTGGAGGGGTATACTCTGAATAACCAACAATCTTAATATTAAAATATGTTTCTGTATATGGGTGTGTATTGAATACAACCAAATCTCCTATGTTAAAAGACATTATGTTAATTTTTTAATTATACAAATATAAGTTATATTTGTATTTCAACTGCGAATAGGAGCAGTATTACGGTTGTGTGGATTAAAAACTATTATATATAGTTTACATGTCGTTACATAGAGGTAACCATGGAATAAGGTTTACAAAGAAATACCTTAGCATCAAAGTTATTTGAGATATATTTATATATATTTATTATAAGAGCTAAGATTTCTGTAACTAACAGTACAGTATTGATTATATTAATTAGACTGAAATCAAGTTCTAATAAGCTTAGGAGGTAATTCATTATCTTAGGCATAATTGTTTGAATTAGGTTAATAATGTCTGGTATACAATATACAGCTGTAAATTTAAATCGAAAGATGCAATGACTCAGTTAATGGGTACTAATCCAAGATCACTTAGTGGTTTGTTATGTAATATATAAGCGTTATTGTTATTCGCAGTTGATTTTTAATTATGGAAAAACCTAGTTGGATTAAAGAAAAAGGATATTTACATCTATCACCAAGTTTAAAATTTGGAAAGAAGTATGATAAAATAATAAGTTTACTTAATAATAAGGATTTTATAAGTAAATATGCCTTCTTCCCATTGATACATACAAATATCAAAGAGCGAAAATTTAAAAAAGGAAATTTAGAAAAACATCAATCTACAAAACGTAGACATACTCATTACCACCATAAAACGAACAAACCTTTAAAAAGTGCAAAACTTCGCCCTTTACACTATGCGACTCACTTTGATTCATTAATCTATAGTTATTATGCTTATGATTTAAATGAAAAGTATATTTCTAGATTGAAAGAAATTCCGGAGTTAAATAATTCTGTAACTGCCTATAGGAAGATATCGAGAGTAGATAATCCTAATAAAGGTAAAAGTAATATTCATTTTGCAAAAGACTGTTTTGATGAAATAAAAAGACGTGCAAAGAAAGAAGAAGAAGTTTTAGTTCTTGCTTTTGATCTAGAGAAGTTTTTTTCTTCATTAGATCACAAATATCTTAAGGAAAAATGGGCTTGGTTAATAAACGAACCTGAATTACCAAGAGATCATTACAATGTCTTTAAATCATGTACTAAATTTAATTATGTCTTATTAGATGAATTAAAAAAACTTTCTGGGAAGAAAAACTATGATGAATCCAAATTAGCATTTATTAGAAAAAACAAAGGATACAAATGTTTTTTTATTGATACAAAAGACTTCAAAAATCATATTAAAGAAGGGAAGTTACCTGTTTACAGATCCCCTTTTACTAGAACTTTAGCTAACGGTAAGAAAGTTAGTATGGGAATTCCACAAGGTTTGCCCGTTAGTGCAGTATTAGCTAACCTATATCTATTTGATTTTGATTCAAGCATAATTGAAAAAATAGTTCATGAACTAGGAGGTTTCTACAGACGATATTCTGATGATATACTTATAATTACCTCTCCTGATAAAGAAGAATTAATTGAGGATTTTGTTAAAAAAGAAATTGAAAAATACAAAATAAATTTAAGTATTGATAAGACGGAGAAATTTATATTTAAGAAGCAGAAATATAACAAATTAAATCAAGAAAGATTAGAAAGTTTAAAAATCACATTAAACGAAGATAACCAGCGAATCTTTAAGCATAAACCTTTAATTTATTTAGGCTTTGAATTTAGAGGATACAATGTTTGTATAAAATCATCTAATCTTTCCAAGTATTATAGAAAAACTATCTCTATTATTAAACGAAGAAGCAAGAGAGTGCTGAAATTAATTGATGTAAATCCTAGTACAAACAAAGCAATCTATATAAATCAATTAAAAAAGATATATGATCTACCTCCAAATAAAAAAGTTTTATCTAGTAGAGAACATGAGGCAAAGAAGAGGCGTTCTTATAGGCTTAAAAAACATTTTAATGGCTATTTCTTCATTAAACATTCCAATAGTTCTAATGATAAAACTACTAGAAAAGAAGCTACTTACTATAGTTATGTAAAAAAATGCTCTGAAGTTTTTCAAACAAAATCTTTTGAAAAACAAGTTAGAAAGCGAAAACATATAGCATTCTCAGCGATAACAAAACATTTTAGTCAAAATATAAAAAAATAGGGAAATTTAGGTTGAAGACATATATGTACAAGTACAACTCTAGTAGCAGGCACTCCTAAATAATATTTTACTTAAGGGTATTAGAATTAACTCAAGTTTATTTGGAAAATGTATGTTACTTTCAATAGTTTTAAATGCACTTAAAACTATTTTATAATAAAATCACACATTAAAGTACTTAAGAAACCACAAATCACTCATTTATAATGTTTTGTGGTTTTATTTTATTCCATTTATCACATACTATCACGGAGTATGATAGGTAGTTTTACAATGTTCGAACACAACAATTGTACAACCTAAAAAACTTTATGACATGTATTTAAACGAATTAAAAGAAAAGCCTGTTTGGCAAATGACAGGACAAGAGCTATTAAACTTATTAAAAGAAATAGCAGTAAACGAATCTCCTCATTCTTCTACTAATCAATCAAAAGATACTCTTAGTAAACGTTACGTTTATGGAATACGAGGTATAGCCGAATTATTTGGTTGCAGTATATCTACTGCCAACAAAATCAAAAAAGAAGGTAAAATCAAAAGTGCAATCTTACAGTATGGTAGAAAGATAATTGTAGATGCTGAACTGGCATTAGAACTCTTTTCAAAGAAGTAAAAGGATAACTACTACAAAACATCCTTTGTAAGAATTACAATCAATTAATTTAAATCAAGAAGTATTATGTCCTTAGATATACCTTATATCCGAGTAGGGACTTCTTATTTTAAAATTATCGAAAAACCATTAATATCAGGCGATAAGGTTAAAGTAAGAGTTCGGTGGAACCGTGAAACTATCGTATCAGATCACGGAAAGTCATACTTGGAAAACATTTTAAAATTAGACGGATTTTGCTGTATTCCAGATCATCTAAACTATCAACTCTTAGTAGATAACTTTTACAATACCTATCACGAGCTTCCAATAAAGCCAAATGAAGATAAGCTGAGTTTACAGCAGTTAGAGAACAACATTCCAAACTCTTTACATTTTGTAAAGCACATCTTTGGAGAACAGTACCTCTATGGGTTAGATTACCTAAAGTTGTTATATGAACAACCAACACAGCCCTTGCCTATACTTTGCTTGGTCAGCAAAGAAAGAGCTACAGGAAAGAGTTCTTTTATAAAGTGGCTTAAGACAATCTTTGGGCTTAATATGACCTACATCAAAGGGGATTCCTTTAACTCTCAATTTAATGCTGATTGGGCAAGTATGTTACTTGTTGCTATAGATGAAGTTTTTTTTGATAGAAAGGAGATAACAGAACGCTTAAAATATCTCTCCACTACCGATAAGGATAAAGTGGAAGCCAAGGGAAAAGATAGGCAAGAGATTGAGTTCTTTGCCAAGTTTATCTTGTGTTCAAACAACGAGGACAACTTTATTCAAATAGATGAAGAGGAAATCAGGTTTTGGATTAGAAAGATTAAACCCATTGAATCTGAAGATGTCTTTTTTGTAAATAAGCTCAAAAAGGAGATACCCTATTTCATTGCGTTTTTGCTTCTAAGACCTTTAGAGTCGAAGCAAAAAACACGCATGTGGTTTACTCCTAAGCAGATACTCACAGAGTCACTGTTAAAGCTAATTAGTAAAAACAAAGTTGAAGTAGCAATGATAGAGCTAATACACCTTTGTTTCGAGAAGATAGACGAGCAAGTACTTCGCATTGCTCCAAATGATATTCTGCTTTTACTTCGAAAAATAAACCCGAAGCTTTTTATCTCTGCAAGTGAAATAAGAAAGACTTTAAAAAAGTGGAATTTCATTCCAGAGGATAACACAAAATCTTATCAGGGAATAGAACTTTTATCTCACGGAGAGTTTGTAAAAGTAGAACGTAGAGGACGGTATTATACCATAGGAAAACCTTTTTTCTATAAAACATTTGATGCTTTGATGCAAGAATAGATTAAACAACTGACAAACAATAGTTTGACTTGCATCAAACTCTGCATCAAACTATAAAAAGACCTTATTTGATGCAAGAGTGATGCAGAAAACAAAATCAGTTTGATGCAGTGATGCAGGACTGATGCAGAATATTTAATTGAATTTCAGCTAGATACATGTTTTATGCATCACTGCATCAAATAAAACACATTTTTAATCCTTTAATCAAAAACTATGAATTGTGATACAGCCAAACAAATAAGAATAATTGACCTACTTGAAAAATTAGGTTATAGTCCAAAGAGAATAGCTAATGAGAGTTGGTGGTATATCAGTCCTTTTAGACAGGAAAAAACACCTTCATTTAAAGTCAACTTAGCCAAGAACCTCTATTATGATTTTGGAGAAGGTACTGGCGGAACAACACTCGATTTTGTGATGCGTTATAATAATTGTGATCTAAAATCTGCTTTGAACATTTTAGATAACAGTGTTTTTTCATTTGTTCAGCCGACTGTTCTAAACACAACTTCTCAAAGTGAAAAGAATTACGAAATAACATCAATTACAGAGGTAACTAATACACACCTTATACAATATGTCAAAAGTAGAAAACTGTGTTTTAAAACGGTTAAGAAGTATTGTAAACAGATACACTATACGCTGAATGATAAATCGTATTACGCTATTGGTTTTAAAAATGATATGAATGGATACGAACTTCGAAACAAGTATGTAAAAATGTGTTTAGGTTCTAAAACTGTTTCTTATATCCGTAATAATTCTAAGAAGGTAATCCTCTTAGAATCGTGGAGTGATTTTATAAGCTTTCTGACTCTTTATCCAAATACAGAATACCAATTTGATTATATCATACTCAATTCGGTTACAACCCTAAATAACACATTGCTAATAGAGTCCAACTCTTATCTGTATAAGTCTGATAAAATTAAATATGAATCGATTATTTGTCTTTTTGACAATGACAAAGCAGGTGATTTAGCTACTGAAAAAGTATTTGATACTTACCGAAATATTACCGTTGACAAACGAGTAGTCTATCAAGAGTATAAAGACTTGAATGATTATTTATTAACTATTAACCCAGATAATTCGGTGTGAGAATTACAGGATGTTATTTGACTTGCGGACTCTTGCAAAGTTGATTCGACCTGTGGATTTTGCACTGTGATTTGACGTCCTAATTATCGAGATGTGTCTTTGTCCTTACAAATTGGAAATTTGACAGCCAAAGACCATTCGTTTTTCTCCCGAAGGTCGCAAAATATGTAAGACGATGAAAAAAACAAAGAAGATAGAATTTAGAGTTACCCTTACAGAAGCTCTAATCATAAAAAACAAAGCAGAAAAAAGTAGGTTGTAGCGTTTCAGAATACATCCGAAACACCGCACTTAACTATTCTTTAGCTTATAAATTAACTCCTGACGAGGTAGAAGTTTACAAACTTTTGAACAAATACGCTGATAATTTTAGACGAATAAGCAACCTTTTTAAACTTGGCGATACAACAGGAGTTAAACAGCACACTATTGAAACAGCTAATCTAATTCGAACTCACTTACAAAAACTATTGTAATTATGATAGCTAAAGCAAAATCTTGTGTTGGTGGCACTGCGTTATTCAATTACGTGATAGATTCCAGAAAAGGATATGAACTATTGAGAAATAATCTTTCGGGGGAAACTCCGAAAGATATGTTTCAAACGATGCAGATATTGCAAAACCAAAACAGTAGATGTAAAAACAACACAATATCGGCTGTTATATCTCCAACCATTACAGATAGTCAAAAGATGAGTGATAGGGATTTAAGGATATTAGCATTTGAATTTTTACTTGGTTTACAAATCGATCCTACCAAAGCTCAATACATTGCTTTTGTTCATACAGAAAAAGAGCATAAACATATTCACATCATCGCCAATCGCATAGATGAAAATGGTAAGGCTTTAAAGGATAATTACATTGGGTTTGAAGCTCAAAGGGTAGCTCATGAAATAGCACTTAAATACGATTGGACTTCTATAAGGCAAGAAAATGAGAACAAGAAGCAAAGAGCTAACAATACTAATTTAATTGCTAAAAACGCTATTAAATCAGGTCACAGGGAAGTTTTAAGGCAGAAACCAAAAGGTTTACAAGAGTACATTTACTTAATGTTGGAAAAAGAGATTGAGGTTAAACCAAGTGTAAACAAACAAGGGAATATTCAAGGATATCGATTTATTCATTTACCAACTAATACAAACCTAAAAGCAAGTGAAGTTGACCGAAATATGAAGCTCAATGACTTGTTTAAAAACACAGCAAGTACAGAGCCTTCGGATGAAGTAAACAAATCATTAACAAATCAAAAATCATCCGAAATACAAATGCAAAATTGGAAAACAGATACATCTGTTTTATTTAGTATGTTATCTGCTTTACAGTTTGATGGTAACGATGAAGATGATGAAAAGAAAAAACGAAAACGAAGAATATTAAAAAGATAAATTATGGCTAAGAATCAACCTAAGCTAACAGATATGACTGAAATATTACTTCAACAAGTCATACAATTAGTGTATATTCCGATGAAAGTGCACCACCATTCCGACAAAGTACACCAGTTAGACTACCTCTTATAAAAAATTCTGTACTTCACTGATATTATCAAATTTACTAATTTTTTCTTGTTCTTAGAGATTTTCCTTTTAAAGTTAATCGATGTGCAGAAGCTGTCAATCTGTCAAGTATTGCGTCTGCTAAAGTTGGCTCATCAATAAAGTTATACCAACTCTCTATTGGCAGTTGAGAGGTGATAATTGTGCAGCTCTTACCATATCGATCCTCGAGTATATCCAATAGTGTCAATCTAGCATCAGGGGTCAAAGGTTTGAGTCCAAAATCATCTAGTATTAATACGTGTTGATTAGAGATGAATTTTATCCATTTAAGATAAGTCCCGTCTAATCTTGTCTGTGCTAAGTTTTCAATGAACTTACTCATACTAAAATAAACTGTTCTATAACCTAACATACAAGCTGACCTACCGATAGCACAAGCAAGGAAGCTTTTACCACATCCAGTAGCCCCAGTAATGAGTATGTTTTCAGCTTTTTCTAAAAAAAGAGTATCAGAAAGTCTTAAAATTTGTTCTCTTGTCAGCCCACGTTCCTCATTGCATATGATCTGTTCAGGTAAAGCATTATAACGCAACTTACTTGCCTTTAAAAGCCTCTTGGTTTTAGTTTCTTCCCTATATTCTATTTCAGCCTGTGCCATATTAGCTAATAGTTCATGAATGTTTTGTTGCTCGTGAACCGGTAGTTGACAAGCCACTTGGTAACGATTAGCCATAGCTGTAAGTCGTAGATTTTTCAGTTGTTCTACTGTTTTGTCTGTGTTCATAATATTATATATTTAAAAGATTTTATTTATATGCGTCTGCTCCACGTAGGTTTTCGTGTTCAGGTATTTTCTTAAACTCTATTTCAGGGTCTTCTCTCATATCCATGTTATTATCAAGGATATTTTTTAATACGCTATAATTGAAGCGTGCTCCTTTTAGAGCTCTTGTGCAAGCTTTTTCAATACGTTGTGGATGAGATTTAGCTAAACGTAGGATACCTAAACAGATTTGATAAGTATGATCAACATTAGGTTTGCTATCTAAAACTTTTTGAAAATACAATGCTGTATTTGAACCATATTCAGAAGCTACTTTTAAATAGTGATTCGCATCCCAAGTCTGGCTTTCTAAGAACGCTTGATGATTATTTGGGCGATGGGAAAGCTCTGTAGTAAAGTGGTTCTTTGAATAATTTCTTATATGTGCTGCAATTCGTTCATTGCCAAAATAGATTTCAACATAGTCTGTACAGTAGATGATTCGCACTTGTTTGCCTATATAGCGATATGGAACACTATAGTAATGCCAATCTTCTCCCAGTACTACATGATAATTTTTTTGAACTTTCGCTTGAGTATAGTTTTTAGACACATAAGGAGTTAATGGTAGTGCTTGTAAAGTTTGTTTTTCTTGTGTTTCAAATAATTCTTGACGGCTAAAAGTTTTCTTTTGAAAATTTAGTGCATGATGGGATTTCAGTTTTTCAAGTATACTCTTATTCAACGATTTTAAAGAATAGAACTCTTCATTTCTGAGTTTAGCATAAACCCGTCTGTAGGTGATTTTAACCATATTCTCCACCGAAGCCTTATCTTTTGGTTGATAGGCTCTTGCAGCTAATAAGTTTATGTTGTTGTGATTAGCCCATTGTACGAGTGTTTCATTAAACTCTGGCTCATAGCGATTTCCCTTCTTAACCCACTGTTTCATATTATCAGATATAATGGATTTTGAAGTACCTCCGAAGCTAGCAAGTCCATTAT
This sequence comes from Myroides odoratimimus, assembly GCF_004337635.1. NCBI lineage: Bacteria > Pseudomonadati > Bacteroidota > Flavobacteriia > Flavobacteriales > Flavobacteriaceae > Myroides > Myroides odoratimimus. The sequence continues at coordinate 3,197,815 of NZ_CP037427.1, forward strand.
TTAAGGCTTTTATTATCTGTGGTACAGTTGCATCTACAAGAGCTTCTACATAGGCTAATCCACTAAATGGCAGTATCATTACTAGTACAGGACAAGATATTATTTCTCCAGTAGATCTATCTATATAAGTTAGTTTGTCTCCCGCAAAATCTACTTCAATTAATTCCCCTGGCTCATGGTTAATGCTTAATGTAGCTCCTTTTACCTTTGAAAATTCACTCAGAATTTCACAAAAACGAGAGTATTTAAAGCCTTCAGGATTTTCTAGAATATATTCTTGCCATAACAAATATTTAGTAACACCTATTTTTTTTAATTCTATCAAAAAATAAGGATACAGAGATTCTAAATGAACTCTACGCTGATTATCTAAAATGGAGTCTTTTTCTATTAAAACTAAACATTGAGCTAAATCACTATCTTCCATAGCTATTAGCTCTGCTAATGAATATTTAGTTTGCTGTGCTAGATCTAAATAAGATGCTATAGTTCGACGATTTATACCTGTTTGCAGGGCTATATTTCTTTGAGAAATGCCTCTGTCTAAAAATAACAGTACTTGCTTTATTTTGTGCATAGGAAGAGTTTTATTAGCCATATTTAGAAGAATGTTAGGGTTAAAAACATATTCTAAATTAGCTTAATTAATAGTTTATACTCTTCAGTGGTGTACTTTGAATCGGAATAAGTGGTGCACTGTATGTCGGAATGTCAGTTTTTTTACTGCTAAAAAAATTAACTTTACTGATGCGCTTTACCGGAATAAGTGGTATACTTTACCGGAATAAGTGGTATACTTTACCGGAATTAATGGTGCACTTTAATGGAATCGTGGTGCAGTATGGAATGGAATATCCAATTAGAGCAAACAATTAAACAAAGTGAAAAAACTCATTTAGATACCATCAAAGAATTGAGCAATATCAAAGTAACAGTAAATGTTGCTGAACTTCGACAAATAGAAAAAGAACAACAGCAACGATTACGGAATGAATTCGAGCAATTTCATCGAGAGATAACAAAAAACAATGAAGAACTTTTGAAAGTTCATAAGGCTGTTAGTACTAAAAGGTTGTTGTACTTGATAGTGCTGAACATTTTTCTACTTTTTATAACAGGCTTATCAATGTATGTAGCCGTGAAGAATACCATTGATAAATCCCAATATGAGCGTTTAGAAAACGAAAAGGAGCAATTAATAAATCAACTAGAAAATGTAAATCAGTTTTTTATAGAAAATCCTAAGGTAGCTAAATCTTTTAATGAATGGAATAAAAAGAAATAATATTTAAAATTGTTTTTGAGTTTTTTAATAATTTATTAAAATATTGAGAAAAGTTTGTAATTTATATTTCCTTCCAAAAAAGGAAGTATGCAGTAGTTACAAAATATTGTTGTTCAATTATCTTTTTACTAGATTTTTAAAGTTATAATTACGCGTTTGTTTGTCTTTTACAATTTTAAAATCCAAATTATTTTTTTTGCAGATTTCTAAAATCATTTGTTTACCTTTTTCGTAAGAACATTTAAAAGTTTCATACGTTTGTTGACTATGACTATCGTGTTCATAACTGTTTGATATGAAATATTTATTAAGCTCAGTATTTACAAGGTTTTCTATTTTTCCAGCGAATTTACTTTCTACTGCAAATAAAATTTCCCAATCAGAGTAATTTGCATATTTAGTTCGATTAAGCGATTTTGATCTTATTTCAACAGCTTTTGTATAACCGATTTTTATCAGTTCTCCAGCTAATGAACCTGCAAGATATGTAACACCTCTTGCATTGGCTCTTAATTGAAATGCAATTTTTGAAGTATCACATTGACAACAATGTCCACTTCTTGTTCTTAATGTATGTCCATGGGCTTTACAAGGTGTAACATTAAATGCAATAATCTTGTTTAAATCTTTCATGATTTCTTTATATTCTTCCTTCTTTAAGCCATATGCATTAAAAACATATTTCAATTCAATTTTTTGTTCTTTAAAAAATGCTAATTGTTCAAATGTTAATTGATTCATGATTGTAGTTACAATTTTCCTAACAAATTATCTTCTTTAATTAAGTAGAACGTTTTTTGTATTGTTGTTCTATTACAATTTGAAAAACTTCACGTAGTCTCTTATAAATTAAAAATAAGTGTCAACTATATACTTTTTTATATTAGCAACGCTTATTAAAATTTGGCATTTAGATAAAACTTTAATGTTATTTCCAAAATATCAATGATTTATGATGATAGTCTTTGTTTTTAGTTGATTCTTTATAAAATACAACATTATTTACTCTCCTAGCTTTTTCTTTAGTTCCTTTTGTTCAATTTGTTTTTTTAAAAGTTGGTTTTCATACTCCAATTTGTTAAGCTCTGAAAATTCTTTTTTACCAAACTTTGTCCAGATTACATACATAATAATTGAAATTCCTGTAATCAGCATTAGTATCAATATTAGAAAATCTAAGTTGTCATCGATTTTTTCATTAGCTATTACGATTAACGTAGATAATACTAAACCTATACCTCCTAATAAACTAATTATTCCCGCTATTTGTTCTTTCATATTTTCGGTTATTTTAAATGTTAAAGTTGAAGAAAAGCTAAATTGACTCACTGTTATCTATTTTTGAAGATAACCTAAAATTGACATTTATATTGTGTATTTAAATGGTAGATTAGAATCCTTGCTTTAATTTTTCTTGAATCGCTTCAGGATTTAACACTGTGAAAATTATTCGTGTTAATCCTATAGTATTGGCATTATCATCAAGTTTCATTTCATCAGGAATAAGTCTTGTTGTTATAATTGTGCTTTTACCGTACCATTCTAAACTAAAAACTGGATTATTTCTGACTTTACTTGGTAAACCAAGACTAACAATTAACTTATCATTGATTGATTCCCATATATTGGTTACATATTTATCTATGTATGGTTTCTGAATAATGATATTCGCATCAAGCATGATTAGTTTTCTACTCTCTTTATCAAAAGTTAATTCGAAAAAATCTATTTTATAACTGAATATAAAATTTAAATTGTTTTCTGAGGTATTCCAAATACCTACAATTTTAGTATCATCACTCTGAGGAAGAACTTTTAGATTTCCAAACGATTCTATAGGCTCTCCTAGTTTAATTTCTTTAAAACCGTTTCTCTTATCAACCTCTTTATTTTGACTAAAAACAAATAGGGGTAATAACATGATTACTAATAAAATGATTCTTTTCATGAAGTTTGATTGTAAGTAATATAAATTGTTTTTCCTAAACAAAGGAAATAAAGTCTGGATTAATCCTAAAGTCTTCTTTAAAAACAACTATATGAGCATTTAACAAATTTAAGTCTAAATTACTTAAATAAGCTCAATAAAAAAACCCAACTTTACATTTTTGGGTGTAAAATTGGGTGTTATTCTTGTAATCACCTGACATTCAAGGTGAATTGCGGAGAAAGAGGGATTCGAACCCCCGGACCTGTTACAGTCAACGGTTTTCAAGACCGCCGCATTCGACCACTCTGCCATTTCTCCAGTGGTCTGCATTACTTCCGTATTGCGAGTGCAAATATAACACAAATATCCAAACCTCCAAACTTTCGAGATAAAATAATTGAAAGTTTTTTCAGTGAAGCTCCTACTTCATAGCATAGCTGTAGAATAAAAAACTAAGTATCAGACTTATACTCCCCTAACCGATTCGTTGTCTTCTAAAAACAAAAAAAACTCCTAATAAGGAGTTTTAGTATTATTTATCTTCAAAAAGCTTAACGACTAATTTATAACTTAAAGAATCTAATCCATTAAGAGCTCCTTCAGAAGAGCTATTAGAAAGAACGATTAGACCTTTCTTTCTTACTGGGTCAAAAGCCACATAGTTAGAATATCCAGCATCTATACCTCTTGTGAAGTAAAGAGGCTCTCCAGAACCAAAAGGATACCCTATCTTCCATCCTAAACTAACCCAGTAATTAGGACTTACAATAAGAGTAGGCTTCTGTGTTAGCTGTAGTACCTTATCTTCACTATTAAATTGCGCTTGAATGAACTTCGTCAAATCTGCAGCTGTAGAGATCCCCCCACTAGATGGTAATAAAGCACCTACTTTGACTGGATATACTTCCTTTAGATTGACATTAATCCCTTTTACTACCTCACGCTTCTTTTTAGGCATGTATACAGTAGAGTTATGCATACCATATCTTGCGAATATTTTCTCTTCGATTAATTGATGAAAGGGCTTGTTATACACCTTACTCAAGGTATTACCTAGTATAGCATATCCTAAGAAAGAAAAACTCTGTCTCTTATCTGGGCTTATCGTATCTGTCTCTAGATTATGTTGCAAATAGTCTTCTAGCTGTGCACTCGTCAGATTAGTCAAATAATCATCTTCTACCTTTGGATCATTAGACTTTATCTCAGGTAGCATAGGTACTAACGAAGAATGATTAGCTAAAGCAATGAAGGGAAGCTTAATATTCTTGTTAAAGCTAAAATCATAATACTTATTTATATCCGTAGTCATATCCACACCTTGCTCTAGTACAGCATCCGCTAATACAGTAGAAGTAAATATCGTCATTACATTAGCCATAGAAAACTTACTATCTGTATTGTTCTCTACTTTCACTCCATCCCCTACTTTCTTAAAGCCGTGATATTCTACCTTATCATCATCAATAATAGCAATAGCATACTGTCCTTTATCAGGTAGGTTAACCGTTTCGTTTGCGATAATTTCTTCTACACTAAACTTCTTGAATGAATCATCTACAGGCTTAGGCATGTCTAATAATCTAAATCCTACTACCTCCCCAGTATCATTCATCGCTAGATTAAGTAAAGCAACTTCATTATTCTCAAACTCAGTTTTAAACAACGCTAATTGATTATTGTCTAAGCCGTAGAACTCCATACTCATAATATTACCAAGTTTCTCTTTCATCTCTACAAAGAATAACTTAGCCTTAGCACTAGGCAACTCTTCTTTTAAAGATGGTGCGAAGTGACTGTAAATATCATCGTAATCATTGGTGTTGTAATCCTTTACAAAAGTATCTATTAAGGGTTTAAACTCTTTCTCTTGAGCGAAAGAACCAAAACTCATCAATAAACACATCGCTATGGAAATACTTAATCTCTTCATTTCTTAATTTTATTTTGCAAGGATAAATATATCAGTTATTATCCGATAAATATCTCCCTTTAACAAGAATAAAAGAAAAGTAAAAAACCACCATTAAAAATGGTGGCTTTGTTTTTCAGATTAGCCCCAAAGGGGCATTACGATTGATTATCGTTATGTTCTTGATACTTGACATATCGTTTTATCATATCTTCGTCCAATCCTACTGTACTAACAAAATATCCACGAGACCAAAAATGATTACCCCAATATGGCTTCTGTTTTAATGTTGGATATGTTTTGAAGAGTTTTATAGCTAGTTTACCTTTAAGAATTCCCATAAATTCACTGATAGATACTTTGGGGGGAATCGAACATACTAAATGAATATGATCTTTCTGAATATTCATTTCTTGTATTTGAACACCTTTCCAACTACTAATCAATTGAATATCATATTCTATCAAACTTTTTACCATTCCTTCCAAAATTTGGAAGCGATACTTGGGTGTAAAAACTATGTGATAATCACATTTGTAATATACATGCGTTAATTTTCTATATTTACTCACTGTTTAAATGTTTTATAGTACAAACCTATAAAAGGCATAGCCTATAAAACATCACCACCGCCAAAGGCGGTGGTTTTCTATACTTAAATAAAGAATTTCTTACTTCTTTTAAGTATAAGATAACAACCTCAATATAAAGCATCAAATCACAGCCCTCCTTCAAAAAATACAATACCCCTAATTACCTATTCTCAGATAAAGAAACTCTATCTGAATAGAAAATAGCCTATCTTTTTTTTAAGTATATTCGCCCTAAATAAAAACAGAAAGACTATGACCAAAAGTGAAAAAGTAAAATTCGCTATGGAGACCTTAGACGCTCTTTATCCAGAAGTTCCTATTCCATTAGATCATAAAGACCCATATACTCTACTGATCGCTGTACTTCTATCAGCACAGTGTACAGACGAACGCGTAAATAAGATTACTCCTCTACTATTTGCTAAGGCTGATAATCCGTATGATATGGTCAAAATGACGGTAGAAGAAATACAAGATATCATCAGGCCTTGTGGATTATCTCCTATGAAGTCTAAAGGTATTTATGGACTATCACATATCTTAATTGATAAGTATAATGGAGAAGTTCCTCAAGATATGGCTGCATTAGAAGAATTGCCTGCTGTCGGTCATAAGACGGCTAGTGTTGTCATGTCTCAGGCATTTGGAGTACCTGCTTTTCCAGTAGATACCCATATTCATAGATTAATGTATCGTTGGAATTTCTCTAATGGAAAAAGTGTAGAACAAACAGAAAGAGATGCTAAACGTTTATTTCCAGAGGACAAATGGAATCTACTTCATTTACAACTCGTATGGTATGGAAGACAATACTCTCCTGCACGTGGCTGGAATCTAGAACTAGATATTATAACGAGTGTGATAGGTAGAAAAACGGTTATCAATGAATACTATAAAAAGAAAGAAAAAAAAGAAAAGAAATAACACTTCTTATCCTAGCACATCAGTGTAAGATAGTATAGAGAGGTATCAAAAAGCAAAAAAAGAGGTTAAGTATAATGACTTAACCTCTTTTTTTTAATTCTCTTTCGAGTAAAGCGATAGATTATTGATTAACCCGTTTAGCCTAACTAGGCTCAATCCTTTAGAGTAACTCAAAAGGAATTTAATGGTTTCTTCTTTGGGTAAACTAAATGAACTAGTTTTCGTTGTGTAATTTTTCTTCATATGTGGCGCGTTTTGTTGTTTATACAATAATAACGACAAAACGCTTTACATATTATATCTCTGTCAAAATAATATTTTTTTCGTCAATTAATTTTCTTAAATTAAGCAGTGCATATCGCATTCTTCCCAGAGCAGTATTAATACTTACATCTGTCAACTCTGCTATCTCCTTGAAGCTCAAGTCTTGATACATACGCATCGTGATCACTTGACGTTGATCTTCTGGTAATTCTTTTAACAATAAATGTAGATCTGACTCTATCTGTTGTTGGATGATATCTCCTTCTACTGTATTAGAATCATCTTTTAGAAATGAAAAGATAGGCAATTCCTCAGAATCATATTGAAACTGTACACGCTTCTCTCTTCGGTAATGATCCATTACTAAATTATGAGCAATACGGATAACCCAAGGTAGAAACTTACCTTCTTCATTATATCGACCCGATTTAAGGGTATTAATTACTTTTATGAATGTATCTTGGAAAATGTCATTTGCTAACTCAGCATCTGATACTTTAGAAAAGATAAAACCATAGATCTTAGACTGGTGTCTTTTGATCAAAACCTCTAACGCCTCTTCACCACCTGCAATATATAATGTTACAAGGGTTGCATCAGGCATATTTATATATACCATACCAAATTTCTTTTTTAAAACTGTAAATAGATTTTTATAAAGTAATTTTGTATTATAGGCTTTGATTTTTATCGTTTAACGAGACAAATATATAAAATTATATTTGTTAAAATAAATAAAAAATAAAAGTTTTTTTTAGAACCTCAATCAACAAACGTTATCATATCTCATCATTTAGCCGGAAAACAATAAAATTCACATCTCTTAAATTTATCTAAATGAAATAATCACAATATTAGGCTGGAATAGATGTAGAAAACACAATTATATTTATGTACCGAACCTTTACATTTTTATAATACGGTCTCCCTTTTGCTCCCATGTGGTATTTCATCCTTATTCCTGTCAGCTCTTAATCTCGTTTGTATCGTGTTCCCAAGAGATACCCTAGAAGCGACTTTTTGGGAACAACTCGAAAACAAAATAGGATAACCACAGCGTCCAATCAAGATACAGCCTAGATCAACACTAGCTTTCTCTTTAAAACAACTACTCCCTTCTACCCCCAATTACTCCTATTTACTCCACTTTTTGACTTTCTATTACATCCACTTTCTAGTTCTTTCTATATTTAAACCTCATATCGTTCTTCCATCCTACTCTTTATACAAGGTGATAATGCGAAATATTATAGCAGATTCAGCATTTTGCACAAGATTATACCTTGCAGAGTTTTAGTGGAATTAAAGAAAGCATTATCTTTGTTTATTAAACCTTTATAGGCTACATGAAAAAAATAGATTTCTCCAATATAGATCCAAAAAAGAATATTATCATCAAGGGCGCTCAGCTACACAATCTAAAAGATTTAGACGTTGTCATCCCTCGTAATAATCTTGTTGTTATAACAGGATTGTCTGGTTCTGGTAAGTCCAGTTTAGCTTTTGACACCTTATATGCAGAAGGACAAAGACGTTATGTAGAGAGCTTATCTTCTTATGCTAGACAATTCTTAGGACGTATTAACAAACCTAAAGTAGAATACATAAAAGGAATTGCTCCTGCGATTGCGATTGAACAAAAAGTAAACACTAGCAATGCTCGTTCTACAGTAGGTACCTCTACTGAGGTATATGATTACATCAAATTACTGTACGCACGTATCGGAAAGACCTTCTCGCCTATCTCAGGAGAGGAAGTAAAGAAGGATACTGTAAGTGATGTATTAGACTATGTTAAGAGCTTAGCTATTGGAGCCAAATTATTATTGCTAGCCCCTATTGATTTAGGAGAAGACAGAGAGCTTTATGAGCACCTTAATGTCCTTCTTCAGCAGGGATATGCTAGAATATTAGTGCATGGAGAGACTTTGCGTTTAGATCAATATATAAATGACAATACAGAAGATATCGTTAATCAAGTAGATGCCACTCAGGTTTATCTAGTTGTAGACCGTATCGTAGTCAGTGATGATGAAGATTTCTTTAACCGCCTAGGAGACTCTGTAGAAACAGCTTTCTTCGAAGGAAAAGGATACTGCTATATAGAGGATCTTAAAGATAAAAAACGCAAAGAATTCAGCAACAACTTTGCCTTAGATGGGGAAGTTTTTCTTGAACCTAATGTACACTTATTTAGTTTTAACAATCCTTATGGAGCTTGTCCATCCTGTGATGGATATGGTAATATCATCGGTATTGACGAAGAACTAGTCATTCCTAATACAGGGCTTTCTATATATGAGAATGCGGTCTTCCCTTGGAGAGGAGAGTCGATGAGCTGGTATAGAGATCAACTGGTTAACAATGCTTATAAATTTGACTTCCCTATTCACAAACCTTACTTTGAGCTAACAGAAGAGCAAAAAGCATTGGTATGGGAAGGAAACTCGTTCTTTACAGGACTAAATGACTTCTTTAAAGAATTAGAAGAAAAAAACTATAAAATCCAGAATCGCGTCCTTTTATCTCGTTATAGAGGAAAAACAAAATGTCCTACATGTAAAGGAAAAAGACTGCGCAAAGAAGCGAGCTATGTAAAAGTAGGTAACAGAACAGTAAGCGAGCTGGTAGACTTACCTATCAAGCATTTGATTACCTTCTTTAAAGATTTAAAACTAAATGAATACGAAGCCAAAGTAGCACAACGCTTATTAATCGAGATCAATAACAGACTTGGCTTTCTAAGTAATGTAGGGCTTGACTACCTAACATTAAATAGAAATTCTGCTACGCTATCTGGAGGAGAATCTCAGCGTATTAACTTAGCCACTTCATTAGGAAGTAGTTTAGTGGGGTCAATGTATATCTTAGACGAACCAAGTATAGGATTACACCCTAAGGATACAGAAAAGTTAATCGATGTACTGAATAACCTAAAACAACTAGGGAATACAGTTATCGTGGTAGAACACGATGAAGACATCATGAAATCAGCTGATCAGATTATAGACATCGGTCCTGAGGCTGGTAGCTATGGAGGACAACTGGTAGCTCAAGGAGATTACAATACTATTTTAAAAGCAAACTCTCTAACAGGGAAATACCTTAGTGGTGCTCTTGAAATAGCTGTTCCTAAAAAACGCAGAGGGTACAAACACTTTATCGAAATAGTAGGCGCTAGAGAAAACAATCTAAAAAATATAGACGTTACATTTCCACTAGACTGTCTAACAGTGATCACAGGAGTATCTGGTAGTGGTAAGAGTACCTTAGTCAAAAAAATATTATTCCCTGCACTACAGAAAAAACTAACAGGACTTAGTGATAAACCTGGTCAGTTTACAGAGATGAAAGGGGAATTTGGTGGTATTAAATCAATAGAATATGTAGATCAGAATCCGATCGGAAGAAGTTCTAGATCTAACCCTGTGACCTATATCAAAGCCTACGATGATATTAGAGATTTATACTCTAAACAACAGTTATCAAAGCTAAGAGGTTATCAACCTAAGCATTTCTCGTTTAACGTAGATGGTGGTCGATGTGAAACTTGTAAAGGAGAAGGAACTGTAACAGTAGAGATGCAGTTTATGGCAGACGTTCACTTAGAATGTGAAACTTGTCATGGCAAGCGCTTTAAAAAAGAAATACTGGAAGTTAATTTTGAAGGGAAGAATATCGATGACTTACTGACCATGACGATAGATGATGCCTTAATGTTCTTCGATCAACATAAGCAAACTAAGATAGCACAAAAACTACAACCTCTACACGATGTAGGACTAGGCTATGTGCAGTTAGGACAATCTTCTTCTACTCTATCAGGTGGAGAAGCACAGCGAATCAAGCTTGCTTCTTTCTTATTAGCTGGTACAACTAGAGATAAGGTATTATTTGTTTTTGATGAGCCTACAACAGGATTGCACTTCCACGATATTCAAAAGTTACTAAAGTCATTTGAAGCTTTAATTGAAAAAGGGCATTCTATTATTGTGATTGAGCACAACCTTGATTTAATCAAATGTGCTGATTACATCATAGATATCGGGCCTGAAGGAGGAGAAAATGGAGGGCAATTAGTTGCTTTTGGAACACCTGAAGAAATTGTAAAAAACAAAGCTTCACTAACAGGAAAGTACCTAAAAGAAAAACTTAAGTAATCCATTGGATAATTACGAATTATGACTATATACCTCATAAGAAAAAGGCTGTATCAAATAATGATACAGCCTTTTTTAATTGTTTCAGCTCAGGTTCCGCTAACAACGTGCAATAAAAAAGGTAACCTCGAAATTCAAAATTACCTTTGTCATAATTATAATATCATGTGATATAAGCCCCTCATATTGAAGGTTAATCACTCCTATTTTTTAATTCTTAATTACTTTAACTAGTTTCTCAGTCAATCTTTTTCTACTGAAATACTGCAGTCCCATAGCGAATACTTTTAATTGATTCTGTTGATACTGTTCGAAGTATTCTAATAGAATATCTCTCACCTTATCTTTTTCAGAATACAACACTACTTTTCCAGTATTTGTTTCTTTGATAATATCGAAGAAATCAGAATCCTCAGGCCCTATCCCTAATATTGGGCGTTCTGATGCCATATACTCAAATAACTTACCAGGAATAATCGCTTTAGTATCTTCTGAATCTATTTCTACTAATAACAGTACTTGTGAAGCACGCATTTGTCTCAATGCCTCTACATTATCTACATAACCATGATTAACAACACAATCCTCTAGTCTAAACTCTTTTATGGTATCTAATACTTCACTACTTACCTTTCCTACTAGTTTTAGTTGAAAAGCATCTTTAAATGCCTTATTCTCTTTTCGCAATTCTGAGATAGCTTTCCATAAAATTCTAGGATTTCTATCAGATAAAAACGAGCCAATATGTGCTAAAGTAAATTTCTCGTCTAGAGGTACTTTTCCAAGGTTCGTAATATCATAACCGTTTGTAATCACTGTTATAGGTTTATCCGTTTTAGTCTGGAACTCCTTTTTAGTTGTTTTACTAGTGACGATAATTTGATCTGCTTTATTTAGAACTTCTTTCTCTAATTCTAAATGCTTAGTTGCACTAGACTGATTTAGTTTTAATTCTTTATGATACCCTATAGTCGTCCATGGATCTCTAAAATCAGCTATCCATTGGATGTTTAATTGCTCTTTAAGAGCCATTCCTATCAAATGCATACTATGAGGAGGCCCTGTCGTAATAATGGTCTCTATATCCTTGTTTTCCTTTAAGTACTTAGACAAATAAGCCACAGAAGGTTTCACCCAGCTCACTCTAGCATCAGGAATAAAAAAGTTTCCTCTCACCCAAAGCAATAGTTTATCCGTGAATGATTGTTTCTTCTTATCTGGAATAATTCCCGCACTTAAAGTATCTGTATTCTTACCACTTACTAATTTAGCCTTGCTATAAGGTTCACTAATAGGCTGTCTAAGAATCGTTATTTCAGAGCTTACCTCCTGCTCATTACTAGAATCTAATAATGGATAACTTGGATTTTCAGGTATATATACTATAGGTTCAATATCAAAGCTTGGTAAATATTTGACAAACTTTAACCAACGTTGTACTCCTGGTCCTCCTGCTGGAGGCCAATAATAACTTATGATTAAAACTTTTTTCTTTGGCATATTCATACTACATTTTGTTTTTTTGTGAAATCGTTTTTCTGTGAAACCGTGAAATCGTTTTTTTGTGAAACCGCTTTTCTGTGAAATCGTGAAACTGTAAACCGTAAACCGTAAACCGTAAACTGTAAACCGTCAACTGTAAATCTATTCCTTCTTCTTAACTAAAAGATATGCTCCTCCTACTGTAATCAAGAAAATAAGAATACTCGATCCTAGGGCTATTCTACTACCTGTTTTGATTACTTGTGGTTCAAAAGTAAATTCGATAGTGTGTTTCCCCTTTGATAACTCTATTCCTCTTAATACATAATCTACAGCAAAGATTGGCACCTCTGTATTATCTACTTTAGCAATCCAACCTTGTGGGTAATAGATTTCAGAGAATACTGCTACTCCATCAGCACTGTTAGTTGACTCATAAACTATCTTATTCGGAGCATAACTTTTTAACTCAATACGAGCTAAAGAATCCACAGCATATGTATCTTTTAACTGTACATCTTTAAACATAGTTGTATTCAATACAGCCTGATTTTTTGTTTTCAACTTATCCAATGCTTTCATTTCTTCATTTGCATCTTGCACTTTTTGAATACTAGATACAAACCACGCATTCCCATTCGCATTATCATTTAATAATGGAACATCACGTCCCTCTTCATCCTTCTGAATAATATACTTCACATTCATCATATTCAACACTTCCATATTAGAATGTTGATTCAATTGATAATCTGCTAGCTCTTGCATTCTACGAGGTTTCGCTGCATGATATCCACCTAAAGAATGATGGAAGAATGAACTTCTTGCACTATTAAAGCCTCCATTTAACTCATATACTCTAAAATGCTCTGTATCATTCAGTATTACCTTATCAGCTGGTGTTGCCTGGAAAGGTTGAGACATTTGAGAAGCTAGTACAAAGTTTGAGTCATTCACATACTTACGATCCACTAATACTAAATCTCCTACCATCAATACACCAATAATAATTACTGCAACAACTGGCTTAATCTTTTCTTTAGTTGATAAGAACAAAACTCCTGCAGCTAAAGCAATTAGAACAAAACTTCTAATAAGGTCTGCTGTATACATTGCTTTTCTATCTTCTATTAAAGCACTGATAAATCCTGGCCCTATCTCACCATAAGCTCCTCTATAATAACCGTCATTTAAGCCTGTAAAACTTAAAGACCCTTTTACTAAAAACAACAATATTAGGATAGATCCAGCTACGATACCTGATTTCTTTAAAACAGCTAACTGCTCTTCTTTTGCTAACTTACTATAAGCATATAGCCCAATAATAGCTAAGGCAGGTACACATAATTCAAGTATTACTTGAATAGAAGACACTGCTCTAAACTTATTATACAATGGAAAATAGTTAATAAAGAAGTCTGTCAGAATAGAGAAGTTCTTACCCCATGATAACAATAAAGAAAAGACTGCCCCTATTATGAAAACATACTTAATACTTCTCTTCTCTGCAAAAATTCCGATTAAGAACAAGAAGAATACAACAGCTCCTATATAAGCTGGTGCTGCAACAATAGGTTGATCTCCCCAATAAGTAGGTGAACTACTTGCCATTTCTTTTGCTTGTTGATCACTAGCGCCTACTGACTTAAACAATTTATATACATTAGAATCTGTATCTAAATGTTCATTATTCGCCCCCCCTGTCAAACGAGGTGCTATCAAGTTTAAACTTTCAAAAATACCGTAGCTATACTCCGTGATATAATCATAGCTCATCGCATTAGACGATTCCTTTACAGAACCATCAGGTTGATACGTTAGCTCACTATTACTACGCGTACTAAACTTAGTATATTCTGAAGTAGCCATCAGATTAGTAGCATTCGCTCCTATACTTAGAATAGCGGCTCCTACTAATACAGCTATTGATGTACCTATCGCTTTATAATCTTTTTCTCTTATATATTTGACCATATAAAATACTCCCACTACGATAAGTAATAATAGTAAATAATAGGTCATCTGGAAGTGGTTTGCACTAATTTCTAAAGCGGCTGCAAATAGAGTTAGCAATCCCCCTTTTATATAATGTTTCCTAAACACTAAAAGCACTCCTGCCAATACCATCGGCATATAAGCAATAGCGTGAGCTTTAGCATTATGCCCTACTCCTAAAATAATAATCAGATAGGTAGAAAAACCAAAAGCTAGTGCTCCTATAAATGATCTCAAAGGCTTCATTCCTAGAGAAGCCAATAGAATATAGAATCCGATAAAATAGATAAATAAATAATCTGCAGGTCTAGGTAAAAAACGAATTATGCTATCTAAATCTTTCACATAATTATGAGGAAATTTAGCTCCTAATTGATAGGTTGGCATTCCTCCAAAAGCGCTATTTGTCCAATAAGGCTCTTCTTTAACTTGTTCTCTAAAGTCTATTTGTTCTTTTGCCATTCCAGTATATTGCACAATATCGGATTGGTAAATTACCTTATTAGATAAAACAGGTGAGAAATAAAGTAGTGCTACTACTATAAAACCTAAAACCACTAATAGATGTGGATAAATTCTTTTAAACGTATTCGTTGTTTCTGATGACATTTATACTACTATTTAAGTATGCTAAAATAAGTAAATTTCAGATGGCTTTAAAGGGAAGCCTATAGTTTTATTATATATATAAAAAAGCCCTCAAGAGGCACTGCTCTTGAGGGCTTTATACTATATCTATGAATTACTTCGAATCTACTTCTTCGAAGTCTACATACTCTCCAACAACTTTTGTCGAACGTGGTACTTTATTATGCTGACTTGCAGTATTAGTATACGTTTCTGTTTCTTGATTGTTGTTATATGGATTGTACTGTTGTTGTCTCTGTTGAAAATTCTGTTCTGCTTTTTTTGCAGCCTTGTATATTAATACAGGAAACAAATAACGCATCGCTATTTTAAATGCGTAGTATATCAGAACAATAATAATAAGTGTTTTAATAAATCCCATAATTTCCTTCTTTTTACCAAAAATAGTAATTATAACCGCATAATGACAATCACAATTCTTAAATTATTGATAAATATCCTTACTCCTTCCTTTATTTTATTTGTAACCCTACTTTATTGATTTCATTATAAACAAGTAAATCAAGGACTTCATCTGCTTATATTGATCTCCCTATTATATGGGAATCTGTATTATTTCTTTGCTTCTTCCCACTTAGTATATCCTCCGTCTAACTCATATACTGTTTTAAAACCTTGTTCTAAAAGAATATTTCTAGCCTTCTCACTTCTCTTTCCTGATTTACAGAAAATATATACTGGTTCTTCTTTAGATAGCGTTTTAGTTTTATCAATAAAGTCCTCCTCTAGCACATTGATATTTTTTGCATACTCTATAGTTCCTTCGCTGAACTCTTTATCCGTTCTAACGTCAAGTAACTGAACTTCTGTCGCTTCAATTGCTTTTTTAAAGTTCTCATTGTTCAATAAATGGGCTGCCTTTTCTTGGCTATAACCACTTACTGTAATTAAAATAGTAGCAATAAATGAAAGCCAAAAAGCGTTATATTTTTTCATAATATAGGTTAGTTTATAGTTTAACAAAAATGACAAATATCATAGTATGCGATTTAACATTACTATACATTTGTTACAAATATAAAATAAATATGTCAGTTTCTCTTATACAAAAGTATAATGTACCTGGTCCTAGATACACTAGTTATCCCACTGTTCCTTACTGGGATGAGACCTCTTTTTCTGCAGATAAATGGATTGATTCTTTAAAGAGATCATTCATTGAGTCCAATCAAAAAGAAGGAATAAGTATCTATATCCATCTGCCATTTTGCGAAAGCTTATGTACGTTTTGTGGCTGCCACAAGAGAATTACCAAAAGACATGAAGTAGAAAGTCCATATATAGATGCTCTTCTTAAGGAATGGGATTTATATTGTGCATTATTTGATGAAAAACCAATCATCAAAGAAATCCACTTAGGGGGAGGTACTCCTACATTCTTTTCGCCACAACATTTGACTAAGCTAATTGAAGGTATTAAAGCGAAAGCTAATATTGCTAAAGAATATGAATTTAGTTTTGAAGGACATCCAAATAATACAACTAAAGAACACTTATCTACTCTATACAATCTAGGTTTTAGAAGAGTGAGTTTTGGTGTACAAGATTACAACCCTGAAGTACAAAAAGCAATCCATAGAGAACAAAGCTTTCACAATGTTGCAAAAGTAACACTATGGGCTAAAGAGCTTGGTTATACTTCTATTTCACATGATATTATCTATGGGCTACCGTTCCAAAAGTTAGAACATGTAATCGATACTATCGAAAAGACGAAATCTCTTTCTCCAGATCGTTTAGCGTTTTATAGTTATGCACATGTGCCATGGATAAAAGGAAATGGTCAACGTGGATTTAATGATGAAGATGTGCCTAAAGATGCTGAAAAACGTCAATTATACGAAAAAGGAAAAGAACTTCTTCTTAAGAACGGATATGTTGAAATAGGAATGGATCACTTTTCTTTAAAATCAGATTCTCTTTATAAATCTATGAATACAGGGCATATCCATAGAAACTTTATGGGGTACACCTCTTCTAAAACTCAAGTAATGATAGGCTTAGGTGTATCTTCTATCAGTGACAGCTGGTATGCTTTTGCTCAAAATGAAAAAGACATTGATACTTATTATCAACTATTAGATCAACATATTATTCCTGTTACAAAAGGGCATATATTAAACAAAGAAGATTTGATTATTAGAAAACATATCTTAAATTTAATGTGTTCTTTAAATACAGATCTAACTGCGGATATTGATAGCATTGATTTCAATCCTATATTAGAAGAACTTAAGGAACTAGAAAGAGATGAATTAATTGAAATTAAAGGATATAACATTAAGATAGCAACTAAAGGGCGTGCATTTGTTAGAAATGTATGTATGGCTTTTGATTTAAGATTACAAAAGAATAAACCCCAAAGGCAGTTGTTCTCAATGACTATCTAATAAAATAAGTAAAATGAATAAAAATATTGAGAAGATAATTACCTTCCTGGTATTACTAGGATTAGTTTCTGGAATATATAATCTAGATATGGATAACTTATGGTCTATCCAACACAACTGGCTGTCTTATATAGGTTTTATTATTTTTATAGCTTATTTAGTTTACTCTGTAAAAAAAGCAGCTAAAATACAGGATCAAAAAAACCTGTAACCATCATTCGAATTGTCATTTGTTTATTGTTTACTCTCAGGTAAACGATAGTATAAAAAAAGTCCTTAATCTTACGATTAAGGACTTTTTATTATTTATAGGCTATTGATTACTCAACTTTATTGTTCATAATCACTTCTATCACCTCTGGGTTAATAAGTGTTGATACATCACCGAACTCTTTTGTTTCTCCATTAGAAATAGAACGCAAGATTCTTCTCATAATTTTACCAGATCTTGTTTTAGGCAAACTATCCACAAACTGAATCTTATCCAACTTAGCGATTGCCCCAATATGACTTGATATATACTGGTTAATCTCGCGTTTAAGATTTTCTCTATCACGAGTCTCCCCTTCCACTTTCAAGGTAATAAATCCATATAAAGCGTTTCCTTTGATATCGTGTTTATATCCTACTACAGCACTTTCTGCTACAGCTGGATGCTCATTAATCGCATCTTCTATAGGAGCAGTTCCTAGATTATGTCCAGAGACAATAACAACATCATCTGCACGTCCTGTAATTCTATAATATCCTACTTCATCTCTTAAAGCTCCATCTCCTGTAAAGTATTTACCTGGAAACTGACCAAAGTAAGTCTCTTTATATCGCTCATGATCTCCCCAAATAGTACGAGCCATGGATGGCCAAGGGAATTTAATACACAATGATCCGTCTACCTGATTATCCTCTATCTCATTTCTCTTCTCATCCATCAATACTGCCTGAATACCAGGTAATGGTAAAGTCGCATAAGTAGGCTTAGTAGGTGTAATAAATGGCAGTGGAGAAACTAAGATACTTCCTGTCTCTGTCTGCCACCAAGTATCCACTATAGGACATCTTTTCTTTCCTACATGGTCATTATACCAGTGCCAAGCTTCCTCATTAATAGGCTCTCCTACCGAACCAATAACTCTTAAACTAGACAAATCATGTGAATTCACATAACTGTAATCCTCTGTCATCAACGAACGAATAGCTGTAGGAGCTGTATAGAATTGGGTTACTTTATACTTATCAATGATATCCCAGAATCTACTAGGCGTTGGATAAGATGGTACTCCTTCAAACATCACTGTAGTTGCACCATTTAATAGAGGTCCATAAATAATATATGAATGCCCCGTAATCCAACCACAGTCAGCAGTACACCAGAAGATATCCTCTTCTTTATAGTCAAAAATATTTTTAAAAGAATAAGCCGTTTGCACCATATACCCTGCTGTAGTATGCACCATTCCTTTTGGAGCACCTGTAGAACCAGAAGTATACAAAATAAATAAAGGATCTTCTGCATCCATTACTTGAGCCACATGATTATTAGATGCTTCTTCTAATAGAGGGGCTAACCACATATCTCTTCCTTCTTTAAAAGCAACTTCAGCACCTGTTCTCTTCACTACAAGTACTTTCTCAACTCCTGGGCAAGAGTCTAATGCTTCATCAATAATTGGTTTTAATGGAATAGTCTTATTTCCTCTAAAGCTCCCATCGGATGTTATAACAAATTTACATTCAGAATCATTAATACGCTTCGTCACAGCAGATGAAGAAAAACCAGCGAATATAACACTGTGTATCGCTCCTAATCTAGCACATGCCAACATACTAACCGCTAACTCAGGTATCATAGGAAGGTAGATACATACTCTATCTCCTTTTTTAACCCCTTGCTCTTTTAGCACATTAGCCATCTTACACACTCTATTGTATAAGTCATTATAGGTAATAGTTTCTGCTTGCTCTTCTGGATTATTAGGTTCAAATATAATAGCTGCTTTCTCTCCTCTTTTTGCAAGATGACGATCAATACTGTTCTTTACAATATTCAATTTAGCATTAACAAACCACTGGAATTTAGATTCCTCCATATCAAACTCGAATACCTTATCCCACACTTGATACCAAACGAAGTTTTCCTCTGCTATCTTCCCCCAGAACTTACGAGGCTCTCTAACGGATTTTTTATAGTGTTTAAAGTATTGTTCTAGATTTTCTATTTTATAATAACTCATATTTTAGTTGTGATTTTTTTTATGTAATATTTTTTTTAGCTCTTAAATATATGATTTTAGTAATAAATAGCAAAAAGTCATACAATATTTTTAAGATTAAAAAACATTGTATGACTTTCGTTATTTAAATAAACCCTATAACTGAGCTATATCTCTCTTTGCTTGATCAAACTCAGCAATGATATTTTTAACAATATCACTTACTGGTTCTATTTTATGTATCAGACCTGATATTTGCCCTACCTCTAGTTCTCCTTCTACTAAATCTCCTTCAAACATTCCTTTTTTAGCTCGAGCCCTACCCAAATATTCTTTTAATTCTTCTACTGATGGATTCTTAGCATACAAGGCTTGAAGTCCTGTGTAAAACTCATTCTTAATTAAACGTACGGGCGCAAGTTCTTTTAAAGTAAGAACAGTATCCCCTTCTTGTACATCTAATAGAAGATTCTTAAAGTTATCATGAGCAGAACTCTCTTTAGAAGCGATAAATCGCGTTCCCATTTGCACTCCATCTGCACCGAGTACCATAGCTGCAAGCATTCCTCTTCCTGTAGCGATACCTCCAGCCGCAATTAAAGGAACCGTGATCTTCTCACGAACCATAGGAATCAAAGTAAGCGTAGTAGTTTCTTCTCTTCCATTATGTCCTCCAGCTTCAAACCCTTCTGCTACTATCGCATCAACACCTGCTTCTTGGGCTTTTAATGCAAATTTAGAAGAACTAACTACATGCACTACTGTTATCCCATGTTGTTTTAAAAATGGAGTCCATGTTTTAGGATTACCTGCAGAAGTAAAGACAATTTTCACTCCTTCTTCTACAATAATGTTCATGATTTCCTCAATATTAGGATATAACATAGGGACATTTACTCCAAATGGTTTGTCAGTTGCTTTCTTACACTTCTGGATATGTTCTCTTAGTACCTCAGGATACATTGAACCAGCACCTATAAGTCCTAATCCACCAGCATTACTCACTGCACTAGCTAACTTATAACCACTGTTCCAAATCATCCCTCCCTGTACGATAGGATACTGAATTTTAAAAAGATCTACTAACTTATTTTTCATTGTATTTTGGTTGTTTATAGTTTCGAAATAACACCCGAACCAATTAGTTCGTCTTCGATATGCCAAGATACAAATTGTCCTTCTGTGATAGCGGATTGCGGTTCGTCAAAACGAACGTACATACCTTCTTTCATCTTGTGTAAAGTAGCTTTTTGCAAAGGTTGGCGATATCTTATACGTGCTAATATAGACATTGTTTCTCCTTCTTGCAATGCTAAATCTTCTCTAATCCAATGAATTTCTGATTCTTTTACAAATAATGCTTTGTGAAATAATCCTGGGTGGTCACTTCCTTGACCTGTGTAAATGATATTTTCCTTTACATCAGTACCTATAATAAACAATGGCTCAGCAGTACCTCCCACATTTAATCCCTTGCGTTGACCAATAGTAAAGAAGTGCGCTCCGAAGTGCTCACCTACCTTTTTACCCATTTCAGGTGTATACACAATTGATTTCGCTTCGCTGTACAAAGCATCTCCTATTGTAGAGAATGTCTCTTCCTCTTTCGTATAGATAGACGAATCTTTTGGTATTTCGTAGATAAGCCCATCTTTTCTTTTCAACTGCTGTTGTAAGAATTCTGGTAATCTTACCTTACCAATAAAACACAATCCTTGAGAATCTTTTTTGTCTGCTGTGATTAAGTTCATCTTAGCTGCTATCTCACGTACTTGTGGTTTCAACAACTCTCCAACTGGAAATAGCGCTTTCGCTAATTGCTCTTGAGATAACTGACATAAGAAGTAAGACTGATCTTTATTAGGATCTACACCAGCCAACAGTTTATATACTGTCTCCTGTGTTCCATCTTCTTTGGTAATGACCTCTTCATCTTTGCGACAATAATGCCCTGTAGCGACATAATCTGCTCCTAAAGTCAATGCTATTTTCATAAATACATCAAACTTAATCTCGCGATTACACAATACGTCTGGATTAGGGGTACGACCATTCTCATACTCCTTAAACATATAGTCTACAATCTTCTCTTTATATTGTTCACTTAAGTCAACTGTTTGGAATGGAATCCCAAGCTTCTCAGCGACCATTAAAGCATCGTTGCTATCTTCTAGCCATGGACATTCATTAGAAATTGTCACAGAATCATCGTGCCAGTTTTTCATGAAGAGTCCAATAACTTCATACCCTTGTTCTTTCAGTAAATAAGCTGCGACACTTGAGTCTACACCTCCCGAAAGACCTACTACTACTCTTTTCTTCATAATAAAAAATATTGTGGCAAATTTACGAGAAATGCCGCAATACAAAAAGCTTTTGAATTTATCTTATCTTTTAATTATGATTCTCTCATAGAGAAAAACTATTAAACTTAATTATAATCTTACCAAATCATCACTCCTACACTTCAATTTCTAAAACACCAAATACCTGGCAATCATAATACTCTCTATGTTCTACAAAACCAAAAACAATCAAGTACTTCACGTCCACATACTTTAAATCCTCAACAATCATATACCGATAAAAGTATTGTTTTTCCTTACTTGACAAATCACTAAGCCTAGCTATACCTTGTTTAGCTAGAGACTCATAACTAATACCCTGCTGTTCAACTAAATTCTCTAATGGTTGAGAAGTAGAAAGAGATAAAACAACTGTCTCTTTCCAACCATTCATCGTGTAAAATGTAAAATCAACTTCATCTTCATAATAACTAATCGGATAATCAGACTTACTTAACAGCACTTTCCTAAGTATTTTCATTTTACTTCTTGATTAAATATTATAACAACCTTAATAAAGTAATGCAATCTCTATTATTCATTATTTAGATTAGATGTTTTATACTTAGACGGTAAATCAATAATAATGAATCTATCATCACCTATAACATTAACAATCTCCTCTTTTTCAAGAGTTAATAAAAACTCCCGAAGTAATGCCTTTTCTTTAGGCTTTATTACTAAATCATCTACACACCATTCTGCACCAAAATTTCGATAAAACAATTCCATCCGATCAATGATAAAATCATAAAACTCTTTATTCATCATATCTTATCTACCTCAATAAAGTTCTACACTACTTCTCTATCCTCCTTATTAATATTTTACCTTAAAAATAAATCTTTTAGAACATATCATTGTTGTCCTATAAAAGTATTTAAAAAAGGAAGTCAGCATGCTGGCTTCTAAAAAGTTATCGTAGTTTAGTCTTACACACTCTAAACACGATGAGTAAAAG
Source organism: Myroides odoratimimus (assembly GCF_004337635.1). NCBI lineage: Bacteria > Pseudomonadati > Bacteroidota > Flavobacteriia > Flavobacteriales > Flavobacteriaceae > Myroides > Myroides odoratimimus. The sequence goes on from NZ_CP037427.1 coordinate 3,220,914, forward strand.
TGCGTACTTATAAGTATATTTTTTTATTGTTTTTCCAAATGTAATTCACTTCGTGAAGTATCTATTGAAACGATAGGTTTATAAGGAAAAACCAAAGGAATCTAACTCGATCATATTTCTCTTCCTAATTACAGGGCAAAACTACAATCGAAAAAACAAGTTTTTAGAATAGCTTCCATTTTCTTCCAAAAACTTCTCTTTATTTCCCAAAAGTTCCACTTTCTTCCATTTCACAAAACACAACTTACTGAATTACAGCAATTAAAAATATTAACACTATACATTTCTTCGGAGCCTCTTCGGAATAATTCAGTGTTTATTCGGAAGGAAGGCCAGTTTTCCGAAGAACTCCAAAAGGCTCTCTAATCAACGCCCGAAGAAAACCTTGTTTAATGTTTAGTTTGAATAGTGCTAATCTGTTTCTTCTGTACAGGTAGACCTGCGAATGCACAAGAGTCTTGATAGTCTTTTTGGGCTATAACTACATTAAACTAGTATATTTCTTAGAAACCCCTGAACAAGATTAAAAGATAAAACAACTCTCTTTGTTTTGACAGCCTTTTTAGACTTAGTATTAAATAATAAGTTTTATCAGGCACTAATGATAACATATTACAAAAACTACCCTAATTTCTTACCCAGTAACTCAGATTGAGCCTTTGCTCTATGAATTCCTTCCACTAATTTTTGCAATACCTCTTCTTCATTGAAATACTTAATCGCTTGCTCAGTAGTACCACCCTTAGACGATACTTTCGCTATCCAATCCTGTGTAGATAACGAATTGGCTTCATACAATCCTAGAGCACCTGATATGGTTTGCTTCACTAACAATTCTGCTTGTGACGGTTCAAAACCATAAGATATTGCTGCCTGTATCATAGCTTCCATAAAATAAAACACATAAGCAGGCCCACTACCTAATACCGCTGTAGCTGCATCTATTTTATTCTCTTCAGACACATATACAGACTTACCTGTGGTATTAATTAAGTTCTGAATAATGAACAACTCTTTTCGATCTAGTTCTTCTGAAGCAGTAAAAACAGTCATACCTCTACCTATCTGAGTAGGCAGATTAGGCATGGAACGAACTATTTTTTCGATTCCTAAATCTTCTTTTAAACGATCTATAGAGATACCTGCCATCACAGAAACGACTATCTGATCTTTATTTACATATTTCTTTAGATCTGCAACTAGTATAGAAAAGTCTTGGGGTTTGACTGCAACGATAACGATGTCACAAGATCCTATATCACCATCCAATTGATAGCGATAAGACAACTGATGAATATTACGACTATCTTCTGTAGCCTTCTGTGAACGCGTGTATATCAATACATCTGATGGGTTAATAAACCTAGAGTTAATAAACCCATTGGCAAAAGTACTCCCCATGTTTCCCATTCCTATAATTGCAATTCTCATAAAAAAAAACACCTCTGAATTTGATCAGAGGTGTTAAATATAAAAGAATTATTTATTTTTCTTCTTTCTTTCTTCTTGTAATTTTTGTTGCTCTTGCGCTTGTTGCATCATTTCTTGCATTTTACGTTGGAACTTACCTTTAGGACGTTCTTTCGTTTTATTGTCTTCAATGATAGCTTTAATCTTATCTTCTTTTACAATATGGTTTTTAATTACATACATAATACCAATTGTAATCAAGTTAGAAATAAAGTAGTACAAACTCAATCCTGACGCGTAGTTATTAAAGAAGAATAACATCATCAATGGAGAGATATAGATCATCACCTTCATGATTTTACTCATATCAGGCATTCCTTCTTGAGCAGGTGCTGCCATTTGTTGATCTCCTGTAGTCATCTTCATATATACAAAAATTGCAACAGAAGCTAAAATAGGGAATAAACTCACGTGGTTACCATAGAATGGAATACGGAAAGGCAATTCTAAAATCTGGTCATAAGACGATAAGTCATCTGCCCATAAGAATGATTTTTGTCTCAAATCAAATGCTGATGGGAAGAATTGGAACAATGAATAGAAGATAGGAATCTGTAACAATGCTGGAATACATCCTGCCATTGGGTTAACTCCTGCTTTAGAGTACAAATTCATTGTCTCTTGTTGCTTCTTCATTGGATCATTCTTATATTTTTCGTTCAACTCATTCACTTCTGGACGAATTGCTTTCATTTTTGCTTGAGAAACATAAGACTTATAAGTCAATGGAGAAATTAATAATCTCACAAGTACAGTTAATGCAATAATAGCAATACCATAAGGTAAGAATGAACTCAATACTCCAAATACTGGAATAAATAAGAAACGGTTTAACCATCCAAAGATTCCCCATCCTAAAGGAACAATCTTATCTAACCCTTGATCATATGACTTTAATAATTTATAATCAGCTGGTCCGAAGAACCACTTCATATCATAGTTTAACTCTCCACCTGTATAAGCTAAAGGCATTTTTGCATTAAACTGTTTAGTGTAAACAGTATCTACTGCCTCATCATGAACCAAGTTAGCTGATTTTAAACTAGCTGTATCAAAAGCTTTATCTGTAATTAAAACAGAAGCGAAGAAGTGTTGTTTAAATGCAACGAAACTTACATTTTTAGCTTCAGTACTGTCATCTTTACTTGTATTACTTAGACTGTTATCTTTTCCTCCTTCATACTCATAGTATACACGAGTATATTGGTTCTCATAAGTAATACTCTTCTCATTACTATATGCTTTTAAGCTCCAGTCTAATGCTGGTGTCTCTGCTGTATTAATAACTCTACTTAATCCTTGTGTACGAATAGTAAAGTCTAACATATAGTCATCTGGCTTTAATACATATCTATACTCTAAAAACTCAGTAGCTGATACTTTTAAACGCATAGATAATACTTGATTCTCCCCTTCTTTTGTCAATTCAGGTTCAAAGAACAAGTCCCTTGTATTAAACTTTTTGTTGTCCTTCGTATATAACTCTAAATTAAACTCAGCGTTATTATCTTTAATTAACTCTACTAGTTCTTTAGAGTTTTTATTAAAACGAGCATTGTTATTGATTACAACATTTGATAAACTACCTCCTTTATTTTCAACAACTAAAGTCAGTAATTCATTCTTAAGTTCTGTTTTACCTCCTTGAGCAGATGGTAATGTTGCACTATAAGCAAATGGGCCTAAAGCAGCTTGTAAAGCAGTATTCTGAACAGAATCCACCTCTACATGATTACTTATAGCACTTGAAATTTTCTCAGACTCAGCTTCTTTAACTATCTCTTTTTTGGCTACCTCTTTGTCCTGAGCGATAGCTTCTTTTTCTTTGTTGATATTATTCAACATCATCCAAATTAGCAACCCGGCTATAATAACAAAGCCGACAATACTGTTACGATCTAATTTTTTTCCTTCCATTACTTAATTTGTAGTTTATCAAATTTTTCGCTGTAATAATACTTGCTTATTACCTTTAGAACTTATTTTGTTCTATTATCAATTGCTGCCTTAACCAAGCTTACAAAAAGTGGATGTGGTTTTGCCACTGTACTTTTATATTCAGGGTGGAACTGCACAGCTACGAAGAATGGATGAGTATCTAACTCTACCACTTCTACTAGTCCTGTATCAGGATTCCATCCAGAAGCTATTAAACCAGCTTTTTCAAAATCTTCTAAATATTGATTATTAAATTCATATCTATGACGGTGACGCTCATTGATTAGACTTTCTCCATAAATTTCAAAAGCTTTAGAACCTTCTTTTAATTTACAATCCCATCCACCTAGACGCATTGTACCTCCTTTATCTGTAATATTCTTTTGATCTTCCATAAAAGTAATTACAGGATATTGAGTACTTTCATTCACCTCAGTAGTATTAGCAGAAGCATACCCCAATACATTTCTTGCGTATTCGATTACAGCCATCTGCATACCTAAACAAATACCTAAGAATGGTATCTTGTTCTCTCTTACATATTTTACAGTCTCTATTTTTCCTTCAATACCACGAGAACCAAAACCTGGTGCTACTAACACAGCATCTAAGTTCTTTAATTTCTCTGCCACATTATTAGCATTGATATTATCAGATTGAATAGAAACGATATTTACTTTTATTTGATTTTCAGCACCACCGTGTACTAATGCTTCTAAAATAGATTTATAAGAATCTTGTAATTCTACATATTTACCTACTAGCCCTACATTTACTACATGCAATGGATTTTTAAGTTTATGGATAAACTCATTCCATTTCACTAAATCTGGAGATGTCTTCTCTGGTAAATCTAATTTCTTAAGAGCTACTCTATCTAAACCTTCTTGTAGCATTAAGTTTGGCACATCATAGATAGTATCAGCATCGATAGACTGAATAACAGCTTCTGGTTTCACATTACAGAACTGTGCTAACTTCTGACGTATCTCAGTACTTAAGTTATGCTCTGTACGACAAACCAAAATATCTGCCTTAATACCGCTCTCCATTAAAGTTTTCACAGAGTGTTGAGTTGGCTTAGTTTTAAGCTCTCCTGCTGCTGCTAGATAAGGTACTAAAGTCAAGTGGACTACGATAGCGTTATTATCTCCTAACTCCCATAATAACTGACGTACAGACTCGATATAAGGTAAAGACTCAATATCCCCTACTGTACCACCTATCTCAGTAATCACGATGTCATAGTCACCTGATTTACCTAGAAGCTGCATACGTTCTTTAATCTCATTCGTGATATGAGGAACTACCTGTACCGTCTTTCCTAAAAACTCTCCTCTTCTCTCTTTCTCTATTACAGAAAGATAAACGCGTCCTGTAGTAACATTATTCGCTTGAGAAGTAGGTACATTTAAGAATCTCTCATAGTGACCTAAATCAAGATCAGTCTCTGCGCCATCATTTGTTACAAAACACTCCCCGTGTTCATAAGGGTTAAGTGTTCCTGGATCCACATTAATATACGGATCAAATTTCTGGATAGTGGCCGAATATCCGCGCGCTTGTAATAGCTTAGCCAAAGAAGCTGCTATGATTCCTTTTCCTAAAGAAGATGTAACTCCTCCTGTAACGAAAATATACTTAGTTTGTTTCATTTAGTGTGTGTATTAGCTGTGTTGTTAACAATAAAACTTGGCAAAAATACAACATTCCGAGCTATTCTTCTAATTTTAGATTAGCTAAAAAAATATCAACAACTAACTTATCCTCTCCAAATCATCAATATTATACTTCTAATAAGATTATTCACAACTGCATAAAAAAATCATGCATTATATCTCATTAGTATATACTTTTGTATATTAATTGCTTATAAATACAACATTGCCTATTCTAATGACAGAAGACTCAATTGTTAAATTTTAAAACAGATTATTTCATCACCATTGTATTATAAGAATTTTAACACTTATGCATTCCTAAAAAGGAAGTAATACAACAAAAAACAATATAGTAAATATTTTTTTGAGATAAACTCAAGAACAATAGACAACAATAAATCAAGCTAAATGATCATAGAACAAATTATAGATAATATATATCCTCTTTCGAAATCTGCTAAAGAGAAATTAACTGCTGTTTTTACAGAAATCTCTTTCCCTAAAAATTACCTATTATCTGAATATGAAAAACATGAAAACTATTTCTATTTTATCAAAAATGGATTAGTTAGAGCTTATGCTATTCAAGAAGATAGAGAATTGACCTTTTGGTTTGGAAAAGATGGAGATCCAGCCTTATCGATGTATAATTATATTCTAAACAAACCTAGTTATGAAACGATTGACTTAATAGAAGATAGTACATTCTATTTCACTAAAATAAGTCAATTAGAACAGCTCTACTCAACAGATATTGAGATTGCGAACTGGGGAAGAAAGTTTGCTGAGATAGAACTTCTAAAGACAGAAGAACGTTCTATTCTGAGACAAATTAAATCAGCTAAAGAACGTTATATTGACCTTTTAGAACGAGATGCTTCACTCTTAAATAGAGTTCCGCTGAAGTATATTGCTTCATTTTTAGGAGTAACTCAAGTAAGTTTGAGTAGAATTCGCAGTGAATTCTTAAAAAAATAACCCTTTTTTATCAATCTAATAATATTCGAAGCAATCCCTTTTTCATAGAATAATATTTGCTCGCCTTTGTTTTGACATAAATTATATTCTGATTATTACATTTTATTTAGCTTAAAATTATATTTAAGACACAATATTTCGCTTATTTTATTATCTTTAATTCAAATTAATAAGCAATTTCATTAGAATTAACCTAATGTGTTTTATACTTTTGCAACAAATAGTAACAATGGAAAATCAAAATAAAAATCAAGAAGTAGTTCGTGGATTAAAGGCTAGACACCTTTCCATGATTGCAATTGGAGGATGTATCGGAACAGGTTTATTTATGGCAAGTGGAGAAGCCATACATCAGGCAGGTCCAGGTGGTGCTCTATTAGCCTATGCCATGATTGGTCTTATGGTGTATTTCTTAATGACCTCATTAGGAGAGATGGCTACTTACTTACCCGTATCAGGTTCGTTTAGTACTTATGCCGCTAGATTTGTTGATCCTTCACTAGGTTTTGCTTTAGGTTGGAACTATTGGTTTAATTGGGTTATTACAGTAGCAGTAGATGTCTCTATTGCAGCAGTGGTTATTTCGTATTGGGAGCCTCTAGGATTCTTACCTACTTGGGGTTGGAGCCTGCTCTTCTTCTTAGTCATCTTTGGATTAAATATGTTATCTGTTAAAGCTTATGGAGAATCAGAATATTGGTTTGCTATTATTAAAGTAGTGACTGTTGTTTTATTCTTAGGAATTGGATTATTGACTATTTTCGGAATACTAGGTGGTGAATACATCGGGTTCAAAAACTTTACGTTAGGTGATGCTCCTATTTTAGGAGGCGGATTCTCAGGTAAATTCTTAAGTGTATTAGGCGTATTCCTAATTGCAGGTTTCTCATTTCAAGGAACTGAGTTAATCGGTATTACTGCAGGTGAATCAGAAAACCCTGAAAAGAATATACCTAAAGCCATTAAACAAGTATTCTGGAGAATCTTAGTATTCTATATCTTAGCCATATTCGTTATTGGATTAATCATCCCTTATACAAGTCCTTCTCTATTAGGAGCAGATATTTCTGAGATTGCAAAATCACCTTTCACATTAGTATTCGAAAAAGCACATTTAGCCTTTGCAGCAGCTGTGATGAATGCTGTTATTCTTACTTCTATTCTATCAGCAGGTAATTCTGGCCTTTATGCCTCTACTCGTATGCTATATGCGATGGGGAAAGATGGAATGGCACACAAGGCCTTTGGTGGAACGAACAAACACGGTGTACCGATGATCGCCCTAATTGCTACTGGAGTTGTAGTACTATTAATATTCGCAGTACAATCTACACATCCTAATGCTGTAGACTTTATTCTAGCTGCATCAGGACTGACAGGTTTTATAGCTTGGTTAGGAATAGCGATTAGTCATTATAGATTTAGAAGAGCATTCCACGCTCAAAACAAAAGTCTAGACCAACTAGTCTATAAAGCAAAATGGTTCCCTTTTGGTCCATTATTTGCCTTATTCTTATGTATATTAGTAATCATAGGACAAGATTCTAAACTAATTATGGAGGGAATATTTGACTGGAGAGGAATGCTAATCACTTATATGGGGATTCCATTCTTCTTAGCCTTCTACTTATACCATAAGCTAAAATTCAAAACAAAGCTTATTCCTCTTAAAGAAGTGGATTTAGATAGATAATATATACTGAAAACGAATAACAGGAAACAACAATCAAAATAAAAAAGCGTGAGTTATTATCTAACTCACGCTTTTTTTAGTAATTATAAAGTAATGCATTAACTCTTAATTTTAATACTTATTATTCCGAAGCTTGTAGCAAAAGTTCCATTGATAAAATCTTTCCCAGGAACCTTTTTGTATTCAAAACTCTCTATCTTATCTACAGCTATACCTTTAAAATCAGAAGATTTTTTTAGTTCATTATTCCCTTCAGAATCTACTAATACAACAGCATATTCACCTTTTTCTACTAATGGTAATGCCCCTTGATTAAAGAACTTTGTAGAGCTCAAATAAACACTTTCGATATACTCCTGTAAGTCAATTGCATTCTCTTTATTTAACATTGTCGCATCTTCCACGTCTAATTTTATAGATACTCTTTCTTTTCTTCCTTTTTCTTGTGCATAGATATTACTTGCTAAACACAAAATTAACAATACCCCAATTTTTCTCATACCCTCTCTTAATTTATAACCTAACTCTAGTACTTATTTTATCTTACTATTTAGTTTCCTATTCCTACATATTTCTCTCCAGAGTGCACTACTAGATAGTTACACATCTTCTTATACATTGGGGTCTCCACTCCCTGTGCAACACCTTGCTTCACCATATAACCTCCCATTATACCAAGTTCATTGTGCTCTTTAAAAGCAGCAAAATCACTGTGCATAGATGTTGTTGACTCATACGGAATTGCCTTTAAACGCTCTATAATAACCTCAACTACATCTTCACCAAGAGCAACTCCTTTCTTCTTACCGATAGCAGAAGCCTCTGTGATTAATTGTCTCATTTCTTCTGGATGATGCTCCATCACACCACCAAAACTACTATCATAATAAGCAGTAGCCATAGCAGAAGAAGAGACTAAAATATACTTCTCCCACACCTCCTTAGATATAGAAGAAGTCGCTTCAGCATGTACACCAGCAGTTTTTAGAATTGTTTCCAAGTCTTTCATCTCTTGAGATATTTGACCATCTAGGCCAAACAGAATGCGTTGTCTACCACTCGGATTATCAATTACCCCTGCTTCTTTTAGACGAGAAACCATATACGTACACCCTTGCCATACTCTAGAAGCGCCAAATACAGCTCTCAGTTGCTCATAAGCCTCTACTCCATTTAACAACGGAATAATCACAGTATGTTCACCTACTGCTGATTTCATATCCTCTATCGTTTGAGACAAATCATATCCCTTAGTCGCAAGGATAATATAATCTGTATGCTCGATATCACTCCACTGAGAAGTAGCGATACTAGAGTACCCCACCACTTCACTATCTTTTGACAAAATAGTTAATCCCTTTTCCTTTATTACTTCAAGGTGCTTCCCTCTTGCGATAAAGCATATCTCTACATCTGTACTATCTTGATATTGATGAGCTAATAATCCTCCATAAAACCCTCCTACACCACCAAGTCCTACTATTGTTATTCTCTTTTTATCTTTCATTATTTTGTTTTTTGTTTTTTTGTGAAATCGTGATCTAGTTAAGTTTATCATACCAACTATTAGCCTATTCTGTCATCTAAGTACATTATGCCCGTAGGGCAATACTGTAAACTGTTCACCGCAAACCGTAAACAGATATGTTATGCTGTAATTCTATTTACTTGTAAAAGATAGTTCTCTTAAACGAAAAAACAGAAAACAACATCACAAAAAAAACTTATTTTGTCACCACATCCAACACAATCTTTACTAAGAAAAGTATCGATAATACATAGACTGTTGGCGTAATATCCTTGTGTTCTTTTGCTCCTATTTTTAGTATGGTATAACTCAACATACCAAATACAATTCCTTCAGCAATGCTGTAAGTAAAAGGCATAAAAACGATCGTTAAGAATGCAGGCAATCCGTCTGATAGTTTCTCAAAGTTGATTCTAGTCACAGACGAAATCATGAATAACCCCACTATGATTAAAGCCGGTGCTGTTGCTGCAGCTGGAATAATCAAAAAGATAGGCCCTAAGAATAAAGCTAATGCAAACATAACTGCTACACTTACAGCTGTTAATCCTGTACGTCCACCAGAAGCTACTCCTGATGCACTCTCTACATAAGAAGTAACAGAACTCGTTCCTAAGATAGATCCTACAGTAGTCCCCATAGCATCTGTAAACAATGCTTTTTTCATTTGAGGGAAATTACCATTTTTATCTGCCAAATTAGTCTTAGAAATAACTCCGATTAACGTCCCTACGGTATCAAATAGATTTACGAATAAGAATGTAAACACCACTACCACCATATCAATAGACAGTATCTGATTCCATCCCTCTGCTGTAAACATAGGTTTAATCGCCTCTCCAAAGATAGGCTCTATAGAAGGTGGCAACGCGACAATACTAGTCGGCAATGCTACATCCCCTAAGATCAACCCAAAAATAGTAGCACTCAAAATACCAAATAGAATAGCTCCATTCACATTTCGGATTAATAAAATACCTGTCACGATTAGCCCGATAAAAGTCATCCATACAGTATGCTGACCAAAATCTCCTAATCTCACTAAGGTATTAGGATCTGATACAACTACACCAGCGCTCTTCAGTCCTATAAGAGTAATGAATAACCCAATACCTGCGGGTATTGCTTCTTTTAAAACTTTCGGTATACTTCTAACAATAAGTTCTCGTACATTAAAAAACGTCAATAACAAGAAGATGATCCCTTCTATAAATACAGCCGTTAAAGCGAACTGCCAAGTATATCCCAAGGTCAAAACTACTGAATAAGCGAAGAAACTATTCAGTCCCATTCCTGGTGCCTGCGCTATGGGTAACTTTGCATAAAACCCCATTAATAAGGTTGCTACGATTGTAGCTAAGGCAGTTGTGGTAAATAACGCTTCTCTATCCATCCCAGCATCTGCTAAGATATTAGGATTCACGACCAAGATATAAGACATGGTCAGAAACGTGATGATACCTGCTATAAACTCTCGTTTAATAGTAGTACCATTGCTACTCAACTGAAAGTAGCGTTCAAGAAAATTCTTCATTGTGTTGTGTTGTTGCTTTTTAAAGCATACAAAAATAAGAAGATTTAGTCAATTCTAATTAAAATAAAGAATTATATCAGTCTTTATACCTAATAATCCCGTTCTATAGGATTTATAAAATTTACTTTCTTTTTATTAAAAAACTCTTGCCCTTTTTCATCTATAGTTATACCAGTTCCATCTAAATCACTTAAATAGGTCTTATTAGCATTGATACTCATGGCCTTCTTTGTCTTCTCTTTAGAAGATTCTCTATAAGTCCCTATTTCATTTACATCCCAAATCACTTTCATCTTTTGACTATTTAAAAACTCAAAAGAGTACTGCCCTTCGGTATCCCAAGCCTTTACTACGAATCCTGGTAAATTATTGAACTTATAAGGCCCCACTTGCCCTGCAATACCTTGCGTGAACCAAACTGTCCACTCCCTTCCTCCATAGGTAGCAGTAGCCTCTTGTACGTCATAATCGTACCACTTTAGTTTACTCGCTTTGATATCCCACTTGATTTCGTTTTTATCTTCTTTATAGTAGTTATGTAATCGCCCTATCTTATCATAAAAGGTATTGGTATCCTTATCTGTCATGACAAACCAATTAAAAACAGGTACATAAGACACTACTTTTTGCATAATCTCTTCTTTAGAAGTATTCTCTGATTTGGTTAGTCGCCATCTCTCTCTCTCATAGGACGCATAATCCATAAATCGAGATTGATCCTCTAGTACATCTACAACGGCTGTCCCATCCTTAATTTTACCTACAGATTTATCAGTTAAGACCTTGCTTTCATAATAATATCTCATCACTTCTACTTCCTTAAACTCTTGAGCAGATAGAATACAACTAGAAAACAGTAATAAATACAAATACTTCATATCAATTATCATTAAAGATTATCTCTTATATTTCACTTCACCTAATTTTATTGGATTGCTATTCTTAAGCACCCAATTATTCGCCAATTCACATAGATAATTAAGCTCTCTCGTTTCACCATCACCACTTCTGCGAATTTCCTTTACTAACGAAGTGATGTCTTCTAGCTCCTTTTGAGACAATGCGTTCGAAGAAGATACATACACTAAGAAAGCATCTAACATCTTTTTAAAATCAGCATCCCAATTGCCTCCTCCATTTCTATAAATTTCATCGCGAACTTTCCCTGCTATACGCACTACTTCCCCTTGTACAGTCTTTGCCTTACCCTTAGAAGGAATTAAGTAATCCCACAGTTCTTCAAACTGCTCTTCCCATGTAGTACCTGCTACTTCTATTTTAGATACTCCATCGTGCATAATACGTCTTTTAACAGGCGTAACATCGAATAGTTCATATAAAGCAGTCAAAGCTGTATCGCTTTCTTCTATAAACTCTTCATTAAAATTTTCTCTATGAAATTCAAAGCGTTCTCCTATACGAGTAACATCATCTTTTAATCCTAGCGTAATCTCTTTTGTAAATGGTAAAAGTAACTTAGCGATTTCTACTAAAGCAGGTAAGTCAATATTACTAGCACGTCTCAATGCACATTTTAAAGGTGTTTCTTTATAAGAGTCTAGAGCATGAATATTAGCACCTACTTCTATCAATCTCTTTACAGCATCTTTATTCAATCCATATCCTGCTGCAAAGTGTAATGGCGTAGTGCCATACGTATCTACAGCCTGTATATTAGCCCCTAATTCTAAGAAAACCGCTATACTTCCATTGCGTCTACTAGCATGTTCATGTAGCGCTGTTCGCTTATATGTATCTACAGCTTCCAGATCAGCTCCATTCTCCACCATCCAACGGACAAACTCATCCTTTACGTTATAAAAACTCAAGGCAGTATGCTTACTATAACCACCTCGTGCATCTATCTCACAAGTGTCAAATACTTTCTTTAACGCTTTCATATCCTTAGCATCTACTAATTCTTGAAAGTCCTTGGGTAGGGTTTTCTTCTTCTTTGCCATTTACAACTTTTCTTTTTCTTTTTTCAACCCGAATATACAAAGAATAATGCAATATAATTTAAACTATAAATAATATTTATTAAAACTAAGCACCAAAATCAAAACTATCTGCAATGCTTCTTCAATTCAAAAGGTGTTGTATATAAACCATAAGAACTCTTTATCCTAAACATATCTAATAAAAAATGGCTTCTTTCTTTAACTAGTTTGCGATAAACATATCCCCCTTTTTCATCACCATTATACTCTTCTTCTACATTTAGTGGCTCTCTCCCTCTATCAAAACCTCAAATAAGCGCAATAAAAAACAATACAACACATAGTACTAGAAGTGATATTATCAATAACACCTTCTTTTTTAAGTCCCACTTCTTATTACTGCCAATAAGAATAATTACTACTAAAACAATTAAATAATATAACATACCCCTATTGTTAAAAATACACCTAACTCGAATGATATTACTAAATGTAATACATATTTAACAATGATAGTATACTTGTACCAATCTTATTAGTCAATATCAATTGATATTCCTCTTTACATTAGAAAGGCATTTCACATTTTAAATATAAATCATTATAACCAATCAAAACTCTAATATTCAAAGATTTAAAGTAAAACTGTATTACTCTTTCACCAAAGATAAAATCTCTTCTCTAAGCACATCACTATTAGGATATGCAGCTTTAGAATTCACTAATTTTCCTTCCTTATTATATAGGATATAACGTGGTATTTCTGTCAAATTTAATTCTTCATAGAAAGAATGTTCAGGGTAGTTCATAGCCAAAACATTATGCCTACCAATAGATAATCCTATTTTATTATAAGCAGTAGTCCAAGCTCTCTTATCACTATCAATCGAAATGTAAACAAATAACACTGGTTCTTGTTCTAACACCTCTTTTAAAGCTTTGGAATAGGGCATCATCTGAAGACAAGGACCACACCACTAAGCCCAAAAATCAATTACAACAACTTGACCTTTATTCTCTTTTACTATGTCTGTTAATGAAATTGTATTGTTATTAGAATCCAGCAGCAGAACACTTTTATCATCCGATACACTATTTAACCTACTTCCATACTTCTGCTGTATTACAGACAATGCTTTGTCATTTTTTACACCAGCCTTCAGCTTCTCATATAGAAGTTCTAATTCTTTCTTTAAAATTCCATTATTTACTATTTGTTCGAAATAATACAGAAGTAGATACCCCTTGATCACTTCGCTAAACTCAGTACTTATTATTATTTTATTAAAAGCATCTTCGTAATCAATTACAAAAGGAACTTGAGGATCAGGAACTTTTATATCGTAATAATACTGTACATAGTTTTCTAAGAAAAAGCGGTAAGCTCCTGACACTAATAAATCATCACGCCTCAAGTCCTCTGTACCTATGCTATTAAAATCATAGGTATCTTTATAAGTATTGATTCTATAATAGTAATTGCTATAAAATAGTACATCATACATTCGTTGTGATAACTGATTTACTTGTTTAAGAGAATCTAGAGTTGAATATACATCATGATAATAGTTATCTTCTTCTACTAGATATCTCTTTTTTTCCTCAGTAGAGCGATTCCTGCCATATCTATTTCTAAACAAGATTTGTTCTAAAGGTTGTTTACTATATAAGTATTGCTGAATATTTATCTCCTCAAGATTTTCTTTTCTATGTCGAATATCAACTAAAGGTAGATTATCAACATATCTGACATCTATAGTATCCCCTCGTTGAAAATTATAAAATAAATTCTGTTTAATACCCTTACCATTAGATAGGTAATAGTTAAAGTATACTTCTTGATCCTTAACAGTAATCACAATCGTATCTTCTTTTAAATAGTTCTTTACCGCATAGTTCTTTACTTGCAAGCTATCTTTATCAAAATATATAATTGCATTACTCTTTAAACGATTACTACTCCAGTCTATCTCTTGAGGCTCAAATACAAACACAATTTGTTTGGCTTCTGCAACAGAAGATTTAATATTCCTGTTCTTATCTAAACAGCCTGTCATAATCCCTCCAATAAGCACTAGGGTAACTAAAAATAAGTATTGCACAATGTTTGTCTTCATAATCAACTAAGTAAAAACTAAATTTAATAAAAAAAGCAGCATCCATCTCTGAATACTGCTTAATATAGAAAAGTCTAAACAATTTACTGAACTCTAATCGTAACAGGTAGCGTGAACTGAGAACGAACTGCCTTTCCTTTATTTAGGGCAGGTTTCCATTTTGGCATTCTCTTTAAGACTCTAATAGCCTCTTGTCCTACTCCATATCCAGGATCTCTCATCACTTTGATATCTGTTAGACTACCGTCTTTCTCTACTATAAAAGACATAATAACTTTTACTTCCTTCACACTAGCATCCAAATCTGGTGTTCTAAATGAACCCACAAATCGGCTGCTAAATTTAGCCATTGTCTCATAAGGTTCTGCTTTAGTAGATACTCCTATATACACTGTCGTATCTTCTAGCGCTTCTCCTGCTGTAGCGTCATTAGAATCCACCACTTCAGCTGGATTATCTGTTCTAGCTTCATCAATAGCAATTACCCCATCTGGATCTGCATCTAGATTATGTGCGCCTGGATTAGCATCTATAAACTCATCTACTGTAGGGGCTACTGTAGTAACCTCATTCGCATCTGCTACCTCGAACTCGCGAAACTCTACTTCTTTAGTCTTGCTTAATACTGTTTCTACCTTGTTGGCAGGGAGTTCTACGATTGGCTCCTCTTTAGACGTAAAGATTTCTTCTTCTACTGCTGTAGGTTTAATAACTTCATCAATAATCACTACAAGCGAACCTGGATCATTACTTGCAAATAAATTAGAGATCACTGTAGGAACAATAAATACGGCACTAAAGAGAAACATTCCTGCTACTAAGGATAAAACGGTGGTACGCGAACTGTTTTTGCGCAAATTATACGCTCCATACGCCTTATTGCGGTGCTCAAAGACGATATCCAACCAATCTTTTCTAAACAAATCATTCTTTGCCATAATTATTTATTTTAAATGTTAAACAATAGGCTGTTGGATTATTCGAATACCAACAGCTAAATCAATCTACAGCTACTCTCATACTGTATTAAAAAATTAATATTAAACTAAAGTATATAACTAATATACAAATTATAAACAAAAATAATACACATTTATTATTTTGAGTATTTATTTTTCTTAAATAAATACTAACATAAGTTATTTCTAGCCTAGTTCATAGTTCGTATTGCTATTCTTTCAGACAATACTTTTATACTTGAGAAGTAAGTCCCTACTCCCTCCGTTATTTTGTGCTAATTAACGGACTTATTACGGACTCATAACGGACTCACTACGGACTCATTCAAAAGAAAAAGTGTCTCGTCCTACTATAACGATACAGTTATAACTAATCATACTAACGAGTGAAAAAACAAAAAAAGAGCTACTTCGGATAAAGTAGCTCTTTAAATTTTTAGATTTTATATATCAAATAGTGATCACCAATCTAGTACCCGAAGGGACTTGCTTATTCCATACATGCTCGATATCTTCTATCGCATGTGCTTCGGTCTGGATGTGCAGTTTATTATTCGATGCTAATAAAAACATCTCTGGTAGTATAACTTTATTAAATACAATGAGCTCTTCTGGTGAAAGACTTCCAAAGCCAGAACCTAAAATCTCAATAGCTGAGCTTCTAAGTATGGCTGATGATAACGTAATTTCTTTACCTGCCATATCACCTGCAGTAACAATCTTAGTAGTATGGGCAAGGTGAGTCATAGACTCTCCCTTTAATACCTCCATGATAAGCGAAATAGGTTTGCCCCATAAATAGTCAATTACAATATCGATAGGAGTCTCTTTGTGAATCGCACTTAATTGTTGCTTTATATTTTCGTCCGTATCTTTTAAATTGATGGTATGACTAGCTCCATAAGATTTTAATTCCTCTAGGAGTTTTTCATTTCTCCCTGTGACTATGATATGTTTAGCGCCATAGTGTTTTGCTATCTGTACCGCTACTTGTCCTGTGAATCCCGTAGCTCCATTAAACAAGACTGTCTGACCTGCTTCTAACTTCGCTCTAATCAGCAGTGGCATAGCTGATCCTAGTACTGCATTAGGTAATGCTGCAGCTGTCACATTATCTAAGGTATGAGGAATAGGGGTATAATTATCTCCTATTATGGCTTGCTCCGCTAACATCCCTGTGATACCAAATCCATATACTCTAGTCCCATCTTCTAATTCTCCTACTCCATCTGTCCCCACTACAGTAGGGAACTCTTTATAACTTGCATAGTGTTTTCCGCTTACTCTAGATTTATCTAGATTCTTTACCGCAGAAGCTTTGACCTTAATGATCCTATGTCCCTCTTCCACAGTGAGTGTGGAGTCTATCTCTCCACATTTGGGTGTGCTACCCGATTTATATAATATTGCCGCTTTCATTGTTGTGTGTTATAATTTAGCTCTAAAAGTACTTAAATCTCTTGGTTTTCCAATGTTTTAATTCGTTTTTCACAATTCCAATTCTAACAATTTAGCCAAAAATCAACTTATATAAAAATTAATAAAGTGTCTGAATGCATTCCTCTTCTAATACCCCTTTTATAATTATGGGCGCTACTCCCCACTTCGAGATTTGTGTAGTACTCAGTGTAGGGTAGTCTGAACTAACCCCTCCTATCTCTCCTGTTGAAATTCCCCAAACGACCATACCTACCTTGTGATGTCTCAGTATATAAGAGCACATAATACATGGCTCATGTGTAGTATAGAGAATACATTCTGACAAATCTACTTCATCATATTGTGTTCTAAAATTTCTAATCACCTCTATCTCTGCATGACAGGTTATATCTTGCTATCCTTTCCCTTCCTCTATCCCCCTCTGCTATCAGCTGTCCTTCTCTTACTAAAATAGCCCCTACTGGGCTCTCTCCCTTTTGTTTAGCTTTTAGCGCCAGTTCTATACACTTTCTTATATAATATTCATGATTGTCCATAGCGATCCTCGTATTGTGAGTTATAATCAAAGATAGTACTAAACATCTTTTAGTAAATGGTGTCAATCTCTTCTAATCTTTGTATTTTAAAAACAAAAATAATAAATGCCTAAAATATAAGGTAAACAAAAATTGAGATAAAAAATTGCTAATCTCTATCGCAGAATGACAGATGTCCTTCTCTTTGGTTAGATAAAATTGTATATTTGTTCCTTTGCCAAAAAATATGTCTAAAACAGAAGAAACAATAGAAGTACTAGGAGCTAGAGTTCACAATCTTAAAAATATAGATGTGTCTATCCCTCGCGAAAAACTGGTGGTTATCACAGGTTTATCCGGTTCGGGAAAATCATCTCTAGCCTTTGATACTATTTATGCAGAAGGCCAACGCCGATATATAGAGACTTTTTCTGCTTATGCTAGACAATTCTTAGGAGGACTAGAAAGACCTGATGTGGATAAGATAGACGGTCTGTCTCCTGTGATTGCTATCGAGCAGAAGACAACCAATAAAAGCCCGAGATCTACTGTAGGTACGATCACTGAGATATATGACTTTATGCGTTTGCTATACGCTAGAGCGGGTGAAGCGTATAGTTATAATACGGGCGAAAAAATGGTGAGTTACTCTGACGAGCAGATTCTAGATCTGATTATCAGTGAATATCAAGATAAGCGCATCAATATACTAGCCCCTGTAGTACGCGCTAGAAAGGGACATTATAGAGAGCTATTTGAACAGATAGCGAAACAAGGATTCTTAAAAGTGCGCATAGATGGAGAGATTAAAGACATCACTTCAGGTATGCGTGTGGATAGATATAAGACACATGATATCGAAACGGTAATCGATAGAATAGCTATAGACGATACAGAACAGACTAAGCAACGCCTTACAGAGAGTATCAAAGTAGCCATGCACTATGGAGATGATATCATCATGGTATTAGAGCATGAAGGAGAGACAGCTCGCTTCTTTAGCCGTCACCTGATGTGTCCTACCACAGGTATCTCTTATTCTAAACCAGAACCTAATAATTTCTCTTTTAACTCTCCTAAGGGAGCATGTCCATGCTGTAATGGGTTAGGTACGATCAATGAGATTAATCAGCTCAAGATCATCCCAGACCCTAAGATTTCTATTAAAGGTGGAGGACTTATTCCTCTAGGAACGGAGAAGAAATCTTGGATGTTCAAACAATTAGAGATTATCGCTGAGAAATACAATTTCTCTCTAAATGATCCTATAGAAAAAATCCCAGCAGAAGCCATGGATATTATTCTAAATGGTGGACAAGAGAGTTTCGCTGTAGTATCTAAAGTAGCGGGTATCACGAAGAACTATAAGATAGACTTCGAAGGTATTGTCAATTTCATCAAAAACCAATTTGAAGAAAGTGATAGTGCAACTATCAAAAGATGGGCAAAGGAGTTTATGGATGAGATCGACTGTCCTGAATGTAATGGTACACGCCTTAAAAAAGAAGCACTCTATTTCAAAATAGGCGATCAGAATATCGGTGAGCTTATACAGATGGATGTGGAGACACTAATCAATTGGTTTAAAGAATTACCAAGCAAATTATCCGAGAAACAAAAGAGTATTGGGTCTGAAGTATTAAAAGAAATCACTACTCGTCTATCTTTCTTGCAAGATGTTGGATTAACTTACTTATCTTTGAATAGAAGCTCTCGTACTTTATCAGGTGGAGAAGCGCAGCGAATCAGATTAGCGACTCAGATAGGTTCTCAGTTAGTAGGTGTATTATATATCTTGGATGAACCAAGTATCGGATTACATCAACGAGACAACGAAAGGCTGATCAAATCGCTAGAGTCACTAAGAGACATCGGTAACTCTGTCTTAGTAGTAGAGCATGATAAGGATATGATCGAACGTGCAGATTACGTTATCGACATCGGTCCTAAAGCAGGTAAGAATGGAGGAAAGATAATAAGTGAAGGTACACCTGCTCAATTATTAAAAGAAGATACATTAACAGCTAATTACCTAAATGGTAAGCTTAAAATAGAAGTTCCTAAAAAACGCAGAAAAGGAAATGGTAAAACATTGAAGTTAGAAGGCGCAACAGGAAATAATTTAAAGGATGTGACCATAGAGATTCCTCTAGGTACACTTACTTGTGTGACAGGAGTGTCAGGGTCTGGTAAATCTACGTTAATCAACGGTACATTATACCCGATCTTAAACACACACTTCTTCCATGCAGTAGCAAAACCACAACCTTATAAAAAAATAGTAGGTTTAGAACATATTGACAAGGTAATTTCTATCGATCAAAGTCCGATAGGACGTACACCTAGATCTAACCCTGCTACTTATACAGATGTATTCTCTGATATAAGAAACTTATTTGCACAAGTACCTGAAGCGGCTATACGAGGGTATAAACCTGGTCGTTTTAGCTTTAATGTAAAAGGGGGACGATGTGATACCTGTGAAGGATCTGGAGTGCGTACCATAGAGATGGGGTTCTTACCTGATGTCTATGTAGAATGTGAAACATGTCAAGGAAAAC
Source organism: Myroides odoratimimus (assembly GCF_004337635.1). Classification (NCBI taxonomy): domain Bacteria; kingdom Pseudomonadati; phylum Bacteroidota; class Flavobacteriia; order Flavobacteriales; family Flavobacteriaceae; genus Myroides; species Myroides odoratimimus. Next base: position 3,241,248 of record NZ_CP037427.1, read on the forward strand.
GATTCAATAGAGAAACACTAGAGATTCGCTATAAAGGAAAGTCTATATCAGATATACTAGATATGACTGTAGCAGAAGCTGTAGGATTCTTTGAGAATATTCCGAAGATATATAGAAAGATTAAAACGATAAACGAAGTGGGACTTGGATACATCACCCTAGGTCAGCAGAGCACTACGCTATCTGGTGGAGAGGCTCAACGTATCAAACTAGCGAGTGAGTTATCTAAGAAAGATACAGGTAATACGTTTTATATCTTAGACGAACCTACAACAGGTCTGCACTTCGAAGATATACGAGTGCTGATGGAGGTAATCAATAGATTAGTGGATAAAGGAAACTCTATCTTAATTATCGAACACAATCTAGATGTTATCAAAACAGCAGATTATATCATCGATGTGGGATATGAAGGAGGTAGTCAAGGTGGTCAGATAGTTGCTAAAGGAACACCTGAAGAAATATGTAAAAATGAGAAAAGCTATACAGCTAAGTTTTTAAAAATGGAATTAAAAAATTAAGAATATGAAAGAAGCATTTGAAAGCGAAGAGGCTAAGATCCAAGACAAGTTCAAACAAAGATCTTGGAATGAGATTAAGACTAATGATTCATGGGGAATCTTTAAAATCATGTCTGAATTCGTTAATGGGTATGAGAAAATAGGTCGTATCGGACCATGTGTATCTATCTTTGGTTCTGCTAGAACTAAAACAGATGATCCTTACTATAAATTAGCAGAAGAAATTGCTTTTAAAGTAAGTAAAGCAGGTTACGGTATTATTACTGGTGGTGGTCCTGGTATCATGGAAGCTGGTAATAAAGGAGCTCACTTAGGTAAGGGAGTATCTGTAGGTCTAAACATTGAGCTACCTTTCGAGCAACACTTCAACCCATATATTGATAGCGATAAGAACTTACAGTTCGATTATTTCTTCGTACGTAAGGTAATGTTCGTTAAATATTCTCAAGGGTTTGTAGTTATGCCTGGAGGATTCGGTACGCTAGATGAATTATTCGAAGCGATCACATTGATCCAAACAAAAAAGATTGCTAAATTCCCTATCGTATTAGTAGGTAGTGCTTTCTGGGGTGGATTAATTGATTGGGTAAAAGATGTTCTTTTAGATAAATACCACAATATCTCTCCTGAAGATATGAACTTAATCAAGATCGTTGATTCAGCTGACGAAGTTGTAGAAGTAATTGATGCTTTCTACAAAAAGTACAATTTGAAACCAAATTTCTAAAAAGTGTTTTAGATCCTGATAGAAAAGACTGTTATAGTGATATAACGGTCTTTTTTTGTATGCAAATCCGCGCGAACTCGTTGGACGTGATGTACGTACCTAATGCCGTAGGCAAACATTCGATTACTATGATAAAAGCAAATCATTATTAATATATTTTACACCTTATTTTTGAGAATAACTCAATAAAACAAGGCATATCTAACCTGAGGATTATATCCGTATTATCCTCTATTTTTGTTTCTAATTCAATGTATGATGTTTATGCTACTTGTCGTACCTCATAAGCTTTTTTATTCCTAACACAAGAACATATACGCTGTACAAGCTTGTTTCTAACATTGTTTAAAACAAGCATCTTATGCTTACCTTCTCCAACTTTCCTCTCGTAATAAGCCCTTATCTCTGGGTCCCATCTAACAGCTGATAAAGCACAGAGATGCAAAAGTTTTTTAAGCTTTTTATTAGCCATAAAGTGTACTTTAGCTTTGCCTCTTACACTTTTACCTGAAGTATATTCAAAAGGGACAACACCACAATAAGATGCTAATTGTCGAGAGTCTTCAAATGATGTAAACGCATTGGTATAACATATTAAAAACATCGCTGTAATATCTCCAACACCTCTTACAGAAATCACACAATCAAATATCTCAGATACCTCTTGATTTTCTCTAATAAGAGTATTTAACTGTTCTTCAATCACCTTTATAGCGTTCTCTAAAGCCTTGAGAATAGCCTTGTCATTTTTAGACAAAACCTTGTACAGTTCATCATTAAACCCCTTAAATTCGTTGGTTCTTACTTCTATAGCTGTCTTATGAGCTATACTCATCTCTCGCTGTCCCAATAGAGCCTGAATCTTATTCAATACAGCCTTTGATGCTTTAAAGAGCTTCGCTTCTTCTTGATTTTTCTTAGCATACAATGCTATCCTTTTAGAATCTATCTTGTCATTCTTTCCTCTTTGTATTCCACTACTTCTTATAATTCTATAAGCCATTTCTACCCATAGATTACAATTCTTTGAAAGCAAAATATCTACTAAAATATTTTTATAAATACCTGTATGCTCCATACATATCAATGTTTCCTCTACACAACATCCTTCGCTTTTCATCCACTTCATAAATTGATCAACTCCCGTTTTAGTGTTTTCAAACTGATTGTGTTTACAAGAATTAGCATCTACATAAATAGCTACATCAAAATAATCTTTGGAAATATCTATTCCGATAAATTGTGTAAATTTGTCCATATGATAATTATTTAAGGCAACCTGTTACTAAAATATCATCTAAACCTTAATACTAGACCTCGACGTCTTAATTACTAGTCTGATACTCTTTAGTAAAATCAACAAAGTCCTACTCGAATTTTAGGGCGTTATCCTTGTAATTCGTCTGGTTCACTTTGTTGATTAGGTTGTTTTATTTATTCTCTACAATATTATCATATTCTCAGTTAGCAAATCTAAAGGTAATTCCTAATTTGAAATTCGTAATTAAACGAAGAAACCACCCCGCCCTACGGGCACCCCTCCTAAGGAGGGGAATAGTAGTACCGCATAAACAAACTACAAACACGCTGCTTACCACGCATCGCATTCCCCTCCTGTGGAGGGGTGCCTGAAAGGCGGGGTGGTTATCCTACAGCCGTAGGCAAACATTCCTAATTCTTAATTCACAAAAAGGGCTGTTACGACATTGTCATAACAGCCCTTTTTGTATATTGTAAATGAAGATTATTTAGCTAATAATTCTTCTACTTTTTTACTTAGCTCCTCACCTCTTAAGTTCATCGCAAGGATAGTTCCGTTACCATCTACAAGATAGTTAGCAGGGATCCCTTCGATACCATAATCTGCAACGATAGGATCTTCCCAGAACTTTAAGTTAGACACTTGAGTCCAAGTTAATTTATCTGTTGCAATCGCTTTCTTCCAAGCAGCATCTTCTTTATCGATTGAGTATCCGATAATATCAAACCCTTTTGCATGGTAAGCTTCATACGCCTTTACAACATTAGGATTCTCTTGACGGCAAGGTCCACACCATGCTGCCCAAACATCTACCAACACTAGCTTCTTTCCTTGTAAAAAAGAGGATAGAGTTAATTCTTTTCCTTCTGGAGTAAGTGCTTTAAACTCTGGTAATTTTTCTCCTACTGATAATCCTTCTGCTTCTTCACCTTCGTCTACTAATTGACTTAAACGCTCAGCCACTCTCTTACCTATCTTAGATTCTTTTAGTCCTTTAGAATATTTATCGTACTCTGCTTTAAATTCTGCTGGCGTTTTTTCTCCCGCAGGAATCATTTGATTTAGTAAAAACATTCCGAAAGCATTCCCCTCATTCTCTTTAGCGTATTTGTCTAAAATAGTTTTAGGAGCTACTAACAATTCTTCGTACTGAGCTTGTAATTTTTTAAACTCTTCAGAATCTGTTTGACCACTCTGAGCCATCATCATCATTTGCATTCCATTCTCATCAGAGAACTTCATAATCTTCTCTGCATAAGGATTGATTTCATTTTGAAACTTCTGAAGTTTCTCATTGTTCTCAGTTCCACCAACAACAGTCTTCTCTGGTGTTTCTTTATCAATCTTGATTGTAATCGTTCCTGGTTCACCTAAGAAAAAGGCATTAAACCCTTGCTCTCCTTCACTTTTAATACTTAAAAAAGCTTCGTCTAACTCTGTAAACTTATGTTCGATAGATACCTTCCCACCTACGATAGTTCCTTTAGCTACCTCTGTAGGCACATCTTTACCTACCTCTACAGCTAATATTTCTACTTCAGTATTATCAGGGAAGTTACTAGCAGTCACTTCAATAACACTTTTTTTCTCACACGATGCAAATACTAATGCGGCGATAAGAAAAACTCCTAATTTTTTCATTTAAATATGTTTTTTATTTTAATCCTTAAAAATAGACATTATTTTAAACGAACCCCCTTATTTTTACATACTTTTTAAAATGATTAACTAAATACTATTATGCTTACCCTATAAATGCCTTATACAGTTCTATAATTGTAATAAAAAAAGCTAGCATAAACATACTCATGATAGCTTTATATTTTCTAATTACTTAGCTAAGATTTCTTCTATCTTCTTACTAAGTTCTTCTCCTCTCAAGTTCATTGCTAGAATAGTACCATTCCCATCTATTAAGTAACTTGCAGGAATTCCCTCTATTCCATAAATCGGTACAATAGGATCATCCCAATACATCAAATTAGAAACCTGAGTCCAAGTTAACTTATCTACTTGAATAGCTTTTTTCCAAGCTACTTCTTCTTTATCTAGTGAATACCCTATAATATCAAAACCTTTATCGTGATATGCTTCATACGCTTTCACTAGATTAGGATTCTCTTGACGGCATGGTCCACACCACGAAGCCCATAGATCTACTAAGACTAACTTTTTACCTTTTAAGAAATCCGTTAGGGTTAATTCTTCGCCTTCTGGTGTCAGTCCCTTAAAGTCAGGTAACTTACCTCCAATAGCTAAGTCTCCTTCTGCTCCTGTTAATAGCGACTGTACCTTCTTACCTAATTTTGTCTTTTTTAACTGTGCAGGGTATTTACTAAACTCTTCTTTTAGTTCGTCTAATGACTTCTCTTTCGAGCCTATCTTTTGAGAAATCATTAATAGCCCTAAAGCAGTTCTATTGTTCTCTATCTCAAATTTATCTACTAATTTAGAAGTCTCTTCTGTCAATACATTATATTGTTGTTTCAGTTTTTCTATGACTGCGGGATCGTTATCACCAGATGCATTATTAAGTACCGCCCCATTCTCAGTTAGAAACTGTGTCAGTTTATCAGAATAAGGCTTCATCTCATTTAAGAACTGTTGTAACTTTATATTATTCTCAGTTCCACCAATGATAGGGCGATCAGGATGATGTTGGTCATATTCAATGGTAATTTTACCAGGTTCTCCCATAAAGAAAATGCTATGCCCTACCTGTCCCTCCTCTTGGATAGAAAGAAAAGCTTCATCTATTTCTGTAAACGGATTCTTAAGGCTCACCTTACCATCCACAATAACTCCTTCTGCTACCGCAAACGGCGTATCTTGACCAATCTCTTTAGACAGTATTTCTACTTTTGCATTATCTGGAATATTCTTCGTCGTAATTTCAATTACATTTTTATCTTGGCACGATACAAATACCAATGCGCCAAAAAGCAATATACTTAACTTCTTCATTTGGATATTTTTTATTTACAGGTTAAAAATAGATATTATAAAGGAGTAATCCCCATACTTTTGTTGACTTTTAATCACAATTAACCTTTCGCATCAGTATATTAACAAATTTGGCTAAAAACTTGTATTATTCTGCTAAAAACTTGAATCACAACAAATCTATTCCACCTTCTACCTTAGCAATAATTGTCTAAAACCCGAATTATGCAATAGACATATAAACGAAAAGTAATTAAACAAAATAGGTCTGAATTAGTGATTAAAGCATACTATAGTATGGTTTTAGAGCTAATGAAAGAACTATGAAGTAGAATTGCTTTGTAGTATTTGGCTAATGCGTAATTTGGGTTAAAGAGCATATTCTAGTTTCAAAAAAAAACTGCTATAACCTAAAGTCATAGCAGTTCTAAGATATACTTACTGTATCAATTATTTTACTAACAGCTCTTTTATTTTTTCTCCTAATTCATTTCCTCTCAAATCCATTGCTACAATAACACCATTACCATCAATTAAGTAATTCGCAGGAATCCCTTGTATACCATAATCTGCAACAATCGGGTCTTTCCAGAACTGTAGATTAGAAACTTGTGCCCAAGTTAACTTATCTGCTGCAATAGCCTTAACCCAAGCTACTTTATCCTTATCTAAAGAATATCCTATAATGTCAAAACCAAGCTTATGATAGTCTTCATACGTTTTGACAACATTTGGGTTCTCTTGACGACAAGGACCACACCATGAAGCCCACACATCTACAAGCACTAGTTTCTTCCCTTCTAAAAAAGAGGATAGCGTTAATTCTTTATCCTCAGGAGTAAATCCTTTAAACTCTGGTAATTTATCCCCTATTTTAAATGTAATAACCTCTTTCCCTTCATTTTCTACTAAATCATTGATACGTGCTTCTACTCGCTTACCGAATTTAGATGTTCTCAATGCTTCTGGATATTTGTCAAAATCAGCTTTATACTCCACTAATGATTTCTCTTGCATATTCATCAATTCTACAAACATGATCAATCCAAATACGTTATCTCTATTTGCTGCTTCATACTTCTTGATTGTTGAATCGAACTCATTTGCAAAACCAGAGTACTCTTCTTTTAACCTCTTTAATTCTTCTTGACCATCATCACTTATTGTTGAATCAGCTAATTCTTGCATTCTTGCCATATTCTTTTCGACGAAAACATTCAATTTTTTTGATATAGGGCGCGTATCTTCCATAAACTGCTGTACTTTCTTATTATTGGCCGTTCCTTCAACAGTACTTTTATCAGGATTATTCTTATCAAATCGAATGGTAATTGCACCTGGTTCACCAATAAAAAGAACGATATGATTCACATCTTCTGACTCTTTTATCGAAAGATAAGCCCATTCTCCCTCTGTAAATGGATTATCTAATACTACCTTACCTCCTACTATATCTCCAGTAGCTACAACTTCTGGTTCATTAAAATCTAAGCTTCTTATATAGACTTCTACTTTAGTGTTATCTGGTAGATTCTCTGTTATTATTTCGATTGTATTCTTCTTCTGGCAAGAGACCATCAATAAAACCAACGCGAACAAAACACTTAACTTCTTCATAATTAATTTTTTAATTAAAACTAAAGTAATAATTATTATATTATATCTACTAATTATAATTTGATTATTATTAGTCTTCTTTGTTTTTTAAAAGTTACTCTTACTTCTCAATCCATTTTTTGAAATCATTTACCTTCTCTCTACTCACGATTAACTCTTCTGATTCTAGATTAATTAGATTTAGCTTTAACCTAGAATTAGAATAGGCATAGATATCTTTAATACTGTTAATAGATACAATAAACTTCCTATTCATTCTAAAGAAATCTGTTGGGTCTACCATCTTTTCTAATTCCTCAAGGCTGTAATCGATAATATAATTACGTCCTTCTGTCGTCTGTACATAAGAGGCTTTATTCTCACTATAGAAACAGACAACCTCAGAGCGCATCACTATTTTTATCTGTGTTCCAACTTTTACAACAAAGCGCTCTTTATACTCCACTGTATTACTAGAATTCATAAATTGCTTAAAGAGATCTAACTGTTGATTAAACCCAAAGAATACAGATCGATTATTCTCAAACTTTTCAATGGCTTGTTTTAATTCTTTCTCTTCAATCGGTTTAAGTAAATAATCTATACTATTCAACTTAAATGCCCTTAAAGCATACTCATCATAGGCCGTTGTAAAAATAATAGAACTATTAATCTTTACCTGTTCGAATATCTCGAAAGACAGACCATCAGACAACTGAATATCTAAAAAGATGAGGTCTGGCTCTTTATTAGAACCAAACCACAGTACTGCCTCCTCGACACTAGAAAGGTTTATCATAGAACTATAACCTAACTTATCTAACTTCCTCTCTAGCGAGCGCGCTGCAGGCTTTTCATCTTCAATAATAACTATACTAATCATGATGATTTAATCTTACTTGGTATTGATATGTTTTTTTTAATCTTTCGAATTCTCTCTTCTCCATTCTCTCTTGCAGCTTAGATAACACAGGTATCTTATCTAGGTATAGAATAATAACTCTGACCAATGCGCATAGAATTAATAGAGAAAAAAGTAAATATGCATTCATTGGGTTATCATTCCCTACTTGTATTCGTACACGTCTAAAATGATAATAATTAGCAAAGAATACAAAGGCAATAATTGCCATATAAACAATAATCTCTATCCCAATACAAACTAAACTGTTATAACGCTTTCTCTGAAGTCTTTGATAGCTCCTTAAAGCTTCTGGTGATATGGTTGACTCTTTCATATACTGTTAGTTCCATTTTTGTGTACCTCCATTATTATGCTTATCCATATACTCCCTAATCTTCTTATCCTCCCAATCTCTACCTAAAAACAGACTGTAATTAAATGTTCTCATCGCATCAGCAGCTAAGCCTATTCCCCATCCAAATAAAGGAATCAATGCCCATGGGAAAGTTGGATTAGTAATCATATTGATCACCATTAAAAAAATATTGACCATGATGAATGTAGTTAAATGAGCATAAAACTTCTTTATTTTTTCTACATTTTTCTTAGCTTCTACTAAGATTTCTTGTTCGTTCTCAGGTACATCTATGATTCTCATCTGTTCTATAATTTTAGTTAGTATTGGTATTCTTACTGTAAAATATTCTTCTGATTCTTCTATAAATACTGGTTTAGAAGTTAGTAGCGCATATCTACTGGCTATATTTTCTAACCCGATTCCTTTTCTACTTTCGAAAGTCTGTTTTTTATTCAATGTATTTTGAATTATTAAATACCCATCAGGACTTTCTTTGATTAGAATATGTATTGGCTTTTGTGAAGAAGATTTATTGTGTTTAATCACGTTTTCTAATAACAACTGTAAAGACAACGGAACTACTTTAGCACCTTCTTGTTTTACCCTTTCAGGCAATTCAAATATTAGACTATCTTCAAATCGCATCTGTAACAGCTCAATATAAGTCTTCGCAAAGGCTAACTCTTCTTCTAAAGGAACTAATTCTTTATTCTTCTGATCTAAGATATAGCGGTAGGTCTTAGATAGGGAATGGTTAAACTCTACTGCTTTCTCCTGATCCTCTTCTATTAATGCCCCTAATACATTTAAGCTATTAAACAAAAAGTGAGGGTCTAACTGGTTCTTAAGGCTTTCAAATTGAGCAGATACATTACCCGTTATTACTTTCTGTTCTTCTATTTGTTGGTCTTTAACTAAAGAAGAAAAAGTAATATGAAAATAGATCGCTAATAGAATAGAATAAAACACAGTGAAGTTTAAAACAGACCTAAAGCCCCCATGCATAAACACAGTAGCGATATGCCCTCCCTCTACAAAGAAACTATTAATCATCTTTAGAAGAATAGCAACACAGAGTATTACTACAAAGTTGATAGCCGTAGTAATCGCTGTAGCCCATCCGATGTTTCGTTCATTCTCTCTTAGATACATATTCAGTCTACCAAAATAGCTCTTCTTTAAATAATAATTAACTCCCAGTACTGCCGAAACAAGTATACTGAAGTAGAATATAAATAAATAGATATCTAAGTAATGAAGATTAAGTACCCTTCTAAACATTAAAAATGTTATCAGTAATACAGCTCCTATCTTTACAATATTATTTTTTTGCTTCATCTTTTAAAACAAGATTAGTCTTTACATTTATTAACTGTTTTTTTTCTTGAAAAACACTTTTTGAATCTCCTGTTCTGTTTATTCCAAACATAGATAAGAAGAATGTTATCAAAAATAAAGTAATGGTAATAATAATTTTCATATCTCTGGTGTTTTTTGTTGAAGCAAAGATGTAATAGAACCTACAACTAAAAAAAAGAAGACTACCGAATTGTCAAGTTTAAGGGATGAACTGTAAAAAGCCTGGTTTTACAGTAAAAAACTGGCTCTCAACTAGGTGTAGCTATTTCGTTAAAATGTAGGTAAAAAGACTGGGTTTTATTCCTCAATAATGAATAATAAGTTTAAATTTGCGTTTCTAATCCACAAAAAAGTTATGGTTTATAAGTTCAGAGTAATCCTTGATACTGAGGAAGATATATTTAGAGACATTGCTATTTTAGAAGATGACTCATTAGAAGATTTACACAATGCTATCGTTAATGCTTTTGGTTTTGACGGAATGGAGGCAGCTTCTTTTTATGCGTGTGATGACCAATGGACTCAACTAGAAGAGGAAATTTCGTTGTTCGATATGGGAGATACCCCTGGAGAACACAAAACAATGAGCTCTACTACTATCAGTTCTATCTTAGATGAAGAAAACACAAAAATCATATATGTATATGACTTTTTAAATATGTGGACTTTCTTCGTTGAATTAGGAGCTATCGAAGAAGAAGAGCCTGGTGCAGCTTACCCAGAATTACTTTTCTCTCATGGTATCTTACCAGATAGTATGCCGGGCAAATCATTCACAGCTAACCCTGTATCGAATGAAGATATTTATGGAGAATTTGACGATGACTTCGATGACGAAGACTATGATATGTTCGACGGAGATGATAGTTTTGAAGACTTCGGATACGAAGACACTTGGAACTAATAACTATTAATTTCATTTTTTAATTTATAATTTAAGTGGTATACTACTGCTTAATATATTATTGCCATTATGATCAACTTATTTAATACGCACATTGAAACTCTATCTATCCATAGAGTTGGGAATAAGAGTAGAAATGAAGCTATCTTCTTATCTGCAGAACCTTATAATTTAAACGATGAAATAGCTCCTTTATTAAAAGAGTATTTCTTTAAACCGTTCCGCGAAAAAGAAGAAAGTTATTACCAATTCGCTCATGATGTTGATTTAGAATTCAACGAAATGTACAACTTTGCCAATGAGATTTTTAATGCTCCTTCAGCAGATAATGTACAAGAAGTTTCTAAAAAAATCACACGTCACTTATACGAGCAATCTAATCACCCACACATTAAAAATGGTGAGGTTTATGTTACTTACTTAACAAACTTATCTATTGATAACAATGTTGTAGATGCTATCGGTATCTTTAAAAGTGAGCTTAAAACTGATTTCTTACAATTACAAGAAAAAGATTCTAATCTAGAAATGCTTCTTTTGCAAGGAATCAACTTAAACAAATTAGATAAAGGATGTATTATCTTCAACTATAAAAAAGAAGAAGGATATAAAATCTTAACAATAGACAGTAACAAGTATGATGCACGCTATTGGTTAGAACATTTCTTAAATGTAGATATCTTTCAAGATGAAGCATTTATGACGAAGAAATACCTTAAGTTCTGTCAAGACTTCGCTAAGGATGTAGTTCTTCCTGCTGAGGATAAAAAAGAAGAGGTGATGTTCATGAACCGCTCTGTGAATTACTTTGCTAAAAATGACGAATTTGAAGAAACGAATTTCTTAAATGAAGTAATAGACAATCCTGATTTAGCTGCGGAGTTTAAAAACTACAAAGTGGACAAAGGAGAAAAATACAGTATAGAGGATACGACATCTTTCCCTATTGCAAATAATGCAGTGTCTGATGCTAGAAAGAAACTGAAGAATGTAATCAACCTTGATACTAACATCCAGATTAAACTTGATTTTATCAACCCTGATAGCGCTGATAAATTCGTAGAAAAAGGATGGGACGAGGAGAAACAAATGTATTACTACCTAGTTTACTTTAACAAAGAACAAAAATCTTAATTAAAGACATATCAAGCGATTCCACACTGATTTGGAATCGCTTTTTTTATACCTAATACCTTATAATATGAGAGAATTCAACTATATCTTAATATCAGAAAACACCTTTAGCAGTGAGAATCCGTTAGATATTATCAACTCTAATATCTCTGTAGTAAATTATCTACGTAACTCAGAAGTAGGTGATGATGAATTACATCCTGATGCTTTCGCTAGTTACTGTGTAGATTATTATCTAAACATATTAGAGACAGAAGGACTAGCTGCTTTTATTTGGAAAAGTAAATGGGATCTAGACCTAGTAGAGATTATCCATGCTGGACTTACAGCTATGGAAGCAAAAGAACACTTAGATTACTTCGAAAAACAAATGCGCAGAGTAAAAGCATTTAGTAATATCAAACTAAAGAAATTCTTCGAATTAGATTTAGGCAAAGAAAAAGAAACGACTTCATTATTAGAAGACAACTCGTTTAAGGAAATTACAGAAGATTTAAGAGCACTTAACTCTTCATGGCTAAAAACACACCCTGATCTAAAAGTTGTAAGCTTAGAAGAAATGCAAAGTATTATTACAGACTTTCTAGACTCAGATTCAGAATAGTACGCATAAAAAAGCTCCTCAATGTGAGGAGCTTTCTTTTTGTATTATTTACTGAATTCGAACTTTGAAATCTTAAGATCATTACCTTCTTGACTTAGGTAAATCTTCTCTGTAATTGTTTCTGGTTCATTTTCATATTTTACTTTGTACTCAAAATAGAAATCTTTAGTCTTCGCTTTTTTATCTCTATCAGTCATCTCCCATTTATCCATTGTAAAGCTATCTAACTTTCCAAATTTCTCTTTTTTAGCTTTTAAGTCTTCTACAAGTTTTGCTTTTTGGTCGCTATTGAAGAAGTCATCATCTACTAAGTTGGGGATAGAATCGTATAACCCTTGTTTAACGTTGTAATAATACCATCCTATAATCTTCTCACCAGCTTGTTGATCCCCCAATTCTCTACTTTTTTTTGCATTGGTACAAGACATAAAAACTAACGCTGCGAATAATAGTGTAAAAACTTTTCTCATAAGAAATACTTTTAATTAATTGTTAAATTCTAAAACTCTCCTGATCTTTTTATTTTACATAAATTTAATAAATATTAATGATTTACACAAATTACCTGCAAAGAATTAACTATTCTTGTTTTTTACCAAAATATGTATAAAACCAAGTTATAGTATATGTGGGTATAAAATCAAGTCCAGGAGACAGCTCTTCGATGAAGTTAACCACAGCTGCTACCTTACCTACTTTACCAGGATACATCTTAGCTAGAATGTAGGCTGACACTGGTGCCCACACCAGATCAGCTATCTCTCCTATTCCAGGTATAGCATAGGATAAGTACCCTATAAGGTCCATAAATATCCCTATAAAAAGCTGTCTATATTTAATTTTATTATTCGTAATCATTTATATTATTTAAGCTTCGTATTGTACTTTGCTTTAAACTTGTCTAATTTAGGCTTTACCACTAACTGACAATAAGGGTTCTTATCTCCACTCTTCTCAAAATAATTCTTGTGATAATCCTCTGCCACATAGAATTTCGTCGCTTCTGATATTTTAGTTACGATAGGATCATCATATACTTTTTCACTACTCAAGATATCTAAATACTCTTTAGCGGCAGCTTTCTGAGCTTCTGTCGTGTAGAATATCTCACTTCTATACTGTGTCCCTACATCTTCTCCTTGTCTATTTAAAGTAGTTGGATTATGACTCGTAAAGAACACCTCTAATAATTCGTTATAATTAATTGCCGCAGGATTATACACTAGCTTTACTACCTCTGCATGGCCAGTTTCTCCTGTACACACTTCTTCATAGGTAGGGTTTTCTTTTTTTCCTCCGATATATCCTGGAAGCACCTCTTCTACCCCTTTTAAGCTTTTATAGATAGCTTCAATACACCAAAAACATCCTGCTCCGAATATTGCCGTTTCTAATTTATTATTTTCCATTGTCTTACTTTCTATTTTCTATTCGTTAATTGTTTTATCTAGCTAGTCATAAGTCATATTAGACTTATATACATCGTCTGTATAAAGATACTTTTTTATTTTAAAAATATATTACTCGTCTTTTAATCATTTTTAGGTTTTTAAAATAGGTAAAAAGCGTTACTTTGTATTTCTAAAATTAAGTAAATGATCAGAGCGACTAATATTCATAAATACTACGATAAACTTGAGGTTTTAAAAGGAGTAGATCTACATATAAAAAAAGGAGAGATTGTTTCTATTGTAGGAGCATCTGGAGCTGGTAAGACAACCTTACTTCAGATACTAGGAACATTAGACAAGCCCTCTATAGAAAGTCAAACCACTCTTTCTATAAACGGTCAAGATATTCTAGGTCTTAAAGACAAAGAAATATCTAAATTTAGAAACTTACACCTTGGCTTTATCTTTCAGTTTCACCAGTTACTACCTGAGTTTACGGCTTTAGAGAATGTGTGTATCCCAGCTTTTATTGCTAATAAAAACAAACAGGAGACAGAGAAGGAAGCTATTCGTTTATTAGAATACTTAGGACTATCTCACCGTATACATCACTTCCCATCTGAACTATCAGGAGGAGAACAGCAACGTGTAGCTGTAGCTAGAGCGCTAATCAATAAACCTCTTGTTATCTTTGCTGATGAGCCATCAGGTAACCTAGACACACACTCGGCAGAAAACTTACATAAGTTATTCTTTAAACTAAGAGATGAATTAGGACAGACATTCGTCATTGTTACGCATAATGAAGAACTAGCGAATATGGCTGATCGCAAATTAACCATGGTAGATGGTCAAATTAAACAAAAACAAAACTTACATGACTAAAGCAGAACTTAAGGAGTTCCTTGATGAAAAGGTGATTCTTTATAACAACCCTACTTTTATTCAGGACGATCCTATACAAATCCCTCATCTATATACACTAAAAGAAGATATAGAAATAGCAGGGTTCTTAAGTGCGACTATTGCATGGGGAAATAGAAAAATGATTATTAAGAATGCACATCGCATGATGGAGCTCATGGGAAATTCTCCTTATGACTTCGTGATGGAGCATCATGATGACCACTTAGAGAGTTTAGACAGCTTTGTGCACAGAACTTTCAATGGTGTAGATTTTGCAACTTTTATAAAAGGGCTTAAACATATTTATACCAACCACAATGGACTAGAAAATGTCTTTGCAAATCAACAAATGAATATGCAAGAGAGAATTTCTAACTTCAAAAAACTATTCTTCGAGATAGAACATCAGTCGCGTACACAGAAGCATATCTCTGACCCGCTCAAAGGATCTGCTGCGAAACGAATCAATATGTACCTGCGCTGGATGGTCAGGGATGATCATAAAGGAGTAGATCTAGGAATATGGAAACAAATCAGTACAGCTGATTTATCTTGTCCATTAGACGTACACTCTGGTAATATGGCTAGAAAGCTAGGTATCCTAAAGCGAAAACAAAATGACGCAAAGGCACTAGCTGAACTAGATGTGGCTTTGCGTCGTTTCGATCCTATAGACCCTGTCAAATATGACTTTGCCCTATTTGGACTAGGAGCAATTGAGAAGTTTTAATACTCTATGACTTGATAATCAAGTTTTACTTTATTGTAATAAAGTGCTTTTACGATACCATCTGACACCCCTATTTTAGGAACATATATGTATTTAGCACCACTCCATTTCATGGCGTTATTATAGATGTTTATAGCAGGTATAATAACGTCAGCACGATCTGGGTTCAATCCTAACAAAGAGATTCTATCCTCATAAGACATCTTACTTAGACGTAGTAATTGCTTGTGCAGATAGAAATAAGTAAGGGGTTTATCTTGTGTCTTTCCAGACATTTTAAAGATCTTATTGATATTCCCACCACTACCGATGACAATTAAGTCTTTTAACTCCTTAGTCTCTTCTTTGATCCACTGCTCTATATCTGTCCACACCTGAGGCTCTACCATATTATTTAATAAACGTACAGTACCGTTTTTAAACGATCTTGAGTTCAACTGTTTTCCATTAGAGAACAGCGTAAACTCTGTACTTCCACCTCCCACATCGATATACAGAATACTATTGCTACTATTGATAAAGTGCTTTAAATCTGAAGAAGCAATGATCATCGCCTCTTTTTTACCATCTATGATACTGATCTTTATTCCAGATTCTTTATACACTCTATCTACGATAGTCGTGGCATTAGTAGCTTCTCGCATGGCACTAGTAGCACATGCCATAAATCGATCTACCTTATTTACCTTCATTAATAAAAAGAAAGCCTTCATAGCATCCACCATACGATCTTCCGCCTCAGGAGATACCTTTCCTGTAGTGAAAACATCTTGTCCTAATCGAATAGGTACACGTATTAATGAACTCTTACTAAATATAGTCTCTCTTCCTTCCTCTTCGATGATATTCATAATCAACAGTCTCATGGCATTCGAACCTATATCTATAGCGGCATACTTCTTTATTTTTAGCATATATAATTTCTTCTTTTACTTTAGTTTATTTTGATAATACTTATACATTTCTTGCTGAGCATGAAACATATTTTCAGCTGTATACCCTCTATACTTATTAGACAAGTCTGCTGTCTGATATCTCGTCTTATAATTTCCTTTCCACCCGATATCGAATGTATCGATCAACTCTTGTTTTACTAAATCATCATAGATAGGACAAGTCACCTCTACCCTTTCGTCTAAATTTCGAGTCATAAAGTCCGCTGAAGAGATGAACACTTCAGGATTGTCATTATTCCCAAAAATATAAACTCTAGAATGCTCTAAGAAACGGTCTACAATACTGATCGCTTCTATATTCTCACTCATACCAGGTACTCCAGGTATTAGCGAACAGATTCCTCTAATGATCAACTGTATCTTAACTCCTGCATTACTCGCTTCATATAGTTTATCAATCATCTTCAGATCTGATAAGCTATTCATCTTTAATCGAATATAAGCAGGCAATCCATTCTTAGCATTCTTAATCTCTCTTTCTATCAGCTTATAAAACCCTTTACGCGTATAATGTGGAGATACTAATAAATGTTTATAACGATGTACGCGATAGTTCACTTGAAGGAACTCAAATACCTTAGACACATCCTTCATTAGTGAATTATGACTAGTAAACACCGTTACATCGGTATATACTTTAGCTGTACTCTCATTAAAGTTACCTGTTGAGACAAATCCGTAGCGCTTTACTTTTTTATTCTCCAAACGTTCTACTACACAGATTTTACTGTGTACTTTCAGTCCTTTCACTCCGAAGATTAGCTGAACTCCTTCAGCCTGCATTAATTCAGAGTAATAAATATTACTCGCTTCGTCGAAACGCGCTTGCAATTCCACTTGAGCGATCACCTTCTTACCATTCTTTACAGCATTGATAAGTGAGCTAATAATCTGCGAATTTTTAGCTAGTCGATACAGTGTTATCTTAATAGACAATACTTGTGGATCTAAAGCCGCTTCACGCAAGAACTTTACTAGATATGAATAAGACTGATAAGGAGTATAGATCATATAATCACGCTTCTGTATCTGCTGAATAATACTATCCTCAAGGCTTAATCCCTTAACAGCTACTGGTATCTGTTTTGGATAGGTAAGATCCACTCTTCCAGTAGTCGGGAATCCCATATAATCACGTCTATTATGGTATCTTCCAGAAGGAATAATACTGTCATTAAGCTCGATCTCTACGTTCTCTAATAAGAAATCTAACAGCTCATCATCCATCTCCTGATCGTAAACGAAACGTACAATAGCCCCTTGTTTTCTATCGCGTACTCCACTGGAAATCTTCTCTACAAAAGATTTGTGTAAATCTGTATCGAAATCTAGCTCAGCATCACGTGTTACTTTAATCATATAAGCAGATTCTGCTTTTAAATCAAAGATGTTAAAGATAGAATCTAGGTTATATCTGATGATATCGTCTAACATCATGATATACTTCTTGCCTGGATCCTCAGAAGGTACTTCTACGAATCGGTTAATGATATTCGGAATCTCAATAATAGCATAGCGAACAGAGCTATTATCACGTCTTTGTTTATTAGTACAGTGCTTCTCTACCAGCTTTTCGTCTACTTCTAACTTCACAACTAAATACCCATGCGTATCCCTTAGAAGAGGAAACTCAGCCAAATCACTTAGGATAATAGTCACTAAGTCAGGAGATACCTGATGCAAGAAAAAGTCTTTGACGAAGGCTTGTTGTTTCTCACTGATCTCTTTCTCATTGACCATAAAGATTCCTTCATCTTCTAGTTTGCGCTCTACATCATGTAAGATACGTACACTTTCTTTTTGAAGTTGAATAACTCTCTCTGTAATTTGAGCCAATAGATCTTTTACAATAACTCCACTTCCCAGTCTTCGATTACTCTCCCCTGTCAATGTCATTCTACGTATAGTGGCATAACGAACTCTGAAAAACTCATCCAAATTATTTGAGAATATACCGATGAATCTCAGTCTTTCTAATAAAGGGACTGTTTCATCACCAGCTTCTTGAAGTACTCTTTCATTAAATGACAACCAGCTTTTCTCGCGGTCGATATACTTGTATTTTGTTGTGTTATTATTATTCATTATTTCTTTAAGTCTCTTGGGAAAATAGTTAATTCAGTTGTCCCCTTTTCTATCTCTCCCCAGTCATTGGTATCAAAGTTAATGATTACAACGCCTGATGTGGGTACATTTTCATAGGTTTCGCTACCAAATTTATTAACAAATTTTGTTATTGCCTCATTATGCCCGAAAAGAATTAGGGTATCATGCTCATTTTTACATTTTTTTATCGCTTTTATTAATCCTGACCGTTCGAAAGTATATACTTCGGGATTATAAATAATATAGTCTAAGTTAATATCCATATTCTGACAGAATATTTTAGCCGTCTCACTAGCTCTTTTTGCAGGGCTACTCCATACAATAACTTTAGCAGGTAAATGCCCCATTAAAGTATGCGATACTAAGTGAGCATCAGCAACTCCTTTGGTCGATATTGGGCGTGACAAATCATCTGTTATAGCGTTCCAGCATGATTTTGCATGTCTAATAAGGATTAGTTTTTTCATAATAGTTTTATTTACGGGTGGTTTATTGTATTTTTTAAATTTATGCGTCACAATCCTTGCAAGGATTATACAAACATATCTAAATCTAATAAAAAATATCAATATAAAATATATTTTTAGCTATAAAATAAAAACTTTACTTTTGAGCTATTAATTATAAAATAGAATAATGAGAAATTTCTCTATAGAATTTAAATGGGCTTCTTATGCTACTTTAGCAGCTTTAGTTTGGATGTTTATTGTCAAATCTCTTGGATTTCACGACTTAGAAAAGATTAGATATGAGGTCGGCTTTGAACTACTTTTTAATCTAGTATTGATTATCTTTTATTGGTTGGGGATGAGACAGAAGAAACGCGAATTCTATAACGGTGTTGTTTCTTGGCAACGTGCTTTCTTATCTGGACTAGTAATCTGTATCATGATTACATTCTTCTTCCCGATTATACAGTACATTACGTTTAACCAAGTTAGCCCTAACTTTATGGCTACCTTACAGGAGGCACTAGCTACACAGACTAGCATGTCTTTAGAAGAAGCAACTAAAAATGCTACTTTCGATATTTTCTTAAGAAATGGTGTGACAAATAATCTGTCTTTTGGAGTTGTATTTATCGCGATTATTTCGTACTTTATACAGTCTAAAAACATAGCAGAACCTGTGGTAACAGAGAATAAAAATAACAAGCAAAAGAAGAACAACAAACGAAAAAATAATAAATAATCGAATTTTATGAATTTAAATAATATCCCCCTAATTAAGAACCTTGAGGCTGATAACTTCTTTTTATTAGCAGGGCCTTGTGCTATCGAAGGTGAAGAAATGGCTATGCGTATCGCAGAGCACATCGTAACAGTGACTGACAAACTAAAGATTCCTTATGTATTTAAAGGTTCTTTTAAGAAAGCAAACAGATCACGTATAGATAGCTTCACAGGTATAGGTGATGAAAAAGCACTTAAAATCTTACAAAAAGTAGGAAAAGAGTTTGGCGTACCTACTGTAACAGATATTCATGAGAACTCTGACGCTGCTATGGCTGCTGAGTACGTAGACATCTTACAGATCCCAGCTTTCTTAGTAAGACAGACAGATCTAGTAGTAGCTGCCGCGAATACAGGTAAGGTGGTAAACCTGAAGAAAGGACAGTTTATGAGTCCTGAGAGTATGAAGCACGCTGTACAGAAAGTATTAGACTGTAATAACGAAAGCGTAATGGTGACAGATAGAGGTACGATGTTCGGATACCAAGATATGATTGTAGATTATAGAGGAATCCCTACAATGCAACAGTATGCTACTACAGTATTAGACATCACGCACTCGCTACAACAGCCAAACCAATCGTCTGGAGTGACAGGAGGACGTCCTGATCTAATCGGAACTATTGCTAAAGCAGGTATCGCTGTAGGTGTAGATGGACTATTCTTAGAAACACACTTCGATCCAGCGAATGCAAAAAGTGATGGAGCGAACATGCTACCCTTAGACTACTTTGAAGATTTGATGAAGAAATTGGTTGACATTAAACAAACAATCAATAAATTTTAAAAAATATTTTCAACACTACTTTTTTTATAACCAATCAGTTAGATAATTTCGGTAAAAAAAAGAAGAAAAAAAAGCCTTGCAAGTCTTGCAGATTAAGAAAACAGCCCTATATTTGCACCGTTCTAAACAAACAAGATAAGCAAAAGCTTAGGGGAGATACTCAAGCGGCCAACGAGGACGGACTGTAAATCCGTTGGGAAACCTTCGCAGGTTCGAATCCTGCTCTCCCCACCAAACGTTCATTAACAAAAAAATATTACCTAGATAAACAAACCTTTTAGGAGGGGAGATACTCAAGCGGCCAACGAGGACGGACTGTAAATCCGTTGGGAAACCTTCGCAGGTTCGAATCCTGCTCTCCCCACCAAACGTTCATTAACAAAAAAATATTACCTAGATAAACAAACCTTTTAGGAGGGGAGATACTCAAGCGGCCAACGAGGACGGACTGTAAATCCGTTGGGAAACCTTCGCAGGTTCGAATCCTGCTCTCCCCACAAAAAGTCTTATCTATTGTATAAAAATATAGTCTAACAAACCTTTTAGGAGGGGAGATACTCAAGCGGCCAACGAGGACGGACTGTAAATCCGTTGGGAAACCTTCGCAGGTTCGAATCCTGCTCTCCCCACGAAGACTTTTTATACAATACATTATCTAGGTTACCTCTTAGGAGGGGAGATACTCAAGCGGCCAACGAGGACGGACTGTAAATCCGTTGGGTAACCTTCGCAGGTTCGAATCCTGCTCTCCCCACTAGTTAAAAAAGCGACCAATAGGTCGCTTTTTTTGTTTATATACCTTCCCTACTCTATTTATCCCTTTATCGTGTACCTTGCTGATTCTTGCAGATTGCTTGCACTTTCCTTGGAGTTTCCTAGCCTAGAGAGACGTTTTCTCGAAGGAATGTGCTAGAATACCCCTAGCATTCCTCTAGCATCCTACTTATACACTCCATAATTAAATAGGAGATCCCTATTCCCTTTTCAATTCTTTCTCATCTATAACCACAAAAAAAGCGATAATAGGGACATAACCTATTATCGCTTTCGTTCATACTATAATTATCTATAAAGTAATCTTCTTGCCTTCTCTCATTACCTCTAGCTTTGGTTGCCCTTTGTGTTGTTGAAGATACTTTCTATAGTGACATAACTTCTCCATAGGAATACCGTCTATAGAAAGCACTACGTCTCCTAATCGCACTACATTCTCACGCTCATGAATGGCTGCTACCATATACTGCCCATCTATATAAGCAATACCGTATCCTATCTTCTCTAAATTAGAGACTACATTACTTTCCTTGACCTTTTTAAAATAAACTAGATTCAAAGAAGGCAAATAATACAAGTGAAACTGTTTTATAAACTCCACTCCCATCTGATAGGTATTATCATTCATATTAAAGGTGACCTCTTCATTCTCTAACGATATTTTACCCATCTTGATTTTAGCTTCTTGTGTAACCAGTGTACGATTTACCATTTCATTCATACCGAAGGCTCCTATACTCCCTACACTGATGTACGAATTAAACTTTAAGGTTCTTAAGTAAGCGATCACACCTCTATCTGCTGTCATGGTTAGATATCCATTATCTCCTGTATCCAATAAGAATAGTCGTTTCACACTTCCACCCACTTCTACCGGAACCATAATTCTGCTTTTTTGCTCCGTAGGATATGTATCGACAGGGGTAAAATTATTAGTCAATATAGTATTCACCAACTCTGGTGACAAATCGTGTAATACAATTTCCTTTTTGATAGGATCTATCTCTAATATCTTATCCTTATAGATAACATTCCCAAGGATACCATCGATTTTATAACAACTAAAGATAGGATCATTAATCATCGGAAAGCTCTCAAAGTCTGTAAATGGCAAATGGCGAAAAGTATGATTTCCCACCTTTAGACTATCTACATATATAGTCTGAACTGCTTGTACAACATTATTAGCATCTACTGCTGCTATATTTTCTCCATGATAGAATTCTGAAAGCAAACTACTTCTAATAGACAATCCATCCCACCCTGTGTCAAATAAGAACTTCATCGGCTTATTATTAACCTGCAAGTCTACGAGCATCCAACCAGACTCATCGTCATAAGGCAAACGAATAGTCTGTGTATAGCCCACTATAGACACTAAAAAGAAGAATAAAATCAGTTTTAAAGCTTTCATATAATATAAATTGATTAATACCCTAAGTTAGATAATTTATCAATCCCTTTTCTATAATTATGATTAATACGCATGCTTTTTAACAAACAGAATTAGGTAGAGACAACCAGAGATCACAAAAACTTTCTATTCCTTAAGATTACTATTGAGCTACTTATACTAACGACTATAATACCATAATTTCACCAATAACTACACTAAACTACTATTCAATTACTTACATACAAAATACCGCTTATATAAACTCATTATGAATAAGCTTTAGCTATACCTATCAAATGAAATTAAACTTATTTTTGCGGCATGAGTAGAAAAAGAACAGAAAGAATCGTATTCGAAAACGTAGAAGTCCTTGATGCAGGTGCAAAAGGCGTTTCGGTAGCTAAAGCTCCAGATGGGAAAGTAATCTTTATTCCTAACGTAGTTCCGGGAGATGTGGTAGATGTGCAGACTTTCAAAAAACGCAAAGCGTATTATGAAGGGAAAGCTGTGAAATTCCACAAATTTTCTGAACATAGAATAGAGCCAGTATGTGAACACTTCGGAGCTTGTGGTGGATGTAAATGGCAAAATATGAACTATGCACAACAGTTATTCTATAAGAACCAAGAGGTTTTTAATAACTTAAAGCGCATAGGTAAAATTGAATTACCTGAGTTCGAACCTATCTTAGGATCTGAAGAAACATTGTTCTACAGAAACAAGATGGAATTCTCTTTCTCTAACGCTCGCTGGTTAACACCAGAAGAAGTAGCTAGTGGAGAAGAAATGGGTAAAGAAAATGCATTAGGATTCCACATCCCTAAAATGTGGGACAAGATCTTAGACATCAAAAAATGTCACTTACAACAAGATCCTTCTAATGAAATCAGAAATGAAATCAGAAGATTCGCTAACGAGCATAATTTAGCTTTCTTTAATCCACGTGAGCAAGAAGGTTTATTGCGTACATTGATGATCAGAACTGCTTCTACAGGTGAAGTAATGGTGATGATTCAATTCTTCTATGACAACAAAGAAGAACGCGAATTATTATTAGACTTCTTAGCAGAGCGCTTCCCTATGATTACATCATTACAGTATGTAGTCAATGGTAAAGCAAATGATACTATCTATGATCAAGATGTAGTGCTTTATAAAGGACGTGATTATATCTTAGAAGAAATGGAAGGACTTAAATTTAGCATTAATGCTAAGTCGTTCTACCAAACTAATTCTGAGCAAGCATACGAACTATACAAAATCACAAGAGACTATGCTGGTCTTACAGGTAACGAATTAGTATATGACTTATACACAGGTACGGGTACTATCGCTCAGTTCGTTTCTAAAAAGGCAGGTAAAGTAGTCGGTGTTGAAGCTGTACCAGAAGCAATAGAAGATGCTAAACTGAATGCTGAACGCAATAATATTACGAACTGTGATTTCTTCGTAGGAGATATGAAGAATGTATTTAACGATGAGTTCATAGCGACACATGGACATCCAGACGTTATCATTACTGACCCTCCTCGTGATGGAATGCATAAAGATGTAGTAGAAATGCTATTAAAAGTAGGTGCAAAACGCATCGTATACGTAAGCTGTAACTCTGCTACACAAGCACGTGACTTAGCTCTTATGGATCACAAATACAAAGTGATCAAAGTACGTCCTGTGGATATGTTCCCTCAAACGCATCACGTAGAAAACGTAGTTCTATTAGAACTGAGATAACAAATAATAAACTAACAACAAAAGGCAATCATCTTGGTTGCCTTTTATCTTATAAAACGATAACGATGAACCAAGATAATAATATTCCTGCCGAAGCTTTAAAGAATCTTGTAGGAGATATCGGATTCTGTCTAGTGTCTGCTAAAATCATGATAAAAGGCGAAAAAGTAGACTATATGTACAGAGAAGAACCAAACTCTGATACTGATAGTGGATGGAGATTCTTAAGTAATACAGAAGATGAAGCATACTTAGATAATCCTGACAATACAGATATCTATAGTGTGAATGCTGTAGCTCATAATGACAAGGCTATTATTCCTTACCTAAATGCTCCTGTAGGAAGTGAACTAGGTCGTGTAGAAGGAACGGATGAGTTCGAAGTGTTAGATTAATCTCTATACGTTATATATACAGAAATAGTTATCTCCATGAGGTAGTTATTTTTTATTTACTACTAATCGAAAACTAACTTACCCCAAAACACACAATAGAGGTATAAACAAAAAGGTTTATACAAGCTAAAGATGAGTTACTGATACAGCTACTATAACATAATTATAGAACAAATGAAAGAACGAAGCAGTAGAATTGCTTTGTAACGTTTAGCTAGCTAATACATATTTCGGATTAAAATCCTTTTATAAACGATAAGAGAGAGGCTAGCCTCTCTCTTATCGTTTATCTATTTTAGAATCACAGTCAGACCTTTTGGTCCATGTGCTCCTACTACTAAAGCTTGTTCAATATCTGCAGTCTTAGAAGGGCCTGATATATAGACCCCAAAGCCTTTCTCACTAGGAGTAATCAACTCATACCCTTCATGCATATTATTTACTAACTTAGAGCGATCTAAGACAATAACTAAATACTGTGTGATGAAGTATAGAGCTTTGTGCTTAAGTTGCTGTGGAAGCCATATACACCCATTCTCACATACCCCAAAGGCCCCTTCTACAATAGCTAAATCCACATTATTTAAATCATTAGGGCTTTCTACACTATCAGGATCTAAAGTTGTCAAATGAATACCATTTACCACTGAAGCAATTTCTTTTGCCTCCGGATAAAGAGCGCGAATCACTTCATTGATATCTTCACCCTCTTTTAAGATTATAGCATCACCGCCAACTGCTTTAGACACTTCTATGAATTGAGTTAATTTATCGTCAAACTCAATTGCAGACAGATTCATTTGCGGTTTGTCAAAGACCTGTTTTGTATTGCGTCTTATATTATTTAATATTTGATCTCTACTACTCATAACTCCCCTATTGTTTCTTTACTTTTCCTTTTTTCCACATTTCTGTAAACGACTCTTTTGCAAAATTCGGTAGGTTACGCCCGTCTTCCCATTCTTTTAACCCAAAAGTCAGAGAACGTGGTGCATATTTTGCCAATGAACTAAACTTCAAACTCGTTCTAAACAAAGCAGGATGAGTAAATAAAAATTGCATTCCTGTTGATATTAGTTTTTTAGATGAATTAGCCTTCCCTAAAGAATCTAAATCTTGACGCCATTTATAAATTTGATCAGCTAAGTCTATTTTCACTGGACACACATTATTACAAGAATAACATAGAGAACAAGCAGATAGATTCTCACTGTGTTTAACAGGATCCTTAAGCATTCCTAAGTTAATTCCTATTGGCCCAGGGATAAAGTAAGTATAAGAATATCCTCCACTACGTCTGTACACCGGGCAAGTATTCATACATGCTCCACAGCGAATACAATTAAGAGATTTGATATGTTCTTCCTTGCTCAATATTTCACTTCTTCCATTATCCACTAAGATGATATGAAACTCCCCTCCTTCGATTGGTTTTCTAAAATGAGAAGTATACGTAGTAGTTGGTTGTCCTGTTGCAGAGCGGGCTAATAATCTAGTAAACACACTTAAACTCTCATAATCTGGTATTAGTTTCTCTAACCCCATAGAGGCGATGTGTAGTTTAGACAATGAAGTTCCCATATCGGCATTTCCTTCATTGGTACAAACAACAATCTCTCCTGTAGCTGCTATACCGAAGTTCACTCCTGTTATTGCTGCATCAGCAGTGAGAAAATCATTGCGCAAAGAAGCTCTTGCTGCACGGGTAAGATAAGTTGGATCACTATTGCCTTTCTCTGTATTTAGTTTTTCGGCAAATAACTCTCCTACTTCTTCTCTCTTCATATGGATAGCAGGAAGTACGATATGTGAAGGCGCAGTCCCATTCAACTGTAAGATACGCTCCCCTAAATCACTTTCTACAACATCAATGCCCTTGGTCTCTAAGTAATGATTAAGATCACATTCTTCTGTCAGCATAGACTTGCTTTTCACTACTTTTTTTGCATTGTGCTTATTTAAGATCTCTGCCATGATAGCATTGTGCTCTTCTGCGTCTTTTGCCCAATGTACTATCACTCCATTAGCTATAGCATTTGCTTCAAACTGCTCAAGATACATCGCTAGATTACTAACGCTATGTAGTTTTATCTTCTCACCCATCGCTCTAAGGTCTTCCCATTCAGGAAGTGTCTTAGACATTCTATCTCTTTTCTCTCTTACAAACCACAGTGCATTATCATGCCAAGTAGCTTTCTCTTTATTCTGCTGAAACGCGTCAGCATTCTGTGCATGTTTTGTACTACTCATAATTATAAACCTGAAGCTAGAATTTCTACAACATGAATCATTTTGATAGGCATCTTATTCTTATCTATGATTCCTCCCATGTGCATTAGACATGAACTATCTGGCCCTGTTATATACTCTGCACCAGTAGCCACATGACAACTCACCTTATCATTCCCCATTCGGATAGAAATAGCTGGTTCTTCTATAGAAAACATCCCTCCAAAACCACAACACTCATCTACTCGAGTAGGTTCTACTACTTCTACACCTTCTACAAGGCTAAGCAAGGCTTTTACCTTAGAATAAGGTTTTATATTTAATTCACTTGCTGCCCCTAACTTTAATTCTCTTAATCCATGGCAACTGTTGTGAAGGCTTACTTTATGAGGAAACGTACCTGGCAATTTGTCAATCTTCAGGATATCGTGTAAGAACTCACAGATATCATACACCTTACCACTTACTTTGCTCGTACAGCCTTCCTTCTCCATTAATCTCGGGTAAGTATCTTTTACAAACCCAACACAACTACCCGAAGGAGCAACTATATAGTCAAACTCTTCAAATAAATTATTAAACTGCTTCGCTAAAGGCAAAGCTTTATTCTCGAAACCTGCGTTAGCCATAGGTTGACCACAACAAGTCTGATCTACGGGGTAATCTACTTCTACCCCAAAATGTGTCAATATTTTATAACTTGCTAATGCCGCCTCAGGATAAACTGCGTTCACATAGCAAGGAATAAACAACCCAACTCTCATATATCTATCTATTTAATTCTTAACTTCCAATATATACTATCAAGCCTGCTATTAAAATATATAACAATGCAAAACCGACAGCTTTTTTAAGGATAATACCTTCTTTACCTTGTTCTCCACAAGCTGTTGTAGCTACAGCAATACTCTGTGGAGAAATAATCTTTCCACCTGTAGCACCTGTTGTATTCGCTGCTGCCAACCATCCTTTATCTGCTCCAATCTTATCGGCAACTGTAACTTGTAACTTACCAAACAAGATATTAGACGAAGTATCACTACCTGTAAGAAAAGTACCTAATGCTCCTATGGCAGGCGCAAAGAATGGATAGAATGCTCCTGTCGCTGTCGCTAAGGCTAACCCTAGAACAGTGATCATACCTGACAAATCCATTAAAGTAGATAAGGCGATTAAGCAACATACTGTGATAACAGTCTTTTTTAATTGAACAGTTGTCTTGCCTAATAAAGCAAACAACCCACTTAGAGAAACTCCTTGTATAAGTCCTCCTATTAAAGAACTCACAAAGATGAGCACTCCTGTATCTGTTAGCCAATATATCCCTACTGTACGGATACCACCAGCTATATTAAAATTAAAATTCGTTTGGAATATCTCCCAATTAGATTTCATCATCGTCGCAAAAGGAAACAGAGGACTAGTCAATAAAACCAGTAATAAGATCAGCCCATATACACTCCATGCCTGAAAGATACTTAGAAGGCTAAAGCTGTGCTTCTCTATTTTGTTTTCTTTCTTTGCTGTGATTTTTCCAAATATGATAATGGTAATTACCGAAGCTATACTTCCTAAAATAGCAGGAGTCTCTGCTCCTATATATACCGCTGCATAATACTGAACAGCTAAGGTAACACCTCCTACTAGAAGACTTAAAATAATGTTCTTTGGGATAGCTTTTACAGATTTATCTGCTAATGTTACAATTAAAAAAGGAACTAAAAACATCAATACTGCTAACTGCCAAACTACATGAGCACTAATCGTAGTAATCTGCTCTACCATCTCTACTTCTCTAGCCAAAACAATAACCGGAATACCAACTGCTCCAAAGGCAGTAGGCACACTATTAGCAATCAAACTAACAACGGCTGAGAACATGGGCTTAAAACCTAAACTAATCAAAATAGCTGCAGGAATAGCTACTGCTGTACCAAAACCTGCCATTCCTTCTAACAATCCTCCAAATCCCCAAGTCAGTAGTAATACTTGAATAGATTTATCTGTTGAAATAGCCGAGAACTGTTGTTTAATAATCTCTATTTTCTGAGATTCTACTTGTACATTATAACTATAAATAGCCATTAAGATAATAATCAAGATAGGGAAAACAGCTTTCACTATTCCATATACCACTGATAAAGAAGTATCTACCAAAGAGAGATTAAAACCAAATAACGCTATTAATGCTGTGACAACTAAAGTAATACTGGCACTTTTCTCACCTGGCAACTTTAAAAATCCTAACAATACAATTAACAATATAACAGGGGTAACTGCTAATATTACCTGTAAACCTGAAACAGTTTCTAACATTTTACTTAATCTTTACTTATCTTAGAACTTTAAATATAAGGCGTTATTTATAATCACTATGTTAATTACAGTCATAAAACTTCAATAAACGTCACTATTTAGAATCTTTAAAGCAAAAACGAATCATTTTATCTACATTTATTCTAAAACATTTATACTCTAAAAGTATAGAAGTGGACGTCGAACTTTTTTAAAGAGTTCTGAATTAGTTTTAGTATTTTTGACAACTTATATACAGAGATAAAAAATCTATATGAAAAAACTAATATTGGCAGTTGCGTTTCTAGGTTTAGGCAGTTTTGTTTTTAGCTCTTGCGAAAAAGACGATATTTGTGGTACGGAAGAACCTACTACCCCTAACTTTCTAATTGAATTCTATAATTTCGAAGACCAAGGAATTGCTAAAAATGACTTAGTTGAAGCTTTTGTAGCTGGTAGAGAAAAAGATGTTATTAAAAGTAAAGCAAACAAATTACTGATTCCTCTTCGATTAGATAATCAGGAGTCTGAATGGATCCTAAAATCAATAAGAAGAACTCAGAATCAGACGGACACCCTTTATGATACATTGACATTTAAATATAAAATCAATACAAAGTATCTGAATAAAGCGTGTGGATACGTCTCTACATTCTCTCTAAATCAAGATGGTACATCTCCTATGCTAAATGGAGAATCTCAACAAACGAGTGGTAACTGGATCAAACATTATACAACTGAAACAAATGAAATTCAAGATAGCAAACAAGCACACTTCAAGATTTATTATTAATTGTGGTATTCTACTTTTAGCTTTCTCTTCATTTGCTCAAGAGAATACTGTAAAAGAAATAGAGACCACTACCCCAATTACTGATTCTACAGAACAATCTCCTCATTACTATCCTCAACGATATGGACTGCGCGTGGGAGTTGATTTATTTAGAATTACACGTTCATTCTATGATAACACCTATCAAGGTTTTGAAGTAGTTGGAGATTATCGTCTTACTAAAAACTGGTATGCAGCAGCAGAGATAGGTCATGATAAGATGGATAGAGATGAGAGCAGCTATGGTTTTACAACCAATGGGAACTACATCCGTATAGGAGGTAACTATAACCTATACGATAACTGGTTAGATAGAGAAGACATGATCTATGTAGGTTTTAGATATGGTTTTGCGACCTTCTCTCAAACTCTTAATTGGTATCAGTCATATACTACTGACCCATATTTTCCTAAAGAAAGAATAGAAGTAGATCGAAAACAAAGTGGACTTAGTGCACACTGGGTAGAATTTGTAGCTGGGATTAAAACAAGAGTATTTAATAATGTCTTTATGGGGTTCACCATGAGACTAAACGGACTAGTGTCTCAGACACAACCTGATGATTTTGAAAACTTATATATTCCTGGTTATAACAAAAAACACAGTGGTAATATAGGGGTAGGATTTAATTATACCATCTCTTACTTATTCCCACTATACAAATCTAAGAAAGATAAGTTTGTTCTACCTACTGAAGAAGAAGCTAAGTTTGACTTAGAAGGAAATGCAATAGAACAAGCTGAGGATTTAAAAATGATTGAAAACAATAAAAAGAAAAAGAAGTAATCTTCTTCTGAACAGTATAGAAAAAAAGCCCCGATCTCTATCGAGAGTACTGAAAAAGTAAGGCTTTTTTTGAGTTCAAGTCACTATAAGGCAAAAAAAGACGCTTTTAAAGGAGGTTATAACTAACCTTTTTTAAAGCGTCTTTTGTTTTTAAGATTATTTTTAAAGATATAGCTAGTGCTTAATAGTCCTTATTTCTCTTTCTGAGAGGACAAAATGCTACCTAGCTATCCTTACTACATTAATTTCAGTATTCTTTTTAAGTTTACGGCAAAAATAGCCAATGCCCCTTGCATTTGCATAGACGACAATCCGTACGACAAAGCAGTATCGTATCCATGGGCATTCTTTAATTCTGCGTTTTTAGCTTCTATCTTATAACGATGTTTAGCCTCTTCTTTAAATTCTGGAGTGTCTTCAAAGGCTAGTTGGTCTAAGTGTGTTTGACTTGATATAGAGACCGAATATGATTTGGTCTTGGCTCCAGGTTTGTAACAACCATCTTTTAAAGGACATTGTTTACACTTTTCAACATCAAAATAGTATGTTTTAACTTGATTAGTATTTTCTCCTTTCTTGCCTTGAGTAGCCTTTCTAACGGCTAAATGTCCTGCAGGACAAACGAACATATCAGCATCTTTGTTAAAGTCAAATTGGTCTTCTTTTTTACGAGTACCTTGACTAATTACAGGATTTAGTTTAGAGATTACACTAATATTATTCTTCTTAGCATAGATTAAATTGTCTTTACTGGAGTAAGCACGATCACCTATAACAGTGTTAACTGTCATTCCATTTTTAATAGATTCTTCTACTAATGTAGTTAGCAAAGGACCATCTCCCTTTTCTCCTGAAATGACTACTGCAGCTGTGATAACACGCTCCTTACTCATGGCAATATGAGTTTTATATCCCAAGAATGATTCCTCTTTTGACTTATGACCTATACGAGCATCTTGATCTTTAGATATATCTCGTTGTTCTTTTACATCATCTAACGCTTCTTTTAAAACATTCAGTTTCTCACTTACCTTAGGTAAGCTACTCAAAGATCCTTTGTATTCTAAGTAGTTGATTAACTCTGTACAATAAGCCATCTCATTCTCTACGTTATCGTATGTGTTTTTAGTAGGTAAATGATCTTTTACTGTTGGATCTGTTTCATAAAGAACCTTTCTTACATTCTTTGAACGATATCTTAGAAACTCTATAACAGATACTGCATTAGAGCGACTCTTAGTATGTGTTGCATCTAATATTATTGCCTCTGATTTTATAATCCCTTTTGCGATAGCTAACTCTACTGTTTTACCAATTAACAAGTTTAGCATATCAGTATCCTGAAGCCTTAATTTTCTAAACTTGCTTAGCGTACTAGCTTCTATTACCTTTTCTTCGATTGACATATCTAAGAAATACTTAAACGATAAGTCGTATTGCGAGCGTTCTACAACATCTTGATCTGATATGTCAAAGATTGTTTTTAATAATAAGTACTTGAACAAACGAATAGGAGAATATGCCATTCTACCATTGGTGACACAATACTTACTTGATAGTTCTTGATATACAAAAGTAAAATCGACAAGATTATTTATCTGACGTAACATATTATCCTTAGGAACTAACATATCGTATAACTCAGAATAGTTACTAAAAGAGATTGTTTCTTGATGACTTACCATTGCTTTTTATTTGATCAGTACAAAGCTAAAAAAACAAAGAGGTAAAATAAAGAGCTTAAGCTCTCTATTTTACCTCTATTTCGAAAAAGAAGACTTTTTCAGTGCCCTCTCTCTATCGGGGCTTTGTATTTTTTATAGTCTATTGAATAACTTCGGATAATTAGTCACTAAGCCATCTGTATCTACTTCTATCGTAGACTCGAAATCACTCCACAAGTTTTTATAGTGATAAGTGGTTTCAGATAGTCTCTCATAACGCTGTACTACTCTAGTAAAACGCTCTTCTATAGGATTAATATACAACACTGCTATTTCCTTAGACTCTCCTATCGCTAAGTTAAGTCTATTAATAGGTAATGCATTCGTAAAAGGTGTCACAGAGATATCTATATCTAAACAATCGTGTAACTCTGGATGCTCTTGTTCATCTATAATCCATTGATTATTTAGTTTATACCCATGTATAGTATAGTGCTTATGCCCTACCTTACAAGTGATATCAAAGAATCTAGTCTCCCATCTCTGGTCTACGACTACCTGATACTCTGCACCATATACTTGGTTATTCTTATTTCCTACTAATTCCCCTTTACAGTGAATTGTCTCTTCTTTATCAATCAAGACACATTTCTCTATTGAAAGATTATCGATACCTGTCCAGACTATATTTCTCTCCATACTATTGAAGTTTAATTGCTACTGTCGCTATAAATGTAGGTAGATAATGATCTACTACAAACCTTGGATTAGGCTGAAAAGCTTCTTCGTATTTCTTAATCAAAAAACCTGCTTTTAACTGTCCTCCTATTAAATCTTGAAGACTATGTCCGAAGACGAAAGCCTCCTCTTTATTTCTTTTTTCTTCTATCTGAGCCTGTGTCATATCTGTCAAGTCTGCATAAGGAATCTTATACATCGGCTTCACAACTCCCTCTACTGCATACTTAGGATCTCTATCGTGTATAAATATTACAGGATTATAAAAGCTACTGATTAGTCGTCCATCCTTGTCTAATACGCGATAACACTCTCTCCAGATCTTCGTCACATCACTTACATAATGATTCGATATCGGATGAACAATAATGTCAAAACTATTGTCTGCGAACATCTCTAGATTCGTCATATCTCCTTCTACAGTTGTCAAATCTAAATTATCTCTAAGTGCTACTTGTCTATCCTTATTAAGTTGCTCTGTAGATAGGTCTAACACAGTTACCTTACCTCCTATAGCAGCTAAAATAGGTGCTTGTTGTCCTCCAGCAGATGCTAGACATAATACACGCTTCCCTTTTACCTCTCCTAACCATTGTTTATCTATTGGAGTTGGCAACACATATAATTCCCATTCACCTTCTTTAGCTTTTGCTACTGTCTCTGCACTTACAGGCATAGACCATTGTTGATTAGCTAAAGCCTGTTTATCCCAAAACTTCTTATTGTGTTCTAAATACTCTTTACTCTTCGTCATAATTTGCTATTATTAAATTAGACCTCCATGCTTTAAATATTGATCAAACAATATTCCGCATACTTTAGCATCACTAAGAGCATCGTGGTGATTTAATGCAAGATTATACTTCTCAGCCAAAGAAGCTAACCCTTTTTTATACAATCTATAAGTACAATGCTTCTCGTATTCAGGCACAGCCAAGTTATAATACGCTAATGTCTTCTCTAAGACTGGGAAGTCAAAACCAAAGCCATTATGTGCTACT
Source organism: Myroides odoratimimus (assembly GCF_004337635.1). Classification (NCBI taxonomy): domain Bacteria; kingdom Pseudomonadati; phylum Bacteroidota; class Flavobacteriia; order Flavobacteriales; family Flavobacteriaceae; genus Myroides; species Myroides odoratimimus. The sequence continues at coordinate 3,275,512 of NZ_CP037427.1, forward strand.
ACATTCTGAAATTGTATAAAGGGTAATATCTTATGCCAAACTTCTTCGAATGTAGGTGCATACTGTGTATCTTCTGGTGTGATACCATGTACGTCAATAAATTTACTCCAATAAACATTCTGAGGAGGTTGTACAAGAATGTTTAAGGAATCTACTATAATTCCGTTCTCAAATACAACTAAGCCAACTTGGCAAATACTATTGCGCTGAGGCTGAGCTGTCTCAAAATCTATAGCTGTAAATTTATTCATCGAAGTATTGTAATCATAATAGCTAAGGTAGTCTTTTTTGATGATAATCCATTAGCCTACTTACAAAAAACATCACTTTGCTAATTTTTTTAGCTAATCTTTTGGGGTTAATCTATTCTATTATAGTTCACATATAGGCATAAAAAAACGACTATAATGTATATAGTCGTTCTCTATCAAAATATTTATTATACCTTACTCTTATTAAATCACTTACTACGATGAATAAGCACTTTATTACCTATGCAATTATATTTAGTATCATTGGTCTAAGTATTTTTTCTATTTACAAAAAGATTCAGAATCAAGCATTTATTAATCAGTTTATTTCCACACATAGTGCGTCCATAAAAGAGATTAATTATTTTGACTTAGGGCTATACACCACTCTTAAACTAAGAGATCATCAGGGCAACCAAGTAGACTTCTCTTGCTGTTTCGCTGATTTTGAAAAGCTTACACATGCAGCAACCGCACATTTACTTAAAGAATAACTCGTGCTACTTTATCTTTTTCTGAATAACTTCTAACCAAGTTTTTCTATCATTGACCACAAATACACATCGGTCTGTGGCAGTCTGTACTTCTATTCCATTATTAAGCAACCACATCACTCTGCAAGGCTTGATCGTCTTAATATCTTCAAAAGGAATACGCACCGTACTCTTCTGTATATTAAACTTATGAGAGTGAAACACTAAGGTGTCTTCTGTCAAGCCCAGTTTCCCCCCTAAGGCTTCTTTACCTAAAAACATATTAGCTACTCCGTATACTTCTAGCTCTTCTCCTTCTGCTAATGGTATTTGTAGCTTTAGCTCCACTCTTTTGGTCAAGGTCTTAATAGCGTAATACATCAATACAGATAGTACAATACTATACACCAACCCTTTTAAAAGATAGTTTTCCCAACTTTTAATAGCTCCATCGAATAACCAATCGAAAAGAAGCATTATCAACACATATACTGTAAAGAAGAAAACTAGTATTGTTATCTTATCACTATTACTTATACCTATTGTATCATTTCCTATTTTCATAACATTTATTTCTATATTATTTAAACCATCTAATATCTATAGTAAATATACAATATAAACAAGATTTGTATCCCTACTAAGGCATAAAACATCCATAGCCCAGGAAGTAACGCTAAAGGGTTAAAACGAAGTGTTGTCAATTGTTGTAACAAGGTAGAAGGCCCATTACCTAATTTAGCATTTGAAAGGACGTAGTTTGTCGTTTTTCGTTGTACCATACCCGCTACATGATTATCTTCATTAAGTGCTATTAGCTCTCTCTGTATCGCTTCTTTATCAGGTTGGCTTCCAAACAGTGTAGGCTTTTTCTGATGTAGATATTCCATCAACTGAGCCACGTAATTGGTAATAAATACACTTCCTTGCTTCTCCCATAATAAAGAGATTGCCTTCTGAATAGCATATTTATTAGCTACATAGAAATAAGCAATAATCATCACAACTTGTAGAAGAAAAATGATAATTACAGAATAGTTTATATCACTAAAAAAGGCTGTAAGGTTATCCCAAAAACCTCGTGCCTCACTTCCTTTTCTCAACTGATAAATCTTACTCATCGAATAGAAAAAAATCCAAAGAGACAAAAATACACCTACCACCATCATGCCTAGCCATCGAATCAAACATATCAACACGATTCTAAATGACTTAAGGCCTTGTTTTCCTACTGCTACTCCTTTATCTAATACCTTCTTCATTTTTTTATTTAAAAGTACTGAGTATTCCCTAAAAGACAAAAAATAATTCGTCTTGAAACTAAAAAAGCTACCTGATTACACAGATAGCCTTTATGTATTGTTTATATTACTTAAATGTCTTTATACTAAAAGAAGCTTGTGGCGAATCTATTGATGACATATTCTGTACGTTATTACGTCGTACATAGTTATTCACTTCACTAGCATTGACTACTTTATCTTGATTAATAGAGACCTTGTCATCCTTACTGTTTAGCTTAATCCATGCATAGTTATTCACTAAATAATACCCTCCATCTAACTCAAAAAACACCTGGTTGTTATTGGCTCTTAACTTTGCGATCTTATTATTTAAGATACTTCCAGCCTTTACTTTATCATTAAAATAATTCTCTACAACAGCAGTAGTCACCTCACCTTTATGAAGGTATAATTCAGAAAAACTCCCTCCTTTAGATGATTTTCTTTTTTGTAAAGCAAAGTACATAACAGGGCTTTTCTCATTGTCCTCTCCCCAATTATCATTTTGCCTAAAAGTAGAATACTCTTCTTTCTTTAAATTCAACGAAAACTTAAATCCTTCTTTACTAGTAGAATGGACAGTGACTTCATAATACCCCTTGTCATTTGTAGTTGCTAATGTTTTTTTATTCTCATTTGTAATCTTGACATTAGCCAGAGGTAATAAAGTCTCACTATCGACTACTAATCCGACAATTTTTCTAGTTTTAGGCTCTGTATTATTAGCCATACTTAGACTACAGTTGGTCAAAATAAGTAGAGTAAGTAGAATGTTCTTGAATACTTTCATATCATTTTATTTAGTTGGTTGTTACGTTACAAGTATTAGAATGTTGCTGCACCCTTTGTATAGTTTTGTATACTTCAATCTACCTTAGCCTGCTATGCATTTATATAAAATATCTTGTAGTTTAGCCTAATTCATATAGATCAGATTATATCTAAACACAATAACACCAATTACATACCAAATAACCTATTATCCATAAACACCAATACAACAACCATTTACAAAAAAAGTTATCTTACCTATGTTCATTATCGGACAGTTATTTTATGAAAACGAACAGTCACTCTCCCTTTATGCAGTCATATAAATACTTAGCGTATAATTTATTTGGTATAATAAATAAGTAATTGAGACGTCAATCCGTATTCAGTCCGTTATTTTATACCATTTAACGGACTCACTACGGACTCACATCGGACTCAAAACGGACACATTCAAAAGCAATCCCCTAAAACACTACTATAAAACTCTTCACAAACTAAAAAAGGCTACCTGATTACTCAGATAGCCTTTATATATGGTTATGTGTTTACTCTTAAGTAAGCATTCCACCATCTACATTAATCACTTGACCAGTGATATAAGCAGACATATCAGAACCTAAGAATACACAAGTATTTGCGATATCTTCTGGAGTACCACCACGTTTTAATGGAATAGCATCTCTCCATCCTTTTACTACATCTTCAGGAAGTTTACCAGTCATCTCTGTTTCAATAAATCCAGGAGCAACAACGTTACAACGGATATTACGAGAACCTAACTCTAATGCGATAGATTTAGAGAATCCGATAACTCCAGCTTTAGAAGCAGCATAGTTCGCTTGTCCAGCGTTTCCTTTTACTCCTACTACAGAACTCATATTGATAATAGACCCTTTTCTGTTTTTAAGCATTGTGCGTTGAACAGCTTTCGTCATATTAAATACAGACTTCAAGTTCACTTCAATTACAGCATCAAAATCTGCTTCAGACATTCTCATTAATAAGTTATCTTTAGTAATACCAGCATTATTAACTAAAATATCAATGTTTCCGAATTCTTTTAAAATCTCTTCTATCAATTGTTCTGCTGCTGTATATTCAGCTGCATTTGATTGATATCCTTTTGCTTTAACACCTAAAGCTGTTAATTCTTGCTCTAATTCTACAGCTGCCTGAGCAGAAGAACTATATGTGAATGCAACACTTGCTCCTTGTTGAGCATATGCTAAAGCTACTCCTCTACCGATTCCTCTTGTAGCACCAGTGATAATAGCGATTTTACCTTCTAATAATTTCATGTGTAAATCCAATTTTTGTATTTGAACCGAGGACAAATATAAACAATTTGTATTTTCTCACGCCCCTTTTATGCTGTTTGTGTACTTTTTCTCAAAAAAATCATATAAGTTAGCGTGATAATCAACAGAGCAACAAAGTAATACGAATATTTCATCAAATCTAGATAATCTATCTGTCCATTAGTAAAACTTAATAAGATCAGTATCTGTGCTCCATAAGGTAAGATGCCTTGAATAATACAAGCGAAAATATCTAATATAGAAGCAACGCGTGGTCTTTCTAATTCATACTCTGTAGCAATATCCCTAGCTAGATTACCTGCTACCAAGATAGAAACTGTATTATTAGCTAAACACACTCCTATCGATGACACTAATCCTGCAATACCGAACTCAGCCCCTTTAGGAGATTTCATCAGCTTCTTCATTTGTTTTAACAGCCATTGAATCCCCCCCTGATCTTCTACCATCTTCGCCAATCCTCCTGTCAACATAGACAATAAGAATATCTCATTCATAGAAACAAAGCCTTCATACGTCAAATTAGCAAAACCTAATACATCAAAATCCGCTTGAACAAGCCCAATAATTCCCGCTACCAAAATACTGATAAATAAAGCTACGAATACTTGTACCCCTAATAAGGCTAGTACGATAATTAATATATAAGGGATAATTACCCAGAAATTACTTGTATCACCTAGTTCTAAGGCTACATCTGTATCCCCTCCACTCATAAACAATAAACCTACTATCGTAATTAAAGCGGCTGGTAATGCTAATTTAAAATTAGCTCTAAACTTATCTTTCATCTCACATCCCACCGTTTGTGTAGCTGTAATCGTTGTATCTGATATAATAGAAAGGTTATCCCCAAACATCGCCCCTCCTAATAGCGTTCCACATAATAGCCCCATAGACGAACCTGACTTCTCAGCCAGCCCCACTACAATAGGTCCTAAGGCTACAATAGTTCCAACTGAGGTACCAATCGCTAAAGATAAAAAACAAGCAATTACAAAGATTCCAATAGCTAGATATTCTATTGGCACTACACTAAGTCCAATATTTACCATCGTATCTACTCCTCCTATAGCTTTAGTCACTGCCGCAAAAGCACCAGCCAATAAATAGATAATACACATCGTGATAATCTTACTATCTCCACATCCATGGATAAGAGAGATAACCTTCTCTTGCATCGGTGTTTTATAAAATAGTAAAAATGCAGATATCACTCCAACAGATATTGCTATAGGAGATGGTATTTTATAAAAATCACCTAATAGTATACCTGAGCCTAAAAAGATGGCAATAAAAATAAAAAAAGGAATAAAAGTGTAAAACTTGTTATCTGACATAGCTTTCATTTAATAATAATGTTATTACAAATAATTTGCCAGATTGGTAGAAATAAAACTTACTAAGGAAGTAAACAACATTTTTTCCATTTCTGGCTTATCGATTGCAGCACCTTGCTTGTTGTTGCAGGTTGCTATTCTACTTATTAAGTAGAATTCTTGATAATTAAAAGACAAAGATAATCGTTTTTTGAAGAATTGCAAATTAGATAAGTATACTCGACTCTAAAAGCAGCTATTACAGACTCAATCATCTTATCAATTATAATAATATTCATTTAAAATTACAGCCTTTAAAAATTAAATATTTGATTCATATAAACTGAGTCTATTAAATATTTTGCACTACAAATGGATAAAAAAAATACATCCATAAAAAAACAAAAAGATTATTCGCAAATATCACACATATAACCTCTTAGCTATTCAATATTTTACAAAAAACTATTTAGATTAATTCTAAACAATACTATATATATACCTTTACATTCTAATTAATACATAAAAAAATGAATGTAAAAAAAACTACACTACTCACTCTACTTCTAACCAGTTCTACAATACTAGCGCAAGAACAAGAAACAAAAAAAAGCGATGAGCAGCTAGAAGAAATTATCGTATCTACTACAAGATTACCAGAGATAAAACGCAATAGCTCAAGTTCTGTTATTGTCATTACTCAAAAAGAAATAGAAAGTTATGCTCAATTAAATCCTGATATGTCAGTTATACTAGGTCTTGCCGTGCCTTCTATAGGGTTGAGCTCTAATACTACTAGTAATAGAAGTCAAACTATCCGTGGTAGACAGATACTAGTCTTAATAGATGGTGTACCACAGAGTACTCCACTGCGCAACACAGACAGAGATCTTCGTACTATAAGCCCTTATGCAATCGAACGCATTGAGGTAATCGAAGGAGCCACTTCTCTTTACGGCAATGGAGGTGCTGGAGGTATTGTGAACTTTATCACGAAAAAAGCGAATCAAAACAAAACTTTTAGTGGAAGCACTTCTATAGCCTTATCTGATGCTACTTCTACTAAAAACAACAATACACATGGGTATGAATTAAACCAACAGTTCTCTGGTAGACTAAAACAAATCGATTACTTAATCAATGGCAACATCATTAAATCTGGACGAGCGATAGATGGTGAAGGAGATTATATCTCTCCTCGCTATGGATTAGGAGAAGTAACAACACAAAATCTATTAGCTAAGATAGGTTATGACTTTAATGATAACAATCGATTAGAAGCAATGTATAACTACTACAGTGCATTACAAGACACAGATCTAATCGCAAAGGGAGGAAAATATCTCGTATCTCCACAACAAGGGGTTATCGGTACTAAAAACCCATTAGCAGAAAATGAAGGTACTAAGTACAATCACAATGGATATCTAAAGTTCTCAAGCAAAAATATCTTGGAGAATGTTGATTTAGAGGCTTCGGTATTTGGGCAAAAACTATATACTTTATTTGACTACAGAGAACACAATCCTAAATCTCCACGATGGGAAGAAACAGGTGGGCAAGCAACTATTAAAGCAGAGAAAATAGGGGCTAGATTAAGTATTGTCTCTAAACTAAACTTCACTGATAATATCAGAACAAACTATATTATAGGAGGTGATTTCTTAATTGACAAAACTAGCCAGCCCCTTGTTGATGGGCGATTATGGGTTCCTGAATTAAAAGCATACAACAGTGCTGGATATTTACAAACTCGTACTGTATTTTATGAAAACCTAACTCTTAAAGCTGGGGTGAGATATGATAATATTCACGTAAAAGTACCTGACTATAAAACAATTCCTTTAAGAAAAGGGCAACAGTGGTTAGCGATAAAGGGAGGAAACTTAGATTATGATAAAGCACTATTTAATGCTGCATTACAATACAAAGTAATAGAAGAATTCACTCCTTATGTTTCATTTTCTCAAGGATTATCAATTTATGATTTAGGTCGTATACTTAGAGATGCTAAAAGTGATGTTGTCTCTAAAATAGAAACAGATCCTGTAGTAACGAATAACTATGAAGTAGGATTCACTTCACAGATAGCAAATAATTGGAACTTTAGAATAGCTTATTTCTGGTCTATCGCTAAACTAGGTAGTGATCTTCAGGCAGGTGAAGGAGGTTTCTGGGAAGTAGTAAGAAGTCCACAAAGAATCAATGGTATTGAGATCGCCCTAGATGGTAAACCTATCAGCTGGGCAACTATAGGAGGAAGTTTTTCGAGTTATGAAGGAAAAATGAAATCTAACAACAGTAGTAGTTATGATACTTATATGAGTGGTTTAAATATTGCTGCGCCTAAACTGAGCTTATTTACAACAGTCACTCCTATTGATCATTTATGGTTAAACTTATACTATACACATACCTCTAAACGAGATAGATTCGAACCTCAACCTAATAAGTTAGGAGTATTAGTTTATAATGAAGGAGAAGGTAAAGTATCTCCTATTGACCTTTTTAACTTCAATGCTACCTATCAATACAACAAATCTATACAGTTAACATTAGGAGTAGAAAACCTATTTGACAAATCGTATTATACATCCTCTTCTATGATAGTAGCTAGAGATGCAGAATATGCAAGAGGGAATGGTAGATACTACACACTAGGATTATCATTTAGATACTAAATTCTAAAAAGGCCATACAACTATATACTTAGTACAATAAGAACAGCTCCTAAAAGGAGCTGTTCTTATTGTATATTCATCAAATGATATGGTCTTAAAACTTAATATTCTTCTGAATATCAGCATTCTTATTCAGTGCATTTTTATATTCTGCTTTTAACTGACTAACAAGGTCTTTAACGCTGAGTACTCTATCAATACCCGCTGTACCATGCCCAGCAGACCAAATATCTTTCCATGCCTTCGCGTGCTCTCCTGTTAATTTAGAAAAATCCTCTTCTTTCTTCTCAGATAGATCTATTCCAGCCTTTTCTATACTAGGTTTTAAAAAGTTAGCATTCACACCAGATACTCCATCTGTATACATAATATCATCTATCCCTGAATCAACGATCATCTGTTTATATTCGTCTACTGCTAAACATTCATTAGTTGCTATAAAACGAGTTCCCATATAGGCCATATCAGCTCCCATAGTCTGCGCTGCTAATACATCACTTCCTGTGTCTATACTTCCTGCTAATAATACAACTCCTTTAAAGAAGCTCTTTACCTCAGCTAATAAGGCAAAAGGGCTCGCAGTACCCGCATGACCTCCAGCTCCAGCGGCAACACATATTAATCCATCTACACCCGCTTCTGCTGCTTTCTCAGCATGTCTTTTCTTCACAATATCATGGAATACTAATCCCCCATAACTATGTACTGCATCTACAAGATCCTTCACTGCTCCCAGTGATGTAATCACTAAAGGCACTTTATACTTAACACACAATTGTAAATCAGGCATCACTCTTGGGTTGGTCTTATTCACGATTAAGTTCACCCCAAATGGAGCAGGTTTAATACCTGTTTCTTTCTCAAAGGCTGCTAATTCTGTTGTTACCTCAACTAACATCTTTTCAAAATCCTCTGAACTCCTTCCATTCAAAGCAGGGAATGTACCTACAATACCATTTTTACAACATTCAATTACTAGTTTCGTTCCAGAAACGATAAACATAGGAGATACTACAATCGGTAATGTTAGGCTATTTTTAAATTCTTGTATAGTCATATAATAATATATTTAGTTAGATAATAGACATTATAAAGTACTAACGTAAGATAAGTCAAATAATTGATTGTAGAAAAGTAATTTTGCTCTCTCTCCGTAGAATAATATCAATTGTAAGACTTATCACATTTTTTTTAATATTTTACAAATTAGGGCTTAATCCTCTCATAATTCTACTACAATCTGTTAAGTCTACATTTTTTTATTTCTTTTTTAAAAACAACTAACTTATTCTTATTAAACATTTAAGCCTTCTGAGTAGCCGTATTTAATGCCATAACAAGGCACTCCTGCTTATTTAGTTTGAATTCACACACATTTTGTACTACTTTTGAAATGCAAAAAAACAAAACATTACAATGAAAAAATTATTGCTTTCAGCTGCTCTTGTTGTAGCGGTAGCTTTTACTGCTCAAGCACAAAAAGGACCAAAAAACGCATTAGGTTTGCGTTTTGGAGGAAACCACGGTTTAGGTACAGAAATCTCTTACCAAAGAGACTTATCTAAAAACAACCGTTTAGAATTAGATCTTGGTTGGAGAAACAACAACGACTTTGATGCTGTAAAACTTACAGGTATTTACCAATGGGGTTGGAATATTGAAGGAAACTTTGATTGGTATGCTGGTGTAGGTGCTGCAGTAGGTACATGGAACTCTAGCTACTACGAAGGAAAAAGAAAACACTCTGACAGTGGAGCATTCGGACTAATCACAGGTACTGTAGGGGTAGAATACACTTTCCCTGAATTTCCAATACAAGTAGCTTTAGACTTACGCCCAGAAATCTACTTAAATGACAGTTACCGCGATGGTATCTATGCAGACTTCGGTATTGCAGTACGTTACAAATTCTAATTACTTTTTTTGCACCTGAAAACGATTTAAAATACAAAGCCACCCATGAGGTGGCTTTACTTTTCTTATTGAATAGCTTGGAGAGCTTTAATCATTTGCTCTAACTTCACTATCTTTTTTGAATTTATCTTTTTATTCCAATACATATTCACTCCAGCCCAAATCCCTAATACAGCATAATATCCTGCTAATACAATATAATATCCTGTCGATATTGCAGTATCTACCATGTCTATAAATGGATAAGAATATATAGCTATCCCAACTATAAAAAGTAAAATATATACATTCATCCATACTTTAGACAATTGTAATTGTTGTTTCTTTTCTTTTGCCAACAACACAATATAATCACTTGTTGTCTGTGTCAATATAGAGCTTGGTATTAAACCATTTAAGCGATAATAACTCGTCATAAACATTGTGATTGCTATAACACAAATTACACTTCCTAATACCACCCAAATAGATCCATAGAACACTGTTCCTTTTAATAGTACATTAATCCCGATAATCCATCCTATAGTAAACACACCTATTATAGCTAGAGCCCAATTCATCTTTACTTTCTTTAAACGATAGGTATCTATAGACTGATAAACTTCCCTAATATCGCTGTGTTCTACTCTCGGAATAGCCCAAAGCTGTTCTAAATTTACTTGATTACTTTCCATAGTTATTGAGTTTTTGATATAATTCTTCTTTAATACGATGTACTCTAGTACGTACATTAGCATGTGTAAGTCCTGTCACATCAGCAATCTGTTTTTGATCCACCCCCTCTAGAGTCAGCGAAATAATAATCCTGTTAATCTCTGTGAGTTCACTAATGGCTTGATAGAGTTTTTGAGTATTGGTTTCTTTGTACTCCTCCTCTACACTTTTGCTCTGCCTTATCTTGTTTTCATCAGGCATGACTTTTTTACTCCGTTCTATTTGCCTTAAACAGATATTTACAGCGATCCGGTATATCCACGTACCATAGCCTGAATCAGCTCTAAACTTGGGCAACTGATTCCACACATTAACGAAAGTCTCTTGTGCTATATCTTTAGCCCAATCCGTATCGTTAACATACCCTAGAGCCAATCGATAAATTCGTTGCCAATATTGTTCATAGAGCGACTCAAATGTTTCTTTATACTTACTCATGTGTTTTGATTGGTTTTATAGTTTAGATACGTTACATGGGAATATGTTACAAGAGGATTAAGTATTAATCATTTTATAATTGGTTCTTAACAAAGAAATCTTCTATTGTATAAATTTAATTCAGATATACAACGGTAACAAAAAAAGTGTAAATTTGAAGTACCACACTAATTAACAACAAGTTAACCAAATACAAACTGACAAAATGGGCAATAATAACAAATCAGAAAGGCTAAAGAGAGTTAACTATAAACTTGAGAATTTACCTGAGAACTTACTTAGAGAAGTTGACTTGTTTATTGATTATCTAACAGAAGAAGAATCATCTAACATCCCTCAATGGCAACAAAGCATTGTACTTGATCGCATAGAGAATTCAACAGAATTCGTAGATGCCTTCGAAATGTTAGCTCAGTTAAACCCAGATTCCGCATTCGCCCAATACTACGAATAAATTCTACTTTACATCTCTTTCATTTCTTCTAAAACCATACTATAGTATGCTTTTTTCATAAATTCAGAGCTGTTTTGTATAATTTACTCTCGTTAATAGGTCTATCGCGTATTCTGGGTTAAAGAATGAATAAAAAAGCATAGATTACTTACAACCTATGCTTAAAATATTTTAAATCTGATTTCTTCACTTCTAATGAATATACTTTATCTCTAAGTATATTTAATTGTCTCAAATATTCTGATTCGCTAGTTTGTTCTATATATCGAATCAAGTGATCAATTAGGGTTAGCGCTTTACTTCGCCATTTTACTACTTCTCCTACAGGATGATATACCTGACTCTTTAAATATAGCTCTAGATTAAACTTGACCATTTCCTCCTTGGTAATATTAGGAAAGTCTTCTTCTGCCCTTATTAGCGTACTCAATACATCCTTCACTCTGAAACGAATACCCCGCTCACATAATACCTTAAGCGCTAAAAGTTCTTCTTGCTGTACAAAGTATAATGCTAGAGGTTCATTAAACTCCTCATAACTATACCAGCCTCCATGAGCACAAGAGATAAGCTCCTTATATCGCTTAGCCTCTTTCCACTGCGCGATTATAGTATCACGCACCTCATTATACCTCGTTAATCTTTTATGCTCTTCTTCTAGCGTAATCTCTAAAGCATTATAATGATATTGGAGACCAAGTTGTTTATAATGCCTCTCTATCTCTTTAGTTAATTTTGTGTAACTCATTATTAATAAAATAGACTATCCTGTAATTCTATACACAAAAATAAGTTTTAGAATTTATAATTCTAGTTTTATGATATATTTTATCTCTATACAAACTACTCCTCTCTCCTCAGCTCTCCTATTTCTTTCACTAATGCAGGATAGTGTGTTTGTAACGCTGTACCTGTATAAGGTGGTCGAGTCCATTGTGTGTCTATAACATCATAATGTTCTATATCCTGATACAATTCATTTACAGCATCTGTTACAAAACTAGAATCCTCTGTCCCATACTTAGCATCATAGGCTAAATCACTCACATACAATAAGCCTTCGCCCCATGTATCTCCTATATCAAAAGAATACTTGCCGCTAATAAAAGCATTAATATCCTTTATGATATCGTAGAAAAACTCTTTTCCTCGTAAAATAAGCCAACACCTAAAGTAGATAAATCCGTCTGTAGAGATATAATCATCAAAGTTATAAATCCCATCCTCTTCTTGAAAACTATTTTCTAAAATAATACCTAACTCCCCTATCTCTACTTTATCTAATTCATTAATTTTTTTTCTCAATGTCATTTCAAAAAGAATCATCTCATCTGAAGACAACTCTGTTAAGAGAGCAGTTAGTTCATCTATATGTTCATCTATATCATAAGTCTGCCAACTATCACTAGTATTAGACTGTTCTATTAATTCCCAAAAGAACTGTTCGTTTAAATCTATATTCATTGTTTTATATGCTTATGTCAGTCTTACTAAGATACAGCTTATTCATCTTATATTGCTTAAATCAATGAAATAAAAAACCCTCTCAACAGCACACACTGTCAAGAGGGTTAAAGCCAAAATATTCGTTAGCCACATACCACAAAGTAATTCTACTTTATATCTCTTTCATTAGCTCTAAAACCACACTACAGTATACTTGTATCGCTAATTCAGACCTATTTTGTATAATTACTTTTTGTTTATATGTCTATCACCTATTTTGGGTTAAAATAAATAATCCGACTTATTTAGATTTTATTCTACTCAGCGTTTCCTGAGATATATTTAAGTAAGAAGCAACTATCTTATTGGGTAGTCGCTGTACGATAAGGGGATTTAATTTGAGTAGCTCATTATATCGCTCTGCCGCATCCATGGTGACCATAGCGTGTAATCTATTGGTATTATTAATATAAGCGAATTCTAAATACTGTCTGTAGAACTTCTCCCACTTCGGGACTAACTCTAATAAATTGTAAAAATCAGCGTGCGTAATAGAATATACTTCGCTTATCTCTAGTGCTTGTAAATATTCGGATGATGTAGAACTATTGATAAAACTCACTAAGGCTGTAGCAAACTGATTTTCAAAAGCAAAGAATCTCGTAGCATCTTGCCCTGCCTCATTGATATAAAATATACGCAAACACCCTTTACACACAAAATAAAGCTTCTGTGCACTCGCCCCTGCTGATGTAAGCTGTTCTCCCTTTTTTAGTTTCTCATAGTGAAAAAAAGAAAGTATTACATCTAGCTCCTGATCATTTAATTCAACTCTATCTTGTATATAATCTATTAGTTGCTTCATTACTTATTATTTTTCTGTGACAAAAGTACGGTAATATACTAAGTCTGCTATACTTAACACCATCATTTTGTGCTCTTTTGCAAACTCCACTACCTCTGGTAATCTTGCCATTGTACCATCGTCATTCATTAATTCACATAATACTGCTTGAGGAGGTAGACCAGCTAACTTCATTAAGTCAATCGCTCCTTCAGTATGTCCATTACGCTCTAATACTCCTCCATTTTTTGCTCTTAATGGAAATATATGTCCTGGACGTGCTAGATCAGCTGGTTTAGCATTCTTATCACTTGCTGCTCTTACGGTAGTTAATCGGTCTGCAGCAGATAATCCTGTAGTTACCCCTTCTGCAGCTTCTATAGTTACCGTGAAAGGTGTTTGAAATCTAGAACTATTCTCTGTCACCATATAAGGCAGCTCTAGTTCGTCTGCTTTATCATTTGTTAGACATAAACACACCACCCCACTACAGTAACGAATCATCATCGCCATATCCTGTTCTGACATTAAATGTGCTGAGAAGATGATATCTCCTTCATTCTCTCTATCTTGATCGTCTAATAAAAGAACACCTTTACCGCTCTTTAAAAAACTCAACGCTTGATTAACTCTTTCTTGACTATCCCAACCAAATTGGTTAAGGGCATTTTCTAATGTATTCATATTTTACTCTTTTATTAGTCTCTCTGCATATTTGCGCGCTCGAGGAATAATTAGAAAGGCTGAGGCATAAGCCACTGGCAACATTACACTCCATGCTTTTAAAAACATAAAGAACCACCCATCTCCAAAACCATAATTTCTAATCAACCCTACAAAGGCCATAATAAGGGTCATCGGAATAACCACAAATAGCGTATTTACATACTTATAATACTTCGTTTTCATTCTTTTATTTTTTATTTATTGACAAGACAAAGTTCTTCTTCCTCACCTCGAAAAACATTGACGTAAGTCAATAAAAACCATTAAAAATAAAGCCACCGCAGACGCAATGGCTCTATTACACAACCTAATTTATAAATGTTTACTTTTAATCTTGATGTAGCGTTTGTGATATTTTCTCTAGGTTCAAGCTATTTGCCATAGCAGAGAAGATCTCATAATAGGTATTCTTATTTTCATAAAGCTCCTCATGTTTACCATTCTCCACTACTCTTCCTTTTTCCATCACTACGATATCATGAGCATCTATAATCTGAGAGATACTATGCGATACGATAATCACTGTTCTATTCTCCTTAATCGCATCAAGACTCTTCTTGATCTGCTCCGTAGCGATAGCATCTAAGCTAGCTGTAGGCTCATCTAAGAAAATAATAGCAGGATCTTTTAAGAACAACCTCGCTATAGCGATACGCTGTTGTTGTCCCCCTGATAGCAGGCGAGCATCAGACTCATATCCTTGAGGAAGCTCTGTAATCTGCTCATGTATGTATGCCTTTTTAGCTGCCAACTCTACTTCCTCTATAGTTGCATCAGGATTACCATAACGTATATTCTCTGCTATACTACCTTGGAATATGTGATTCTTCTGAAGTACAAGGCCTATGTGCTTACGAAGTTCTTTAGTATCGTATTCTCTTAAATCTACACCATCTAATAGTATTTGCCCAGAAGTAGGTGCATAGAACTTATCTAATAAATTAATCACTGTACTCTTACCTGCTCCACTCAGCCCTACAAGAGCAGTAGTTTGATTAGGTTCTATCGTCATAGACACTTCTTTTAAAGCGCTTGTCCCATTAGGATAATCAAAAGAAACATCCTTAATCTCTATTTTTCCTTTAATTTCGGTAGGAACATAAGTACCTGTTGTTTCTACTTCGTGATCAGCATTAATGATCTCAAAGAAAGTCTCTGAGTATATCATCGCATCATTTACATCATCATAGATACGGTGAAGCTGTCTAATAGGAGCCGTAACATTATTAAATAATAAGACGTGAAACATAATAGCTCCTACGGTCATCTCTCCTTTGAGAACAAAGTAAGCTGTCATCAGAATAATCACTACAAGCCCAAACTGCTCAATAAATCCTTTTACAGCATCAAAGACAAAACTCATACGTCTAGTCTGCAACTGATTCTCTGTCATATCATATTGAATCTCTTCATGCTTCTCCGCTTCTAAAGGCTCTCTCACAAAAGACTTAATCACAGTAATAGAATTAATCAGAGAGATAATACCATTGTTTTTATTCTCTCTATAGCTACGCATTTTTCTTCTAAAACCTTTTAATTTGCTAGCCTGAAGCTGACTCACATAGAAGTATAAAGGAATCATCGCTGTACTAACTATACCTACATACACATTAGCTGTATAAATAAACACTAAAGCTACTATAGCATTAGCAAACAAAGGCAAGATATCGATAAAAAAGTTCTGAATCAATCTAGTAATACTCCCTACTCCCTGATCTATACGAGTCTGTAGCTTACCACTATCATTCTCATCAGAGGTATAGAAAGCCATTCGGTAGGTTAATATCTTCGTAACCACTAACTGTGAAATATCTCTAGAAACATAGATACGCAGTTTCTCTCCAAAAAACTTCTGTCCAAACTGTATAAAAGCATTTAAAATTTCTTTTACAATAAGAACAACAGTACTAAAAACAAGCATCTTATACCCCCAAGCCAAATCCTTCACTCCACTTACCACATCATTTAACGTATCCACCATGGAGCGAATAATAAGTGCATTTACCTGCACTGCGAAGGACCCAACGGCTGTCAATACCAATGTCCCTATGATTAACCTTTTATAGGGCATTACAAAAGGCTTTATCTGTTTAAGTATTTTTATCAAACTCATGTTGCAAAGATAGAATTGTTCTAAATAAAAAGCTTTGATTTAAGTCAATAAATTCGCTCGTTTTCAATCTATTACACAATCACCTATTCTCATTTTGTCATATAACCACTTCACAACCCTTGTTTTCATGAAAAATTCGCACTAGTTTTACGTTAAATTTAACAATACATTAAAAATATGAGAAAAATTACTTTATCATTAATTGCAGCCCTAGCAATAGGTTTTTCTGCAAATGCACAGACTCCAGATGTAAAAATCGGAGCTAAAGCTGGTTTAAACGTTTCTAACCTTACTAATTCTGATGCGTCTTCTCGTACGAGCTTTCATGTGGGAGCTGTAGCAGAGATTTTTATTAATGAAAAATTCTCTATTCAGCCTGAGATACTTTATTCAGAACAAGGTTTTAAGATAAAGGAAAGTGATTCGTTCAATGGAGTACAAAATAAAATTGATGTAACAAGTCAATTAAGTTACATTAATATTCCTATAATGGCTAAATATTACCTTGTAAAAGGGTTAAACGTACAAGTAGGACCACAATTTGGATTTAATGTTAAGGCTAAGAATAAAATTAATGATTTAATTATTGCTGGTCAAAATGTACAAGGAACAGGGTTTGACGACATTGATAAAGATTTTAAAGACAGTGTTAAATCTTTTGATTTTGGCGTAAACTTCGGAGCTGGATATGAACTTCCTATGGGAGTATTCTTTGACGCTCGTTATAACGTAGGTCTTTCTAAAGTAAACAAAGAAGGAGAGGCTTCTAAAAATGGAGTATTCCAACTATCTGTAGGATATAAATTCTAATACAGATACCTAATATAACTATGGAGGTTCTTATCGGATAATAAGAGCCTCTTATTTTTTTATAAATACCACAAAAAAAGACCTAAGCATTGTTTAGGTCTTAGTTATCTTATGATAAAATATTGAATACCATCAGTACCCCTGGTACTTGTACTTCTTCTTTCTTATATTCTTCTAAACTAAAATACTTCACAGCTCCTATTTCATTAGTAGCTTCTATAGTTTCTCCATTTAGGCTATAACTATAACAGTCTTGTTGCATCATGATATTAAGCTTCTCCCCATAGGCAGGAGCAGTGATATGATGTAAAAAAGTCAGCCTATCTACGTCTAGCACTAGATTTAACTCCTCTTCTATCTCTCGAATAAGAGCAGTTCTACTCCCCTCTCCTTCATCGATCTTTCCTCCAGGTAGATACCAAGCCTTCTTATTATTGCTATACGCTAGTAATAGTTTACCTTCTTCTACTACGACAAGCCCTGCCGTATCTAGATCTATCCAATTCTCTTCCACAACAGGTAGGTGATACACCTTCATCATACGACCAGGGACACTAGTTAACACCTGACGTACACATACACCTCCCATTTTCTCATAAAAGAGATTTGCATTAGGCTCTGCATACACCTCTATATACTTATATCCTCTGGACTTAGCTATCGCTTTAATTTGAGACATGATCACTCGCCCATATCCTTTATTAATATGTGCAGGCAATACCCAAAAGTGGTCTATACATAAATAAGGACCTTTATTTTCTAATTCAAAAAAGCCAATATATTCATCTGCATAAAAACATTTGATAAGTTCTCCTTTTCTAAAATTAATATCTGTGATTGTTAGATCATCTGTCCACATCGACATATATTCCTCTCTGTATCCCCAATATCTCTTGGAAGCTAATGCAGTCTCTGTTAGTAATTCACAATCTGCTACTGTAGCATTTTTGTATGAAATAGTCATTTTATAGTAATTGTTACAAGATAGTCAAATGTAACATTTATGACTTTAAAATTCCGTTTATTCTAGTTTATTTACTATAAAACCTCTATTAATCAAATTCAAAACCTCTAAACCAATCCCTTATAGACTAAATAAGAAAATATTTATTACATCCCCCCTCCTATACGGTACTTATAAACTACTCTAGCTCATTTAGCCGCTTAAATAAAACCAAAATCTTTAAAAAACTGTATATCAAGTCATCAATTAAAAAATATACTGCAAATACAATCTCATAATATTAGCTATAAACTGAAAATTTGATTTCTATAGAAAAACAACTCAACCGTTTATCATAAAAATACTGCCCTTTATGTAAATCTGTCAATATCTACAAAGAAAACATTTTAAATAATTAACTTTTTATTTAATTTTGTCTTTCAATATAAAAAAAATGACAATGAAAAAAATCATGCAATCACTTACTTGTGCTCTTATGTTAGTTGGAGCAACTGCATTTGCACAAACACCTTCTCCAATTCACTTTGGTATTAAAGCTGGTGCTAACTTCACAAATATTTCTACTGACTTAAAAGATTACAGTAGTAAAGCATCTACAGGATTTGGTATTGGAGCAATGACTAGAATTGATATCAAAAAGACATATATCCAAGCTGAACTATTATATGCTGAGAAAAAGTCTAAGTTCGAAAACAACTTAGGAGAAAGTACTACTAGTACTTCTAAACAACTTGAAATACCAGTAGTTATCGGACACAAATTCTTAAAACTACCAATGGTAAGCCTTAGAGGATTTGCTGGAGGAGTGTACACGAATACTATTGATGACAAATTATCAGGAAGCAAAATCAACGATGCAGTACAATTCAAAAACTTTGACAAAAACAATATCGGATACCGTTTAGGTGTTGGTGTTGATGTATTGACATTCACTGTTGACGTTTCTTATGACGGAAGCTTCAGCAAAACAAACAAAGAAATCGGAGCAAGACCTAATACTTGGATGGTATCATTAGGATACTTCTTCCTATAGTAGGTCTATAAAACATACTATTTAAGAGCTATCTCTAGAGGTAGCTCTTTTTTTATATCATAAAAGTAGAAACACTTTAAAAATTTGTTATTTTTGTCCCATGCAAAAGACAATAAACATTTTAAACAAAAGGGCTAAGTTCGAATACGAAATACTAGATAAGTATACTGCTGGTATCGTATTAACTGGAACTGAAATTAAGTCTATACGTTTAGGTAAAGCAAATATCGCTGAAAGCTTTTGTGAGTTTCAAGGACACGAATTATTCGTTATCAATAGTCAGATAGAAGAATACGCATATAGTAAGCACTTTAATCACAAAGCAAAAACAGAGAGAAAACTTCTTTTAAACAAAAAAGAATTAAAATCTCTACTAAAAGATGTTCAGAATAAAGGTCTGACTATCATCCCGCTTAGACTATTCTTAAACGATAAAGGTAGAGCCAAACTTGATATCGCTCTAGCTCGTGGTAAAAAGAACTATGACAAGAGAGAAACAATTAAAGATCGCGATAATAAACGCGACCTAGATAGACTTAAAAAATCGTATTAAGACATACACTTATCGAAGCATCCTATAAAGGATGCTTTTTTGTTTACATTCTACTTTTTATCCTCCACAAAGTCTCTTGACTTTTGATTACTTGATCTGGTTTGGGTGACATGCAAAATATTGCATCTCTACCTTAATAGATTATATATATGTTATGAGAATATGTCCTGACAAAACATCTCCACAATACCACGTCATTAATAATGTTTATCTAAAAACAACTTAAAGTTTTTTTTCTGTATATTTGCATATATCAATCATATAAGTTCTGTGAGTATCTTCTTAAAACACACAAATTGAACCAATATCCAATGTTGTACTCTTCAGCATTATTACAGTAAAAAAGTCAATCTGTAAAATTCTTATTTTAAATTTTAACATTAATCTTAACATATACTTTTTCATCTAAACCCTCTATTCATACGGTCTTAGACTAGATTTGTTCGGAACCTGTTCGGAAAAAAAACCATTTTTCCGAACAATCCCCGAACAAGGCTAACAAAAAAAACTGTAAACACTTGAAAATACAGGGATTGGATATCATTTAGCACTGTAAAAAACATCATAAATGTTAAAAATTTAACTATGAGTAAATAATCCTAATCAACATTAGTTTTAAGTCTAAAATAATCTCTAATTGAGATTATTAAAAGAAAGTGTTTTTTGTCTTGGTTATATACAAACGATCTTTACATACATTAATTTCTATTAAAAAAAGCTGTTATCTAAAGACAACAGCTTTTATCTAATTTTAATTATAATTCCCCAGGTCCTGTAAGACACATCATTGCTTCATGCTCCTTCATATATTTTCCTCCTACAATTGTACCACCACGTTGTTGAGCAAATTCTACTGCACATTCATAACCTTGTACATATACTTCCCAACCATCAGCAAGTCTAACTAAATAAGCATAAACAAGCCCTGCATTAGGATCTTGATCTAACGATAAATGGGTACTAGACTTTATCGTAAATAAAGTATTAACATCTAAGGCTAATGCGCTTCCTGAAAATGTAGCAAAGGCAATTGCTACGAAAAATAGTTTCTTCATAATTTATTATGTTTTAATTGGTTATATAAACATAATAAAAAAATATGGTAATTAAACTACCATAATAAAAGATATAGTTAGTATCCTAAAATCAATCTAAATTCCTAATTCTTATTCTCCAGCATGGGTACGAACTTAAAGTCTCCGTGTTCGTGTTTTTCAAACTGTTTTTCGTTGATACGGATTAACTCTGTCATGATTTGTTTCTCCTCACCAATAGGAATGATAAGTCTACCTCCTACTTTTATTTGTCCTAATAAAGCTTGCGGGATAAAAGGAGCACCTGCTGTAACAATAATAGAATCAAAAGGAGCATAATTAGGTAATCCCTTATACCCATCACCAAAAGTAGTAAGCTTAGGTCTGATCCCTAACTTTGGCAATAAAGCTGAAGTCTTTTTATACAATTCGTTTTGTCTCTCGATACTATACACTCTAGCGCCCATAGCTATAAGTACAGCAGTCTGATATCCACTACCAGTACCAATCTCTAAGATTTTATCTTCTTTTTTGACTTGAAGTAACTGAGATTGAAAAGCTACAGTATAAGGTTGCGAAATAGTCTGGCCTGCTCCGATAGGAAAAGCCTTATCTTGGTATGCAAAATCCTCGAAACTTGAATCTAAGAATAAATGACGTGGTACCCTCTTGATAGCATCTAAAACATTGGTATCAACAATCCCTTTTTGCTTAAGTACTTCAACCAACTGGTTTCTAAGACCTTGATGTTTTGCAGAATCTTTCACTATTAAATTATTATTTCCCACAAAATAACTAATATTTTCTAACAAAAGCAATCCGTATAAGCCCTGAGAATATAATTGAACAAAACTTTAAGCAGGTTTATTGAAAGTTTAGATAAATAAATTATATTTTTGTTTTCAAAATATAGTTTTATGCTTAAAGTTGGAGTATTGGGAGCAGGCCACCTAGGTAAAATTCACCTACGCTTGCTTAACCAATCTGAAAAATATGAACTAGTAGGATTTTACGATCCTTTTAAAGAGAATGCTGAAAAAGTAGCAGCAGAATTTGGCTATAGAAAATTCGACACTATAGAGGAATTAATTCAGGCAGTAGATGTAGTAGATATCGTTACTCCTACCCTTTCTCACTTTGACTGTGCTAAACAAGCTATCGAAGCTGGTAAGCATGTGTTCTTAGAAAAACCGATTACAACGACTATTGAAGAAGCTGAAGCCATTATCGCATTAGCTGCTAAATATAATGTACTAGGACAAGTAGGTCACGTAGAGCGTTTTAACCCAGCGTTTATCGCAGTACGTCCGAAAATAGAAAACCCTATGTTTATCGAGACTCACCGCCTAGCTGAGTTTAATCCTAGAGGAACAGATGTACCTGTAGTATTAGACTTAATGATCCACGATCTAGATGCTATCTTAAGTGTGGTTAAATCTCCTGTGAAGCATGTAAGTGCTAGTGGCGTAGCTGTACTAAGCGAATCTCCAGATATTTCTAACGCTCGTGTAGAGTTTGAAAACGGATGTGTGGCTAATATCACTGCTAGCCGTATCTCTATGAAAAATATGCGTAAATCGCGCTTCTTCCAACGCGATGCTTATATCTCTGTGGATTACTTAGAGAAGACGTGTGAAGTAGTGAAGATGAAAGAAGCTCCTGAAGTACCAGGTGACTTTGACCTAATCCTTCAAAACGCTGAAGGGGTTAAAAAACAAATTTATTACGACAATCCTGAAGTATTAGCGAATAATGCTATCTTAGACGAGTTAGAGACATTCCATGACGCGATAGTGAATAAAACTACACCTATCGTGACATTAGATGATGGTACTAAAGCACTGCGCTTAGCTTACCAAATCATCGAGGCAATGGAGAAAAAATAAATTAACATCAAAAAATATAAATTAACCATTATGAAAAAAATTGCTGTTATCGGAGCTGGAACGATGGGAAATGGTATTGCACATACATTTGCTCAAAAAGGTTTTACAGTTCTTTTAATTGATATATCAGAAGCTGCTATCGAAAGAGGAATGACTACGATTATTAAGAATTTAGATCGTATGATCGCGAAAGGAAGCATCACTGAAGCGGACAAAAAAGCAACTATCGAAAACATCGTTACCTATACTGATATTAAAGATGGTGTAGCGAATGCTGATTTAGTAGTAGAAGCTGCTACTGAGAATGTAGAGTTAAAACTAAATATCTTTAAACAACTGAGCGAAGTATGTGATGAGAATGTAATCTTAGCATCGAATACTTCTTCTATCTCTATTACAAAAATCGCTTCTGTGGTGAAAAACCCTGAGCGCGTAATCGGTATGCACTTTATGAACCCTGTGCCTATCATGAAGTTAGTAGAAATCATCAGAGGATACAACACGAGTGATGAAGTGACTAAAGCAATCATGGATATGTCTAAAACATTAGATAAAGTTCCTACAGAGGTAAATGACTACCCTGGATTCGTAGCGAACCGTATCTTAATGCCGATGATTAATGAAGCTATCGAGACATTATACAACGGTGTAGCTGGTGTAGAAGAAATCGATACTGTAATGAAGTTAGGTATGGCTCACCCTATGGGACCATTACAACTAGCTGACTTTATCGGATTAGATGTATGTCTTTCTATCCTTAACGTAATGTATGACGGATTTAAAAATCCTAAATATGCTCCATGCCCACTATTAGTAAATATGGTAATGGCTGGTAAATTAGGAGTTAAATCTGGAGAAGGATTCTACGACTATAGCGAAAGCAAAAAAGCTGAGAAAGTAGCGAAAATGTTCGCTTAACCCTCCACTGTTATTGTAAACTAGTAAATACTAATAAAAGACAACCAAACTAAACTTTGGTTGTCTTTGATATTTTTGAAACCATACTTATAATGGCTAAAATAATTCCTTTTAAAGGCTTGCGCCCTACCCGAGATAAAGTAAGCTTAGTAAGCTGTAGATCATTCGAAGACTACAATGCTGTTGAGATTGCTTATCTTTTAGACTACAACCCCTTCTCTTTTTTGCACGTATTAAATCCTGCTTATGTAAACCCTTCAAAAGTAACGTATGATAAACGTTATAAGATGGTCGCAGCGAAGTTAAACGACTTTAAGAAAGAAGGTATTCTGATTACAGAAGATAAACCGATTTATTATCTGTATCAGATCAGTACAAAAAGTTGGAGTTTTACAGGGATAGTGGCAGGAACTTCTATAGATGACTACCAGAGTAATGTGATCAAAAAACATGAAGACACCTTAGAGTTTCGCGTAAGATTATTTAAGGAATACTTATATCACAGTAAGTTCAATACTGAACCTGTACTGATGATGTATCCTGATCAGGAGGATATAGAAAAGTGGATTATCACGAAGAAGCATGAGAAACCCCTGTATGACTTTAGTACTGTAACTAGAGAAAGACATACGATCTGGAAGATAGATGAGGATACTGATATCAAGTGGTTAACAGAACAATTTGCAGATATTAAAGAACTGTATATCGCAGATGGACATCACCGTTTTGCTTCTGCAGAACTGTTACAAGCAGAACATTCTAACGGAACTCCTGCTCATAACAATACAGTGATGACGTATTTAATCGCTGAAAACAATATTAAAATCTATGAGTTTAATCGTATTATACACGATTTAAACAATCATACTAAAGAAGAGTTCCTAAACCTTCTAAAAGAGAAGTTTCACGTTGTCAATAAAGAACAACAACTTTGGAAACCTACTAAGAAGATGGAATTCGGAATGTACTTAGACGGTGACTTCTATGCCTTAACGCTAAAAGACATCAAACAAACAGACTGCATCTTACAACAGTTAGATGCGCAAATACTATACGACGAAGTACTACATCCTATATTAGGATTAGATGACTTGAGAAATGATGCTCGTATAGACTATGTTCCTGGTAATGAGTCTATCGTTACGATCAAAGAACTAGTAGATGATGGTGAATACGAAGTAGGATTTATGCTTTATCCTACAAATGTAAGTGAGATCAAACAAGTGGCAGACAACGACCTTATCATGCCTCCAAAAAGCACATATATAGAGCCTAAGTTTATGAATGGTCTCTTTATATACGAAATTTAAAAAAAGATAAAAATTATGTCTATTACAGAGAATTTAAAACACGTTAAGAACACATTACCTGCTCATGTTACCCTTGTTGCTGTTTCTAAAACGAAACCCAATGAGGATATTCTAGAAGCTTATGAGGCAGGACAACGTGTATTCGGTGAGAATAAGATTCAGGAAATGACTGATAAATATGAAGCTCTTCCTAAAGATATTAAGTGGCACATGATCGGACATGTACAGCGCAATAAAGTGAAGTATATGGCACCCTTTGTCTCTCTGATTCACGGAGTGGATAGCTTCAGACTCTTACAAGAGATAAATAAACAAGCGAAACGAAATAACCGTGTTATAGAATGTTTATTACAGATGTTCATCGCAGAAGAAGATACAAAGTTCGGCTTAGATGAGGCAGAATTACTAGAAATTCTTTCAAGTGAGGAATTTGCTGGACTTAAGAATATTAAAGTAGTTGGACTTATGGGTATGGCTACTTTTACCGATAATCAAATACAAGTAAAGAAAGAATTTACACAACTAAGTAATATATTTGCAATGTGTAAAGAGAAATACGGCACGAAGGATAACCTAGACCTAAACATTGTTTCTATGGGGATGAGTAATGATTATCCACTAGCGATAGAATGTGGGAGTACGATGGTTAGAATAGGTAGTAATATCTTCGGTAGTCGTAATTATTAATTTATTAAAAGGACAAGTTGTACGCAGTTTTAGATATAGAAACAACTGGTGGGCAGTTTAATGAAGAAGGAATCACCGAAATTGCTATATATCGATTTGATGGTAATCAGATCGTAGATCAGTTTATTAGTTTAGTTAATCCAGAGATGGAAATACAACCTTTCGTAGTGAAACTTACGGGAATCAATAATGCTATGCTACGGCTAGCTCCGAAGTTCTACGAGATAGCTAAGCGCATCATAGAAATAACGGACAACTGCGTCATCGTAGCTCATAATGCTGAATTTGATTATCGAGTACTGCGCAACGAGTTTAAAAGACTAGGTTATGAATACAGTCGCAATACACTGTGTACAGTAGAATTATCACAGAAGTTACTTCCTGATATGCCTTCTTATAGCTTAGGTAAACTAGTGCGATCACTTGGTATTCCTATCGCAGATAGACATCGCGCTAATGGAGACGCTATGGCCACAGAAAAGCTATTCGAATTACTTCTATCAAAAGATAAAGAGAAGACCATCTTAACCTCTATGATTAAGTCAGATATCAAGACTGGGATTAATCCTAAGTTTATGGATATCGTAGACACTTTGCCTTCTACTGTAGGTATTTATTATATCTTGGACAAAGAAGGTAATATTATCTTCATCGGTAAGAGTAAGAATATTAGAAAGAAAGTCTTACAGCACTTTACAAGTAATTCGCCTATATTCAAGAAAATACAACAAGAAACCTATACTGTCACTTTCGAAAAAACAGGTACTGAACTCATCGCGCTTCTAAAAGAGGCTGAAGAGATCAATACCAATAAACCAAAGTACAATAAGGTCAGTAAGAAAAGTGTATTCCCCTACTCTATTTATTTAAAAACTAATCTAGAGGGATACTTATACCTATCTATCGAAAAGACAGATGGTAGAAAGAGAAATCTAATGGCGTTTACATCGCCTAATGAAGCTAGAAAATTCTTACATAAGATATTCCAAGGTCAACAAGAGTTACCTTATGTAGAGTTTATATATGAGAAAAAATCAACTAAAATAACAGCTGATAACTTCTTTATCAACTTTACCTCGACAAGAGAAGAGTTCAATGCTAATATACTTGAACTATTTAAGCCTTATGATATAGACAAAGACCATGTTCTAATCTTAGACAAAGGCCGTAAAGTAGATGAGAAAAGTGCTGTCGCTTTAGAAAAAGGGAAGCTAAACGGATATTGCTTCTATAACTTAAACCACCAAATCAACGCCCCAGAACGAATAGCAGCCAATTTAACGCCAATTTTGTTTAATAGAAACAACAGAAATATCATTCTTAATTATCTAAATAAGAAGATCGGTTACAAATTAATTCACTACTAAAAACAGTTTTTGTGAGACGCAGATTAAAAAACAAATGGGATATCCTACAGCAGAAGATTTACATCATTATTTATGGTTCAAATACTTTTGCAGGTAAATTATTTGATATTGCACTACTAGCGGTTATTCTGATGAGTGTACTTCTAGTGATGCTTGAATCGATAGAGAGCTATGATATGAAGCACCACACAGGTCTAGTAGTCTGTGAGTGGATTATCACTGTGTTTTTTACCATAGAGTATATCCTTAGGATTCTTTGTAATAAAAAACCGCTTAAGTACATCTTTAGTTTTTATGGAATAGTAGATCTTATCTCTATCCTACCGATGTATTTATCGTTCTTTATTCCTGGTTCTAGAGCACTTACTGTTGTAAGAGCACTGCGTTTACTACGTTTATTTGGTATCTTAAACCTTGTTCCATACATTGGACAACAGTCACACTTAAAGCTAGCTCTTAAGTCTAGTAGAACGAAAATTATTGTATTCGTATACTTTGTGCTTGTGATGTCGATCTTATTAGGTGCGCTAATGTATGTAATCGAGAGTAAAGAAAGTGGCTTTACGAGTATACCTAGAAGTATCTATTGGTGTATCGTAACGCTTACTACAGTGGGATATGGAGATATCGCTCCACAGACCCCACTAGGTCAAATGATAGCATCTTTTATCATGATTATGGGTTACGGTATTATCGCCGTTCCTACAGGTATTGTGACAGCAGAGTTCTCTAATATTAAACGCAACAGATTAGATGCGAAGAGAAGAAGAAACTGCTCTACATGTACTACTACAATCTATGATGATGATGCAAATTACTGCTATAATTGCGGTCAAAAATTAGGAGATGTCTACGAAAAATAACAATTATCTTATTGTTGTCATTGGACCTACAGCGATTGGTAAAACAGCTTTAGGAATCAAACTTGCACAACATTTTAATACCAATATAATATCATGTGATAGCCGCCAATTCTATAAGGAAATGGCGATAGGAACAGCTGTACCTTCTAAGGAAGAACTAGCTGCTGCTCCACATCACTTTATTCAGAATATCAGCATTCACGATACTTACTCTGTAGGAGATTTTGAAAGAGAGGCACTGGCTAAGCTAGATGAGCTCTTTACAGATAATCCTATACAGGTTATGGTAGGTGGATCGGGGCTCTTTGTCAATGCGATCCTCAATGGGCTTGATGACTTCCCTGATGTAGATCCTGGTATTAGAGAACAATTAAATCAAGACTTAGCAGAAAAAGGCCTTCCTTATTTGCAAAATATGCTAAAGGAATTGGATCCTATTCACTATGAAAAAGTAGCGATAGACAATCCTCAAAGAGTAACTCGAGCATTAGAGATCTGTATAGGTACTGGTAAGCCCTACTCTAGTTTCTTAAATATAAAACAACACACTCGCAACTTCACTCCTATCGTGATAGGTCTAGAAGCTGATAGAGAGAAGATGTATGAGCGCATTAATAAACGTGTGGATATCATGCTAGACAATGGTCTTCTAAAGGAAGCTCAAGAATTATATCCGTATCGCGATAACAATGCGTTACAAACCGTTGGCTATCGAGAATTATTTGCGTACTTTGACAACGAATTCACATTAGAGTTTGCTATTGAGGAAATCAAAAAGAATACACGCCGCTTTGCTAAGCGTCAGATTACTTGGTTTAAACGTACTCCTGATGTTATGTGGTTTGACTACCTTACGAATGCTGATAAGATTACTCAGGCTATAGAGAATGTTATAGCTGAATAAGAGACAGAAAACTGGAAACAGGGAACGGGGAACTGAAAACAGAGAACGAGGAACTGGAAACAGAGAACGGGGAACTGGAGACAGAGAACGAGGAACTGGAAACAGGAAACAGAGAACTGGAAACAGGAAACAGAGAACGAGGAACTGGAAACAGAGAACGGGGAACTGAAAACAGAGAACAGGGAACTGAAAACAGAGAACGAGGAACGGGGAACAGAGAACGGGGAACTGGAAATAGAGAACTGGAAACAGGAAACAGAGAACGGGGAACTGAAAACAGAGAACGAGGAACTGGAAACAGAGAACGGGGAACTGAAAACAGAGAACAGGGAACGGGAAACTGAAAACAAGAAACAACGATTTCACGGTTTCACAAATTCACAGTTTCACAAAAAAACAACAGCACAAAAAACAAAAAAACCATGCCTATATCACCCAACTTTACATCTATATTTACACAAAGCTTCGATGTTGATTACTTTGATTGCGATATCAATGCTCAGTTAAAAACAGTAGATTTATGTAAGATGATACAGATGGCTTCTTCTAATCATGCAGTCTTAGGAGGAATAAGCTTTTGGGATCTGCAAGAAGCAAACCAATCATGGGTAGTTTATAAGTTTAGAGTTGAGATAGACAAAATGCCTAAGTGGCAAGACCGCATTGATATCACTACTTGGATAGAGACATTAGATGGTATTCGTTCTGTGCGTAACTTTGAGGTACACTGTAACGGAGAGCTTGTCGCAAGTGCTAGCTCGATGTGGGTGATTATGAATACAGTAAGACGTCGTCCTGAGATGATGGCTATCCCTCACGACCACTTTACTAAACACAAGGACAAAAAAAGTATTCAAAGTGAGTTTACTACTTTTCAGAAGAAACCTGAGACAACGCATTTAATCACAGATAAGGTAAGATACTCTGATCTAGACATGGTTAATCATGTAACTAATATCAAATACCTTGAATGGGTGATTAATGCCTTAAAAGTATCCGAAAACACTTCTAAAGACATTTCTGTAGTTGACATGCACTTTAATAAAGAGCTTCGTTTTAATCAAGAGTATACCATAGAACAATGTGTTGCTAATAACAACCACTTTGTAATCAAATCTAATGAAGAAGACCTCAACTTCCAATGTGTAATAGAATAGTTAGAAGGGAACAGACTTATTATCATAAATAACAAAGGCTAATACATCGAGATGTATTAGCCTTTGTTATATTATTTAATACTTAATAATATTATCGTAAAATCAGTTCAGAGAATTTAGATGCTCCTGTTCTAAGAATATCAGCAGTTACTTCTTCTAGTTGATTTGAATTAATCAATTGATATAGTTCATTTTCTTGGTTACTTAATGTATCATATAATTCTAGATACTTCTCATCAATACCTTTATACTGATCTATAACTAGATAATGCTTATTCTGTTCAGGATATTCTACTAATTGCTTAGAAAAATCATTTAATCTAAAGTTTAAGCTTTCTAATTCAGATATATCTTTCTGAATAGTATCTATTGTTCTATTCGAATTAATATCAATACACTTTACACTATAAATAGATCCATTTCCTCCTATCCCATTTAATTTATAATCAAAAAACAAGGAAGGAATTACCTTCTTTTCAATCTTATAATCAATATCTATGATGTCTTCTAGAGGTTCTCTAAAGTGACTATTAATACGATTATAAAACACCTCATCTTTTTTGTTACTCTTAGTACTTGTCCTCAAGTCACCTATATATTTCTCATAGAATTTACTAAAGAAAGCTGCATCTATATTCATATTTAATTCAACTGGTTTGTCAAATTGAATTATTCCGTTATTATAAACTGCTAAACGATCTAAGTACTTCTTTAAAATATTAGTATTCTCTTCAATAAATAAATCTTCCTTAGCATTTAGTTCCAAAACTTCACTAATCTTCTTTATATTGAAATTTAATAGTTTACTCTTATTGTCATAGAATCTAGTAATAAAACTAATCTTTGATTCAGAAAACTTATAAAACACATTATTGGTTGAAGAAACCGCTATTAGTCCAATAACAATATTCTCCCTAGACAAGGAGTTATTAAAGTATCTAATTAAACTGTAATACGATTTCATTTTAATAGTTTGTTTAATATGTTGGAAATTCTAGTATTTCGTTCTTGATTACTAAGTATCTCTATTATTTTAAGCTTACCCGCCTTACTCAGTCCTACTTTTGACGGAAGGCTATCTAACACCTCTGGCAAGACCACTAGTGTTGTGTTAATTTTTTCAATAATTCTACTATTGAATTTTGAAAGTACTTCATTCTCAGCAAAATTACAAATCTTTTTGGTGAATTTTGAAGCAATTAACATATTTACAAGACTGACATCCATTACATTAATTTTCAACCCTTTATAGTTAGTTTGATTACCAAAAAGTTGTGTATGATCAATAGCAACAAAATCTATTTTTCCTTGATCCTCAACTAACAAAAGGTTCGGATTATTGATTCTACGATCTCTATTAGCTAACCATACATCACAAAAGGCTATATCCAAAAATTTATAGGGATCTAAGTATTGATTAAAATCATTCTTATTAGATAGAACTAAGTTGTGGTAATCTAGTTCTGTCTGACTATTAATCTCTTTAGAACCTATAACAAACAACTCTTCGATATCAAACTGACTATATTTAGATATCATATTATTGGTGATCAAATATTCTTGAAGTAACCTATTCTCAATTTTTATTATCTTTATTTCTGGTACTTTTATACCCCAAATCTTATAAACCTGATTCCCTATCAATTCATTAATAATATCTTCTAATGGAGGATGAATCTTAAAAATAGTTTTTGCATAATAGATATCAGCATCAGTGCCTAATATTTTAATAGGAATACTATTAGTTTCTAATATCTCGAGAATCTGTATAGCGCCAATTACCTCCATATCAATTCAGTATTTATTTCGTTTTATTAGCCTTATTTATACCACTTAATACACCGCTTATATGTAAATTTAACCTATAAAACAGATACTTACCAAAAAAAATAGATGTATATATTATATTTTTTAAAGAATGCCTCTTTACAATCAACTGTTTATACAATATAAACACATTCTTAAAACACTTTTAAATTACAACTAGGCAAAATAAACTACCTTTACCCCCTAATTAATCTACAATGTCTACACACAAGGTAATTAAAGCCAAACAATTTGATCAAGATGTACCTATTGAATTCTTTATGCTAGAAGACAATAGTCATCTATTCAACTTTGATTACCACTATCAATGTAACTTCTATCAGATCTACTGGTTTACCCAAACCAAGGAGACAACACAGAAAGTTGACTTTGAGTCCTACCCTATCTCTGATGATCAGATATGGGTCATCTATCCTGGGCAAATGCACAATATTAATCCCGATGGGGTAAAGGGATATTTTATTTCTGTCAATAAGGATTTCTTTAACCGCATTCTCGCCAAAGAATTTAACGAGCATAAGTTTAGATTTAATCCTCCCTTATGGTTTGAGTTATCAGAAGATAAAAAAGAAGTCTTTAAAGCAATCATGTTTTTATTCCAACAAGAATGGGATACACAGAAACGCACTTATATACTAGAGAAGTACCTTAATATCTATATCTCCCATATTCAAGGCTTAAAAGAGCTCTCACAGGACAATCCGCTTATAGATACTAGAGTCTTAAAGTTATTAGAGCTGGTAGAAGAAAACTATACTATACACCATCCTACCGCCTTCTACGCTGATAAAATAGCATTATCTGTAAAGCGAATGAATGAACTGGTAGTAAAGGCTACTGACTATACCCTTAATCAACATATTCACAACAGAATACTTCTAGAAGCAAAGAGGCTAATAGGATATTCTGACTTGAATATCCAAGAGATTTCAGCTGAATTAGGTTTTAGTGAAGTCAACTATTTTAACCGCTTCTTTAAAAAAAGTACAGGAGTAGCACCATTAGCTTTTAGAGAAAATGTGAAAAAAGTCCAATAAGAGTACTTATTTTGCCAAGGTCTAAGTGAATCAACAGGTTTACTTTTGCCCCATCAAAATATCAATATGAATAAGTTAACAAAAGCTCAGTTTATAGTCGTGATTATTTTATCATTACTATCTGCTATCGAACCTTTTAGTATAGATCTGTACTTACCTGGTTTCTTAAAGATCTCACAGACCTTTAATACAGATCTAAAAAATGTACAGTTGTCCCTTTCTTTCTTTTTAGGAGGATTTGCAGCAGGACAGCTATTTTGGGGAATTATCTCTGATCGCTATGGTCGTAAACTTCCGACTATTGCCTCTTTAATCATCTTTATTCTAGCATCAGTAGCCTGTATCTATGCAGAGACCATAGAACAGTTCTGGGCAGCTCGATTCTTTCAAGCCTTTGCAGGATGTGCAGGGGTAGTTATCGCTCGTGCCGTAGTGAACGAGTACTACTCTGCTGACCAGAGTATGAATGTCTTCTCTCTACTAGCTATCATAGCAGGAGTAGCACCTATTGTAGGTCCTATCGCTGGTAACTTTCTGATCAGTCACTTTGTATGGCAGTCTACTTTTGTTACACTAGTAGTACTAGGAGTTATCTGCTTATTAGCTGTTATCTTCTTCTTGCCTGAAACGCGTATTGTAACTGAGAAAAGAGATGTTAATCTAATGACTGACTTCAAAGAGATTGTCAAGAATAATGTCTTTGTCAAATATACATTAATCGGAAGTTTAACCTATAGTATCTTAATGATCTACCTAGCCAATGCCCCTTACCTTATTATGGAGTATGGAGGAATGTCTTCAGATATGTTTAGTGGTATATTTGCTTTTAATGCCATTGGATTAATCCTTGGTGCGTGGCTGGCTAACTCTGTATTGTCACGTTGGTGGACTGTAGAACAAGTCGTAAAATACACTGTCTATTTTGGTATTGCTTGGACAGTAGCCTTCTTAGTAATGTGTGTACTAAAAGAACCTATTGAGGCCTTATTAGTTCCGTTGTTCTTCATTGTACTAACTCTTGGAGTACTATTCCCTACAACTAC
Source organism: Myroides odoratimimus (assembly GCF_004337635.1). Classification (NCBI taxonomy): domain Bacteria; kingdom Pseudomonadati; phylum Bacteroidota; class Flavobacteriia; order Flavobacteriales; family Flavobacteriaceae; genus Myroides; species Myroides odoratimimus. The sequence continues at coordinate 3,309,654 of NZ_CP037427.1, forward strand.
TAAATTAGCCTTAGCACCGTTCACTACTAATAGTGGATCTGCGTCAGCTCTATTAGGTACATTACAGTTGTTGCTAACCTTTATTATATCAGCAGTAACGAATCTAATTCCTGCAGATATCATGACATTAACAGCCTATTCATTACTTGCCTGTCATGTATTGTATTTAGGGTGTTATCTGATTAAAGAGAAACAAGCTGAATAATATAATTTTAATACAAAAAGCCTTGTGACTGTAAGTTACAAGGCTTTTTTAAAAACAATAATTATACTAATTACTTTTTTTATAATTTACTGGGTTTATCCTAATCTGCTTAAGATTATCTGGCAGCTCTACAAAATACCCTGATTGATACGGGTTATAATCTTTAGAGAAGAAATCTGTTGATATAACTTGAGCACCACTAGAAAAAGCAGCTTTAGAACGAGTATGATCATTGACTTTCGCTTCATAGGTATCTATATCTGATCTAGTTCTCACAAGATAACCTTTAGTGACGTATTCTTTTATATCCTCTTGGCGTATAATAGCATTATCTAAAAGTAAAAACACACAATAAGTATCCGTTGGTTTAGACTGTACAAACATAACTCTTCCTTCTAAATTTGGACGATTGTGTACATAAGCTGACTCACCTTGATTTATCCCACCTGTAGAAGGTAATAACATAAACAACAGTTTCCCTTTAGACTGAGATACGAGTGGCCAGTTATTATTAGCCATAGCCTCTTTAAGCGTTTTATAATTTCCTCTTAAATCATCAGGTGTAATCAACCTATCTCTACCTATAATATCAACAATCTCTTGATCTAATAGGTCAAATGCATGCTCATCATATTTCAATACTTCTGTTGGATTCTTAAACAAAGGCCAATTTGAATCTTTTGCCTCAATCATGATAAATAAAGGGATATGATCTACATGCTGATCAGACCATTTCTTGATACTTTGTAATGCTAATTTTAACGTTGGATATTTAGACCTAAAATCTACATCTGCCATATGTAAAACTTTAAATCCAGGCTTATCTAAATCTGTTGTGTTATGCTTTGCTAGCTGCTTCACTCCTACTGATTTTAAATATTCATAACCTGCAGGGTTTGTATATCTATTGCCCGTTGAATCATAATAAACATCCAGTTCCAAACTTCTCAACCCACTGTCTAACTGAACCTCAAAGCTCGGGTGCTCATAAAACAAACTCTCCTTAAAATTAATTTCATTAGGGTGATACTCTTTAAAAAAGTCTAACTGCTCTTTACTCATTGCCTCTAATAACTTCCCTTTTGACTGATCTACAATTTTAGATACATAATCCAGGAGATTAGGATCTACTGGTTCTGCATAACTATTATGTGTACCTAGAACTTGAATCTGATTAATTCGTAAATCACTAGGTAAATTTATTTCTTGTTTTGTGTTTATTTGTCCATACATCACTATAGGTAATAGCATAATACCTAACAGAATACTACTTAACTTTATATTTCTATTCATCTTTTTTTATATTTGAAATCCACAATGGCTCTGACGGCCATTGTTTATTAGGTTTATCACTTGTTTTGAATATGATTTTTGATGCCTCCAAAAATTCTTTATAAGTAATATAGTTCCTTTGATAATTCTTATTATTATACGCTACCTCTTGTATATAAGAGCTTCTTTCTTTATTACTAATTACCAAATTATTGCGTATGATTATTTTTTCAAAAATAGGAGCATTGAGATAAAAAGTATCCGACCCCACATTAGCAGCGCTGAATCCTAAACTCCTTAAAACAAACCATGCTGACATTGTCCCTAAATCATCATCCATAGTTCGTAAAAAAGCTTGAGGCGCATTCTTATAAATCCTTCCGATATAAGGATCAATTCCTTTACTGTTATCATTAAAGTAGAACTGAATACTCTCTCCTAGTAGTAAATCATGGATCAATTTCTGACTCTTATGAGCACTTCTAGTAGTATTGTATAAACTAGATGTCTGAAGATCTGGCTGATTGGCGTGATTATAATAATGACCTTCAAAAAAAGTATCTAATTGGTCTTCAAATTCTTTTTCAGAACCTATAAGACTAATTAAGCCTTTTATATCATAAGGTACTAACCATCTATATTGCCAGATAGTTCCTTGATATAATCCTCTTGCTTGCATTTTATCCACATCGTGAATCTGAATATCCTTAAAATCCTTTAGCCAATAGTTCTTATACTCTTTTGCTTTTTCTAAATAATAGTTTGCAGATACAGTATCTTGAACACTTTTAAATATTTCACTCAGTGCCCAATAATCGTAAGATGATTCTAATGCCTTATCAGGAGAAGAAAAATCAAGTTGCTCAGCTTCCTTAACAAGGTACTCCTTAATGGAATCTATAGGTAACTGATATCCTTTATTCACTGCATCAGCCAAAACAACTAAAGCGTGCTCTGTCCTCACTGTAGGGCCAGGTTCATTGAGTGTAGAGAAGTCTTTTTTACCGTATGGATACATATTAGCAATAGAGTGAACTACATCTTTATACACTTCAGGATATAATATAGAATACATAGGAATAACTTCTCTATAATTATCCCATAGCGCCCAACCATGATATACATTAAAATCAGCTTTTTTCACCTCACCACTAATTGTTCTATAAGTCCCATCTGCCTCAGATATTAGATAAGGCGCCTGAAGAGTCCTGTAAAGCAAAGAATAAAAAAGCTTTACCCTCTCATCATCCTTATCACTAACCTCAGCAGCAGATAATAATTCATTCCATCGCTCTGTAGCTAGAGTTCTTGTTGTATCAAAACTTTGCCCTAATACTCTTCTATTCTGTGCATACTGTTCTGATACAGATGAAAAACCAATCTGTAATTCGACTTTAGGAGAAGGGAAATCAACAATAAATTGATATTCTCCCACCTTTCTTAAGATAGCTCCATTTCCCAAATCTATATTAAAATAAAAGTGATATATCCCAGCAGAGCATGTTGTTTTAGAACTGATCTTTCCCTGAATAACCTGATTAGATACTTCATATTCAGCACTGATAAAAGCATCACCTGTAGCACTTGACAAATCCACAAATAGTTGCCCTTTATTAGGGAAGGAATATCGATGCGCTCCATAATTATGTCCTACAGTAAAGTCAGCCTTAATGTTGTTTATAAATTCTACCTTGTAGTAACCAGGTGTTCCCTTTTCTTTCTCTTTGATTAACTCTGTTTCAATATTACTTCCTATAATTGGTTTGATTAGAATATTACCTCCACTTCCCTTACATCCCACTCCCTGAAGTCTAGTATGAGTTACACCTTCAAATTGTTTTGCTCTACTATCGTATCCTGTATGATTATAAGGATATGTCTCTGGAGAAATACATAGCATACTAAATGGAAAAGAAGCTCCAGGAGACAACTGTCCGTAATCCCCTGAAGTTCCTAAAAAAACATTCACTTTATCACTTAATTTATTTTTTTGTCCATAACCACATTGAGTTGCTATAAACAATAAAATAAGAAACTTCCTCATCTTATGGATCTAACGGCTCTAAAGGATTTATTTGTAGTAGTAATTCAGATGGGTAAAAGTCTAATAACTCCCCTTTTTTCTGCTTAACTATTTTCCCTGGTAAATAACCTAATTCACGCATAAAACGATCTAAAAACTTCTTATCTGCTATTGACTTTGTATGTAACTCATAAGAGACAATCATACTTTTTTGTTTAATATCAAAACCGTATTCAATCATTAAACGAGTAGCATTTCTAAGATTAGTAGTCGTATGTCTAGCATAAGGTTCTACAATAATTACCTCTTCCGGGATATTATATAACCCTATTAATTCTTTTTTCATTTCTATAGCTTCACAAGTCTCTGTACGATTTGGGTGTACGTGTCCACCTGAAACAATAATAAAAGGCGCCTTACCCTGTCTATACTGTTCTACTGCTAATTTTAGATTCAATTTTCCTAAAGCCCCCAAAGGATCTCTATAATTCTCTGGCCCATCCCCTAAGACGATTAATGCATTGTATTCATACTTTTTAAAATCAATGCGTTTAGCATATTCTATAGCCCTCTTATTATACAATTCCGCTAGAGGCTCATATCTAATACCTTCATCCCTGTGGTTCATATACATCAAATACAGTCCATAATCCAACATTGGTTCAAAGAAGCTCGCCTTAGAATAATCTGATTCATTTGCTAAATGCTTTGCCCAAAATAAAATAGCACTTTTAAAATAGCGTGAATTCTTATCATAAGATACTGAATCAATGTTTGGATAAAAAGGCTTCTCTCCTAATCCATATACTTTTAAAGTATGATTTAATCCGCTAAAGTTTAACTTCACTACATTAGAGATAAAATCTTTCTGATTCATCTCATTGTAATTAATGTATTTTTTAGACTGCTTTAATTCTTCAAAAAAAGTTTCTACTTTCTTCTCCTTATTATTTAAAGCAACTAACTCATCAGAGATACTTTTTATCTGATCGTCTGTAAAAATATAAGAATGAACCAATTCTTCGCTCTTAGGAAAAGTTTCACCATTTACTAACTTACTTATTAGATCTAATCTATTATGTTTTATTTCTGTAAAAGTCTTATTATCATTGAGCAACTTAACAAGACTAGGTTGTTTAGAAAGCTGATCTAAAAAATAAAAATTACTATTTCTTAACAATGTTACACTTTTATTATCACCACGTTGTCCGAAAGAAAAAGTACATACAGCGAGTAAAAAACCTACTACTATTTTTCTCATTTTTTTTATATTACTTAATATTAATAATTAGGATTTTGTTCAACTTTAGAAGTAGCCCCATCTACATATCTTTGTGGAATAGGAAAATATTCATTCTTTCCTTTAGTAAAATTAGCATTTGTCAAAAATGAACGTTTATGTTTCTCTGCTTCTAGATACTCTTGATTAATGACCTTATCTGCTATCCCCCAACGCACTAAATTAAAGAATCGTTCTCCTTCCATCGCCAACTCTAATCTACTCTCTAATTGTACAGCCTCTCTAGCCTTGTTTACATCACTCCAGCTATCATTATACAAGCCTATTTTATAATTAGCAGCGTATGACTTACCATCTAAAGCCATCACATACTTTGACTCTTTTGCTCTATTTCTAATCGCATTTACGATACTTCGAGCTTCTTCTAATTTACCTAACTCTACAGCTGCTTCTGCCTTCCATAACATTACTTCTGCATAACGAATAATATAATAGTTCAACGCAGAAACATAAGGCCAAGTCGCGCCATAATAAGATGATTTAGCAGAAACTATACGTTTCTTTGGTGCATATACTCCATAAGTAGCTACATCCCTTGCCCAAGATGCATCATACGTCACTCCTAAATCTTTATATGTTATACCTGGTCTACCTATGGTATAATCTAATCTTGGATCTACGAAATCTTGACTGTTTACATCTACATTATCTTTTACAGGTAATCCGTTAGCATCTGTCTTAAAAGCATTAACTAAATTTTGAGAAGGTCTATGAAAACCATACTGAGGATAAAAAGGGCCTCCTGGAGCTGTAAGACGATCTCCTATACTTCCATTATAGTTATTAGGATCACCATCATTAATAGAATGTTGTACTGCAAATATTACTTCTGAGCTATTGTCATTTTCTGGTAAAAACACATCTTCAAAATTAGACAGAAGCTTATATTGACTAGACATCACCTCTTCTGAGATTGTATAAGCCTCTTGCCATTTCTTTTGATATATCATTGTCTTCATCAAATAGGCTTTAGCAGCAATGCTAGTAGGCCTTCCTATCTGTGCTTGCTTAGAAGGTAATACTTTTGATGCATTATCAAAATCTGTTACTATTTTCTGCCATAACTCCTCAGAAGTAAACTCTACATTAGATCTATTATAATCCTCTACGTTAACAATTGTTTCATCTATATAGGGAATTCTATTGTAAATCTTCTTTAATTCAAAGTAGTAATGTCCTCTAAGAAAGAATAATTCTCCCTGTCTCTGCTTCTTTAGTTCTGGATCAAATGCTACTGATTGATTTAATAATCGTAGAGCGTCATTTACCCTTTTAATACCTTCATATAATGCACTCCACTTTCTTTCTATATCTATTACAGTAGGATCTGTCTGGTATAACTCCATCCTGTGGATTTGCCCTTGATCACCAGTACCTCCACCTCCTTTATATGCATCATCAGAGGTTACATCTCCAAAACTCCAATTAGACGCTGGAGAATTCATTGCATTTGAAGCATTATCCATCTGTCCATTCAGCATCTTATAAGCCCCTATAATTACTCTTTCTACATTCTTAGGATCTGTCATCTTGTCTGGTGATACTTCTCCATAAGTAGTTTCATCTAAAAAGTCTTTAGAACATGAACTCATTACTCCTGCCATAATAGTTGTGGCAAATAGTATCTTATATGTTTTATTTGAAATATATCTTTTCATTACTTATATTTTAATAATTAATACTTAATCCCATAGAGAAAGTACGTGCAGGAGGGTAAAGCCCACGATCAATACCTATATCTAAATTTTTATTACTCTTAGAATAACTTTGTAGTCCCACTTCTGGAGTTAATCCACTATAGTTAGTAATCGTAAATACATTTGTTGCTTGTAGATAAACTCTCATTTTTAGTTGTTTATGAAGTTTTTCTCCAAAAGAGTAACCTAGTTGTAAATTATTTAACTTGAAATATGAGCCATCCTCCACATAATAAGATGAAGGGCGTATATTGTTATTAGTATCATCTAAGGATAATCTTGGTATAGAAGCATTCGGATTGTCAGGTGTCCATGCCCCTAATACATCAGAAGACTTATTATAAGCTGATTGATTAAAGAAATGAGAGTTATATTTTGTTAAGTTATAAATCTTATTGCCAAAACTTCCATTAAAAAACATACTTAAATCAAACCCCTTATATTTTAAATCTACATTAAAGCCGAGAATAAAATCAGGGTGAGGAGAACCTATAAATGTTCTATCATTGTCATCTATCACACCATCATTATTTACATCTCTAAAGATTAAATCACCTGGTTTTGCATTAGGTTGTAATTTATACTTATCGATCTCCTGTTGACTTTTAAATATCCCATCATTAACATAACCAAAGAATGAGCCTATTGGTTGGCCTATAGCAGATCTAGAGATTTCTTGTCCAAAGTTTACACTGTGTAAAGACGAAGAAGGAATACCTAGATAATTAACAGAGTTTAATGCTGTCAATTCATTTTTATAAGTTGTAAAATTGAAATTAATATTATAGTGAAGATCCTTAATATTATCTTGATAAGATAGATTTAATTCTAAACCTCTATTGGTCATCTCTCCATCATTTACCCACTGTCCATCACTAGTACCACCATAGGTCAAAGGCAGCGATTTATAGACCAAAATATCTTTTGTTTTCTTGTTATAGATATCTGCTGTTACATTCAGTTTATCGTTAAAAAAACCTAAATCAACTCCTAAAGAGCTCTGTGTAGTAGTCTCCCATTTTAGCTCTGGGTTAGGTACTCTAGATTGAATCAGACCTGTCTCAACAGATGACTGTCCTCCATTAATATCATAATTTGAATTATAGCTATTACTAGAATAACTTTTTATAGTTGAGTAAGAGGGTACCTGTTGGTTTCCTGTAACTCCCCAGCCACCACGAAGTAAAAATGAAGTAAACGTATCTCCTAAATCAAAAAAGTCTTCTCTATCTATCCTCCAACCAAGTGACACAGCAGGAAAAGTATCCCATTTGTGATTAGCTAATCGTGAAGTTCCATCTCTACGCATTGTAGCAGATACAATATACTTCCCATCATAATTATAATGAACTTTACCAAAGAAGGAATTTAATGACCACCCATTAGCATTACCTCTATTTAGTTGATTGGCTGTACCATAATCTAAAAACCAATAATTAGGATCTTCATACATAAAGTTCTGTCTTGAAGCAGAAAAACCTTCATAGTAATACTCGACAGCTTCTTGTCCTAATAATACATCAAAATTATGATTGCCTAATTGTTTCTTATAACTCAGTGTATTAGTAAAAGTAAACTGATAATTAAACGAATTTCTAGTAGATAGTGAATTAACTGGATTAATAACTAGTATTTCATTAAACTTTGGTGAAAAGTTCCTTCCATTTATATTTACATAATCTAGCCCTATAGACGACCTAAAAGTAAAATCATTTAACTTTAACTCTCCGAATAAATTACCTAATAATCTCAGCTCCTTTGTTTTATTATTTTTATTTCGATCTAAACGCCCTCTAGGATTTTGAATATCATTTAATGGATTACCCGAAAACTCTCCTAACTCATTATAAACAGGCACTATAGAAGGATACATAAATGCATTATATACTATTGACCCTAATGCTGCATTAGTACCGATACCAACATTTTCTGTATATGAGGCATTAAGATTCTCCCCTATTGTCAAGATCCCATCAAAGAATCTATAATCTGAATTAAAACGTCCTGAAAATCTTTTAAAATAAGTGTCTTTTATGATTCCTTGTTGATCAAAGTACCCTAACGAAAAAAGTTGACTAGAGTGCTCCCCTCCTTTTGCTAATGATATATTGTGAGACTGAATCGTAGCAGGATTAAATATTTCTTTAACCCAATCTACATTACCACTTTTGATAGTTTTATCTTTATTTAAATAAAGCGGAATAGTTGCTTTGGTAGGGTCATTTCCATAAATATCATGTTTAGGAGCAACACCATCATTTTTATAAGCTTGCCATAACATATCACCGTACTGCTGAGCATCTAGCATCTTAGGTAGGTTAAAAGCACTTTGAACACCTGTAAAACTACTTACATCTATAGATATTTTTTCATTTCTCCCTCCTGACTTTGTTGTAATTAAAATCACTCCATTAGCCGCTCTAGAACCATAGATAGAAGATGAAGCAGCATCTTTTAATACTTGCATTGAAGCTATATCATTACTATTAATCGAATTCAACCCATTAGCTACAGGTACTCCATCTACAATTACTAATGGCTCATTATTATTAATAGTACTGAATCCCCTTATTCGAATAGAGTTCCCTCCACCTGGACTATTATCACTCATGACTTGTACCCCTGAAGCTCTACCTTGTAACATCTCGGCTACATCCGCCTTAGGTACATCCTTAATACCATCTACGTTAATAGTCGAAATAGCAGCTGTAATATTTCGCTTGCTCTCTGTTGTATAACCAGTAATTACAATTTCTTCTAAACTGCGAGCATCTTCTTCTAGGACTATAGAAGTATATTCTGGATTTTCTACCTTAATTTCTTTAGTATCATATCCTATATACTCTATTACTAATATGATCGGTTTATTCTGGACTACTTCTAACATAAAACTACCATCTAAATCAGTAGCTACAGCCTCTGTAGATTCTTTTATTTTTACAGTCGCTCCAGGAAGTGCTAGTCCATGAATGTCTTTAACTACCCCTTTTAAAACAGTCTTGTTATTTTGCTGACCTGTATTAACCTTATCTCCTTTAGGAATAACATATTGTGATTTAAAAGTGATGAATTTATCTGATATATTATATGTAGATCCTGTTCTTAAGGCAATATCCTCTAACAACTTCTCTAGTTCACGTTCTTTACTAGTAAATCTAAGAGGAATAGAGGTATTTAATGTCGAAGGAGAATAAACTACTTTGTAAGCAGTTTGTGCTTCTATTTTTTCAAATAAACTCTTCACTGTTTCTGAAGAATTACTTACATAGACATGGACACCTACCTTATCAGAAATTGTCTGATTAGTAGCATAAACGCCTGTACTTAATAAAGAAAGACAAAAAAGATATGTCTCTACTCTTAACCGGCAATAGTAATTTAATCTCATTTCTTGGTGTTATTAATAATTATAGTTTTATTTTCGTATTTATAATCAAAGCCATACATATAGCTGACACTCTGAACAATATCTGCTAGAGTAGAGTTTCTAAAATCTGCTTGAATAAATTCTTTTGTTGAAATAATATCTTCCAGGAAGTGTATCTGGATATCAAACTCTTTTTCTATTATTTGTTTCCACTGTGTAAGAGTGATGTTGTTCATCATAAGATAAGATGATGTAGAAGAGATACAAGAAAACACGTCTATGGTGTTTTTATATAATCTATGGTCTTTTAGTAAGGCCTTTTGCTCAGCAGTTAAAATGACATAGTTTTCCCTATCTAACAAGTTACTAACCTTTACTCGTCCTGTAGAGACTTCTACTATATTTCGTTTCACCCAAAAAGAAGTTCCTAAAACTTGTGTCTCAAAATTATCTGACGAAATAATAAAAGGTTTTGAGGCATCTTTAGCAACTTTAAAATAAGCCTCACCTAGTAATTTAATCTCTCTGTTTGATTGATTAAACTCATTTGACACGATTAATGTAGAGTTACTACTTAGCGTTACAGCAGTACCATCTGGTAGAATAATATGTTTAGCTAACTCATTAGAAGTAGAATATGTTAATTCTTGATTATTAACAGAAATATTCTTCTGATAAATTGTTAAACCTACCACTAATAAGAGTGAAAAAACTATTGATAATAATCTATAATTCTTTCTTCGCTTTCTTTCTCTAGTTTTATACTTTATACTATTATATATAGAGCTTCTCAGTTTACTATTCTCTTGAATTATCTTTAATTCTATTAATGGTCTTCTCTGTAAATTATCAGAAAAGTCTTCCACAACTTTTTTTTCTGTAGAGTTAGCTGTACCAAGTAAATATTTATTTAAAAAATGTTTAAACTTATTTTGCATAATTTAAGATTGTCTTACATAAGTAAGAGTCCTCTATTATTATAACTCCCTATGCAAAAACAAACGCTTAACTCATTCTTAATATGAGTAACACTTAGATAACATAGCTTTTCAATTCAGAACAAAGTATAAACTGATAAACGAAAACAATTATAAAAAAGACGCTTAAATAAGTACCCCCTACATACTCTAGTATAGTTTTAGAACTAAGAGAAAAGCTATGAAGCAAAATCACTTTACAGTATTTAATTAGTACTAATTCTGGGTTACCCCCATCAAATAACCTATCACAATAATATAGTCTACCAAATAAGGTAAAGAACTCTTAATACTTTTTAAAGCTTTACTAATTTGATTATCTACAGTACTTTCTGATATCCCAAGTTTTAATGCGATTTCTTTATAACTCAATTTATTACTATATCGAAGAACAAATATTTGATAACACTTCTCTGGTAGTACTTCTTGAGCCTTACTATATATCATATTAACTAATTGTTCCTTAAACATTATTTCTTCTTCTCTACTTAATATTTCATTATCTACTAATACATTATATACCTCTTCTAACTGAACAGTATTAAAACTAGTTGTACTAATAGCTTTTAAACTTTTATTACGAACAGACTGTATTAAATAAGCTTTAGAATTATCGATTATCAAATTGCTGTAATTATTCCATATATTCACAAAAACATCTTGAACTATATCAGCTGATAGATCCTTATCTCTCGTAATATTACAAGAGAGATAATACAATATATCCCAATACTTATAGTAGTTAATATCAACCCATTGATCTCTTGATAGTGCCATCTTATGTCTGATTAATCGATGCTAAAGTATAGCTTGCACAACTAATAAGAATTAAATAATCATTAACAAAAAATTATATTATATAGATAATAAATTGAAAACTTCCCCCCCTTCCCCAGTAACTCCATATCCCTAAAATATTCCTACTCACATCGCTTCTTTCAGCGAGTATTCTGCTTACAGATAAAGCCTATACTCCCTATTTTTTCCCTATCTTGCACCTATAAAACCATCCTTATGCTTCAAGGAAATATAGAGACAGCCAATTCTTCATTTATACATGTACAGATATACGATCAACAAAACATCTTTGATCATGCCAACTTTGGGCATCCCTATAGACCCACTCGTTCTTCCTTTCTATTTGTCAAAAAAGGAAAACTAAGAATAAGAGAACAGATTAATGAATTCGAAATCATAGAGAACTCTATCTTCCTTATTGATGTCAAATACGTATACGAAATCTTAGAGATAAGTCCCGATGCAGAACTGAGACTACTTAGCTATGATCGAAATTTCTTAGAAACTGCTTCTTTTAAGCTTCACCGATTAAAAGTATATAGAGATTTAAAAACACAATTACAACGCAATTTCCACATTAGCAAACAAGAACTAGAGATCTTCTGGACCAATGTAGAATCGCTGGGTTATTACCTGGAGCACTTCGACGAGATTGAGTATGGTCAATACATTATAGAAAATTATTTTAATATCATCCTCTATCACCTAGTAAGCGTAGCCACGCCTAGAAGTGAAGATTCTATTAACCAAATGACCTCACAGCAAAAGATCACGTATAAATTCGTGATGCTAGTCTCTGATTATTACCTAGAGACTAAGTCTGTTCAGTTCTACGCAGATAAACTACAACTCTCTATTAGACATCTAAGTACAGTAGTCAAGGAAACTTCTGGAAAAACACCTATAGAGATCATCAATGAGTTTATATTTAACGAAGCTAAAGCACAGTTATCCACTACTACTTTGCCTATCAAACAATTAGCCACTAAGCTACAATTTAGTGATCAGTATGCTTTCGCTCACTTCTTTAAAAAACATCAAGGCACTAGCCCAACTCAGTATAGAAAGATGTTTAAGCTATAGAATAATACTTTTAAACATCTTTTTTGATATTCTTAATCATTTTATACCATGTACTACTGAACTAACTTTGTCGGCATAAAGTACAAATAAAATGAAAAGAAATATTCACAAATACTTTTGTGGATTAAGCTTACTACTACTCTCATATACTTCAATATATAGCCAAGTAAGCGACCAAACACTTAGTATAGAACAAGCGGTGAACTTAGCGATGCAAAATCATCAACAATTAAAAGTCACTGCTTTAAACAAAAACATTAGCGAACAACAAACCCAATTAATTAAACAACAACGCTTACCTAATCTTGCCTTTACTGCCAATGCTTCTTATATAGGAGACGCGCTTATATTAGATCGAGATTTCAGTAAAGTCATGACGAAAGACATGCCTCACTTTGGCAACAGTTATGCAATACAAGCATCTGAACTCCTTTATAAAGGGGGAGCGATTAATAAGAATATAGAACTCGCTGAAATAGGCGAACAGCTTGCCTCTCTAGACCTTGTACAAGATCAACAAAGCATTAAGTTCTTAGTTATTTCTAACTACCTAGATGTATATAAACTGATTCATCAAGAGCAAGTTTATCAAAACAATAAAAAGTTAGCCCAAATCCGCCTTGAGAATGTCAATCGTTACTATAAGGAAGGGATGATGACTAGAAATGAAGTAATTAGAGGAGAATTAGTTCTTCAGAATATGGATCAAGCCCTATTAAGTGTAGATAATAATCTATCGATTCTAAACTATAATTTGGCGATTGCACTAGGACTACCTACATCAACTAAAATAACACCTAATGAAGCTCTTGTACACAGACCACTAGAGGGCGATTATAACTATTATCTAGATCTAGCCTATACGCAACATCCGATGATACAAAGAGTAGAAAAAGGAGTCGAAGCGGCACAAAAAAAGATAGAGATTGCCAATACTGATAAGTATCCTGCTCTAGCTGCAGTAGGTGGGTATAACATGAGTCGTCCGATCACCACATCTAACCCTGTGATGGATATGTATTCTAACGCTTGGCAAGTAGGGGTATCTCTGACTTATAATATTGACAATTTATATAAAACACCCAAAAAAGTCAAACTAGAGAAACTACAAAAGAACAAAGCAGAAGAATCTCTTACCCTTGTACAACAACAATTAGAGATGGGAGTCAATGCAGCTTATACCAAATATGATGAGGCTATACAGAACGCTAATCTATTAAAGAAAAGTCAACAACTCGCACAGGAGAATTACAAAATCATAGAGGCTAAATACCTAAACCAATTGGCTATTCAAGCTGAAATGACAGATGCAACTAATGCAAAATTAGAAGCCGAACTTCAGTACGCTAATGCCGAAATAAACGTATTATACCAATACTACAATTTATTAAAGTCAACAGGAACACTTTAATGCCCGCAGGGCATTTAATTAAGAATTAGGAATGTTTGGCTAAGCCATAATGTATTTATATGACGCGATATAGATTGTGGTAAAATACAACGATGGTGCGGATTTGTAATCCGTGACGTGACATGCAGTACCTCCTAAAAAACAAAAAGTACAAACGACATTATATCTAAAACAAGCAATGGAAAAAAAAGAAAATACAACTACTGAACAACCAGTTCAAGCTCCAGTAGAGCAAGTTGTAGAGGATAAAGCTAAAAAAGAAAAAAAGAAGAAAACAAAGATACTCTTAGTCAACACCCTAACATTTGCGGTAATAGGAATCGCTTTCTTCTGGTTATTGACTAAATACTTTCACATCAACGATAGAGATTACACAGAATCAGCACAGGTAGAAGAGTTCATTAACCCTATTAATACCCGTGTATCTGCTTATATTAAAGAGATCAAGTTCATAGAACATCAGCAAGTCAAAAAAGGAGATACACTAGTTATCCTTGACAACAGAGAAATCTTAACGCAAGTAGAACAAGCTGAAGCTGCTTATCTAAGTGCCTTAGCTGCTAAGAAAGTAACTAACTCCTCTATTCATACAGCATCAAATAATATCGGGGTATTTAGCTCTAATATTGAAGGTGCTAAAGCAAGATTGTGGAACGCAGAACAAAACAACAAAAGATACGAGAATTTACTACAAGCTGAGGCTGTTACCCAACAACAATATGATCAAGTAAAAACAGAGTACCAAGCTGCTAAATCTGCTTATGAAAGTTTAATAAAACAACAAAACACAACCAAACTTTCAGTTTCAGAGATAGAAACACGTCTTGCCCTAAATGAAGCAGATATCAAACGCACAAAAGCGATGTTAGATATGGCTCAACTAAACCTGTCATACACAGTGATTACAGCTCCTTATGACGGAGTGATGGGACGAAGACTAATCAGTGAAGGACAACTACTATCGCCTAGCCAGCAAATTACTACTATCGTAAAAGATAATGAGAAATGGGTAACAGCTAATTTTTTAGAATCTCAAATGAACAATATTCAAATAGGTAGTATTATTGATATGACAGCTGATGCTGTAAAAGGAATACGCTTTCAAGGAAAAGTAACGGCTATCTCTGCAGCTACAGGTTCTAGATATTCTAGTATGCCTACGGATAACTCTACGGGGAACTTCGTCAAGGTACAACAGCGTATCCCTGTGCGTATCGAATTTACAGATACGAATGATATAGAAAACATCGCTAACCTTAAAGCAGGGATGAATATGAATATACAACTGGCTAACTAATTAGGAATTTTAAATTAGGAATCATAGCCCTTCGGGCTTTCTAAATATATCCTATAATTAAATTTCTAATTCTTAATAATGGAATGATTAATGTGTACACTATATTTTTAAATTCATCAAATCCGTTTTCTATGAAGAATGAAAATATAGTACAAATTAAAAGCTATGCTTTTGCTATTCGAATGGTTAATACTTATAAACATCTAACTACTACTAAGAAAGAGTTTATATTAAGCAAACAATTGCTTCGCAGCGGAACATCTATTGGTGCAAATATAGAAGAAGCTATTGGAGGTCAATCAGATAAAGATTTCTATGCTAAACTATATATTGCATATAAAGAAGCTCGTGAATCTCATTACTGGATTCGACTGTTAACTGACACAGACTATCTAACGACTAAACAGAGTACAAGCCTTTTGACTGACATAGATGAGCTGCTTAAAATTATAGGAAGCATTCTAAAAACAATCAAAGAAAAAGAAAAAATAATAAACCATACTTAGGGATGTACAACGTACACAATTCCTAATTATTAATTCTATACCATGTATAACAAAGGATTATTTCACTCTTGGGTACCAAAACCAGTCATGCTATTACTCATTGTAATCATAGCTGCTGTGTTCTGTAGTATTAGTGGAATATATACCACTAATATAACCAATATCGTGGGTAGTACGGGCTCGATGACAGAGTACTACCTATGGGCTAACTATGCCTATGCCATAGGTCTAGGTACAGTCATGCCTCTTATTGTTAGGATCAAAGCGCGATTCAGAACAAAAGAACTTCTTGTAACCTCACTCACCATGTGTGGTTTATTATATTTGGTACAATCTACCACACATCAACCCTATATCATTATAGCCTGTTCTTATCTAATAGGAGTATTTAAAATGATGGGAATGATGGAAGTAGTATTACCCCTTATGATGCTTTTAAGTGTAGGAGGCAACAGAGGGATATTTTACAGTATCTACTACTCTGCCCTATTAGTTATCACCCAATTATCAGGTTACTTTGTAGCTAAGGTAAGCTTTATATTCAGCTGGCAGATTAGCTATATGAACCTAGCGATTATGTGCTTTGGAGCTGCATTGATTTGTATTATATTTCAACACAATCAACGCTTTATGCGCAAGGTCCCTTTTATTTACATTGACTGGATTAGCATCCTCTTATTCAATGTGACATTCATGACCTTAGCCTATATCCTAGCCTTTGGAAAACAACAGGCTTGGTTTGACTCAGAGATTATAAGATATGCCTCATTGCTATTTGGTATTCTCTTATTTATTTTTGTCATTCGCCAGCAGTTGATTAGAAGACCATTCTTACCTCTAAATGCCTTTAAGAAGAATAATGTAAGACACGGAACGATTATGTTATTGTGTTTAGGAATGTACCTTGCCACCGCTACGATACAGAATATCTTTGCTGTAGGTATATTAGGATATAATCCAATGACCAATGCCTCCCTAAATCTCTTACTGATTCCTGGGCTTATTACCGCAGCAGTTGCCTGTTATTATTGGTATAAAAACGAGATACCTATACGCATGCTCGTCTTCTCAGGATTCTCAGCATTTCTTATGTACTGTGTGATGATGTACCTCGCTATGGCAACAGAATTCAGCTATTCGATGTGGTACCTACCGATGTTTTTTAAAGGATATGGTATGGGAGTTATCTTTGTCACCACTTGGTATTACACCTTAGATAAGCTAGACTTAGCTAGTATGTTAGGACTGATCGGATTTGCTATTCTATGGCGTACATTTATCGCTGTAGGGATGTTTAGTGCATTATACAGCTGGACGCAATACCAGTTCCAAATTCAAAGTCTAAACAACTTAGCCGTATACCTAGATGATGCCATGCTACTAAGATCAGGATCGGGTATTAATCTATCCCTTGTCCAACTAAACGGGATACTCGCTGCTACCAAGACAGTATATGGATATATTAATATCGCTGGTATAGGAGTGTTGTTATATGTATTATTTCACCACTACGGTAGAATACGCACACTGAAAACTCGTGTGTATATCAATAAACTAGGTAATCTTATGATGAGCAAAAAAGATAAAGAGAGTATCGAAAATCAACTCCCTAACAATATATAGATTTGTACTTTTGAACCTCTAGTACACTGCTTCTTCTAAAGAAGAAAGAACTAGAGATTCTTTTTAATTTTAAAAAATAAAAGCGATTACAGAGTTCTCTGTAATCGCTTTTTCTGTTGTGATTGCACACCAATTATTCATAATCACGAACTCCTATATATAAAATAAGAACAACGTAAGTAAAAACGTGTACAGTACCAACTAGATTCACTTAGTGATAAAGATATATTTGGTTGTGATTGCACACCAAAAACGTGTACAGTACCAACTACTTTGATAAGACAGGTGTAGTCGATATCGTTGTGATTGCACACCAAATCTTTAGATTCACGAACTCCTATATTTAAAATAGAAACAACGTAAGTAAAAACGTGTACAGTACCAACTAATTGGTCGCACTGAAAAAACACTACATAGTTGTGATTGCACACCAATTATTCATAATCACGAACTCCTATATTTAAAATAGAAACAACGTAAGTAAATACGTGTACAGTACCAACATTAAATCGTAAAACAAAAAGTTATGCAGTGTTGTGATTGCACACCAATTATTCATAATCACGAACTCCTATATATAAAATAAAAGCAACGTAAGTAAACTGTGTACAGTACCAACCAAAAAGACTTCTTAATGTCAACAGTATCAGTTGTGATTGCACACCAATTATTTATAATCACGAACTCCTATATTTAAAATAAAAGCAACGTAAGTAAAACGTGTACAGTACCAACTTGCATCTTGATATAAATCAAATCTACTATGCTGTGATTGCACACCAATTATTTATAATCACGAACTCCTATATTTAAAATAGAAACAACGTAAGTAAAAACGTGTACAGTACCAACTTATATATCTCATCAAATCTAAGCAACAATGTTGTGATTGCACACCAGATACGTGTACAGTACCAACGTATTCATCGATCAGATAGAACTTGTTAATGTTGTGATTACACACCAAATACGTGTACAGTACCAACATTGGACTAAAGCAGAAGAATGGGTTACTAGTTGTGATTGCACACCAAATCTATGTACAGTACCAACGTTAGAAGAAGGCACAAATGAAGATATAGCGTTGTGATTGCACACCAAAAACGTGTACAGTACCAACGTTAGAAGAAGGCACAAATGAAGATATAGCGTTGTGATTGCACACCAAAAACGTGTACAGTACCAACGTAGTATAAAACCAAAACAAGGTCATTGTGGTTGTGATTGCACACCAAAAACGTGTACAGTACCAACATAAAGGAAAACAAATTGCTTTAAAACCTTGTTGTGATTGCACACCAAAAACGTGTACAGTACCAACAAGTATGCTGAGCAAATAGATATTGTTCAGGTTGTGATTGCACACCAAAAACGTGTACAGTACCAACAGAACTAAGCATTTGGAACGAACAGAAGGAGTTGTGATTGCACACCAAAAACGTGTACAGTACCAACTATAGACAAAATGAAGAAAGCGGAGTTATAGTTGTGATTGCACACCAAAAACGTGTACAGTACCAACCAAGAAGGAGAAGCAAAGTTAGTTCATGCTGTTGTGATTGCACACCAAAAACGTGTACAGTACCAACAGTATTTAGTGCGTGAAGCTAGTGCTAATAGTTGTGATTGCACACCAAAAACGTGTACAGTACCAACAGTGTATATATATACAAAACAAAGAAAGCGGTTGTGATTGCACACCAAAAACGTGTACAGTACCAACTATTAAGAAAAACAAACGTAATAAACAGTTGTTGTGATTGCACACCAAAAACGTGTACAGTACCAACGGGTAAAACTGGTTTGATTTGGTTAAGTACGTTGTGATTGCACACCAAAAACGTGTACAGTACCAACCGCAAAGGAGTTATTTGCGTTGTGTTTGGAGTTGTGATTGCACACCAAAAACGTGTACAGTACCAACATGTACGTACACAAGGTCATAACATCGAAGGTTGTGATTGCACACCAAAAACGTGTACAGTACCAACCTCTACATTTGCAGAGGTCAGATGTACTATATTTACTAGGGTGCAATGCCTTTTATACTTCTAAAAAAAGGCTTATCTCTTCTTATATTATTTCTTTTAAATACTATTTTTTTCATCCTAGTTTGCATATTTCTCTTTAATAGATCTGAATATCTCCATATAATACTCAGCATAGTATTCATTATCACTAATCGATCTATAATTATTTTCACAGAAATCAAAGAACTCCTTAATCGGCAGTTGGTTGTGAGCAAACTTATTACGGATATAGATTAGACTATACAAATCTTGCTCTACTTCCCCAGCTTGTCCTAACTGTATAATCTCCTCTTTTTTAAACTTGACGTCAGTTGATAATATAAGCATCTCTCTTACATCCATACCTATAGGCAGTAAACCCTGAAGTACATATTGTTTAAAGTTCTCATTACCTGATTGTTTTAAAGACTCTTTATTCGCTACTTGATTATAGACGCTACACTCTATTTCTTGTACCTCTTTTAACAGCTCTTTACTTCTAATAGATTCATAATTATCAAGCTGACGCTCTATTACATAGAGCTTATTACTATCTACCTCATTCGATAAATAAGCACTCCAGACTATGTCTGACTGATAAGTAAGAAACTCTTTTACACGACTATCATTCTCATATTTTCTAAAGTTGCCTATATCTTTTAGCTTCACATTATCAATATGGACTAAACCATCACACAACTGTAGATCAACGACCTTGTTCCAAATATAGTTTTTATTACGCTCCTGTGTATCCTTAGCTACTTGTTTATTCACTATACGCTCCTCTTTAGTTTGATAGAGCTCATTTAAGCTTAAACGGTCGTTAGATGATAATTTCAATACTTCTTCTAACATATAATTCACCATCATCAGTGTGAATACATCATTCTTCTGCTGTTGCTTTATCTTCTTCGTTACTTTAGCCTTTTCTCTTTTATCCTCTGTTGTTATCTCATAAACTTCTGTATCATAGAAGTTCTGATAGTTGCTATTCTCTTTATAATGTACGAACCAATCTGCGAACTTTTCCTTATGTTGTTTATAGCTTTTGCCTTCTAACATCGTAGGTTTATCATCCATAAAACCACGTTCTATAAAGAGTGGCATAGATAGAATGCGTTCTACTTGTTTATCTAAAGAAACTACAGTGTAGTTAGACTTTTTTAAGAAAGTAAAACATTCTTTACGAACCGTTTTAAACTGTGGAGTTCCTATACTATTCTTTACTCTTGTGATGACATTCTCTATATATTCTAACCTTGCTTCTAAATACTTATTCAGAAAATCAACTAATGTTCGTGACTTCTTTACTAAATCTATTAACTCAATAGGGTAATCCTTGACCATCACCATATTACTAAGAATTAACTCCAAATCACTTTTACTTGTATCAAAATAAGCAAAGAGTTTCTGTAGTTCGGTATGCTGATATCCCTTCCATTTAGACTTAGATTCTTTGAACATAAAGCGTTTAATATCATTGGCCAACCATACTCCTATCTTTCCTTTTTCAGCATTAAATAAAAGGTGTTTCCTTTTTCTACTTTTATCAATATTAAATTTTGTACTAGATGTATAATTATAATCATCTGCTCTTTGTTTCTGTTCTAGGATTAGCTTCTCTATCTCCTCTTTATCACGAGCTAAATCTCTAGTTATCTTATCTGTATCAGTCTCTTTTAAGTCGTTGTCCTTATACTTTTTTAGTATTTTAGTATCAGTATCTTTACTAAGAATCTCATTTATCTGTTTACCTATTTGGTCTATTAGCTTTGCTTCTACCTCTTCAGGAGTTTTCTTTAACTCCGCATTATCTGTTAATAAAGAGAAAAGCATTGAATGTATATCATTCATACTTAGATATGCAATAGGTTGACCAGTGAACACTAAAGGTTTTTCGCTTTTTACATTATCATTTGCTTCTATTATTTGTGTAATAATATCATATTTACTAGCCTTAGTAGCAGACCTCTCTTTAGGGTTTAATGACTTCCTAGCTTCTTCTAAAGCTGCCTTCTCTTTATATTGGGTATCTCTAAGTTTTACATAGATACCTATCTTTCCTGCATTCTTTTGTTCACCTTGATGCTGAAGAGTATGCTCTTTAGGGAAGTCATAACTCGGGTTAGGGAATAAAGTCCATTTATTATCTAACTCCTCCTTATCCTGCTCTTCTAACGAGTGAAAATAACTCGCTTTAGCACTATTTATATCTTTTAAGCGTGCAAATACTGTTACCTTCTCCTTGATTATCCTATCTGATTCTACTTTCCCTAACTGTTTCGTTCTTCTATCGTGTACATAATCTCCTAAATGTACTTGAAATCTCAACGTAGGGAAATCAAAAAACTCATCTAAGAAACGAATAGCAAAATAGTTAAACCTGTCTTCATAGCGCTTGCGAATCACTGGGTGAATTACTCTTGACAGATCATCTGTTTCTACGTCATCCTCATAGTCTTTATAATACTCATTCCAGTCCTCTATAAAACTATTTTGTTGAGTTGTTGATAAATGTTGATATACAACATTCGGCACTTTACTCAGCTCATCTATCATTTGCATCAGTAGCGTTTCTTTTACCCCTTCTTCTGATGTACGTATCTTTTGTTTTAATCCTCTATAAGTATGAAAAGAATAGATACGCTGTGTAGCCATATATTTAATGCTATTACCACTTTCTCTATCAACCTTTCCTTTAAAGCCTGTCAAATTTGCCTTTAGACTATCCATTTCTTTATTTGTCAGAAAGAAAGACAACAGATATACAATACCTTTCTCAGAGATATTTAAAGCAAAGTCAGGATCATTACTTTTATGATGGTTCTTCTCAAAATAAGCATCCGCACCTTTTGCTACTACCGTCTCTTTATCTTTATCTTTATCTTTATCATTAATAAATGACCAAAAAGCCTCATTATATATCGCATTGAGAATATCCTCTCTTTTATTAGCTTTAAACCTAGTATTCTTCTTCTCTATCTGCTTCTTTTTATACGCCTCAATCAGAATATCTAGTTCAGCTGCAATAGTCTCTTTTAAAAACTCTTTGGTTTTATCTGTTTTTAAATATTTATCTTTCACATGGAGCGCTGTTGACACGAATGAACTATTTAAGAAGTCCAATACCTTATTTTCTATCACTATATCACTGTGGTGATAATGTGTGTAAAAATTACGCAACTGGTCAACTGCAGTTACTAAAGAGATAAGCATCTCTCTAAACTGTCTTATTCGTTGAGAAAGAGTAAGGTCTATGGTTCTATTTCGTTCCTTAATACTCTTCTTATCCACTGTTTCTAAAATAGGAAAATAACTTGCGAATATTGCCACACGTTTTTCAAAATCACTAATACTCAACTCATCTTTAAAAACATGAATAATATAATTCTTTAAATTACCATTATCTCGCTTAGCTAGTTTACCAAAAGTATTTCTCTTGTTTACCTCCTCAAAGACCTCATAAATATTATTAGAAGCAAGATTAAAATATCCCCCAAAGAAGTATTTATCTGCTATTTTATGAGAATAAAAACGGTTTTGCTTTTCTGTTGTATCTGTAGTAAGTATATCTTTCATATTCGTCTTTTTATTATTTATTCGTTTGGTGTACTCTATCAGCATAATAACACCCGAACACTGTTATAATCATCTTTTTTCTCAACCAATTTGCTACTGGTACAGCGATACCAATAATAACAGCAAAAAAAGCTATCTTAAAAACAATCTCACTTAAGACATCTTTTCCTACACTTGTTATCGTACTATAAACTAAAGCAATAATCAGAATTACAATAGAGACGATCCCTAGAGTAAACATATTTCTAAAGAAGAAATACAAACTTTGGAAATTCTTTGCTTGTGCATTTTTGCCATTTACCTCTAAGTAATAATAAGCATAATCAAATAGGTTCTCTGCAGGTACAGCATTATTGGTATTAGCAGCTACCTCGTGTTTCTTATTGTGAAAATACTCTTGATTTAAAAAGGGAATTACTTGTTGGATATAATCATCTAGTTTGATCTCTTGGACAGACTTATAAATTATCTGGCGGTAGCTACCACACTTTAATAAGATATTAAAAGTGATAATATGAAGTGTTACTCCTATAAGAAGAGCGAATACTAAAGCTATCAAACTATTTGATAAATCCGATAGATTAAATAGAGTACCTGTACTTAATACATTGACAGAACACCAATTTAATAAATGAAGTGCTATACCTCCAGGAATAACAAAAGAGAACAGCTCGTAAAGAGAAAGTTTATCCATAATTTGTGATTAAAACATCTCTCCCAAGGTACAGAACAAACTAGTATTTTTAAAGACAAAAAATAGCAAAAATACATATAAGCAAAAGAATAAATGGCCTCATCATGATATGATACCAAATAAAAAGCTACCCTATAAATAGGATAGCTCTTTGCCTAATATCGACGACTTGGTTAGGGTTGTGCGCCTCTATAAGTTGAAAAGAAAAAAATTTTGGGTGTTTTGAACTCCGTTTTACTTATTGGCTTAAAAAAATAAAACTTCTATATTTTCTATACAACCAGAGTTTGTTGTTCCACATTTTAAATATACAACCATTTAGCAAAAAATCGCATGATATTTTTACACTACCCCAAATATTATTAAATTATAATTATTATCTGTTTTTTTTAATTGTTTTACTATGTATTAAGTACATTTTATTAACAATAAAACAAGAAAAAAGGAATATAGATAAGACTTATATTTACCTCTTTTGACATATTATAGCACTTTTTACAATTCAAGCCTAAAAAAACAATATCGATGGAAGACTTTTCTTTTCTAAATCTCAATAAAAACACAGTTATAGAGACACATTTTAAATCCATATTTAGGACAACTCCTATTTTATTAAATAGTCCTAATATTCTCTTTTTTTCCTTTTTTCTCTCTGCAATTAAGACAACCCAAAAAAACAAAAAAGGGCTCCGCATACTTAAATGCGTTGCCCTAATATATATATACAAAACAGGAGTTTTTATTTTTTCGCTTCTAAAAGGTATTTATAAATAAGCCCTCCTACTACTGCTCCTAGCATAGGGGCTGTAATAAACAACCAAAGTTGAGGCACATACTCTCCTCCTACGAAAATAGCTTGTGAAATAGAGCGTACAGGATTAACAGAAGTATTCGTAATCGGGATAGAAATCAAGTGAATCAACTTCAGTGCCAACCCAATAGCAATACCTGCAAACTTAACATTGGCTCTCTTATCTATCTGTAGCTCCTAAAATAATTACAACAAAGAAAGCTGTCAAAACAAACTCTGTGATAAAGGCAGAAGTCATACTAAACCCATTGGAGATAAGTTTCCATAACCGTTAGCTGCGAATGCTCCTGGAGTACTGGGATCTATACAACACATCTGACTTCCCTTAAAGATTAAAAACAAAGTAGCAGCGGCGGCAATAGCCCCTAGTATTTGAGAACCGATATAAGGCAAAATCTCTTTAGCTGAAAATCTCCCTCCCATATACATTCCGACAGAAACGGCTGGGTTAAAATGTCCTCCCGAAATATGTCCTACAGCATAAGCCATAGTCAAAACGGTAAGACCAAATGCCAATGACACTCCCATAAATCCTATTCCCACATCAGGAACAGCAGCTGCAAATAATGCACTACCACATCCTCCTAATACTAACCAAAAAGTCCCAAAGAACTCTGCAAAATAATTGCTCATAGCAATTTTAATATGTTTACTATTAAGACCTCTAGAATAAGCGAAGTCACATAGTGCGAACATTCTTTAACACCAATACAGAGAATATGATTTTACCTTAATATCATGTTAAAAAGAGGAGAAACAAGAACATAAAAAATTACAGATAGAATATCCCTATAATTACGTGCTCTTTTCAATTATCAACTTTATAAGACTTTAACTTTTTTACACTCCCTTTTCTCAAGGTTAAAAAGAGTATTTCTTGTCTCAAAAACAGAAATTACACAACAAAAAACAACAATTGTATAAGTGTAAAAATAAAAGTGTTTTTACGTCTGCAAAAATCATTTAAAACCTATCTATATATTTAAAAAACAAGTATCTTTGTCTCATCGTTTTGAACAATTCAGACATTAAATGAAGAAACACTTATCCATATTATTCCTATTCTTATCCTTCCTAGTGACGGCTAGCCCTATTATAGAGTGGTCTTGCACAGAGGAGGTGATGACTTGTGGTATGGAGATAAGTAATGATGGTGGTATGTCTTGTTGTGGTGGTGATATGGAGCAAGGTTCTCGCAGTATGGATATGAATATGCCATGTTGTACAGTTGCTTCACGTGTATTAGTTACCATAGCAGAGTTAAAAGTACAAACGCCAAAAGTTGTTCAAGACACAAAGGCTAAAACAGCCAATATTAAATCACAATGGTTTAACTCTAACTACTTAGAGGACTTAAAATCTATTGATTTAGTATCTGTTTCTCCCCTTTCTGTTTCTGTTTCTGGATTTAAGTATAAAGATATAGACCCCTTGTCTTATATCTGTATTTATCGTATATGATATTCTAAAAAAAGTAACTAGTTCACACCTATACCTTTAGGTCACTTTTATATTAGTTACTTCATCCACACCATTTCACTCTATTACTAGATAAGAAAGTATTATTTAAAGTACTTACCTTACTATGTACACATAGTAAGTATATAGCAACATAAATACTTAAATATTCGTTCTTAAGAAGTAATAGTACCTATCTGTGGATCAAATGATAATTACCTTTTTAGTTATCATCGCTAATTTATTTTTATCGGATTTTAGGTTTATAAATAATGTCTAAGCATATGGCATACCTATTGTTGCATAAAATAAAGGATTAGCAGATGTCATTTATTAATACAGTATAATATATATCTTATGCTTAATAAAATCATTAAGTACTTCTTACACAATAGAGTAATCACTCTATTACTACTGGTAGTAGTTATTGTATGGGGACTAATAACAGCTCCATTTAACTGGCACCAAAATATGTTGCCAAGTGATCCTGTGCCAGTAGATGCTATACCTGACATCGGTGAAAACCAACAGATCGTAGCAACCGAGTGGATGGGGCGCTCTCCTAAAGATATTCAGGAGCAAATCACTTATCCGCTAACGACTTCTCTACTGGGTATTCCTGGTGTAAAAACAGTGCGTAGTAGCTCTATGTTTGGGATGTCGTTTATCTATATCATTTTTGAAGAAAATGTAGAATTTTACTGGAGCCGCTCGCGTATCTTAGAGAAACTAAACTCTCTACCTGCTGGTACATTACCAGAAGGAGTTATACCTTCATTAGGTCCAGATGCTACTGCTCTTGGACAAGTATATTGGTACACACTTGAAGGGCGTAATCCTGAGACAGGAGAACCTACAGGTGGATGGGATCCAGACGAGCTACGTACAGTACAAGATTTCTACACTAAATATAACTTATCTGCTGCAGAGGGAGTGTCTGAAGTAGCCTCTATCGGAGGATATGTAAAAGAGTATCAGGTAGAAGTGAATCCTGATGCGATGCGCGCTTATAACGTATCTGTAATGGATGTGATGTCTGCGATTCAGAAAAGTAACCTGGATATCGGAGCAGAGACCATCGAAATTAATAAAGCAGAGTACTTAGTACGCGGTCTGGGATACATTAAAAATGTCAAGGATCTAGAGGATGCTGTAGTAACAGTACGAAACAATGTTCCTGTAAAAATTAAAGACGTAGCCTTCGTTAACTTAGGGCCTGCTACACGTCGTGGTGGTCTAGATAAAGAAGGTATTGAAGCTGTAGGAGGTGTTGTAGTAGCTCGTTATGGAGCTAACCCTATGCATGTGATTAGTAACGTAAAAGCTAAAATAAAAGAGATGGAAGCTGGGCTTCCTCAAAAAACACTTGCCGATGGTACCATATCTAAAGTAACCGTAGTTCCTTTCTATGACCGATCAGGATTAATACAAGAAACAATAGGCACATTAGAAACAGCCTTAGCACACGAGATATTAATCTGTATCATCGTAGTGATCGTACTTGTTATAAACTTGCGCGCGTCAGTGATTATCTCTAGTATTCTACCCATAGGTGTACTAGCGACTTTCATCATTATGAAGTATATGGGGATAGAAGCCAATATCGTTGCTCTATCGGGTATTGCTATTGCTATTGGAGTTATGGTAGATGTTGGCGTCGTCTTTGTCGAGAGTATCATCAGGTACATGGAAGAAGAAAAAGCCCAAGGAATACAAAGTAAGGGAATAGCCTTTGTCAATCTTATTACCAAAGCGGTATCAGAAGTATCAGGTGCATTGTCAACAGCTATGCTAACCACGATTATCAGTTTCTTACCAGTATTTGCGATGGAAGCGCAAGAAGGAAAGCTATTTAAACCCTTAGCCTATACGAAAACTTTTGCTTTATTATCTGCTTTCATCTTGGGAATTATCGTGTTGCCAACTATTGCATACTACGTGTATTCTATTAAAATAGACAAACAAAAAGTACGCAAAATAGCCAATTATATCTTAGCTGTAGTAGGTATAGGACTGTGGATCTACACAGGCGAGTTTATCGCTGTAACACTAACATTAGTGGCTATTAATAATCTGTTTACACCAGGTTGGAAAACAGATACAATAGCGAATTATATCAATGTAGCCCTTACCCTACTTGTGGCGTTATACTACCTTACAGTAGAATGGCTACCATTAGGGACGCAGCAGAGTACAGGATTAAACTTTGTCTTTGTACTTTTATCTATCGGATCTATATTAGGTGTATTGTGGTTACTAGTGATTTACTATGAGCAGATCTTAAGATGGGCACTTACCCACCGTTGGAAGTTCATGAGTATTCCTATTCTAACATTAGTATTCGGAATGCTAGTATGGTTAGGTGCAGACAAAAGCTTTGGTTTTGTAGCCAAAGGCTTTGAGACTGTGGGATGGAAATCATTTAGAGAAACTGCTTTTTGGCAAAAATCAACACAGACCTTCCCAGGTATTGGACAGGAGTTTATGCCTAGTCTTAACGAAGGATCATTCTTACTGATGCCTACAAGTATGCCTCATACAGGTATTGAACAGAACCTTCAGTTTATCGGGACACTAGACAGACGTATTTCCAATATTCCTGAAGTAGAATTAACAGTAGGTAAATGGGGACGTGTAAACTCTGCTCTAGACCCTGCTCCTACTCAGATGTTTGAGAACACAATCAACTATAGATCAGAGTATATCCTAGATGACAATGGACATAGACAACGATTTAAAGTTAATAAAAAAGGAGAGTTCGAGCTCATCAATGGAACTACTTATAATGTAGAAGATGCTTTTAGACTTATCCCTAGAGATAGTTTAATTATAGACAAAGACGGTAAGTTCTTGCGTCAATGGCGTCCTGAGATCAAAAAGGCGGATGATATCTGGCAAGAGATTGTCAATGTATCTCACTTGCCTGGACTGACCTCTGCTCCTAAACTTCAGCCTATCGAGGCAAGACTTGTGATGCTATCAACAGGTATGCGTGCGCCAATGGGATTAAAAGTATCAGGACCAGATTTAGAATCTATAGAAATAGGAGGAAAAGCATTAGAGACTGCGCTTAAAGACATCCCTTCTATTATGCCTTCTACTGTATTCTATGACCGCGCAGTAGGTGCTCCTTATGTAGAGATTCACCTAAACAGACATAATATGGCTAGATACGGAATTACTGTATCTGACCTGCAAGATGTAATCGGTGCTGCTATAGGAGGAATGGCCCTGACCACTACTGTAGAAGGACGTGAGCGATTCCCGGTAAGATTGCGTTATCCTCGAGAATTAAGAGATAACCCAGAACAGCTAGCAAAAATGCTAATCCCTACTGCTACAGGAGCTCAAATTCCTTTAAGCGAGGTAGCGGATATAGAATACGCTAAAGGTTCACAGATGATTCAGAGTGAGAACACCTTCTTACTTGGTTATGTCATCTTTGATAAAACAGAAGGAAAAGCTGAAGTAGATGTAGTACACGAGGCAGATAAGCTATTACAAGCTAAGCTAGCCTCTGGCGAACTTACCCTGCCAAAAGGAGTAACCTATAAGTTCGCTGGTAATTATGAACAACAAGAAAGAGCTTCTCAGCGATTACTATACATTGTACCACTGAGTTTATTAGCGATTCTTTTGATTCTATACTTCCAGTTTAAAACGATTGCGGCATCGCTTATCCACTTCTCTGGAGTGTTTGTAGCCTTTGCAGGAGGTTTTATCTTATTGTGGTTATACGGACAGCCTTGGTTTATGAACTTCTCTGTCGGAGATATGAATATGAGAGACTTATTCCAAATGCACAATATCAATCTGAGTATAGCAGTCTGGGTAGGTTTTATCGCCTTATTCGGATTAGCTACCAATGATGGAGTACTAATGGGAACTTATATACATGATACCTTCGAGGCTAGAGATCCTAAGACTAAAGAAGAAATTCGAGAAGCGGTAGTATACGCAGGATTAAAACGTGTAAGACCTGCAGCGATGACTACTGCTACTGCTCTAATTGCACTTCTTCCTGTGATGACCTCTACGGGTAAAGGTGCAGAAATTATGGTACCCATGGCTATCCCTACATTCGGAGGAATGCTAATACAGTCCATGACTATGTTTGTTGTTCCTGTATTCCAATGTTGGTGGAGAGAATGGGCGGTGAAAAGAATTAAAAATTAAGAATGGTTGCCCTACGGGCATTATATACACAATGTCGGCACGCAATACACTAAGGTAGAGACGCATTATTATGCGTGTCACATCTAGGACATAACTCGCTGCGCAAAGTCTCCCGACTTTGAGCAACTTAAACGAAGTATGATGGTGTGGATTTCCAATCCGTAACGACATAAACTGTGAACCATAAACCGTCAACTGTAAACTAAAAAACAATGAACAAAAATAAAACGTATATATATTTAGCTTCAGCCTTCTTAGCAGTGACTAGCTTCACTGCTACGGCTGTAGCGCAGCAGCAACCTAAAAACTCTCTATCAAGCTATCTCAATGTAGCCATAGAGAATAACCCGGGCATCAAAGCACAGAAATTTGCTCATGAAGCTTTTTTACAAAAGATTCCACAAGCAGGTGCTTTTCAAGATCCTGAACTATCTATGGACTTCTACACAAAGCCTATGGATATTGTAGGTGGGCGCTCTATTGGTAATGTAAGTATCATGCAGATGCTTCCTTGGTTTGGTACGCGTAAGACTGCCCGCATAGAAGCGGGTCATATGGCTAATATGCAAAACGAGCAATACAAAGAAGTGGTTGATAATATTACTTTACAAGTACATACCCAATGGTATGCCATGCAGAAGCTAAACGAGCAGTTAAGAAATAATGAAGAGAACAGAAAACTCTTACAACAATTAGAACAATTAGCTCTTAGAAAGTTCTCAGCGCCATCTAATAGTGCTAAGGTTACCGCTACTCCTAAAGTAAACACTAAGACTGCCTCTACTCCATCTGCTTCTACATCAAAAGGTATGGGAGGAATAAGTATGGGTGGTGGAGCTACTGCTAGTAGCACACCAGCGATGTCTTCTATGGGATCTGGCGGAGGTATGAGCGAAATGGGCGGCAGTAGCGCCTCAGGAATGTCTGATGTATTACGTATCGGATTAGAACTTATAGAGATAGAGAATAGTATTGAAAGCTTACACTCTCAATTAAAAGCAGAGAAAGCAAAATTCAATGCTCTTTTAAATAGAGAAGCAAACCATGAGGTCATATTAGGTGAAATAGAGAAAACTTCCTTTATCTATGGAGAGCAAGATGCTCTTCTTGCCATAGAGGCTAATAATCCTATGCTTTCAATGATCACAGAAGAAGGTCTTGCCTATAAAGCAAAAGCAGAAATGGACAAGAAAATGAGCTACCCTATGATAGGGCTTGGATTGCAGTATATGGTTATCGGAAAGACTAATGATAAAATGCTGGCTATGGGAGATATGAATGGGAAAGATATGATTATGCCGATGGTGACTGTTAGCCTTCCTATCTTCCGCAAAAAGTATAAAGCCCAACAAGAAGAAGGTAAACTATGGTGGAAGTCTAGTGATCAAAAATTCGAAGACACTTACAATACTTTAAAAAGTGAGTATTATGGATACAAAAGTCAATTAGATGATGCTGAACGAATTGTCACCTTGTATGAGAAGCAAACTACATTAGCTGAGACGACTTACAACCTTATTATCAAAGAATTTGTAACAGGCAAAAGCGATTTAACCAATGTAATACAAGTACAACGTCAATTATTAGATTACCAATTAAAAAAAGCAGAAGCAATTGCTAACTACAATACCATGGTAGCTTCTATCAAGAAATTATTAGCAATACGTGACAACACACAAAATATTTAGGCAATGGACAAAATAAGAAATATATTCAAAAACAATATTGTACGTTATAGTGCAATATTACTTGTAGGGTTATTATTAGGATGGATGGTCTTTGGTGGTGCAGGATCGCATCAGCACAATGGAGAACCAGCTACTACAGAAGAGGGAAATACGGTATGGACTTGTTCTATGCACCCTCAAATCAAAATGGATAAACCAGGGAAATGTCCTTTATGTGCTATGGACTTAATTCCGCTTAAATCTTCTGATGGTGGTGATGATGCAATAGACGATCAAGCAATCCAGATGTCTAAAGAAGCAGTAGCACTAGCTAATATACAGACTACTGTGGTAGGGCATCAAGATGCTGTAAAAGACATTCAACTCTATGGAACCATACAAGTAGATGAGCGATTACAACAATCTCAAACTTCTCATGTCAATGGTCGTATTGAAAAATTGTATGTTAACTTTACAGGAGAAGCTGTAAAACAAGGACAACTAATCGCTACTATCTATTCTCCTGATCTACTAACAGCTCAACAAGAGTTATTAGAAGCAGCTAAGTTAAAAGACTTACAGCCCTTATTATTAGACGCAGCTAAAGAGAAATTGCGCATCTGGAAGATGTCTGAAGCTCAAATCAACAAAGTCTTGAGCACAGGGAATGTTTCTCCTTATGTATCGGTACACGCAAATACAAGTGGTATTGTAGTAGAAAAGAGTGTAAATCAAGGAGATTATATTAATCAAGGAACTGTATTATACAGTATCTCTAACTTATCTAAGCTATGGGCTGTATTTGATGCCTATGAGAATGACCTTCCATTTATCAAAGAAGGAGATGTATTAGAATATACATTACAGAGTTTACCAGGAGAAGTATTTAAAGGAAAGATTGCTTTTATTAGTCCTATTATAGACGCTACTTCTAGAACAGCTAAAGTAAGAGTAGAAACAGACAATAGAAATAATAACCTTAAACCTGAGATGTACGCGAGTGCAAAAATATCAGCTCCTTTAAAACAGTACAATAAAGAAATGGTCATTCCTAAATCTTCTGTACTATGGACAGGTAAACGCTCTGTAATCTATGTAAAACAACCCAAGACTGCTACTCCTGCCTTTAAGCTAAGAGAAATCGTATTAGGGCCTTCCCTTGGAGAGAATTATGTAGTGATGTCAGGATTAGAAAATGGAGAAGAAATCGTAACTAATGGAGTATTTACAGTTGATGCTAGCGCGCAGTTAGAAGGAAAACGCAGTATGATGAACAACGATAATGCTCCTGCTGCTACAGGACATGAAGGTCATGCTAATCACGGAACTACGGCAAGTGCTAATCTAGAACATGCTATGCTTAAAGTAAAAGGAAACTGTGACCTGTGTAAAGAGAGAATAGAAACCGCTGCTAAAAAAGTAAAAGGGGTATCTACTGCTTCTTGGGATGTAAAGGAAAAGGTACTTCACCTTAACTTTGACAAAAAACTAACCTCTAAATCTGCCATATCTAAGGCTGTAGCCAAGGTAGGACACGATACAGAACTAGACAAAGCTACAGATGCAGATTATAAAGCCTTACACAGCTGTTGTCAATTCGAAAGATAGTTTCTTTTTTGTGAGACCGTGAATTTGTGAAATCGTTTTTTTTGTGATGTTGCGATAGTCTGATGTTGTTTTTTCGTGAAACCGTTTAGGCTATAACATCAGAGTATAATTAATTACATCATCTAAGTACATTATGCCCGTAGGGCAAGACTGTAAACCGTAAACTGTTAACTTTAAACAAAACTCTACCTTCTTTTTTCTAACTTTACCTTATCGAAAACGGTAACAGGTAACAGGTAACAGGTAACAAAAATACAAATAAGCGGTTTCACGATTTCACACCTTTCCGATTTCACAATTTGACAAAAAACAAAAAAATAGTAATACAAATAACAATCAAATGAAAAAAGTAATTTTAAGTTTTGCAGTATTAGCTTTCACACTTACTGCATGTAATGACAAAAAACAAGAAACAACAGCTCCAACAACAGAAGAGCATGCAGGACATGATCACGATGATCACACTACAGCTAGCGCTGCTGAGAAAGTAACAACAGTAAAAGAGTCTAATGTATTACAATCTACTCTTGATGCTTATTTCTTAGTTAAAAAAGCACTTCAAGAAGACAATCAAGCAGAAGCTGCTACAGCTAGTAAAACATTATTAACTAATCTTAATGCAGTAGTAACAGAAGATGCTAAGGCAAAAGAACTAGTGAAAGAATTAGTAGAAACAGCTACTAAGATTGACGTAGCAGACATCAAAGTACAAAGAGAAGAATTCGAAGACCTAACAGAAGACTTAGTAAAACTAATCAATACGGTAGGAACAGACAGAGTAGTATTTGAACAATACTGCCCAATGTACAACAACGGTGAAGGTGGTCAATGGCTAAGCGATGTAGAAGACCTATCTAACCCATTATACGGTTCTTCAATGCTTAAATGTGGTGCTAATCAAAACAAAATCACATTTGAAACTAAATAGTTTTATAACTAAAAAATAAAAGGCTGTCCGATGTGGACAGCCTTTCTATTTTTCCTCTGATAAAAAGGTTATTTTCTAACTAGAATTACACTTGGTACATTACTCATCTTAAGTTCTACTTCACTCTCTGATTTATGAGTAAAAGCATACTCTGTTAATAGACCTCCCATCTCTATTGATAGACGATAATAACCCTTTTTATTCTCCTGTACCACCGTCACATGATTGGGATCTACTCTATCTACAGCATTAATCTGTCCTTGATAACAATTTGATACTACCGTCACTACACATAGATCATTTGCCTTTAAGTTAAAACTGTGAAAGTCATACTCACTACTTCCTTTAGCCACCCACTGACCTTGTAGCCATCCAGGCATTTTTATCTTATGAGAATGTGATACCCCTACTTCCGTTGATCCCTCAGGATTACTTCCTCCTTTATTATCATCTGAAGAACAAGCTAGTGCCATAGATGCCATCATTAGTAATAGAACAATTCTTTTCATTTCATTTTTTTTTTATTATTAATACTACTTCCTTCGTTTTTTTTAGGAACGACAAAGGTATATTCTATAAATGACTCACTCTTACGGTTTTCCGTATATACAGAAATAAAGCAACTGATTTTAAGATATTTAGAACAATTCTAGTTTAATGTTTTTTATGCTCTAAAACTGAAAATACAAACTCATATAAACTTGATGGAATCTAATTTTATAAGCACACTAATGAACTATTAATTTCTTAGTAAAACTCGATATACGTTCATTAATTTTACTAATCAATAACCAATAGCGTCCTAAATAAATTTAAGGCATAAAATATCCTCCCATTTTAGTAGGTTATAGATGATATTTCGATAAAATTTAAAACAGAACCCCCTGTATCAATTTTGGAGGGGGTTTTCCTATCTCATTTATCGGATTATCTAACCATTTTTGCAGTTCAATTTTAACAAAAAGGTTTAGACGTATAAAAGCGACTAAATTAGATAAGTGCCATCCAAATTCAGACTGAGCACGCAGAGCTTTCAGTATTAAAATAGTGATAAGTGCAGTCCAAATTTGTATCATTACAGCATTTTCAGAAGTTCCTATAAAAGACTTAATATGCAGAAGTTGTTTAAGGTTTCTAAAGAATATTTCCACCATCCTTCTACTTTTATAAAGCTCACTAATTTGATTAGCAGTCCAGGTAAATTGATTTGTGATAAGCTCTATAACTTGTTCATTTTCTTGATCCCATACCGCTACTCGCCTTAGTTTATTAGGATATAGTTGTTTTGAGTTACTATTAGTTAAAGTAATTATCTCATCTTTTAAAATATTTTGATGTCTATTCTCAGGTAGTTCCAACTCTTTAATTGTTTCAAATTTTAAGTTGTCTTTATGTCTAATGACAAAGAATACTTGTTTGCTGTCCCAAACGTTTAAAAGGCTAAAATCATTATAAAAACGATCAGCAACTATAACACTACCTTTAAGTAAAGGAATATCATAAGCTCCTTTATTATTAGCTGTTTTACCATTAGTAATATTGATATAAGCTGGTAGATTTCCATCAAAATCAAGTAATGTGTGCATTTTAACTGCTCCTTTATTGGTTTTGTATTTAGCCCAATCAAAGATGCTCAAGCATAGTGATATTGTGGTGGAGTCCAATAGTAAGATTTTTGACTTGATTCTAAACTTCACTTATTTAAATTTGGGATGCTGTCCTAAACTTTGAAGTAAAACAAAATAATACTCTTTAAAAAGTTTATGAGTTCTGTTTATGTTCTGATAACTTACTGAGGATTTAGATGGTGCTCTATCTATACCAAGGTGATTTAGGTTACCTGTGGCTGAACGAAGTCTATTACTAATATCACGAACAGATTTGCTACGGGCAAAATGACAAAATAACATTGAGACAAGGTGACTCCAACTATTAAATCCTTTGTTGTGTTTGTCTGTCTGTTTTTCTTTTACGATTTTTTTGAATTTTGAACCATCAAGTTTTGCTATTATTTGAGAGAACAGTGTTATATTTACCATCAAGAGAGTCTTTTTTAGGTGTGCAACTCAAAGATATTTTGAGATCCGAAATTAACTCTCTTTTTTTGTACCTTTTTTTAAACGTTTAGCACGCTATTGATTTATACTCTTTATATAACCCTATTACTCGTTCCAAAGAAACGACCTTAGAAAACTAACAAAAAAGATTCTTACTCCTTTATAATCTCTTGATATGAATAGAGCTGTATCCAAATTTTAGAGATACAGCTCTATCTTTTATATGTACTATAGGGGCTATGTCTAATTTTTATAAATAAGCTAATACAAGAACCTTTGACTTAAATTTATCAGAAGAAAAACATATAAATAGAAACTTATTCTTTATGAATTTCCCAACCAAAAACACTTTCTATTTAACTCATAAAATAACCCCTATCGGGTATAATAACTAATATTTAGAACATATTTATACCCGATAAGGTATTATTTAGATTATTTATGTATATTTATACCTGAAAAGGTATAGATATGGATTCAATACAATTATTTGTAAAGCAAAAACGAAAAGAATTAAAGCTTACACAAGAAGATTTAGCTTTAAATGCTGGTGTAGGACTGCGTTTTGTACGTGATCTAGAACAAGGCAAAAAAACACTTCGTTTAGACAAAGTAAACGATGTGCTAGCTTTATTTGGAAAAGAAGTAGGTGTAATTGATAAAACTAGATAATAACGGCACGACAAGCGAAAATATATTTTCAAGATCAATTAGCTGGTTATCTTTTTGAAACAGATAATGGTTACTCGTTTTACTATGACAAGGATTATCTAAAAACACCTAATCCTAAACCAATTAGTTTAACCTTACCCCTATCTGAAGAAACTTATCATAGTAATGTACTCTTCCCTTTTTTCGATGGGTTAATTCCTGAAGGATGGTTACTAGACATCGGAGAAAAACATTGGAAGCTTAATCCACGTGACCGATTTGAATTATTAATCAACTTATGTAGAGACACTATTGGAGCTGTCTCAGTTTATCCGATGGAGGCAGAAAATCATGAATAATTGTTTATTTTGTTATAAGCCTGTTGAAACTGGTGAATATCATACTGCTTGTTCAAAAAAATTCTTTAGCACTACCCAAGTTCCTATATTAGAATTAGATAAAGAAAAAATAGATAAATTAGCACAAATAACTGTAAACGAAAGATTAGCATTAACAGGGGTACAGCCTAAAATATCCTTAAGTTTAAACAGTGAAAACGGTAGTAAGAGACTAACTTTAGTTGGTTTATGGGGAGATTATATCTTAAGACCCCAATCTCCTGATTTTGCTTTTATGCCACAAGTAGAAGATTTAACCATGCACTTAGCCAAGCTATTTAAAATTGAAACAGCACAACATGCTTTGATTAAAACCTCTACAACAGACCTTGCTTACATAACTAAACGCTTTGATCGTGAAAAAGGAAAAAAGATTCACATAGAGGATCTATGCCAGCTATCAGAATTACTAACTGAACAAAAATACAAAAGCTCTTATGAGCGTGTAGGAAAGATTATTAAACAATATACTACCAATTCAGGATTAGATGTAATTAAATACTTTAGACTTGTCTTGTTTAGCTTTATAACAGGTAATAACGACATGCACTTAAAGAACTTCTCTTTAATGCACACAGATAATGGTATCTTATTCTCACCAGCGTATGATCTTTTAAATGTGAATTTAATTTTTCCTGATGATAAAGAAGATTTAGCACTAACCATAAGTGGTCGTAAAAAAAAGATTCAACAAGTAAACTTTGATGAACTTGCACTAAATTTGGGTATTACAGAAGTTGTAAGAAATAATATCTATAAAGATTTCTCTAGACAAACTAATAAGGTATATGATTTAATAGATCGAAGCTTTTTAACTAATGAGTACAAAGAAGAATATAAAAGGATTTATACTGATAAGTTGAGACAAATTGGATTGTAGAAAATTATAATTGAATCAAAAACACAGATACTAAGAAAAAGACTTAGTCCATCGTTATTATAGTTATCTTCTAAAGAATCTTAAGTCATAACATATAAATCTTTAGCAAAATATAATATATTTATCTACTTAATACACAGCAAAATTATCAAATAGTTTATTTAAAGAAAAAAAGGAAAGCATCTTTTGTAAAAACAACTAATATTCAGCATATTAAAAAATTATTACTAATGTAATATCTTTAAAAACGAACACCAGCCTAGAGTAAAAAAACACAGAACTTCTAACAACTATAAAAGCTAATTTTAAAGGTAAATTAAGGTTCGCTAGAATCTGTTTATTTGTTTATTTATCATCTCTTTATGCCAAGTAAAGTCTGTGAATTTATCTAAAGTATGAACTGGATTTGACAATTAGACAGAAACAAGTAGTTATTATAGATGTATTTAACGTTTTATCTCATCGGTAGATTTAGAATTAGAGCGGGGTATCCTGATTAATGTTTACATTAATTCCGACTCAAGAATCATATGTCCTTTTAATAGATCAAACAAATTGGAAGTTTAGAAAGTAGAACATTAATATTTTAATGTTAGGTTATAGAGCCTTCTTAAAACAAAAAAAGACCATATAACAGTCTTATAATATCCCTCTCTAAGGGCAAAAAACAGGAGTAATTGTACATTATAAATCTCTATCTATTTTCAACTTCTTTTCCTTAGTACACGACAAAAGTACTAATTAGTTGATTTTAAGAAAAATAAAGGATAGGATTATTTGTAAAAAAAGGCTGATATTCAGTATATTAAAGAATTATTTCTCACCTAATACTTTTAAAAACGAACAGCAGCCTAGAGTACAAAAATACACTTTTCCCATAATATAACTATATGAGAGCACGCACGATTAGGGCAATATTCCAATAAGAAGATCAAGAAATAGATTCTGTAAAAAAGGTTAAATCCTGATCATACTCTCTTGGTATTTCTTTATCTGGAGAAACATCCACAGCCACTCCATTATTAAACTTAACATTCCTGTTCAATAAACGATATTTATTGTACATCAGTTCTTCTAATTCATATTTCTCTTCATATCTATTAGTCTTAGTAGAAGTGTACTTTATTTTAAAGTTTTCAGGAAAAAGATGTATCGGTTGAATACTAAGCTTTTATAAAAATTATCAAAAAAGTCAGGTAACGGTGCTTATTGCTTTGCTTTTCAATATATTTCCGTTAGCACGTAGCGAATATACAAAATTTAATAAATATGATATAGCATTTTGTTTTTCATCTATTTGAGCAATGATGTCTTTGAGAATTTATAAGGAATTTGCTGAACATTTGCATGACTCAAAATTATCAAAATGAATAATAATAGTTATCGGGTCATATCAATTTTACTTCTCTAACATTCCCCATCCACTCATCATAATAGCCAATGCCTTAAACCCCCAATTGATATCATCTTGTGTATAAACCGGAATAGTGGCTCTGTTGGTTAAATCGTGTACTGTAAGTTTAATTTCTTTAATTTCCTTTGGCTTCATTACCAAGGTTGGGGTTTCATTATTCAAATAATAAACATCTAAACGCAAAATCCCCTGATCTTCTTCTAAATAAAACGGATGTGCAAAATTAATTACGTTACTAAACAATGGCGAAGTATAAACAACTAATTTTTGTAATTGCATTGGTGCATTTTCATCTTTTATTTTGGGGGTATAAACAACTATATCGCATTCATAACCTAAAATAGTTTGTTTGTCTTTTTTTACTTCCCTATTAAACTGACTAAAATCTACATCATTTATTGCTCCAGATCCTTTGTTTTCAGAAGGTTTATAAGAGGAATATATTTTTTTGTCTTGTTCAATAATTTTATCGGTTTGCACCAACGTTTCCAAGTAAAGACCTACTTGATCCTGAGATTTATTATAATAATTATCCATTGACCATCCAAAACCACGAACTTTCCCTAATACTTCTTCATTTTTAATGTTATAAGTACATTCCGCAATATTTAACGTTACCGCCCAAGCTACTAACGGATTTTGGTTTCCCATATTCGCTATCAAATCAAAAATTGCTTTTACATCTGCATCGTGGGCTATCAATTTCTCGTATTGTTCTTTTATATTAGCTTTAGAGAAATCTATCTTTCCTATAAGCTTACCTAAATCAATGTCATTACTAAAAATTCCCATTTCAACGAAACCTTCTGTGAACGGTGTATTAATAATTTCACTGTCGCTATCTGGTAATTTGTTTTCGTCTGAAGAATTGCAACTAAACAAAATAAATACGGATAATAAACTGCTTATAATATTTTTTTTCATTCTTGATTTATTATAAAAAAGCTGTTTCCACTTTTTCAAGAAACAGCTTTTTATTGTTACTTATTTTTTCACCAATTCAACTCGACGATTTTTAGCTTTATTTTCGTCTGAATTGTTGGTTACCAAGGGTTTTTCAGAACCCAAACCTATAGCTGATAATCGAACTTTATCAATTCCGCCTGTGATTAAAGCATTCATCACCGAATTTGCACGATCATTCGATAATTTTTTGTTGTGAACAGCATCACCTGTATTGTCGGTATGACCCTCGATCGAAATGTTTAAGTTTTTATCTTTTTGAAGTGCTTCTGCAATTTGTTTGACCACTTCTTTTCCTTCAGCTGTAATATCAGACTTATCCACATCAAAATTGATGTATAAAATTGACTTCCCTTTTTCAGTCAAATCCTTGGCAATATCATCTGCAGTAACTTTGGTTATGGTTTGTTTAAAGGCTTCTTCCTGTAGAATATTTAATGCTGCTCCTGCATTATTAGATGTGAACTGGATATAAATATTTCCTTTTTCTTTACTTCGAATAACAAAAAACTTGATGTTTTGATTCCAATAGCCCATGTCTCCAGAACCACCTTTATTAGGGTCTTGTTTGTGATAACGTTCGTATTCTTCTTTGGTGATTTCACCATCAAAAACTTTAACCGCTCCAACAGATAGCAAATAATCCTCCATACTTTTTTCAAAATATCGTTGAGAATATTCTTCACCACGAACTGCACCAACATTGGCTTTATATAATTTACCTTCAAAAAAAGTCATCACACCATTGATCGGAAAGAAGCAAACATCAAATTTTTTTTCTATAGCTTCTTTGTGGGCTTCTAATCCTTGTGGAAGATTAATAAAAGGAAAATCACCAATATCAGCAGCAGAAAATGGAATGTTTTCAATATTGAATTCAGCCGATGAATTTGCCTCTTCTGTTTTAACTTCCTTGGCTTCAACGGTAACTTCTGTGGAATCTGCTGTGCTTTCCTGCTGTTTTACAGATTGATTACAAGATACAATCAAAGCTGATAATCCAAAAATAAGGGCTGCTTTTTTCATTTTTTTATATGTTTTTTAGGCTAAAGATAAACGTTTTTACTTTCTAAAAAAGCATTTAATCTATTGTTTTACGCCATCAAACTCAAAATAAACATCTGTTTCGGACTGTTCATCTGTACTAACACTAATGTTTTGATTAGAACCATAATAGTGAAAAATACCTTCTAAACTACCTGTTAAGGAAACAATATCCTTTGTATTTTCGCCAAAACAAGCACAAGTTTCTACGGTAAAGGTTTTAGGAGTTATATAAGAATATTTTTCACCTGATTTTGCGGTAATTTTTAATTTATTACTTCCTTCTTTTGTAACAATAACAATAGCATCGAACCATTCATATACACCATTTGTATCACTTGTGCTTAACTTTCCTTTATACGTTCCCACAGCAGGGTCAATAGAGCCTTGTATTGGTTGTTCGTATCCGTCATTATCATCATTTTTACTACAACTTGTAGCAACTGTTCCAAATGTCAATGTGGCTAATATGCCTAAAACCGTAATCTTTGTGTTTACTTTTTTCATAATGATTTTATTTTAACGTGAGATACAAAGATCTGCAAAACGAGAAATTGGAACAATCATTGAAAACCTTGATTTTATTTCTAATGGTTTACCATGGTTTTCTCGCAAGGGCAAAAAAGCAACACTTTTTATTTAGATATTTGTAATTTAATCACAAACCGCGATGTTCAGAAATATTTTATCTACACTATTTGTTTTTTTATATATTAATATACTACAAGCACAGCAACTTGTTGCTTTAGACGAAATAAAGTATGTAAAACAAATCAAGAGTAAAATTGAAAACGATGTAAATGACAGTGTTCGTTTACATAATTATTTGTTACTTTCCGAATATTGGTCTCAAACTGATAGTTTAAAAAGTAGGCAGGCACTAAATACAGTCTTGTCCTTCAAAAAAAAGATTTTACCCGAAGGTATCTTAGATTATTATCAAGGTGTTTTTTATTCACATCAAGGTAATAAAACCAATGCTCTAAAACATTATGAAAATGCAATAAATTCTTTAGAAAAAGATCCTAAAAATATTGACTTACTTATAAAATCATTATACAATCATGCTTACATACAAGTGGAAGACAAGGGATACGATTTTATGGTTAAGACACTCACAGAAAGATGCATTCCATTAAGCGAAAAAAGTAAAAACAAAAAACTTTTGGCGTACAGCTATACGCAATTGGGGTTAACTTTTATGTCGGTAGGACAATTCGAAACAGCAGAAGAGTATCATAAAAAAGCGTTAGAACAACTTGATGAAATCCCAGAATTAAATACAATTCATCTGATAACGTATCTAAATCTGGTAAGCAACTATTGTTATAAACCAGATAGTAAGTCTGCTGAGAAATATCTTAAAAAAGCAAAGAAACTTATCGAGCACTATCCAAATTCACAGCATTATTCAAATTATTACTATCAGGAAGCTATGTATTACACTACGGTTCAAGATTTTGAAAAAGCGTTAATGAGTTTAGATAAGGGTGTAGAATTAGCAAAAGAAAAAAAACAAGCCAAGCTGTTGCACATGCTTTATTTTAGAATGTATAACGTTTATCTGATGCAGAAAGATTATTATAGAGCTAAGATACAGTTAGAGCATATCTTACAGGAAAATATTTTAAGTAGAGAAGATGTAAATCGAAAAATTACCTACACGCAACTGGCTGCGGTAAACGATGTGTTGGGAAATCACAAAGAAGCCTATGAATGGATGAAGAAATCGAGTGCTTTGAGTGATAGTTTACAACAACAAAAATTATTGGAAAAGATGAACGAGCTTGAGATTGTACACCAAGCTGCTGATAAAAAACAAACGATAGCACAATTGAAACAAGAAAAAAAAGAAAATGAATTAATTACAAAAAATAAAAATCTACGGATTAGCATCTTAGGAATAGCTTTGGGCTTAAGCTTGATTATTTCTTTTTTAGTTTATCTTACCTATAAGAATCAAAAGAAATTAAACGCTCAAATTAGCATCAGTCACCAACAAGATCTTTTACATATTAAAAATGAACGAAAATACGAAGCAACAAAAGCTGTTTTGCAGGGCGAAGAACAAGAACGTCAACGAATAGCTCAG
The DNA here is from genome assembly GCF_004337635.1 of Myroides odoratimimus. Classification (NCBI taxonomy): domain Bacteria; kingdom Pseudomonadati; phylum Bacteroidota; class Flavobacteriia; order Flavobacteriales; family Flavobacteriaceae; genus Myroides; species Myroides odoratimimus. The sequence continues at coordinate 3,353,642 of NZ_CP037427.1, forward strand.
GATTTACATGATAGTATGGGTGGAATTCTTGCAAATATTCGCATGTCAATCTCTCAAGAAAATGCTCAAAATTCGGGTGAGTTATTGCAAAAAATAGATAAGTCTATTGTAGAAATACGTCGTATTGCCAGAAATCTAATGCCTGAAACATTAAAAAACCTTGGATTAGAAATTGCACTGAAAGAACTTTGCGAATCTATGTCACAAAAACAATTTAATATTCAGTTTGAAGCTTTCCATGTATCAGACAACATCCCATTTAGAATACAATTGTCATTATACCGCATTGTTCAGGAAAGCATCAGTAACGTTATCAAATACGCACAGGCAAACAATGTTATTGTTCAAATTAGTCAGCACCAAAATACAATAAACCTAACGATTGAAGACGATGGAATTGGTTTTGACACATCTAAAGTAGATTATGGTTTAGGAATAAAAAATATTAAAAGCCGTACAGCCTTAATGAATGGAACAGTAGAAATTTTATCGGAAAAAGGAAAAGGAACCACCATAAATGTAGAATGCTATGTATAAAAATAATTGTTTGAATTTGGTAATAGTCGATGACCACCCGATGATTTTAGAAGGACTAAAATCATTATTACAACAGGTGGGTAAATTTCAACTATTTTCTTTTACAAAAGGATTGTCAGCACTAGATTTTATTCAAGAAAACACAGCACATATTATATTGTTAGATATTGTACTAAACGATGGAAGTGGTTTGGACTTCTGCAAAGTAATTAAACAAAAATCGCCTAAAACCATTGTCATTGGGATAAGTAATCAGGCAGAACGTAGCATTATATTTCGTTTTTTGGAAAACGGCGGAAACGGCTACATCTTAAAAAATGCAGATGCACATGAAATCATTCAATGTATTGATAACGCTATAAATGGAGGAGTTGCATTAAGCAAAGAAGTACAGGAAATTATGTTATCTGCTTCATCAAACAATTTTGAATTGCCAAGACTAACCAAGCGAGAACAACAGGTGTTAGAATCAATTGCCAAAGGAAACACCTCTGCTGAAATTGCTAAAAAATTATTCATCTCAGTCATTACTGTAGAAACACACCGTAGAAATTTATTGCAAAAATTTAATGCTAAAAATATGATCGAATTAGTCAAAGTAGCCACGGAAAATAAGTTGATATAAATTAAATTCAGGTCAGATAAAATTATAATCTCCTGCCTTTTTTCTTTTTCTTCATTCGATTAGCAAACTGTTCTTCCTTGTAACCTTCTACCTGTGTATCACACAGCAAACTGAATAATCTCAAATCAGAATTCTACACATGTTACTTTGAGATAAACTCAAAAAGGTCTTTTGTTGATAAATCAACCATTGTATTGGTTTTGGAAATAGGATTGCCCTGTATCTTTATTACACATTAGCCCAATACTACAAAGCAATTCTACTTCATAGTTCTGAATTAGTTCTAAAACCATACTATAGTATGCTTTTAGAACTAATGAAAGACCTATTTTGTATAATTACTTGTTTATATGTCTATTGCATAATTTGGGTTTAATTGAGGTTTATTTTCATTGTTCCACCAATCATTAAATACATTTGCTGACAAGTTTCTATCTAAAGCTGAACCATTCCAAACGCTACGGCTTTCGTGGTCAATGAACGTGATGCCGTAAATCCGTCCGCTTTCGTTCTTGTGGACAATCGTATTAATACCTTGCTCTAAAAGTTGCTTTTTAAAATCTGGTTTGCTCTTTGTAGTATGTATAGCCAATTCAATGGTATTCTTTAGGACAGACCTTACAGGATTGATTTTCATTTTTTCTTTGGACTGTTCAAAATGTTTTTGAAGCTGTGTTACTCCTGCATCTTTTCCGAAAAGTGAGCCTTTGAACGGATTGCTTGTCTTGTTGCCATTCTCGTCTAATGCTACATAAACCAATCCGTTTACAGTTTGATCGTTTCGCTCGCCTTTGACTTCTTCCGCTGTGATATTGAAAAGAGAAAGTAAAGCATTATAACTACCCATAGTTGAATGTATTTCTCTAAAGAATATTTCCACTATCCATCTACTTTTATGAAGCTCACTAATTTGATTATCAGTCCATGTAAATTAATTTGTGATAAGCTCTAGAACTTGCTCATTTTCTTGATCCCATACAGCTACTCGTCTTAATTTATTAGGATATAGACCTATCAATATACTATATTGTAATAAAAGCCACTATTTTAAACAATAAAATTATCTTGAGCTTCTAGTATTAGAAAATTCCTTTAATATAGCATAAAAAAACAGTAGTAAACAAAAGTTTACTACTGCTATATTTTTTTATTTCACATTACTAATCCTCTATCATTTTTTAAACACACTATCTTATTTTTAGTACCTTAATTGTCCACTTTTTGCTGACGATTTACAACTTAACTATATTCACACACAAAAGAATCTAAATATACAACCTCCCTAAGTAAAGGTTGTTATTCACACTATGAGTACAAATAAGCAAACAGGCTATTTTAAGGTATTCACAACACCTTTTTTCATTTTATTAGCTCAAGAATGTAAAAAAACTGAAAAAAAACTTTATAAAACGTCAATAATTGTATTATGGCACCTATAATCATCAAAAACAAATAAGCGAATAAATTCATACCATAAAAAAGTCCGCCCCTTACAGGAGGGCACTGAAAAAGTCTTCTTTTTCGAAATAGAGGTAAAATAGAGAGCTTAAGCTCTCTATTTTACCTCTATGTTTTTTTAGCTTTGTACTGATCAAATAAAAAGCAATGGTAAGTCATCAAGAAACAATCTCTTTTAGTAAATATTCTGAGTTATACGATATGTTAGTTCCTAAGGATAATATGTTACGTCAGATAAATAATCTTGTCGATTTTACTTTTGTATATCAAGAACTATCAAGTAAGTATTGTGTCACCAATGGTAGAATGGCATATTCTCCTATTCGTTTGTTCAAGTACTTATTATTAAAAACAATCTTTGACATATCAGATCAAGATGTTGTAGAACGCTCGCAATACGACTTATCGTTTAAGTATTTCTTAGATATGTCAATCGAAGAAAAGGTAATAGAAGCTAGTACGCTAAGCAAGTTTAGAAAATTAAGGCTTCAGGATACTGATATGCTAAACTTGTTAATTGGTAAAACAGTAGAGTTAGCTATCGCAAAAGGGATTATAAAATCAGAGGCAATAATATTAGATGCAACACATACTAAGAGTCGCTCTAATGCAGTATCTGTTATAGAGTTTCTAAGATATCGTTCAAAGAATGTAAGGAAGGTTCTTTATGAAACAGATCCAACAGTAAAAGATCATTTACCTACTAAAAACACAGACGATAACGTAGAGAATGAGATGGCTTATTGTACAGAGTTAATCAACTACTTAGAAGACAAAGGATCTTTGAGTAGCTTACCTAAGGTAAGTGAGAAACTAAATGTTTTAAAAGAAGCGTTAGATGATGTAAAGGAACAACGAGATATATCTAAAGATCAAGATGCTCGTATAGGTCATAAGTCAAAAGAGGAATCATTCTTGGGATATAAAACTCATATTGCCATGAGTAAGGAGCGTGTTATCACAGCTGCAGTAGTCACTTCAGGAGAAAAGGGAGATGGTCCTTTGCTAACTACATTAGTAGAAGAATCTATTAAAAATGGAATGACAGTTAACACTGTTATAGGTGATCGTGCTTACTCCAGTAAAGACAATTTAATCTATGCTAAGAAGAATAATATTAGTGTAATCTCTAAACTAAATCCTGTAATTAGTCAAGGTACTCGTAAAAAAGAAGACCAATTTGACTTTAACAAAGATGCTGATATGTTCGTTTGTCCTGCAGGACATTTAGCCGTTAGAAAGGCTACTCAAGGCAAGAAAGGAGAAAATACTAATCAAGTTAAAACATACTATTTTGATGTTGAAAAGTGTAAACAATGTCCTTTAAAAGACGGTTGTTACAAACCTGGAGCCAAGACCAAATCATATTCGGTCTCTATATCAAGTCAAACACACTTAGACCAACTAGCCTTTGAAGACACTCCAGAATTTAAAGAAGAGGCTAAACATCGTTATAAGATAGAAGCTAAAAACGCAGAATTAAAGAATGCCCATGGATACGATACTGCTTTGTCGTACGGATTGTCGTCTATGCAAATGCAAGGGGCATTGGCTATTTTTGCCGTAAACTTAAAAAGAATACTGAAATTAATGTAGTAAGGATAGCTAGGTAGCATTTTGTCCTCTCAGAAAGAGAAATAAGGACTATTAAGCACTAGCTATATCTTTAAAAATAATCTTAAAAACAAAAGACGCTTTAAAAAAAGGTTAGTTATAACCTCCTTTAAAAGCGTCTTTTTTTGCCTTATAGTGACTTGAACTCAAAAAAAACCTTACTTTTTCAGTGCCCTCCCCTTACAGAGCAGACTTTTTAATCTCTAGTGACAATCATCCTGTTTATGCTTGTGCTTTTTATTGTGCTTATTTTTATACTTATTACTCTTTTTGTAGTGATGTTCTCTCTTATAGTCATAAGGGTGATAATGTCTATAATTATAATCCCCTGTATTCCATTTCTCGCGTTGCTCTACAGTTAAGATATTACCTATTTGTATTCTGATTTCTTTGTATAGTTCTTCTCTTTTGCGATCTAAATCATACTGCTTATAATGCTTAGCACTAGCCCAATGATTATATCTTGTCTCATAATCACTCTGATACTCTCTGATCTTTCTCCACTGATTATCTTTTAACCCCAGAGTAGACACATCATCATACACTATAGATACTAATCCCCCCAGATCAATACCGATACTAGTACCACTTACTTTAGTCTGAGCACTAGCCAAAGAGACTATCAACATAAAAGCCCCTAAAATTACTTTCTTTTTCATATTGCTAATTGTTTTAATTTCAACCTATTATTTTGTTAGTAAGGTAAAATACCACTTAATAGCAAGACAATATTCAAACTAGAGCCTCTATTTTTAGAAAGTACGTAACAAATGAAATCAAATACTGCAATATTTCAAAAACTATTCACTAAACATTAACTATTGTATCATACTGTTTTTTTACTGCCTCTAGAACTAAATTATTTCTAAAGAATAATGTCTTTAAAAAAGAATATTCCCTTTAAAACACAATACAAACTAAAAAACACACAATATCACACACTATTAACCATAAATTATTTAATTATAAATATTTTTTAACAAAAAGAACATTAAAGCATTAACTTTACAACAAATAATATTCTAATCAATAAAACTAATTTTCATAATTGTTCTTATACTCTTTACTTTAACTAGTACAAAGCGTTAGAATATTAAATAAAGATGAAATAAATGCCTTTAGTAATTTTGATAACACTCAACCCAGTTGAGTTTCCATACAATTTTATATTCAGAATTACCAAAAGGCAGAGATCCATTACTTGCAAAAAGAAATACTTCTTTGACCTACTAATACTTGTTTTTACGATAAGTGAAGTAAAAACAAAAAAGCACGAAGGTTCGCCTTCGTGCTTTTACTATATATCCTTACTATCTTCTTATCTTTTTGCAATACGAACCGTTTTAGAAAGATTCTCTGCTTTTACCTCTACCACATAGATATTAGAATTAAGACTTGCCATATTAATACTCACTCTTTCTTGTTGTACTGTATCCGAGCTACTTAGTACTAAACGTCCGTTTATATCATATACCTTTATATCGATTACCTTGCCATTGTATGTCTTGTCTAAAGACACATATAGATGATCCTTCACAGGATTAGGCCATAACCTTATCTCTTGTTTAGTCTCTATTTTACTCTCCTTAAGATCATCGAACTCCCCTACAGTACTAATTAGAGAATATTCCTGCTTACCAGTTTCTAATTTTCCTTTATGAGTGACCTCAATTACATAGGTTCCAGGCTCTACATCGTATAATTCTATCTTTTCGATATTATCTACATCATTGACTCCTTGTATGGCTCTAAGGTCATTAAAATCTTTATTTAACTTCCATGGATAATAGGTATTCTTGCCTTTTTTAACCACTACATCTAAATCATTGACTAGGTCGCTATTATTTTTTTTATAATTCTCATCTGAGTTTTGGTAACTCACCACACCAGGCGGATCTGTCCAGGCCAGCGTCACCACCATCTTACTTGTCTTTTCTGCTACTTGGATTTCATGTGTATATTTTTGTTGTTCTCTAAGCTCATTCTCCAGGATATGGGTACTTCGGTTATCCTTGGCCGCTAACATGACATCCACACCAGATTTAGCATTAATCACCCCCCAACCAAACAAATGATCAGGCCCCGCAGCATGACCAGCCTCATCAGCTGTATGAGCCATCAACGCGCGCAAGGTAGCTGATTTAAAAGGCATATTGGTATTAGAGGCATAAATAGCCCATTCTTGCCATAGGGTAAATACTCCACTAACAGCAGGAGCAGCCATCGATGTACCATCACTATAAGCATATAGACCAGTCTCAGCCGCCCCATATAAAGGACTTGGATTGCGATAAGCCGCTGATAATACATCTACCCCTTTAGCCGAGATATCAGGCTTTATCCTAAAGTCATTAGTAGGCCCTTGACTACTAAAACTGGCCAGCACTACATCAGAAGGTCCAGTATAGTTAGCAACCTCTACTACAGCAGCTACTACTACTGCATTTTTAGATACAGAAGAATCATTTAACAAATCACAATTACAGTTTTCCTTTTGACTCCCCCCATAAACACTATAGTGCAACTCCCCATCGTTTCCTGCTGCTATTACAGGCTGATAATAAGCAAATAAATATGCTACGCGGTCAAATTCTCTACTGTGCTCGGAATAAGCCCCAAAATTCTTCACTAAACCAGGCTCAGTTAAATATCCATAATCATCAAAGTAGTTATACCCATAAGAATGATTACTAACTAATATTCCTCCAGAGGCCATTTGCCCCATCTTGCGATAATCATTATTCCACGAATAACTCACTAGTTTTGCTTTAGGAGCGATTCCCTGGGCCTTCTGATTATATCCTAGCCCCACCATCGTTGCTCCTACATGAGTAGCGTGATAACGGCTTTTTTGATACCCTTTAGCATTATATTGTGTCAAAGAAGGAAGAGACTCTCCTAAGGTTACTCTCGAGGTTGTATTAGAAGTGGTTGTATAAAACTCTTGATGGGTATCTAATAAAGGTAGTCCGTCGATAATCCCAACTGTCATCCCTTCTCCCTCTAAGTACTTATTAACGCCAACCTCCTTTTGGATAGCATTTACCCTGGCTGTTAATCTAGAACCATAGTTTAGGGTAGACTTATAAAGCAGAATTCCATTTTTATCTATACCACTAAGCTCAAAATAATTCCCTCTGGCATTTATCCCACTTGTTGGCAGGTTTCTTTTCTCAGCCTCTAAAAAGGCCTCTTGTTTATTTAAAGCTGCTTTTCTTGTATATGCATTAATCTCTCTAGTTGCCTTTTCTAAATCATAAGTAGCCCTTACTGCACTACGCGTAGAGATTGTCTGCCCATAATGATCATACACCCCTAAACACAACAATGCAAAACCTGTTACTATTATTTTTCTCATACTTTCTATACCTAATAGGGACTAAAATTAACAATTTATTCTTATCTAAGAGGCTGATTTAATCTTTTTATTTATATCTATTCTAAACTAATGAAGAAATTCAAATATTTATAAGGGATATCTCCTTAATGATATTATAAAAAATAAAAACCTCTCTTATAAAAGAAAGGTTTTTTATTAGGGTAAGGTAAAAGGTTATTTATTTTTTGGGAAAATATAAATAAGAGTGATTAATAAAGATAGTTCCTCTTGTACCTTACTGCTGACAAAAATAACAATAGAAAACATTCATCCTTTACGGAAAACCGTAAAAGCTTATTTTTTTATTACCACGGACCTAAGCACGCGAAAAAAAACACATATAAATTATTCTCATTTTTAACCAAAACAATTTATATATTACAAAAAATAGCTAGCAAGGATTTACACCTAAACTCCAATACAACTGATAAATAGACATACAAAGGGGATAAAAAAAGAAAACCCACCAAAAGGTGGGTTCTTATAAAAAAAGCAATAGAGTTTTTATAAGCGATAGTAAAAGGACGAATTGTTATAAATTGTTTTTACTTCTCTATTGCTGTATTAATATTATTCGATTTTATTCTTGTTAGGCTCTATTACTCCACACGGATTTCATCTATACAAACTAGTTAACGATTACGTACCTTCTGTTCCCATTTCCAGGCGCTCTCTAGCATATCATCTAGTGCTTTTGTTGGTTTCCATCCTAGCACTTCATTTGCTTTGGTAGTAGAAGCATAAGCCTTATCTACATCACCTGCTCGGCGTTCTACTATTTTATAATTAAGCTTTATACCACTTACTTTTTCAAAAGCCTGAATAATCTCCATTACAGAAGATCCTTTCCCTGTCCCTACATTAAAGACCTCTACCTTATCTACATTCTCTTCTTTTATCAATCTATCTAGTGCTGCCACGTGCGCTTTGGCCAAGTCCACCACATGGATATAGTCTCGTATACAAGTACCATCAGGCGTATCATAATCATCACCAAATACAGACAACTCCTGACGCAACCCAATAGCGGTTTGTGTAATAAACGGAATCAAATTCTGAGGAACTCCATTAGGAAGCTCCCCAATTAAAGTTGAAGCATGCGCCCCAATCGGATTAAAATAACGCAATAATACTGCGCTTATATTACTTACACGAGTCACATCTGTGATAATATCCTCCCCGATTTGCTTAGTATTCCCATAAGGAGACATGGCCTTTTGTACTGGAGCCTGTTCTGTAATTGGCATTACAGCCGCTTGCCCATACACCGTACACGAAGAACTAAAGATAAAATGACTCTTCTCTTTCTTATCTAATTCTTTTAATAGATTCAGTAGAGGAACAATATTATTCTCATAATACATTAAAGGCTTTTCTACACTCTCACCCACAGCCTTTGATGCCGCAAAATGAATCACTCCTGTAATATCCTTATAATCTGCAAAAAGTTTACTTACTCCAGCTCCATCTCGTAAATCCAACTCCACAAACAAAGGGCGTACTTTAGTAATCCCCTCGATACCATCTAGTACCTCGATAGAAGAATTAGATAGATCATCTACGATAACTACCTCATATCCTTTTTGCTGCAGCTCCACTACCGTATGAGATCCTATAAATCCCAATCCTCCAGTAACTAATATTTTCACCTTTTTTACAGTTTATTTCTTTCTTTAACCATCAAAGATAGTCTTTTTACCTTTTTTAACAATATCAAAATGTCGAAACTATCTTTTTTTTGAGTCAACACCTATTTTAAGAAAACTGGGAACTTCCAATTAAGAGTTAAAAATTAACAATGTGTGCCTTGGCATTAAATTACATATAGTATTTTCTCTATTAAGTTATTCTAAATACGCACTATCGCTTAATAAAATGAAAAAGCCATTGTCTTAAGACAACAGCTTCTCTATAATCTTTGTTATCGCAGATTTATAATCCGTGATAAATATACCCTATACTGGTAGGGTAACAATTTCAAATTTTAAACTCCTTGAAACAGACTCCCATTCTCTAATATCAACTACTCGGTTCTAGATAAAAGCGATGCCGCTTCATTATCCAAGATATACTCTACATGAGACAATCTTTGTAAGAAAGTAGCAGGTATATCAGCGGAGATTTCTCCTTCTAATGCTTTTTTTATAATCTCTGCCTTGCGCTGGCTTAGCGCCATTAAGATTACCTCCTTAGCCTGAGTGATGGTTTGTACCCCCATTGTGATTGCCTGTGTAGGTACTTTATCCTTGCCTCCGAAATCATCTTTAGCATCCTCACGCGTAATATCATTCAGGGTTACCAGACGTGTTCTAGACTCTAGTATAGCACCAGGTTCATTAAATCCGATATGACCTGTACGACCAATACCTAATAATTGCAAGTCAAGTCCTCCAAAGTCTACAATCTTCTTTTCATATAGATCACAGTACGCCTGTATTCCCTCTAGAGATAAAGTCCCATCGGGGATATGTACATGTTTTGGGTCAATATCGATATGATTAAACAGGTTATGCTTCATAAACGATACATAACTCTTATCATCTATTGGTAAAATGGGATAATACTCATCTAGGTTAAAGGTAGTCACATTTTTAAAGCTTAGTCCCTCATCCTTGTGAAGGCGTATTAACTCTTTGTACACCCCTTTTGGAGTAGATCCTGTTGCTAATCCTATAATTGCGCGATCCCCTTTATTTTGTTTTTCTTTTATAATTTTAGCTATACGCTGTGCTACATAAGCCGAAGCAATATCCTTGTCCTTGTATACCTTGATAACCTCCCCTTTTCTATATGTGATTTCTTGCGTTTTAAATAATTCGCTCATCTATCTTTTTCCTTAACAACAATAAACAATTTTTTATTACCCCTACTATCTATATTTTTTCCTAAAATATAGCAACAACAAAAACACCTCATTATAGGTATTTCCTTCTTATTGGAGTAATTTTGATTCTGTAAATATAATCATTTATCCCTTGTAATGTCCATCACATTGGGTGAATAACTTGCTTTTTTGAGTAAAACAACTACACAAAAGGTATGACCTAATAAAATGAAACAAAAAGCCATACTAGAAGAATTAAGAGTTAGGAATTTATAATCGAATTATCTACCTACAGCATCAGGCATCTATATCACGTTTATTTGGCGCACAATACACATCACCAAATGTGTAGGGATAATATATAGAAATACAAAAAAACAGTAAGTTTGCACTACAACAAAATAGAGTCTAAAATCATGAAAACAGGAATAACCTTTAGTCCTTTTGATCACTTACATGCAGGTTATGTCAAAATGCTAGAAGAAGCCAAAAAACAATGTGATTACCTAATCGTAGGATTACAGACTAACCCTCATGCAGATCAGAACTATAAAGGACTTGCATCTCAATCATTAGTAGAGCGATACATCCAACTCAAAGCATGTAAATACGTAGACGAGATTGTACCTTATATCACAGAACAAGACTTAGAAGATATTATGCGCTCTTATAAAATTGATGTCCGTATTATCGGGGAAGAATACAAAGGTAAGGACTTTACAGCTAAAGACTATTGCTTAAAAAAGGGAATAGAGATCTATTATAATAAAAGATAAAATGTATCTCCGTTTAATGACATAATGCTATATTTATAATCTAAAAGAGAGAAATCATATGGCCAATCTATTGTATGCACCCGAGCAAGTGCATGTTTCATAATATAATGTAAGGAAGTAAGTTTGCTTTAAATAATAAAGAGATGAGCAAACAAGAAATTATGTACTCTCATGTAGAGGATTGGCAAGCAAGTGGATTGACACAATCAAAGTATTGTGAAAGTGTAGGGATTAACCTAGCGACATTTAGTTATTAGGTAGTAAAATATAAGAATAAGACTGTAGAAGAAAGATCAAGTAACTTTATAGTAATAGGTAAAACACCTAAAACCGAAAGTAAAGAATACGAAATTGTATACCCTAATGGAGTAAAACTTCGTGTAGAAACAAAAGACCTAAGTGAACTCTATTCATTAGTAAACCTTGTGTAATGTTTAGTCTGAGTAGTAGTCATCAATTCTATTTGTATAAATCAGCTTGTGATATGCGCAAGAGTTTCGATAGTCTGTGTGTGTATGTCTTCAAACTAATGTAGACTTTAAGTGTGTAAATATAAGATAGTGTATTAGTTATAAATTTATTACTTTTTGTTGATTATACAACTGCCTTCTTTTAGTTAAAGTTTCTTGTTTTAATACAGCTCTTTTTTCTAATATTTTATCTGAATTACCATAATAGACATCCTTAGGAGTTAGGTTATTAATAGCCTCATGATACCTGTTATTATTGTAGTTTTCTACAAAAATCTCAATAGCATCTATTAGCTCTTCAGGATGATAGTAATTATTAAGTTTTACAACATTTTTCATTGTTCTATGATATCTCTCAATTTTTCCTTGTGTTTGAAGATGTAGAGGTCTACCATGTACTTGTTTCATTTTCATATCATTCTCTAAAAAGATTTTTAAATCTTTTGCGATGTAGCAAGGTCCATTATCAGATAATAATTTAGGTTTTGCTTTTGATTTGAGTTTTGCCTTGTTTATAGCTGTTTCTACGGTTCTTTTTACATCATTAGCCTCCATAGAATCATAGTTCCCAATGAATAATATAGCGACTGTAATCGTCTAAAATCGTACTTAAATAATACCAACCCCATCCAATAATTTTAAAGTATGTGAAGTCTGTTTGCCACATTTGATGTACAAACTGTGTTTTATCTTTAAATTCATTAGATGCTTCTATTAGAATATGATTTGGAGCGGGTATTAAATCTCTCTTCTTTAATATTCTATAAACACTGGACTCTGAGATATAGATACCTTGTTCATCTGTAATTTTATAAGCTAATTCTCGTGAAGATAATTCAGGATATTCTAAAGCTATCTCAACAACTAAGTTTTGTTGACTCTCAGGAATACTATTCCATTGCCGATTACTTATTCGTTTACTCTTTTCTAATCCATCATATCCTTTTTCTAAGTAACGTTTATACCATTTATAAAAGCTACTTTTAGGAATACCAAACTCTTCAAGAGTCTTTTTAACTCCCAATTCACTTGTGGTTACGGTTTGGATTAGCTCATATTTCTCTGCTGCTGTTAGTCTCATATACTTGCGATATAATTCATTTATTCCAGCATGTCTAAGGTTTTTTTTACAATATCGTAACGCAATACCAAATCTGCAACTACCTCTTTTAGTTTTGAATTTTCTTTGCGTAACTCTACTACTTCATCACTGGTAGTCTCTCTTGTAATATCACCAGATAATCGCTTTTTACCTGCTTCTAAAAACTCTTTATTCCATTTATAGAACTGAGCTTGAGTGATAGAATACTTTCTACATAGTTCTGATACAGAAAGCTCTGCTCGTAATCCTTCCATTACGATCAATACTTTTTGTTCTGAGGTAAATAGTCTACGCGTATTTTTACGGATATCCTTTACCATACTTTCTGGTGTTTTCTTACTGACTCTTCCCATAATTATAAAGTTATCATTTTTTAGAAAACACTATCTTATTTTCAGTACATTAATTGTCCACTTTTTGCTGACGATTTACAATTAAATATACTTATTTATTACTTTTTTATACCCTCCTCTATATCCAATCTTTCCACTAGCAAACATAAACATTTGCCTCTGCATTAAAGAATCCTTCTGCTACTTAAATAAATATAATACTACTTACTCCCTCCCTGTCTAATACTATCCTGAATTTTACCATATTCGATATTCCCAACCACACTAAACTTAATTTTTATTGTTTGAAACGTTTCGTGAATATTAATCTTCTCAAGACTACTTATTTACTTATACATTTTTCTATCAATTAAAAACAATCTCCCCTTACCTAATCTCCATCAAATATAGTTTAATATGCTTCTATTATTTTATTTTTTTAGCACAAAACAATCACATACTAGCCTTATGAGTTCTATATAGTTATATTTCTTTAACTTATCAAAAACACCTTTATTAAAAAAGAGCCAACACTTGCATTTATTATAACTACACTATTTGAATTTAATCAAAATAAGCATAGTTTTGCTTTTAATACAAACTCCTTGTTAAAGGAGAAGGATTATACTTAGTTGTCAATTTTATTCTTTCTCTCTATTTATTTTAAAACAAGAAATAACAAATAACACTGTATAACCTAACTTTAAAACGAATTAAACATCATGACATTAACCCCTTTTAAAATCCGCACCCTGCTACTTTGCCTTATTTTTATATTAACTATCTCTTGTAGTGGTAGTGATGATTGTTCAAATAAAGCTAACTCAGTTCCACCTTATCAAACAGTAGGATTTAAAATTATCGATTCAAATAACAAAGAGATACAATTAGACAGTAAACTAATAAAGATGCACTCTTTTGATAAAAATGAAATAATAGATAGAACCTCTACCTTCTTTTCATGTTTTTCCATTAGCACTAAAAACCCTATCACTTCTAATAAAATTGAATTAGAATACAACAATCAGAAATTCTTAGAACTCAATTACGACAAACAAAAGACAAGAGTTGATTGTCACTCAGATCACTACTACATACAAAGTACTAAACTAAATATTCTGACAAAGCACTACATATTAGAACAACAAATTATAGACAATACTAATATTACCTATATAATCAGACGTGTTAATCTAGAACCCAACAAATAGTGATTCTTTTTTTAGCATTAGTCTATTGCTAGAGTAAAACAAGATATTAGATTTAAAGCGTTTTAAACGCATCTTTTTATCTAGGACAACTATTACCTATTTCTAGCTTAAAAGTCTTGTAATAGGCTTTATTGTCTTTAGAAGACACCTCTTGTCTACTTTTTTTAAAAGCAATAAAAGCGGCACTAGACTTTAGCCCTCTATTTATAAATTTTAACTTTTTAGGTAGCTAAGCTACCACATACTTGTTATCTGATACCCTAAGTTTATAATTAATATAAATAGCTTTCACCTTTATTATAGTAGACTGATACAGTATTATTTAACTATCCATAACTTATTAGATAATCACAACCTAATCTCTATTAATACTAACTATTAAAGACAACTACCTTACAGGTGTAGACTAAGCTTATTAAAAGTAAATCAACTATTTATTAATTATAAAACAATTACTTATTATGAAAAAAATCTATTTTATCGCAGGATTCCTAAGCTTATCAGCACTTGCCATTTCGTGCTCGAATGATGATAACTTTAAAGATGAAGTACAGAAAAACAAACAAAATCAAGGTGAACTGATGTTTATTCCAGACAATCAGACTAACAACACCTCAGATGACACCCCACTAGAGAGAGGAGACGAAGATCTAGATAAAGATAAAAGAAAAGGACCTTTTGTAGACAAAGGAAAAGGTAAAGGAAAATAATTAAGGTTAAACTAAGTCCCCACATATTAATACCTTATTAGTTAGTATAAGGCGCTTCAAAATTGAATCGCTTTATTTTTTTTTACTTTTGTTTAAAAGGGTTATTTATGTGTGTTAGGCTACTATTTTTAGTAATATTTTTATCTTTTGTTTCGTGTTTTAAACCAGAACCTATAAAACCAAGAAACGCCAATTACTTCTTAAATTATTTACATACCGACAATAAAGAAATCTATTTAGATAGCATCTCTAATTTAATAAAACTAGAGCCAAATGACTCTTTAACTAGGGAATTATACTTTAACCTAGCCTCTTGTTATGAAGAACTAGGCCTTTATCGAAAATTTAAAAACAACCTAGAGCAAACCCAGCGATTAGCTAGTCTAAAAAAAGACACTAAGCACATTGCTAAGACCTACTGGTTTTTAGGAGATCATAACGAGGCTAGACAGATCTTAGACAGCGCTTACTACTACTATTTAAAAGCAGAGAAACTATACGCATTAGAAAAAGACAGTATTCTCTGGGCTAAAATGCTCTCTTATAAAGCAGGAGTACTCTATAATACAGGCATCTACACAGAGGCCGAGACTTCTACTGCCCGGGCCTTACAGATATTGTCAAAACAAAAACAAACCCGACTTTACTACGAGGTTAACCTTCAGATGGCTCTTGTTTTAAAAGAGCTAAAAGAATATGACGCTGCCCTTCAGTATTACGCCAAGATTCCCGAACTACTAGACCTATTAGAACAGCAAGGTTACTCTAAAGATCTTTTACAGCGCTCCCAGCTATCTTACTATAATAATCTAGGGAGTTATTACCAGTCTATCTTAGACTATAGCAAGGCACAAGAATACTTTGAAAAAGGATTACAAAACAAGGATATTGATAGTTTCCCTAAGTTAAAAGCAATGCTTTTAAACAACTATGCCTATAATCAAATGCTAGCCAAAAAGGATCCTAAAACAATTGACTCCTTACTTACCCTATCCCTTGAGATACGCCATGAGATTAACCACAAACAAGGAATAACAGCCAGCCTTATGCGCAGTGCTCAGTTTAGCCTTCTCAAACAAGATACCCTTCAGGCAATCTATATCATGACTGGGGTATATAAAAATGCTTTGGAAGATCAAAACGGTTATGAACTGATAAAGAGCTTAAAGTTTTTAGCAGAAAACGATATCAAAAACAAACAAGCCTATACAGAACTCTATTTCACAAAGCAGGACAGCCTGCAGACTATCGATAGACAAACTAGAAACAAATTCGCCAGAATCGCATACGAGACTAGTGAAATATCAAAACAGAACGACCACCTAAATCAGAGAAACTCCCATCTTATTAGTATTATCTTATTAGTGGCGCTACTATCTTTTATTTTATTTGTTGTCTTTAGCCTTCAGATGAAAAACAAAAAACTACTTTATAAACAAAAAGACCAACAAGCCATACAACAGATTCAAACCTTGCTTTTACAGCAACAGAGAATCGCTAATAAAACCAAGATAAAAGAGCGCAAAATAATAGCCAAGAACCTTCACGATTCTATTATCAACAGAGTCTTTACCCTGCGTATTAATCTAGAGCAACTCCCAAGTGAGGCACAAGAGGAAAAAGAAAAGCTAATTGAACAATTAAAACAGATTGAAACACAAACAAGAGCGCTCTCACATGATATGCACAAAACCTTATTTTGCCCAGAACAGGACTTTGGACAAATTCTAGAGGATATTGTAAAGTCTCAAAAGAACTCTTTCCAGACCGCTTTTAACTGCTCTATTGACAAGCTTATCTATTGGGATCTGTACTCGCTTTACCAAAAGGCGCAGCTTTATCTAATACTTCAGGAGTTGCTTCAAAATGTAAATAAACATGCCAAAGCCACTACATGTCTTGTTCTATTTATACTTAAGGACAATCATATACAGCTAAGAGTACATGACAATGGTATAGGTATAGATCCTAAAAAAGTAAAGAAAGGACTAGGCTTTAAAAACATTACCCACAGACTAAAAGCACTAAATGGAACCCTATCAATATCAAGTGAGCATAACACAACTACGGTAAGTGTAAAAATCCCATACTTGCCAAAAGAAAAACAAAACTAATTATACCCAAAAACAATATAAAACCAAATAAAACCCCAATTCTTATGAGAATATTACTAGCCGATGATCACCTAATGACCCTAGAGGGCTATATCTCTATTTTAAATAACGAAGCCAATACCTATTTAAAAGCCCAATCTTGTAAAGAGCTATATAAGCAAATACTAAAACTTGACTATTTAGACCTAGCCATAATAGATCACGATATGCCGGGATACGAAAAAGAAAATCTTCACTCTGGTCTTGACTGCTCCTTGCTGATTAAAGAAAAGTTCCCTTTTTGTAAGATTATCCTTATCACCGCTCATGAGCAGGCACTAATTCTCTATAGCATCTATCAAAAAAGAAGTATAGACGCCCTTGTGGTAAAGTCAGACTTTACCTCAGAGATCTTACATCATCTTACCACCACTAGCCTACCTACACCCTATTACAGCCCCATAGCTAAAGAGGCTATAAAAAAGGTAATTGCCAAAAACACACTCTTAGATTCTAAAAACAGAGAAATCCTGATGTATCTATCTCACGGATATAAGATTTCCCAACTAGAAGCTTTTGTCTTTTTAAGCCCTAGTGCTATCCAAAAGAGAATTAGCAAGATGCTCCACGAGTTTACAGCCTCTGATTACCAAGAGCTCATTCAGATGGTCAAGCAATACCAAATGCTATAACAAAACACAAACTGTCCCCACTTTTTGTTCCCTTCCCTTTATTTTCTCTAGCTAAAGAGTACCCATACGTATTTTAATACCTTCCTTCCCTATCCCCTTCATATGCTCACTAGATAAAAGTAAAAGCCCCAATCAAAGAGCTATCTTACTTTTAATCCCAACTTCTACACTTGTGTTTTACAGACACTTTATCATAGCACTCTTAGCTATCTTATAGCATCCATTTTTATAAACCATTGTATTAGTAACAGCAGTTGAAAAACCAAGTAAACTTATCCGCGCTATTCTACTTTTATTACTACTATTTTAAGATTTAATTAACAATCTAAATACCCGCACTTCCCTTAAAGTTAATTCTTAAGCTTCGATTTTTGACATACACTCTGAATTGCTAAATTTATTTAACATTTAGAAAAAACAAGAAAATATAGCAACAATTCTTACAATTAAGTATCGAATAAAAGTATTTAAACACTAAACCTTAAATGTGCTAAATCTTAAAATAATTTAATAACCAAAATTAATCATTATGAAATTACACAAAAAGATCCTACTTGGATCACTTCTTTGCACGGCATTAGTATCTTGCTCTAATGACAAAGACACTTCTAGCTCAAACAACTTACAATCTCTAGCTGCTTTAAAGTCAGTACCACTAGCGGACATTCCTAAGGGCTTTGACAGCACACAAATGTGTAAAGACGTATACGCTCCAGGCACTGATCCTAGAGGAGCAGTTATCAGAAGTACTAAATGGCCTAACGGTAGTGTAATTACAGTAGGTTTATACGGAGGAAGTACTAAAGTGCGCAACAAAGTAATGCAATACGCTAAAGAGTGGTCTAATCACGCTAATATTACCTTTAACTTCGTAACCACAGGTACACCACAGATCCGTGTTACATTTACTCAAGGAGCTGGATCATACTCTTATTTAGGTACTCAGGCTCTTAATATTCCTTCTAATGAAGAGACAATGAACTTCGGTTGGTTTAACGACAATACTAGTGATGCAGAATTCAGCAGAACAGTTATTCACGAGTTTGGACATGCCCTTGGTATGATACACGAGCACCAACACCCACTTACTTCTATTCCATGGGATAAAAACAAGGTATATACGTATTATGCAGGCTATCCTAACTATTGGAGTAAAAGTGATGTAGACAATAACCTATTTGCTAAATATTCTACGACTCAAACCCAGTATAGCGCATACGACACACAGTCTATTATGCATTACAGCGTGAGCAGTGATTTGACAACAAACGGATTTAGCGTAGGAAACAATACAGTTTTATCTGCTACTGACAAACAGTTTATTGCCTCAGTATATCCATTTTAATTAAAAGTCATAAAATTTAATTCAATTATTTAGTGTCTACCTTGCTATAAGTAAGGTAGGCATTACTTATTTATATCCCTATGCACAGATACTATCTTCTTCTTAGCCTTTACTTTATTAGCCTAGCTGTACATGCGCAAAACCCAAAACAAAGCCCTTATATTATCCCTTACACCACTTGGGATACAGAAGAGCTTAACTGGGATATTGCAGGCAATCAAAGCGGAAAGTTCCCTAACCTATTATCAGAACTTAAATGGAAAGATCTTAGCGGACCTAAACTAGGAATCATCTCAGGTATCCCCATTACACCTAAACTTCAGCTTAAGCTTGAGCTTAGCTACAAGACCATTATATCAGGTAAGGTAAATGACTCAGACTATGCCGGAGATAATAAAGCAGTCAAGACCGCAGAGTTTAACCTTCAGGCAGACAAAGGCCATAGTATAAAGACTAGTTTTGAGCTATCTTATCTACTACTAAGTCGTCAAGACTTTACCCTAAACATACACGCAGGATACCTTGGTTATTATAAGACCCTTTATATGTTAGATAGTGACACTCCTTTAAACAAGGACAAGAAGTTAAATAGCACCTATAAACCAAAATACCATGGCGTAATCTATGGCCTACAGACTAGCTACACTATCCACCCTTGGCAAGCTACTTTAGACATCAGCGGCATACACATCCCGTCTTACTCGGCTAACGCCAACTGGAACCTAAGAGAAGAATTACAGCATCCTATTAGCTTTACCCATAAGTCTAAAGCCAGTGGCTATAACCTAGATCTACACCTTGGATATCACATAAGCAAAAACTTGCAACCTTTTATCACCACTAACTACACCCAACTAGACGCTTCTAAAGGCACTGATAAACTATATAAGATAAATGGTCAAACCCATACCACTCAGTTAAACAGAGTCCATACTAGTAGCTTTCATATAGGCGTGGGTATGAAAATACTTCTATTCTGTAATTAACTGTAATCAATAGGGAGAGAAGAAGAAAAGGGCCGAGCGTAAAGGAAATGTCCAGTGAACATTTTTAGCGATGGAGTCAGGAGGCGACAAGGACTTTAGAAGATGAATGAATTGGAAAAAAGGAGAAAATGAATTTGTATAATAACCAAAATAAAAAAGACTGCGATAAAAAATCTACAGTCTCTTGTTATACAAACATATAAGAATAATCATTTATACTACAGTAGAATCTAACTTAGACATAAGGTCATTTGCAGCATTTTTTGCATTTTCTATATCTTCTTTATTTATCTTGTTTCTATCTGAATCTTCTAATTTCAGCACTAATTGAACTTTACACATATTATATAATGCTCCTACAATTAAAACTGTATTTTCTATTATTAGTTGTTCATCTTTAGATAAATCTTCCCAGTTAACAAATTTCTCATAAGAGGAGTTTACTATTCTACGCATTTTTCTAAGTTGTACAATATACAGTGATTCTAGGTTCAATAGTGTACTATTATATTTTACTGCTGTGTTTTTTAAATCTAATAAATAATGATAAATTTCATTAATTTTCACTTCATTTTCTTTCATTTGCTCCATAGCTTTCTCTGCTTTTCCAGAAATCGCGGAACCTGTAAGGCTAAATATAACTCCTCCCACTAATAAACCAACACCTAAAGTAGCTGCTCCAAGAACTGTTGCCCCTAAAGCCATACCTCCCCCACCTGCTGCAAGTGGACCTCCTCCTAAAGCAGCTAAGGTAGCATTAGTTGCAGCAACCCCACTTAAAGTTGATATTGCTGTCCCTGTAGATGCTGTCCCTAGAGCCATTACAGCTGCTGTAGTTGCTCCAGAAGCAGCAAAGCCACCAGCTGTTCCTAGAGCCGCCCCTCCTAAACCACCAACAAGAATACTTGCTCCTACTGACGCATCTTTTATCTCACTCCCTTTAAACTCAGGTATTTCAACACCTCCTATTTTTATATCTTTAAAATCAGGTCGATTATGGATTCTTTCAAACAAATCAGAAAACTCTTTAAAATTTGCAAGAACTCTCATTTCATTTTTTCCAAGTTCATCCATTTCTGCACATGCGGCTGTATTGGCTTGTTCTAAACGTTCTAAATTTTTATTATTCTCTTCTTGAGCTAATTTCAACTTATCATTAGCTTTTTTCATCTTAACTCCACCATGAATTCCAAGCCCAACACCAGTTCCACCTGCAACAGCAGCAGCAATTCCTATAATTATTGGTAACGGCATACTTTTTCCTTTTTAATATATATATAATTATTATTATTTTACGCAAAAGCTAGGCAAACACTAAAAGAGCAAAACCAAAACTTAATTCACTTTTTATATTAGTGCATATCCATTTGAATGTGGTCATGAAATAATCAAACCTCACTTATTAGTAATCACCTTATTTACGATAATGCAATTACTTATTTTAAGACTATCACACACTTCCTTATTTAATTCATAGTACTCCTGTTTGGTATATACTTGTTTGAAGTATAAATCATAACATTGATCTACTCTACAAAAAATAGGCCTATCTTCATAAATACTACAAAGATTTTCTTTGAAGTATTTACATGTACCATCTCCTTTATCTAAATCAGCATAAAGAGTGACACCCTTTAGATTTTGACAACAAAGTCCACATTTACTACAATCAAACATTAGTTAAAAGTTAATGTATTATTCTTATCCTTCATAAACGAATCTATACTAGTATGATCTCCAAAAGGGGATTTAAAATTTGCTTTTTTATAAATCTCTTGTAATACAATTTTAAAATCTTGTTGATTATCTACTTGCTGTAAAGTAACAACTGCATTATTATATAACTCTGTTTCTTTCTTAAACTGAGCTAAATCAATATCCATTAACTTTACACAGTATTCCTCCAAAAGCTCAGCTTGCATTTTAGAATAAATAACAAAATCATCTATTGTAGGAATAGAATTAAGAGCTTCTACAAGTTTATTTATAGTAGAATTATTATCTAATAAATATAATAGAGAACAACTCATAATACCAGTAACTAGTGTCATAGAAAATACTTGAACTACCTCCCCTAGAACAGGAATAGCTCCAGCACCTGAGCTAGCAATCATATCTCCTACAACTGACCCCACCACAATACTAGCTCCTGTAGCTATAATTTTTGAAGCGGCTCTAAATCGCTCTCCAAACGGCAGACAATCAGGATTAAATAAAAGTATTTTAGTAGCTTCTACTAATGAAGCCCAACAATTTCTAATTATACGAACTAAACTTTTTGCTGTTGTAAAAAAAATATTACATAAAGTTGTGGTTAATGATGATAACACACCAGCTATCGCTCCTTCAATAAACTTTTGCCAAATTTCTTTATATTTACTTCTAGCATTATTATATCCGTTTTTAATCCCCTCTGCAATGCTATTAAATAAATCTTCACCATTTTGCTTCCCTGTTTTGATCTGTTCTCTAACTGCAAACCAAATCTCACTAAAGATTAACCCCAAAGCTTGTCGTAATCCCATAGATACACCAACTTTTGTTGCTGCTTTTGCACTCTCTTTAAAAAATGCAGAACTAGTATAATACGAGACATTTATCTTAGCATTATAGTTCTTTCTAGCTTGTCTATCTTTCTCAAGCATTCTTGTTTTTGTTTCTTCATCAAGTTCTGGATGTAAAGCAATATACTGTTCAATTGTTTTATCTTGCATAGATGCATTTAAACTTTTATTAGTCCATGCAAAATTTTCTTCAGCATCAGCTAATTCTTTCCCACTAAGTCCAGATAATACTCTCCCTCTATCTTCATGAATTTCTTTAGCAGATATAATGTGATCTAATTCGGCTTTTTTATCTGGAGTGATTGCTTTGGTATGTCCATGAAAACCAATAGAACCACCAGTATATTCGTCTTTAATATTCACTCCTGTTTCTTGCCATTTTTCACGTGCGTTATGTTTCTTGCTTCGGAAATTTCCGCTATTATGATAGCCAGCGCCATCATATACTTCCTTGTTATTATATGTATCTTCATTCTTTGAAGACTTATATTTTAATTTTCGATCTTTATCAATTTGGCGTACATTATTAATAGTATCAACATCTCCTCCATATTGATCAGAAACAAGAAAATCCAGTCCAAATGAGGTTATAAGACTCTGAATAACAACACGCTCATATTCAACAAATATGCTATCATACACATTCTCTTGTTTTAAAGGTGCACAACCATTATCAATATCTTTTATAAAATTACTTTCCATATATGACTACTAAACCTCTCCTTCAAGGCTATTAATAAATATTCCAAAATCGCAGGCAATAATCAGGCCGCAATATCAAAAAACAACTTTTAGTGTGTAAACAATCATTACTAAAGGATATAAGACCTAGTTTCTATTAAATTAAGTATCGTAAAATAAATACATTTCTTAATATTGGAGAAAACATTTTGGGTAAGCTTCCTTTTTTTGTTAGTAGAACATACTTAAATTTTATTCTTACAATATCATTACTAAAACAACAAAGACCGACCACATAGTATAATAACTCTTTTATTATTCAATTTAGGCTTTATGAGCTCTATAAAGTAAATTAACTACTATAGAAAAAGCCATTGCCCTAAGACAATAACTTTTCTATATATTTTCATCAAATTTAGTAAATCTCCCTACTCCCCTCCAAAGACAATATCCCCCTTGTCAAAACATAAAAAATTCAATAAGTTTACACAACTTAAAAGGTCAAAAATGAAAATAGGAATTACCTTCAGTCCCTTTGATCACCTACACGCAGGATATATCAAAATGCTAGAAGAAGCTAAGTCACAATGCGATTACCTTATTGTAGGTTTACAAACTAGCCCACATTCTGATAAGGATTATAAAGGATTAGCTCCACAGACATTAGTAGAGCGTTATATTCAGCTTAAAGGGTGTAAATATGTAGATGAGATAGTTCCTTATATCACAGAACAAGATCTAGAAGACATCATGCGTTCTTATAAAATAGATGTACGCATCATTGGAGAAGAATACAAAGGAAAAAACTTTACAGCTAAGAACTTCTGTATAGAGAAGGGAATAGAGATATATTATAATAAACGATAATTAGTGAACTAGGAACTAGAAAATCAATTAGCATAGATTATACAATAACAATACTCCACAAACTGCGTCCTGAACTTGTGAAGGATCCCATCCTATATATCAACAATACAAGACTACAAACTAACAAACAAATTATATCATAAAGACAAAAGCCAAAGATTACTAAATAATCTTTGGCTTTTTTATATTCATTTACTGTTTGATCTATCGGTTCCCCCCCCTAAAACACCTCACTCTTCCACACCACCTGTCCAGGCTTTAACGTCTGTCCTTCAGTAATACGAGCAAAACCCGCTACATAAGCAGCAGGATAAGTACATACATAATCCTCTACTATTACATCGTGATCTACAGTCACATTAGCGTTGATAATACAGTGCTTCCCAATTTTAGCATCAGCTTGTATCACAGCATTTGCTAATACTACCGTACCTTCACCTATCTCTGCAGATGGAGCCACATAAGCCGTAGGATGTATAACTGTAGCAAACCTATGCTTTACTTCACCCACTATACGTTTACGTACCTCATTATTTCCAATTCCTATAATCAACTCTGCCTCCTTTTCATAACGCTCACTATAAGGATTAGAAGCATCATCGAAGTACTCCACACTATTATCATTGTCCAACTGGTAAATCGTATCTTCTACTACCTTACCATGACCACCTTTACCGTATATTAATACTTTATTACTCATTATCAACTATATCATACTCTTGAGGTATCAAAAAACCATCCCTTAGTTTAAAACTAATAGATTCTAAATCTACCTTATCAACAAAACTAGTAGACCAGACAATGACCTTCTTATCTCCGTCTCTAAAAAAAGCACCAGGATAAGGTTTTGTTGTTGCTCTAACCAAACGATCTACTTCTACTACAGTCATTTCCTTATTAATCTCTCCATCTTTAGGGGTTCTTCCTTCCCAATATGTAGCTAAACTATTATCTTGTTCTACTAGCTTAACTTTATCATTGGCCATAGTAGGAAAAACATTTTTTATAAGAGTGATATGAGCTTGATCCACCAAATTATACAAAACAGTTGAGGTCATTTTATCATCTAATTCTATTTCTACTTGTCCTAAAATATCTCCTGTATCAACTCCTTCATCAAGCTTAAACATACTTACACCAGTTTTATCTAATCCTTTTATAATAGCCCAGGGAATTGCAGCTCTACCTCGACCTAATGGCAATAGAGTAGGATGCATTCCTACACAACCATATTTTACTGACTCTAATACTTCGTTAGAAGCTATTTGTGACCAACCTATTATAAATAACCAATCTAATTCAAAACTTTTAATTAAATCAATAGTTTCTTTATCATTAATATGATTAATCTTAAACAAAGGAATACTATGTTTAGAGCTTATGTCATCTAAATATATTCGACCAGATTTTGATTTGGCCTTTTCATCTTTTAATGTAATAACTACATCTAATTGCCCTCCTATATTATATATTTCTTCAATACAAGATAATCCCAACTGTACACATGTAACAAATCCAAATTTCATAATTCTATTTTTTAATATGTTGGTGGTTTTTTAGTTAAATAAGTTAATGTCCTAAAAATAATTTTCACATCGTTTATAAAGTTAATATCCTTTATATATATTCCATCAAACTTAGCTTTTTCCTCTTCTGGCATATTATCATAAGAACTTACCTGAGCCAAACCTGTCAAGCCAGGTTTACAAGATAGAGCTCCATTCTCTTTTCTCAACTCAATAAGTTTGACTTGGCTCTCAATTGGCGGACGAGGGCCTATTAAGCTCATATCTCCTTTAAGAATATTAACTAATTGTGGCAATTCATCAATATTTGTGCGTCTTATAAATTTTCCGAACGGAGTTATTACTAACTTTTTGGTTTCATGTGACTCAACACTTGGAGTATTGACAGGCATACTTCTAAATTTATAAAAATTAAAAACCTCACCATTAATTCCTACGCGACGTTGTTTAAAGATCACAGGTCCAAAATCTTGTAGAAAGATAACTATGCTGATAATACATAATAGTGGTAAAATAATAATTAAAACACTTACAGAAGCCAAAATATCAATAAACCTTTTAAAAAATATCTTATACATTATACTATAAATCTAAATTAAAATATATTGCTTGAAATGCCTCTGCATAATTAAGTCCTCCTTGTCCTCCTCGCATAGCTGCTAATCCCATAATAACTTCTTCTGATCTTGGGTGAGGATAAGGTCTCATTACACCTTCATATGCATCAATAGCTTCAATTTTCTTCATTACATTCTCTTTTCCTACCTCTACAAACATATTGGGTTGAAAACTATTCCCATCAATAGAATAAGCCCAGTCGGTTGAAGAAGGAATTTCCATTAAGAACAATCCCTTAATTGGTTTTATATTATCTCTTCTCTGAAACAATCTTGAAGCTGCCTGACAAGCTTTAGATACTTGGTAATGATCATTATTCAAATCATAAGGATGATGTGTAAAAATATAATCTGGTTGTATCTGCTCAATTACTTTTTCAATAAACTGAACTAACTCCAAATGTGGGACTGTATTGAATTTTATATTTGGAAAATTACCTAATATAGGCGCCTGCGCTCCTAAGATTTCTTGAGATTTATTTGTATGGTGATGTAATAAATCTACATCAGGTCGAAATTGTCTTGCTTCAACATCTCCTGATAAAATACAGTTATAAATCAAATGACCTTCCGCAGACCATTTAGCAGCCGATGCACCAAAACCTAAAGCTTCGTCATCAGGATGTGCTGTCACAGATAATATTACTTTTCTATCTTTCATAATTACTTTATTTATTGTTAAAAGAGATTAATGTTTCTCTCATACCATCTTCTGCTTTAATAGGTAGTCTATTAATCCTTAAAACTGATTTTATTTTATTATTTGATACTACTAAATTAGATGTCATTTTTACTAATCTATTAGTATTTAGCGGAATTGGTAAAAAATCACCAATTTTCGCAATGCATTTAACTATATTTTTAGGGATGAACAATTTAGAAACCTTCTTACCCGTTATTTCACCTATCAGACTAATTATAGTCGATGTAGAAATAGCTTTGTCATCACAAATATGATAAACACCTGAATCAATTATATCTGATTTTTTTATAATTTCACTAATAATAAAACTAAAATTACCTATGGATAAAAATGATCTTTGATTATCAAATTTAGCCAAAGGATAAGGAAAACCTTTACTAATTATTTTATACAAGAGTGTTAGATTTCCTTTATCTCCTGGGCCATGGACCATAGTAGGTCTAAGGATAATCACCTTCTTTCCATTAGGAATATCCTGACTCAACAAATACTCTTCTGCTTTACGTTTTGATTGTCCGTACCAAGAGATAGGATTACAATCCATATCTTCAGTCAAAATACTAGCTCTTCCATTCTCTTCTAATGCTGCTATAGAACTAACATGAATGAATAACTTTGCATCTGATTTTATAAATGTGGTATATAACTCCTTTACTAATTCATAGTTAGCATAATAAAAATCCTGCTCTGTAGCTTCTCCCTTATGGTCATGTGCTTTACCAACTAAATTAATAATAATATCATTTTGATATATTTTCTCTACATTAGCTAAATCACGCAAAGAACTAGAATCAATATCAAATTCTTTTCCTAATGTAGATAACATATTCATACCTATAAACCCTGATGCTCCAAAAACTACTATCATAATTATCTCTTCAACTTATCTAGAGTATTACTGTTTATTTCCTTTCTTCGCTTATCAAAGAACCATCCCCATTTATTAAAATAATAAATAGCTGATTTGATTCCTATTTTTGTTAGACGCCATGACTTATGTGACCCTTTTGCAAAATGATGATAAATACTTACATCTGGGTAAAAAACTGTTCTAAATCCTTTATCTATAATTCGTCGACATAAATCCGTTTCTTCCCCATACATAAATATATTTTCATCGAACATTCCAACCTTTTTAATAACATCACATCTTAAAAACATAAAACAACCTGACAGATAAGGAACATCCATTATGTTATTATACCCTGTAAATTTAAGCTCGAATAAGAGATTCCTTTTTTCAACCATACTTTTAATAGGATTAAATCTTCTTCCAATCCAATCATAAGGAGTTGGTAACAACTTACAAACATACTGAATAGATTTATCAGGATACTTTACTAATGGCATAACATTACCAATATCAACATTTTCCTCCATAAATTCAGTTAAAGTTTCCATTACACTATTATCGAAATAAACATCTGGATTTAGTACTAAATGGTATTTAACGCTATTCTCTATACTTTTCTTTAAGGCAATATTATGGGCTGCGCCAAAACCTGGATTAGATGGATTAAATATGTAAATAATTCTAGAATCCAACAACTTCAAATCACTTAGGCTATCGCTTGGTGAATTATCAACCAAATAAAGACATTCTATCCAATCATTGGACAAGAAGCTTTTTATTGCATCCTCTAACATTTGACGATTATTATTATATAAAACAATCGCTCCTGAAACTCTAATATTCATAAGATATACAACTTTAAACTAAAATTATTTTATCAAAGCAAAAAACAAATCTTTTCTCCATTTTATAATCTGTTTTAAACTAGAACGTTTCCCCGAGGTCACATTATTACTATGACGTCTATAATAAATAAGACATTCATCTACAAAAAACACCTTCCCTTTTAACAAATGCTTTAATCCTACATACCAATCATGCATTGGTAAATTGTTAGAAAAAGGTAAAATGTTAAACTTAACATTTTTTCTAAATGCCATTGTACATCCTAAAAAACGATTCTTAACAAAAATACTAACCACATTTAATAAAGGTTTTTTCTTAAAAAATGTATCACCACATTCATAACCAACATCATCTATAATAACCGCATTAGAGAATACACATGTAATACTTGGCTCGTTATCAAAAACTTTTAATATAGTTATAACTTTATCAGACCTCCAAACATCATCCTGGTCACAAAAGAAAATTATTTCTCCAGTACTATTACGAATTGCATTTTCAAAATTTTTTACTACTCCCTTACCTAATGTATTAAAATATACCTTGATTCTAGAATCTTGAAACTCATTTATAATTTCAAGAGTCTTGTCTTTAGAATAATCATCAGATATAATTATTTCATCACACTCTCTCAACTGTGAAAGAATTGATTCTACTTGTTGCTTGATATATCGCTCTCCATTATATGTAGCTAAACAGACAGAAATCCTATTTTTGACCATAATTTAAAAATCGCTTTTTAATAAAATAAAAACTTTTATGCGTTAGACTCAGTTGTAATACATGTGGTAGATCTACGTAAAGAAAAACTTTAAGCCAGTTACGCCCTTTATAATATTCCTTTAAGTCTTTAATATAAATACTATATCTATGCTTGGATTGCTCATAAGTATGAACATCATTAGAAAAATCTTGTTCTAAACAAACATCTATTACATTTATCATTTTCTCTTTTACCTTTACTTTATCAATAAAATCATGATCACAGAAATCTAAAAATAGTCTTTCGTTATACCCGCCAATCTCTCTAAAGAATGGTATACTAACCATCATTCCAGAATTAATACAACTTAATTTATTTAATTCCATTTCTCCTAAATTTATTTTCTTAAAAGGAGAACATCTATAATTATTAATTTTACAAGGGGATATAATTACATTATTACTTCTTACTACTGGACAATTAATATTCGACAGAGAACTATTAGTAACATACTTTTCATAAAAATCAATAGGTAAAGTAGTATCTTGATCTAGTAATACAATGTATTCCATATTTAATTCATGTCCAATATCTACCATTTTATTGTAAGCATATGGCAAGCCTCTATTTATATTCTCAGTAAAATAATTAACTTCTATAAAATTATCAAACTCATAAAAATAAGTTTCTCTCTTATCGTCGTCTCTCGGAGTATTGTCGAACACAGAAATGTTTAACTTGTTTTTTTTATTTGACATTCTAAAACTATGTATTAAAGTAATGAAAGTTTCACTCTCTTCTAACTCCACACCATACAATACAATGCAATAAACAATTCTCTTATTTAAATTAGCCATGATTGATAATCTTTAATTGTATCAGAAAAAAAAATATTATAGTACAAACAAATAAAACTAATACCAAAAATTAAAAGATAAGGTATTAAGCTAAGACGTTGAGGAAATACATTAATAATTAAAGGATATAAAAGAATTTGAACTATTGATAATAATTCAAATGTACGAATCGAAAAAGTTAAGCCAGTCCCACTAAAAACAAAAAAGAAGATCAACGAAAGCATGTGTATTTTTAATAAAATATCAAAATATTTATACTTAATCAAGTCCCTAAATCTAATTAAAATAAATAACATCACTAATGCTATCAAAATTTTAAAACTAAACAAATTAAGTGTGCTATCTTCCTGCTCTTGAATTATAAGATAAGAAGCTGCCTTACTAAATACTAAATCCAATCTTAACAAAATGATTAAATTTAGGTTAATTAAAGGAATAATTAAACTTAATAGCAAACTATAAAATAGTACCTTTAAGCTAATTCTATATCTTAACACTAACCAAATAGTTATGAATATAATACTTGACAAATGAAAGAGTGTTGACATTACAACACACATAAAGAATCTCTTATTATCCATTGGATATAAATATCTAATTGAATAAAGCAATATTCCTGAAGCTATTGCCGCTCTAATAGTAGTAAAATCCTGTAAAAAAAACAGATTGGTACTATACAATAAAATTGCTAAAGAAAAATATTTAAAATCTTTAATAGAAATAAACTTAAGGCTTAAAGAAATTAGTGCAAACGCAACAAAACTCCATTGCACATAAGATTGTGTAAACCAACTCAATATTACAGGAATTAAACTGGAAAGAAACTCTAATTCCCATTTCTCATTTCGATATACTATATCTTCAAATAAATATTTATAAAAATTAGAATCATTATCTATACCTACTATTCTAGTTCCTGCAAATAGGCCCAAAAAAACTACAAGAATATAAACAATAAACTTACTGTTTTTTTTATTCTTAAATAATGAGATAAGAAAACTAGAACAAACAACAAATACATATATCATTTACAGTAACTTTTTTAATTGGTTATCAATAATATTAGGCCAACAATATGCTTTAGAAAAAGTACTAACCTCTATTTTCTTAGTGTTTAAGTCATTCTTTTTTAAATTTTTAAAAAAACCTTCCCAATCCTTTATAGTAAAAAAGTAAACACTTTTATCTTCAAAATGATACATTAACTCATCTAATTTAGTGGATATAAAAGGAATTTGAGCAGTTATGTAGAAAGATGCCTTTGTTGGATAACAAATATTATAATAAAACCTTTCATCATTATATGGTATAATTCCTAAATCGCATCTAGATACAATATATTGAGCTTCTTCTTCCACATAATTACCTAAATAATATATATTTTCTTTATTGCTTAAATGATCAATCCATTCACCATTTGTACCTAGTAACAATAAAACCACATTATCACAATTAGAAACTATATCTATAAGCTGTTCTATTTGTCTTCCTTTATTTAATGTTCCTGCGTAAACTAACTTAATTTTTTCTTCTCCTTCCAAAATAGATAATATTTTATTCCCTATTTTACTATCAGTTAATTGATTCCCTCCATTTATTATATAACTACTATTATGAATAAAATATTTTTCCTTTATATATTTTTCCATATTCATTGATGCAAAAACGAAACACACAGTCCTAATAGAAAACAACTTATTCTCAAATCTTAAAAAAAACTCATCTATATCTAATTCTAAATCTTTAGCTTGTTCATATGGTAAATCATTAATTTCAATTAAGACTTTATTTCTTTTAGAACAAAAAATAAGTAATTCAAAAAATGATTTAAAGAGAATATTTATCTTTAAAAATTGTTTTGGATACAAATAAAAGAAAGTCCCTAAATGAATAAATATAATTCGTTCCTTAAAAAAAAACAGTATACTCAATATTTTTATAGCATTATATAATCGCAACAATATATTATCCGAAAACACATTAACTACTTTAAAACTACTACTTTTAAAATAATTAGCAAATGCATGATTTCTAGCCATCCCCCCATCATCAACTTTAGTTGAAACATGCCCTATATAATATTCCTTACTCATTCTGTATCTTTAAACATTGTAGACACATCTTACAATATGTCTACAATTATCATTTTTCTTATCCAATTCTCTTCAAGTAATCACCATATCCACTCTTGCATAGTGGTTCAGCAATTTCATGTAATTGTTCTTTTGAAATATACCCCATACGATAAGCAACTTCCTCAATTGCTCCTATCTTCATTCCTTGACGTTCTTCAATTACTTGAACAAATTGTCCTGCTTGCATCAATGAAGCAAATGTTCCTGTATCTAACCAAGCAGTTCCTCTATCAAATACACCAACTCTTAGTTTACCTCTTTTCAAATATTCTTTATTCACATCTGTAATTTCGTATTCTCCACGAGCAGATGGCGCAATATTCTTTGCAATCTCTACTACAGAATTATCATAAAAATATAATCCTGGTACAGCATAATTTGACTTAGGTTCTACTGGTTTCTCCTCTATAGAGATTACATTATTGTCTTTATCAAACTCTACTACTCCATAACGTTCTGGATCGTGTACAGGATAAGCAAATACAACTCCTCCCTCTTCTTGTGTACAAGATTGTAACAATTTAGACATTCCACTACCATAGAAGATATTATCACCTAATACTAGTGCAACCTTATCATCACCGATAAACTCTTCTCCTATCACAAATGCCTGAGCTAAACCATTTGGTTCATGCTGTACTGCATAACTAAATTTACATCCAATACGGCTTCCATCTCCTAATAATTTCTCAAAATGAGGTAAATCATGAGGAGTAGAAATAATCAATATTTCATTAATCCCTGCCAACATCAAAGTAGATAAAGGATAATAAATCATCGGTTTATCATATACAGGCATAAGCTGTTTACTTACTGCTAATGTCAATGGGTGTAATCTAGTTCCAGATCCTCCCGCTAGAATAATTCCTTTCATATTTTTTCTTATTATAACTTAACAAGCATTATTTTTAAACTTTCATCCCAATGTGGAATGTTTATATTATACTCTCTTTTAATTTTACTTTTATCTAATAACGAATAAGCAGGGCGTTTCGCTGGAGTTGGAAAAGCACTACTATCGATAGCATCCACTTCACAAGTAAAGCCCATTAATTCTTTTATCTTAGATGCAAAATCAAACCAACTAATTTCTCCTTCATTCGAATAATGATATAGTCCTCCTTTCCAAATATTACTACTAATAATTTGCATAATCACTTTAGCTAAATCAGCAGCATACGTTGGGGTTCCTATTTGATCACTTACTACGCCTAATGACTCCCTTTCTTGCATCAAGCGACACATTGTCTTCACAAAATTATTTCCATATGAGGAATATACCCATGATGTACGTATAACAATAGCATCAGAATGAACACTCATTAATACTTCTTCCCCTTTGCGTTTTGTAGCCCCATATACATTAATAGGAGCTGTTAGAGCTTCTTCATTCAACGGACTTGACGATGTTCCATCAAATACATAATCTGTTGAAATATGTATTAAATGTGATTCATTCTCTTCACACCACTCCCCTAATACACGTACACATTGGTGATTAACCATATCAGCTAAGTCAGCTTCTGATTCAGCTTTGTCCACAGCTGTATAAGCACCTGCATTGATAATAAAGTCAGGGTGTTCTGATTCTAATATTTCTAACACTCTCTCTGTATTATCTAGAGGCATTAACGCTCTATCCATAAAGACAAAGTCATATTGAGAATAACGCAGAACTAAATCTTTTAATTCTGATCCTAATTGACCAGTACTACCTGTAACGAGAATCTTCATCTTATTTCTTATAAATCTCGTTAAACGTTGGTAATATAATATCCTTATCAGATACTACTTCACTTCCTACTGTAATTCCCCAATCAATTCCTAAAGCTGGATCATTATAGATTATTCCTTGTTCTGAGTCTTTGTTATAGAAATTATCGCATTTATAAAAGAACACAGCTGTTTCTGAAAGCACAGAGAAACCATGTAAGAATCCTCTTGGAATAAACAACTGTAAATTATTCTCAGCTGATAATTTTACGGCTACATGTTGTCCAAAAGTAGACGATCCAGGACGAGCATCTACAGCGACATCAATCACTTCACCTTGCAACACACGTACTAATTTAGCTTGTGCAAACTCCCCTTCTTGAGCGTGTAACCCACGAATCACTCCTTGAGTCGAAAAAGATTGATTATCTTGTACAAATACAGTCCCTGTATTTGTCAATTCATTAAATCGTTTAGCATTAAAGCTCTCAAAAAAATAACCTCTACTATCTCCAAACTTTTGAGGCTCTATAATAAAACATCCTTTTAGATGTGTTTCTGTTACTTTCATTTCTTATGTGATTTTGTCCTTTGTAATTTTGGTTTTCTGTAATTCCGTATTTATGTTGTAAAGTTAGCTACCTTGGTAAAAACACGAAAAAACAAACAACAAAAAAACAGTCTATTTGTATTGTTCGTTGTAATAATCAGCGTAAGCTCCACTAGTCACATTATCTAGCCAATCTTGATTATTCATATACCATTCAATAGTCTTAGCTAATCCTTCTGGGAATGTAACAGATGGTGACCATCCTAATTCTTTATTAATCTTAGTAGCATCGATAGCATAACGTAAATCATGTCCTGGTCTATCTTTTACAAAAGTAATTAACTGTTCACTTTCACCTACAGCACGTTTTAAGACAATATCCATTTGTTTACACAACTCTTTTACTAAGTCAATATTCTGCCATTCATTAAACCCACCGATATTATAGGTCTCTCCATTTCCACCTTTGTGAAATACATCATCAATTGCTCTTGCATGATCGATTACAAATAACCAGTCACGCGTATATTTTCCATTTCCATAAATAGGCAATGGTTTCTTATTGATAATATTGTGGATACACAGTGGAATTAATTTCTCAGGGAAGTGATTAGGACCATAATTATTAGAACAGTTACTAACTACATAAGGCATACCATAAGTCTCTCCATACGCACGTACGAAGTGATCTGAACTTGCCTTAGATGCAGAATAAGGTGAATTAGGATCATAAGCTGTAGTTTCATAGAAAAAACCTGTTTCTCCTAAACTTCCATATACCTCATCAGTACTTACATGGTAAAAACGCTTTCCTTCCCAGTTACCTTGCCATAAACTTTTAAAAGCTTGTAGTAAATTTACTGTACCTATCACATTAGTTTTCACAAATGCCAATGGATCTGTAATAGAACGATCCACATGAGATTCAGCAGCTAAATGTATTACTGCATCAAATTTTTCTTTTTGAAACAATGCATTAATAAACTGTTCATCTGTAATATCTCCTTTAACGAAAGTATAGTTTGGAGCATTTTCTAAATCTCTTAAATTCTCTAGATTTCCTGCATACGTCAAGGCATCTAAATTATAAATTGAGTACTCAGGGTACTTATTTACAAATTGTCTAACAACATGGGAACCTATAAACCCAGCCCCTCCTGTGATTACTATCTTTTTCATATTATATATTATTAATCAAAAAATCTATTGAAATTTTCTTTAATGCTTCCCTTTTTGAATTAACAGCTTCAAAATCTATTTCTTCCGAAATTAAATCTGTTGATATCTCATTTACAGTTGATACTAATCTATTTTCTAGGCCAAACAACTTTAATAAACTTTCAAATCTAGCTTTTCCTCTTTCAACATTAGCAATCGCAATAAATGGTTTATTAAATATAATCGCAAATACAGTTCCATGGAATGAATCTGTAACAACAAAAGAGGACTTATAGAATCCTTCAATCCAATCTTCTATAGGAGGAAAAGCGTAATCCTTTAAATTATTAGACTTTCCTTTACCTCCTATTTCTGAAAACTTAGGCTGATTAGAGAACTTCTCTAAATTTAACTGACTACAAACTGTATCTATAATTTTATTTTTCTCGGCTGAAGAATCTAACACATAAGTATAAACACCTTTCTTTTCTACCAATTGGTTCTTTACAACAGTTAAATAGTCTTCTTTCTCTAACAATAAAGTAGGATCTAATACAACTTGAGCATCGTCTCTTTTGAGGTAGTTACTACATAATTCTATTCCTGATTTCTCTCTTACAGACACTGCATCAAACTGACTTAATAATTTACTACACCTCGCAAGCTGTTCTTCAGTATACTCACACTTATCTGTACCAAAAGATGCTGCATAAGACACCCTCTTAACATTACTTTCGTTAGGTAAAAAACTGAAGAACTCATGATAAATATTAGAAACATAGCCAGGACGCCAAACTTGATCACTACCAACTATTAATGTATTAATATTATGATTATTTACATATGTTAATAAATCTTTATCAGTTGGATTTATAAAATCTACCTTCTTAATATTATTCTTTACAAAAGCTTGACTATTCAGTGTTAAAACATCTTTTTCTTTAGGTGAAAAAATCTTATTTGTATGATGTTTTAATAAACTCTGTTTCAATCTAGACAATAGAATATGAAACATTGAAAATTTTTGGAGTCTATTTATTGTAATCACCTCATATCCGTTCTTTTCTAAAACTTTCTGCAATGCAAAATTCTGTAAGATACCTCCGTAATTGGAGATCAGTGGATGCGTAAAAATACCTGTCTTTTTCATTTGTTATATTTTTTTGAAGTTTTCTGAGTACCCCCTCCTTAATGACAACGTTGTTCTGAAATTACTTTTACACTTACCTATTGGTATCATACAAATAATCTTTTCAGATTCCGGTATATTGATAATTGATAACACTTTCCTGTCATCACTTACTTCCTTTCCCCAGTTTGCTGGACAATTTCCTACTTCATAATAATGTAAAGCATAAAGCAAATTCATTAAATAAATTCCTCCATCTATATATAGTTGATTACGTTCTCCGATAGTATAGTAATACTTACGATCATTCGTTAAAATTAGTAATTGAGTTACATTCTCAGTATACCCCACAAATCCCCCCTGTATAGCTAACAAAGAGTCTATTTTCTGCTTATCTTCTACTAAATACACATTACTTGCCTGTCTATTACAAACTGATGGTGCTGTATTAGCTAATTCTATAACTTTCTCAATAATACTACTATCAATCTTTTCTCCTGTGAAATCTCTAACACTTTTTCTTGAATGAGCAAACTCTTGAAAATCACTATTCTTTACATTTCTATAAAACTCTTCCTTAGAAAAATCATATACTCCTTTAAATGTATTAGAATAAAAACCTACTAATATATTTTTATAAAATTCATACTGTTCTTTTGTATAAATATCATCAATATCCCATCCCTTATCTTGATGTAATTCATAATATTTACACATTACTTCATATCCTACACGTATTTGAGAACGATCAATACTTTTTAATACTACATGATCTTTTAGGATTTTATGCAAATTACTAATACGATAAGCCGCAAATCCTTTTTTCATATCTTCAAACAACATTCCTTTTTCTAAAGAATGATAATTTAATATCAAATCCGCTTCTTTTTGTAATAAATCTTTTTTCCCAAACACGATAGAATATTTTTTATATAGTCTTAAGTCAATATAAAAATTATATAAAAATAAAATTCTAATACGTCCCCACCAATAAATAGGTCTAATTAATTGTTTTAATACTTTTTTCATTTTTTTACAAAATACAAATATGACTTAATAAACCTAAA
The DNA here is from genome assembly GCF_004337635.1 of Myroides odoratimimus. NCBI lineage: Bacteria > Pseudomonadati > Bacteroidota > Flavobacteriia > Flavobacteriales > Flavobacteriaceae > Myroides > Myroides odoratimimus. Next base: position 3,391,765 of record NZ_CP037427.1, read on the forward strand.
GTCTATTAACAATACAGGATTTGCCATAAGAAGTTTTAATGATTTGACAAACATATTATACTCCACAAATAAAAGTATTTTATTTTTTAAGGTAACCCTCTTCACTTCTCTATTAATTCTCTCTCTTTCTTTTAGTCCACATTTAGTAACTAATCGTTCTTTTAATGCTTCAATAGCAGTAAAACGCTCAATTCTTTTATTAAAATCACCTAAATCACGTGAATGCGAAGCCTCTCTCACTAAATACCCTACCAAATCTCGTTTAATAGTTATCGTATCTTTATAGCAAAACAAAGGAATAAACATTTGAAAATTTTGACCAATCCTATTAACCTCTACTTCACCTCCAACATATTTTTTAACATGACAAGTCTTTGCCATATAACATATTGGTGCAAACCAAAAGTCACGTTCTAAGAGACAATCTTCAAATAAATTATACACATCTTCTTTTGTTTTATTTGCCAAACTACCATTTCTTTTAAAACTTCTTTCAGCAAACATTGTGGCAAAGGACCGAACCGTTCCTATTTTATCATCTGAATTCTTTAAAGAATTCACCATTATTTCTAATGCTGTTTCTTCTAAATAAAAATCATCTGAATCTGGCCAAGTTAAATACTCACCTCTATAAACCGTTAATCCTTGATTTAAAGCTTTAGCCTGTCCTCCATTTTCTTGATAGATATAGATAAATGAATAACCTCTCTCAATAAACTTACTCTCATATGATAGAATTATTTCTTCTGTTCTATCATTAGAACCATCATTAACAAAAATAAACTCAACATAAGGATAAGTCTGTTCTAATATCGAATCACATAACCTATGTAAATATGTCTCACCATTATAACATGGAGTAATAATACTTAATAAATCTTTTTCCATTTTTCCAAAATAACCATGTTTAACTTTCTTCTTTCCTTTTTATTAATACCCATCATATAGGCAAATAAAAGCACAAAAAAACAAGAAACAAAACTGACAATCATCATATTTACAAAACCAATGATAAAAATGCTTGACAAATATTTAATAATACAATAATTAATAATCGCTATAAATACACTTCTGCTAACAACATCAATATAATACATCTTTATATTAAAATCTTTTATATACTTTTTCAATAAAAGTGTATTAGACACCTGTCCTATAAACATTAAACTAATACTAATGGTAAAAACAACTGTAGGTAAAAATCCAAAATATAAAAAGAACCACGATATTGGTAGAATTAAAATATACAAGGTTCCATTAATCATACTCATCAATCTTACTCTACCAGTGGCATGTATAGCAAACATTACTGTTCTAAACATTATAGATATTAGCGTAAATAATAACGATAGACGACAGAATGAAACCGCAAAATCAGGTACATTTTTTAACCACAACTTCAAAATCAAACCCATATATGTATATATAGGCAAAGAGATTAAAAGCATTAGAATGAAAGCTAACTTACCTCCCAAAAACACTAATGCAAACATCCGTTCAAAATCTCCTTTGGCATAACTCTGAACCAATTGTGGTCTTATTGCTATTAAGAAATTATCAATAAGACTATTTAACACTCCTTGTACTTGATTTGCAATTCCAGTACTAGCATTAATAATAGCACCAAAGAACATATTTAACAAAATCATAATACCTTCACCTCTAACTGCTACACTGAAATTCCCATAAAGATCCCATGAAAAAAAAGATAGTATAGGTTTAGCAATCTCACTTTCATAAGTTAATTTCAATTTACTCTCTTTAATATTCTTAGTACAATAGCTGATATATACAACTCTAATTACAATACTCACAAAGAATACTAAAAAAGCATAAACAATTAAACTGTCTCCTAATTTTAATTTAAGTAAGTAAACAATTACTAAACTAAGCAATGATTGTAATATACCAATATAAGCTATAGCCTTCATCTTTTCATAAGCTATTAACAATGCATAATATGGAATTTGTAAAATAGCTATACAACTAGTTATTAAAGATAATTGATAAACTATCTTAACAGCATTTAACCGTTCATATGGAAACTGCAATACATTAAGTATGAAATAAAGCCCTATAGTTTCTCCTAAAAACAGAACAATAAAACATAAAAACAAATGGATAATAAACGCATTGCTGAAAGTTCTTGAAACTAATTCTTTATTTTCTTTAGCTAATGCTATATTTAAAAATCTAGCTGTAGCAGAACTCATAGAACTCTGTAAAAAAGAGATAAATATTACAATTCCCCCTACAACATTATATATACCATAATCAATAAAACCAAGATATTCTAGGACCACACGAGATGTATACAATGCTATTAACATAGTAATAAACATTCGTATAAATAAAAATAAAGTATTCTTCGCTATTGTCTTTGAATTAGACATAAATTGGTTCTCCTAATTTTAAAATATTATTACAATCTACTATCAACTATATCTCTATTCAATATAGCTTTTGCATCATAGACAATACCAGGTTCATTAATAAAACTTCTCACATCTAGATCATTAAACTCTTTATGTGCTGTCATTAATAAAACTGCATTATATGGACTTGGCATTAAACCATAACGATGATCTGTTCTCAAGAATCTATGTTCTTTCATTTCTTCTTCTGTTGTCATCACCTCTATCCCATACTCCTCTCTCACTTCCTCTACATTCACCCAAGGATCGTATACATCTACTTCTATCTCATAAGACACCAATTCCTCATAAATCTTTGCTACCTTCGTATTACGCGTATCAGGACAGTTCTCTTTAAATGCAAACCCCAATAACAATACTCTAGAGCGACTTACGTCAATCCCCTTTTGTATCATTAGCTTCACTACTTTACTTGCGATAAATACAGGAATCTCATCATTCACACGACGACCTGATAAAATCACATCTGGGTAATACCCTACTTGAATAGCTTTATGGGCTAAGTAATACGGATCAACAGAGATACAGTGCCCTCCTACAAGTCCAGGTTTGTATTTAAGAAAGTTGAACTTCGTACCTGCTGCTTCTAATACATCTTGTGTATCTATCCCTAATCTGTCGAAGATTAAGGCTAATTCATTTACAAAAGAAATATTGACATCACGCTGAGCGTTCTCTATCACTTTTGCCGCTTCTGCTACCTTTAAGGATGGTGCTTTATGTGTTCCCGCTTTGATAATGGTGCGGTACAAATCATCTATATAATCTGCTACTTCAGGTGTACTCCCTGAAGTAACTTTTACAATTGTCTCTAAGGTATTGACCTTATCCCCTGGATTGATACGCTCTGGTGAATATCCCGCGTAAAAATCTCTGTTGAATACTAGCTTAGAAGTTTCCTCTAATACAGGGATACACTCCTCTTCTGTACATCCTGGGTATACTGTCGATTCATAAATCACAATATCTCCTTGCTTTATTACAGTTCCTACTAGTTTAGACGATGATTTTAATGGAGTAAGATCAGGAGCATTAAACTGGTTAATCGGGGTTGGTACCGTAATGATATATACATTCGCATCTACGATATCACTGATACTCGTACTTGGTTTGTACCCCTTTACTCCTCCTGAGTTGTTATAAGTTAAGATAGAAACGTTTAACTGACTCTCGTCCACTTCTTTAGTAAGGTCAATCCCTCTTTGCAGCTCTGCTACTCTGCTTTCTTTAATATCAAACCCCACTACTGGGAAATGTTGTGCAAATGCAAGTGCTAACGGTAATCCGACATAGCCTTGCCCGATTACTGCTATCTTAAGTTCTTTTTCCATAGTTTTTTTCACATTATTGTTAGTTTCTAAAGATACCGTATCGTCAGTAAGTGTCATTATTTTTTAACAATAAGTTACAAATGTACACTTTTAAAATATTGGTACTAGCAAAAATATTATTTTTTGTGCGAAGTGGTGTTTTTTATTAGTAAAGACTCCCTCTTTCTTTTTCCTATATTTTTTAACTACATCTTTTTTTATTACATCAACCTTAATTTGTTTAGCTCATCAATCATAGCAGTCCTTCTTGGATATAATTCTTGAAGGGCTTTTATAGTAGTTTCTATTTTTACAGATTGATTAATAAATCTATCTTGTATTTCTTTAATAATGTAAGCTAGGCTTCTATAACCTGATCTATTGTTAAGCTCTTTAGCCTTTATAAATACCAGGGGCATTAAAAGATCTACTAAAACAAAGTCATCATAATGTTTTTGTAAAACATCAATATAACTTAGCACTAATCCTAGATTTTTAACTTGACTCACTAAATTAAACAAATCCTGTATCATATTTTCCAAAACATAAACCTTACCTAATCTTTCTAGTAACATTCTATTATATGCATCTCTGGTCATATAAGTATTTTTCTTACAAAACTTATCTACATCTTGAATTACTTCGTTTATATAATCCTTTAAAACAATACTCCAATTAGAATCACTATAGGTGTTTTTCCACTTAATTATATACTCAGATTTATCCCCCTTACTTTCTAGGGCAAACTTTTTATATAGACAGCGCATCTTTTCTATATCACCACTTAACTCATAAATCTCTAAAAGAAGACATTCCCACCTAAAAACAAGCCCTAAATAATCTAACTCCTTAGCTTGTTTAATACCTATATAGACTTGTTCTTTAGCCTTGTCAAATTCTTTATTGTCTTTATAATAGTTAGCCAGTCTAATTCTTACATCTGATAGCTCTAAGTTGTTCATTATAGTGGCTAAAAAAGAATCTATATCCTTATAATGTTCAAAAAAATCTAATTTGAGCTTAATAAGGTGTTCAAGCAAAAAACGATTATCTTTCTCTTTACTAGCCTTTTTATCAATATAGGTTAAAAAACGTTCTTTATTTTCCGTTTTAAAACAAAGCATTTTATATGAGTCTAATAAATCATAGCCATAGTCTCCATAGTCAAAGTAAATCTCTTTGTTTATTTGACTTTCTAAAAATTCGATTAGCTCTAATTTAAGCTCACCTATTTCTTGTGATTCTATTAGCTTATCTAAATACTGCAATATCTCAGATAACAAAACACCTATATGCCCACTACTATCATCACAATACTCTACAACTTTAATTACTTCTGTTAAAGCCGCCTTTATAATGTCTAAGGACTCTTTATACCTGTGACGTTGAATCAACACCTCTAAAGTCTCTAAGTGTTCTTGCAACTCACTAGCAAGTCTTGGTGTGTTATTATAATCTATAAAGCCCTTATAATTATAAGAGCTTATAATACTTTTAAAAAGTGCTCTATACCTATTTTGAATATCATCATTTTTAAACTTATCTGAGAAATAAGTCTCTAGATCCAGTTTAAACTGAGGATTCCTCTCACTGTAATACACAATAAACTCTTCTAATTCTTCTTTTTGAATGTCTTTTAAAATCTTATCTATCTTTATTTTATACATTACTGACTTTTTATTATACTTTCTACTTAAACTTACTAAAAGAAACAATTACCACTTCACGCTTTCATAATCAAAATAATCATCATCAAGCTCTAAACTTGTTACCTTAATTTTTAATCTTTTAGCCTCACGTTCTAGTTCTTCTCTGTAAAGATTATAACCCGAAGTTCCATAACAGGCTTTCTCTAGTAATCCTGGCAAGGCCTTAAAGGCCTTTTTACCTCCATTTAACAAGAAGTATTCTAGGTTAATTTTTCTCATATAAATATACAAGCAATCATTTGAGGTATCTATTCTACCGGTTATAAAACCTGTTAATTCCAAAGCTGTTTTAAAGTCAAATTCATACATTGCTTTTTCCATCCAATACTCAAACTCTAACAAATGTGCTAGTACTAGTTTATTAGTTGGCAATAGACTTTGTTTGTATCTAATGGCTTGAATAAAAAATATTCCTTGAACCCACGATAAACAACATCCATAATAAACAGATTCACTACCACTTAAATGCCCCGAATTTCGTTTTAATCTACTATCATTAAAGGCTTTTCTAATTTCATATAAAACCCCGCTTATAATTTTATCACAAGAATCAAATTCTAAATCTGAATCATAGATTTGATCATTAAAGAAAATAGAAAAAGAGTCATACAGCTCACTTAAATCTTCACGGCTTCCCCAAAGCTCAAAGCCCATAGCATTTTTGGTTGGTTTAATATAAAACATAGTCTTGTCTTTTATTTTTTACAAGATAAAAATAGTTTTTTCTCAACAATAACAACAAAGCTCATCTTATTAAAAGTAAGAAACTTAGCCCCAAAGGGGCATTATGATTGATTATCATTATGTTCTTGATACTTGACATATCGTTTTATCATATCTTCGTCAAGTCCTATGATACTGACAAAATATCCTCTGGACCAAAAATGATTACCCCAATATGGTTTCTGTTTTAATGTTGGATAAGTTTTAAAGAGCTTTATGGCTAATTTACCTTTAAGAATACCCATAAATTCACTGATAGATACCTCTGGAGGAATTGAACAAACTAAATGAATATGATCTTTTTGAACATTCATTTCTTGAATTTGCACTCCTTTCCAACTACTAATCAATTGAATATCATACTCAATCAAACTTTTTACCATTCCTTCCAAAATTAGGAAACGATACTTGGGTGTAAAACTATGTGATAATCACATTTGTAATACACATGCGTTAATTTTCTATATTTACTCACTTTTTAAATGTTTTATAGTACAAACCTATAAAAGGCATAGCCTATAAAACATCACCACCGCCAAAGGCGGTGGTTTTCTATACTTAAATAAAGCTTACTTTCAATATGTTATGATAAAATAATCCCTTAATAATAAGTTTTATCGGACACTAATGGGTAAGTATATACTTTTCTAAATATCTTTACGTTTAATTTAAATAAATCATTCAATCTTTATATATGCCTATAGACAAATCTTATTCAAAAATTTAATTAATGAAAAAAGCCATTATTTTATCTGCCACCTTACTAACATTTACCTTATCAAGCTACTCACAAAGCGATACAAATACAATAGAACACCAATTTAACACACTAATTAGCCAATCAAATAATTGGCAAAATTACAAGGTAGTAGAGAAAAATAAATTACAACAAGTACAACAAAATGTAAAGGATTCGATAAACAACCTACAAACTACTATACGAGAGAATAAGAATTCTCTTATAGAACAAAAAAAATCCATAGATTCTTTATCCAATCAATTACAAGTTCTTCAAGAAAACCTAACAATTGCAATTGATAAAGAAAACAATCTTGACTTTATAGGTATCAGTACCCATAAAAGTACTTTTAAAACAATAGTTTGGTCTATTATTTTAATACTCCTATTGGTTTTAGGTATCTTATTTATCCAATTCAAGAAAAGTTTTACCAACACAAAGGATGCCACTAGAAAACAAATCGAAGCAGAAAGTGAACTTGAAGAATATAAAAGATCATCCTTAGAGCGAGAACAAAAAATCAGAAGACAGCTTCAAGATGAAATCAATAAAAACAAACGAGTTTAACCCATAGGATAAAGCATATAAAAGACTGAGATTTATTTTATAATTCATTAAGAGTTAGCTTTGAGTTAACTCTTAATGATTATATCATTTTTCCCTTACAACTCTCCTGGTGTATATTCAATCACTCCCCCCCCTATTCTATCTATTTTTCTATTTAAAACTATTAAAAATGGCTTAGTACACAACAAAAATAGCATTGTGTCAATAAACGGAGATACATTAAATAGACTCACTATCAATTAAATGGCCCGAGTTTCGCTTTAATCTACTATCATTAAAGGCTTTTCTAATCTCATATAAAACCCCACTTATAATTTTATCACAAGAATCAAATTCTAATTCCGAATCATAGAATTTGATCATTAAAGAAAATAGAAAAAGAATCATACAGCTCACTTAAATCTTCACAACTTCCCCAAAGCTGAAAACCTATAGCATTTTTAGTTGGTTTAATATAAAACATAGTCTTGTCTTTTAAGGACAAACAAACCCTCTAAGAGTCAATAAGATAAAAAAGAAGCAATAACCTATATTTTTAATATTCTAATTTTTAAAAATATAAAACTATGCAAAGCGAAGATGATTTAAGAGCCCTTTCAAAGATTTTATCTTTTTTAAGAGCCGTTAGTATTATTATACTACTTCTGCACATATACTGGTTCTGTTACTCTTTATTTATACGCCTTGGGCTAACCCACCCTGTGATTGATAAAATCCTTTTAGGATTTAACTCAAAAGCAAATTTATTTGCACATCCACTCTATACTAAGATATTTTCTATTTTACTTCTAGCTTTAAGTCTTTTGGGAAACACAGGGGTAAAAAATCAAAAAATCACTTTAAAGAAAGTAGCTATTTTATTTTTAATGGGAGCTGGGCTTTTCTTTTTAAACTTTTTTCTTTTAAAAATAAACTTACTTATTGTAAATATCCTATACATCACAACTTTATCAATCGGGTATATACTACTTCTTGTATCGGGAGCATATTTAAGTAGACTTATAAATCAGGAGCTTTTAGAAGATGTTTTTAATTTAGAGAATGAAAGTTTTTATCAAGAGACTCGACTTTTGCAAAACCCGTATTCGGTTAATCTTCCAACTAAATTTTACTACCGAAAAAAATGGCATAATGGATGGATTAATGTAGTTAATCCCTTTAGAGCTACAATTGTTCTAGGGACTCCAGGTTCGGGTAAAACCTATGCGGTTATAAACAGTTTTATCAAGCAGCAAATAGAAAAAGGCTTTGCCATGTATATCTATGATTTTAAATACGATGATCTTTCAACTATTGCCTATAACCATCTTCTTTTACATGCTCATAAATACAAAATAACGCCTAAGTTTTATGTAATAAACTTCGATGATCCAAGAAAAAGCCACAGGTGTAACCCAATAAACCCTAAGTTTATAACAGATATCTCCGACGCATATGAATCTGCTTATACCATTATGCTTAATCTTAACCGATCTTGGATACAAAAACAAGGTGATTTTTTTGTAGAATCACCAATTATCCTTCTAGCGGCTATTATATGGTTTTTAAAGATTTACAAAAACGGCAAACACTGCACCTTTCCTCATGCAATTGAGCTACTTAACAAACCCTACAAAGATGTTTTTACTATTTTAACCTCGTACGACTCCTTAGAGAACTATCTCTCTCCTTTTATGGACGCCTGGCAAGGAGGAGCTCAAGATCAGCTTCAAGGACAGATTGCATCGGCAAAAATTCCGCTATCTCGTATGATATCTCCATCCCTGTACTGGGTTATGAGTGGAGATGATTTCTCCCTTGATATTAACAATCCCAGTGAGCCCAAGATTCTCTGTGTGGGAAATAATCCAGATCGTCAGAGTATTTACTCAGCAGCACTTGGTCTTTACAACTCTCGTATTGTAAAGCTGATAAACAAAAAAGACCAGCTAAAAAGTAGCATTATAATAGATGAGCTTCCAACTATTTACTTCAGAGGCCTTGATAATTTAATTGCAACGGCTAGAAGTAATAAAGTAGCGGTGTGCTTAGGTTTTCAGGATTTCTCTCAACTAGTAAGAGACTATGGAGATAAAGAGAGCAAAGTCATTCAAAACACGGTGGGTAACATTTTCTCTGGTCAAGTAGTTGGAGATACAGCCAAGAGCTTATCTGAGCGTTTTGGAAAAATACTTCAAAAACGCCAAAGCATATCTATTACTAGGCAAGATAGATCCACCTCTTTTTCCACTCAGCTCGATATGCTTATCCCCGCTTCAAAAATATCGTCTTTAAGTCAAGGGATGTTTGTTGGGGCTGTATCTGATGATTTTTCCCAAAAAATAAAGCAGAAGTTTTTCCACGCACAAATACTAATAGATTCTGATAGGATAAAAAATCAAGAAATGAATTATAAAAAAATACCAACTCTTACCTCTTTTACAGACTACAAAGGCAATGATCACCTAGATAGGGCTATTACAGATAATTACAATCAAATAAAAAAAGACGTTGAGCTGTTGGTTAAAAATGAAATTAAACGCATTGAAAACGATCCAGATTTAGTACACCTACTTAATAACAACAAATAAATTAAACAAAGATAGAGATAGGTATTTTAAAACAAACTATCTCTATCTTTTAGCTTAAATATTATTTAACTGTATCAAACATAAGACTTGCGTTTTTATCTAAAAACAAATACGCTTTAAAACAAATGTTATCTCTCGCTTTAAAAACAAATACTCTACTTGTTTTTTTAAGTTCCAATAACTCTTCAAGTTCTTTCTTAGATAGGTGTACTCCAAAGACTAATCTAGGTATAGTCCAATTACAAGTTTTATTTAAACAAACAAGCCTTTGATAGCTAAGCTCAAATTTACCACCTAAACACTTAGGACAAGATCCTTTTAAAGGTTCTTTTAACTCTTTTAAATAAGAGATGCTTTGGCTTAACTCCTTAAGCTTTTCACAACTGATACTATAAAACATCTGCTTATTTATCTCTGCTTGATTTGCCTTGAAAAATAAAACCTCAAAATCAAATAAATAAGCAAGGCTAGAAACAGGTAAATCTTTTGTTTTAAAATAATGATCAAGAGCCTTGTTTGTACAAACAAGATTTTTATTGTCTATATACAAATACTCTTGTTTTATTAACTGATCAAGGATTAAACTAAGACCGAGAAAAAGATCTGTAAAATAACAAAAATGTATTTGGGAAATTGCGTTTTCGTGTAAGGTTTTAATAAAGTCTTTTTTTAGTTTTTTAAACAAACCCTCTATACTAGACAAAGCATTCTGCTTTTTTGTGTGTGTTGTAATATTTACAGATTCTATTTTAAAAACTTTCATACCATTAAGCTGCTCTAGAGTATCGACTTGGTTTACCAAATTATCCTTTAAGAACTCTCCCTTGTAAATCTCTAAGGGTAAATCAAGACCTGCATCATCTACAAAGAGATTTAAACTAACTTTTTTTACATCTTCTTTAGGGGTAAAACAATCTATTGTTCTTTTTACTATCAACTGATAGATTACTTTTTCACACGTATTTAAACAAGTTGGTATCTTTAAAGTAGGTATAATGCCGTGAGTTTTTAAATCACTATCTACGATCACATCCTTATAATTAAGCCTAGCTAATTTTAAAGTTAACAGCTCTTTTTTAAACAAGGGATAATCTCTTAAGGCGTTTAATAATCTTGGTATACTTGATTTATACCAACTAGGCAGATAATTATTTAAAGTAAGGGGATAACTAATAAATTTTTGTCTGTAAAGACTAAGCAAGGCCTGTTTTGTTTTGCTAAAAGAAAACCCATATAACTTGTTAACGCATACTATAAGACTTATAAAATCATATAAAAGTAATTGCTTTTGCCTTAGAGTTTGTATGTTTTTTTCGCTTATCTCTACCCTTGAATCTTTATTAAGCAAACCAGATAAGTTTTGGGCTTGTTTTAATTTTTTATACTTTTTTTCAAAAAAGCAACAAAATAGTTTCTCCTTAAAACTAAGCTCGACACTTACCCTATAGAAAGTTTTAGTTTGACTATTCGCGCTCTTTAGATGCTCTTTAGATAATAAAGCGATAAGAACAGTTTTAATAAGACCTAGTTTAATTTTTGTTCCTGTTTGATTGTAATAATACCTACTTAACCTATTTTGAACAATCTTAAAGATAAGGTCCCTGTTATAATAAGTTTTAAAACAAGAAGTAGTATTATCTAAACATAAGTGATTTTTTAAAAAGGATTTCTCTAAACTATAAAGCCATAGGGTTTTACAAGGCAAGGTTATATTAAAGAATTCTTTGAAATACTCAAATTTTCTTCTTTGGGCCAAACTTGGCTCTGTGGCAATAACAATAGATTTAGATTTAAGGATGAGCTCCTTTATTAACTGCACTTTTTTACTTTGAACAACACAAGGCGTTTTTTTATTGGTCCTTTTTACAAGTTTTAATTTATAGTCTAAAAAATCTCTCCCTAGAAAAGAGTCATTATCTTGTTTAAAGTTTAAAGGCTTTAAATCTACCATGCAATCATCTATCCATACAACCAAATGAGTCTGTGAGCTATAATAATCAAAATGCCTATTGTTTGCATTAAAAAACGTGGCTAGAATTCTAGCCACGCTTGCTGATTGTGTTATAATAAGTTCCATATTAAATTTTTAAACCTTTATTTCTATTTTGAGCCTCTTTATTATTCTGTGTTTGACTCTCAATGATCTTAGGGTTACTAGGATCTGTGAAAGAAAAATTAGTTCTATTGTTTATTTTATCATAGTTTATAAAACCCTTATAAGGCTTGCCTCTTTTATCAATAAGTCCATCAATGGCCACAGTCTTGCCCTCTAAGAGCTCTTTATACTGATTATCATCTAGAGTCTTTCCTCTAAAGACCTTTAAGTCTTCAGGATTTGAGATCTTTTTATTTTTATTTGTCTTATCAAACAAAAATTCTATATGCTCTTTAGAGGCATTGTACTGAATATGAGCATCAAAAGGATTTCCTTTACTTGAGCTCATAGCCTTAACCAGAACCGCTTTTCCTTGTCTTAGCTCATTTAATTGATTCTCAGAAAGATCAACCCCTTTTATATGCGTTGGAATTTGCATTTTCTCAACACTAGTAACCATTATATTATTGGTTAATCTATCCACGCTTACAACCGATGGGATATAAGAATTAGTCTCAGGATCTAAAAGCTCCACTACCCTTCCCATATTACCTGTCTTTAAAAGATTGTGTTTATCTTGCCTGGTAAACTCATGTCCTTGAAAAGGTACATTTAAATTTGGGTACTTTTTTACTCCCTCAAGAGTCATTACAACCTCTCCGTTAGGGGCATGTTTAAGTCCAAGACGCGCATCTAATGAAAACTCAGCAGATCCCAAATTAAGATTAACCTGAACTAAATCTTTTGTTTTATATCCCTTTAATAAAGGTTCTAAAAGATCCATCTCTTCGAGTTTCTCTTTTGAGAGTCCTATCTGACTAAGTGATTCCCAGTTTATATGATCAATATTGTATTTATATGGATTATATTCTTTACAAGAGGTTATATCCTTATTGGTACTATTTTCAATACTTTGAATCATTTGCTTCGGATCTACTTGATGGGATAGATACAGCTGATGATTTAAAGTGTTTTTCAAGTCTAACTCACCTTGCATCTGCTTAGACAAACTAATGGCTAAATTCTCTGGAACCCTAAAAAAACTAAACCTAGTGGGGTCTTTTAATTGAGAAAAGAAATTGGTGAAAAAATTAGAAAAGAAATCTCCGCTTTTATCTAATCTTAAAAATGAGTTTAAATTATTCTTATTAATTGGTGCACTTTTAAGATTACCGTTTTCACTTAAGCCCTGTACGGCTTTAATTTTGTTATCCTTTGAATCACTAACAAGTAAGATATCATGTTTTGATTCACTGCTTTTTTTTACTTCCATAATTAATAGGTTAATTGATTAATACCCCAAAAGTATCTCCTAGACCATTTTGTACTTATTTTTGGCACAAAAAGGTATGTGTTTGACCTTTAGAGTCGTTTTACTATTCTCTTACCGGAACAGCAAAGCTGTCTCGTATAAACTGCTGCACATCAGAGAGCTTATAATATATCTTACCTTTTAATCTGTAATAAGGAAGCTTTTTATCAGATCTATACCTTTGAAGCGAGCGAGAACTTATCTTTAAAATCTGTAAAACATCTTGATTATCTAAAAGTTCTTCTCCATCGATATTTAAAGTTTGGAGTTGAACCTTGGCAATATGCTCACTTAAAGCATCAAGTTTTGTAGAGAGTCGTTCCATCCAGGAGATGAATTCTAAACGGGTAACATTCATGATTTAAATTTTTAATGGTTAATAGTCTTGTTAGCTAACCATACAAAATTCAAAAGCTTAAAAAAGGTGTAAAGCCAATTGGCATGAAAAAAACAGAAATTCTTATAAAACCGAAAAGAATTTTAAAACTAACTAACCACAAGACTATATACAATAAGACTTTAAAGGATAAAAGTAAAAAGACAGATAACGACTTCTTATATACGAATTTTTTCTGAATTACAAAGCCAATTGGCATCTGATTTACAGATAATTAAAAAGCGTACTATTTATTTCTATACTTTTTAAAAATAAACTAGCATATAACCTGTAAAGCTATAAAAAGAGCAAAAAAAAATTAAAGAGTACTAATCTTCAAGTAATTCTAAGTTAAATAAAAATACAATTCAACTAAAAAACCTTACAAACAATATTTAAAGATAAATTATAACAATAAAACACATAATTTGCAAAAAACAACAACTTAAAGTTATAAATTTAAATTAAAAACATACTTTTGTATAGTAAAAATCACATAAGGCCAATGTATTATAACCTTGATACATAAAACACATAATTATAACACATTAATGAAGTTTGTCTATTTAAAGACATGTTAATTAATACAATACGAAAAAAAAAATGAAGAAAAAACTACGCTTTATAAGTTACCTACTTATAACTGTATCACTGTTTATATTAATTAATCTAGTGTATCGCTATAATACTATAAATGAACCCTTTGATGAGTTAAACAAAGAAATATTTATCAGTTTACTTAATCTAATTATTGGATTAATCTTTTTTTTCAAATCAAGAAACACACAAAACGAGAAATAACAACGATAAGAAACACTTGTTTTTATAATTGGGTAAAAACACAGTTATTCTTTTTTTGTTTAAAACAAAGCCTAAACACAAACCATATTATTTGAGTCTTTTTGCTATTTCTTTAAAAGAGTCACCCTGTTTTTTTTCTAGTAAATCCGTTAGACTCTCTGAGGATCTTCTAATTTTATTTAGCTTTTTGTAGTTTATTTTAGTTGTGCTTTTACCAATAATATCAGTAGTTAATACAGTGTAATCTTCTTTAGACTTACTGCCTAAAAGAAAAGAAACAAAACTTTTAATTGAAAAGTAAACAAAAAAATAAAGACCTAAGAACATACTTATCATACCTTTTAATTTTAAATAATCACACCTATTTTTTAAATACTCCCCTTACATATATCCATGCCCATATAAAGTATTTCACTCTTTTAAAGAATATGTCTTTTCTTTTTGCGTTTTTTCTTTTTAAGATTCATAAACTGTTTCTGATCTAAATCATCCACTGGGCCAGTAAATAGAAAATTAAAAAAACTAACAAACTCTGCTTTATTATAAGAGTTGTAATAATTATCCACAAACTCAAAACAAGGATGAACCTTTAAGCTATCAAACTCTTTATTTAACTCAATAAATCTATGTTTTACAAGTCTCTCAATAGGATCTTGTTCCTTTTTAGAGTTGTTTAAAAGGGTATTAAAAAAAGGATCGTTATCTAATTTATTAGACAGCTGTCTATCAATATGAGAAAAAGAAAAAACTCGTCTATATTTATGACTAACAAAATAGAACTTACTTTTATCTTTATTATCAGTAACTAGATTAATTCCTTGGTTAGTGAGTAGTTTTTTAAAGTGCTTGTAATCTTTACTTTGAGAAAGATATGATCTTATTTGATCACTAACCTTGTTATCAATATTTAAGTCCTTAGCTTTAATAGACTTTTTAAAGTGTTTTTCTAAAAAGTCTATATCTACTTTTAAAGAAAGTTTACTTGAGCTTACTAGATTACTAATTTCTTTATTTTGATGATCAAGAGCAAAATACATTATAGAATTAAACTCTTTATTGTTTCCTAATCTAGCCTTGACTTTAAAGAGCTGTAAAATAGCGTTATAACTATCAAAATCTTCAAAACTATAATACTTAGGTAAACTACTAACAACACTATCTATTTGCCGGGTTAGATTTGACTCTCTATAATCTACAACCTTAAGGTCTAGGTCTACCTCTACTTTATATTTTTTAGTATAATCTGTTAGATTAAATTCTTTGATAAGCTCTTTACAGGCATTTTGAGCAATTATAAAATCAAAATCACGATTAATCTGATATCCTTGATTATTTATAGACACAGAAACAATATGAAGATGTACTCTTTTAAGATCAAAGTGTTTATAGATAATATAGGGTTGGTGTTTATAACCTATTTTTTCCATATAAGCCTTGGCTATCTTTAAAAGAGTAAGATCATCTAGTTTATCTATAGGATTAGGATTAATTGATATGTGTCTAACAGGAGTAACAGTTCTGAGATTATTAAGTAAATAAGGCTCAAAGTAACTATAAAAATACTTACTTGCATTTTCTAGGCTATATAATGGAAGTGCTATTTTATTTACCCCTAATATACAAGCAGACTTATTATCTACCTTAGTTTGATTATATACTAAAGGCTTTAAAATATCAATTCCCTTTCCAATTCTAACTACCATAATCCCTAGTTGTTTGTAAGACTTTATTCTCAAAGGATATGGTGAGTTTTATAATCTCTTGACACACTTTTGATAGTTCAATAGTAATCTCAGAGATATCTTTTAATATCTCTTGAGAATCTACAGCTAAATCTGTTCTATTTACTAGAACATTATAACTTATCCCTAAGGCTTTAAAATAGTTTATAAGATTGGTAAGGCTAGCATGGTACTCAAAAGAAGCTTGATCTATTACAACTACCTTAATAGATTCACTAAAAATACGAGAAACAATAAATCTAGTCTTATTATTAATATTGTATTTCAATAGTAATCTATCAAACTCTTTTTGTTGCTGATCAGTTAAAGCAAAGCCGTGTTTATGCCAAACGGTCTTTTTCTTCTCTATTATTTTATTATTAGTGTTTTTTTCCATGATCATAAATATTAGATATGGAGCAAACTAGTAATAAAAGTAACTGTTAAGTGATAATGGTATTTATGGGCGTAATTAGGCTTAGATTGACGATTGTTTGTATTTTAGGTCATTAGAATTTTTAAAAGTTAAGCACACATATAAAAGAAAAAACAGGGATTAGATCAGTATTTAAAAAGCTTTACAATTACAAGGCACTAGGCTAGTAAAAAACAAAAACACAGAAGTTAAATACTGTGTTTTTTATTTTTTATTACAGATACTCTAAAGCTATTTTAACTCCTTAGCCATTACATTAAAATAATCACAATTACTCCATAGATTTTTATTACCAACTACATAAAACCTTTTCTTTGCTCTTGTTAAGGCTACATTTAGCATATTGGGTTTCTGACTAACCCAGTTTCTTGCTCCTTGTGATCTAGGATCACCACCTAAAACTAAAAACACAACATCTGCCTCTTTTCCTTGGAATCTGTGTATGGTTCCACTTTCTATTTTTTTGTCATATAAAAATTCATTGTGACAATAACGAGCTATTGATTTAAAAGGAGAGATTACATAAATCTGCTTATTAAACCCTGAGCTTCTTAATTGAAAAATCTTTTCTTTTAATAGCATTATCTCATCAATAACAATATGTCTGTCTTGAAGTATTACTTGATCACTGACATTATACCACTGTGATACTGCTAATGATTGCGCCTCAGGGGTTAGATTAGTGGCCTTAACCATTTGCCCGTTATAGGCAATATCATTGGCAATTCTAAACATTGGATCATCACAACGCCTGTGCGTGCGAAGTGGAAAACCAGTCCATATTTTCTTATCAGTTCCACTTACATCCATATAAGTTCCATATCTTGAGATTCTATCGGCTAATTGTTGTACTGATGTTTTAGAATAAGACCAGTCAATATCAACCCTGTACTCCTGTCTTAGTCTTTTTACAAGCTCTACAAGCATTGTAACTACAGGTTCTACCTGTAATGGATCTCCTACCACTACACATCTTTTAGATCTTTGAATCACCCCTACAACGGATTGAGCTGTAGCCTGACCTGCCTCATCAAGTAACAACCAACCTATTTGCTGCTTACTATAACTAGAGAATAACCTCCCCACAGAGGCTAGTGTGGTTGATACAACAGGAACGCAGAGAAAAAATGTATCCCAAAGATTCTGATAGATTTTATCATCTGTCTTTATCGTGTTTTGTATTAGCTGAAAGTATGCATTTAAATTATTTCTAATTTTCTTTGCATTAACTAAAATCGCATTTTCATGCAATTTTAAAGCAGTTAAAAATATCTCACTTCTTAAACGTGCTATCTTCTTTGAGTGATATGGGTTTAAAAGATGTATCTGCTTGATTGATTTATCTAAAAAATTTAAATCACAAATATCATTAGTATCAATGCCGTATTTGTGGTTTAATTCTCTTTTAATATTATTATAATAGATAAAAAACTCATCGAGTTTTTCAATCTTAAGACCTAGTGCTTTTTTTTCTAATTGATAATCCTTTATGCTATTTAAACAGCTGTCTATCTGATTTTTTAAATCAGAAATTTGTTTATTTATTTTATTAAACTCTTGTAGTATTTCACTAGCCTGAGCATCCCAACTTGTAAAATTACTGGTTTTAAAAAGTTTATGAAAAAAGAAAAAAGAAGGTTTTCTAAGTGATAAGACCCCTAAAGTAGATTCTATTTTGCTAAAATCATTTTCTAATTCCTGTTTTTGATTTAAAAGCTCCTTTTCCCTATCTACACAATCCGTAACTTTCTTTTCAATTAACGCTATCGCAGATAAGTGTTTATCTTTTTGATTCTGATTTTCAATACACTTTGGCAGTAAATCATGAAACTCACTAGAAAGGCTCTGAAACTGAGTAAACTCGCTTATCAAGGATTTGAATTTTTGATTTTGCTTTTCAAATTCTCTAGCGTAAAGATTAGTGTTATCAGTCTTTTTATAAACACTATAAAGCAAAGCTTCAAAGCCAAAATGGTTTTCTTTTTCATTAGATTCCCAAAAAGCCTGTTTAAAAAGTGTTCTATTTTCACTATTTCCAAGGGCTGCTGCTAAAACCCCCCAACTAGGCTGATGTATAAGTCTTTGGGAATAATTTGAAAAATAACTAGCCTTTGAAAATGTTTCATTATCTATTTTTGATTTACAAGGTAGCTCTTTAGTTATATTCTCAACCGCTGCATTGTTGTTACTTGCCACAACAATTCCAAAATCCCTTTGAAGTTTTGGATTAAGAGGATAAGTATATAAATCAAAGCCGTTTTCTTTAGGTATAACATTATGCCCTTGATCAAAAATATGATCACAACCTAGATCTGATATCACAAGAGCTCTTTTTACAACTACCTCAGCAATAACATCTAACAATAGCGTAGTTTTACCCGTACCAGGAGGTCCGTTTACTCCTTGAATCCCTTCAGAGTCCTTAAGGTCTTTAAAGATTGTGTTTACCGCCGCGCTTTGAGCCGAGTAAAGTCCATATTCAATTTTAGAAGGCCACCTTCCCATGGTAAGATAGCAAGGATTAAGAGCCTTAAATAAATGCCATTTGTCTTTTATTAAGTCTCTTCTTTTATCAATACTGGGTTTAAGGGTAAGATATTGCTTTAAACTTGGGCTGAATTCACTAGTTTTTATACTAATTAAATAGTTAAGATCATCAAGGAAAAAACTATTTAAAAAACTAATTACAGCCTCACTATCCTTATAAACTTGTTCTTTTAAAACAAACACTTTAATATCAGAATTAAGCCAAGGAGCTAGCCAAGACAGATATGCAATCTCGTTTTGGATTTGTGTTAAGCAAAAAGGCTTATCCCCTTTTTGATATGAGTCACTAGAGTTATCAAGTATATTATGTCTTTCTATAAAATCCTGCTTAACCTTTTCTAGTTCTTCAGATATAGTAGATAAGTCTTTACCACTTTTAAGAGCTTTAATTCCAAGTATATAACTAGCCAGTATGTAACTATCTTGCTCTATTGATCCATTCTCATTAAGTATTAAGGCAGATAAACAGCTAAAACCAGTTACTGGTTCTTGCCAATCTTGAATCTGTTCTGATTTAAGTAATGTATTTAAATAGCTAATAATATTACTATTGCCAATTTTACCAAAATAAAGTGTGTACCTCCACTTATAATTATCTTTAGTCTTTGTTTGGTCAAGCATCCAAGGTAGGATCTGATTTAAATCTAATAGAACAGCATCTTTATTAAAGCCAGGTAAATTAAATACCTCAATGTCTCTCCAATACTTTAGTATGTTGTGTTGTTGTGTCAATTTTCTTTTTCTTTAATTACTATAATAAACCACATCAAAAAACACTTTAAATAAGCTACTATTGACAAATAGGAAGCTAGGGGAATGATTTGGCTTATTATGGCTTTTGAGATAGTATTTATTCTCCAATTAATTCTATTAATTCGGCTTTCGTTAAACCTTTATAATCATCGTAAAAATCTTTATGAATAAACACTAAATTATTCTTTATTTTATTTTTTAAACGAAGTATCTTATTATTTCTTGGTTCCTTATTTAACAGATTTGTAATTTCAGTACTTTTTCGACTATTACTATTCAAATTCATTTTTGAAAATGCCTTTGAAGCTGTTATAGGTGAATCGAATGTTCCTTCTAAAATTAAACGATCTAATTCCTTTGCAAGTGAATTTGTTTTATCTCTTTTAGCAATACCTTTACCTCTTCTCTCTAAGATAACCTTCTGTACAGATATATCTAATTTTTGTATCGGTAAAAATCTTTTTTTGGGATTACCAAACTCATAATATTTCAATCCAAAAACATCACTAATCATTACCATCTTCGCATACCCCAATCCTACTTCACCCTTTATAATGTCTTCTACATTTTTTGAATTAGAATTTATTAAAATAGCTAAATCATAAGCAATTAGCCCGTAAAATTCTAATGCTTCTTCAATTCTTTGATGAAAAGTTTTATCTATCATAATTATAGATGAATTAATTTTGTATTATCTATTTTAATTTATTATCTTTGACATTAAATTATGTCGATCTATAACAAGTTTATACTTGTTTATAAGATGTCTACTCGTTCTAAATTCGCCAAATTGCCACGAGCTGACTAATAGATCGCCTTACATTAGATTTTTATATATTTGTTTATAATATCTATGTAGGGCGTATCTTGTTAACTTTTGGGGCAAACTTGTTTCAGTTTCTGAACAAGTAGGTTTTTGGCGAAACCTTGAACAATTGTTTTCAGTGCGCCCTATTCTTTTGGCTTTTCTGATACTACAGACATCGTTCATATAATCTATGTGAGTGATTTTTTGTTTTAACCACTCACTGTTGTGATTCTTAAAAAGAAAAAACACAGTACAAGGTTCAAAACTCTAAATTGTTCTCATACAAATAGTGTGATAAAAAAAGGCCGTGATTCCTTGATTTATTTACACTACATCTTTACTTAAAAACACTAGTGTTTTAAGCAAGATTGGTTTTTCTTTAAATGATTTGCACTCTAAAAGTAAACCCTTTCTTAATGTTTTCCAAAAAGAAAACTTACTCTAACTAGTATTTTTTTAACAAAAGATGACAAAATGCGATAGTCTAACATCTAGGTGTTAGACTATCCAAGAGAATTAAGGTATTAGAAACAAGTGTTCTATACCTCAACATACCGCATAAACCTTTAATCTTTAGCCGTCTCCCAATTAGGCCATAAAGGTTTAAACAAACAAGGTGGACTTGTTTAGTATTCTTTACTTTGAATACTCTAACAATACCTTATCCTTAATGGACTTATCGAATGATTCAATTCGAAATTTTTTCAATTATTTATTACAACAAACAACAATTAGTAGTAACCAAATTCACATTTAGCCTATGATTAAACTCTTGTGTAACTACCCTTAGAGTTATGTTTTTTTAAGACTTTGATTTCATAAACAACTTAGCCCTAACTCTAAGGGATTCACATATAGTTTACCAAGTAAAATTACATTTTACGCTAGATCCAAGAACAGTTCTTGGATGCGTACAGGACCTCTATTGCCTATTAGTTATCACATCTATTTAAACCTAATAGGCAGTAAACAATTTAGTTAGTAAGGATAAAATGCTATGACAAAATACGATCCACTGTTCTATTTATTAACCAAATAAAACACTATTACATTATGGAAAAAAACGTCTACAGGCTACTGCTTAATTAGTTGGGTTTGTTTGAAATTAACTAGTAAGAAGGTTTTAAAAGTAGCTAAGTCTGTAGGCACAAAACACAAACAACACATTGTATGACTTAAAGGGATTTTAAGTCATACTAAAAGTCCATGACTATTCTCCCTGAGCTCTTGTTATGCATTTTGGGAGACATGTTAAAGAGCAAAGGGAGATAGTTCTATTAAAACAATATATAAAAACCAATTAACTAACCTTTGATACAAAGGCTTATTTAAGTACTACGGCAATAAAAATCTTAAGGATTTAAAAGTCTTCTTGTATCATTTTCAACTATAACAATTATGAAAACTCAATTTTTAACCAATACTGGTTGCGGGATAGTATTACTTTTAAGTAGTCTTACTATCACCTGTGCCTACGCCGTACCTAAAGATAGTCTTAATATCTTAGATTATCAAGACAAAACTAAACTAACTGGTAAAGTTAGTGACTCCACAGCTGAACTACCTGGAGTGTATGTTATGGTAAAAGAATCTAATATAGCAACTATAACAGATATAGATGGTAATTTTTCAATTGAAGTAGCTAAAGGACAAACCCTACTTTTTTCAATGATGGGTTATGCATCTAAACAAATTACCTACACTGGTCAATCCTCTTTAAATATTAAATTAACTCAAGAGATAAGCACTCTTGATGAAGTAGTTATAAACGCTGGTTATTACTCTGTAAAAGACCGTGAGCGCACAGGAAGCATCGCTCGTGTTACTGCCAAGGATATCGAAGTTCAACCAATTAATAATCCTCTTCAAGCTCTTCAAGGAAGAGCTCCAGGAGTAAATATTACAAATCTTACTGGTATCCCTGGCGGTGGAATTGATATTGAAATTAGAGGACAGAACTTTTTAGCTCAAAAAACAACAGGAAGAAATAATCCTTTTTATGTTATCGATGGGGTTCCGTTTATTTCAGATGCTCTTGGAAGAAATAACGGAGGTCTTTCCAGCGAAATTTTATCCAATAATATAAGCCCCTTAAACGCTATAAATCCAAGTGATATAGAAAGCATCGAAATCTTAAAAGATGCTGATGCTACGGCTATCTACGGATCGCGTGGAGCTAATGGTGTGGTGCTTATTACCACAAAAAAAGGATATCAATCTAAAACAAATTTTACCCTAAGCTCTTCTACTAGTTTTAGCAAAGTTGGTAAATATTTAGATATGATGAATACCCAGCAGTACATAAAAATGCGTGAAGAGGCTTATTTAAATGGTAATAGAGAAATTCCAGCCAGTGCTTATGATATAAATGGTACTTGGGATAAAAACAGATATACCAATTGGCAAAAACAGCTAATCGGGGATACTGCAACAGGGCAAGAGTTTTCTTTAGGAGTAAGAGGTGGTAATGAGTTTTCAAATTTCAATATCAATTACTCTCATAGTGAAAACACAACTGTTTTTCCAACAGATAAAGGTTATAAGAGAAACTCTGCTCTACTTAGTTACAACTATAAAAGTAAAGACAGTAGACTATCAGTAAACTCCTCTACTACCTACTCTAACCAAAGTAACAATCTTCCAACTACAGATCTTACCAGACAAGCCCTTACCTTACCTCCAAATGCTCCTTCGCTATACAAAGAAGATGGAAGTTTAAATTGGGAAAACAACACTTTCTTAAACCCATTAGCTCAGCTTAAGGGTACTTACGAAAATAAAACCTCAACTATTATATTAAATTCTAATATCTCTTATGAACTTTTAAAAAACCTATACACAAAACTAAACATTGGATATACAACAAATCAGTTTGAAGAAAGGAAAATTTTACCTCATACGATGTATAATCCAGCATTTGATCCAACAAGTGAATATTCTGAATCTAGTCTATCAAATCAAAATCACAATAGCTTTATAATAGAGCCTCAATTAAACCACGTATTATCAAAGGGTAAACATCAAATAAACTCTCTTTTAGGTTTTTCATACCAACAAACAGACTCTGAAGCACTTCGAGTTTATGGTAAAAATTTCTCTTCAAACGTTTTTATTAAAAATATTGGAGCAGCAAAAGAAAAAATCATCCACCCTAATGTAAAAAACCAGTACAAATACACTTCTATTTTTACTAGAGTTAACTACTCTTATAACTCTAAATACTTTGTAAACCTAACAGCTCGTCGTGATGGATCGAGTAGATTTGGAAATGATTATAAATTTGGAAATTTCGCAGCCGTTGGAGCAGCATGGATATTCTCTAAAGAAAATTTTGCTAAAAATATACCTTGGTTATCTTTTGGTAAACTCAGAACAAGTTATGGGATAACAGGTAGTGATAATATCGGAGATTATGCTTATTTAGATACCTACTCAGTGGGAGGTCTCTACAATGATATTCCTACTCTAAAACCAACTGCTCTTTTTAACCCAAAATACAAATGGGAAAAAACTAAAAAATTTGAAATAGCCACAGAACTTAGTTTTTTTAAAGATCGTATAAATGCATCTATTGCCTATTATAACAATCGCTCTTCAGATCAATTAGTTGGTATGACTCTACCCACCACAACAGGATTTTCTTCTATTACTGGTAACTCTCTAGCTGTTGTAGAAAATCAAGGTTGGGAATTTGCTATCTCTAGTCAAAACATAAAGACCAAAGATTTCTCTTGGTACACTAGCTTTAATATTTCTTTTACTAAAAATAGACTCCTTTCATATCCTGGACTCGAAGAAGGGACCGAGAGCAGTTTTTACGTTATCGGAAAACCTATCAACATTGTAAAACTCTATAAATATGAGGGGTTAGACCTAGAAACAGGAAATTTTACATTTAAAGACTACAGTGGAGATGGAAAAATAACATCTGAAGATCAACAACAGATAGTTAGCCTTGCACCAAAGTTTTTTGGAGGTTTACAAAACACAATTACCTACAAAAACTTTAATCTTGACTTTTTATTCTATTTTATTAAAACAGATAATTACAACCTTAATAGATACTATATCCCTTCTGGAGCAAACATGACAAATGTACCTGCTGTTATGACAGATTACTACTCTAAGTCAAATCCAAATGCAACCTATATGCCTGCCAATATAAGCAACCCTAACAATAATCTTTTTTCTCCATATATAAAAAGTACTGCCACCATTTCAGATGCCTCATATATAAGGCTAAAAAACGTAGGCCTATCCTATACTTTAAAAATGCCAAAACTTAAGATGGAATCTGTAAAACTATTCTTACAAGGACAAAACCTTTGGACAATCACCTCTTATAAAGCAATGGATCCTGAATTTATTTCTTTTGGTGGATTACCACCTCTTAGAACAATTTCCTTTGGAGCTCAACTAACCTTTTAATTCTTAAAATCATGAAAAAAATTACCTATATGTATAAAATAACAATCTCATTTATTCTAGTAGGCCTATTTTTTACTTCTTGTACTGATCAAATAGAAGTAGATATGCCTAATGATAAAATAGAGCATTCGGAAATATATAAAGATATAGCAACAACTAAAGCAGCATTAAATGGTCTTTATCTTGATCTAAATTACTCCTCTATCTTTAATAAGTTAAATACAGGAGTTAGTTTTAACCTTAGTCTTTTTACAGATGAACTAAACTACACAGGTAGCGAAACTGCAGCAAAAGACATGTATGAAAATACTATTTTAGATACTCATTCCAGAACAACTGCATGGTGGAATAATTCTTATCAAAACATATATTCTATTAATGCTTTTATTGAAGGAGTTACAAATTCTTCTTTTTTAGAAACAGAGTTAAAAAAACCTCTACTAGGAGAAGCTTATGTCTTAAGAGCTTTATATTACCATTACTTAGGTATTCTCTATGGAGATATTCCCTATACTACATCTACGGACTATAATCTAAATAAGTCTTTACAAAAGCTTCCTTATCAAGAAGTACTTTTAAAAATAGAATCAGATCTTACTCTAGCTACAGAGCTACTAGATTACTCTTATAGAGATATCAATAAATTCTACATAAATAAATCCATAGCGCAGGTTTTACTAATTGAAAACTATATTTTACAGAAAAAATATGACAAGGCAGAAAATACTGCCCACTTAATTTTAGAGCAAAAATTATACAGTATAGAAGATAATCTAGCTAGAACATTTAAAAAAAATGCCAAAAGTACAATTTGGCAAATTGCACCAATGTTTGCCTCTGATATAACATCAGAAGCATCACTCTATCTATTTTCTAACTTCACAAACAATAGCTCTACCGTGAGTAACCACTTACTAGATCTCTTTGATAGTAATGATAAACGAAAACAACAGTGGTTAAAAAAGACAAATATTAATAATCAAAAATTTTATCAAGTATACAAATACAAAAATCAACAAAACAATGCAGATGAGTTTTCAATTTTCTATAGAATCGAGCAAGTATACTTTCAGTTAGCCTACAGTCAATTTAGACAAGAAAACACAAAACAAGCCATAGAAACGCTAAACATTGTAAGACAAAAAAGAGGCTTAGAGAACCTGCCTTATAGCTTAAGTAATCAAGAATTTATAACAAATTACTTAGAAGAAAGCAGTAAAGAATTCTTTACAGAAAATGCTAGGCGCTTTATTGATTTAAAAATAACTGATCGGCTGGAAGATTTAAAACTCATAAAACCAAACTTTCAGTCTTACCACAACTTATTTCCTATCCCCTATAAACAGTTACAAATAAACAAAAACTTACTTCCTAATAATCCAGGATACTAACCTTTAAAATATACAAAAATGAAAGCAATAATAATATTAATAATTACATGTATTGTTAGCCTATTTTTCTTCTTGTCTTGCCAAGACAAACAACTAAATACGACAGAACAACTACAACAAAATGCTTACTTACAGAATCTTGATGGCAGTATTACCATACAAGGAAGAATTACAGTTAAAAACACAACTCATGCTCCTTTGGGTGTTACAACCGTAAACATTAAAAACAGATGGGCTTTTTCAAAAGATATAACAAGATTCCTAAAAGAAGAGTCTTCTAAAAAAACAATAGCTTATGGCCAAAACAAAAGAGTATTTGTAAATAAAAATGGGTATTACAACATAACTATAAATAAAAATGATACTCTTTCCATTATTCCTATTTCTTATCTATATAAAACTCCTAAAGATATTACAGGGCTTACCAAAAGTCAAATTTTAAATATAGAATTAGAACCTTTACCTCAAGAGGTAATTCAAGATTTTGAAAAAAACTCTCCAATAGGATATAAAGCATTATCACTTTTTTTAAAAGATGTGGTTCCTGATAGTTTAGTAACAGTATCAGGAACCATTTTTAAATCCGATACTGGAACTCCTTTAGAAAACATATATATAACTACTAACTTTTTATATAACACAAGAGGAGGGAATTCTTTTCATTTTACTAATAAACATGGACAATTTAACATTAAAGCACCTAAAAACAGTCACATTTCAATCAATCCATTACAATCAAACAACCCTAATTTCATAGTTAAAAATGATACTGTTATAAACCTTAAACTATAACATCATGAAAATTAAACTTATAATATATATATCAATAATTCTAAGTACCCTTTTTATAAAAGAGTCCTCTGCTCAGGGGAAAAAGAACGATCTTTTTAATGATCCTACATGGAGTAGTTTGTCCCCAGCAGCTTTATCTCCTGATGGTCAGTGGGCTGTTGTGTCAAAAAAATACAACAAAAATCCGAGACCTAATAAAACATACTTTATAAATACAACAACAAAAGAAAAAAAAGATTTCACACATTTTTCTAATTTTTATAAGTCATTTTTAAACAAAGGAATAGTTGTTGGAAACATCAAAAAAGACCTTGCAATTTTTTCTTTAAACCAAAATGATTCATTACTAATTAAAGAAGTAGCAAAGTTTGATACTAATGCTGAGCTAAATCTATTATTCAGTTTGAAAAATAACAGTGAATTTACTATCACTAAACTTAGTGATAATCTAAAAAAACTGAAAACTGAACTATCACTTCAAGCAATAGATAAATATTATTTATCGCCTAATTCAAATAAACTTGTTGTGATAACCAAAAAGAAAGAATTAATACAGATTAATCTAAAAGATTTTACATCCAATAAAATTACTGATTTAAAAGACAATATAAAGACTTTAAAATGGAATATTAACCAAGATGGCTTTGTTATACACATTGACAATAAACTCCATATAATAGATCTTAACTCTAATAAAATAGGGGTTATAGATATTACTGAAGATAAAGATATTGAAAACTTAAAACTAAGTTTCTTTTTAAATAATGATCTTTTTGTTTCCTATCAGTTCAATTCTGATAAGATTATACCAGAGAGTGAATATTTAGATATATGGCAAGGAAATTCTAGACAATTATTACCTAGTGATTTTAAAACAAAGTATAAAAAAACCTATAAAGCTTTTGTCTATAAAAACAAACAAGACGCTATTACATCACTAGAAAGAAGAATTGATAAAGATTATTTAAATATAGGCATCCCAGGTTATCTATTGTCTTATAATTATTTTAAAGATATAGACTTTGATACTTACTTCCCTCCTATAGAATATTCATTATACGATATAGATAAACAAAAAAATGTAATATCGTTATCAATGACCTCTCAATCTCCTTTTTATCCATCTATTGATGGAAAACACATTCTATACCCAGTTAACTATACTAAAGATAAATGGGAAGTATTAAATATAAAAACATTAGAAAAGCATTCCTTTGATACAGATAATCTAACCAAAGGTTTTTCTCCTATGTGGTCACAAGATTCAAAAACCATCTTTTATGCTTATAATGGCAATCTACATTCTTATAATTTAGAAAACAGAAAAACTATAAACCTAACTCAATTTAAAAAAACAGACAAAGTACACATAGGTAGACTAACAAACAAAGAGTCAATACCATCTTATGCTTTTTATATAGGTGCTAATAAGCCTTTTTATTTTATAGCTACACAAGAAAACAACAAAACTATATACATGTTTGATAAACAAAAAATAAAACCAATTTATACAACTAGAACCAATTTATCACTTACACCAACATCAAATAAGACATTTAGTAATGATCATAACACTGTACTTTTTACAATAGAAGATTATAATTTACCAACGAAGATATTAGCTATTAAAAATAAGAAAGTAAATACACTAATTGAATCTGATATTAATAAAGATCTGTATAAATGGCGAAAAAGAGTTGATTTCACTTTCACAGATAAATTTAATAAAAGTCTTAATGGATACCTTTTCTATCCTAAAAACTATGACCCTAAAAAGAAATATCCAATGATAGTTCAAGTATATGATCTAAAATTAGTATCTGATCCAGATGTATTTTCAATTCCTGTACATATTGACTCCGACTCTGGTTTTAATAGTTCATTACTAACCGAGAATGAGTATTTTGTTTTAAGTGCACAGACGTATGTAACTGAAGAAGGACCAGGAGTTAGCGCTGTTGACTGCGTTACTAATGCTGTTAACAAATCCTTAGAAATTGAACCTACAATTGACAAAGATAATCTAGGGTTAATAGGGCACTCTTTTGGAGGTTATAAATCCTCAGCTGTATCAGTTCTTACTGATATCTTTAAAGCATCTGTATCTGGAGCTGGTGTTCATGATTTTATAGGTGGGATGATGTTTAGATACAGTTATTATAGAAGAATGCCTGATTGGTTTATGGCTGAGAAATCTCAATCTAATATGATGGTTAGATTCTCTGAAGATCCTCAAAAATATTACAACAATAGCCCTATACTAAACGCCTATAAAACCAAAACCGCTATGCTCCTTTTT
The DNA here is from genome assembly GCF_004337635.1 of Myroides odoratimimus. NCBI lineage: Bacteria > Pseudomonadati > Bacteroidota > Flavobacteriia > Flavobacteriales > Flavobacteriaceae > Myroides > Myroides odoratimimus. Next base: position 3,421,577 of record NZ_CP037427.1, read on the forward strand.
ACAGGATTACAAGATAACAATGTTGATTGGGAAAATACTAGAAAAATGTTTATAGCACTTAAAAGAGAACAAAAACCCGTTATAGCACTTTTCTACAAAAATGTTAATCATGGTTTTAGTCTATCAACTCCTATGGAGAAAAATGATATAAGCAAAAGAGTATTAGACTGGTTTGATTATCATTTAAAAAACAAGAAAAACATCCCATGGATAAAAAAGGGACTTGATTATAATAAATATTCTATAAGTCCCTTATAGCTAATCAAAAGGAGGTCTTAAAATGACCTCCCTTTTGATTTTTAAAAGTATTAATTTTTATAATTTATAAAGTTCAATATAATCCCCTAAAGGAGTTTTTCCCCATAAATCATGTTCCTCATTATCAATAATAATTGTACATCTCTCAACAAATTCAGTTGGAGTACAATCACCTTCTTCAACTGTACCTACTTTAGTAAAAATAAAACCTGGTCCAGAAGGGTTTGGAGTTCTAATATAAATATCTCCACTAAAAGGATCATCTGCTTTTAAATCCGTTACAGATTCAGTATTAACAGCATTATCTGTTTTTTCACTAGCATTTATAGTAAATGCACCTACTGTTAGCATTGCAAAAACGGCTAATGGCATTAGTAGGTTTTTAATAAGTGTTTTCATAATAATAAATATTTTTAGTTACAACAACTAGCTTCTTGCTAGTTGCTAAAAAAAGTAATCTCATTTTTAAGGTTAACAAACAAAAACTTCTACTTAGTTGATTTACTTTAGCTTTTTAAATCAATCCACCACATTTATAAAAACTCGCGAGGTCTTTATAATAAAAACAGCCTATAAATAATACTAGAATTCTAAAGGCAAAACTCTTTAATTTAGTTACTGTGTTATTTTTACCTACTAAATTGATTCACAAAGCTCTATTATATATATAGATAGGCTTGTGTACAAAAAGGACAAAAGTGTCTGTATAAAGGACAATTTTATGATAAAAAAGGACAAATAGGCCTACTTTGAAAGCCTTGAAACCAAAGACAAGTAAAATGTTGTTATTTTAAATAGTCTCCTAAGAGTAGTTTAATGCGAAAATTAAGCTACATTTTTTTAGTCAATCACAAAAAAATAAAGGTGGGGTAAATCATAATAATTTACTCCCACCTTCACTTTTTAATTAAGGTTAAAACTTGTTACTAGCCGCATTCTTTTACAGCCCTGTCTAACTATTAATACTTTTTATCTAACCACTAGAATTGTATCTTATAATACTTTACTTTTTTCTTCTGAAACAAAAAGCTATACTTGTATTTTACAACAGGTGTTATTCTATAACCTTTTAGAATTAATTTATCTAATAATATATCAGATAACTCTTCAGTAAAATATATATTCTTTCCTTGCTTGGCACACTCTTCTAGATTTGAAATCAATCCATTATATTGCTGCTCTAAAGCATTCTCTGCAATAGATTTAAGTTCTTGGGCAGTCATTATTTTTTTATTAAGGTTTTTACTATGTGACAAAATTAATAAATACTCACCACAAACAAAACTATATCTGTTTTTTTACAATAATGACATATTCAGTTTAAATATTTTTGATTAATTATAAAATCAAAATCAAAATATATCAAATAAATAACTCTAATATCATCTCTTAAAGGTTGCGATAATATAAAGGTTGGTACTTTTGGTCTTTATTAAAAGCTCTTAAATACCCTCTATAACTTTCATAACCACATTTGTAGGCAATCTCTGATACAGAATAAGAAGAGAACATTAAAAGAAGTAACGATTCAATGAGTCTGTTTTGAATATGATAGTCATAGAAAGAAGTACCTAAATATTTTTTAAAATTACGCTGAAAGGTCTTAGGATGCATATTTATCTCTTGGGTAAACCACTTTAAACTAATACTAGGATTTTCTTGTTTTAAGAAACAATAATCCTGATAGTATCTTTTATACACCTCTCTTTGCTGTTTACTAATTAGAATATTCCCAGAGGGAATTGATTTAATCTTAACCCTTATTCCCCAGATATAAAATACCTGATTCACTGAAGATGTATTAATACTAAAACCTAATAACAAAATGGCATTTGAATCTTTAATAATTACTTGACTTATCACTTTTTTAAAGCTTAACACATCATTGGATGTAGTAGTTTTTAACCAATTAATAATTTCGGAGTTTTCTAATCCAAATAACTCATCACTTTTTATCATCCTTGAGATATCCCACTTTGCACTTTGCTTTTTAATAACAACAAAAGATTTTGCATCAGGGTTTTGGTATAATTTAAGGTTTAATCCAAAATACTTTTTCGCGCATACAAAATAAAGCAGCTTATCAAAAACAAAACAGGCATGCTGTAATACTCTATGTTCTAAAGCATTAACTGTTTTATCATTTAACCCCTCTAAAAACATCGAAAAACACTGCTGTAATACACCGCTAAAATCTTTAATTAAATCTAATCTCATTACCTAAATAAACCTTACAGAATAACAAGAAAATCTGGGGAGACTTTTGTTATAATATCATACAAAATCATAATTCATTGTTTTACAAAACATTACAAATTAAGACTTATTAGCTTAAAAATCATAACAAGTAAAGATTTTAACACATATAAGACTTAAAATCAGTAATTTAATCTCTTGTAAACAACTTTACAATAATTTATTTCTTACACTTAGATTAACCAATAACAAATAAATTATGATAAAACTCAACAGCAAAACCACTCAAGACTTAATCCTTAAAGAAGAGTCAAAGTTAACTCTAGATCCAAGTCAAATTATTAAAGAGGCTAAATACATGACCACATACCTTAGCCGTATTTTACAAAAGCAAAAACAAATGATTATAACTCATGGGTTTTCAAATCAAGAAGAAGAAATCTATTTCTTTAAGATTCTTAAACCCAAGATTCTCTCCAAGTTAATGTATTATAACAAAATATATAAAATAGAAACCCACTCTCCCAATACTGCATGCAAAACTCAAAAACAATACTACTTAAAAAAAATAAAACAAGTATCTTCTGAATATAAGCTATACTATACTAGTTCTGAGTTCTACAAATACTACAAAAGTCAAAGAACAGATAAAGATATAGAATATTACACAAGAGGTAATATCAATGTTTTAAAAGGGGTAAACAGCTTTGCATTTGAAATAGATCTTCAATTCTCAACATATTATGATTATAAACTCTCTCGTATTTTATCAAGTGAACTACTCTATGAGTATCTAAGTATAAGATTAAATCAAATAGATCCTCCTGCTTTTTCCAAAAGCATAACCATAAACAATGCCTTATCTTGGTCTGATTCCTCAGCAGCACTAATAGAACTTATATACGCTTTATATGCTAGTAGAGCTATTAATCAAGGAGATTTAGAAATAAGAAAAATAGCCTATCTATTTCAGAACTACTTTAATATTACCTTAAATGATATTCATCATACCTTTCACCGGATGAAAACAAGAAATTATTCAAGGACAATATTTCTAGATAAATTAAAACAATCACTTGAGGATTATATGGATAAGGACTACTAGGATAGAAATTAAAAATAAAGACCAAAAAGACCACTTACATATAGCCTTTGCCTACAGTGGTCTTTTTCATTTTAAAAGAAAATATTTACACCTTAATAAATAATCAACTCTATAGAATAATTCTTTTTGAAGGAAATAAAAAAGTTCCCGTAATTAAAGTTTCACAACTATCTTATAAGAGATAAGTCTATAAAATTGGGGTTATATTAATATGAGACGGATATATAGTTAAACCTAACCTTATATAGTTTCTCTGCGTTATCTGATTTTACTCTAACAAAAAGATTTGTAAAATTATAATTACCAAAATACATTCTGCCAAGATCTAAGAATTTTTTATTATGGATATTATTGTAGTAGTAGTCTAACATAAACTTATCAAAATCATTTATAGAGTATTCTTTTGTAAAAGCATGAGTAGGCACTTCTTCAAGAAATGTAAATTCATAAGTGTCTAAACGAGCCCCTTCAGCATTTGAAGGAAAAAAAATACTTGAGATTTTATTTTCTTCTTCTACTAGCCTGTAGCTTTTGTCTTTAGTTATGCTTACAACGATTGTATCAGTAATATTAACTTGGGCTAATGAAATATTAGCAATAAGACATAGGGTAATTGATAAAATATAGTTTCTCATATTATTGACATTCAATTGTTTTGTCATTCGTTCTATATATTCAGGTGGATGTTGTACAATAATAGGGGTTTTAATAATAATTAATTATATTAAGTACTAATCAAAACGCTTATTTAAATAGCCTTGAATATTATTATTTATTGTTCTATACAATTTAATATTGTTTTTATCTCTACTGTCTTTAATAATTACATTATCAAATGTAAATGCCCCTTGTAATATAGGAGGTAGGTTCTTGTTGTTTTGATATTCCATTAGTTCTTGATATTTACAATCACTATAACTAATAAAAAGAAGAATATCCATTTCTTTATATTTTATATCAGCATCTAACGAACTTAGTTCTTCTACAATTTCAAAATCATATTGTATACGAATATCATAATTAATATGATCAAATGTTAACTTTGAAAGCAGATTATTTTCTTCTTGTGTATCAATTTGTACATAATTGTATTTATTATTTTTATCGACATTAAGTGTAGTAGTATTATCTATATTTAGTATTATTGGATCTTTAATTTGAGCCATACTAGTTTGTAATATAAATAATAAGAATAACATGTATTTGATATTTATTTGCATTCTATCTTGTTATTTAGTGATTTCTTTATAGTTGTCATTTAATTCTTTTGTGAATCAAGTAAAAGAGTTCTTACGATAAAGGTTTCACAAGCACGCTATAAAAGATAGACTTCTATTAAGGGTGCTTATCTTATTTTTAATTACGCAATCTTCCACTCATATCGTATCGACACCTTATAATATCGTTCTTCAGTATCTTTAACCTTTAAATATAAGTTTTTATAAATCATAGTCTCTATATGCGTTCCTCCAAAATATGGAGGTTCTGGTTTTTTCCCATTAAGTTTCTCATATCTAGATATAGAATCATCAATAAAAGAATCAAGAGGTAGGATCTGATATCCACGAGGAATATCTTCTAATTTTATTTCTTTAATTACTTTAAAAATAAATACATCATGCTGGTTTGGCTCTATAGTCCATTCATTTGTCTCCTTATTAAACAGAACAGGCTGTGCAATTTTGTCTTTATTTTTAAGCTGTGTCGCATCCACTAAAATAACATCTTTAATTGGGTTGTTTTGACCAAAAGCCAGCAGACAAGTAAACAAAGTAAAAACTAAGAGTGTTATCTTTTTGAAGCTTTTACTTACAAATGGTTTTGTTGTTTTCATCTGTGTAATGTTTATTTTTAATTGTTGATTTCTTCTTACTCATTTAAAAATTCAATATACTGACCTTCAAAAGAAAAATGCTCTACCACTCCATTACTTTTCTTGACGATACACTTATTTGAGTTCTCCATTTTTATAATACTATCCCCCACTACAGCATAGCTTCCAATGATAGTAGTGGGATATACATTGATTAATTTATCATTTTGAATTCTAATTTTTAAAAAGGTATGAGGTAGTTTTTCACGAGGATTAAATTTCTCTACAACTACTCCTTTGAACCCTGTAGTGTAATTGCTTAGTACTTTTTGTTCTTGTTGCAAATTAGTATAATAACCAATAACAAAAAGGTTCAACACTATTATAAGCCCTATTATAATTTTATTTTTCATCAAGTGTCTTCTATGATCTATGATTCTACTAAAGTATGCATTATCGTAAGTAAAATAACGCTTTTGGTTTTAGAAAAGTACTTTTCCAAAACCAATTATAACGTTCTTATTGTTTATAGGTAGAGTATATTTAGGTAAAATAATGAAAATTATTTTTTTATTACAAATAATATACTTACATTTGCCGATGTAAATATGGATAGGCGAAATTTTTAATCAAAATAATAGCTTATTATGTACTTTAGTAGTTCTACACTATATTAAGAATTTATTACTCTTTAAACTTCAGTATAAAATAAATTCTATTATTTAATAGCACTTTTAAAAAAATCATTTTTTTATTTTTTTAAGCAAAATTTCATGTACTCAAAACATGGTTATCTTTTATACAACACCTCTACTGTATTAAAGTAAATAAAAAATAGACATTGTATGATTTTAAATATTTATCCTCTTTTAATAAAAGTAATTGATGATTTAAATAAGTTGTTCTTTTTCAATTTAATCAACATCTTTTAAAGTATCTAAAAAATACTCCTTCTATATAATAGGAATAAAAAAACAACCATTTATTAGGTGTTTTTATGTCTTACAACTTATAAAAGACTTAAATCTAACCACTAATATTATTTTTAACAATCATATTAAAAAGTTAGATAGTTAATACTTTATTTATAATATTGAGTTTAGATTGCACAACGCATTTAAGAAGATTATATCTAACTAAAGTAAGTAATACAAATCCATTTAATAGAATAAATATTTACACAAAAAGATTCATTTAGTTATACTAAATAGCCAAATTATCTTATTATAAAAAACAAATAGGTTATGAATTCCACAAAGAATTTCAAGCCAATAACAATATATATGAATAGAATAGAAATACAACACCTAGATCATAGAAATGATCTTACCCTAGAAGAAATGATTATATCAAAAAGTATGAATGGATGGATATTACAACTATACCTTCAACTATTTAAAAAAAAACCATCTAGTTTATAAATTAAGAGGGTTATAGAATAAATTATCTAAAATAAAATCCCTAGGTAAATACTTTATTAGGGACAATTAAAATATTAAATTAATAATTAAGATTATGCAAGAAGGTACAGTAAAATTTTTCAATGAAACAAAAGGATTCGGATTTATAACAAATGGAAATGAAGATATTTTTGTTCACGCTACTGGTTTAGAAGAAGACATTAAACAAGGTGATAATGTAACATATAACGTAGAGAAAGGACAAAAAGGTTTCAATGCCGTAAATGTAAAAAGAGCACAGTATTAGAACTAATTTTCACATCTAAGCTCGCTTTAAATTTGCAAATATTAGTATTTTTAAACACATCATTAGTAATAATTGATGTGTTTTTTGTTTTTAACAAAAAACTCTATTACAATTAAATTGCCTCTTTCCGGTTTGATTTATGCCACTTTGAAAATTTCATTACATTCCATCGATCTACTTACCAATTCACTACACAAGAGCACATGATTTCTTATTCACTTATCTTGTAGACTTACCTATTTTGTAATGTGATACCCTTTAAACAAACTCACTCCCTTACATTAAGCTTTAACATAAGTATCTTTTTTAAGGGTATATAATACTTCTAAAAAACCTATACTGATATTAACAAAGTAATTTTTTATATAAAAATTCAAATATTTCACTAAAAGTATAATTTAAACAACATACGATACAAATGTCAAATATTTATTAATATATCGTTTAATATGTTATATAATTAATTATATTGTAATTATTGTTTTTTTTTATAATCATAATCTTTTTTATCATATTTTATTAAGTTAAAATTATTTTAAATACATAGTATTTTTATCTATTTTAGAGCAACTAAATAAATAATAAATTATGATTTCAACAAAATTAGGTAGCTTAACAGCTATTTTTCTTTCAATGTTTAGCATGAGTCTCCATGCGCAAACTGAACAAAAAGAAAACCGATTCAAAGTAGGAGTTGATTTAGGGTATACTAATACCTCATTAAATACTAATATTTCGAATTTAGTAGATTCTAAGTATAATTCTCGTGGAGGTTTTGGGGTTAATGTTTCTGCAGAAATGGCCGTATGGAAGAATATATTTGTCTCTACAGGAGTTTCATACTTACAAAGAAACTATGAGTTTGAAAGAACAGGTAGTCGCGAAGGATGGTATTCTAAGTATAGTAATGATTTTATATCAGTACCCTTACTCGTTGGTGGATACTTAATTAACAATCCATATCATACTAATGGGATTTGGGTTAAAGCAGCAGGAGGTATCTACACTGAATATTGGGCAAAAATGAAAACTAAAGGGCAGTATCCTGTTTTTTCTGAGTTACAGCTTGATGGTTCATTTAATTATACAACAGTTTCTGAAAAATATGATTTTAAGAAGAATGAAAATCAGTTACGTAGATTATCTATGGGATTACAAGGACAGGTTCAAGTTGGTTATGCGATAGATAAAATAGATGTCTATGTAGGCTATAATTATCTTTATGGTCTTACAGAGACTTATAAATACGATAGTCCTGGGAATAAAAAGAATACTAGAGATTCGCACATGATTTCTATAGGAGCTGCTTATAAATTTTAATAAAATTACACACGATGAAAAGAGTAAAACATAAAATAACAATATTTAGTTTATCTATATTATCATTATCATCTCTAACAGTATTAAATTCTTGTTCTACTGATGATATTACAATTACTGATCCGAGAAGATTTACTTCAGAAGATGTAAAATCTTATGCCGATTTATTTGAAGTTTTTTGGAAGACAATGGATCAACAGTATAATTATTTTTACGAGCAGAAAAATCAAGGAGGTTTAGACTGGGATAATGTATATAAGACATATTATCCTAAATTCGCCGCTCTACAAACTTATGGTAGACCTAATGAGGATGATGGTCAAATACATGAAGATTATTTAACTGCTTTTCAGTACTTCAAAGAGATTGCACATCCAATAATAGATCGCCATTTCTATGTAAAGATTCAGTTTCCTGCAACTAATAAAAATATTATTAGAACTGAAACACTCTATGGAGGAATACTTGATACAGTAAGACCTTACGTGTATCCATTTGCACAGAAGTATAATTATATGAAAGATAGAGTGACTGCTAATGGATATAAGTCTAATACAAGTAGTTTTGGAATCATTGCAGGAAATTTAAAATCTAATCCAGATATCTATTATTTCTCTTTTAGTCAATTTGCAGTAACAAATAATTTAAAAATAACATTAGCGAACAATTATTTAAATCCTGGAAAAGGCAATGCACTATTATTGACTGAAGATATTTTAGAAGCTACTGACGAATTAAAGGCAATTGAAGATGTTAATATGCGTAATGCTATTAAAGAGGTGACCTTTAATATACTAAAAGAATACAATGAGTATTCTAATTCAAAAGCGTATAAAGAATTTATAGAAGAGGCAGCGAAGTTTAACCAAACTGAAGTGGTTAGTAATGAATTAATGCTTGCTACCCAAAATGCTTTAAGAGCATATAATGCGTTGCCTAAATATAAAACGGTTGCTCCATACGGAAACTTATATAATGAAGCGACACAATTCTATGTAGGTGAGTTTATAGGTCTTATGGATAATCACGTTAATTTTGGTTATAGATTTCCAGAATTAACAGGTGCATTAAGCCAAGTTTTAACTAGAGGAGAATTTTATCAGAAGTTCTTAAATCCTTTACATAAAGGTGAAATCAAGAAAATAATAATAGATTTACGTTCTAATGGAGGTGGTGCTGTTGTTGATGCACGTTTTATTTCAGATCGTTTTATTACTAAAAATGCTGTATTTGCTTATCAAAGAACAAGAGAAGGGAATGGTAGATTTAATTACACTCCATGGGTAGAGGCTAAAACTAAACCACATAATTTTGGTATTCCAGCGGATATTCCTATTGCTATTTTAACAGATAAAGGTAGTGCAAGTATGTCTGAAATTACTACGCTAATGTTAAAATCTCAAGGAAATCAAGTCGTAAGTGTAGGTGACTATAGTGCTGGAGCAACAGCAGGATTAGGCGCTGTAGATGACTTTAATGGAGGTACTAGAGATGAAGTTGCAGGAGGTAAATTAACATTCTATATGCCATTATTAGCAATGAAAGATGCTGATGGGGTGGTAATAGAAGGTGTTGGTGTTAAGCCAAATATTCATGTATCTCCACTAACAGATAGTGAAGTATCACAGATGACTTCACCTACTTTTGTAGATAGAGTGGTAAATGAAGCGATTAATTATTTGAATTCTAAATAGTTAAAATATACAAATAGAAATGCTCCTTAAGTATTTAACTTTTGGAGCATTTTTTATTCAATAAAAGTTATGAATTTCCACGCCATTCAGTTAGAAAGTATGGTTTCAAATCTATTGAGTAAAGAACAAAAGCTATCTAACCAAGCATTAATTAATAAACAATCCTACTATCGGTTTTGACATAGCGTAAGTGAGGTACTATATCTAATTCTATACTGGATATTCCACTCTATACTGCACCACGAATCCGTTAAAGTGGATCTTCCCCACTTTTGGTGGTTAATCTATCGAAAGCACCAATCTTTTTTCTAACAAATCAATTGAACATCTGCCATACATTTGTCTCTTTAGAGTCTTAAGTTTATTTACATTCCCTTCAACAGGCCCATTACTCCATGGTAAATCTATTGCATTTTTAATAGCGTTAGTATCTTTTAAAAGCCCTTTAGAAAAACTCTGAAACTCTGGGATACCACTGAGGTTTATTTTGTCAATCCAAGTATAAAAATAATCACTACATTTTTGTTCAAACATCATACATCGAAACTCTCTGACTACCTCCAATGTAAAACGTAAGGTAGGTGATAACTCATAAAACTGATCTAGTATATGCTTTTGTGCCTTATTGATTCTCTCCTTTTTAGTCACAAACAATATCATTGTACGTGAAGGACGTCAAAACACTAAGTTTGATGGTAAAATCACCTTGTTTCTAGCAGCTTTTCCAATTGAAATTTGAAATCGTTTAAGTGAGTCTGATAATGTGTTATAAGCGCCTGTATATCCACGATTTTTCAATTCAAAATGTAAAGTTTTAAGTAGAATTGTTGGTTCTTGAATAATTCGTGATTCGATATATTCGAGATGTTTTTCTATACCTGTTGAGCTTTGACAATGTATCGTAGGTAACTCATCATACAGCTCATATTTTTTTACTGTAACACGACTCATATGAAGCAATTTACTTATTTCTCTATGACTCTTACTTTGAGCTAATAGCTCTTTGACTTGGGTAAAACGTTGTAATTGATGATTTGACGTTTTAGTCTTTTGCCTTTTATTTTCTGGTTGTATTGTCATAGTATTTTTTTTCTCATTTTTTGAATAACCGCATATTCTCTATCTAAAATCTTTCGAACAGTCTCTCCTAAGTTCTTTAGTAAATGCCAACGATCAGCAACTTGTAAAGCTTGGGGTGCTCCTTGTGTAGAAGCTCTTTGATAATTGATAAATCTGTCTCTTGAAATTAATTGTACTTGTTTGTTTTGAGTAAGCCAATGATAAAATGTGTTTTCTTCCCTATCTTTTAACAAACCAATTGGTTTATTGGTATTTAGATCTATAAGAATACTTCCATAGCGTTCTCTTTTTCGAATAGCCCAATCATCTACACCTAAATGTGTAACATTAGTAGTTGTTGGAAGCTCTTGTTTTGCTATAATTCGAAGTAAAGAAGTATCGCTAATAGTAACAGAAAATTCTGCGCATATTTTCTCAATAGGTCTACCTCCTGTTAGAATAACTAAATTCAATAACTTTTTAGTTAACCTATCACTTCTTCTTTGATAAGAAGAAAAGATCGATTTAAATCGCTCTGTAAAGATTTTCAAAGGACATTCTAATGTAGAACAATAGAATTTTCGAGCTTTCAATTTTATCAGTGTTTGTTTACCAAAAATAGGAAGATCGACTATTTTTCTAATGTAGTAACTATGTAATTTTGAAGATGGTAGTTTGGAGTACTTGGTATATGGAGTTGTAGGTTTTGTTTGTTTAGCGACACAAATTTCTATAACCCTTCTTTATTTTACAAAAGTCAAGACGACTTCAATTAGTAAGAATTAATCTTCTATTACCAAAAGACTCTAGTTTATTTTTCTTGTTATAATGTGATTTAAAGCAATTAATTACATCTTTTTTGCTGTAGGCTAGTTAGTTTTTTTTTTATAATTCATTTTCTTTTAGAGGTTTTATAACTGTTTATAAAATCCTGTTTTTTAATATAATGCATTGAAATTGCATATAAAACAACACCTGTAAAATTATAAGATCCTGTTTTTTCAAGTAAACCTTCTTTGTGTTTTTCAACTGTCCTACAACTAATATGTAAGCTATCAGCTATTTCAGAGGAGCTAAGCTGTCTAGCGCTAAGAGTTATAATTTCTAATTCTCTTTGGGAGAAAACACATGTGGTGTTTTCTATATCAAAGCTAAGTTTTATTAGAACCTTTCTAACCCTTTTACCAAAATACTCTAATGATTTGTTAACTGTTAAAATAGCTTTTTCAATATCCTTAGATTTGGCTTTTTTACTTAAGTATCCTGAGACATTAAACTTAAGCATTCTAGCGATACTATGATGATCATAAAAGCTAGAAAGTATAATTACCTTTAAAGAAGGATAAGTTTTATTTAACTCTGCCACTGTTTGATAACCATCCATTTTAGGCATCTGAATATCTAAAAACACAATATCAACCTCTATTGTCTTTAAGCCTTGTAATAATTTTAACCCATTAGAACTTTTTAAGACTACCTTTACAGAGCTAATCCTAGATATAATCAATTCAAAACCATCTCGAAAGACTGTATGATCATCCACTATTGCTACTTTTATTATTTTGCTCTGCATAATAAATACCTATTGCATTTGAATTCTCTTCTCTTATATGCCTAAAATCAGCATTAATTTGTTTTAATCTAGCATGTATATTACTAAGACCTATACCTTTTTGGGCGTTATCACTTTTTATATCAGAATCATAGCCTATTCCATTATCACTAATTAATAAGATAAGTTTACCCTTATCCCAAAGAAGTCTTAAACTTACCTTACTAGCCCCGCTGTGCTTTATGATGTTTTGTATCAGCTCTTGAACTACTCTATAAAAAGTTAGTTTTACATTTTGATCTAACTCAAAACTAACTGGCTCATAGTGATAACTAAACTCAATACTACTTGTCTTGTTAATTCGGTTTATATAATCAGATAAAATACACTCTAAAGGATTATCCTCAATATAAGGTGGAGATAAATGATAACTCAGCTCTTGAAGCTGCTTATAAGTGTTTAAAGTTATTTTCTTTATCTGTTTTAAGGCATCTTTTTTTGTCTTTTTATCTTGATAGAGTTTTATTATCTGTAGATAACTTAACACACATGCCAACTCGTTACACACCCCATCGTGAAGCTCTCTTGAGATGCGAGCTCTTTCCTTGTGCTCAGCTTCTAAAATAATACTAAGTCGGTTGTTTAAAAGTTTGATTTGATACTCCTTAAGATTTTTCTGATATAATATCACAATAGCTATAACCACACCACACAAAGCAGTGGCCGAGATTGTGGCCAGCCAAAAGATAAGCGTTATTTTATTTTCCATATTCCAATAGATATTACAATTCTAAGGGTTAAGCTCCCTAGAATATTAATTAACCAATAATCTAAAAAATATAATTTGTTATCCACTCTATAACTACACAACACAAACAAAGGTATAGTCACACTATAATAAACAAAAAGGCCTATTACCATATAAAAATCAGGCCTTTTAAAGAGTCTTAGACTTGTTTTTTGAATAAAATTCTGATTAATTACAATAAAACTAGAAACAATCACAAAAATCATCACAAAGACCTTATTTATAGTTTTTGATACCAGAAAATGATGGTTTGTTAAAAAGCGTAATGAAAACAGATAAACTATTACAAAAAGACCTAAAGACAGGTAAAAGTAAGCCTTTGGCTTTCTATTTAATAAGTTTATAAAAAGGTAAAACAGAGCTATAAACTCTAAAAGGGAATAAACTTGGAACCAAACAAGAACATTGATCTTTAAAATAAGACTTGCTATTGTCTCGTACAAAGAAGCAATAAAAAACAATAAAACAATTCCCAAATAAGCTTTATCACAATAAATACCCTTTTGCCTTTTATACAGGTAAAGACAAAAGGGTATAATTCCAAACAATAAAGTTAATACTATTACCTCCATTGATACATAAAGCTTGCTTTTATCCCAAAGTATTATCATACGAACAAGCAGGAGGACAAGTGATTAATTCCTCTAGGATAATTCCATCGCTAATATCCTGCCCTTTTTGATCTACTCCTACTAAAACCATATTGGTTAAAGCGGTTTGTTTATTGAGCCCTGGATAGATACGCATACCTATACAATTGGTTTGACTCAAAAGCGCTTGTAGTTTATCTATCCCTACATAATAGCTATTTATCGCATCTGGATACTGAGCTTTAAACTCAGTGATATACTCAATAGCTTTTTGTTTTGTAATCACTTGACCACTTTGATTTGAAATTTTCATAAAAATACTGATTTATAATTAATCCATAAAGTTTAATACTTTAAACTATAAAGTCAATACGTATTTTTACGTAATTATACGTATAAATACGTATTGATTAAGATTAATATTTTTACTTATTTAGCACAGTTATCCAAAAACCAACATTTATGATAAATCTAAAAACAAAACCAACCTTAATAAAAATTACAACTCATGAATCAAACAACAACAACAAAAAATGCCCTTAGTCAGATTATCAAAAAAGAAGCTGAACTAGGGGCATTAGAATCTGTTTCTATTTCAAGTACATTAGAAATGATCGAGTTTTTAAAAGCTGTTTTAAAACAAATCAAAAAACAAGTTCTTCTTTATGGTTTTACCAGTCAAGAGCAAGAAATTGATTTTTTTAAAAACATTAAACCTTTAATTCTTGGAAAGCTTATCTTCTACAATAAATTATACGGTTTTAAGTGCGAGTCTCCAAGTGATATAGTATCTGCTAAGATATACTTTCAAGAAAAACTAAAACAACTCCACAGTGAATATAAAAAATACCACCTATATAGTGATATCTATAAATATTATAAAACAAAGGCTTCACATAGAGATATAGAATACTTTACAACAGGGCACATAAATAAAACACATCTGGTAAATAGTTTTAGTTTTGAAATAAACCCTAAATTCTCAACCTTTTATGATTATAAAATAGCACGTATTATAACCTATGAACTTCTAAGTGCGTATTTAAACAATAAAACAACCTCTTACAATTCCCTTATAGGTACAGCCACCCAAAACGCTATAACCTGGTCTGAATCAAATAGCGCATTAATAGAACTAATATATGCCTTGTATGTGACAAAATCTGTAAATCATGGTAAGGTTAAAATAAAAAAACTATCAAAAGCTTTAGGGCAAGTTTTCCAAATTAATATCTCAGATAATATTCACCACACCTTTCACCGCATGAAAACAAGAAGTTATTCAAGGACTATGTTTCTAGATAAACTAAAACAGTCTCTTGAGGATTACATGGATCAAGATCAGCCATACAAAGGTTAAAAAAAGCAAAGTGGGGCTAGTCTTTATAAGATAGCCCCACTTTAAATTCTGTTAATATCTAATAAAATATTAGATGTTTTTATTGTAGCATACAATCATACCTAACTATAGGTAATATCTGCAAATACTGAGTTAGTGTTATAAACTTGTTTTAATCTTTGTTTCTCTTGCTCTATAGAGATTAATGACTCGCAACCGGTTTGTTCATAAACCAACTCTGAAGCTTTCCAAACCTTTTTTGTATATTTAAAGGTTCTTTGACTTATACTAACTTCTTGCTTATTTTTATGATCAATAAAGTAACTATTGTAAAGCATTACAAAGCAAGTGCATTAAAACAAGCAAAAAATGTAAAAATGTAGGAATTAAGTCAGCAACATTTAGTTATTGGGTAATTAAGTATAAAACAGAATCAACACAATCCTAATATAATAATTTTATAAGTCTAACAAAGAATCAGTTAACTAGCATTCAAGGATATGAAATGCTCTATCCTAGTGATTTAAGCTACAAGTATATACAGATAATCTAAGTGAAATCGATTTCTCAGTAAACCTTGTTTGATATTTAACCTTAGTAGTTTGCATCAATTTAATTTATCTTAATCACCCTGCGATATAGATAAAAGTTTTTATTCTCTATTTGGCATTATTTAAAACAAGCTTAATCAAACGTTAATGGGCGTGTACTTGTTTTTATCAACCAGAGTAATCAAATAAAGCTTTTACATTGAAAAAAAGGGATTTATGCTGTATTTATTACAAGCTATTATAATTTATATTTTTTGCAAACTGAAAAAAAACATTTCGGATCTACATACTTATAACTACAAAAAGTTAATCTCAAACACTGTACAATAATATTTAGATCTCACAAAAAACTCTTACTCAGGGGTAGATAGGTATATTTAAAGACTCTATCTCAAATTACTCTTTTATTTGTGGGGATATACATATTACTTTCGTTAAAATATAAGATTGTATAGCTAATTTTCTTTTCTTTTGTACAAAGAAAATAATGAGTAATATTAGTCATTATTGAGATTACTCTAAAACAAACACTACTGTTTTTACTTATGAATAAGTTACCTTTGGAACCTTTTCTTCACCGATTTAATAATAGATTATACATCAACTGCAAAGATGTTAATAAATTAGTACAAATTAGGGATCAACACTTGTTTTATCCTCATAAATTAACTTTTTTTTGTATTCATCTGTTTTTGGAAGGACAAGGAACATATTATTTAGATTCTGTTTCAATTGATGTCGCTCCTAAACGAGTTTTAATAGTCTCAAAGAATCAGGTAGAGCAATATTGTCAGCCTATAAATTATAAGTCTGAGATTTTGATGTTTACTGAAGAATTCTTTTGTATTGATGAGCTACATTTTCAGTTTTTCTATAATACAAAACTTTTTGATTTAACTGATCATTTACAGTCAATTGATATAAGTGGGCAGTATGAAGAATTAACTTTATTATTTACACTTATCAAAAAAGAGTTAAACAAAAGTTTTTACCCTAAACAGCAATATATTTTAAATAATTACCTTTTCAATACATTACTAATTTTAGAAAATGCTATTGATAAATCTACTACTCAACAGCTAAATATTTCACACGATAAGTTAATTGTATCTAATTTCAAACATTTAGTTAACAATAATATAGATAAAAGCATGACTGTAAAAATGTATGCCTCTGAATTAAAACTAAGTGTTCGATCAATTGAATATGCATTTAAAAAAACTGATAATATCACTCCTTATGCTTGGGTATCAGAAAGAATGATTATGGAAATTAAGAGATTGTTATTATATAAAGATTTACACATAAATGAAATATCATTTAAACTAAAATTTAAAGAAGCTAATCATTTGACAGTATTCTTCAAAAGAAAAACAGGTCTAACTCCTTTGCAATTCAGAAATAAATATAAAGAGAATGGTGATTAACGCAGTTTTTATTCGTTTTTATATAAGCTTGAATAAGAGTTCAAGAATTAGCTTTGCATTGTTGTTAAAGCAGTAAATGCAGGAAGCGATAAAGTTATTATTTTTAATTTACATGTTTTAATGAAGAGAATAAGTCATTATTAATTCTCAATTTAATCTTTGTTACTAGATTTAAAAAAGTAACAACAAAACTCACACTTTAATTAATCTTTGTTGCTAGATTTAAAAGAAGTATCAAAACTCACACTTTTTTCAAGTAGCTCAAAATGAGCTAGCAAACAACAATTCACTTTTGAGGCTCCTAATTAGGGGCCTCTTTCTTAAATCAAGTTTAGCTTAAGAGTTGTGGGGGGATCTATATTTCCAATAAATAAACCAAGGCTTTTACTAATATTACAAACAGATTTACTACTGGTAAAATTACATAGAGATAAGAAATAGATATCTGTAGCTATTAATCCTTTTGGTTTATAAGAAATAAGTCTATTAAACTGGGGCTTTATTATTAATATCAAACGGATATGTAGTTAAATCTAACCTTATATAGTTGCTCTGTGCTATCTGACTTTACTCTAACAAAAAGGTTTGTAAAATCATAATTACAAAAATACATTCTGACAATATTTAATTTTTTTTTAACAAACTACTTCAAGGTATCGCGTTACTTAAAAGATAATAGTAATTGATTTTGATTGAACGACTTATATACAGTATTTTCTTCTCCTTGATTTTGAATGTATTTCTTAATTACATCCTCATTACCATATTGATCAACTGTATTTACATAATATCCGCTTGTCCAAAAATCACCTCTACCATAGCTGTTTTTTTTACTTCTGGATGCAATCGAAAAATCTCTTTTGAGGTAATACTTTTCACTGTCCTACCAATAATCTTTACAGAAAGTTTTGGTACACTTTAAATCAGAAAATGTACATGATTTTCATCTGTTCCGATTTCAACAAAATGTATTTCATAACGCTCTGAAATCTTGCTACAAACTTCAACCAAACTAATTTCAACATCCTCTGATAAAACAGTTCTTCTATATTTTATTAGACAAACCAAATGATATAGTAGTAAGCTTTTATTAGGCCGTTTGAATATATATATTCACTAATCAAACAAATATACTAATCTTTAATCTTCTACCTCAAGGCAGAGCCTTGTGAAAATCTTTTGATTATACTAATAAGTAATAGTAAATAATACCCCATATCACTAAAAAGAATAAACCTACTAAAATATTATTCTTTTGTCCTTCAAAATCCCTTTTAACAAATAATATGTATAAAAGACAAATGATAAAAACAACTATTAAACCAACTGAAATAAAAGGATACAACATATTATCTACTATTTAATTAAATATATTTACAATATAGTATTTTTTTTCAAACAATAGTGTAATCTAAGCCTTTCATTTTAATGATAACTTCAATTTAATTTTAAAAACCACCATTGGATACTCTTTTGGTGCAACAGGAAAACTTGAAGTAAAGCAAAACAATAGTAATATATTTTTACCCAATACAATCAAAGATAATATCACCGTTGCTTCATACAAACCTCATAGCTCTTTTAGATAGTCAGCAGGAAGTGCATTAACTTACAACTTAACAGATCAATTAGGACTAACATTATATGTTGATTATTCTAGTCCAAAACCAACAATAATCTATACTCCTGAAACCCCTCTATTAAATTTAAATTCTAATAAAGCAGATTTGCACTATATAGCATCAGGATTAAGACTTACAGCTTATTTCTAATAATGAAGTCATCTTAACTTTTTAGTTTTGTAAAACTTCTTCAATACTATGACAATAAAAGTCCAAATTTAAAGGCTTTACAATCGTTTTTTGATTTTTTGGTAATGAGGTAAAAAGCAGAAAAAAGCGAGGTTTGACAAAAGTAAGGTTACTAAAACGTTACTGTTAAACATTGGAAACAATCGTTCTAAAAAACTATATTTCAGTGTTTTGCATAGGTTTTCATATTGTTTCGTGGCTCACATAGGTTTAACTTTATCATTAAGAATTGTGAGTATGGAAACGACAAAAAATCAACGTTTAAGGTTCTTTTCTACCTTAAAAAGAATGCCCCGAAGAAAAACGGAAAAGTTGTAATTATGTGCAGAGTTACCGTAAACGGTAAACAGTCTGCATTCAGCACAAAGTTGGATATTTCCGCAACTAATTGGGATTTGAAGTATGGCAGGGTTTTAGGCAAAAGCCGAGAAGCCCAAGAGGTAAACGGTAAACTTGATAAAATCCGTTTGGGTATCGAGGAATGTTATTCCAAAATCCTAAAGAACGAGGAAACGGTAAACAGCACTAAACTAAAAAATACCTTTCTCGGAATGGGAAGTGGAGAACTGACCTTTTTCAAATTCTACGAACAATTTATAGCAGACTTTGAAAAAAAGGTAAACAGCGGACTTCGGGTACAAGGCACAAACAGCAGGTACAAAACGCTTTTGAAGCACCTGCAGAATTTTGCCCTCGTCAAATACGGTTATACCGATATTACGTTTAACGACCTTACTTCCGAATTTGTACAGGATTTCGACTACTATCTGCGGAACGATTTAAGTATCGGGCATAATACGATTTGGGTGTATATGATTGGTTTTACTACCCTTTGCCGATTGGCAATGAGCAGAAAGCATCTTGCCTTTAATCCGTTCAGCGAGTACAAGAACACCAAAAAGGATAAGGACAGGGGTTATCTGTTGCGGAACGAGTTGGAACAGCTTGTAACGTTCAACTGCGAAAAAAAGAAAGACGAGTTGGTTAAAGACCTGTTTGTTTTCAGTTGCTTTACAGGACTTTCGTATTCGGATATAAAAGGACTTAAAAACAGTAATATACAAGAGTTCTTTGACGGCAATCAATGGATTATTGTACGTAGAAGAAAGACAGCCACATCGTCCAATGTAATGCTGTTGGATATTCCCAAAATAATTATAGAAAAATACGCAGGACTGTCAAAGGACGACAGGGTTTTCCCTGTTCCGTCCAACAGTTTCTGTAATGATAGACTAAAAGTAATTTCCCAACAAATTGACTGCCTTAAAGAAAAGAAAGTAACCTTTCATTTGGCACGCCATACGTTTGCTACCTTGTTTTTGAGTGAGGGTGTTCCTCTTGAAAGTTTGAGCAAAATGTTAGGACATAAGAACATTGCCACCACACAGATTTACGCCAAGATACTCAACGAGAAAGTCGGTAAGGATATGCAAAAGGTATCACATAAATTTAAAGGTTTGGAACGGTCTTTTGTTGCTCAACTTTGATAATAACGTCATTATTATACATTAAATTAGGTGTAATCAGAAGTAGCCGTATATTATAATTTGTACCTTTGTTAAATGTAGATGAATATTTAAGTATGCTTATAAACCAATCCATTATAACAGATATAAAAGCCATTATAGCCCAATCAAAAGATAAGGCTATACGTGCCGTTGACCATCAGCGAACGCTGATGTATTGGCATATTGGCAAACGTATCTTTGAAGAAGAACAAGAGGGAAAAGAACGTGCAGATTATGGAACGTTTCTTATCAAATATCTTTCAGAACAACTGCAACCCGAGTTCGGAAGTGGTTTTTCCACAAGACAAATCAACCTTTACCGTCAGTTTTACCGCACATTTGAGAATGTGCATACACTGTATGCACAATTGAGTTGGAGCCAATACAAGCTACTTTTAAGCGTTGACAGTCAGGATAAAAGAGAGTTTTATATTGCTGAAACAATAAAAAATAATTGGACGGTGCGGCAATTGGAACGGCAGATTTACAGCAGTTTGTACGAACGGCTTTTGTTGAGCAATGATAAAGAAAGTGTTTTAGCGGTTGCCAAAAATGAGAAACAGCCGTCTGATGCCAAAGAAATCATTAAAGACCCAATGTATTTGGAGTTTTTGGGCTTGAAAAGAGAAACATCTTATTATGAAAGAGATTTGGAAAGTGCCATTATTACACACTTACAGGAGTTCTTGTTGGAGTTAGGCAATGGATTTTCCTTTGTAGCAAGGCAGAAAAGAATACATATTGAGGGCGATGAGTTCTTTGTGGACTTGGTATTTTACAACCGCATTTTGCAATGTTTTGTAATTATTGAAATCAAAACCACTAAACTAACTCATCAGGATATTGGGCAGTTACAAATGTATGTGAACTATTATGACAGGAT
Source organism: Myroides odoratimimus (assembly GCF_004337635.1). Classification (NCBI taxonomy): domain Bacteria; kingdom Pseudomonadati; phylum Bacteroidota; class Flavobacteriia; order Flavobacteriales; family Flavobacteriaceae; genus Myroides; species Myroides odoratimimus. The sequence goes on from NZ_CP037427.1 coordinate 3,443,198, forward strand.
AGAAAAACTGCCATACGAGAACCCTACCATTGGGATTTTGCTTTGTGCTAATAAAAATGATGCAGTAGTAAAATTTACATTACCAGAAAATCAAAAACAGATTATTGCAAGCCAATACGAACTTTACTTACCAAGCGAACAGCAATTATTGGAAGAAGTAAATAAGGAATTGGAGAGTTTTGAAGAAAGGGAGGATAAAAAATAGATGCTCTTTTGATTGAATAATACCAAGAGAATTTTAAATTATTAAAAAAAGATATAAATAGATGCTAAGTACACGACAAAAAACTAAAGCAATTGATATTTAAAGGGTTGTGTCCATTTTTAGAGAGTAATAATCTTGATAAGTAGTCAAGTCCAAGTTTAAATACACTAATAAGCCTATTGCCATGATTCTTGATTGTGATAGGCTTAATAGTGTCAATATAGTCCCCAATCTTATAGCACCATACAAAAGCAATCATCACTAACATGACTAGTTTTTCAAGCCTATCGATTTTTTGTAAGTGTGTATCTTCTATATTAAATCCGCTAGACTTGAAGGCTTTAAATAGTGTTTCTATCTGCCATCTTATTTTATAAGTATCTAAAGCTTTCTCTGGTTTATTAAACCCAATGACAATACAATAATCTATCTATGGAAATGAATTACGGTTGACAAATGAAATTGAAAGTGGTCATTATATTTTAAAACCTATATCAGATTTACCAAAAAATAGAGAATTTGCACCTGCAAACGAACATTTAACGATGCAAATTGCGAAACAAATTTTTAAAATTAAGACAGCAGAAAATGTGTTAATCTTTTTTGAAGATGGAAGTCCAGGCTATCTTACAAAGCGTTTTGATTACGATGGAAATGGGAATAAATTAGCTATAGAAGATTTCGCTTCATTATTAGGAAAATCACCTGCAACAGATGGAGAGCAATACAAATATGAAGCAAATTATTTAGAGTTATTTGATGCATTGAAAAGATATGTACCCGCATGGAAAGTAGAAGCACCTAAGTTGTTTACTTTAATCGTTTTCAATTATCTATTTTCTAATGGAGAGGCTCATTTAAAGAATTTTTCATTGATAGAAACTCAACAAGGCGATTTTAAATTAAGTCCAGCTTATGATTTGCTAAATACTAAAATCCATATTCACAATGCTGACTTTGCATTAAAAGAAGCAATATTACCTAAATCAATCTCAAAAGGAAAAATCATCGATCAATTGATTGTATTGGGAGCTAAGGCAGGAATAACAGAAAAATTGATTGCTAAAGTTCTTCAAAATCTAACTTCGAAAGAAGAACAAGTGGTAGATTTAATCGAAAGATCATTCTTATCAGAGAAACTAAAACGTAATTATTTACAAGATTATCAACGTCGATTGAAGAAATTAAGAAATGATTAATTTCAAATACAAATTTACAACTTGAATCCCCGTATACTTTTAAGCTAATACATCTTGTGCAATAGAATAATAGTTAATCGAACCTTAAAAAGTCATTTTAAGCTTAAGATTCCCTAATATTAGGTTGGTTATTGTATAAAACGCTTCTGTAAAAAAGAGCCAAAAAGATGATTTACATTTGTTGATCCTGTTTTAAAGCGTGAATTCAACTTTAAAATCGGGTTCATTTATCGCCAATACTTCCTCTCTATATTCTTGCTTTGGATCAAAGAACAAAAATACAGGCGTGGTGATTTCTTTAAACTTATTACGTGTTTTATCTATAATCATTTCATTTCTTTTATTAATTCACGATCTATTTGATGTGCCAATGCTGTGTCAACTTGATACATCTTCGCATAATGATTCCAGTTTTTTACTAAATCAAGTGCTTGATCTATGATTTTATTAGGATTGCGAATAGAATTTTGTTCGGCGATGGTTACTAAATCTTTGCGTTCAAAATCTTTGCGTTTTCCGTTGATACTCAAGTTGTGTTGGCTCACCCACATACTATCTGGACGATAGGCAAAACAAATATCATAGGCGGGGGCTAATTTCCATTTTCCTTGAGCATCCATTAAGAATGCAAAATTCTTGGTGTGATCATCACAATTACGTGCTACTACATTAAACACCATACGTTTAAACATTTGTTCTGCCTCTGCATAGGTTAAGCGCAATAAACGCATGGTTTGAAATACTTGTTCGTAGCTATATGATGTGATATTTGCAAAATCGTAATGTTGCAAGGCACATAAGGTTTGTGTATGTACTTTTTGATTTCCACCCACACGGTCAAAACGTTTGGTCATAAAATGAACGCGTTTGTTTTCTTCAATCAAACGTGATTCTGTCATTTCAATCCCAAAATCTGTCGCCATTTTATAATAAGCCATTTCTACACGACCGTAACTTTTTGAAACACCAAATTGGACATCGCTGATTTCATCAAACTTGATTAACCAATGTTCGAAACCATCTTCGGCTAGTGTTTGCCCGGATTTTACTTTTCCCGTTTTCTTATTGTATGCTATAATTGCTTTAGGGCGAGCCCCTCCTGCAGAAGTTCCCATTTTAAGCACATCTAACATCACATCTTCCATATTGTGTTGAGTACTAATATGTAATTCTTCTTTTTTTTTCTAATAACGCTTTAGTGGTTTCTATTAAATCCGATAACTCTAAGTCGTAAGACGTAGATTCTTTTCCTATAACCGGCTCAAATTCTAAGGCGCCCATTCCTCTTTTTCCGATAAAACATAATAACTCTACCGGATTTAAACTGTTGTCTGGTCGACCTTGACGTGCTAACCAAGCATTGATTAATTCCTTACCGTAGCGATCGGGTAATGCATCGGCTAATAAACCTGGCATTCCTTTGAAAGTATCATTATCCCTAAATTCGGGAAAATTATAAATACGGTTTTTGTTGGGCATTTTAATGGGAGCAATGGGCAGCTCCTCCAACTTGAATTGAGGATCATACTCAAAGCTTGCCAACCCTCTGTTCGGATCCCAAACGTTTGCCATATATGTTAATAAATGCAGTTGTTACCATCCTAAATCTGAATTGTCTTGTTGTTGGTTAGGTGCTTTTGATGCTCTTTGTCGTTTTTGCTTTTCGCCTTTAGCTAATTCTATTGGGCTGAGTTCTTCTAGCACATCAAAACTATTTAAAACATACAAAGCATTTAAAATACGTAAGATTTTGATGAGATTAATCAACGAAATATTTTCACCACGCTCTAGCAAACTCAAGGTAGTACGACTAATAGCCGCTTGTTGGGCTAAGTCTTCTTGCGTCAGATTTTCTTTGATTCGCGTTTGCTGAATAAAAAATCCTAGTTTTTGTAAAATAGCTTTATCTGATAAAGCAGTAATGTCTATTATATCGTTCATAAAGTACAAATAATCCTATTAATGAATTATATTCTATACAATGAGAAATGTTACTTTCACTATATAGCTAATGTACAAAAAAAACGCATAAACCAAACAAAAATCAGTTTATGCGTTAAATATTGTGCAATAAATAGCGTCCTAAACGTTTAAAAAAGGCATAAAAAGGATCCACCTAAGCAAGTACACCTTGTGCAGTCTAAAAATCATTCTACTGAGTCTGTAATTAACTTCTTATAATTATGCGGATATAGGTCTGTAATATTCTTGTGGTTGATGGATTGAATATTTTCAAGAACATATTTAAGCCATTGATAAGGGTTAACATCATGCTTTTTACTTCAATGATATATACCAATTACAAAGATTGGCTAATAAATAGAGAGAGAATTATAATTTTAATCATCCTCATAAAGTATTAGGAAATAAATCTCCTAAAGAATATAATCGAGTAGGAGGCTGAAGAAATAATCTTCAGCCTCCTACTCGATTATTTACTTATCGCTTTTCAAGGCTCAATTAACTCCCGATGGCTCAGATTTACAATCCGTAACAACAAAAAAAGATAAAATAGCACTCATATAGTGCATTTATTTAAAATAAATGCACTATGTGAGTGCATTTATACTTATATTTGTAATAAAATAAACAGTATGGAACGGTTATTTGAGTATTCAAACAAGTTAATCAATGAGGCTAACACAGATTTCTTTCGCTACATATATAATCAAATCAATTGGGAAAATCGAATGATAGGTCTAATTGGTCCCCGTGGTGTAGGTAAGACTACTCTTGTCCTGCAATATATCAAACAGAATTTAAGTCCTACAGAAACACTTTACATTACCGCAGAGGACTTTTATTTTGTGGATAATAAAATCATTAAGTTAGTTGATACCTTTGTCAAGTTTGGAGGCAAGTATTTATTTATTGATGAAATTCATAAATACCCTGATTGGGCAAAAGACCTCAAACTGATTTATGATTACCATAAAAATTTAAAAGTTGTATTTACGGGCTCATCTGTACTTGATATTAAAAAGGGAGCTTCTGATTTAAGTCGTAGAGCTATTATCTATAATATGCAAGGTTTGTCTTTTCGAGAGTATCTGAAACTATTTCATAACATTTCTGCTAAAACATACACATTACAAGAAGTACTACAGCATAAGGTTAATATTCCAGAGATAGAAAGGCCTTTATTATACTATACTGATTACTTAAAGAAAGGTTATTATCCTTTTGCCTTAGAACAAGACTTTGATATTCGTTTGGCTCAGATAATTAATCAGACTTTAGAGAATGATATTCCAATGTATGCTAATATGAATGTGGCTACAGGTAGAAAATTAAAACAATTATTAGCTATCGTTTCTCAAAGTGCTCCTTTTAAACCTAATATGAGTAAAATAGCTGAAATGCTATCTGTAAGTAGAAATAATATTGCTGACTATTGTCTATACATTGAAGAAGCTGGGCTAATCACTCAACTACGTAACAATACTGGGGGAATTAGAGGATTAGGCAAGGTAGATAAAATCTATCTAGACAATACCAATTTGATTTACAACCTAGCAAGTGATTCTTCAAATATTGGAAATATTCGTGAAACATTCTTCTTAAATCAGACACGAGTAAAACATAATGTTATATCTTCTGCTGACTCAGATTTCTTAATTGAGAATATAACCTTTGAAATAGGAGGCAAAAACAAAAGCCAAAAACAAATTAAAAATATTGAGAACAGTTATGTTGTAAAAGATGATATAGAAACTGGCTTTCTGAATGTTATTCCTTTATGGCAATTTGGATTATTGTATTAATTTTTTTGTGCTTTTGTTGTTTACGGATGTGATCAGCACACAATCATATGGGCGTAACACCTTACGCCTATACTACTGTGGATGTTATCTGTGTGACACGGTTGATAAATCGTCTCTACATTGACGTGCTGTGTGCTTAATTTCATATAAATTCGGATCTACTCCCAACTCAGTTAATTGATGTATTAACTCTTCTCTAAATTCATTAATAATAAATCCTCCAGAAGCTTTTCTAAGTTTTTTAATTTGTGTTTTAGAATCAAGCTTACCAAACCCCAGCAAACGCTGGTCAATAATCAAATCAATATCTTCTGAAAATCACTGTATTAAATTATAAGCCCTTACTCAGAGAAGTTTCTCCTTTAAATATAATAGAATCTGCATACTTAGATTGAAATATTGCCTTTAAAAGAATACAAACCCACCAATCTTTCTCTATTACAAAAGCTGGTAGTCCATAAACAACTTCAGCTTTTTTTAGTACAGCAACTCTTTGTTCTTCAGATAAATTAATCCACATACTCCTGTTTATAATAAAGTTTTTTAATTTCTTTTTGAATCCAAACCGGAGCAAATTTCAATTGAGATTCTACCACTTGTTGATCTATTTTATCAACAGCTAATTTAATCGCATTTAAAAAAGAATCCGTAATTTCTCTTTGCCCCTTCTCTTTAAAAGCCTGTACTACTAAATGTAACAGATCATCTTTTATCATAAGGTTTTTAGGGACAGTTCTCTTAAAATTAATCTTCCTATTTCCAACCTTAATTTCTCTTTGAGATCCTTTAGTCAAATAAACAGTCTTTAAGGGGATCTGGGTTGTTAATCCTAATAGATACAACGCTAATACACCAGTTGGCGCTATAGGCACCTTATCTCTTTTTGCAATCTCATTTTCAATTTCCTCTATACTAGGATAAATTGTTCCTAATAAAGAATCTTGCTTTGGTTTTATATAAATACCATGGGTTAATCGTTCAATAAGGTTTTCTTTTTCTAAACGAGAGAGTATTTGTCAAATATTGTCAGCTGTACCATATTTAACAAAATCAATAGCGAAAAAAATTTCTCCACGCTTAGATTTAGAAATCTTATCTACTATCTGATTACTAATAGATTCATTCATAAAAAAAGATTTACATTTGTCACAAATTTAATCAAATCCTTCCGCAGGTCAATCACCCTTCTAATAAGCCTTTCCAAACAGTAAAGCCTTTGTTGTTATTTGAATAATCGTGGACAATTCCTAAAAAAGTAATAGGATTAGTATCTAAATAGACCATTTGAAGGAAAAAACGCTTTATTTAATTCATAAAATACCACCTATCGGGTATAAAATATTGAATCTCACACAAACTATACCCGAAGGGGTATTATTCCATTTTTTATGTATATTTATACCTGAAAAGGTATAGATATGGATTCAATACAAGTATTTGTAAAGCAAAAGCGAAAAGAATTAAAGCTTACGCAAGAAGATTTAGCGCTAAATGCTGGTGTAGGCTTGCGTTTTGTACGTGATTTAGAACAAGGTAAAAAAACACTCCGTTTAGACAAAGTAAACGATGTGTTAGCTTTATTTGGTAAAGAAGTTGGTGTAATTGATCAAACTAGAGAATAATGGCACGACAAGCTAAAATATACTTTCAAGATCAGTTAGCTGGTTATCTCCTGGAAGGAGATGATGGATATTCCTTTTACTATAATCAAGATTATCTAAGAACACCTCATCCGCATCCAATTAGCCTAACGCTCCCCCTATCTGAAGAAACCTATCATAGCAATGTACTCTTTCCTTTTTTCGATGGGTTAATTCCTGAAGGATGGCTATTAGATATCGGAGAAAAACATTGGAAGCTCAATCCCCGAGATCGATTTGAATTATTAATCAACTTATGTAGAGACACTATTGGAGCGGTCTCAATTTATCCGATGGAGGCGGCAAATCATGAATAACTGTTTATTTTGTTATAAGCCTGTTGAAACAGGCGACTATCACCCTACTTGTTCAAAGAAGTTCTTTGACACTACAAAAGTTCCTATATTAGAATTAGATAAAGAAAAATTAGATAAGTTAGCACAAATAACGGTAAACGAAAGATTAGCGTTAACAGGGGTACAACCTAAGATATCCTTAAGTTTAAACAGTGAAAACGGTAGTAAACGATTAACCTTAGTCAGTTTATGGGGGGATTATATCCTCAAGCCTCAATCTCCTAATTTTGCTTTTATGCCACAAGTAGAAGACTTGACCATGCACCTAGCTAAGCTATTTAAAATTGAAACCGCACAACATGCTTTGATTCGCACCTCTACCGGTGAGCTGGCTTATATTACCAAGCGTTTTGATCGAGTGAAAAACAAAAAAATTCATGTAGAAGATTTATGTCAGTTATCAGAATTGTTAACGGAACAAAAATACAAAAGCTCCTATGAGCGTGTAGGGAAGATCATTAAACGATACGCTACCAATTCGGGCTTAGATACAATCAAATACTTTAGACTTGTCTTGTTTAGCTTTATAACAGGTAATAACGACATGCACCTAAAGAACTTCTCTTTAATGCACACAGATAAGGGTATCTTATTTTCTCCAGCGTATGACCTTTTAAATCTGAATTTAGTCTTTCCTGATGATAAAGAAGATTTAGCACTAACCCTAAGTGGTCGTAAGAAAAAGATTAAACAAGTAAACTTTGATGAACTTGCAATGAGTTTAGGTATTACAGCAATTGTAAGGAATAATATCTATAAAGATTTCTCTAAGCAAGCTAATAAAGTATATGACTTAATAGATCGAAGCTTTTTAACTGATGAGTACAAAGAAGAATATAAAACAATCTTTACTAAAAAGTTGAAACAGATTGGATTGTAGAGAAAAGGTTAATCAGGAAGAAAATACTAGAAAATAAATATACAACACTCATTTATCTCAGGACAAAAAAAGTATTCTTGTGGAAATTGAAATCGAAAATAACCTGTCCAAATCGAAAAATTCACTTCCGTTTTTATTGTGAATTATTCAACCAAAACAACAATATTTTCTCATTTATCTGTTAAAACCCATCCGTTGATTTTCCTTTAAAATACTTTAAAAAAGTGTTGTGCAAAAAAACAAGGTTACCCCCCTATGAATGCTAGGATATTGATACTATTAAGCCTATCACAATCAAGAATCATGGCAATAGGCTTATGAGTGTATTTAAACTTGGACTTGACTACTTATCAAGATTATTGCTGTCTAAAAATAAGTACAATCCTCTAAATATCAATTGCTTTAGATTTTTGTCGTGTACTTAGGAAAAACTTATATTATATTCTTAAGGTAAACTAAAATAATCAGTTGAAGATCAGGAATAAGAATCATCCATACAAAGTTAAAAAAAACAAAGTGGGACTAGTCTTTATAAGATAGCCCCACTTTAAATTCTCTTAAGATCTAGTAAAAAACCACCATTAAAAATGGTGGCTTTGTTTTTCAGATTAGCCCCAAAGGGGCATTACGATTGATTATCGTTATGTTCTTGATACTTGACATATCGTTTTATCATATCTTCGTCCAATCCTACTGTACTAACAAAATATCCACGAGACCAAAAATGATTACCCCAATATGGCTTCTGTTTTAATGTTGGATATGTTTTGAAGAGTTTTATAGCTAGTTTACCTTTAAGAATTCCCATAAATTCACTGATAGATACTTTGGGGGGAATCGAACATACTAAATGAATATGATCTTTCTGAATATTCATTTCTTGTATTTGAACACCTTTCCAACTACTAATCAATTGAATATCATATTCTATCAAACTTTTTACCATTCCTTCCAAAATTTGGAAGCGATACTTGGGTGTAAAAACTATGTGATAATCACATTTGTAATATACATGCGTTAATTTTCTATATTTACTCACTGTTTAAATGTTTTATAGTACAAACCTATAAAAGGCATAGCCTATAAAACATCACCACCGCCAAAGGCGGTGGTTTTCTATACTTAAATAAAATATTATACTATGTATAAAACTATATTCTTAACAATTCAATCTGTTTACTGCTTAATACATTATGTTTTAGCACTCTTATTTTTTGATTTCTCACTCCATTCTTCTCATTAATTTCAATTAAAAGCATTTGTTTATCTGATAGGGTAAACTGATCTAACATAAATACATTGTCTTGTTTACTTTGAATATTAATAGTTTGAGCATCACTATAGCTTCTAATGGGCTTTAAACTCATTTCTTGAATAGTGGTTCGTTTAGAGGTCCTTCTGTCTTTGATTCTAAAACTAATATAGTCAACTTCATAGGGTAGATTGCTTTTATTGTTAATAGAAAGATGAAAGTAGAGTTTACCATCTTGAGTGTAGATACTTTTCAGCCTTGCTTCTACCCCGTAGCTTTTGCTTTTAATATTTAGCTCTTTCTTGTTTCTTTTGATGATTGCTTTCATAAAAAGATCTGCTAGAGTTGGACTGGTGTCCCCTAAGTCTTTAAATAGAACTTCGCTTTGCTGTTTACTGTTTTGATTTTCAAACTTGGTTAAGTCATAGCTCAGTTGTGTTGGCTCTTCATTGTAAGTAGCACAAAAACTATAGTATTTACCATCGTTTGTAATTACAGTAAAGTTTGTAGGTGAAATATATTCTGTAATCGTTTTTAAACGAAGTACATTTGATGTAACCTCTACTTTGCTTGCTATTATGTCACTACTTCCTAAATCTACGTATTCAACACTACTTGGAAACAAGATATGAGTAGTTTTGTTTTGGGTTAGTTCTACCTCATAAGGAGTTACCTCAGCATTTGATAAATTGATAGACTTGGTATAATTTTGGGAAGTTACTGTGTTTACTGCTAATAAGCATAGTAACATATATTTAATGATTGTTTTCATAATGATTTGTTTTACTTGGTTATTAAATGTTATTCTTTCGGTACAAGAAACAGTTCTTGTCCTTGTTTTAGGGTTACTCTTTGGGCTTTTACTTTCTTTGAAAAGTAACCAGATACTCCTTGAATAAGTCCTTTAGTTAGATCTGAAGCAATTTGATCTGAAGCAGATCTACTCATAGATATACTCGTTCCTGCTGTTTGTCCCATATTGGCAATGATTTCTTTTGAGGCGCTTATTTCTTGAAGGTCTAATACCTCTAAGCCTCTTTGCCCATAATTATCATAGCCGATAAGCTCTGTTTCTATGATGGTCTCTTCTATCTTAATAGAATTTACAATAAGCTCTAACCTGCCACTGTTTACCTTTACCTTAGCAATCAGTGTACTTGATTCAGGTAACAGAGCCCCATTTATTACGATTCTTTCTAAGAGTCTTAGTTTGATGTAACCTTCGTTTATAATAACCTGATTTTCTTTAATACTTACCCTTATACTGTTTTTATGGTTCTGGGTTTTACGTTCTCCTTCTGCTGTATAAAAGGTTTGATTTGATTTAGGATTAATAGGTAAAAAATCTAGTAAACTTGTTGGTTTTACCAGTGAAGATACAATCTCTTTACTTGTTTTATCAAGCATTGTTATGACCTGTTTTTTACTTGAAATTGTTTTAGCGTTTGTAGTCTTATTTGAAGACGGTAATTCAGTTTGATTTTGACCTCCTGGCAAATACTTTGCTGCCATCTGAAAAGACTTTTCCATAAGTTCTAATTGATTATCCATAGTAATAGGTGTTGGAGTGTCTTTTTCTTCTAATTGTTTCTCTAGCTCTTGTATTTGCTTTTTAAGATTTTCGGTTTCAGAATTTTCAGTACTACTACTGTAAAAACTACCAAGTACATCTTGGCTTTGTTTGTAGTTCTCGTAAGACCTCTCATAAGGAGTGTAAGTAGGTTCCGCATTATAATCCTTGTGATTGTAAGTATTATTAGACTCCTCTTGCGAATCATTCCAATAGTCTGCTAAGGAGTGAATCTGATTTTCATTTTCTTGCTTTTTCTGTTCCCATAGCTCTTTTTCATAAGCTTTTACTTTATCTGTTGGCATCCCCTTGGTTATCGCCTCAGGAACAGAATCATTATGAGAGATTAACTCCTTTTCTTCGGGTTTAAACAAAAGGTACATTACCCCTAAAAAGACAATGCCCATTAAAGCAAAGACTATGTGCTTTTTGTGTTTTTCTATAAGATTTTGAATTGCCTTTTTTTCTTTGGGTACTTTCTCTATCTGGTGGGTTTTATTTGATAACTGATCTTGATTCATAATATTTTAGTTTAATAATTGAGTGTGATTCTATCTTTTGCCTTTTAAGCAAATACTTAACTGGTTTTATATTACTCTGATCCTCCCTACTTATTGCCTGCTTTATTTTAGAGCTAAAACTTGTCTTTACAATAAAAAGACAAACTAATGTGTAAAGAGTAAAAGCGGTAAGTAATAAAACTCGTTGTCTTTTTATAGAGAGGTTATTCCAGTAAGCTTGTAGTTTACTTAAATAACTATGTCTTAAAAGTTGTAGCTTCTTCATAATCTTGTTTTTTTAACGTTTAACAACTTCTAAGTCTTTGTTCTCTACAACTGTAAACTTTTCGATAATAAATCCTTGCGGGTTATTATCAGACCGTACAGCTGAGATAAGCTGACTACTTGTAACAAGATTTCTTTTAGTTAGGTTACTAGATCGTATGATATACTGCGTTGCATAGGTTAGCGTCTTATAGGGATAGGTGTTAAAATCTATTTTAATACTATCCACCTCAATTCGTTGCTGAATATTTCCTGAAATGACTCTGCTGTAATATCCTTTTTCAAGTAAGTCTTTATAATAGTCAAAGGCGGTTTTATCAGATAGATTAAACGCTCTTTGCATATTACCCTCAATGGCTGATTTTTCAGGTGAGAGAGTAAAGAACAGCTCGTGAAAGCGCCTTACGTGCTCTCTTGCCTCTACTGGCCTATTTATACTTGCGTCTTGAGACAGAGCTAGCATAAGTGATTTACCTTTATCAAGCACATAGATCTTCTCTCGTTGCTCTTTAGCAAAATCATAGCTTTTGTAAATAGCGAATCCTACTACTATAAGGCAAACAACTGCAAATACAATAGCGTAGAGCCGAATCTGCACAAAACTATTTTCTATATTTCGAAGTGATTTAAATTCCATGTTTAAAGTGTTTAAATTATTTAATTAGTCTACCTGTTATATTTCCCGAGGTAGCCCCAACTGCCGCCGAGCTAATATTACCTGTTTTAAGCGCAGATTGATTTACATTACGAAGAAAGCCCGAGCCTCCACTGGCTTGAATAATCCAACTTGTCACTGTAGGAATTGTAAAGTATCCCACAATGCCAATGATCATAAAAATCACATATATCGTGTTTGAGGTATCAGGGATAAAACTTGGATCTGAAAGCAATAGCATATCTCTTTCAAGAATTAAGGATTGAATTCTAGCTAGCATTGCGCTAAATAAATCCGCTACAGGAAGCCAGAGATACACGCTTATATACCGCGTGAGCCACTGTAAGAGCGTAGATTCAAAACCACTCCAAATAGAAATGGCAAATGCAATTGGCCCTAGTATGGATAACACAATTAAAAAAAAGGTCCGAATCGTGTCTATAATTAAAGCAGAAGCCTGAAAAATCATCTCTAAGATTTCTCTAAAGGCATCTCTTAGGTTTTTTTGAAAATCATATTGCCATTTCTCTAAATACATTCCTGTCATAGTGGCTAGATCCGAGGGTGACCAGCCAAGCTCATCAAGTTTTTTATCAAAGGCCTCATCAGAAATTAAATAAGCAGCCTCAGGATTTCTAAGCATAGCCTCCTTTTCTAAAATATCTTTCTGTTTTTGTAAAGATGTTAGATCTATAACCTGGGTTTCTAATATCTGATGCGTTCCCTTTACAACAGGACTTAAAACCGTGTTTAAAGTTCCTAGAACAAGGGTTGGAAAAAACATAATACAAATTCCCAAAGCAAATGGCCTAAGCATTGGATACACATCAATAGCTTCTGCTCTTGCTAAGGCTTGCCATACTTTAATGCCGATATAAAAAAGCGCTCCAAGACCTGCTAGGCTCTTAGCCACAGATACCATCTGACTTGTAAGTGGCATCATATCGTAATAGAGGTTTTGTAAAACCTCATGAAGATTATCTCTAGCCATAACTCACCAGTATTTTTGATTAGAAGTACCGTATAAATCAAGTACCCTTTGGGTATTATTTTTCTTTTTAGCCCTTAAGATGCTGATGCCAATATTTTTTCTTGTATAGTAACTAACAAGGTTGTGATAGTCTTTTACTTCTTTGTAAACTCTATCTATAACATCCATGCGCTCTTTATCATTTAAAGACAAGGTTGAGCTACTTACAATCTGCTTAAGCTCTTTGACAAGCTCTGTGCTTTCTTGAAGAAGCACGGAATATCCATTGGCAATAGCTACAAGCTCCTGGGCAGAGAAGTTTGGATCATTAAGCATCTTGCCAAAGTTTTTGACATACAGCTCCGAAACGTCCCCTACTAAAAGCACTGTCTGTTGAACCTTTCTAGCGTCTTTAACTAGGTTATTAACCGATTGGAGTTTATCGTAATACTCCTTGCTCTGGTTATAGACTTTTTCTACTTCCTTGAAGTTTTTAACTACATTGCTAACTGTAGCAGAAGTTTGCCTTATTTCATTAGCACTATTTATAATACCTTGGGCTAAATTTCCAGGATCATATACTGTCCACTGCCCATAATTCTTTATTGGTAGAACTAGTAGCATCGCTACCACAACTACCTGCAATAGTTTTTTCATATTTTATGTTTTAATTGATTGGTTACTCTACTGAGTACTATTTTTTATCCTTAGAAAAGTTGGGTTAGCGTATTTACTTATTCAGTCTGTTTTTCTTGTACAAGACGCTTTATAGCCATCTCTACATTACCGTTGAGCTCTTTAGCCAGGTTCATTACCTGTAGTTTTTCAGTCTCTTCTGTGGTATAAGCTAAGTATTCTGAGTAGCTTACTTCTGTAGCATATACTCCCGATTGCATTCCACCTAGGCCAATCCATACCTCTTTGTAAAGGCGGTTAGGATTGTTGTTTAGGTTTATTGAAAGTATCTGAGCTTTTTCTTTGTCAGTAAGGCCAAGCATCGCTTGTATATCATCAAACTTATTCATGTACTTGCGCTGGTCAAGTAGAATCTTACAATCAGAGTTATTGATAATACTTTCCTTTACAATCGGAGATTGGATAATATCATCTACCTCTTGGGTAACTACTATTGCCTCTCCAAAGAATTTTCTAACGGTCTTAAAAAGATATTTAATGTACGATGCCATCCCCTCTTTAGCAATGGCCTTCCACGCCTCCTCAATTAAGATTAGCTTGCGCTGTCCTTTAAGACGCCTCATCTTATTTATAAACACTTCCATGATGATAATAGTCACAATGGGAAAAAGAATTTTGTGCTCTTTGATTGAGTCTATCTCAAAAACGATAAAGCGTTTGTTTAAAAGGTCAAGCTCACTTTCTGAGTTTAATAGATAGTCATACTCCCCGCCTTTGTAGTAAGGCTCAAGTACATTTAAAAAGTTTGCCAGATCAAAATCCTTTTCTCTAACTTGTTTCTCTTCTAACTCAGTTTTGTAATCTGTTTTGATGTACTGATAGAAAGTATTGAAACTTGGTTTTATATCGCTGCTTTGAAGTTTTTGGATGTATCCACTAACAGCATTTGAAAGCGCAACTTCTTCCGATCGTGAGGGAGGCTGGTCATCGCGCTTCCAAAGCGTTAAAATGAGCGTTTTAATACTCTCTCTTTTTTCAATATCAAATACCCCATCATCGGTATAAAAAGGATTAAACGCAATTGGGTTTTCTTCGGTATAGGTGAAGTATACTCCATCCTCCCCTTTTGTTTTGCCTTTAATTAATTCACATAAGCCTTGGTAGGAGTTTCCTGTATCAACTAAGAGCACATGAGCGTTTTGCTCATAATACTGTCTTACCATATGATTGGTAAAAAAACTCTTACCACTCCCTGATGGTCCCAAGATAAACTTGTTGCGGTTGGTGATAATTCCCTTTTTCATGGGTAGGTCGGAGATATCTAAATGAATCGGTTTACCAGTTAGTCTATCTGCCATTTTAATTCCAAAAGGAGATAGTGAGTTTTGATAATTGGTCTCCCCTGTAAAAAAGCATAAGGCAGGTTCTATGAAAGTATAAAAGCTCTCTTCACTTGGAAAGTCTGCGCTATTTCCTGGCATACCTGCCCAGTAAAGTGTGGGGACGTCCACTGTGTTGTGTCTTGGTACGCACTCCATAGAAGCGATTGCGCTTCCACAGTCATTTTTAAGCTGTTTAAGCTCATTTGGGTTATCTGACCATGCCATTACATTAAAATGAGCTTTAATGGATATTAGACCTTTACTATGCGCTTCATTTAAATACTCTTCTATCCACTGCTTGTTTATTTGATTCGCTCTACTGTATCTAGCAAGAGAGTGCATATTCTTGGCCGACTTTTCAAACTGTTTTAAATTGTAATCACTATCTTCTATAAACAAATACTGATTGTAGATATGATTACAATTAAGCAAGAGTCCAACAGGCGCTGCAAACGATAAAGCCATACTGCTTTTATCAGTTGATAGTTTTTCATAACTTGATAAACACGATACTTCACTAGGAAGATCTTCTGTGTTTGAAAGGGTATGTAAAGAAAGATTATTATCTCCTACTCTAACCTTATCGCTACTTATAGCTATATCTTGAAGACTACCTCTTTTACTGGGACTTAGCGTTAAATACTGCTCTAAGAGCCCGCTTTTATCTTCTGAGCCGATAATATCTTCTTCCGTAAGTTTAGTTAAGTGAATTATTCCACTGTCATTTACTATCTTTTCTAATTGTGTAGTCGCTTCTAAAAAGCTTTGAATAGTGTCTTTATCTCTAATCTCTTTAGGGATGAGTTCTCCTCTTGTAAGTGAACAGAAGTTACTTTGACTTTTAATTCGCTCTTTAGTGGTCTTAGTGATAAACAAATAACAACTGTGATTCAGATAGGGACGCTCATTAAAATGCCTCTCAAAGCTTCTACTTAGATAGCTTTGCTCTGCATCTTTAAAATCAGCGTGGTAACTTTCCTTTACAAACCAATCCTGCTTGTGAATCACAGTAAACTCAGGAAGCGTTTTTATAGCCTTATGCCACAGGCTGTGAATAGTCTCATACTCCTTATCTGAGATGGTGAATATCTCAGGTAAGATCACTTTATAACAAACCGTGATATCTCCTTGCTTTGAGACAATACAGTTGTTCTCCACTGATAGAATTGGAAACATCCGCTCTAATGTATTTGTCTTAGCTGTATTTCTCATAGTGTCTTAGTTTTAAGTTTCTACTTAAATACCCTCTAAGATCTTTTCTTGAGATGATATACCTTGGAAAGTACTTTCTGGCTTGAAGTTTCATAAGACCATACTGGCCGTATTTCTTATTTAATGAAAATACTTTGTAAACAAGATACCCCGATAGTCCAAGACCAAGGGCTAAACAAACTTTGTTGTTTACCCCAGCCATATACAAAACCATAACAAGAATTAGATTTCCTAATAGTCCACCTGCAAAATAAAACAGGTACTGAGCCTTGAGTCCTTTAAACTCTGCGCTTGCTCCAATGCCTTTATTGATACTATACTTTTTCATATAAGTATCTTTTAAAGGAAGAATGATCTTAGAATTGTAGCCGCTACAATTAAGAAGATACAAGCTCCAAACCAGCTTGCAGCTGTCTTGCTTGTATCGGGATCACCACTTGAGAATTTGTTATACACCTTTACCCCTCCAATAAGACCAACCACAGCTCCAATAGCGTAGATAAGTTTAGTGGCTGGATCAAAATAAGAAGTAACCATCTGGGTAGCTTCTGTGATACCTGCTATTCCGTTTCCTTGAGCAAAAAGATTGCTTGATAAAAGTAATGTTAGACCTAACAATACTAATTTTTGAAATGTTTTTGTTTTCATAAAATTTGACATTTATAAGTTATTTATTAAGCTGTTTGCTTAATATCTTAGCTCAAATGTCCCAGGAAAACTATCTATTAATAAAACTTGGTATGCTCAGTCTTTAATTGACTTTAAATAGCCTTTTAAAAGTTTTATTATGGATTGATAAAAATAAAAAAAGAGGATATAATCCTCTTGTGTGGTATATTTAATACCCTTTAAATTATTTATGTAATAAAACGCTAAATAAAAAATTCAAAATTATTGTCTTATTTTTTATCAACTACCGGGTGTTCTTACTTTTTAAGAAAACAATTATTTTTTATAAGGAATCTAAAAATACCTTCACTCCTAGCCCTATGCTTAAACTGTTTGAATGAACTTCATTTAATTGGGCGGTATGAGTTGTTCCATTTGCCTTAAATAACTTATCGGTTCCCTTATTTATTTTTGTATGGGTATAGTGAACAGAGAAAAAAGGTTGTATGCGCTGTGTGAGCTGATAGCCGATATGTAATCCTGTCCTCCACCCCACTCCCTTAGATTTGTGCTTAAAACTGGTGGGCTGTCTAAGTTCTTCTCGGAGGTTCCAAGTTGCCTTAGCAGTGTAAGAGGGTAGATATATAGCGCTAATATCAAAATCTACATTCCAATTCTGATGAATAAAATTCGTTTCTAATCCCATGATGACTCCATGAGATTGAGGTTTATAGGTGCTATTTAATTTTTTGCCTTCTATAAGAGGGACATCTCCATCTAACATATAAAGAGTCTGATAGGCACCATAATACCCAATATGGGTATTAAAATAAAAGTGATGATTAGACCATAGCAAATAGGATAATTCAATACGTGTGTAAAAAGAATGACCTTTATCTGCTTGTAAATCAAGTTCAGAGGTTTTTAGGAATCTATTGTCTCCTGCATAATCTGTATCTTTCACAGTTCCTCTTGTTATCTCCTTGTAATTTAGGTCTGTTTTTAAGCGAAATTTCGATGAAAGAGAGATAACAGATTCAACACCTACAGAAGGTCCGCGAAGATCGCGCCAATCTAATTCTGATAATACATTAGGGTATTGTCCTTGTTCATTGCCTGCTATATTCCAATTCAAGTTTTCTTCACTCCAATTTACATAAGGTGAGATAGAAGAGGGTTGTCTTTTGGCTTGAGCTTGTATTAAAAAAGGAAGAATACAAAAAAGTAATAGAAAGTAACTTTTATTCATTGTCATAAATAGATAAAGTCTACCTCACACTAGGGTAAGGTAGACTATTATTAAAACTAACCTAATGTATATACTTTAGTTTCTTGGATAAACTGTTGCAATAAACTGTTTATCTGTTGCTGATAAAACAGAGTTATTTCCTACACTAAATCCATTTGTAGTAAGAGCACTGCTTATGCTGTAATGCATAATCGACTGCGTGTCATAAGCACTATACTGAGTTTGCGTAGTTGAATAGGTTGCAAAAAGATTGTTATCCACATCATTTTTACTCCAATAGTTCGGATAACCAGCGTAATAAGCGTACACTTTATTTTTATCCCATGGAATATTCGTTAAAGGATGTTGATGCTCGTGTATCATTCCTAGCGCATGACCGAACTCATGGATAACTGTTCTACTGAACTCTGCATCGCTAGTCGAATTATCAAACCAACCAAAGTTCATTGTTTCTTCATTAGATGGAATACTAAGGGCTTGTGTTCCTAAATAAGAATACGATCCTGCTCCTTGGGTAAAAGTAACTCGAATCTGAGGAGTTCCAGTTTCCACAAAATTAAAAGTGATATTGGCATAATTAGACCACTCCTGCGCGTATTGCTTAACCTTACTGCGAACATAAGGAGTACCTCCATATAGTCCTACAGTAATAACACTTCCATTAGGCCACTTTGTACTTCTAACAACAGCTCCTCTTGGATCTGTTCCTTTAGGATAAACATCTTTACAGACTTTCGCTCCTTCAAATCCTGAAACAATATCCGCTTTAGGTACTGCTCTTAATTCTTTTAATCCACTAGTACTATCATTTACTGCTGTATCATTGTCATTAGTATTACATGATACCAGTGCTACTGAGATGAATGACCCTAATAGGATCTTGTGGTGTAATTTCATATTATCAATATTGTTTTGGTTTATAATAACATAAATTTAACAACATCAAATCAATATAAAAAACTGACAACAAGACAATTAACTAAAACGGAAGTCAACCTACAGCAAGT
This sequence comes from Myroides odoratimimus, assembly GCF_004337635.1. NCBI lineage: Bacteria > Pseudomonadati > Bacteroidota > Flavobacteriia > Flavobacteriales > Flavobacteriaceae > Myroides > Myroides odoratimimus. Next base: position 3,462,569 of record NZ_CP037427.1, read on the forward strand.
GTTAAAAAAACAAGCATTTCCACCCCTTTAAAGTCTAAATATTAGTTATAAATAAAAATATACCAATAAAATCACTTTTTATCCTTAAATTCAAGTAATATATTATAAATCAATATATTTAAAATACTATAGCAATTGGTTGTGTTTTATTATTTGAATTAATTCCTGATAATCCGTTACATTAAACTCATGTAGCATTTTACTTATTCGCTTTTGTATAGCACTTGTACTTAAAAATACAAAGCTCTCTAACTGCGTAATTTTATATCCATGAGATAAATACATTAAAATCTCTCTGTTCTTAGGGTCTAGAAGTGTATTTTTAGCGATTACCTTTTTGATAGACTCCTTGGCAATAGGGCTGTAAAAAAGTTCCGGTCCTTTATCATTAAGAATCAAATCCTGTAAAGTCTTGGCTGAAAAATCAGATTTTACAATCAAGGCATCTATTGTTTTATTTCGGTAAATGCTATAAAGAATAAGTGCTTCCTCATGGGCTGTAATTAGAATAATATTACACTTAGGAAAGCGCTCTTTAATCAAGGTTGTACAGTCTAAACCTGAGGATATATTTTGCTCCTTATATATAGGCATATCATAATCTATAATAGCTACATCAAGCTGTTCTAAGCCAAGAATCTGTTTATAGAGTTCCTCACAGTTTTGGGCTTTTATATACGTATTAGATTCATTATTTAAAATAGAAATATACCCCTCTAAAGTCATAAAATGATCGTCGGCTAGTAATATGGTCATATAGGCGTTTTATAAAAATTACAAAGCAATTTAGGAATAAAAAAGAACTACACAATCTTAAATTTATAAAAATTACAACAAAATAAAACTATACTTCCTTTTCACTATAGGGAATTTCTAAACTAATCGTTGTCATCTGATTAAGGGTAGAGATAGTCATTTTTCCTTGTAGAGATTGTAGTCGATGCCTTATATTTTTAAAACCCAATCCTTTATTTATTTTCTTGGTATCAATACCAATACCATTATCATGAATTTTAACTACAATATGCTGTTCACTTAAAAGAATAATAACTAAACACTTACTCGCATGAGCATGTTTATTTACATTTTGAAGCAATACTTGTACAATAAGGTATAACTGTGCTTTTTGATACCAGGTGTAAAAATCCCAATTAATAAGTCTATCAATAGAACACTCAAAAACAGTTTGAAATGGATTTTTCTGACTTAATATTAAATTCTCAAGTACTAAGCTAAAGTCTTGCTCTTGATTAAACAAGGTCTTATGCATATTGTGAGATAAGGCTCTGGTCTGCGCTTCGATTTGTGTTAATTGATCGATTAACTTTTCTTTCTCTTTAGTTTGATCAGTTGACAATTGTCCGAGATTGATACGCACCGTAAACACTCTATTAATAATAGAGTCATGTAGGTCTTTGGCTATTTGTTTTCTTTGTTTATTTTTTGCCTTATAGGTTATGCTTTGTTGTTGTAAAAGCAAAGCTTGAATCTGGTGTATAGCCTGTTGATCTTTTTGCTGATATAAGAGTTTTTTGTTTTTCATTTGCAAACTAAGCACAATAAAAAACACAATAGACAGTAAGACGACAAGCAAAATGACTCCTCCTAAATATGTATTTCTTTGCTTTAAAAGATCATTTCTCTTTTCTATTTCTCCTGTTTCATATTCAATACGGGCAAATTTATTTCTAGTCTGACGCTCTAGAGTTCTTATGCTATCTTGGGTTCTGAGATAAATAGTGGTATAAAACTCTTTGTCATTTACATCGTATTCGGATAAAAACTTTAGACTTTCGATTAACTCATAAAGATTCCTATCCTCTGCCGCCATAGCATAAGCGTCTTTCATGAGAATTAAAGCCGCTATGGTATCTTTTTTTAGAAGACTTAGCTCTGCTATTCTTATTTTACTAGCGACAATGCCTTGTTTATGATTAATCTGGGTACGAATCTCCAAAGCAGATTCTAGTGTAGATTGGATCACCTTAGTATCCTCACAAAGGAGCATCTGATTATATCCATAGTTATTTAAAACCATCGCTTTTAATCGTGGAAAACTATCAACATACTGGTTTCTAAGCGCAATCTGAAAGTAATTTTTGGCTTCTTGTAAATTACCTACTTCTTGATAATAGCCTCCTAGATTATTATAATACGATAGCCAGGAGCGTTGTAAATTATATCTATCATATCCTTCTTCTTCTAACCTATTTAGCAATTCTGGTATTTTTACATAATACTCTAGAGCTACTCTGTACTCTTTCAGTTCTTTTAGTACCGAAGCCATTTGGAAGTTGGCTTCATAGATAAGTCTTGTGTTTTTTTGTTTGGATAACACTTGTAGAACTTGGGCTATCGTGGTCTCGCTCTCTGTATAAATCCCTGTATCGTGTAAAACACCTGCTTTATAAGAAAGCATTTTAGCCCAGTTGATACTATCTTGTTGTAAAGCATAAAGTTTCTCCGCTTTGAGATAATAAAAGTAAGCGCTATCTAAAATTTGTTTCCTATCGTAATAATCTCCTAAATACCAATAGGTCTTGGCTATATGTGCTGTATCTCCTTGTTGTTTTGAGTAAGTATACAGTTTTTCTAGATTTTTCTTAACCTTTCTATCCCGCTTTATCCATTCGTAACGGTTAGCTAATCTTAAGAGTGCTTCTCTAGTCAAAGAGTCATTAGGTCTTTTTATGATTAAAGTAGCAATACTGTCTAGATAAACTTCTTTATCAATAGCCTCAGCATAACCTTCAAAATAGTTTGTCTCTTTCGTTTTTTTCTCTACTACCCCATTACAAGATAGACAACAAAATAAAAACAATAATAAACTAAAACGCATAACGATTCTTTTATAACCAAAATAATAAAGCGATCCAAGATGAATCGCTTTACTATACTGCAAAATCTATAACCTTAAAAAAGGTAAACACTTATTACTTTCCTTTTCCTTTTCCGTTTCCTTCTCTCTTTGTTTTATCCTTATCTAAATCAAAATCCCCACGATCATTCATCTCTTCAGTAGAGAAGCTTTTCGTTTCAACTTCCGTTTCATCTTTTATTGTAAGTACTCCTTGCGCCTTTGCTTGTTTCTCTCTTTGCTTTACTTCTATATCTTGTTGTAAATTATCATCGTTAGAGCAAGATACCACCATGGTTGAAAGAGTTACTAACCCCATCATAAAATAGATTTTTTTCATACTGTATAGATTTAATAACTAACTATAATAACTACTCCATAGTTAGTTATGGTTATTAATAAACAATAATTTAAGATGTAAAAACATATTCACTCTAAGTAGAATTTAATTTCTGCTGTAAAACGCTTTTATATTATTCTATTTCTATAATACGTTCTTCGATAGTCTATCGTCACTTTTATCAAAGAAGGACTGCTTTACTTATAATAATTACAACAAAGAGTTTTCTAAATCACTTAGTATAAGTTTTATATCATAAAATAGATACATCTAAATTTCATTTATAAACTTAAAGCAATAATTACACTTACTGTTGTAGTTTAAACTCATAAAATGTTAAATTTTTATCTCATTGATGTGGTAGACGCAATGTATTGTGTAGCCATATGTGATTGTCCTTCTGTTGTATAAATGCATTATGTATTGCACAGAATGAAACCTAAAATCCTTGATATACTTACCAAAGTCAAGAACAATAGAATAAAAAAACGACAATACAGCCTAACCATATTGTCGTTGTATTTTATATCAAGAGCCTATTAAAAAAGAACTATTTCTTAATTAAAAAGCCTTTGGGATCGGTATTCCAGTAACTACGTTGACTTCTTTTCTACATTTGATGGCTACGCCTTTATACATTAAGGTAAACTCGGCGTATGGTTTATAGACTTTGTTTAACTTAATAGTATAAATCTGTTGTAGTGTATAGGTTTTAGAATCTCTAAAGATCACTCGATTATATCCGTCATAGAGAATAAAGTCTTGTATAGAAATACCATCTCTCCTAGAACTAAACAGCTGATACTGTAATTCGCCTGTATGGGTTCCGTCATTTTTAATCTCGTCAAAGATTTGTGAGCTGACCAAAACATCATTTATAAAACTGATCACTTCTACTCTCATTATGATCGATACATGAGGATTTTGTTTACTTCGAAGGGTTACATTTGTCACGCCTAGTTGACCAAAGAATGTTTTGATATATCCGTTAATATCAATTTTGATAATTGGATTATCCATAGTCACTTCGAAGTCCTCAAAAGTTTCACCTAAAGGCAGTAGAACTAGATAAAATTGTTCTTCTTGTTCTTCGACAATTTTTATATTGGTGCCATAAGGTGTTTTAATTTCAAGAATCCCTTTAGAGACCACTCTTACCTCTATTGATTTCCTTTTGCCATTAGGCAATATAACGGTTAGTGTACTACTATCCAATCTATCAGAGTAGAGTGTTTCGTTATCAAATAAACTAATGCCTCCTGGTGAAATCTCCCATTTGACTCCAGCAGTACTGGCTCCCTTTGGTAGGGTACGATAAGGGATCTTATTTTGTTGCATCCCCGTAATTTCAATAATATCTTCATCAAAAATAATGTCTTGGAGTTCATTGTTTTCAACGATAACTGTAATAATAGCTTTAGACTTTCCAAACTCTACAGTGATTTTAACTTTACCTTGTTGATAAGTAGTAATCTGTCCTTTATTTATAGTTAAAATATTAGAGTTTTCTACAGTCCATTTTAGTTGATCTAACTCAATATTTTTAATTTCTAATAGATCGTTTAGATTGAAAGTCTTATTTGTAACTAAAGATAATTCTTTTTGTTTAAATTGTAAAATCTGTTCTTGTACACTAATTTTCATACTCGTCTGAACATTAGTATTCTTTACTTTGGCTGTAATTTGGATTTCTCCTTCTGAAAGCGCTTTACCTATGCTTCCATTTAAACGAACAACACTTGGGTTTTCACTGAGCCAGACAACTTGTTCTTTAGTTGCATTCTCAATCTTGAGTTCATTCATCAAGTCAAAACTATCGTTTATCAATACTTGTTTTTCTTTATTGATAAAAGTGATAGTCACTTTTTTTTCTCTAATGCCTTCATCTTCTGAAGAGCACCCTAATACTACTAATGAGAAAAGAGTTAGTAGTACAAATTTTGCTTTCATAATGTTTTTTATTAAAGAAGATTTTCCTTTATCCTCTATTAAATTTACGATTTATACAGCTTTATTTTCTTTAAAAACCAATAATAACTATACCTTAAAATACTAAAAATCAATATTTAACACCTTTAAAAATACCCAGCTTTTTAGAGGCAAAAAAACATTAAACACAATTTACATGTTAATTTTTGCAAAATTAACATACACTCCATACATAAAACAATAATATATGTTTTTTAAACTCTATTTTTTTATCATTACACCTTGCTTTAGCCTATATACGTAATTTATTTTATGCTCTTTTAAGAGGTTAACCCTAGATTTCACATGAGGTAAATCTAATATACAAGGTCAAGTTCACACCTCTTTCTGTAACTCTACAAGTATACCCTAATCTAAATTAAAGCCTAGAATATTTTATTGATTTTCGTTTATATGTCTATCGTGTAATCTTGATTTAAAAAATCATTAACTTTATCCCTTTATTATTTTAAGATGAAAGGAATTATTCTCGCTGGGGGATCTGGAACTCGATTACACCCACTAACATTAGCTGTAAGTAAACAACTCATGCCTGTCTATGACAAGCCAATGATTTACTACCCTTTATCCACGTTAATGCTAGCGGGAATCAATGAAATTCTGATTATTTCTACCCCTACTGACCTTCCTAACTTTAAAAAGCTATTAGGAGATGGAAGTCAAATAGGCTGTTCTTTTACCTATGCTATACAAGAGGAACCTAATGGATTAGCACAGGCTTTTATAATCGGAGAGAAATTTATCGGTAAAGATCCTGTAGCGCTTATCTTAGGAGATAATATCTTCTATGGTAGTGGCATGTCCAAACTATTACAAGCTTGTGTAAAAAGTGCAGAACCAACGATATTCGCTTATTCTGTCACAGACCCTCAACGCTATGGTGTAGTAGAATTCGATCAAGATAAAAATGTACTATCCATAGAGGAGAAACCACTAGAGCCTAAATCTAATTTTGTGGTTCCTGGTTTGTACTTTTATGACAATGATGTGGTGAATATCGCCAAGACTATTCAGCCTTCTAAAAGAGGAGAATACGAGATAACAGACATCAATAAAGAATATTTGAGACAAGGTAAGCTGAAAGTAGGCATATTAGACAGAGGAACGGCTTGGTTAGACACAGGTACGTTTGCTTCTCTGATGAAAGCTGGTCAATTCGTTCAAGTCATCGAAGAGCGCCAAGGGCTAAAAATAGGAGCCATTGAAGAAGTTGCTTATCGAATGGGATATATCACAAAAGAACAACTACATCATATCGCTCAACCCCTATGTAAAAGTGGGTATGGAGAATATCTAATGGCAATAGAGTAATAATGTATTAAACCCAAAATCTGCGTTAGCCACATACTACAAAGTAATTCTACTTCATATCTCTTTCATTAGTTCTGTAACCATACTAAAGTATGCTTGTATCGCTAATTCAGACCTATTTTGTATAATTACTTTTCGCTTATATGTCTATCGCTTGTTTTGGGTTGAAAAGGCCTTGTACCATCTCAGAGTACAAGGCCTTTTCTATTTACTTTATATACTGTTTTTGATAATATTCTTGGTAAGCTCCACTTGTTACATTCATTAACCAGTCTTGATTATTCATATACCAGTCAATGGTCTTCGCTAATCCTTCTTCAAAAGTCACTGATGGGCTCCACCCTAACTCTCTATTAATCTTAGTTGCATCTATAGCATATCTTAAATCATGTCCTGGTCTATCTTTTACAAAAGTGATTAACTGTTCACTCTCTGCTACTTGGCGCCCCAAGACTGTATCCATCTGTTGACACAATTCTTTGACTAAATCAATATTTTGCCATTCATTAAAACCTCCGATATTATAAGTCTCTGCATTACCTCCTTTGTGAAATACATCATCAATCGCTCTGGCGTGATCTAAGACATAGAGCCAATCACGAGTATACTTCCCATTTCCATAAATAGGCAAGGGTTTCTTATGGATGATATTGTAAATACACAATGGAATTAACTTCTCTGGGAAGTGATTTGGCCCATAATTATTAGAACAATTGCTCACTACATAAGGCATTCCATAAGTCTCACCATAAGCTCTTACAAAGTGATCTGAGCTAGCTTTAGAGGCAGAATAAGGGGAATTAGGATCATAAGCGGTCGTTTCGGTAAACAAACCTACCTCTCCTAATGTTCCATATACTTCATCTGTGCTGACATGGTAAAAACGCTTTCCTTCCCAGTTGTCTTGCCATAAGGCTTTAAATGCTTGTAGTAAATTCACTGTTCCTATTACATTTGTTTTCACAAAAGCCAACGGATTAGTAATGGAACGATCTACATGCGACTCTGCAGCTAAGTGAATCACAGCATCAAACTGCTCTTTCTTAAATAGTTCCTGAATAAATTGCTCATCTGTGATATCTCCCTTAATAAAGGTGTAATTAGGGGCAGACTGTATATCTATTAGATTCTCTAGGTTTCCTGCATAAGTCAGAGCATCTAAGTTATAGATGTGGTATGCAGGGTACTTATTTACAAAATGTCTAATGACGTGTGAACCTATAAAGCCTGCACCGCCAGTAACAACAATCTTCTTCATTCTACTTACTTTTATTATTTCTTTATTCCACAAAAATCTAAAACTACTTTTCCACTTGGAATTTCTACTGTTTTAAATTCATTATGTGCTACTAAGAATACAATAATATCTGCTTTTTCTATAGCTTCTTTGTAGTTCGTTAACTTGAACACTTTGTGGTCATGTACATTTGGTTCTACAATATACATATCAGCATCTCCTGAATCTTGCAAAATACGTTCCGTAATATAGATAGCTGGCGATTCACGCAAGTCATCTATATTCGGCTTGAAAGCCAATCCCATTACTGCAATAGCAGGTTGACGCCCCTGTTTTAATTCAAACTCTAAACGAGCTGATTTTACTTTTTCTGCACACCAAAATGACTTATAATTATTCACTTCTCTAGCATGAGCAATAATTCTAGATTCCATAGGGAATTCTGATACAATAAAGTAAGGATCCACTGCAATACAATGCCCTCCTACTCCACATCCTGGTTGCAAGATATTTACGCGTGGGTGTTTATTTGCTAATTCGATTAATTCCCAAACATTAATCCCTGCTTTATCACAAATAAGTGATAACTCATTAGCAAATGCAATTTGCACATCTCTAGAAGAGTTCTCTGTCAGTTTACACATCTCTGCTGTACGCGCATTTGTTTTGTGTAAAGTTCCCTTTACAAATTGGCTATAGAATGCTACTGCTTTTTCTGTAGAGGCTTCATTTACCCCTCCAATAACACGATCATTGTGAACTAATTCATACATCACATTTCCTGGTAATACGCGCTCTGGACAATAAGCTAAATAAATCTTACCTTCAAGCTCTGGGCGTTCTGTAAAGATGTATTCCATCATCTTCTCTGTTGTTCCTACTGGAGAGGTAGATTCAATGATATATAAATCACCTTCTTTCAATAATGGAAGTATAGCCGTAGTTGCTGCCTTTACATACGAAATATCTGGTTCATGATTTCCTTTAAATGGAGTCGGTACAACTACTAAATATGTATTAGCTACAATAGGAGTAGTTGCTGCTTTTAAATATCCAGCTTGTACAGCTTCGGCTACTGCCTTGTCTAAATCTGGTTCTACAATATGAATTTTACCTGCATTAATCGTATCTACCACATGCTGAGAAATATCCACTCCATGTACACTTATTTTATTTTGTGCAATTAATGCTGATGTTGGTAATCCTATATATCCTAATCCTATTGTTACTACTTGTGTATTCATTTATATATCTTTTTATTAGACGTAGATATTACGTCTCTACTGTATTCCTTTTATTAGACGTAAGGTATTACGTCTCTACTGTAATTTACTGATAAATTCCACTATACGTGCACATGCTTTTCCATCTCCATAAGGATTGTGTAAAGCTGACATCTTCTCATAGCGAATTATATCTGTCAATAAGCTATTTGCCTCATTTACAATTTTATCTTTATCTGTACCTACTAAGATCACTGTTCCTGCAGCTACAGCCTCAGGGCGCTCTGTCGTATCTCGCATCACTAAGACAGGTTTTCCTAAGCTTGGTGCTTCTTCTTGTACTCCTCCACTATCTGTTACAATCATATAACTCTTATTCATCAACCACACAAAAGATGGATAAGCCAATGGGTCAATTAATTTGATATTATTAATTCCTGATAAAATTTCGTAAACAGGACCTTTTACATTTGGATTTAAGTGTACAGGATAAATAATCTGTACATCAGAATGTGTTAAAGCAATTTCTTTTAGTGCTTCACAAATACGAATAAACCCATCTCCGTGGTTCTCACGTCTATGACCTGTTACTAGAATAAGCTTTTTAGCAGGATCGACAATTTGCTTTAATTGTGTGATTTCTTCATTTTGCAAGTCTTCTACACGCTCTACACTTTCTAACAAAGCATCAATAACTGTATTTCCTGTAATAAGGATATCTTTAGTAGCAATATTCTCTCTTAATAAGTTTTCTTGAGAAGCTGCGGTTGGTGCGAAGTGATAATCTGTCACACGACCAGTGATCTGTCGATTTATTTCCTCAGGAAAAGGTGCTCGTTTATTATGTGTTCTAAGGCCTGCTTCTACGTGACACACCTTGGCTCCACTGTAAAAAGCTGCAATACTTGCTGACATCGTTGTAGTAGTATCTCCATGTACATATACATAATCAGGCTTGAACTCCTCTAAAACAGGCTTTAATCCTGTGATAATATCCCCTGTTAAAGAATACAAATTTTGATTGGGTTTCATCAAATTCAAATCATACTCTGGTATAATATCAAAAAATTCTAAAACCTGGTCAAGCATCTCTCTGTGTTGCGCGGTTACACATACACGTGTATCAAATTGATCATTGTGCTTCTTAAACTCTTTTATTAAAGGAGCCATTTTGATAGCTTCTGGTCTTGTACCAAATACAATCAAATTCTTTTTCATAGTTAAATAATGTGTGTTAATGTCTGTTTTTATTTTTTAAAAAAACAGTTAATATCATCAATTTAATAATCTCTTCTTATATTACATTTGTAATAAAATTCATCTAAATATAAGAGATACTCTAAAGAATATAAATCCTAATATTTTATATCCTTGCATTTTTATTGCTTAATTTACGTGTTAAAGTTTATTTTCCTCTACCTATTGTATAAACTTCAAATCCTATATCTTCTAACGCTTGACGATCTAATATATTACGACCATCGAATATAAAGGCTGGCTTCTGCATCTTATCGTAGATACGTTGCCAATCATACGTCTTAAACTCATCCCACTCTGTCAATACTGCAATACCATGTGCTCCTTCTAGAGCAGTATAAGGATCTTGGTGCACTGTCAAATGTTTTTTATTCAACTCCGCCTCACGAGTCGCTAAGTAATCTAAATCAGACAACATCTGTTGTTCCATTACTTTAGGATCATATACGTGGATCTGTGCTTCTTCCTCAATTAACTCATTGGCTACATAGATAGCCGCTGATTCTCTTGTATCATTGGTATCTTTCTTAAATGCCCATCCTAAGAAAGCTATTTTTTTATCGTTAACTGTATTGAATAAAGTCGTTACAATATTTTCTGCAAAACGACGTTTCTGATGATCATTCATAATGATTACTTGCTCCCAATAGTCTGCTACTGCATCTAGTCCATAAGACTTAGCGATATACACTAAGTTCAAGATATCTTTTTGGAAACACGACCCTCCAAATCCTACAGATGCTTTTAAGAACTTGTTCCCAATACGGCTATCTGTACCAATAGCTCTAGATACTTCAGCTACATCTGCCCCTGATACTTCACATAGTTCTGAAATCGCATTGATAGAAGATACACGTTGTGCTAAGAAGGCATTGGCTGTCAGTTTAGAAAGTTCTGACGACCATACATTGGTACGCAAAATACGCTCCTCAGGCACCCATGCTTCATAAATAGATGCTAACGCTTCAATAGCTTCTCTTCCTCTCGGAGTTTCTGCTCCTCCAATCAATACACGATCAGGATTCATCAAGTCTTGAATAGCTGTACCTTCTGCTAAAAACTCAGGATTAGAGAGTATTTCAAACTCTACTGCATTGCCTGTTTGATCAAGAATTCGTTTAATTGCTTGTGCAGTTCGCACAGGAAGTGTAGATTTCTCTACTACGATTTTATCTGTCTTGGCAACTCGTGCAATCTGACGAGCACATAGCTCAATATATTTTAAATCTGCAGCCATTCCCTTTCCTTTTCCATACGTCTTGGTTGGCGTATTTACTGAAATAAAGATCATATCTGCTTCATCAATAGCTTTATCTACATTGGTATCAAAAAATAAATTGCGCCCTCTTGCCTCACCAACCACCACATCTAAACCTGGCTCATAAATAGGTAATTTACTCAAATCCTTATCATTCCACGCTTTGATACGCGCTTCATTTAAGTCTACTACTGTTATTTGAATATGTGGGTTTTTCTGTGCAATAACTGCCATAGTAGGCCCACCTACATAACCTGCTCCTATGCAACATATTTTTTGTATATTCTTCATATAATCTCCAAAAGTATAATTCTTATCTAGAGTCTATTAACTCTTATAGTCTTAACCCCTCTTATCAGGGGCTATAAACAATAGGTGTAAAGTTAATTATTTACCTACTATAAGCAATAGGTGTTTTTATTTATAAATTCTATGTGTGACATGTATTTAATGCAAGGTGTTGCCTCTACTGTTAAACGGATATACGTTGTCAGGCGTATGAAAACCGCACGGATTACAACCTTAAATCCGCACGAACAGGAACCATTCTTAATTTTTAATTCCCCGAAGGAAGGAAGTCGTTTTCTTCTTCTAATATCACTTTATAGATTAAATAGGCTTCTTGGTATTGATTTCTACGGGTTAGGAATTTAGCTTCTTCTAATAGTTTTTCTCTTTCTGCATGTACTCTTGAGCGATAAGACGTTGCTTTTTGACCAATAGTTTTATCCTGTACATAAAAACCCGCTACATTCACTGTCAATTCCTCTCTCACATAGATATATTCAAATTCGTTTAGATACGTTGTCGCTAAAGAATACTTTTTTTCTTCAAGGTAACCATTGACCTTGTCTAATAAAACATAGGGATATGATGCGTGATAAGCTGTTGCTAAATCATATGGTCTATAGACATTGTTATATTTTTCTGTTCTAAAGATAAGGTGATTGGGAAATAGGTCTTCTCTTTGGGTATATACTTTGGTCAAATAGTTCGCGAACTTTTTGGCTAATTCTTTTGGTAAATCTGACAACCTTTTTTGTAATCTACCCTTGCTATAAGGGAGTGAACAAGTTCCTAATATATCCGATTGGCAGAAGTAATCGAAGTGATACATATAGCGTTTTCCGTTATAAATAACGATATAAGTAAGGGGCATTTGACTACCAAAATAGGGTCTACAGTAAAAAACTGGAATAAAAACCGCCTGAATATCTTCGTGTTCTTCAAACCAAATTCCCTCGTCATAAAACATCAACATTTGGTTATCTGGAAGGCGTTCTCCATAGTTTATACTTACTTTATTCTCTTCGTTAATCAACTCTATAGAGATAATGGATTCGTATCCACCCTTAGCAAAGATTCCCTTGCTATCATAGTTATTACAGGTCGCTCCTACTTTTATATATAGGCTATTCTCACCATTAAGGTCACGCCAAAGCTTCACTACACTCACTTGATCTTCATCTACTTGCTGCCCCCATACTAGAGAGCTCATCAATACACAACAACAAATAAACCATCGTCTTACTAAGTCGTCATGCTGCTGTACTATTGTTAACCAAGATTTTGTTTTCATTCAAGTGATTTCTACTGATTCTTTATGTTCTTCCAAATTTACTATTCTTCCTCAATATTGCTAACGCCTTTTTGCTAAAAAGCGTATTTTCTTTCTTAAACAAACATCTTATTTGAATTGTTATCTCTCTAATTCAAAATAAATACTTCATTATTCGATTATTAATTATACCTTTGTGCCTGTATTATTAGTTAATAGATTTCTGCCTTAGTTATTCTAAAATTAAATAGTTTTAAAAAACCTCGTTTAATTTTACTTCCTTGGTCTTTACTTTATTTAACTCTTGATTCTTTTACAATTTCAATAGAAAGTAAAAGATGTTTCCCTGCTTATGCTCTTAGAGCTTTATTGCAAAAACAAAAGACCACTTACCTACGAAATATGAGTTTCTGATGCATAATAGAAAAACAAGTTCACTAGGATAAATAATACCAAAAGACTTTAAGACCTAATAGTTTTAAAGCATATAAAGATAAAAGAATAAGTACAGGCAATAATAAATGAACTTTAAAGATTTAGCATTAACACAAGAGATACAAACAGCATTAACTAAAATAGGTTATTCTACAGCTACTGAAATACAACAAAAAGCAATCCCTCCTATTCTGGAAGGAAAAGATGTAATCGGTACTGCTCAAACAGGTACAGGTAAAACTGCTGCTTTTGCTATTCCTATTTTACAAAAACTGCACTCTACTCCTAAATCGACAAAAGGTATAAGAGCCTTAATTTTAGTTCCTACAAGAGAATTAGCAATACAGGTAAAAGATAGTTTTTTAGACTATAGTACTGAGCTTCCTCTGAAAACAGTAACTTTATTCGGTGGTGTACCTCTTCCACCTCAAGTAAGAGCGTTAAAACAACATCCCGAAATTATCGTGGCTACTCCTGGTCGACTATTGGATCTAATCAATCAAAAAATAGTAAAGCTTTCTAATCTAGAGATATTAGTACTAGATGAGGCTGATCAGATGTTAGATATGGGATTCATACACGATCTTAAAAAAATTCTTAAATTTGTTCCTACTAAAAGACAATCTCTGTTCTTCTCAGCTACAATGCCTAAAGAAATAGAGCAATTCGCTAGAACAATCGTCTACAAACCTGTAAAAATAGAAGTAGCTGCTGAAGTAATCACAGCGACAACTATCGAACAGCAAGTATACTATACAGAGAAGAAAGATAAGAAAACGTTATTACACACTATCTTAAAGGAGAATACGGAGTCTACATTAGTATTTACAAGAACGAAATACGAGGCTAATAACCTAGTTAAATACCTTCAAAAGGTCAATATGGTGGCGATGGCTATCCATGGAAATAAATCTCAAAGTGCTCGTGTTAAAGCATTAGATGATTTTAAAAATAAGAAAATCAATATCCTTATCGCAACAGATATTGCTGCAAGAGGAATAGATATAAGCAAACTTCCCTTTGTGATCAACTATGATATACCAGACAAACCAGAGACTTACGTTCATCGTATCGGTCGTACTGGACGAGCTGGAGTACAAGGGGTTGCCATGTGTTTTTGCACACCTGAACAACGAAAAGAGCTGAAGGATATTCAGCGATTTACAGGTATCAAAATGCAGGTAAAACAAGAAATTTAATATTAACTTAAAAACGCAATAAATATGGCTGATTCTTTTTCGAAAAAAGAGAAAAATAAAAAGAAAGCACAGAAAAGACAAGAGAAAGCATTAAAGAGAGAGGATCGTAAAGTAAACAACAACAAGGGTAAAGATCTTGAAGATATGTTGGTTTATGTAGACTACAATGGTAATCTAACAGACGTTCCGCCAGAAGAGCAAGACATCGAAGCAGCTAAAAGGGAACTTGAAGAGCGCTTAGCGGCAGCTTCTGCTCCAGATACTGAATGCACTGGAGTAGTGACTTATTTTAGCAGTAAAGGTTTCGGGTTTATAACTGAAGATGATTCAAAAGAAAACATCTTTGTACACAGTAGTCAGTCTAATCAGCCATTACAGCAAGGTGATAAAGTTACCTTCAAAAAAGAAAGAACTCCAAGAGGCCTAAGTGCCGTTGAAGTAAATAAAATTTAAATACTTAATATTATGCAAGAAGGAACAGTAAAATTCTTCAACGAAACTAAAGGTTTCGGTTTCATTACTCCAAATGATGGAGGACAAGACATTTTCGTACACACAACTGGTTTAAACGAGAGAGTTCGTGAAAACGATGCAGTAGTTTATGAAGTTGAAAAAGGTAAAAAAGGATTAAACGCTGTTAACGTAAGAAGAGCTTAATTCTTTTTTAATAGGTACGAATATTTTAATGTTCCTACTTATTAGATAAACTAAAAAAAGGCTAAACAAAATATTTTGTTTAGCCTTTTTTATTTATCGCACGGATTGCAAATCCGCGCAAACTGGTATAGGTTGTTGGACATATACGATACACTTCTACATACTCTGGACGGATTGCAAATCCGCGCGAACTGGCATATATGCCGTATGTATGAAACTTAGTTCTCTATTCTTATTTCTCAACCTATAGATAAACACTCCTACAGATAATCCTAAGATAATAATAAGACTCGTCACTACGACCATCAATATCACATTTCGAAGCTCATCGTTCTCGGTAGCTACTCTCTCTGTTTCATAAGCAATACGAGCAAAGCGATTACGCGTAGCATAATCTAGTTCTGCAAGATCATTACTCAAGGTTATAATTTCTTTTACTCTACTATTATTATCATAATGCTGATGGGAAACTAAAAACTCTAAGGCATTCTTCTGATCTACCTTTATATTCCGGTCAACTGCTAGTTGATATACTTTCTCAGCCCAGTTAAATGCTTGAATACTATCTTTATCTTGAAGATATAAGCTCGCTATAGTCATAGCCATTTCATTCATCACATAGCTATTCGTTAAGATAGCTGCTTCATCATAAGTATTCTCTAGTTGTTTTATATAATAATCAAACTCTGTTTGACTATAGCTTTTTAAACCATCCATAAACTCCGCTTTTGCGATACCTGAATTCAATACACTCTTTAATAAAGAGGGAATCTCAGGTATAATAAAGCTCAATCCTGTAGAAGCATACTTAGTTACTTCTTTATAATCTTCTAAATAATATGATACTTCTGACAAATTATAGTATAACATACTTTTTGCCATCTTTAATCTATTTAAATCTAGTATTTTATTTTGTTTAGCATCTTTTTGCATTAATGCTAGCGCTTCTAATAAATACTTTTTAGCTCCTTCAAAATCATTCTGATTCAAAAGACAGGTCCCCATTAATTGATTAGCCTCAAAAGGTATAGGGCTAAATGGGTAGTTATTTAATACTTGTAAAACACTTGCAACTTTGCTTTCACTTTCTATATGTAGACCTTTTTCAAAAAGAACACGGGCTTGATAAAATTTAAGCTCCCCCATCTTCATAGAATCTCCTATCTCTCTATAGATATTCTCTGCCTTAATATAGTAATAGAATGTACTGTCTAGGATTCCTAAATTATGATTATAAACTCCTAAATCATTGTATATACTAGCCAATGCATATCATCAGACTTTCTTTCGGCAAACTTTATTGCCCTTTGACTAAGTTTATAAAACGACGAAGAATCACGTGTTCAGCGCAATTGATTGAGAACACTATCAATAAAAACACGATTGTCAGGTGTGTTTTTTAAACTTAAGGCTTTCTTTATACTAGGTTTTAAAGTTTCAGCTAAGCTATCCCTATAATCATCACTATACCACACTGCATATAGCTGATCATAATCAGTTCCATTCAATTTTTTAGACCGACTACAATTCACTAATAACAATGCAAGTACAACAAATAGAAAATTAATTTGGTGAAGTTTTTTCATATCAGTTTGTATCAATACATAACAAATGTAAACAATGATATTTGAATTCTAACAATAGTTCACATTTAGAAACTTAGTTTATCAATAAAAATAATGATAAACACAAGTTGATAGATTAACACGAGATGCACCACACATCATAGTAAGAGTACTTTTAAAAGAAAAACATCCTTTTACAGCAAAAATGAAGTAGGTATAAAAAAATACTCCCTAATCAGAATTGGAAGCCTGACTAGGGAGCGAGTCATCAAATAACAGATTTTGACAACAGTGCAATATTACTACCTTTTGAGTAAATATGCAATATTTTTAATACTATTTTTTACAAAAATTGACACAAAATAACTGATAATTCAATAAAAAACTCATTAACAGATACTTATATTACAATATACATAAACAAAGATGGGATATATACAAAAAAATGCTCCCTAATCAGAATTGGAAGCCTGACTAGAGAGCGAGTCATCAAATAACAGATTTTGACAACAGTGCAATATTACTACTTTTCCAGTAAATACAAGCAATTGAACGCATTTTTTTTCAAAAAAACATCACTTATATAAAACACTTATAACGAATGTTTTAAAAACAAAAAAGAGCTTTAACCCAAAGGCTAAAGCTCTTTTTTATGTGATAGGATTCCCTTTTCACTATTTATTTAGGCTTAAAAACATCAAATACATTCTTATTAGGATGTAAATCCTAACTGTATTAAACTGTCTTGTTGGACTAATTCTCCACTACTCTTATACACACTAATAGTATCTGTAGCCTTGTCTAATACTTCATAAAAATCTAGTTTACCCTCTTTATAAAAATAAAAGTACTTATCTTCTTCTCCGATACAAGTCTTGTCAGTTAAAACACCATCTTGATAAGTCAGCGAACATCTATAGCCTTTCTCAATAAAAAACTCTTCTGTAAGCACTCCTCTGTTGTCGAAGAACTGAGTGCGCTCGTTTAGTACATCTTTTATCTTCTGTATATTTCCATTTCGATAGTATACTTTATGAGCTTGATTAATATTGTCTTCTATACTCTCAACGGATTCATCCTCGTAATAACTATAAAAAATAGTATTATAATCTAATTCTAAATCAAAATGGATAACTTGTTTACTCACTAATTTACCTGACTCAAATCCTTCTACAGTAAAGATTCTATCTTCTAAAGAAAATCTAGAGGTAACTATATCTTCTTCTTTTACAGAACCTTCTACAGCTACTCCTTTTACAAAGGTTAAATCGAAAATACTTCCATTTACCTTACTTCTAAGTTTACATTCTCCATCCAGCAAGCCAAATTCTCCTACGCAGAACTCTCCATGAAAAAAACTATTATCGATAATGTATCCTCCTTTATCTAAAACCACTTGTTCAGTCTGGATTGCCTTTTCATAATAATCACAAAGTTCCTGTTGAGTATAGTTTTTACACTCTTCTGAATGAAGTCTTTGGTAGAGATCATAGTTAATTAAACGTTGAACTATAATTTCTGCCCCACAGTACACTTCATCTATATCGAAGAAGTATGACTGATCTAAAGTTATATATTTTTGTAGATTTTTATTCATATTGATAATAAAACAATAAAATTAACAAATTGTTTTATGTCGTCTTTTTTTGTTTTACTTACCTTCTTTTCTATACTCCTTATCAATTAATAGGCAAAAAGACAGAACAAGGACGACTAATATATTAACAAAACTAAAACATTTTATTCAATAAATAATGAAGTCGTCTTGACTTTTGTAAAATAAAGAAGGGTTATAGAAATTTGTGTTGCTAAACAAACAAAACCTACAACCCCGTGTACCAAGTACTCCACAAAGATAGTATAGAATTAGATATAGTACCTCACTTACCACTTCCAAAAAGAGGATTTAAATCAAAAGCTCCACTTTATGAGATAGTTAGTGCTATATTGTATAAACTAAAAACAGGTATCCAGTGGAGTTATTTAATAGTTCAAGCTTTATTTAGCACTCAAATATTAAGTCATAAAACAGTATTTGGTCATTTTCGTAATTGGTGTAAAGCTGGTGTATGGCAATCTTGTTGGACTGAATTATTAAAAAAGAATAAATCTCTTATTGATTTATCAAGTGGAGATTTAGATGGAAGCCATACCACAGCTTTAAGAGGAGGTGAACAGGTTGCTTATCAAGGTAGGAAAAAACGTAAGACGACAAACTCCTTATATTTTACAGATCGTCAAGGCTTACCTTTAGCTATGTCAGAACCGATAGCTGGAAATCACAATGATTTATTTGATATAGAAATCTATTTTGAAGATATAACCGATCAATTAACTAAAGCAGAAATACCTCTATCGGGATTGTTTATTAATGCTGATGCTGGGTTTGATTCACAGAAACTTAGAAAAATATTTAGTGATAAAGAAATAATAGCTAACATCTGTCCTAATAAACGAAATGGACAAAATAATGAAGATGATTATTTTGATGAACAACTATACAAAGAAAGATATGCGATTGAAAGAACAAATGCTTGGATAGATAGTTTTCGTTCTTTACTCAATAGATTTGACACCACACTTTCTAGTTGGATGGCGTGGAATTTTATGGCTTTTATTGTTATAGAACTAAAGAAATTTCAGAAAACTAAAAAGTCAAGATGACTTCAGTATTTAAACATGATAATTATCAAAAAATATGATTATTTTTTGTCCCTACTCTACTTATTTTAATTCTACTCGAATATTTATTCCTATCTTTTAACAGAGTCTATCCTATTTTTTATAGGCTGTAAGTCCTTTATTTAACTCAGATTCGCGATAGACATATAAACGAAAAGTAATTATACAAAATAGCTCTGAATTAGTGTGTAAAGCGTACTATAGTATGTTTTAACAACTAATGCAAGAGATATGAAGTAGAATTGCTTTGTAGCATTTAGCTAATGCGGAATCTAAGTTTCAGCTAGTTTCACTAGTTCTTTTTACCTCCATTTACTTTCTTATCTAGTCTATTCCACATAGCAAAAAGAAGAACTACTAAAATAGCATAACTCACTAACCAAGAAAGAACAGGAGACTGAAGAAAGAAATAAAACAATACTGCGATTAAAAATACTAAAGGATATAACATCACCAATACACAGAATGTTTTAGAAACAATACTATTCCAATAATACATCCCTTTTAGTTCTTTTGCCCTCGGCGAAGCCAAAGACATCAGAGAAGGAACGAACATCACTAAACTTCCTAAAAACACAAGGCTAACTATAACCCATAATACAATTTCCATACAAATAGTCCTTTTATGACACAAACTTACAAGAACAAGATGGATGATACCAATTCTCTAAGGTAAATTATTTAGTTATTTCTATTACAAGCAGATTCTGTAAAAATCACCTCCTTATTAGCTGATCTAACTTACTCCAGATAATGAATAAAATAACAGAGACTACTACATAGCCAAATAACCAAGGTAGAACCTTTAGATCAAAAAAACGATAACACAATACAGCTATCAAAAATAATAGAGGATAAAAAAGTACGGATATAAAAAAAACTCTAGATACCTTGTCTAACCAATAATATCTTCGTCCTACAACGCTAGACTTAGGAGATGCAATCGACATAATAGAAGGAACAAACATAACGATACTCCCAATAAAAGCCACACTAACTATAATCCATAAAATAATATCCATATTTCTCTTATATCCATCACAAAACTAACATAACTAGATAAAGATACTAACGTTTTAACTTGTCCTTATCATTTCACTAGTGTGTTCAATTATTCTAACAAAGATATACTCTCGTTCTTAAAACCTTTTTAAATACTGCCTTATCCTTGACCTATTGCCAAAATTTTAAATATCTTTACAGAACACAGTTAGTTTAATCGTTAAAAAGAAAGACAAATGAGTCAAAAAGCACAAAATGTGACAGATTATCCAAATAACAATACTATTTTTTCAGTTTGGAAGTTTAAAGAAGGCGCTGAAATAAAACAAGCTTTTGAGGCTTTATGTGGTCTAGTCAATAACTTAAACAATTCATTTAAAGTTAGAATAAATGCTGGACCTACTAGCTGTATCTTAGGAGTAAGTCATAACGCTTGGTTAAAGCTAGACTTACCTACTCCAATGCCGAAGGAATTAAAAGTTTTTGAAGAAATCAAAGGAGATAAACATAGTGCTGTATCTACAGATGCAGACTTACACCTACACTTGAGCGCTATTAATCCTGCTATTTGCTATGATATGGCCATGGCGATATCTAAAGTTCTACTGCCTGTAGCAGACTGTATAGATGAAGTACAAGGGTTTAAATATTGGGATGGTCGTGCAATCATAGGTTTTGTAGATGGTACTGAAAACCCTATCGGAGAAGACAGAGATTACTTTGGAATCGTAGGAAACGAAGATCCTCAATACAAAGGAGGTAGTTACTTATTCGTCCAAAAGTATATTCACTTTATGAAGGATTGGGACAACTTATCTACAGAGGAACAAGAGAAAGTCATCGGTAGATATAAAGCTACAGATATAGAGATGGAAGAAGAGAAAAAGCCTGTCAACTCACATACTGCCCTTACAGCTATAGAAGATGAAAACGGTAATGAACTAAAAATCATTAGAGCGAATATGCCCTATGCTAACCCTTCTAAAGGACAAGCAGGAACTTATTTTATCTCTTATGCCTCTACCTTCAGCACAACAGAAAAAATGCTTAAAAATATGTTTATTGGAGAACCAGCAGGTAACTACGATAGAATATTAGACTTTAGTAAAGCCATAACAGGAACGTTATTCTTCGTACCTTCTTTAGACATTTTAGATGATTATTCTGCAGAATAACACTACTTTATAAAATCAAAAGCACCTCAGTATAACTATTGAGGTGCTTTTTTATATACTATACTTCTAAAAACTCTTTTATATCGTGATAGCCATACACCACTACTTCTGGATACTGACTTATAAACTCCTTTATACGCTCTAATGACGCTATTCTTAAATCATTATCATCCGCTCTAGTACTCGTTAGTTGATGCATAGGGTGATTAGGATTACTGAGTTCTTCTCTTAAATAATAAGCATCCCCTATATAAAAATACCACTTCTCCTCTACTTGATAAATAATACCACAATGTCCTAAAGTATGTCCAAACAATGGAGTCAAATACAACTCTACTCCTTCTATCTGTATTCTTCTTACTTCTAATCCTCTCCATTGTTCTCCTGTAGTACTATACTGTATTATAATAGGCTGATGGAGTAAGAGTGTCTTTACATATCGAGGATTGTCAGATTGGTAATTTTGATACTCTTCAGAGGCAACATGTATAGAAGCGTTCGGAAAATCTACAATACCCGAGATGTGATCACAGTCTAGATGAGATACCACCACATCCGTTACCTTTCTAGGATCTAGACCTCGTTGTTTTAATTGCTCATATACGGCCATAGAAGGATCTAATCGGAGCCCAACAGCTGTTACTAATTCGGGTGAGAATCTAGATTGCACAGGATCGTTGTCCTGTACTCCTATTCCTACATCTAGTAGAACTAATTTATTTTCTATTTCTAAAACTGTACAGTGCCCGATGGCTCTATCTCCTGTTGGAGCATTAATCTCTACAGCATTCAAGTGATATACGTTGATCATACTATTTTTCTAAATTTAATTGAACAAAAATCAACTTATTTCAAGTCAAAAAATAGAATGATAACGCCAATTTACTCTACGCCAATTATTCTAAAGGGTATAGAAATATCTACCTGTGGAGTATCCATAAAATGGCTATTTTGAAGAAATGCTTTAGGTGAATCTCCTACAAATACCCGAAACTCTCTCCCGAAGTGAGATTGATCAGCATAGCCTACCTCGTACGCTACCTGAGTTAATGAGGTAGCTTGACTATTTTGCATAAAGTGTAATGCTTTCTGAAATCGTATGATTCTACTATAAGTATAAGCATCTATACCTACTATTTCTTTAAACTTTCTTTGAAAACTTCTCCTAGACATATTCACTTCTTCTGCTAGGCTCGTTGTATTAGCTAATTCACAAGTCTTATTTAGCTTTTGTATGATGTACTCTATCTCTTGATTAGAAGATGTTATAGCATATCTTAAGAAGTGATTTTCTAATATTTTAATTGCCTCTTGGGTAGATGTACTTTCATAAAGTTGTCTACACACTTCACTTGGCAAGAGATCTTCTGCATCTGCTAGCGTATTTGTCAATTCTGTAGTATGAAAACCGAATATCTTTTTAAAAGCAGTAGGATGCAAGTCTACTCCTAGTACAGTAGCTTTATGAGCAAAGTAATTAAGACAAGGATTATCGCTCTTTTGACCATAGATAAAAGACTTAGGCAAAGCCTTTTGATTTTCCTTATTGTACAATACTGATCGATTCTGAAACAGCTGTATAATGATCCCTGTATTTCCAGAAGCGATTATGCGATACACCCCTTCCCCTTCTATTAGATCTACTTCTCCATGCCAGAATCTACTTACGATACCTCTGAGCTCTTTTCTAGGCAAACAGTACTTTACATTCATATCTTATAAATCCTATTCAATCAATTAAACTACTAAAAATAGTATTAATCTCGCGTTTCTACAGTCGAAAAAACTCCCTTTTTCAAACAAAAAGCCGATAGAATCATCTATCGGCTTCTTTAATTATATTATTCCTTATGTTGACTTTTATAGATAAGATAGGCTCCTAATATCACCCCTAATAGAGCTAATAGAACCAAGAATTCTTCAGGTGTATTGCCATTTAGTCCACCAATACACATCCCTAAAAAGAGAACCGCTATCGCGATAATACCCCATCCTATAATCTTCATCTTCTTTTCTTAAATATGATTCCTAAATTTGCTTACACTATAAATAAGTCATCTTATACTGTTTTACTAAAAGTGTCTATCCCAATTATTCTCTAGGATTACGCTATTAGCATAATAGACGCAGTGTTTCTCTTGTATAGCTCTCATCTCTCCACATTCAGGACAAGTTGCCTGAGCCGTATCCTCATTCACGTGATTCTGCAATTCTTCACTATCATCATAACACTCTCCTCCTAACCCTCCTAGAGTGATAGTATATCTATAGCCTCTCTCACTCATAAATGAGCACTCCCCATCTGTAATGTTTTGAGTAGAGAAGTTCACATCGTCTAGCCATCCTTCACTAGGCCAGTTGATATGTACTAAGTTTCCATCCTTCACCTCTACACTTACCTGATAAGTACTACTACTCTTTGTATAAGGGTTTTCATACATCACCTCAGCACAATACACTCCATCTTTATAATAGTCACTCTCACCATAAATGGTAAAACCGTGTGACCCGGCACTTTTTTTACAAGCGAATAACAATAATGTCATACTTGCAAACAACAGAATTATTTGTTTCATTATCCTATTTAAAATACCTCAACCTATGTAAGACCTTGCCCTAGCCTTGTACTACGTACTAAAAATGAGTCTACTTACACACTCCACAGCTATTTCCTTTCTGAGAGCAGTGCTTACAGTATTTACAATTCTTACACGCTTTACAATTCGAAGATCCTGTACAGGTAGCATAAGTTACAGAACTATAATTTCCTGCAAACACTAACATACTTAATACAGATACACCAATCAATAAACTACTGTTTATCATATCCTCCTATTTTATATTTAGGTACTCGATAAAACAACAATGATGCCAAGCAATTTACGTCTCTTTTTCCTCGTGCTAAAAGCGGTGCAAATGTATCAAAGGAACTGTGAAAAAAAACTTAAATTTATAAGCTTTTTTACTCTTTTTAAAGAGACCTGTTTCTTTTGTTTTGACACCTAATACAGAACAGTTATATCATCTCTAAAGCCTCTAATATACAGCTATATATATACGCTAGATCTTCGTCATTCGTACAGTATGGAGGTACTAGATAGATGATATTACCTAGAGGTCTCATCAGGACTCCTCTCTCTAAGAAGAAAGGATATAATATATCATGCATATCACTAAAATAAGAAGTACATTCTGTTGTTTTCCATTCCATCGCAAAAATAGTTCCGCATTGACGCGCATCTTGTACTTTAGGATGCTGTTTTAATTGTTGTATAAACCCTTTGTGTTGCTCTACAATACGATTAATATGATCCTGTGTATCTTTAGACAACAAGAGATCCATACTTGCTAAAGCTGCTGTACAGGCTAAAGGGCTTGCCGTAAAAGAATGTCCGTGAAATAGTGCTTTAGTCTTATCATCTGCATAAAATGCTTGATACAGATCTTCTGTACAAGTAGTAATCCCTAAAGGTAAAGTACCGCCTGTAAGCCCTTTTGAAAAACACATAATATCAGGCGACTCACTAAGGTGATTAGCGGCAAAAAGCTGTCCTGTTCGCCCAAACCCTACGAATATCTCATCTTGGATTAAGAGTATATCCCTTTCTTTACAATAGTTCATTAACGCTGATAAGTGTTCTGCCTTGTGCATTAACATTCCCCCTGCCCCTTGTACTAAGGGTTCATAGATAAAACAGATTGTCTCTTCTGCATATGTGCCAATGGTCTTCTTTATACTCTCTAGATTCTCTGCTGTGGGCACCTCTATAAATAAAACCTCAAACAACATAGCTCCAAAAGGATCTGTCCATATTCCTCTACCACTCACAGACATTGCCCCAAAAGTATCTCCGTGATACCCATTGTTAAAAGCAATGATTTTATTCTTCTTACCGCCTTTATTATAATTAGCCTGAATAGCCATTTTTAAAGCAACTTCTATCGCTGTAGAGCCATTATCTGTATAGAATGCCTTAGTCTGATTAGAAGGCAATAAGGCTAATAATCGCTCTGATAACTCTATAGCAGGCTGATGTGTAAATCCTGCAAAGATTACTTGCTCTAGAGTGGTTAATTGTTCTGTCAATTTCTGAGCAATATAAGGATGTGAGTGCCCATGTAGAGTCACCCACCAGGATGATACTGCATCTATATATCTCTTGTCATTCGCATCGTACAGATAGCTCCCTTCTCCTCTTACAATAGGTATAATATTTTGAGCTGTTTTCATCTGAGTATAAGGATGCCAATTCACAGTATAATCGCGTTCTATTAAATTATCTTGTCTATTTTTCATTTGTTATTTTTGTGATGAAACACTTGCTAATTCAAGTGCTGTTAACATAACTGCTTCTTTAGTAATCTCTTCTAATGCCGGTATGTGTATTAATTGTGTATCTCTGTCTATGAAGTTCTTTATCGCCTCCAATGAATAAGGGTTAAACGCTCCATTTAACACGAGGTAATCGATAGGAATATTCCTTGTTCTCAATGCTTCTATCGATAACATCGTATGGTTAATACACCCCAAATAGTTTTTAGTTACTAATGCAACAGGAATCTTTAAATGTTGAATTAAATCAATCATATAAGTAGAAGAATTAACCGGAACAAACAATCCTCCTGCTCCTTCTACAATGAGATTATTCACAGTGTCAGGTAGCGTAAAATCACTTAATTGCATATTTACATTTTCTTTAGCTGCAGATTCATGAGGCGAAGCGGGTAACTGTAGCCTGAATCTTTCTCTATGAATAGTCACATGCTCATTCCACTGTTGTATTTTCATACTATCTGACTCATGTAGATCTCCAGACTGAATAGGCTTCCAGTAATCAGCCTTAAAATAATGCGTTAGAATAGCAGAAGTAACTGTTTTACCTATTCCTGTATCAATACCTGTTACAAATAGTTTAAGGGGTTGTGTCATTTCTTTTTATAATTTCAAATAATAAATTCATTTCTTCTTTTGTATTAAAGACATGTAGACAGATCCTCATACGCTCTGTACCTTTAGCCACTGTAGGAGCCTTAACGATATAAGTATTGAGATTGTGGAACAATAAGTCTGCTTGAAAGCTTGGGATATCTCGAATTCCTTTAAGGGTAAGCACTTGTATAGGACTTGGAGTAGATGCAATCCCTTTAGGAGATAGTTCTGCATAAGTCTTGATAACACTTTCTAATTGTAGTGATAGCATAGGATGCTTCTCTAAAAAAAGATACGCAAGCTTAATACTCATGCCCATCAAAGCATTAGGAGCTGTACTATAAATAAAAGAAGAAGCAAAGTTTATAAGAGAATCTATCAACATCTTACTGCCCAATACAGCAGCACCATGTACGCCCATCGCCTTGCCATAGGTCACGAGAGTTGCCCATACACCAGTCTGTAATCCTAAAGAATGTACTCTGCCTAGGCCGTATACTCCTATGGCATGAGCCTCATCTACTATTAAGTAAGCACCATAACGCTGTGACAACTCTACTAACTCCTCTAAGGGAGCTAAATCTCCATCCATAGAATATACGCTCTCTACGGCTATGTAGATATCTCCTGTTGCCTTATTAAGTAGGCGCTCTAGATCTTCTAAATCATTATGTCTAAACTTCCACTTTCTCACTCTTGACAATAGACATCCATCGTGCGCAGACCGATGTATCAGTTCATCTACGATAACAGTATCTCTTGCAGTAGGTAGATTACCTAGTAGAGCTAAATTAGCCTGATAACCAGAATTAAAAAGAAGTGCTCCCTCTACGCTATGCCTAGTTGCTATATACTCTTCTACTTCTTCTACCTCCTTCGTATTTCCACTGATTAATCTAGATCCTGTACTGCCACTTAACAGAGCTGGATTATCTACTACCATATCTAATAAAACTTGCTGAAAAGCACTATTTCTACTCAAACCTAGATAGTCATTCGACAGGAAGTCTATTGCTGTTGTATCCCTAAGCTGTAGACTTCTATAATTCTGGTCGTGAAGCCGCTCTGACAATCGCTGTTGTAGATTATAAGGTAGTGTATTCATACCTTAATTAATCGCTTTAGCAATAGCCTCCATCCACTCTTGACAAAGCGATTCTTCATACTCTACAATGATATCAGCATAGTATTGCCAATCAGGTGAAAACATCTCTAACTGAGAAATCATCTCTTCTAAATGCCCTTGTTCTTCTGCTATAATTGATTTGACCATGACCTTAGAACCAGATCGATCTAAAACACCTTGATAAATAGGATATAATTTGTCCGCTCGTACCTCTATGGCGTGCGTAACCAATAGATAAGCAGCGAATTTTAAAGGTGCTCCATGAAGTCCAAGTGACTCTTTTAGATATCGAACGCAGAATACATCTAATCGTTGTAGATACTGTTGAGTCTGAACAGGTGCTAATAGATTAGTGGTATCATAGTGCTCAGGAAAACAAACTTGTAGTTTCTTAATTTGTTTTTTTAAGTAATAGGCATGCCTATGTTCTTCTGCCGCATGCTTTAATTGTAAAAAGGTAACTTGATACGGATTTTCACAAGCGGATATTTTCCTCGCCCCTGTGTTCTCCATAAAGGATAAGGCATTTAACCATTTGCTGTGTAGCTCATCGCTCGCTACGATTACTTCTAATAGTTGTTCCATTTTGTGTTCGTTTAAGCCACAAAACTAGAAGGACTAACTGAATCACCACAAGACCACTTTTAAGATAAATACTAGTCCGGATACTATCATACACTCTACCGAGAAGATAGTACCTCTTCTATCTCCGTGATATATCAGTGCCCCATATGAATCTATTCCATCCTAAAAAGGTCTTTTAACTAATATGTATCAGCTATTCTACACTGTTTATAACTGTAGACAGTAAGATGAAGAAGATTAATTATACATCTACAGACTGAGTTTATAATTCAGAAGACACACTAGTATTACTTCTCCCTGCGTTGCATCTTATAGTGTAGTTTTAAGAATGGAATGGTATAAAAACTAAAGTAGTGATCTGTTTGTAGCTTTCCATCAGCATCTACATACATATGGAGGCTCTCATGTAAAGCTCTAACAAATTTCACCCAATGCTTCCCTTTGTGATTCGTAACATAAAAGTAAAACCCCACATCGCCAAATTGCTTACCATTGCTCTGTAAGAGTAAGCTTCCATCTTCTTTAACCTCCTGATTGAGTAATACTGTAGCATTGCCATTGGGCAACGGAAAAACTACTTTAAACAATTCTTTATCCTTACTAGGAAGATAAGCATGTGTATAAATACCAGAGAACAACGTCTGACCTGTTTCTTTGACCTTTCGATACCAAATCGTCCAGACCGTTTGTTCTTTTTTCTGAAGTTTTATTATTTCGCTTTCTAGCCCTTTGGCTAGACTCCTAGTATTGGTGGGTATATTCAGTTGCTGTAATCTCTTACTAAACAACCATCCTAATAACGTACCAAAGGGTTTAAAAACACCTTTCCACTCACACCAAACCTCGAAATCGTAATCTGATGTATGGGTGTAGAAGTCTATGATCTGTGGATGTAATCTACCGCGCTCTGATGCTGTAAAATCTAGTACATTGATATCTTCTATAAGTCCACTTCCAGCTTGATTAATAATTACATCATACTGACCAGCTAATCTGTCAACATAAGACTTATCGATAATCTTCCTATCACCAATAACTCCTTCTATCCAAGGCATCTGGGTGATATCAATGCGCCTTCCAAATAACTTTACCCAGAGCTGAGTAACCCAATCTTGTAACATACACGTCCATTACTTTATCTAAAAGTACTCTTTTTCTTAGAAAAGACCTATTCTGTATCAACCCTAAAAACTCTGCTCTGCCTAATCTGCTATTCTATGAATAACTAGTTACCCTAAAGCCTATCTGCTTTAAGCAACTTCATTCATAAATCAATTGTTTTGTATATCTAGCAACGAATTATTCGTCTACAGGCTGAGTTGTTACCTTAGTAGATAAATATGTCCTATAAATATAAACAGCTCCAAATGAAAATGTCACTACAACAAAAGTAGCGATAGGCAAACTCATCACCTTCTCTGCAGGAAATACATAAACTAAAAATGGAAAAGCGTATACCGCAGGCACTCGCATCTGAAATAGTTGAGACAAACCATACATCATAATCAACAATAGAAATGCAAGCACCAACCAATGCTCAATATACTGATATAATACTACTCCTATGCTAATAGCTAATGTAAGAATAGCGATTTGCTTAACCATGATCTTCAGTGAATACATCTTCATATTTAAAGATTCGTACAGTACTACAGCTATAGGAGGGATAATAGCCATCTGCTGGTTACCTGAATAATAAGCCACTACCATCCACAACAGATTAATAGCAATATAGGGATACATCATCTTTGTATTGACCTTCCCTTTTGAGTCAATCCCTTTATTTAAGTCTAATACATACACCACAATCATCAGTACAAAAGTAGTTACCAATATGGCATAGATAAATGACCACGCATGAGCATTAGTCACAATAGGAAGAAAACCAGTAGCTAATGCAGGTGGCAAACTATAATTAATTACTTTCATCAGTACTAACATCAGTATCAGTACAATCAACAACTTAGAGATATAAGGAATAGCTAACATATTTAGCCCAAACCCCATTAACGCTGTTAGTGAAGGAAGAATAAATATCTTATCAGGCTGTCTCAGCCATGCTTTCTCCTGGAATACCCATAGCCCCACAGCTAGCGCTGCTATCTCTGGCAAGACAATCTCTGGATCCTGAAAATACACTGCTCCACATACCATCAGTAGTATGAATACAAATGCTAAAATATAGTGATATACCGTTGTTTTATTTGCTAAGTTCATCATCTTCATTACTTATTTGAAGCAAAATTAATTGAACTAGAGCACAAAGTGCTTATATAATTTTGTGTTTTTGTTATATGGAACGTGATGTTGTGAAATCGTGAAGGCGTGATGTTGTTTAGACTATTACATCAACACAAGTATATCTCATCATCTAAGTACATTATGGCGAAAGCCAAACATTCCTAATTCCTAATTTTGAATTCCTAATTAAAATCACACTTCATCTAGTAACAATCTCTTCATCTCTGTCTCTTGAATCATCGGTAATTCCCAATGTTCAATGAAAGCCTCCATCATCTTACGTCCTCTAGTCTCTATATTTTCCTTATTCCAGGTAGGGTATTCTAAAAGGTCTAACTCTAACTTACTTACTCGATACTCGTGCTTTACAGCATTCTGTACTTTGTGTTGTATCTTGTCGAAAGGATTCGCTTCATAGCGGTTATATGCTAAGAACATATTCCCTATCGAATGGCTATAACGGTCACGATTGACCTTTTGCATGGTATTGATGTCTTTATACGTACTTCTTACCTCATAATCATCTTCCTCTGGATAGACTAAGTACACTTTAGGTTCGGTCTGTTCTAATAAACCTCCCATACGCTCTTCTATGCCTTTTAAGAAATAGTCTAATCCTGCCCAAGTCTTAAATCGTCCTCCTTTATGGATATGACGAATTACCTCTTTCCATCTGAAGTGCTCTACTCTACTCTCCATCAACACATTGATCAAGTATTCATTATTATGCGCACGTCCACGTAGATAGTAAAAATTAATATCTCTGAAAGTATCCTCTACATTCAGCGTAGAGTTGTTTCCTTGGAGCAAGAAGCACATGATATTATGGCGTTCCATCGCAAAGAACAAACGCTCTATACTAGCCAAGCGCTCTTGTAGCTCAAAGTCTGATAGTCCATGATCTTCCTTCACAGGCAAATCTCTCATCAATACAGCCAATACAAGGTTAAGCATATACTTACCGTATCCTCTAGGGAAATTAGACAATCTTAGTAATGACTTCTGTATCGCAGGAGTAGTCATATACACAAAGTCTTCATCTGTATCTACAGCATAAGGATTATTAATAAAATACCACAGCGCTACTGCCTTGCGCATACTTTCAAGCCATTGGGTAAGTTCACTATAATCAGCGTAATTCACGCTTCCCGTCTCTTGTTGATCTAGCTGAAAGTCGATGGTAAACAAATGCTTCTGATAAGACTTAAAGTCTGTAGATACCATCTTAGAATGAGAGAAGTACAACAACCAAAAAGCCTTTAAGAAAGCATCATCATCCATAGCCTGTGTAGGGTTTCGCCCCAGCCATTTATAGACTTCTAGCCAACTCTGATTAACCTTTTTACGACTGCGGTCTATTGTACTTGCTACTGTCAACTGCTTAGAGACGATATAAAGCACCCTATTTTTCAGACGTTCTAGACTTGATAATTGTTTTCCTCTAAAGTTTAGCGTCTCGAATACCATAGACACGTCTAATGGGCGCTCCTTAGACTCATTTAAGTTCAATATAGAAAACAATAAATGCTTAGTCAGCTTCTCTATCCAAAAGACTAATTCGACCTCTGTAAATGCTTTAATTCGCTCATTAAAGAATGCTTTTGCAAAAGATAGATTATGCGTGTATAAGGTTTCTGTTTCTTCTGCATCATAATCAGTATCGTTAAATATCTCTCTGATTAAATAATTATGAGAAGGAACATCTACATGGTACCCAAAAATATAGCGATAACCATCTGCTTCTTTAACCTTAAAATAGTGTTCTGTAAGTCGTTGTTTGAGTGGGCTATCCTCTAATGCCATCACTAACTCTGACAACAAGATCAGAATCGTAGTCAGGCGTTGCTGCCCATCTACAATATTATACCCCTCATAGTCACTTCCTTCTATCACTAACTTTCCTCCTCTTACCACGAACCCCTCACGTCTAATACATTCGGTATCAAACTTGCTGAAGTCAGTCACCGTAAGAATACCCGTAAAGTGAAAAGCATTGCGGTTGTGATGGGTATTGTTCAGATCACCCCACAATTCTTCTAACTCCTTCTTCGTCCACGAGTAACCTCGCTGATAATCAGGAATACGAAAGACTTTACCTCTAAAAACTTCTTCGAAAGTGATAATGTTCATACTATAAGTGCTTACCTATTTTTAAGGGATGCAAAAGTAGACAATATCACATAGATGGGCTAATGAATTATAATTAAGGATAGTAGTTTAACAAGTGATAAACACAAAAAAAACTAATATTAAGTGCAATCACCTAAATTCGCCTATTGAGATTGATTTTGAACCTGGTAAAATAGAGTATATTTATACTCCCTTAGGAGAGAAAACAGAGAAAGGAGTTTTTACCTACAGCAGAAAACTTTTTAAATGCTAAGACTAATACTTATGCGTATCAATTTAAAGGTCATCTAGACAATCTAAGGTTGTCTTATAGTGATAAGAGTAAAAATAATATAATTGAAGCAAATGAGATTATAGAAGAAACAAACAATTATCCTTTTGGATTAACTCATAAGGAGTATAATCAGAAGGATGATACTTTAATGAAAGACTATAAGTATCAATACAATGGTAAGGATATTACAAAAAGGATTAGACATATTTTTCATTAGAAGGAAGCCAATTTACCTATCAAAATGAAAAGATAAACAACTAAACGAGGATTGTTCTAATCTTATAAATTACTGTACAAATAATGTTAATGTTGCTGATTCAGCTACTTTTGACCAAATTCATATTTCGAAGATAGTGAGCGTAAAACAATGAAGAACCTGTTGATGATAAATTAACAATTAATCTATTAACTAAATAAAATGATACCAAATAAAAAACTAAAAATATTTTCATATAGCGCTTTAGTTCTAATAATATACTTTATTAGTTCAATTCTTATTGATCCTAATGGTTTTTTTATTCAAAATCAAAAAATAAATAGTGTTCCAAAAGAAAAAGCTATAACAAATAAAACTTTTATAGAAATACTTGAACCTCAACTTGTTTACGTAAATCAAATGAAAAAAGATTTTTATGTTTACACATACAACTATAGCTATTTGAAAAGTTATGGAATACTACAATTATTCAAACATAGAGTTATTATAGATAAACAATGTTATTATAAATTCATTATCGCTGATTCTTTAATAGATCTTTCTGAATTTGAGATTCAATATAATGATTTAAAGACTAATCTTTTTAATGATATTGAAGGCTTTAATACAATGAAAAGCAATGATGTTATGATAATAATCAAGTACAAAGATATACTTATGTACAAGGCATTATATTAAAACATCCACTAATAGCTAGCCTTATGATGTGACATATATAAGAAGTAATTCTTTTTATATTGTTGTAAAAGAGGAAAAGACATAGGGAGTTTAGTTTATCAGTATTTACCTTACCAATACCTATTCTAAGGAATGAATAGGGATTAGATGCATGATAAAGCCATACTGTCTCTGTTAAAAAGCCTGTTTTAACGGAGACAGTACGGACTCACTACGGACTCATCCGCATTTAAACAAAAAGAGCTACCTCATCAGTAGCTCTTCTCATTTACTCTTTAAGCATTAGCTTATATTCTCTTTTATTACTCTTAGGATTAATATCTATAAACTCATACTGATCGATATTACTCAGTACTTGTTCAAATCGCTTTTTTGCTTCTTCTAAAGCCCAAGTCGTAGGAAAGTAAAAACCGTCAAACTTGCTCTCTGTAATATCTGCTTTAAACTCGTGGATATAATCATAAAAACCACCATAGGCTAGGGCTATCACCCCTGACCACTGTATAGCATAATGCTTATTAGCCAATGGTGTAAAGCTAATGGTATGATTCGCCGAAAGGTCATGGCCTAGTAGGTAGATACCAAAAGCCAATTCAGACTCTAACATATCATCTGCTAAAGGAAGCGGATTAAGTACAAACTCTCTATTATCTAATAAATCAAAGCTAAAAGGTGTGGTACCATCAGAAAGGAGAAGTCCTCCTTCATCTGACCAGTACGTAGAAGACAATGTACACTGGTGATAATTATCCCACACAATTCTAGATTGCCACTCGCTCATACTGGTATACTCTGCATCATCGTCGAAGTCCTCTTCCTCATCTTCTATATACTCTTCTCCTTCACTTAGATAATAGTATTTTGACTTTAGGTGTAGGTCAAACCACAGTTTGCCTGATTCGTCTAAACGACCTGCCCAAACAAACTCTTCTAACAGATGGGGTTTAGGATAGGCACTGTCGATAAATGTAATTGTACTCATGTATGCGCTGCTTAACAAAATATTGATACGGTCAAAGCTACAAATATCTAGAGTAGTAATACAAGCTTTTTCTTTTAAAAACAGAGGTAAAACTCTATGTTTATCACGACTTCTATTTTTAAGTAAATCGATAGTGTAACAGTCTATAATAGTTCGCTGTTCTACTTTCGAACAACTGTTTCCCTACAAAATCAAAGATGATATTCTTTAAATCTAATAGGGATACGATGTCTTCATTGATTAAAAACCCTAACTGTCCACAGAGCAAAATCTGTTTCTCTAAAGTCATACAGCAGTTAGAGATATCATCTAAGTAACAGACAAAATCTTCTTCTATCTGACTCTTTAACCCCAAACCGATATACAAAGAAATCATCCCACTAATCTCTCTCATCTTAGCGATCGCTCCTAGATGATCCTCTTTAAAGTTCTCTAAAGTTAGTTTATAGATTGTTAACTTTAGTTCTAATGATTTAATCAACATCGCATCTCGTTGATATACACTCACAAAGCTCATAACAAATAGTTTATAGATTAACTATACTACTACCATTACAATACCAAAGAAAGCATTTCTATGTGAACAAATTGTTATGTTTTGAGTTAATATAGACTATGATTTCAAGTAGTCTACTACTTCTCTGATGTTCTTTAACTGTCTATAGTTTTCATAAGCTAGCTCTTCCTCTACTACTTCGTGTGCCCAGGTCACATGAAAAGGAACGTGTAGTGCTGACCCTCCAAGTTCTAACACAAGGATAATATCAGACTTAACTGAATTTCCTACCATCATAAACTCCTGGGGTTGACAAGAGAGCTTACTTACTAAATTTCCATAATCCAATATCTGCTTATCACTCATTACCTCTACATGGTCAAAATACTTCGATAGGGAAGAATTCTTTAGTTTTCGCTCTTGATCTAATAAGTCACCTTTAGTCGCTAGTACTAGCTTATAGGTGCCATTTAGTTGATCTAGTGTTTCCTCCACTCCGTCTAAAAGAGTGATTGGCTTATCAATCAGTTCATGTCCTAACCCCAAGATGCGGTGCATTAATACATCTGTCATTTGAGCTCCTGTAATCTGAGCTCCAGTTTCTAATAAACTCAATAAAAAACTCTTCGCTCCAAAGCCATATCGATCTAGATTTCGCATTTCTGTCTCAAAAAGGACTTTAGACACTTCTTCTGCTGGTAAATAATCTTTTAGAAGCTCGCAGAAAGCGTGTTCTGTCTCTTGGTAGTATATTTCATTATTCCAAAGTGTATCATCAGCATCAAATGCTATAATCTGTATATCTTTACTCATATTCTATTTCTTTATACCTTGTCAAATATAAAGGTTGACTAGCAATTCTAAAAAGACTTTTGTCTTTCTTCATTTATTCTACTGATGTTCATCATCTAATACAAATCCCCTTATCAAATACTCCCTCAATACTCCATTAGCCCACTTTCTGAATTGTGTCACTTGTACAGAATTAACCTTATACCCCACAAATAGTATCATTTCTAAATTATAGAAGTTAGTCTTATAGTTTTTACCATCAGAGGCAGTATGTGCAAATTTTGCACATACTGAATCCTCTTCTAATTCACCGTCTTTTAATACATTAGCAATATGCTTTGTGATAACACTTCTATCAACACCGAATATCTCACTCATTGTCTTTTGTGACGCCCAAATAGTCTCTTGATTACTATCAACTATAACTTGAACACTTGTTTTACCTTCTTTATTCTGATAAAACAGAAAATTCGAAACGTTGCTTTCTTCTTTCATAGTATATATTTGTAAGTAGTACTTAATCAATTCTTTGCAATCTACTCTATTTTATACACTTACTCTTTAAATACATTGCTCTAAATAATAGCAAAAGCCCATCATGTGATGGGCTTTGATTGTTGATACTTACATAATTAATTAGCTAATCTCGTCTAAATGCTGAATACCTAATTCTATCATTTTAGTATTATTCGCAAATAACTTTCGTTTACGTGAATTCCAATTCATTAAGTAATTAGAAATATCTTCTAATGAGTCTACTTTCTTCTCTTGTTTAATAAAATCAATAGTTGATAACAACTCTAATGCAAAATTGGAATAATATCCAGATAAAAAGTCTTGTGTTCTATGTACTATATCCAAATACTTTCTATTATTCTCTGTATTTAAATAATCTAACACTGCTTTTTCGTCTTCTAAATTAATCCCTAATATTTCGAAAGGTTTCTTATCCTTAGTAACATATCCAGTGATATAACTATTATTCAAGTAGTACAGTACATGTCTAACCTTGCCAGAATAAGGACCGTAATGTTGAGCATTAAACTGAAGCTTGAACTCTTCTCTTGCTCCAAACTTCTGTAAGAAATAAGCTATTTTTTCTGCAGAGAATTCTGACACAAACTCACCTTGTTTAACCAAATCGTACAAGACGGCTAATAACATTGCTCGTGCTGGTGTCAGACTTACTTTATCCTTATTAATTTTCTCTTGAATCACACTGGTTGGTTGATAAACCGATATCTCACAATGAACATCATGAAGATAGTACTCTATTCTCTTCTGTACTTCTCCCCAATCTAAACCACCATTTCCTGCTCCTAAAGCTGGAATGGCAATAGATGTGATATTATATTGAGCTATAATTTGTTTTAAGTCAACCAATCCAGCTTCTATATAACTATATTCTGAAGGTTTACGCCAAGTGGTTTTTGTAGGAAAATTGACAATTATCTTCTGACCTCCTAACAATGTCTCTTCTTTAAAAACAAATGATTTACCTATAGCTATCTCATTATTGTCACAAGCCTTTTTATAAGCTTTAAAATTCTCAGGAAATTGATTTTTAAATTGTAAAGCAATCCCCTTCCCCATCACTCCATCGAGATTCACTGTATTGACTAAAGCCTCTGCTTTACTCTCCAATAAATTTCCTTCTATATACTCTATCATCACTTAAAAATAATATCCTCGTTTTATCACAATCTTACTTTCTTCTACCCCACTATTGATTAACTTCTTTCTAGCTTCCTCATTATAACATACATACCCTATTATAAACTCCTTAGTTAAATCACCATCCAATAGCAACTCAGCCTCCTTTCTTCTCTTTTTGTCTACATCTTCTTCATCAAACCAATATTTAGATGCAACTGCATTAAAGTCAACCAATTCATTTACTTCTCCTATTCTGTCATTTTCATAATATGAAGTCAATGCACTGTTTGCTTGACCATCTGTAAATAAAAACGCTTTTTGACAATCTAAGATCTTTTGAATAGATGTCACACAATATACAATATCAATAGGGTTTACTTTTTTTACTCCCATGTATCCCTTTTGAATTACATATAACATAGGAGTACAGAATCCAAAATAAAAAGGTAGATAACTTCCTATATGTCTACCATTATTTAATAATCTATTAGCACGAACAGTGATAATTTCTTTATTTCCAATAGGAATGTAATTTGGATTACTATTCTCTGAATCTACATGTGTCAATCCATTCATTGCAATATGACTCACATTATCTATATGTGTCATTCTATACACCCATAGTTTACTAAAGTTAATCATCGTAATTCTTGCAAATTTATATATTTCTTATCTGCAATTTAATGATTATAACGACAAAATACAATTAGACATACTAATTAAACATAACCTAATCAAATACAACAGTATTATTCTCTTACTCTGTTATCATCACCAATCTTTTTCCACTGCTAAGAGGTATATCCCATACCTCACTTATCTCTTGCCACGGATAACTCACTGTCTCAAGGCGTAACTTCCCTGCTACTGCAAGGTCAAAAGCTTCTGGTAACAATACTTTAAAGAAGCGAACCATCTCTTCATCTGTCCAACTGCCTATTCCAGATCCTAATAGCATAATGTCCGTTCCCCTTAGTATAGAAGAAGACAACTCCATCATATCACCAGACATCGCTCCTACATTGACAAAACGAGTTCTATGCTGATACTTGCCTTTACCTTTTAAAGCTGATAATATAGCTGAGGCGCTATCTCCCCATAAGTAATCGATCACCACATCGATAGGCGTTTCTTGATGTACTTGACTAAATGCTGTTACTAGAGTTTCTTTATTCTGATGCAGACTGATCACCTCATCTGCTCCCAGTTCCTTTAATGAGGATAATGCTTCTTCATTGCGCCCTGTCACGATTACTTTACTCGCTCCATAATGCTTGGCCATTTGTACAGCTACTTGCCCTGTGACACCTGTAGCTCCATTGATCAGCACTACTTCTCCCTTTTGTAACCTGGCTCTGACTACCATAGCGATCACAGACCCCATAAGGGCATTAGGCATAGCAGATGCCATTGCTAAATCTATTCCTTTTGGCAAGGGTACTAATTGATTCTTATCTACAATAGCGTACTCACTTAACATCCCCTGCAGTCCAAATCCATAAGCCATGGTTCCGTCTGGAAGCTCCCCTACTCCGTCTGTTCCGATAACAAAAGGAGCAAAAGGTTTAGTGCTCACCGAATAATGCTT
The DNA here is from genome assembly GCF_004337635.1 of Myroides odoratimimus. Lineage (NCBI taxonomy): Bacteria > Pseudomonadati > Bacteroidota > Flavobacteriia > Flavobacteriales > Flavobacteriaceae > Myroides > Myroides odoratimimus. Next base: position 3,502,009 of record NZ_CP037427.1, read on the forward strand.
GCCACTGGCGATAGCTCTATCGAGATTCTTAATCGAAACTGCCTTAATCTTCATCAACACTTCTTCTGATGAACTTACTTCTACAGGCTTAAAATCGGTAGTATATACTGGATTCTGTCCTTTTTCTTTTACAATAACTGCTTTCATATCTCTTTATTTTATAGAGACAAAAGTATTGGATAGCAACCGTGTATATCGATAACAAATGTTATCAAATTAGGACTTTAGTAGCTTGCTTTTGATACGGCTTAAGTGAACCTTAGATATTCCTATATAAGAAGCGATATAATGCTGTGGAATACGTTGTATAAGCTCTGGTCTACTCTCATAAAGTTTGAGATAACGCTCCTCTGGGGTTGACTGTACAAAAGATAAGCTGTGATTCACATAGTCGAATGTTCGCTGAAAAATCACATCTATAAACATATCTCTATACTCTGATATAGCTAAAGATTCTTCTAACAGAGGCCTTATATCTTCTTTATCTGCTACCCATACTACTGTGGGTTCTATTGTCTCAAGGGTAAATTTACTAGGCATCCCTCTCCAAAAACTCTCAATAGATGAGACCATACTGTTCTCTAAAAAGAATTGAAAAGTCACCTCATGTCCGTCTTTATTAATCCAAACACGCAGACATCCCTTACTGACCCAAAATACTTTATTCGCTATCGCTCCCTCCTCTAACAATACTGTTTTAGCAGGATACACTTCCTCTCTAAAATAAGGTTTATACTTATTGATAAACTCTTGACTAAGTAAAGAATCTTTATCTACTTTTTCGAACATGACTTACAATGTTTGATAACTTGTATTTATACATTACTAAAGTAATGATTTTACCCCTTCAGGCAAATTATAAAATCAAGCCCATCATACGATGGGCTTATTTATTTATATCCTTAGAAGTAATTTATCCCACTCATTTTCTTCCTCTTCGATAAGACTACTAACAATCGCATTAACAGCATCAATTCTTTCTATTAAAGTGTCTATGATCTCTGCTTCTAATACACCTAGGGCCTTAGTCAACATTAAACAGGTATGCAATAGAGCACATTCCCTTCTCGTGCTCTCAAGTTGATCACTTAATATACAGTTTTCAAAGGTGGATAATTCTATACTCAAAGGAATCTTTAACACCCGCTCTCGGATATAAGCAATTAAATCTGCATGATTAGAACTCTGATCTACTACAGACTCCTTATACAGGTAAGTAACTAGGTCCATTGCCTTCTCCCAAGCTTCTAAGGCCTTTTCTGGTTTCTTTTTTAACCCGGATTACCTTTAGATTTGTTGAATAAGAAAATGATAATTTTATAGAAGTATAAAAAAGCAACCAAATCAATAAAGTGAACCAACCGGATTCCCAAGTTAATTACTTAGAATGCGACTAGGACTTTGTTGATTTTACTAAAAAGTATTAGACTAGTAATTAAGACGTTTGGGTCTAGTATTAAGGTTTAGATGATATTTAGTATTCGGTTGCCTTAAATAATTATCATATGGACAAATTTACACAATTTATCGGAATCGACATTTCAAAAGAATATTTTGATGCATCAATTTATGTAGAAGTAAGCAATTATAAGCACAACCAGTTTGCTAATACCAAGAAAGGTGTATTACAATTTATAAAATGGATGAAAGGTGAAGGTTGTTTAGTTGATAATACTTTGATCTGTATGGAACATACAGGGATTTATAAGAACATTTTAGTTAGAGAATTACAAATTAAAAACTGTAATATCTGGGTAGAGATGGCTTACAAGATTATTAGAAGTAGTGGAATACAAAGGGGTAAAAATGATAAGGTAGATTCAGCAAGAATAGCATTATATGCTAAAAAGAATCAAGAAGAGGCAGCTTTGTTTAAAGCATCTGATCAAGTAATAGATAAGATACAAGCATTATTAGGGCAACGCGAAATGAGTATAGTTCATAAAACAGCAATGAATGTAAGAACAAATGAATTAAAGGACTTTAATGCTGAGTTGTATAAAACACTATGTGCTAATGAAAAAGCTTCATTAAAAGCCTTAGAAGAGATGATCAAGTTAATAGATGAGCAATTAGATATTCTTTTAAAAGAGAATCAAGAAATTAAAGAGATTTATGATTGTGTTACATCTGTTGTTGGTATTGGTCCTATTACAGCTATGTTCTTAATCTGTTATACTAATAGATTTACCTCATTTGATGAAGCTAGACAATTAGCATCATACTGTGGAGTAGTCCCTTTTGAGTATACCTCAGGTAAGTGTGTAAAAGGGAAACCTAAAGTACACTTCATGTCAAACAAGAAGCTTAAAAAGCTTTTACATATGTGTGCATTATCAAGTATTAGGCATGATCCTGAGATGAAGAGTTATTATGAGAGAAAGGTGGGAGACGGAAAACACAAAATGCTTGTATTAAACAATGTAAGAAACAAATTAGTACAACGTATATGTGCATGCGTGAAAGACAAAAAAATGTATGTAATGAAACAAGTAGCTTAATCAAAAGCTATACATAACGGATATAAATATAGAGGATAATATACATTATTCCAGGTATATCTATGTCTTAGATTATTGAATTATTATCAGAAAAACGAAATAAATATTATGAATTATTATTTGCTTTTATCATAGTAATCGAGATAGACATATAAACGAAAAGTAATTATACAAAATAGCTCTGAATTAGTGAGTAAAGCATACTATAGTATGGTTTTAGAACTAATGAAAGAGATATGAAGTAGAATTACTTTGTAGTATATGGCTAATGCGGAATCAGGGTTAAGCATAATGAATAATTTTTAGTTCATTATATTACATCTAAAACAATACCAACTAAAGATAATTAAGATGAACAAATCGTTAGGAGAATATTATGATTGATTACTAAGCGCTTAATAATTAATAACAATAATCCGATTAATCACGAAGTCAAAAAAGGGAATAAACAGGTGTAAATAGAAGTAAAACGGAGTTCGATATTTATATCTAAACACAATGGGTATAATGACTTACAAAGTTTATGTGCTATAAATTTGCTCTCTTCTTTCCGAGTTGTTCCCAAAAAGTACGGTTTTAGGGAGGTCTTGAAAGCATTTCGGAAACAAGACTAAGCCATGACAGCAATCTGAAAACATTTAAAACAAGTTTTCACAAAACAAAATCATCCCAAATTATCTATGAAAATACCACTGATAAAAATCGGTATTAAAAGTATCAATCTTACAGTTCGGAATAATCTGTTTTAGCACTCCTTCTTGATGCTGTTTACGCAAGAAGCGGTTAAAGAGTACTGGATGAGGAAAGCGTTCTTTTAAAGTCTTATTTTTACGTATTTCATCGTATAAGTCGGTAGAACGCAACTCTACTTTAGTAGGTTGATCTGCAAAGTATTGATTCAATTGATCTCGGATAGTCACTAACAATTTAATATCACTAGGCATTCTAGTAAATACTGTTGGACGAGTATGGCTTTGACTCTCTTCTGTTTCTTCCTCCTCGTCTTCGTGCTCATCCTCTATCTCATCTAAAGACTCATATACAGGCTCATAAACAATCTCTTCTTCGGGTTCCTCTATCGTATCTAATACCACCTCTATCTCTGCTACACGATGCTCATCTATCAAATCGTGTAACTTGTACTGTAACTCCTCTAGATAAGCTCTATACACCTCATCTATCAGTAAGTTGGGTTGTAATAGTATAGCAGCGCCTACATCTCTACACTCTACTAGTTGAGGATACTTTTTATAATTAGACACATAGTTAAAGGTTAATTTATGTCTCTCCATCTGAACTGCAAAGCGCATCCATAGATCAACATTCAATGGAGGCTCTCCATCTGCTTTTAACCAATCATTGTATTTCCAATTTAATACCCATCCTTTCTCAAAGGTATTCATCACATACTTAGAAGTTGCATAAATAGTCACCTCTGCTCCTTCTTTAATCTGCTCTAACCCCTTCACAATAGCCATAAGCGAAATACGAGATTGAGAGTTTTCTATAAACCCTTCTGCAAATGTTTTGCATTGATCACCTATACACAGCATATTAGCATACGCCTTAGCATCACTAGAAGTATCTATCTTTACACGAGTATATAGGTCTATTTTATATTTCATATCTATTAAGGGTATTTGAGTACTTAAAGATAAGGACTTCTGAGTAAATCACAATAGAAAACCTCTTAGGAATTAAGAATATTCCCCCTTACATATTTATAACTTAAAAAGTGTTTTTCATATCAATATCTCAAAATGACAAAACAAAACTCTCATTTTCAAAACACAATACGCTAGGCTATAGCTATAAGGATAAAACATAAAACTGCTCTCTAAATAAATATAAAGTTGTTAATTTACAGTATAGTTTTGGTGGTATATAAAGTACTTATAAACTTAAAAAAAATGTTATGGCAGAGCATGGAAGTATCCTTATTTATCAGACAGAAGATGGCCTCGCTAAGATAGAGACCTGTTTAGAGAACGAAACAGTATGGCTAACTCAAGCCCAAATGGCAGAATTATTTCAAAAAGATAGAACTGTCATTACCAAACACATAAAGAATGTATTTGAAGAAGGTGAACTAGTAGAACAAACCAATGTGCAAAATTTGCACATTGCAAATTAAGACAAACCTGTCAAGTTTTATCATATCTGTAGGTTATAGAGTAAAGAGCATTCAAGGAACTAAGTTTAGACAATGGCCAACTAGATGACATCTCCAGAGTAGAAGAAGATTTTATAGAGTATATCTTAAAAACAGCGAAGACATTAGCCAATAATATGTAAATAAAACACCCAAAGCTTTTTGACTTTGGGTGTTTTGTTTATGTTATACTTAGATTTCTTCTTTGTTTTCTGAACTAATTGAGGCATTACTCTTCACATGTTGTAATAACCAATTATATACCTCCATGTGTCTATATAGATCCTCTACACTACCATGCGTACCTCCTTTGACTACTTGTAGTTCTACAGGCGCTTTTTTATCACACTTTTGGATTGCAGTCATTATCTTCTTAGACTCTTTTAGTGGTACGATAAAGTCTTTATCACCATGAATAAGCTTAATAGGGATATTAGTCACTGCACAGGCATCTCTTTCTTCACCTCCTCCACAGATAGCGATAGCAGCAGCTATACGATTAGGATACTTACCAGCATATTTCATCGTACCATATCCTCCTAAGCTCATTCCTGTTACATAAATGCGACTCTCATCGATATTATAATTTGTAATCATATAACTTACAATTTCGTCAATCTTATCCGCATTCCATGGCCCAGAAGGCAATTGAGGAGCTACTAAATAAGCTGGGATATCTAATCCTTTCTCTATTCCTTTTAGCGCACCATATCTCTTTACCCTATCTATATTGGTTCCCGAAAGACTTCTCCCGTGTAAGAAGATAATGAGAGGATTCTTTTCTTCTACGACTTTAGGTTCGTTTAACCAAAATTGATAAGTCGTTTTATCCAAAATAGCTTTGGGTTGAGCAAAGGTCGTCAATGAGACTAGACAGATTAATACCGTGAGAAATTTCATAACTTTTTTTGAAAGTAAATATACTTGTAATCTGGTAATTTCAAAACAAAAAAATCACTGTAAGTATTGAATATACTGAGTTTATCCTTATGTAAAGTTAGATAACTAACATCTAAATACTTAGTATTTCCACAACATTAAACCAGCCTGATACCCTGCCCCTAATGTCCACATTAAAAAATAATCTCCTTCTTTTAGAGGTGTTCCTTCTTTCTGATACTGATGTAAAGCTAAAAAAGGACTAGAAGCTCCTGAATAACCAAACTCTTTCGAATAAAAAGGTACTTTTTCTTCTGGTAATTGATAATGTGATTTAATCATCTTAATATTTTTCAGTGATAACTGAGAGAATAAGAATAAACTGATATCTTCTATTTTCAGATCGTTCTTTGCTAAAAAGACCTCTATTTTATCTAAAGCAAACTCCACACTTCCGCTTCCATCAAATGATGTATCCCACATTGTCAATTCATCAGATAAAGAACAAGAATGTCCTTGAGGCGGATACAGAACAGTATCACAAAAACTACTATCTGTATGATACATAACGTCTACTAATCCAGATGTAGTAGTCTCTTTCTCTACTATAAATGCAAAAGCAGAATCTGAAAAACAAAAAGCTGTTACAGGGTTTTGGCTATCTAAAATACGAGATAACTGATCAGAACAAACTACTAAAGCATTTTTAGCTCTACTACTGCTATTGAGATAATGCGTCACTTGATCTAATGCTACAAAAGCCCCAATACAATTAGCGTTAATATCATAACACATTGTATTATTCTTTCCTTGCAAAGCTTGGTGTATAAAAATAGAGTCACAAGGTATCTGATGCTCTGGAGTACAAGTCACAAAGACAATAATATCTATTTCTTCTATTGAGATACCACTTTGTTTTAAAACTCCTTTTGCCGCCTAAATTCCCATAGAAACCGTAGTTTCATTTGACTCTTTAGCGACTACAAATCGATTATATCTACCAAGTGCTTCTTGTATCTTTTTCATAGAGACACCTTGGCTTTCGAATTGTTTAATTACTTCCTCATTACATTCAATATTAGAGGGATGATAAAAATACGTGTGTTGCAATTTCATATTAAAATGTTTTTTGATTATTACTTTTTTTAACCATTTATAAAAATATTACTTTTTATAAATAAAAAATAATAAATATGCAAAACAACAACCATAAAGCATATTTAAATTGCAATAATTATAAATAATAAAAACATTAAATAGCAATAATATAAAATATTTTAACTCATATTAATTAATTCTTTTTAACTAGTACACACATTTCGGTTATTAAAAATAATAGTATACTTTCAAAAATTATTATCTCCTCTAAGAATAAAAGCTTAATACTAGATAAGTACTAAGCTTTTATTCTCACTTTATTTTATATTCTAATTCTATTAATCACTTATAAAGCAAATTACGTGCTGAATCACCAGCGATCACTAATCCTCCTGCCATCATGATAATGTCCTTTAAGACTAGCCTTCCAGCACCTGATAAATAAGGAAATCCATAGTTAGGTGTAGAAAAATCACCTCCTAAATTAGGCACATATACTTCTGGAGTAGTAATTAGAAATGATAGTGTGACCAAAGACATTCCTAATGTTAATACCCCTCCTAAAAAACCGAGTCTAGGATACCATATCCCTAATAATACGAGTATCCCTATACTTACAATCACTGTACCTAGAATATACGAAAACACATAAGTACCATTCTGTTTATGCCAATCAATGTTCTTCTGCACTACTTTGCCCTCGGGATTTTTATGTTGAGTATATTCATATACTTCTTTGCCAGATTCATCTAATACTGTTTTTGTTGAATTCTGATAAAAAAAGCTCATAAAAGGACTATTCGTTACAAAAGGTAAAATACCATCCGCTTCATATTGAAAAGCTTTTAGCCCTCCTATCCAAACCATGACAATACAGATAGATAAACGAAGAAAATGAATCGATTTCTCTTGTAAACTACTAAATAATACTAAAATTTGTTTCATTGGTTTTATTTTATTTTTCAACAAAACTAGAAGGTTTAGCAGAGAGATAACATGGACTATTCCTTCTATTCCATAGACTTTTTTGCCACTACTGATATTCCTACTTGTTCTCTGAATATCTTAGGAGATACACCTACTTCTTTCTTAAAATAACGACTAAAATAAAACTCATCCTCAAATCCTAATATCTTAGCTATCTCTTTTACACTCTTATAAGTCAGATGAAGTTGTTTTTTTGCTTCCAAAATAAGGCGTTCCTGGATTAATTTAGAAGGTGTTTTTCCATAATGCTTTCTAACCTTTTTACTAAACACATCAACAGATAAATGATACTGTTCTGCATAAAATGCTACTGCTCTAGACTCCATAAAATGCTCTTCTAGCATCTCTTGAAAGCTAACTATATCTTCTAAGAACAGTCCTGAAGTCTTTTGTTTCTTATTGATCAACTGTTTCTCCTTACTACTCAGGGCTAATACCAATTGTAAATACGTCTTGAGAATCGGAATATCATAAGCAGACTGTTGGTGTTCTAATTGCTCTATTTTATCAAAAAGCTGAGTCAATTCTAGAAATAAAGATGACTGAATAGGAACATAAGGAGCGTCAAATAATGCGTTAAACAAGACCCCATTACATGCTACCTCCTCTTTGTGATATTCTATACAATAGAAGTCTCCATGAAACTGTATAGTCTTCATTGACTTAATTTCTACTTTTTCCCATGTCAACAACTGATAAGGAGATAAAAATAAGATATACTGTCCAGAGCAAGAGTATCTATTAAAATCTAAAGAAAAAGTAGCTTCACCATCTATAAGAATAGCAAAATAATAAGGCTTATTTATAGGAGATAACGCTCCTTCTAACTGCTGCGTGTTTACTTTTATAGAATAATGCATAATACTAAGCTTTCGTTAGTTCTAAATTAGTCATATTCATTTTTCATTTTATATGTCTAGTAAAGATAATAGGAAGAAAACGCTCTGAAAACATTTTATGATTCTTCTAAGAATAGATATAGCAGAAGACCTTCTTATAACTCCCCTACACAAACAGAAAAAGCCCAGTATCTAACGATACTGAGCCCTTTCAACACACTTAATTTAAATCCTGATTCAATTATAAGCGAGCTCGCTATAATGATAAAGAATCTAAACCTTATAAAAAACTATACTATTTACTTTTCTCGATTTTGTATGTCTTTTGTGCGATATGCTCTCTACCAAACATATCTGTCACCTTCACTTCTACTTTATGCTCTCCTACCCCAATATTAAAAGGTAACTTAGCACTCCATAAATGAGATGATTTAATCGGGTGAGAAGGTTTCTTTCCAGTTAATAATTTTTCTGTCAAATCATACTTTTGAACTGCCGCATAGAAGCTTGGGTCAAAACTCTCTTCTTTCTTCATCTCTTTCCACTCTCCTCCATCTATTCTATATTGTACTAGATCTTTCTCTGTTCCCATAAAGACATTTGTATATACCTGATAGTTATTCGATTTCTTATCCGCAATAACCTTAGGCATAAACAATTCCATTTTATAATCATCTGATTCCCCAGACACTTTATAGTCTAACTCATACTGATTTCCCTTAACTACTAAAGTAGCATATCCTCTAGGAGTCCCATCTCTCATAGTAGAAGCAGGCACACCTAACTCGTTAAACTCTCCTGAGTACCAGTCGCCTGACGTTGTCCCTACATTATACTCATGTAGTGGCTTTATACCTGACCATCCCTGTTCTTTCGTATAGAACTGATGCATCTGATAGTGAGTATGTGCAGATAATAGTAAGATATTCTCATGCTCTTTTAAAATATCTAACAACTGTTGTCTAGACTCTTGATCAAAGTGTTTTTCGTTTCCAACAAATAATGGAATATGAAAAGAAATTACCACTAACTTATCTTTAGGAACGAACTTCAGATTGTTCTTCACAAAGTCTAATTGATCTTGTCTAAAACCACCTAGGTACCCTTTCTTTTTAATTGGGTGAGGATATAGAATATCATCTAATACGATAAAGTGAGCATCCCCATAATTAAATGCATAATTAGCTGGTCCGAAGTTCTTCTCAAAGGTCTCATCAGAATAGATATCTTCAGTTGCCTCATAGTTCATATCGTGATTTCCCATCACATTATACCATGGTAGCCCCACTTCTTTCATCACCTCTTTATAAGGCGTATGCAAGTCTAATTTATCTCCTACTAAATCACCTAGACTGATACCAAAAGAGATTCCTTCTGTCTTATTCTTTACCTCATCTACTACTGCTTTTTTAAAGTAATCTAGTTCCTCCAGACTATATGGCTGAGGGTCTCCAAAGATAAAAGCCTTAAAATCTGCTGACTCCTCTTGTGCAATCAATCCAAAGTTTACTTCTTTTGGCAATTTCCCTGTAGGAGCTACACCTTCATACTTGGTTCCTATTGGCGATCCTTTAGGTTTATGCGTTACATAAGAGGCAGGTAGATTATATTGGTCTAACACAGTAGCGTATTGACTTGGTTTAATCACAAAGATTTGATTATCCCCTGTTAAAGGCATTTCATACAGTCCTTTATCATCAGTCTGTACGACCTCCACTCCATTAGATACCGCTACCCCAGCTAATACCTTTTCACTTCTGTCTTTTTTTCCGTTCTTATTAGCATCCTCGAATACATAGCCACGAACACTAGTCTGCCCAATGGCTAATGCTGCCGTAAATAAGAAGGCAACAGTAAAGAATCTTTTTTTCATTATATATGGTTTATGTTGTTACAAATAGAGCGTATTAAAGTATTTCGTTACGAAAAAGAATATTTAATGATTTGATAATATCCCCTTACTGTTCAGAATGTCACTTTTTTTCAATGCCCAAAATTAGTGATGTCTTCCTACACTAATCTTATGCTATTGTTAAGCTTATGTAACTTAATTAATTTAAAAATTACAATCTTCCGAATTTGACTACTATTATTTTAAAGAGTAGCCTTCTTTATAACATTAATTCTATCTTTAGATACTTAGTAGTTGTTGTTTTAACTCTTTTGAAAGAAATTTAAAATCCAGTTCCAATAATTCACTAATAAAGGGGCAAATATCTATCAAAGCCATTTGTTCGATCACCACTCCTTGTTTTATTCCTTTTCCAAAAGCAACAAATCCAGTTTGCATACTTTTATCGCTATTCAAAAATCCGTGTGCTCCACCTTCTTTATTTAACTTACTCAATACTTCTCCTTTAAGGCCTCCACCAAATGTTGTGTGATCTAAACCTGTTAAGGCTAACTCTGCCTCTGGATCTGCACCAAGCTTTTGTAGCTCTTCTTTTGATATCATGCGATAGCGGTTTCTAATTTCTTGTGGTTGTTTTTCTAATAAAGCTTTAACTTTTTCGATTGTTTTTACTTTATCCTTTCCTTGCACTCTCAAGAAAGCTGAACCTCCTTGGGTATGAAACATTGCTTTCCAGTCCATTGTTTTTGCGTCGTTTAACAGTCCTGCATCCTTTAACCAAATATTAGGTTGTAAACGGTGTGTGATTTTCTCAAACCCATGATCTCCTGTAATAATTATTACATAGTTATCTTTCAGTTTTGAACGATCTAATGCCTCAATAATTGTTTTGATTGCACGATCAGCTCCAGCAACACTGGCACGTACCAAAGGACTATCCAAACCATCTTGGTGCTCATAGTGATCTGTACATGGAAAGTGAAGGGTTAATAGATTCGGTTGATACTGCTGAATCATATAACTTCCCATACGTGCAATATTCTCATCCATAATCAGCTCTTCTTCTGTCATTGCCCAATCTTTAGCTCTTAATGTTCCTGTTGCTTCATTTTGTATCTCGCGCCACAAACTATAAGGTGTAGTATATAAAGCTGTAATACTTCTTCTATCGTATCCGTTAGTAAGATCCCATATATCAGGAACATTATAATCGATAGGCGCATTGACTGTTACAGGCCAAATTACATTAGCAGAAGTCAGCTTTTTTTGCTTCACCACATCATATAGTGTTGGTATTTTAATTGCACTATAATCCCAATACCACTTTTGAGAGCCTGTAGCAGGGTCAAAAATATTGTTATATACTATTCCATGTTGAGCAGGAAATTCTCCTGTAATAATGGTTGTGTGATCTGGATAAGTAACAGAAGGGAAGATAGGAGTAACTGCCTTAGCAGCTACTCCATTTTTCATTAACTCTCGTACTGTATGCATTCCCCATTGCTCTTCTAAATAGAAATCTGGTCTAAAACCATCGATTGTAATTAATACAATATGAGGTGTTTTTTCTTGAGCTATAGTGGTTGTACTTAAACCGCAAAAAAGCCCTATCGCAATTAGTATTTTTTTCATATTAATCTATCGTAAAAGTTGCCATAACAGGCCAATGATCTGAAGGCCATATTAGGCCAAAACTTGTTCGTATTACTTTTCCTTCTATTAATTTGAAAGGAGAAGAATAAAAGATATAATCTAAAGTAGTTGAACCTGTTGGCCCCCATTTGTGAAATGTTTTTAATGATTCGTCTACAGCATTCAACAATTTTGGTTGCGTTGTTGTTTTTAAAACATTAATTTCTGTAGTATGAGGTTGTCCATTAAAATCTCCTATACAAATTACAGGGCGATTCTGGTAATTTTGCTCGATAATATTAACGACATCTTTAGCCATTTTTGTTCTATCTTCTGAAGAAACAGTTGTCCAATGACTATTCGTTACAAAATATTCTTTTTGCTTTTGCTTGTCAAATAACACCACCCATGCACCACTTCTATTCTCAGTATATTTCATTTGATAAGTAGCACTCCCTCTCAAATCAAAACGATCTTTTTTATAGAAGATCACTTTAGGTGATCCGTATGAATTAGCTTCGTCCATATAATACCCATAACCTTTGGCTGCCATCTGTTGTTGCATCCATGTTTCAAACCAATTATCAGAAAACTCTTGCAACCCAACAATGTCTGGCATTTCGTCTATAATCACTTGTAAGATATACTCCTTTCTACTCTCTAATGAATAGGGATCTGTAGCATCGTGATGACGAATATTAAAAGACATGACACTTACATTTCCTTTTGAAGGCTCAGGTACTTCTGGTGTTGTATTTCCTTCTGCAAATACTGTTACTCCATTGGCTCTCTCGATGTCTGTTAAAGAAGATTCTCCTGCACAATAACTTAGCTGTACAATAGTAGAATTTCTCAGTACCTTCCATTCCTTTCTATCTGTAGAACCACCTAACTTGATAAAATCTCCTACATCCGAACCTGGTTGACTAAACAAATGTACATTGGAACCTTGTCCAAAAAACGGTTGTGCTTTACCTTCTTTATCTTTTGTTGCATAACGGTCATTTTGTTCTGGCACACGATATCCCCAATTGTTAACCGAATCATATACTCCTTCTAATGATGTACCATAAAAAACAGCGTCTAAAGGAATTGATTCTCCTGTAACTGTTGTTCCTTTGAACACTGCAACACCATCTGCTACATTCTGACCATCTTTCCCTAAATTCCCTAAGATTCCTCCATTAGGATCTCCAAAACCGTCTCCTGCTTCTAATTTATAGTCTTTTGTAGCAATCCAATTAGACGTACTGATATCTGTACTTTTTCCACAACTGCCATAACCTGAAAGTACCTTTGACTTTCCTCCTACATAAAAGAAGGTTCCCTTTTTTGCCTTTCCTGATACTAAATCAAACTTATAGGTTACATTTCCTCCTTGTGCCCATCCTCTATCTCCAACAATACCATTGTTTGCCATAACTACACTATAAGGTGTACGCTCAAAATCAATATCCTCTAAAGCCATTAACTGTACATACTCGTACCCTCCAATATGATTTACAACTACTTTACCTGCATCATAAGTAGAGGATGTGCCATTAGCTGCTGCATCTGTTCCTCGCGGATCGGCCTGTATTCCAGTAATTACAATAGGAGAATTTTGAAGAACAACATCCTTTGGAGCAATATCTAACTTGATCTTGACTTCTTTATCTTCATTCTTTATTTCTACCACTACTTCGTTAACTTGATTTTCGTAACTACTCTTTAACTTATAGCTTCCAGCAACCAAATCACTAAACACAGCTGCTCCTGTTGTTGAAGATTCCTGTTTTTTTATCTCTTTCTGCTTTTCGTCATATAAAGTTACTTCTGCCTTAGCTAAAGGAGACTCTATCTTATTTACCACCAAGGCTGTTAGAGTAAACAACTTTGTAGGATCCTTCTTTGGATTTTTATTTGTATAATCATCTTCATAATTACAAGAGATACAACAAAGTAATAAAACCACTACTTGAATTATTCTTATTATTTGACTTTTCATTTCTATTACAATTAAATTACCAACCTTGATTCTGACTTAATTTACTATTTAATACAATTGCGCTATATGGAATTGGGAATACATACTGATGGTTTTCATAGATACGTTTTAGATTGTCCATAATTATAAGTGTCCCAGAATCACCATTAGACAACTTATACTGGTTGTTATCAATAATATAGTAGTACACTCCTTTTTGTGGATTTGCAGGTACTTTTGTTACAAAAGAAACATCTGACTTACCATCCCCATTCATATCTAATGGTGTATTCATGGCTGGTACATACATTCCCTCATAGCTTTTGGTTAAAAGCCCTCCTAACTTCCAACGTCTTAAATCATCATATCTAAAGCCTTCTAACACCAGCTCTATTCCTCTTTCTCTTCGAATTTCTAATAAATTTGCATCTGATATGTTTGGAAAAAACTCTTGTTTTAAATAAGCATCTGCGACTGTTGGTATACTACTATTGGTAATACCTGCTCTTTCTCTTAGCAACTTGATTGTTTTGTCCCAATCAGCACCTGTAAATTCTTCTAATTCGGCTTTTGCTTCAGCATAATTCAACAGAACCTCAGCGTACCTAATTAAAGGCAGTGTATTATTATTTTCTGCTACTCCATCTGTAGCAGAAGAATCTAAGGTTAATTTTTTGGGCTGATAACCTGTATAAGTATAGGTGAAATCAGGAGCAGCAGCTTGTCCATCTCTTTTGTAATCTCCCATTCGAATGGTTTGTTCTAAACGTTGATCTCTGCCTTTTACTTCTTCCCAAAAAGGTATAGTTGCATGCCCAGCTTTATCTGTAAAGCGAGTGCCATCTATATTTAAATAGGTATTGATAAACGATTTAGTCAAATTAGAGCGATTCCCATACGTTGCACTTGTATAATACCAATTTGCATCGTTAAAGATTCTATAAGCTGCACTTGCATTAGCCGCTAATATCACTTCTGAAGCTTCTACTGCTTCTTTATTAAACAAGTTTCGATAGCTTTGATTCCCTTGCGCTGTATTTAAGCGATAAGAAGACGTTTTCATTAATTCATCTGCGGCATTAGCAGCTTGTTTTAACCACTCTGACGAACTACCTACCAACCCTAAATCTGTATGATATTTTCGATAGGTTCCTTCAAAAAGACATACTCGAGATTTAAAAGCTAATGCAACATGTTTGGTAATTCTTGAAGCACTATTATCTTTTCCTCCTTCAATAGCACTAATTGCAAAATCTAAATCTTCTAAAACCTTTTGCATCACCAATTCTCTTGTATCTCTTGGTTTATACAAATCGGGATCATCTACTGTTAGTGTTTTGTCATACCAAGGCACATCGCCAAAACGCTTTACTTTATCAAAGTAAAACCACGCTCTGAAAAAGCGAGCCAATCCTTCGTAATGTGCTTTCCGTTTATCTATGATCTTAGCTCCTTTTGATTTTTCTAAAAAATAATTGATATTTCTCAAATCACTCCAACTCCAACCCCCACTATCATAGGCTGTATAAGTACCTGTTAAATAGTTATTGATTGTTCGACCAATAACATAATCAGACATATTATCTCCACGAACGACATCATTTCCGTTAGGTAATATTTTATAAAAAGAATTGCTATATAATTCTAAATCTTTTTCTGTTGTAAAAGCTACATCTGGTGAAAGTTTATCAAAGGGTAATTGATCCAAGTCGTTTGAACAAGAAGTTGTGATAAACAAACCTGCTAAAGCAGTTATTAATATTATTTTTTTCATTGTTTGCTTGTTTTAAAAAGTAATATCGATTCCTAAAGAGAATGTTTTTAACATCGGATAACGCATTCCATTACCAGCGTTTGGTGACAATTCTGGATCTGCTCCATCAATTACTTCAGGGTCCATTGTTTTTAAGACTCTAAACATGGGTGAATAGGTCCATAAGTTTTGTCCTGAAAAGAAAATTCTTAGACTCTCTATTTTATTCTTTTCTAACATCTGTTTGGGAAAGTTATATCCTATTGTTAAGTTCTTTAAGCGGATATAAGCTGCATTTTGGATATACTTGCTTTGTTGTACTTGTAGCTCTCCTCTATTGTTAAGAGCAACATACCCTCTCATCCTTGGAAAATAAGCATCTGGATTCTCTTCAGACCACATCATATCATTCATTTTTGTTGGATGCCAACTGTATGGTCTATTGTATGCACCCCAAAATAAAGAGTTGTCTGCTCCAGGCCAAAAATCGCGTTTACCTACACCTTGAAAAAAAGCAGATACGAAGAAATTATTCCACTCTAAATCAGTATTAAAACCGAAGTTAAAACGAGGTGCTGAATTTCCAATAATTTTTCTATCTCCAGGGTTATCTACTGTATTATCGCCTATATTAATTACTCCATCTCCATTTAAATCTGCAAATTTGATATCTCCAGGCATTAATATATTTGCTGCAGAAACACGGATATAGCTTTGATCTGCATGATTATTAATATCATTCTGATCAATAAAATAACCCGCATTTTCAAATCCCCATATTTCTCCTATCTTCATTCCTTTGTAATATGTATCTAATGAATTTGTTGGATTATTAAATTTTGTAATCTTAGACTGATTGTCTGAAAGAATAAATCGGAACTTATAAGTCAAAGGTTTATTAAAGTTGATTTTATCTCTCCAAGCAATCGACAACTCCCATCCTTTTGTTTCTAAATCAGCATAGTTTCCTTTAGGTTCTGTTGCTCCAAATACTTGTGGCAGAGGCGTACCTTGTGTATACATATCTGTTGTAACTCGTTTGTACCAATCAAAAGAGGTTGTTAATCGTCGGTTAAACCATTCTGTATCAAAACCAATATTGAATGTAGTAGCCTTCTCCCATGTTAATCCATTAGGAATTACATTTGGTTTATTGGTATACAATGGATTTTTTCCGTTTAATAAAACATTTAATTGATTAACAGACATCGTTTCTAAATACTGATAAGGAGAGATATTTCCATTTCCTAATGAACCATAAGAAGCTCTGAATTTCAACTCAGGTAAAATATCTGCTAAACGACTGTTTTGCCAAAAGTTCTCTTGTGATAAACGATACCCTACAGAAGTTGATGGAAAGAACCCCCACTGTTGATTCTGTGGGAATTTTGAAGAACCATCATATCTCCCGTTTACTTCTATAAAATACTTTTCTCTGAAATTATAGTTCAATCGAAAGAAAGCCCCTAAAGTCGCCCATTGATATCCTCCTCCTTTTAAAACAATATTCTCTCCAGTTGCTAAACCAAAATCAGGTAATAAAGAATTCGTTAACTCATTGCGTTCTAAAGTGCGCTTGTCTAAACGCAATTTTTCGTAATTATATCCTACTAATCCTTTCAAATAGTGACTACCGAATTGCTTTTTATATTCTGCATAAAGATTCATCCCCTTATAAGTCGTTTTCTCTTGCAACTCTTCTAACTTATTCTCTCCTCTTTCAAGTAACTCTCCTGGTTTGGTACTATATGGCACTGGAGTATATTGTTTCGTTTCTACTTCATTTAAATTTCTAAAAGTAAAATCTCCATATAACTTCAAATCATCTTTAATTACGTCAGCAACAAAACTTGTTGTATTTCTCAATTGTTGTCTGTTTGTATCTGAATAATTTCCTCCTGAAACAAAACTACCAAATACAATTGCCGCATTGTGTGTTAAGGTTCCATCAGGATTAAACATCATCGCTACAGGGAAGGCCTCGTCTGATATTCTACGCCAAACTGGTGTATCTGAAGGGTGATTTAAGATTGGAAAGAAATAATCCATTTCAGCATATTCAAAGTTATTTTCTAACTTCAACCAACTTGTTGCTTGTAAAGACCCTTTTCCTCTTAAATTATACATATTAAATTTATCGGGGTTATATCTAAAAATACCGTCTTGAGAATTTATTCTACCTGATAAGTAATAGCTTGCTTTTTCCCCTCCACCACTAGCACTTAAATTATACTCTTGTGCTGTAATCATATCTGCATACAACTCTTTCATCCAGTCTGTATTTCCATAGTACACATATTTTCCAGTTACAGGATCAATATCTACTTTACTCAAACTTGGGTTTTCGTCATGTTCCTTTAGTTGTTGCAAATATTCCATAGAAAAAGGAAATACGCTATTTGCTTTAGACGGATGCATTTTGTAATCATTCCAAGAATAATAAGCGTCGTCAAATTGTTTCGCCCATTGGTATCCATTAGTCACTAAATCAGGTTTAACTGTATGATCTAAAACCGAAAAAGAGGTAGAAAAGTTAATCTTTGACTTTTCATTTTCAGATGCTTTAGTGGTAATTAGAACTACTCCAAAACTTCCTCTTGCTCCATAAATAGCTGCAGAAGCAGCATCTTTAAGAACAGATACACTTTCTATATCATTGGGATTTAATAAAGAAGGATCACCAGGTACTCCATCTATTAATACCAAAGCATTCCCTCCTCCTCCAATTGAAGTTGTACCACGCACATTAAATGTTGCACTTCTGGTAGGTTTTCCATCTCCTATGATAAGGTTTAGGTTTCCTATTTCTCCTTGTAATGCTTTAGCTACATTAGAAACAGGGCGATCTTTAAACACCTCTGCTCCTACTTGATCTACAGCTCCTGTAACATTTACTCGTTTTTGCTTTCCATATCCCACCACTACTACTTCATCTAAATTAGTTTGGTCTTCTACTAAAGCTACTTTTAAATTAGTAGCTGCTATTACTTCAACTGTTTTATATCCAATAAAAGAAATTTGTACTCTATCTTTTCCCACTACAGCATCCAAAGCAAAATTTCCGTCCAAATCTGTACTTACACCTTTGTCCGTTCCCTTTAATATAACTGTAGCTCCTGGGACCCCCAATCCTTGTTCGTCCATTACAATTCCTTTTATCTTTTGTGTTTTTACTTCTCCTAATTTTACAGAGATAGTTGAACCTGTAATTTGATAAGTAATTCCATATTGTTTAGACATATAATCTAAAATACCTTTTATGTCTTTAGCGTCAATATGCATATCCACTTTTTTGGTCAAAGCGGTTACTTTATCACTATAAATTAAAGTGTAATTTGATTGTTTTTTAATGGCGTTAAAAACATCTGTAATAGAAGCTTGATTCAACTGAATTGAAATCGGTGTCGCTGCTTTTTGTTGTGCATAAGTGTTTTCTGCACTTAATAAGTGTAAAAAAAGCAAAGCAGTAGCTAATGGAGTATATAATTTCTTACCTCCTTTGAATAATTTGAGATACATAATTGTTATCTTTGTTTTTTAGTTAATTGTTCTGCTGGATAATTAATTATCACTTCTAAACCTGTTCATCGCTGCCACTTTGTACAGGTTTTTTCTTTGTAGTTAATTGTAGTTGTGTTATTTCATTTCATAATATTGTGGTTAGACATAAACTATTTGAGGTGTACTATAATCTTCCCATCACTTTGCTTCTTATATTGAAGACCGTATATAAATTGCAAACTTTGAAGGATGTCTTCAATTTTATCGCTTGTAAAATCGCCACTAATTGTTGAAGTTGGTAAATTAGTTGATGCTAACTGCAAATGCGTATTGAAACGCCTATTCAATACTGTAATTACTTCTTGGATCCCCATTTGGTTAAATTTGACTTCTCCTTTATACCATTGATTAAACTGCTGTTCTTGTATAGTCGCTTTCTGTAATGAACTTACTGCATCTGTCCAAGTCACTTGTTCATCTTTTGCCAAAATAACCTGTTGCTTAGTTTGTTTGTCTTCTACTTTTACTTTTCCTTCATAAACACTTACTTGTACTGTTTCATTAGGACTATCGTTTACATTAAACTTTGTTCCTAATACTTGTGTTCTTAATTTAGGGCTAACAACCAAAAACGGAGTATCTCTTGAAGTGTGTTTTACTTCAAAAAAAGCTTCTCCTACTAATTGTACTTCACGAGAATTTCCGTTAAATGTTTTAGGGTAGATTAATTTACTATTTGAATTTAAGTGTACATAGGTAGAGTCACTTAAATAAAACTGAAGCTGTTGTCCTTTAACTGCAAATTGCTCCACATATTCTATTTCTTTTGTTGAAGGGAAAAGAAAATAATAAGATAATGATAAAACAATTGCTACTGCTGCTGCTATCTTATAGTACATTGCAAAAGACGTTTTTGGGACTGGTTTAATTTGAAGGTTTATTCTTCTTTTCATCCTTTCGCCAACAGCTGTACTTACATCTTTTGGAAGCACACCTTCCATTTGCATGCGATCAAAATACTGATTAACTAAAGATTCTTCTTCTTTATTACTATTTCCTTCTGCGTATTTTGACAATATTCTTTTAAACTGTTTTATCATTCTTAGTATGCTTTATACTATGATGTTCTTCTATTTTAAAAAACACCTATGTATCAAACCATACTTAACGATTAGATAATACAGCTAAACTTTACTTAACACATAATACTTAACAATACAGAAAAATGCATATCTGTAATATATCTTGTATTTCCTCGCAACAGTTTTAAAGCCTTGTTCACTTGATTCTCTACTGTACTTTCAGAGATATTTAGACGAGAGGCAATCTCTTTATAAGACAATTGCTCATAAAAACGCATTTTAAAAATAGTTAAGCATTTATCTGGTAGAAGTGAGATTGCAGTTTGATTAATTTCGTTCAATAATTGTTGTTTTACTTCTTCAAACTGTATCTCGTCAAGATCTGGAACTAAAGAAGCTATATTCTCTATTTGTACTTGATTGAAGTTTCTATTACTCAATGCTTTTGCACACTGATTTCGAACAGCTTGAAAAAAATAAGCCCTTGGTAGTTCTACATTAATGGTATTCATGCGGCTCCAATAATCAATAAAAACCTCTTGTACAATATCTTCTGCTATAACTTTATCCCTTGTTACGTTAAGAGCAAAAGCATATAACTCAGACCAATGCTTTTCATATAAAGCATCAAACATTTTCTCTTTACTTATCATTATATGTTGTTACTTTTAGTAGGTTTTCGTGTAGGATCAAATGTAATATTATAGCCTGTCTTCAATTTTATTAAATCGTTAAGATTACCACCTACTATTTATTTCATTTTTACTCGCTAAGTTTAATTAACAAACAATTCCTATTTCTTATTATTATAACATAATTATCACATTTACTTATTAATATTTTTAATTATTTATCCAGACTCTTACTTTCTTGAAATGAAGTCATCTTGACTTTTTAGTTTTATAAAACTTTTTCAGTCCTAAAGCAATGAAGTTCCACGCCATCCAACTAGAAAGTATGGTGTCGAACCTATTGAATAAAGAACGAAGGCTATATAACCAATAATTCGTTCTTTCAAAGGAATTCTAGCACTTTTATTGCCCAAAATGCCCATTTCAGGAGGAAATGTGCAAGAATACAGCAAGTAATCTCCTAGTAGACCAACATATAATAATCTCTATAAGAAGACGTCGCATAAAACGTAACAACTCCTATCTTATAGTTATTTCTTTACACTTCCTTAACCATACACTAACTTATATTCTCACTTAAACTCTCTCTCTTTTATCAGTATATCAATACTATACCTTGTAAAACACACACAATATATCCTTACAAAAACACTACTTTTTAGAAATAATGTCCTTATTACATAAAAAAGCTTAATGCTTTAGTAAAGTTAGAGAAAGAACATTACTCTTATTATAAGATAATTTTGGTCTCAAAATAATATAATAATGACTAATAAAGATAGATTCGTAAACAACTTGTATACGTCTTATTGGGAGTCTCTGTATATCTATGCTAATAACCTAACTCAAAATACTGCACAGACAGAAGATATCATTCAAGAAGTATTTATTGATCTTTGGAAGAGATTTGATACCTTACATATTGAGAATTTTAAAGCCTATCTTTATACAGCTGTTAAATATAAATGTCTAGAATATTTGCGCAATAGAAAATTTACTTCTGTAGAACTAGAGACTGCTTATGAGGCATTATCAGAATTTGAATTACTTACTGTAGAGGAACAAGAACAATTTAAACTTTACCTACTAGAACAAGTCAAATCAAAAGCTGAAGAAATATTACCAGAAAAATGTTTAGAAATTTTTCAGTTGAGATATTACAGTCAGAAGTCTTATTCTGAAATTGCTCAACTCCTAAACTTGTCAGAAAACACAGTTAAAAACCAATTAAACAAGGCATTATCCTTATTAAGAGCTAATCTTTCTTATTCTGTTGAAGCCTTTTTCTTCTTTCTTTTATTCGTTAAGTAATTGTTACCTATATTAAGTAATCATTAAATCCAGTTTTTCGCATAGTACCATTTATAGAATAGCACACTTTATAGATATAAGCACTATTCATGGAAAACAAGATTAGAAATATTATAGATCAATATTTAAAGAAAAACTCATCTGATCAAGAAAATCAATTTTTAACTTCTTGGTTAGAAAGATTACAACAAATAGGTACATCTACCATCGCAGACAAAGAAACTGTTGAAAACAGATTACGCAATAAAATAGTAGCTAGTCAGAAAGCACATACTAGACGCATGCGCTTTAGACGCACTGCTACCTGGACTGCTTGTCTTACAATACCTTTGTTAAGTGGTGTTCTTTTATGGAATCAATATAATTCTTCTACTAATCTATATTATGCAGAAAAGACTACAAGTATCACTTTAGATGACAACACTATTATTATTCTAGAACCTGGTACTACATTAGAAATTAACGATGAATACAATACCTCTAATCGTTCAGTAGAACTAAAAGGTACTGCCTTATTTAAAGTAGCCAAAAACAGAGATCTTCCTTTCTTAGTCAAGTCTGATCACCTTAACACTACAGTTCTAGGAACAACATTTACAGTGAGTGATAAGACTTCTAATAACCATAAAGTTCACGTAATAGAAGGAATAGTATCAGTAGAAAACCCTAAAGATTCTTCGTTAAGAATATTACATGCTAACGATAGTTTGGTATGGCATAATGATAAACTAGCTCATAATACTTTACTCACTCAGACTTCATTCTTTGACTTTAATAATATCCCTTTAGATAAAGCAATCAATCAGTTGGAAAAATACTACCGTATCCCTATCCACATTGATCATCGTGTTAACACCCAAGCCATCTTACATGGACAATATCCAAAACATGAGTTGTATGCTATTCTGAGAAGTATCTGCTTCTTGGAAGACCTTACCTATAAAAAACAAGATAAAGAAATTTCAATTTTCAAAAAATAACTAAACATTTAAAAAACCTATTATGCACTTAAACCATGAAAAACAAATACAAAAAAATTAAGTTTCCTGTAATAGCACTAGCTTGTCTGATGTGGTCAAATATTACTCTAGGACAATCACCTTCTCAAATTAATTTAGCACTACCTAAAAGTGAATTAACAATCAATGAATTAATAAAAACAATAGAGAAACAAACTTCTATTAAGATTTACTATACTGATGAATTACCTCAGAGTACTAAGGTAAACTTTAGTAGTAAAACACTTACTCTTCAACAAATATTAAGTTCATTACAAGCCAAAGTTAATCTATCTTATAAATTAGAGGACAATCTACTTTCTATCAAAAAAGGAAACTCTTCTATTGCTTTAAGTATGCTTAAAGGAAGAGTATTGGACAACAATGGACTTACATTACCTGGAGCAACCATAGAAAACTTAAGTAATATACAGTCTACCATTACTGACTTAGATGGAAACTTTGATATCAAAGCAAATCCAAATGACTTAATAAAAGTCTCTTTTATTGGTTTTCAAGATCAAATGGTAAAGGCTTCTTCTATGATGAATATCAAAATGAGAGAAGAAGCGTCTAATCTAGATGAGATTGTAGTAATTGGTTATGGGACAGCTAAGAAGAAAGATATTACAGGTTCAGTAGGACAAGTTAGTGGAGATGCAATAGAACAGCGAAATACAACACAGCTTTCGCAGGCTCTTCAAGGACAACTATCAGGAGTAATGGTAACGCGTAACTCAAGTAAAACTGGTGCTAAAGCTAATATCAAAGTTCGTGGTGTGACTACTATAGGTAATACAGATCCATTAATCGTTGTAGATGGAGTGGCACAAGATGATATGGATCAAGTAAACACTAATGATATCGAAGAAATATCTGTCTTAAAAGATGCAGCAGCGGCTTCTATTTATGGAGCTAGAGCAGCAGCAGGAGTTATTTTAATTACAACTAAACGCGCTAAAGATAACGAATTTCACTTCTCTTATAAATCTGATTACGCCTTTGAAAAACCTACGATGATGCCTAAGTCTGTTGGTTATAAACGCTACATGGAGATGATCAATGAAATGTCTTGGAATGATGCAGGGACAGCTCCTGGAGGAGAATATGGTATCTATAGCAAACAAGACATAGACAATTGGTATCAGAATAACTTAGAGAACCCTAATAAATCCCCTATTACAGACTGGCAAGATCTATTGCTAAAAGATTCTGCTGCAAAAGAAAGACACTCCTTCTCTCTTTCTGGTGGTGGTGAGCGAATTAAGACGCGTGCAAGTGTAGATTATGAGAATATCAAAGCAATTTATGATATTGAGAATTACAAAAGAATTATGACTCGTGTAAATAACAATATCAAGGTTAATGATTTTATCTCTGGAGATATTGATTTATCATATAATACAACCCAACAAACTTCCCCTGTTAATGACCCTGTATGGGAAGCTATGCGTTATGCTCCTGTATATGCTGCTACTTGGCAAGATGGAAGAATAGCTGAAGGAAAATCAGGTTCTAATGCCTATGCTAGTTTGTATCATGGAGGAACTAAAAGACATCACTCTGATAAAATATACGGAAGAGTAGCCTTGAACTTTACGCCAATTCAAGATTTAAAAGTTTCATTAGTTTTAGCCCCACAACTAGCTTTTGATAGAAGAAAGAACTTTACAAAAAAAATAGAATATTATGATGCTGAGAGCCCTGAACGCTTCTCAGGCTATATAAATGGTCATACAAACAATACTTTAATCGAGAATAGAAACGAAAGCAAAATACTGACAAAACAAGTGCTTGCTACTTACACTAAAGATCTAAAAAAACATAGTATTAATCTATTATTAGGGTATGAAGATAATTATTCTTCTATAGATAATTTAGGCGCTAAAGCAATGAATATGGAATTGCCTAATTTTCCATATTTAGACCTTGCTCCTGTAGAATTTATGACTAACTCTGGTGATAAAACAGAGACAGCTTATCAATCTCTTTTCTCTAGATTAATCTATTCATTTGACAACAAATATCATTTGCAAGCTAATATTCGTAGAGATGGTTCTTCACGCTTTCACAAAGATCACAGATGGGGGATATTCCCTTCTTTTTCTGCAGGATGGACAGTATCAGAAGAAAACTTCATGAAAAACCAAAATGTAATAAGCTACTTAAAACTTAGAGGTTCTTGGGGTACTCTAGGAAATGAACGAATCGGAAACTATCCATATCAATCTTCAATCAATTTTTCTAATACCTTATTCTATAAAGACAACCAGATTATCTCTGCTCTAACTGCTGCTCAAACGCAATATGCTATCCAGAACATCACTTGGGAAACAACAGAATCAATTGATTTTGGTTTGGATATTAATTTCTTAAGAAATCGCCTTAGTATCACAGCTGATTATTATAAAAAGAAGACACGAGATATGCTATTAGAGTTAGAGATTCCTGCTTTTATGGGATTTGAAAACCCTCAACAGAACGCTGGTAATATGCATACTGAAGGTTGGGACTTAGATATTAATTGGCGAGATCAGATTGGTGACCTAAAATACTCTATAGGAGCTAATCTATCAGACTCTAGAACCACTATGGGGGATTTGGGAGGACGTATCGTTATGTCTAATGGAAAAATCATAAGACAAGGAACTTCATTTAACGAATGGTATGGATATATTTCTGATGGTCTATTTCAAAATAAAGAACAAATAGATAATAGCCCTAAACTATCTAATGCTGTAAAACCAGGAGATATTAAATATCTAGATATAAGTGGACCTGATGGTGTTCCTGATGGAAGCATATCACCAGATTATGATCGTGTGCCTTTAGGTTCTTCACTACCTCGTTACATATTTGGTGGACATATTAACCTTGATTACAAAGGAGTGGAATTAGGAATAGCTTTCCAAGGAGTTGGAAAACAAAAAAGTCTATTGACAGAAAACCAAATCAGACCTTTCCAATCTTCATGGACAAGTCCAATGCAAGAGATAGATGGTCAATACTGGAGCCCATACAATACTGTGGAACAAAATCTAAATGCTAAATACCCTAGATTATCGCATGTAAGCGCAGAAAACAACAATTATAAAATGTCTGATTTCTGGTTAATTAATGGAGCTTATTTCCGTATTAAGAATATCACTTTAGCTTATAATTTCCCTAAAGATTTAGTAAACTCAGTGCATTTAGACAAGCTTAAAGTATTTATTTCTCTAAACGACTATTTTACATTCAGTAATTTTCCAAAGGGATATGATCCAGAATCAACATATAATGCATACATCGCTAAATCATTCAACTTCGGGGTATCTGTTAACTTCTAATATTATCTAAAATGAAAAAAATACTTTATATACTTAGCTTACTTATCTTTACATGCAGTTGTGCTGATTTAGATTTAAACCCTCCTTCTAGTGCTTCTTCAGAAAATTGGTATTCTGATAAAAATGAATACGAACTTTCTATTAATGATTTTTACAGAGAATACCTTTGGAATCTTGAAACAGGCTGGGCTGGTGAACGATTAACAGATAACTGGTCTCAAAGACAAGTAATGAATGAATATGCTGCTGGTACCATTAATAGTGAATGGGGTACAAGTGCTGCATTGTGGAAGAATACTTATAAGGGAATTGCTAGAGCAAATACTATATTAGAAAACTTAACGCAAAACAGAGGTAATCTATCAGAAGTAGATAGAAAACAGTTTGAAGCTGAAGCACGTGCCTTTAGAGCTATATTCTACGGTAGATTACTGTTTTTCTTTGGCGATGTTCCTTTTTATACTCAAACGCTTACGATAGAGGAGGCTTTCAAAATGGGAAGAACTGATAAAAAAATTATTTTACAAGAAGTGTACAATGATTTTAACTTTGCAATCAATAACCTACCTATTAAGTACAATGGAACACAGAATTCAAGATTGACAAAAGGTGCAGCATTAGCGTTTAAGGCAAAAACAGCATTAAATCTTCACGATTATGAAATAGCACGTAAGGCTGCTGAAGAGTGTATAAAACTAAATAATTATAAGCTACACAGTAATTATGGAGAATATTTCCTTTCTAAAACTAAGAATTCTTCTGAAACTGTGTTTGCTATTCCACGTTCTGCTCAACATAATTCTATATTCTCAGTTAAGAATTTCTATACTAGAAATGCTGGTGGAAGCTCTGTAGCACAACCTTCTTGGGAATTATTTGCTACTTATCTATGCACGGATGGGAAAACAATAGATCAATCTCCTCTTTTTGATCCTCAAAACCCATTTAAAAACAGAGATCCGAGATTAAAAGAAACTATAGTAGAATTTGGTACTGATCACCTTGGATATATTTATGATCCTAATCCTTACTCTACTAATGTCCTTAACACTACAACAGGTAAGCAAGTAAAAAATAAAGACACAAGATCTGTAGATACCTATGCTTCTTATAATGGATTAACACTAAAAAAAGGAGTTGATACAGACTGGTCTGATGATTCTTATTCTGATGCTGACATTGTTATTATGAGATATGCTGATGTACTACTAATGTATGCAGAGGCAAAAATAGAACTAAACCAATTAGATAGCGAAATGCTTAAAGCGTTTAACCAAGTAAGAGCACGCGCTTATAATGACTCTGGTATTACTGCTCCATTACTTACTATCTCATCACAAACTGAAATGAGAAAATACCTTAGAATAGAAAGAAGAGTAGAATTTGCTTGGGAAAATAGAAGAATTGAAGATATTATGCGTTGGAAACATGCCGAAATCGCCCTAACTAGACCAAATTATGGTATGTTAGACCCTGACAAACTAAAAAAAGAAGTAGTTGATAAAGGACTGTGGTTCTGGTCAGAAACACCAACCATAGATGAAAATGGATTACCTGTATTTGACGGATTACTTAGTAAAGGAAAAATAAAAGTATTAGCCACCAGGGCTTTTGATAAGAATAAGCAATACTTATGGCCTATTCCGTCAAAAGAAATTATTATCAATTCTAACCTTACCCAAAACCCTGGTTATTAAAATGAAGTGTTTGTATAGTTTATATTTCCAAATAGGGGTGCTTTTTTTATTAGCATCCCCTATTTCTCTTGCTCAACAATACGCGACAAAAGTAGAGTTAGACCAGCCAAACTCTTGGTCTATGATTTTAATTCCTGATATTCAAAACTATTCTAAATATAGCCAAAATCAACCTATACTAGACCTTATTAATAGATGGATAGAGGCTAATATAGATCAACTAAATATTAAAATGGTACTGTGCACTGGTGACTTAGTAGAGCAAGATGATGTAATCCTTCCTGGATTAAATGGAAATCTCTCTTCTAAGCAACAATGGGAGTTTATAGATAAATCCTTTACTATCTTAGATCATAAGATTCCTTATATTCTAGCAACAGGAAATCACGATTACACCATAGACTCTAAAGGAACGAGAACTACCCAATATGACAAGTACTTCCCTATAACTAAGAATTACTTAAATCAAAAACATCTTGTACAACATGGACTTAATGAGCATAACTTACCTACGCTAACGAATGCCATGTATGAGTTTAAAGGAATTAACAATAAAGATTACCTGATTGTCAACCTAGAATACGCTCCACGAAACACAACCCTAAACTGGGCAAATGAAATTCTAAAATTTAAACAATATGAAAATCATCAAATCGTCTTGTTAACACACGCCTATCTCAATCGCAATGATACAAGATTAGAAGGAGATAACAAATGGATAATCTTTGAACCTTACTTTAAGGATAAAAAAGAAAGAAAATCAGACAGAATATTACTCCCTGAATCTAATAATGGAGAACAGATTTGGAATAAAATAGTAAAAGAAACAAAGAATATGCAATTAGTCCTATCTGGACATATTTCGGGAGAAGGATATAGAGTAGATAAAAACAACTTTGGACAAGAAGTACACCAGATGCTCTTTGATATGCAATCAGAAGGTGGCGGCCATCAAGGTAACGGAGGAGACGGCTTTATAAGAATATTAGAATTCTATGACGACAATAGAACTATTAAGGTTAAGACCTTCTCTCCTCTATTTGGTATCTCCCCAAAAACAGCTCATTTAGCTCATAAAAGAGATGAAAGAAATCAATACCTAATTCATTTAGATTAATCAAATCCTTTCAACAACAAAAATCGCCAAGACTATTTCTTGGTGATTTTTTATTTATACCTCATCCTCTTAAAAACACCCTCTTAATGCCCAGTCATAAGTACTTCCTGTCATTTCTATATTACAAGTCCCAATACTATACTGTTCAGATCATCTAATATTAAATTCTGAATACTAGCCAAAGTTACTTTCACTCTTAAAACTCTCTTCCTAAAACCCTCCCAAAACCTTAAAATTGCGATGATTTAAAGTGAACTTATAATTTACATAAACACTGACTTCTTTGTAATTCTTGGTTTTAATTATTTGTATTTAATTAGTTTGCTCTGAAGTAATTACCTTAAACCATAGCACCCTAATATAGCAAGTACTTATTCCTCTGATTCTTTTTCTATACACATAACTTACATACACATCTAAATCTTCTAAAGGTTAAAATAAATTCATCTTTGATAGTCCAATAAATACTATTAAAAATCAAACCTTTTAATTACATCCAACGAGCGTGCAAAATATCTAAAAAAAGCAACCCTCAGGTTGCTTTGCTATTTTAGTTTACTTCTACTTCTGGTCTAACACTCTTATTGACAATATAACCTATTATATAGCCAACATAATTGATAAACCCTTCTAACCTGTGATTATCCTCTACATAAATCACAGTACTATTAGAAGCATTATTCTTTACATCGAAACTACTATAATCAATTACCTCATCTTCTTTAGCCATAATCACTAAAGCGTCCTCTACATTGTTTATTTTTATTAAACTCTCTTGAAGATTCTCTGTAAACTGTAGATCAGCATTAAGACGTTTATCATAATCTAGCAATGGACTAGTTAGTACTAATATTGTCTTTAACCCTAACGCTTTACGAGCTTCTCTTACTTGGTACGCTAGATTAGCTCCAGTAGAGTCTCCTACTAAAATGATTTGTTCAATCTCTGCTGTCTGTCTTACAGCTGTTTGTAATAACAACTTAAAATCTGTGTTCTCATCCCATTCAAAAACCGCAGCCGGAAAGTCTGGCAAAGATTCTTTTATATTATAAAATTTACGTGATTCTCTGTTTGATCCATATCCATGGATATATAATAAAAAAAGGTTGTCCATTATCTATATTTAATTATCGAATAGTAATTCTTTATACTATCAAGGGCTAAATGTACATTTATCTTCTACATATTCCACCCTTTTTTTAAAAAAATATCTCTACAAAGCCCATTTAAATATTTATTATGCAATAAGTCCAAAATAAAAATCGCATTATTAACATTTCTAACCTAAATTAATTTGTATCTTGTTAGAAGATTTCTTACCCACTCAACTAACGATAATGTAACCAAAAAAACAAAACCGTTATGAAACAAGCGAATCAACAAGTGCTAAATGCATTACTATCTCCTGAGGAGTACACGCGTATTCTACAAAGTACTAAAGATACCATACCTGAAGATGCCTTATTTAACTTCTTGCTTAAAAACAAAATCTTATATGAAGTCAATGTTAATGCTCCGCATCTAGATAGTGATGCCATTTCTTTTATCAGCCAAAGAATGAATACACTAGGTGAAGATTTCGTAATCAATGAAAAGAAATTAGACAAAAAAGTCTCTAAAGCTGTAAAAAAAGAAAAGATCGACAAAGGGGAAGCTCTTGCTTATATGATTAATCAAATCCGTAAGAAACTACCTAAAAATTATACGGTCTGCAATTTAGAGAGAGGAGATGAAGCTTATTATATAGGAGTAATCAAGAAAAAAGAACTCAAAAAGATAAGTAAGTTGAACCTTGACTTTGGGGTATTCCATAAATTTATAACAACACCTGATAAAGAGCCCTTCTATGTTATAGAATGCTCGTGTGGTACTACTTATATATGGGAAACTCAAGAAGAAGATGTAGATCCTAGCAAAGGCGTTTGTCATAATTGTGGTAAATCATTTGCAGATCAAAATACACATCTTAGCAATGAAATAAAAGAATAAATATATCTAGGTATTGTCTATCTTTACTTTATGATTAATGTTATTTAGAAATGATTAAATTCAGTAGATTATTTATTCCGCTATTATCACTAGGTCTTCTTACTATTAGTTGTAGTAGTGATGATGATATTAAAATCACTCCACCTGTAGAAGAGGAAATTATTGATCTAACAGAGCCTCATACCTATAGTTTTAGCTCTGTATTTATAGAACAGCAAAGTACCTTCATAGATAAAGCAATTACCAATCAAGGGACAATAACTTTGGACCAAGATTGGGAAAAGGAAATAGAAGCTATCCGACCTGTATCCATGACATTAGATGGAGAGCGCCTACGTGTAATACTAAACAATGGTAAGGATACAAACTATGTGATCAAACTGATAGAGCGTACCATCTACTTTATCAGAGGTGATGGCGTTCTTCTACCAGCTGCTACACTTGCAGAGGATAATAAAAGTATAACACTATACTCTTCTTTCTATCAAATAGATGGATTAGACAAGGTTTCATTAATGACACAAAAAGAAGAAATACACGACTATCAAGCAATCGATTTATTATCCTTTACCAAACAATTCTATCATCTAAAAGATATTAAAGGAAAGTATTTACGCATTTCACTTGAATATAAAATAGTACAAGGAGCTCCATGAGCTCCTTTTTTTATTACTTTTTAATTATTTTTCAAAAGACATATTTTGACATAATCATCAGTACTTATATCAACATCAACTAAATAGTATTACACATATTTTTACGCAATCTTCTTTACGGTATAAATCACACAATTGAGGATAATTAACATTGTTAATTTTAACAAAAACACATATCTGACACCTTGTAACAAACACGAATTGATATGATACGTACCACTGTAAAATTATTTAGCCTGTGTCTAGCCATAGGAGTTATTACTGCTTCTTGTAGCAGTGATGACAGCAGCCCAGTAAAGCCACCTATTGTTGATCCAGAAAAACCGGAGCCAGAGAAACCTGAGCCTGCCACAGCAATTACTTTTGACTTCAGTGCTCAGAATGTTGTTAAGCAAGTATCTTTTAAAGACAATGCGACTACAGATCTAGGAACTACTGTCTCTAAAGAATGGGAACCTACTCTAGCCTACTTAAAACCTATCCAACTAACCTTAGATAAAGAAAAACTAGTGGTTACTTATAACGAAAGTAAAGTAAAAGAATATACTGTAAAAATAGAGAATAACAATATCGTTATTCAAGCGACTAAAGACTATCCATCTTATACTTTCGCTAAAATATCAGAGGATAAAAAGAGTCTATCTGTATACTCTTCGTTCTTCCGTATTAAGGGAGCACATAAGACATTAAATGTAAACAACGTAACTTCTCTTCAAGAATACGGAGAAGTAGACTTTACTACATTTGCTAATAAGTATAATCACTTAAAGAACACAAGTGGTAAATACTTGAAAGTTGAATTTAAATACACTCAAAAAAACTAAGACATCATGAAAAAAATACTTTATACTCTAGTTGCCTTAGCTTTTAGTAGTGCAACTTTCGCTCAGACATTTGGTAGCAATGCAGTGAAATCAGAAGAGTTCTATCCAGGTGCAATATTCAATGAAAAATCTTTAAAAAGTACTGAACCTAAAAGGTTAGCTACTGCAACAGAAACAAGTCATGTGCTTCTTCCTTCTTTTTTAGGAGAGTTAGCTTTTGAAATTAGCGATTATTCTAAAGATCATTGGCATTCTATTATAGATAAACATTACACTAAACTAGCTGAAAGTAATAATAATGAAGGTTTTTCATTTTCAAGTCCTTCTCAAGTCAACTCTTTAAAATATGTAGATAAAGCTTACAATACTTATGAAGCGCTAAAAAACTACTTTGGTGTGGAAAAAATAACTTCTAAGAACTTATTCTTTGGTAAAAGTGAGCAGATTCTTTTCTCTTTAAATATTGTTGACCCAATCAATAAAGAAGGTCGATATATTTCAAAGGAAGCATTAAAAAACATCGAGAGTCAAGATCCTATCTTAGTAACAAGCATAAGTTTCGGAAAAAGAGCTGATATCTTAATTGAATCTAATCAATCACGAGAAAATGTAACAAAAGCTTTTAATATTTATAGTCATAAAGAGACTCAACAGTATGAAGAAGCAAATCAAATCCTATATGATGCGTCTATACATATGATCTTTTTTGGACAGAACAGCATCGATGTATCTGATTTAACGAATCAAGAAATGATTTTAAAATATATTGAGTTTATTACTAAACCTGCTACTAAGGAAGATTATTACTTCCCGATTAGATATAATGGTATTCACCTAAACAATCGAGGTAATTACGAAAGTGATATAATGCAAGATACTTATTATTAAAAATAACACATAAAGGAGCTCCATGAGCTCCTTTATTTATACCATCAAAAAAGCAAGTAGGCCATCAGCCTACTTGCTCATATAATATAAAATGCAATTATAACCTTTATATACTCTAATATACCAAAGTATATACACTAGGCTAACTCTTTATAATCAATTACTTCGTTATCTCTTTTACGATATCTCTTACCTCCATCACTCCAGTGTGTTTCCACAGTACCTCTCCTACTTGATTTACAAGTACCATAGTAGGAATCGCTCGTATGTGAAACTGAGCAGATATCTCCTGATGCTGATCTACATCTATACGTTGCAAATAGGCATGCTCTGTAATCTCTCCTACCGATTCATCTATTATCCTAGTCAACATCTTACAGGGTCCACACCATTCTGCAAAAAACTGTAACAATACTGGTTTATCTGTTTCTTTTAAAATCTCAGCTAACTTCATTTCTTCTTTTTTTAATTCGTTTGACTAAAGCAAAATTAGATATCATTCTATCAGAAAGTCATATACGAATGGGAGGTTAAACAGTACAAAGCACATTATATTGTTTTTTTTTCTTAATTTACATACCTAATAACCTAACTAACAGACCTTGGAAGAAAATACCACTACTCCTATTCAGCTACCTAAGCCTGAAGGATTCGAAGACTATACCATAGAGAAGAAGACCATTGATCTAGGAAAAGCAAACGGGTATGCACTACTTAGCTTAATCCCTATTGCGATAGTTAATTTTGCTGGATACTATCTCGTTTGGGGAGAAATAATTAGCATTTCTAAACTAAAAGGACTACATCCATTACTAGTCATGGGCTATTGCTTCTTATACATAGTCGTTATGACTCTCGGAATCGTAGTACATGAGCTTATACATGGAGCTACATGGGCTATATTTGCAAAGAAAGGATTTAAGTCTATAAAGCTTGGCTTTCTAAAAGAATATCTCACTCCTTACTGTCATTGTAAAGAGCCACTTAAAGTCAGAGCCTATAGTATAGGCGCGATCATGCCAGCTATTATACTTGGCTTTATCCCTTCTATACTCGCTATATGGACAGGTAGCTTAGGAATGCTATTATTCGGCATATTTTTTACTGTATCAGCTATGGGAGACTTTATGATTATTTACCTCATCTATAAAGAAGATAAGGATACATGGGTACAAGATCACCCTTCAGAAGCGGGATACTACTTACTAAAACAATAATTAAACAAAAAGACAGCTCATAGGCTGTCTTTTTAACCCAGAATCAGTGATAGACAGATAAACGAAAAGTAATTATACAAAATAGCTCTGAATTAGTGATACAAGCATACTATAGTATGGTTTTAGAGCTAATGAAAGAGATATGAAGTAGAATTGCTTTGTAGTATTTGGCTAACGCTTATTCTGGGTTTAATATACTATCTCTTAAGGTATTAATACGGCTCTACCTTTCAGTTCTCCTCTTCTCATTTTATCATATACCTCTAGAGCCTGATCTAAAGGAAACTTCTCTACTTCGATATGGATATGCCTTTGTCTAGCTAGTTCTATAACTTCCATTAGTTCTACCTCAGACCCCCAATACGGTATAGATACATTTACTCCCAATGGGACTTTTCCGAAGCCAAAAGGATAGTTACCTCCTGACAGTCCTATGATGGTAAGGTCTCCATTTAATCCCACTACTTTCGCTCCTAATTCGATAGTAGAGGTCGCTCCTACAAAGTCAAGTACAGCTATAGCTTTCTTCGCACCTGTTATCTTCACGATTTGCTCTGCAGCATCCTTATCTGTCGAATTAACAGTATAGGTAGCTCCCATTTTCTTAGCGAAATCTAATTTGTCTTGAGTGATATCGCATGCAATAATAGTAGCGCTACTAACGGCCTTTAATATCTGTAAGGCAGTATGCCCTAATCCTCCAATACCGATAACCACTACATAAGAGTCAGGAGACAGTTTATGCAACGATCTCTTAATCGCAGAATATGGTGTCAAAGCCGCATCTGTAATAGGCGCTGCTATAGCAGGATCTAAGTCTCCTATCGGCACTAATAAACGAGATGAAGGTACTAGCATATACTCTGCCATCCCTCCGTCTAATCCTAACCCTCCTCCTGCAGCCTGACTCGCATGGTTATCACAGTAGTTCTCAGAAGATTGTTTGCATGGCTTACAATGCCCACATCCCCAAGGACCATATACTACTACGGCATCTCCTTTTTTAAATCCTTTTACACTTTCACCCATTGCCTCTACATAACCAGCATTCTCATGACCTAAGGTAAAAGGTCCAGGTACGATACCGTCATCTATCACATGCAAATCTGAATGACAGACACCAGCACCTGCTACTTTAATTAATACTTGTTCTCCTGTAGGTACAGGAATAGGCATATCATCAACGATTTTCACATCGTGTAGTCCTAAAAAACGTACTGCTTTCATTTTCATAATTATGGTTTTAAGTATACTCACTAAGTTACAAAAATGGATTAAAAGAGTCAGTTTATATCCGTTCTCTACACATTACACAAGTAATCTATCAATATATTTATTAATTCACAGCACAACTACACAATACGCAATACATTAATAGAAATCATAATAGATGCTCCAACCCTTTGATTGTTTATTATAAGCAAACATAAAACTTCCATTATCTACTACATTCAGATTCACTTTTTCATTAGTCGAGATTTGGAATACAAATTCGTATCCCTCTCCATACTCTTCATATACTCCGATACCTGACTGACAGTAAGAAGGATACCCTCCTAACTTAGTGTCATAACAATGTGCGTCAAACACATCGTAGTAGCTCTCCATCACCCCCTCATCCTCCATCTCACAGATTCGATCCTCTTGTTCTAAGGTTAATCCTCCTCCGTCCCAGATAGGATAATCTACCTGTTCTAATCGAGGTTTTAAAGGAAATGGATGTAGAATAGAATCCTTATTAGTCAATTCCTTCTGAACAACACCTTCTAAGGAATCATAGGTTCTAATCACCCATTTATTTCCCATCGGTTCTAATTGTTCAGGAAATTCATAAGACATAAATACAGTCAGTAATACAATCCCCTCTAAAGCCTTGGGTACAAAAGGCAGATTAGATAAATACAATTGTAACAAAGGAATCATCTCTCTCCCTTGATCATCTAGCGGTATTCCCTCTTCTTCTTTATATGCCGTAACACGAGCAATCCAAGATTCTTCAATGGTATTTAGCGGACGAAAACCTCCTACTTCAAAGGCTGTGATAGTACGTCCTATCTCTTGTTTTAGTTGTTCTATTGTTTTCATAATCTTAAGAATAAGTATTAAGGCAAATGACGGTGTCCTCTTTCTCATTATAATAAAGTACACAATCGTTACCATCTGTAAAGAACTCACATCCTATCGTCATCCCAATAGGCGTATAATTATCTGATATAAAAGAAGCTGACACTATCTCACTTAGTTCGTTATAACGCGAAGTAGTATCAAAATCCTCGTCTCCCACTTTATACACATAAGGGCTAGGATCTGCCTTGCCAAAGCCATCTATTAATTGTCTATATTTAGCAAATTGTCCTGTTTTTTGAAAAACTAGTTTGTTTAAAGAATAGGCATAGAAGAACTCTATATAGGTCTCTAGATCTAGCTCATCATCAGTTAAGTCAGTCACTAAAGGTATTACCCTCTCAGTATAGTCTTCTAGAGACATCTTCGCTTTAAAATAATAATCTGCATTTGTCCAGAACTCTTCTTCTAATACAGAAGATACAGCCTGAGCCACTTTATGTCCTTTATATAGAGTAATATCTCCACTAAATACATACTTTCCTTCTTTTAATGAGAAACAAAAATGATCAAATGAATTCTGATCAGAATTACTTTCATCATTTGTCCAGATACCATTATGAGAGACAAAGTGTACATTCTTACCAGAAGCTAGTTCCACTGTACACAGTGGATAGAAGATTCCCCTTACTGTATCATCTATAAAGACCTCTTCAAATTTAGGGTATAACACGATTTCCATTGACTTTCTTTTTTCTAAAATAGAACACGAAAATACATTTTTAAATCTGCTTTCACCTTAATGAAAACAGCTATTTTAGAGTAGTATTATCACAGTAGTACACCAGTCTAACTACTTCTGAAGAGTGTACTTTCTTCTTAAAAACATACAATACAGTTAGTGGAGATCAAAGAAACTGTACAGTCATAGTAGGACGAGACAGTGTTTATATACTGTAGGGTACTTCCCTTCCTTTTACTATTTGTTGATATGCTCTTATTTTATTATTCATCGTATTGTATTTAGATTAAGATATATATAAAGTAAAAAGCCGTAGTCTTAAAATAAGGCTACGGCTTTTATGCGAATTAATAATAACTTTCTTTTGTTTTTTAACAAATACTAATATAGTAAATAATTTTAACATTTAAAGAAACATTATTATTTCTTTTTATCTAAAAACAACTTTATAGCCTTAGCTTCTTCTGTTTTTATAAAACTATCCTTACCTTCATTATAATGATTTCCATCTCTCCACTCCATTGTGCTCAGTTTTTCTTTTAATTCTTGATAAGCCTTTTTCACAGCAGGATGTGCTCTTAGGTAATCTCTAAAAGCGATATGACGTGTCCAGTTCATGTTATCCACTGGGATAGCATGTATATTAGCTACTCTTATATCGTGATTGTGTAGCCCTTCAGGCACTTCTGTTCCTATTCCTATCTGAGTAGGAAATCCATATACACTAGGCTCTTGATCCAACTTAACGAAAAATCTTCTGTAAGGCATTTCTTCATTGTATAGTTCATAATAGATATACCCTTTTGCAGTCATAAGGCTAGGCAGTTTATCTAAATCTTCCTCTGATTTTAACCCTATCATAATATCGATAATAGGCTTAGCAGATAATCCCTCTACAGAAGTACTCCCGATATGCTCTATCTGTACCTCTAAGTGATTTAATACAGGTGCTAATTCTCCTTTTATAAGGTCAAACTCCTCTCTCCACTGAGGATTGTATTTCTCAAAAGCTACTTTCATGGTTTTACGATATACTGGGTTCTATTCGTTACAAAGATACTCTTCACTCTTTAAGACACTTAAAACTAAAGTCAAAAAAAGCACCAATAAACAATATTGGTGCTTCAACTATCTTATTCGGAGTATGGAAACGAAACATTCATCTTCTCATAAGGAATGTACTTCGCTAATATCTCTTTATACTCTGTATAGGTCAATAATCCTCTATACTTATCATTGGTATCTTCTAATCTATAATCGATGATAGGACGCTCTATTAACTCCTGTAGAAGAGCCACTTTATCCTCTGATAGATACTGTATATGTGTCTTTAGGGTAGCCCTAAGGTTTTCTATAAACTCTTGATCAGACTGATTGTTATAGGTATCTAGCTGACTCATATCCATCACGATGCGTTTAAAGATAAAGTCTCTTAAATTCTTCGCTTCATAAGTAGCTTCTATATCATCGTGCCATACATATACGATAGGATAATCACCGTCTACTTCTTCATTCATCATGAAGCAATACATATCCCCTGCCCCATTCTTAGCAAACGAAATAAAGTTATACTCTTCCTTTATCTCCATATAATTATCAGGATCTCTTAGCCAGGCTATATCTTCATCAACATCCTTTAAAGGAGTCAATTCGAAGTCATCACTAAATAACAATAAAGGTGGATTATCTTTTAACTTCGGAAATGTCGTTGCATACCACATAGAGCTGTACTCTCCTACTTCTAACATATTATCCTTTTCTAACTGCTTATAAAGCTCAGGATAAACGATATTATATTTCTGTTCTAATTCTGTTATAGTCATAGCTATTCTTTTTAAAAGTCTCTATATTCATCAAACCACTGATTAGCTTCTTCTTCCGCTATTACTAAAGAGCTAAAAGAAACTAATTGCATGACTGCTTCCCAAGTATCTTCTCTCTCTGTAGTTTCGATATTCGGTAGATTATTTATTATCTCTACTAATACCTTTATCGCTTCTTTGATTTCCTCTTTTGTCTTAGCTTTCTTAATTACCTTTAGAGCCTCTTTATACGCTTTTACAGTCACTTTATTATTCTTACCTGTCCAAGATCCAAATGGGATACTAAACTCAGTAATAAACCACTCAGGCTTCTTTAAATTAGAAACAGAAGCGTATTGAAAGGTTCTCTCCTTCTCTAATACAGTTAATTGTTTCTTTAATTCTTTACCGCCCTTTTCCTCAATATTCCAACCAATGAAATAATTTAGTTTAGACCAACTCGCTAAAGTTGGTATTCCTTCTAGGTTAGGCATATACCTCAACTCTAGGCTTTCTAAATTCTCAAACTGCTTTAATTCACCTAGATTACATACATTACCAGATAGCGATATTGCTGTCAAATTAGTGAATTGCGATAAACTATTACAATCAAAAGGTTGCCCATTCACTTTAGTATGAATATTGATCTCCTTGATATGTGCTGTCGTTTTAAGTACTTGTAATCTCAAGGGAGATACAGTATCATTAGCAAACGAAAAAGACAAAGCTTCTAGGTGCTCATAGTTCTCTAAAGTTAGATTACTGACCTTCCCTCTAATAGAGATGTCTTTCACTCCCTTGCCTAATATTAAGCGAATAGGATGATCAATAGTCACTACTAATCTTCTGATAGCTGCCTGACTAAAATCAGCTTCTTTACAATCTAGTGGTACCCAATCTAGCTGTTCCATCTCACGAGTAGCACTCCACTGGATAAATGACGTATCATCTCCGTGGTATTCCATCACACGAGGCCAATTACCTCCTGCTGGAACTTGAAACTCATTAAATACGCTCCAATTAATAGTATCTTCTCTCTCTACTAAAGCATCACATTTAGACATTGTAATTCCCTTAGTACCTATCGCAAAACGACCTTGTCCTGCTGTTATCTTTACTTTATGACTATTCTCTTTAGTCAGTGATAAGTAAAATGGTTTATCTCTTTCCATACTTTCTTATTTAAACCACACTTCATATCCAAATCTACAAATAGCAATGAACATGATGAATAAGAAGATATATCTCACCCATACCTGTCCTTTTAGAATAGCCATCTTCGCTCCAAAATATCCTCCTAAACCGTTACAAACAGCCATTGGGATAGCAACTTTCCATATAATAGCTCCTTTTAATAAAAATAAGCAGATACTACCGAAGTTGGTTACTAGATTAATCAGCTTTGCATAAGCAGATGCTTTAAAAAAGTCAAAACCTATTAAAAAAACAAATCCCATAATAAAGAAAGTACCTGTAGCTGGCCCAATAAAACCATCGTAAAAACCTACTACTACCGAAATGATAACTCCCCAGATATACTTCTGTCTATCTGTAATATTAGTAATCGCTTTTCTAGAGAAGTCCTTTTTGACATAAGTGAATATCCATAGGGCTATTAAGATGATAAATAACAAAGGCTTCATAAAGTCATTATTCACTATCGTCAAAACATAAGAGCCTGCAAAAGCACTTCCAAAAGAGATCAAGGCTAATAGGGCAAAGTACATCCAGTTTATCTTAGTCTGCTTTAAATATTGTCTGACAGCTATAGCCGTTCCTGAAAAAGCGGGAATCTTAAGTGTACCTATCACAGTCGATACAGGGAGTTGGGGTAATAAGGCTAGGCCTAGTGGTGTTTGTATTAGTCCTCCTCCTCCTGCGATGGCATCTATAAACCCAGCACAGAAAGCAACTATTCCTAAATACAATAAGATATCTAATTCCATTTGTGTTTTATAAGTACACAAATGTAGAAGTATTACTTTATCTTCTAAAGTGTATTTTTCCTTTTTTATCTAAAAACCACTAGTTAATAAAAAAACCACTAACAATAGTTAGTGGTTTTCTTTCATTTTGTATTAAGAGCATCTATGTCAATAATACCTTAATAACTCTATTAATCATTTTCTTTTAACTTTATTCATTCTCTAAATGTAAGTATCCTTGTTTCTTGATAATTCTAGCTCCTCTAGCATCAGAATATTCGTATGTTAAGACGTAGAAGTAAGTACCTGTTGGTAGTTTAGCATTTTTATTCATAGTACCACGCCCTTCTGAATATCCTTTAAATACATTACCATTACTATCATAATTGGTTGTTTCGTACACCTTAGCTCCCCATCTATTAAAGATCTGTACTTTGTTATTAGGGTAACGAGTAATATTATCAATAATAAAATAATCATTCTTACCGTCTCCATTAGGAGAAACAGCGTTATATACGACTACATCACCATCTAACATTACATCAGTATTTACTGTCCCTAAAGTGAAGAATCCATAACCATTTACAGCAGTAGCTGTAGTTACTTCTTTATTTGCGATATCTACTACTCCTCCTTCATCTACCCAAATAAGATTATGTGAATCCCAACGGATAATATGTAAATCTTTTTCTGGATTTAGTAACATCTCTTTCAATGTAGTATTCTCGCTCCAACTCAAGGTTAGCAAGACATCTCCTTCTGTGTTATTTCCTTTATCTACTAACCAAAACTCTTTTGTATTCAATAAATTAATTACTCCAGATTTATTACTATGAGATTCGAAGAACTGTTTATCATCATAAATATATCTACTAACATAAACAGATTTATCACTTTTAGGAGCAGAGATTTTAGCATATCTAAAGTTACCTTTATTTCCTTGAGGGAACATAAACTCATCGTTTCCTATTTTCTCTATCTCACCATCAGCAAAGCTTTTATCACTCACATTAATTGCTTTTGCTCCTTTCTGAAAACTGATCATCCCTTTTGATAATCCTGTTGTTGCATTCAAAGTCGAGTCTACCTTTACAATTCCGTCTTGAAAGTCCATTGTTCCATAGACATCTATATTTGTTTTCAGATCAAAAGCTCCAGCTGTCTGGGGATTGTTTAGAACTACATCATAAAATTCAGTAAATGAGTTACCCGAAATAGTTTGTACACCTGTTTCGTTCTCATATCTACTAAACACGACTTTACCTGTCTTCGCATTTTTACTAATGCTATAGATACCTTCATTGGTAAAATCATTAAAGAAATAAACAGTACCATCATTAGTAAAGTCACCTTTCTTTTCGTTAATAAACTCCGCTACAGTACCCATTTCTGTACCTGGCATAACGGATAATATTCCTTCATTTACAGTTTGTGCAGAAACAATACATGGCACTAGCCCAAGAATTATTAAACTGATATTCTTCTTTTTCATAACTACTCTTTTTATTCATTTTATCCCCAGCTTTAAAAGCAATATTAGCTTTCAATCTCTGGTTTTTTTAACCTTATCCCTACGAGGTCGTTTTACAATAAAACCAAAAATCGCACCAATTAATCTATTTTGTATAAAATTTTGTACCTAATCATTCTTCTATTAGATCTTTTCAGCAATTTCACTAGTCTCAAACACCTATAAAACGAACACACTATTTATTATTTTATCATAATTACTAGCAATACAAAAATAGAACTTAACCAACAATATTTAATACTACACAAACATTTATACACAATAAATAAAAATATTATACAAATACACGATTAAAACTCATAAAATAACAATTATAAAACCTAATTTATAAAACGCCACTAGTCACCATAGGTGACTCCCTATAGTATATAGACTCCTCTTTTATACCTCTAGTGATTAATTGTTAAATTACATTCTTATTT
The DNA here is from genome assembly GCF_004337635.1 of Myroides odoratimimus. Taxonomy (NCBI): domain Bacteria; kingdom Pseudomonadati; phylum Bacteroidota; class Flavobacteriia; order Flavobacteriales; family Flavobacteriaceae; genus Myroides; species Myroides odoratimimus. Next base: position 3,545,395 of record NZ_CP037427.1, read on the forward strand.
CACAACAAACAATCGCTAATTGTGAATATTTTATTTTTTAGTGCTTTTACCATTTATTCAGCTCCTCTCCCTGTCTATGCAATCATTAAAACTATATTTAAAAAAAATAAGAGCCAAATACCCTAAGATACTTGACTCTCATTATTACTTTTCTTTTTCATTAATATTATACATTATCTAGCAATTATACAGGATGCTAAAAAATTTAATAGATGACTGATTAAAAAACATAGGTTCTAGTTAGATAATACACTAACTAGAAACCTACTACAAACAACGTATCTATAATTCGGCCAGAACTATATTTTATCGTATAACTACAAAGCGCAGTATTATAGTAAATGCGTTATAAACTCTCTTACAAGAGAATAAATCACGACAACAGCACTTAATATCCATTTTATCATAATACTCCTATTTATGACGTTATAACTATTTTTTACAATTACTTCTTTACTGTATATAAGCAAGAATATTGACTCTAATTCTATTTTCAACAAAACCTCTAATCAAATCAATACTTCTTATTAAAAGAAATATTCTTAACAGAAAACATTAAGTATCCTTCATTAATACTAAGATTTCAATACCTAGAGAGTCTCTTATGAAGAGCAAATATATAACAAATCACTTAATGGTGACTTAATAATTAGTACTTTTGATAAAATATTTTTTTTACTTCATTATGTCAGAGAAAAAGGAAAAACCAAGAGAGAGAAATAAAGAAAAAAGTAAAGAAACATTACTTCAAGCAGTAGGAATAATCTTAAAGGAAAAAGGCTATTCTGCTCTTAAAGTAAATGATATCGCTGCAACGGCAGGCTTAGACAAAAAACTTATCTATAATTACTTTGGAGGTGTAGATCAATTACTTGATGAGTATATCAACTCCCAATATTTTTGGAACAATATAGATCCTGATTTATTGTTAGACGAAGCCACTAAAGATGGCGGAAAAGAAATGGGTAAAGCATTATTAGCTGAACAATACGACTTTGTTCAACAAAACAAGGAGTTTCAAAAACTAATGCTTTGGCAATTATCCGAAGACAGAGATTCTTTAAAAAGAATTATAACTAAACAAGAAGATATAGGAGAAGTTCTATTTAAGAATGTATCTGATCATCACTTTGGTGATAAAGCAGATAATTATCGCGCTTTAATGGCTATTCTTGTATCTGGGGCTTATTACCTCAACTTATACGCTGAACACAATGGAAGGTATTTCTGTGGTATAGACCTCCACAGTGATGAAGGAAGACAAAAGATAAAAGAAGCAATGAACTCTATTATAGACAAGGCCTACGAAAAGTAAAAAACAAGAAAGAGAATAGTATAACTTATATCTATTCTCTTTCTTGTTTTAAACATTGTCAATACTAGACAAGTTATAATATAAACTTATGTTTGCGATAATCACTAGGTGAATACCCTGTCACCTTTTTAAATAACCTTGTAAAATAAGAAGGTGAATTATACTTTAATTCAAAAGCGATACCTGCAATATCTCTTGTTTTATCTTGTAAGAGTATTTGACTATGTAAGATACTAATCTCATTAATCCACTGTTTAGGTGGTTTATTAGTAGCTTCCTTGACACATTTATTGAGATAATTCTCTGAGATGTGAAGAAGGTTAGCATAAAACAGTACATTCTTATGGTCGATATGAAATTTCTGTACCAACTCTCTGAAGCGAAAGGCAATATCTAGTTGTCTACTCATCGGAGTCTTCTTTTCCATATCAACGCGAATTACCTTCATTAATATAGCCTCTAACAAAGTAACACAAATCTCTACATCTCTATTTTCACTTAAAGATTCTTCTTCTAGCAAATCTAATGTTCTACCTACCCAACTCGCATTCATCTCATTAAGCTTTACATGAGGATTCATGGCAAAAAACTTTAAATCAGTTGCTCCTAATGATATATCTGTAACCACATCGTTCTCATATATAACAAAATACCCCCTGATATCCTCTGATATAGATAGGGTTGCTGTTATATTTCCATTCTTGACATTGATAATCTCATGTTTAGACAAAGTATAAGCTCCACTATCTAAATACTGTGTCATCTCCCCCGTAGTCAACATAATCATAAAATTAAATGTGGTACGATAAGGGATAACAGGCATTAAAATTCCCCTTAAATAGTCTTCTAAACGATAAACTTGAATCTTGCTATCATTCTCTAAATAACTATTATCCAAATGAGGCAAAAACAACTTCTTATACTGATAGTTGTTCAATATTTCAATAGACGGCTTCGACATATTTCAACCAAATAATTAAGGCAAATTTTATAAAATAAATAGATCATTATCAATAGTCTATAGCTAATATTTTGCCAATATTACTTAGATATTCTATCAATAAGATTAGTAATTCCTAGTTCTTCTAATTTCTTCACTATCCATTTGTCTAACTGCTTGATAGGATACATCACCCACATCGCAAATACAAAAGGGAATGTCAAAGTAGTCCATCCATACTTAATCATAAAAATATCGAAATAGGTAGAGATAATTACACTGATTAACACATACATTCCTGCACGTACTTTATCCTCTCCCATAGCAATACCGCATAATACCGCATTAAAACTAAATACTCCTTCACTAATTAAAGCATTAGAGGCATGACTACTATGCGAAATATACACACTGACAATCACTGCTACAAAACCATATAATGCCTGTATAGGTCGGCTGATAAACACTCCCAAAAAGAATACAACTCCTGCTACAAAGCTCCCTTGAAATAATACTTGTCCAAAAGCATGGCCTTGAATTAAAAAGTCATCTAACTCTTCTATATCTACAAAGTGCTCAGGTACAGAACGAATAGCTAAATCAGGGATACTTAGAATAAACAGTGAAATCCAAGTAAAAAGAATAAAAGGAAATGTATAAGCTGGTAATTCCTTTTTTATTGCCCATCCCATTATAATGGTTGATAAAACAGATGAAATAATCATCATCGCATATACCCAAATACTAGGTTCAAAATAAAATATTAAAGCTACCCCTATCAGACATGAATTAAACCCATATAGTCCATTCTCTATGTCCTGCCTATCAAATCTCAACAACTTCGCTGTTATAATAGCTACTATATTACTCAGAGATGCCGCTAACGCCATATTGGTAGAATCGTAATATATTGCTGCCAAGAACAGCATTCCTGTTATTGCATTGGCTTGTAACATAATCTGTCCAAAACCTCTAAAAAAGGCCTTAAAACAATGAACTATAAGTTCTTTCATAGTTTTATTTTTGAGTTTTTAATTAAAATCTACTTAGGCTGTTATAAAAACAACTCATCCCATAGCTTCTGTTGAATTGTTTGAAATATATTGAATAGCTTTTCTGCTCCTTGTCCTAAAACTCGAATCATAAATCCATCTCCTTCTAATAAGCTTATACCGAATTCGATTCCTTCTTTCTCTCCATACTGTTTATAGAAAAATTCTATGTATTCTAGTACAGATACATTGGCGGTATTGTAATAAATCAGAGTTCCCTGATGAGTATATCCCTCTAGAATACCTATCTCTTTAATAGGCATTAAGTCAGGTTGTAACAATACATTATCCTTTACTTTAAGCTTACCTTCTACATAAATCTCAGTCAAATTCTGAAAGTGATTGTACTCAAACTCTTCTCCTGATAACTTCCTTCCACAAGTAATAATATCAGAAAGTAAAAAATGACAATCTTCCTTCATTTCTACTTTATTACGACTGATAAAAGTAGATGAACTCTGAGGCACTACCGGATGAGGAACATAGGCAAAAGCACTTCCCTTTTTCATATCTATTACAGTGGTTTGCATCGACTTATTCTTCATGTGAAAAAGACGTTGATACGCTTGTGTCTGTAATTGAAGTTTAGTGTACTTAGCAAGGTGAATAGAGATGCGATGATCATCATTGTCTAACAGTCCTGGAGAAGAACTCATAATCATTAGATAAGCTGCCTTATCTCTCTTATATTGCCCTACTGGTACAATTCGAAAAGGTTGAGTAACGTAAGCGTCCTTTAAATAAGAAGCTCCCTCACGTTGCTCAACTCTAATGTCTAATGATGAAATCATACTATCTCAATAAATTAGGTTCTTCAATATCCTCTAACAAAGCATATTTTTTAATCCAACCCACTATATCTTCTAACCCTTCTCCTGTTTTTAAATTAGAGAATAAGAAAGGGGCTCCTTTTCTCACTCGTCTTGCATCTGCCTCCATCACATTTAGATCTGCACCTACATAAGGGGCTAAGTCTTTCTTATTGATTAACAACAGGTCAGAACGTGTGATGGCTGGTCCTCCTTTACTTGGCATTTTCTCCCCTTCTGCTACATCTAATACGAAAATAGTAATATCTGCCAAGTCAGGGCTAAAGGTAGATGATAAGTTATCTCCTCCACTCTCAATAAAAATCAACTCTAAATCAGGAAAACGATTAGCTAACTCATCTACGGCTTCCAGATTCATACTCGCGTCTTCGCGTATAGCAGTATGAGGGCATCCTCCTGTCTCTACTCCTATAATTCTATCTTTTGGCAATAGACTATTCTTAGCCATAAACTCTGCATCTACACGAGTGTAAATATCATTAGTAATTACAGCTAGATCATATTCATTTAATAATCGACGACTCAATCGTTCAAGTAGAGCTGTTTTACCTGATCCAACAGGTCCTCCTACTCCTATTTTAATATATTTTCTATTTTCCATATTGTTGATTGTTTATGATAAATAAAGTCTTGAATAAAGGCGTTCGTGTTGCATACATCTGATGTCAAAACCAATATTACACAGACCGATAAGGTTTCTATCCATTACTAATGACTCTTCACTTAGTTTCAATAAATCATCGTGTAAGTAATACAGAATATCTTGCCCATCTAGTTGCCCTAGTGGTACTAGCTTTACAGCATTGGTAACCATCCCTATAGCTGCATTGTAGTAATATGCATGCATAGCTTCTACTAAAGGAATTTGCATTACTGCTGCAAAGACTCCATAAAGGATACAATAGTGATTATAGGTTTCTTTTGCCTTAATCAATTGTTCCCATTGTTGTACTACAGTATGCTCTCCACTGTATCTATTAAATATCTTATATAAACGCAATCCCAGCTTCTGACTACCTTGTCTTATTTCCATTGGCCCTTTTAGTGCATTACACTCTTGATCCAATGCGATTAATTCTTTGACATCTCCTAACACAGTAGCATCATAGGCCAGCTTCATCAGTGCTGCATCATTATACTTAATATTATACCATAGATTATGTCTTATATACTGATCTGCTGATATCTTATCACATACCATCCCATTTTGTACATAGGTCTCTAACCCATTAGAATGCGTATATCCCCCTATGGGTAATGCTGGATCTGCTAAATGCAATAACCTTCCTAAAAATGACTCTTGCATATTCTATAATTTTAATGATAAACTACCTTTAGGCAGTGTAAACGTAAACTTCTTATGTTGTTCAAAATCAACATTTGCATTTAGTGGACATCTCAACTTCTTTTCTATAGCCTCTGTTGTATATCCATTTTTATCAAACCACTCCTGCATAGAACGCTCATAAGGCATGTATAAACTATTATCTTCAGCAAAGAGTGGGATATGTTTATTTCCTATTTCATAAGCCACTAAACCTAATGTTATCATATCAGATGAAGTAAAAGCAATAGCCTCACAAGGCAAAATAGATACCATGATTACTTTTTGCTGATCTTCATATAGGATATCTCCATCTTTTAAACTCTGCCCTTTACCTAAAAAACGAATAGCAATAGATACCCCATCAGCTGTCACTAGACGCTGGATACGCTTCTCTACTTGATACCATTCGATGTATAAATAATCGATATGCTTCTCTATCTCTTCTGACTTACAATTTCTTATCGCTTGAGTTACTAGCATTCTTACGTTTACTTAAAAATGAGAATACAGGGCTAAAAAGCCCTTGTATTCTCTTGTTGTTGGTTTATTTGTTTGTTGTTTCTATAGTTTTAAAACAAGAAATATCGCTGTCCTAGTGCTACCTCATCTATTGGTTTACAAGTGATTTTCTTACCATCTATACTTACCTCATAGTTCTCTGGATTCACAATAATCTCTGGTGTAGCATGATTGTGAATCATATCTGCTTTAGAGATATTACGACAGTTAGTCACTGGAAGTAACGTTCTAGCTACCCCATATTCTTCTTGAATACCTTTTTCTAGAGATATCTTAGAGACGAAGTTAAAACAAGTGTTAGTTACTGCTTTTCCTAGTCCCCCATACATCGTTCTCAAGATAATAGGTTGAGGCGTTGGAATAGACGCATTCGCATCCCCCATCTTAGACGCAGCTATCATTCCTCCTTTGATAATCATCTCTGGTTTCGCACCAAATAATGCTGGTTTCCATATTACTAAATCAGCTATCTTACCTGGCTCTATAGAACCGATATAGTTAGATACCCCATGAGCAATAGCAGGGTTGATTGTATACTTCGCTACATATCTTTTTGCACGGAAGTTATCATTACCTGTTCCCTCATCCTCTGCTAGGCTACCGATTTGTTTCTTCATCTTATCTGCTGTCTGCCATGTTCTAGTGACTACTTCACCTACACGTCCCATAGCTTGAGAATCAGAACTCATAATACTAAATACTCCTTGATCTTGCAAGATATCTTCAGCCGCAATAGTCTCAGGACGAATACGCGAATCTGCAAAAGCCACATCTTCTGGAATATCTTTACTCAAGTGGTGACACACCATCAGCATATCTAAGTGCTCATCGATTGTATTCTTTGTAAATGGTCTCGTTGGGTTAGTTGACGCTGGCAATACATTAGGATACATAGCCGATTTAATAATATCAGGTGCGTGTCCTCCTCCAGCTCCTTCTGTGTGAAATGTATGGATTACACGTCCATTAATTGCTTGCATTGTGTCTTCTAAGAATCCTCCTTCATTTAACGTATCTGTATGTATCGCTACCTGCACATCATATTGATCTGCTACAGATAACGCTCTATCGATAGTAGCTGGAGTAGCTCCCCAATCCTCGTGTATCTTTACTCCTAAAGCACCTGCTTCGATCTGTTCAATAATAGGCTGTTCTGTCCCTACATTTCCCTTTCCGAAGAAACCGAAATTCATAGGTAAGTGATCCACAGCTTGCATCATACGTCTAATACTCCATTTACCAGGAGTCACAGTTGTTGCATTTGTTCCATCTGCTGGTCCAGTACCTCCTCCTATCATGGTAGTCACTCCACTATAAAGGGCTGTCTCTATCTGTGTAGGACTGATATAATGAATATGAGTGTCTATACCTCCTGCTGTAACGATATACCCTGCTCCTCCATGTACTTCTGTAGAAGCCCCGATAATCATATTAGGACTCACATCATCCATCGTATCAGGGTTACCTGCTCTACCTACACCTACTATCTTACCATCTTTAATACCGATATCTCCTTTCACGATACCCCAGTGATCAATAATAATTGCTCCTGTAATTACCATATCTAGCACCCCTTCATGACTAAGATGATTAGAAGATTGCATCATTCCATCACGTACAGTTTTTCCTCCACCGAACTTACTCTCATCCCCATAACTTGCAAAGTCTTTCTCTACCTCAATGATGATTTCTGTATCTCCTAGACGCACTCTATCTCCTACTGTAGGACCAAAGATTGCACTGTAGTTTGCTCTACCAACTTTTAAACTCATAATGATTTGTTTTTAAAGTACTGTTTCTCTACTTTTTTCATCGCTATAGCTTTAGCTTCTTCAGAGATAGTCTCTCCATTAGCTAAATCGTTATGTCCATATATCTTTCGTGCACCTGCATAAGGTACTAAGTCTACCTCTTTTTCTTCTCCTGGCTCAAAACGAACAGCTGTACTGGCAATAATATTTAATCGTTTACCAAATGCCGCAGCACGGTCGAACTCCATCATTTTATTTACTTCAAAAAAATGATAGTGAGACCCCACTTGGATAGGTCTATCTCCTTTATTAACCACTGTAATGGTAGTAATCTCTCTACCTTCATTACAGATAATATCTTCCTCTTTAATAAAATATTCTCCTGGAACCATTTGTTGACGTATTAAATTATCTAATAGGGTTGTGTACTGTCACTAGCTTTGTTCCATCAGGGAAAGTAGCTTCTATCTGTACATCGTGAATCATCTCGGCAATTCCATCCATTACATCTTCACGTGTTAATAGTGTAGCTCCATACTGCATTAACTCTGCTACTGTTTTTCCATCTCGTGCCGCTTCTAGAAGCTCACTACTGATATAGGCTATAGATTCAGGATAATTTAGTTTTACCCCTCTAGCCTTGCGTTTTTTGGCTAATTCACCAGCCAAGTGCAAAAGCAACTTTTCCGTTTCTCTCGGTAATAAATGCATATATATTTTTAATTAAAATTGAAAAAATAGAATAACACTCCAACATAGATTTAACTACATTGGCTACATATTGATTGATTAACTAAGTAGCAAAGATTTGACCACAATTACCCTGTAGCCATTATTTTTTAAACTATCCCATGAGGAATCTTAAGTGTCTGGTATAATAAGTACTTTGCTCTATGCTGTTGCAGATAAGCTGATACATTGTCCTCACTTAAAACGGGTGTAGTAAAACGCTCATTAAAAACGTATGTATGCAGAAAGTGTAGTACATCACCTAAATCTATTTTATCACTAGAAAAGTCATTAGTATCTAACGAGTTTAAATACTCCACTTCTACTTCTATTTGACAAAAAACTTTAGATGCTTCTTTCTTGCTAACTTGATCAGATAACAAAACCTTACCTGATACGGCATAATTCTTCCCTGTCTCTACACGTTGGCTTGCAAATACAAATCCAAAATGAAAGAGAAAAAAACACAAAACGATAATTCGAGATAATGCTTTCATAACAGCGTTAAATACCTTGTTCTTAATTATGCCACAAAGATAAAATCTATATACTTGTTCTAATAGCACAAATCTTGACTATACTACCATAAAATAGGCAATTGAGAATACAAATCGTTAAACTTGTCCTTATCTTTATGGACATAAAACACACAACAATGAAAACACATAACTATCAAGCTACCATAGAGTGGACAGGGAACAAAGGAACTGGAACTGATAACTACAAGAACTATGAAAGAGATCATACTATTACAATTGATTATAAACCTGCTATATTAGGTTCATCTGACCCTGCTTTTAGAGGAGATAAGACCAGACACAACCCTGAAGATATGCTTATTTCTTCTCTATCTTCTTGCCATATGTTGTGGTACTTACACTTCTGCTCTGTAAATAATATTATTGTAGTAGCATATACAGATCATGTGACTGGTGTAATGATAGAAGAAGTAGATGGCAAAGGTAAATTCACTGAAGTAACACTCCATCCTACGGTAGTTGTAGCTAATAAAGATATGGTCGAAAAAGCAAAAGAACTACATCATAAAGCCAATGAATATTGCTTCATCGCTAACTCTATAAACTTCCCTATCAAACACAATCCTACTATCCTTGTACAACAATAGACATCTAAGAAGTTGTCGACGGCATTGTTTTTATCCAAAATAATAATACTGAAACCCTAAAGAAGTAATCATTCTTGCTAAATACACCACAATACTAATACATATTTCTAAAAAAAATCAAACATCCTATAATCACTACTAAAGAATAAAATCAACTCATAGCATTCTACTACGGTTTCTTTTTAAGTAAACTCTTTGCTGTTGCTTTCCCTTTTTCAGTTAAATAGTACCTCTGGTTACGGCTCGTAGGTTTATCAGGTATTGTCAAAGCAATATATTCTCTTTCAAGTGCTGCTTGCAAGTAATTTCTTCTAAAATTATCTCTATTTAGTAGCCCTAATTTCTCTTGTAATTCTTCTCTACTGTGTATATCAATAAAAGCTTTTAAAAGCTCTATAACTTGTGGACTATCTTGCATGGTATCATGAATGCTATCTTGCACGTTGTCTTGCATGGTGTCTTGCACGTTATCTTGCACGTTATCATGGATGATGTCTTGCACGGTATCTTGCATGGTGTCTTGCACGTTATCATGCATGGTGTCTTGCATGCTATCTTGCACGTTGTCATGGATGTTATCTTGCACGTTGTCATGGATGTTATCATGGATGCTATCATGGATGCTATCATGGATGATGTCTTGCACGGTATCTTGCATGGTGTCTTGCACGTTATCATGCATGGTGTCTTGCATGTTATCTTGCATATTGTCTTGCATGCTATCTTGCACGTTGTCATGGATGTTATCTTGCACGTTGTCATGGATGTTATCTTGCACGTTGTCTTGCACGTTATCACGTTCAACAAGTACAATTGGTTCTACTGAAGGAAGGGTAATCTTCAAGAAGTTTTCTGAAAACTGAAAGCAATCTGTACCATAGGCCTGCAATATTCTAGGGACACCGGACCCTAACTGTTCTACTAGGTCCAGGTCTTTAAGTATTCGCATAATCTCTTTATTTCGCGGTACAGAGAAACCATAAAAAAACTCTTCTTTTGACAGTCCATCAGGCAATCCTCCATAGGAAGTAATCTCTAATCGGTCATCGAATATCTCAAACTTAGGAGCGATCTCTCGAGTATAATCATTATGTACAAAGGCATTTAAAACAGCTTCTCTCAAAGCGATTACATTCCATAAACGCCTTTCTTTCCTTTCTTTTGCTGTGATTTTAGCTAGAGTCCGATTCTCTACATTTAATTTATCTAATACTTGGTGAGTTGCTTTTATCAGTGATTCATAACCAAACTCATTACTCTCTTCTAACTCTACCCTATCTAGCCCTATATAACGAGCTACTTTAACAGAGACACTATTACTGTCACTCATTAGATAAGCGACATAATTATATTCTTCTTTCTCGGTTAAAAGCTCTAGATTAGTTGCGAACTGTTCATTTAATGTCTTATTGATAAACTGAGAATAGATATGTAGTTGCTGGAACTGTAATTGTTGTTTAGGAGATCTAATCTTACTAATAGAGTTCCTAGTTCGTTTACTATACAAATCTTCTATTAGTTTAGTGGTCATGGGTTCTAAGGAGCTTCCTATTCTAATAAATGTTCCTTTCTCTGACATTCCATATTTCTTGATATAATAAGGTTTCTCAGATCCACCTGCTATAATAATTTTTATAACATTCTTGCCCTCTGTATTTTCAACAACTAGATCAAATAGTCCTAAACACGAAGGAAGTATATTAGTCTTTAACCTATCTTTAATAACTAGTTGATCCTGATCAAGATTCTTTACTCCTATAGGAGTATCTTTATTATTAATACCTATATAGAGTACACCCTCTTCATTGCTATTTAAAAAAGCCACAACTTCTTTTTCTAAATCTGAAGTTAGCTGTTGTTTAAATTCTAGATGCTTATTTTCGAACATAGCTTTAGCATTATTAACTACAACTAAAATACTGATTACAAAACCAATAAAATAAATCAATTCAAAGAAACTTAATCTTTTTTAGCAAATAAAAAACCTCAATAGAATGCATCTATTGAGGTTTTTGTTACTTTATTTTCTCTTGACTAAGCATTAGTATTCTTTAATAAACAACACTTCTTATATTTCTTACCACTTCCACAAGGACAAGGATCATTTCTATTAACCTTTTGCGAATTGATAATTTGATGATTAGTGAACTGATTTAAAATAAAATCATTATACATCTCATTACTAAAACTATCCATATCATCATCAAGATCTTCATTACCTTCTAACATCATATTGATTTGTCCAATAGTCTTTATTTCTAATTGTAATACTTCATCTAAATCTCCTGTAAGAAACATCATAATCTCTTCTAGATCTCCACAAGCCATGTAATCAACATACTCCAATTCAAATAACTTCTCAATCTCTGGCAATAATTCTTTTGCCTGAATATCAACAACATCTCCTATTAAAAGACCTATAAAATCAGGGTCTATTTCTTCTTCTTTACCCTTGATATAATAATTCATGACATCTTTCAAACACTTTATAACCTCTCTACGTCTTTTAGGTTGAAACAAAGCTAACTGTGAAATAGCAGATGTAACTGATGTTTTAGAATAAGTATATATAAGTGGTTTTTTGACGTAATCTAATAATACCTCTATTTGGTTTTGTCCTAATTCGTAGATAATCATCCATAGATATTCAGGTAACAGATCAGCAAAATACATGTATAAGTATTCTTCACTCTGTGCTAATACATGCAATAATTTAGGTAAACTCTCTGTTGCTTTTAATTCTCTTAATAATAATAAACTATTAAAAACAAAATTATAATTAGAACTATCAAATTCCTCTTTACTAAAATATGTATAACGAGCAATACTATCCTCTAACACAGTCTCTAAGTCATTTATCAAAGTTACACGTGGTAAAGCTAACAACATCTGAATATCTTCTTCACTAAGTATTTCTTTTTTGTAAAGAAGTTCAATCTCTTTATGGTTAAACTTAGGTGCTAACTTCTTTCTTGTCTTAGGCTGCTTAATAGTTGTTCTCATATAATCTTCTGTCTCCATAGTACTCTTACTAAGAACCTCTGTAGCAAGAATAAAATTCTCAAAAGCATCTATTAATACTGATTCTGGATTTATCTCTTTAAGTATATCGAGTCTTATTCTGGCTTGCTCAAAATCACCTTTATAGACATAATACTGAACAGCTATATTAGACATTGCTTCTACTTCACTTACATGAAATACTGTTCGCTCAGGATACAATACCTTAAGGTCTAAAGAACTACCCAAAAGTTTTATAACCGTATCAAAGTCTCGATTATCAATACACATTGCTGCTTTATTAACCTTAGCAAATAAATATTCTGGGTGCTTTTTTATTATGCTGTCATTCACCTCAATAGCTTTCTTGGTATTACCTTTTGTGTTATACCAAATCGATAAATAATTTTTAAACTGAGGAATACTAGGGTATGTAGCAATTGTTTTCTCTAATAACTTATCTCCATTTTTACTTCCCTGTATTGCCACTTCATGCATCTCTCCCATTAATTTTGCAACCTTAGGAGTTATTTTCTCATCTACTAGTTGATCATAAGTAATAGTATAACCTATTTGTTTTAGTTTTGCCATCATTAGAGCTATTAAAATACTTATGCTAAAATAATGCAAAAAAACCTTAACAGAATAAACTCTATTAAGGTTTTCTTTTTATCTAAAATAAATTATATTAAATGTTATCACAGATTGCTGTCACAAATTTAAAATCTGTGATAGAAATATCTAAAAATTGTATCCTAATGACACCATCACATTACGAGGTGCGCCTGCGAATACTCTGGTATAATCAAATCCTCCAAGGAAGTAATATTTATCAAATATATTATTCACATTGACAGCTAGTTTAAATTTATCTAAGTGATAATACACTGCCGCATTAGCCGTCATATAAGCTGGTAGATATCCCCACTGAGCATTCCCCTGAGTATCTTTACCTACACTTTCACTTAACCTTCTCTGATCGACATAATAAGCTCCTGCTCCGAATCCCAACCCTTTAAGTGCTGTATCTGAAAAAACATACTTTAACCAAATACTAGCTGAATTCTTAGGAGCTCCAGGTAACAATTGTCCTTCTTCTGAAGCGATAGCAGACTCTTTTACCTCTGTGTCATTATAAGTATAGTTGGCCATAATTTGAAACTCTTTTGTAAGCTGTCCTCTCATATCTAACTCTACCCCTTGAGAGATTACTCTACCTGACTGTCTATACACTGGTAATCCTGCTTCTGTCAACTGTCCTGTACCGATAAGCATGTCTCTTCTTTCGATTCTAAATAAAGAGAAATCCATTTGCAGCTGATTATCAAAGAAACCTGTTTTTAACCCTGTCTCTACCTGGAAACTCTTCTCTGACTTAAACGCACTATCCGCTCCGTAATCTTTATAATTTGCTACAAAGTTAGCAGCCACTGGCACATACCCCTGAGAATAACTAGCGAAATAATTAATCTTATCATTGATAAGGTAAGTTAACCCAACTCTAGGTAGCCAAGCATTTTGAGTCGCTGTAAAAGGAACCTTAGTATCTGTACTCTCTGACTTATAACTCTCATGTCTCAATCCCAATACCATTTTTAATCTTTCTCCTACAGAGATCTGATCTTGGATATAAACTCCTGTGCTCTTGTAAGGGCTCATAAAAGGATATTGTGTGTTTGATCTCCATACATAATTAGTAATATCAGCACCTTGATATACAGGATTATTCATGTCAAAAGTCAAAGCGACTACCTCTCCATTTTCTTTCTTACTACGCGCCTCGCGTTGGTAGCTATTTTTATCACCCTTATACTGAGCATAATCTACTCCTACTACGATATGGTGGTCAATATTCTTACCATATTTATCCCATTTTAAATAAGATACGAAGTTATCCGTATACTCCTTACCATGACGATCAAAGAAGCGCAGATTCACCACTGTATTCTCTGGTGGATTAGCATACGTATTTAGTGTTCTGTGCTCATTTAAATCTTCTTCATAGATAGACTTCATATAATTCACATGTAGATTTACATTATCTGTAATACGTTGTGTTAAGCGTCCACTAAGTGTCGTAGTCTTTGTCTTAAAATAATCTGATGGTTGGCTCAAGGTAAATGTACGTGGCAAAGCGTATAAATCTCCTCCCTTAGTACTCATACCTCTATCTAAATAACCATTGAATTGATCGAATACTAAATCTACATCAAACGTTGTTCCCTCCACTGGTTTAAACGTGAAGGAAGGTGCTACTGCGAAGTTCTTGCGGTTATTAATATCTCTAAAGGTTTTAGAACTTTCGTACCCTGCATTTAAACGATATAATATCTTCTTATCTTTATCAATAGGTCCTCCTACATCAATAGTAGTTCTTAAAGTCTCAAAGCTCCCTGCTGAGAAATTAATTAATCCTTTATGATTTTCTAATGGTTTTTTAGTCACCATATTAATTGTTCCCCCAGGAGCAATATCTCCAAATAAAGAAGCCCCTGGTCCTTTTAGCACTTCGATACTCTCAAAGTTAATCGTCATCGGCGAACGATAGTAACTCTCTCCAAAACCATAGGCAGAACGCATTCCATTTATGAGACGAATACCATTGTCATAACCACTTTTAAATCCACGGATAACAAACTCATCATAGACTGACGCCTGTGTAACACCTGCCAAATCAGGAATCACATCTGCTACTTGGAACACTTGTTTGTCCTCCATTAACTCACTTGATACAATCGAAATAGACTGAGGCAAATCCTTTATTCTCCCATTGTACTTTCCTCCTAATACTGTAGAGTTGGTTAAATAAGAATTATTTCTTCTTGCCGTTACTAGAATCTCTTGTAATTGACTCACATCTTCTTCAAGCTTAACAACAAAACCTTCTTTATAGCTCTCCTCTGTAAGTTCTACTGACTTTTGCTTATATCCTAAAGCATTAATCTGTAATAACAGAGGAAACTGCACTTGATCTACTGTCATAAACTCCCCTCGCTCATCACTCTCTTCTACATGATCAGTACCGATCGTAACAGTAGCATAAGCTATGGGATTATTCTTCTCTCCTAATATTCTACCCGATATCTTCTGAGAAGTTTGGGCATTAGAGAGATAAGGAAGTAATAAAGACAATGCTATTATTCCTGATTTACGTAAATATGTTTTCATTAGTAAATGTGTTTCTTAATTTATATTCGATATAGGTATTCTCAAGTTTGTTACTACTTCGGAATGACTCCGTAGTAAGTCCGTTATGAGTCCGTAGTGAGTCCGTTATGAGTCCGTAGTGAGTCCGTTATTTTGCTTAAATTAACGGACTCATCATGAACTTACATTATAAACACTCAATTCTTATTCAGAACAGAGGTATTGTAAACTGGTAGTAATAACTTACAATCCTGGCTATTTATCCCTAAACCGTTCTATCCATATGCAGTGTCTCAAACTCACCATACATCGTCGTTTTAATGAGTTGAAAACCTTGTTTTTGCCAATATTCAAAAGCGCCTGTTAAGAAAGGATGCGTATGTAAATACAACATATCTATCTCTTTCTCCTTCGATACTTCTAACAAAGTATTAAACAACGTGGTTGCCAATCCTATTCTTCGATAAGCAGGTTCTACAAAAAGACGAGCGACCTCTACTGTACGACTATCTCTATAATCTAAATAGTCAAACCGATAATCATAAGGCATCATTCCTATCACGCCCATGATATTATCATCACAATCTCTTGCCTGTAGAAAACATCCATCTGGATGTAAGAGATAAGTCTGTTCAAAGTGTAAAAGGTCTCGGGGGACTATAGTACTATCTAGCATAGGAAAAAGACCTTTTCTAAATGCTTTGACATATTCTTTTATATCTTGAGCTTGGTGTAACTCTACTTTACTGATCTGAATATTCATAATACCAACTATATTAAAGGCATAAACATAGGTTTGCCTTGATTATCTATACGGTGTAATGGCAACTGATAAGTCTCTTCTAACAATCGGTGTAACTCTTCCCCTTGTACCTCTTGAATATCTATCAACTGTTTATTTTGCATCAGATAAAATCGCTCTCCATACATAAACGCAAGATTGGGGTCATGCATTACACAGAGTACAGTAGTACCTTCTTCTGCTAATTGTTTAATACACTTTAGTACAGCTACCTGATAATGTAAATCTAAATGATTAGTAGGCTCATCAAGCATCAACACCTCTGGCTTTTGCACTAATACTCTACACAATAAGACTAACTGACGCTCTCCACCCGAAAGTGAGGTATAAGGCTTATCTATCAGATGAGATAATTGAAAGCGAGATAATATATCGACTACCTCTTGAAAATCTTGTTCTGCAGGAGCAAACTTCGCAAAAGAAGCCCTCCCTGTTAGAATAACTTCTTTCACCGTAAAAGGAAAAGTAGTCTGATGAAACTGATTTAAGAATCCTATACGCATATATTGTTCTTTTCCAAGTTTAATCATTCTGCGTTCTTGTCCATCAAAGCACACCTGTCCGTGATACTTCTTTTCTAAACCTGCTAGGATATTAAACATCGTAGACTTACCACTTCCATTTCGCCCTAGTATAATAGAGAGTTTACCTCGCTCAAAAGACGCATTCACCCTGTCTAAGACCACTTCTTTAGCGTAAGAGAACACTAAGTCTTGTATTTCTATCAACTGTCTCATGCGCTCCAACTGGTTAAACTCTTCTTCATCAAATAAATAAATATAGGTGCTCCTATAATCATGGTAAACACGCCTACTGGAATCTCAAAAGGCATTACAGCACGAGAGAAATCATCTATCAACAATAGAAAAGAACCTCCTATACTGATATTAGCCCAAACACCAATATTGTTATTAGGTCCGAATACCATTCTACTCATGTGAGGCACGATCAGTCCGAATAGACTAATCACTCCAACTGCAGCTACCGAAGAAGCAGTAATCATCGTCGCTACACAGATAAGAACAAGCTTCAAATACTTCGGGTTCACCCCTACGGCTAAAGCTTCATTATCTCCTAACGACAAAAGGTTAAATTTCCAACGCAGTAATACAATTATAAATAAACCCAAAAGTATAGGTGCAAATGCAGTGTATACTTTAGACCAAGAAGCAGTGTGTAAGTTTCCCATTGTCCACTGCACTATAGCTTGTAGTTTATAAGGGTCACTCATATATTGTAACAAGGTTAGCAAAGCTGTAAATACTCCTGATACGATAATCCCAGACAAGACCATACTTACTATAGAAGTATGACTCCCTACATAAGATACTGTATAAGTCAATGCTACAGCACATATCCCAAAGGCAAAGGCAGATAGATTAATCGATATAAAAGGAAATAGCATAGCTAAAGCGGCACCAAAGGCAGCTCCTGAAGAGATACCTAAAGTAAATGGATCTACTATAGGATTGCGAAAGATAGCTTGTAGCACTCCTCCTGATACAGCAAGAGAGGCTCCTACTAAAAAGGTTAAGATAATACGGGGCAAACGCACTTTCCACAAGATAGTCTCTATCGGGTCTGTAGAAAGTTCTGAACTACTAAACCACTTCACAGTATGGCTAAATAGCTCTGCTGGAGATAAAGTCCCTGTAGTTCCCAACATAAGAGACCCTATTAATAACCAAATAGGAATAATCCACAATAACCCAACTTTAATGCTATATCTCATATATAGTTTATTTCTGACCTTTTGTATTGTATAATATATTCATCGCTTCATCTATCTCTGCTCTTAGCGCATCTTCTGTGTACTCAGGGTAACTCCATTGACGAACTTGTTTGGCAAATAATAAAAACTTCACTGTGTGAGGATCGTATAAGAATGAAGGTTTCATGACCTTTACTTGTTTATTTACTACTGCAGGTAGATTAGCTAATTCGCTTAACCCATATACATCGCGCTCATTAGAGTTCCACAGAAGGATGATATCAGGATTCCATTTGTACAGCATCTCCGCTCCTACATTAGGAGCTTGCATCTCTAAAGGACATGCATTAATAGCTCCAGATAGTGTAATCGCCATATCCATCAAAGTACCTTTACCCGAAGTAGAAAGTACTCGTCCTTTAGACCAAGCATAATATACTTTCTTTGGGCTTTCTACTTTAGAAGCTTCCATTTCTGCTACTTCTTTTTCTATATAATCTGTGATTTTAGTAGCGCGATCAGCTTTCCCCAGTAGTGTTCCTATTCCCTTTAGTTCACTGATAATGCCTTTTTGATCTTCACTCGCAATGGTAAATACTGCGATACCTAGGTCTTCTAGTTGCGCTACAGCTTCTGCATCTTGATCAAAAGTGATGACTAAGTCTGGCTGAAGTCCTATAATCGCTTCTACATTAGAAGACCCTCCACCGAAAGTAGGTGTGGCAATCTCTTTCTTAGCCATGCGACTATCTAAAGTAGATAGAAAAGAGAAAGTATCTTCATTCAAATAAATTTGTTGAGGAATACCCACTAACTTCTCTTGTGCATCTAACATAAATACATCGTCTACTAGAGCCTCGTATAAAGCTACTACTCTAGTAGCAGGCTTAGATAAACGAACCTCTTTACCTCTACTGTCTATTGCTACAAGTTCTGTTGAGGTTGGTTCTGTAGATTGTGTTGATTCTGTACTTTGTTTGCACGATTGTAATAATACAAGTGAAAACAATACAGTTAATAAATATCTTAATTTCATAATTCTTAGAATTTACTCGTCACAGATTGCAAATCTGCGACAACTGAGTTGCGGTTTACAGTTAACAGTCTACAGTTAACAGTTTACAGTTAACGGTTTACAGTTAACGGTTTACAGTTAACGGTTAACGGTTAACGGTTTACAGTTAACGGTTAACGGTTTACAGTTAACGGTTTACAGTTAACGGTTTACAGTTTACAGTTTACAGTTTACAGTTTACAGTTTACAGTTTACGGTTTACAGTACTATCAGGCTTCTGTTTCCTGTTTTCAGTTTTCAGTTTTCAGTTTCCTGTTTTCAGTTTTCAGTTCCCTGTTTTCAGTTCCCTATTTACTGTTTTCAGTTTTCAGTTCCCTATTTACTGTATTTCTTTTTAAGCAAATGTTGTGTGAACAACTGTCTCTTCTCTAGCACAATATTATTTGCAAACTTGTTTGCCAATTGTTCATATAGATTACCGTCATAAGGCACTAAGAAGGTGTTATCTCCTTCTATAAACACAGGTAGATGCCTATTGCCTATATAAAAAGAGAAATCAGCTACCTCTTGTCCTTTATCCGATTTAAACTGTATTGTTAAAGTGGGTTTAATAACAAGTTGAGCGATTAATTCTCCTTGACAATACAATGCATCAGCGTGTTGCCAGTCCCTATTCTCCTTCAGTAGATGTAGTTCAACCCCGTTAGTAGTCAATCGATGAAATAGATGCTTTTGTGTTTCGAACCATTCGATTTCAAACACATCTATTCCCTCAACAATTCGTTCGCGAGGTTGAATATCATCTATATAAATTGTTTGTTGCATAAGTGAGTTACTCTGCTGCGTTTGCTTTTTTAGCTTTTACACGTTCTTTTAACCATTCGCACCACTCGTCTATTCCCTCTCCATTCGTTGTACTAATCGTCAATACTTCGATATTTGGGTTAACCTCTCTAGCATCTTTCGTTACATTCTCTACTGTAAAAGGAACATAAGGAAGTAAGTCGGCTTTAGACACTAACATTAATTCACTAGTCAAAAACATACGAGGGTATTTCTTCGGCTTGTCATCTCCTTCTGTAGTTGCTAATAAAGTAACTCTATAGTCTTCTCCTAAATCAAAAGCAGATGGACATAATAAGTTCCCTACGTTCTCTATGAATAATAAATCCGTTCCTTCTAGGTCAATATGATCTAAAGCTTGAAGAATCATCTGTGCTTCAATATGACACATTCCTCCTGTTACGATCTGAAGTGCATTTAACCCTACTTCTTTCATACGAACAGCATCTCTATCAGTCTCTGGATCACCTACTAATACTGATATGTTTAAGTCTTTTCCTAGACGTTTACCTGTTTCTTGCATTAAAGTTGTCTTACCAGAACCAGGAGAAGAACAAACATTAATAACACAAACATTCTTTAAGCGTTCTCTAATAGCATTAGCTACAAAGTCATTTGCTTTTAACAAGTGTAATGTGGTATTATCACATTGTAATGAACCTACGCGATTTCCTAAACTTTTTGGATTCGATGCCATAAATAATGATTTATAATGATTGTTTAAATATTACTTTTGAAATATATAATTCGTTGCCTTGTACAATATCAGCTGACGGAGTACCACATGGGCAAACAAATCGGTGATACTCTACCTTAAATTCTTTATCACAACTGTGACAATGCGCTATGATATCATTGACCACCACCTCTAACTCCATGTCTCTATAGACCTCATTATCGATGATAAAGGCATCAAAGGCGTTCTGTATCAGCACAGGCTGTACATTAGATAACAACCCTGCTGTGACCTGTATTTTCTGAATATCTTCTACTTTAGCCTCATAGTGCTCTTCTAGTGTAGAAAAGATATCTTTCACGATTGACAATTCATGCATCGCTTTACATTTTAATTCTATATATACTCTACTATAACAGATAAAAAGGTATCTACAATTTTTAGACCCTTTTTTGTTTAACTGTGAAACTTGAAGTAATTCTTTACAGTTAAACTGTTTTTTGATTAGTGTGGATTCTCGCTGATTAGGTCAGTACTATTCTTTTCGGTTTGAATAGACACTAATTTCACTTTTCTTTACAAAATACTTTAAAGTGGTATTTCTAAGAATTGCTGTTGTTAATAAATCAAAACCAATCACATACTAGCCACGCCCCCTTTATTAACGGTACAAATGTAAAAACACTTCTCCATCAAGAATAGCACAAATCTTGACTATACTACCATAAAATAGGCATTCACATTTCTTTAAGAGTAGTGGATATAGGGAAATGAAGGAACGAGGAAGACACATAAAAACCTCACAAAGTTGACTGTGAAATACTTTCTTTACAAACACAATTGAATAAGACAAAGTATTTTAGTGTAAATATTCTTTTGTTTTAAATAATTGGTAAATGTATCTTTATGAAAACTAAGAGAATGAGGGAAAAGAACCTATATATAATAGCAGGTTGTAATGGAGCAGGAAAAACAACTGCTTCTTTTACCATTTTACCAAAGATTTTAGACTGTAAAGAGTTTGTAAATGCTGATGAAATAGCTAAAGGCTTATCTCCATTTCAGCCAGAAAAAGTAGCGTTTGAAGCAGGAAGAATTATGCTTAATAGAATTAACGAGCTCTTTAAGGATAACGAAGATTTTTCATTTGAGACAACTCTAGCAACCAAAAGCTATAAACAGAAGATTTTATATGCAAAAGAAAACGGATATAATGTAACGCTATTATTTTTTTGGCTTAAGGATTTTCAATTAGCGAAAGAAAGGGTAAAAGAAAGGGTTAAGGAAGGTGGACATAATATCCCAGTAGATGTGATTGAACGTCGTTACATAAATGGAATTATAAATCTTTTTGATATTTATTTAGATATAGTGGATGAATGTCTTATATTTGATAATTCAGAAGGGAATCATTTGCTAATCGCAGAAAAACATATTGGAGAATTGATATCTATTCACAATCCTGATAAGTTTAATGCATTAAAACAATATTATGACAGCAGAAGAAAGAGCTAAAAGAAAAGAAAAGATCATAAAAGGATTAGAGCTTGCCTATGAGAATATGATCGCTTTTAAGAAAGAAAAAAAGAGTAAAATAGTTGTAATACGAGATGGGAAAATCGTCAAGTTAAACCCTTAGTATTTGATTGAATATAATAGATGAAGGCTATCTGATTACTCGGATAGCCTTTTTAGTTTACAGTAATCGTTTTACGTAAATCTATATTCAGGACAAATGCAATAAAAAACCTTACCTATAATCTAAAAAGAAAACAAAAAAGCCGAATATTTAACGATACCTGTCTTTTTACATATTGTACTAAGTTACCTATCCAAACTTAGCATTTAAGAACTCTTCCCTTTCTAAACCTAAACAATCTGCAAAATACTTAGCAATCATTTCTCTAAGCTCCTTTTCATTCATTGTATTAGAATCTCTTCTACTCTTAAAATAGTTTTTCTCAACCATTAGTTTGACCAACTCACCTACTGTATCTACTTTAAAATCCTTTCTATAATCCTCCGCTACTTTATAAGCAAAGAGCCAAATAACTCCTCCTACCATTGCATATAATGTTGTAAAAAATAACAATACAAACAACACTAAAAAGGTAACCACAAGTACAGTAACAACGTTATCCTTCATTTTTAAGATATGTAACTTAAATCCTAAATCTTCTCCTACCCTTTTGATATTCTCAATACGATTCTGTTTAGGAAATAATTCTTCTAATCGAGTACTCGGCTTTATATCAGACTCATTTGTATACTTATGAAGAATTGTTCTCAGTTTATAAAAAGCTTGTTGAGAAGTACAGTCTTCTTTTTTCTCTTGCTTAAAATAGCTAACTATTAAATCTAACATCTCAGCCACATTCCTTACTTCCGCAAGTTTCTGAGGATCTAAAGGCAAGTCATATTCATTCACAAAGTTTTCAATGGCATAGTCTAAATCCTCATATTGGTATCCTTTAAACACAAAAGGTTCTTTTACTCCCTCCATAACCAATTCATTTTTAAACACCTAAAATAACACTTATTCCTTTTCCCTAAACACAGAATCAAAAAAAGGATACTACACATTGGTAATATCCTTTCTAAATTATTCTAAGGAACAAGGAGGTGGACTCACCACGTACACCTTGTCATTATTCTTGATAATCTCTTTTCCAAAATCAGAAATAGTCTGGATAAGAGGAAGCAATGTTCTTCCAAAATCAGACAATTCATACTCCACTCTTAGAGGAGGCTTACTAGTATACACTGTTCTTATCACAATGCCGTCTGCTTCTAACTCCTTAAGTTGCAAACTCAAAGTTCGCTCTGTGATATTGACCAAATCTTTTCTAAGCTCACTGTATCTCTTTTTTTCGGCAAGGTACTTTATAATTGCAGCCTTCCATTTGCCGCCTATAAACCTCATCGTCACACTCGTACTACAAGGATAATCTTTATCGTCTATACTATACATCAGTTACTATACTTTTTGACCGTTATTGCAAATATAAATCACTATACTTAAGTTTGCAACTATAAAAATGATAGTTTAATTTAATATTAGAAAAATGAGCTTTTTAGAAATTGCTAAGAGTAGATACACGACTAAAAAATATGATTCTACTAAAAAAATAAGTGGTGACAAAATAGAACAATTAAAAGATATACTACAACTAAGTCCTTCATCGATTAATAGCCAACCATGGAAATTTACTATTGTTGAAAGCACAGAAGTAAAAAATCTATTAGCAAGTAACTCAGCTTTTAATCAAACAAAGATAGAAGATGCTAGTCACTTAATTGTGTTCAATGTACTGTAGGCTTCCCCATTTTAGGACACCTCTAAATTCGATAAATAATTCTTATTATGTTCAGATTTGATGAAGAATTTAAATTCTTCATCAAATCTGGGCTTATATTCTTTAGGCGATTTATTCCCTAATGCTTTATGTGGATGGTTAAAATTGTAATCCTCTCTCCATTTATCAGCCAATCTTTGTAATTGGTAGATATCATTGAAGTAAAAGGCGTCTAATATATCCTCTCTAAAAAATCGATTAAAACGTTCAATATATCCATTTTGCATTGGTTTGCCAGGCTGAGTATATTTAATTTCTATAAAATTCATTTCACACCACTTTACAAAGGTTTTAGAGATAAATTCAGGACCGTTATCACATCTAATGTACTTTGGAGTCCCTATTTCATGTTTTAGGTTTTCTAATGTTTCTATTACCGCCCTTGCAGGATAACTTAATCCAGCTTCGATAGCTATTGCTTCTCTATTACAGTCATCTAATACATTAAAAACTCTTACTTTTCTGCCATCTGTAAGTAAGTCACTCATAAAGTCCATACTCCAACACTCATTGAGCACTTTTGGCGTTTCTAAAGGCTGTTTAACTCTTGTTATTAAACGTTTCTTATGTTTTCTTCTTAGACTTAGTTTCATTAAGCGATAAACGCGTAGAACTCTTTTTCTGTTCCATATAAGTCCTTCTCTGCGTATCTTATGATAGTACTCATCAAAGCCACGAGTAGGGTATTGTTCTGCTAATTCACTTAGTTTATCAATGACTTCTGTATCATCTTTTTTACTTTGGTAATACCACATTGATCGGCATAGTCCAACTAATGAACAAATACGAACAATGGATAACTTATATTGCTCTAACAGATACTTTACCCTTTCTATTTTATCTGCTGAGCTTAGAACTTTTTTGACAGAATATCTTTGAGCATTTTATTGTCTAAACTAACATCTGCATACATCTGTTTGAGCTTGCGATTCTCTTCTTCAAGTTCTTTTAAACGTTTCAGCTCTTGTTTTTCCATTCCACCATACTTCTTTCTCCAATAGTAAAAAGTGCTCTTATCAATACCTAATTCTCGAGAGATTTCACTTACTGATCTTCCTTGTTCATTTTCTTTGAGAGCTTTAATTATTTGACTCTCACTAAAATTACTTGTTTTCATACTTGACAGTTTTGTTTAAAGTTAATAATTTCGAATTAACAACTGTCCGATTTTTAGGGAAGCCTACAGTACTAAGTACAAAAGAATACTTTGAGAAATTGCGTTTAGAAAATGCGGCTGAAGGTTCTAAAATGTATTACAATAATTTTCTAAAACCTAAATCGGAAGAAGAGGTTACAGCTTGGTTAAAAAATCAAGTATATATTTCATTAGGATTCTTCTTAGCAGCTTGTGGTACAATGGGAATTGATGCAACACCAATGGAAGGTATTAATACCCTAGAGTTTGATAAGATTATCAATGAAGATGGAGTTTACAAAAGTGTTTTTGCTGTAGCAATAGGATACAGAAATTCTGAAGATACTAACCAACCATCTGTAACTCCTAAAAATCGCCTAGATAAAGAAACTACAATAGAAGTTAGATAATTAAACTACAACTCATGTTACTTCTAACAACAAAAAAGCCAAGAAATCTTATCCTTGGCTTTTTTATTTTACACAATTGTCTTCTAAAACTCAATTCAAAACAAGCAACCCACACACCTCATAACGCATTTTAAAACACTTTACACACTTGCCAAACATTTACTCATTCAAACAAAAACAAACTCTTAAAACAACTTGTTTTGAATTAAACAAAAAACCACGCCTAAGAAACGTTACTTCTCATCGTTCGTCGAAGTACTCTCTGAATGATTGTGATTCTCAAACAATGATTTTAAATTAAGATCAACAATAGGACGATAGGGACCCAATACATTAAAAAAAGTATTGTCAACTTCTTCTACCACCACCAACGCTTTTTGTAAAAGTTCTACTCCAATCGGAGTTAAACTAATCACTTTTGCACGAGTGTCCACAGGGTGATCTTTGCGCTTAATTACCTTCTTCTCTTCAAGGGTTCGAAGCACTTTTGACACCATCATACGATCCGTATTACTATGATTAGCTATATCTATTTGTGTAACACTTTGACTCTCTTTTGACAACCAACCCAAAGCAGACATCAATACAAACTGCGTATGCGTAATGTCTAATTTATCCAATTCTCTCTTCATAGCTCTTTGCCATAACATCGTTACTTGCCATAACAAATATCCTGAACTTTCCTCTGGAGTACTAAACGGAAAACTTACTTGATCACTCATAGACTTTATTACAATTAATAATTATTACAATTTTAAAAAACACTTATATTACACATATAAGTTACCAAATCTATTCATTATCCCTATCTAATTTTTGCCTTAAGTGATGTGTCCAATGCATCGGTATTAATCTAAACCACTCACTAGCGTTTAAATAATCAAAGCCGGGATGTGGTGTTTTTCCTCCCAAATCATTTTTTAATAATTCTTTCCAAACACACATCATTTCGTCAACCTTCTGCAACCCCAGTTCAATTTCTTTTTTACTAACTGGAGTGATAGGAGTATACTCATCCGAAGCAGGTACTTTTATCTTCACAGGAGGAAATTTACCTAATATAGTATAGACCATAAATCCCTTAAAATTCTTTCTCTTATTACAGTTGTTTTTTGCCTTCACACAACACTCAATTTGCTTGCCATGAAAATACAATATAGAATTAATTAGGTGTAAATAAATCTGTCCCAAAGACCAATGATATGCTGATCCATTTTTAGAAATTTCCACTTCAGAATATGTTTTTAATGCTTTTTTCCATACTTTTGAGACCTTCTCAAAGTCCCTAAAACTCTTCTCTATATTACTCATCACCTAAATATTGTTGTTGCAAATATAGTAACCGCAACAACAATATCAAACACAAAAACAAACAAAATAAAACAATAAAATATTAATTATTAATATTCAGATACTTATAAAAATCATCTAAAGTTTTAAATCATATTACTTTAAATACCTATTTATTCAAACAAAAAATATTTTTACTTTAAAAATAGTATTTTTAACAAGTAAAAATGACATTAAAATATCTCCTAAAAAGACTGCCATTTTGACAAAAACCCTTCACCCTAAAAACAAGACATTTGCCACTTCCCTAAAACACATCAAGCTTCACTTGAGCTAAACAACACTTAAAGTAAAACTTTACATAATCAACATAACTAAATAAACAAAATCACTCAATCCCTTCTTAAATAGAATACAAAACACCTCCTTATCTAACACAAAAAAGCATTGGTATAAGAACACAAAAACACCCTCTTTTACAAAAATACCAGACACGATCCCCCACTCTTCTCTTATATATATGTATCAAAAAAACACATACTTTCCCTCCTTCTTTATTGCTTATCGCTAAAGCTCATCAAATAAAAAGAACTACAATTCGTACACAACAGATCTAGCTACATAATAGTACTTTTTACCGTAATAAAAGAAAATAACAATCTTTAAAAAAGTAAGTCAAATCAACCAAATTACCAGCACATAAAATTAATACCTCAAAGAAACTACCTGACTAAAAACTTAAACTCTCCTAAACTAAGCACCTTGTACAATAAAAAAACATCCAATATACCAAACAGAATAGTTATAATTTACACAATACTACAGATTATATATATTCTACTTTACACAAACACTAAAGGAGTAACACAAAGCATCAATAACAATTTCAACAAAATAATTTACTGATAAAAATAGCACCAACATAAAACAATATGTCTTTATTACACTAAAACACAAAACAACAAGGCACATAAAAAAAGTCTTAGTTATATTGCAAAAAAGACTCATATTACAAACAACATATAAAGACCTAAACAAGAAAATATAAAATGACAAAAAACAACAATACTCAACTTGATAAAATGACTAGACCTCTCCTAATTGATAAAGTAAACAGAGGTGAAAAAGGAGTTATACTACAACTATACTTCTGCCAAATAGAAGCACAAAAAAGTGTAAAGCACACCTACTCCTTCAATCCAAAACAAGACCATCAAAAGTATAAAACAAGTAAAGTAAATAAGAATTAGCTCTCTAATAGCATAGCCTAAAACAACTATTACAAAAATAAAGCAGGTACAAAACACCTTGTTTTATACCCAAAGAAGAAGAGTGAATTATAAAAAAGCCCTATAAAGAGCTCTAAAACATAATATAATACTAGAAGTATAAAGAGTTATAATATAGAAGTTCATTCAACTGAAGGCTTTAAAATGCTCTAAATACAGTAATAGTAGTCATTCCATAATCAAAACAACACACTTACACAAAATACTGTAAATAAGCAAAATACAGAATAAAACTAAATATATAAAAAGATAACTAACACAAGTAAAGCTAGTTAAAAGAAAGGTTAGTTTGGCGTAGTTTCTAACCCTTATCTGTACAAAAAACTTGTTTATAGCCCAAAAAAGCAGATGTATTACTAGCATTCCTCCTATCCCTATAAACCAAAAAAACAGGTATATACCTAGGTCAACCATACCACATCGAGAGCCAGAGAACTCATCTATTGGATATAATTTTGAGACAAATACAGAAGGAAAAACAATCAGGAATAAGAAAAAAATAAGAGCAGATAATGCATATCTCTACCCTTAATTCCCTTTTTATAGAAGATTAAATACCCTAATATTTGAACTACTAAGACTGAAATAATGGTCACTAATGGATTGAGATAATAAAACATACTGACGATTTTACAAGTATCAATGTTTAGGGATTTATCCCAACTATTACTTATACAAAGTAAAAAAATATCCCCATATAATAGCTAGCTATTTATAGCGATTTTCTTCTCGAAAGCGGAACAAAACAGTATTATTAAGAAGATAAAATACACCTGCTCCACTAAAATACATCACGCAATCTAACCAATCTCCCGTATAACGAGGATTGTGCTGAGGTAAATACCACTCAAAGTAAACACTATAATATAAAACCACAAAAAGGATAAGCGATAGAGGTAATAGAAGATCTGCCTGCTTCTTTAACTTCCTCAATATGTATTGACAAATACTCAATGCCAACGGTAGAGTCAGAAAATCATTGACATAATTGTTAACCCAAGCAGGTAAAGCAATATGAGATTTCTGCAAAACATAGATAACAACAGAAATACAAAGGGCTATATAGAAAAGTGTTTTCTTCATACAAGTATAAAAGAGGAACGATTACAAGTTGTAACAGCTCCTCTCATTCTAATTTTTAAAAAACTAAACAACCTACTATGCTGCTATAAATCCAATAAGATAAGCTATCCCAGCCATGATAGATA
This sequence comes from Myroides odoratimimus, assembly GCF_004337635.1. Classification (NCBI taxonomy): domain Bacteria; kingdom Pseudomonadati; phylum Bacteroidota; class Flavobacteriia; order Flavobacteriales; family Flavobacteriaceae; genus Myroides; species Myroides odoratimimus. The sequence goes on from NZ_CP037427.1 coordinate 3,574,866, forward strand.
CCCCTACCACCCATATAGCATTGACTATCATAGCTGGCACTCTGATAAAAGGATTGGGGTGCTTGAGCATTCTACGAGTAAATTTCTCAAAACTAGTTAGTTCTCTATTTACTTCTTTTTGTATTCTTTCATTGACAACTCTTTGTTGTTCCATTTGACGGCGTAAAACCACATTGATTATCTCTCCACAATTCGTACAATAATCACTATTGACATTCTCTGTTTTACACTTTTGACAAGTGATATAATGCTTACTCATTTCAGTTTGTTTTATCAATAAACGTTACTATGTTATATAAACAGGGCAAAGTTTAAACAATCTGAAGGATTAAAAAAGAACATTTACCGTCCAAAACTGTTCTAATTCACTCTTATTATATCCTATAATCAAATTCTTTTTCGATATTCTCGAGGAGAACAACCTACTTTTCGTTTAAAAAACTTACCAAAGAATGAAGTAGTATTAAAATGAAGTGATTCTGCTATCTCTGATATACTCAATGTCGAGTTAGCCAAAAGTAACTGTGCCTCAACTATTACAGCATCATCTATTAACTCCCCAATAGTCTTAGCCGTAATCTCCTTTATCACCTTAGCTAAATAGCTTTCAGAAACACAAAGTCTATCAGCATAAAAACGAACCAATTTCTCTGATTTAAAATGAAGCTGAAGAAGCTCTAGAAACTGAATAGTAAGGCTTTCCTTTCGAGACAAATTACTCTTTAATTCCTTATAATTATAATGACTCGCATCTACTAATTCCAATAAAAACAAAGCAAATAAATGCTTAATAGCTTCTTTTTGATTAGCAGACTTCCCTTTTTGGGTATTCTTATGATTGAGTAAAGTACACAGACTTAATAAAGAAGTTTGTTGCTCTTGATTCAGCATTAATTTAGTTACTGTATTCGGCGTTAGTAAGACGAAAGTACTCTTCTCATTTTGGGTATGTGTATTCTCTATCGCAAAAGCCCGATCAAAACTAATAGCAATAAAGTTAATATCTTGACTAAACTCCTTAAACAGAATAACCATCTGTGGAGGAATAATCGTTATGGTACCAGGTTCTAATCGATACTCTATCAGATTTACCTGTACGGTGATCATTCCTTGAGTCACAAAGAGCAAAGTATAATTCTCATTGCGATAAGGATATTTTAAAGGATTATCTGTAAAAGAAGTCTGTACATCTACATAGATACCACTATCCTGATACTCCTGATCTAATAATCGAAGGATATCTTTTATAGTATAGTCGTGTATCTGATCAGCATTACTCATCTTTTTTATTTACAAAAATAGAGAAAACCTACTTGATATACGCTCTATTATCCCATTAGAAGCCATCTACTTTTACTAAGTCTATTACTATTTTTAGTCCAGTTAGCAACTTATACTCTATCTTCACAAATCCATATTGTTCAGAAAAATAAGACACTAACTCTGTTTCCCCTAAAGTAGACTTAGCTGTAGAAACCACCTTTAGACAAGACAAATCTCCTAAAGCTGTAGAAACCATCTCTTGTTTTTCTATCCTGTAGGTATAGTCTAACAAGAGCTTTCCTTTCCATTCTCCCCACACTGGATTAGACCAAGAATCACCTATAATCATCTGATCTGACCAAGTATAACCTACAGACTTACCTAAGTGAACATAAGGAAATGGAGCTGTCTCTAATGCTTTAAAGAAATGGGAACGCATTGGGTGTAACCATACATTCTGTTCATTCTCTACCAATCCTGTTGAAGATCTAAAATCAGTCATAGGTTCAAAGCTATATCTTATTTCAGTCTGTCTTTTATTCGTTCTTTTACCCTTTTCAGGAGCTATAACCTCCATTTTAAAATGATCAGGCAGTGCCTCATCTTTAACAGAAGTCAATCTCTCTGCGTCCTCTGCATCTATAAATAAACTATCTCCTTCCTTGTTTTGAATCTTATAAGAATAATAAAAAGTACGTCCCACCTTATAGATAGTATTGTTTACATCTACATCCTTTTTTTCTATATATACTTTGTCGTAACTCTGAGCCATACTATTGCCAGACGCCACCAACACAAATAAAATTAAAAAACAATATCTCATCATAATTACTATCATTTACAAAAACTAAAGATAAGTATTTCAACACAATATCCTATAAAAAAGCTACCCTTATCGAGTAGCTTTAATGTATTTATATTCTCTTACTTAGAGAAATATGTACTTGGATACAACTTTTGAAATGCGTTGTTCACCGCCTGATGGATCACTGTTGAGTGTATTTCCTCAGGTAGATAGTCAAAGTGAGATTTGATATTCTTGTTCTTTTGAAGTGTCCTGTATAGTTGTTCCCCATACTCATACATCTTCACATCCTCTTCCTTATTAGGCACCCCTACATATACATTCACAGGTTGTTTTATCTTCTCTATCAGACACGTATGTGTCTTGTCTAATAGTTTCTCATCACCCCACCATAGACTAGGACTGATAATGATATAGTTTGTAAATAGATAAGGATGATACTCTAACACATAAGTAGAATATAACCCTGCTAATGACTCTCCTATTACAGTACGAGTACTACTCCCTTTATAATTCTTCTCTATATAAGGAATCAACTCAGACTCTAAAAATGCTGTATAAGCCTCAGCTCTACCGTACTCCGGGAACATATCTTTACTAAAACCTGCTTTCTCTACGAAGTTTAGATTATCTACTGCAAAAGTCATATCCTTTCTACGGTTGATCGTCTCTATCCCTACGATAATAGAATTAGGAAAACGAGCTATCCAAGGTAGTGAGTTAAAACGCACTAACCCTGCCAGATGTATAAAATCCTCTTCTACTCCTCCATCTAAGATATACACGACAGGATACTTAATAGTATCATTCGCATTATAATCAGGTGGCAAAACGATATTAATCGTTCTATCCTCACTTAGGATAGTAGAATGTAGTTGATCTGTTGTTCCGAATGTAAGAGGCTTACTATTCGTTTGGCTAATACCAGATACGCCTAGTAGCAACATACCCATTACTAATAATGCTTTTATATTTATCATGTTTGGTTAGTTAATTTGTTGGCTTCAAAGATAAATAAATCATTGAGCTACAAAAGTTTTTTTATACCAAAACACCCCAAAACAGTATAGTATTAACAAGATAAAATGAAGATTATTTATCTATTTGTACTATTAGAACATCTATTAGTACAATTAAGACAATTACTAAATTTATAATCTCTATGTAAAAGCTTTAATAAAGTATTTCTTCCCAAAAAAAACGTGTATTAACACCAAATTCATTTTCTATTAAAGATAAAAAAGACTCTTCCTTACCACTTGCTTTAGCATATATTGAAGTACCTAACCCTTGAATAAAACTATCAAATGAAGGGGCTACTATAACTTTATCATCAAAAGATATTTCAGAAGAGACAACATAAACAACTCCCTCTTTTAAAGATAGAAGTATAGTATAAGGATCTCCCAAACCAACAACCATAGCATCTATACTTAAACAATCTTGATACCAATAGTTATCTTTATTATTGAGGTTTATTAACCTATTAATATAATTTCCTCCACTACCAAATTGTATATTAGCCAAGGTTAAGTTTCCTAAATTATATCTCATTACAAAATCTTCAAACTCTTCTGGCAAAATAGTAATATTTAAGTACTCTTTTAACCTTAAAACTTCTTCTTTACTTCCTTTATAAGTTATTAATAATAGTTCTGAGATAATATCTTTATCAACATCAGCAAATTTCTTTTCGAGAAACACACTTACTTCTTCTATTTCAAACAATTTCATATTACAAACAATCTACCTTACATCCTCTGCACAACTATAAAACGTCTCCTGCTCAGTTATAGATCGATAATAAAACGTCCCCATATCTAGCCCTGTATCTTTAAACAATACATTAATATCTACTTCCGCTTCTCCTCTGTAAAACGCTTCAGAACTAACATATCCTACTGTATCTGTATTCAAATTAAGAACAATCAAATCCTCGTGAAGACCCGTACCTATAATATAGTACCCCTGTTTATAGATTTCTCTATTATGTGTTTTGAAGTTCTCTTTATGTAAATGAAATACCTGATCAAAAGTATTGATACCAAAACGCCACCCTGAGCGATATGAATGACGGATAAAGAAAGTTCCTATCTCTTCACCGAAGTTTTTGATAAAATTACCTTCTGCTGTCTTTGTTAACGGCCATTTGATTAGTTCATGCTCTTTACTTAACAGCTCAACTGCCTTATCAAAAAGAACAACATTCACTTTACTTTCTTTTTCCATAATACCTATTCACATTATCTTCTAATGACAAAATTAGAGTTTTAAATTCAGTTTATAACTATCTAGCAATTGTTTACTTATTTCTCTCCACTAATTGTCTCTACTTTTTTTGTTGAGAACCAACACAATATTGAACCAATACACACCATGACCGTCCCTTGCCAAAAAGATATTCCCAGTGGAGTCGCTAACAATACTGAAGAAAGAGCTGATGATAATACTGGTATAAAATAAGATGCCCCAGTTAATATCGTTACATTGCCTTCTAAAATCCCAACATTCCATGCTGCATAACCAAATCCCATAGCAAAAGCAGCTAATAATAAATAGACAATAGAAGATAGCGTAAAGAGCATTTCTACCTGCTCTTCCATAATAAAATACTTCATCCACAATACTAACGCTACCAACATAAAGAAAAACGTTATTCCATTCACTCCATTCGCTGAACGAACAGTAACTACACAATATGCTGACCATAGAATAGCTCCTAAAAAAGCTAATCCATAACTCAGTGGGTTAGCCTTAATATTTACGAGCATCTCAGATAAATTAAACCCCTCTTCTCCACCTAAAACCCAAATAATGCCTATTAATGAAGCTACAACACCAGGAATGATTAACCAATTCGCCTTTTTTGAAGTAAAAAGAACAGTCGCTATCATAGTAAAAGTTGGCCACAGATAATTAACCATTCCTATTTCTATCGCTTGCTTACTACTAGTAGAATAACCTATAGACAACGCTAGACATAACTCATAAGCAACCATCAAAATAGCACCGTAAATTAAGTATCGACGAGGAAACTTAGACAGCGGTACCCATTTCGTAGTACACAACAGAAACACACTTGCTACAGTATAAATCATCGCTGCACCACCTGTAGAGCCAAATGAATAGCTCACTTCCTTAATAAGTCCTACAATAGAACTCCATAGTAGTATAGCACAAAAACCAATTATTGTAGCCTTAACGTGTTTAGTCATAGTATGTATTTTATAGTCTTAATAGTCTATATTTCTTATTAAAAAATTCTACACTAAGTATAGTTCTAAAAAGAAATACAATTGACAAAACTATTCTTTTTATACTTATTAATAAAAGCTCTGTCTAAAATAGTTTTAAAAGCGAACACCACTCATAAACTATCGTAAAATCAAGACTTCACACTATTATTAGGTAGTTTAATATTCTATATTTGCGATAACATAACAACACGACACTTAGAATAATGAAACACCTTTTTTTAATAGCATCTGTATGCTGTTATGCGCCTCTATTTGCTCAATCAAATGACACTATAACCAATCAAAAAATAAACGAAGTAGTAATCACCACTACTCAACAGCAAAAAGGTTATTCTTCTAAAATACCCCTAACTTATATTGAGAATCCACAGTCTGCCGATATCATCCTTCATCAAACTATGAAGAATCAAGTAACGACTAACATAAAAGACGTCTTACAGAATGCTACCGGGCTAGTACGAGTATGGGAATCAACAGGTGTAGGAGTCACAGGAGGAGAATATTATACAATGAGAGGCTTTGCATTCCAACCAAACTTACTCAATGGTATGCCTAGCTTTACTAATAGTACATTAGATATCGCTAATATTGAACAAGTCGAAGTAGTCAAAGGTCCTAACGGAACACTGTATGGGGGGGAATGTAATCTCCTATGGAGGATTAATCAATGTGATAACCAAAAAACCTTATGAACAATTAGGGGGTGAATTGAACTATATCGGTGGGTCAAACAACCTTAATCGAGTATCGTTAGACATCAATACCCCTATCCATAAAAAGCTTTTTATACGTTTAAACACAGCATATCACAAGCAGCACACTTTTCAAGATGCTGGTTATAAAGAATCTTTCTTCTTAGCCCCATCTATCCAATACAATATTAATGAAAAACTAAAACTATACGTTGACTTTCAGTATAAAGCTAATGAAGGAGCCCACGCCCCTATGTTTTTTATCTCTAGATATATGCCCGTGAGCTTTGAATCATTAGACCTATTTAAAGCAAATTACAAAAAAGCATATACTAGTAATGAATTAACCTTAAAAAACCCAACATTTACAGCACAAGCCAAATTAGAATATAAAATCAATGACCGCTGGACATCCAATACCATTATCAATAAAAACAACACCCAAAGCAAGGGATATGATATACTTTTTGAAGACATCGGCACCACAGACAACTTTGTCCGTTACATCTCTAAAATAGACTCAAAAACCAACATATTTAGTATCCAACAGAATATAACAGGTAAGTATAACATTGGCTCATTAGACAACACTATACTAATCGGATTAGACTATTTATCTAAAGAGTTTTCTAGTATAGATGGTGATTATATAGAGCATGGCATTATTTCTTTAGCCAATCAGTCTGACACAGGGGATTTATCTAAAGATGCCATTGAAACTAATTTATCCAATAGTAATTACATACATAACAAAGCGAAGACGCAGACCTTTAGCTCTTATATATCTAATGTAACTAATATTCTTCCTAACTTCTCATTCATGGCAAGTTTGAGATTTGACTATCTAGAAGGAAGTACTTCAGCAGTAAATAATCAAAAGACGAGTCAGACTACACTCTCTCCTAAATTTGGATTAGTCTATCAACCTATCCAAAATAAACTAGCTCTTTTTGCTAACTATCTAAATGGCTTTGTATTTCTAGACCCTGCTATTATCTCTGATCCAAATGGAACCAATAAAACTATTCAACCTTTTGATCCGGAACAAGCGAACCAATTCGATTACTATGATAAAAGCAAATCATTATTAATATATTTTACACCTTATTTTTGAGAATAACTCAATAAAACAAGGCATATCTAACCTGAGGATTATATCCGTATTATCCTCTATTTTTGTTTCTAATTCAATGTATGATGTTTATGCTACTTGTCGTACCTCATAAGCTTTTTTATTCCTAACACAAGAACATATACGCTGTACAAGCTTGTTTCTAACATTGTTTAAAACAAGCATCTTATGCTTACCTTCTCCAACTTTCCTCTCGTAATAAGCCCTTATCTCTGGGTCCCATCTAACAGCTGATAAAGCACAGAGATGTAAAAGTTTTTTAAGCTTTTTATTAGCCATAAAGTGTACTTTAGCTTTGCCTCTTACACTTTTACCTGAAGTATATTCAAAAGGGACAACACCACAATAAGATGCTAATTGTCGAGAGTCTTCAAATGATGTAAACGCATTGGTATAACATATTAAAAACATCGCTGTAATATCTCCAACACCTCTTACAGAAATCACACAATCAAATATCTCAGATACCTCTTGATTTTCTCTAATAAGAGTATTTAACTGTTCTTCAATCACCTTTATAGCGTTCTCTAAAGCCTTGATAATAGCCTTATCATTTTTAGACAAAACCTTGTACAGTTCATCATTAAACCCCTTAAATTCGTTGGTTCTTACTTCTATAGCTGTCTTATGAGCTATACTCATCTCTCGCTGTCCCAATAGAGCCTGAATCTTATTCAATACAGCCTTTGATGCTTTAAAGAGCTTCGCTTCTTCTTGATTTTTCTTAGCATACAATGCTATCCTTTTAGAATCTATCTTGTCATTCTTTCCTCTTTGTATTCCACTACTTCTTATAATTCTATAAGCCATTTCTACCCATAGATTACAATTCTTTGAAAGCAAAATATCTACTAAAATATTTTTATAAATACCTGTATGCTCCATACATATCAATGTTTCCTCTACACAACATCCTTCGCTTTTCATCCACTTCATAAATTGATCAACTCCCGTTTTAGTGTTTTCAAACTGATTGTGTTTACAAGAATTAGCATCTACATAAATAGCTACATCAAAATAATCTTTGGAAATATCTATTCCGATAAATTGTGTAAATTTGTCCATATGATAATTATTTAAGGCAACCTGTTACTAAAATATCATCTAAACCTTAATACTAGACCTCGACGTCTTAATTACTAGTCTGATACTCTTTAGTAAAATCAACAAAGTCCTACTCGAATTTTAGGGCGTTATCCTTGTAATTCGTCTGGTTCACTTTGTTGATTAGGTTGTTTTATTTATTCTCTACAATATTATCATATTCTCAGTTAGCAAATCTAAAGGAAATTCGTAATTAAGCGAACTGTCCTCGTAGTGTCACTGCTATTTTCTTCGTAGCGCTAACCTTACTCCACTCTTCTATCAAGGCAATAACTGTAGGATTAGTCACCTTAGCGTTATTTGTATGAAGCACCTCTACATACTGCTCTAATAGAGTCTTCAGACCTTTAATAGGACTAGCTCCTAATTGCTCTAAAATACTCTCTATGAATAACTGCAATGCTTGATTATGTTGCACACTCACATTCATCATAAACCCTTGTATAGAATCAGTCAAACGCTTAATCGTCACATATTCTTTTGCCTCTACTTTACCGATGATATGACCTACTTTTTGTTGATCTAGACGAAGTGCCTCTTTGATCCAATATTCTGCTACGAAAGCACGCGTTACCTTATCATCACATATCAATGCAAGCCCAAAGAACAAATAGAATTGCTCTGAGAAGACCACATTATTCATTTGCAACAGATACGTAAACATCCCTTGAAGCAATTTCTTCTCTGCTACTTCGAAGGTAGCACTACCACCATAATGCAGGCATTTCTCTACCACAGCTAAGTAAATAGGATCTAACTGTCTAGGATTAATAGCCAATAAAGACTCGCTTAAATTCACTTTAGTATCTCTAATCTGGTACATGATCAAGCCCATTAGATTTGCAGACCCCATACGATCACCTACTTCTGTCTTTGGCATCGCTTTATTAATACGGCTAAAGATTAAAGACAAATTAATATCATACGGTATCTGCTCAAACTTCAGTTTCTTATGCGTAAATACCTTATCTATCTGCGTCTTCGTTTTATGATCCCAATCCTTATACGTATGAGACTCTTCTATCACTTCCCAGTTTCCTAACCAACCTGCACAGTATTCTTGTTGCTCTTTGGTATAGCGTTCATTCGTCAAACTTTCTAAGGGTTGATGAGGGTACTTTAACGCTGCCGCTACTCTCCATATATCATAGTAATCTGCTGACTCTTCTTTTACCTCTCCATTACCTAAATAAAACTCAAATATCGCTAGCAACTCCCCTTTTAGTTGTTGCTGAGCTAGTGTCAACCCAGCCTCTTCTGTATTTTTATCTATACGTGCTAATGCAATCTGTAAATCCACTGCATCTACTAATTCTCCCTCTTTTTGATAAGCTACTAATCGATCTACCAATACCCTACTATCTATATAAAAAGGCTCATGTGTAGGCAAACTCAATATTGGGAAAATACGCTTCTCTTTTACCAATTGTAAACTGTAGTAATACACTGTCAGATAAGGGCGCAAAGCAGCATAGTAATAACTAAATCGATTACTTGCCTCTAACTTTACCTCTCCTAGCGTGATTCCACTATTGGTATATATCTCTGCATTAGCATATTTGTGATACAGCTTGTCTAATGCTGTAGTCTCTATAGTAGGATCTGCAATCAACATACGCGCCCACTCTAACAGCCAAAAAGCCATAGCGTTCTGTATCGTACTCGTTGACCACAAATCTTTAAAGGTCTTAAATACCTTATCAAAAGCAGGTAATAATTGATCGATGTGCTCTGCTTTTAATTCTCCTTGAAGTCTAATAATCGCATCTATGGTTTGCTCATAGGCATAGTCACTCTCCAATGTCTTCCAAGCCGAACAATGGAAAATCAAATCTTCTACTGTCGCAATAGCCTGAATAGGCACTAGCTCCGCTTCTCCCTCTACTACAGCCTCCGCAAGCGTTACACTCTCCTGCACACTCATATATCCACTAAACAACGTCTTCGTCTCACTCATCATCATTTCTTGATAAGCTTCTAATTGCACTGCCAGCTCCTCATTAGGTTGAGCATATTTCACGATTTGCTTCGCTACTTTAGTCTGCATCGCTTGATCCTGTATATGCAAAGCCCCTACGATAGCAACAGCACTCGCCTCCTTATAGGTAGGATGTGCTTTATCCAATACAGCCACGATACGCATCGCCTTATTGATCGTCGCCTTAACGGTACTGCTCATTAATATAGGCAGACTATTAACAAAAGCCTCTACGTGAAAAGCCTTGTCTTTCGCTATTTTAAACAAGATGTCCAATGCTTCATTGACCACCTTAGACAATGGACTATTCAACAATTGGAAGATATCCTCCTGAAACGACAAGATCTCATGATCAGCAAGAGACAATTTACTTAACAAATTCACATTCCATCCACACAACGCTTGATTCGTATGAGTCAATGCTCCTTGAATAACAGTTTGTACAATGCGTTGTTTATCTAATCGTCCTTGTTCTATTAATGTTGCGATGACCTCATCCCATGAGTAGTGATTAATGTTCACTTCATGATCAAACAAATACCAAAACTCCTTCTCTAACAACTCAGGGTATTGATCAAATAATTCAACCTTACTTGCATTGACCATCACAGTCGCCCAAGTCGCTTCTGTCAATGGGGTCTTAAATACTCCTTTCTTATAAGACTCATATAAATAGCCTATCTCATTAAAAGGCGCTCTCACCCATCCTTCTCTAGCCGAATCATTGATATAATCACCTAACCAATCAGGCACATACCAATCCAATACTTGCTTAAACTCCTCCTCACTAATAATCCATATTCCCGTAAAATCTTTATATGTACAACAAGCCAATACCGCCACACTCACAGCTGATCGCTGCTCACTATTTCCTCTATATCCATACGAATTCCTATTGCCCTCCTCTGGTACATACTCTTGATAGTATTTCCCTAACTTAGAAATCTTCTTAGTGTACTTAAGCCTTTCCTCTAAAGGGGTTTCCTTAAGTAAGAGAAGTAATCTTCTAGTATTCCCTTTTCTTACAAACTCTTCTAATTCAGTATAAAATATATCTTTACTCATAGCGATTCTCTTGTGGTTTTGTTGTTTTGGTATGCTGTGTTTTTATAATCTCACTTTCAAGACCGAAAGATACAATTTTACAACCTAAAATAAATAACGGAATAAAGGGGTTTAAATAACAATATTACAGTTTATATCCTCCCTCCTCGTCATACCTACTTCTTCAAGACCACTACAACATCTCTTCAATATTCCTTCAACAAATAGCCTCTTAACTAGAGCATTCTTGGGGAAATGTTGAAGAAGTGTTGAAGGAAATCACTCTATGAAGCGTCTTTACTGGGATTAGGGTAGGTTGATTATTTTATATTTTTATGTATTATAAACATAAGCACCTAATTATAAGAAACATATACAAATAAGGTAAAAATAAAAAACTATCCTTTTTTAATGGATAAGAGGCTAAAAGAGGTTTTATGGACTAAAAATAGCTTGTAATTATAGTTAATTAGAATTGATTAGGGGTTTTTTAAAGCAATTAAGGGGTGTATTTAGTAAAAAACATGCTTAATTATACTGCGGATGTATTACATACATCACTACCATTGCGTGCCGATAGGATGGGATTCTTCGCAAGCTCAGAAAGACATAGCATACGGGGTATTGTGAGGATGTATGTAATACATCCCTACCGTTGTGTGCCGATAGGATGGGATTCTTCGCAGGCTCAGAAAGACATAGTATACGGGGATTGTGAGGATGTATGTAACACATCCCTACCATTGTGTGCCGATAGGATGGGATTCTTCGCAGGCTCAGAAGGACATAGCGTACGGGGTATTGTGAGGATGTATGTAATACATCCCTACCATTGTGTGCTTATAGAATAGGATTCTTTGCAGGCTCGGAAGGACATAGCGTACGGGGTATTGTGAGGATGTATATCATCCCTACCATTGTGTGCCGATAGGATGGGATTCTTCGCAGGCTCGGAAGGACATAACGTATGGAGTATTGTGAGGATTTGTGATAGTGTAAAGATATTGGTTTATAAAAGACAATTTACTTGAACGAAACAACAAAAGACCAAAATCACAAAAACTATAGTAAAATTACAGCTCATCTTGTAACTGCTTAATATACTTCTCTCTTTCAGGATAATCAATGCGTTCTAGATATTCTGTTACCTCTGAGAGCCATTCTTCATTGGACTTGATCTTTACTCGAGCTACTGTTTTTTGTTGGAAATAAGGTCTATCGTCAAAAGCCTGAGCCAAATGCTGATTCATTGACGCTGCTGTTTGTGGACTTACGGGTTTACCTTCTGATTTAGCTAAAGAATGTAATATTCCTCGCTGATAATCAGGGTTCATAATAGCTTCTTTATACTCTCCTGAATAGGCTAATACTACTGGGATTTCTTTCTTTTCTAAGATAGCTGCTCTTAATCTATAGTTGCCATCTATAATCCAATATCCTCCAAGAGAGGGGATGTGCCATGCGAATATAGGCGGTAGTGTTCCCTCTATCGCTTTCTTGCGCCACCATTTTAGACGACCGGAGTATTCAACTACTTGACGTGAGTATAACAACTCTCTATCCCAAGAGGCATAAGTAAAGGCATCAAAGTCATCTTCTACGGCTACAGTCGTTCCATAATTAGGTGGTGAGGCAAAGTCTTTATATCCTTCAAAAAGCCAAATAGAGTCATAAAAGAAGTGCTTATCTGATGACACCATTTCTTCCGCAAAATAGCGAGACCATGACTTTAGTCTTTCTTCAGTTGATAGCTCTTTGCGCTTCTCTACTTCTTGGGAATTGATATTCTTAATCAGTCTACTCTCCTCTTCGAAAGTTCTTACTAATCCTATATCACAGAAGTCTCTGCTGATTAGTCCCCACATCACTGGTTTATCTTCACAGACCAACTTCATCTTCCAATTCGAACCACTCAATAATTGCATTGTAGGAGGTGTTAATCCTTCTACGGTTAATTCTAATGCTTTCCATTGTTTACGTTCATCTGTGATATCTTTCCAATAATATTTCATGGGGTGTATTTTATTGAGGTAGTAAAGGTAAGGTGTTTTTATTGAAATGGGTGCGAAGTCGGAAGACTTCGCACAGCATACAAGACGTGATAGCGATTGTGTGACACGCATAATAATGCGTCACTACATGATATGCTATCCTAATTGCCGAAGACAAACATTCGATAATTCAAGCGGAACATAAAACATTAAGTACTTAGATTGTGTGACACGCAAAATATTGCGTCTCTACATAATATGCTATCCTAATTGCCGAAGACAAACATTTGATAATTCAAGCGAAACATAAAACATTAAGTACTTAGATTGTGTGACACGCATAATAATGCGGCTCTACATGATATGTTATCCTAATTGCCGAAGACAAACATTCCATAATTCAAACCTAATACAAAACATGAAGTAAACATCTAGTGTGTGTTTTAAGCACTTAGATTGTGTGACACGCATAATAATGCGGCTCTACATGATATGCTATCCTAATTGCCGAAGGCAAAAACTGTAAACTGTTAACCGTTAACTGTTAACCATTAACTCAAACCTTCTCTTTCCTTCTACCTCGTAATCTGATACTTCTACGAAGCCGATATTTGCCATCATCTTTAGAGACTTTTCGTTTCCACTACGGGCGATGCCCACTATAGTAGTTACCTCAGGTTCATTAGCTTTGATAAACTCCATTAAGCCCTCTGTTCCCTCTTGTCCATAACCATATTTCCAGAAGTCTCTTCCTATAGAAAAGCCTATTTCTACAGCTGTTGGAGATTCAAAGAAGTACATCGCAGTTCCGATTAATACCTCTGTATCTTTCTCTATCACCGCCATTCTCATTTTGGTTCTACTGTCCCATTCTTTATGAGCTTGAAGCACCATATTCTCTGCTTCTTCTATCGTCTCAAGAGGTTTACTTCCTCTGTATTGCATCGCGTCTTTATCAGAGTAGATGTATAATAATTGTTCTTTATCTTCTATGATTAATGGTCTAAAATATAATCTGTCCATGGTATCGTTAATTTGTTTGTTGTTTTGGTTCCTTGTATTCTCTTTTTTCGACTAGGCTTGCTCCTGCTTCTACATTTAATCTTGCAAATACACGACTAGATAAGATGGTGATAATTCCCATGACTAAAAAGGTGTATCTAAACACGTCTATTCCTTGATCATTGGTCCCAATACTGCTATTTTGGAACATCACTAAGATCATCGCTGAAATAGAAATACCTAAGCTAATCGCTAACTGCTGAGTAACAGAGAGTAATGTATTCCCTTCACTCGATGTATCACTGTCTAAATCTGCTAATGCTATGGTATTCATAGAAGTAAACTGTACTGCATTAAATGCTCCGTTGCAAATCATCAAGATCACCAATATCCACATTGGGGTATTTTTATTGATAAAGAAGAAACAAGAGATGATTATTCCGGTCAATATTGTATTGACAATCAATGTATTTCGATAACCAAACTTGCGTACAATAGGTACTACAAAGTTTCTAAACACTAGATTAGAGCCTGCCTGAGGAATCATCATTAACCCTGCAAAGAAAGCAGAATACCCAAAGCCGACTTGTAGTAATAAAGGAACCATTAGAGGCATTCCTCCTACACCAAAACGAGTAACAAGATTACCTACCAGCCCTATTCTCAACGTTTTTATTTTTAAAAGGCTCAGTCTAATTAAGGCTTTTGTAGTCTTCTGTGCATATCGAATATAGCCTATCACACAGATTATAGTCAGCACGGCTAACAACAATAAAGTTACTGCTGTAAACTGTGGTGAGTTCCAACGCTCGATAATCAAAGTAAGTGTCGTCAGTCCTCCACTGATCAACAACCAACCTTTCAAGTCAAATTTGCCTACTGTATTCTTAAAATTAGGCACAACCTTTCTCGCCCAGAAAAGAGCTATAATTCCCACAGGCAGATTGATTAAAAATATCCAATGCCAAGAGAACTTCTCTACTAAGAATCCTCCTGCTGTAGGCCCCAACATTGGCCCAATCAATACAGGTATCGTAATAAAGTTAATAATACTCAACAACTGATCTTTAGGATAAGCGTATATTAAAATTAGACGAGCGACAGGTACTAACATAGAACCACCGATAGCCTGAAATATACGTGCCAAAACGAGTTGATCTAAGGTATTCGCTATAGAACAAAACAGAGAGCCTGCGGTAAAAATACCAATCGCTAACATCAACATATTACGTGTACCAAAGCGATCTGCTAACCAGCCACTCAAAGGAATAAGCAGAGCCACAGTAAGAGTATAAGACACGATAACACTCTGCATCTCTAAGGGAGACTCTCCTAAACTCTTCGCTATAGAAGGCAAGCTGGTATTAAGTATAGTTCCATCCAGCGCTTGCATAAAGATGGCTAATGCAGCTAGCCAAGGCAAGTGCTTTTTTACTTTTGGGTCTTCGACGATCCCTATTTCCATAATGTTGTTTACTTAGATTAATGAATACTCATCGCTTAGCTGAAGTCTTTATAGGATCGGTTATTCTCTACTTATTAGGACAAACTATATCTCTTAATCTCATGTACTTACTCTTCTTTATCTCTTCTAAGCAAAACCATCCACGATGATATACAAATATAAATAATCCTATTCATTCCGTTACTTGTCCTATGACAAGTTCAGTCTAAAAGAATACCAAAAAGACCTCAGCTCTACTAATAAAATCACAACATTACTTCAATTAATGTACCGAATAGAAGTATATCTTATTTTTTATACAACAAATTCAGTTGAAGCTCATTTGTATAATTTAGTAAAACTTTAGGGATTTCATTGGTTAACAGTGAACGGTTTTAAATCGCGTTTAAATGGCTATTAATCTTGTGAAGTAATAAATTGAAGTGAGCTATTAAATGTAAATAAACTTAAAAGCAATATAGAGATGGAATACCTTCCATATAACACATAATATATCATCCACATTGTGTTCTGACAAAATATAAGATAAACTAAACTTCCCCTTTATTGCTCTAGATTAGGTACACTAGCAGTATTCATGATATATACTAATTCAGACAACGTTCCTCAGCAACAATATCGCGTGGATACTTCACAAATCCCCAACCGATCAAGTGACCTAAAAGAGATAAATGCTTAATGCCTCACTTGATAAGGATACCAATCAAAAGAGGTCTCATGAAGTGCAAAGAAATGCGTTGGCAAGACTAGTCCGATAGCCTCTAGCCCTTTCTGTAAAGCGGTAGTGTCTTCTAATTCTTTTATTTCGGCACCAATCATCTGTTTATACTCTCCTGCCAATTCATCAAAGTAATACACCTTCATCTCTCCATCGAAGACTACTGCTATTTCTTCATCTATATCACCTCCCCACATCTCACACTTATAGTACACGAAAGGTTGTTTTGTCTCTTCATTTAACTGTTGTAAGAAAGCGAGCAACTTACACTGTTCTAATGTAAGGTTCAAAGACAATACCATTGGAACAATCTCTATATGTTCTAAGAATTGCCATTTGTTCTTTTTATATTCAGCATAACTTGCATAAAACGCATTGGCCTTATCATCATAGGCTGTTCTACTCATAGAAGGATTGATAACGAATAGTCCATCCTGAGGTAGGCTGTGTTTAATATGCTTTCGTTCGTGATGTTCATTCTCAAAGAAAATTTCTCTGGTCCATTCGCTTCTGATTCCCTTTTCTAGTGTATCTATTTTAAATAATCCTTGTCTTAATTCTTCTATTTGTTGCAAGCGTTCTATCACTGTGGTATTCGCGATAGTGTACACCTGTTCTGCACTCCAGCTCATAGTATCTATTTTAGGCTAAGATACAATTATCCGTTTTTACCTAAAATAGGTTTGCTAAAAATTGTCTTGCTAATCCTTTGCTTTATTTGTAACTTGCTGTATAACAAAACAACACTTAACTATTCTTATGGTACAGTCTCAATATAGTTCAAGAATTATCAAATTATTATTGATTTTACTTATTATTGCTTTAGTACTTTTTACCCTATTTTACTTTATGGCAGATGATGCACAGAGTGGCCATGTTGGCTTCAAAAGTCATTATGGCTTCGTAGGAGGAGTTACCTTAGGGTTAGTCTTATTTGTATTTAGTTTTTCATTAACGATGACGATGGTCAAGGATATCACAATCCAAGAGAATGATATCTTAGTCAGAAACCTTATTGGAAGCAAAAAGAAATTTTACAAACCAAATACAGTATGTGTGCTAGCACATACTAAACGAGTTTTTCTAGGAGCTACAGAATACATCGTACTTCAAGAAGGAGAAAAAAGCACAAAGATATTTGAGTTTAGTTATAAAAACTTCGAAGAAATAAAACAACATCTCAATATAGATGTAGAAGGAAAAAGGAGAGAATAGTGTCAAAAGCACTACCTCTCCTTTTTTCTTAAAACTTCTTTTTTAAAAAATACGAAAACACACTAAAATGAGCGATAAAAAAGATAAAATAACGATAGACAACTATCTAGATAGTCATTATATCAACCGAAGTAATTGGCTTAGGGCAGCTGTCTTAGGGGCTAATGATGGTATTATATCTGTATCGAGTTTAGCGATAGGTGTTGCGACAGCTAGTGCATCAAGAGAACCTATACTACTTGCCACAGTGGCAGGGCTAGTAGCTGGTGCATTATCGATGGCTGCTGGAGAATATGTATCTGTAAGCTCTCAGACGGATATAGAGAATGCGGATATAGAAAGAGAAGCAAAAGAACTTGAAGAAATGCCTGAAACGGAATTAAAACTTCTAGCACAGATCTATGAGAGGCGTGGATTAAAAAAAGAAACAGCTATGCAAGTAGCTATTGAATTAACTGAAAAAGACGCTCTAGCTGCTCATGTCAGAGATGAATTAGGTATTAATGAAATCAACCAAGCTAATCCAATGCAAGCAGCTCTAGCCTCGGGTGCATCATTTACTATTGGTGGAGTACTCCCCCTTGGGGTAGCCCTATTAGCACCTGTAGACGAAATGGAATATTGGCTATATGGTTTTACGATTGTATTTCTAATAATATTAGGGGCATTATCAGCTAAGACTGGCGGATCAAGTATCAAAAAAGCAGTACTCAGAATCGTTATCTGGGGATCTATAGCAATGGGACTATCAGCTCTAGTAGGTTATCTCTTTGGTGTGAATGTATAAAATACTCCTTGCTGTAAATACAAAGAGAACTTAGTACTGATACTAAGTTCTCTTTATATATTAATCAAACTTTTCTAAAAGTTCTAAATAGCTACTTATTTCTATACCCTAAAGGAGAATCTCCTATATGTAACTTAAAAAAGCGATTGAAGTACGAAATATTATCAAAGCCTAGTTCATAAGCACATTCTTTTACAGTCATATGACTGTGTTTTAATAAATACTGAGCCTCTAGTAATAGACGTTCGTGTATTAACTGAAGTGCAGTCATCCCAGTCTCTTCTTTTATGACTTCTGTCAAATGCTTAGGCGTAATACCCATCAAGTCTGCATACTGTTGTACGGTTTTAAGCTCTTTAAACTTCTCTTCTAAGTGTTGTTTAAAAGTATAAGTCAATTGGTACTGTCTATTCATTCCCTTGTGAAAGCCTAAGAGACAATACTCACAAGCTCGGTTGTAATCATACAATATCTCAATCAGCTTCAAGCGAATGATATTAAGGTGATAAGGTCCTTTAGTGTCTAACTCCCATGCGAGATTATTAAAGTTCTGCAAGACCTGTTTAAAAGAGTCTTCTAACTTATACATAGGTGGGTAATCTGCATTTAAGAACAATAACTCATCCACAATCATCTCCTTGACATAATTGCGGTACAAAAAACACTTCCTAAAAAAAATCTGTAAGACTCTAAAGTCATCTGAAGCTTGTCCTCCAAGATAAATTACTTCTGGTGAAATAATAGACATAGAGCCCTCGTGAATGGTAAACTTATGGTATCCTACTTTTAAGTCTATATGTCCTCTAGTACAAAGGATAAGTGTATAGTAATCTTGCTTTTGAGGAGTTGTTAATACGAGATTATCTACTCTTGTATAAAAGTCTATTTCTTTATTTGTTTCTAAACCAACTGTCTTCATCTTCCCTTCTATTTTATCAAACTACAAAATAAAACTAATTAGCAATAGGAGTCCTTAATATTACCTTAAATTCCGTGTTTTGTACTATATCTTCCGACTAATTGTACTCATATTATTTAAGTATGCAAAATTACTCTATTGACTTATTTAGTAAATAAACCATCTAGATAAACACATGCAATATACATTTCGAACTACTTTATTAAAGATAGCTTAATTTCTAATATTTAATGGTGTTATCCACTTTATATTCAGTATATTTATCTACTAGAGAGTAGTTAAAGTTATTTAGAAAATGTCAATATGCCTATGAAACCAATTAGAACGGAAGAAGATTATCACATGGCTTTAGTTAGATTACAGCTATTAAAAGATGCTAAGCCTAATACTCCTGAAGCAGATGAATATGAAGTTATAAATATTTTACTAGAACATTATGAACGCGAAAATGCTCCTATGGGAATGCCAGATCCTATAGATAGTATCAAAATATTTACAGAATATTTTAAAGAAG
Organism: Myroides odoratimimus; assembly: GCF_004337635.1. NCBI lineage: Bacteria > Pseudomonadati > Bacteroidota > Flavobacteriia > Flavobacteriales > Flavobacteriaceae > Myroides > Myroides odoratimimus. The sequence goes on from NZ_CP037427.1 coordinate 3,594,752, forward strand.
ATCCTGATAAGGAAGAATAATATCTGAAAACGCTTACTTAACTGTAAGCGTTTTTTTTATCTCCTAAAAAAAAGCACCTCTGTAATTTATTACAGAGGTGCAGAGGGTGATAAATTAATTAAAAACATTACTATATATAACCTAACTACATAGTAATATGAACATAAAACTTACTAACACTTTACTTTTCACTTTTCATAGATTTTTGAAGATTGTAGTATATAGACACTTCTACTTCCGACCTTCTAAATGTTTATTCTTTACTTTCTATTGATTTCTTTGAATTAGGGATCGAATAACGCAACCCTAACTGTAAATTAAAATCAAAGGGCTTCTCTGTATAAATAGTTTTAATAGAACTCCCATTATCAAAATAATATCTCGCTCCTGGTTCTACAAAAAGCCCTACACTCTTTGCTAATTTATACTCCATACCTATTGCTACATTTGCAGATGTTTGTATTCCTTTTACAGTTACCTTTTCGTCTGGTCTCTTTTCTACATTCTGATTAGCTTGAAACTTAGTTTTAAGTGTTCCATATACTGACTTCTCTATATGAAAACCACCATTGACATAAGCTGAGAAATTACCTTTCTCCCATAAATTATAATTCACCTGTATAGGCACTCCTACATAATGTAGTGTCTGAGTATTTATAATCTTATACTCTTGACTTCCCGAAGTAAGATCAGAGGATAATTTAGTATAAGTAATACCTGTATTGATTCCCCATTTATCTCCCATAGGATAGTATAACGCTATACCAAAGCGTATAGGCTTCTTATGCGTAATATCGGTATAGACCTCTTTATTCTGATTCACAACATAAATCTCAGATAACACCGCACCTGCCATTCCTAAATCCAAGGGTGCATCAGCTCCTACCTTCATCGCTCCACTCATTGTATTATATCCACTTTGTTGCATACTAGATGTAGAGGCTATATTACTTGATATTAACCCTAAAGAAAAGCCTCTATTCTTTTTTGACTTTACTTCAGTTTTAATTTCTTTTTCCTTTACCTGATTTTCTACAATAGCAGTTTCTAAGTTTTTATGACTTTCTTCTACTAAAGTCGCTAACTGTTCTTGAACCACTTCTTTATCTACTATATTTGGAACTATAGTTACATATTCCTTCTCTTGGTTTACTGAATTAGAATTGTCAGCTACCTCGACAATAGAAGGCTCTCTCCTCTCTTCTATTGCCTTGATAGCATGACTGCTTGCCTTCTCCTTTTCAGTTGAAGTCAAAGCTTTGGTATTTGTGTGTGTTTCTTTGGTAATTATCTCTTCTTCTACCTTATCTAGATATTTATTCTGTCTAGAATTAGGCGTTAACTCAGTCTCTTTAGCATCTATAACAATACTATCTTTTTCTTTATCATCATGCTGTAAAGCACGTTCACTTCTCAAATATAACTCTACACCTCCTACTAACACGATTGCTATAAAAGCCACAATCCCTATAACTCTTTTTAAGTCAATTCTTTTAGGTGCTCCTTTTTTATTTGTTGCTTGCTGTACAGTATCTGACCATAATGGTATGATTTTTCCCTTCTCTTCCCCAAAAAGTTTTTGTTCCAAATCCTCCCACAACCCCTCTGGTCCGATCTCTGTATGATCCTTCATCTTCTGTTCCAGATCATTTAACCATTTATCGTTCATAAGGCGCTTGTTTTGGGTTTATTATATAACTTTATCTTCTGCATGAGTATTTTCTTTGCTCTATGAAATTGAGAAGCTGACGAACTCTCTCCTATTTCTAACAGTCTACCTATTTCTTTATGACTCTTTTTTTCAAAAACATAGAGGTTAAAAACCATTCGGTATCCATCAGGTAAAGAGCGTATCAATTCTAAAATCTCTGACTCTGGTATCTCATCTAAATTAGGTTCTTCTTCTTCAACTACCTCTACTAAATCATCCACTAGAGTAGGAAATTCTATTTTAGTAGTATCTCTAAGAAATTTTAAAGATTCATTAATGATTAATCGTGTCGTCCACGCTTTTAAAGAACCTACTCCCTTATACTCAAATGAGCCAATAGCATTAAAAATCTTGATAAAACTATTCTGCATCACATCTTTTACATCATCCTGACTCTTAAGATATCGCATACATACATAGGTAAAATGTCCTGAATAGAATTCATAAAATTCTTTCCAAGCAGATTGGTCTTTAGATTGTAATCTATCCACTAACCCTCGTTCTACACTATCTTTTTTAGTCATTTGTTGTATAAACATTATGTTTGGATCTAATATGGGTAAAACTAATTCTAATTACCTTTTAACAGATCCTGGAAAAAAATACTTCACTTCTACAAAGTCTTTATCTTCTTTTCCATCTACAGTTAATTTATCTACTACCCATTCAAACTTCACCATATCATATCTATTGGACACATAGACTCCTTTATATTTTGTAGTAATATGCGCTACTAGATCTTGTTTATTATCGTCCATCGGAATTGTGAACTTCAATTCTTTAGGATTCATAGTTAATATTAACGCTGTTCCTGTCTCATCTATTACAGACGTATAAGCAAGGTCATACTTTACCTTATCCATCTTATTTAATATTTCCTCCGTTTTTCTAGCATCTTTAACTACTGACCCTACAAGCTCCCTAACAGGTAAATTATCAAATACAATCAAACTATCATTAATTTTAAAAATTGTATTTTGTTCATTCATCCACTTTCCTTGTAGAGTGAAAGCTTTACCACTATAACTCCCTACTACATCTCCTATCTTAACAGGTTTATTTGGCTCTACATTATTATCATCACTAATACACGATGTAAAACTAATACCAACTAAACTAAATAAGATCGTAAACATTTTAATTCTTCTTACTGCTCTCATTTTACTAGACTTTTAGTTTGTTTAACAATATTTCATAGTGAGTACTCATCTATATAAACCCAACTTTTAAAAATCCTTGCATGATGGAATTAAAAAAAAACTACTTATTCTATATAAATTTACAAAAAACAACATTTAAAACACTACAATACAAGATATTATAAAAACAAAATGTTTTTTTATTTTTTACCAAATAAAAGATAATCCATTACCCTTATCTCATAGTCATAGATGCTTATCTACTCCATTCCCCATCAATTATAACTATAAAAAAAAAACTTGCTACCCTAAATTAGGGCAACAAGTCTTTTTTAATCTACAAGTAAGAATACTTACTCTATTCCTTCTATTTTCGCAATAAATTATCTACCAAATCATACCCTTCAAGATATACATTATGTTCGCCAATATCATCAGCAACAACTTGCATTCTAATCTTTTTACCCTGTTTAATCAACGAGCTAACTATTTGATGTAATTCTCTATCCTCTTCCTCTGATAAGCCTTTAAACAATTGCATTGTTTTGCTCTCCTCATCTATTAATAATTCATTGTACTTCATCATATTTACTCTATTTATAATTTAAACAACGGCACCATCCATCTCACCCCTACTGCTATCTGATGCTCATTCTTATCTGCTTTAGAAACTTCATAATTCTTATAATCATAATTTAAAAAGTTATAAGCTGCAAAAAGTCTAAGATCCTTAAACGCCTTATCATTAAATGGATTATACTCTATAGCTGTAGAGACTCCCTTTAAAGCATAAGACACATTACTCTCAAGGTCTTTTCTATAATTATACATCACTTTTACATAAGGAGTCACTTTATGGAACTTATACTTCACAGAAGCTGTCGTCACATTATCCTTCACATATGCGATTCCCTTGGTACCTGTATTTAAGTCTGTAAAAGCGGCATCGCCTACATTTCTAAAACCATACATCCAGTCTACCTCTGCCATAAAGTTATTTAATGTCAATCTATTCCCCATAGTTACCCAGCTGTAATACTTCTTCGCATCATGTTGAAATAACGCATATCCATAGCGCGTTTTCAAATGTTTTTTAAACAATTCTCCTTCCCATAAAAACAATCCTCCATAAGCCTTATTTTTATAATCTTCTGCTGCAAACTGCTCTCCCTGAGAGACCATCTGTAACTTAAAAGACTGTCCTTTTACTTTATAAGCAACACTAGCTCCAGGACTAAAAAGCTCAATAGATCCAATGATATTCGTAAACATATATAGATCAGCACTGTTATAAGACAACTCCGTAGATCCCCAAGCAGTAAACTGTTTTCCCATTCCTACAGTCCAATGGTCATCAATATTATACTCTAAGAAAGCAAACTCTAAGGCATTAGACGCTACTGACTCATTCAGTCGATATCGAAGTGAGTAGGTAAGCTTATTATTATAATTCCCTTTTAAATAAACTCGTGACTGTACTAATCTAAACTTACTATCAGAGGTTCCTGATCCACTTGTCTTAGTCAAGTTCTCGTACTTTGAGTCTAGATACACTTCTAAGGTATTCACTTTCTTAGGCGCATCGGGGTTAGCCTGCTGTGTCAATACACCTAATAAAGTTGATTCTTCTTTTTTTTCATCTTGAGCCATCACACTTATCGTTCCCAATAGGATTGCACAGATTGTATATTTAATATTCATAGTTTGGTAGATTTTTAAAAAGTTTAATATAATTCTTTTTTAAACATCATTAACAAAACTTTACCATAATTATACAAATATGAGTATTCTAAAGATAGAAGTTCAGACTCTCAAATAACACAACATAAAAAGCAATTCTATTTATTATGCTAAATAAACTCAATATTTCAATCAACAATAATCACCTCTATATGAACAGATACAGATCATTCGATAACTTAGAACGTCGTATCAAGATAATTACCAATAAGATTATGACAAAAAATAGGTATCCTCATTTTATCTATATAAAACTATGTTTTTAACAAAACTTATTGTATCTTTATAATGTTGTGTATTAGTATGAATTTAATGAAGAATCACTTTTTATGCCTAGGTGGGTGTATTAAGTGATTTTTTTATACAAAAAAAAGCCGTTAGTAAATGTTACTAACGACTCCTTTTTTTACTTTTCTTTTGTTTGTTCAACCAAATTATCAATCCTGTAACTGGTAAGGAAGCAAATATAAGTGATCCTATAAAAGCGAGTATCTTAGTAGGGTATCCCCATATCGTGCCTACGTGTAAATCGAAGTTTAAAGAATTTACTTTAGTGCCTAAAGCTATTGATGTATAAGTATGATCTTCACGAGTGACTATATCTCCTGACTTTTTATCAAAATACAACCATTCGAATTTACTCGTCTTATCCTGTTCTAAACGGATCTGTAAACTATGAGGCTCTTTCTCATCCTTAGATAAACGGATAGACATCATATCGGCATAACCGAACTTATCTAAGGCATAAAATACCGCATTGTCTAACGTATTACTTGTTATCTGAGGTACGGTATAAAAAGCAGTAGATTCCATTACCTGAAATTTATCTTCATCTACTTTATTAAGTGTTATTTCTACTGCTGATCTAAACTTAGGAAAGGCAAATAATACACCTGTCATCCCTATCACTATAGCTAATAGGAAGGTGTACATACCCAACAAATTGTGCAAATCATGATTTAACCGCTTCCAATTGACAGAAAAATCAAATACGAAACTTCGTTTAAATGTCTTACCCTTCCACTTTTTAGGCCACCATAAGATCAGACCTGTAATCGTAATAACCATAAATAACACTGTACTTCCTCCTACTACCCAACCTCCTATTTTACTTCCTAATAGCAGATTGCGGTGTAACTGTAACACGACATAAAAAAACTCTTTCTTTGTATCTTCTACTTTCTGAACTACACCTGTATAAGGATTTACAAATATTCTTTTATAAAAAACTACTTCATTCCAATATCCTGTTGCATTCTTATCTGTCTTGAGTGCTCTAAACACCCAGGTTCTATCTTTAGCAGGATAAATATCTACTCTATTTATAGGGTATTGCTCTCCTACTGCTTGCTGAGCTATACTTTGAAGAGATGAGAATGACAATGTTTCTCTATTATAGTCACTTAAATTTTCCGTATCATCGATATAAAAATTATTTGGATAAACAATTTTCTTTATATCATCGTGAAAGACATAAATACACCCCGTAATACTTACGATGACAATAACAATTCCCGTTATTAATCCTAGCCACTTATGCAGCCATAGCATAAATTTCTTCATCTACTAGAAGTTGTATTGTACGCTTAGATTAGCCTGCATTCCATTTCCTCTCACATACTCTGCATCAGTCCCTCTGTATTGGCTCACTACTGGATAATACGTTTTATTAAACAAATTCTCAATACCGACATTTACCTTCCACGCTTTATTTAAGATATAAGTAGATGCTAAATTAAACAAACTAATGTCTTTTACAGGTCCTTCACTATTTTTATAACCTCCTTTTTCATTAGGATTAAAGCGATTTCTACTTCCTGAATACAACCAATATAACTGTATATTTAATTTATCTGATGCAGTATAATACACAAAAGCTGTCGCTTTAGGTGGTGAGATACGTCCCCCATTTAAGTATACTTTACTTCCATCGTCGAACTTTGCCTTTCCCTCTACATAAGCATAAGTTCCCCCTACTGTCCACTGTGGCGTTAGTGCGACCTCAGCAGTCACTTCGAATCCGTGTACTCGCTCAGGTTCACGCTGTGCTACTAAATATCCTCCTATATCTACTAAATTAGCTCCTAACTTAGATGTGCTTAAAAAATATGACCCTGTAAAACTAAACATAGAAAACCTACTAGAGAACCCTACTTCGTAGTTATTCGTAATAATTGGTTCTGTCTCTAGCTTGTCTAATGTACTCTCTGTTGCTCTTCTTAAGATTCGCCCTAATTCATTAATAGCAAATCCTTGAGAAAAACTAATAAAAGGGTTAAAATACTCATATTTATTATAGCGTAACCCTACGTTAAACAATGTTGTTTTGTAAGGAATTTTACCTCCTTGAACGAAAATACTTCCCTCGTTATTAGGCCCTGTAGCGATCGTATTAAAATCATCTATTTTTACATTTGCATTCTCATATCTAACTCCTGTTTTTAGTATCAAGTGATCTACTAAATCTATTTTTAATTGTGCATAAGGCGCAATATTCACCATATCCATTGTAGGGATATACACACGACCATCTGTTAAGTCTTGGTCTGTTTTATCATTTAAAATATCTATTCCATAAGTCACTTCACTCGGCATCTTAAATACTGTAAAAGGAGTATTTAAGTTTAAGCGAATACCTTTCTTCTTAGAGTTAATTCTCGTTTGTCCTGGTCCATACCATGCCGTTCCTTTTTCTACATAGCGGTTCATCGAGCGAAATGAATTCATATATAATGACACATCTAACTGTGTTTCTAAAAACAAGTCATTATTCGTGTACCCCAACATAACATTGTGGTTATAAGGCGTACCTGAGTTTTTACCAGGATCTATCCCTGCTACACCTACCGTTGCTTCACTACCATACTTACCTATCTTACTGATATATCTAGCGTGTTGTGTACTTGTATAGCCATTATAAAAAGCGCGAATAGACGAATTATCATTGATATCATATGTGATTTGAGCGAACAAGTTCTTTTGATACGTATTAGACAGCCCATCTATCTGCCCTAATATCATTCCATCTCCATCTCGTTGTAAACCAGTATAGTCGATAGACGCACCAGCCATATAGTTCCACTTTTTATACTTCCCGCCGAAAGACTGAGATACTTTATATCCTAATGTACCGCTACTGTTCGCTGGATTAAACGAAGTTCCCAATACAGTAGTTCCACCAAAAACTTGTTCTCCTCTATTTTTCTTGGTTATATAATTAATAATCCCCCCAGTAGAACCATTCCCATAAATAGAAGTAGCTCCTTTTATCACCTCTACACGCTCTATTGCAAATGGCGCAATCGAACGTATATCACGAGCTCCGTTCATCAATGGTGTAGATTGTGGAATCCCATCTATTAAGACTAATAGAGGTCTTCCTCTCAGTGTCTGTCCTGACGAAGTTCCCTTATTTGTCGCACTTCCTAGACCAGGTACTAGATTACTTAATATCGTCGAAATATCAGTTGTAACACTCATTTGCTTTTCCATCTCCTTCTGATTAATTATTGTTACAGAAGATGGAATAGTAGCTATATTCTCTGCTCTTCTACCAGCTGTAATAACAATCTCATCTAACGACTCCTCTAATTTCTTTAATACAACTTCAATAGGGTTTTCTAATTTTGTGTTATTAATAGTAACCAATTGTTCCTCGTAACCACTAGCTAAAACCAATAGAGTAGCTTCATTTGTTGTTATAACATCTATGGTCAGCTCTCCTTTACTATCCGTTTCCCCTATTTTATCTCCATTAATAATAATCTCTGCTCCTCTAATTCTATTTAAACTTGAATCGCTCACTTTCACTAAAAAAGTTTGAGAAAGTACCGAAGTACTAAACAGTAAAATAGTTAAATACACTGCTTTAGTGAACATACTAGATAATATATTTGATGATAGCATAATGTTTATATGTTGTTATAATTATTTCATTTCGCAGCAAAAATAAATAATTATTTATATTCATTCTATTTAATACTGTTTTTTTACAAAAAAAACGTTAGTAAATCATACTAACGACTTGTCTTTCTGCTTATTTCTTCAATAATTCCACATATTGTTTTACAGCTTCACTCACTTCTTGCTCCGTAGGTCCATACGCATTATTTAACGCTACAAAGCCTATATAGTTCGCATCGATATACTTGATAGTAGCTATTACAGGTAATAAAAACTCTTCCACTGTAAATCCGTAATGACTATCTTTTACATAAGACTCTTTTACACCATCAGTAGTGGTTACTATACCCATTTTTTTACCTACTAAAGCACCTTGTTCTACTCCGAATGCCCAGCCATAAGTAAGCACTTCATCTAACCATAACTTCAGTAAACTAGGTACATTAAACCACTGTGTAGGGAACTGAATGATTATTCTATCGTGATCTAATAACAACTCTTGTTCCCTCTCTACATCTATCTGCCCATCGGGATAAGCCTCATAAATATTGTGAATTGTAAGTTGTACATCTTTTGGCAATGCTTCTAACAATGCTCTGTTCGAATTTGACGCTTCGTAATTTGGGTGCGCCAATAGTATTAATACTTTCTTCATTGTAATGATTTTCTTAATTAGAGTTACTCTCTTTTGGAGAGCAAATGTATTACCTTTGTATAGGCTAAACAAGAACGTACGCCTAAGTAAGATACTAACCTCCAAGTAATTAATAATGAAAATCAATAAGTTAAATCTAAAAAATATTTTAGAAGCAGATACATGTCCTATTAGATTAGTACTCGACAGAATAGGTGAGAAATGGTCTATGCTTATCCTTCTCCTATTAAGAGATCAGGGTGTAATGCGTTTTAATGAAATAGATAAAGCAATAGGAGATATTTCTCAAAAAATGCTCGCCAAAACTTTAAAAACCTTAGAAGCTGATGGTTTTATTACGCGAAAAGTATACCCTACAGTACCTCCTAAAGTAGAATATACACTTACTGAACTTGGATTAGACTTAGTACCCTATATCGAAAACATATCAGTCTGGGCATTTAATAATTTAGAGACAATTCTAAACAATAGAAAAGAATTCGAAAAGTAATTAATATAAACTTCTCTGTCTATTTTCTCTTCACTCGATTGGCATAGACATATCACAAATACAACTAATAAATCATAACAGGAACACTTAAACTAAATCTATAAAGCAATTATATGTATTACACAACGTATATCTCCACAGTGATGTTGGCGCGGACTTGAATCCGTGTCATACATTCCACACAGTGATTCCATCACAGTAGGGATGTATTACATACATCCAAATAAAACATCCAAGGATGTTTTCATAATGATTACATGTCAAATATGGTAATATGGATTACATGCCGATAGGACATAATATCCATATAGTATATGCCGTATATATACAAAAAACGACAATACAGCCTAGCCATATTGTCGTTATATTTTATATCAAGAGTCTATTAAAAAAGAACTAATGTACGTCTCTGATATAGGTTGACCATAAAAAGTCAATTTATTTATGAGAGTCAATGTCCAAAAAATCAGAAAATATCGTGTTTATTCAGAAGAATTTAAACGAGAAGTAGTCTCCTTATTTGAGAAAGGCACCTATAGTGTGGTTCAATTAAGTAAGATGTATGAAATTTCTAACTCTTTAATTTACATATGGATATATAAATTTTCTATCTTTAATGAAAAAGGTCAAAGAGTTGTAGAAATGAAAACAAGTAATGTACACAAACTAAAAGAACTAGAACAAAAGGTAAAAGAATTAGAACGTATAGTTGGTCAAAAACAAATACAAGTTGATTTCTATTCCAAATTAATAGAGATAGCTAGTGAAGAATTAGATTACGACATACTAAAAAATTCAAACACCCCACAATCGACTGATTCCGCAAAGAAAAAGAGCAAATAGATTACTCTTTAAACAGTTTATATCGCACAATAGGTATTAGTAAACAAGCTGTTAATCAGTACTCAAAAAAACAAGAAATATTGGATACTAAAGTATCAGAACTTGTCATAAAAGTTGATAAACTGCGTAGTGAACATCCTGGTTGTGGGGTTGCGAAGATGTATGATACTTTAAAACCCGATTTTATAGGTAGAGATCGTTTTATAAATATCTTTATGAGCTTAGGTTACCGTTTACACAAACGTAAAATTATATTAAAACAACAACGGCATCTAAAATCTACTAATCTAATTAAGGGCTTAGAGGTAAACGCACCATCGATAATATGGCAATCAGACATAACTTACGTTAGAGTGGGTAATCTTTTTTATTACATCGTTTTTATAATTGATGTTTATACAAAGAAAATTGTAGGTTATCAAGTATCAGATAATATGCGTGCTCAAGCCAATATAAAAGCCCTAAAAATGGCTATAATGAATAACAACCCTCCACAAATACATCATTCTGATACAGGGGGCAATATACCTCTAAAGGATACATTAATTTATTAAATAAAAGTGGTTCTAAGATAAGTATGGCACTATCAGCACAAGATAATGCTTATGCTGAACGTATTAATAGAACAATTAAAAATGATTATTTAGAACCTTGGGATCCAAAGAATTTTAATAGCTTAAAACAATGCGTAAAAAAAGCTGTAGAACATTATAATAACAAAAGACCTCATAATTCAATCGGTAAAATGACTCCTGTTGAATTTGCAAATAATTGGTTTGGAAAAAGTACTTTTTCTAAACCAATTATTACTATCATTTAATAATGAAATTAATACATAAAACGGTCAATCAAATTTAGGGATGTACATAATTCCTAATTAACTTATCTGACGTTTTGTTTAAAGTAAATCTGTGTAGCACCTAATCCATACTTCTGATAATTCGCATCCTCAGCTACTATCTCCGCATATCTACTGAATAGAAACTCTAGCTCAGCCTTTAGGACACCCTCGCCTACTCCATGTATAAATACAATACGAGGAATGCGATTGCGGATAGCGAACTCCACCTGACCTCTAGCTGTATCTAACTGTAGTGTCAGCATATCGTGCTTTTCCATACGTCTATAGTCATTCGTAAGCTTCTCTATATGTAAATCTACTTCTAGGATAAACTCATCCTTACGCGAACGTTTTTCCTTCGTAAAGGAACGTTTTATAGGATCCACCTTATCTTGTAGTGCTTCACTAACCGAACTTCTAGTACTAGCCGAACGCATATCTACCTCATCCTCTTTAGCTATTTTTAAAAGCTCATTCGGTTTATACGTTAATACAAAACCATCTTTAGATTCTATAGTTACCTCATCTCCTATGATATTAATGACAACTCCTTCTTCGTTCTCATCTAATACTTGTACATAATCTCCTTTGCTAAGCATCTTTCTCTTCTTCTTTTGCTTGATTGATTAAATCTTTTTTTATACCTGCATCGAACTCACGTTCTGCTGGTCCCTGTTGACGAGTGTTACTAGGTGTCTTTTGCATCAATCTCGCCATGGAGAAAAAGAACAAGGCTACACCCACTACTTGCACCCATATTTTTGGTTGGTCCTTAGAACTTTCCATTAACGCCCATCCCATAAAAAACAGGGTTGCGATAGTTAATACGATCTTTGCTATTTTCATACTACGGTGCTAGTCGTTCTATTTTCCAATCTAAACCATCTTCTGTCAATGTATATCGAATACGATCGTGAAGACGATTAGCTCTTCCCTGCCAAAACTCAATAGACACAGGTTTTACTACAAATCCTCCCCAATTCTCAGGGCGTTTTACCGTATCATCAGTTGCTTCTTTTTCTAATTTATTGATAGCATCTTCTAGTACTTGATGATTAGGGATGACCTCACTCTGATTAGATACGATAGCACCTAATCGACTTCCTAAAGGACGACTATCAAAATAATTATCAGATTGAGCAGCACTAGCCTTACTAGCGATACCTTTGATAATAATCTGACGCTCCGCAGAAGGCCAAAAGAATGATAAACACAAATGCGGATTAGCGATAATAGCCTTTCCTTTCTCAGAGTTATAATTTGTGTAAAATACAAATCCCTCTTCGTCATAAGACTTTAAAAGCACTACTCTAGACTTCGGAAAACCATCCAATCCTATTGTAGATACCGTCATGGCATTTACCTCATCTACTCCACCGAAATCCTCTATCTCATAAAACCATTTCTTGAATTGCATCATTGGGTTTTCGTCTACACTACTCTCTAACAATACACTCTTCTCATACGATTTTCTGTAATCACTTAAATCACTCATATCTAAATCTATTATAAGTCAAACACTTTACCATCGTCTCCATTCAGTATTTTACCACTAAACACAGTCTCTGCTTCTTTCTTAAACAAGGTAATATCATTATATCTCGTAGAATAATGTCCAAGTATTAAAGTCTTCGCATTCGCTAGCTTTGCAATACTTGCTGCCTGCTTAGCAGTACAGTGTTTCGTTCGTTCTGTATAATGCTCTTCACTGTCTAAGAAAGTACTCTCATGGTATAATACATCTACATCTTTAATGATAGGTACTATGGCCTCTGAATAATAAGTATCTGAACAAAAAGCGTAACTCTCTGTAGGCTCTGGATCATAAGTAATATCCTTATTATCCACTACAGTACCGTCATCTAATGTGATATTACCACCACTTTTAATCTTCTGATAATAACATCTATCAATACCTAAATCTTCTATAGCTCCTATGCGCAACTTTCTATCTCCAGGCTTAGTCTCAAAAAGATATCCATTAGTGTACACACGGTGATCTAATGGTATAGTACGCACAATAACCTTATCATCTTCAAATACAACTCTACTCTCTTTACTAGTCTGTTCATGAAAGAATAGTTTATATCCAGAATAAGAATTAGACAATCTCAGCTGCAACAAAGTCACTTCCTTTATGCCCTTAGGTCCATAAATATGCAAATCAGAAGTTCTGTTTAACAACATATACGTTGAGATTAACCCTATCAATCCATAAAAGTGATCCCCGTGCAAATGGGAAATAAAAATATGATTGATACGTTGGAACTTCAACTTATGACGTCTTAATTGTACTTGAGTTCCTTCACCAGCATCGATTAAAAACATATGTCCTCCCATCTCTAAAACTTGAGATGTAGGGTTAGTTATCGTTCTTGGTGTTGCTGCATAACAGCCTAATATAATAAGTTTCAATATTGTCTTGTTTTAATTTTTGAGCTTGTAATTTACAAAAACGACAAGCTAAGTCAAAATAAAAGGCTTAAAGTAATTTAAGCCTTTTGTATATTTTTATCTAAAACCCTAAGTCTCTTTGGATTTCATCCATTTCTATCAAATCATGTGCTTCCTGTAAAGTCGGAGCAATAATCAAATCTCCATCAAATTCATTAAAGTCAATTGATTCTATAACTATAATAAAAGACTTATTAGCTTCCTCCATATGTTGTATCGCTAGAGCCCCAAACTCATCTATATCCTCTTCGGATACAGTATATTTAGCCTTCGTTAAATCTATTATTAAATTAGAATGTACAAGACTATGCTCATACTGCTCTTCTAATTTTTTAAGAAACGTTACTATATCTCCCTCGTCACTCGTTATAATAAGGGTATGCCCTTTTTCTTTTACTTTCATTATATACGCCTTAATTTGATTAAGCGAATATAAAACGAATATAAATACTATCATATAGTAGAGTAAAAATATTATGGAAATACGCATCCGCAATCTATGTCACACTGATGATAGGACATATTACATACATCCAACACAATACATATCCACAATCAACATCCGCAATCGTAGGGACATATTACATTACATCCAACACAATACATTTATACCCAGAAAGCAAATTATTTGATTTACATAATTCTCTTAAATCAAAACAATGAATAAATAGTATTTTTTACTCTTCTCAAAACGAACCATAAAATCCTGTAAAAACAATGGTTCGGCAATTACCGAACAACGCTACAAACCCAATGATAAAAAGGGATACACAAGTTTTATGCGAGCTTTGTTCGGGAGTCCTTCGGAAGAGGTTCGGAAAAACAGGGCTTTTTCCGAACAAGCCCCGAACAAATACAAAAACAAACTGCATATTAGCCCCAAAACACTGAGATGCAAGGCAGTATTAATTCAAATAGAAATTAAATACTAAACGCAAAATGAGATTATTCTAACCTTTAAAAAATGGTACTTTTTAAAGATTCTAAGGAAGGTGAATTTGCTTCTTTTTTAGGTTCAAAAAGCATTCAGATAGGATTCTGATTTGAAGCAAAATACAGCACAAAGATACAAAAATAATTAAGAATTATAAAGTAAGCGTCACTGGCATAACGGCATAAGGTGATATAGACTGTTGTAAACTACAATATGATTACTAGACAATATTTATGAACTAAGGCAGTACAGCTGTGATCTCTTCCCTCTACTTATCGCTTGCTAATAACCATTGGATCAATTCTTGAGTATTCACGATCGTCCAAGAATGTGGATGACGCAACTGAGTATTCATGCAGTATCCTTTATTTGCCGTAGTGATAAGCGTTGCCTGCTCATTTCCTAAGCGCCTTAATTCATTGATAAAAGCAGAGCTTTCTGTCGCATTCATACTGGTCAGATCCTCACTTCTCTCATGTATCCACCAGTTTACATCTGGCTCTGTATAAATTCTCAAAGGAAGTTGTCCGAACTTCTTCACTGCAGTCTGATTAGGATCCGTGAATGAATAGGGAGATGTACTATAAAAGGCTTCTAGTGCAGTAGCAGGAGTACCTCCCATCACTTCTTCTATTTTATCTATCATATAGACACTCTCTTCACTAGCATTGTCTACACCTGATAATCTTATCTCGCGCTGACTAGAGTTATAAAAGCGTTCGAAGTCTAAAGGAGGATCAATAGCAAACACAGCATGCGGCTTCGTTATGGTCTCTTGTGCGTACTTAATAGCCGTACTTCCTCCTATCGAAAACCCTCCTATCGAAAACCCTCCTATGAAAAAACGCTGATCCATAAGCTTGTGCTTACTTCTGATATCTTCTATAATTTAACCTAATGTACTCTGACTCGTCTTATCTACTCCAAACGAAAGTACTCCATCTTGCAGACATGAGATAATCACTAGCATACCACTCTTGGCAGCTAATAATGGTAGATCTGTTTCTAACATCACCTTCTCTGCACTCTCTCCAAAGCCTGGTATTAAGACTAAATACCCCTTCCAAGGCAAATGAGAAGGATAGATTTTTGTATAATAGTTTTTGGTCTTATCCTCTTTATCTAAAAAGACTTGTTCTATCTTCTGAGCATGCATAACTGTAGACAGAAGTAATAGCGTAATCGTTAGGATGTGGTTTTTCATGAAGTACATATTGATATTCATTGGTTAAAGATACCTATAATACGCTTATCAAGGAATGAACTATAAAAAAACACCTAATACAGCACAAGGAATATTGTGCTGTATTAGGTGTTCTATAGATATAAAATAAGCCAACAAAAGGCTGGCTTGAATTATTTAATTTTTGAAGCTAATAGATAGGTTACAGCCATACGTACTGCTACTCCATTCTCTACCTGGTCTAAGATCACTGACTGCTGTGAATCAGCTACATCAGAAGTAATCTCTACTCCTCTGTTAATAGGCCCTGGGTGCATGACTACGATTTCTTTATCTAATGAATCTAAGATCTCTTTAGTCAACCCAAACTGTTGAGAATACTCTCTCGTATTAGGGAAATAGCTAAAGTCTAAACGCTCATTCTGAACGCGAAGCATATTCGCTATATCACACCATTCTAGAGCTTTTCTTAGATTAGACTCTACCTTTACTCCTAAACTCTCGATATACTTAGGGATTAAGGTCTTAGGCCCACATACTCTAACCTCAGCCCCTTGCATCTGCAAAGCAAAGATATTAGACAATGCTACACGTGAATGTAGAATATCTCCTACGATCACAACCTTCTTCCCTGCTACATCCCCTAACTTTTCGCGAATAGAATAACTGTCTAATAACGCCTGTGTAGGGTGCTCATGTGCTCCATCTCCTGCATTAATGATACTTGCGCTTACGTTCTTAGATAAGAAATGAGCAGCTCCTGCATCACTGTGACGCATCACTACCATATCTACCTTCATGGCTAAGATATTATTAACTGTATCGATTAGTGTTTCTCCTTTCTTCACTGAAGACTGAGCAGCAGAAAAACTAATTACATCTGCAGATAAACGCTTTTGTGCTAATTCGAAAGATAGTTTAGTACGAGTACTGTTTTCAAAGAAGATATTTGCTATGGTAATATCTCGTAGAGAAGGAACTTTCTTAATCGGACGATTAATTACTTCCTTAAAGTGATCAGCTGTTTCGAAAATTAAATCAATATCATGCTTATTGATATACTTAATTCCTAAAAGGTGATTTACGCTTAATTCTTTCATTGTACTTCTATGAGTAGATTTAGGTAGTTAGTTTTTTTCAGTTTCTTCTAGAAAGACTACATCTTCCTGTTCATGTTCAGACCAATGTACACGGATAGTCTCCTCGTCAAAGGCATCTACTTGTCTTCCTCTATAATCAGGCTGTATCGGTAAGTGACGACTAAAACGGCGATCTATTAAGACCAATAGTTCTATCTCTGCTGGACGGCCAAAAGACTGTATTGCCGTCAATGCGGCACGTATACTACGTCCTGTATAAAGCACATCATCTATAAATACGACTTTCTTATCTTCTACTAAGAAGTCTATTTGTGTTTTATTCGCTTCAAGAGTTTTTTGATGTCTTCTAAAGTCATCTCTAAAGAAAGTAATGTCTAAAAAACCTAAAGGCACTTTAGATATACCATATTCAGTCTTAAGGATGCTTTTAATGCGTTCTGCTAAAAATTTACCACGTGGTTGAATACCAATAAGAAGGGTATTAGAAAAATCAAGATGTTTTTCTACTAATTGACAAGCCAAACGGTGTAGAATGATATCAATCTCTTTTGAAGTAAGTAATACTTTTGGATTCATATATAAAAGAGTTGTGTTTGGGAGGTAAATTTACAATTAAATATCATTTGTCACCAATTTATTAAACATATATCTTCTAAAAAAATGTAGCTAATCAAAGGATGCTTTCTAAATCATATTAATATCTTTGGATAAAGATTAAAAAATCTATTGCTCATGATCAAGTCTAAATTCATACTATTCATTACCTTAACCCTATCTCTAGCGCTGCATGCTCAGAAGATAGAGGATCCTCTTCCCTTAACAAAGGGACAGATACAAAAAGAACAGTGGGTCATACAGGACAAAGAAAAAAATCTAATCCTGCAATGGGCTGATGGTGCTCTAGAAATAGCATTAGCTAACAAACCAATTAATCAAGATCAGAAGAAAACAATCTACGCTAGAATACCTGCTCAGCAAATCAAAGATAACGTTACAGAATATGTCTTACTAACTGATAAAACAGAATTCTTATCTACTCCTACAACAGTTAATTGGACACAAGACGACTTAGAGTTCTTTCGCGTTTTAGAGTCTAGTGCTATCACTGTGAGTAGTACAACGGATGTCTTAATGCTTAAAAAAGGTACAGAGACTAAATATGTGTTCTATAACACAGCATTTGACCGTATGTGTAAGTTCGCCTCTAGATTTAACTGGGGACTAATTGCTTTAAATCGAGATTCAGATAATCTACCTAAGATGATTACTTCTTTTGATTTTGAAAACAAAACCATGACAGGTACGATAGATAATATCCCTTTTGAGGTGAAGTTTGATTTCTATTTTGATCAAGATACTTTTTATTTCAAAAGTTTCGAAATTCCTTATAATGCTAAAAATAGAGCAAGTCGTAAAACAAAAGAGAGATACGGGAGATACTTCACAGATAAAACATATCGCTATGATATCGCTGAACAAACACTAAATTTCTATCAAGACGAAAAGTTAGTACTCATGTTTGGTTTCATGCCTAAAGAGTAAAACACAATCTCCATAATCTTTTAAAATACGTAAAAAAAGAAATACAACTCCTTATTATCTATACCACATATTGATTTATATTAAGTTATCAATAATATATCTCTTATAAATTGTGTTATTAAATAGGAATTACTATCTTTTCGCAATCATTTACAGATACTTCTTAAAAAACTAAACACATATAAATCAATATATTATAAAAATTTAGTTAACAAAAAGAAGGTAAATGTATAATGTATATTTAGAATTATTTTAATATTTATTTTGAAAAAATATGCTACTAGTTTATTTCTTTGTTTAACAAGCTTAGTAACTTTTGCACAACAAGGTTTTTTCGATTCTCAAGAAAGACATCCATTAGCACCAGATGGTATATGGAATGTGAGATGGGTATTACAAGACAATAGCAAACCTGGAACACTAACTCCTACAGATAAACATATCATGCTTAATCGTGAATATGGATCTACTATCACTGGATTTGCTGGGTGTAATGTGTTTGAAATTCCTGTAACGAAAACTTCTGTTAACTCAAAAGGTACACATCTGACGACTCGTTTTGATTCTAAAACGAACAAAGAATGTGCTACAGACGTTAAGTATGATGAGAACAAGTTCTTAAAGCGTATTTCTAATGGTACAATTACCTTTAATGAAAAAGAAGGTTTATTATACCTAATGACTAAAGATAGAATCGAGTACGTATTCGCTGATGAGAAGTTAGATAAAGTAGCTAAAGATGTACGTCGTTATGACTGGAAACTAGTAGAGCTAGATGGTGGTGAAAAAAGACCTTATAGACAATGGATTACTTTTGACTTTCACAATTACTTAGTGAAAGGAAATAACGGATGTGCTTTATTCGAAGCTCCATTTGCTATTAATACAAAAACGAGTACAGTCACTTTGTTTGAACTTCAATCGGATACTACTAAATCATGTGGTAACAGTAGCAAAGACGAGTTCTTAAAATACTTTGACAATTCTACTTACCCATTCGAAATTACAGATCAGACTCTAAATATCTTACAAAACAATAAGGTGATTATGAAGTTTGACTTAGCAAAGAAAAACTCTTTATAAAACACAAGACTGTAACAGAATACAGTCATGAAAATATCTAAAACCTGTGAAATTATACTTCACAGGTTTTTTTTATACAACTAACTATAAATCAACCTAAACAGAATACAGGCTCAATATTCTCAGCTTTCTAATGAGGGTTAAATAAAAATTAAGATAAGCTTATAAACGCTTTACAATTGATAAATTCTTTACCTTAGTGGATTAATAACAATTTAGTTTTATGAAAGCTTTAATTTTTAATGGTTCTTTAGACGAAGAAGCATTCCGTACATCGCGACGCATTGCACAGTATTATGCAGATCAGTTCATAAATTCTAATATTGAAGTTCGACAGGTTCACTTATCAGATTTTCAAATTCCTATATTTCAAGCTAAATTAATGGATAACGTCCCAGCAGACGTAATGACCTTTACAGATGCTTTTAGAGAAGCAGATGTGATGATTTGGCTTACTCCACTCTACCATGGTAGCCTTACTGGAGTAATGAAGAATGCTATCGATTGGTTAGAAATAACAGCTAAAGACCACCCTGCTTATTTGACAAATAAAATAGTAGGATTTACATGTTGGTCAGCTGGTAACCAAGCTATGCAAGGTATACAAGCTCTAGACAATATCGCAAAAGCACTTAGAGCATGGTCTTTGCCTTATTCTATCCCGATTAGCAACTCTGACTTATATGAAGACAATGATATCTCAGAAGTCTACAAAAAGAAAATGTCAATGTTAACCGACCTTCTAATAGAGAGTCAAACGCGATAAAACAAAAAGCCTATTTGAATACTCAATAGGCTTTTTTGTTACTATCAGAACAACAATAATTTTTGGTGGTTGGTATTTCTGTATTTAAGTGCTACGTAAGAAAAAGAGAGGCATCTCTACCTCTCATTCCCTATAAAACAATTTTTGAAAAACACCTTATTTGGATTTCACTAAATCCTTTCTTAATTAACACTCACTTTTAATCAAATTATTAAAACAATCCCTCCTTAAACTCAATTCAAGTTCTTTTTCACAAGCAATATTTTTAAAAAAACTAAGCTTAGGAGGGAATGAAAATTATAAGAGTCTTTCTCAGTCTTTATAACCATATTCTAATCGATATGGAGATGACGAAAACACGATAAAGGCTCCTTGAAACATAATACAAATCAATTAAACTGAAGCTAACTTGGCTAGAGTTGACACTCCTTTTAACTATGAAAAAATTATTGTTAAAACAATAAAAGAGCTATCTATAAAACTTGTTTAACCAATCATTATGTATCAACTATTTTGTTGTTATGTTTTTTGTACTGAGCAAATGTAAACATGTTTTTATACTATACAAACCCCTGTAAATACTGGCTTTTTTACCTCAATCACCTAATGTAGATAATAACCATAATAAGTTCACTCCTCATAAAATCATTAAACTAGCACTTGTCTCTACCACCCTACATCTCTTCACATTTAACAAGCAAAATAGTTAACATACTACTCATCTAATAACTAATCTACAAAAACACTATTGACTTATTCTATAATAAACAGTCTATACATTCTACTTCTAATTTTTCTTAAATTGCTAATGGTGATAAGAGCACAAATGTTATTTAACAATTAATTAACTTAATATAATAACCTTTATTAGCTAAATACAACAACTAAATCATCTGATAAATAAGAATAAAGTTCATTACATTCCGTTTTTATGATAAATAAAGAGTTCTATTAATAGAAAAAGGCCGTGAGTTCTCTCACTGCCTTTACTATTTTTACACTGAGGTATTATCTCTGAAGGATAATAAACTCTGATCGTCTATTCTGTGCGTCTTCCCATTCACTACATGGTTCACATTTTACTTTTAGCTCTTGTGATCCATATCCCTGAGATTCTAACCTACTACTTTCTATACCTTGTGATACAATATAGTCAAGTGTAGCCTTCGCTCTATCATTAGATAATTTTAAGTTATAAGCTGGATTTCCTTTACTGTCAGAGTGTGAGTTAATTTTAACTCGCATACTAGGGTAGCGCTTCATCACTTTTACTAGCTTATCTAATTCTATCTTACTATTCTCTGTAATTTCGGTCTGATTAAAGGCAAATTGGATATCTCCTAATTCGATTTTGTCTTTCCCTATTACGAGTTCTTCTAGAGGCCTTAAGAATACGTCTATCTCCTGTACTCCTTCTTCAGCATTGACTGTGATATCTATGATTTCATCTAAATAATCTGGGTGAGAGACCTTAATCTTATAAGTCTCGCTACACTTCACTTCTCCTCTAGCCATCCCACTTCTACTAGATACGCCATGATCTTCTACTCTGCGCCTAGTATTGATAAACTCTACTTTAGCATCAGCTACAGGAGTATTAAAGCTCTTGTTTTTAAGCATAGTTCTAAACTCTACAAAGCACAGTGGAAATGCCTTATATATATCTGTACGACCTATTCTATCAGAAGAGAATAATCCCATATTCTTATCGGGATAAAAACTAAAAGCGAAATCGTTCTTAGCTGTGTTAATAGGCTCTCCAAGATTAGTAGGTGCATTAGATAAATTATTTAAATCTGATACATACACATCCATTCCTCCATATCCTCCCCATCGATCAGAACTAAAGTATAACTTATTATCTGACGAAACGAAAGGATAATCATTACGAGTACCTGAGTTAATCACAGGCCCAAGGTTCTCTGGTTTTCCGAACTCATCATCTTCTAATACGGCTACACGCCAAATATCTAATTCTCCATAACTTCCTGGCATATTAGAGGCAAAGTATAAGAATTTGCCATCAGGCGATAATGCTGGGCTCGTATACATAAAGCCTGCACGGGTAAAGCGCAGTGGCTTTACTCTCTTCCACTTCTTTTTCTTCTTTTTAGCGTAGAATAGACTCATTAAATGATCTCTATGCTTAACGTTATCATTCTTTCTAAACTTCCTGTTTCTATAGGCTTCTGAAGCGAAATAAATACGTTGTCCATTAGCAGAGATCACACTAGGTCCATCATTAAACCTTCTGTTGACACGCCCTTTAATACGCGTTACGCCTTTTATAGGTTCATCTTTTCCCTTAAACTCAGCAGTATAAAGATCATAGTTAGGCTTGCGTTGCCATTTATCTCTTACTTCAAATATCTTTCTAGGTATTTTCTTTTCGTGCTTTGTTCTATTTGACGCGAAGTACAACGTATCACCAGGATTTAACCATGCTCCAAAATCGTCATATTCTAAATGATTAAGGCCTGACTCCTGAAACATATAAGTAGGATATCTGTCAACTAAGTCCTTATGTGCATCTGGTTTGGCTAGAAAGTCTTTTGCTCTAGCATCTTGAGGTGCTCTACGAACGAATTGTTGCATCATATCTTTGGCTGCTTCATAACGCCCATTCTTCTCCATCACTTTAGCATATTTATAATAAATATCTGGCTTAAGTGTAGAGTCGTTTTGAGCAATTGCTTTACCATAATACCTAGATGCTTCAATATCTTGATTTAACCTATCATAACAATCTGCTAATTGCAAATAAATATAATCAGCTGTACGACGTCCTAATATAAGTCTTTTATATTCGTCAGCCGCCTTAGCATACTCGGTATTCTTATAATATTTGTCTGCTCGTTTTAAGCTTGGTTTCTTTTTTGCTTGTACAGTTATACTTAAACTACACAGTAAAACCATCAAAAAAATTCTCATACTATTCTGTTATATAGACCAATAGAGATAAATGTACTCTATTTTAACTATTTATTACTCAAAAATACTACTTTAATTACTTACTATACTAACGTATATTCTGTAAATTAGTTGTTCAGAATCAGATAAAAATCCCTTCAATATGAATATTGAATTAAAAAAAGCATTCTTAGCTCTTTATGACACTTTTAAAAAAGAAGATGCTCAAAAAACAGACCGATTAGATAAATGGCGCAATATAGAACCTGAGTCTGCAGAGTTCCTTTCGCTATTAGTTAAAACAAAACAAGCTAAGAGAATACTGGAACTAGGTACTTCTAATGGGTTTTCAACAATATGGTTAGCCGAAGCTGTATCTCACCATCAAGGAGAAATCATCTCTATAGATATCGAAAGGGAACGTACAAATAAGGCATTTGAAAACCTAAAACAATTTAACCTACAGTCTTATGTGGAATTGCTAACCTATGACGCAGGAGAATATCTAGCTGATACTAATCTTGATTTTGATCTTATCTTATTAGATGCAGAGAGAAGTTATTATACAGGATATTGGAAAAATCTAGAACGTCTATTAGATCAGACTGAATCTAGTCTATTGGTAGTAGATAATGTAATCTCACATGAAGCAGAAGTAGAAGAGTTTATCAATGGAATAGATGAGAATAAGTTTAAGAAAGTCATCCTCCCTATCGGAGCAGGATTGTTATTAGTTTCTAAGCAGTAAAGAAAAAGCGTGAATAATCTCATTCACGCTTTTTTACTTATACTACTAAAATTGTAGCTATTGGTGGTCTGGTATGACTAATTTATCTTGTTTATACTCTCCTAATACCTTTAAGTATCGAGTAGCCTTAGTTACTTCTTCCATCGCCTTATAATACTTGTCATAATCTTCATTGACTAAAACAACACCTGCGTGGAATGAGTACTGGAACACACTTCCTGACAGAGGCACAGACTGTATCTTACTCAAGTTTAAATCATGAGAAGCTAGTATCTCTAATACTCTATTTAGACTTCCTTTTTGGTGATCTGTATAAAAATATAGTGAAGCTTTATTAAACCCTTCTACTTTCTTAGGCTCTCTACTTAACAAGAAAAATCGTGTATAGTTATCATACACGTCATGGATATTCTCTGCTAAGATCTCTAGATCATACATCTCTGCGGCTAATGTAGATCCGATAGATGCAACACCTTTATACTGTTTCTCTTGAATATTTCTAGCGCATGTAGCCGTATCATCCATCGCTAGACGCTTCCAATCAGTATATTGATCTAAGAAGTTCTCGCATTGTAATAAGGCCATAGGGTGTGTACGCACCTCTGTAATATCCGCTAATGTCTGTCCTTTTAAGGCTAGTAAATTATGTCTAATAGGAAGAGCAATCTCTCCCCAAATATACAAGTCATTCTTAGTTAACAACGAGTAATTAGGTAATATAGATCCTGCAATAGAGTTCTCTATCGCCATCATGCCATAATCTACTTCTTTATTGACTAACTGTTTTACTAACGAATTAAAAGTAGGACTATCCACTATCTCTACTTCTTCTGAACCAAAGAACTTCCCAACTGCTTCATGGTGGAAAGATCCTTTGATTCCTTGAATGACTACTGATTTCATAAAATATGTTTTTGGCTTTAATAATTGCAAAATTGGCAAACTATCAAAGTTAGTAGTTTATACTTATAATAAGCAGTTTTTATCCTCCATATTTTAAGTTTTTATTACTTTTAGCTTATTAATCCCTATTAGATTTAAATTAATCACACTAATTACACTTTAAAGCAACTAATTACTAAACATATGAGTATAACAATCAGACCTTATCAACAAGAAGACAAGCAAATCTTACTCGATATCCTTCAACTCAATGTCCCTACTTATTTTGCGCAAGAAGAAGTAGATGACCTAGCGCTATACCTAGATCAGTATCTAGACCTCTACTATGTAGCCTTAGACAATGACAAGATTATAGGTGCTGCAGGTATTAACAGAAACTTCGAGAAGGAATTTGCTTCATTGAGTTGGGGATTCTTACATCCTGATTATCATCGAAAAGGTGCAGGTTCTCTACTCTTAAAACACAGATTAAACCTCCTAAAGCCTGATCATAGAATCAAAACAATACAAGTGCGTACCTCTCAGGTGGTGTACCGTTTTTTTGAAAAACACAATTTTGAAGTGATAGAAACTCAAGAAGATTATTGGGCAAAAGGTTTAGACCTCTATGTGATGCGTTTAAAATACTAAAGAAAACAAATTAAGCGTTAAAACAAGTAGGGAATTAAAAACAGTTTTGTAATTTCACCTCAATAAAACTCACATCATTATGAAAAAGTTATTCGTTATGGCGGCTATCTTAGCCATTACACCCATTTTTGCAAACACACACCATACTAATATTAATACCAATAAAAGCATTATGACACAAACCCCAAAAGACAAAAAAACAATTTACCAATTTAAGGTTACTGACCTTTATGGAGAAGAGTTTGACTTTGCTTCCTTAAAAGGAAAGAAAATCATGATTGTGAACACTGCTTCTGAATGCGGTCTTACACCTCAGTATAAACAACTTCAGAATATGTATAACGAATTCGGAGGAGACAACTTTGTAATCGTTGGTTTCCCTGCGAACAACTTTGGATCTCAAGAACCAGGTAGCAATGAAGAAATCGCTACTTTCTGTGAGCAGAATTATGGTGTATCATTCCCAATGATGAATAAGATATCTGTAAAAGGAGATGATATTGCACCGATATATGAGTTCTTAACTAAAAAGTCTAAGAATGGATTAGAAGACAGTGAAGTACAGTGGAATTTCCAAAAGTACTTAATAAACGAAACTGGTCATTTAGTGAAAGTAATCAACCCTAGAACACTACCAGATGACCCAGAAATCAAAGCTTGGATTAAGGCAAAATAAGTCACTTTACATATTTAACCTTAAATCCTCAGCTACCATTTACTGCGAATTAATTCTACTTTACATAGCTTCAATTAGCGATTAAATGTTTTCTGCGGATTTGAGGTTTAATACAATGGGTTTGTTCGTATCTTTGGGTTTTACTTTTAAATTATGAACTATCCACAAATAGAACTAGCGCAAAGTATTATTGAAATTTGTAAAGCAAAGAATATTCAACATATAATCATATCACCAGGATCACGCAATGCCCCATTAACAATAGGCTTTGCTAGTGATCCTTTTTTTACGTGTTACAGTCTCGCAGATGAGCGCTGTGCAGCCTTCTTCGGTATGGGAATTGCCCAACAGACAGCGTTCCCTATTGCCTTAGTCTGTACGTCTGGATCAGCTCTTCTTAACTATTATCCAGCTGTAGCAGAAGCCTTCTATAGTCAGATACCGATGGTTATTATCTCTGCAGATAGACCTACCTCTAAGATTGATATAGGAGATGGTCAGACCATCAGACAGCGCAATGTATATGAGAATCATATCGTGTACAATGCTAATCTAACAGAAGAGGCGAGTAATGAAAATGATATTCTAATTAACAATGCCATTAATACAGCGATAGCCCAAAAAGGCCCTGTGCATATCAATGCTCCTTTTGAAGAGCCGCTATACAATACTGTAGAGGAACTTACAGTTACTCCTACTATCATCAACCTAGAGACGCTACCTCTTCAATTCAAAGAGTTTGATCAATATATAGATAGTTATAAAGAGGCAACTAAGAAGTTGATCCTTGTAGGTGTTAATACACCTGATGCACTAAGTCAGGAGATCATAAATTGGTTAGCGAATGATCCTTCTGTTATTATCATGACAGAGACTACCTCTAACCTGCACCACCCTCACTGCGTAGAACATATAGATCGCATCATTACCACATTCTCTGAAGAAGATTTCTTAGCCTTTCAGCCTGATCTATTGATTACTTTTGGAGGAATGGTAATCAGTAAGAGAATCAAAGTATTCTTGCGTAAGTATAAACCTACTCAACATTGGCATATTGATACCCTAAGACATTATGATACTTATAATGCGCTTAACAAAGCCGTATTAGATACACCTGAGAACTTCTTCCAAACCATTAAAGAAAACGTAGAACACTATACTACATCTAACTATTACTCTTGGATGCAGAGCATTGTCACAACTAGACTAGCTAAGCATGAGGCATATTTAAAGACGATACCGTTTAGTGATCTAAGTGTGTTCGAAACCTTATTTGCTAAATTGCCAAAAGGAACCCAATTGCAAATCAGTAATAGCTCAGCAATACGCTATGCTCAATTAATCAAAATAGACGCTTCTAACCCTGTTTATTGTAACAGAGGTACTAGCGGAATAGATGGAAGTACTTCTACGGCTATAGGGGCTGCTGTAGCTACCCAAAAGCCTACCTTATTAATCACAGGGGATATCGGTTTTCTTTATGATAGTAATGGACTGTGGAATAACTATATTCCTAAAGACTTTAAAATACTATTGCTAAACAATGGTGGTGGTGGTATTTTCAGAATCTTGCCAGGACATAAAGAAACACCTGTATTTAATACTTACTTTGAGACAAGCCATCATCACACAGCTGAGCACTTGGCAAAGATGTATAATTTTAAATATCAAACAGCGACTAACAAAGAAGAACTAGAACAGCAATGTCAATTGTTTTTTGAAGATAATAACGGTCCTGCTATTCTAGAAGTATTCACTCCTACTGAGGTTAATAATACTGTACTGAGCAACTATTTTCGCAATATGTAATTTTAACAGCGATTAATGCTTGCGTATTGAAATTTTATGTATCTTGTACTCAATAAAAAAGAAAATTATGAGTAAAAGAGACGAATTAATTCAAAAGTACGCTGCTGATTTAAAAGATAAGTGTGGTGTAACAGCTAATATGGATTTATTAACTGCTGTAACTATCGGATGCGGGCCATCTATTTATAACCAAGATTCTTCTACCGTTGCTGGTTCTTCAGAGTCTGAGTTAGCTACAGTTAAAAACAACTTTTTAATTAAAAAGTTAGGTCTTAAAGATGGACCAGAGTTAGATAAAGGTATCCAAGCTGTTATGGATAAATATGGTCAATCAAATAGAAATAAATACAGAGCTGTAGTTTATTACTTATTGACTGTTCACTTCAAAAAAGAAAGTGTTTACAAGAAATAATATAACGTAAATATATTAATGTACTTTAAAAGGAGCAGTTCTGTGACTGTTCCTTTTTTTTCTGAAAGTCTATAGGTATTATTAATCATCAGACAATAAAGTATTAAGCCTAATGTATAAAAGGCCTTTATTAAGATATTTACATATTACGATAGATTAAAAGATCAATGCTTAAAATAAGGAGTATAATTTTTTCTACGAGCTCAAAGGCATCAACTGTTGGTTCTTAGCGTCTGATATCAGTTTTTATCTCGGGGAGTTTAACCACCAAAAAAAGGACGATCTTAATATATTCAAGACGTTTAGTTTTTCTCTCTCACTATATAATTAAAGCTTGATAAATTAGATTATTGTATATGTATATTTTTAAGTTTTTCTATTTCTAATTGAAATCTCTCTATTTTTTTAATTCTTCTATGTTCTAGTATTTTTTTGTCTTGAGTGTGTAATTGATATGGTTCTTTATCTCTTAGTACATGATATATTGCGATTAGTAATTTATGAGCTATAGCGATAGTGGCCTTTTTCTTTCCTCTACGATTAGAAATATGATAATGTTTTACTGCAAATATGGGATTGTCTTTGGATCGTATTGCAACCCAAGCAGCTTCAACTAAAGAGGCTTTAAGATATTTATTGCCTTGTGTTATTCTTGTAGAATACTTTTTACCTGCACTTTCATTATTACCAGGGCATACTCCTGCCCAAGAACTTAAATTTTGATGGTCTGAAAAGTAAGACATATCATTACCAATTTCGCCTAGTACACTTAAAGCTAATTGTCTTGATATCCCAGGAATAGTTTCCAGTAATTCTACATCTTTTTGCATACTAAATCTATACTGTTCCATTTGAGCTTCTAATTGTGCTATTTGTAAGTTGATATTATTAATGGATTCTAGTATGAGATTAAGCATAAAAATATGATGCTTGGTTACATTTCCTTTTAAAGCCTTGACTAACTCTACTCGCTTATTTCTTAAAGAACCTTTTGCCAAATTTGCTAATATTTCTGGATCTGTTTGTCCTTGAATGATAGCTTGAATCATTTGCATTGCACTTACTCCAAATACATCACTAACTACACTACGTAATTTTATATTAGCAGACTCTAATACATTTTGCAGTCTGTTTTTCTCGGCTGTACGAGAAGAAACAAGTTTTCTTCTGTGTCTATATAGTTCTCTTAATTCTCGTATTTCTTGTTCAGGTATAAAACTACCTTTAAGTAAACCAGAGAGTAATAATTTACAAATCCACTCACTATCTTTTTTGTCTGTTTTCTGTCCAGGAACATTTTTGATATGGCGAGCGTTAACAAGAATAACATGGCAATAATCTTCTAAGATGCAATAGACAGGACGCCAATAAACTCCAGTACTCTCCATTGCAACCTCTGTTATGGAGTAACTCTGTAACCATGCTACTAATTCATAAAGATCATCTGTAAAAGTTAAGAATGTTCTTGTTTCTGTTTCAAAATCACTACCTTTAATGGTAGCTACGACTGTGTCTTTGTGAACATCTAATCCACAACCACGGTCTAAGATAAAGGGTAATCCATTGACAGCCATAGGTCGTATATTTTGATTTATTGGTACTAAGATATCGTTTTAAGCGATAACCTTTTTGGTTTGATACGCTTATGACTTTAATGGCTGTTGGTGATACCCGATATCATGTGTGTTTTTATGCTCATCACTAAAAAATTAGAGACTCATCTAATGACAAGTCTCTAATGGGGGTACTTCCAAAAACATTTACGCTTATACAAGTATATCAACCTTTAGGA
Organism: Myroides odoratimimus; assembly: GCF_004337635.1. NCBI lineage: Bacteria > Pseudomonadati > Bacteroidota > Flavobacteriia > Flavobacteriales > Flavobacteriaceae > Myroides > Myroides odoratimimus. The sequence goes on from NZ_CP037427.1 coordinate 3,625,016, forward strand.
GTAAACTTTAGAAAATACTACTTCCTTCTGTTATTTTTGGGCTTTCCATATCAGGTCTCTATAAATGCAATGTCTTTGATGTTTAAAAAAAAATATAAAATTGGGTATGAAAAAACGTTCTTGTTGTTTAGATTACTAAACAGTTTTTCTTGAGTACACTCTCTTTCCTTTGTAGAAAGTAGCCTCTCTCTCTGGAGTACGAGCCACTGCCTCCGCAGAACAACTAGCCTTCACGAAAACAAGGTCTGCTGAATCTCCTACTTTTGGCCATTGGCGATCTCCTGCTTCATTCAGTGGTAGCACCTGATCTTTAGTTGCTATTTGTAAAGCACGGCTCAGTCTTAATTCATCTGTCCACCCATAAAGTTCGGCACAGTGCTTTGCTTTTTCTAACATATCGCAGTTCCCAAATGGTTGCCAGTGATCTATAATACTATCTGTACCCGTCATCACACTTACCTTATGCTTATAGAATGTAGGTATAGGCATCATAGAGCGCCCTAGTGGTACAGTAGAGATCACTCCTACTCCATTAGTACTCATCTGTGTACACAACTCCTCTAATTCCTTAGCATCTGACTGCCCTAGAGCGAAGCCATGACTGATATAAGTACGTCCTTGTAACGCTTTATTAACTTCTACTTGTTTTAAAATATATTGGATAGCAGGAATACCTGTTTTAGCTCCTTCATGAAGATGGATATCTATTCCTTTGTCATAATCTAAAGCGATTTGAATCATGATATCTAAAGACTTTTCCATATTCCCATCTACCGTAGTTGGGTCAAGCCCTCCAATATAATCCACCCCTAGTTGAGCCGATTCTCTTAGCAGAGCTTCACTATCAGAATATAAAATACCATGCTGAGGAAAAGCAACTATCTCACTCCCCATCACCTCTTTTTTATTCTCTAGTGCTATTTTTAGATTCTCTAAGCTCTTCAGTCCACTAGTCGGGTCTATATTAGTCTGACACCTTGCAAAATAAGTTCCTTGACTATTCATTAAGTCTATCGCCATCTCCGCTTTTTCTACTGACTTAACTAATAGATTAGGTAATATTCTTCTTTCCAGATCGATCATATCTTTAACAGATCGACCAGGTTTAGGATCACCATACCAGCGCTCTCCATAGAACGTTTTATCGATATGAATATGCATATCTCTAAATCCTGGCAACATCAATAATCCATCCATATCTACACTGATAATACCTGATGTATCGGACATTCCTACCTTATCAATAGAAACAATAACTCCATTGGCAATGCGTATATCAAATAAGGCTGTCTTAGTACGCCACACTTCCCCTCTATCATTATACTCAAAGCCAGTTTCTAATAAGACATTGCGCAGAATGAACACATTTGCCTTAACAGAACTTCTTTCAGTACTTGCTTTCGCTGACGAGCCTACTGATGGAATAAATAATCCACCAGCTGCCGCCGCTGTTAATCCTAGAAATTGCTTTCTATTTATCATGTTGTTGTTTCCTATTATTGTTATACACCTATCGAATATACAGTTTATTTAGCACCAGCTGCTTTTAACAACTTCACCATTCCTGTATAATTTCTCTTTTGAGCATGTTGTAATGGAGTTATTCCATCAGCGTCAGGAATATTCACATTCACACCCCCCTTAATTAATTCATCTACGATACTAGTATGTACAGCACCGCCATTGCTAAGGACTATAGCTTCCATAAGCACTGTCCAGCCTAGTCTATTAACATGATCGATAGGATAATTGGGATAGTTAACCAGTAATTTTACTACTTCTAAATGACCTTTTTCTGCCGCAGGTATAAGTGCACTACCATTATAACGGTTAAACACAGTAAAGTCTGCACCGTATTTTAACGCCTCTTGCACTATTTCTAAATTACCTTCTGCTCCTGCATATAAGAAAGGGCTATTAAGAACCTTGTCTTGGGCATTGACATTTGCCCCTGCTTGCATTAAAATCTTTGCGATAGCATTGCGATTTTGATATACAGCATACATCAGAGGAGTCTCTCCTTTTTCGTTGCGCTGTTCTATATCTACCTTACTTTCAAGAAGCTGTTTCACAGCAGTAAGGTTATTATTCTTAATCGCGGTAAATAATGATACTTCCTTCATATCTACTACTTCATTTGAATGGGTTGAACTTTCATCTGACGAGTTACAAGCCATAGCCGCACCTCCGATAAAGCCAATAAAAAGTAATATAGCTACTCTTCTTCTCATTTTCATATCTATTGGTTTTTAATAGGTTAAGTTCGTTACTTATAACTACTAATACAAAGATAGAAGTACTGATAGGAAGGAAGTTGTAATATTTTTATAGATTATTAGAATTTTTATAACTCGATCTAAACTCACCAGGTGTTACTCCCAATTGTTTTTTAAAGAAATTATTAAAATAGCTCGTATCATTAAAAGACAACGAAAAGGCGATTTCCTTAATCGAAATATTCGTTGTAGTCAATAATCTCTTTGCTTCTAGCAATAGTCTATTCTGAATTAATGATCCCGCATTAGTTCCCAATACCTTTTTACAAAGAATATTTAAATAATTCGGAGTGATCTTTAATTGCTCAGCATAGAATGCCACACTACTTTGTTCTTTAAAGTGTACTTCTAATAACTCTTCGAACTGGAGTATGTTCTTATCTATACTATGAGGATTCACTCCCTCATGATAGTCTACATAATCCTTGTGTAAGTGTTTTAGCAATAAATGAAACGACAATAGAGCGATCTCTCGGTCAATAATCTGATTCTTAGCTAATCGTCCTTCTAACTCCTCTAAATCTGCCTTATACTTCTCAAAGCTCTCCTTCGTTAGCAACATCTGATTCGGTGCTCCTAATTGAAAATAAGCTAAAGGACTATAAGTCGTATTCAGAGATTGTAAGATAGTAGGTGAGAACATCAGTTGAAATCCAACAGTATGATTCTCCAATAACCAATAGTGCACTTGCTGGGGTCTCAAGAAAAACACTTGGTAATCTACTACGTCTACTCTTTCAAAATCAATATCGTGGTATCCTCCTCCTTTTTCAACGAAGAAAATAAAGTAGAAATCATGCTTGTGTGGGGACAACAAATCATTTCTACCTTTCTCAATATGTTTGAACAAAGTTATATCCCAGGTATCTTCCCCTAAAATGGTGGAAGTGGAAAGTGTCTGAATTTTAGTATTTCTATTCACGTATTTTGTATGGTATATTAATTCAAGTGACATTTATAGTCGCTAAAAATAATTCAATTCAAATTCATGTTAAACTATTTTTAGTTAAAACATCACAAAGTTCACACATTGAGAATTATTTACACAATAAAACAACTGTAATTATTATCATTCCTTTATAAGAATATCATTTCAGCAATCTATCAACCTATAAAAAGCCAATATAAGCCTCCCTCTTTCGTTTATTCTAATCCTATAAATTAACATTTCAAATCTCATGTATAAAAAGAAAAGCCCATCCTTTATAAGGATAGGCTTTAACTGTGATATTAATTTAGTAGATGAATTAATTATTCTAACTTAAGAATGGTAATTTCATATTTTTGGTTCCCTGCTCCTATCTCCCTCTCATAACCAATCAAATACAGCTCAAAAGAGCTCTTTTTTAATCTATTACCGAGGCCAAAGAAAACAATTATATATTGAACTACCAAATTTTAAAGTACTTTTTGCTCTAAAACATCTACTTATTATTCTCTAAAACCAGCTTCCTTGCTACGAAATATCGCTAAGTGGGAGTCGTTTTAAATATATTCTATTTTTCATCTTTTATCTAAATAAGTTATCATTCACCTTTACACTAAACCTCCACCACTTCTATAAAGGCAGGGCTACAACCGCCGCCTTTAGAGAAATCAATACCATATACTCGTCTAAACGCCTCTTGTACCACCTTGCCATTGTCTAACCAAGGATGTGCAAATGACACAAAATCAACACTCATCCCTTTTTCGAGGTAAACTTGCTCATTATTATACGTGCGTATCACCGTAGCTTTATATCTTGCCATAGCTCTAATTTTAAATCTAAGTTAATTCTAACACACTATGTATCATAACAATAAAGTGCCAAACCCCATTTTTTTTGAGTGAGAAAATTCAAATATTCATTCACTCAAAAAAAGCTCATATTCACCCAATAAAAATATTTTATATCGAAAATCACCTTATGTAATTCTATCCCTATCTACTCCTTTCAATAGGTGAGTATTGTTCCTTATTAACTCCATTCAAATAAGTACTTGTTCTTCTATTTGATAGTTTTAGAAATTATCATAGCTTTGGAGATTAACCTTAAGACAAGTTCGCTATATGAAGTATTATACCTACTAACCTAGATATACTACATCATACAAGCCTCTACTACCTAACCATTATAAATGAAAAAAAACACTACAGCATCTTCAGTTGCTGCTGCCCTGACCTCTATGATGTGTGTACAAGGGGGAGCATCTGTAGCCAAGCAATTATTTCCTGTAGTTGGAGCTACCGGAACGACCGCTTTGAGAATAGGCATATCAGCTATATTCCTTAATATTATTAATCGTCCGAAGATTTCGAAGTTCTCTAAAAAAGAATGGTTGTACTGTGGGCTATTTGGAGGTTCTATTGCCCTGATGAATATGATCTTCTATCTCGCTATACAGCGCATCCCATTAGGACTAGGAGTAACGATAGAGTTTATAGGGCCTTTATTTCTAGCGCTATTCTTATCTCGAAAAGTATTAGATATCGTATGGGCTTTATTTGCTTGTGCAGGAATCTTATTGATCGTTCCATGGCAGACTAACAATGTAGATATTATAGGACTAGGATTAGCCGCTACAGCAGGTGTGTTTTGGGCGTGTTATATCGTGATGGGAAGTAAAGTCTCTAAAGAGATGAATACAAACCATGCAGTATCAGTAGGTCTTGTATTCGCCACGTTTATCGTAGTCCCTGTAGCCTTATTTATGGGAGGACTAGAGAAGTTGACCTGGAGTAGTCTAGGACTTGGAGCATTAGTAGCTATTCTATCTAGTGCCTTACCATTCTCTCTAGATTTAGTTGCACTAAAGAAGTTACCCGCTAAGACATTCAGTATCCTTACTAGTTTACAGCCTGCCTTTGCAGCCATGTCAGGTCTTCTATTCTTAAAAGAGCACCTCACCTTGACACAGTGGATCTCTATAGCCTGTGTGATCACTGCGAGTGTAGGCTCTACTATATTTAGCACTAAAAAAGAAGCTTAGTTATTTATATATCCTAAAAAGGGTTATTCTCATGATTAGAATAACCCTTTTTTATACAGATGCATTTTTAAACAAATAGATAAGCATTACTTTTTAATGGCACTGATTGCATACCTATCGGATACTTATCGCATAGTGGTCACATAATTAAGCTATAAAAGAATGCGATCACTATGCTATAATTCTACCATCAGATGCTGAACATTCGGCTCGATTTTTGATATAAAACACTTAATATCAACTATTAAAACCAACAACATTATGGCTAGAATTAATTCCAAAAAACTCCTAGTAGGTATAATAGGACCTATTTATGGAAAAGAACACAGAGGCAAGCAGATATTGCAAACAAGGCCTAATCGTTCAAAACAAGACAAATCAAAAAACCACAATGCAAAATTAATGCGAAGTGTATCTCATAACTCTTCCTTTATTCGACAGGTAATCGAGATTCATTTAAACAAAAGACATGAGAGCTATATGCATTCTCGTTTTTTAGGGCAACTCATGAGTATCATGCACCAGGAGGATAAGATTGATTTTAAACAAAGGTCGATTTTTTCGGTCAATTGTAAAGCACTTGAAGGTTTTGAGTTCAATAGAAAAGTTTTGTTTAAAGAAACTTTCCTCGAAAGAATTATTGTACAACACACAGACAAAGAAGTACTGCAAGTACGGGTACCTTCTTTTATTCCAAAAGAACAAGTGGTCTTCCCAAAAGGTTGTACAGATGCACTCCTGCGCATTAGAGCCTTTGCGATACACCCTGACAACGACTTATCCAAAGAAGGACCACTTAGAGAGCTAAATATAGAATTTTCGATACATGATTCTATTGTAAACGAAACTGACTGGTTGTGTAATTGTATTGATACGGATGAAAAATTTGAGCTTTTAGTAGCAGATATACAGTTCTTTTACCCTATCAATAATACTGCACAAAGGTTAACTTTATATAATACAAAAGAATATAACCCTAGTATGGTTATCTATGCTAAATAGAGGTATTTGTACTTTGGTTTACTGATAAAGAAGATGATACCAAAATACACAGCAAATAAAAGGGAGTCAATCACTTGGCTCCCTTTTCTATTTAAAGTATTCTTACTTCTTCTCTATCGCAGCACGATAAATATCTTCGTATAGAGGTACGACCTTATCTATACTGAATTTCTTCGCTACTTCTCTTGCGCGTTCTTTAAAACCACATAGCGTATCTTGATCTTTTACGATCTTCAATGCATTCGCTACCATATCCTCTACATCTCCTACATTACTAAGATATCCTGATACACCATGCTCATTCACCTCAGGAAGACCTCCCGTATTACTAGAGATAACAGGTACTCCCATCGCCATTGCTTCTAAGGCTGCTAGACCGAAGCTCTCTGTCTCTGATGGCAATAAGAATAGATCAGAATAAGACAAGATATGCTCTATCTCATTACTATTCCCAAAGAAGATAATCTTATCATAGATTCCCAATTCTAATGCTTGGCGTTCTGCACGCTCTTTCTCAGGCCCGTCCCCTACTAACATCAGTTTAGCAGGTCTCTCTTTTTGGATTCCATAAAAGATAGAGACTACATCTTCGATGCGTTTCACCTTTCTGAAGTTACTGATATGCGTTACGATCACCTCATCTTTACCAGCCATAGCACTACGCTTACACGGTGTGTCTTCACAGTCTAATTCTTTTACCTCTATAAAGTTAGGAATGACATGAATCTCCTTTTCAGTACCAAACAGGCAGTGCGTAGATTCTTTTAAAGATTGAGATACAGAAGTCACATAATCAGAATTATTGATGCTAAAGCTCACTGCAGTCTTATAGTTCGGGTGATTTCCTACTAAAGTAATATCGGTACCATGTAGTGTTGTAATCATCGGTAGATTAATCCCTTGTTCTTTCAACATCTGCTTCGCCATATACCCTGCATAAGCATGAGGAATAGCATAGTGTACATGTAGTACATCGATCTTGAATAGTTTCACCATATCCACTAATTTACTTGACAAGGCAAGTTCATAAGGCTGATAATGGAACAATGGATACTCAGGAACATTTACTTCGTGATAAAATATATTAGGATTTAGCAAGGCTAAACGCACTGGTTGGCTATAAGTAATAAAATGCACTTCGTGATTTCTTTTCGCTAATTCCAACCCTAATTCTGTGGCTACTACACCACTACCCCCAAAGGTTGGATAGCATACGATGGCTATTTTCATATAATTAATGCTTGTTTTTTAGAATCCTTAAAGATAATTCTATTATTAATAACATCTCTTGTTTTAACTTTCAACTTTGTGCTATGCCGTCTTTTTTAACACTACACCACTGTAACACAACGTTTTTATCTGTATTATTTTAACAAAAACACTATTTTTGCTAAGCTATAAGACGCATAAAATAACGCTCATAAAAAGTATAAAATGACAAAAGAAGAATACCAACAAAAATACAATGAAGAAGATGCAGTGGGATGGGATGCTATCTCTGATCACTTAGCAAAACAATATGGAGAGCAAGAACCTCAGCACTTCGGCAATGCATTACCTTACTCTTTAGGTGGAGAAAATCCTCTAGATGGATTAAGTGTATATAATAGTGATCAGCAGACAGACCACTTCCATATTGTTACCTATGGATTCTCTGACCTATACTATAATGACGAGGCTGTAGACAATGACTTTAGTGGATATGGTTTTGAGTTGACGATGCGTCTAAAAAAACAAGGCGATGAAAACTTTCATTGGGCGATGAACCTTATGAACAACTTGGCTAAGTATGTATTTAACTCAGGAAAATGGTTTGAAGAGTTTCATTTTATCCCTACTAATAGCCCTATTCGTTTAGATTACGATACTGATTTAGTAGCCATCGCTTTTGCACTAGACCCAGAACTAGGCTCTTTAGAGTCTCCTAATGGACGTATAGACTTCTTACAGATGGTTGGTATTACTCAGAAAGAATATGATGCCTTACTAGAAAATCCTAAGACTTCTGAGACAGAGAAACTACTTGAACAATTGCGTCAAGATAATCCTATGTTGATAGTCGATTTAGATAGAAAGTAGTTAATGGTGGACAGTTTAAGGTTTACAGTTTACGGTTCACTGTAAACCGTAAACTGTGAACCGAGAACCTATAAAACCCAACGCTCCACTAAGCTATACCACATCGCTTTACCTTCTTTTAAGGTAAACACTGCTGAGGACTCTCTCTCTGTTCTGATATCCTCTGTCTGTTGTATTTCGATATACTCTACGATGATATGGCTAAAAGTAGCGTAACCTTTTAACTCTTTTACTTCTACTTGTCTAGTCGGAAACTTACCGTATACAGTAGGTAGCCATTGTGTAAAAGCATCATAACTAACCGAGTTGCCGTCTCCATTCGTCATCTTAAACGAAGGGTCAAATGTACTTACTATCGCTTGATACAACTCTTCTTTATTAGATGCTGTACCATTAAACCAAGTCTGTATATTGATATGAAAGTCTATTACCTGTTGTTTTGCTAAATCCATGTTTTTTGTTTTTTTGTGAAACCGTGAAATCGTTTTTGTGTGATGTTGTTTAATCGTTTTTTTGTAAGGCGAATTGCAATTCGCCCCTACGGTTATATGTATATAGGTAACATTCTTAATTCCTAATTCCCCTTAGGGATAACCGCAAACCAATAATCTGTACTAACCCTATTACTGCTATTGCTATCCCAAAGGCATTAGGATAGTCTAAAGTACTGCTTAAACTAAAGAATATAGTACCTATTACTGCTCCTCCTAATACACTGCCTACTTGTATCGTAGTACTCACGATACCTGATGCTTGTCCTACTTGATCTACTGCTATGGACTTAATACTCTCTTTCATCATCACAGGCATTAACAGCCCATGTCCAAGCCCTGCTGATAAAAATAAGCCATGCATAAATACATTCGGTGTACTGTATTGACCAAATAATATACCTAACCCTAAGAAGGAGATTAATAATAACAATAGTCCTGATCTTATCCAAAAAGAAGCTTGCTTATCTACCTTAGCAAATAAGATTGGCCCTAGAAAGAAACCTATTCCATAAGGCAAAACAGCCATACCAGCTACTAATACATCCCACCCTAGATAAGACTGTAAATAGTAGGGATAGCAGATGAATAGCCCTGCGGTAAAATTATAAAACAAGATGATAGGCAAATTATAAGCAAAGGATTTATTACTCAATAAAGAGATAGATAACAAGACAGGTTTTTGGCGTTGTTCTCTATATTGTTCATACTTCACAAAGCTAATAGCAAGTGCTATACTACCTCCTATAATAGCAAATATCCACCACGCCCAATCATAGGTTCTCCCATAAATCAAAGGAGTGATAAAACAAAGTAACGCACTAATCACAAGGACTACACCTAGGTAGTCTAACTTTTGTTTTTGTACTTTCTCCTTAGGCATAGTAGTATAAATACCGTATAGACAAATAGCTGCCACAGGTACATTTACCAAAAAGATAATCTCCCACGTTAGATTCCACAAATGAATATTTAATAATACACCACCAAGCAACTGTCCTACTATAGCTGCTAAGCCAAATACAGAACCAAAAAGTCCTAAAGCCTTTGCTCGTTCTGATTCGTCAAAAAGGATGCGAATAGACGCTAATACTTGCGGAGCTAACAAAGAGGCTCCTATTCCTTGCAAAAAACGAGAGAAAATCAACATCTGTACAGATGGAGAAAATGCACACGCCAAAGAGGAGATTAAGAATATCCAAAGCCCCGTCGTAAAGATAGTTCTCCTACCATATATATCGCCAAGCTTTCCACTACAGACTACTAGAGCAGCATACGTAAGTCCATAGATTGCGATGACCATCTGCAACTGATTCTCTGTTGCATGAAATGATTCTTTAATCGCAGGCAAAGCCATATTGACAATAAAATAATCTAAAGGAGATAGAAAAGCTCCTATAACTAAATAGCGTAGAATACTCCACCTATTTTTATATTCATTCATATTGTTTATTTTTATTCCTTTGCAAAGGAAACACCCTAGATACAAATTATCTTGTACTTTAAAAGGTTTTTACAGTAAACAATATGACTTCTAAAAACACCTTCGACCCTATTCATATCACAGAACATCTACTGATAGATGATGTTTTTAGTATACAACCAAAAGCGCATCTCACTATCGTGTATATACAAAAGGGAAAAGGGATGAGTCGATATGAAGCTCATAAAGTCCCTTTTAAAAAGGGAAAGCTATTTATTATTCCTTTTGATACACCGTATTCTTTTGAAAGTAAAGATGGTCAAATCCTCGTGATAGAATGTCCTCAGAGCTTTATCACTCAGATTCGCACAGAGGCAGATCGCATAGAGACTTGTGATAATATCAATAAGCTGACCTATATCACACATAACTATCATACTAAAGCGGGATGTGTATTCCAATCTGAAGAAGATGCTGTATTTGCAGAACAGTTATTACACAGTATTCAACGAGAGCACAATAACCATACACAAGATTATTTAATCATAAGACAATGCATTTCTATCCTGCTCAACCTTGTGGCTCGTAACCTTATTCTACACGATTATGAACAAGTCAATGAGAATAGAAAGGCACAAGATATTATGAAAATGATTACTTATATCCAGCAACACATTGGGCATAAAGAGAAGTTGACTTTAGAGGCGTTAGCCAATGAGTTTAGTATTTCTAAAAACTATCTGGGTGAATACTTTAAGAAACAGACAGGGATATCACTGCAAGACTATATCTTAGATTACAAGCTAAAATTAGTAGAAACTAGGCTTAAGTACAGCAATACAAGATTAAAAGAAATAGCCTTTGAACTAGGCTTTAACGATGAAAGTCATTTGTCTAAATTGTTTAAAAAATATAAACAAATGACTCCCTCACAGTATAAAAAAGAGCACCAAAAAGTATAATATGCTTCTTACCAAACTAAATCAGTTAAATCGGTATTATAAATATCTAAAACGCTTACTGAAGAGTTGTGAAACTGCTCTTTTATCAAAGATTGATACTCTTCTATTTTAGAGTTCTCTCTTAACACTGATAAAGATTCATTATAGCCAAAAGTATACACAGCTTCTTTTGTTTTATCACTATATTCTTTTTTTATTTCAATAGGTTGACCATTTAATGTTGCATTAATGTTATAAACACTTAACTGCTGATCTTTTAAATAATCTCTCAAATCTTCAAAATTAGGAATATCTTCTATCCACTCTCCTGTATATTCTATCCCCAAGACTTCACTTAGTTTATTCTCTTGTTCAGGGCGTAAAACGAAGTTAATCCTTAAAGCTTTTTTATCGTTGCTTAATTTACATAAGCTATCATCCTTCAAATTGTTTAAACATCTCTCCAATAGATCATCGAAAGTAAAACCAGTTTCTTCTATTTCATCATCTACCCAATTATAAACTGTTCGATCATCTGTATCATCTGTACGTAACAACCAAAAGTCTTCACCTCCATTATCCCCTATCATCACATAGTTCTCTTCTACTTCACCTAAATACCCGTTCTGTTCTATCCATTCGTTCTTATTGATGAATAGCCCTTCTATAACATCTTGATAGATACCAATAGTTAACAAGAACTCTCTGTAGTAAGGTGGTAACGATTTTGAGATGCTTGACTCTAAATCTATTACTTCTTCCTCTTTTAAAGCTTTATAAAACAAATAGTTTTCAAAAGGTAATGTCTCTTTTAAAAATAGTTGGTAATTAATAGTTTCCATATTATTATGTTTAGCATAATGAGCAAAAATAACTAAATTTAGAAAACATGTTTACCCCTAAAAACAGCCATTTATCTTATAAAAAAGCTAAAGTTAGTTAGGAAACTTAAATTCATAAATCAATAGATTATTTTCGCGCGTGAAACAATAATTTATAGCGGATGAATACAAAAATACAAAGACTAAATCCTAGCACTTTAGCAGCTCCAGTGGGAAGATATTCTCATGTGACTGTGGTTCCTAAAGGAGCTAATCTATATACATTCTCAGGACAAATAGGTACAGATGCGATGGGGAATATCCCTTCTACATTTAATGCGCAAGTACAAAACACGTTTATGAATATCATCCAAGTATTAGGTAGTCAAAAACTAACTGCTGATGATGTCATTAAAGTTAATATTTGGGCGACACAAGAGATAGACTGGGACTTCTTCTACGAAGTTTGGGACAACACTTTTGGTACAGAATACCCATCTATGACTGTTGGGTATATCACAGCACTAGGATTGCCAGAGATTCAATTAGAAATAGAAATATGGGCTGCAAAGTAGTCGTTTAGATTGATACATAATAAGTAATTCGAAAGAGTTGGCTCAGTTGGGTCAACTCTTTTTTCTTATAAGCCTCCTAACACACTGAAAATAAATACTAAATAAAAGTAAATGCGCTATCTAAAATTACCAAATTTTGGTAACTTTGATAAAAATAGAAGTTATGGGACGTACTACATCAGTATCATTAGGAGACTACTTTGAAGGTTTTGTTGAAGCTAAAATAAATGAAGGTCGTTATAAAAATGCTAGTGAGATCATTCGCGCTGGTCTACGTCTTCTTGAGAAAGAAGAAAATGAGATACAAGTATTAAGAAATGCTATACAAGAAGGAATTGATAGTGGAATAGCTGAAGACTTTGACCCTAACAACCATCTAAAAGCTTTAAAGGCTAACAAATAGAAATAATGGCAAAGTATATTTTGACTAACCGTGCGGTTAAGGATCTCTCCGAAATTTGGTCATATACTTTTGAAGCATGGTCTGAGCAGCAAGCTAATAAATATTATACTCTATTAATTGAAACTTGTCAGAAAATAACCAATAATCCAACTCTTGGAAAAAGTTACGCCAGGATAAATACACATCTCTTAGGTTTTGCTATAGGTAAACATATTATATTCTATCAAATACTACAGAATAAAGATATTTTAGTCATTCGCTTCTTACACGAACGAATGGACTTAAAAAACATTTTGAAAGAATAGTACTGATATAATTACATTCTCCAAGCCTACCTAACAAGAACTATCCTCCTATTAAAAAGTAACTAAATCGTCTTTTACTTCTTCTTCTATTAGGACTCTCGTTAGCTTTATTAAAAAAGATAAATACAATGACAAAATCAAAAGACGAGAGTCAAAATTCATAAATCCACCTTTCAACTATTTTCTTACAGATACACTATTTCTTAATTAAATCCTTTTAAAACACTGTATTATAGACTTTTAAACCTATATTCAAAATTAGTGATTTTTCAATTATTCCTTTCTCTTTAAACCTATAAGTCTGATAGGTAAACTTAAAATTGCAAGAGACCATTAGATGAAAAAAACTATGAATTAGAATTACTTTGTAGCATTTATCAAATGTGGATATTGGTTTAAACTAACTATAAAAAACCACAAAATATTATTGATATCCACTAATAATCAACTTATTATAAAATACTTCTCATTTAGAACAAACTTATACTTAGAATGATTATAAATAATTATATATTTGCGACACCCTAATTATATTTATTAAATCTAAATAACTAATTATTATGCAAACTGATAAGCCCAAGAAAACCAAGGGGATTTTCAAAAAGTATATGCTTAAACTCCACTTGTGGTTAGGACTACTGTCAGGTATAATTGTACTTATCGTATCACTTACAGGAACTGTTTTTGTCTTCAACGAGGATATCTCTACCTATCTTAAACAAGACATGATCTATCATGGCGAACAAGATATTGAAAATAAAAAACCGATTCCTATTCGTGAACTAAAAGAACTAGTTAATGCACAATTAGTTAACGAAGAAGTTCCAGCAGAGGAAGTAACAATCCCAATGGATCCTACTCGTTCTTATCAATTTGGATTGTTTAAAGCCAATCCGGAAGGATGGAATTATTTCGATACTTATCTCGTTTTTAAAACAGTCTATGTCAATCAGTATACAGGAGAAGTAATTGCTGTCGATGACCTATTGAAAAGCCCTTTCTTCTTCACTATGATTCTTCACCGCTCATTACTTTTGAGTAATGCTGTAGGAGGTACTATAGTAGGTGTAGCTACTATAATCTTTGTGATTATGCTAATCACAGGGATTATACTATGGTGGCCTAAGAATAAGAATATGCGTAAACAACGCTTTTGGTTTAGATGGAAGAAAGTAAAAGGTTGGCGCCGTAAAAATTATGACGTTCACAATATACTTGGATTTTACTCTTCTGCTCTAGCACTAATAGTGGCTATTACAGGAATTATGTACTCTTTCCGCGTCACGATGAGTTGGGTTTACTTCTTAATCAACGGGTTTTCTATGTATGCTCCAGACTTTAGTCATTATAAGACTACTGCTCCTGAGTCTATGGAAACTCCAACAACAGTAGATCACATAGCTGCTACTGTAAAAGAGCACTACCCTAATGCTTTCTCTTTTGGTATTGACTTAGAAGATCATGAGAACGCTGATCATCATCACGACAATATGACTATTCGTGTTAAAGATCACGAGTTCAAATATAATGACTCACATACTATGATATTTGACGAACACTCTGGAGAGCTATTGTTCAATAGATCTCATGGAGAACGATTATTAGCAGAACGAGCTACTGGTGCTACTTATGATTTGCACGTAGGAGCTTTCTTTGGTATGCCTGGAAAAATAATTGCTTTTATCCTTAGCTTATTCTGTGCCTCTCTTCCTATTACAGGTTTTATTATCTATTGGGGAAGACGCAATAAAAAAAAGACTACTAAATAATTTTTAAAACAATGAAAAGACCATATATATGGCTGCTATCACTATGCAGCCTGGGTACCTATGCCCAAACCGAAGCACAATTAGACAGTATACTCAACGCATTTAATACTAACCTTGGCGAAGTATTAATCACTACTAAAGCTCCTGTATTCCAACAG
This sequence comes from Myroides odoratimimus, assembly GCF_004337635.1. Classification (NCBI taxonomy): domain Bacteria; kingdom Pseudomonadati; phylum Bacteroidota; class Flavobacteriia; order Flavobacteriales; family Flavobacteriaceae; genus Myroides; species Myroides odoratimimus. The sequence continues at coordinate 3,640,231 of NZ_CP037427.1, forward strand.
AAAGCTGACAAAATGGTGTTTAGTGTAGAGAATAGTGCTTTATCAGATGGAAGTACAGTACTTGAAGTTCTTGGAAGAGCTCCAGGAGTGGTTGTATCTCAAGAAGGTGAATTATCTCTGAGAGGTAAAAAAGGAGTTAGTGTAATGCTAAATGGAAAACTGAGTTCTCTATCTGCAAAAGAACTAGCCAATCTCTTGAGATCAACCAACTCTTCTCAAGTCAAAAATATAGAGATTATCGCTAACCCTTCTGCTAAGTATGATGCAGCTGGTAATGCAGGTATCATTAATATTGTATTAAAGAAGTACAATATGGAAGGGCTAAAAGGAAGTTCTTTTGTCAATGCAGGACGAGGACGTAAAAACCGCCTTAATGCAGGATTTAATCTAGGGTATACGCATGAGAAACTAAGTCTATTTGGAGACTATAGCTATACTTTTAGAGGGGAAGAAGAACACAAGCATTATCTTCAAGACTTCTACAACACTACTAATCCTTCTGTAATAGACAGACACAGTGAACAACGCTTCACTAGTAATGAGCCTCTTACTTCTAATAACTTCAAATTTGGAGTGGATTACGCTCTATCTTCTAAAACAACTGTGGGCTTCTTATTCGATGCTAAAATCGGGAGATATGAAGATTATTCTAAAGGATATAATATGATATATGCTCCTGTAGAAACATTGAATTCACATGTTAATACAGACAACGGAAATAAAGAGCATTGGTATGATTACACATTTAACTTAACTGCTTCTCATTTATTCAATGATAAGGGTAGTAAAGTAGATGTAGATTTAGAATATGAGACTTCTAAGTTTAGATCTGAACAATCTCAATTAGCTGACGTTTTATTAAACAACTCTAATGCTCCATATAGAAATAGACGTGGATATATTCCATCACATTTTAAAGTATTTAATGGTAAATTAGACTTTACCTTACCTCTTGATGATAAGCACGCTTTAGAGACAGGATGGAAGTCAATTGTCAAATCAAATGACAATCCATCTGTTTATGAATTCCAAAATAATTCAGGATGGGAAGTAGATCCTGCTTCAACGAATCACTATAAATACAATGAACAGATACACGCTGCTTATGCTAACTACAAGCTTAGTTTAGAGCATTGGAGTTTCCAAGTAGGATTGCGTTCAGAGTTTACACAAACCGAAATAGACCAAAAAACAACTAAAGAATACAGTAAAAACGATTATACTAAACTATTCCCTAGTGCCTCTATCAAGTACGAAACAGATAACGCACATGGCTTCTATGCTTCGTATAGTAAACGTATTAATAGACCGAGTCACTTTGACTTAAACCCATTCCGTTTTTACGATGATCCTTTTAACTATTGGCAAGGGAATCCTAAGTTAAAACCTGAGATAACACACGCTTCTGAAGTAGGATATACATGGAGTAAATACCTTATCGCAAATGTGTACTTCAGTGTGACGAACGATGTGATGACCAATGTGTATAATTACCAAGCAGATACAGGTATCTTAGTAAGTACTCAAGAAAACTTAAACAAATCTTATCACTATGGTGCGAATGTAACAGGTACAGTAAGCCCTACAGAATGGTGGTCTATGAGTAATATGTTTAATTTGTTTAACAACAAATATGAAGGAAACTATCAAGGAACAGAAATCAATAGTTCACAAGTAGCTTTCACTTTTAACTCTCAAAACAACTTTACCATTGTTAAAGGATTAAAGGCTGATGTCAATGCACAGTACTTCTCTAAGTCAAACTTAGGTCTATACAAAAGAGATAGTTATTTTGACTTAACAATCGGTTTATCTAAAGCCCTATTAGAAGACAAAGCAACTATTAAACTAGCTGTAACAGATGTTCTAAATACTGTGAACTACAATGTAACAGGAGATAACTTCAATTCTAATATTCGCAAGAAATATGATCTAGATAGTCGAATAGCTACTTTATCATTTAACTATAAGTTTTAATCTAATTAAGGAGATTCTATCTCATTATACTTCATTGATTTATACACAAAAGCCAGTCAATCTCGACTGGCTTTTGCTTATATAATAAATCTTATTCTCTTACCAATATCCTAGTGCTTTCCACCATAGTCCTCCTACTAGAATAAATATAATTAGTTGTCCCTTAAAAACAACTTAATTAAATATAAATCAATATATTACACTTATTTTTATGTGTTTTTTGTTTAAAAATATTACAAGTTTTAGTATATTTAGTATATAAACCTTGCAAATTTATTACAATGTTAGCACACAATAAAAACCCTAATCAAGTGAGTTTTTTATCAACTTTTGAAGAGATCTTAGATCGAAAACACGGCTTATACAAGTTGGCTAATAAAATAGATTGGAATGTTTTTGAGCAAGCATTTTCACCGTTGTATAGTAGTGGAAAAGGTCGTCCAGCAAAACCTATTAGATTAATGGTTGGGCTTTTAATGTTAAAACATATCCGTAATGTATCAGATGAAATGGTCGTGGTTCAATGGAGTGAAAACGCCTATTATCAATATTTTTGTGGAGAAGTATCTTTCGCTACAGGATCTCCATGTGAAGCCTCAGAGTTAGTGCATTTCAGAAATAGGATAGGCGAATCAGGAGTGGAGTTAATTTTAAAAGAAAGTATCCGTGTCAATGAAAAAGACAATGATGATGACAATGTGAATATAGATACAACTGTTCAAGAAAAAAATATTACCTACCCAACAGATGCAAAGCTTCACAATAAGATTATAAAAAAATGCAAGCAAATAGCAGAACAAGAAAACGTAAAAGTCAGACAGACTTATACACAAACTTTAAAGAAATTAGCAACCTTTCAACGCTTTAGAAATCATCCTAAGAATAGTGCAAAAGCAAACAAGGCAGATAGAAAAATAAAAACAATAGCAGGAAGACTTGTAAGAGAATTAGAAAGAAAGTTAGCTCCAAATTCCCTACACCATCCAACATTAGAAATATTTAAAAGAGTATTGTCTCAAAAAAGGAATACAACAGGTAAAATTTATTCCTTACATGAACAAGCAGTATGCTGTATCTCAAAAGGTAAAGAGCATAAGAAATATGAATTTGGGAATAAAGCTTCCTTTGTCAAAACAGACTCAGGAGTAATAGTAGGAGCTCTTGGGTTCCGTAATGAATATGACGGTCATACATTAGAAGCTGCATTAGAACAAGTAAATAGACTAACAGGTAAGGTTCCTAAAGTAGCAAAAGTTGATCGTGGTTATCGAGGCAAAAAGCAAGTAGGTGACACAGAAATACTAATCCCATCAACACCCAAAAAATCAGACAGTTATTACAAACGCAAGAAATTAAGCAACGCTCACAAAAAAAGAGCGGCAATAGAACCAGTAATAGGGCACCTTAAATCAGATCATAGATTAAATCGTAACTTCTATAAAGGAATTGTAGGAGATAATATCAATATTATGTTAGCTGCAGCTGCATTTAACTTTAAAAGGATGATGAATAAATGTAAATCATCTTTTTGGTTCTTCTTTACAGAAGCGTTTTATACAATAACCAACTTACTATTTTGCAATCTAAAGTTTAAAATGACTTTTTAAGGTTCGACTAATTAGATTAACCACACTAGTTACAAAACCTACTTTCCACCATTCTCCTAATGTTGTATATCCCGTTCCGAAAATAATCGGGGCTGTACCTGTACCATAATGTGTAAGTGACATCATTATAGATGATGAGAATCCTAGTACTAATGCCCATAACATCTCAGGTGCTCCAAGAGCTATACCTGCTGCGAAAAAGGCTGCAAACATCGCTGTAATATGCGCTGTAGTACTTGCAAAGAAATAGTGAGAATATACATATACTAGAAGCAGTATAAGCGTAGCTGGTATCCACGATAATCCTAATCCTGCAATACCTTTTCCTACTGTTGTAGCGAGCCATCCTACCAAACCTAGTTTACCTAAGAAACCTGCCATCATTACTAAGGCTGCAAACCATACTATCGTATCCCAAGCCCCTGTATTTTTTAATATATCTTCCCAAGTTAATACACCTGTGACAATAAGAATTCCCAATCCTAAGAAAGCTGCCGCTGTTGGTTGAACAGCAAAAGTATCTCCAAAAATCATTGCCGGAACTCCTGCCCATAACAATAATAAGATGGTAAACACTCCCATTGTAATATACTCAGGTAAAGAAATAGGTCCTAACTCATCTAATTGCTTTTTAGCAAATACTGGAGCATCAGGAGTTTTCTTTATCTCTGGTGGATAAATCATATAAATCACTAACGGCATCACGATTAAAGCTACTAAACCTGGTACTAAAGCTGCTAGTGCCCACATTCCCCATGTTATAGTGATTCCAGCAGTAGTACCTGCTAGCACCAAACTAACAATTAATGGATTAGGAGCTGTAGCGGTAATAAACATCGCTGAAGTAATAGGATTGGCATTATAGTTCACTAGTGCTAAATAACGTCCTATCTTTTCAGCAGACCCTTTCTCTGGTCTAGAGCCAAAACTCACTGCGATAGAACGCATAATAGGGTGTATAATTCCTCCTCCCCTTGCGGTATTACTTGGTGTTACAGGAGCTAAGATTGTTTCGGCAAAAGACAATGCATACGCAATCCCTAGTGTTCTTTTACCAAACAAGGAAATAAGGAAATATCCTATTCTAGCACCTAAGCCTGTTTTCTTTAAACTTATAGAGATCATCACTGCTACTCCAATAAGCCAAATTAAATCATTTGAAAAACCACTTAAAGCATCTGCTAAAGCTGCTTTAGAGTTATCTGGATTAGTTACACCTGTTATGGCTACTAAGGCTATCGCTACAATAGACACTGCTCCGATAGGTAGCGCCTTTCCAATAATAGCTGCGATAGTTCCAACGAATAATGCTAACAACTGCCACGCATTAGGACTAACGCCTTCTGGAACAGGGATAACAAACCAAATAATTAAAGTGATAGCGACCGCGATTAACGCTGGTACGGGTTTGATAGGTTCTAATTTACTTGCCATACGAGTAATTGATTTCTGTAGTAAGTTATAATCCCCAAATGAGTAAATACAATCTTAGTATAAAAGGGATATTTTTCACTACTTTTATTTATAATCTAAAATCAACAAAAATGCCAAACACACATTTTGTACAATATTTTTTTAGTTTTTTTATAACAAATAAGCACACTTAACTGTTATAATAGTATGTTTGTTATTTCTATTTTTCACTATTAAAGATAACACTTTATTATATAATATTTTTAGTTTCCAATCAATTTTTAACTACAAAAACCAAATTAACCACAACCTTAACACTATAAAATAATTAAAAAACCACAATCATTAACGTTTTTTAATATTATAATTCCGTTAATCCTTTATTAATAAAATCGTAAACTATGATATCCGTATATAAGATAAAGCCCTATTTTCAGAAATCGCTAATGCCAATACTAAATGCATTACACAAAAAGAAAATCACAGCTAATCAGATTACTGTATTCGCTATTGTCTTCTCTTTTGTATTAGCTGTGTTATTTTGGTATGCAGATAGCTACCACTTCTTCTTTCTTTGTTTACCTATCGGATTGCTTATTCGCATGGCATTAAATGCATTAGATGGCATGATGGCTAGGTTGTATAATCAGACTTCTAAGAAAGGCGAATTACTCAACGAGGTAGGTGATATTTTATCTGACTTTATCTTATTTATTCCTTTATTAAAGTTTCAACCAGAGAGCACCTATTTGATTGTCTTATTTATAGGCTTGAGTATTATCAATGAGTTCGCAGGGCTAATGGGAAAGATATTAGGTGGAGAGAGAAGATATGATGGTCCTATGGGCAAAAGCGATAGAGCATTAATATTGGGAATATATGGATTACTTCTGTTCTCTGGTGTTAATCTTAGCGGAGCATCTTTCTATATCTTTATCGTTATCAATTTACTATTACTATTAAGCACAATCACAAGATGCCGTAAAGCACTTAAAAACGCACAATAGATGACAAAGGAAGGAAAGTTTGCAGATGTACCCCTACGCGTTAGGACATGGTGTTATATCGTTGTAGTATTTGGCTTAGCACTACTACACCCCTTGAGTTTATTAATGTTCATTATGTTCCTAATCTATTGGGGACAACTAGAGTTATTTACTTTTGCCATCCCTATAGGATCCCTAAAGTTAGGAATAGTTGTATTGACTACCTTGATTATCACTATTTGTTTATTACTGCTACCTATTGAAGAGAGTTTACTTACTATACTTGGCTTAAGCATGATTGTTTCTGCTGGTATATACCTAAAATATAGAAACTATGCTTTCTTCTTAGTGATCATGACCTTTTACCTTCTATCTACTACTATGTTATTCTATATTGGGTTAGCAAAAGAAGGTTATAAATATCTCATTTTATTAGTTGTCCCAATGGAGCTAAACGATGTGAGTCAATATATGGCTGGCAAGCTATTCGGCAAGACTAAGATAACACCTCATATCAGCCCAAATAAAACACTAGAAGGCGTTATAGGTGGTATTGTGATGACTACAGGTATATTTAACCTGATGTACTATTTACTATTCTGGGAAGCCATTACGCTAAAGACTATTCTACTGGCGATGGCATTAAGTGTTTTAGGTTTTTTAGGAGACTTAACCTTCTCTTTAGTCAAACGAAGAGCAAATGTCAAAGACACAGGTACACTCCTTCCTGGACATGGAGGACTACTAGACCGTGTAGATAGTTTATTATACACCACTCCTCTATTTTATATTGTCATGTTATGGATCAAATAAAACCTTATAATCGCGTAGCGGTGTTCTCTGGTGGCGGAAGTCGCTTTGTGATGTACTGTGGTATGTATGTCGCGATGGTCGAACACAATATTCGACCTGATTTGATCATCTCAACCTGTGGAGCGACTATCTCTACATCGATTATACGCACCTTTAATACACCCGCGGCCATTAAAGAATATCTAGCGTCAGACGAATTTCTGACTGCTGCGATGAATACCTTTTTGACTAATCAGACGAGACTAGACCGCCTTCCGTACTACTGTATCAAGCACAGTAAGAAAAAAGAGAATGCTCCCTATCTATTAGACCTGTTTAGCAAGTATTTTGTTGATCAGCCTCAAAACCTAGATGAGAAGTTCCCTTCTCTACTAACTACACATACTGATGCGCCTGAGGTCATTACCCTTGGTTCTGAGATATTGTATACACCTGATCGAGTAAACAAAAAGAGAAAAGATGAGAAAGCTTTTAAGAAAATACTCATTCCTACTCCTAATGTTCCTCTTGATTCACTACATCAATATATTGATCAATATAAATTTGACACAAATAGTGCAGTAGAGAGAGATACAGAATTGCTTCTAGAAGTAGAGCCCTTAAGAGCGATGCGTATTAGTACATCTGATATGTTCTATATGGCACCTGCTCAGTATAGAGGTAAACAGTATTTAGGAGGAGCGATAGACCTTATCCCTTTTGAACTAGCCACTACATTAGGTAACGAAATATGGCTAGAACACAAAGCTCCTTATTCAGCCATGGAAGAAGGCTTAGTAAGAGCTGTATTTGGCTACAGTGGGAATGAACGACTTCAACAAGCAGCAGCTATCACAGCCAATAGATTAGACACCAGTGATATGAGACAAAAACTCTCTGGGGGCTATCTAAGCCGTAAAATCAATTGGAGAAAGTTTGCTTTAGAAATACAATTACCCATTTCTAAAGAAGACTGTAAAGAACAGATATTTAGACAATTTGACTATGGATATCAAGTAGTCCTTAATGCATTAAAACAATGAAAAATGTCTTTATCACAGGAGGTACATCAGGTATAGGATGGGCATTAGCTCAGCGTTATTTGCAAGAGGGCTATCGTGTAGGTATTGGCAGTCGAAATCCTCATAAAGAAGGACATGACTTCTCTGTACATCCTAATCTAACTGTCTATACAGTAGATGCAACAGACCTACCTCAACTACGAGATGTTATAAACACATTTAGTCAAACTAAGCTTGATATACTGATAGCAGGAGCAGGTAATTATACAGATAGTGCCTTAGAGCATATTTCATGGGAAGATACCAATGCCATGATAGACAACAATATCAAAGCAACCCTAAATGCATTAGAAGTAGCGAGAGGCTGTATGCAGGACAACGGAGGAACCATCGTCTGTATCGCTTCGATATCTACCTTTTTAGACTATAATGAAGCAACAATCTACACAAGGTGTAAGCAAGCAGTAGTAGCACTTACCAAAGCGTATCATCGCGCCTATAGGGATAAAGGGATTAAAGTCATCAGTGTGCATCCTGGTTATGTCGCTACACCTAGATTATTAGAGCTCAATAGTGATGATTTGTCTAAAAAACAATATGTTATCACTCCTACAGAAGCAGCTGATATCATTTATACTAATATTACACAAGGCAAAGAACTAATAGTCTTTCCTAAAAAGATGTATCGACTAATTCGCTGTTTACAGCTATTCCCTAAAGGAATATTACAACGTATTATGCACAAAAAAGCAAAATGGCAAAAGAAGAAATAACTCCTACTTTTAAACAACGAACCAAAGCAATGCTACTCTGTTATGCTGTCTTCATTATTTTATATATGGCAGCACAGTATTACGCTGTATATAGAGCATTGGATTGGTCTGTGACCTTAGCGATAGATCCCTATATCCCATTTATAGAGTGGATGATTATTCCCTATAGTACTAGTGGACTATTCTTCTTACTCGTTTTTTATTGGGTAGATTCTATTTATCAATTGAGATTACTGACTAAGCGTATGTTAGCAGTCACTATAATCGCCTTTATTGGGTTTATCGTATTCCCTATTCAGTTTACAGTAGAGAGACCTTTGCATACAGTGGCTTTGTTTAACCCCCTTTTTGACTTTATCACGACATGGGATACTCATTATAATCAAGCTCCATCCCTACATGTAGCCTATGCGATTGTGTTTATGACTGTTGTAGAACACACTAGAAGATTTAAGGCATTTACCAAAGTCTTCTTACATATCTGGCTTGCCTTAGTAGCGCTCTCTACACTATTTGTCTATCAGCATCACACCATAGATTTGATCACAGCCATTCTAGTTTGTTTAGGTACTTTTATCTTTCTACCAAACAAAGAGAAAGCTTTGTACCTCAATATAAAAAAAGGATTGATATACTTTGTTTTAGCGACTATGCTATTGGGTATTGTTTGTTATTCACTTGAGCGCTATACCTCTATTTTATTGCTTTGGATAGCGACTAACCTTATCTATATTGGCATTGCTTATATACAGAATAACATTTATTTCATCAAAGATAAACAAGGACAAATTAACTTGTGGAAATACCTTGTTCTACTGCCTTATATTACAACTTATTATATCCTGAGAAGACTAAACAAAGTCTATTACCCAGTAGAGGTCAAGGAGATGATCCCTCAGCTCTATATCGGATCTTTACTTTCTTCTAAAGAAGCTTCAGCTCATTTTGATTCAAGTGAAGTAATAACCTATGACCTATCTGCTGAGATGAAGGAGAACAGTTATTTATTACATCATTCTGCCTATCACTTTTATCCGCTTTTAGATGTAGGACAGGCCAATCAAGAATATATTCAGCATATCGTAACACATATTATTAACGCTTATCAAAACAAAAAAAACAATACTGTAATCTATATACACTGCGCTATGGGACTGTCTAGAAGCATGACTATAGCGGCTTTAGTTTACGCTTATTATACAGGTTGCACACAAAAAGATGCGCAGGCATATATACAATCTATTAATCAAAACGCTATCTTTAAATTATAAATTGCTATAAAAAACACTAATATATGATAGAAGGAACATTCACTAGCTTTGATAATGCAGCTATATTTTATAGAGCTTGGAATTACAAAGAAGGACAAAAAACAATGATTGTCCTACATCGTGGACATGAGCATTCTGCTCGTTTAGCAGAGTTTGCACAGAGTGCTCCATTTGCTAATTATAACGTATTTAGTTTTGACTTTAGAGGGCATGGATATACAGAACAGGAAGTATCTCCTAACTTTATGGACTATGTGCGAGACCTAGATGCCTTCGCTCATTACCTAAACCATACCTATCAGATACACTATCACGACACTTTCGTAGTAGCCAATAGTATTGCTGGGGTTATAGCAAGTGCTTGGGTACACGATTACGCTGTTCCTATCGCAGGTATGGCATTACTTGCTCCAGCATTCTCTATTAAACTATACGTTCCTTTGGCTAAAGAAATGATAGCACTGGGTACTAAGTTTAAACCAGATATGATTGTGACAAGCTATGTAAAGTCTAAGGTATTAACTCATGAAAAAGATCAACAAGTAGCTTACGATAGCGACCCGTTAATCACGAAGTTTATCAATGGGCGTATGCTTGTAGACTTATTGGATGCAGGAAAACGCATTGTAGATGATGCAGCGGCTATTACTGTACCTACGATTGTCTTCTCAGCTGGGAAAGATTACGTAGTCAAGAACAAATGGCAACAACGCTTCTTTCACAATCTAAGCAGTGACCTAAGAGAGTTTAAAACACTTAAAGACAGCTTCCACGGTATCTTATTTGAAAAAGGACGTGAACAAGTGTATAAAGACATTGCTAAGTTTATGGAGAAGAGCTTCGCTGCTCCTAAAGTAAAAATCAACCTAAAAGCGGATAAGTTTACTACTGATGAGTACTACCAAATGTTATTTGGTCTATTGCCATCTGTCGAATTGCTATCTTATAAAATCCAGAAGAAACTATTAGGTATAATAGGTCCTCTATCAGAAGGAATGCGATTAGGACTGTTATATGGTTTTGACTCTGGTATCTCTCTTGACTATGTGTATAAAAACACTCCTCAAGGGAAGTTAGGCTTCGGTAAAATAATGGATAAGAACTACCTTAACGCTATCGGATGGGCAGGTATTCGCCAACGAAAAGTTCATCTATTACAACAAATAGACAAACAGATAACGCTGTTACAAGAACAAGGAAAACCTATCAAGATACTAGACGTAGCGGGAGGTACTGGTAATTATTTATTCGACATCAAAGCAAAATACCCTGATGCAGAAATAGTAGTCAATGACTTTAAACGTTCGAATATTGAAGTCGGAGAAGCTTATATCAAACAGCACAATCTAACTGGTATTCGTTTTACGAACTATGATTGTTTTGATCTAAACACTTATCCGCTATTCAACTTTGAGCCAAATATTACTATCATTTCAGGTATTTTTGAATTATTTGATGATAACGATATGATTTGCAATACCATCAAAGGAATAAGTAGTATAGCGACTAACAACAGCGTGATTGTGTACACAGGACAGCCATGGCACCCACAGTTAAAAACAATTGCCTTTGTACTAAAGAGTCACAGAGATACAGACTGGGTAATGCGTCGTCGTTCTCAGTATGAACTTGATAAACTATTCGCTTATAACAGCGTGTTTAAACAGAATATGTTAATCGATAACTATGGTATATTCACAGTATCCGTAGGTAAGATTGTCAAATCATAAATAACAAAAGCCCTCAATGATGAGGGCTTTTTTATTACTACTCAGATTGCTCTAAGTAGCCTAATTTTGTGAAGGTGTGAAGGTGTGAAATCGCTGTTTTCTGTTCCCCGTTCCCTGTTTTCCGTGACACGCATAATAATGCGTCTCTACATGATGTGACAGATGTTCCTCCTTGCGCAAACTCTCCCGACTTTCCTATTTTCTGTTCCCTGTTTCCCGTTCCCTGTTTCCCGTTCCCTGTTTCCCTGTTTCCCGTTCCCTGTTTCCTGTTTCCTGTGACACGCATAGTAATCGTCTCTACATGATGTGACGGATGTACAAAACTCTTAACTAATTACTTAAACTTCTCTAGGTAGTCTAGTGTGTTTACTAACTCATACTTAGGGCTGCGTTCTAACCACATATTAAAGAATGCAGTATGCGTTCCCCCCATTAATATAAATACACGATCATCTTTCGTCAGTGGTATTTGGTTTAGGTTAGAATACATCACTAAGTTACGGTGATAGAATTTAGCTGCTTCATCAGCTCCTTCAGACTTGCCTGGAGAAGACACATGAGTCAGCATATCAGCATTCAGATTAATCAAAGCATCGAATACCTCTTTTTTATTATTGAAGTAAAGCATTTGCTTCACATCCCTCATCTTTTTTTCTCCTTCATCTAATACTTTAAAACAAGCCGCCATATAATCATCATATAATTGCTTATCATTGTACCTTCCTACTTTCTGTGCTATCATATAGTTATATCCTTCAGAATAATCTATACCATATAGTTTATCTACATTAGTTAATCGTCCTAATTCAAAAGCTAATAAAGTTATTTCATTAGGGTTTTTAAATACCTTATTGGGATTTGTCAAGTACTCCTGATAAGACTTGTTTAAACTCTCGTTAGATTCTGGTAATTGCTCTACGATAATCACAGTTGGTTTAAAGGCCGCTAAAGCTCTAGCTACCTCGTGTATCATCTCCTTGTTTTTGGAATTGTGTTCATCGAACTCTGTAGTACTCGCATCAGATGTATACCCCATGTGAAACGTTCCCATATTCAGTACTGGGATAGGGTGTTCTGATTTTAGATTATCGTTTACTTGAGCATTGGCTATTTGCCCTCCCATTAAACACATCGCAAATAAACTGAATAATTTAGTTCTCATAATTGTTTATTTTTTTATAGTTCTATTTTTTTGTTTTTTGGTGATGTCGTAACGTGTATTCTCCCGACTTCCCTATTTCCAATTTCCAGTTTCCAGTTTCCTTAAACTTCTTTAAATATTCTTTTGATTATAGGACAAAGATGAAATAGTAAGCACTTTCTCTTTTTACTTTTTCGACCAACACTCTATTTTATCCGATGAACACTCTTTATTTAAAAACTAAGTTTTTATAGCTTTACAAAAAACAATACTTATGAAGACAGTAGAGGTTTTATCCATCCAAAAAGAAAGAAAATTACACTTACTCTTATGGCTATTCATCATCTATATTTACTATGTTCACTTAGATTATAATGCTCCATATTTAATTAGATTTACTGATTTCTCTATTCTAAATAATACCACTGCTATCATCTTCGTTAGCGTTTTTTACTTTCATTACCTTTACATTATGCCTCAAGTGATGAAGTCGTTCACTTGGAAAAAAGTTTTTCTAGGATGGCTATCTTCTTATCTCTTTTTCTTGGTAATAAGAGCTTTTATAGAACAAGGCGTCATATTGTGGATATGGGGCGTACAGAATTATTACCCTGGTACTCCAGTATTATTTTACATCTTTGACAACTTATACTTTAGTCTAATTCCTATTCTTTCTTCTACTATCACTTTTATTATCATCTATTTGATTCGAAGTCTACAATTAAATCAAATTATAAAACAAGAAAAGAATGAAGTAGAATTGCGCTTTTTAAAATCACAGATAAATCCTCATTTCGTCTTTAATACACTAAACAATATCTATTCTTTAGTCTATCAGAAGTCTGAACAGGCGCTCCCTGCTATAGATAAACTAAGTCAACTCATGAGGTATATGACTTATGAAACGGATACAGATCATATAGAACTTCAAAAAGAAATCAACTATATACAGGACTTCATTGACCTAGAGAAAATGCGTATCGCAGGACAAACACATATCATCCTAGACATAGATATAGAAAATCCTAGTCTACTCATTCCTCCTTTATTGTTACTTCCTTTCATAGAGAATGGTTTTAAACATGGAATATTGACAGATCAAGAACATCCTTTTACAATTGCGATTAAACAGCACAATAACCTACTTGAAATAGATACTCAAAACAAGACTAACAATTATAACAAGGATAAGACTAGTGGAATAGGTCTAGCCAATATCCACAAACGCTTAGATTTACAATTTCAGAATAAACATACTTTGAAAATTACAGAAGAAGCGAATATCTTTACTTGCCAACTATCCATTGAATTATGAATCCTATCCGATGCTATATACTAGATGACGAACCCTTAGCGGTAGCCTTACTAAGCGATTATGTACAGAAGTCTCCTCAGCTAGAGCTAGTAGGAAGCTCTACCTCTGCATTAACAGCTTTAACTGAATTACAACAACTAGACATAAACCTGTGCTTCATCGATATACAAATGCCTGAACTAACAGGACTGCAAATCATGAATCTACTGGGGAGAAAGGCTTACTTCATCATCACCTCAGCGTATAACCAATATGCATTAGAAGGATATGAACATAATGTAATCGATTATCTATTAAAACCGATTACCTATGAGCGTTTTTTTAAAAGCATACAGAAGGCTTCTCCCATTATACAGCAAAATAATATAGTGACAACTCCTCCAAAAATAGATCAAGAGAATCACTTATTTATCAAAACAGATGGTAAGCATATCAAAGTACTCTTTAATGATTTAAAGTATATAGAAGGGTTAAAAGATTATTTGGTATTACATCTAGTGAATGAACGTCTTATCACGCTATGCACTTTAAAGGAGATGGAAGATAAACTACCTAGTCATCAATTTATCCGTGTACATAAATCCTTTATTATCAACAAACAACACTTAGATACTATAGAGCGCAATAGACTATATATAGATAAGGCCATCATCCCTATAGGAGAAACTTATAAAAAATTGGTATTAGGTCAATTATTAAAGGAATAAGTTCTCTTCTATTATTTAAACATAATCGATTAATTATTACTCTGATATATAGTTTAAATACACCTATTACCTTATTTACAATGTTGGATTTATCTAATCAACTGTAAGTAGATTTTACTCTTGTTGTACTCCCAATTCTACTTGCTTTGACATATTTCAATACTAAATCTAATATCCATCCTTCGTGACTCCGTTAAAACATCCAAAATAACGGACTCACTACGGACTCATAACGGACTCACTACGAACTCATACCAATTAAATACCGTATAACTCTTTACTATAAGAACACTCTGGATACAAAAAAAAGAAGGTGATCTTTCGGATCACCTTCTAAGTGTTGAGTTAATCTTAAAACAACAATAATGAACTATGTGAGGTAAAATTACTTGATTCCAATTCAAAATAAATATAGATATCAAATGTAATTAGAAGAATACTAACTCATTTCAATGTTTTATATCTAATGAAGTATATTCAGACAAATAAGAATTAAAAAAAGGCTACATCACTGTAACCTTCTAAAAATTTCTTAACACTTTAATTGTAATTGTTTCCTTTTCTAAGGAAAGAAAAATAATAACGAAAGATTGATAAAAAGATAAGGGCAATTCTACTCTATCAATCTCTCATCGTTTTTAATTTGTTTGGTTACTGCAAGCTATTACATTTGATAAGAAGAACAAACTATAAAAGCTGACCAATTTCAAACATTATCCCCCCTATTCCACTTTTACACTTTGAATTATAGTGACAACACCTCTATTTCTTGGTTTTGGACAGTCAGAACTTGGTAATTATTTAACAACACTAAAGGCAATTTATCCTTATATTCTTGATATACTTGTTCAGCTACTTCTGTAAAAGGTTCACATCCATAATGTACTAAAGGATATTGATCTATCATTCCCATTGCCTTGTATTCTGTCAACTTAGGGGCAAATGATTTGTCATCCATTGCCTCTATATATCGAATGTCAGGACACATCACAACACTTCCTGCCGAAGTCCCTATATACAGCTTCCCTTTAGACACCTCTGCTTTTATTAAGTAATCAGCACCCATTTCTTTTAAAGTTTGGAGTAGGTAAAAAGAATTTCCGCCTGATACAAAAATGTAATCATTAGTACTTACTTTCTCTCTGATTTCTTCATTACTTGCTGTACTCAGTTCTAATACATCTACAATGATTCCTAAACTTTCGAAAGCTCTTTTGTCATTTTCTACATGTCCCACATACTCTTCTACTACACTGGCTGTGGGAATAAAAGTCACCCTTTTTCCTTTTACTTCTTCACCAGCAAAGTCACTAAATAAGCTAACTACATCACAGAATGAAGAACTTAAAAACATCTTTATCACGATACAAATTCTTAAAATTGATAAAACTAAAGTACAATTCTTACTAATACGCTTTTGCGATTAATTATAGCTATTTTCAAACCACAATTTACTATATTGACCTCAGTATAAACTCAATGTTAACTGAGAAGAAGAGAATCTCTCTTTATTCTCTAATTCTAATAAGAATTTCTTTCTCCAAATCCCTCCTCTGTAGCCTGTTAGACTACCATCAGTACCTATAATTCGGTGGCATGGAATCACAATAGCTATTCTATTCATCCCATTCGCATTCGCTACAGCTCTAATACTTTTTGGAATCTGTAGATACTCCGACTGTTCTTTATAAGACTTTGTTTCTCCATAAGGGATATGGAGAAGTCCATTCCACACCTGTTGTTGGAATGCTGTTCCTATTAGATCTAATGCAACACTAAAAGTAATCAGCTCTCCTTCAAAGTACTTCTTTAACTCCTCTTTCAACTGGGTAATATGTTTGTTCTCTCCAGATACAATCACGGCATTCTTCTCTTTACTAAGATGATCATACTCCTTCTGTATTCCCTCAATATCAGCAAACTCTAATAAACAAATTCCCTTATCTGTAGCACAGACCACGATAGTACCGATAGGAGTTTCTAGTTGTTGTAAATCTATAATACATTGTTCTGTACTTTGTCCCATAACGAATAGAGCTTATTTTCAGTCTACTAATTTAAAACTAGAATACACATCGACCAAATACTACAAAACAATTCTACTCCTGAAATCTTTCATTCATTCTATAGCTATACTTAAATCACTTAGGACTATCTGTCCTATATAATTACTCTTGACAACAACTCTATTCTAAAATAAAATAGGTTCCGAGAAACAATCGGAACCTATTCAATGCTGACTTACTAATCAAGTCATTTATAAAGAAATCTACTAGCCAACTAAATGAGTAAATAGTGCTTCATTATCATTTAAATACTGATAATTAAAATTATGTTTCTCTAATTGTTTAATCAGATGATCATAATCGAGTCTGTTGGCTAATTCTATCCCCACTACTGCAGGGCCTCTCTCTCTATTATTCTTTTTGGAAAACTGAAAATAAGTGATATCATCATCTTTTCCGAGTACTTCATTGACAAACTCCTTTAACGCTCCTGGGCGTTGTGGAAAATTAACGATGAAATAATGCTTTAACCCTTCATATAAGAGTGAGCGTTCTTTTATCTCTTCTGTACGCGTAATATCGTTATTACTTCCACTTACTATACAGACTACCTTTTTGCCCACCAATTTATCTTTATACAAATCAAGAGCGGCTATACTCAAAGCTCCAGCTGGCTCTACCACAAGTGCTTCTTCATTATAAAGCTTGAGAATAGTAGTACATACCTTTCCTTCGGCTACTGTTATTACATCGTGCAAACTCTCTTTACAAATAGCAAAGTTTAAATCTCCAACTCGCTTAACAGCAGCCCCATCTACAAAGGTATCTACTGTATTTAATGCCGTATTCACATTCTCTTGAATAGAAGTCTGCATAGATGCTGCCCCTACTGGTTCTACTCCTACTATCTGAGTATGTGGGCTTAGGTGCTTAAATACAGTACTAACTCCGGCTGCTAAACCTCCTCCTCCAATAGGGACAAATACATAATCAATAGGCTCTTTCATAGCCTGTAATACTTCTAATGCTACAGTACCCTGACCTGCGATTACCTCTTCATCATCAAAAGGATGAATAAACACCGCTTTATTCTCTTTACAATATAAGCTTGCTTCTGCATAACAGGCGTCAAATGTATCTCCTTTCAAAACGATGTTTACCTTGTCCCTGCCGAATAGTTTGACTTGATCTATCTTCTGTTTAGGAGTAGTAATCGGCATAAATATCGTTGCGTGAATATCTAGGTGATGACAAGCAAAAGCGACTCCCTGCGCATGATTACCTGCACTAGCACATACTACACCTCCAGACTGCTCGTCTGGAGTAAGTGTAGTGACCTTATTATATGCTCCTCTCAACTTATAAGAACGGACAGGTTGTAAATCTTCTCTTTTCAAATAGATATCTGCCTGATATACTGTACTTAGGTTTAGATTTTTCATTAAAGGAGTCTGGACGACGACTCGTGCAATATTCTGTTGTGCTTGATATACTTTTGTCAATAAGTTCATGATTGGGATGGTCTTAGTTTTCTCACCTCAGCACCTGTTTGCCAAAGTTCGCTTTCTCTTAATTCTTTTAATTCTTCTTCTAGCTTAGCTCTGTAATCTTTCTCGCTATTTGCCTTAATCACAATCTCTGCCTCTCTTCCTGACGCTACACTCTCATATAACTCTTTAAATACAGGAGTAGTAGCATCTCTAAACTTATCTTTCCAATCTAGTGCTCCTCGCTGTGCTGTAGTAGAACAATTAGCATACATCCAGTCCATTCCTCGATCTGCTACTAAAGGCATTAAACTCTGTGTCAACTCCTCTACTGTCTCATTAAATGCTTCGCTAGGTGTATGTCCTTTTGCTCTTAGTACATTGTACTGCGCTTCAAAAATACCTGCGATAGCTCCCATTAACACTCCTCGTTCTCCAGTCAAATCACTATAAGCTTCTCGCTCAAATGTTGTTTCAAACAAATAACCTGAACCAATAGCAATACCTACGGCTAAAGCTCTCTCCTGTGCTCTACCTGTAGCATCTTGGAAAATAGCATAGCTTGAGTTTAGTCCACATCCTTCTAAAAACAATGTACGCAATGATGTTCCTGACCCTTTCGGTGCTACTAAAAACACATCTATTCCTGCTGGTGGAATAATATTCGTTTTCTGATGAAAAGCTACTCCAAAGCCATGAGAAAAATACAATGCTTTACCTGCTGATAGATTACCTTTAACTGTCTCCCATGTATGGATTTGTCCTGCATCTGATAGTAGGTTCATGATAATTGTACCACGTTGGCAAGCTTCTTCAATATCAAATAGCGTTTCTCCTTCTACCCATCCATCCGCTACTGCCTTATCCCAACTAGTAGAATTCTTGCGTTGCCCTACGATCACATTGATCTTATTATCTCTTAAATTCTGTGCCTGTCCTGGTCCTTGTACTCCATAACCAATAACAGCCAACACTTCATTCTTTAATACTTCTCTTGCTTTATCTAATGTAAATTCTTCTCTAGTCACTACATTCTCTAGTGTTCCTCCAAAATTAATTTGTCCCATTTTTTATAGTTTTTTGTGATTTTGTTTTTTTGTGATTTCGTGAAATCGTTTTTTTGTGATGTTGTGATGTTGTGATGTTGGCGCGGATTTGTAATCCGTGACATATATCTCGTTTAAAGCTCTCTTGACTTCCCTGTTCCCTGTTCCCTGTTCCCAGTTTTCTGTTTTCTGTTTCCTGTTTCCTGTTTCCTATTTTCTATTTTCTAACGTAGCGCCTACCTAGTAAGAGTAGTGCGACAAAGCGGTGACTCCCTAGCCGAAGGCAACTTCCTTAAGGCGTAGCCATACATTCTTAATTCTTAATTTTAGATTCTTAATTCCCCGAAGGGTAAACATTCTTAGTTCTTAATCAAATAAAGCTCTTCATAGTTCATAGGCTTCGTAATCGCTACTCTGCCAGAACGAGTAAACTCTAGTACACCATAACTAGACAACTGAGTAAAAAGATTCTCTATTTCTTCTATATACCCTGTTTTCTCTATCGCTATAAAATCTTTATCTACTGATAATATTCTAGCTTGATTCGCTCTAATGATTTGTTCTACTTGGGTATTAGACAATAAATTTGTCTTTACTTTATAAAGTGCTAGCTCTTGGTAAATAATATCACTATTCTTATGTGCAAATACCTTAAACACCTCTACTAATCGCTCTAACTGACCAATCAATTTATCAACTTGCTCTTGTGTACTTTTAAATACTACGGTGTATTTAAAAACCTGTTTTATCTCAGATTCTGACACTGTAAGACTATCTAGATTAATATGTCTACGCGTAAAAACATTGGTTATTCTCGTCAGCATCCCAATACTATTTTCAGTAAAAACTGACAATGTGAATTCCTCTTTCATACTCCTTGTCTTTTAATTTAATAATACATCAGAAACACTTGCTCCTGTTGGAATCATTGGATATACATTTTCTTCCTTCTCTACTACTATTTCTAATAGATAAGCTCCCGGATGAACAAGCATCTCTTCTAATGCATGTCTTAAGTCAGTTGCATGTTCTACTTTATTGCCTTTGATATTATACGATTGAGCAATACCTACGAAATTAGGGTTGTTCATCTCCGTAAAACTATACCTCTTCTCAAAGAACATCTGCTGCCACTGTCTTACCATTCCTAAAAAACTGTTGTTTAGAATAATCATTTTCACCCCTATATTACTTTGCATAATTGTACCTAGTTCTTGAATATTCATCTGAAAACCTGCGTCCCCTGCTATCGCAACTACCGTTTGTTGAGGATTGCCTAGCTTAGCACCTACAGCCGCAGGAAGAGCAAACCCCATTGTCCCCAATCCTCCAGAAGTGATATTTGTCTTAGGTGAATTGTACTGATAATGACGGGCTGTTATCATCTGATGTTGTCCTACATCCGTTACAATGACAACTTCCCCTTTTGTCAATTCTGTCAATAACTTAACAGCATCCTCCATCATAATCTTGTCTGTATTGACTTGCTGTTTGTGAACTCTCAACTGTTCTACTTCATATGCTTTGCCTTGTTTAAACTCAGAAAGCCAATCCTTATGAGTACGCTGTTCTACTAGTTCAATCAAAGTATTTAATGCCTTTTTAGCATCACTTCGTATTCCGATATCTGCCTTAATAATCTTATTTAACTCTGCTGCATCTATATCAATATGAATAACCTTAGCTTGCTTTGCATATCGAGATACATCTCCAGTTACCCTATCGTCAAAGCGCATTCCTATAGCGATTAATACATCACACTCATTCGTCTTTACATTCGCTGCATAATCACCATGCATTCCAAGCATTCCACAGAAATGACTATGATTACTAGGCAATGCTCCTAAACCTAAAAGCGTGGAAGCAGTAGGTATATCTGTCTTTTCTACAAAGGCTTTTAACTCTTGTTCTGCATGACTTAATAATACCCCTTGTCCTACTAACAAATAAGGTTTTTTTGCCTTATTAATTAAATCAGCTGCTTGGTGAAAGCGTTCTAAATCGACTGGAGGTTCTGGAGCATAACTTCTCACCTCAGAACATGGTTTATATTCAAAAGCAGTCATTCCGAACTGAGCATCCTTTGTGATATCAATCACAACAGGTCCAGGTCTTCCAGCCTTCGCTAGATAAAATGCTTTGGCAATAGTAGGTGCTATCTCTGAAGCCTTAGTCACTTGGTAGTTCCACTTCGTAATCGGCATCGAAATACCTATTACATCTGTCTCCTGAAACGCATCTGTCCCCAATAATTGAGATGTTACCTGTCCTATAATGCACACCACAGGTGTTGAATCAATATAGGCATCTGCTAACCCTGTAATCAAATTAGTTGCTCCTGGTCCTGAAGTAGCAAAGACTACTCCTACTTTTCCAGAAGCTCGTGCAAATCCTTGTGCTGCGTGTATTGCTCCTTGTTCATGGCGCACTAAAATGTGTTCTAGCTCATCCATTTTGTCATAAAGAGCGTCATAGATGGGCATTATGGCCCCACCTGGGTACCCGAATATTGTCTCTACTCCTTCACACAACAAAGAAGATATTACTGCTTGTGCTCCTGTTATTTGTTCTTGTTGCATATTTTGTGTTTTTTTGAAATCGTTTTTTTTGTGATGTTGTAAGGTTGTGAAACCGTCTTTTTGTGATGACGTGATATCGTGATGTTGTTTTGTAGGGCGAATTGCAATTCGCCCCTACCGTTGTGTGCCGATAGGACGTGATGTTGTGATGGTGCGGATTTTTAATCCGTGACGTGTATTCTCCTGACTTTCCTGTTCCCTGTTTCCCATTCCCTGTGACACGCAAAATATTGCGTCTCTACATTATGTGACGGATCTGTCTTACTGCGCAAAGTTTCCCGACTTTGAGCGATTCTTACACAGTGTAAATCGTTACGCTGATTGCGCGGATTTTTAATCCGTGACGTGTATTCTCCTGACTTTCCTATTTTCTGTGACACGCATGATAATGCGTCTCTACATGACATACAGAATCAAATAATAAATGCCCTAGGCAAACATTCCTAATTCCTAATTTTAAATTCTTAATTCCCCGAAGGGTAAACATTCTTAATTCTATCCGTAATACATCCCTCTGATGCATCTGCCACACAGTTTGAATATTTATACAATACTCCTTTTTTAAACTTTAGTGCTGGCTTTTGCCACTTTTCTCTACGGGCTTCTAATACCTTCTGATCAACTAATAGCTCTAGCTTTCTATTCTCTACATCAATGCTGATGATATCTCCATTCTCTACTAATGCAATTGTACCTCCATCATACGCTTCAGGAGTAATATGCCCTACTACAAAACCATGTGTTCCTCCTGAGAAACGACCATCCGTGATAAGAGCTACACTCTTGCCCAATCCTGCTCCCATAATTGCAGAAGTAGGCTTAAGCATCTCTGGCATTCCTGGACCTCCTTTAGGTCCACAATATCGAATAACGATTACTTCCCCTGGCTGAACTTCTTGAGCCGATACACTTGCAATAACTGCATACTCATCATTGAATACTCTTGCTTTCCCCTTAAAGAACGTTCCTTCCTTACCGCTGATCTTGGCTACACTTCCTTTCTCTGCTAGATTTCCATAGAGAAATTGTAAGTGTCCACTTTCCTTAATAGGAGTAGTTATATCCACAATAATATCTTGGTCCTTAGCCAAGTCTTTTGCTAGACTTAAGTTTTCTCTTACTGTCTTTCCTGTTACTGTAAGACAATCTCCATGCAATAATCCCTGATCCAACAGATGTTTCATAATAGCAGGTACCCCTCCTATTTTGTGCAAATCTTCCATAAGGTACTTTCCACTAGGTTTTAGATCTGCTAAGACAGGTACTCTATCGCTAATCTCCTGAAAGTCCTTTAGTGTAATCTCAATGTCTACAGCATGTGCCATCGCAATTAAGTGAAGTACAGCATTCGTAGATCCTCCTAGTGTAATCACCATTGTCATCGCATTCTCAAAAGCTTCTTTAGTCATAATATCTGATGGCTTAATGTCTTTCTCTAATAGATTTCTCAAAGCCTGTCCCACTTCTAAACACTCCTGTTTCTTCTCACTACTTAGAGCAGGATAGGAAGAACTATGTGGTAAACTCATCCCCAGAGCTTCTATGGCTGATGCCATTGTATTGGCTGTGTACATCCCTCCACAGGCTCCTGCTCCAGGGCAAGCATTCTTAATCACCCCTTTGTAATCTTCTTCTGAAATAGAGTTGCTAAACTTCTTGCCCAATGCCTCAAAAGCAGAGACGATATTTAGTGATTCGTCCTTGTATTTCCCCGAGTGTATAGTACCGCCATATACCATAATAGCTGGTCTATTTAGTCGCCCCATCGCGATAATTGCACCTGGCATATTCTTATCACAACCTGGGATAGCAATGACAGAGTCATACCATTGTGCATTAACCACTGTCTCAATAGAATCTGCTATAATATCTCGAGATACAAGAGAATACTTCATACCTTCTGTCCCATTCGAAATACCATCACTCACACCGATTGTGTTGAAGATTAACCCTACTAGTCCACTTTGTTTGACGCCTTGTTTTACATACTTCGCCAGATCGTTTAAGTGCATATTACAGGTATTGCCTTCATAGCCCATGCTTACAACACCTACCTGTGCCTTATCTAAGTCTTCTTCACTTAGTCCGATTCCATAGAGCATAGCCTGTGCCGCTGGCTGTGTTTGGTCTTGTGTGATTACTCTACTGTACTTGTTCAATACATTCATAACTGTGTTTTTTGGTTGATTATATATCCTTGATAGCGAAACGATTAGAGAAGTCTAATTGCAAAATGCTATAAACAAAAAAAGCCTCCCGATAACGGGAGGCTTCAAATATTCTTTATCTCTAGATAGAAAAAATCAGCATAGCGACTCCCGTGCAAATGTGTTTACCACAATCACAATAATTAGAACCACTAGAATGTTTACTAAATTTTTCATCTTTTTTGTTTCTGATCTATAGGTCAAAGATATAAATTGATTTAACACAACCAAACAATAAAAAACAACTTACTTAATATTTTAATCAAAAAATAGGCAGTTTTACAGTGTAAAAAACAAACAAATTCAGTATAAAATATAAAAAAACCACTACCTTCAACATCACCTCTAAAAATATTTAACAAATAACCGTATTTAATCTGTCAAAAACAGTTTCTATAAACAAGGTCAAGTCTTGCTACGACTAGCTTCATCTCTAAAAGTGTTTTTTTGCTTAAAAAAGATGTATTTTATTCATTTGTGACTCCAAAAACACCCTAAAAGACTCTATTATGTTCAAAAATCGAATAATTGAAGTCATCTCATTTTTTACTAAAAAAAACTTCATAAAAGTTTTAATTAATACTATTTTTAGCCCTATAAATACCCCAAAAAAGCAAAAAGGACACCTGTGAAAGTGCCCTTTTTCTTCTTATTCTGTCAGATTATTCTATTTCTAAGTTATTTCTTCATCGCTTCTGCTTTTAAATCTAAAGGCATTTTTTCGATAGCATAGCGCAATGTCGTTCTAGACATTACTACCTTATACTGCATAATGAATTCATATACTTCAACCTGATGTGACTTACTAGCCTCTTTTAGCATCCAACCTGTTCCTTTCTGTACTAGGTCATCCTCATCTTTCATTAACAAGATTGCTAATTCAAATATTTTCTCTAAGTACAATCCTTTCCTAGCAGGCACTACTAGACTTACAGCTGCACCTCTGCGCATCCAACGATTAGGTGAAGTCGCCCATAAGGTCAACTGTTCTATCTCTAAAGGATATTTTATGAACAAAGGCCCAATAGTAGAACAGCATAACGTATCACAATCTGCCCAGCTTTGAACATACTTATTCAACCACAGACTAAAGTACTTCATATCTGTAGCTTCGTAGTGACGGTGTAATCGCTTTGTTATTATACAAGCGATATAAGCCTCTTCAAAATAAAGTGATTTCCACAATTCTTGACATAGCAAGTATATTTCTTCTTTAGGCTTTGCTTTAAGGTCATTAAATAGTTCTTTTCCTATCTTACTTAAGATCTCTTTGGACACACCATACTCTTTAGGCTGTTCATCTCCTTTAAAGAAACGAGAAGAGACCACTATGTTTTGTGGGTCTACATAGTCTTGTAGTGTTTGACGTATATCAGATAATAACTCTTTCATTACAGATTATTTATAAACGAAAGATATTCTATTTTCAAAAACTAATCTTGATTTACACTGCGAAATATTAGCACAAAAAAGCCCACTTATTTAGTGGGCTAATATATTATCTAAAGATCATACAGTTGGACACAGCATGTGCATATAATTTGCCTTCTGCATCTAGTAATTCACATTCTAAGTAAGCTGTAGTACGTCCTTTATGGATAATCTTCGTCTTCGTAGTTAAAGGAGGAGTATCCGCAGTTATTCTTCTCAAGAAATTCACTTTTAAATCTAATGAGGTAAAGCTTTCTCCAATCTCTAGGGTACTCAATAAAGAACATCCTATTGCCGAATCTAATACCGTACTAATGATACCTCCATGTACACTTCCTATTGGGTTATAATGGAACTCTTCTCCTTTTAGTTCGAATATGACCTGTCCTTTTTCTACAGAAACTACTCTAGAGGAGATTGTTTCTTGTATAGGAGCCATAGGTAAATTCCCTTCTAATACCTGCATTAGAAACTCATATCCATTTAATTTCTTTGCCTCTTCTAAAGTTTTATTAGGGTCTTCCCAAGAGAAAGTACGCGTTCTATTGATGCTCATAATTTTAGTTTTTAGATTAGTTTAGAGCTAAAAGTACTAAATCCTAAAAATAGAAACACTATTTTCCCTTTGAAATAGCCATTTTAAAAGCTAAAAACAACAATACGCTCCCCATAAACCACTTCTGTACTTTCACCCATAGAGGTTGTCTCTGAAAGAAAGAAGCCATCTTAGCTGCAAATAAAACAATTAGAAAATTATTGATAAAGCTCACTAACAATTGAGTAGTTCCTAATGTTAAACTCTGTAACAATACTGATCCATAAGCTGGCTTAATAAACTGGGGAAACAAAGAAAGATAAAATACCGCTACCTTAGGATTCAAGACATTCGTTAAAAAACCTATTGAGAACAACTTACTCGGAGAATCTACTTTAACGCTTTGTTCTACATCAAATATATTCTTTGCATTAGGTTTTAACGCTTGAAACGCCAAATACACTAGGTACAGTGCACCTGTCCACTTCAGTATAGCATAGGCATAAGGTATGGTAAATAATATAGCCGTTAGCCCAAAAGACACTAATATAATATGAAACAGAAAACCGCAGATCACTCCCATTAGAGAGATAAACCCTGCTCTTTTTCCTTGTGATAATGTTCTCGTAATAAGGTATAACATATTTGGCCCAGGAGTAATAGCCAAGACTACTGCCGCTATCGCAAACAGCATTAAATCGTGTAGTGGAATCATAAATAATAGTTGGTTTAGTCAAGTCAAATGTAATTTTTTTCTCTTGATAGATAGGTTTTTCAAATTACTTTTTTCTCTTTTATTTCAACGTGTATTTACAACTCCCCCTTTCCTTTCAACTATTCCTGTTCTGTATTAACAGTCTTTAAGTTTTGCAATTGTCTAGCTAATAAACCTATCTGTTTAATCTTGCCTTCTAATTGTACATCCCAAGGCAAGCCAAAACACAATCGCATGGAGTTGTTATACTGATTTTGCAAAGTGAACATCCGTCCAGGAGCTATACTTATTCCTTTCTTCATCGCTAAGTCATACAACTCTATAGTATCAATCTCTTCACTAAACTCTATCCACAAAGACAACCCTCCCTGTGGCTGACTAATCTTAATATTCTTAGGAAAACTCTGCTGAATAACTCTAGCATAGTTCTGATAATTCTGATATAGTTTTCTTCTTAGTTTTCGCAAGTGTTTATCGTATTTCCCTGACCTTAAGAAATTAGCTACAGCCTCTTGTTCTAAGGAAGAGGAAGAGATAGACTGTATCAGTTTAATATTTTGCACTTTATCTTTATACTTGCCAGGTGCTACCCATCCTACTCTAAACCCGGGTGCAAGTGTTTTAGAGACAGAACTACACCAAAGCACATTTCCTGTCTTATCGAATGTCTTACAGCAAGTAGGTCGATGACCTTCAAAACATAGATCACCATAGACATCATCTTCTATCAAAGGAATATCGTGCTGTGCCAATAGCTCTACCACCTCTTTCTTGTTCTCATCAGGCATACAGCTCCCTACAGGAGTATTGTAGTTTGAGATTAAAATACAAATATCTATTTCTGAGACCACCTCTCTTAGCGCTTCTACTTTTATCCCTGTATTAGGATTAGTTGGTAATTCAAACACCTTTAACCCCAATCCTAGAGCTAATTGTAGAATACCAGGATAACAAGGACTTTCTATCGCAACAGTATCTCCAGGTTTACTCAATGCTGTTAGACAAAGAGCTACTGCGTTCATCCCTCCATTTGTGGTGATCAAGTCTTCTTCGTGAAGATTAGCTCCCCAACCCGAAGATCGCAAAGCAATCATTCTCCTCAGATTCGCGTTGCCTTCTAATCGTTCGTATTGTACCCCACCAGTAGGCAAGTCTCTAGTGGCTTGTACTATTTCTTTCTTTAATTTAGCGATAGGCAACATATCTCCATATGCCACCGTATAAGATAGTAATAAGAGGTCTTCTCTACCTATATTAGCATATACTTTTTGAAGAATATCATTAGGTTCACAATGATTAGCCAATAAAATGGGGTTACTCTCCTCAGGAAGAGGCAAGTTCTTATAACTTAATTTACTCACAAAATAACCACTCTGAGGTTTCGAATAAATCAAAGACAGGGATTCTAACTCTAAGAAAACACGTCTTGCCGTATTCATACTGATCTCATATTCTGCGCATAGCCCACGCAAGGAAGGTAACTTCTCTCCTTCTCTAATATTTCCACTTCTAATCTGAGAAGCTATATTCTCCGCAATCTCACTATACAAAAAGGTTTTACTCATATTCATCTACTAACTGTGCCCATGCAAATATACAAAACTGATACTGTGTGAATCCTATACATAGAGGTAATTTTGTCCCAAATAAAACAGAATAATGGAACAATCAGGCATTTTAAATGCAACAACAAAATCATCTAACGGATGGTTAAATGGATTTATTGGAGTACTTCTATTTGCAGGTTCGATGCCTGCTACTAAGATGGCGGTTAAAGACCTAGACCCTATCTTCGCCACTGCCGCAAGAGCAGTTATCGCAGCTTTATTAGCGCTAGCTTGCGTAATAGCTCTTCGCGAAAAACGCCCTACCAAAGAACAGATGTGGCCACTAATTAAAGTTGCCATTGGAGGAGTTATTGGTTTCCCTCTATTGACAGCGATGGCATTAGAGTACATCACCTCAGCACATTCATTGGTATTTATGGGAATGTTACCCCTGTCTACAGCTATATTCGCTGTATTCATTGGTAAAGAGAAACCTAAACCTGTCTTCTGGTTATTCTCTCTAATAGGGAGTGCCTTAGTGATTGGATTTGCATTCTCACAAGGAGTAAGTTCTAACCCTATCGGGGATGTCCTAATGATCTTAGCGATCATCTTATGCGGACAGAGCTATGCAGAAGGAGCTAAACTATCTAAAACACTAGGAGGATATCAAGTAATCTCTTGGGCATGTATTATCTCATTACCTCTTACAGTGCCGATTATGATCTATATGGTACCTACAGACTTAGTCCTAGTAAGTGGAGAATCTTGGTTTGGACTATTCTATATCTCTGTTGTGAGTATGTTCTTAGCGTATATCTTTTGGTATAAAGGATTAGCACAAGGAGGAATCGCAACAGTAGGTCAAATCCAATTATTACAACCGCTATTAGGGATGATATTAGCGGCAACTGTATTAAACGAAAAAGTAAGCCCTACGATGCTATACGTCACTTTCGGAGTGATTCTTTGTGTAGCTGCAAGTAAGAAGTTTGCTAAATAGATATTTTTTTCTCTTTAATTATTACCCTTTTACTAACGAAAAACGCACTTATATAGTGCGTTTTTTTTGTTGGTGTTGTTTGTTTCCTATATGGTGCGATTAAAAAGATTGAGATATTAATGGAGCATTATGGAAAGTATGTATTTCAATACCTATATGGTGCAGTTAAAAGCAGGTGTTGAATACGATGTAGAAACACAATTAGTGTGATTTCAATACCTATATGGTGCAGTTAAAAGTAGTTGAGGATGTAAATAGTAATCAATATCCGTTGTTTCAATACCTATATGGTGCGGTTAAAAGAATAAACGAACATTTGTCAACGCTCAAATAAATAGATTTCAATACCTATATGGTGCAGTTAAAAGATCACTTCTTACTAAATCCTACAGGAATATTCTTATTTCAATACCTATATGATGCAGTTAAAAGAGCTCCTATTTATAAAGGTGATATTGTTCTTTTTCCATTTCAATACCTATATGATGCGGTTAAAAGAGGATGATTTCGATACGGATGAAGAGTGTCGTAACCCATTTCAATACCTAAATGGTGCGGTTAAAATTGGAGCATTAGTCAATAAGGTGTATTACGCACCGATATTTCAATACCTATATGGTGCCGTTAGAAGCAACACATTCTTGCAACACGTAAGTGATGTATCAACATTTCAATACCTATATGGTGCAATTAAAAGAAGTGCTTCAAACAGGAGTTGTTATTCTTAAAAATGGATTTCAATACCTATATGGTGCAATTAAAAGAAGATATCATGCCTGAATACGTGGACAATCCAGATTTATTTCAATACCTATATGGTGCAATTAAAAGTTTAGGAGATTTAAGAGATTCTTTAATATCTAATAAATTTCAATACCTATATGGTGCAATTAAAAGGAGCAAAAAAGAAAGATGAAATAAGACTTTCAATTTTATTTCAATACCTATATGGTGCAATTAAAAGTAGTAAGCGAATTGAATGAAAATGGATGGCAAACTGAATTTCAATACCTATATGGTGCAATTAAAAGGTTAAATGATGGAAGTTGTAATAAATGCTTTTGGGGATTTCAATACCTATATGGTGCAATTAAAAGCTATCTCTCCTGTGTAGTTAGTATAATTAAAGTAAGATTTCAATACCTATATGGTGCAATTAAAAGAAGATATCATGCCTGAATACGTGGACAATCCAGATTTATTTCAATACCTATATGGTGCAATTAAAAGTTTAGGAGATTTAAGAGATTCTTTAATATCTAATAAATTTCAATACCTATATGGTGCAATTAAAAGAAGATATCATGCCTGAATACGTGGACAATCCAGATTTATTTCAATACCTATATGGTGCAATTAAAAGTAGTAAGCGAATTGAATGAAAATGGATGGCAAACTGAATTTCAATACCTATATGGTGCAATTAAAAGGTTAAATGATGGAAGTTGTAATAAATGCTTTTGGGGATTTCAATACCTATATGGTGCAATTAAAAGCTATCTCTCCTGTGTAGTTAGTATAATTAAAGTAAGATTTCAATACCTATATGGTGCAATTAAAAGATGCCCGCTATCATGACTCAAAGTCCTAGATACGCATTTCAATACCTATATGGTGCAATTAAAAGTAGTCTAGTTTCAAACTTTCTTTTAATCAAGAAGAGATTTCAATACCTATATGGTGCAGTTAAAAGAGGAAATAGATAATTTTAAAGAGAGTAATGATGAGAGATTTCAATACCTATATGGTGCAGTTAAAAGCAAAGATGTTAAGCAAGCCTTAACTGTTTGGTTTAAATTTCAATACCTATATGGTGCAGTTAAAAGTAGGTATACTGGGGATCAGTGCTACTGAAGTAAAGAGATTTCAATACCTATATGGTGCGGTTAAAAGATGATGTGTCTAGTAAGATATTATATACAGTACTTGCGTTTCAATACCTATATGGTGCAGTTAAAAGTATCGAACTTCAAATAGCTTCTGCTTTAGCTGTAGCATTTCAATATCTATATGGTGCGGTTAAAAGAGGAGTTGCAGTTCTTCAACAAGCAATGAGTGTGTAAATTTCAATACCTATATGGTGTGGTTAAAAGCTTGGTTTATCAAACAGTACTGACAATTGCTAATAGATTTCAATACCTATATGGTGCGGTTAAAAGCTAAGGAACTTAAAAACTTGATG
Organism: Myroides odoratimimus; assembly: GCF_004337635.1. Taxonomy (NCBI): domain Bacteria; kingdom Pseudomonadati; phylum Bacteroidota; class Flavobacteriia; order Flavobacteriales; family Flavobacteriaceae; genus Myroides; species Myroides odoratimimus. The sequence continues at coordinate 3,671,703 of NZ_CP037427.1, forward strand.
CTAACTATTTCTTATTTCAATACCTATATGGTGTGGTTAAAAGTTTGAAGGGATTAAGTGCATTGGTGCCTAAGGTAAAATTTCAATACCTATATGGTGCGGTTAAAAGTCAGACTTATTGAGCGGTATATATAAAAATATGACGTTTCAATACCTATATGGTGCGGTTAAAAGTAACTTAACAACAATCAGGTTTAATCAATCGCCTATGTTTCAATACCTATATGATGCGGTTAAAAGCTTTTGCAGATACTTATCATGATTCTTTTAATCAGACATTTCAATACCTATATGGTGTGGTTAAAAGTACAAACAGTATCTTATTTTAAGTCGCTAAGTAAGTTATTTCAATACCTATATGGTGCGGTTAAAAGCATTAGAACAAGTTAAACAATATAAAAAATAGATTAGTTTCAATACCTATATGGTGCGGTTAAAAGAAGAATGGATGTTTCTTCGTGAGTATGACTGCTACATTTCAATATCTATATGATGCATTTAAAAGATTAGAATTAAAACATTTAGCACCTTATTTACCTTAATTTCAATACCTATATGGTGCGGTTAAAAGCATTAGAACAAGTTAAACAATATAAAAAATAGATTAGTTTCAATACCTATATGGTGCGGTTAAAAGAAGAATGGATGTTTCTTCGTGAGTATGACTGCTACATTTCAATATCTATATGATGCATTTAAAAGATTAGAATTAAAACATTTAGCACCTTATTTACCTTAATTTCAATACCTATATGGTGCGGTTAAAAGAAGTATAATGACTACTGTAATGAGTATGCTAATAGTATTTTAATACCTATATGATGCGGTTAGAAAAAAGCTCTGTAACCTCCTTCTACCATAAACTTTTTCAATATTTCAAAGAGCATATCGCCTAATTACTTTTCAGTCGAATTATTAAACATATTTACATAAGCTTGATGAGGAAACAACATCGGATTATTAATCAACATTAATATTTGATTTAACTGAAATATTAAAGATAAAATAGCGTTATCGGTTACTTTTAAATCTTCAAGTTTACTATCTAGATTATTATCTTTCTTATTATCTTCTTTATCCAACCCATTGTACTTTAAAAAACAATCTTCCAAAGTCTTTAAATTAGAGTTCCACGATACATCTAAACCATCTTTTTCATTCATAGCTTTTATCACTAAATCATAATTTCCACAACTTTTCCCTTCGTTCTCTAAACAACATAAAATAGATATTGGAGATGTTGATTTTTGTGTTTCCACAGGACTTGATACAATACCTTTTACCATTCGAGCTATTCCTCCTTCTTTCGTTTTTAGCTTAGAAACTGATTCGCGCCAATCCTCAATATTTGTATTATCTACTGTCCTACTCTTACATTGAATAACTACGGCTACAGCTTCAATTGGAATAAAATGTATGCTTCCATAATTAAAAATATAAGGAGTATACTGTTCATCGAATACTGCTATATCCACTTCTTTAGAAACTTCGCCATACGAATCTATCAGAAACACACCCTGCTTAATCGCAAATTTCATAGGTATAACCTGCCTAAAAAATTCAAACCATATTTTCTCTCGATTATAGCCAGCAGTTAAATAATGATTATCTACCTCTAAGTTTAATTGACTAACAATAGTTTTTTCAAGATTCTTGTAATTCTCTTTTATATTTTCTAATATATTCTTACTCATTACTTACTAAAATAATAATTATTATCTCTCCAATAAAATACACACTTCTTTCCTACTTGTAAAGCATTAGGTCTTTCTTTTAAAAATGCCTTTGCTCCGCCTACTGCAAATACTTGTTCTTTACCTTCTACATTTACGAGAACTTCTGAATTTGGTTTATCAATCTTTTTAATTATCCCTTCTATAGCGTTACCAGATTTCAGAGTAGCTTCATCGTATATTTTACCTCCTACTTGTTGATTACTAATTTTAACCATTCCCATACGCTGTCTGTTAATGTGTGAAATAGTATTTGGAAAGTCTCTATAATGATCTTTTTTAGTACGTTGTAAAAAATATCCAAACTCGTTTATAAAATTGAGACCATTACTTTCACAATAATGGCGAACAGCCAATAGTACTGTAGTCTTATAGATTCCTTTATTACTTCCTAAATACAAAATAGCCTCATCTGAACTGACATCAACCACCGTTTTTTCTACGTCAAAACCATTATCTCTGAACTGTTGTAGGCTATTATGATAGTAATTCAACACCTCAAACAAAGCAGTTAGATCATTTTTACTTTCTTGCATCAGTATTACAAATGGATTAAACGAATCAAATTTACTCCAGTCTTCATCTGTTTTATTTATGCTCAACACAAAAGAAACAGTTGCTCCTTCTCTAATATACTCCTGTGTATGTAAGTCCCAATCCTCTACTTTCTCTTTTAAACTCTGTTTAGTAACATTAGCTACTGCAATATCTACAAACTCTAAAACAGTTGAATCACTTAATGAAATATTACTTGAAGGTTGATAGAGATATCCTTCTTTAATTCCGAACGCTTTTTTTTGCACATCATCTACGAAGCACTTAATCTCATCCTCCTTTTCTTTTTTATTCTTTAAAGCGATGAACTTCTTCACAAACTGTTTAAGTTCCTCTTGCCCTTCTTTTTCTAACCAGTAAAATAGATATGCGTTCTTAATAGCCCCTTTTAATGAAGATCCAGGTATATATGCTTTACCATTAGATTTAATGATGGTTTTAAAACCAAGTGTTTTACCTCCATAAAACGGAACTTTATTCCCATTACTTATGCGAGATAGCTTTGCTTCTGATTGAATCACTTTATGCAAAAAATCATCAGCTCCGTCTTTAGGCGTTTTTACAAGCAGTTGTTCATAGCGATTAGCTATTGACTCATCTTCTGCCAAGAGCTTTTGAAATGCTTCCTCATCTACATAATGCAATTCACCAGCTGATACAAAATAATCTGATAATGGAGATAGAGTGCCTCCATCATTAATAGCAACAGGAGATATAACTTCTAAATTCAAGTTATACCTTGTATTCAATATTGTTTTATTCACCATCTTCTAAAGTATTTGATAATCCTATACAAAATGCTTTTCCATTGCGTAAATAGCTTCTATTTCCTTCTATCGAAATATCAACTATATTACCCTGTACACCTTGCTGTAAAATAGCTCCTTCATTTATCATTTCTACTGATTTTAAAGTCCCCATTGTAGTTTCTCTACCTCCTCTTATAGAGTGCGTATAATACTTTAATAAGCTTATATCTTCATGGTTTGGAACTACTTTAGAAAGACTCAATTGATATGTGGTATTATTCTGCTCCATAAATCTTTTAGGCAAAGAGGTTATCGTTTCTACAGCTTCAATTCTACCATAGCCACTGCTTCGCTCCCCACCTATTCCATTATAAGTCAACAACTCAACTGCTATCTCAAAGTCACTTTCGTATTTTTCATCTAATACTTCATAAAGGAAGTAAAAATGCACTTGTAATCCGTATTCTTTCAAATCTGAAATACTGATATAGCTTACTTTAAATGGCCCGCCTGTCTTTACTTTCTCTTCTTCTGATTTATTTCTTATTCCTACATGAGTCGCAATATCTTTTTGGTATAAAGATAAATCATCATCGCTTATCCCTAATTTTGTTATAGATGCTATATCCATCGCAAAATTAGCCTTCACTTTCCAATCAGTGATTGGTTTATCCAATAGAGGAAGGTCTATAAAGCTAACACGCTTGACCTGTTTTATTTTATCATACTCTTCTATACCAACAGTATTTACTGTATGTACTGGTCGAGGCACAAAAAACAAATAAGGTTCTTGTTTATCAGTTGCCTTTTCATTTTCTATACAATAAAATCCAGATGATATCTTAATAGCTCCACTTTCAAACCCTTCAATAAACTGATTTACTTCTTCTTTACTCTTTATAGTAGATAAATTATTTACTAAAGCAGAAAACAACACATCAGAATGAATAAAATGATCCGTATCTGTTAATGATGTATTGCTATCTATCATTGGTTTCCCAAAGTGGAGGGAGTGTAACACAAACTGTGTCAGTCTCCATTTCCTAGCTTTGGGGCTTAAGCCCAAAAGCTAGGAAATGGAGTTTTTTTTTACGGTTGTAATCTATCCCCAAATTTAATATACAATTGTGACATTGTCAACCCCCAATTATGAATAGGCATAGTCCATTTTTTAGAGACCTCTGTAATAGCTAAAAACATTAATTTCAAAAGAGATTGTTCAGTAGTAAAGGCTCCCTTAGTCTTGGTTACTTTTCTTACCTGTCGATGCATAGCTTCAATAGCATTAGTGGTATATATTGCTTTTCTGATATGAGGGTCAAAATCAAAATAAGTTGACAAATGTTCCCAATTGTCCAACCACCCTTTAGCGGCTAATGGATAATTCTTTGCCCATTTTTCTTCAAACTGCAATAACCTTTCATAGCCTTGTTCTTCACTTACAGCAGTATATATAGGTTTAAGATCAGCAGCAACTGCTTTCTTATCTTTATGAGGAACAAAACGCAGACTGGTTCTTATTTGATGAACAATACAAAGTTGTACTTGTGTCTTAGGAAATACAGCTTGTATAGCTTCAGGAAAGCCTTTTAAACCATCCACACAAGCTACAATGATATCTTGGACACCACGCGCCTTAAGATTAGTTAATACTGAAAGCCAAAACTTAGATCCTTCAGTATCTCCAAGATAAACTCCTATTAATTCTTTCTTTCCTTCTTGATTAACCCCTAATATATTATACACTGCTTTAGATGTAACACTACCTTGTTCTTTTACTTTATAAAACATACAATCTAAGAAAACAAAGGGGTATATAGCTTCTAAAGGGCGATCACGCCACTCTTTCATTGCAGGTATGACTTTATCAGTTATACGCGATATTTCTGTGGCTGAAATATCCATACCATACATTTCCATGATATAACCCGCAATATCACGAGTACTACTGCCTTTAGCATATAGGCTAATTACATTATCCTCTAATTGATCTGTGATAATAAGTTGACGTTTAGGTAACACCTTTGGTTCAAAGGTTCCATTGCGATCGCGATTAGATTCTAATTCAATAGAACCCGACTGCATACTTCGAACAGTTTTAGTTGTCTTGCCGTTGCGACGATTTGCAATCCCTTTAGCCTTTTCTTCTTCCAAATGATTCTCTAGTTCACTTTCTAACATAGTCTCAAGGAAATGTTTTAAAAGGGGACCAAAAACACCATCTGGACCTCCCATTTTCTTTCCTTGATAAATATCAGCCATTGCCTGTTCTTTAAAACTCTCGAAATCAAATTCTTTCTTTTCTGTGCTCATTTTACTAATGTACATATTTTATTATACAATTATTTTAATGACACAGTTCACGGGACACCCTCAAAGTGGAACCGACTATTGGGCTTTAGCTTTAAAAGTTTAGCCTTCATTATGACACGAATTAGTAAATTTAAAATTGAATGAACTCTTATCTAAAGTTTTCTTTGTTGTATTAATCTCTAAATAATCTTGTACATACACATTCGTTTGTACTCGACCATTTCCACGAGTACCTCCACCACCAAGATAATCTTGTTGTAACAACTCTAATCCCAAATCTAATAACTGCAAATGCTCCTTAGCCTCCTCTAAATCATATACATCTAAACATAAATCTATTTCAAACACAGTTTCTGGCAATACACGCTCTATTGGTCGTGGATTAGCCTTTCCTGTAACACGGTCAATTGTATTTTCTACTTTCTCTTCTGTTACCTCTTCTGTATTATGTACTGCTTTTATAAATCCATCTCTTACCTTTAAGAGAGCTTCTTTTGCCGTCTTATCATCAGAGGTAGGTGTATATCCAAATACATTGGCTAGATGTTTAAAATCTGATTTATCTACTAACATCAGCGTTTTATCCATCTCTACATTCTTACTGCCTGCTACTTTAGCTAACAATGCTCTTAGCTTCCCTTTTAAACTACTACCAGGAATATAAGGAACATCACTATTACCTCTTTTTATTTTTATTACTGGATTATCTAAGGCCCCTATGTCTATACCTGACTTACTTCCCCCAATAGCTAACCCTGTTAATACTTTTAATTCTCCTTTGATTATAATTTTACCTAATAATGGTTTCATATTTTCTCTTTTTTAAGTTCTAACTAGTTTTTCGCATAAAACTTATGATATGCTAACACAGTCTCAATATACTTTTGCACACATTGTAACTCTTCTTTTGACTTTACCTCAGCTACTGTAGTAGATAAATCAACAAGAAATTGTTTATCATACTTTTTAGTTAACCTTCCTGCTGTATATAATAATTTTGGTTTAATCATCTTTAATTCATTTACCTCATTACAATTTCTAATTAAATCAAAAATATTACGCATTTGTGTCTTTGAAATAAAAGCTAATTGATCTTTAACAAGTGACTCTGTTGTTTCTAACAAAAACTTTTGATATTCCTCCTCCTTCATATTTCTCTTCAATACACCATCCTTATTGTAAGTATAATGAGTTCTTGACTCCTTATCACGAGTTCCATATTTTTTATTATTATCTTCTCTCATAATCTAATTTAGTTTTAGTTAATAATTCTGTTACTCGAGCAATGGCAGGATATATCGCTACATTGTAACTATTTTCTTTTTCTTCTTTTAATAAGTTAGCTTTTAATGCTTCATAATAAGGTTCAAAGAGTTTATCTACTACTGAACCCAATGCTTCTGCATTCTTACTTAAATAGTACTTCAATTTATAGATCCTGTCAAAGTCAGCTCCATTAGTATTTTGTAATGCATTAAAACCTTTTGCGCTCTTGCGTATTTTATCTAAATAAGCCCTACTAATCTTTTTACTTTCCATCTCTTTCGCCAAGAGCTTACTAACTTCAACCATATGACTAAATTCTTCCCATGTAAATGTCAAATCAAAGATGGTCACCTTATTTTTTCCCTTACTCTTAGACTTCGTTAAAGCCTCCTCTGCTAATTCTGAAAATGAACTCACAGGATGAGTAGGATCAACTAATACAATACCAGCTGATACGGTTAATTGTCCTCCATTATCTATTTTTATTGTTTTAGTAATTTCTTCTGTAAAGGCCTTTTGAAAAGCTATAGAAAAACACAGTATGGCATCCCACGAACCAATAACAAAACAATCATCTCCTCCAGAAAATATAGGATAAACATTCGCTTTATAACCTTCTGTTATATCATTAATTTCAAATGTCAGTCCATTAAATACCTTTTTATAAAAATACTCATTAAAGAATTTAGACATCTTTCTTGAGTTTTCTTTTCCTTTACCCTCTTCCTTTATCTGCCCAAACAACTTCCCTAAATTATCAACATCTAATTTAAGAACAGCTATTTTACCTGTTCCTGTTCTATGCTTAGCAAAGTCACCAAAACCATCAAAATCAACAATATCAGTAGCACTCAAATCAGAAACATTTGTATAATCTGATGCGTTATTTTGTCTGAATTGTTTATAGCTATCTAGTTCATTATAACCTCCCCACATAGGTATTTTATCCTCTAATGAGTTAGGGTACTTATCAAAATAATCTAAATGATTAAGCAATTCTTCATTAACTACTGCGCCAAATATTTCTACTAAATTATCGTAGATTGGTACTGTATCCGTTATTTGCAATATTTTAAACAATTGCTTTATGTCTGATTTATTTACTTCTTCATTAGTTCTAAAAAAAGGCTCAAAAAAATGATTACCAGCATTATAACTCAGCTTTTTTCTATTTGATTCTTTTCTCAAATTTGACCAAGTCTTACCAAAGTCCTCTACATCTTTAGAAACATAAGCCAGATTTATATACACTCCATAAGATGAAAAAGTCTTCTTTACATCACTTTCTAACTTCATAAAGAGATCATCAACTTCTTCTGCCTCTAATTCAAAACTAATAAAGAATGCTCCTCCACCTTCATAAAACAGTTCTGCGTTAGGTAGCTTTTGACTTGTATATTGACATGCCATATAACCTAATAACTGTATATAATACGATCGAGCCTTAAGAGCCTTTGCAGCCCCCTTTGATTTCACATTGAAGATAAACTCCTGTATCCCGGAAATATCTCCTTTTAACAAATACTTCATTATCTATTTTTTTTCTCTTCAACAATCTCTAAAAAACCTAATCCTTGTGCATTATATATACCTCCTCCAGCGTTGAGTAATAAGTCTATAAATCTTCTCTCTCCCTTTACTTCTATTTTAAAATTGACATATCCTTTTATTTTTGTTTGTTGAGGAGTACCTTGTTTGATCGTTACTAAACGACTTCGATAAGGTTTATCATAAAACTTCACTTCCATTGCCAAGAAAGCATTATCAGCCTCTTCCTCACCATAAGCTGCTTTTATCTTCTCTCTCCAACTATACACAAACATCTCTTGGTATCTTGAATGCTCAAGATCTAGATATTCATAAGACCAATCTTCTCTTTTTAATCCAATTACTAAAGGAGATATAGGTCTTACACATATACTTACTATCTCATTCTCTTTATAAACACTAAGTTTATTAGTAATGCGTTCTATTGTTTTTACTCTAAAGTCTTGTCTTGATTTTTTATCTGATATATTAATCTTTTCAGAAGCAAATAATCCCTGTACAAAGTGTTGCATAGCTTCAGGCAAATAAAAAGCCACTTGTACTTCTAATTCGTTTTGTTGTAATAATAAACGATCTCCTTCTATAATAAATGGACACTTAATATCACTAAAACAAAAAAACTTCAATCCTTTACCATACCCTTCTTGATGTAGAAAGGTGGCGTAGTCATTATCTCCTTTGCTTATAATCTTATATATAGCAGCAGATAATGGATATTGATAATTAGCAGGTATTATCCTTTCCTTATCTATTGCTTCTAACTTAATTCTAAATCTCATATCCTATTCTTAACTTCTTGTCTATAAATATAACTTTAATATTTAGTGGTGTTTTACGGAAAACCTCCTCATACTAAAATCTCTCCTCATAAAGTTACCGAAGAGCGTTCTCCTTTCCTAGACAAAGAATGACACATTGAGAACATTAACAATTTAGTCTCTACCCCCTCCTAGAATACATGAAGAAGTCGACAAAGAATGAGTATGTAGCTAGTATAATGATAACTTGAAAAGTATTGATTATATCTTGTTGATACGTTTATAGCATAAAAAAGCCTAACTACTCTCGTAATTAGGCTCGTATATTAAATTTTATTTCTTTATTTATTATGTGTCGGATGTATGTAATCATTCCTACGATTGCGTGGTATACGGTATGGATATACGTTGTGTGAGACGCGAGATATTGCGCCTCTACCTTATATAGACTGTGGTTACTAGGTGGCGGGTGTATATGATCATCTCTACGATTGCGTGATATACATGCCAAATGCCATAGGCAATACTGTTAACTGTCAACTAACAACTGTTAACCATTAAATGCCGTAGGCAATACACTCCTAATTCCTAATTCTAAATTCTTAATTAATCACTGCATGCTCTCGACACACATAATCGCACATTTCTCACCATCGATGGCAGCAGATACAATACCCCCTGCATACCCTGCTCCTTCACCACATGGATAAAGTCCTTTGATCTGAGGATGCTCTAAGGTATAATCCTCACGAGGGATACGCACTGGAGAGGATGTTCTACTCTCTGGAGCGTGTAAGATAGCCTCATTCGTGAAGTACCCTTTCATCGACTTACCGAACTCTTGGAATCCCTGTCTCATGATTTGCGTCAAGAAACCTGGGAATACCTGTCCTAACTCTATAGAAGTCGTACCAGGTAGATAAGACGTCTTAGGGATAGACTCAGATACTTTAGACTGAGAGAAGTCTACCATACGCTGTGCAGGTACACGCTGTGTCTCTCCAGCTACCCTATAAGCTTGTTGTTCTATCGATTTTTGGAATTCCATACCTGCTAAAGCTCCGAACTTTTCAAAAGGTTTAAAGTCTTCTAAACGCAATTCTACTACGATACCCGAATTGGCTGTTGCTTGATCTCGTTTAGACGGTGACCATCCGTTGGTTACTACCTCTCCTGGTGCTGTAGCACAAGGCGCGATAACCCCTCCTGGACACATACAGAATGAATACATTCCTCTTCCATTAACCTGCTTCACGATAGAATAAGGTGCTGGAGGAAGAAACTCTCCTCTGTAATCACATGAGTACTGTATCTTATCTATCAGCGTCTGTGGGTGCTCTGCACGTACTCCTAGGGCAAAAGGCTTTGCTTCTATCAAGACTTTCTTACGGTCTAGTAATTCATAGATATCGCGAGCAGAGTGTCCTGTAGCTAAGATTATTTTCTTTGCTTCGATTAGGTCTCCATTGTGTAGTTTTACTCCTTCTATTTCATTTCCTTTGATCACAAAGTCTACTACTCTTTTCTCAAACAACACTTCTCCACCAAACTCCTCAATCTTAGCACGCATATCTTGCATAATCTTCGGAAGTTTATTCGTTCCGATATGTGGATGTGCTTCTACTAAGATATCTTGTGATGCACCGAAGGCTACTAATAACTCTAGTATACGATTGACATCACCGCGTTTTTTAGAACGTGTATACAACTTACCATCTGAGTAAGTCCCCGCTCCTCCTTCTCCGAAACAGTAGTTCGAATCCGGATCAACGATATGATCGATATTTATTGCTTTCAAATCACGACGACGACCTCGCACATCTTTTCCTCTTTCGACTACAATAGGTTTTACCCCTAGCTCGATTAGTTGTAAGGCTGCAAAATAACCTGCAGGCCCTGCTCCTACCACGATAACACGTGGAGCATCCTTTACGTTCTTATACTCCGGGAAGTCGATTTGTCTATGTACTACATCTTCATCGGCAAAAAAAACAGCAACCTTTAAATTAATCTTTACGGTGCGTTGTCTCGCATCAATAGATCTCTTTAAGATCGTGATATGCTTAATGTCCTTTGGAGAACACTTCACATGGTTTGCAACGTACTGCGTCAATAAATCCGCTGTACCTGCAACTTCAGGAAGAACTTGTAACTGTAATTCTTGTGGCATTTTTTTATAAAGCAAATAAAAATTAAAGGCGCAAAAATAAACTAAAATCACTTAGTTTTTTTTACTATTTTATAGTCATTCAGTATTTTTTTGACATCCCGTACACAAAATACAGAAAACAACACTAAAAAACTAATTATTAGTTATTTACTATATTAAGCCCATACTATTTATTCTGATTATAAAGTAATACCTTCTTATCTCTACCACCATTAAAACAAAAAAGCCTGTGATACAATATCACAAGCTTTTACATAAAAGAAACTAAGGAAAAGCGAACTTGGGGTAAGCTTATCAAATGAGTCTACTATCTGTCCTTAGTCCTTCTAATCTATAGAATACAATTGCTATTTCTTCTTAAAACAAAGCCTCTATTTGCTTCTCTGCTTCCCATAGGTCACAGTATTTACCTTTTTTTATCATTAAGGCTTCATGTGTTCCCTCCTCTACTATCTGACCTTTTTCTAACACACATATCTTATCCGCGCCTCTGACTGTAGATAACCTATGTGCAATGATAATCACAATCTTCTCTTTCACTAGCTCATCGATAGCACGCTGTACGGCAAGTTCACTTAAAGAGTCTAGAGAAGACGTTGGTTCATCTAGAATGACTATTGGACTGTTCTTAAGCAGTGCTCTCGCAATAGAGATACGCTGACGTTCTCCACCTGATAAGGTATTTCCCATATCTCCTATAGGCGTATCATACCCTTTAGGCAATTGGCTGATAAAATCGTGACATTGAGCACGCCTAGCCGCGTCTATTATTTCTTCTTGAGTAGCAGTAGGTTTCGCCATACGGATATTGTTACCTATGGTATCATCAAATAAATAAACCTCTTGGAATACCACAGATATCATACTCAACAAATCATTCTGACTCAAATTAGTAATATCAACTCCTCCTATACTAATGCTCCCCTTCTGACAATCTGCATAACGCATAATCATTCTTGCCAGCGTAGTCTTACCCGAACCTGAAGGCCCTACTAAAGCTACAATAGACTTCGGTGCAATAGATAAGTTGATATTAGACAAAGTTTTTTCTTGAGCATCTTCATAATAAAAGTCTACTTCTTTAAACTCTATACCATAAGAGGTAGGTTTCGCTTGAGGTGTCTTTACTTCTAAGACAGGAGCAGTTAACATCGCTGTGATTTGCTTATATCCTGCTTCCATCAGACTAAATATCATGGTCATGGGTACAAAGCTAGAGATCAACTCTGAGAAGCGAATCACAATAATCATTAAGGCTGTCATGACCATCATATTGCTATCTGCTTTTAGCACAAACAATATTCCCAATCCCAAGGATACTAACATCCCTACTTCTAAAGCAGAAGTAATAATCAGATTAGGAGTACTCCCTTTGCCATGCCCGAAGATTTGCACTTCTCTTACTTTATCAATGCTTTTGTTTAAACGAGCTACGATACGCTCTATACCATTACTTGCTTTAAGCACAGGTAAGCCTTGGATAAACTCTATAGACTCTGCATTTAGCTCAGAGTGTACTTCATTTAGATAATACATTCCACGGTCATAAGCGGGTTTTCTCCAGCGATATAACGGGATGATCACAGGGAATAAAATCAAGATAACGATCGCTATCTTCCAGTCAAAGAAGAAAGTCATCAGCCCTACTGATATAGGTGTAATCACTCCATACATCATCAAACTCGACACTGTAATGGTGTAAGAAATTACCTCATCTACATTATTACTAATCACGGCACTCCACTTTCCAGAGCGTTTATTAGATAAAAATTCTAAAGGCATCTCTCTCAGTTTCTCCCCTTGTCTCTTGCGAAGGTCATACTGTGCCTGTGAAGAAAAACCTCCGTAGTCATAGTCTTGCCCTATCCATCTACAGATAGCACTAATCACGACGAAGCCTAATGCTATCCAGATGTAAAACCATACTTGCTCAGGCTTTCCCTTCCCTATATTCATAAAAATAGGGTAAAAGCAAGTATAAGCTGCTCCTTGAAAAACAGAAGACAACAATATCAATATTAAACTCATTCGCAGTCGTCCACCCATTGGACCTGCTGCTTTAATCAGGTTAGATAATATACCGATAAAAGAACTGCTCTTATTTGTTTGTACTTTACTCATCTCTATTACTTATCTGATTTAATATGCCAATTTCTCGCTTGTGTATACGATTGCCACATCGCTTGATATATTCCTTGATTAGCTGCTAATTGTTCATGTGTTCCTATCTCGCTAATGTTTCCCTTATCCATCACAATAATCTGATCCGCATTCTTGATTGTCTCTAATCTATGAGCGATCATAATGACTGTTTTGTCCTTCATCAAATTGCGAAAAGCACGCATCAGTAATAGTTCGTTTTCTGTATCTGAGAATGAAGTTACCTCATCCAAGATAAGAATAGGTTTATTTCTCAAGATCGCTCTAGCAATCGCTAGACGTTGCTTCTGTCCACCTGAGAAGTTATTTCCCCTTTCTTTTACAAAGGTCTCATACCCATTAGGAAGTTGCATAATAAAATCGTGTATTTGGGCAGCCTTAGCTGCTTCCATTACTTCTTCTAATGTAGCTTCCTCTGCGCCCATTCTGATATTGTTAGCAATCGTATCAGAGAAGATAAAATTGTCTTGAAACACAAATGATATCGTATCTAATAATACCTCAGGTTTTAATTGGCGGATATCTGTTCCGCCCAGTTTTATCTCTCCTTCACTAACATCCCAAAAACGAGGTAACAAACGAGCTACAGTAGACTTCCCTGCTCCTGATGCTCCTGTAATAGCAGTAAAAGTACCTGGCTTCACCGTAAAACTGATATTATCTAATGCCTTGTCCTCTCTACCAGGGTAAGTAAAAGATACCTTGTCAAACTCAATGGTTGTATCATTTACAGAAGTTTGTTCTCCTGTAGAAGTTAAAGGTTCTACTTCTAGTAATTCTTCTATACGCTTTGCACTGATTGCAGCTCTAGAGATCACATTAGTCAAACTGCGGTAAGGCAAAATAGACTCTATCATTCCTGTCCCCAATAATAAAGAGGCTACAAAAGACACAAAACTCAAAGACCCCTCTTGGAACCAATACGTTCCTAGCACAAGTAATATAATAAATGTAGGTAGCGGGTTTAAAATAAACATGGACAACTTAGCATTCAATCCGTTTTCCTTAAACCACAAAGTGATAATAGATAAATAGCGTTGTAAAGCGTTCTCATAACGCACAAATGACTTCTCTCCTCCATCGAATACACGTACTACCGGCATTGCCTGTACATACTCTATCACAGCTACATTAATATCTTCTTTTGCTTTATTAAATTGATGTGTTACTTCTGTCTTATTCTTCATCGCTAATGCTAAAAACCCAAGTCCTACGATAAGAATAGCTAGACAAACTAGTGCTACTCTGTAATCAAACCAAAATAATGCAACCAAAGTAACTACTGGAAAAGCATACGTACGCACAAATAAAGGGGTACTATCTGCCGCAAATCCATGTAATAAACGAACATCTTCATTTAAGATTTTAGTCAATGCTCCTGAACCTGTCTCAGTCAAGAACCCTAATGGTAACTTCGCCAAATGGTGACTGATATTCTTACGCAAAATAGCTTCTAAATCAAAAGCTGCGTAATGGGATACGTCAAATGATTTTAGACGTAATACATAACTAACTACTACACATAAGATCATCGCTCCGAATAGATACAACAATTGTGTTGTATTTCCGTGATACAGTGCATTAATTAAGTAACTTAATATTATTAAATTGGCTATTGTCAATAAAGTAGAACCCACAGAAAGAGCCATTGCAAAGTTTAGCTTCTTCTTGACTGGTTTTACGATACGCCATAGCACATTATCTGTTGCCATATTCTTTTTGTTGTTTTGTTGTTTTGTTGTTTTGTGATTTTGTTGTTTTGTGAAATCGTGAAACTGTGAAATCGTTTTTTGTTCTGTTCTCGTTGCAAAGTCTCCCTACTTTGAGCTACCATGCCATCTGTTCCCCGTTTCCTGTTTCCCATTTCCCGTTCCCTGTTTCCTGTTTCCTGTTTCCTGTTTCCTGTTTCCCATTTCCCTGTTTCCCGTTCCCTCTTCCCCGTTCCCTATTCCCAGTTCCCAGTTCCCAGTTTCCTGTTCCTGTTTCCTGTTCCCCGTTTCCCGTTTCCTGTTCCTGTTTCCTAAAAAACCATAAAAAATAATAGTAGAGAAGAAAACTCCTCTACTATTGCATTCAAACTCTATGGAGAGTTCTAAATAATTAAACCCTAATTAAGCATTAGCCAAATACTGCAAAGTATTTCTACTTCATATCTCTTTCATTAGTTCTAAAACCATACTACAGTATGTTTGTATCACTAATTCAGACCTATTTTGTATAATTACTTTTCGTTTATATGTCTATCACTTAATTTGGGTTTAACTTATTATTTTTCTAATTTCACTAAGCCCCATACTTGACCACCTTTACCGATGTTAAACGCAGGTTTAGCTACATTATCAGATCCTAATACATAGTATCCGTTATAATCTTTGTTATTCACTACTCTGAAGTACACTTTACCATCTATTGTAGTAATCGCTTGAGCATCTTGGAATGCATAAGTAGATTGAGGTATACCAGTTACTGCTTTTGGTCCTGCAGCAATATTCTCTTTATCAAAAGCATAGTATGTAAAATTAGGGTTTGGCAAAATATCTGTGTATGAGAATGCTTTATCACTCCATGCTGTATATAGCTTACCATCTTTTACCCCTACTGAACCAACTGTAGTATTCTTTACATAATCATCAATCTTAATGATCCAATCTTTATCTATTTCTGTTGCTCCTTTTTTAATTCTAACAATAGCAGAACCATTAGTCGCTCCATTTACTCCGAACCCATGAGAACACATATATAACGCTCCATCATCTCCCATAGTCCACATTTGATTCGCGTTACCACCATATCCTACATAGCTGATACGGTTATCTTGAATCGTTTTTTCATATTTACCAGTAGCGATGTCGATCACTGCTAGTTTGATATATCCTGGAGCAGGGTCTTTCATCTGACTACCTTGTCCATCTTTAGAACCTGTGATGATATCTACATATAATTTTCCATCTTTAGACGCGATAAAGCGAGATCCCACAGCTTGGTATTCTGCTTTTTTATCTTCTACAATAGAAAGGTCTATTTCTCCTGTACGCTGCATCGTAGAAGGATTGAATACTTGTATCTTTAACAATCCTCTTCCTATATCAGCATAATATCCAGTCGTTTTATCATGTACATAAAAGTTAGAAGACATTCCTGTGATTCTACCTGTCTCTGATAAAGAACCATCTGCGTTAATAGAATATCTCAAGATACCGTCATCAGGAGAAGAAACGCGTCCTAATTGAAGACGTTGGAATACCCATTCTCCATACGCTTTCATTCCATTCCCTTTTATCTGTAATGAACCTTTATGGATATTGTCTAAATCTCCTTCAGGCATTTTATCATAGTTAGATAAGTATCCTACGAATGGCTGTACTCCTAATGTAGCTGTTAATAGCGCATAAGATGTCTTCGTTTGCTCAACTGGTTTAGTTGGCTCTGAACTTGAGTTATCATCTGATGAACATGATGCAAAAGCAAATAACCCTGCCATTGCTAATGCTCCTATCGTTTTAGTACTAAAAATGCTTTTTTTCATTTTAATAGATTTATTGTGTTTTAATGATAAGTTTCTGTATTTCTAAATTGTTCCTCTCCTAAAGAGACATATTCACTTTAAAATGAAGACTAAATCCTTCATTTTGTATTTTGTAATTGTCAAATATTTCACTGTTAAACAAGTTCTTAGCTTCTAAACCGAAAGACAGTTTAGGTGAATAACTCCACACCACTCCTGTAGAATGTAAATTCTGATCAGGGATCACATAAGCTTCTGCATTAACTTGTGCTTTTCCCCATAATCCTAAGAAACCACTAGGTTCAAATTCTTTAGGAATAAAGTCTAGGTAATAAGCCTTTACAAAACTGTAGTTGTAATAAAACGAGAACTTGTCTCCTGCCTTGAATACATTGTCATGTGAAGTACGCAGACCAAGATTAGCAAAGAAATAAGGTGTATTTCTCAGACGAGAACCCTCATACGTCTTGTCTTCTTTATCATATAATCTAAAGTCTTGATATGTCACGTTACCAGACAGTCTCAACCACTTTAATGGAGAATATGCTGCATCTACCTCTACTCCAACTCCTTTTATCTTTTCTATGTTCTCGTAACTACCAAAAATACCCGTGTTTAACAGCATGATCATATCATGTGTTCTTCTGTAGAACACATTGACCTCTGTCATGAAGTTGGTTTGATTGTTATAGTTAAATCCTAGATTATAGTTCCAACTCTTTTCTGGTTTTAAAGCAAAATTGGTACGCGTGAATGTTCCATCTCCGAAGAACTCTTCTTGCTCTGGTAGACGTACGGCTACTTCTCCTGAGAATCTAGCATACATACGATCGTTAATCTGATATTTTAACGACTCTGATACACCCCAGTTCCCTTTTGTTTTAGATCTTTTCTGCTCCATCGAAGTGTCTCCATGCGCACTCTCATACCCTTCTGTACGCAAATAGTAATACTTCGCCGATAAGTCATTCGTCAGACGATCATCTAAGGCGTATAACCTCCAGTTTAGCCCTGTAATCCACTTTTGGAATACTACAGAACGCTGTAACATATCTATCTTAGAGAAAGGAAATTTCTCTCCGTAAGGGTCAGAACCACGACGAGTAGAGGTATTGTAAACAGAGTTTAACTCTATAAACCCATTGTCTAATCGGTAAGATAGATTAGTACGAGATACGAAGTTATAATAACGTAACTTTTTGATGCTTCCACTAGTAGTCGCTTCTCCATTCTTACTAGGTACTGGAGTGAACTTCCCTCTCCAGTCGTAAAACCCTTTAATCGTATCTGTATAACTAGAATGCAGTGTATTATAGACAAGGAATTGATCTAACTTCAAGTCTTTATCTAAAAAAAGCCTTGCGATAGCGAAGTGTTGGCACTACAGAATTCATATTACTCGTCACTCCTCCGAATGGATAGTTCATCGTCATCCCGTAATTGTGCTGTTTATTAATGTAAAAGCTACTTACAGTCAAACGCAACTCATCTGCCCAAGTCTTGTTCTTCACTCCCACAAACCCTTCTACAAATCCATTAGAGAAACGGTTGTGAAACAGTTTGTGTTTTTCTCTACTTACCTGTGCCGTTTCTGGATCAGTGTAAGGCACATTGACCTTATAATTGTTATCAGAGTAATTAATAAAAGCATTTACTCCTCCGAATAAGCCTGTCTTTTTATCTTGAAAATAAGCGTTTACGGTACCTCTATGAGTGTTATAAGAACCTATCTGATAAGATACATCTACAGATTGATTACTTTCAGGCTCTTTCGTTACGATATTAACTGCTCCTCCTAATGCATCTGCCCCTAAGGCTACAGGTACCACCCCTTTATAGATCTCAATGCGATCAATCATCGTAGGCGGTACAATAGCATAACTAAAGGCATTCCCTAAATAATCCATCGGAACCCCATCCTTAAAATACTTTATCGCCTTTCCTTCAAAACCGTTCAACATCAAATTAGTAGCATTACCTAATCCCCCTGTTTGTCTCACTCGTACACCTACTGTTCTGTTCATCAGCTCTATCACACTAGACGGCTGTTGTTTCATCGCTTTTACATCAAGTACAGTAGCACGTATAGGTTGACGACTTTCTTTTTCGGCTTTGGTTTCTCTCTGAATAATCACTTCATTTAACCCTGTATTTTGTAAAGTATCTTGCTGTGCAAAAACAGATTTAGAATTAAATGATAAAACAGCGATTAAGGATAAAGTAAGGTATGGTATTTTCATCTTGATCTCTCTTATAGAATAGCTCTGTGGAAGACTATCTCTCTTATTGATAGGGCAAAAGTAGGCATCCCTTTGCCTGAGTACTGACGCTAAAAGGAATATAAAAGACGCAAGAAGGAGTATTATTTAGATTCATTAAAAAGGAAGACAACACTTCTTGTACTTCAGAACTCAGCATTAGAATTCGTTGACTTATCCCCCTGATACCCTGTGTATAGCTATGATGATATACTAATCGTAGTTTGATTCCATAGTGGTCGCATAAAAAGCAGGCAAAAATATGCGAGCAGTATGCCATCACTATGCGATAACTATGCGACCACTGCTGTTTTTGAAGAATAAAAATGAGGAGTAACTATCTTCAATTAGAGCTGCACACAGGCATTTACTTCCTCGTAGTCTCTCTTCCTTATGTAGAACTTCCTTCTTAATGGCTATGCAGATCAAGTGAGATATACGTCCTTATCTATGGATTTTCTAGTTATTGAGTAATAGCATTGTATTTGAGTGGCAATGCTAGACTATTAAAAAACTTTATTCTACTCCTAAAAACACCACTGTGAATCATTTTAATTTAATTATCTTGCTTATTCGTCTTAAAAACACCTATATGGCTTCACCATTACAAACAGAGATCCTTCAATTAGCCAAACAAGATGACCGCATTAGAGCTGTTATTCTCAATGGTTCAAGGGCTAACCCGATGGTTACTCCTGATCAGTACCAAGATTATGATATCATCTATATGGTGACTGATATAGAAAGTATCAAGAAAGAGGATATTGTCTACAAAACCTTTGGACAGCCTGCCATACAACAATTACCAGATGATATGCACTTAGGTAACGAAGAGGGTATTCCTTCTATTTCGTATACTTATTTAATGATTTATGAAGATGGTAGTAGATTAGACCTTACCCTATTCCCAGTAGATCAATTAAAGCAGTATAAAAAAGACAGTCTCTCTATCGTATGGCTAGACAAAGATGGAATATTTAAAGACATACCCGAGTCTTCTGATATTGACTATCATGTACAACGCCCTACTCAACGGGAGTTTACAGAAGTGTGTAATGAGTTTTGGTGGTGTTCTACTAATGTCGCTAAGGGACTGGCTAGAGAAGAAAGAGTATATGCAAAAGATATGATGGAGTCTGTCGTCCGTCCTATGTTCTTACAATTACTAGCTTGGAAAATAGGGAGTGAACACCATTTTAGCGTTTCTATAGGCAAATCAGGTAAATTCATTAAGAACTACTTAAGCGATGAAGACTATAACAAGGTATTAAGAACCTATAGCAATGCTAATATTCAAAATACATGGGAAGCCTTTCACACCATGACTACTTTCTTTCAAGAACTACAAATAGAACTAGGTAAACGACTTGTCCTAAAAGTAAATGTAGAAGAAGCTACGAATGCCTTACAGTATATCAATAGAATCTATCAAGATTAATAAATGAATCATCACAAATAGAGGTATATAAAAAAAGCGACTAACCCTTATCAGTTAGTCGCTTATAGATTATTATTAAACCTAAATACTGCAAAACCATTCTACTTCATAGCTTTTTCATTAGCTCTAAAACCATACTAGTGTATACTTTTGTCACTAATTCAGACCTATTTCGTATAATTACTTTTCGTTTATATGTCTATTGCGTATTTTGGGTTAAAAGATTAGTTCTTTGTTCTATTGGTTACCAATTGCTTTAGTGCAGCCCATTGTCTCAACGTTGTTTTTGCTTCTTGAGCAGGGTAACCTAATACTGTCTTACCTGCTTCTACATCTCCAGTCACTCCTGATCCAGCTCCTACTACAGCACCCTGCCCGATAGTAACGTGATCTTTAATAGAAGCACTACCTCCTATCACCACAAAGTCTTTTAGTGTAACTGAACCTGCTAAACCACTATTACCAGCCATGATACAGAATTTTCCTAACTCACAATTATGTCCTATCTGAACAAGATTGTCAATCTTACAACCATCTCCAATAATGGTAGCGCTAAACTTTCCTCTATCTACACATGAATTCGCTCCTATCTCAACATAATTACCGATAACTACATTACCGATCTGAGGTATCTTCACTAACCCTAACTCAGGAGACGGACAGAAACCAAATCCATCAGCTCCAATCACTGCGTTAGGATGTAAAATACAGTTATGTCCGATATGACTGCGCTCACGCACAATGACACCAGACCACAATATCGTATTATCACCAATCGTACTGTCATCTAATACAGTGACATTAGGATACATCTTTACATTTTTTCCGATTATTACATTTTCACCGATTACACAACCAGCTGCTATTTTAGCTCCTTCACCTATTACTGCTGTGCTATCTATCGTAGCATTAGGGTGAATATCTTCTTTAAATACAGGCATCTTAGGCGCAAATAGTGTAAGCAATTTAGCTAATGCTAAATCAACATTATCTACTTTAATAAACGCTCTATCTATACCTGGTAGAATAGAAATATCTTTATTTACAATAGCAATAGGGGCTTTTGATTCCCCCCATAAGCGTTCGTACTTTTTATTACCTATAAATGAGACTTGACATTCTTTGGCTTTTTCCAACTGCTCAGCTGTACTAATCTGTCTTAATGTACTTCCTACAACAACGCCATTTAAAACATCGTTCAATTCAGTTAAAGAGTATAATTTCATAATTGCGAAATAAAGTTTTTGAGTTTTATTTAATTAAAACGAATAAAATCAAAAAATATTGCAACACAAAACGATATTCATTTATTTTAACAAACAATTACATATATTTATATTCAAAAAAATAAAATCACTTAAATTATAAAACTAGAAAGTCTTCTTATTTCCTCAATAATTGTTTACTCAACTCTCCTACTCTTTTAAGTTTAGCTTCAACATTCTCTGACCAAGGCAGGCCTATGCACAGTCTGATACAGTTCTCGAATTGTTCTTGTACCGTAAACATTCTACCTGGTGCTATACTAATGCCCTCCGCAATAGCTAAGTCATATAAATCCATCGCCTCAATAGAAGGGTCAAACTCAATCCATAGTGATAATCCACCTTGAGGACGATTAACCTTAGTACCCAATGGAAAACTAGTAATAATAGTATTCAAATATTTCTGATAATTGCTATAGATCTCTTTTCTAAGTTTTCGCAGGTGCTTATCATAATTGCCTGAGCGCATAAAGCTAGCTACAGCTTCTTGCATTAAAGGAGGTGTAGAGATTAGATGTACTAACTTTTGATGCATGATCTTATTCTTATACTTACCAGGTGACACCCACCCTACGCGATATCCAGGAGTCAAGGTCTTAGATACAGAACTACACCAGATCACATTGCCTGTTTTATCAAAAGCTTTACAACATTTAGGACGCTGATTACCGAAGTACATATCTCCATAGACATCATCCTCTATCAATGGGATATCGTGTTTCTCTAAGAGTTCTACTATTTCCTTCTTATTCTTATCAGGCATACAGCTTCCTAATGGAGTATTATAATTAGAGATCAATAGACACATATCGATATGCTCTACTGCATCTCTAAGAGACTGCACATCAATACCAGAAACTGGATCTGTGGGTAACTCAATCACTTTAAATCCTAAATCAATAGCTAGCTGAAAGATACCTGGGTAGCAAGGACTTTCTATTGCAATGGTATCTCCAGGTTTGCCCAATGCTAATAAACACAACGAAATAGCGCTCATGCTTCCATTAGTCGTAATAATATCTTCTTCTTTAAGACTACCTCCCCAAGTGATAGAACGCTGTGCGATCATTCTCCTCAAATTAAGATTGCCCTGTACAGAATCATATTCTATCCCTCCATCTACTAACGATCTAGAGGCTGCTATAATCTCTTTCTTCATTTTGGCCAAAGGCAAAAACTCATCATATAGTGTACTATACGAGAATAAGGTCAGCTTTCTATTTCCCATATTAGAATATACCTTGCGAATAATCTCCTTAGGTTCCTTATTATTTGCTAAAAAGATAGGGTTACTCGGCTGAGGCAAAGGAATATCCGTATAAGATAGGTTACTTACAAAATATCCTGACTGAGGCTTAGATTCTATTAATGCCTGTGTCTCTAGTTCTAAATACACTCGTTTGGCTGTATTCATACTAATTTGATGTTCTGTGCACAACATTCTTACAGAAGGAAGTCTGTCTCCTTCTCTTAGGACGCCTGCTCTAATCTGACTAGCAATAGCATCTGCTATATTCAAATACAAATAATTCTGTTCCATAACAATCTCAACTGTGTCCTTCCAAAATTACAAAATTGATACTGTACTACATACTAATACAGTATATTTTTGTTAAAAAATAAAACATCAAGAAAATGAAACAAACTAGTGTAATTGATTCAGCACAACAAACTTCAACAAGTGGTTGGATCAATGGATTCATAGGAGTACTACTATTCAGTGGTTCTATGCCTGCTACTAAAGTAGCTGTACTAGAATTAGACCCAATATTCGTAACAGCAGCTAGAGCAGGTATTGCTGGTATATTAGCGCTGTTATGTCTACTTGTCTTTAAAGAAAAAAGACCTACTAAAAAACAATTATTGCCTTTATTTATAGTCGCTATAGGCGGAGTTATTGGATTTCCTTTATTATCCGCATTAGCGTTACAATATATCACCTCAGCACATTCACTAGTGTTCTTAGGGACATTACCGATGTGTACTGCTGTATTTGCGGTATGGAGAGGTGGAGAAAAACCAAAGTCTATCTTCTGGTTATTCTCGATACTTGGATGTCTATTAGTAGTGGGGTTTGCCTTTCTACAAGGGGTTACAAGTTCTCCTATAGGCGATATATTAATGCTTATCGCTATCTTATTATGTGGACTAAGTTATGCTGAAGGAGCTAAACTATCTAAATCTCTTGGCGGATGGCAAGTAATCTCTTGGGCAGTCGTATTATCTCTTCCTGTATCTATACCGATTATGTTAATCACAGCTCCTGAAGTACCTTCTCTAATAAGCACAGAAGCATGGATAAGCGTGTCATATCTAGGAATATTTAGTATGTTTGTGGGGTTCGTATTCTGGTATAAAGGATTAGCACAAGGAGGTATTGCTTCTGTAGGACAACTACAGTTATTACAGCCTTTCTTTGGTCTAGCACTTGCGGCAAGTCTTTTAAACGAACAGGTAAGCACGGCTATGATTGCAGTAACTGTAGGCGTTATTCTATGCGTAGCTGGAAGTAAAAAATTCGGTTAGTAACCCCAATTACTAGCTACTTCAAACAGTGTAGAACAATACTAAAAGCAATCACCTTACTTTTGATATTTCCTCCTTCTGCACTGTTTATTTTTAGCTAAAAAGGGATTGGCTCTTAATTCTTAAAACTGAACAAAATTACCACTCTTTACATCTTTAGGCAACTCATTAAACTTGCGTTTAAAAGCAGCAGTAAAGTGTGTAGGATTTTTATACCCTACTTGTTGTGCGATATCTGCGATAGATAAATCTTGTTCTATCAATAGCTTCTGCCCCAATTCCATACGCTCATCATAGAGATGATTAAAAATGGTAGTAGAGAACAGTTCTTTAAACCCTCTTTTTAGTTTAAACTCATTGATTCCTGCTAATCTAGAAAGCTCTCT
This sequence comes from Myroides odoratimimus, assembly GCF_004337635.1. Taxonomy (NCBI): domain Bacteria; kingdom Pseudomonadati; phylum Bacteroidota; class Flavobacteriia; order Flavobacteriales; family Flavobacteriaceae; genus Myroides; species Myroides odoratimimus. The sequence continues at coordinate 3,696,333 of NZ_CP037427.1, forward strand.
TAAAGAATATGGATTCTGAAGATTATTACTCACTAACTCTCTGACATAATATAGCTTATCAACATCACTCCTCGTCAGTGAACCACTTACCATCTCATATTTATAATCTCCACTATACTTAATCACTAAAAGAAGAAGCTCTACAATCTTGGTCTCCATATAAATCTTCTTCATCATACCATCATAAGAATTATTGACTAAGTCATACAGTAACTTCTTCATCTCTGGAACAATCATTAAGTTAGAAGAAAAAGCACTTTCTCTCTCACTGTACAAAGATTTACCAAAGTCTCCTAACAACTCTAGATCTCCATTAAACACACGCTCTAAATAAGGCAATGTTAGCTCTATGCCTATAGCACTGTAGTTTTCTTCAACAGGATTAAAAGCAAGGGAGCCATCGATATAAGGCAGATGAAAAAAACTAAAACGTCCTGTAGAAGTATTGACGCATTGTTTTTTATTGGATTGGTAAAAGTGTTCTCCTTGAAACAAAAAGAAAAGCTCAATGTGCTTCTGATCTCTTAACACTTCTTTCTGTTGTCTAGTCTTATGCTGTAAAGAGACGTGATCAATATGTAACTCTTCCATATCTAACAACTGTATATTCCCTTTTATGCCATGACTAGCATACCGCTCTCCTACATTTATCAATGTCTCTTTAACCATGATACCAAACTAAAGAATTATTACTATTCTACTGATTGAAAGTGACAAAGGTACTTAAAAAGACTCCCCTAATTTAAATCAACTCTAAATAATATTCGTTAATTAATATTTAATTAGGACAACACCCTATTTCTTCACTCCTATTTTCTGTGAATTAAAGTACTAGGAGGAACGCCATACTTCTTTTTAAATGCAATAGCAAAATGTTGAGGATACTCATAGTGAAGTAATTCAGCAACTTTGTTGACTGAGAATTTCTGTGACGATAATAACTGATACGCATACTCAAAACGCAAATCTCTTACATATCTAATCAAAGAAGAATCATAGTATTTTTTAAAATACTTCTTCAGTTTATATTCATTGATATAGAATCGTTGACTCAGCATAGAGAATGTTATGTCTTGCAAGAAATGATTGTCTATCCAAGTTTTAATATGCAATAGTTTATCAGCATCATTCATAGATTTTATTTCTTCTATTGGAGCTACCTTCCTCTCTAAAGACTCTTGGACACTTAACAGTAAAAGTTCTGTTACCTTAGTCTCTAAATAAACTAGTTTCAAATCTGGATGAACATCACTCTGTAAAATATTCAATAATAACTGATGTATCTCTACAGGGATTGTTTTCGCTTTTGCAAATAGTGTAGTCGTCTTTCCTTGTTTAACTAAATTTAAAAAAGAAGCCAAAGCAGGTATTTTAGTCTCAACTAGTTGTGCGAAATAGTCTTCATCAAAAAGAACCTCCACTACCTTTCTATTTGTTTTATACTTCAAATGCCCATTTACACGAGGTACATAAAGCAAATTAAAGCAATCCTGCGGAACCTCTATCGTCTCTCTTGCTGTAGAATAACAGGAATACCCCTCTAACTCTAACATGAGTTTAAAAGTACTCTTTTCGTTAATAACAGCGACATCTACAGGAGTAGGTACACTCCACTCTCCATATGAGATAATAAAATAGGGATGATCAATAAACTTCTGCTTAATAGGAATTCCTTTAAAGGTAAACTGCCCATATCTCTCTTTGTATTGTTCACCATTCCCCCACTCAATGCGGTTTGGAATATTCTTCAATACCTCTTGATATTGCTGATATAAAAGACTCATAACTCGTAGATTTATTAATACTTTTTGCGTAGATGATGAGGCAAATTTACTACTATTTTCGCATCACAACAATTTGAATTAAATCTAAATAACTTTTAAATAACATAGTTATAGCTGTTTTACTTTATAGGTAACTCCCCACTATCACTATAAGTCTACTTATCTCATGAAGAAAAAAGGTAAATCAACTTTCTCCAAAATCATTGCTTGGTTACATTTATGGCCTAGTATTGTCGCTGGTATTATACTAGTCTTTGTCTCTCTTACAGGGACTATCATTGTATATGGAGATGAAATCATGCAGTGGTCTGCAGGGAAAGAAGCACGCTATATAGAGCCTAATGGAGTTCCTTTAAAAATAGATGAGATCACTGCTATACACAAAGAAAAATTCCCAGGACATAGCTTTTCTTATATAGTTGTAGATAGAGATCCTTCTAAAAGCTGGGTTATTAATTCGGTTGATCTAAAGGATCGAAAGCTAAGTTTTATCTACATTAACCCATATACTGGGGAGGTACTAAAACAGGATCGCTCTATCGGTTTCTTCTATGTTATGGCTCAACTTCACTCTAATCTGTTAATGGGTAAAACAGGAGGTTGGATAGTCGCTATCTCTACTATCATATTTGTGTTGAGCACCTTAACTGGATTAGTCCTTTGGTGGCCTAAAAAATGGACAAAGGCAACTAGAGATAGCAGCTTTAAGATTAAATGGAAAGCTAAGTTTAAACGTCTAAATTACGATCTACACAATGTATTTGGTTTCTATAGTGCTATTATTTGCTTTCTACTTGGAATGACGGGTTTACTTATCTTCTTTAGCCCTTTAATGAAAGGAACTGTAAGTCTATTCGGAGGGGAAGGTAAAATGTGGTTCTATACCTTACAAGATTATCCTAGAGACCATGAAGCGACTAAAGATTTTACGTTCTATGATACGAATGTTTTAATCCAAAAAGCATTTGACTTACACCCAGATAAAACAATCATCAGAATCTGGACTTATAATTATGACAATGTAAGCATATACCCTTTCTTTTTAGGAACCAATGCTGGTCTAAAAAGTGAAGAAGGAAAAGAAGCTATTTACTTTGACAAATTCAGTGGAGAAATGGTCAATGATAGCAAAGAACAAAAGATCTACGATAAGGTAGACAATCTAGTCTGGCAAATACACATGGGGCAATGGTGGGGACAGCTAGGTAAGTTCTCTACGTTTATAGCTGGTATTATTGCAACTAGTCTTCCTATCACTGGATTCTTAGTATGGTGGGGACGCCGAAACAAAAAATCAAAATCTAAAAAATAGTAATCGTTATGAGAAAGCAATTGATAACTTTTGCTTTACTAGCCTTAACCATCACAGGCTGTAAAGAAAGTCAAAAAGAAACAGAAACTTCTAATTTTATAGAAGTAGAAAACAATGGAACAACGGTACAAGTACCTATACAACCCAAAACTGTAGCAGTCTTAGAAAGAGGTATTATGGAGAATATGAACGAATTGCAAATTCCGTTTCAAGGAATGGCAAAAGAGTTCACTCCTAAGTATTTATCACATCTTGAAAAGGATAAGAGTATCGTAGATTTAGGTGCTGTATTTAAACCTAATTTTGACGCTGTAGCTAATCTAAGTCCAGACCTTGTATTCATGGATAATGCCTTCCCTGCAGATTATGATGAAATGGTAAAAATAGCGCCTACCTTAATGTTAGGCATCCCTAATAAAGGAGATAACTATCTAAAGTATATACAGGACAATATTCTTCTACTTGGCAAAATATATCAAGTAGAATCAAAAGCAGAAGCGTTATCAGAGGATTTAGATACCCGTTTAGGCAATTTAAAAGCCCTTATTGCTAAAAGTGAAGCTAAAGCAATGGTAATCATTCACTCGGAAGGGAACTTCCGCTTATTCGACGAGAATACGCGTTATGGATTTATATTTAAAGACTTCGGTGTAAGAAGTGCAACCAATATCACTACGGAGATTGCCAATAATCATGGACAAATGATTAATAGTGAGTTTATCTTAGAACACAATCCTGATATCTTATTTATTATAGATAGAGACGCCATCGTACAAAACACAGATAAACCTACTCAAATAACTAATGCACTACTAGAAAAAGTAACTGCTTATAAACAAAATAAAGTTATCTATCTAGATCCAGATGCTTGGTTCTTATCAGGTTCTGGAGCCACTTCATTTAAGATCTTCTTAGAAGATATTGCTAAAGGTTATAATTAACACCACCATAATAATTCTACAAAGAAAGCCTCTTAAAATTACTTAAGAGGCTTTATTCTTATGAACCATTATTAAAAGATAAGGAAGACTCATCTCCTAATAGTTGGTTTATTTTTTTCTTCTTACTTCACTTGCTTTGTATTCGTCACCGTCTGTAGTGTAAATTTTGAATCTTACTTCATATTCTTCTGGAACGTATACTACGATAGGTAATTTACCATTATAACGTGTTAAATGAGGTTGTCCACTTACAAATAAGTTTCTCTTAGCTGCATCAGGGCATCCCATCATCGTAGAAGCCACATCTCCTTTTGTTGTGAATACAAAATAGCTATATCCCCAACCTTGAAGATCTTTCTCTTCTAATGTCCCCATCAAGTTAAAATGATTACATCCATCTACCTCCATCATTTTACCTACTGTAAACTCGATCTTCTTACTATCATCTTTAGAAGAGTGAGGTACTTCAATTACTACTTGCTTATATCCTTTCTCTGGAGCAGGGAAAATAGATACATCTGTTCTTGTGATTGTCTGTGCCATAGTTACAGTCATTAAACCAAAAAATACAACGATTAAACTTAAAACTTTTTTCATTTCTTTTTCTTTTTAATTAACAACTCTTATTTCATATCAAAACAAAAGTTATTGTCGTTATTACTTAGTAGCAAATTACAAAAAAAACACAAACTAATCTGTTAAATATTGTATTATTTATAGTTAAATCCACAAACAGCTTAATTTAAATCAATACCTAGTTAAGAGATACCTAACAATAAAAAAGCACAACTGATTACTCAATTGTGCTTCATATGTCTCATACTAAAGATAGTTCTATCCTATCTTCACTAATTTGCTATTCTCTTTTTCTGCAACTTCTTTTCTCAATAAGCTACTAGAGAAACGGTGATCTCTACTGTTAAAGTAAAGCTCTATTCCTTTTTCTTCACAGTATTTACGTCCTGTAAAATTCTTATCTTGATACTCATCACCTAAAATACGAACATCTATCTTAAATGATCTTAAGATATCTTCTAAATCCTGCTCTGTAGCATAAGGAACGATCTCGTCAACAAACTTACATCCCTTTAGTTGAATATATCTTTCAACTACAGACTGAGTTGGTTTATTTTTCTCTGGTCTATCTAAAGTAGGATCAGTTTGTAATCCTACAATTAAAAAATCACATTGACGTTTTGCATCTTCTAACATCTTCACATGCCCTGCGTGCAATAAGTCAAATGCACTAAAAGTTATTCCAATTTTCATACTTATCTTTTTTGCCTAGTTTTTAAACAGTAATAAAACAATTTATTAACCATTTATAAACTAGATTATATCTTGTACCCTTTTTTATTTTCCTAAATTAGGATACAAATTTACTAATTATATTCTATTTATGTTAAATCAAGATTAAAAAATATCAAATATTACAATTCTAAAACAATTTAAATATTGTTTTTTTTATAGAAAATAGTTCTAACATTATAAAAATGATAGAATAACAAAATATTTAACGTAGCACATTATTCATATAGTGTACCTTTTTTCTACAGAATGCCACAATTGATTTTGATTCTTCAATCACAAAGATAAATAGTCCTACCTCTTTTTAAATAAGGAATTCCGTAAAACAGCTATATTTTTTAGGGAAGGGCTAATATAGGTAGAGTATCTGGCTAAGTAATCACAAAAAAATCACTCCTGTATTTAGAACATTTTCTCTACAATCACTAACCAATATACCTTTTCATTAAAGGGGGTAAAAAAAGACTGCAGCACAAATTCTTAGGGAAAAGAATTGATTGTGCTGCAGGTGGGGAAAATACAATTGCTCAGAAAAAATCTTTGCAAAATACTCTACACTGAGCTAGCTAAATGTAAAGCTTTCCGAATTAAAAATTTGTTGTTTTGAATTACAAATATAGGAAAAGGTTCTAATAATCACTTCATACTAAAGTACCAAATTATCTCTAAAAAACACCATTTAACACATTAATAATAAACAATATAACATAGTTGTAGTACTAAAGTACTATATCTTTTTTTTTAGAAAAAAAGACAAATATGATAGATTTACTCAAAAAAAAACTCACTTTGCCATAAAACTTCAAGACGTGAACTTTTATTCTTGAAAAATAACTATTTTTGCCCCTTAAATCACTGACTAACAAAACATGAATGCCTTACACAGTTGTAAAAGAAAGAATATATTACAGATATTACTAATTTTACTACTATTCACACCTACGACTTATTGTTTAAGCCAAACTAACAATGAGCAATTTAATTTTATAGTAAACCACTTAAAATTCGAGGCACTAGATCATGACTCAACTACACAGTATTCTAAGGATAAAGAAGGAAACACTTGGTTAAAAATAACTATCCCTCAAGATTTATTAAACAAACCACTTATATTACAATTTCCTACCATTCACGTAAATAATTATAATATTTATGCGAAACAGAATGGCCTATGGGAAAAAACAACCATAAATACTGACTTAGAAGGTGGAAAAATAAGTCCGCAATATCAAGAGAACCATTTTATCACTGGTCATAACACAATATATTTTAAGTCAAAATCTTCTTATGTTCATTATGGGAATTTTATACTTGTTGAGCGTGCAGAGTATAGAAGTATTATGCTTAATACAATGATCAAAATAGAGGTTTTTTATAGTTTATTTTTACTTTCTATAGCGCTAACCTTTGGCTTATATTCACTATTTAAAGAGAAAGTTATCCTTATTTATTGTATATATATCGTATCTGTCTTTATTATTTATTTAGTAGAAGATGGGTTACTCTATTTTTTATATAACAAACAGTGTAATGAGTTACTGATATTAGCAATATCTATACCTATTAGCTGTCTGATTTTCTCATTATTTATATACTACTTTTTAGATATACAGAGATTACCATCAAAACTGAAATATTTTTACTCCTTCCAAGTGCTATTGTATATTGTATTAGGCATAGTACTTTATCAAACTAATAATTCACTGTACTTCATCATCATAGTATGTAGTACGCTAGTATCAACTATAATCACTTTAGCACTTGTCTTAAAGTATTATAAAGAGGATATGTCTGTTCGTTTTATTACTTATTCATTTAGTGTAATCGCGTTAACTTCGATGACGTATTATCTTTCTATATTTCCAGGTAATTACTATCTCTCATTTGTAGATAAGGATAAGATTCGTATAATCTATAGTATCGCATTTACTTTGGCAAGTTATTCCTTATGGATCAAAGCAAAGAAGCTTAAAGCAGATCATGAATCTCTTAAAAATGAATTAGAGTCCCTTAAGGCTAATCAATCACAAAAAGCACACAAAGATTTAGAACATAAAGAAAAAACACCAAATCATTACACAGAAAAAAGTCCTTTCAAAGAACAATCGATTCAAGATGTCTTAAAAGAAAAGTATCTATGTACTGATCGAGAAATAGACGTTATTATGGGGATATGGGATGGTCTGTCCAACCAAGAAATCGCAGAAAAACTCTCTATATCTCTTAGTACAACCAAGCATCATGTAAGCAATGCCTATACAAAGCTAGATGTAAAAACTAGGAGTCAAGCATTACTTTTAAAAGAGACCTTACTTTCGGGAAAATAAAAAAGAGCTACTTCAAGGTAGCTCTTTCTGTATTACTGTATCAATTAATTGTCTATTCGTAAGAAATTTCCTTCTAGATCGAATACTAACTCTATTTCTTGTGCTCCGTTTACTAATTCTACTTGATAAGTATTGTGCTCTTTCTCTATACTTTCAATATGGAATTTATTATAGTTCTTAACAATATAAGTATTCATAGCACTAGGTATAATCGCAGATGGGATCGCTACATTTCTCTTCGTTTCTATCTCTTTCCACTCCCCTGTAGCAGTAAATTCTACCTTTACACCATTCGCTAAATATACTTTATACTCATCTCCTGCTCTATCTAATTCTTTCTTCACTAAGACAAGCTCTACTCCTGTAAAATGAGTTTTTAAGAAATCCTGTGCTTTCTGTGGTAAATCTGTGCCTACGATTAACTCCTCATCTCTATCTAAATCTAAGTCAACACCTACAAACTCTTGTTTAGTATTAAAAATCAACTCTAAACCTGAACTAAGCTTTACTTCATAACCTCTTTTCATGTCTCTATCTATCTCAGTAATAGAGAATCCTTTATAATTCTTAACTATATAGTCATAGATATGAGGCACTTCACTCTTTAAAAACTCAACTGGTATAGCAGAGTCATCTTCCATTTCTACTTCTGTCCAATTTCCTGCTTTATCAAAATCTATTTCTACTCTATTGTCTAATCGTGTAGTGTATAGAGAACCATAATAATTAGGAGTAGTTACTTTAGTAGCATGTCTAAGAGATGAGTTTGGAAACACTGTCTTTAAAAAGCTCTTAGAATTAGCAGGTAATTGCTCTTCTGTGATTTTTTCTACTTTGTGGTCATTTCCATTATCATCACTACTACATGCTGTGAATCCTAGCGCTACAGCTAACATTAAGGCTAAAGCAATTTTTCTTTTCTTCATTTTCTTTTTCTTTTAATTATTTATTGATCTATTCTTTTAAACTTCCCATCTTTTGAAAACTCTAATTCTACTCCATTACTTAATTTCACTTCATATTTTCGAGTTTCTTTCTCTATTTTAGTAATCGTCTCTCCTTTATAATGATCAGAAACGTAAGTCACGATTGGAGCAAGCATAAAGCCTGTAGGTAATGTAGTTGTGTTACCATCTACTTCATCCCATTCACCAGATTTGTCAAACTCTACCTCTACATTATCTGTAAATGTCACTTTATATGACACAGATAAGAAGTCTGTATCCTTCTCTACCTTACTCACTTCTTTATCTTTAAAGTAAGTATCTATAAAACTACTTGCTTTCTGAGGTAATTCACTCTTAGTGATGATTACATCTTTCGCTAATGTCGATTGTGAAGCTAATAAAGCTACTGACATAAATAGTCCTGCAAACAATGTTTTTAAACTTTTCATAGTAATTCTCTTTTTAGTTTTACATGACAAACTTAGAAACACATTCTGGAAAGAATTGGGAATAATTACATTTTTAAAAAGAAATAGATTGAGTGCAAAGGGACAACCTAATAGATTGTCCCCTTTATAATTCACAGCACTTTATTACTTCAAATAATAGTCTGTGTGATATATTGTAAAATAGTGCTTGTTATCAAAATGATATTTGATAGACAGATTATCCGTTACTTTAATAATAGTCTGTACTAGAGCAAGCCCGAGTCCTGTAGATTGTTCGTTAGTTGTACTTCTAAAGAACCTATTGTATATTAAGTTCTCGTCTAATGGAGTAGAAATTAAACTCGTATTACCAATTCTAAAGTAATGATTTGTGATCTCTACCTCTACCTCTCCTCCCTGTACATTATGTGTTAATGCGTTCTTTAGTAAATTCTGCACTAGCGTAATAGAAAGCCCTTTATCCATATTGACTATAAAAGGTTGCTCATCCTCTTTAACCGTTATACTAACCGCCTTATACTCAAAGAACTCTTCAAAGTCTTCTATCATCTCTCTAATGATATCATTAAAATTAACATCCTGATAATTAACGAATTGATTATTCTCTATTTTAGCCAACATCAACAAGGATTTGTTCAGCTTAATGAGTCTTCTCAGCGTCTGATGAATAGATTGTATTTGTAACATCTGTTCTTCATTCAACTCTTCTTTTTCAGCCATTAATTCTAACTTATTACTCATAATAGCTAGAGGAGTCTGAGATTCATGAGCTGCATTAGACACAAAGGCTTTTTGCTGCTCAAAAGTACTTTCTATACGTCTTATCATCTTATTAATCTCTAGCTGTAGATCTGTAAATTCTCGGATAGGAGTCTTCGTCTCTTCCGTCACCACCTCTTTACCTATAGTATAGTTCTTCAGGTTACCTAGTAATTTATAAAATGAACCCCAAACTACTTTCCTTAAAATAAAATAGTTAATCAAGAATATACTGATAATCAACATCAAGTACAACGCCCCAACGGCAATACCAAAATCTCCTAATAAATCATCTGCTTCTATAGTAGAGGTACGTATCTCTAATAAAAAATTATCTCCATTCTTATCTTCAAAAGTAGTGGTGAGCATACGCACAGGTTCCTCATTATCATCCACATCCATATAGATCATTTCTGTGGTGAATACATTCTTTCTAGAGTATTCTCCTGGCGCTAATGGAGTAATTCTGAATCCACTTGCTCCGAATGACTGTATACTAGTGATACTAGGATTATTATATGCTTTTTTGACTATCTCACTTTTAGTGTTTTTCAGTCCATCATCTATATTATCATAGACCTCTTCTGTCATGAATGCATAGAAGATAAGCACCCATACAGTAAGCACTATCACTATGCCAATGGATAAATACCTAAGTGTATAATTATGTAGCTTCATCCCCTATTCATTCACTAATTTATACCCCATTCCATACACAGACTGAATATTTACTTCCGCGTGATGATTCTTTAGTTTTTTGCGCAAGTTCTTCACCTGAGAGTACACAAAATCGTAACTATCTGCCTCATCCATATTATCTCCCCATATATGCTCTGCAATAGAAGATTTAGTCACTAACCGATTCGCATTCACTACAAAATAATACAATAGTTCAAACTCTTTATTATTAAGCAACATCGTACTTCCCTGCACGACTACCGTTCTCTCATCTATAAAAACCTCTATATTATTCCACTTTACACTCTGGAACCCCTGTTGATTCTTTCTTCTCAACACAGATTTTATTCGAGCTAATAGCTCCGATAGATGAAAAGGTTTAGTGAGATAATCATCTGCTCCTAACTCTAAGCCTAATACTTTATCATCTATAGAATCTTTAGCCGATATAATAATAACCGAGTCGGCTTTACCCATCGATTTGATCTCACGTAACAAGTCTATTCCATTACCATCGGGAAGCATAATATCTAACAAGATACAATCATAGTCATACCCTGCTAACTTCTCTATCCCTAACCTATAATTACTAGCCACCTCGACCAAGTAAAGCTCTTTTTCTAAGGATTCTCGGATGATATCTCTTAACTCCTGTTCGTCTTCAATAACTAAAATTTTCATATCCCTCCAATTAGTACTTACGAATATACAAGTTATCTAATAAATGTTTTTCCTTTCTATCAGATTAAATAATGAAATACGAATAATAAAGCTTTTAAACGCAAATTATCTCTGTCTATATTAAAGAAATAATCTTATTTTAGTTATGCCTTACACTTAACTGATTTAGCTTATGTATAGTACCGATAGACTACAGATATCTCCACTCTCTCATGCTGACAATTCCTTTATCATAGAATTAGTCAATACTCCTGGATGGCTTAAATATATAGGAAATAGAAATGTCTATACGGCAATGGATGCACAGATGTATATACAGAGTATATTAGATAATCCACAGTATCAATACTGGGTGGTCAATAGAAAAGAGGATGGGAAACCAATAGGATTAATCTCCCTGATTAAGCGAGACTACCTAGAGTTTCACGATATAGGTTTTGCCTTCATACCCACTTACATTGGGCTAGGATATGCCTACGAAGCTACAAGCTTTATCATCAAGATAATAAGAGAAGATGCTAAATACAGTACTTTATATGCGACAACCCTTCCTGATAACAAGAGTTCTATTAAACTGCTAACAAGATTAGGATTTACTTTTATAGAAACAATAAAACCTCATGAAGAGGTACTCAACTTATTTAAAATATAATGTTTAAATCATTGATAGTAGACACATTAAAATACACTTAAATATATAATTAAAAAAGATCCCTTTCCGTAATGTATTAACGCAAAAGAACATTTCGTTTATAGACTTTTATTCATACAATACTTAGCCAAAAGCAAACGCGTTTATTAGGAAAGGGAATAAAATCGCATGAAGTACTAAGTCCCCACAATTCCTTCATACGGCGACAAAATTATATATTTTTGTAAGAGTATTCACTATGATAACAAATAATTATTAACCACTTCATCAACAATTCACTTTTCACCACAGAATCACATAAATTAACATATTATAATGCTAATTTATTCTAACATTAAGTACAATTATTCAATTTAAAAGTCGCTAAATGCGTAAATCAAAACCAGTAACCACGCTAATTCTATGCCTTTTTATAAAAGTTTAAATATTAACTATATAAATATTGCCTTTTTTTGTCTTTCAATTATAAAAAACAAACTGAGAAAACACTCCCTTAATCTATAGCCATAAAAAAACTGACCTAAAGATATACCTTAGATCAGTTCTATAAATTCAATATTCGAACTCAGTTTTTACTTTTTTGTAAATGTCAATACCACTATATCGCCAGAACGCATAATTAACTGATTCTCTGCAATGTCATAATGAGTTACAGAATTTAGCGCATTCATAAACTCTCTATCTGCTACTCCTTCACAGAACATCATCGTAGAAGCCATCTTATCTCCTAGCTTGATAGCGTTCCCTTCTTTAGCTTCAAAACTTCCATGGATATTATTACATCCATCATTTCCATAAACTTTTTTATCCTTAACTTCAAAAGTTAAACTTGGTTTCTTCATTGAGAAAAGAGTACTCATATCTTTACCAGAAGTTGCTGGAGTTGTAATAGAGCTCAATACCCATTCTCCTTCTAATTTTTTACTCATATCTACTTTTTTCTCTACTGTTACAGTAGTAATTTCTCCTGCTGTCTTACAGCTTACAGCCGTTAATGCTAAAACAGCACTTAGTAATACTAATGTCTTTTTCATCTTACTTTTATTTTATTATGTTTTCCCTTTTTCAAGGTTATTAGCAAATTTACCATTTCATATGGCAGTCTATAATAATTAATTCTTAAAATTTACATATAATATCTTATTATAAGGAATAACTCTTCTCAAAACATAAATTATTATACAAAAAAAGGGCTATCTGTAATACAAATAGCCCTATTCTATATTTTAAATATATTAAGAATACATTTTTGCTCTTAATTCTTTTACTTTTGGATCATCTAAGTAATCGTCGAACGTCATATATCTATCGATAGCCCCATTAGGAGTTAACTCTAGAATACGTGTACCTACAGTCTGTGCAAACTCGTGGTCATGCGTCGTTAATAAGATCGTTCCCTTAAAGTTTTTCAATGTATTATTGAATGCAGTAATAGACTCTAGATCTAAGTGGTTCGTAGGTTCGTCTAACATTAATACGTTAGCTCTCATCATCATCATACGAGATAACATACAGCGCACCTTCTCTCCTCCTGATAATACACGACCTGTCTTAAGAGCCTCTTCTCCAGAGAAGATCATCTTACCTAAGAATCCACGTACATATACTTCATCTCTTTCTTCTTCAGTCTTCGCCCATTGACGTAACCAGTCTACTAATGTCAAGTCATTGTCAAAAAACTCGTGGTTCTCTACTGGCAAATAAGATTGTGTTGTAGTGATTCCCCACTCAAACTTACCTGCATCAGCCTCTTTCTTACCGTTTAAGATTTCGTAGAACGCTGTAGTAGCACGTGAGTCTTTAGAGATTACTACTAGTTTATCTCCTTTAGCCATATTTAGATTGATATCTTTAAATAATACCTCTCCATCTATAGAAGCAGATAATCCTTCGATATTTAAAATCTGATCTCCTGCCTCTCTATCTGTATCAAATATAATAGCAGGGTATCTTCTAGAAGATGGCTTAATATCATCTAATTTTAATTTGTCGATCATCTTCTTACGAGAAGTTGCTTGTTTTGACTTCGCAACGTTCGCACTAAAACGACGGATAAACTCCTCTAATTCAGCCTTTTTCTCTTCAGCTTTCTTATTTTGTTGAGCTCTTTGCTTAGCTGCTAATTGACTTGATTCGTACCAGAATGTATAGTTACCTGAGTAATGGTTAATCTTACCGAAGTCAATATCAGATACGTGCGTACACACAGCATCTAAGAAGTGACGGTCGTGAGATACTACTAATACTGTGTTCTCATAATGAGCTAAGAAATTCTCTAACCAAGCGATTGTCTCAAAGTCCAAGTCGTTGGTAGGCTCATCCATAATCAATACGTCTGGGTTACCAAATAAAGCCTGTGCTAATAATACACGTACCTTTAACTTAGCATCCATCTCTGCCATAGGTGTATAATGAAAATCTTCAGATATACCTAAGTTAGATAACATCGTAGCGGCAGCTGACTCGGCATTCCAACCATCCATTTCATCAAAACGGATCTGTAACTCTCCGATACGATCAGCATTTTCGTCTGTATAGTTTAAGTAAAGCTCATCCATCTCTTTCTTAACATTATACAAATCTTTATTACCCATCATTACAGTTTCAAGAACTGTATATTCGTCAAACATATTGTGGTTCTGATTAAGAACTGACATACGTTTTCCTGGTTCTAGAGAAACATGACCTGATGTAGGGTCGATATCTCCCGATAATATTTTTAAGAATGTAGATTTACCAGCACCGTTAGCACCGATAATACCGTAGCAGTTACCTTGAGTAAAAGTTACATTAACTTCGTCAAATAAAATTCGTTTACCAAACTGAACTGACAGATTCGAAACTGTTAACATTATTATCTTTTAATTTAAATTGCCTACAAAATTACTAATTTTATATTTAGAAACATCTATAAATAAAACTTATCGCCCTACCTACCTACTTTAACCAATCATTAACAAGATAAAACACCCGTAAAACTTAAATTTGCTTATATTATCTCTCGAACAAATAGTCATTTAGCTAATGCAGAAAAAACTACCTAATACAAATTTATTACTCCTTTTTATCCCACTTATAAGCCTTCTTGCATCTTGTCAAAAAAAATTTGATCCTAAAGATTATAGTGCTTATATACAGGGAGAGATTATAAATCCTACTTCTAATTACCTTTTATTCTGCAAAGACAATGAAGTCCTAGACACTTTGTTCCTAGACGAAAACAATAAGTTTTATAAAAAATTCGACTCATTAACACCAGGAATGTATATCTATAAGCACAATCCTGAGTTTCAATACATCTACTTCGATAAAAATGACAGTCTGACACTACGCCTTAACTCAAGAGATTTTGACCATTCTATTATATTCTCTGGACGAGGTGCCGAAAAGAATAATTTCTTAATGAATCTAACGGTCAGAAATATCATGGATGAGAGTGAAGGATATAGTGCATTCGATGTATCTCCAGAGAAATTTAGTCGAAGAATAGACTCTGTACATGCAGCTAGAACTACTTACTATCTAAGAAATAAAGCCATTATCAACTGGTCTGACAACTTTGACCTGTATGCAAAAGCAAAGCTTGACTTACATTTTTTCGCATTAAAAGAACTCTATCCTACTGCACACTATGTTAGAACAGATGAAGATGTAAGAGATAAACTCCCTGCGGACTATTATAGTTTTAGAAAAAAAATAAACTTCAATGATGAACGTTTATTAAAATACTCTTCATTCACTAAATACCTAGCTATAATGCTAAACTCTATTGTGAATGAGCCTGAACAAAACATTATACCAGACAACAAGTTTGATAAGTATATCGATAAGCTTAATATAGTAGACACCTTAATCAGAAATGATAAAGTTAAAAATGCTATCTTAGACAATATTGCATTTATCTACTTATTAGAGGATCAGAACTTAAATAATAATGATAAGTTCTTAGAGCGATACTTTGAACTATCTACAGATAAGAATCAACACAATGAAATCATCCAGATCCAACAAGCAATTCAAAATCTTAAATATGAGAAGAAGTTACCTGAAGTTCCTATAGTGAATACTAAAAATCAAAAGGTATCTATTAATTCTATTATCAATAAGAGAACTCTAATGTTCTTCTGGACAAAAAATGGAATAGCGCATGCTGACGCAGCTCACCAGATAGCTGCAGAATTAAAAGCTGAAATGCCAAATATAGAAATCATATCGATCTGTATCGATGGTGAACATGGAGAGTGGTTAAGTATATTAAAGCGCTACCCTTCTAATGGTATTATAGAGCTTAGATCTGATGACTTTAACCAAATGAAAGATCAGTGGATCATCACAAAAATCCAACGTTGCATGCTACTAGACAAAGATGGTTCTATCATAGATCCATTTGTCAATATCTTTGACAAGAACTTTGAAACAATTTTAAAGCAATAATAAAATAAAGTGAGAGCCCAACCGAATGGTTGGGCTCTCACTTTTATTATACTTCTATCTTCTTTTGAATAAAACTATACTACCTGTATCATGACTCAATACTGACTCCGTTTTAATACCTATTTTAACGGACTCATAACGGACTCACTACGGACTCACTACGGACTCAAATCGAACGAAACCTGTCTCGTCCTACTATAACTGTACAGCATTAGTCCTAGTTTTATATTCTATTTTTATTTTTTGACAAAAAATTTCTTCAATACCTGATACAACAACTGCTTTACATGGCACATGCTTCATTCTATTCTAACCAAGAAAACACCTAACTCTAAAGGATAATTAGAGAAAACCGATGAATCTTAAAACAAAAAAATCCCTCAAACCCCTTGTAAAATCAAGAAAAATCAAAGAAAACGACATTTTTTTTCAATTATAAATCACTTGATATCAAACCATTGATTTTTTTACAAAAAAAAGTACTATTTTACCTTGGAACTTTTAAATAAAAAGCAATATATTTGCCACGTCAAAAAAACCAAGGTATTCGCCTTCTAAAATTGACAAATTTTAATCTCTTTTATAAAGATTAAATGGTCCAATAGCTCAGCTGGATAGAGCAACTGCCTTCTAAGCAGTAGGTCTCAGGTTCGAATCCTGATTGGATCACTAAAACACTTCTAAGTTAAGGAGTTTTTATCCTAAACTATCAATTTAGATAGATAATTTTAATCTATTTCATAAGATTAAATGGTCCAATAGCTCAGCTGGATAGAGCAACTGCCTTCTAAGCAGTAGGTCTCAGGTTCGAATCCTGATTGGATCACTAAAAAAGCCCTTGTTATTTCTAACAAGGGCTTTTTATTTATATACTCATTTTTAGCATAACCATATCGCGGAGCTGAATACCATTTTCTATAATAGGCTCATCATAATTCTCTATGAAGAAGTCTTTCTTTACATCATACTTCACAAAGCCATTACGTTCATAAAATCGTATTTGATCTACTCCACAGTCTGCTGTACCCACTATGATCTGACAATACCCTCCTACTCTTGCAAGTCGAATAACCTCTTTAATCAATAGACTCCCTATCCCCTTGCCTTGAAGCTCAGCAGACACAGCTATATTCTTAAGTTCTACAACCTCATGATCTATATGGTAAAGACAGAAAACTGCTAAATCATGACTTCCCTCTCTTAGGACATAGACATCACTATCGAATACATACTTATCTATCGCCTGAACGGTCTCATCCGCTAATAATAGTAAAGAATAAGGCAATACTTGTTTATCCTCAATTAACTCAATCTTATATTGCGGATATAATTCTTCTAAAAACATATTGTGATATTTTGTTCTCTATATTAAACCAAGATCCCCCTCAACCAAACACTTTGTGTATAGTTGACTCTAAATATTACAACTGTAGTTTTCTGTTTAAGAGGAACCTTAGACTAGAGACAAATATACTATTAATTACGAAGTATAATCAGATGTCTCCTGTAGTAAATAAGTAAAGAATATAGCCTTAGGGGCTATCATAATTAAAAAGATACAAAGTATACTTTTCATCGATGAAGAAAAATAAAGTCACTCCCTATATTAGGTAGTAGACTTAGATGGTTATATTAAAATAGTATACCATACAATCTATTTCAATATTTGTCCCCACAATTACCATCTTCGTCTTTTAGTGACTTTATAGTATACAATATAGTTAGTTACTTATTCTTATCTGCCCTTGTATATGGAAACAACAATTGGTCAAACAGTCAATAAAATAAACTACTAAACATTGTATCATTCTTCATGTTATATAGTAATTCTCATAACGCTTTTCTAACTTCGAATATTTGCTTAGCATTTACAGGTACAAATATAGTGGTGTTCTCGCTTATACCTTCTATCGTCAGCCATACTTTAAGAAAGTATAAGTTTAAAACTTTAAAAATGTTAATAAAACACTAATTACAGGAACCTTTCAAACTCAATAACAACGTATTAAGAACTAGAATCCGACATCTTAACTCAATTCCTTTACTCCATTTTCACTATACAGTTTCAGTAGATAAACAAGTTTTAGTCAATCCTCCATCTAATACCTTCTGTATCCTACTTCATAGTTGTGATGTACATATTTTTATTCTACTTTTACTACAACTAGAGTTGCCTTCATCGTACTAGTCAAATCTAAATCTTTTTAAAATTCTAACCATGTATTCTGCCTCTTCCTTATTAGCATTACTTGACACTCTTACCCAATACTGTAAGCGAATATCTGTAAGACACTATGCAAAATACATCTTGTGTAGCCTGGTAATTATAAGCATGTTTGGTTGTCAAAAAACAGCAGTTAAAACAAATCACCTTAGCAATCAAAAAGTATTAGATAATATCGAATCCAATGATAAATCACTAATAGAAAATCAGCACACATTAGACTCTTTATTTACAATCACTAAAAGCATAAATCCCAAAAGCTCACAACTGATCGATATTGCTTCTAAGGCTTATAACCTAGAGCTATATGATCAATACTTTAGATATTCTAAGGAAATCAATAAAATAGCAACTAAGAACAATGACTCCCTAGTAGTAGCTAAATCATTATGGTATATCGGAGATTACTACGATTATAAAATGCAATTTGATAGTGCCTATACCTATTTTGATAGAGCAGAACAAGTGTATAACAATATAAATATGAGTACTAATGTTGCTAAAATGCAACAATACAAATCTATAGTCTTATTTAGGGAAGGATTATATACTGAAGCTGAAAACAAAGCATTAGAAGCATTAGAAATCTTAGACAAAAAACCTAAAAGTAGACTTCTGTATGAAATCTATTTAAACCTAGGGAATATTTTAGATCTAAATCAACAGCCTAACGAAGCACTTCTCTATTACTCAGAGGCTATCCATATCTTAGAAGATCTTTATAAGAAAAATCTTATAACATTAGACGATTTACAAATATCTAAAGCATTCTGTTATAATAACATTGGTAATCTTTATCTTAATCAACAAGCATTTCTAAACGCTGAAACATATTTAAAGTATGCTTACGATATATTACTAGAATATAATTTTAAACACGAACTTTATACTATTACATTAACAAATTTAGGAACATTATATTTAAGCATAAATAAATTAACGGAATCTGAAAAACTTCTAAAAGAATCAATTGCAATAAGTTTAGAAACTCCTTATAAACAGAGTTTAACTGCCAACAATTTTAGATTAGGTGAATTGTTCTTAAAAAAGAAAGACACCCTTCAAGCGATAGAGTACTATAAGAATGCTTATGTACTTTCTAGCCAAACTCAATCCAACAACACTGTATTAAAAAGCTTAAAAGCACTTAGTTTAACAGACAAACAAGACGCTACCAAATACATTAGTCTATATTATGCTTTTAATGATAGTATCAATAAATTACAAATCAGTAAGAGAAACAAATTTGCGAGAATTAAATACGAAAGCGAAAAATTAGAAAAGAATATCGTCAACCTAAAAAAGGAGAATTCCCAACTACTGATAACTTCTATTATTATTGTACTATTGGCGATTATTCTCTTATTCATTATTCTATATAGAAATAAAATCAAAAAGTACACCTTCTTAAAACAAGATCAAGAAAATAAAGAACTTATATTCAAGCTACTACTAGAGCAGGAACAGTTGTCTCAAGATGTCTTGACTAAAGAGCGAGAGAGGATTAGTCAGGAGCTACATGATGGGATCATTAACTCTCTATTCATCATTCGTTTAAGTTTAGGCAATTCTAAAGACAACCTTCCCATACTTAATGAAATAGAAAAAGTACAGAATCAAATCAGACTAATCTCCCATGACCTCAAAAATCATGAGTTTATTCAACAAGGGTTCTCTGAAATCATCTCCAAACTAGTGGTCCAAAACAGTACCAACCAACAGAAGTTTCAGCTTATCATATCCAAAAACTATAAATGGGACAAGGTTAGCTATGATGATAAAATAAATATCTATAGAATACTGCAAGAGGCGATACAAAATGTCATCAAACACTCTCATGCTAAAAACTGTATTATCTCTATCTTTAAAACAGAGACTAGTGATAGAATAACCATCACAGATGACGGAATAGGGTTTAACTATTCTAAAGTTAAAAATAGCAATGGACTCAAAAACATCAGCAATAGAGCGAAACAGCTCCACGCCTCCCTAGAAGTCAATTCGACAACTCAAGGAACTGTAATTATCATCAATATACCTCATTAAAAAAGAGGTTATCACATGGATAACCTCTCTTAAAAAAAAATCGAAATAAATTCGATGACATCGTATATACAGATGGAATAAATCTATGACATCTTTAATCTTTTAGACTAACTAATTCAGATGTATATACTATTTCTTTCCTTTATCAATAGCCTTATCAATATTATCAGCACTTTCCATTTCTTGTCCGAATGATCTTGTCTGGATAGAATCTCTTACTGTACTGAACTCCCCTCCTTTAAATGAATCTGAAGCATTTAGAGGTTTACTTTCTTTCTCTAAAGGATCAACACTACATGAGTAAACTGTTAAACTCAAGATAGCAGCACAAGCATAAATAATTTTTTTGTTCATATTATTTTCTTTTGTTATTCTTCTTCTATACTTTTACTTTATATGACAAGCAGTGTACCATACCACACTCCTTTTTTACATCCTTTCAAAAATACAACTGAGTTTTTTAATCTAATGACTTGAAAAACTTCAAAAATGTTAATTTTTATAAATGAAGCTATCTTACAAATTCCTTATCATAGATGATCACCCGATGATTATCAATGGCTATAAAGCTATTATCCAAAGCAAATATGAGGCTCCTGTCTTCTATGAAGCTACTAATATAGAAGATGCCATAACGCTGGTAGATAGCATAGAAAAAGTAGACTTTTTATTACTAGATTACAATATAGGTAAGCCCTATAATGATATAGAGAATGGAATAGACTTAGCTAAGTTCTTAGCTGAGAAATATGATGGGATAAAAATATTAGTGATTACTGCACACGAGGAGATTACGATTGTTTATAATATTCATAAAAAAGTAAGACCTCACGCCTTATTAATAAAATCAGATGTAAATACAGATGAACTCATTCTAGCTATAGAAAATACCATAAAAGGAGATATCTACAGATCTAATAAGGCACAACAAGCTCTAATATCTATGAATCAGCGCGCTGTCTTACTACAAGAAGACAACATCCAAATCTTAATGTTATTAGATAAGGGGTATAAGGTTCAAGAAATACCAGCATTAATCCATAAAAGCCTAAGCTCTGTACAACGCAATATCGGGTTATTAAAAGAGGTCTTTAATGTAACAGAAAATAGTGGTCTACTAAGAGAAGCCAAAAAGCAAGGTTTTATATAACCTTCTAATTATCAACACCAATCTTTTAAATAAAATAGGAATCACCATAAAGTGGTTCCTTTTTGTTAGGTTAACATATAAGCTTCTGTAAAACTCAGACAGCTCCCCTTTTAATTAACTCTAAAGAAAACTGTCAAATAAAAAAATTTGGTTATCCTTTCTGGTTTTTATAAATTGAAACCTCGATCATACATAGAAAGCATTCTGTTTTCTATAAAACAATAAAACTCATTTTATAAAGAACTTTTAATAAGAGAAGTCTTTATAACCTATTTTTTTAAAACAAAAAACATAAAGTATGAATACCATAAAAGTATTAAACTCAGAAGACATAAAACAATTGGTTTCTATAGAAGAAGCAATAGAAACGGTTGTGGATGCTTATGTTGAACTATCTAATAATACAGCTGAAATGCCTGAGCGAGTAATAACAGGTCTGGGCAATGACTATCTAGATATCTTTTTTAAACCATCGTTAATTTCCAATATCAATACAGTAGGTGTTAAACTTTTAAGCATACGCAAACAAGGTGGTGTGAATGGTCACCCTGCTATACAAGAGCTAGTTATATTAATTGATTCAGAAAACAACCTTACTCAAGCAATAGTGGATGGTTCTCATCTTACTGCCTTAAGAACAGGAGGTGCTTCTGGTGTAGCAACTCGTTACTTAGCTAGAAAAGACTCTTCTATAATGGCACTTTTTGGAGCTGGAGCACAAGCGTATACACAATTCGAAGCTGTATGTGCAGAAAGGCCTATTAAAAAAGCATATCTATTTGGTAGTTCTAAGAACAGTAAGTCCGTTCAAACATTCATCGAATACTACAAAGACAAATCTGATGTAGAGATTATAGCTGCAGATGATTTAGAGGTACTTGCTAATGTAG
Source organism: Myroides odoratimimus (assembly GCF_004337635.1). Taxonomy (NCBI): domain Bacteria; kingdom Pseudomonadati; phylum Bacteroidota; class Flavobacteriia; order Flavobacteriales; family Flavobacteriaceae; genus Myroides; species Myroides odoratimimus. Next base: position 3,718,915 of record NZ_CP037427.1, read on the forward strand.
ATATTATTTGTACAGTTACCCCTTCTGCAACGCCTTTATTTAAAACTTCTCATCTCAAAAAAGGAGTACATATCAACGCGGCTGGATCCTATAGCCCAACTATGCATGAGTTACCTGAAGATATCTTTATGAATAGTTCTTTGTTTGTAGATCACAAAGATTCTTGTTTTTCTTCAACTGCTGATATCCTTGTGCCGCTACAAAAAGCATTATTACCAGAGGAGAATTATAAAGGAGAAATTGGAGATTTAATTCTAGATAAAATTCAAGGAAGAACAAGTGACTCTGAGATAACAGTCTTTAAAAATGTTGGTATCGCAATCCAAGATTTAATTACCGCTAAATATGCCTATGACAAGGCTTGTAGAGAAAACTTAGGTACTTCTATAGAAATGTAAGAAAGATTTCTTTCTAGAATTTAAATTATCTAATTATAAGTATATAACTAAGTGTTTTTTTCAATACTTAGTTCATCTTAAACAAGTGTATAAAAGACGTCTTATCAATATCGATAAGGCGTTTTTTCAATTGCATTTTGGCTTCATCTGGCGACATTCCACCCATAACTTAGAAAAATCTCTTTTGCGAATGCCATCTACCATAATTCTATTGTAAACAAACCTTAGGTCATCTCAAAGAAGCTTTAGAAGTTACTTAAATAACTATTAGGTTCTTTTAAGAAAGATTTTCTTCATACCTTATATTTACTAGATTTGCGAGTAAATATAAGGTATTCTTATTTACACAAAAAACGACTAATCAACAATGAAAAAAATACTATTATTCTCTTTACTCCTAATTGGAATTAATACATATGGACAGTATTTGTACCCGGTAAAAGTAGAAAACTGTAAAATAGATAGATTCTGCCTTGACTGTGGTGATACATTAGCGGGGTATGATCAAAAAGCTTTTACGAAACTTGAACAAGAGCTAAACAAAGAGTTAGATCTTAATAAGCTTACTGGAAGAATAGGATTTCAGGTTTTAGTAGCTCCTAATAAAACTGGTTGTGTTATAAGTCACACAGATGAATCAAATAGTACAGTGACAAAAAAAATAATTAAAAAAACTAAACAAGTTTAAAAAGTGGACTCCTTCTATAACAGATGGTAAAATAGAACTAAAGACTTCTATAAACGTTGTCTTTGAAATTCAAAACAATACTATATCTGGTAAGATTGTTAGAGTAGATTTTACTGAATTTGAAAAATCTTTTGATTACCCTACTGATCCAGAAATCTTAAACAAAACCTACCAATACAAAAATGAAAATCTATCTAATTACACCATATCAGTTTGGGATACTAAAAACTCTAATCTGTTAGATAATGACATCATGGGAGTTGCTGTAGACAATTCTGGATTGGTTTGGTTAATATCCTATTTTGAGCTATTAACTTTTAATGGACAAGAATTTAAAGAAATTCAATATAGTGATCCTTTTAATGATAATGAGTCTGGGTACTCACAAATTTTAATTGATGCGGATAATATAGTTTGGTTATATGGCAATGAACAAATATATTCTATACAAGAGCATAAATGGCAAAAGCACAATACTGGTCTATCCAAAGAAACATACGTTATAACAATGAGTAATAATCCTGTTTCTAAAGAAATTTTTGTCAGCTCACCTGAAGGGGTTGCTATTTATAAGAATCAAAAATGGAATTTTATAAATCAAAAAAAAGTAAAAGAACTTCCTTCAACTAATATATACTTTACACAAAGAGATTCAAATAACAGGCTTTGGATTGGTTCCTCTAGTGGAACTATTATAATGGATAAGCACAATAAACCAATTCCTTCTGATTCTTTTCCTGCTATCATAAAAAAGAAAACCATTACTGATATGACTGAAGATAACCAAGGAAATCTCTTTCTATCTTTATATGATTTTGAAGCCAAAAAGGAAGAAGAAATATATATGGATTTCATCATATATCATACAAACGGAAGCTATACTGAGTTTACTTTAGAAAACTCTGGACTTACTACTAATAAAGATTTGACAAATACCCTCTATGATAAAGAAGATGATATCTTATGGATTGCCACTTTTAATGCAGGGCTTATTAGGTATGATTTAAAGAAAGACACTTGGGAGAATTATCACAGCAAAAACTCAATGCTCCCTACCTCTAAAATTACAGATATGGCTTTTGATAAAAACTATAATCTATATTTAGCTACTGACCAAGGCCTTGTTAAATTAGAAAAAAGATAATTTTTACTAGTGATTATAGAGGTGTTAGGGATAAGAAGTTTTTTCTTTTTAGATTAACTAGACTTTTTGCGGATCAACGTTAAAAGTTGGGGAGGAAAGTGTAAAATAATATCTTTGTGCTATGATGGATAGCCAAGAAATACTAAAACTAATCTTACCTACTTACTTAGTAGAACACTTCAATATTACTAAAGTAGAAGAATTAGAGACCAAACTACATATCTACTTTGAAGAGAAGAATGATTACGCAAATCAATGTACTGAAAGACAGCTTATTTCTAAAGGTTTCCATAGTATGATTACTATTGAAGACTTCCCGTTACGAGGTAAATCAGTTAAACTACACGTACAACGTCGTCGTTGGACAGATAAACAAACAGGAGAAATTATATCACGTGATTGGAATATCATCGCAGAAGGAACACGAATGACTACAGAGTTTTCGGAGTTCTTAAAAAAAATTGGCCGATACTAAAGTACTTAGCTGTAAGGCTATTGGTGAATTATTTGGAGTTAAAGGTGAAAAGTTTCAACGCCAATACAAACATAAAACTAGTGGTTTCAAACAATGGGATCAACAAGAACATGCACAAGACTGGCTACTCTACCCAGAAAATATAACTGAACAACTCTCCATAGATGAAGTATGTTTATCTATGGGAGAATTGTACACTATACTGACTTCTAAAGCAGGTAAAGGTCAGAAAAAGACCATTGTAGCGATAGTTAAAGGAACAAAATCAGATACTGTAATAAAGCATCTATCTAAACTACCTAAAAAACTTAGAGATAAAGTTACCGAGATTACTTTAGATATGGCAGGGGCTATGAAACAGATAGCTAAGAAGTGCTTCCCTAAAGCTGTGCAAGTAATTGATCGTTTTCATGTACAAAAGCTTGTAAGTGAAGCTGTACAAGATATTAGAATAAAATATAGATGGGCTGAGCTTGACGCTGAGAACACTGCTGTTTTAAAGGCTAAGGAAGAAGGCATTATATATAATCCTGAAATACTTAGTAATGGAGATACTAAGAAGCAACTTTTAGTTCGTTCACGTTCTCTACTTTATAAAAACCAAATTAATTGGACATCTGACCAACAAGAAAGAGCTAAGATACTATTTGAATTATACCCAGAGATTAAACAAGCCTATCTACTTGCTAATAACCTTAGACAGATATATAATCTACAAATAAATAAAGAAATAGCTATGACTAAGCTAGCTCATTGGTTTAATGATATTGAAAAAGCTTCACTCAAACACTTTAGTACTGTTTTAAAGACGTTTAATGTACACTATAACGAAATTATCAATTACTTTATTAATAGAAGTACAAATGCTTCTGCGGAATCATTTAATGCCAAAATTAAATACTTCCGTATGATGTATAGAGGTGTTAGAGATAAGAAGTTTTTCCTTTTTAGATTAACTAGACTTTTTGCCTAGTCCCCCAACTTTTGTCACTGATCCACATTTAGATTGATTTATTATGGATTACTTTGATATATATAAAAAACAAAAAATCCGTAAATAATTGATATTTACGGATTTACGAGTAATTTAACACTCTATAAGTCGGGGTGGCAGGATTCGAACCTGCGACCTCCTGCTCCCAAAGCAGGCGCGATGACCGGGCTACGCTACACCCCGATTGGGTCATCTAATATTTTTAAGCTAAGTTATTTCGTCGGGGTGGCAGGATTCGAACCTGCGACCTCCTGCTCCCAAAGCAGGCGCGATGACCGGGCTACGCTACACCCCGAAAAACTTAGCGGAGAGACAGGGACTCGAACCCTGGCATCGGTTACCCGATGACAGATTAGCAATCTGCTCCGTTACCACTCCGGCACCTCTCCGTTGCTTAGATCATTACTTCTCTAATGCGGTGCAAACATACTACGAGTTTTTGAGTTCTGCAAATTTCGAGAATATAAAAAAGTTAGTATTTCTATCTTTTCCTTCAACCAAAATCATATTTAATTATAAATGAGCAAAGTACTTTAAAAATATTTTTTAAATATTTTTAAATAAACAATCAGTTAGATTACATCATTCTTTAAAATAGAACTCTTTTCTAGTGTTCAACTCTCTTTACTCCCATCAACTCTCACCTTATATTCTTCATTTATCATAAATCTCATAGTACTTCATCAGTCTAACAATAACGAATCTAAATAACCTCTATGCAATAAATAATGAAAATAAATTGTATATTTGTTATCAGAGTGTTCAGTTCACCACTACTATCTTTATGATATTAGTAATTGCGATTGAACATCTAAGTATAGATCATATTTAATAAATATAAAAACTATACACGCTAACTAATTCAATTAATCATTTGAAGTCAGGTAAGTCTCTTATCTGACTTTTTTTGTTTTTACTCTAATACATCAGATATAAATTCTCTCATCTAGCTATACATTAACCTACCATCACCATACCGACATTCCACTTACATGGAGAGCCCTATTAGCTGTGTTGTCCTATACCTAGTTTGTCTTAGGCTTCATAATTAAGTTTAGTTTGAGTTATTGACTTTTGATTGACTATAAAGTACTTTTTATTAAATACGTTTTCCTTCTTGATTAAGGAATTACTACTTTTGTTATTTACTATTTTAGATGCCATGGAGAATATAAAAGAACATTGGGAAGGTGTATATAAAACTAAAACACCAGATCAGGTAAGTTGGACACAAGTAAAACCGATTAATTCACTTCGTTTAATAGAGAATAGTAATATCTCTAAAGACGCTAAGATTATCGATATTGGTGGTGGAGATAGTAATTTAGTTGATTACTTACTAGAAGAAGGATATACGAATATCACAGTGTTAGACATCTCTGGAGAAGCACTAGAACGTGCGAAGAAGAGATTAGGTAACAAGGCTCATCAAGTAAAGTGGATAGAAAGTAATATCACTACCTTTACCCCTACTGAGCAATACGATGTGTGGCATGACCGTGCGGTATTTCACTTTTTGACAGTTGAAGAAACACAAGCTTATACACAGTTAGTTACTAAGGCAGTAAAAGAAAATCTTATTATCGCTACGTTCTCTAAACAAGGACCTCTGAAGTGTAGTGGATTAGAGATTATCCAATACAACGCAGAAGATTTGAACGAACTTTTTAAAGAGTCTTTTACACTAAAAGACAGCTTTTATGAAGATCATATTACACCATTTGACACCAAGCAGAACTTTGTGTACTGCCATTTTAAAAAGAATAAATAATAACAAATATGGGATTTAGTAGAGATATCCAATTTTCTTCTGATAGACTATCTTACCTAGTAGTAAACGATAGCTTTAAAGAAGATATTTTTCGTGAGTTAACACCTACAGTAGCTAAGTTTTTACCTTTTATACCAACAGGTAAAATCGAAGACACACAGGGTTTTATTGATTATAGCTTAGGTGTATTAGACCAAGGTACTGATATCACTTTAGTAGCAGTAGATAAAGAGACAAAAGAGTTTATCGGATGTTGTGGTATACACGATGTGAATGAAGAGTCTATCTCTCTTGGTATCTGGTTAAAAGAATCTGCTTTTGGCAAAGGATACGGACAAGAACTTATCACTGCATTAGAAACTTATGTAAACGAAAACCTTACAGTGGACTATCTAATCTATAACGTAGAGAAGAATAACCATGGAAGTATTAAAATAGCTGAGAAATTAGGTTATGTTTACCATAGTGATTTCGTGAGAAACATCAGTGAAGAGAAGATACTTAATATGCTTCAGTACCGCAAGGACAATAAAAAGAAGTAATAAATAAGAAATTAAAAAGTTCAAAGAGCACAGTGTTTTTTGAACTTTTTTTCAATAATTGAATACAATATAGATTATGCGTTATAAAATAACAGAATTAGAACAGATTGACTTTAATACCATTCCTTGGGAATTTTTAGTACACTATAACGGACGTGCAGATGACTTGCCACCGTTGCTAGATCAAGCCATCAGCAGTGATATCAGAGATAGTAGATATGCTCTTTTTTCTTTAGCGAATAATATAGAACACAAAGGTGGAGTGATTACCACTACTCCTATTGTATTGATACGCTTATTTCAGTTATTTAAAGAAACGCCTTATAATCAAGACATGTTATTACGCGTTATCCTAAAAGTTGCTAAGGCAATAGGCTTTCAATGGGAGCTTTTTAGAGACAGCAACGAATTTGATAACATCCCTCCTATCCAAGAGCTATATAGTACCCAATCTTCTTTCTTATGGCCTGAATTCGAAACAAGGGAGCAGGATGCTATGATATGGGCTGCTACAGATATGCAAAAAGTCTTTGACTATGCGTGGTATTATACAAAAGAGGTCTTATGTGCTTATCAGCCCGTCTTAGAACAATTAGTAGCACGTGATGACATAGAACAAGGGCTGATATACGACATACTCACTGTAGTTAAAATGGTGAAGGATCAACAGAGAAATATCATTTCTCTTGATAAGACGTGGACTAGTGAACACCTAAAATACGTTATCGTAGAAGATACCTATCTCGAAGACTTTTTAACTAATCTAACACCTGAAATCACGAGATTCTTAAGCTTTGACGCTAATGGTAATCAACCTTTACTAAAAGAATACATCAGACGCTCGCGCATCGAAATAACCAATGGTACAGCCTTAGTATTAGTGCTATTAGACAAAGAAACCAATGAGTTTATCGGAAGCTGTGGATTAAGCGATATCAATGAAGAATCTGTTGAAATAGGTCTTTGGATTAAAGCCTCTAAACAAGGGAAAGGATATGGTACAGAGGTTACTAAAAAACTGATAGAGATAACCAAGTCAGAGATCAATACCTCATCTATACTTTATGCAGTAGAGAAAGGTAATGAGGCAAGTATAAACATTCCTAATAAATTTGGTTTTATCCATGCGTATGACTTTATTATAGAGCCAAGTCCTCTAAAAAACAGAATGAGAGAGATGCAACAATTCATTTTAACGTTATAACCTCATGGATACCTCACTACCAATTACTTATTCGATTAGCAAAGGCAAATTTTTCTTGTACCTCATCGGAGCTTTATTACTTGTAGCAGCAGGAGTACTTGTATTCTATAACTGTTTATATCACAAGGGAAGGTATTTCTTAGGTTCTATAGAACTGACTTATGCTATAGCTGTATTGGCTATAGTATTCTTTGGATATGCTTCCATAATGTTTATTAGTAAATTATTTAGTAATAAACCAGGCATTGTCATTAATGAACAAGGGGTACTTGAGAATGCCACTGCTGTTGTCAATGGGTTAATTCCTTGGCAGGATATTACGTCTGTTGAACTCTATAAAATGCAGAGTCAGAAGTTTGTATTGATCTATGTGAAAAATCCTGAAGAATATATCACCAGACAAAAGAATATGATCAAGAAGAAATCAATGCAGGCTAACTTAAAAACACATGGTACTTCTATATTCATTAATACCAATATGCTTAACGTATCAGATGTAGAATTGGCGATTGCTATTCAACAACAACTAGATAAGAATACGCTTAAATAAACTACCATGGCAAGACCTACTAATAAAACAGAATTAATAACACTGTCTGATGATTTGTTTAATAAACTTATGTCTACGATTGAATCTTTAGACAACCAACGTTTAAACGACAATTTTACAGAAGAGAGTCTCAACAAAAATGTGAGAGATGTACTTATGCACCTGTACGAATGGCACAATATGTTTATGTCTTGGTATCAAGTAGGTATGTCAGGAAATAAGCCAATTATGCCTGCTGAGGGGTATACCTGGAAGACTACTCCTGAATTAAATATTGCTATTAATCAGAAGTATCAGAATATAGCTGTACTAGACAGTATTCAAAAGATTAAAGAATCTCATAACGCTGTACTTCAAATCATTCAACAGCATAGTAACGAAGAATTATTCGAGAAGAAAAGATATCATTGGACAGGAAGCACCTCATTAGGAGCCTATCTTGTATCTGCTACTTCTAGCCATTATGACTGGGCATTAAAGTTCCTGAAGAAAAATGGTATTAAATAATACTACTCTAAAGCATTGCGAAAACTCATAAACTTCTTCACTTTATTCTGATAAGCAGCTGTTCGCTTAGGATAATTCAGCTCTATCACCTCGCTAATTAGCTTCAGATCCTCTTTATACTGCTGTCCTAATAACATCAAAATATCCATCGCAAAAGCTTCTGAGGCTACTTTAGAATCATTAGACAGCCACAGTAGAGAGACATCTACTAGTTTTTTTTCTTGAACAGAAGTACAGACTAGCTTTTTACTTTTGGCTATCAACCAACATATACGACTTATTAGGCGTTTACTTGATTCATTAGTAATGAACTCTACATTATCTATAAAAGTGTCTAAATAAGGCTCTAAACGCAATATATCCCTATCTAGAATATCTTGTAGCAATACAGTAGACATCACATGGATAGCATCATCGTATTCGAAGCTATATTTCAGCAAGAACTTTAATACCTCCTCATCACCACCAATAACTGCTAAAGTGTCTACACGACTCTTAACGTGTATATCTGTTTCTAATACGATCTGATAAAGTTCTTTATGTGTCATTCTTACTCTTGTAGATATCCAAATATATAAAAAAAGCCCTAGTATTATTTACTAGAGCTTTCTTACTTTTATTTAAAAACTGATTATTCTAATACAGGGATGATATGTTCCCAGTTTAACTGTTTAGCATAGTCTATTGGAGTTTTACCTTCACTATTTGGTTCGTTCTTATTAGCTCCTTTTGCTAATAATACCTCAACACTTGTAAGGTTACCTGAGATAACCTCTTTGTGTAAGAACGTGTATCCAGCCTCATCCTTATTCGTTACCTCATCAGGGTTCTCATCTAAGAATTTCTCTAAACTCTCTTTCATATTCTTACTCATAGGGTGTTCTATAAGGTTCTCAGGATGTTCTTTTTGTTCATAAACATAAACCACATCATTAAAATCTCCGAACTCTAATCCCCAAGCAGCATCGTGCTCTGCTCTCTCTTCTTCAGTCATCACAGAACGCATAACCTGCACAGTAAAACCTCCAAAAGCTTTACCTTGACTAATAAACATCCAATCACTGATTTGATCAAGAGTTACTCCTATTTGCTCTCCTTCTTCTATATTCGTAAGCATATTAGGCTGATTTAATAGCTCTCCATAGATAATATCTCCATCGAAGTCTACATCACCTATCCACATATGCTCTACTACAGGCTCTTCTTCACCTTCTACCTCTTGTGTAAAAGCCACTTTAACACTTGCCATATCAAAAGCAGGTACTATTCTTCTATATTCCCAAGACAACTCTCTCCAAAAGTATTTGAAGGTATCTTGAGCTTTCTTATATGCCTCTATTAAGATAGGGTCATCTCCTTTTGCATAAAAAATCGGGTTCTCTTTTTCCATAATAAGTGTTTTATATTTTAATCAAATAGACTACTTAAACTCTAATAACCTACTGTGCAAAAATACTTATCTCTTTTACATATTCAAGCTTAGATTCAACTAATAAATGCAACAGCATTTAAAAAACGGCGGAGAACATTTGCTCCATGGAGCAAATGTTCTCCGCCGTTGGCGAAAAAAAACATCTACTTTTGAGGTTCCTACACACCCAAAAAGATGTCACATTTAACGTTAGAACAAAGATATAAAATAGAAGCATATAAAAAGGCAGGTAAATCACTTACTGAAATTGCTTGTTATATAGGCAAAGACAAGTCTGTTGTTAGCAGAGAGCTTAAGCGCAATTCAGACGAAAGAAATGGTGTTTATAAAGCTAATCTTGGACAAAGAAAGACAGCTCAACGACACAAAGAAAAACGCAAGAGAATACGCTTAACTGAAAACGTAAAAACAACTATTATAGACTATCTTAATCAAGATTATAGTCCAGAACAAATAGTAGGTAGAAGTAAAATTGAAGCAAAAGAAATAGTCTCTGTTGAATGTATTTATCAATTCATTTGGCAGAACAAAAAACAAGGAGGAAAGCTTTATAAGCATCTTAGAACTAAAGGTAAAAAATATAGAAAAAGAGGTACATGCAAAGACAGTAGAGGCTTGATAAGTAATAGAGTAGATATTGAAAAAAGACCTAGTATAGTTGATGATAAATATAGAATAGATGATCTTGAAATAGATTTAGTAATAGGGAAAAATCATCGTGGAGCACTGCTTACTATAAACGATAGAGCTACAGGGGTTTTATGGATGGGAAAGATAGAATCAAAGGAAGCTCACGTTGTAGAAGCTAAAATTATAGAACTCTTAAAAGACTTCAAACCGTTACTTCATACTATGACTTCTGATAACGGAAAAGAGTTTGCAAACCATCAAAATATAGCTAACACTCTAGAGCTTGATTACTACTTCGCAAAGCCTTATCACAGTTGGGAAAGAGGAGCTAATGAAAATTTAAATGGATTAGTAAGACAATATTTCCCTAAAATGACTAATTTCGATTTAATTACACAAGCAGCAATTGACAAGGCTGTAAATATTTTAAACAACAGACCAAGAAAGAGATTTGGTTTTAAATCGCCTAACGAAATTTTTACAGAAAAATTAAACCTAATGGTTACTGTTGCATTTAATACTTGAATCCACCAAGTAATCAAAACAAGTATAGCCCTGCATTAACACAATTTTAATGCACTTTATTTAGAGATATACTTCGGATCGATATAATCCGTTAGCCATACCCCATTAGCAGATTGGTAAAATGCTATTCCCTCTTCATACATCTTATGCGCTAAGATAGTCAGCACTACTACTCTACCATGACGAGAACCCACAATGATAGCAGTCTCTTTATCTTGGCTTAAATGTACATGTTGTCTACTCATCTTCTTAATCCCCTCTTCCTCTATGCTATTCAAGAAACGATCTGCTGTACCATGATATAAAAACTGTGGTGGCTCTTGAGGAGCGAACTCTAAGTCAACAGCTATAGAGTGTCCTTGATTAGCTCTTATCTTAGTACCATCAGTACTATATCCATATCTCTTCTTATTGTTAGTCTCTACGATTTCGTCAAGCTCTTTCTTGGTAAACGATACTCTCTGTTTACTACATTTACTGATTAACTCCTCTACATCAGCCCATCCATTCTCATCTAATTGTATTCCTATTTTACCTGGTTCATGCCTAAGCACTAGACTTAAAAATTTACCTATACTTTTCTTTCTATTCTCGTCCATTATCTTTCTAATTCTTCCAAACTTAGTCCTAACTCTTTAAGTCTATGCTCTAAGTTCACTATAATATAATTTTCTTCTTCACTATCCTTATACTTCTTATATACCACTTTATAGCACGCCAACAATCTCTCATCATTTACTTCCTTTAACCCTTGTAAAGCATATAAAACAACTCTCTCATCATCGTCATATAAACATTTGATAAACTGATTTAGATAGTTCTTCTTGTTCTTGGCTTCTCCTAGCGTATAGATAGCTGTTGCACGTATAGCCTGATTAGCAGATTGAAGTCCTACTAATATATAATCACCATAATCATCCGTTGCTTTTGACACGACATAGGTATAAAAACGAAAAGTCTCCTCCTCATCGATGGTATCGCTTAATGGAGTAATGAACGGCAGCCAATACGCCTTATCCTCTGCATACCAATGTATTGTTTTTAAAGAGACAAGAAGGTTTTGACCTATTAGTTCTTTAATAAAAGGAATCGCTCTTGTAAACGCTACTTTTGCCAAAATCATCGTAAGAGAACTCCTTATATCATCGTCACACTCCTCAGAAAGAACATATTCTATCTCTTGAAGAATAGCTTCACTAATCTCTTTCTTTCGCATTAGACCAACTAGATATTCTAATTTCTCCTCTTTATCTTCAATGGTCTTAAATGACTCCCATAGCGCTTCACTGCTTCCACCTCTAGCATATCCAAACCATCCAGCGTCTTTACTTACTAATTCTCCTGATATAATCTCATCTAACCATCGCTCATACCAGTCTAGGAAGTGCGCTTCATAAGCGAAGCTTGGTTGATAATCTTCATTTATATATACTATTCTTCCGCGATGCTCCCCATTCATCACAAGGCAGGTCGTGATAGCACATCCTTGAGTACCGATGGCTAATAAACCACTAAACAACTTGTTCTGAATCTCGTAGTAGTCCTCATCAGACAAATCGTCTTCTTGTAAAGCAAAAGTTAATGCTTCCCATTCCTCCTTGGTCATTTTAGGATCTAAAATACAGGCTTGTGCTATAGACTTCTTAATATCCTCTACAAATACATCGATTAGATTGGTCCCTAAAGGATATATACCATAATAAGGTCCTGCAGCACTACTCCCATAAGCATCTTCTTGATTAGTTCCATTTCCTACCTGAGTAAGAAAAGCGACTTAAGCCTCTGGCAACTCTACATTATACTCTTGTTCAAAGTGTTTTATATCTGTGTGACGTACTACTTCTCCTATTCCATATTGATGTGAACTTGCTCCAAAAACTTGATATTACTGATCAAAATCCTTAATCATACTAAGCTTATCTTTTATTCTCTCTATCTGTACATTCATAATTTTCTTTTTCCTACTACAAAGAAAGTGAATTTAACCACATAATTATATCGCTATAAAAAGGTATCTTAAACGATAATACTATATAATAACTATTTTAAAAATTACTTGAAAAGATACTTAAATCACTCCCATCATAATCAGGCATGAAATACTGAAGTATCGGGATATAAGCATTGTGCATCCCACTGTGTTCTTTTATTTTCTTCTTGTTTTTCATGATAAATCCATCATAAAAACAATTCTTTTCTTCTCCTAATACTTGCAAAACAGCTATATCTAGATAGGGATGTCTTCTACTGAAGGACTCTATCCCATTGTCATACGCGAATACTTCTTTTACTTCCTTTGCCCCATTGACTAGAGTATCGATATCTCTATATACAACTAGGAATTGTTTCTGATGGCATACCACACTAACAATATTACTAAAAGGAAATAACTTACTCAATTCTTGATTAAAAGCATTCTCATTACAGTCCACTAAAGGCACTATGATATAAGACATTTCCATATACAACTCAGTTTAATGTTATCTTAATCCAAGTTACTATATATAATACACTGTATTGTAATCCAAATCTTAAGTAATTATAACTAAATTATTAAAATCACACTAATAAAGAAACAAATCAAACTTTTTAACCTTTATCCTATATAATATTAATATTACACAAATATTAATCTATTATTTTAGTACTCTATATTTACCAATATCCTATAATAGCTTTCTGATCTAAAGTAAGAGATATATCATCAGACTCTTCATTAATGATTAATAAACAATCATATTGTTGCATTGAATAACACACATCATTAACCACTGCGATACTATCTACTAATGCAAATATAAATAGGTACACAGCATTAGTATTCACCCCATCAGAGCTAATTTGTACTACTTCATCCTTTATAGATTGATGTAACATTAGATTAAAATCTTTACCTAAGGAATAAGAGGTAATGTCTTCTTCAGAACCAAAAGAGAAAAGAGTATGGGTAGTATAATATTCCTCTTTCCCTTGTCTATATAGCTTTAAATCCCCTTCTAGCATAGATAGATATCTCCTATATCCATTAAAACGGGTAAACTCAGAAGGAACTGCTTCTATAGTAGCGCTGCTTATTCTAAATATAAAATCCTTATCTACATATTGAGTATCTCGAGGATATATCACATACTCATTTGTCTTACCTCCTGACCAAACACTAGTTATGATCTCTTCTTTTTTTATTAATTCTATTGTCATGCGTAGAAATAGTTTACTCTTTATTCTGCTATAAAACGAACATCTTTCTCATTCGTTTTATCCACCACTAAGATAACACATGGATGTATTGTAAAGCTTCTATTTTCTTGACTTTGTTTAATTGTATAAGACAACTCTAACACATCTCCTTTCGCTACTAATTCCTTTATTTCAAAAGAAGTATCTTTATCTGTAGGCTGACCTACTAAAGCTAAGACAAATGATCTTTTAAAATCAATAGACGTTGGTACTCCCTGCTCTCCCATTGTAGTTGCAGTACCAAAATAAGACTCAAAGTGATCTTGTGAAGTAATACGAAGACTTTCTACTTTATCATTCTCCACTGTATTTTTTACAAAATATCCCTTAGCCAACTCATATTTTACCTCCTGTTGTTTATCTGTATCACTTAATTCTATTTCATTCTCTGTACTTTCTTTCTTAGCTGTGTTACAACTACCTAACAGAATAGTCCCTAATAATAACATCAATATACTTCTGTTCATAATATAGATTTTATCTAAAATAACTCTCTATCTCTTCTTTTATTGCAATAAAACGTCAATTTAACTTTTATACCATATCATATATAATTCAAATCTTTAAATATATTGTAATTACTATCATTGTTAGACTTTAACACACTGCCCTTTATTGTCAATAAAAAACTATTTTCTATATTTAGTTCTATAACTAAAACATATCGAATTTTTAAACTCGTGAACTATTATGAAAAAAAGAAGTTTTTTAGTGAGTACGATTCTGTGCTCTGCCTTTATATTCACATCATTAACAGCTTGTAACAAGAATGATGACAACGGAAACAAGCCACAAGAAGAACACTTTATCTCTGAAAAGGACTATAGTCTAGATAAACTGGATGAAGCAGGAGCTATTAAAGTAATGACCTACAATATGCCTTATCTAAACGGAAAGAGTCAAAGTACCACAGCTCTTATCATGTATCCCAAAACACCTAAACCAAAAGATGGTTACCGCATCGTGGTATGGGCTCACGGTACAGTAGGAGTAGCAGATGCTTGTGCTCCTAGTAATAATCCATTAGGAGAAAACTTTAAAGTAACTGCTAAAGCCTTATTAGCTCAAGGATATGTGATCGTAGCTCCTGATTATGAAGGACTAGGTACCCCTGGTATACATCCTTACTTACACCTAAAGAGTGAAGCCCTATCTGCTACTTATGCTATCAAAGCTGTAAAAGATAAATATACTAACGACTTTAACGGAGACTGGATGTCTGCTGGACAATCTCAAGGTGGTCAAGCTTCTCTAGGTATAGCAGAGTTAGCAAATAGTGATACTACTTATAAAGGAGCTGTAGCTGGTGCACCTGCCTCTAGTTTAGGAAAAATCATTCTAGAAGTAGCTCCAGTAGCTCTTGCAAAAATAGAAGCTATGGAGAATGCTAGCCCTACTCCTATACCTTTAGAAAAGAGAAGTTCTGTTACATCTTATGCTACGCTATTAGCTTATGCTGCTCTAGCAGGAGTAGGTATTAAAGCAGAAACTCCGTCTTATGACTATACTGCGATATTCGAAGATAGAGCTAAAGGCTTTGCTAAACTAGCTGAAGGAAGTAATGGAGATAATGGAGACTGTCTAGATGGAGTACGTCAAGCGTTTATGGCTGACATCATTAAGTATATGAATGAAGATCCTAGTAATAAGGTAATGACTTACCCTGGTCTTAATAATGAGAAGTTTAAGAATGACCCTATCATCCAAAAGTTCTTATTAGATAGTCAGCCAGGAACCAAGAAAATAGACAAACCTATCTTAGTCATCCAAGGACAAGCGGATACTAATGTACCTGCTATCGTGACTCAGGGAATGGTAAAAGGCTTACAAGACCTAGGTTCTCCTAGTGTAGAGATTATCTTAGTAGAAGGTGCTGGACACACTCAAGCTATCGTATGGAAGAATGATGAACTAGTGAAGTTTATCAATAAATACATGCCTGCTCAATAGCAAATAAACACAAAAACAATAAAGGTCACTAACAGAAGCTAGTGACCTTTATTATATCTTTAAATCAAGTACATTAAGTCAGAAAATTCTTAATTCTTAATTCTTAATTCTTAATTCTTAATTCTTAATTCTTAATTCTTAATTAAACTATATCTCGTGTTGCAGAACGAAAGCTTTGTTATACGTCTCTTTGCGTTGTTTACGAGGATAGAATACTAAGCCTATCTTACCATCAGTGATAGGACTTATCCCTGATAATACTAAATCGTTATTATCAATAGACAACACTTCCTTAGTCAATAAGTTTTGGTATCCTTTTTTATTCTTGTTATAGAACAGTTCTACTAGTTCATCATTCTTAATCACTAACCACCCATTTCCAAACTCAGTCGTGAATTGTATTGCATTAGTATCATCACTTACGCGTTGTGGATGCCAAGTACCGAAGAACTCATCTCCGATATTAAATAGGTCTCCATACATCCCTTCTCCATCTGCATCTATCTCTACGATACCTATCTCACCATTCTCCTCACATAACAAATATGATTTCTCATCAAATGACAAAGTCAGCGCTTCGTGTACAAAAGGAAAATCGAACTCTAGTAATCTTCTTCTCAATTCCTCCCCATTCTCATCTATCTGACGGTGAAGCCATCCATCCTCTACCTCTGTAATGATATGAATCTCTCCATTTCGTACACAGATCTTATTATCTTTAGGAAAAGGAATAGCTACTTTCTTTTCATCCACTAGCACACCCTCTTTAAATGCTATAACGTTCATTACATCTGCCGCTTTTTCGCTCCAGATATCTACATTATAGAAAATAGAATGGTCTGCTGTACATCCTACAAAGCGTCCATCAAATGACTTGTTCCCTTTAAATCCTTTTACACTCTTATCAAATATAGCATAAGAAGTCATCTCTTCTTCCTCTCCACTTACTAAAGAAACAAAGTTCTCCTTAGTAGGGCTTAAAAATAAAGTAGGCAATACTCCCCTAGTCTCTTTCTCCTCTTTTGTATTCCCGTCTTTATCAATGATAGTATATACTAACTCATAAGTATTAGTATCTCCTTCATTCGAATAAATATAATTTGCGATTAACAGTCCCTCTTTATTCCAACAGCTCCCCTTTACGCTTAATGCATAAGGTACTTCTATTGTAGATATTAACCCAAAAGATGTTTTTTCGTTCATAAGATTTAAAGCGTTTAATTCTGTGCAAAGGTAGCAAAAACAATATAGACATACTTGTATAACACACAAAACTTATTTAGTTTACCGTGGACAGTTATCAGTTAACAGAATTGCCTACACATAGCGTTGTAATGTTGATAGTACAGATTCATAATCCATGATAAACCGATGGCGCGGATTTATAATCCGTGACAATCACACAATAACCACTAAGTACATCTTGTCTATAAGAAAAAACTTAATTCTTAATTATACTAATACGTCTCCTATCTCAGCATGCATCTTTTTAAACATAGCTGCTGCAAAAGGACATAATGGCAATACCTTTAAATTCTTTTCTCTTACATAAGGGATTACACCTTCAAGTAATATAGCCTTTCCTACTCCTTTACCATTAAATGCTTCTTCTACTCCCGTATGATCTATAATAATCTTATCTGTACCCGCTACAGAATAAGTCATATCTCCGGCGCGCTGTCCGTCTATATAAGCAACGAATGCGCCTTTTGTCTCTTGAGCTTCATGTTTTATTTCCATAATGTATTTTATTATTGATTAATGTTATAATAAGCTTTTGTTCTCCATTCCCTAGTTTCCTAAATCTAAACAGCTAATTCTGTATTTATAGTCACTTCTCCTGTCAATACCTTATGTACAGGACATTTATCAGCGATAATAGCTAATCTCTTCTTCATATCAACATCTAATGATGCACCTTCGAACGAGACCTTTCTATTAAAAGTAGTCTTTGTCCCTGTAGTATCTCTAGTCATCTCTATTTCCACCACAATCTTCTCAGCTTCCCACTTCTTTCTATCCATGTACATTCTCAGTGTAGCAGCTGTACAGCTCGCTAGTGAAGTAGCCAATACTTCGAATGGGTTAAACCCTTTATTCTGTCCACCTAGATCAGCAGGCTCATCCGTAATCAATACATTACTACCAGCTGTAACCTCTGTATAATATAATTCAGTACCTAAAACGGCTTTTACTGTCACGTCCATATTACTTCTTATTTTTAAATGATTTCATCCCTTCTGGAAATGGTACATAACTATCACTATCCCCTTCAATTAAAGGAAACACCTCATAGTTCTGATTGATCCAGTCTTGTTTTGCTTTCTCTAGTTTATCAGTATCATGAGACACGAAGTTCCACAGTATATAGCGCTCTTCTGGTAGAGGTTCCCCTCCGAAGATATAGACTGTAGTATTAGGCTTCATTTCGAACTCACATAGCGTACTATCATTAGAGATCAAGATATTCTTAGGTTCGTACTCATGCTCACCACTCTTCACTCCTCCTTCTAAGATATACATCGCTGCCTCTCCGAATAGTCCACTTCCTATATTTATCTTTTTATGTTCTGTAGATTTGATTTCGATATAATACAATGGGCTATATACAGGCACAGGTGATTTTCTTCCTAATGCTTCTCCTGCTATCAGTTTATACGACACACCATCCTCTTCCCAACTAGGCAAATCTTTTGCTTCGATATGCACAAAAGAAGGCTCCATATCTTCTAGTTCTTTAGGCAATGCTATCCAAATCTGTAACCCGTGTAGAATAGCATCTGGTGTAGTCGTGCGTATATCCTCTGGCATACGCTCAGAATGTACTACACCTCTACCTGCTGTCATCCAGTTTACCGCACCTGGTGTGATACGCTCTACGCTTCCCACACTATCTCTATGCATGATCTGTCCTTCGAATAGATAAGTCAATGTAGATAAACCTATGTGAGGATGTGGATCTACATCTAAATTATCGTGTTCTGCTACGGATATAGGTCCCATATGATCTATAAAAGAAAATGGTCCTACGGTTCTCTTTTGTCTAAAAGGTAATAACCTACCTACTAAGAAATTACCAATACTCGCTGCACGTTCCTCTATAACTAAATCTACGTTTGACATAATATGATTATTTAATTGATGAATACTTAATTGTTCTAGTGTAAAAGTATAGAAGTTCTATTCATTACTAGTTAATATAGATTAAGAACCACTTCATTTATCTCCCAAAACTCTTCTCTTTAAAGATACTGATTCTATAGAAAACAGTAAAGTTGAAAACACTTTTTTAACGTTTATAACAGTTCCCCTTTCTAATAAGTAGACTTCCTCCCTAAATTCTCTTCGAGTTTCTTGAGGTTTGCTAGGGGTTTTCTTCGAGTTTACTAGCCCAAAGCACGTTTTTCAGCAAGAATACTCCTAGAAACCCCCAAGGAATCTCCTAGCATCCTACACCATGATTAAGGCACTACACTCATCAATGGTATATAAAAAAAATAAAGCATAAGTCAACTCAATAAACTTATGCTTTATAAACAAAACCTAAATAATAAAATCTTTATTACTTATCTGATGTTAATTAACTACGTTAACATCGCTCAAAAAAAAATAACTATGAAATTGTATACTACATCTATACAATAACAAATGCTGTGCCAAAAAAGCAATTTGAACGAATAGAATGATTTTTTATTCATAATTCTACACTATACCTCATCAATTAGTTCACTAAACTTGAGTATTGACAAGGGGTAATGCTATTTTTATCACAGATAGTATTCTAGAGTATTTTATTACCTCTATAATGATAATGTTCTTTTTAGAATAAAATTGATACCTACTCTACCTCTTCTATTTAATCCCATTTATGCTCAGATGACAAGGCTAACTTACCTCCTCCTGTAAAGAATAACCCAACAGCAACTAAGGCATAGATACCTAATAACTCTACCTTCCATCCACCATTATCATTTAAGCTAAAGATATCTGAGCTCTGTACTAATAACATAGCCGTAATACAATTAATTACAAATACTAAACTGGCTAATCGTGTTCTATATCCTATTAAGATCAGAAGAGGTGCTATCACTTCTCCTACATAGACTCCGTATCCGAAAAAGGCAGGAAGCCCTTTATCCATTAACACACTTTGGATAAACGAAATACCATTAAATAATTTTCCTATTCCGTATAACAACATTGGAAAGCCAATACTAATACGCGTAATTAATAAACCGATGTCTTGATTCTTGTTCATTTCTATTGTATTTTAAAGATTTATTTTTGCAAAAACACCAACGTTTTCTAGGTGTTTCCATGAATTATTAAACTGTTCTAAGTTGACTGCTACACCGAAGCTATATTCCTCATACTTCACCCCTAATCTGATATGTTGGAATCCTCTGGTATATTCTTCTGCGTTCACATTACCGACTGCAGATACTCTGAATAATCCTTTCACTTTATCTGTCAGCTGAGGGGTATATTCAAATAATAATGATTGTTCTAGTGTAAAACCTGCTTGGTATGTTGTCCCTACAGCATAAGAGAACAATACCTCCTTACCTGATACCTGATATTGAAGCAACATACTGGCAAACTTGCCTGGATTCTTAATTCCTATAGAGGTGTTTAAAGTAAAGTGTTTTGAAAATTGATAAGCTAGCGTATTACGCATAAATAGAATATTGTGCTTATCATTATCATATTCTGTATCGAATAGAATAAGGTTCTGAAGTTTGACCTTATCGCTAATCTGATAATTAAATGTATGGGTGTAAAAGTAAGAACGGTGACCTACCATTCCTTCTGGATTATATGAAAATTTCTGAGCGAAAACACCTTGCCCAAAAACCATTAAAATTACTACATAAAAAAAAGCTAATCTCATTTGTCTTCTATTCTTATTTGTATAAGACAAATGTATTAGCTCGAGAGAACGTGCTTCTTAAGATAACTTAAGAAAAACTTATTAGGTAAAAAAACTTATTTATTATAAGTTCTTTTTCTTTAAATAGCTTAGAAACTCAGGAGTCACACCTAGATAAGAGGCTATGATATACTGAGGTACACGTTGCTCTATATCTCTGTACTCCTTTATAAACTTCTGATAACGAGAGTACACCTCTGTACTGAGATTCTCTAACATACGCTCCTGTAGTGCTACATAAGCACTCTGAATCTTAATTCTAAAAAATGTAGATATCTCCGGAACTTCTTGATAGAGTTGCTCTAGATTAGATTGACTAATTTGCAAAATTACAGCAGGTTCGATAGCTTGAATATACATCTGAGAATCTTTCTGTGTCAAAAAACTATACAAATCATTTATCCACCAATTCTCAATACCAATCTGTAGGGTATGCTCTTGACTATTCTCATCTAGATAATAACATCTAGCGCTCCCTTCTACAATAAAGCGCATAGACTTAGAAGGTTGCCCTGGAGTGAGAAGAAACTCTTTCCTTTTTAATTTCACTATTTCTACGCTGTCTAATACTTTATGTACAGTGTGTTCATCCAGTGTAATAGTTTGTCTTAAATGTGCTATAAAGACATCAAAATACTGCTCCTGCATATTCATTGCTCAAAAATAAAAAACAAAGAAACACTTTTTACAGCAATATAAAAACGATAAAAAAAGCTTTATTATCAACAAAACATATCACATATCAAACAATATCATTTTATAATGAAGCTTAACAAACACTCCTGTTTTGTATTCTAAAAAGCTTTATTACTTTTAGGGTAAGACAATCAAAGGTTAGAAGGTCTTAATCTATAATTACTACTATTAACAACACAATCAACTACTTTTTATCAATGAAAAAGGGACTATCGCTTGATAGTCCCTTTTTTAATTTATCTATAATAGATTCTAAAAAACACTCTTTATTACTACTTATGATGCAGCTACTACTTTAAGCCCAATAATAGACCCTATCAAAGTAGCGATAAAAAACATCCTCCAAAAAGTAGCAGGATCTTTAAACACAAATATTCCTACTAATACTGTTCCTACAGCACCTATACCAGTCCATACTGCATAAGCTGTTCCTAGTGGTAAGGATTGAGTTGCCTTTACAAGGGCTGCCATACTACAAACTAAGGCTATCAAAAAAGCGGCATACCATCCTACTGCTTCTGTTCCTGTAGCCTCCTTAGCTTTACCTAAGCAAAAAGTAAAACCTACTTCAAATAATCCACCAATAATTAAAATTATCCAGTTCATTTGTTCTAAAAATTTAAGCGTGCAAAGGTGGAGAATATAATTTTATTATTTTTTATCAAATGAAAATAAAATTCTCATTTATTTTTAATATAGAAACTTATCTACTAAGTGTAATTATTCTTGACCTATAAACAAGAATTAGCAAATGCTAGAATACTTCGGTTTAAGACAGCATATAGTTCTGCTGACAGTTCCTTATACCTCTTCTCTTGATTATCATTACTGAGCTGTCCTACATCATTCCACGAGCCCATCCCCCCGAATACATAGGCTCTATCAGTAGCTTCCATTAAGGCTAAAGCCTCTTCTGTGTATCCCCCTTCTACGATCATATCTTTTAGATAGGTAGTTGTAGACGGCTTCTTATTCTCTAATACACTCTTAGCTCCTGTGAATATCGCTTCCCAATTAGAAAGTTCTTCTACCTTACAAAAAGCTACTAGCTCTTCTAATACTGACATAAGGGCTAAGCTCTGTTCTTTTATCTCATACTTAGTGCTAGGCAATTCGTCAATAGGAGCAAGTCTATAGGTTACATCCCATATTCTATCTGCACCTAACTGACGTTTATCCTCATTGACCTCCCACTTGCTATACCAAAACTCTGATCGATCTTCTAACACAGTCTCTACCATCCATACTCCCCCACCTCCTACAAATCCTGCTGTCATATACTCTGGTGTATTCGGTTTTGCAAAAGATTGATAGAATAACTTTACTTGCTTTACTCCTCTGAATTTTAAAGAAATAAACCAGTCTATAGGCGCTTGAGTTGTATATTGACTCTTATCTCCTACTACAGGAATATGAAATAACACTTTATTACAATACATAGAGATCTTCTCTCCTTGATTAGAAATCTCTGGTAAATGATCATTTAAGTATGCGTTAGAATAACTAACTACACTAACCATTTGAAGGATCGATACATTCATAGCTATAAAATAAAGCCCTAAATTATATAAATATACGATAGGACACAAAAACTAAAAGCCAATATTCACAAAAATATTGAGCATAAAAAAGTATATCTATATGCTAAAAACTGTATATTGCTGGAATAGATAATACTTAATATTTCTAATCATGGCTAGTCCGGTTAAAATCCCTTATCAGAGTTTTATAAAAATAGATAGAAACTCTACTACTGCAGTATATATGCAAATCGCTAATCAGTTTAGCAATGCTATACAACGCAACTTTATCCCTGAAGGGACTAAACTACCTGGCACTAGAACAATCGCAACATTGCTTTCGGTAAATAGAAATACAGTAATCGCGGCATTTGAAGAAATAGCAACACAAGGATGGATAGAAATGATCCCTAATAAAGGGTGTTTTGTATTGAGCAAAAAGTCTATTCGCCCTAAAACAAGTACTGATATAGATTATCAGAATATTCAACAATATCCAAGTAAACCAGGATATTCCTTTCAAGTCAATAATGTGCTAGATTCTCCTTATGAGACAAATCATTGTGACTATATGTTTAATGATGGTACGACAGATACAAGAATAAGCCAACTGAGTCAACTATCTTCTTTCTATAGTGCTAACCTCAAAAGAAAAAGCAATCGAAAAAAACTATACAATATAAAAAGTGAGGATAACTACCCATTCAAAAGTAATATGGCGAATTATCTAAACCTATCTAGAGGACTACATATCAGTAAGAATAATATACTGATCACACGTAATACCGAAATGAGTATCTACATCGCTTGTAGAGTACTACTATCTCCTGGTGATAAAGTGATCGTAGCTAAGCTGAGCTACTACTCTAGTAATATGACATTTCAAGAAACTGGAGCTCATGTACTAACAGTACCTGTAGATGAGCATGGTATAGATGTACAAGCTATAGAAGAACTGTGTAAATCTCATACTATTCGTATGCTGTATTTAACACCTCATCATCACTACCCTACTACTGTAACACTAAGTGCACAGCGCAGAGTAAAACTTCTCAACTTAGCACGTAAGTATGGTTTTATTATTCTAGAGGATGATTATGATTATGACTTCCATTATGACAAAAGCCCTGTATTACCACTAGCAAGTGTAGACTCAGATGGTATGGTAGTATATATAGGATCATTTGGCAAATCATTAGCGCCAACTTTTGAGCATGGGTTTATTGTAGCACCAGAAAGTGTATTAATAGAAATGCAGAAATACCTGAGATTACTAGATCCTAGAGGAGACATTATCATGGAACAGGTACTAAATGAATTAATAGAAGAAGGCGAAATCTTTAGATATCTAAAAAAAGCTTCTAAAATATACAAAGAAAGACGGGACTCTTTCGCTGAATTATTACAACAGTTCTTTAATAATGATATTCATTTTACAGTACCTGCTGGTGGATTAGCTATTTGGACAGAATGGAACATTCCTATTAACCTGATGCAACTACATAAACAATGTGCTAAAAATAACTTATATCTACCTAAAACCCTACTCTATCAAGACAGAAAATTAACAGGAATGAGATTAGGATTTGGTCATTTAACAAAAGATGAAATGGAAGTTAACCTAGATATTCTTTATCGTACTATACATGCGCTAAAACCTTCTAAATAGAAACCAATTCACATTATTTTAAATACCCATATTTAATTTTTATCATTATATTTGTTTAGTATTTCCTAATTTTAACAATTAATATGAAAACATTTAAGACTAGTATTTTTATAATATTATGTGGAGTAGCCTTTTATAGCTGTAAAAAGGAAGAGAGCTTTAAACTTCCTGAAATGTCAGAACATGAAAAGTCATTAAGCATACATGTGATTGGTGATTGGACAGAATTCACTCCCTTTAATGAGAATAAGCCTAAGAGTTTTTCTTTAAAAGAGAATGGAGACGCTACATCAGTAAATATGATGACTAGTGAATATGAGAATTGGTGGATACAGAATCACGAACTTCTAGTGTTATCTAATAGAGATACCTTACATTTTACAATCAAAGCAAGTAGTGAGAATATCCTTGTTTTAGAAAAAAAAAATCAAGAGTTTACCTATAAAAGAGTAGGTACAAATTAATTTATACCTTCAAACATAAACAAGAGAGGGAAGTATCATAACGTATACTTCCCTCTCTTTTTTTATATTGTCATATATCACCAAATCGGTATTTTATGCAGATAAGCTAGCTGGAATAATTTGTCCTCTATAGCATCACTTCTAATATATCCTTTATACTTAGATGAGCTCATTTCTTTATAAATACGTCTAGCTTGTCCTACTAGACCTTCTTGCTTGATAAAATTATTAAAGCCTAAGCAATTCTCTTCATAAGAAGCAAAACATGTCATAAAATCTAATGGATAAACAAATTGCTTAGGAGACATATTTACATTAAATCTCCACCCTTGTTCAATAGTATAAGCTATCAGTGCCTCTCTATTTCTAAACTGCTCAAATATAGGATTCACATAAGTAGAAAGAAGCTCACTGAAAACAGCTGTTTGATCATCAAGGTTCTTGGAGTTAATTTCCCAACTAAACTTCTTCGGGAGAGCAGGAATAACATCATTAAGATTAGCTATAAAAACAGTATCTACTGCTAAATCCTTACTTCTGTACTTCTGCAACCTCCATGTTTTTAACTGTTCTGACAACACCATGACAAGGCATGATAACTGTACACTAGTTTTCACTTCACTCTGAATAGCATGAAACTTCAATACTAACTCAAAATCTGATGATTCTATTCGTTGTTTTAATATCAGACCTTTCTGAGTAGCTACAAAGCCTTCATGTAGATAAGGTATACTGATATTCTGAATAAACTGTAAAAAAACTTGTTTCCCTGACATAAAAACAGTTTAAGAGTTGTATTTTATTCTCTTACTAGTTCAATACAGTTTGCATTCTCCTCTTTGTTTTCATGCTCTAACTTATAGATTAGGGCTTCCATCTTTCTATAGAAATTAAAATATGAAGCGAACACAAATAAAGTAAGTAACGATAGTGCATTAATGATTATCCCTAGTTCGATAATATACATAACATCTATTCTCGTAGCCATACTATACTGATAGATACGCAACAAATAGATCAATAAGAAACTAATCCAAATCAATAAAATCCAATAAGACCTAAACTTCTGTAATCTCGTAGTCGTATTCTTATGTATATACGATACCGCACTGATAGTCATCTTATTCAATAATCGATAAGGCATCACTAGATTAAAAACAGGTAAAAACCATCCGAATATTATCCAATACTTAGAATCATTTAATCGAGTATCTAAAGACTGCATATTCACATAAGCTCTATAAAACCATACAATGAATACTATAAAGAAAAAGGCAGCTGCTACGATATTTAATATTGTCACGATAAAGTTTATCGTTTCGAACCTTACTAAATCTTTATTTACATATTGAACACCTAGATTCGCTTTAGTATATATATTGTGCTGGATTAACAAACAGTTCAAACTAGCTACTGAAGATATTATCAATAGCTTAATTGCAACAATTAAAGCATCACCTCGACTTACATTAGACAATAACATATTTCTAATTTGTATTTATAGTTTATCTCCAAAGTTCTTGACTCTGAATCTTTATTTCTTTTACTGTATTTCCCTTTGTGTCTCCTATTTTATTCTCACATACTACCCAATACATTAGTTTTCTCTTACTCTTTGGGTTAGTATAAACACAGCTAAGCAAGGGAGAATCAGGACTGTTACCTCTACCATTCTTATACTTCATAGGTGTAGTACAGTAAGGTTCTAATTCTTCTATCGTTGTATTATATAGATATGTAGGGTCTGCAAATTCTACTTTACCTTTGGCATCTTTGGTATATGTGCTTTGCATTAAAAACTGAAGAGTATAGAACAACTTCTCTCCCTGTTTTAGTTTCTCAACAGAAAAACGAGATTCTTCTGCAGTTTTATACGGGATATAATACAAAGTATCTCCTTCAAAATTATCATATATACTGTAATCCATAGCTCCTTCTTTCATCTCTTTAGGGGCAATAGCTAAGGTCTTTAATATTTCTCTTACTTGATTATTATCAACGTTCTCCTCTGTAACTAACTCCATTAATTGACCTATCTTCTGACTAAAAGATTGCTTCTGTGCACACATAATTGTTACACTAAGAAAGGCTACCATAGTAAATACTATTCTATACATAATTCTCCTTTTAATTTCTCTAAATTAAAACAATTGAAAGTGAACACAAAATAACTAGTACGTAAATTTCTGAATATATTCTGCTCGTTTCTCTTTACTTATTTTGAGTCCTTGCTCAATATAATTATCAACAGAACCGTACTCCTTCTCTATTCCTTCAAACATTGCTTGAATATAAATAGGCTTAATCCACGAAAAGTTCTCTATAACCTGATAGTTAATCTTCGGAAAGATCACTTTGCCTACTTTAGCAAGCTTCATTCTTCCCTCTACTTCACTTACTCTATAATTATTAGATAACATATATTCAGAAATGATAGTCTCTCTCTCTACCTCTAAGATGCTAAGTATCATAGCTCCTATCATACCTGTTCTATCTTTACCTGCAGAACAATGGAACAACACTGCTTCTTTTGATTCAAAAACATCATCCATTATCTCTCTAACTAACTGTGGGGTCTCTGTCATATACAGTTTATAAAACTCCATCACTAGACTATCAGATTGTACAGGAGTCACTTTTCCTTTAAGCACATCCTTTTTAGTCTTAGAGAACATATCCTCAGAATCGTCATACACTTGCACATTCTTATATACTACACCTTCTGGTACTCTATCAGGTTTCTTCGTCACTTCTTTATCCGTACGCAAGTCTATAACTGTTTTGACATTTAGATTTTCAAGTTTAGCATATTCTTTCTCCTTTAGCTTAGAGAGGTGGCCACTTCTAAAGAAATGCCCCCATATGACCTGTTTTCCGTCTTTATTTCTAATCCCTCCCATATCACGAAAGTTGTGAACCTTCTTAAACTCAATATGCCTATTTGATCGATACACAGTATCATGATTAGAAATAACGGGAAATACTTGTCTTTCATTAGTTTTTACAAAATATTGACCTACCTCTGTCTCTACATGCGTACTTTGATCTAAGACAAGTTTTTCATCAGGAGTCAATTGCACCATATACCCTTTTTTGCTTTCTGTTACATTATCATTTTTATCTAAATCAGAAAAAAAAATAGGTTGATAAGTTTGATACGAACATCCTACAAATAAAGTTGATATAAATATTATCTTGAATAAAGTATAGTAGCGCATAAATATTGATATTACTGTTACTAACAAAAATAAGTATAATAATCTAGAATACAACTTCTGACATGGTTATGAAAAAAAAGATCCCAAATGCAAGAAGCAAAATGGGATCCTTTAAAAATATATAGATAACTATTATGAATTCATGTATTTACTGATGTCGAAGTTAAGTCCTTGTGCAACTCTAGTACCTAGTTCAACATTAGCTCTAAACCAGTGGCACAGCTGTCTTCCGATAATCTCATCACGCTTAGGCCCTTCTACACCACTCATTGCCGCAACGATATTAGCTACAGTATTTGTTTTCTCTTCAGCAGTCATAATCTCATATAGTTTTCCTGGTTGACTGAAGTGGTCATTCTCTCCTTCTCCATTTCTATCATATCTATCAGCCACAACACTATGCAACTCTTGAGCTGGTTCTTTATAACTTTGATCTACTGTAATATTATCAAAGCTATTTGGGAAATAGTTAGGTGCGTCATCACCATTACCATCTACTCTCATATAGCCATCTCTCTGATAGTTATTAGTCATAAATGGACAACGATTCACAGGTATCTGCTCATAGTTAGCACCTAGTCTATAACGTTGTGCATCTGGATAAGATAAAATACGTCCTTGTAACATCTTATCAGGCGAAAAACCAATACCGTCTACAATATGTGCTGGTGCAAAAGCTGCTTGCTCTACATCTTGGAAGTAGTTTTTAGGCATTCTGTTTAATTCAAGTACCCCTACATCGATTAGTGGATAATCACCATGTGGCCATACTTTTGTTACATCAAATGGATTAACAACTGCTTCTTTGGCTTGTTGTTCAGTCATCACTTGAATTTTTAGATTCCATTTAGGGAAGTTACCATTAGAGATATTTTCATATAGATCACGTTGTGCATAGTCCATATCTGTTGCTCTCATTTGGTCTGCTTCTGGCCCTGTAAGGTTTTTAATTCCTTGAGCTGTTTTAAAGTGGAACTTCACGAATACTCTTTCATTCGCGCTATTAATCATAGAGAAGGTATGACTTCCATATCCATTCATATGTCTATATCCAAATGGAGTTCCTCTATCAGACATCAAGATCATTACTTGGTGTAAACTCTCAGGGTTTAATGACCAGAAATCCCATACCATAGTAGGTGATTTTAGGTTAGTACCTGGGTGTCTTTTTTGAGTATGGATAAAGTCAGGGAATTTCTTAGCATCTTTAATAAAGAATACTGGTGTATTATTACCTACTAAATCCCAGTTACCATCTTCTGTATAGAACTTCACTGCAAAACCACGTGGATCACGCTCTGAATCAGCAGACCCTTTCTCTCCCCCTACAGTAGAGAATCTAACAAAAACGTCTGTTTGTTTTCCTACTTCACTAAATAATTTAGCTTTAGTATATTTCGTGATATCATTTGTTACTGTAAATGTTCCATAAGCTCCTGAACCTTTTGCATGTACAATACGCTCTGGAATACGCTCTCTATTAAAGTGAGCTAACTTCTCATGTAAAATATAATCTTCTAGTAATACAGGACCTCTAGCACCTGCTGTTAATGAATCCTCATGATCTACATAAGGTCTACCTGAAGCTGTTGTCAATTTCTGTTCTTTCATAATTATTATTTTTGTCGTTTATCTCTCTTTTTCTTTTACAAACTTACAGCTATAATCCACTGATAACTAGATTTTAGCATACTTTGAATCAATACATGTATTGATAAAATCTATCACTATTAAAAAACACATAACTCTTTTCAATACCTATAATTATTTAGTGCACTCAAATTTTAAGCCATTTCTATATCTAAAAATACGTTTTTTTCAGCTTATTAACTTTATTCTCTGATTATAAAATAGTTAATAATAATTCTGATTATCCGTTTATGCACCTGTTATATTCGCAATTACTAGTCTGTCAAAGAGTTTGTCTCCAAAATACCGTCTGTTTAATTTGTAAATAAACTCGTTGAGATACAACTGTAAGTATTTCCTTTTGATTTTATGGTAGTTGCCCAGCAATGTCCGTTTTGCATTACTGATTGCGATATGCACCCATTTGAGTGTTTCCTTGGTGGTTTTGGCGTCTGATTTCTCGGTGACGTGCAATTCCACCAGATCGGAGATGTCAACGTAAGAAGTGCTTTTGTCCGAAAATACGATGGCATCATCCTCCATGCAGTCCCTGACCACGCCGTTGATTCCTTCACTTTGATGGCTATCCAGTACCCTGGCCTTGAAATAACGCACATGCTTCTCCTTTTTGCCCGTTTCGATATCTTCCAACGGGGTGCTTTCGGCCATCACCGCAACGTTCTGCTTTCCCTCGGCTCCCCGGCCACGTGTACCCTTGCCTCGCTCGATTTCCTTACTGGCCACCGAAAAGTTAACGAATTCTTGCGGTTTCTTTCAGCGCCGCCAATACCGCCAGCCCGTCGCGCAAGGGGCGCGGCTCGTGTGTGCGGATGAAGTCAGCTCCACCTGCGGCGGCGGCAAGCTCTGCAGCGAGTGTCGCGGCCCCGACATCCCCCGGACCACGGCCTGTGAGCGCGCGCAGAAAGGATTTGCGCGAAACAGACAGAAGCACCGGCAAATCGAAGCGCAGCCGCAATTCATCGAACCGCGCCAGCACCGAGAGCGAGGTTTCGGGAGCAGCCCCCAGAAAAAACCCCATGCCGGGATCAAGGACAAGGCGGTTGCGTTTGATACCGGCACCCGTCAGCGCCGCGATGCGCGCGTCAAAGAACGCCGCAATGTGATCCATGATGTCGCCAGCGGGTGCCTCGCGCCGATCTGCCTGCCCGTCTTGCACCGAATGCATAACGACGAGTTTGGCAGATGATTTCGCCAATTGCGGATAGAACGCAGCGTCTGGAAAACCGCGAATATCATTGAGATAGGCCACACCACGCGACAAGGCATAGGCTTGCGTCGCGGGTTGATAACTGTCGAGCGAGACGGGAATGCCATCTGCCTTGAGCGCGTCCAGCACCGGCGCGATACGCGCGATTTCTGTGTCGGACGAAACAGGCGCGGCGTCGGGATTGCTGGATGCCGGACCGAGGTCGATCACATCTGCCCCCTCGGCCATCAGCTTACGCGCCTGCGCAATGGCTGCGTCTGGCGCCAGATACCGGCCTCCATCGGAGAAACTGTCCGAGGTTATGTTGACGATGCCGAAAATGATGAGCGATTTATTCATGGGGGCTTCTATAATAATACCTAAAATCCGCAGGTAGTTAATTAGGATGTTTAAAGATTCTGATTATCCGTTTATGCACCTGTTATATTCGCAATTACTAGTCTGTCAAAGAGTTTGTCTCCAAAATACCGTCTGTTTAATTTGTAAATAAACTCGTTGAGATACAACTGTAAGTATTTCCTTTTGATTTTATGGTAGTTGCCCAGCAATGTCCGTTTTGCATTACTGATTGCGATATGCACCCATTTGAGTGTTTCCTTGGTGGTTTTGGCGTCTGATTTCTCGGTGACGTGCAATTCCACCAGATCGGAGATGTCAACGTAAGAAGTGCTTTTGTCCGAAAATACGATGGCATCATCCTCCATGCAGTCCCTGACCACGCCGTTGATTCCTTCACTTTGATGGCTATCCAGTACCCTGGCCTTGAAATAACGCACATGCTTCTCCTTTTTGCCCGTTTCGATATCTTCCAACGGGGTGCTTTCGGCCATCACCGCAACGTTCTGCTTTCCCTCGGCTCCCCGGCCACGTGTACCCTTGCCTCGCTCGATTTCCTTACTGGCCACCGAAAAGTAACCCTCATCCAGTTCTATCATCCCTTCCAGTGTATACCTTGCATCCCGGTTGCCCATCGCCCTGCGGAGTTTGTGTACCATCGCCCATACCGGTTCGTAACGCTTCAATCCTAATTGCTTCTGGAGTTCGTTGGTGGAGAATCCCTTTTTTGTGCAACTCATCAGGAACATCGTTTTGTACCACACCAGAAACGGCAGCTTGGAGCTCTCCATGATCGTACCGCTGCGCAACGAGGTGCGGAAACGGCAACCTTTGCATTCATAACTCCATTTACCCTGTAACCAATAATGGGAAGTGCCCCCGCATCGCTTGCAGACAACCCCTTCCTTATCACGCTGCTCCTTGAAATGCAAACGACAATCTTCCTCCGAACCGAAATGAGCCGTAAAACTGAATATGTTCATAATCCCTGCTTTTTGAGCGCTAATATACTAAAAATATTAGGTGTGTTTGCAGAGAATCAGATAATAATTTCAATTAAAATATATTTATCTCTGTAAATGCAGTATCTTTCTAACTCTTAGCAAATGGTAATTTTCAACACACAATGAATACAGCAGAATTTAGCTTTATATGTTTTGATCAATTAAATTCAGTTCAGAAAGATAACTTAGTACAAAAAATTAAAGAACTAAGTAACTTACCACAATACTTACAGGCAGACAGTGGCAAAGTAAAATATTGGAATTCTATTTTTAAAGTATTTTCTAGTCAGCAATTTATAGTACTAGAGAATAATAACCTTGTTGCAACTATACATTGTGTGCCTTTACATTTAACTAAAACAGAGTTCGCTAAACTCTCAGATGGAGGGTGGAGATGGGCATTAGAGAAATCATTTGCCGACCATGAACGTATCCTAAAACCAAATACTCTGTGTTGCTTATCTATTTTTACGAATAAGTCTTATTCTGAAAATGAAGTACACCAATATGTAATAAACAACCTAAAGCTTTATGCTACTCAAGAAGAATATCAAAACATTATCTGTCCCATAAGACCTAAGATGAAACAACATTATCCCTTACAAGATATAATGAATTATTCTCAATGGATTAATAATTGGGGATTACCATACGATATTGAAATTAGAAAACACGTAATCAATGGAGCTATTATTCAAGGTGTCTGCACTACCTCATTCTACGTCGAAGGTACTATTCTTCAATGGGAAAAATGGACTGGGTATACTTTTCAGTCTTCTGAAGAATACATTTTACCTATGGGATTAACTACGCTTAGAGTAAACGTTGAGCTTAACAAAGGATATTATACAGAGCCTAATATCTGGATGATATATAAACTGTAGATCTAGCTATTTTGAATAGAAAAAGAAATAGAAGTACCTATTCCTCTTTTACTCTTTACAATAAGTTTTGAATTCAACCCTCGAAGTCGTTCTTCCATATTTTTAATTCCTAATCCACGCTTAACAGATTTAAAGCTAAATCCTTTACCATTATCTATAACTTCCATACGAAAATATTGGTCTGATAGATATTCTATTACTAATTTACATTCTTTCGCTTCAGCATACTTCTGTACATTTTGAAATGCTTCTTGAAGAACTCTATAGATATTCACTTTTATCTTATGACTTAGTCTCTCTAGTTCTATTCTAGAGTCAATTTCAATACTAAAAACTGTACTGACATTTCTATTTTGCAAATAAACTAACTCCTCTAAAAGCTGTCCAAAATTACTAACTAAGAACTTCTCTTCATTGTATAGCGCATGAGAACTATTTCTAATAAATAACTCTACTTCTTGTACTTCTTTGACTAAAGATTCTTTAACTAACTCAAGGTTATCATTTTCTAATTGTAAAAGAGAAAACCGAGTAACAAATAGCTTGTTCAATACTCCGTCGTGTAATTCTTTTGCAAACTTCTTACGTTCGAGTTCTTGCGCTCTTGTTATACTATTCTGAATATGGATAATAGAATCATAATACTTTTCTGTATCCTTTTGGTACATTTGCACCAGAGCTATTTCCCTTGCCTTATTTCTATAGAAAATAACACATAGTATTCCAATAAAACTAAAAATAAGTGCTATACTCGCATAAGTAATGAGATTATTCTGATCTTTTAAAATCTGATTAGATCGAATAAGCGAATCTGATTCATATTTTAGTCTAGCGAACTTACTTCTTACAGCATTGATATCCTTATTTATCAATTCGTTAATCTGCTTATAATGATAAAAGTTAGATTTAGAGTCAATCTTATCATACATCATAAGTAATTCGATTGCCTTTTTCTGTATTCTTAGATCATCATATTGAGCAGCAGAAGAGAATACCTCTTCTAATAATTTAATCCCATTTACAAACTCCCCTCTTTCTAATTGATATTCAGCATATAGTATTTTATTCAGATTATAAGCATGATAGTTACCTATAGTTAGACTATGATCCATAGCTTCAACTATATAACTTATTACAGTATCATAGTTTTTATACTTTAATTGAAGTGATGCATTCGTATGCAGGAGCATAGAATAAAAAGATTCTTTATCCTTATTCTCCAATTGTTCTAAATACCTAAAAGCTTCTTGAATCGCTTCTTCTGCATCATTGTATTCGCCTTTCTCTATATAGGCTCGAGACAAATTATTTTTAATAGAAATCTTATTCATCAATATCTGTTCCCTTAAATAGAAGTTTTTAAGTTCTTCTGAGTCTAAATATGCTTCAGCTTTTTTTAGCATAGTGATAGCCTCATCATTTTTATCTAAACCCAACTCTATCACGGCTAGTACAAATGCTTGACTATACAGAGTATGCTTTGATACATTATACCCATTTAATGATATAGCTTGTAACAGTTGTATATGAGCTTCTAAAAACACACCTCTGCTAGCTAGCAATATACTGAAATACAAATACGTTTTTTGAAGATCTTCAATATTCTTTATCCCCTTATAATATTGAGCTGATTTATTGTAATAATAATAACTACTATCTGAAATAGCAGTATATTGATAATGCTCGCCTAAATCAAAATAGGCACTCGCTAGTGATGCACTATCCTTATTCTTTAATGCATTAAGATACTCATAGGTTAACTTATTTTTTTCATTATAAACATCTTCTTTATTCGCTAAAGCATTTTGCTTATAATAATACGCGTTACCTAATAAAAGTAAACGTTTAGCCAAGCGACTGGTTTCCACATAATTAACAGAACAAACAACCTCTTTTTTATCTATTAAATCTAGTCCTTGTGTCTGTTTTTGTACACCTACTTGCCTCTCCTTACTTTTAGTACAACTAAGAAAAAAGGGGATTAATAAGCAATATAAAATGTATTTTTTAAACATTACACTTCTTGATTCTAAGAAAAGTTAAATGTATGAAAAATTACGCTATCTCACCTATATCACCAACCTTTTTATTAATATTTTACACAATACTACTAAAATAAATTAATACTCTTGCAATCCTTCCTTAAACACTTCTAAAGCTCTTTCTCTAGCAAACTTATGTTCAACTATTGGTTGTCTATAATAGAGTTCTCGCCACTCAGGAACCCATTTATCCATATAGCTTCCGTCTTTATCGAACTTTTTTGCTTGCTCTGTAGGGTTAAATATTCTAAAGTAGGGTGCCGCATCACAGCCACAGCCAGCTACCCATTGCCAATTCCCATTATTAGAAGCTAAGTCGTAATCTAGTAACTGTTGAGCGAAATATGCCTCTCCCCAACGCCAGTCGATCAATAAATGTTTTACTAAAAAGCTAGCAACTACCATACGCACTCTATTATGCATAAACCCTGTAGCATTTAACTCTCTCATTCCAGCATCTACTAACGGATATCCCGTATTACCTTCACACCATGCCAAGAAGTCTGCCTCATTATTGCGATATTTTATACCCTCATATTTAGACTTAAAACAATGCTTTTCTACTGCAGGGTATAAATACATGATCTGACTAAAGAACTCTCTCCAAATCAACTCTGATAGCCATACATCGTTTTCTTTTAAAGCAATACGTACACATTTCCTAATAGATACTGTACCGAAGCGCAATGCTGTACCCAATAGACTAGTCCCTTTTATACTTGGATAGTCTCTATACTGATCATACCTCGAGACGATAGCTAGATCTACTTCATTGGTTATCTTCCTGTTTTCAGAAGGACGATACCCTAGCTGTTCTAAAGATAGAATATCACTTTGAAAACGATGAAACAATACCTTTTCTAAGGCTACGGTATAATCAAACAAATGATTTTCTGTCAATAATGATCTCCATTTTTTAGCATAAGGAGTATATACTTGATACGCTGTGCCATCTTGTTTTAAGATTTCACCTCCTCTAAAAATAACGTGATCTTTATATTGATAAAAAAGGATATTCTTTTGTTGAAGAAAAGAAGCTACCTCTTGATCTCTTTGAATAGCCTGAGGCTCATAATCTTCATTGCTATAAACAGCCTTTATTAAATAGTTATCTGCTAATTGTTCGAATGCCTCAGATACTGTACTGTGATAACATTGAACGCTTGAATTATACTTCTTCAGCTCGTCATTTATCTTCCCGACCTGCTCGTGAATATACTGCACACGCCTATCCTCTACATTGCTAAACTGCTCTAAAATATCTTTATCAAAGATAAATAGAAGTAGAATAGGGTATCCACTCTCTGCTGCATGATAAAAGGCGACATTGTCTTCTAATCTTAAATCACGTCTAAACCAAACTACTACTACTTCTGCTTTTCTCATCGTTTTCTTATTTATCCCTAGATTACCTTCGTATTATCAAAAAAGGGCTAAGCATTCTTTTATTCCCGAAAGATATAAAAGAATACTTAGCCCTACTAAATCAAATTATAAACTACTTATTAAAAAGCTCCTATTAAACTCATCCAACTCGTACCTACCACTAAATAAATAGCGAGTAGCATAACTCCGATGATTAGACCATAAGTCCACCACGACTTTAGCTCTACATACCCACTTCCGAAGAATACTGGTGCAGGACCATGTCCATAATGTGTTAATGTCCCGTAGATAGATCCCATGAAACCTAACATCATCGCTAATAATACAGGTGGAACTCCTAACGAGACTCCTACTCCTAATAAAGCAGCATACATAGCAGCTACATGAGCAGTCGCACTCGCGAAGATGTAGTGACTAAAGAAGTAAACAATCACAATAATAGGGAAAGCATAATGCCAATCCATATCACCCATTTTACCTTTTACTAAATCACTGAACCATCCGATGAAACCTAATTTATTCAATGAACTCGCCATCATCACTAATACCGCGAACCATACAATAGTATCCCAAGCTCCTTTTTCTGCCTTTACATCATCCCATGTCAACACAGATGTCAACAGTAAGATTGCTAAACCAATAAACGCAGTAGTAGTCGCATCGATACTAAATAAATCTCCAGTAATCCAAAGTGCTAACAGAATAACGAAAGTCATTAACATCAAGATCTCTGATATAGATAGCTTCCCCATTTCTCTTAATTTTTCAGCAGCCACCTTAGGTGCATCGCCTGTTTTCTTAAGTTCTGGTGGGAAGATTTTATATAATACTATCGGAGTCAAAATAAAAGCAACTAACCCAGGTACAAAACCTGCAGCCGCCCATGACATCCATGAAATATTAATTCCCATATCAGCAGCGAACTTCTGACACATCGGGTTACTCGCTGTACCTGTTAAGAACATAGATGACGCGATCAAGTTCATATAATAACAGTTCAGTGTCAAGAAAGAACCTAACTTCTTATGTGTTTCTGGTTTAGTCGCATCAGAACCGAAGTTCATAGCCATAGACTTCATAATAGGGTAGATGATTCCTCCTCCACGAGCAGTATTACTAGGAATAGCAGGTGCTAATACTAAGTCTGCTAATCCTAATCCATACGCTAACCCCAATGTACTTTTTCCAAAGGCGCGAATAAATAAAAACGCTATTCTATTTCCTAATCCTGTTTTGATAAAACCTCTTGCAATAAAGAAAGAGATACCGATTAACCAAATTACTTTATCTCCAAAACCACTTAAACTCAGTGCTATTGACTTACCTGGATCTCCAGGTGCTAACAATTGAAAGAATGCTGTTAGACCTACTGCTAACATACACATTGTTCCCATCGGTGCGGCTTTTAGGATAATACCTAAAATGGTACTTACGAATATGGCAAATAAATGCCAGGCATCTGGAGTTACTCCTTCTGGAATTGGGCAAAACCATAGTGCAATCCCGATCACAGCTGTAATCGCAAGATTCTTAAGATTTACTTCTTTCATCACTTATACGTCTTTGTGGTACAATTAGAATCTACATTGCAATTGGATAAATGCTAGATTAGAATTATAAGTTTTCGAATCTTTTATATTTTCTTTAAAGTTGTCTATTTGCATCCCCAGTTGGATTCTTGCTCCATAATTTTTAAGGAACTCTAAACTAAACATAGGTGTCAATGTCTGACGTGCATTAGAGTTTAACTGTGACTCCGCATCTAGATACTCATATCGACATGCGAACTCGATAGCCTGGAAGTGCTTTTTACCTACTTCATATCGAATATTAGGTAGCACATAGAAACTCTTCATCACATAATCATCTAACTTACCTAAGCGCTTATCAGCTGCCAGCTTAAAGAACGCATCGTGATTAGTCCCTTGCTTAGCCTCTGTTTGAAAATCAAAACACCAACGATCTCCAATAGGAAACTTAGCTGCTGCCTCTACTCCTACTGCATATACATTTTCTTTTTGCACCTCACCTATACCTCCACTAATACCTACATTAAAATCATGCTTCTTATTCAGGTTAAATAAAAGTCTACTTGAGTAATGCTTACCATCATCACTATCCGTCTTATTCTTTCCATTACCATTGGTCACAGAGAACCCGTAACTCATTGGCACTTTACCCAAGTCTACACTACCTGTAATAGCAGCACCTACCTGGAAGCTCATCCACCCATTGTTACCGAATAGATAGTAAGAGTTAGAGTAATCTATTGACTTCACAATATCTACCGCATACGTCTCTTCTAATCCGAATAGAGGTCTAAACTGTCCTACTGTAATCTGAAAGTAACGGTTAACCGTATACTTAGCATACGCATTTTCTAAAACTCGTGTACTTACATCTTTATTCTTAAAGTCCGCAAAATTAACAAGAGCTGTTACTTCTAAGTTTTCAGTAATCTTCGCATTCATAGAAACACGCATTCTCTTGATATCAAAAGAATTGTTAGCATAACTTGTCTTTTCTGGTGTTTCTGAGTGATGTAGTCCATCTATATCCACACCTTTTTTAAAGTTATCTAAGTATCTAGTCTGGAATACTCCTCCTACTTTAAACTTAGGATATTTCTGCGGTTCAGGATTGATAATAACCTTATCTTCGAAGACTTTGATTGTATCTGTCTTGACTTCTTGTGCGAATGAAATAGCGGAGCAGCATAATCCTGCTCCTACTATTATTTTAAATTTTAAGCTATTATAGAGTGTGAGAGTGCTCATAGGCTTATTTTTTATTTGTTATTTCTTAAACTTTAAAAAGCTAGCACGATTGTACTCGTAGTTCATACGTGCAATGTTAAGTACAGAAATACCTTGTGGGCATTCTACTTCACACGCTTCTGTATTAGAACAGTGCCCGAAATCTTCTGCATCCATCTGCGAGATCATTCTCAACGCTCTTTCTTTACGCTCCTCTTGAGATTGAGGTAACAGGGCTAATTGAGTAATCTTAGCTGATGTGAATAGGGCAGCACTACCATTCTTACAAGTAGCCACACATGCTCCACATCCGATACACGCCGCAGAGTCAAAAGCTGATTCTGCTGTCTCATGTGACACAGGGATTGTATTAGCCTCCGGAGCCTGTCCTGTATTTACAGATACATATCCTCCAGCAGAGATAATACGGTCAAAAGCACTTCTGTCCACTTTTAGGTCCTTCTTCACTGGGAATCCCTTTGCTCTAAAAGGTTCTATTAATACCGTCTCACCATCTCTGAACTCACGCATGTGTAACTGGCACGTCGTTGTATTCTCTAATGGTCCATGAGGGTTTCCATTGATTACTACACCACATTGTCCACAGATACCTTCTCTACAGTCGTGGTCGAACTCTACTGGTTCTTCTTTATTTACAATTAATTGTTCGTTTAATGTATCCAACATCTCCAAGAAAGACATATGCGGATTTACATTTTCTAACGTATAATCAACAAGTTTTCCTTGTGTTTTACGATTTTTTTGTCTCCAAATTTTTAAATGCAGTTTCATAGACTTTTTTAATTATTTATAACTACGGATAGTTGGTTGTACGAATTCGAATTTTAACTCCTCTTTATTCAAGATAGGCTCTTTATCTAATGACCCTGGCCACTCCCATGCAGAGATGTATTGGAACTCAGCGTCATTACGCTCAGCTTCCCCTTCCTCTGTCTGGTACTCTTCTCTAAAGTGTGCTCCACAAGACTCGTTTCTAGTCAATGCATCATAACACATTAACACACCAATCTCTAGATAATCTGCTACACGTCCTGCTTTTTCTAATTCAGC
Organism: Myroides odoratimimus; assembly: GCF_004337635.1. Taxonomy (NCBI): domain Bacteria; kingdom Pseudomonadati; phylum Bacteroidota; class Flavobacteriia; order Flavobacteriales; family Flavobacteriaceae; genus Myroides; species Myroides odoratimimus. The sequence continues at coordinate 3,759,795 of NZ_CP037427.1, forward strand.
ATTCATGGTATCATTCTCTCCTGGAACATGAACGTTTTTATAAAATTCATCTCTTAACTTTTTAATCTCTTCGATTGCATAAGTTAACCCTTCAGCTGTTCTAGCTAGACCACAATAATCATATAATAACTTACCTAATTTTTTGTGGTAGTAGTCCACTGACTTATCCCCTTTTATATTTAATAATTGGTCTATTTTTTCTTTATTCTCAGTCACCACTTTGTCGAACTCTGGATGATCTGTAGAGATCTTACCTACTCTAATCTGATCTGCTAGATAGTTTGCGATCGTATAAGGTGCGATAAAGTATCCATCTACAGAAGCCTGAAGCAATGAGTTCGCTCCTAATCTATTCGCTCCGTGATCCGCGAAGTTCGCTTCTCCTAATGCAAATAATCCAGGAATAGTAGTCATTAACTCATAATCTACCCATAGTCCTCCCATAGAGAAGTGAGCAGCAGGAGATATCTTCATTGGTTCTTTATACGCATTGATACCCGTGATCTTCTCATACATACGGAATAAGTTTCCGTACTTCTCAGCGATTTTTGGTTGTCCTTGTTCTTTGATTGCTTTAGAGAAATCTAAGTATACCGCATTCTTTAATGGTCCTACACCATGTCCAGCATCGATACGCTCCTTAGCTGCACGAGATGAGATGTCACGAGGTGCTAAGTTACCGAATGCAGGATAACGACGCTCTAAGTAGTAATCTCTTTCATCCTCTGGGATATCATTTGCCTCTCTTGTATCATCTGCTTTCTTAGGTACCCATATACGTCCATCATTACGCAGTGATTCTGACATTAATGTTAGTTTAGATTGGTAATCTCCAGACTGAGGCAATGAAGTTGGGTGAATCTGAGTCCAGCTAGGAGAAGCGAAATACGCTCCTTTTTTATGTGCTCTCCAGATAGCAGATCCATTACATCCCATCGCTAAAGTAGATAGGTAATAAATCTTACCGAAACCTCCTGTTGCTAATACTACAGCATGTGCTGAGTGTTTCTCTATCTCACCAGTCTCTAAGTTACGCACTACTACACCTCTTGCTTTACCATCGATCACCACGATATCTAGCATCTCATGAGAAGAGTATAGTTGTACTGTTTTCTTATCCACTTGACGCATTAACGCTTGGTAAGTACCTAATAATAACTGTTGTCCCGTTTGACCTCTTGCGTAGAAGGTTCTACTTACCTGTACTCCTCCGAATGATCTATTGTTTAAGTATCCTCCGTATTCTCTACCGAAAGGAACCCCCTGAGCTACCGCTTGGTCGATCAAGTTAAGAGAACATTCTGCTAGACGATATACGTTCGCTTCTCTCGCTCTAAAGTCTCCTCCTTTTAATGTATCTACGAACATACGGTACACACTGTCACCGTCGTTTTTATAATTTTTTGCAGCGTTCACCCCACCTTGTGCAGCTACAGAGTGCGCACGACGAGGTGTATCTTGAAAACAAAAAGCTTTTACATTATATCCCATCTCTCCTAGAGAAGCGGCTAATGAACTTCCTGCTAATCCTGTTCCGATAACGATTACATCAAGTTTTTTTCTATTCGCAGGGTTTACCAAACGAGCAGTTTTTTTATAGTTAAACCATTTTTCTTCTAATGGCCCCTGAGGTATTTTTGCATCTAATTTCATAGCTAGTTTTTAAGATTAGTGATGTAAATAAAAATTGGCATTGCAGCAAATCCTACACAAATAATTACTGAATAAGCAACTCCGAAGATATTAACCCAACGTACAAACTTTGGGTGAAATAAACCTAACGTTCTTACTCCACTCGTAATTCCGTGGATCAAGTGATAACACAATGCTACCATCGCGATAACATATACCACTACTAACCACAGCTCTTGGAATGCTGTAACTACTACTGCGTATAAATCTTTGTTTCCATTAGCATCGATGCCTATTTCTCCAAACTTATACACATACCAAAAGTTTTGAAAATGCAGAACAATAAAGATTAAAACTATTGTCCCTAATACTCCCATATTTCTGCTGTACCATTTACTAGCTCTACCTCTATTATCTTTTTTATAAGTACCTCCAGAAGCCTTGTTCTTAGAAGTAATAATTAAAGCATAGATGGCATGTCCTATAATAGAAGCATATAAAACATAAGAAACCATTTTTACCAATGGATTTCCGGTTAGAAAATGCGAGTACGCATTAAAGCTAAGTCTTGCGTGTTCTGGCTCTAAAAATAACTGTGTATTTCCTAAAAAGTGAATTAATAGGAAAAAGCAAAGAAATAATCCTGTCGCGGCCATTACAATCTTGCGTGAGAGTGTGTTCATCTTTGTACTTTGTTTTTAATAATTAATGAATCCTTATTATTGTTACTAAAAGCCTATTTAGAAAATCAGTACTATATTTTACTTCTATTTATTATGGAGTATTTTTTCGTTTTTACTTCTTTTAGATACATACATTCTACAAGAGTAAAATGTCTTGATACACTCAAAAACATCCTATAAACAATTTTATATTCTAATTTCAAATAGACTCTAATCGTTTTCTTTATTTATATGTTAAAAGTATAATTTTAGTGTTATTTCAAAGATGACATATATCAGCCCTCATTTGGTTTTACTCACTACCTATACACATTAACGTACATCAATATAATATTACAATCAATGTGAACTTGTATTTAAAATTATCAAATATTTTTAACATAAATAACGTTCCTTAAAAAAATAATTAGTTATAATAAAGTATATAATCATTATAAATAGTACTAATACTTCTAAAGAATACGCTGCTCTTTTAACAAAAAAACAAATTCCATACCACAATGCTCTTTTTAACAAATTTAATTAGCACTACAAATAATAATACATCATACTCTTTATGTATTCTTTCAAATAAACACAACTAAATAGTAGTAAAAATCATTATATTCATTTCAGATCCCTAAAAAAGAAATCTATTATATTATTCATAATTTATAAACAGATAAAACCATGAAACCCTCTTATTTACTACATTTAAGTACATATTACATATATTCTAAAAAGTTGCTTAAACTGACTAAATAACTTTCTATAAAAGTTGTAATAAACCTAAATAAGCCTCATTTCTTCTTCTTTTATACACTAAACTGTATTTTCCTATTAATGGTTCATATTAAGAATTTAGTCTAAAAAGAAGTAATTCCTCTCCCGAAGATTACTTTTTCTACCTATCAAACCCTAAAAAGAGCGATTGCAGAATCCTCAATTTTACACTTCTATTTTTCTCTTTCTTTTAAAAGCTGTCATTAGAAGTGTGTTTAAATCAGAATAGGATAATGTAAGTGTATCAATGGAGCTTCTATTCCTATCTAATTTAGATTGAATCATAACATGGAATACAAGAACAGTAAGTGGAGTATAAAAGCACATTTGTTGGACTAACCCATGCTCTGCTCCACCATTATCGAGGTATTGTCCATGTATTGTCGAAGGATCTTCTTATAACACCTTTAAATACTAGGCTTGAGAGCTATTATAGATAAGTGCTAAAAAGAACATAAAACCAATTAACAAACTTATTATTAACCAGTTAACATAATTTCATATCAAAAAAAACACTCCTTATTTTTTATAAAAACAGCTATATATCCTTTATTTCATCTTTAAAATGAAAAAAAAAAGAGTCTAAAAACTATATAATTGGTCTTTTAAGAGGCTATTTTCTACTCAAAAAGAAAAAAATGAGAAGCAATTTTAATAGAATACAAAACTAAAGCACATAAAAAAACAGTAGTACACCAAAGTATACTACTGCTTCATAATATATATTTTCTGATCTATTCCTCTAAGACTGAAGTTCTACTTTAACCTAGGTTGTCGATAGACATCTAAACGAAAAGTAATTATACAAAATAGCTCTGAATTAATGCGTAAAGCATACTATAATATGGTTTAAGAACTAATGAAAGAGATATGAAGTAGAATTACCTTATAGTATTTGACTAATGCGAATCCGGGTTTAAATACTTGACTAGATACTTAGGTACATCCTCGTACCCCTGTCTGAAATAGAAGCGATGTGCATCTGTCCTTCTACTATGGCTGTGGAGTTCTATTCTATCACACCCTCTGCTTTTCGCTAGAGCTGTTACGTGTTCTTCTACTAATCTCCCTACACCCTTACTCCTGATATTCTGATCTACAGTAAAATAACTTATCCTTGCAAAATCACCTTCTAAAGCTATCTGAGGAATAAAGTGTACTGAGATAAAGGCAATGACTTGTCCCTCGTCCTCTACTACTAAGAGCGCCTCTCGTTCACAATTATTCATTTCTGCTATTCTATGGGGCAAAAAACCCAAGGTATTAGGATATCCCATTTGTTCTAAAAGATTAGCAACTACATCAGCATCGTTGATTTCCATCTTTCTTATCTCCATCTCTACTTATTTTTAAAGAAAAGTAACTATTTTAAAAAACAGAGACAATGTTTTTATTCTTTTTTATACGAGCGCGCTCCAGACATACTTGATCCTGCGTCTTTACTCAGATTAGTAAATACTAAACTAGACAGTATCGTGATCAATCCCATAACTAAGAAGGTATATCTAAACACACCTATCTTATCACCTGATTCTGCAATCTGACTGTTCTGAAACAACATCAACACCATCGCTGATAAAGATATTCCTAAACTTACTGCTAACTGCTGTGTCACAGATAGCAGACTGTTTCCTTCACTAGACGTATCTTGGTCTAAATCGGCTAAAGAAATGGTATTCATAGAGGTAAACTGTATCGCGTTAAAAGCACCGTTACCGATCATCAGTAAGATAATTACCCAATAAGGCGTAGTAGGCGTTATAAAGAAGAAACAGCTGATTAACAAGCCTGTCAGTACTGTATTGGTAATCAACGTACTTCTGTATCCAAAACGTCTTACAATAGGTACTACGAAATTACGAGAAACCAAATTAGACAAGGCTTGTGGAATCATCATCATCCCTGCGTACATCGCTGAGTACCCATATCCTACTTGTAATAATAAAGGGATCATCAATGGCATTCCCCCAATTCCGAAACGTGTAATTAAGTTACCAATCAACCCTAAACGAAGCGTGGTAATCTTAAATAAGCTCAATTTAATCAAAGGTTCTTTTGTCATTCTAGCATAGAATACATAAGCTACTCCCATTAGCATCGCTACAATAAATAGTGTAATTAATTGTACTGATGATATTGTCGGGCTATTCCATTTCTCTATTACTAAAGTTAAGGTAGTCAATCCTCCACTAAACAACACCCATCCCATAAGGTCAAAACGCCCTACCGTATTGGTAAAATTAGGAATGATTTTTCTAGCAAAGAGTACTGCTATCACGCCTACTGGTACATTGATTAGGAATATCCAATGCCAAGACAACTTCTCTACTAAAAAACCTCCTACTGCAGGTCCTAGCATAGGTCCTATCAATCCTGGTATGGTGATAAAGTTAATCACCTTTAACAACTGGTTTTTAGGATAAGCATAGATAAGAGTTAGTCGGGCTACAGGCACCATCATCGCTCCTCCAACAGCCTGAAATATACGTGCTAGAACTAACTGATCTAAGGTAGCTGACATAGAACAGAATACAGAACCTAACGTAAATAGCCCCACTGCTAGGATAAAGATTCTCTTCGTACCAAATCGGTCGGCTAACCACCCACTCAACGGAATCAATAAAGCGACTGTCAATGTATAGGACACGATGATACTCTGCATCCCTAAGGGCGACTCTCCTAAGCTCTTAGCGATAGAGGGTAATCCTGTGTTTAAAATTGTAGCATCTAGTGCTTGCATAAAGATGGCTAGAGCTCCCAGCCATGGTAAATATTTGCGTGTTCTTTCATCTTTTATTACTCCTGCTTGCATTGTATTCTAAATCATTTAGTAATTAATAATTTCTTTTTCACAGTGCAAAATTAGAGTATCTATTCTCATTTATTTAATGAATTAGATAGATATTTTTTATCCTAAATAGGCTTTAAAATGATGAAAAAACAGTAGTTATATCAATTATACATTTCCCTATCTCTTTCTTTATTAATATATAATTTTTATAGCTATACTATTATTAGATAGATAATTTTTATATTATTTATACTGCAAAATTTAATAGACAAACTCTATAATGATTGATAAAAAAATGCTATTACAAGCAAAACACAATAAATAATCTAACCATTACAGGGATAATACCCAATTATTTATGATTTCTCTACCATGAGAGGTAATATAAGATTCAGGGTGAAACTGTACTCCCTTAATATTATACACTTTATGGCGAATAGACATGATAACTCCTTCATCGCTAAGCGCTACTATCTCTAGTTCTTCTGGAAAATCAGTAGTCGATAAAGCCCATGAATGATATAACCCCACTGAAACAGGTGTATCTATAGTAGCAAATAAAACATCTTCTGTTCTGTAATATAAGGTAGTAGACTGCCCGTGATAGACATAAGATAGATTCTCTAATGTAGCTCCGAAGTACTCTCCGATAGTCTGATGCCCTAGACAAACACCTAAGATCGGTTTATCTGCTTTATATCTATCTAATATTCGAAACAAGATAGGGTAACTACGAGGGACATCTGGTCCTGGAGATAAAACAAGCATATCAAACTTATCCAAAGATTCTAAAACAACCTCATCATGAGGAATTACTGTAATATTACAATGTTCGTTCTCATCAAAGAGTTGAACCAAATTATAAGTAAACGAGTCATGATTATCTATTATAACAATTTGTTTGATTTCACTCATAAACTATTTTGTACTTTTGAACCTTTAAACTTGATTAAATATGGTGCTCAAAGATACAACTATCTCTCTAATGAACTCATTGGGATCACAGAGAATTCCTTTCCTTTTTATCATTAGCTATGATGGAAAAGACTGTATCATCCAACCCTTAAAAGATATTGATCAAGAAGAAATAAAATATAACTTCAACGGAATAAGCAATACACAACCAAAAGAGCATATCTCTGATCTAAAAATAGAAGCTACTCCCCTTAGTTTTAAGCAATATCAAGAGAAGTTTGATATCGTCAAACAAGAGTTACAGCTAGGGAATACATACCTTATTAACCTCACTGTAGCTACGCCTATATCATCTGAATACACCTTAGAAGATGTGTATCACACTGCTAAAGCTAAGTATAAACTACTGGTAAAAGATCAGTTCACGTGCTTCTCACCTGAGATATTCGTTCAAATCAAGGATAATGCGATATACTCCTATCCTATGAAAGGAACTATAAAAGCTGATATTCCTAATGCAGCTGAGATACTGTTAAACAATCAAAAAGAAACAGCTGAACATTATACAATAGTTGATTTAATCCGAAATGATTTAAACATTGTTTCTAAAAAAGTAAGAGTGAACCGATTTAGATATCTAGATCGATTAGAGACTTCTAAAGGACCTATCTTACAAATGAGTTCTGAGATAGCAGGAGAGCTATCTCCTAATTGGCACCATGGAATAGGAACTATATTTAGCAAACTACTACCTGCTGGCTCTATCACTGGATCTCCTAAAGAAAGTACAGTAAATATAATAGCCAAAGCAGAACAATACGACCGCAATTACTATACTGGAGTATGTGGTATCTATGATGGTGAAAGCGTTGATAGTGCTGTGATGATTCGCTTTATAGAACAACAATCTAATCAACTGGTGTATAAAAGTGGTGGAGGAATAACCTCGTCTAGTGAAGTAGAAAAAGAATACGAAGAGTTACTTCAAAAAATATACATACCTAGTTGATTAATTTCAATTAAAATACAAATCAACTAGTATAAATTCATTTTTATCATTTTTAAAGTGATAAACAACTCTTATTAATAATAGTTAAAAAACAACTCTACTGAGCGAATTTAAATTATTCAATTATCATATTGCACTACTTTTTATTGCATTTTAGTTAATTAAAATCACTAAAAACAAGCACTTTGTCTATTCATAATTGATTATTTTATTTTTATATACATCTTAATTCTGTAAATTACCCCTACCAAAAACTAATTTAATAAAGAATGAAAGATTTGTATAAACAAATCGGTGAATTACTCATCGATCAGAATTACGATGCCTTACATGATCTAAAAATCGAAAAGCCAGAGTACTTTAACTGGGTACAAGAAGTGTATGAAGATATACACGTAAAAGAGACACCTGAGAAGACTGCCCTATTATGGACAGATGGAGAGGTGACTCATCACTACACCTTTCAGACCTTACATGACAGGTATAACCAATTGATTAACTTTTTGCGTTCTAAAGGGATTCAAAAAGATGATGTGATTCTAACACAAATGATGCTACAACGCATTAACTGGGTAACGCATTTAGCTACAATAAAAGCGGGATATCGATTATCACCTGCTGCAAGTATACTAGGTGTAAAAGATCTAGTATACAGATTCCAAAAGATAGCTCCTAAAGTAATACTAGCTGATAGTGACAATGTAGAAAAGATAGATCAAGCAGAGAAAGAATCTGGTATAGTGATCCCTGTAAAGATTATCGTAGATGGACAAAGAGAAGGTTGGTACCCACTGACTGTACTAGATGAACAGAGCAAAGAGGCAAAAGGTGAAATGACTAAACCTGATGATACCCTATTTATGTTCTTTACCTCTGGTACTACTGGAATGCCTAAGATAGTATGCCATACTCAGTTAAGTCAACCTCTTGGGCACCTTACTACTACCTCTTGGATAGGACTTACTAGCAATGATATTCACTATAATATCTCACAACCTGGGTGGGCTAAATTTGCTTGGAGTAGTCTGTTCGCACCTTGGAATGTGGGCGCTACAATATTTGCTTTTGCTACAAAAGAACGCTTCAATGCTGCTAAAACACTAGAGATGATAGAGAAACACGAGGTGACATCTTTATGTGCTCCTCCTACTGTACTGCGTTTCTTTATACAAGAGGATCTGAAGAAATACAACTTTAGCCTAAAGAAATGTGTAGCAGCTGGTGAACCTCTAAACCCTGAGATCATTGAGGAATGGAAAGAAGGAACTGGGTTAGTCGTTAGAGATGGTTTTGGTCAAACAGAAAGTACTTGTATGATCGCTAACTATCCTAATGCTAAGCTAAAATATGGTTCTATGGGTAAACCTACTTTCTTATACGACATTGTCATTGCAGATGATGATGGAAAAGAAGTAGCGATCAATGAGGAAGGGAATATCTGTGTAAAAACAGGTACAGGACAGCTAAACGGGATATTTAAAGAATACTTATACGACAAAGTAAAACAGAGTGAAGTATTTAAACATGGATTATACTACACAGGCGACAAGGCATATAAAGATGAAGATGGTTATATCTGGTTTATCGGTAGAGATGATGATGTGATCAAAGCTTCTGATTACCGCATCGGCCCATTCGAAGTAGAAAGTGTATTATTAGAACATCATGATGTAGTAGAATCTGCTGTAGTAGCAAGTCCTCATCCTGTAAAAGGGTTTGAAGTAAAAGCGTTTATTATCTTAAATGACCATACTAAAGCATCTGTTGAGCTAGCTAACGAATTATTTAAATACTCTCGTGAACATTTAGCACCTTATAAGATGCCTCGTAAAATAGAGTTTGTGACAGAGCTACCAAAGACCATTAGTGGTAAAATAAAGCGTGTAGAACTAAGAGCCTTACAAGCTGAAAGGATTGCCAAAAAACAAGAAGTTGAACTAGAGTTTGACTACGTAAAATAAGAAAAGAGAAAAGGGCTGCCAGATATCTGACAGCCCTCTCTAATTATGAATAAAAAACTTACTATTCTAACGTAAAACTAATAGACACATTAGACACTACTTCTAATTCTCCTAAAGCGATAGTTTGTTCTCCGAAATCCGCTGATGCTTTCATCATTGCCATCGGTCTAACGATAATAGGTGTAGATGCACTGCTATCAGATACTAAAATAGCTTTACCTACTTTTTGCCCTAATGCATTTGCATAATCAGTAGCTTTTTGTTTTGCTTCTTTTACTGCTAGTGTACGAGCTTCTGCTTCATACATTGCTGTCTTAGAAGACTGGAAGTCTACTCCATCGATTCTATTCACTCCAGACTCTGTAAGTCCTACCATTAACTTCTCATACTTAGAGATATCTGTCAATGTAATAGATAAAGTCTGAGATGCTGTAAAATAATCTTTCTTCTCTTCATAGTCTCTAGATTTATAAAGGCTCACACGTTCTGTCTGCATGTCTTTATCTTCTATTTTCATTGATTTTATGTACTTAATGATCGTTGCGATAGCTTTATCATTTGCTTTTTTAGCATCTGCTGCTAAATCAGCTTTATTCTCTACTCCTACTCTAATGACTACTTTATCTGGTGTAACATTTACCTTTCCTACTCCATTTACTTGAATCTGTGGAACAACTACACCGTTGTTATTTTGAGCTACGATAGCTGTTGTTGTCATTAATAATGACGCGAACATAATTGACATTTTTTTCATTTGTGACTTTCTTTTTGCTTTGTTATATTACAAATGTATCTAAAAAACATACTGTAAATAGTACCAAGTTCATAAATAATTGCCAAAAAAAGTCTATTGAATCCTTTTGCTTCGATACATTCCCACTAAAATCAGTACAGGGATTAGCAATATTGCTATTAATTTAAATTCTGTTTGGATCAAGATAGGGTACTTTAATACAATCAATATTAAACCTGCTAATGCTCCTCCAATATGTGCTGTATGGCCAATACCATCACTATTCTTCTTCATTCCATAAAGTGAGTACAGTAAATACCCTACTGCAAATATATAAGCAGGAATAGGAATCGGTATAAAGAACATATACAGACTCATAGAAGGATTAAGCATAATAGACGCATATAATACTCCCATAATAGCTCCTGATGCCCCTACTGCTCTGTAATGAGGTTGGTTCTTATAAAACTGATAGGTCAATATATTTCCTACCAATAAACTTGCAACATAGACTATCAAGAAGTATAATACTCCTGAAACATGGATAATAATATCTGCAAAAAAATACAGGGTCAACATATTAAATGCGAAGTGCATCCAGTCAACGTGTAAGAAACCTGATGTTATGAAACGATAGCGCTCTCCTCTATTAATTTGATTAATATCAAAGCAATACTTATTAAAAAAGCTAAAATCATTTAGCCCTTTGTAAGTAACAAGTCCATTTAACCCCAAAAGAATTAGGGTAACCGTAGATATATCCATATAAAAATATTTGGTTAAAAATAAAGAATTGTTCGCTACTCGCCTATTAAATTTGTGTTAGATTATGGTATTAAACTATCTTTGCACAAAATCAAACAGAATGAATTTCCTTATATATATAATTGTTTACCCTATAATATGGCTAATCTCTAAGATGCCTTTCCCTATATTTTACTTTATCTCGGATATCTTCTATGTATTGTTATATAAAGTTGTCGGATACAGAAAGAAAACAGTGAGAGAGAATATTAGAATGACTATGCCTCACCTCTCTGAAAAGGAGGTTCAAAAAGTAGAGAAAGAATCCTTTAGACATTTATGTGATATCTTCTTAGAAATGATCAAAACATTTACTATCTCTGAAGAAGAACTTAAAAAGAGATTTACCTTTACGAATTTAGATACTGTCTTAGAAGTAGAGAAACAAGGAAAGAGTGTCATGCTATTCTGTGCACATTATGCTAACTGGGAGTGGATCATCATCTTAGATCGCTTTATTCAATTCCAAGGTTATGCTGTCTATAAGAGAATTGCAAATCCTTACTTCGATAAGTTAATTAAGAAGATTCGTTCTCGCTTTAACACCGTACTTGTCGAAATGAAGGAAACCATCAAGGTAATCAGACAAAATGAAGTGAATAAAAACCATGGTGTCTATGCTTTTATTAGTGATCAATCTCCTATGGTGAGTAAAGCCAATTGTTGGCAAGACTTTATGGGGATAGAAGTTCCCGTATTTACAGGAGGAGAAGCACTGTGTAAGAAATTCGATATGGTACCTATGTATCTTAAAGTAGAATATGTTAAACGCGGGCATTATAAGACAACTTTTGTTCCTTTATTAAAAGAAGGAGAAGCACTAGAGGATGTTCCTAATTATGAATTGACTCATCGATTCTTAGGTGAATTAGAGAAGCAAATTATAGAAGCGCCTTCATACTACTTCTGGACACATAAGCGATGGAAACACCAAGGCAAAAAACCTGCTAATATCAAATAGTAATATCATTAAATCCTTTCTAATCAGAAAGGATTTTTTATTTACAATAAAAGTAAGTCCACATCGCTAATATCATTGTAAATTATTACATTAGCACATTATAAGTATTCTAATTTTTTATGAAATACATCAAATTATTAATTAAGATAATCTTAATTTCAATCTCTACTTTAGGGATATGTGTTATTATTTATTTTTTAGCTGCCAGAGGACTTTCGAATATTACAGTAAATGAGATACAAGAAGAACCTCAAGAATTCACCATGTACCTTACCACTAATGGTATGCATACAGACTTCGTGTTTCCTGTTAAATCAGATTTAATTGATTGGAGTAAAGAGCTAAAATTCGAACATACAAAAGAACAACGTAGAAACTTCGCTTATATCGCATTAGGTTGGGGAGATAAAGGATTCTTTTTAGACGTAGAGGATTGGGATAACGTAAAACCAGGTATAGCTATCAATGCTGTCTTTGGGTTAGGAACTACTGCAATACACTCTACTTACTTATCTAATATAGAACTAGACGAAAATACAATAGAGGTGAAATTATCCAAACAACAGTACCAGATACTCATCGATTACATCGTATCTTCGTTTAAACGAGATACAGATAACAATATAATTAATATCAAAACTGATAAAGCATACGGATTAAACGATTCTTTTTATGAAGGAGAAGGAAAGTATAGCTTCTTATATACATGCAATACTTGGGCTAATTCTGGTCTAAAAAAAGCTAAGATGAAAGCTTGCTTATGGACTCCCTTCCAAGAAGGTATCTTTAGAAAATATAATTTGTAAACATCTTTTATATCGGAATGAGGATTTCCGTATAGTTTTATTATAAAGGTGTAGTACCTTTGTTCATGCGCTAGGTAAGTGATTCTGTACTAAGTATACTACTATACAGAATTCAATAAATACTTATTATACAAATAAAGGGAACCGATTTGGTTCCCTTTGTTATTTGCTATAATTCTATAGTTATATTCCAGCAATCACTTTTAACTCGTCTATCATACGCAAAGCTAAACTGTCTGCATCTTCTTGTGTTCCTGCTTCCGTATATATACGAATAATAGGCTCTGTATTAGACTTTCTTAGATGTACCCATGACGAAGGGAAGTCTATCTTCACACCATCAACTGTAGATACTTCTTGATTTTTATAATTTTCAGCGATCTGTTCTAAGATCATATCTACATTTAACTTAGGCGTAAGTTCTATCTTATTCTTACTCATATAATACTGAGGATAAGAAGCTCTTAACTCTGCTACAGTCATATCTAAGTTAGACAAATGTGTTAAGAATAAAGCTACACCTACGATAGAATCACGTCCATAATGTGTCTCTGGATAAATGATACCTCCATTACCTTCTCCTCCGATTATTGCATTAGTAGCCTTCATCATTTCTACTACATTTACTTCTCCTACAGCTGATGCATTATAAGTACCTCCATGTTTCTGAGTAATATCTCTTAATGCACGTGATGATGATAAGTTAGACACTGTGTTACCAGGTGTTTTACTTAATACATAATCTGCTACTGCTACTAAAGTGTACTCTTCTCCAAACATTTCGCCATCATTAGAAATAAAAGCTAAACGATCAACATCTGGATCAACTACTACACCGAAGTCTGCATTCTCTTTTTTCACTAAGGCACAGATATCACCTAAGTGCTCTTTTAGAGGTTCTGGATTATGAGGGAAGTGTCCTGTTGGATCACAATAAAGCTCTACTACCTCTACTCCTAATTTTCTCAATAAAGCAGGAATAATAATTCCTCCAGATGAGTTAACAGCATCTACTACTACCTTAAACTTACGTTTCTTAATAGCTTCAACATCTACTAACTTTAGTTTTAATATCTCCTCTATATGGATGTCCATATAGTTATCTTTATGTTCTATAGTCCCTAAACTATCTACATCTGCAAAATCAAATGCATCTTTCTCAGCAATTTCTAAAATGATTTGCCCTTCAGCACCACTTAGAAACTCTCCTTTACTGTTCAATAATTTTAGAGCATTCCATTGTTTTGGGTTATGAGAAGCAGTTAAGATAATACCTCCATCTGCTTGCTCTAATGGAACAGCTATCTCTACAGTAGGCGTAGTAGATAAACCTAAGTCTATTACATGAATACCTAACCCAACTAAAGTATTTACTACCAAATTATGAATCATAGGTCCTGAGATACGAGCATCTCTACCAATCACTACTTTTAAACTTTCTTTATTTGAGTTGTTTTTAAGGAATGTTCCATAAGCTGATGCAAATTTCACTGCATCAATTGGAGTAAGATTATCCCCTACTTTTCCTCCTATAGTACCACGTATACCAGATATAGATTTAATCAATGTCATAATTACATATTTTTTATTAACACAAAGATATAGAATTATAGGTGGGACAGCCTGAACAATTTTGTAAAATACCGTATTTTTATAGTCAAAATGAGATTATGAACTTCTTAGCCCATATATACCTCTCTGGGGATGACACTTTACTTAAAATAGGAAACTTTGTAGCGGATAGTATTCGAGGAAAAGACTACATCAATTATCCTACTAAAATTCAACAAGGTGTAATCTTACATCGAGAAATAGATACTTATACAGATGCTCATGAAATCTGGAGAAAAAGTAAAAAACTTATTGTACCCCAATACAACCATTACGCCGCTGTTCTAATAGATATGTACTACGATCACTTTCTAGCTAAAAATTGGAATCAATACAGTTCTATCCCATTAGAAGAATATGCTCAACGTTTCTATACCGAATTACAAGAGAACTTTACTGCCCTACCTGTTAAGGTTCAAAACTTCTTACATATTATGCTTGAAGAAAATTGGCTTGTAAAATATCGTTCTATAGAAGGGTTAAGATATATACTGACACAAATGGATCGTAGAACGAAAGGAGTCTCTAAGATGTCTTTTGCTACAACAGAACTAGTAGAACATTATGATACATTCGAAGAGCATTTCTCTACTTTCTTTACAGAATTACAAAAACATTTAATTGATTTTAAAAAAACAGAGCGTTACTTATTAAAATAATATCTTATCTTATATCTTTCTATTATCACGAATAACAAAACTAGATAATTATTACCAAAAGGGTTTTCTTTTACATTATTTTTGCAATATGAAAATTATAAATCCCAAGAAAATAAAGTACTACGCTGGTCAAGTGTTTAAGTATGCTGAAGGAATACTATTCTTCCTGAAGTCTATCTTAAGCAATAGGCAGTTTTTATATTTCTCTTGCGTCTTAGTAGGGGCATCATCTGCTATTGCTGTTACAGTTTTGAAGTACTTTGCTCACAATGTATTTAAACTTGCTACCTATATAGACAACATCTCTCATCTACCTTATATGAACAGTATTCTACCTATTATAGGTATTTTACTTACCGTATTCGTTGTTAGAAAATTTCTAAATGGATCTATTGAGAAAGGTACATATCAGATCATGATTGCTGTTGCTAAGAAGTCTGGTATTATGCCACGTAAGCAGATGTACTCACAGATTATCACAAGTTCTTTGACTGTAGGTATGGGAGGTTCGTTAGGTCTTGAATCTCCAATTGCTATTACAGGGGCTGCTTTTGGTTCTAATTATGCTCAGAACTATAAGCTTAATTACAAAGATCGAATACTATTATTAGGTTGTGGTGTAGCTGCTGGAGTATCAGCTGCTTTTAATGCGCCGATAGCTGGTGTTCTTTTTGCTATAGAAATTATCTTAGTTGATGTTTCTGTATCTGCTTTTATACCTATTATGATTTCTGCTGCTACAGGTACTATTGTAACGAACTTAATTATCAAAGAAGACATTTTACTTTCTTTTAAAAATCAGTTGGTATTTGATACAGGTAACACAGCTTACTATATTTTACTAGGTATTTTATCTGGTTTCTTTTGTGTATATCATGCTAGAATGTTCCGAAAGACAGAACACTATATATCAAGTATGAAGTTTGGTGCTTATAAGAAAGCATTAATAGGGGCTTCTATGTTAGCAGTCTTAATTTTTCTCTTTCCTACACTTTTTGGTGAGGGATATGAAAGCATTAAAATACTAACTAGTGATGCACCACAGTCTATTCTAAATAATACTTTGTTAGCTGATTTTTCTAATAAACAATGGGTATTATTACTCTTTGTTGGAGGGGCAGCATTAGTAAAAACTTATGCTGTAGGATTAACAATGGGAAGTGGAGGAAATGGAGGTAACTTCGCTCCTTCTCTATTCGTAGGTTCTTATCTTGGTTTTACTCTAGCCAAACTATTACAGTTATTAGGTATAAAGGAGATTCCTGTTCAAAACTTCACAGTAGTAGGAATGGCAGCTGTAATCAGTGGATTGTTTCATGCTCCTCTGACAGGTATTTTCTTAATTGCAGAAATAACAGGAGGATATGGATTAATGGTTCCTCTATTAATCGTATCATCTATTAGCTTTGCAATCTCTAAGCACATGGAAAAATACTCTATGGATATTAAATCTATAGCTACAACGGGGATGGTCTTCACTTCTGATAAAGATTCTAATATATTATCAACTATAATAGCAAGTGATTATATTAAAAATGATATTAAGACTTTAACACCACAACACACTACCGCAGCTGTTGTAGATATTTTTGCAAATACTAAACAGACCTTTATTCCTATACTAGATAGTGAACAAAAAATCATTGGTATCGTTAACCTTGATAGTGTAAGACCTATTATATTCAGTGAGTTTCAAACCAAATTCACACCTATTAAAGACCTAATAGAAACACCTATAATTGTATCTAAAAACGATTCTTCTAAAATCATTATGCAGACTTTAGAAACTAACAACTTAGAATTTGTACTAGTACAAGAAAACAAAAAATATATAGGATATCTAATTAAAGCAGAATTACTTAAAGCATATCGTATCAACCTAAAGTCACTGTTATTAGAATAAAAAAGGGTTCCTTATTGAAGGAACCCTTTTTATTTTAAGTATGTATTTTTTTTTGTTTCACAAATTTTGAAATAGAACAACAAAACAACAAAACCAAATCCCTTTTTAAGTAGCCAGCTCAAAAGAAATTAAAATAAAAAATCTATTTCAGAAACAAAACACATAACTGATTGAATTACTTCGCCTTTGTAATTCTCTAACAAAGATAAAATAATATTGTATAGTAAAAAGAGAGATCCTTTGTTTTTAACAACTATTATCCCAAATAGATACTTTGCCACTATCCGTCTTCTAAATAAGCCGTTTTAAATACATTTCATAAATAAAATGAAAGTTTTGTTAAACACTCTTCAACCTTCGTTGTACAATTCTTACATTTACATAATAATGTATTTATTATCAAATATTACTATAGTTATGTATATTAAAAGGTATTTCCTTTATTGTATACATACTTTAATTCAAATTACGTTTATTCATGCAAAATGATTTCGTTAGAGAGATACTGACACAAAATGAAAGTTCACAATCATTCTTAGACAAACAAAGAATTGAAAAATTCACTGATACGTTATTTCATTTTCTATTTCAATTAGAAGATAAAAAATACTTATCAGAAGAAGCTATCAATATCCGTTTATCTACACTAAAGTTAGAGTTACTTTCTATTGTATTTAAAATTAATAATGATGTAGATAAGTCTCAAAAAATAGCTAATGACTTTTTCGAAGCTTTACCACATATTTTCTTTACACTTAAAACAGATGCGCAAGCTATTTTAGAAAATGACCCTGCAGCTACTTGTTTACAAGAAGTATACATAGCTTACCCAGGATTTTATGCGATTGCTATTTATCGTTTTGCACATCAACTACACACACAGAAAGTAGTGCTATTACCAAGAATATGGACAGAACATGCACATAGTAAGACAGGTATTGATATTCATCCTGCTGCTATCATTGGATCTCATTTCTGCATAGACCATGGAACGGGTATCGTGATAGGAGAAACTTGTGTTATTGGTCAAAACGTAAAAATATATCAAGGTGTTACTTTAGGAGCTATTTCTGTATCTAAGGACAAAGCAAATACAAGAAGACACCCATATATTGAAGATAATGTTATTATTTATTCTGGTGCAACTATATTAGGAGGTGATACTATTATAGGTCATGATACTGTAATAGGTGGTAATGTATGGTTAACCAAAAGTGTAAAGCCTAACTCTATAATGTATAGTAAAAGTAAAAGCTATTCTAAAGATCAAGAAAATTATCCTGAACCAATTAATTTCATAATTTAATTAATCAAAAAAATCTAAGAATCATGAAAATAAATAGTGTACTTGAGGCAATAGGAAATACCCCTCATATTAAAATAAACAAGTTATTTCCAAATGATATTAATGTTTGGATTAAACTAGAGAAACAAAATCCAGGAGGAAGTTTAAAAGACCGTATTGCCTTAGCTATGATTGAAGATGCTGAAGCAAAAGGGTTAATCAATAAAGACACTACTATTATAGAGCCTACTTCAGGAAACACTGGAGTTGGTCTAGCTATGACCTGTGCTGTTAAAGGTTATAAATTAATCCTAGTAATGCCTGAGTCAATGAGTATCGAACGCAGAAAGCTTATGGCTGCTTATGGAGCTAAATTTGTCCTAACGCCAAAAGAATTAGGAACATCTGGTTCTGTATCTAAAGCAACTGAACTAGCAGAAGAAATGGAGAACGCATGGGTACCTCAACAGTTTAACAACTTAGCAAACCCAGAAGTACACCGTAAAACAACTGCTCTAGAAATCATCAATGACTTCCCTGAAGGTATTGACTATCTAATCACTGGAGTAGGAACAGGTGGACACATCACTGGAGTAGCAGAAGAGTTAAAAAAAGTTTTTCCTAAATTAAAAGTGTTTGCTGTAGAACCTGAAAACTCTCCTGTCTTAAGTGGAGGAAAACCAGGTCCACACCCATTACAAGGTATTGGTGCAGGATTTATACCTAAAGTAGTGAATACAGATATCTTTGATGGTATTATCACTATAGGTAAAGAAGAAGCGTATGCTTATACTAATAAAATTGCTAGTCAAGAAGGTATTTTGGCTGGTATTTCTACAGGTACATCTTTAGCTGCTATTGCTAAAAAATTACCAGAAATAGAAAAAGGAGCTACTATTTTAACCTTCAACTATGATACAGGAGAAAGATATTGGTCTGTTTCTGAATTATTTGATGAAAAAGCAGCAGAAATAAAGTAATTATTATTCATACGATCTATATCAAGGGAGTTTAATCATAAACTCCCTTTTTGTTTTTCGTTTCTGTTTATTTAACAATTTTTAAAGAAGGCTAACTAAGCTGTATTCCTCTAACTGTAGCTCTCTTCCAGATTATTATTGTATTTTTGTGCTTGTAACAGAAAATAATAAATCACATGCTTAAAAGATCTTTTCTAATAACAGCTTTAGCTTTTACAGCTTTAACTGCATGTAAGTCAGTACCACAAGGAACAACTACATCTTCAGAAAACGCCTTAAACAACATTGAAGTAAATGGGAAATTATACTCAGCTGTATTCCAACAAAATGCTGCTGAATATCAAGCTTTAGCTGCTCAGGCTTTCAATATTGCTACATTGCAACTAGATCGCATTCTTACAGAACAACACAATAAGCCTCTTGCTATTGTTACTGACATCGACGAAACTTTCTTAGACAACTCTCCTTATGCTGTACAAATGGCTAGAGAAGGTAAATCTTATGACCAAGCTACTTGGACAGAATGGACTTCTAAAGGAGAAGCTCTTCCATTATTAGGAAGTTTAGAATTCTTTAACTATGCTAAGTCTAAAGGTGTAGAAGTATTCTATATCACAAATAGAAACCAGAATGACAAACCTGGTACTATGAAAAACTTAGTAAAGTATAACTACCCTTACGCAGATGATACACACGTTATCGTTAGAACTGCTGAGTCTAGTAAAGAGGCAAGACGCCAAAAACTAAGCGAAACTCACGAAATCGTAATGCTTTTAGGAGATAACTTATCTGACTTCTCTACGCTTTGGGATAAAAAGACTCAAGAAGAGAGAATAGAGAATGTAAGAAACAATAGAGAACAGTTTGGTAAGAAATTTATTGTTTTACCTAATACAGGTTATGGAGATTGGGAAGCGGCATTATTCCAATACAGAAAAGACCTTTCTAAAGAGGACAAAGATAAAATCTACGACAAAAGCGTAAAAGGTTTTAAATAATAACAAAAAACTAACAACTTAATATCAATGAAAAAATTAATGGCTTTAGTACTTTTCGTAAGTACTACTCTATCTTTCACAGCATGTTCTAACGATGACAATGCTCCTATTAGATCTGAGATAAATGCTGAAGGAACATGGTATGCAGATAAATTATCTTATACTTATGGGACAACAGAAATGACTCATAACTATACTGAAATGCCTGGTGAAAATGCCGTATATCAAACAGATAAACTAGTCATTATTAATAATAAAGTTACACTTACAGAATATTTTAAAAATGTTTCTGAACCTGTAGTTACAACAGGTACGGTTAAAAACAATATAATTACTTTTGATAAAGAAGGATATGCTCCTCGTCAAATCAATGGTATTGTTAATGGGCAATTATCACTTACCTATAATTACACAATGAGAGGTGCAACATTACCTGTAACTGTTACTTATGGTAATTCTAACCCTACTCAATACATTGGTACTTGGATTTCTCACGAATTGTCTTATACTTATGGAACAACAGAAATGATTCATAACTATACCGATATGCCTGGTGATAATGCAGTAAATCAACCTGATAATTTAGTATTAACAGAAAATACTGCTGTTCTTACTGAATACTTCAAAAACAAAAAAGAACCTGTTATTACTAAAGGAACAATTAAAGGTAATATCATTACTTTCGAAAAAGAGAATTATACTCCACGTAAGATTAATGGTATTGTTAAAGGTCAATTATCTCTTACTTATGACTATACAATGAGAGGTTCAACATTACCTGTAACTGTCACTTACACTTCAAATAAATAAACTAATATTAGTTAATACACTAAGCCTCATAATTAATTTTATGGGGCTTTATATTTTATTACAACATTCAATTCATTTTTTTTATATATTTCCACACAAATAACAAACCATCATAAACTAATGAAAAAACTATTATCTATCAGTTGTTTCCTTTTAACTACAATTCTATTCACTAGCTGTAGTAATGACAGTGGAATCACAGTAAAAACTTATTTTGGAAAATGGGAATCTAACACTATCAGATTAAAAGATGGTAGTACAGTTAAATACACTGAAATCGGTACATTTAATAAAAATGAAGAACTAGAGGTTTTCACAGATCAACTTGAATCAGTCAAATTAGTTCAATATTATAGTAATGAAATAAAACCTAAAGTTAAGTTAGGTAACGTTTCTGATGATTTTATTGTTTTTGAAAGTGTTAATGACAAAAGACAAATTGTCAAAGTAGAACAAAACGAGCTCTCTTTAGTAACTAGGGTAAGTATAAATGGTCAATTAGAACTTGTTCAAATAAATTATACAAAAATAGGTCCTCCAAGAGATGAAGAGCCTATAAAATAAAATTATCAGCCTATAAGACAAAGCCTCATAATTAATTTTATGAGGCTTTTTTATTACAACATATTCATTATAAACACTTCTCACACAAAAGCCGTACTTTAAAGGATTAGCAATAAACGGCAATATGTAGTTTTATTCTAAATAATATTGTACAGATATTAAATTCTATTGATTTTTATGTATCTTCAAGCTCTTTACAAACAACATAAAACAATCATGAATATTGAAACTAAAGTCAAATCCAAAAAAATAACCTTATTACAATCTCTAATCCCTATGATAGTCCTTATTGCACTATTAGGTACTAATGTATTCGTTTATGGTAGTGCTGCTTTAGCGGGTTCTAACCAATTCGTTCTATTAATAGGTGGGCTTATCGCAATCGGAATAGGTCTATACAATAAAGTCGATTACGAAGATATTATTAAAAAAATCACTAAGAACGTTAGAGAGACCACTAGAGCTATCTATATACTGTTATTAGTAGGAGCCTTATCAGGAACTTGGTTATTGAGTGGTATTATTCCGACAATGATTTACTATGGTTTACAGATTTTAGAACCTCATATATTCTTACCAGCGACAGTAATTATCTGTTCCATTATCGCCTTGGCAACAGGTAGTTCTTGGACCACATCTGCTACAGTAGGTATTGCTCTAGTAGGTATAGGTAATGCGATGGGTATTGATCTAGCGCTTATTGGAGGTGCTGTAATATCAGGAGCATACTTTGGAGATAAGTTATCTCCACTATCAGACACTACTAATCTAGCCTCTGCTATGGCTGGTACAGATTTGTTTACTCATATAAGATATATGATGTTCACTACTATCCCTACCTATGTACTAACCTTAATCATATTTATCATCATCAGTTTTAATCTTGATGTACCTGAGACCATAGATATGTCCGCTTCATTACAGGCAATTGACCAAACATTCAACATTACACCTTGGTTATTCTTAGTTCCTGTCATCGTAATTGGAGCAATATTAAAAAAGATGAAACCAATACTTGCTTTACTTTTAGGAACCTTATTAGGAGCTGTATTCGCTCTATTTTTTCAGCCAGATATAGTAGCCTTTGTAGGAGAAGGAACTTCATTGACACCAGTTACAGCCTATAAAGGAATTATGAATGCCATCACTACAGATATTGCTATCCTATCTCCTATGGAAAGTTTAAATAGCTTATTCGAAGCAGGAGGAATGAAAAGCATGCTAAACACAGTATGGTTAATTATCTGTGCAATGTTCTTCGGTGGAGCAATGGAAGCTATTGGAGCTTTAAAGAAAATAACACAAACCCTATTGAGCATAGCAAAGTCAGTTTTTGGATTATTCGCAAGCACAATGGCAAGTTGCGTTGTTGTAAACTTAACTGCTTCTGAACAATATTTATCATTAGTAATACCTGGTAAAATGTTTTCTAAAGCCTATAAGGATAAAGGACTTGCGCCTGAGAACTTAAGTAGAACACTAGAAGATTCAGGGACTGTGACATCAGTACTAATTCCTTGGAATACTTGTGGGGCTTATCACTCAGGAGTACTAGGAATTGATACAATGACATATGCTCCTTACGCATTCTTTAATATTATTTCACCATTTGTATCTCTTACTTATGTTGTATTAAATATTAAAATAAGACGTTTAGTAGATACTATAAAAGCATAATTACTCACTTATCTTATAAAAAATAATAGGGCTATTTCGTACGAAATAGCCCTATTATTTTAATTATATCTCTAAGGTTGTTGCGAATTTGTAATCCGTAACATACCATCTAACACTATCTAGAATAATTAGGTGCAGATTTAGTAATCGTAATATTGTGAGGGTGACTCTCTCCAATACCAGAAGCAGTTAACTGAACAAATCTAGCCACTTCTTGTAATGTAGGAATATCTTTAGCACCACAGTATCCCAAACCAGCTCTAAGACCTCCTATGAACTGTAACATACTCTCGCTAAGCTCTCCTTTATAAGGCACTCTACCTTCGATTCCTTCAGGTACCAATTTTTTCACATCATCTTCTACATCTTGGAAGTAACGATCTTTAGAACCTTGCTTCATAGCTGCTACAGATCCCATTCCGCGGTAAGCTTTGAACTTTCTTCCTTCGAAGATAATAGTTTCACCTGGAGATTCCTTAGTACCTGCTAGCATTGATCCTAACATTACACAGTCTGCTCCTGCTCCTAACGCTTTAGGGATATCTCCTGTATAACGAAGACCTCCATCACCAATCACTGGTACACCTGTTCCTTTTAGAGCAGCTGCTACTTCCATGATAGCTGAGAACTGTGGGAACCCAACCCCTGCTACTACACGTGTAGTACAAATAGATCCAGGTCCGATACCTACTTTAACAGCGTCAGCACCATTCTCTACTAAGAATAAAGCAGCCTCTGGAGTAGCGATATTACCTACTACTACATCGATTTCAGGGAAAGCAGTTTTTACCGCTTTTAACACCCCTACCACTCCTTGAGAGTGACCATGTGCAGTATCTATAATTAACGCATCTACACCAGCTTGTACTAATAATTTAGCTCTATCTACAGCATCAGCAGTTACTCCTAAAGCAGCTGCAACACGTAGTCTACCGAACTTGTCCTTATTAGCATTTGGTTTTAAAGTAAGTTTAGTGATATCTCTAAAAGTGATTAATCCTACTAATTTATTATCAGCATTAACTACTGGTAATTTTTCGATTTTTTTCTCTTGAAGAATTTCTTCTGCTTGATCTAAAGTAGTACCCTCAGCAGCAGTTACTAGATTATCTTTAGTCATTACCTCTGTGATAGCACGATCGTTTTGTTTTTCGAAGCGCATATCTCTATTCGTAATGATTCCTTTAAGAAGCCCATTGTCATCAACAATTGGAATACCTCCGATTCCGAATTCAGCCATTGCCTTTTTCGCATCACCTACAGTAGCTGTAAGAGGAAGAGTTACTGGGTCTATAATCATACCTGACTCAGCTCTTTTTACCTTTCTTACTTCTTTTGCTTGCTCTTCAGCAGTCATGTTCTTGTGAATCACTCCGATTCCCCCCTCACGAGCCATAGCAATAGCCATTTCACTTTCCGTTACAGTATCCATCGCAGCAGATACTACAGGAACGTTCAAAGTAATGTTTCTAGAAAATTTTGATTTTAAACTAACTTCTCTTGGAAGTATTTCTGAATAGTTTGGAACTAGTAATACGTCATCGTAAGTAAGTCCTTGACCGATGATTTTAGTTGTGTGTGCTTTCATGTGCAATGTCGTTGAATTGCACGCAAATTTACTATTTTTCTATGTAATAAAAAACTTTAATGGTAAAAATTAAATATTTTTAAAGCTTCATTATATGAGCTTTCAAATGACATAGCACTCAAGTTCGTATCTACCTTATTTGCTGTAAAGTAGCTCAACATCTTCTCTGTTGGCATATTTCCAGTCAAATCATCTTTTGCCATTGGACATCCCCCATAACCTTTTATTGCACCATCATAACGTAGACATCCAGCCTTATAGGCCGCATCAATCTTCTCAAACCAACTATCAGGAGTAGTGTGTAGATGTGCTCCAAACTCAATATTAGGATAAGCTGGAATCAAATTGCTAAATAAATAATCTATCACTTCTGGTGTAGAACTTCCTACCGTATCCGATAATGAAAGAATCTTCACTCCCATCTTTGACAGCTTTTCAGTCCAATCCCCTACGATATCTACATCCCACGGATCTCCATAAGGATTACCAAACCCCATAGATAAATAAGCCACAACCTCTTTATCGGCTTTAGTAGCGATATTCAATATCTCATCTAAAGTAACGATAGATTCTGCAATAGTCTTATGTGTATTACGCATCTGGAAGTTCTCAGATATAGAAAAAGGGAATCCTAAATACTGTATTTCTTTATGCTCAGCAGCTTGTTCTGCACCTCTTGTGTTTGCGATAATAGCTAATAGCTTGCTCTCTGTCTTACTCAAGTCTAACTGAGCTAATAACTCAGCCGTATCCTGCATCTGAGGAATAGCCTTAGGAGAAACAAAACTACCAAAATCTATGGTATCAAACCCCACTCTTAAAAGAGACTGTATATACTGTACCTTTTTTTCTGTTGAGATAAACATCTTAATGCCTTGCATGGCATCACGAGGACATTCTATAATTTTTACTGCTGGTTTCATATAATTCAAATATAAATGAAAAGCCACAATTTTACAATGTGATTTTCTTTATTTTATTTACTTAACATACTCAAACAACATTCTATTGATTATCTGACACATAGAGTTCCTATAAACAAAAAAAGTTCTAAAGATATTATCCTTAGAACCTTTTTTACTATTATTTTCTTCTTAGCTTACTAGTAGAAAAACTGCTAATCCACTAAAAACGATGATTTGAAGCCACTTTAAAAATATATTGACATATTTATTATCTCTCATATAATCTGTCAGCTTAGCTGCTATAGTACAGATGATAAAGAAAATGACTACTGCTTCTGTAATAAACACGGTACCTAGTACAAAAACTTGTTTCTGTACACTCCCTGCACTTTCTGTAATAAACCCTGGGAATAAAGCCAAAAAGAACATCATAACCTTTGGATTTAATACATTCATCAGCAATCCTTTTCTGACAAATCCCATAAAAGTCTTATCATTCTGTCCTGAACTAGATTCATCAATGACGATTACATTCTCTTCCTGAAATACTTTATAAGACAACCAGAATAGATATAAGGCTCCGAATAACTTAACACCTTTAAACAGTAATTCAGATTGCGTAATTAAAGCGGAGATTCCAAATGCAAATAATGATAAATGGAATAATAAACCTCCTACCTGTCCTACCACTACCGCATATCCATACTTACGCCCTCTGGTAATGCTCTGCGAAACCACATATAGAATATCTGGCCCTGGAGTAATAATCAATAAAAAACAAGTTATAAAAAAAGTATATAATACTTCTGTTGACATAATTAATTCTAGTATTTAGATAATATGGCCTTATTAATCTTTTTAATCAAGCCTGGTCCTTCATATATAAAGCCAGTATAAAGCTGAATTAAGCTTGCTCCTGCCTCTAGTTTTTCTATCGCATCTTCTGCAGAATGTATACCTCCCACACCGATAATAGGGAATGCTTTATTACTCTTCTCAGATAAGAATCGAATAACCTCTGTACTTCTCTTCGTCAGAGGCTTTCCACTTAGTCCCCCTGTCTCCTGCTGATGAATAGACTTCAGATTACTGCGATCGATAGTAGTATTCGTAGCGATTACTCCAGCTATTTTTGTTTCTGTAACAATCTCTATAATATCTAATAACTGATCATCTGTTAAATCTGGTGCTATCTTCAGTAAAATAGGCTTAGGAGCCTCTTTCTGATTATTTTTAACTTGTAATCCGTGAAGTAACGCTTTCAGTGGTTCTTTATCCTGTAATGCACGTAAATTAGGTGTATTAGGTGAACTCACATTTACCACGAAATAATCTACATAAGGAAACAACGCTTCAAAACAGATTTCATAATCTTCATTTGCTTGTTCATTAGGAGTCACTTTGTTCTTCCCAATATTCCCTCCTATCAGCGTTCCTTTATTCTTCTTTAGACGCTCAATAGCCTCTTCTATCCCTCCATTGTTAAATCCCATTCTATTGATAAGACCATTGTCTTCTTTTAGACGGAATAATCTCTTTTTAGGATTTCCAGGTTGTCCTTTTGGAGTAAGAGTCCCGATTTCTATAAAACCAAAACCAAAGTTTTCTAATTCTCTGTATAACTTAGCATCCTTATCCAGACCTGCTGCAAGACCTACTGGATTCTTAAACTTTAATCCAAATACTTCTCTCTCTAATCTAGGGTCATTTACTTGACAATTGGCGCGAATAAGTGCGGATACACCAGGAATACTATTCACGAATTTAAGAGCACCGAAGGTAAAATGATGCACTTTCTCTGGGTCAAACCTAAAAAATATAGGCTTAATAATGCTTTTATACATACTAAATGACTTTGTGTTGTTGTGTGTCTAAATTTTGTGCAAAGGTAGTATTTAAACCTTGGATTTCATAGCGGTCTTTTTTTGTTTTTTATGATGGCCTTCCAATAGTTATTTCTAACACTAACCAATTAGGTCAAAACAGTTTACAAAAAAGTCCTTCTAAGTAATCTCTACTAATCTTTCTCTACCAACCAAGCCCTATTTTCCTTGCACTTTCTTGAGGTTTTCTTGGAGATTCCTTGGGGTTTCCTAGCCCAGAAAGCATTTTTCTCGAAGAAAGGTGCAAGAATACCTCAAGAAAACCCCTAGCAATCTCGAAACATTATAATTTAAACATTATTCATCACCATACCTCCAACTACCGCATCTTATTTAAATCCAGTATAAACAAAGCGTTCCACTCTTATCTTTTTTATATGTTTTGTAAATTGTAGCATATTAAAAAAGATAGAAATATGTTACCATTACAATACCAAAAGTTCAAAGAAGAACTAGCTAATCACTTAGATTCTGATAGAATTATCACTAATCCGATTCAACTATTAGCGTATGGTACTGATGCTAGTTTTTATAAATTAGTTCCTAAAATAGTTGTTCAAGTACACAATCACCAAGAAGCTGTAGCTACTCTACAGACTGCTACAAGGCATAATGTAGCGGTGACGTACCGAGCGGCAGGAACAAGTCTATCTGGACAGGCAGTAACAGATTCTGTCTTGATGGTGGCTACTCATCAATGGAAAAAATACGAAATCTTAAACAATGGGCTTCAAGCGAAGTTTCAGCCTGGTATTATTGGAGGAAGAGCTAATATTATCCTGGCTCCTTATGGACGTAAAATCGGTCCTGATCCTGGCTCTATCAATGCCGCAATGATAGGCGGTATCGCGGCTAATAACGCTAGTGGAATGTGCTGTGGTACTTCGCAGAACTCTTATAATACAATTGCAGATATTAAGATTGTTCTTTATGATGGAACCGTATTAGATACAGCAAGCGATGAAAGCAAAAAAGAATTCGCTGAGAAACACCCTGAAATCATCAAAGAAATAGAGCGTCTAAGGGATGCTATTCACACAGATCGCACACTATACGATCGAATAGAGCGCAAGTTTAAAATCAAAAATACCACAGGATATAGCCTTAACGCGTTTATAGATTATCACGATCCTTATGAAATCATTAAACATATTATGATAGGGTCTGAGGGTACATTAGCCTTCATCTCTGATATTACATATAATACAGTCATTAATTACAAACACAAAGCGTGTACATTAATGATTTTTGAAACGATAGAAAAAGCCTGTCAAGCTGTACCTTTTTTAAAGAAAAGCCCTGTAGCTGCAGTAGAGTTACTAGATAGAAATAGTATTAAATCTATCGAAGATGAAGCTCTTGCCCCAGAATATTTCAAGACATTACCAGAAACGGCTTGTATCTTACTTGTAGAAGCACAAGCAGAGAATGAAACTGAAATGTCAACTAAACAACAACAGATTAGAGAAGCTATCGCTTCTACTCCTACTTATAAACCTTTTGAGTTTACTTCAGAACCTCAACAATACGCATTCAATTGGAAGGCTAGAAATGGTCTGTTACCTACGACAGGAGCATTGAGAAAGACAGGTACTACTTGTATCATTGAAGATGTTGCCTTTCCTGTAGAGAAATTAGCCGATGCGTGTATTGCCATGAAAGATTTGTTTGCAGAATTACAATACCATGATGCAGTACTATTCGGGCATGCCTTAGAAGGAAACTTACACCTAGTATTCTCACAAGATTTCTCTACTCAAGAAGAAATAGACAGATATGCTCGATTAATGGATGGGTTGGTAGAAATAGTAGTAGATAGATTTGAAGGTTCATTAAAAGCTGAACATGGAACAGGGCGAAATATGGCTCCTTTCGTAGAGAAAGAATGGGGTAAACAAGCTTATGACATTATGCTAAAAGTCAAAGCAATCTTTGACCCACATAACTTAGTGAACCCAGGTGTAATTATCAATGCTAATCCTCATGTTCATTTAGAGAACTTCAAAGCTTCTCCTGCTACTAACGAAATAGTAGATAAATGTATCGAATGCGGATTCTGTGAATCACACTGTGTATCAGAAGGGCTCACACTATCACCAAGACAACGTATCGTGGTAGGTAGAGAAATAGCAAGACTACAAGCTATAGGGAAAGATACAGAAGAGTTAGAGAACTTAGTAAATAGTGCTCATTACTATGCTGATGAAACATGTGCTACAGATGGACTATGTGCCTTAGCGTGTCCTGTAAAAATAGATACGGGTAAATACATTAAAGATATTCGTCATAGCGCTATTACGGACAAAGACAGAAAAAATGCTGAGTATTTTGTAGAAAATATGGAACGCGTTACTGCCATGGGGCGTAAGGCATTAAACACCGTTGGGGTATTCCAAAATATCTTAGGGAATAAGATTATGACTAGTGTGTCAAGTGGTATGCGTAAGATGTCTGGTAATAAAATACCACAATGGAATGTAGCCATGCCTAAAGGCAATAAGCATAAAATAACAGAACCTATCGTTAATCCTGGACAAGATAGAAAAGTAGTTTACTTCCCTTCATGCATTAATAGAACAATGGGTAAATCTAATGACTATCCTAAATCTGATATGGATTTAACAGCTAAAACAGTAGAACTACTTAAACGTGCTGGATATACCATTATATACCCAGAAAACGTAAATAATATGTGCTGCGGAATGCCATTTAGCAGTAAAGGAATGAAAGAAGAAGGACATACTAAATCATCAGAATTAGAACTTGCTTTATTAAAAGCTACTGAGGATGGTAGATATCCTGTATTATTCGACATGAGTCCTTGTTTTTATACCTTCTATGAAGCTCATAAAGGTGGTAAGCTAAAAATGCACGATCCTATCGAATTTATGTTAGATTATGTGATGCCTATATTACCTGTTAAGAGTCCAAGAAAAGAAATCAGTGTATTCCCTGTATGCTCTGTTAAGAAAGTAGGATTAGAAGGCAAGTTACTTGAATTGACTAAGCTGTGTGCTGAGAAAGTAAACTATATTGATAGCAACTGTTGTGGCTTCGCAGGAGATAGAGGGTTTACATTCCCTGAATTAAACAAACATGGTAATAGACACTTAAAAGAACAAATACCTACTGATGCGAAGGATGCATTCTCTACCAGTCGTACATGTGAAATAGGACTAACAGAATATGGAGGTGTAAACTTTAAGTCTATCTTCTACTTAATAGATGAAGTAACTAAATAGAACTACTTATTAAAAATGATAAAATATGGCATAGACAACAAGTCTATGCCATATTTTATTTAGATTTGTTTTTAAACCAATTCAAAAAACATGCTAAATATAGACTTAACCATATTTCCCATACTCGAAACAGATAGACTTATTCTTAGACGTTTAGATATAAATGACTTAAACACGATGTACACCATGCGTACAGACCCAGAAGTGATGAAGTATATCCCTGTACCTGTTACACAATCAGAAGAAGAAATAAAACAATATATCCATTCTATAAATGAAAGAATGGCAGCTAAAGAATGTGTTAATTGGGCAATCACACTAAAAGAAGAAGGTACAATGATTGGCACCATCGGGTTTTATCGTATGAAACTAGAGCACTATAGAGCAGAAACAGGATATATGTCTTTGCCCCAGTATAATGGAAAAGGTTATATAACTGAAGCTCTTCAAGCCATCGTACATTATGGCTTCTCTACAATGAAATTACATTCTATAGAAGCGCTCTTAGATCCAGAGAATATTGGTTCTATGAAAGTTCTTGAAAAATGCGGCTTTATAAAAGAAGGTCATTTAAAAGAAAACTGGTTCTTTGATGGTCAATTCTTAGATACGGTGATCTATTCTAAACTAAACAAATAAAGTAAGTAAGGCTACCTTCTTAGAGGTAGCCTTACATTTTTATATTCACTATTTATAATGCAATTTGATTATAAGCAGCACTAATATGGTTACTTACATCCGAAGCAACTAGACTATGTGGATGAATATTCTCAATAGCTAAATCACCTGCTAATCCATGTAAATAGACTCCTACTATAGCGGCTTCTTTACTAGTGTAACCCTGCCCAAGTAAAGAGGTAATCATACCTGTCAAGGTATCTCCTACTCCAGCAGTAGCCATTCCCCAGTTACCTGATGAGTTAAAGTAGATCGTTTCGTCTGGTGCTATTGTTATCGTATGTGCTCCTTTTAATACAAAGATGACATTGTGCTTTTTAGCCAACTGTTTTACTTTATCAATCTTATCAAAGTCATTATCCCACTCACCGATAAGTCTTTTCAGTTCTTTTTCGTGTGGGGTTAAGATACTTTCTGCTGGAACTTTATCTAAACACTTCTGTTCACTAATAATATTAAGAGCATCTGCATCTATTACTAATTTCCTATCCTTATTCTCTTTTAAAAAACTGATTAATGCAGTAGCTGTATCTTTATGTAATCCTATACCACACCCTACTCCTACTGCATCATAATGTTCTACAGATGGAAATACTTTTATATAGTCTTCACTAGTACATGTATCACACATGACTTCAGGTATTCCTATCTGTACGATAGTATATCCGCAACTCGGTACATAAGCCGTCACGATTCCACTTCCTGTATGCATAGCAGCCTTACTTGCTAAAGTCACAGCTCCTATTTTTCCTTTACTTCCACCAATTAACATTACTCTACCAAAGTCATCCTTATTACTAAACTTAGTTCCTGATTTCACTAAGTTTTTCACTTTGTCCTGTTCTACGAAATAAGCATCTGACTTAGTACTCTCTATATAGTCTAGATCTAGCCCTATATCTAATATTTCTAGTTCTTTCACATATTCTTTAGCATCAGATAACAATAATGCTGTTTTTGGTAATTGGAATGTATAAACTACATCAGCCTTAAAAACAATAGCTTCTTTTGGTGTTGCCACATCTGCTAATAATCCTGAAGGCATATCTATAGAAACTCTCTCTAGACATGGAGTTTCATTTAGAAAGTCAAAGATAGGACGCCACTCTTCATCTAAAGGGCTATGTAATCCTATACCAAATAAAGCATCTACGATAACATCGTCTTTCTTTACTTTTAATTTACTCTTCGTATTAAACTTCTCTACATTGATATCTCTATCTTCTAATAGGTCTTGATTCTGAGCATTATCAGGACTATATTTCTTAGTTTGCACCAAGAATACCTTCACCATAGCTCCTCCTTCTTTTAATAATCTAGCTAAGGTTAATCCATCACCTCCATTATTTCCCGTTCCACAAAAAATAACAAATGATGTTTGATATAATTTATATCTAGTTTGCAACTTCTCAAAGACTTTAGTCGTTGCTCTCTCCATTAACTTAAATGAAGATATATATTGATTGGATACTGTCTCTTTATCCAATGCTTGCATTTGTGCTGTATTAAAAATTTTCATATTGCTACTTATAGTTAATCATCATGAGTAAAGGTAACAAATACAACTATTGAAAACTGAGCTATACACTACTATACCACCGAATTATCTAAGTGTGAAGAAACATATTGATTCTCACTTTGAGTAATACTAATTATATCAAAAAAATAACAAAACAATGATTATTTACTATAAAATCAACTAAATACTAAAAGCATAAAATAACACTTTTACTGTCAAACTATATTGTCTCTGTATATTTATGTTCAAATGTGATTTAGTATCTTTGAGTTTCTAAAAGGATATTTCAGATGAAACTATATATAAAAAACATGGTGTGTGAAAGGTGTAAAATGGCAGTAGATAATCTACTGACAGAAGCAAAATACACCCCTACTAAAATAGAACTAGGAGAAATAGAAATACAAGAAGACTTGAACTCTTCACAGCTAAAAGAGATTGAAGTTAAATTACAAAAGATTGGTTTTGAACTCCTAGACAATCAAAAAAGTAAAACAGTAGACAAAGTCAAAACAGTATTAATAGAATTAGTACAAAAACACAATGCTAATCTACAAATACCACTATCTGCTTATATAGCGGATAAAATGCAAATGGATTACCACGCTCTAAGCCTATTATTTTCGCAACTAGAATCTACTACTATAGAGCAATACTTTATTCAATTAAAAATAGAAAAGGTAAAAGAACTGTTAGTATATGACGAATTAAGCCTAAAAGAGATAACCTATCAATTAAATTATAGTAGTGTAGCTCACTTAAGCAAACAGTTTAAAAAAGTAACAGGTCTAACTCCTACTCATTTTAAAACTACTGGGGCAGAACGCCGCAAGGTTATTGATAAAATATAACAAAAAAGACGATTTGGTTAAATCGTCTTTTTTGTTCTTATAATTTTGCTTCTAGAGCCTCTTTAGCATGACTAAACCATTCGTCTTTAAGCATACTAAATATAGCAGTATCTCTACGTCTACCACTGTGGATAATGATTTCACTTCTCAATACTCCTTCTAACGTACAACCTACACTCTGAACAGCTACTTTACTTCTCTCATTCGTATTGTCTACTCTAAACTCTACTCTTTCCATCCCCATAACTTCAAAAGCATATTTAAACATCATATACTTACAATGCTTGTTTACTCCAGTTCCTTGAGTAAGCTTACTATACCAAGTATACCCTATTAATAGCGTCTTGTTCTTGTGATCAATATTATAAAATCGCGTAGAGCCAACATACTCTTCTGTCCTTTTATCAAAAACAATGAAAGGATACGCTTTACCCTTATTCCTATCTTCTATTGCCTGACTAATATAGTTCTTCATTCCATCAGCTCCTTCAACTCCCACAGTTGCATATTTCCATATTTCAGGCTCTTTAATTGCAAATCCTACTAAATCATTATAATTATATGCTTCTAGTGGTTTAAGAATGACGCGATCATCCATTAACACAATATCCTCCATATCCCTATGCTTTTTTTTCTTTTGAGATTTCAGTCACTAAAACATATCTGAAAGATGTTGCATCAGCAGGAGGATTAGCTATATCTATTCTCTTCACTTCTATTTTATACTCATATCCTTCTTCATAATTAAACCCCTCTATCTCTTGATACATTAACTCCCAAGGTGCATCCTCTTCTTCCTTGACCATCATACATTTTTTAGGGGCAATACCCGCACACTCATCCAGCTTAGAAGCTACATATAATACCTTCACCTCTTCAGAAGCATCTATTTCGGTTACTTCAGGCACATCATTATGCTCAACAGTACTATTTTCTCCTTGCTCTATATTTTTATCCTTACAAGAAATTAATACCCCTAAAGACATTATGGCTAATAAAACTATTTTTTTCATTCTTTATAATTTTCTAGTTTGGTAAAAATATAAATTTAAAACTCAATGAGTCGTTTTTACGTACTTAATTCTAGTATAAACAAAAAAAGCTTGCCCTATGCATAGGCAAGCTCTTCTATTATTTCACTGTCTAATAAAGCTAATTCAGCTCTAAGATTAGGTTGTTCTTTTAAAAATTCATTAACCCAAATCATTAGTTGTTCTAAATCATAAGGTAATAATGCATGCATTGCTTTTTCTAATTCTTTAGAAAACAAGGCCGAATCAAAACTGACATTCTTAAGTACAAGGGTAGTGTACTCTAACATCATACGTTTGTTCATAACTATTATTTTTTCTTTTTCTATGAACAAACTTACACACTTTCTGTTAAAACAAAAAACATAACACAAAACTTAACCTTAAAAGACATTTAATTACATAAAATTAATACTAGAATAACAAAAAAATAACCACAAAAAACCTAAAAAAGTACATTAGTGTTAATCTAAAATCGAATAAATAACTAATATTATTCATGATTAAATAAATATCTAATTGACAGTATATTTTCCTTCTTTGTCATTTTATGGAAGTAGATTATCCTTTATACCCGACTAACATCTCCCTTTTACCAGGAGGCCCAGGTACCTTCTCTATCACAAAACCAACTGCTTTCATTGCTCTTTTAATTGGTCCTCTGCATGCATAAGTAGCTATAACGCCTGTATCACCTAATGCGTCATAAACCTTCTGGAATATTTCTACAGACCATAAATCTGGTTGAAACTGATATCCAAAAACATCAAAATAAATAACATCAAAATAAGACTGATTGACTACTGCTTCTTCAAAGGTACTATGGATCTTATGCAACGTAAACTCTGCTGTAACCTCATGTGATACATCCCAAGTACACTGATGCATCTGTTTAAACAAGATATCATCTCCATCTCTGTCATATAAAGCACTAAAATCTAATGCTACGCTTTCTTGTTCTGTTACAGGAAAAGCTTCAATACTGTGATACTCTACTATTTTACCATTTCTTCTAGCCTCTACTAGTGTTAAAAAAGCATTTAGTCCTGTACCAAACCCCATTTCTAATACTTTCACAGTAGTTTTCTCTATCTTATCAAAACCTCTTTCTATATAGACATGTCTTGCCTCCTGAATAGCTCCATGAATTGAATGATATGTTTCTCCCCATTCTTCAATTTCAATAGATGTAGAGCCATCTGAAGTTGTCACTATTTTTCTTTTCACTGTATCAATAATTTTTTAATCCTAGGAATAGGCCCACCACACTTCTTTTGATGACATGTTAAACATGAGTTTATCATATCATTAAACTGTTGTACTTTATCATCTTCATTATCTTGATAGAGAATCTGTTCTAGCTTTAAATACTGCTCTGCCTGCTCAGTAAAAAACATATCTCTATCACTAGGATCTGTCATCTTAGCAGTAAGAATATCTCTATGTTTATCAGGTAAAGTTCCCAATTCTTTCTTTCCTTGCTCTATTTCTGCCTTTAAAAATGCTCCTTGAGCATACATCTCTTCCATAAGAGATGCCATCGGAGCCATATTATACATCTTAAAAGCAGTTGTATCTTTCACCACAGATTCTTTATTGTCTTCTATTTGTTTAGTTTCTTTTTTACAAGACAACAAAACTGAAAACACTAATAGAGCAAGACACAATATTGATTTATTTCTCACCTTCTATTACTTATCTTTATTAATTGCGATACCATCTGCTGTAAAAGCGTAAGTAACCTTAGGTTCTGTAATAGCTGCTATTTCTTCGTCAGACTTACCTGCATCTTTAGCATAGTGTTTTAATTCATCTACAGATACTACAGATATAAACGCTCTACCATCTACTATAACTTCATGTCCAGCGGCATTCATAGGCGCAAAGAATCCGTAATCTGTAAAACGAACAAATCCTTTTTTCTCACCTGGCAACTCTACATTCATCCAACAACCTTTCTTTTGACATACATCATTAATAGTTGTTTCAAATTGTACTTTTATAGTATCTCCTTCTTTTAATTCTTGGTATCTCTTAAGCATAGCTTCTTTAGAAAGAACATCTCCCATTACTACACTATCTCCAAAATATTCGTATGTCTTCTGTACATCTACTATAGTAGAATTATCCTTATTTTCATTTTTACAACCAGTCAAAATGAAAGCCATTATGCTTAAAGAAGCAATTATTCTTATCATGATAAAAAAATTAAGTATTCGGTAGACCAAAATTAAGTCAAAAAAATAAATCAAAAAGATTTAGTTTATATAAACATCTTTCATGGATTATTATAATTTCAGTAAATAATTTCGATTAAACAATATTTATCACGGCATTTTAGATAAAGTTCAACAAGAAACTATTTTTGAGTACTTTTTTTGATAATTTTGTAATGTGTTGCTTTTTTAATACATTGCAAGCATAAGTAAACAGACAATTAAAAAAACATTATAAGAAATGAGTTTAGAAACAAACAACCTTTTTTCTATTGAGAAAGTAGAAAAATCAAAAATAGCATCAGTTGACTTCGAAAACCTGAAGTTTGGTTCTGTATTTACTGACCACATGCTAGTATGCCACTACAAAGATGGTAAATGGGGACAAGTAGAAATCAAACCTTATGGACCAATGTCTTTTGCACCTTCAACAAATGTGTTCCACTATGGACAAGCTATCTTTGAAGGAATGAAAGCATACAAAGATGTAAATGAAGATGTATGGTTATTCCGTCCACGTGAAAACTGGGCTCGTTTCAACAAATCTGCAGAACGTATGGCTATGCCACATATCGACGAAGAAAGATTCGTAGATGGATTAAAAGCACTAATCAACCTTGATAGAGATTGGGTTAAACAAGGACAAGGAAATGCTTTATACATTCGTCCTTTTATGATCGGAACTCATGAAGGTGTAGTAGCTGGACCTTCTAGCGAGTTTATGTTCTGTATCATTTGTTCGCCTGCACGTACATACTACTCAGGAAAAGTAAA
The DNA here is from genome assembly GCF_004337635.1 of Myroides odoratimimus. Classification (NCBI taxonomy): domain Bacteria; kingdom Pseudomonadati; phylum Bacteroidota; class Flavobacteriia; order Flavobacteriales; family Flavobacteriaceae; genus Myroides; species Myroides odoratimimus. The sequence goes on from NZ_CP037427.1 coordinate 3,798,026, forward strand.
AGTTCAAATCGCTGAGCACTATAGCCGTGCTGCTAATGGTGGTGTTGGTTATACTAAATGTTCTGGTAACTATGCTGGACAATTCTACCCAACTAAATTAGCTCAAGAAGCAGGATACCAACAAGTAATCTGGACTGATGATGCTACTCATACTAAACTAGAAGAAGCAGGTACTATGAACGTATTCTTCAGAATTGGAGATACTTTAATCACAGCTCCTACTAGTGAGAGAATCTTAGATGGTGTGACTAGAAAAAGTTTGCTTGACATCGCTAAGAGCAAAGGAATTAATGTAGAAGTAAAATCTATCGTAGTTCAAGATTTACTAGATGCACATGCTAAAGGTGAATTAAAAGAAATCTTCGGAGCAGGAACTGCAGTTACAGTAGGACAAATCGAAGGATTTGCTTTCCAAGATAATTACTATGGATTACCAGAAGTGAGTGATGAGAACTCTTTTGCAATTCAATTAAAAACAGCTCTTCAAGGAATTCAACAAAAGAATATTGAAGATACTTTTGGATGGACAGAAAAAATCTAATCTAAAGTTTCTTTTATCATATTAAAAAACGGCAGTAATTCTGCCGTTTTTTTTATCTACAATCTAACTCTTTTGACTATTTTTGCTAAAAAATAATTATGTTTACACCTGGACAACTTAAGTTTGCTATATTTTTCATTATTGCTTTTACCATAGTAATGATTATCATGTATAGAAAAGATATAAAACTACACCGTATCTATTACAAAAATAGACTATGGGTCTTAGTTGCCTTTTTATCATTTATAGGTTCTTTATTTATTTTAAAAAACTTTTTGAAGTAATTCATATAGCTCTAAATTGTTATGAAAATTCTAAAGTATTTCTCTCTTTTACTACTATTAGCATTAGTTTCTCTTTTTGTATTCATACTTACTCAAAGTCCCGAATATAAAGTAGAGAGAACATTCACTGTGGATGCTCCTAAAGAAATAGTCTATAATTATATCAATGATTTAGACAATTGGACTGATTGGATGACTTCCCAAAAGTCTAATAATGGAACTTACCAAATAGAGTTAGAAAATTTAGGATCTTATCATATAAGAGCAGAATATAGCCATCCATACGATAGCTTATCTCAAGATATTTTAAATGACAATAAGATTTCAAATATTATTTGGAGATTAAAAGGTCAACAAAATAAAACACAAATTACTTTTACTTTTAATGGGACTTTAGACCTGCAAACAAAGTTTACTTCTTTTTTTAAAGGATCACCTAACCAAGTAGCTACTAATAGTCTTAACAAAAACATAGATGCTTTTATTGTTTACTTTATTAAACAGTATAAAGAATATGAAGTAAAACTAGATGCAGTCAAGTCAACTCCTAGTATCGAATACCTATACCTAGAAGCTTCTTCTTCTATAGGAACATTAAATGAAGACTTATTAGCCTTAAATAAGGACTTATCTGATTTTTGTTCTACTAACCAAATAGAAATAGCAGGAGATCCCTATTTGATATTGAACAATTCGAAAGCACAAAACACGCTTACTTATCGATTTGCCTTACCTATTAAAGGGAATATATACTTATACGAAGAAGAAAAGTATAAAATAGATAAACTTGATAAACAGAGTTATTTTGAATCAACACTAATCGGTTATTACACATTCTTACCAGAGGCAATGCGTAAGACAAGAACAGAGATTAGTGATAAAGAATTAAACATTCTACCTGATGAACCTATTATCTTACTGCTTAAGAAGTCTGTTATTGACTCTAGATTAGCAGCAGAATGGGAGACTATAATCAAAGTACCTATTGAGAAAAAAGAAGTTCCAATCCCTACTCCTGTTTATCAAAATAATACAAACAGTAACAATACTCATGAAGTAAATACTGAAACAGAAAACAAAGAGGAAATAACCAATTCTACTATATAAAAAAAGAGGCTTTAAAATAAAATTTAAAGCCTCTTTTTTTATCTTAATTCTGGATTATCTGCTATTATCTGTTTAGCTCTTTCTAAATCTTCTGGTGTATCTATTCCTATCCCTAAATGCTTTGTAATAGCCATTTTAATACGCTTACCATACTCTAAGTATCTTAGTTGCTCTAACTTCTCAGAAGCTTCTAAAAACTTCATTGGCAAAGTTGTAAACTCAAGCAAAGCTTCTTTTCTAAAAGCATATACCCCTATATGTTGATAATACTGTACTTTCACTTCCTTATCTCTAGGGTAAGGAATTACAGAACGAGAAAAGTATAGTGCTGTATTGGTATCATCCACAACTACTTTTACATTATTAGGATTCTCTATTGTAGCCCATTCATTAATTGGAGTCATTAAAGAAGCTAAATCTACTTGCTTAGCCTCATCTCTCTGAAATATATCAATTAGCTTTTCTAAATTCTCTTTACTAACAAAAGGCTCATCTCCTTGTACATTAATAACAATATCGGCCTCTATATCTTTTACAGCTTCTGCTATACGGTCACTCCCACTCTCGTGTTCTTTAACACTCATCACAGCTCTTCCTCCATGATGAATAATTTCATTGTAAATCAACTCTGAGTCTGTAGCTACAAATACATCATCAAAAAGCCCTGTTGCTAATGTTGCTTCATAAGTACGACGAATAATAGTTTTCCCTGCTAAATCTTTCATTAACTTTGCAGGAAAACGGGTAGATGCATATCGAGCTGGTATTACTGCTATAACTTTCATTCTAATCTTTTTTAGTATTCAAATATACTATCTTGTTATTAATAATAATTAGGTAATGCTAAACTATTTTATCTATCAGTCTTGAAGAAAATATTCATCTTGAAAACCTATTAAGTATAATTTATCTTTGGCACGAGTCATTGCTGTATATAACCATTTTACGTAATCTTCTGTTATTCCATCAGGCAAATAAGGTTGTTCAATAAATACCGTCTCCCACTGACCACCTTGTGACTTATGACACGTAATGGCATATGCAAACTTAACCTGCAAAGCATTAAAATATTCATTCTCTTTTAATTTCTGCATTTTTCGGTACTTTGTTATCTCATCTTCATAATCTAACAACACTTCATTATACAGTTTGTTCATCTGATCATAAGTAAGAGCAGGTGACTCACTAGTCAGAGTATCTAAAAATATCATAGTATCAAAAGGAGCCATATCAGGGTAATCAATCATTCTAATTCGTACAGAAGCAAATCTAAACCCATACAACTCTATTGTTCTATAGATTTGTAAAACTTCAATAATATCACCATTTGCTATAAAATCAGTTACAGTAGAGTCTTTAAGCCAAAAGTAATTATTCTTCACAACCATCAATAAGTCACCTGCTGATATCTCGCTATCCTTATCTAGAATACGAGCTCTGATCTGCTGATTATATGCATTCGCACGTTTATTAGAACGCACAATGAAAGTAGTCTCTTCTGGCCCACTGTTTGAATATGATGAATAAATAGCATCCTGAATATCATAACCATCTATTAGGCGAATAATATCTTTAAACCCTTGTAATTGAAACTGAAAAGTATCTGCAAAATAAGATCCAATAGCTAAACGCAATTCTGTTGCATTATATAGAATTCCTGAATCAACTTCTTGTCGCATTACTTCATCTAATTCTATATGTTGAATATCCATATCATAATTAAATCGAAGCTGGTCTATATCTAATGCTGGACTAATATTCATTCCTACTGGAGGTAACTGAGCTGTATCCCCTATTAAAATCAACTTACAATTAAAACCTGAATACACATAATAAACTAAATCGTCTAACAATGATCCATGTGGATACATAGAGGTATCTCCTGCACTAGCATCTCCTATCATAGACGCCTCATCTACAATAAATATCGTATTTCGATTTCTATTATGTCGCATAGTATATTGAAAAGTACCTCCTGCCTTACTAGGCTTAGGATAGTAGATATTTTTATGAATAGTAAAGGCAGAACGATTAGAATAATTACTAATCACCTTAGCTGCACGTCCTGTAGGAGCAAGCATTACAGAGAACTTGTTAACACTTCTCAACTCATTAACTACTGTAGATAACAATGTAGTTTTACCAGTACCCGCATATCCTTTTAATACAAACAATTCATCTTGTGTGTTATTTGTAACAAAATCAGCAATCTTCTGAAGAAAAATATCTTGCTTTAAAGTTAAATCATAAGGAAATTTCTGACGGAGTAGTTTATAAAACTGTTGACCTATCATAGTTGTATATTCTTTTTTATCTATTGTATGCCAAAGATACTAAGCTTTTTATCCCTCGACTAGAAGATTGCAATAAAAAAGTGTAATTTTGCATGTATTCGAAATTCATATTTTAAACTCACGATGTCAAAGAATTACCATAAACTTTTAATACAAGTTTCTTTAAATAAATTCTCTTTTGCTATTAAAGACAAATTAGCACATGAGATTATTCACTTTGCATCTGAAGCTATTTCTCAAACTAAATCTATAGAGGAACAATTAGATAAAATTTTTCAAAAGCATACAGAATTAACAGAAAGATACGATGAAGTAATTGTACTACATGATAATACACTTAATACATTTATCCCAAGAGAACTATTCAATGAAGATTCTATGGGGTATTATCTACAGTATTCAACAAAAGTGTTTTCTACAGACTTCTTTGCTTTTGATGAATTAGAAAGTAGTGCTATTAATAATGTTTATATTCCTTATGTCAATATCAATAATTATTTAATTGATAAATTTGGAAGCTTTACTTACCACAACATTAATACGTTACTAGTAGAGATTTTACTAAAAAAGTCAAGTAAAAATACTAAAAAAGAAGTTTATGCTTTTTTACAAAAAGATCATTTTGAATTAGTAGTAGTCAGTAATGGAGAATTACTTTTTTTTAATTCATTTCAATGCCAGACTGCACAAGACTTTATTTATTACATCTTGTTTACTTATGAACAATTAGAATTAAATACTGAGTCAAACCCACTCTACTTGATTGGAAGAGTAGATACGGACGACTCTTATTATGAACAAGCATATACCTACATTCGAGAAGTCAATGTAGTAGATAATAATTTTTTTATCAGTGATGATCTTTTATTACATCACCAAGTACCTAAACAATATTACATTTTATTCCATTCATGAGAATTATATCAGGAAAACTAAAAGGAAGACGTATTTCGCCCCCTAAAAACCTACCTGTCCGTCCTACAACGGATATGAGTAAAGAATCTCTATTTAATATTCTAAATAATCACTTTAATTTTAGTGAACTAACCATATTAGACTTATTCGCAGGTACAGGAAACATCAGTTATGAATTTGCTTCTAGAGGAGCAGAATCTATCGTTAGTGTAGATGGCGATATGGGATGCGTTAACTTTATTAAGAAAACAGCAAAAGAACTAGATCTTAATATTATCCCACTAAAGTCTGACGTATTTAAATTTATAGAGAAGCACCAAGCTTCCTATGATATCGTTTTTGCTGATCCTCCTTATGATTTTACCCAAGAACAATTTGAGAAAATACTAAAGGATATTTTTGAGAAAGGACTTGTCGATGAACAAGGTATGGTTGTTATAGAACACTCTAAGTTCACAAAAATGGATCATTTAGAACATTTCTCTTTTGAAAAAAACTATGGTGGTTCTGTATTTACCTTCTTTGAATACGAATTAGAAGATGAGGATAATGAAGACGATGATGAATAAATATCATACTAACATATAAAAAAAGGACTATTATCTAAGATAATAGTCCTTTTTTTTGTATCTAATAGATACAAAAAATAAAGAGTAAACCTATAAGCCGGATTCTGTAAGTACCGAAGTACCCCCTTATCATTTATCCCGGCTATCAATTACTCGATAGCTCTATCTGCCTACCCCTAAAGCATCGGGCGGGCACCCTCAAACGCTAAATATACATGACATTTCACCGCATAGAGTTTACCTGGTTTCACTACAGCATTACCTGTACATACTTTCTGTTGCACTTGTCCTCTTGGCAAGCCAAGGATGGGTGTTACCCATTATGCCTCCCTATGGTGTCCAGACTTTCCTCTATTTTCATTACTGAAAGTAGCGATAAGGCAGTTTACTCTCTGCAAAAGTAATTCATTTCTTACAACACAAAAAATTATTTACTAGTATTATTTTACCATTTTAGAACTAATGACATTAAATAACTCCTTATTCTTTAGTAAAGAAATACTTAACTAGCTTAATAAAAGAATAAATATAATTTTAAAGAAAATTTCTCTACTTAATAATCTGCTTTTTTGGCATAAAATTATATCGTTCCTCTGCTACATAAATAAGGGTTAGTAAACTATTTTGCTTACTTTTGTGTTCATACTTTTTAAAAAACTATTCAAAAGTGAGTTTTATAAAAATTACAGAACAATCTTCTAATTATGATAACCTAGACAAGATGTCTATCCAAGAATTATTGTCTAATATGAATAAAGAAGATATATCTGTACCCTTAGCTGTAGAAAAAGCAATTCCTCAAATAGAAATGACAGTAACACAAGTTGTTTCTAAATTAAACAATGGAGGAAGACTATTCTATATTGGAGCAGGTACTTCAGGACGATTAGGAATCTTAGATGCTTCAGAATGCCCTCCTACTTATGGAGTATCACCTGATTTAGTTATTGGAATCATCGCCGGGGGAGATCACGCCATTAGACATGCTGTAGAAAATGCAGAAGACAATCCTTTACAAGGTTGGCTAGATTTACAACAGTACAATGTCAATTCAAAAGATATTGTCGTTGGTATCGCTGCATCTGGTACTACTCCCTATGTTATTAAAGCATTAGAACAATGCCAAAAAAATAAAATCTCAACAAGTTGTATAACTTGTAATCCTCAAAGTCCTCTTGCTGAAGTAGCTGATTATCCTATAGAAGTAATTGTAGGACCAGAATTTGTAACAGGTAGCTCTCGTATGAAAGCTGGTACTGCTCAGAAACTCGTTCTTAATATGATCTCAACTAGTAGTATGATACAAATTGGCCGAGTAAAAGGCAATAAAATGGTCGATATGAAAATGACTAATGCTAAACTACAAGAAAGAGGAATACAAATGATTATAAATGAATTAAATATAGACTACACTATCGCTAAAGGGCTTTTAGACCAATATCAGAATGTCCGCCTAGCAATAGAAAGTTTTAAATCAACTAAATAATGGAAGAACCACAAACTGATCGAAAACTGTTGAGCAAAGGTGTAAAATACCTAATGATTACTTTACCCCTTATGTTTTTAGGCCCTATCGTTATCCATAGTTCTTTAAAAAATCAAGCTCATCCTTTTTTCTATCCTATACTTATTTTAGGATGTTTAATATGCTTAACTTCTATGCTATTATTTTTTAAAGGATTACAAACTATTATAAAATCACTTTTTGGAAATTAAAAACATGAAAACTAAACTACTTTACTTTTTACCTTTTTTATTTTTATTAGCCTCTTGTTATAATCAAGAAAGAAATTGTGCTAAATTTAAAACAGGTAAATTCGAATTTACTGCTGAAATTAATGGAGAAAAGAAAGTTTCTACTTTCATTAGAACTGAAGAATTAGAAATAGAAACATTCGAAGGTAAAACAGATAGTGCTGCTATACGTTGGGTAAACGATTGCGAGTTTATCTTAGAGAAACTTAATCCTAAGACTATGGCTGATAAAAAGCCTGTTAGCATTAAGATAATTACTACGGACGGAGATCTATGTACTTTTGAATATGGGTATGTAGGAGATGCAAGAAGAGAAAGAGGAACTATAAAAAAAATAGCTGATTTATAATCTAATCCACAACTAAATACTATGGAAGTATTTTTAACTGCAGATGCTATAGTAGCATTTATTACATTGACATTCTTAGAAATTGTATTAGGAATAGACAATGTTATCTTCATCTCAATCGTCACAGGTAAACTACCTGAAGAACAACGCAAAAAAGCAACAAAAATAGGGCTGTTTTTAGCCATGTTTATGCGTATTGGATTATTATTTGGTGTTACATGGCTTATCGCTATGAAAAAACCTTTATTTAGTATCAATTGGAGCTGGTTTAGCGCAGACTTCAATGGACAAGCATTAATCTTATTAGGTGGAGGAATCTTCTTGATCTATAAGTCGACCAAAGAGATACATGAAAAGGTAGCTCATGTCCATGACCATCATCCTATAGATGAAGCCCCTAATGCAAAAAAAATAGCTACTAAATCATTTGGTAACATTATCATGCAGATCTTAATGATTGATATTATATTCTCTGTTGATAGTATTCTAACAGCTGTAGGTATGACCAATGGCTTACAAGGAGCTCTATATATTATGATTGCTGCAGTTATTGTTTCTGTTGGAGTGATGATGTTATTTGCTATACCTGTAGGTAACTTTGTGAATAAGAACCCTTCTATTCAGATTCTTGCACTTTCATTCTTAATATTGATTGGATTCATGCTTACTACAGAGAGTATGCACATCTCACATGCTGTATTGGCTGGGCAAGAAATAGGAGCTGTACCAAAAGGTTATTTATATTTTGCTATTGCATTCTCCTTAGCTGTAGAGTTCATCAATATGAAACTACGTAAGAAGAGCAATCCTAGTACTTAAATAAAACCAACACCTATATAAAAACAAAAAACTCCTTTAATTGAAGGAGTTTTTTGTTTTTACATTATTGCTTAGATTCTAAGTAACGTTCAGTTACAAAATCAATATCTTTAATAGACTTTCTAGCCCAATCAATTCTTTTTGCAAGTATTTCTTCTTCTTTTAATCTCCAATCCACATCTGAGTTTCTAACTCTTGTAGTTAGATTTTGAATAATAATCGCAGCTGACACTGATATATTCAAACTTTCTGTAAACCCGACCATCGGTATTTTAATATAAGCATCTGCCTGTTCTATAATTTCAGGAGACAGCCCATTTTTTTCTGTACCAAAAAATATAGCTGAAGGCTTACTAATATCAAAGTCTTCTAAATGATTCGCTTCTACATGAGGTGTAGTTGCCACAATCTGATAGCCCTTCTTCCTGATATCTTCAATGGCTGTAGGTATAGAAGCATAACGATGAATGTCTACCCACTTCTCAGCACCTAAGGCTATTTCTTTATCTATACGCTTTCCAAATTTTTGTTCTATAACATGCAAATCTTGTACACCAAAAACCTCACAACTACGCATTACAGCACTCGTATTATGTAATTGGTATACATCTTCAGCTACAACAGTAAAATGATTTGTACGATCTTTTAAAACTTCTTTAAAACGCTCTACTCTATTTTCAGTCAAGAAAGTCTCTAAGTATTCTAAATAATCAACGTCCTGAAATAGCTTATTTGAAATATTCATTATATATTTATTTTTAAGACAATTGCAAAGGTAAGAATATTATGGAAAAAAAATTAGTCGTCCTTTCAGGCGCAGGAATGAGTGCTGAAAGTGGTATTAAAACATTCCGAGATGCTGATGGATTATGGGAAGGACATGATATTATGCAGGTAGCTTCACCTCAAGGGTGGCAACAAAACAAAGAATTAGTCTTGCAATTTTATAATGATCGAAGACGCCAACTACTAAGCTGCCAACCGAATAAAGCTCATTATATCTTAGCCCAATTAGAACAATACTACAATGTAAGTATCATCACTCAGAATGTGGATGATCTTCACGAGCGTGCAGGATCTAATAAAATTATTCATTTACATGGAGAACTATTAAAAGTGCGTAGCGAACAAGACGAAAAACTAATATACCCTTGGACAACAGATCTGTTAACGGATGACTCTAATGAACTCGGTCATTCTCTAAGACCACATATAGTTTGGTTTGGAGAAATGGTACCCGAACTAGAGAAAGCTATTCCATTGGTAGAAGAAGCAGATATCATCATCATCATAGGAACCTCTATGCAAGTATATCCTGCAGCCTCTTTGATATCTTATGCTAAGCCAATTGCTCATACCTATTACATTGATACTAATCCAGCATTAATTCAACATACACCTTGTGAACTAACAGTTGTTAAAAATACTGCTTCGGAAGGACTAAATTCGATACTAAAGGAACTAATAAAAAAGTCACAATAATTTGTTAGAAGATAAAAAGATAGTACTTTAGTTATTCTAAACAATTAACTAATCAATTTTATGAAAAAACTTTTTTTATTCCTTATTACCTCAATCTCTTTGAGCGTTGTAAGCTGTTCTAGTGATGACAATAGTAATAAACCTTCAATACCTGCAGAATATCCTAAAGAACTAAACAATGTAGATTTCTCAAATAAACAACCTGGTGATACAGCTATTTTAAAAGGAAAAGGTTTTGATGAAAGTAAAGCTGGAGAATACACAATCAATTTTACTAAAAAATTACCAAGTAAAAAAACAAATGCTGAAAAAGGAACTCGTGCATTACAACCTGGAGAATCTGATACACCTACTCCTGCATATATTTTCAAAATAACACCAACAGAAGTACACTTTGAAATTCCTAAAGATGCAGGTAATGGAAGAGTTGATTTCATTTATAAAGACTATCAAACACCAATAGGTACTTACCAAGTTAAATAATATCAACCAAAAAGGGGGCTGTCTTATGAAGACAGCCCCCTTTTTGATTATATTCTACTTAGAATACTATTTCTTCAAGTACTTTTTATATTTAATATAAGAGAATACACTTAATACTATCACAAATCCTAATGACCACCATACAACAGTAGGTGTGATCACTTTATCTCCTGATGCATAAGAGTGTAATCCACTTAAGTAGAAGTTCACACCGAAGTAAGTCATCATAATAGAGTAATACGCTACTACACTGAATACATTATATAACCATGTACCTCGCATAGCTGGCACTAGTCTAGCATGGATCACAAAAGCATAGATCATAATACTAATTAATGCCCATGTCTCTTTTGGATCCCATCCCCAGTAACGTCCCCAGCTCTCATTAGCCCATTGACCTCCTAAGAAGTTACCAATAGTTAATAGAACTAGACCTACCGTTAATGTCATCTCATTAATATAAGTTAACTCTTTAATATTAAGATCCATTTTCTTCTTATTCTTATCATTGGTAAGAATCATTAAGAATAAAGTCACGACTCCTAATATCATACCTAGTGTGAATGGACCATAACTACCTACAATAACTGCTACGTGAATAATCAGCCAATATGAATTCAATACTGGTTGTAAGTTACCAATCGCTGGATCCATAAAGTTTAGATGTGCTCCCCATAACACTATAGCTGCCACAAATGCTGTTGAAGCAATCGTTAACTCAGACTTACGTCCAAAAATCAACCCAAATAATGTAGTCGCCCATGCCACGTAAATAACTGACTCATACGCATCACTCCATGGAGCGTGCCCTGACACGTACCATCTAACTGCTAACCCTAAAGTATGAATAACAAATAATAAAACCGTAGCCCAGCTACCGATCTTTATCATCATCTTATTAATACGTCTTGGCTTTAATACCTCTGATATAATGAAGATAAATAAGAACACAGCAACTAACATATAGTAACTATATAGTGTCTTAAATATATCATACTTATTATATTGGATTTCAAAATGAATCTTTTTCTCAGAAGGAATTACAGTTTTACCATAAGCATTCTGATACGTTTTAATACTCTGTAAAAACTCATCTGCCTTTGCATAATCACCTGATTGTTTAGCCTCAAATAACGCTGGAACATACATTCTAGGTAATATGCTCTTCGTGAATGTAGAGTCCATTCCTTTAAGACCAGCCTCGTTTAATTCTAATGGAGATACCCATTTATCATTATCGTGACCAGGTATAGGGAATATCGTAAGGCTACGTGTAGTAAATGCAGCATTCAATAATGCCATCTTAGAATCTAAGTCTAAATAGTCTTTCTCAAACTGATTTTTAACTGCGGAGTGATTAGCATCTTCTACTACTTTTGCCAATCTATAATTACCATCTTCATCAAAGAAATCAATAAACGCAGCATACTTTGCGTCTTTAGGTAACTTTAATGCCTCTAATATCTTATCATTCCCTCTAGGTAATTTTATCAGTTCTGCATAATACCAGTAGTTAGGTGCTCCTTGTAATTGTTGAGCTACCGTAAACTGAGTCATCGATAGGAATACCTGATCAGGATTTAATCCTTTATAGTTTTCTCCTTTATATACCTTACGCAATAATTCTGAAGCAAAAGTATTCACTGGTTTCATACGACCACCAAAGTCTTGAATTACCAATTCTCCGAATCTTGCTGCATGTTCTTTATCTACAGCAGTACTCTTAATCAGTGAGTCTATCACTACCTGGTTAGGACGTGTAGGGGTCTCATGATTATGTTGAGCGAATGCTCCTACTGATAAGAACAAGAACAACATCGTAAGTATAGAAGCTTTCTTCTCTCTAACTTTATCTAATTTTCGTTTCAAATCTCCAAATCTTGTATTCTTATCAAATAAGATTACTATTAATCCTACATATAGTAAGAAGTACCCTATATAAGTAATCCAAGTTCCCCAGAAATCATGGTTCACAGATAAGATAGTTCCTTTCTCATCTCTATCGAACTCTGCCTGGAAGAATCGGTAACCTTTATAATCTAAAATATTGTTCATATAGATACGTGCATCGAAGTTCTCTGCACCGTCTAATACAGTCACCTGACTTTCAAATGAAGCATAGCTACTCTCTGTACCAGGATATTTCTCAGCGATGAATTTATTTAACTTGATTTGGAATGGTGTAGTATATACTTTACTACCATACATCATCGTAAACTCTAAGTCACCTAATTTAAATGACTGAGGTTCTCCCATTCTTCCCGCTTTACCCATTAACGTTACTTCTTCCTCTTTACCTTGAGAACGAACAGTAAGGACTAAAGCATCAGTATTTCTCTTATTCTTAAAGTCACCATCAGACTCTAGAACCATCTTTCCTTTAATAGGCATTTCTGGAATAACGAACTGTGTTCCTGCCATATTATATAATGATCTAAAGTTCAGAGGAGCTTTTGTACCAGCTATTACATCACCTGTCGCCTGTGTTGCCATCACCATATACGTTCCTCCAAAAGGCGTGTCTATAAAGAACTCATCACCTTCTTTTGTGATATTGATTGCTCCATCAGTAGGTTTATTCAATGAGAACAATACATTATGGATACTCACTACTTTTCCTTCTTCTAAGAAATGTTCATGACGATCACCATCACCAGACTCTACTAATTTTAAGAACATTTTTCCATTAGGATCTTCTGCTATTGCCTCAGTAGCTCCCATGATAAAATCTTTATACTCTATCTCGTAACCGATACCATTAAAGTCTTCTTTTACTTTAAAGTGGTTATTCGTTACAGGAGAGAATAGTATTGGTCTCTCATACGTACGTCTACGTTGTTCCCCTTCATACTCACCATCTGTCATAACAGTAAGGAAAGTTTTATCAGAAAAAATACTATCTGCCGTCTCCCCTTCTCTAATAGGCATCATTCCCTCGAAACTAATATAACGAGTAATGAAAGCTCCTAATAAAATCAAAATAAAAGCCGCATGTAGCATTAATGTCGCCCACTTCTCCTTGCTCAGTAGTCTGTATTTCTTAATATTTCCTATAAAATTAATCAAGAAAACAAACATAATAAACTCGAACCATTTAGTATTATATATTAAAATACGGGCAGTAGTTGTGTTATAACGATCTTCGATGAAGGTTCCTAGAGCTAATGCTACAGCATAAACTATAAAAAGAACCGCCATTAACCGTGTCGAAGAAAAAAAAGATATTATTTTTTTATCCATGAGTTGTTAATATGTTGTTTTAATAGTGCAACAAAAATAACCAAAAAGGCCAGTAATTCAGTATATTTAACTTAATATTTAGTAATCAATTTGTTGCAAATTTTTGCATAAAATAAGTTACATTTGCGATAGTAATATTCTAGAGGATTATTGATTTCTAATCCAATATTGATTTAGAGAGTTACTATGTTTATTTAAATTTCAAAACTATGCCAAAGATTTCAAACAAAGGGCTTCAAATGCCTGAATCACCTATCAGAAAATTAGTCCCTTTTGCAGAGGTAGCAAAACAAAAAGGACACCATGTATACCACTTAAATATAGGACAACCTGATATTAAAACACCTGAAGGAGCTCTTAAAGCTGTAAAAGAAGCTAACTTCGAAGTATTAGAATATAGCCACTCTGCAGGAATCGAAAGTTATAGAATAAAGTTAGCTAAACACTATCAAGACCAAAATCTTAATGTAGATGTAGCAGATATTATCGTTACTACTGGTGGATCTGAAGCATTATTATTCGCTTTAGGAAGTACAATGGACCAAGGTGACGAAATCATCATCCCTGAGCCATTCTATGCTAACTATAATGGATTCTCTACTTCTAATGGAGTAAACATTGTACCTGTGATGTCTTCTATCAATGATGGATTTGCATTACCTGCTATATCAGAATTCGAAAAACTAATCACTCCTAAAACTAAAGCAATCTTAATCTGTAACCCTGGTAACCCTACTGGTTACTTATATTCAGAACAAGAGATGAAACAGTTAACAGACCTAGTAGTTAAACATGATCTATTCTTAATCGCTGATGAAGTATATAGAGAGTTCGCTTATGATGGATATAAACATATCTCTGTGATGAGTATCCCAGAATTAGCAAATCACGCGATCATGATTGACTCTGTATCTAAGCGTTACAGCATGTGTGGTGCTCGTATAGGATGTATCGTTTCTAAAAACAAAGATCTTATGGCTGCAGCAATGAAATTTGCTCAAGCGCGTCTATCTCCTCCTACTTTTGAACAAATCGCTGCTGAGGCTGCTCTAGATACTCCTAAATCTTACTTCGATGAAGTAATCACGGAATATAAAGAGAGAAGAGATGTATTCATCACTGCGCTTCAACAGATAGAAGGAGTACAAGTAACTATGCCACATGGTTCTTTCTACTGTGTAGCTAAGTTCCCTATTAAAAATGCTGATAACTTCGCTAAATGGTTATTAGAAGAGTATGACCTAAATGGAGAGACTGTAATGATTGCTCCTGCTGCAGGATTCTACTCTACACCAGGTGTAGGATTAAACGAAGCTCGTATGGCTTATGTTCTTAAAAAAGAAGACTTAATCCGCTCAGCTGAGATCTTAAAACAAGCTCTTAAAGTATACCAAACAATAGAAAAATAATCAATCTATTATCTATATAAAAACCACCTCTAAACGGGTGGTTTTTTGTTGAATAAATTAAACCATGATTCCATATTAACCATATTAAATAATCACTTCTATATCTTATCTCTCTCTTTTACCTAAAAACATTCCTATTTTATTCTGTTGTGAATAATTCTTATCTCTTTTTTCATTTTTATTGAGTTAATGACGTACTTACCTAGTGTAAAAGACTCTTTATACCCTCTTTTATTGATATATCCTGCGTACCATCCATTTACACTTCTTTTTGAAGAAAAAGTATAGTGTTTTTTTTCTTTAAAAAAGACCAAAAACAAACATAAACAATTAATTACAAACATATTAAACCCAGATTAAGCATTAGCCAAATACTGCAAAGCAATTCTACTTCATATCTCTTTCATTTCTTCTAAATCCATACTACAGTATGCTGTTTTCTTAAATTCAGAGCTATTTTGTATAATTACTTTTCGTTTATATGTCTATCGCTTAATCTGGGTTAAATAAAAAAACTCAAAAACAGAAAATACACGAATACCTCTCTATCCTAGCATATACAGACCTTTGTCTTAATTTCTTCAACAATACGCTAAGATTGCTCTAGTTCAAGCCTATTTTCTTGAAGAAGTCTTGAAGAGATCTTGTAGCGGTATTGAAAGGAGAGTACTGAAGAATGGAATTACAAAACAACCTCACTCTAATAGGGCTATAGAATCACTCCTTTCTGTACGTTCTATGACACTTTACTAAAAAAGTAAAAAGCCAGTCTGTCATCACAAACTGGCTTTTTTAAAATTACTAACCGAAACAGTGTTATTCTATATTCAGAATAATAAACTCACTTCTTCTATTTTCTTGATGCTCTTTAATAGTACATGGTACTTTATTAGCACATTTATTAACTAACTGTGATTCTCCATACCCTTTACCCGTGATACGATCTTCTTCTATTCCTTGTTTTACCATCCAAGCTATCGTTGATTTAGCTCTTCGGTCAGACAACTTCATATTATAGGCATCATTACCTCTACTATCTGTATGCGAACGCACATCTATCTTCAGTTTTGGATACATATTAAGCACTTCTACTACCTTCGCTAACTCTACTGCTGCATCAGGACGAATAGTCGCTTTATCAAAGTCAAAATAGATAGGATCTAACTTCAATTTCTTAAATAAATCATCATCTTTCTCTATTTTTTCAACTATAGGATCTAGTCCTATATCTACCTTCTTAGATACATTAAACTCTCGTCCTAATACCGTAGATACCTCTGCTGTCAAGAACTTATCTGCACTAGCCTTTAATCTAAACTTATAATTACAGTCTAAAGCTTCTGTAAGATAATACCCCTTCGCATCTGTAGTGATTGTAGCTAGTTCTTTATACGCATTATCATATAATACTACTGTGGCATTCGCTATCGGTTCTTTTGTACTCGTATTGAACACTTTCCCTTCTATCTGCTGCTTACAGTCTACTACTTGGAAGAAATATATATCATCACTTCCTACTCCTCCCTCACGATTAGAACTGACAAATCCTTTTCTATTTTTATCATTGATATAGAATGCAAAGTCATCTGAAGGACTGTTAATAGGAGCTCCTACGCTCACTACCTTACCGAAGGTATTATCCACATTTAGCTTAGCCATATATATGTCTAACCCTCCTAGCCCTGGACGTCCATCTGATGAGAAATATAGATAGTTATCCTTAGAGATAAAAGGAAATGTCTCACGCCCTTCTGTATTAATTCTAGCCCCTAAGTTCTCAGGTGTACCATAACTTCCATCTTCTTCTATAAAGACTCTATAGATATCAGACTCCCCTAGTGTACCACTTCTATCAGAAGCAAAGTATAACCATCTCTCATCTGGGGATAAAGCAGGATGAGCAGTATTAAAATTATCTGAGTTAAATGGTAACTCTACAGCTTCTGTCCATACTCCATCTTCGTTTAAAGTAGATTTATATAACTTTAGTAAAATGTAATAATCTTCATTGTGAACTTTCTTTTTCTTCTTAAAGTTATTACTCGTGAAGTACATCGTCTTACCATCTTTAGTAAAGATAGCTGATGCTACATTGACCTTTGCATTTCCAAACTTATCCAAAGGCTCAGGCTCGCTAAAACTACCATCTTTACTAATTACCGTACTGTATAGAGTAGTAAACGCTTCATTAGTCCACTTATGTACTCTACCTCCATGCTCTGTTTCTCTAGCAGAAGCGAAGACTAATTGGTCTCCTAAGATACTCGATCCATAGTCAGAATATACACTATTAATAGGCAGTACTTTCAGATCATAACGCTGTATCATGGCATTAATCTCCTTTAAGTAAGTATCTTTCTTTTCTTCGAATAATATACCTCTACTGTCACTTTTCTCTAACTCGGCAAAGCGACTTACATACTCATCTGCCTTTTTATAATCCTCTATAGAACGCAGCGTCTGCGCATATCTATAGTAGTACTCTGATGGTAGTTTATGTCCTTCTTGTTCTGCAAAAACAAATAACTCTTCGTACCACCTATGAGCAGTCTTTAGCTCACCTTTAAAGTAATAAGCATCTGCTAATTTAGTAAGTGTATTAACACTTTTGTACCCTTTATTTATAATTTTCTCATAGATTTCGATTGCATTGACATACTCATAGTAGTCAAAGCTCTTATCCGCTTTTTTCTCCTTACTAGTCTGAGCTACTGCCCCTACCGTTATTAAGAAAAAAGAGGCTATTGAGAAAAACTTAATAACCTTCTTTTTCATACTTTATAGTTTTCATTAAAAGAATCTTGGTGTATTCATACGAGTGCGATTATTAAACAAATCAAATCTTAGGAATATCTCATGAGATCCAGAGTTATAATTCGCTAACTTAGTCGTATCTGCATCATAAGAATATCCTACGAATAAGTTATCATTCACTTGGAATCCTGCTAATGCACTAACTGATGCATCCCAACGATATGCTGCTCCTACAGTAAACTTGTCTATAATTAAGAAGTTAGCTGTCAGATCCATCTGTAATGGTGCCCCAGAAACTGCCTTCGCTAAGAAAGCTGGTTTAAACTTCAAACTAGGGTTTAGTTCAAACACATATCCTCCCATTAAATAGAAGTGCGCTTTCTGACGCATGGTAGTCACCTCGTTATCATCGTAGCGATCTGTAGTTAAAAAGTTAGGTACAGACAATCCTAAATATGACTTCTCAGAATATAGATACAGACCTGCCCCTATATTAGGTGAGAATTGATTATCTATATTAGTCAATGCTACAGGATCTTTTCCACTATAGATATTAAGACGAGTATAATCTACATTCAGTAAGTTAGCCGTAGCTTTTAATCCAAATGCTAATTTATAGTCTTGATTAACATCGATAGCGTACGATAGGTCTACAGAGATATTATTCTCATCCATCGCTCCTATACGATCATTCATATAATTTACTCCTAATCCTAATCCTGAATCTCCTAGAGGTGTACTTACAGAAAGATTAGCTGTCTTAGGCGCTCCATCTAAACCAACCCACTGTGTACGGTAGTTACCGAAAATACTTAGGTTACCTCTAGTACCTGCATAAGCAGGGTTAATATTAGAGGTATTATACATATACTGTGTGTACTGTGGGTCTTGTTGTGCTTGCATTTGTTGTACTCCTAACAAGGTTAACATACACACACTTATATTTCTTATTGTTCTATTAATTGTCATTCGTAAAATCTTAGTTGTTGTCTAAATGTAGATACCCTGATTTTCTAATTGTATGTGCTTCGCTAGCATTTCTGTATTCATAGCTAATCACATAATAATAAGTTCCTGTAGGTAGTTTCTCTCCAGAGTTAACTGTAACACGTCCGTCAGAATACCCTCTGAATACGTTATTATTACTGTCATAATTAGAAGTCTCATAAACCTTCACTCCCCAACGGTTATAGATCTCAACTTTATTGTTAGGGAAACGATTAATATTATCAATTAAGAAGAAATCATTCTCGCCATCTCCATTAGGCGTTACTAAATTATAGATTACTACGTCTCCATCTAATATCAAATCTGTATTCACAGTACCTAATGTAAAGAATCCATATCCACGTACAGATGTAGGTGTAGTCACTGTCTTATTATCAACATCTACGATACCTCCCTCATCTACCCAAAGCTGATCCTTAACATCCCAACGAAGAATGCGTAAGTTCTTCTCTGGAGTCTTTAATAACTCTGCTGGAGTAGTGTCTGTATGCCAGCCTAATGTCAAGATAACATCGCTCTTGGCATTAGAGTTACGGTCTACTAGCCAATACTCTCTTTCGTTTACTAGCTCTACTATACCAGACTTATGTTTATGAGAAGTAAAGAAGTTCTTATCATCTAAGTTATACTTCCCTACGAAAATGTCTTTCTCTTCTTTAGGCGCTGTAATCGTAGCATTTCGATAGTACTTCTTATCTCCAATAGGGAACACAAACTCGTTGTTTCCTTCCTTGTCTACAGTTCCTTGGATATGGCTATTATCACTTGCATTGACTGCCGTTGCGTCTTTTAGAAATGTAAATGATCCGTCTTTCTCATCTACATTGACAATACCGTCTTGGAAGTCCACTCTACCCTGTACTACCACATCATTAATAACATTAAATGCAATATTATCTGCTGTGTTATTTAGCACTACATTGTTAAACTTACTGATACTGTTACCTGATACAGTCTGTTGTTTATCACTTTTAAAAATAGTAGTCCCTTGTGCTAGTTTTCCTTTATAATCAAAGAAAGCACCGTTGTTTATAATATCATTATAAACATATAGCGTACCGTTATTTTTAAAGTCTGCATCATCTATATTCTCTAAGGCATAATGTGTAGACATTATCCCTTCTGGGCTTACATATAGCCCTCCCTTGTTGACTGTCTGAGCCATAGTAGCTATAGAGCACAAGCCAGAAACTACTAAGAGTGTTCTTTTCTTAACCATAGTGAATCACTTTTACTAGTTAGTTATTTTACCACGAATACGATATTCATGATAGAGGTAGGAGTACCATTACCAATAATCTTGTAAGTCATTACTCCATTATCATCTATAACGATATCTGAAAACACAGCAGGATCAAAGTCTGTAACATAATAGTATAAATCACTAGCTGCTGGAAAATGAGGAATAACAGCAGGAGCATTAGTACTCTTTACTGCATTTCCGCTTGTCATTGTGAACTGCTTTTTATACTCTTCGTATAGTTCTTTTCTACCATCTCCAAGAACACTCGTATCAAAAGTGATCGTAGGCATATAGAAGAATTTCACAGCTTTATTATCTGTTGTTACCATCTGTTGCCATTTCGTACCATCGTTATAATAAAACCCAGGCACTACATCTGCTACAGTAGCTGTATTATACACAGTCATTCCGCTAACGTGATCACTTAAAGGATCTGCTTTCGTAGTCTCAGTTAACGCAATACGAGGTAATAAAAGACCTTTGTTCTCTGATTCTAACTCTAAGATAGCATTAGAGTTTATATCAGGATTAGATTTACCAACAACACCGATCTTAGTCTGAGCAAAACCAGCTGTTGCAAGAAATGATATGGCTATACTTAAATATATTTTTTTCATAATGTGAGTTTGATTTAATAAAAGGGAGAGGCCGTTATTGTGAGTTGGCTTTAGCCTCTCCCTTTCTAAAAAGAATTAATTGTTGTTTGTTGTATTCTAAATTATTTTACCTCTTTACCTAGGTATTCTACTACTACTTCATAAGTATCTGCTGGTAAAGCTGTATAGATATTTCCTACACCGATATTAAAGTCAATCTTAGTATCATTTACTACCACATCTTTTATAGATTCAGTAACTACTACACCTGCTTTTAGTACCTTGATAGATAACACACCATTGATAGCGTTATCACCTGTAGCATTAGCTAATGTTACACCTGTAGTTCTAGCAGATTCGCCATTAGTTGTAGTACTTCCTTTAGCTAATAATACTTGGCGCCCATTATAGATATTCCCTGTGAATACGATATCTCCTTCGTTTGTGATATTATCTCCTAAAGCTTGTTTAATTATATCTTTATAGTTTTTGATAATCTCTAATAAGAATGAAGCTGGTAATTCAATAGGAGTCTTCTCTTCTTTACCATTTACAATTTTCATTGTATAAAATACTAAGTCAGTATCAGTATCTTTAATCTTACCAAAATATACGTTCCCTCCTGAGTTTAACACATTAATTAATGTATTCTTCACTTCTTCATTGTTGTTAATAGAAGAGATGATATCTGCCGTCATATTAATGAATTGCTCAACTTTATCTTCATTACTATACTTATAGAAGATTTCTCCTTTCTTAACATTAGCTTCTACTGGTGCTGGAGCTGCTGCATAATCTTCTAATTTACCATTAGCTTTTGCTTCTGTTCTTAAGATATTAGTCTTAGTTTCTACTGAAGCAACAAGATCTGTTAGGTTGATAGTTTTGTACTCATTTGCAGTATTGTCCCAGTACTGTAGTACCCAATTTGGTTTTGTTGAATCAGTACTGATATTCTTATAGATAACATTACCTTCTGAGAACTGAGTGATGTACTGCAAGTACTCTTCTACAGATGTAAAGTTCATATCTTTTCCTCCTACTTGGATAGTGATATTTCCTTTAGTCGTTAAGATCTCTTCGATATTATTTATCACTCCACCTACTACATTTACATGAATAGCTCCAGCTGGAACTGCAGTCCATTTAGTCACATCTAATTCTCCTCCTCCTACAATGTATGCTTCTGATAAATAGTATTGTTTATTTTCATAAGTAACAATAGTAGTTTTAGACTCAGTTTCTGCTACTAGATTACGTAAACTAATCGTCTTATACTCTTCTGTAGCTTTATCATAGTATTGGAATACCCAATTAGGAGCTACATCAGTACCAATGTTTTTATAGATTACATTACCATCAGCAGACTGAGAGATGTATTGTAAATACTCTTCTACAGTTGTGAAAGTTTTATCTCCGTCTTTTGTAGTTACAGTGATTGTAGTAGGTGCTTCTAAGATTTCTTTGAAGTTGTTTACTACAGTTTCTTTTACTTCAATCTTAATAGCTCCGTTTGTTTTTTCATCTAACTTATCAAGTATATCTTTAATCTTAGCTGGGTCGGTTTCTTTACCAATAGCTTCTACAATCGTTTTCTCGTTGAAATATACATAACCAGTTGTTTTACCATTTGCGTCTTTGATGTCTTTAAAGAAAGTATTTGTTTCTACTCCCTGTACCATCTTAGTAATGTCAATCTGCTTAGTTGTATACTTCCCATTATCATAAGTCACATAGAACATTTCTTTAGTCTCAGGATTATAAACAATCGTAGTATGCTTTTCAGTAACTACTGGTTTGCCATCTTTATCTTTATTATCAGGGTTAGACGGTAATATGTAGTTCACTACAGCTTGAAGATTCTTTACGTCTTCTTCTAATTTAGTAGTGATATTCGTGATATTATCACCTAAATTCTTAATTACAGTATCTAATTCTTCTTTCCCTACTATTCTATTCCATTTAACACCATCCCAGTAGTAAAAACCTTTAGGCATAGTCGCTGATGCTGTATTATTATATACTAATAAACTTTCTATTTGAGCTCCTTCAATAGGTTTGAATACATTCTCTACTGTTAAAGCAACACGAGGAATCAAGATACCTTTATTTCCTGCCTTAGCTACGATGTCTAATTCTGCAGAAGTAGCAGGGTCCGGCGTACCGATCCCTACTTGTGCGTTTGCGAAATATGTTGTTCCTAATAATACCGCTAATAATGTGATTTTTTTCATATCTTTTTATATATAAATATTGTTGTTTCTAATTATCTGATTTTCTGTGTGATGTTCAGGTTAGATTTAACTGAACAATTTTTAGTACTTAATTTTATAGGAATACGTCTACCTACAGGACAACCATTTCTATATGTTTGTACATAGATTACTTTATACTTACTACCTGATGGAGTTCCATCCTCATTGCCTTCTTCTACTTCTTGTAAATCTTTAGGTAACTTAAATGTATATTGCTTAACAGGTAAGCCCTTATCGTCAATTACATCCTTAGCCTCTCCAACAATTGGTTTTTCAGGATTGTTAGGATCACTGTCTCTTTCTTGAGTAAACATCTGATAATCTGTACATTGATCATTGCTATTTATTACTATATTACCTTGTTCACATATATCTTTAATATCTTCATTGATATCGAAACCATTACCTAAGTCCACTTTTGGAGCCAAACTAACTTCATATATTCTAGTAAATTCTCCTATAACTCCTAATACATCGGCATAAGTGATTTTTACTCGATCAAAAGCTTCATCTGTTTCTTTAATAATCATTTTATACTTTCTCTTATAGCCTAAGCCCAAAAGTTTTAAATCTATTACCTGAATACCTCCTGTACCATCTATTTCTGGTCCAACTTTTTTATCTCCTAAGTAACGTTGGATCTTAAATGCTTTGATCAATTCTAATCCTAAAACAGGATTACTTGGAGTACCTGTTACGATATGTAACTCATCTCCTGGCATAGCTTGTTGCTTAAACACAACAGTCATATGAGCTTGATTAGCAACAGATACTACTCTACTAATAGTAGCATACGTATCTAGATTATCATCCACTGCATTCCAAGGATTAACAACTGAGGCAGTAGCACTAGCAACTCCAAGACCTAAATCTTGTACTCCATGTAACACATCTAATACAGAAGAGTGTACGCCTTCAGAAACAGGTTCGCAGTACCCCCCTTCAAACTGAGGAACTTGTTTATCATAATAAACACCGTATACCTTAGCTAACTGGGCTACTCCTACTAATGCTCCTAATGAAATCTGTACTCCATAATATTCTTGTGGGCCATTTTTACTAGAAGGAACAAAAGTGTATTCCAAAACATTATCACCTGTTAATAAATCTAATAATCCACCTGAAACAGGTTTTATTGTACCGATACGTTTTCCTTCTTTTGTTAACCCTACTACTGACAATCCACCTGCTACAATCAATCCACTATATTCTTTACCTAACTTAACAGTCACTGGAGTTCCTGCTTTAACAGGATGGTCAAAATAAATATTCTGCCAAGTAGTCCCTAAACCTAATAAAGCAACTGTAGAAGAAATAGTCGAATATGTTGTCGGATCCCCATCTACTGCATTTTCCTTATTTGCAACAAAACCGGCTAAAGTAGTGTACCATGTAGTATTCATGTCTGTTCCATCAGGAAGTTTACCTCCTCTAGCATAAACACGCTCAATAGTTGGTGGGCATAATGAATCGTCAAATACAGTAACTAATAAACTATCATAACTCTCACACCCATTTAATTCACTATATACAGTCAATGTGTAATTACCTACAGCATTAAACTCAACTTGATTACTTTGTACTTGTTTATTATCATAATACCAAATAGGTGTACTTCCATTTGTCTGTACATTTGGCAACTGCAGAACAGCTTTTCCTGTACTACTATCAATCTTAACACTTACGCGTTGACTTCCTTCAATACTTAAAGTAGGTCCTTCATTTTGGATTACTTCAAATACATCTGACATATAAGAAAGTGTACTTCCTTTCGTCGTTACTACAGTATAATCACCTGGAGTTTCTGTACTTAAAGTTCTCTCTTTACCATAATTTGGATTTGTATTTGTACCACTTCCACTATTAACAATCGCTTCTCCATTAAAATACCACTGATAAGTATCTGCAACATCTTTTACTTTTAAAATAATCGATGAACCAGCACAAATAGTATTTCCTGATATTTCGTCACCTTTTTCATCAACAACAATAATAATAGGCTTATCTAACATATTATCATTTACTACCTTAATCACAGTCCCTGGAGCTTTAGTTCCGTCAGGCTGTACTGGATTTGTATTATCTACAGGAGGATAAGAAGGATAGAATACTTCCTTACCTACTTCTTGTCCTGCTTCACCTACATAAGCAATATTCTTAATCTCAACTATACCTGATAAATCAGCATTTACATCTACTTCAAAAGTAAAAGCAACTGTTGCACCAGGAGCTAAAACTCCTTTATGAGTAAATACAACTTCATCTTCCGTTAAGACACCTGCTACACTTGATTTGTATTTCACCCCCTTAGGCATTTTATCTTTTACAATAAAATCTGCTATCGGAGTAGTTCCTTCATTGCGAACATGGATAGTATATTCTACTACTTCTCCACCTTTTACAGTACTGATTGTAGCATCATTATTAACTTTATATGATTTCCAAGAAACTAAAGATTGATTAGGATTAACTACTCTACAAGTACGTACTACATCGTATAGATGTATACTTGCTCCTACGTTTACTCCTACTAATGATTTCATCCCTATAGAAATACGATCGTAAGCTGCCTTTGGTCTAAAAGGAAGTTCTACCATTTGACCTGTAGTTAACAAATCAAGTACATTGATTCCATTGATTAATCCATTAGTACTTGATAATGCATCTACTTCTTTATCTCCTTTATAAGCTTTAATCTCTAAAGCACCTATTAAGTCTACATTTACTTGACCACCTTGTGTTTTAAACTTAATCAAAGTCTCTTCGCCCGCTTTTGCATCACTATTAAAGTAGATATATTGTCTAACTGCGCCTGCAATATTTAATGTCCCTGAAGATATTTCAGAGTAATTTGTAGTATTGTTATCAATGGCATGCTCAGGATTCTTAACCCCTCCTCCTGATAAATCTTTTACATCAAGAGCCAAACCACCATATTCAAATGAAGTTGCAAATGAAGGAACACAAGAGTTAGTATCACTTTCATAACACATACTATATACATTCATACTATTAGGTTTAGCAGTAGCACCAACTAAAGCTTTAGATACATCTGTAATACGTACTGATTGATAAGGAACAGTTGGGGTAATAGCTAAATAAGTACGGCCTAAACTATCTTTTACAATTCTGATAGTACCTGCACCTTTAGCTGCATTATTACTCACATTACTTTTACCATCAAGAATAACAGCTTTAGCAGCATTCTTTACTTCTACTTCAAAGAAGTGATCTCCTAAAACAAGTCCATTTAGTAATCCATTTACTACATTACCTAAGCTACCTCCTAATAAAGCATTCAATAATTTCTCATCAAAATCTATACGAACATAAGATGTAGTATTAGCAGGTACTTCTTTAGCATACCCTAACTCGATATGACCTGAATATTGACCTCCTAAACCTAATAAAATACCAGATCCTGAGTTTATAGTAGCATAAGCATCAAAATTATCACTAAAGATATTATCAATATCATCTGCATTAGAAGCACTTAGGACTGTAGTAGCACATACTGGTTTTATAAATGGTGATATTGTAGTGTTTTCAAGACAAGTTGAGTTTACTCTTTTTACATCATATAAACGAATAGAAGGAGTTAAAGCTACATTCACTAAATTACCAACTTGTAATTCCACTCTATCAAAAACATGTTTTGTATCAAAAGTTAAGGTTTGTATTCCTCCTGATTTGAATAAATCTAATAGATTCAAGTTATTAATTAAGCCTTGTTGAAGTGTAAATGATTCTTTCTGTTCATTTCCTAAATAAGTAACTACTTTATAATTTCCTAATAATTGAACTGATAAGGCAGAACTAGGATCTAACTGTAGTCTTACTTTTAATTCATCTCCTACTTGAGAAGGTTGATTAAAATATACTGTTTGTTTTATTAAACCAGCTATAGCAACTAGTCCTGTACTAATTTCTGAGTAATTAGATGAGTTACCACTAATCGCATGATAAGGATTCTTAACTCCAGCTTTTCCTAAGTCTAAAAGACTCAAATTGATTCCTTGTTGACTATAAGAAGTAAACTGAGCAGGGTAACATAAATCTGTACCTATATCAGTACACATATTATACACTTTAAGTGCACGAATCTCTCCTGTAGGTAATGAACTACTTACACTATTAGACACGACAATACTTTGATAAGCTTGATTTGGAGTAACTGCTAAATAATATCTACCGATATTATCTTGTACTAATTTAACTGTTCCATTTGTAGTCCCTTCAAAGTGATTTGAACTTGAACTTTTTAAAACAGAGCTACCAGCAGTATCATATGCCTCTACAGTAAAAATATGATTACCTAATACTAATCCACCTACATTAGCAATCAAATCTCCTAATGTACCACCTAACAATGCATTTAGCATACCTTTTTCTGCATCAATACGGATATAAGATGTTTTATTAGCAGGTAAAGCACTATCATATTTCATTTGTATTCTTCCATTTTGAGGAGAAGAAACAAGTAAACTTCCATTATTTGCTACTAATGACGCATATGTTTCGTTATTTCCATCAACTGCATTATATGGAAAATCTACATTCTCAAAAACTCCTAATTTAGTAGAACATGAAGCTACTTCAAAAGGTTGAGCTGTTGCATCAGGAATAGTAATTAAAGGATTCTTGCAATTCACTTCATCAAAACGCTCTACATCATAGATACGAACAGAAGTTCCTAATAAATCAACACCTACAGGTGCTTTAAGACGAACTTCTAAACGATCAAATGCCTTACCAGGCGCAACAGTAATATCAACTTTTTCACCTAACTTAATTAAGTTGGTGGATTCAAGTATTAAATGCAACAGTAACCATTAGGTTTAATTTTTCTGTAAAAATTTCGTTAGGCGATTTAAAACCAAATCTCTTTCTTGGTCTGTTGTTTAAAATATTTACAGCCTTGTCAATTGCTGCTTGTGTAATTAAATCGAAATTAGTCATTTTAGGGAAATATTGTCTTACTAATCCATTTAAATTTTCATTAGCTCCTCTTTCCCAACTGTGATAAGGCTTTGCGAAGTAGTAATCAAGCTCTAGAGTGTTAGCTATATTTTGATGGTTTGCAAACTCTTTTCCGTTATCAGAAGTCATAGTATGAAGTAACGGTTTGAAGTCTTTTAAGAGTTCTATAATTTTAGCTTCTACAACGTGAGCTTCCTTTGATTCTATCTTTCCCATCCATAAAACCCCTGTAGCTCTATCGTTTATAGTAAGCAGTGCTCCACGATGATTTTTCCCTATTACTAAATCTATTTCAAGATCACCTATTCTATATTTATCATCAACTATACTAGGTCTTTTTTCAATATCTACTCTATTACTTATCAAGCCTCTACTGTCTTTGCATGCACCTCTTTTTCTATATTTTTTACCTTTAGTTCTAAGATGCTTATAAAGCTTTCCTCCTTGTTTTTTGTTCTGCCAAATGAATTGATAAATACATTCAACAGAGACCATTTCTTTTGCTTCAAGTTTACTTCTACCTACTATTTGTTCTGGACTATAATCTTGATTAAGATAGTCTATAATAGTTGTTTTTACGTTTTCAGTTAAGCGTATTCTCTTGCGTTTTTCTTTGTGTCGTTGAGCTGTCTTTCTTTGTCCAAGATTAGCTTTATAAACACCATTTCTTTCGTCTGAATTGCGCTTAAGCTCTCTGCTAACAACAGACTTGTCTTTGCCTATATAACAAGCAATTTCAGTAAGTGATTTACCTGCCTTTTTATATGCTTCTATTTTATATCTTTGTTCTAACGTTAAATGTGACATCTTTTTGGGTGTGTAGGAACCTCAAAAGTAGATGTTTTTTTTCGCCAACGGCGGAGAACATTTGCTCCATGGAGCAAATGTTCTCCGCCGTTTTTTAAATGCTGTTGCATTTATTAGTTGAATCTAAGGTTTAATAAATTCAAATCAGAAACCAAACCTCCTGATAATGACTTTTGATATACTAGACTTTTACCATTATAACCTAATACCTCCACTCCACCTAATAGATTTAAATCTAATACTCCAGTACTCCCTACAGCTAAACTAATATTAACGGTAGCTTTCTCATCTGATGTAGTAGGAAAATAGAATATCTGAGACATTGAACCTCCTACATTAACACCTAATAAAGCTCCTGGTGATACAAGTGAGTATGTATTAGGATTATTATCTATAGCATAACTTAAGTTCTGATTCTTTAAATTCAATAATTCTAAACTAACTCCCTCACCATCAAAAGAAGTTCCTATTGGTTTTCCACAGTGACTAACATTACTATCATAAAAAGAATCATAAACATAAAAATGTTTAGTTGGTGCTGTAAGTTCAACTACCGCTTTGCTATAATTAGAGAATTTCAACTTACTAATTTCTTTATCTGAAGTAATAGCTAATAAGAAATGTCCATTAATATCTTCTATTAGTTTTACAGTTGCATTTTTAAATCCATCTTTAGAGCTTTCTTTTAAAATTACGCTCCCATTAGAATTATATGCTGATACTTCAAAATAGTGATTACCTAAAAGTAATCCATCCACTAATCCTGTTACCAAGTTACCAATACTACCACCTAACAAAGCATTTAATAATCCTTTATCTTCGATACCTACTTTAGTAAAAATAGTATTGTTTTTAGGTACACTTTTATTGAATAATAAATCTAACTCACTATTATAACCTAGTAGTCCACCTACTACACCTGCTTTAGCACTTAACTCTGCATAAGTATTCAAATCACCATCAGCAGCGTAAAGCGCATTTTCTACATGCTCATTATTTTTAATAGTATCTGCATACACCTTAGTCTGCCCCAAGGACTGTACTAAAGGAACGAACAGGACGAGCAAAAGCAGTAACCTCCTCCATAGAGAAAAAGTAGTTTTTTGTTTCATTTGTTGTTTGTTAATTGTGTTTTATAAAATATTATTATGACCAAACTCCTATTGTGAGTTTAGAGCACAGATCATAATCATTACATTGAAGAGGATGTAAGGTCGAACTTATAAGTGTAAAAAATAGTGCATAGCTATTGTGAGTTGTCACACACTGTATTCCAACTATTGTGAGTTATGGAATAACAATTAAACGAAGAATTGAATTCGCGAAGAACAATTACTATCGAATAAAAGATTTACTTACTCTATAAGTCTCATCTTAACACCACTTCGTGGCGAAGTTTTCAAAACCTAGTTTCAAAACCTTTTATACTTACTTCTTTCTTATTCCCATACTTACTTTTTCCATAAATGATAAAGATTAATTTATTAAGCTCCACTTCCACTCCACAGTGAAACTTAGAACTTATCTACTCGATAATTACTAATTCCTATGTACTACATCAAAACATAGTTCTCTGCTTGTTGCATTCACAGGCACAAAACGACTAGCTAGATATTAGGCTACAGTTAATACAATCTACAACTAGTAAATCACTATCTCGCTCTCTACTACTTTCGCAGTACTAAATGTGAGTTCTTAATTAGAGCGAAATAACCGATGTTACTTATGTTATCTATTTTTATCAACCAATACCAAGTATTCAAATCGTTTTTGCTAATAAACTTCTTCTGTCATCCATAGGAAAACCTAAGGAATCAGATTTATAATAATTCGTTAGTAAGGGAATTTGTTTAGAAATCTAGCACTATCTCCACTCCCCTAAAAAACTCCCTCAACTGAATGTATTATTAAAACATATTGAGGGAGTGTAACAGTTTTTCATTGTCCCCACAAAATCAAAACTGCTAATATTATCTAGATTCACTGGAACTGTATCTCTTCCCAAATTCAAAAACAAAATTAGTCACTGCACGAGAGGTTGTGCCTATACTTAAGCATGGTTTTTATCATAAATAGAAGCCCAATACGGTTGTTAATAATCTTAAATCGACACTTTTAAAAAGTTTAAAAAGACGCTTTTAAAAACAACAAAAAGCTAAAAAACAGATATTTAAAAACTTAAAATAGTACTAGTACCTAACTAATTTTAACCATTCTAAAATACAGTATTTACCCATCATTTGATACACTACAAAATATGAAACATCAATAATTTAAATGGTACAATACAATTTTACAAAATGCAAAATAGTGTCAAAATAGTCTAGGTTACTCCATTTATAAAAGAAGATTAAAACCTAAAAAGTCATAAAAAGGAATTGACAAAACGGTATATGATTTTTATAATAATCTAGATAAATAGTACAATCAACGTACCTTCAGTAGTTAGAAGTTGATTATTACTTTAATATATTTTACAGAATAATATGTTATAAAACTAAAAGGAAACAGATCACTAAAAGACACTAAAAAATTAATACTTTCCTAGCCTAGTCTATATTTAAGATATCATAACTTAAGCTCACTTTTAACAACAGCCTTAGTCTAACTGTTAATAAATGTCATTAATCTTATAAAACCTTCCTCTATTCGCATAACACACTAATTCACAAATGTCTTAAATAGATAAACAGGGTAATTATTTAACAAAGAACTATACTTTTTTATAGTACATATTACAGCTTTTCACTCTATATTGCTTAATTAAAGCAAAACAACAAAAAATATGAAAAAACTACAACAACAACCTAATAACAAAGAGGTTACACCAAAATCAATTCTCTTAGATATATTCAAAATCAAATACATCACACCACCTATTAGAAGTTATACTTCTAAAATATTTAACAATTACAGAAAAGAAGATTTAGAGATCAATATGTCTTTTAAGTACTAAAAAACACTTAGTATATCACATATAGTCTGTTTTACGCTAGTATTATTCACCACTCTACCCTTAACTAATACTAACAGTACACTAACTATATAGACTTTCTCACTATCAAAGTCAAAAATTGCTATTATAGAAAAGTACAGATGTCTACTGTTTTGGGCTAAGACAGCAGCTATCCCCTCGTACTCTATTCTATGGTATTGATTATTTATTGTTAAAAAATTAAAATGGATTCGAAAAAAAAACAACAATATACCCATATAGGATTGGTTCCTATATCGGTAATACTGAGTTATGTCCTTATAACTTGGCTACTTACTTTATTCATTAATATAAAGGATATAGTACTCACCTACACCTCATATACCCTATTTGATATAGCTCCAAAAATGCTTCAGAATATTGGATTGGGTCAGCTATCTATCTTTCAAAGCACTATAAGCATTAATAACTTCAGCGGTGTACAACTACACCATGAAATGACAACCTATATAGATCTACCTATCAACTATTTTGTATCAGGTATATTCTACGGTATGGCTTTCTTAGGCCTAATAGCTAGTTTTATTATCTACCAAATCTTTAAAGAACGTAAATGGATTAGTTATTTATCTATACAGTTACTTATTACACTTTGTTTTATAACAGGAGATATTCTAAATCTATTTCACATTCATTCACAAGCAGTTGAATCTTTTTTAAAAGCAACTATTCTTTCTTCCTCTATCATTTTTACAGGTATGTTACTATCTACATACTACCCATTTGGAACGAAGAGATTTATGTATAAGAATGAATTAAAATTATATTCACTGACCTCTATCATAGCTATTGTATTATACTTCTCTAGCTACTTATACGGAGGGAGACACTCTCTATTACTAGATATCACTGTACTTGTATTCTTTATTTTTGTACAATTAACTAAAAGGAATTTAAAACACATAAAGCAATACTATCTTTATGTAGCTTTTTTAATATCATTGTGTATTCTGTTAGGACTGAGCTTTATCAATCTAGAAATAGATGATCCTATCACTATTCAGAATCACGCTATGCCAAACTTAAAGCTATATGTATCAGCGATTATCGTATTGAGTATTATCAATAACTATGTACTAGTTAGAAAAAACCAAAAACACAATATACACAACCGTGTTTTTATGTTTCAATATGTATTAATGCTAAAGAATTATCATAAACTACTAGTTCATGAGAAAAATGCACAAACTCTAAAACAGCCTGATACTATTACACTTAAAGATCATCAAGAAGACTTGTCTTATCATTTAAAGAACAATTATAAACTAACTGAGAGAGAAGTAGATGTACTCTACCTCATCTGGGATGGACTGACTAATAAAGAGATAGCACATGAACTTAGTATAACGATAAGTACTACTAAATATCATATCAGTAATATATATCTGAAGTTAAATGTAAACTCGCGTTCACAAGTATTTGCATTAAAAGATTGGTAGCATACTTCAGTTACTTTTCTATTACTAATATAGCACTTAAAGTTGGGATGAGTCCGTACTGACTCCGTTAATTCAAACAAAATAACAGACTAAACACGAACTTATTGACCTCTTACTAAGTTATCATCTAGAAGGAGACAGCTAGTCAATATAAATTAAACAAAAACAGACTTGCTATTTATGAGCAAGTCTGTATTATTTTGACATATATATACC
This sequence comes from Myroides odoratimimus, assembly GCF_004337635.1. Classification (NCBI taxonomy): domain Bacteria; kingdom Pseudomonadati; phylum Bacteroidota; class Flavobacteriia; order Flavobacteriales; family Flavobacteriaceae; genus Myroides; species Myroides odoratimimus. The sequence goes on from NZ_CP037427.1 coordinate 3,831,566, forward strand.
TTATCAAAATTCGCATATTTAGAAAATATTTTTTTCTAAACAGAAATATCAGAATTTTACAGCAATACTATATTTCACAGTATATAGTAATAGTTACTTAAGATGTCTTTCTTTCAAAACTGATTCTATATCACTTAGGACGAAACCTTTCACTTTTAATAAAATAAGGTAGTGATATAATAAGTCTGCTGCTTCATTCTTAAAGAGAGTATCATTATCATCTTTAGCTTCGATAACTAATTCCACTGCTTCTTCTCCTACTTTTTGAGCAACTTTATTGATTCCTCTCTTAAATAGTTGATTGGTATAAGATGATTCTACATTGTTATCAATACGCTCACTGATAATATTCTCTAAGGTGTAAACAAAACCTTTATCACCAATCTCTCCAAAGCACGAAGTACTTCCTGTATGGCATGTAGCTCCTATAGCTTCTACTTGTATCAACAGACAGTCTCTATCACAGTCTGTCAAAATCTCTTTTACGAGTAAATAATTACCAGAAGTTTCTCCTTTGGTCCAGAGCCTATTTTTAGTACGACTATAGAACGTTACTTTACCTTCAGTAATCGTCTGTTGGTAGGCTTCTTCATTCATATAGCCTTGCATCAATATCTGCATAGAATCCTTATCTTGAATAATCACAGGTACTAACCCGTTGCCTTTATTAAAATCTATATCTAGTTTCATCTTACACTTATATTATTTGTTTTTAATATTTGCTTTAGCTCTGGTATACTTACTTCTCCATAGTGAAATATACTAGCCGCTAACGCACCTGTCGCTTGCGTCTGAATAAACACTTGTGCAAAGTGATCTATACTCCCAGCACCACCAGATGCTATCACGGGTATATTTACCGTTTTAGCTACCTCAGCTGTAATATCGAGTGCAAAGCCCGCTTTCGTACCGTCATTATTCATTGAGGTCAGTAGTATCTCCCCCGCTCCTAAACTAGCTACTTGCTTAGCCCAATCTATAGTCTTTAGCTCGGTCTTGATACGTCCACCTGCACTGTATACCCACCATTCTCCTTCTTCGTACTTTGTATCTATGGCTACCACTGCACATTGACTCCCCAATGCCCGAGCAATCTCCTGTATTAGTTCAGGTCTCTTGATAGCAGCTGAATTGACACTTACTTTATCTGCGCCTGCTCTCACTAGATCTATTGCTTGCTCTCTAGTACTAATCCCACCACCTACGGTAAAAGGGATATTAATCTGACTTGCAATCTCATTAACCAAACCAATTAATGTCTTCCTATTTTCAATCGTAGCTGTGATATCCAGAAAGACTAATTCGTCTGCCCCTTCTTCTACATAGCGTTTTGCTAGCTCTATAGGATCACCAGCTCGCTGTATATCTACGAAGTTAACCCCTTTGACTACCTCACCATGCTGAATATCCATACACGCTATTACTCTCTTTTTTAGCATAATTCACTCAACTCTTTTAATGTTATCCTTCCTTCATAGATCGCTTTGCCGATGATCACTCCTTCACAACCTATCTCTTTTAGCTTGTATAATTCTGCTACCGTAGTTAACCCTCCACTAGCAATCAGTTTTACCTCAGTATTCGTTATAATCTCTTTATACAACTCAATAGCAGGTCCGTTTAGCATTCCATCTTTTTCTATATCAGTGACTATGGTATAGGATACACCTCTCTGTTCATACGACTGGATAAACTCTAGCACATCTGTATCAGCAGAGTCTAACCACCCTTGGGTCATAATCTTGCGCTGTTTACAGTCTGCTCCTAATATAATCTGCTCACTTCCATATCGCTCTAACCATGTTAAGAATAACTCTGGCTTAGTCGCTGCTATACTACCTACAGTCACTTGCTTAGCTCCACTGTTAAAGGCCGTGATGATATCCGAGTCATTCTTAATACCTCCACCGAAATCTATCTGTAGATTAGTCTGAGTAGCTATCTCTTCTAATACCTTGGCATTCATTATTTGACTTGACTTAGCACCGTCTAAATCCACTACGTGTAGATACTTAATTCCTGCATCTTCAAACTGCTTCGCTACTTCTACTGGACTTGTATTATACACTTTAGAGGTATTATAATCTCCTTTTGATAGTCGAACACACTGTCCTCCTATGATATCTATAGCTGGTATGATTCTCATAATTCTAAAAAATTCTTTAATAATAGTTCCCCTACTTTACCTGACTTCTCTGGGTGAAACTGTACTGCATAAAAGTTACCTTTAGCTAAAGCAGCCGAAAAGGGTACGATATAATTATTAACTGCAATAGTATCCTTAGATAAAGTAGCGTAATAACTGTGTACAAAGTAGAAATCATCTAACTCTTCAATTCCTTTAAACAAGGTCTCTTCTTCTATCATATCACAATTATTCCACCCCATATGAGGAACAATATCTGTTGCAGGAAAAAGCTTTACTTCATTGTCAAAGACACCTAATCCTGCTACATTCCCTTCTTCACTAGAATGACACAGTAGCTGCATCCCTAAACATATCCCTAGTACAGGCTGTTTTAACCCTATAATAACCTTATCCAATCCTTTATCTACTAAATACCTCATCGCAGAAGAAGCTTCTCCTACTCCTGGAAAAATCACTTTATCCGCAGAGGTAAGTATCGCTACATCATCTGTGACTATGGTCTGATACCCTAGTCGTTCTATAGCATTCTGTACAGACTGTACATTACCTGCATTGTATTTTAAGATTGCGATCATAGTATGCCTTTAGTACTTGGTATATTATAGTTCTCCGTTTTACTTACTGCCATCTTTATTGCTTTAGCAAAAGCTTTAAAGATCGACTCTATCTTGTGGTGCTCATTGTCACCTTCGCCCTTAATATTCAGGTTGCAACTCGCTGCATCAGCAAAAGATTTAAAGAAGTGATAGAACATCTCTGTCGGCATATCTCCTACTTTCTCTCTCTTAAACTCTGCGTCCCACATCAGCCATGCTCTCCCTCCGAAGTCTATAGCTACCTGAGCTAAACACTCATCCATTGGCAGTAAGAAGCCATATCTCTCTATGCCTTTCTTATTGCCTAATGCTCGTTTAAACGCTGTTCCTAATGCAATAGCTGTATCTTCTATCGTGTGGTGTTCATCTACTTGTAAGTCACCTTTGACTTTTATCTTTAGACCTATATTACCATGTCTATTGACTTGTTCTAACATATGATCAAAGAATCCTAAACCTGTCTCGATAACACAGTCTTTAGCGCTGTCTAGATTCACTTCTATATCAATCGTAGTCTCATTCGTCTTTCTGTATTCTTTACCTATACGGGGTTGTTGCTTTAAGAACTGATAGATCTCCTCCCAATCCATTGTGCTCAATGTGGCACGCTCATCTGCAACTTCATTGATATAAATAACTTTACTTCCTAAGTTCTCTGCTAACTGTATATCTGTCAACCTATCGCCTAAGACATAAGAGTTCGCTAAATCATAATCTCCATGGACATACTTACCTAACATTCCTAATCCAGGTTTACGCGTAGGTTTATTTTCATAGTCAAAAGAATCATCTACATAAATATCTGTAAATGTCACTCCCTCTCCTGCTAGTGTATCCAATATAAAGTTCTGTACAGGCCAAAAGGTATCTTCTGGAAATGAAGCAGTTCCTAGTCCATCTTGATTACTAACTAAAACTAAAGTGTAATCTAACTCTCTAGCTATCTTAGACAAGCTAGAAATAGCTTTAGGTAAGAATACTAACTTCTCAAAACTATCAATCTGAAAGTCTTCAGGTTCTTTAATAATAGTTCCATCTCTATCTATAAATAATACTTTCTTACTCACGATCTATTGTTTTTAATGCAGTTATTAATTGGTTATTTTCCTCTGGTGTACCTATCGAAATACGCAAAGTATTCTCTACGACCTTACTTCTATTTCTCACGATAATTTGCTTATTAATCAAGGCTTCATATACCTTATCCGCATTACCAAATTCAACTAATAGATAATTAGTCTGTGAGGGACATACTCTCTTCACAATAGAAAGTAGCTTCAACTCTTGGATGAGTTTCTCTCTTTCCTCGATAAGTAGCTTTATCCTTTGTTGAAATCCCGATGTATCTTGTAGTTGCTTTATAGCTTCTTCTTGTGTTACACTACTTAGATTATAAGGAGATTTCACCTTGTTAAAATAAGAGATTAACTCCTCACTCATCCATGCCATACCGATGCGAAGTCCTGCCATTCCCCATCCCTTAGAAAGAGTCTGTAGAACGATTAGATTGTTATACTTCGCTAACTCCTCTAACCAAGAAGGCTCATTGCTAAAGTCTATATAAGCTTCGTCTATAATGACTATCCCTTTAAATCTCGTTAATAATGCTGTGATACTGTTTCTATCTAATAGATTACCCGTAGGATTATTAGGCGAACAGATAAACATCAGCTTCACAGTAGGGTCTTCTAAATAAGGATCTACTACTGCTAGTTCTAAATCAAATGCATCATTAAGAGGAAGAGGTATTAACTCTACCGCATTAACATCTGCATACACTTCATACATCGCATAAGTAGGCGTAAATACGATAGCCTTATCCTTATTAGGCTGACAAAAGATACGATACACTAGATCAATAGCTTCATCACTTCCATTCCCTAAAAACAGCTGATTTGGTTTCCCTCCTTTTACTTTACTGATGACTTGTTTTAACGTTAGTTGATATGGATCAGGATATCGGTTAACTGTTCCGAATGGGTTCTCATTTGCATCTAAGAATATCCCTTGTTCTCCTTTATACTCATCTTTAGCACTTGTATAAGGGGATAAAGCCTTGATATTCGGACGAACTAATTCGTTTATATTTATTTTATTATTACTCATTGCTTAGTTTTTTAAGGCGAATACTAACAGCATTTTTGTGGGCAATTAACTCTTCTGCCTCTGCCATTACTTCGATTGTTTTACCTATGTTTTTTAACCCTTGTTTTGTTAGCTTTTGAAAAGTAACCTTCTTTACAAAGCTGTCTACCGATACGCCACTATAGCTCTTCGCATAGCCATTCGTAGGTAGAGTGTGATTCGTACCACTTGCATAATCACCAGCGCTCTCACAAGAATAAGCTCCTAAGAATACAGAACCTGCATTGATCACTAAGTCTATATACTTCTCAGCATTCTCTATATTTAAGATTAAGTGTTCAGGCGCATAAGCATTGCTAAAAGCAATACATTCTTCTATAGTCGATAATTCTATCATCAAGCTATTGTTCAGTGTCTGTTTTGCTAAGTCTTTACGAGGTAGTTCCTCTAGTTGTTTCTCCAATGCCTCAGCTACTTCACTTATCTTCTGCTTCGTTGTAGTCACAAAGACTACTTGACTATCTGTTCCGTGCTCCGCCTGTGATAATAGATCTGCTGCTATATAATCTGCATCAGCCTCTTGATCTGCAACGACTAAGACCTCACTTGGTCCTGCTGGCATATCGATAGCTATGCCTTGTGCCTGTACTAACTCTTTAGCCTTAGTTACATATTGATTACCAGGGCCAAATATCTTATAGACTTGAGGCACTGTCTCTGTACCATACGCCATGGCAGCAATAGCTTGTGCTCCACCAATCTTAAAGATAGTCTCTATACCTAAGTATTGAGCGGCATAAAGAACTACCTCATTGACTTTGCCTTGTTTATTACACGGTGTACACAATACCAACTCCTTACAACCTGCTAATTGAGCAGGAATAGTTAGCATTAACAAGGTGGAAAATAACGGAGCTGTACCACCTGGTATATAAAGCCCTACTTTCTCTATTCCTACACTCTTTCTCCAGCAAGACACTCCTTCTGTAGTCTCTACTTTATCTTCTGTAGATAATTGAGACTGGTGAAATGTTCTGATATTCGATGCAGCTATAGCTATAGCATCTTTAATATCCTGATTGACTAAAGTAGCAGCTTCTTCTATCTCCTGTCTACTTACTCTAAAGTCCGTTAGCTGTACCCCATCAAATAATGAAGCATAATTCTGAACAGCCTGATCTCCTCTTTCTTTGACTTGTTTAAGTACTGTACTGATACTCTCATTTAGACTTTCTGTCGTGATAATAGGGCGTTTTGTTAACCCTATCCATTCTTCTCTTGCAGGTTTATATACTGTTATCATAGCTTCTTATTTTAGTAAATCATTTTTTCTATCGGAGCTACTAGAATTCCCTCTGCTCCTAAGGCTTTTAACTCGTCGATGATATCCCAGAATTGGTCTTCTTGGATAACAGAGTGTAGGCTACTCCAACCTTCATCTGCTAAGGGTAAAACAGTAGGACTCTTCATACCTGGTAGTATAGAGATGATCTGTTCTAACTTATCATTAGGAGCATTTAATAAAATATACTTGCGTTCCTTAGCATTTAAAACAGACTTAATTCTAAACAAGAGTTTGTCTAATAAGACTTGTTTATCCTTTCCTAAAGCTTGGTTGCTAATTAAGACTGCTTGGCTGTCTAGCACCTTGTCTACTTCTTTAAGTCCATTAGACATTAGCGTAGATCCACTACTCACGATATCGCATACCCCATTAGCAAGACCAATGCTAGGCGCTATCTCTACACTTCCAGAGATAAACTCTATAGAAGCATTCACGCCTTGTTGTTTTAAGTATTTTTCTAGGATAAAGGGATAAGAAGTTGCAATCTTTTTGCCTTCAAAGTAAGTAATACCAGTATAGTCAACTTCTTTAGATACAGCTAAACTCAATCTACAACTACCAAAGCCTAGGTATTCTAATACCTTAACAGGTAGATTAGCCTCTAAGTACACATTCTCTCCTACAATACCGATATCAGCTACTTGTTGTTCTACATATTTCGTTACATCATCATCACGCAAGAACAGTACTTCGATAGGGAAGTTCTTACTTTCGGCAATTAGTTTACCACCACCATTGGGAAACTTAATGCCACATTCTTTTAATAATTCTAGGGATTTCTCACTAAGACGTCCACTTTTTTGGATTGCAATTTTTAATTTACTCATATTATTTTTTGATTAAAATGTTCGAGTAAACCGATAGGAAGTATCAAATAGCAATACGCTTAAAAACAAAAAATCCCGTCTGATTTACTCAAACGGGATAATTAGATATTTTGGTTTCAAATACACCATATCATTACCAGCTCGTAAGAGTACAAGTAGAATGATGATGATGATGTAATTGACTTGGATACATGTCTTTTTTGTTTATTTGATAAGTCAAATGTATATATAATTTTAATACACTTGGTTAATTATTTTTATTTATTTCTTATACTTTTCAAATATCGCCTATTTAAAACAGCTTTCAAACTCAATGAGAGCAAGCCTTTTAACCTATTAATAACTACAGATAAAAATTAGCCATTTTAGCCATTGTTAGATTAAAATGAGTATCCACTTCTTCTGCATTCTTGATTGTTAAAGGGAAAGGAACCATATGACTATAGGAGAAAGGATAGTCTAAAATATCCACTCCAATAGGCACATCTCTATACGGTCCTTTTAGCATATTTAAAGCTTCTACAGCAGGAGCTACCTCATCATTTTTAAGGTTGACAGAGTAGATTTGATTCTCTAATTCTTTTAAGCGTTCTTCTCTTTCTTCTTGGTGATGATTGTAACGAAGCATTGTTTTAAACCAACTCTCCCCTGGGTGTAATTCTTTGGATTGATAGTGATTTAGACGAGGTTCTGCTATAAACTTAGTTGTCAGTAATTGAGCAAAGACTTTTTGCATCATAATAGTTGCTTTTCCATCCATAATATACTTCGATACTGGGAACATACGATCAATAGTCATTCCTCCACAGAAGCAAACTAACTTAGCATTATTCAATATGCCATTAGGATTCGCCATCAGAATAATAATAGATAAAAACGAGCCTATAGAATATCCAAACAAATCAATAGAAGCTGTTTTAGAAAGACTCGGGAACTTACCTTCTCTTAGTTGAGTCTCCCATTGTATAAAATCGTAATATGTCTGTAATCCCGACCAAAACATACGTTGTGGATTAGCCTCCATACGTGTACTCAATGCTGCATTGACATAGCTCGTATCTGAATTCTCTTGCCAATGCATCGCTCTCTTCTGAGCCACCTCAAACATCAGTTTTCGATCAGACCATTCAAGAGGTGCTCTATCCATGTGAAAGCTTATAGGAAACAAGACTAGGGCTTTTTTAGTACGTTTTGCTAACTCATATGCCCAAGGTAGATACTTATCCCACTTCTTCTCATTTAAGCCGTGAAACATGACTATAGTCTCTTCTGAAACCTCTTGCTCTAATGTCTTTAAAACAATAATCTTAAACTTCTTATTCTCCTCTACACTATAATCAGAAATATCTAATAGGTGATCTGTATCTGTAATCAGCTTACAAAAAGTATCTTCAAAACTCTCGTGATGTTCATCACAATACAATTTATCTGAACCACATAGTACATTAGCTGCTTGTGTAGATTCAAAATCGTATTTAAAGAATTCAATACCTAGTTCTTCACTTTTTATATAGTCATCTTCTGTATTAAAAAGCTTTTTGAGTTGATCGTGTAATTGGTAGTAATGCATGGTGTTAGGATTAGGTTGGTTTAAAATACTATGTATGCATAGTATTAACGCAATAACCATTGAAATTATTACACAAATCAGACATTATTAATATATAATTATTTTGAACTACTACTTGTATTTATTATATCACCAATCGTTATTTCAATTAATTATAAAAAACAAAATCTACTTTTTATAAGACACTCCTGATATACTACTTGCACTTCTAGGATCATATACAGACCATAAAGTCCCCCACTCAAAAGCGATACTCCACTGAGGATAAGGTGAGTTCTTTTTCTTTCCTTTCTCCCCTGACAGTTTACGCATAAAAGAATTATTGCGTTCGAAGACTTCCATTTCCTTCTTTTCTGACCAATCATCCCAAGTCTTAGCATCTCTATCATCGCTAGTGTATATATACATACTCTCTAAGCTATCTCCAAAGAAGCAAATACTAATCCGAACTTGATACCCTTCCCAATCACAATGATTAAAACCATACCAGAAATATCCTGTATTAACATCTCTAAAGCTATCATATTTAGCCTTGTAATAATCCGTTTGTTTTAATTCTTCTAACTGCATTCCCTTATACAATCTACAATTAAATTCTTCTAAAACTATACTACCATTTGTTTTATCTAACATCCCCATGTGTACACTTATTAAACATTTATACTTCTATATAAAAAGCCGATAAGTTCATTAGTACTTATCGGCTTCATATTAAATATAAAAATAGCTTCTTAGTAATTAGATTTATAATCTTCTATCTCCGCAACAGTTCTGATTAACTCTGGTCCTAAATACTGATAACCATTATCTTTAATCAAGAAGTTGTCCTCAATACGGATACCTCCAAAGTGAGCAAACTGTTTTACCTTGTCATAGTTTATAAACTCTGCATATTTCTTCTCAGCCTCCCACATCTCGATTAACTCTGGAATAAAGTAAATACCTGGCTCTACAGTTAGCACATGTCCTGCTTTTAGCTCTTTTCCTAAACGCAATGATTTAATACCAAACTGCTTCGTATCTTTAGGGTCTTCTGTTGTATATCCTACATACTGTTCTCCTAAATCTTCCATATCGTGTACATCAAGTCCCATCATATGTCCTAATCCACATTGGAAGAACATCGTATGTGCATGATTAGCTACAGCATCTTGTGCATTTCCTTTCATAAAGCCTAAGTCGATTAATCCTTCTGCTAATATCTCACAGGCTTTTAGGTGTACATTTTTATACTTCACTCCAGCTTTAAGCTCTGCCTTAGCTCCTTCAAAAGAATTAAGAACTACATTATAAAGATCGCGTTGTTCTGGTGTAAAAGTCTTATCTACAGGATATGTACGCGTCAAGTCAGATGCGTACCCCATTGGCGTCTCGCAACCAGAGTCATTTAACAATAACTTACCTGATTGTAACGTATTCATTTTATAATGATTGTGTAAGATCCCTCCGTTGATTGTCACAATAGAGTTATAAGCTAACTCACAGTTATGACTCCCTGCCACATTCTGAATAGCACTCACGATTTCATACTCCTTCACACCAGGCTTAGCCATGCGCATCGCTAGTAAGTGCATCTGATTAGATACTTTTAGTGCTTCTTCTATCTGTACTATTTCTTGTGCTTCTTTGATTTCTCGTTGTGCTACGATAGCTTGAATCATCGGCACAGATGGTTTAAAGTCCACTATAGAAATATGTAGTAACTCACTTAATAAAATCTTGTTGAATGATTGATAAGGAGGTAGGTAGTGAATATTTCTTTTCACGCTCATAGCAGTCGCTAAATAAATAGCTAATTCTGCATAAGGTCTTGTCTCTACTACACCTGCTTTCTCACATTTTTCTTTTAAAGTCTCTTGACGTCCCATCCATACAATAGCATCCATAGACATCTCATCTCCAAATACGATTGTCTTATGCTCATCTAAATCAATGATAGCAGCTAAGTGTGGTTGTTGGATACCAAAGTAGTACAAAAACGTACTATCCTGTCTGAAATGTGAAGCATTGTCAGCAAAGTTGATTGGATTCTCTATATTTCCTAAAAACAATAAGATTCCCTTTGCTTGAATATTTTGTTGAAGAACTTCTCTTCTTCTCTTATAAGTTTCTGTATTAAACATGGTATTGTTGGTTTGATCCTCCCAAGGTAACAACTTTGTCTGATATATACTCACAAATTGAGTAGTTTTTATCTAGTTGTTAGAGCAGGTGCTAATTCTTATAAATATCTATTGAAAAGAACTGTTGTACTTTATCATATACATCTTGGTCTAGTGCTACTTCTTTTAAGAAAAGTACATATTCAAAGTCCATCAATTGACGTTTGACAGACATAGAAAGTATGTGTACTACTAGCTCATCTGCAATATACTTTTGTTGTTCTTTGTTAGCAGAGTGATAGACCTCTTTTACTAAGAAATTATAATAGGTCTTACCTTCTATTTTCTTGTTTACAAACTGTTCGAAGGTCTTATAAACAATATTCTTAATCACCTCTTCCCACACTGATTTAACTTGTACATTATTAATGGTCAATGCCAACCAATGTATATACTCATCATAGAACAAATCAATCTTCTTACTATACGTTCTAATGCGATTCTGAAAGTCTGTCATGGTTTCGATCACAGTCGAAAAGATATCCAATGTGATTGGTTTATTAATACTGACAGTCACATAGTGATTCACAGGCTCTAAAGCAATATTCATCAAGTCCATCAGCTTCTTCACATTCGCCCCTTCTAATGTTTTTCGACGTCCCGCAACCGACTTTATCGTCTGTTCCATAATCTCTCTTACCTGATCTGTGGTGTATTGTGTTTCATCAGTCGAAAAAGTAAGTAAAAAGAGCTGTTCTAAAGGTTTATTCTTTTTAAAGACTTCTGACAGCCATCCTGTGATAGCTTCCTTATCTACACGAAGCATTACTTCTTCTGTCTCAGTTAGCTTTTTCTTTTTAGTCTTCACTCCTGTAGTAGTGGATTTCTTTTTCGTTCCTCCCTTACTATCTTCCATAGCTAGCAATACCGCTACTTTATGGAGGCAAAGTGTTTCTCCATTCGGACAATCACAAGTAAGCGCAGTAATCTTAGCAGCCTGAATAAACAACTGTACATCATAGCTCTGTTCTCCATCATCTACAAAAGCTACATAGTGCCCCTTACTCTCTTGTTCTAGCTCACGAACAGGCAATTGCATTGCTCTATTTTTATCTTTTGTAGTTATTGATTTGATTACTTCTGCTACTTTCATAATACTTTTATTGTCAGAACACAAAGTAACATATTTATCTCCACTATAACACTATTTCAAAGATCGTTTTGAGTATATACTCCTTTTCTACTCATCAGCAAATCTAGTATACTTCTATTCATCTTATTTTAATTGTGATTATAATGACCTCAGTTGAACTTATATACTCACTTATGGTTGTATAAAGTGGGACACTACGATATAAAAAAGGCTTGAGAATTAATTCTCAAGCCTTATATATCTAATTTAATACTTACTTATCCATTCATCGCTACATGAGATTCAAACTCTCCATCAACCATCTCAATAGATAAAATATGATCTCCGAAATATGCTCCGCCTTCATAATTAAACTCTACTTCACCATCTCCAGTAAAATATAACGACAACAGTCCTAACTCATCTCTAAACTGCTCTTCAGACAATCCTTCGTTCTTTTCACTATACACATCATACAGCTCATCTACAATAATATCTTTTCCTTCAGCATTGTATTTCTCTAACTGAACTACTACCTTATTGACATCTTTTAGAATCTCTTCTAACTCATCATCGCCATTATAAATAGAAAGATTAATTACTTCTTCTCCTAAAGTATAATCCATCTCTAATGTTTCTTCATCATATTCTGATATTTTAAAATCTTGTGCTGTTAATATCATATCTATTGTTTGTTTAATGCTTTATCTACTATACTAATCAATTCCTGTGGAGTCATAAACGTATTCATGAATGCTTCTAAACTTCCTTCATTAGTCACTTCACTAAAGAAAACCTCGTGATCAGTACCAAATAATGTAGGATTCTCTTGATTAGGATCATCTATACAAATGTAATAATGATCAGGAAAACCATAACTATAGAATAGCTGTATCATGCTTGGATATTTTGTACCTACTACTCTCTCTATCTCGCTTAGATTAACAAAATCCTCATCCATAAAATCTGTATTCCACTCTTCATAATCATCAGTTCCTTCCTTATAGGGTGTAAAAGGAGTTGCTGTCCAAAACACCTGCCCTCTCCCTTCTTCTGTATGTACATAGTAATGAGCTATCATCTTATCCATAAATGCCTGTCTATCTGACTGAATCAACTCTTGATGTTCATCTATATACTCTCCTAAACCATAGATAGGCTCTTGATCCTCTTCATCTGCCCAAGGTGTATCTTCTGGCTTCGGATATAATACCATATCAAAAGTGATAGACATCAAATCTTCTGCTAATGACTTCCCTTTTACTTGACTAATATCTCCTCCAAGTGCCTGTATTCTATCTAAAATTGTTTGATTCATTACTATCTACTTTTGTTTTTTCTCGACAAGTGTCTTGATTTTTTTATTCAAACTTCCATCTGTATACCTATACTTCATTAATTTCTGTACGATATCTTTCACTGAGAATTTCTCTACAATATACTTAGCCAATCTTTCATCAGTATATCTAGGATAAACAGGAGTTTGTCCAATACTCATAACCTTGTCTAAGTACGATGCAGCATTAAACTTACACATCTGTTCACCATAAGCCCACATTACATCTTGAGGAACATCTCTACTTAGTACTTCTAGCATTTTCTTATAATTATGCTCTGTTTCCAGAATAGCAAAATACAACATAGAGGCTGATTTTGCATGATGAAAGTTATTTTTTAAAACACTTAAAACTTTAGTTCTAAACCTCTTAACCTCTTCAGGATCCTCTAAATACTTAATTACATAACTATAATCTTCAAGGTCATAGGTCTCAAAGAAAAGTTGCTTTTTTATATTTGCTAAACCTCTTTTATCCCCATTATTCTCATAAATCTCTTCTAGTATCTCTAGATAAGGTTCGTTATACTCTGTCTGAATATTACTCTCTATTATTTTTAAACAATACTCCTCTACTAGTTTAAGATCTATATCCATTAACCCTTTTAATAATAGCAAATTGTATTCATTCTGAAACCTAACTGGTTTAAACAATTTATAACAATCTTTTAAAACTTGTTGTTCAACAGCTATTATCAAAAAGAACAAATACATCTCTATCTCAACAACATAATTATTATCTTGATAATGCTTCATTATTTTCACTACCTCATCCCCAAAAAGAGAAGTATATCTCTCATCTTTACTTTCGTATAGTTCTATAACTAAAGCTGAAACTAGACTGTAGTGTAAACTATTCTTAGGCTCATACAGTTGTTTCAATAAGTTTACTATCGTATTCTTGACAACATCTTGATCTTTGACATTTAATAATGCTAATACGTATCTTTCAACAAACTTATTCATATAGGTATCAACTCGTTTGCTAGTATAATTCACACTATACTTTAACGTAAATAGAGAAGACATTATCTTTAAATAAAGTTCTAAAGCAATAGGTTTTGTAATATTAACAACGATATATTTATCCACTGGCTCTAATGCAAGTGAAACCAAATCTACCAGCCTCTTAATATCTTTAGCATCTGCATTCTTTCTTTTTCCAAAAACAGAAGTATAAATATCTTTCAATATTTTATCAACGATATCAACACTATATTCGGCACTATCTTGTTTTTTAAAAGTTAATATAAACTCCTGCTCTACCTCCTTATTTTTCTTAAACAATTCAGTCAGCCATGTATACACCTCCTCTTGATTAACATCTTGAAGTAATGCTACACTTTCGCTTATTTTCTTTTTACTCAAAGCTTTTTTCACAACGGGTTTCGTAGCAATTTTCTTCCCTTTTAAGGCATCATTTATTGCCATCAGTAGCTTAGTCTGGTGTGAACACATGACTATATTGTCAATCTCACATTCACAACTTCTACTGACTACAGTACGGCCATCTATTACGATTTGTACATCATAGCTACTTTCTTCGTCATCTACATAAGCTACCCAATGTCCTTTACTCTCTTCCTCTACTTCTCTTAGAGATAGCCTTTCTGTTTTCCTTAATGTCGATTTTTCTACTAATTTTAATATCTGTCCTATTGTCATTACCTTCTTTTTTCTATTGTCAAATATACTTACTCTCCACTAAAGAACTATATCATATATATAAAGATTTTCTACTCTATCTGCCTTAAGATACCCGTATCTCTAATACTCCCATCCCTAGCTAAAATTAAAGCCTTAGACACAATCTCTGTGGTCTTAGGGTCATCATCTACAAAGGGTAGGAACAACTTCCCTCTATCCTGTGTATGTACAGGCTCGATATAGAGATGCGTACCAGATATCAAGTGAATCACACCACTACCGACATGTAAGCTATAGATTCCCTTAGTCCCTGTGATCACAAGGTGGCGTTCTTTGTACTCGATATTTGTTAACTTCAATAATCGTGCTGTTTCTCTCACAACAGCCATACGCATCTGTACCGTAGACAGACTTGTCTCTGGATCTACTCCTCCTACATAAGCGACACTTACCACCAAGTCAAGGTCTCTCATCACCTCACTGAAGACAATAGGATTAACCTCTGTTAGGGCAATCACGTCATCTGAAGAAGCTTTAGTGAACAAGACATGCTCTAAGCTAACATAGTCACCATACTCTGCATTACTACCTCCTAAATAGTCAATATAAACCTCAACTCGAATATCCTCCTCAAAATACAGTTTGCTGTAATTCGCATAGTATTCATACTGCCAGTTTCTTGTCTTAAACAGTCCTAAAGTCTGTTTGTCTTTGACCTGATATCCCGTATAGCGATTAGAGCTACCGATATTTGTTTCCTCTGCTTCGTTGTGTAAATACAACTCTCTAAACACTTGTTTAAAGGGTTGTTCTATCTGTTTGTCAAACAAATAAGCTTGTATATTGACCCATTGTCCACTTTGATATAAACCATAACAGTGTACTATCACGAACTCTTCCTCTCCTTGTACATCCATTACCACGCCATCTATAGTGGTAAATACTCCCTCTACAAACAAACCGTAAACCTCACCACATTTAAAAACCAACTTAGCCAAATGGTGCTTAATAATCGGATGCAGTAACAACTTCTGCATCTCTGCATAAGAGAACGCATCTTGTCTAAGCATTGCCTGCTCTAAATTCAGACGAGAGCGACTATACTGTTCTTTCAGTGCCTTCTGACGTTCTACTAGATCTATGATTTGCTCATTTTTCTTTAGTTTAGCAGGTATCGCTTTTAAGGGCTTATCCCCTTTACTCTTCACTGTCAACTCTACTTTTCCTTCATCAGATACAGTCAAAGAGAATGTATACTCATCCAATACCAGTTCCTTATAGTTCTCTAGAATAGACTGCACTTGTACACTCTCCATAGACCATTGAAAACGCACTGCATCAGTATACCCTGCCGCTCTAGCGATGTTCTGCATCGCTACATTATATATCTTTAAGTCATTCTCTTGGCGCATAGCTCCATACTTCTTAGAACCTTTCTTAAACTGTTCTAATAACTCATATCGATCCATCAAATCTCCTTCTCTATCTGTCTCAGATAAGGGGAATAACCCACATGCACGTACATAGTTTCTATCGCGTTTAGAGATAACCCTCGTTTTCAAGTCTTTCATAGAGACTTTGCCTAACAGCACATCTGCATATAGCTTCACACGAGTATGCCCCTCTACTGCCATAAACTTAGTTGAATCATAAAGCATCTGCCAACGCTCTTCTCCTAGTACGTGATAAAAACTAAAGAACCAATCTATATCTACTACACCTCCTTCAAACTCCTCTAACGCTATAGCAGAATAGCGTTGTATCTGTT
This sequence comes from Myroides odoratimimus, assembly GCF_004337635.1. Classification (NCBI taxonomy): domain Bacteria; kingdom Pseudomonadati; phylum Bacteroidota; class Flavobacteriia; order Flavobacteriales; family Flavobacteriaceae; genus Myroides; species Myroides odoratimimus. Next base: position 3,848,123 of record NZ_CP037427.1, read on the forward strand.
TTTGTATCTTGTTTCTCTCCTCTTCTTGTTCGTTATCCAGCAGATGAGCGAACAGCCACCATATCGCTGACTCTAATCCTTGCCAGTCTAAGTAAGTCGTGATGTACTTTATCCACTGCGGACATGCTACAGCCACTTCGATCCATTGTATTGCACTGAAGTTTATCTCTGCTACTTGAGCATTAAACATCTCTTGGCTATCCGTACTTAAAGGTGTTGTTCTACGAATAAGTTTACTATAGATTTGTCCTAATTCCTTAATCGTGATTTGCATCTCTGCATAATAGTAAATACTTTCTTTAGATATCCCTGTGTGCTTGATCTTATGCAATAATCCAAAGAAATACTGCATTCCTTCTATCTCCTGAAAGTCAAAGACAATATCAAATACCTTAGTCGTAGGGTTATCCCTATCCATAACCTGTTGTAAATAATACGCTTTAAACTCAACCAAGACTTGCTGTACTTTATCGTTTATAAATCGCTTTGTAAAAGGAGATAACATTGAACTGAAATAAGACTTTCTATTATCTATAACTACAAGATACTGTATAAACTCATCTCGCGTAATTTCATTCTTATCATAGGCAATAGCCATCAATTCAAAAGGTAACAGATAATAGCTATCATCTACTTTATTACAATTCAATTGACGCCAACGCAATAGTCTGAAATATGCTAAACACTGTTCTTCTGTTAAATCCTCTATAGGTATAAACTCAGCATACCAAGATAAATCTGTATAATCTACCCATGTATAGCTATACTCTTCTCCATAAACAGAAGTGCGTATCTCTAAATCTAATACTTCTTGAGTAATACTGTTGTATATTGTTTTTAAACCATCTAAGCAATAGGTCGTTTTTTCTTTAAATGGATATTGATAGGTTAAACAAGAAAAGACTGTTCCCATCGCATACCAGTAGTTATCATATTTAGCTGAGAGTTCATTATAGAAATAAGGCAACTTCCCATCTAATAATGGTTTTATCAATTCAGGGACCTCTGTTTCTGAAGTAGCGCAACGCAGTAAGAATAAGTCTAATGCATCTAACTTACTATCCATAAACCACTGATTCCATACTTCATACAATGGGTAATCTTGGAAGTGTTGTTCTGCTGTCCATTCATCATCACCTGAATAACTATGCATCTTCGTGAAATGTGTTCCTAAGAGTACCTTCTCTGCTTTTCCATAATTAAAATGTTCATATTCATACGTAGCATATTGTTTCATCAGTTGCTCTAGGCTATCTAACTCTCTTACTACCTCTTCCCATTTCTTAGAAAGTCCCCAATTATGTGCAATGCGCTGACTAAATAAAGTATTCTCTTCCACTGAAGGCAATACGACAGCACTCACCACAGTAGCATCGTATAATGCCATATCTGTGTCTTGTCCTTCTTTTCCTTGACGCCCAAAGTCACGCAAGAGTACTAAGTATTCTTCTTCCTCTTTCGCATACTGAATACCTAGCTCATCTAACTGTGTTAACCAAGTACTTAGCTGATGATGTATGTCACCTCTCTGAGCTAGTACTACTAACCCTTCCATTGCTGTTAAGCGCTGATTTACATCCTCACTTAATATTAATTGTTCTAATAGTCTATCCTTAAAATCATCTTGTCTAGAGATCAACAGACGGATAAAGTGTTGTTGTGTCTTTTTAAACTTCCCTTTAAAGTATGCTACTATTTCTTCTTCGTCTTTACTTGATAAGGTAGCGATTGCTAAGAAGCGCATACAGCCAAAGGCTATTGTTTCTTTGCGCTCTTTCAGATAAGCGAAAGCTAACTCATTTTGCACCTCATAGGTAGGTTGTACCTCTCCTGTAAAACTATATCCATACCCCTGAAGTCCATATTCTTTACCTCCAAACAACAATACGTTTAATAACTCTTCTTTAAAATCAACAGTAAAGGTATTTCGCTTGTCTATAAACAGTCTCGCCTTCTCTGATGACTCCTCTGTCAAATACAACAGTGAAGTCAATAACTCTTCCCTATTCAACTCAAAGCTTCTGTAATAATCTGGTATTACACTACTCTTCAAGATTAGTGTCTTTCCACTTTTATACTGTTCATATAAGTCATAAAACACTTGGTATATGTCTTCATAGTTTTCTTGTTGGATAAAATACCTTGAAGTTCTACTGCCTTCCAAATATTGGTTTATTCGATTTAGCAGCATAGCGATAAACTCTTGATCTCTACTTTCTAATACTTTGTTAAATAGAACAGACTCAACCGTATATTCATTAAAGTTTGGTAAGAACTCTAATATTACAAGCTGATACTTGCGCTCTACTTCCTCAAAAGCACTCTCAACAAAGCCAAACGCCATCTCTCTGTGTATCCATAGATAACAGTGCATCAGTGCATAAAACTCTTTTTCATTAAATGCAGATAATTCTTTCTCGTCAAAATACTCATAGTGATTTATAGCATAGAGCATCAACTCACATAGTCGCTTTACATTATCTTGTTTGTCATCTTCTACATGACTTCTAAAGTGGTATGCTAACTCTGTACGCACTGCTTCATAACGCACTAAATTATGAGAGAGAATAACTTCTAAAAAATACTTTAAGTTAGCTACCTGTACATGTGATAATAACCTCGTAATATCTTGTCTAATTCCCTCTTCACGACCAGCGTTTACCAATATATCTTTTACTTTCTCCCAATACTTTGATTGCTTTGAAGCCATTAACATCAATAAAAAAGAAGGTGTCCATCGTCCATGCTCATTATCCCCATCACAGATAGTATCGACTACCTCGATTAACTGCTCTTCTCCACTATCTAAAGCTACTGCCCATACATAAGGGAGATAGTTAGGTAGCGAAAGGTGCATACTATACTCTACCTGCTTATGGAGTGGCAACTCTATGCTATAGGAATCATAGTTATGATTATCATAGAACGATATACCATATAACAGTCCTGAAATAACATTACACTGTTTTAAGAATGTATGTTCTGCATTGTGCCACGTCGCTTCTTTTATATCATATTGTCCTCCTAAGATATATTCATCCACTCGATCTAATAATTCCTGTACCCAAGGCGCTAACTTCTCTCCAAAAAAGTACACCAATAAAGCATAATACTCCACTTCTCTCCACATCCCAACAGAATTACTTGCTAACATCTCTACAAAAGTCTCATCATAACGCGTAAATACCTTAGGACTATAAATAGAATCTTCTGGATCACTACTATTGCCAGTAAAATGTAGTCCTAACATAGCGATATGTGGTTCTAACTTTACACCTACATACTCTTCATTATACACCATCGCATAAAGCTCCCCATGTATCTCTGCATAAGTACGGTTCTCCACTTGATAGTCTCTTAGTATAGTTACAATATTATTATTCATTGGGATCTGTTTAAAAACTAGCTTTTAAAAAATTAAGGGGAATAAATACAAAGGCATCTGCATCATTCAACACAATGACCTCTTCTAATGACAGCAACTCTCGCTCTCCATAAAACAGTAAGAATAACTGATCCTCATACGCTTGTATCACACGCTGTACCTCTTCTGCTATATTGATATCTCTATACTTCTCAGGAGAAGTAAAACGGAGTTTACTAGTGAATAGAATGTTATCTAAAGCTTCTTGTGTAATGGTTAACTGCTCTATGGTATTGCGCTGTTTGAACTTCTGTATATGTTGTTCTACCTGCTGTGTCACTACAGCTCCAAGGAACTCTCTTACCGTGACTTCAGCTGTAGATACTACTATCGCTATCGTCAGTCCCTCTACCTCAGCACTTAGTCTATTCAATTGTTTGATCTGTATATTCACTTGCTTTACAGTCATAATCACTTTCTTTTTCAAAGAGGAAAGATAAGACTTTTAACAAAAAGGTAAGTAGCTATAACTAGCTATATTCTATAGCAAATCAAACATCTTAACACCTCAATAATACTTACACAGCGTTCTTCAACTTGCCGTTATCGGCAAAAAAACCATCTAAACAGATAATTTATTTTAAAAACTTGCCGATATCGGCAAAAAACTCATATAAGCAGATAATTTATTTCAAAACTTGCCGATAGTTATAAAAGATAAATACGAATAACCTATTCTCTAGAAATAGTAATTAGCGACATCGCATTTAATCTAGTTATTTCGTATCTTAATACTCTATTTCACACCTGTCATACTCATGGAAAAAGCTATCAAAATCACTATTGCAGTTTTACTCTTACTGTGTCTTTTAAAGTTGCCTTATGGGTTCTATCAATTCGTTCGCTTTGTGGCCTGTATAGGATTTAGTTACTTTGCGTACAAATCTTATTATAGAGAAGAAAAAACGGAGATGTTTATCTATATCGTACTAGTGCTACTGTTTCAGCCTTTTTTAAAAGTCGCTCTTGGTCGTAGTATTTGGAATATAGTGGATGTCATAGTTGCTATTGGTCTATTTATCAACATCCCTAACAGCAATAAAAAAATAAACCGCGAATAGAATTAATCCATCCGCGGTTATAAATTATTTTAATGACTAAAACTCATATACATCTAACTTCTGCTCTTGATCGAAGACTACCTCAGCATGCCCACTCGGTGCATCATACTTCGCTTTCTCTACTATAGAAGGATTAGAAGGATATGTACCATTAGCATATACTAGTGATTTCCATTCTCCATCTGATTTTACAGTTAAGACTTTCCAATCATTCTCTACAGTAGGTTCTACAAAAATAGCTCCTTGCATCACTGTAAACTTCGTGATTAACTTATAATCAGACCCAAGCAGCAAAGTAGTACACCCACCTGATCCACAGAAATAAGTACCTGTAAGACTTACAAAGATTTCTTTCTTCCCATCTCCATTTAGATCAATAGCATACAGCTTAAACTGACGATCTGTATCTGTCATCACCTTCAAATCCGCTTCTGTCAGAAACTCATTCTTTAAAAAGTTACTTACTCCTAATACAATATCTGATCCTACAGCATCAGCTTTAGGCTCCTGAAATTCTATTACCTCTTCTAAAGGTTCTATAGCCTCTACTTTCTTCTCTTTCTTACAAGAGACAAATGCTATTCCAACTAATAATACTGCAACAATACTTATTCTTCTCATCTTATTTTATTCTTTTTAATAGTATACAAAGGTGGCTAATTAATTCAATTATAAAGTCTTTTTAACAACAATTTGATGTTCTTTTCTACAAAAAAAAAGTGTTACTTTTTTACTATTTCAATAATTATTCAATTGATAAAGTTATTATTTTAAACTTCTGCTCAACTTTTTTTCTCTAAAAACAGTAATTATCCGTTTTTTGAGCACAAAAATAAAAAAAACAACCTCTTTTTTTTATTCCTAAAAAACAACAACACACTTAATAACAGCGTGTTACTAAAAAAACTAGTCTATACATTAAAATACAATCATGCTATAACCCTAGTAAAATAGAGCCTTTAATGCAAATCCTTCGACAATACATGGACAATAACCCCAAAATGGTGGGGCTAAGACAAGCTTTGCCCAACAATGCTCCTTGTATACTCCACGTACTCTCCTTTGATAAAAGACTTACACGTCATCATCATTGAATATTCATACTATTGCTATTTTGCTGATTAGAGATTGATAAAACACTTTTTACTTTTCGTTTATCTCTGTTTCTCCTTATCTATATTCACTATCCTATTGCAACAAAAAAAGCCTTGAAGCTAGTGCTTCAAGGCTTCTATATATCCTTTTATGTCTTATTTCTTCTTCGCTATCCCTCTGATTACTTTCGCTATTCCTCTGTGATATAGACCTTCTGATAGCTCTATATCTACCTCTTCTAGATTGATAAATTCGAAATCGCAGAAATCCTCTTTTAATTCTTCTACGCTATACAGCATCGTAGGGTTACTAGGTCCTCCTACATTGGGATTCTCTTTTTGTTTATAGATATGCTCTTTAGCAAAAGCTTCTAGTATCAATGTTCCACCTGCTTTGACATAACTTCCTAACTGTCTATGATAGGCCCTCCTTACACTCTCTGGAAAATGAGCATAAATCAACGCTACTGCATCCACTGATGCTAATTCGTAAAATAACGATTCAATATCACTGACAAGATAGTCAATCTCTACATGGTGTTGTTTAGCTAATTGAAGTGCTTTATTCCTAGCTTCTATACTTTGATCAAAGGCTTTTACACTCCATCCTTTTTGCGCTGCATATACCGCATTTCTCCCCTCTCCCTCAGCTGCCATTAATATAACCTCCTTGTCACGACTAGGCTTGAGTACTTCTTCTAGATAGGCATTAGGCGCTATCCCATAAGCATATTCTTGTTCTTTATATCGCTCATTCCAAAACTCTTTCATGCTTATCTTCCTTTTACATTAGCGACTTTAGTCCACGTTCCACCATTGATCACTTGTGTATATCCTTTCTGCTCTAGCATACGCTTCGCCTGACCACTGCGCATTCCACTTCTACAGAATACGACAATCTTATTTTCTTTAGGTAATTTATGCAACTGTGATTCTAATGTATCTAATGGGATATTAAGAGCGCCTGGTACAGAACCACTTTTAAACTCTCCCACTGTACGTACATCTACCAGCATAGCTCCTTCCTGAATATAAGCGAATAGTAACTCTCTCTTATCTAACCCTAATAACTTATTTATAAAACCAAACATAGTCCATTGCTGTTTAAAAGAGTAAAGGTATTATCTCCCCAACAGATATAGTGTAACCTAAGTTACCTAACTATAAAAAAGGCTAGCTGATAACTAACCTTTAGTTTATTTACTTTAAAATTGGCTTTAATAATTCAACAGCTCTTTTGCCCTCTTCTTCTAATAAGACAACCGCTGGTGTCATCCCAAAATATCCTCCTCCAAAACCTGTTCTCGCTTCTATAATCTGAAATCCGAATACACTACCTGATGGTGTATATCGCACTTCTAATCTAAATGCGCAATTATCAGGCTCTGTAGGAATCTTAGAAACAGTTTCAAAATCTAACTGATGTAAATGCTCTGATACCCGATTAATATACTCTCTCCTGAAGTGTATCTCTTTATACTTAAACTTCTCATTAGTAACTGGACTACGCTGAAATATTAAAAACTTACTTACAAGTATTTCTTTTTCTTTCAGAAATTTAAGCAAATCATAATAATCTTTATTCTTAGAATCCTTAGGTCCGATGATAATATTCTTATTCCCTTCCATAGTTTTATTTTATTAACACTATTCAAAATTATCAAACAAACAGAACAATTACTTACACTAAACAAATATTTACACATTGAAACATAAAAAGTATCCAAAAAGTATATACCTAAGATTTGGAGGTATCAGATATTTTTATACTTTTGCTATACATAAGAATCTTAAGTATGAAAAAGCAACAACAACTTTATAAAGGAAGTCTCAATGCCATCATCATGAAACTACTCGATCAGAATGGGAGAATGTATGGGTATGAAATCACGCAAAAGGTAAAAGAAGTAACCGAAGGAGAAATGAGCTTGACAGAAGGTGCTCTCTATCCTGCCCTTCACAAGCTAGAAGCTGATGGATACTTAGATGTAGAACTAGAGCGTGTAGATGGACGAGTACGTAAGTACTATAAGCTCACAGAATCTGGAGTAAAAGAAACTACTTCTAAAATGGAAGAGCTAGAAAGCTTCATCCGCAATATGCAGAACATTGTCAATCTAAAATTGACATAATTGGCAACCACCAAAGACAAAACACAATGAAAACACTTACTATAAACCAACAACAACTAATTATCGCTGAGATAGCAAGATATAATGTGCGTTATGCCAATCTTAAAGAAGAATTGACAGATCATATCTTCTGTGAAATAGAAGAGCTATATCATACAGGATACGAGTTTGAACAAGCTTTTATACAAGTATTTGATAAATGGCATCCTATGTTGACTCCTAGAAAAGACTTTAAGTATAGACACGTCCCTTCTTTTATCTCTAATACGTGGTATCGCAGAGATGACAACAGATGGAGAATAGCAGGTGTTATCACTTCTCTATTTGCTGTAATAAACCTATTCATTCTAAAATTGGATAATATTACATACACTACTAGCTTTTTTACAATTAGTTTGATAGGTCTTGTATTATCTGTTTTTCTACTTATTAAGAATAGAAAGAGACAGCACTATAGAGCTTCTTATTTGATTCTAAAAGCGATGGTATCTGGAGGAATACTACTAGTATCCACTTTTTTATTAAGAATAAAAATTGAGTCTTTTAGGGTTAATGACTTTCATGTAGAGAATTTTAACTTACTCTCATTAATTGTTCTATACCACTGTATCAATATTATACTGTTATCTATGGAGAATAGTAAACAACAACGTACACAGATTGCTTAAAAAAAGAAAATGCTATGAAAACACTACAACCACTAGAACTAGATAAAATTAGACAAGAACTAATCAACCACAAGGTTGAATACATAGAGGTAATAGAAGAACTGACAGACCATATCGCTAATGGTATTGAGCAACAATGGAGTGAATCTAATACTCAAATATCTTTTGAAGAGGCCTTGACTATAGAGATTAATAAATTCGGGGTTAAAGGATTAAGCAAAGTGCAAACTCAGATGAATAAAGCCCAAATATATGAGTACTTGCGTATCATCGGTTTAGGTATAAAAGAGTACTTTGTAACTTCTAAAGTGTTCTATCTACTAGCTATTTTTATTGGTACACTTCTACTATTTAATATTTCAAGTACATGGTATTTTATAGACAGAATATTTAATGTTGGTTATTTAGCTACGATTGTAACTTTTAATCTAGTTATCATGATAGAAAGTGATAGTAGTTGTAAATTACCTTATCTAGGAAATACAAAAAGATATATTTCTAATGCGTACTATTTACTAGTAAAGCAGCTAACCTATTTCTCTTTAATACCTATGATAATTCTTTGTTTTAGTAAAACTTCTCAACAGTTTATCTATTCAAACAGCGCTTTTATCTGGGTACCTAAAAGTATTCTATTTACACTCTTGCTGATTATCCCTTTCATCATTCTCAATAAACTGAGACCTATGGTACTTAAAAAAAAGAATGAACTATCACAATCTAAAGTAATATAATTAATTATCTAAACCATGACAACACTATCTACTAACCAAATAAAACAGATAGAGGATACTCTAATCTCTAAATACAATATCAAGTATCAAGATACTCGTGATGAGGTACTAGATCATATTGCCTGTGAGATAGAAGAACTGATGAGTGAGGGTGCTTATTTTCACGAAGCGAGTAAAATAACAATAGCTAAATGGCATAGTCAACTAAAGCCTTCTAATTGGGTGATCAACAAAACGCCTAGATTTATAGTCAATTCACTAATTGTAAAAGATATGCAGAGCATTGGGCTACTATTTGTTTTGGCTGTATTCACTACCTTTATATTTCATTTTTTTATCAAAGATCAATTATTCATCTTAGGGCTTGCTTTAGCTATAACAGCTTTTCCTATGTTAGTAATGGGGTACCTCAAGTATAAAAAGAATCGTTACGCGAATTTTAAACTAGATTATTACACTGAACATATCAAAGGCGTTGCTTGGTTTAGTTTATTTGTTTTAGATGGTATGGTAGCTTTATATTACAGTTTCACGAGTACTTTTTCGATAGTTTACTTAAACCTAACATTTTTACTACTAGCTATTTTCTTATCAAGTATAGCTATGTATTTGACCTTAAAACATAACCAAGAATACAACAGTGTTTCATCTAAAATATTGTAATTATGAAAACACTTACTACTGACCAAATAAAACATATAGAAGAGACCTTAATCACTCAATACAATATCAAGTATCAAGATACTCGTGATGAAGTATTGGATCATATTGCCTCTGAGATAGAAGAGTTAATGAATGAGGGGAGTGAATATGAAGACGCTTTTAGACAGACTTTTATAAACTGGAAGGATTTATTAAAAACAGATCCTTATCATTTCTATAAAAACACACCCTACTTTATCTCTAAAAACTGGATTGAAAAAGATAGTAGAATAAAGAATAACTCTATCTTATTGGGGATAATTATTACTGTTTGTCAAATGACAGTTCTAGTGTTTTCAGATAGTTTATACTTTATAGTTTCAATATTATTAGCTCTAGTTTCATTGAATATAGTATTTATACTTAGACACTATATCAAAACGATAGTAAGTGAACACGCTGTTTATCTAAAGAAGAGAATTAAGAAGATAACTTCTTATAATGCATTAATAGTAGCGTTATTCATAAGTATCCTACTCTTTCAACATTTACTTAAAAAAGGAGATTTACTAGGCTTCACTCAAGGTTTTATAATTGGAGGGGCTTTATTTATTCCTTTTTCATTAACCTGGACACTAATTACTTATAAATCTTACAAACAACAACTAAGCAAAACTGAAGTGTGATGAAAAAAACAATTAACCTTATAATCCTATTATTATTCACTGGTATATCTTACTGTCAAGTATCAGAAGATATAAATAAGATACTGGTAGATGTATTATACAAAGACCAACACTATAGAACTCTGTATGATAAAGAACAAAATAGCATTGCTAAAAATGAGTTAAACTCTACTATCTACTCTTATGATAAGGAGAACCAAGAGATAGTACTTCCTATAATAGAAAGATTAATTAATGGAGAAGATTTAAAATTAGATGAGGCTAGTTGGCATACTTGTTTCTTAGTATTACAACACGCTGATTTAGAAACTCAATTAAAGTACAAAGACTTTGTTCTACATTACTATAAAGCAGGTAAAATAAAGAACTACGAATATCTTATATTTATAGATAGGATAAATGTAAACACTAATAGATCACAGACTTTCGGTAGTCAAGTAATAGAACTCCCTAATGACAAATTATTAGTATATCCATATGCTTCTTATGATACTAGAGCGAAGGCTTTTAACAGTATAGACATGAATATTCTTAATTTCTCAATGATTAATGGCTCTATGAGATACAGCACTAATCTAAACAAAAAGAAAAAAGAAGATATGGGTCAGCAATATCCTATTGTAGCACTTAAAGAAAATGACTTTGTTTTTTTAGGAGCAGTTATAGATAAACAAGATAACAAAGGTGTGGCTGGCATACAGGTTCTAAATAACAATACAATAGTCACTACTACTGATAATACAGGTTATTTTCAATTTATAGTCAACAAGATTGAAGTTCCGAAAACTATTCGTTTTAAATACAATAACCTAGAATACACATATGAAACTGATACTCCTATAGAAGGGACTGATTTCAGATTAATAGTGAAAGCTACTGAAGCCTTTAAATAAGCGTAAAATCATGATGAAAACACTTACTACTGACCAAATACAAGCTCTACACACTTTTGTAAAGAAGCACTATGTAGAATACTATGATATCGAACTGGAGCTAGTCGATCACTTAGCCAATGGAATAGAGTCTCAATGGAGAGAGGATGGCTCACTTACTTTTGAAACAGCGTTAGACAGAGAGTTTAAGAAGTTTGGGGTGTTTGGGTTTAGTACAATCATTGAGAAAAAGGAGAATAGTCTTACGTATTTTTATCTTGGCATTATTCTAAAAGAAGTTCTGCGCTTCCTGCATTGGCCTAAATTACTCTTAACGAGTGCGCTCTTTTATATCATATATACATCACTTAATTATCTATCAACTATGTTTGAGAATAGAGATATAGTCTCTGTGATTATATGGAGTCTAATGCCTCTAGTTTTTATTTATTTTATCGTAGAGGCGACTCAAATTAAAAAGCTTCATAAAGCGACTCAAAAGAAGTGGTTTATGGATAGAATAAGGTTATCTGTAATAGCATTTCCTTTATCTGCTCTATACATCACGTATTATTTCGGAAGGTTTATAGCTAATAAGTCTATTGTGTTATCAAGTGTACTTATCTTATTCGTAGGACTCTGGATATACATTACATACAATGTTATATCTCCTAAGCTCAAACTAGAAAAAGAAGCTACTATAAAGAAGTTTAACACCCTATAACTACTATTATGAAAACTCTAACTACTGACCAAATACAAGCTCTACACACTTTCGTAAAGAAGCACTATGTAGAATATTATGATATCGAACTGGAGCTAGTCGATCACTTAGCTAATGGAATAGAGTCTCAATGGAGAGAGGATGGTTCACTTCCTTTTGAAACAGCACTAGACAGAGAGTTTAAGAAGTTTGGGATATTTGGGTTTAGTGATGTAGTGGACTCTAAAATAAAACTGGCAACGAATAGTTACTTAAAACAGATGTATAAGGTCTTATTAAGTTTCTTCACTATTCCTAAAATAATTGTTTCACTAGCTATATTTTTATTGAGTTTTGCTATTGGTTTAACTCTGCCTAATTACTATTTAGAAATATTTATAATTACCTCTTTTATACTTCTTTTAGGCTTTATAGGTATGGGGATCAGATGGCAGATAGAACTCAAAAAGATCAATAAAGAAAGCAATAAGAAATGGTATTTAACTAGAGTGGCTACTATGGCTCTCGGAGGCCCTATAATACTAGTTATAGCTCCTTCTTTTAACTCGATTAATCTATTACAAAACTATATTTCATCGATTAGCTTTCTCATTCTAACCTCCTTTTTGATAACCTTATTAATACTGTGGGTGTATATATCTCTTTTTGTATTTATACCTTTTATGCGCAAAGAGATACACCATTCTATTCAACGACACCAACTAACTTAAACACACCTTACTATGATCGCATTAATCACTAAAATTGCGTTGTATATCTGCAACCTAGTATTACATTGGCTATAAATACACCTTAGACAGTGTGCTATTTTCTATAAAAAAACTACTTTTGCAAAAAATAAATCAGACAGATGAATATCAAATTACTTGCAATAGGAAAGACAGACAGTAAACCATTACAAACGTTAATGGATGAATATATGAAGAGATTGTCTTTTTATGTAAAGTTTGACCTAGAGGTAATTCCTGATATCAAGAATGCGAAGAATATGTCTGAAGATCAGCAGAAACAAAAAGAAGGGGAACTAATCTTATCTAAGATAGGCTCTACTGATCAGCTAATCTTACTAGATGACAAAGGAAAGGAGTTTACGAGTATTAGCTTCGCTGATGAGCTACAAAAGAAGATGAACTCTGGTATCAAGACCTTAGTATTTGTTATCGGAGGACCTTATGGTTTCTCAGAGGACGTGTATAAAAATGCAAAAGGGAAAATATCACTTTCTAGAATGACATTTTCCCATCAGATGATTCGTTTATTTATTATCGAACAGATTTATAGAGGATTCACTATCCTGCGCAATGAACCTTATCATCACGAATAGGTTTATGGTTTACAGTGAACGGTGAACGGTGGACAGTTTACAGTGGACGGTTTACGGTTTACGGTTAACATTTTCAGTCAATTGGTTTACAGTGGACAGTTTCACAAAAAAACGGTTTCACGGTTTCACAAACTAACGATTTCACAGTTTCACGATTCGACTAATAAATTAAATCTGTCTTTAAAAACTGGTCTACTACTTCTTTTTCTACAAAGAAAATACGAGTCTGTAAATAAGTTTCGTATGTTACGTCTTTATTCACTCCTAGTTGTAGACTATCTTTATCTTTTATAGCCTCTATTAATTGGTCTTTAGTTACTGACTTACCTTCTACTAAGAAGTTATTAGCATCTTTTAGATATACTACTTTATCTAGAGAAGTAGGTCCTACGAAACCAAAGTCTAAGTCTTTAATTGGAAAAAGAGAAAGATGCTTGTGTAGTGTATCAGCATAACTTAGATATACTCCCTTCTCATCTCTATGCATATTGTCTTCTGCATATTTGTGATCTTTAATTCTCTTTATCTCTTGTAATACTTCTTTAGCATTCAAATCGCGTTGAACAGAAACAATATAGTTCGTACCAGCAATTCTGTTGGCATCATTTAAATTAAAGCTCTTCCCTTCTTCTCCTGTTTCAAAGTAAATAGGTGAATGATCATCTATTCCTTCTTCAACAATAAAAGAAGCTCTACTTAATTGCATCTCTTTCTTATTACAGCTCACTAATAATAGTAAAGCAGGTATTAATAGTAGCACTTTTTTCATATACTCAATTGTTTTATTATTTCTCTTGTTTGTACAGCCTCTTTCACATCGTGAACTCTTAAGATATGAGCTCCTTTTTGTAAAGCCACTGTATTTAATACTGTCGTTCCATTTAATGCCTCTTGAGGAGTAATATCAAATAACTTATAGATCATAGACTTCCTAGATATACCTACTAAAATAGGCAATTCAAAAGAAGATAACAACTCCATTTTACTCATCAGCTCATAATTTTGTTCTAATGTTTTAGCAAAGCCAAAGCCTGGGTCTAGTATGATATCATTAATCTTATATTCTCTTGCTTTTGCTACTCGTTCTGAGAAGTATATTTTCACTTCTTTTACTAAGTCATTATATGTAGTCATCGTCTGCATCGTCTGAGGAGTTCCTCTCATGTGCATCATAATATAAGGTACTTGTAACTCCCCTACAGTGAGCAACATCTGCTCGTCTAAATGCCCTGCGGCAATATCATTTATAATAGAAGCTCCAGCAGCTATTGTAGCTCTAGCAACACCTGCTCTAAAGGTATCTATAGAAAGGTGCATAGTCGGGAACTCTTTTTGAAGTAACTCTACAATAGGTACGATACGTTCTATCTCTTCTTCTTCACTGACATACTCTGCACTAGGTTTACTAGAATACGCTCCTACATCGATAAAGTCAGCCCCTTGCATTATCATCTGCTCTGCATGGTTTAAAAAAGCTAGATCAGACTTATACTTTCCTCCATCAAAAAAAGAATTAGGTGTGATATTTAATATTCCCATTATTTTTGGAGAACTTAAATCAATCAATTCTCCTTTACAATTTATTGTCATTGTGTGTAATGCGTTACTTTTTTATGTAGTTTTATATAATTAAAAACAGCTAAAATACTTCTACCTCTTTCAAAGGGTTAGTATTATTAGTATTTTTGAAAAAATATTACACAAATATAATCCAAATGAATACGACTTCTACTCAATTTGATCAAGTAATTGCGATATGCAGAGATTTATATACCAAGAAAATGAAAGACTATGGATGCGCATGGAGAATCCTTAGAATGCCTTCGTTGACTGATCAAATATTTATAAAAGCACAACGCCTTAGAAGTATTCAAGAGAATGAAGTTAGAAAGGTAGATGAAGGAGAAATCCCTGAGTTCATTGGTATTATCAATTATTGTGTGATGGCACTTATCAATTTAGAGATAGGAGTTGCGAATCAACCTGACTTATCTACTGAAGAAGCAATTGCTTTATACGATCAAAAAGTAGCTGAAACAAAGCAATTAATGGAAGATAAAAACCATGACTATGGAGAAGCTTGGCGTGATTTAAGAGTTAGTTCATTAACAGATCTTATCTTACAGAAACTATTGCGTGTAAAGCAAATTGAAGATAACAAAGGAAAAACCATTGTATCAGAAGGAATAGCTGCTAACTATCAAGATATGCTAAACTATTCTGTATTCGCATTGATACACTTAGATTTACCAAACCAATAAATCACTGTTCTAATACAATCAAATAACTATGAAAATAATTGCTCAATTATCTCGAATATTTGTAGGAATACTATTTATCCTTTCTGGATTAGTGAAACTAAATGACCCTATGGGGTTCTCATATAAGTTAGAAGAATACTTCTCTGAAGCTGTATTAAATATTCCTTTCCTAGCTCCCTATGCCGTAGGATTGGCAGTGACTCTTGTGATTGCTGAAGTACTATTAGGAGTTGCTCTATTAATAGGGTATATGCGAAAATTGACAATTACTTTACTGTTCTTAATGATTGTATTCTTCACATTCCTTACCTTCTACTCTGCATTCTTTAATAAAGTAACAGATTGTGGTTGTTTTGGGGATGCTGTTCCACTAACACCTTGGGGATCTTTCACAAAGGATATTGTATTACTTATCTTGATTCTTATTATCATGAAATATAATCAAGTAATAAAACCTATCTTCTCTGGTAAGATTAACAATATTATAATGATTCTGTCTTTAGTACTATGTAGTTTTATGGGATACTGGGTATTGAACCATTTACCTTTAAAAGACTTCAGAGTTTATAAAGTAGGTACTGATATCGTAAAAGGAATGGAGATTCCTGAAGACGCTCCAAAAGCAGTTTATGAGATTACGTTCTACTATGATGTAAATGGTGAAGAGCGCAAGTTCTCTGATAAAGAGTTAACTAAATTACCTGAAGGTGCTAAATACCTAAGAAGAGAAGAGAAACTTATCTCTGAAGGATACCAACCTCCTATTCATGATTTGACTATGGATAAAGACGGTATTGACCACCTATCTATGATGATGGCAGAACCGAAATTAGTAATGCTTATCTCTTATGACCTAACTAGAGCTGATGAAAAAGGCCTAGAAGCAATGAAAGACTTTGCTAATAAAGCTATTGTTAAAGGATATGTAGTAGCTGGTATGACTGCTTCGAATCAAGACTTAATAGAATCTGTAGTTAGTAAATACAAACTTCCTTTTGACTACTATACATGTGATGGGACTACACTAAAAACAATAGAGCGTGGTAACCCAAGTATAGTAGTAATAGAAAATGGTGTTATTGTAGAGAAGAAACATTGGAATGACAGAGAATCTGTAAACTTAAAATAAGCCTACACGACCTTGTTAAGTTATTTTTTAAAGAAATTATTATACGCATTCTTCACCTTGTTTGGTGTAGTTACTGTTGTCTTCTTTCTATTTAATATTCTTCCTGGAGATCCAGCTAGGATGATGCTTGACCAGAATGAAAACTCAGAACAACTATTAGCTATCAAAAAAAAGTATGGTTTTGATCAACCTAAAGGAAAGCAATATCTGCTTTACTTAAATGACTTATCTCCTATCTCTGTACATAGTGAAACAGAAGGAGATTACAATTTTAATACCGATCAAAAGTACAATGGAACAGTCCTATTTAGCACAGGGCAATACAACTTGATGCTGAAGACACCATACTTAAGAGAAAGCTTCCAAAAAAGTGGTAAGAAAGTAAGTACCATATTAGGAGAAACCTTGCCAAACACTATTCTATTAGCAACATTAGCTATTAGTATTGCGCTTGGTATTGGTGTACTACTAGGTGTTGTTTCAGCTCTATTTAAAAACACATGGCTAGACAAAACAATAGCTATTATAAGTACTTTTGGGATGAGTATTCCTTCGTTCTTCAGTGCTATTTTATTTGCTTGGATATTCGGGTACGTACTGCATAGTTACACTGGACTACCGATGACAGGAAGTCTCTATGAGGTTGATGATTTCGGAGAAGGAAGACATTTAGTGCTAAAGAATGCTATATTACCTTCGATAGTACTTGGAATAAGACCATTAGCTGTTGTAATTCAGTTAATGAGAAATACACTATTAGAAGTACTTAATCAAGATTATATACGCACAGCCAAAGCTAAAGGATTAAGCACTACACAGGTTATCTATAAACACGCTTTAAAAAACTCTCTGAATCCTGTAGTTACAGCATTATCAGGATGGTTTGCCTCAATGCTGGCAGGAGCAGTCTTTGTTGAATATATCTTTGGGTGGAATGGCCTAGGTAAAGAAATAGTAGATGCACTGAATACACTAGACTTACCTGTGATTATGGGCGCAGTACTTATTATCTCTTCTTCTTTCGTAATCATTACTATTTTAGTAGATTTGATATATGCTTATTTAGACCCTAGAATCAAGTTAAATTAAAACAATAAAACAGAAATAGAATCAATGAAAAAAATATTCATAACATTAGCACTAGCTGCTGCAGTATTTACTTCTTGTAAAGAAAAAGCAGAAACAACTACAGAAGAAATCTCAACTACATTACAAGAGGAGACTTCTGCTACACCAGAAGTAGAACAAGTAAAAGATACAACTGTATTTGCTTCTAGAGCATTAGAACAAGACTTTGCTGAATTAGATGGGAAGTCAATTACACTTCAACAAATCCTTGATCAACAAAAAGGAAAAGCTATCCTTATAGATGTATGGGCTGCTTGGTGTCCTGATTGTATCAAAGCGGTTCCTACTATGAAAGAGATTAAAGCAGAGTTTACGAATGTAGCATTCGTAAATCTTTCTCTTGATAAAACAGAAGAATCTTGGAAAGAAGCAATTGAAAAATACGGTATTGAAGGACTTCACTACTACTCTAAAGAAGGAAAAGGAATGAAAGGAGACTTTGGTAAATCACTAGATTTAAACTGGATCCCTCGTTATATCGTAGTAGATAAAGAAGGAAAAATAGCACTATACAATGCTACTGAAAAGAACTTCGATCAAATAAAAGACTTACTTAAAAAAATTCAATAATATGAGACATTCAATCGTTGCTGGTAACTGGAAGATGCACAAGACATATTCTGAAACGCATACTCTATTAGACGAGTTAATTGAAAAATTACCTTCAGGGAAAGAAGTTGAAGTAATTGTAGCTCCTACTTTTGTAAACCTTGCTAGTGCTGTAGCACATTTAGAAGGAACTAATGTACAAGTAGCTGCACAAAATATGCATCAAGCTGAAGGTGGAGCATTCACAGGTGAAATATCTGCTCAAATGCTTACAAGCATTGGTGTAGAGACTGTAATCATTGGACACTCTGAAAGAAGACATTACTTTAATGAAACTGATGCTGTACTAGCTGATAAAGTAAATACTGCATTACGTCATAATATGCGTGTGATCTACTGTATAGGAGAAGAGCTAAAAGATAGAGAAAGCAAACAGTTCTTAAACGTTATCTTTAACCAATTAAGAGACGGGTTATTCCACCTTACTAAAGAGCAGTGGAATAATATCGTTATTGCTTATGAGCCTGTTTGGGCTATTGGTACAGGAATGACAGCTACTCCAGAGCAAGCACAAGAAATACATGCTTTTATCCGTCAAGAAATTGATAGAAAGTATGATAAATCTGTTGCTGAGAATACTTCTATTCTTTATGGAGGAAGTGTTAAACCTAGTAATGCTCAAGAAATCTTCTCTAAACCTGATGTAGACGGTGGTCTTATCGGTGGAGCTGCTCTTGTAGCTGATGACTTTGTCGCTATCGTAAATGCTGCTAATTAATAGTATTTCATAATATTAAAGGGCATAAACTTTTGACAGTTTATGCCCTTTTTGTATATCATAACTTATACATATTGCCTTATTTCACACCCCTTTACGAAAGTATTTATTCTCTATTTAAATAGATTCTAAATAATTACAGTATATTTGTAGTCTATTAAATAACAATATAATGACTCATACTAATGATATTATCACTTATAGCCAGTCTCCTAAAGCATTAGGAGGTATTTATATAAAGGATCATACACATATAGAACAAAAAAAGTCTATCATTAACCACACACATAGAGATGATTACTATGTAATTTCTATTGTAACTAATGGAGAGATGAGAATGGACTGTGAAATGGAGACATTCACTGCCTTACGCAATAACATACTTATTGTCAAACCTTACCAAATACACAACGTTAGACACATTAGCGATGACTTCACTGGTTATCTTTTAGGCATACAAGAGTATAGAATACCTAATGATCTCAATGACTTGCTTTATACTTTACCAGAAAGTCAACAACTTCTAAACATAAAAGAAGAAGAGATGCAAATGCTTGCTACTACTTTTGAGTTAATGAAGAAACATACGGCTACCAATAGCCAACATAAGATGCAGATCATTAATGGGCTATTCTCTACTGCATTATATAGCATTTGTTCTCAAACAACGCATAACTTACAAAACAAAGAGTTAGGGACTCAATCACAACCAACAGTGATTACAAGCAACTTTAAACGCCTAATCACACACCAGACACATCTGAACCTTCCTTCTTATTTTGCTAATGAATTAAGTATTACAACAGCACATCTAAATGACTGTGTAAAGAAAACCACAGGACAAACAGTTAGTTATTGGTTAAAGAAATCAATACTAGATGAAGCGAAACGCTTACTATATTACACCAACAAACCTGTTAAAGAAATTGCCTTTAACCTAGGTTTTGAAGACCATACGTATTTTTCTCGTATGTTTAAAAAACTAACCTATCAGACTCCTCTACAATTTAGAGATACTGTAAGAGCTTAATTCTATACTGTGAATTAAGCTCTTTTTTATAAGGAAAAAGAGAATAGAAAACAGGAAGCAGTCAACTAAATTTAGAGATGTACATAACTCCTAATTCTTAATTCTACACTTTCCCCTCTTTTATCCAATCTTCTCCTATTTTAGTTTTACATCCTATTCCTTCTTTTTAATGAATTTTGCTTAAAACTAAAAGAGAAGAAAATGCCAAAGATTCCAAAACTAATAGGTACAATAGTAAAGACTGCATGGAGTAAGATGTTTGTTACTGTAGTAGTTACACAAAAAGAACAGCTAGCTAATGGCTTATTGAGAATACGTTTTGAAGCTGACCTTTCTAATGCTAAATACGAAATAGGACAAGCCATATTAATGCAAATATCAGACACAGAATATCGCAATTACACTCCTAGCATTTTTAATAAAGAAGAAGGGTACTTTGATGTAATATTTCATCAAAAAGCGAAAGGTCCTGGCACTACTTTTTTCAAGAATATAACAATAGGTACTGAACTCACTTCTAGTTTACCTAGAGGTCTAAATATCTATGATGAGAACACCTATTACCATTTCTTCTATGGTGATGATACTTGTATAGGATTCTGTCAGGCATTACAAGAAGAAATGAAAAAGAATAACCATAAACTAGAAGGTCTACTTGAGTTAAGTGATCATTCTATCCCTTATGCCAATGACCATCTACCTCATATGGAGTATATTGAAAAATCAGATGATAAAGAAGTATACCCTGCAGTAGATTATTTAGAATCTATAGATACTTACCGTTGGAATAAACTAGTTCATGGTCAATTCTACCTAATGGGTAATGGAAAGAGTATTCAGAAGTTTAGAAAGGCACTACGAGCAAAAGGAGTCTCTTCTAACAATATCATTACGCAGCCTTTCTGGGTAGAAGGAAAAATAGGCTTATAAAATGACAAATCTAACTAACTCAATAAACAACTGCTACGGAGAATAAATCAGATTAACTTATTCTCCGTAGCTATTTTTACAAGTTCAAACATATTCTTTGCTTTAAATTTCTGTAACAGATTTCGCCTATGAGTCTCCACTGTAATTACTGATATGAATAGTTTATCCGCTATTTCTGCAGAAGTCAATCCATTAGATATAGCTTGTAGCACCTGCTGCTCTCTTTTAGTCAGTCGAGGCAATTCTACAGGATTAGATAATTGAGTTAACATAATCTCTTGTACTTTCTTACTCAATGCTAACTCTCCATTAATAGCTCTTTCTACACATTCGACTATTTCTTTAGCGTCAGCATTCTTCAGAATATATCCATTCCCTCCATTCTCTAAAAATCGAAAGATAATACTTCTCTCTTCCTGATTACTTATCCCTATCACAACAATATTAGGGGATTTCTGTTTAATCATCTTACAGAAATCTAATCCACTGCCATCATTGAGTACTATATCTAGTAATACCACATCTACTTTATTCTTCTGTATAAAATCTACTATTGCCTCTCCACTACTGAAAAAGAATAATTGGTACCTCTCATCTACTTGAAACAATGATTTTAAGCCTTCTAATATCATTGGATGATCATCTACTATCGCTAACGTGATTATATCCTTATTACACATTACACTCTACATTTATCGTTGTTCCTTGTCCTTTTTGAGAGTCTATACTTAATGTTCCATTGATTAACTGTACTCTACTTTCCATATTTTTAATCCCTAATCCATATATTACCTTAGTAGTGTCAAATCCTACTCCATCATCCTCTATTGTCAGAGTCAACAAGTCTTCGTTTTGACTAATCTGTACAATCACATTATCTGCTTGAGCATATTTAATTATATTACTCAATCCTTCCTGTGCTATGCGATACAAAACTAATTGTGTCTGAAAAGGAATAGTGGTACTGATAGTAAATGCTTCGAACTGAATACTCATTTTTTCATACGTCATAGATTCACACAATTCTTTTAAAGCAATTTCTAATCCTAAATTCTTTAGTGTCTCAGGCATTAGGTTTCTAGATATCCTCCTCATTTCTATGATAGACTTATCTATTTTAACTAATAGCTCACTAGACTCACTCGTCTCTGCAGAAGAAATAGACATCCTTATATTCGCTAACATTCCTCCCATGCTATCGTGTAGATCTTGAGCAATACGTTGTCTTTCTTGTTCTTCCCCTTTTAATACATCCTGAGAAGCTTCATATTTTCGCTTATTCTCTAAGTTTATCAAATCTTGTTGATGGCTTATGCTAATCTGTTGATTTAGCTTTTGTTGATTTTTATAATTTCGAAAAGCTAATATGGCTATGATTACACTTAGTACTAGCCCTATTACTAAAAACAGCATACGCATATTTCTATTTTTAGCAATCAAAGCATCTTCCTTCTTTTCTTGTATTAATTGGTTAATTGTCTGCTCCTTATCATGAGTATCGTGTATAATCTCTAATTCGTTCATCTTTTCCAACAGCTTTTGTTGTTGGAGGCTATCTCCTAATACACTTGATTTTTTCATCCATTGATAAGCTTCTTTATAATCGCCTAACACCTCATTAACAGCTGCTAACTGTGTAAAAGTTATTTTGCGATTAACAGCTTCTTTACTCAAGATATTATCCTTTAAGATCTGCTCTAAGATAAGTTTAGCTCCCTCGTAATCACTCTGCATCAAATAAACATTATAAACGCGGAAATAAAGCATTTGAGTAAGCTTAGGTTGCTTCATTTGCTTAGAGAGTTCTATTCCTTTATTTAAACTCACTAGAGCAGGTTTATACTCCTGTCTAGTGGTGTGATACATTGCTAATTGATAATAATAATTGGGATACTGTCTCGAATTAGGGTACTGTTCTAACAGTTGAGTCGCTTTATCTAAATAGATCTTAGCTGCAGTGCTATTAGCCTGATAACAATAATTACTCACTAAATTAAAATAAGTAATCAAGTGAATAGTTCCCTCTTCCGGCAATTCTTTTAATACCTCTAAAGCTTTAAAGTGGTACTCTTCTGCTTTATCAAATTGTCCCACTGACATAAAGGTCAACCCTACTTGCGTATTAGCATAAGCTAGATATAACTTATTTCCTGCCTTTTCACTTAATGGAATACACTTCTCTGTCAGCATTTTTAGTAAGACTTCATACCCCTTATCTTCTACTTGCACATATGCGTAGTTATACCAACTTCGAATTAAAACATCTACATTTTCCTTATCCTCCTTCAGCTCTTTAATCGCCTCTTCATAATATTGTTTCGCTTTGCTTTTACTCCCTTGATTAGTCTCATAAATCCCTTGATAATACGCTATCACGCCTTTAGATAACAAATGCTTATTAGGCGAAGACAATACCTTAGTCAGCGCTTCCTTACTGTTCACACTATCTGTAGGAGCATAAAACTCTGCTAAAAGCAAATAATGCTCTAAACGATTTTTTTCACTCTTACTAGTCTTGATTTGTTCATTTATTTCTCTGAAGTAACCTTCTTCATCTAAAGGTAATAGCTGCTGACCATAACTAAAAGAAATGAATAAAGTAAAAGAAATAAGTAGATAAAGATTTTTCAACATAGAATCATGTATTAAAGTACAAATATCACAATAAAAACACATTCATCATTTACTATTCTAAAATTAATGGTAAACCATTAGAAACAGATTCATGGTATTCTGTGATTGTCATAAAAAGCCAATCTACTGATATTTGTAACTCACATATAAAACAAAACAAAAAACATGAAAAACTCAAAATTAAGAACTGCTTTTTTAAGTGTATTAGCCGTTTTAACATTAGGCTTAACTACTACAGCTTGTAGTAGTGATGATAATAGCACTGACAGTCCAGCTTTAGAAAAGAATACTTACAAAGTCACAGTATCCTTAACTAATGTTGGTGAAAATGATTTCGTTTCTCTAACTTATGCTGGAGGAACACTTAGCGGAAAGACAGATGTATGGAAAGTAAATGGTAAAGTTAGAACAGGTGAGTCTGCTATTAGTCTAGCGAAGAACGACTTCGGTGCTGGTACTAAAACGTATGTAATCGAAACTACTGAGCCTATCAACGCTTTTGCTAATAGTGTACAGATTATTAACTATGGAGAGAGTTTACCAATCAACTATAAAATAGAAAAAGGAGGAAAAGTATTGGTTAATGAAGAACTAACTTTATCAGGAGATGGTAAAGACTTCTCTAAACAATACGCTTTCTAACACATTCTTATTACTTTCTCAAGTATTGTTTAGTTACTAGAACATCTTTATTATTAGTTGTCTAAGATGTTTACATGAGATGTTTGTTAACGATTACCCACTATAAGTGTTAGTACCTATAGTGGGTAATTTTATGTTCAAAAAGGTACTATATACTAATACATCAACCCCACAATTCCTCTATTTAACCCTATCTTACTCCTTATTGCCATAAGCTAATAAGCTATCATAAGGATTGCCAGTTAACCCTAATAACTGTGCAAAAGCAGGCTCTGTTTTTATCCCTGCTTTTTTCAGTTTTATTACTTCTTGCTTGAAGCTATCACCTTTCTCGTTTAAGATAGCATATTCAATGAGCATATGTCGATAACCATTTTGTTCTTCTACAGGTCTAGGTTGAGCGAATAACTCTATAGGAAATTCTTCTAACGTAAAGTTGACTACTACAGTAGGTATACCTCCTATCTCTACTTCTGTCAAAGTATAATCTTCTATAAACGAAAACGAAAGTTGTACTGTTTGTATAAACTCCTCTTTATTCTGATAACAACAAGCAATATCTAAATCACTCCCTTCAACGGCAATATCTATCGGAAAAGTACCAATTAATATTGGATCAAACTTACGTAACTTATCCATTACTAATCCTTGTTCTAGTACCTCAGCTATTCGCTGTTGTACCTTGTTCCCTTCTCGTAGATAACTCAGCTCTTTAAAATTAATATCACTCATTCTTCTATTTGTTATTTAATGTGTACTCATTTTAGAAAACACATTGATTACAACTACCCCCGATATAATCAATCCCAGCCCTAATACAGCAGGTACATCTGGTTTTTGGTTATACAGTACTATCGCGATCAAAGTTACTAAAACGATACCTACTCCTGACCATATCGCATACGCTATCCCAACAGGAATAGTGCGAAGAGTCTGACTTAAACAATAAAATGCAGCCGCATACATCAATACAGTCAATACACTAGCTCCTAATTTAGAAAATTGTTCTGATGCTTTTAAAGCACTTGTACCTATTACTTCACACACAATAGCTACTGCTAAAAAGATAAAATTCTTCATATATCATTTATTTACGCCACAAAAATAGCCCTCAACAGAGGGCTACTTTTTTGATATATGTCAAATTCTTCTGATTCTACTCAGTGTTTCTTGGGAGATCCCTAGATAAGATGCGATATTTCCTAAAGGGATTCTATTCACATCACTCCCTAGATCTTTTAATAATCTGTGGTATCGCTCTGTAGCAGACATGGTCTGTAGTTGAAAAGCTCTATCTTCTAACTGTAAACAATAGTCTTCTGTAGAGCGTCTTAAAATCAAGTTTAACTCAGGATATTCTTTAAAAAAGCGAAATATAACTTGGTTTGGAATCGCATGTACCACACAGTCTTCCATACATTGTATAAACTCAAGAGAAGCCTTGCTCTTATACATCTGATAAGTAGATCCCATGATCGTTTGTTCAAAAGCAAACCATACATCTATCTCTTGATCATTATGCATATAGAATCCACGCACAAAGCCTTCTTCTAAAACATAAAGACTACCTGATAGTTGTCCTTTTTTTAGTAAGTACTCCCCTTTTCTCTTATAAAATATCTGAGTATTTTTCTCCAAAGCCTCTTTACACATTGGTGATAAATACCCATATTGCTCGAATAATCTAATTAACATATTCATAGCGTTCCTTCGTTATAGCCTTTTTATTTCTTAAGTCTAATATACCAAAAATTTGGCACACCTTCATCTAAAAATGTATCGACTACTTTAAAACCTACTTTTTCTAACACATGTCTAGAGCCATCATTACCTACTTCAGAACTAGCATGTATCGGTAACGTTGTCAAATGTTTGTCTGCATATACTAAGCATGCTTTCGCAGTCTCAGTAGCATATCCCTTACCCCATGCCTCGTAGATAAAGCGGTATCCTAAATCTAAGTATTCTGCGACTCCACTAGGACCGTCTTTTAAATACTTAAAGCCTGTCCACCCGATAAAAGTATTCGTTTCTTTCTCTATCACAGCCCATCTTCCGATACCGAAGTCTTCGTATTGCTGACGAATAAATCTGATTACGCCGAGCGCCTCTTCTTTACTCCCTATCGGTTTCTTACCTAAGAACTCTAACACTCGGATATCTCCGTCTAAAGCCAATATCCCCTCTACATCTCCTTCTTCTAAAGGGCGAATTATTACTCTATCAGTCTCTATTATTTCTTTCATTTTCTTCTTTCTTTAATTGATTCATTACGAAGGTTACGCGTTCATCTACTGTCCCTTTAGGCACCTCTATTAGAGTATAACCATATCGTTGATACGTTGTTTTCATTGTCTCATAAGTTGCCCTAGCTACCTCCATATCCTGTTTGCGTTCTTTGTCTTGCGTATAGATTTCTCCCCACGGAGGTAAGATAAAGACAGTTGGCATATAGGGAAGACTGGAGGCGATACTATGCTGTGCCTCACTTATATCTAATCCTTCTAATACGGCATAGCCTAGGCTATCGAGTATCCCTCTGTCCCATAATATAACCTCATCCGTTATACAGTGTTCGTAATCATAAACAGACTGAGATAGCATCGCTTCATAAAATAATTGTTTATTCTCCCAAGGCAGTACATCGCTACCCAATGCTTGTTCGCGCTGGATAATAGCCCTCCCCACTTCAGGCATTACGGTATATCCTTGAGCTTCTAAGGCATGAAGTAACGTCGTTTTTCCGCTACCTGGGCCTCCTGTAAATATATAGAATGGTGGTATGTTCATGTATAAAATATGGTATTACTCACTCTTATTGATAATCTCAACAAGAGCAAAACTGTTGTTACTGATACTTGTATTCTTAGGAAAAACGAAAAGCAATCACTGTAGTAGTACCTACACACTTTTCTAAAAATGAAGTCATTAAGATAGAAGATAAACTTAATGTAGTAAGGCAAATTTACTCAAAATATCCTAATCCCAAAAAACAAACGCATTACCGCCTCACTATGGATATAGATATACACCTCATATTCTATTCACTCTATACTATAATATACGCTATATATAGACTCAACTATAGGCACGGATTATACTCTGTTATCTCATATATATAAGCCGCGTCATGCTTACTTTCCTGCTACGATAGCATATACTAAAGGAGCTTTATCCCCAAAAGGTTTAATCTGATACTTCTTAGGTGCTATCTCTACCACCTGATTAAAACAAGGATAAGGAGAATAGTTATGTTCTTCGAAGGCCTTTATTTGCAATTGATTATTAACCAATCCCTGCACAACATCAGCAATACTGTGATTCCAACTTACACTACCAAACTCAGCATCAGCAGTCTTATCTGCGTAGGTACCTGTCTCTGTCTCTACGATAGGCTCTATATTAAAATAAGAGTACTCAATCTTAGTAAAACCGTAGTCATACATCCAAATGAAAGGATGAAACTCTACGAATACAAATTTACCTCCTGGTTTGACAAACTTAGATACTACTTCAGCCCATTTATTCATATCTGGTAACCAACCTATCACTCCATAACTGGTATATACGATATCAAACTGCTCTTCTAACACCTCTGGAAGTTGATACACATCACTGCAAATAAAACGAACATCTAGTCCTAACTGTTGAGCTAGTTCACTCCCTTTTTCTACAGCTTTATCAGACAGATCTACACCTGTTGCATCTGCCCCCATTCTAGCTAACGAAAGCGTATCTTGTCCAAAGTGACATTGTAAGTGCAGAATCTTCTTCCCTCTAACATCTCCTAACAAGTTTAACTCTATCTCATTTAGAGAAGTCTCCCCTGCCAAAAAATCTTTCATATTATAGAACTCAGAATCTACGTGCAAAGCCACCTTCTCATTCCAAGTTTTTTTATTGATCTCTATATAGTTATTATTTGTGTCCATGATTAGTTTACTCTTTCTATTTTAAGAAAGCTAAAAATAATAATTCCCATTTATAAATCATCTACAGAGATGGTGTATTTTAAGGAGATACAGAGACCATTAGTATAATTTTAAAATTAGAACTCCTTTTTTACTAATTCAACAGCATCATTTATAGAGTTTTTTCCTTCAAAATACTTTGTTTTTATTTCTTCAAACTTCTTATCATCCTTAATTGTCTCCTTTAACGTAGAACACAGAAAATCATAGTTTGTAAAATCAGTCTTTGTCATAAGAATATTTCTTAACCAACTCCACATCTGTTTATCTCCGATTTCTTTTCGTATCGCCTCGAATAACAAAGGTGCATAGTAATACACATATAACTCTCTATCCAAATACTCTTCTTGAGACTTTATTTTACCAAACGGAATAACAGCTTCTTTAAACTTATCTAATGCCTCTATCTTTCTAGATACTATCCCTTTATAAATATCCTTACCTAAGACATCCTTAGTTAATTGCCAAGATAGATATTCTGCAAATCCTTCACTCATCATATCTCCTAACTCTGAATTAAACACCTTATAAGTCCCAAAGTAATAATGTCCTAATTCATGTGCTATAAAAGGTCTAAACCAATTCTGTGTCTTAGGCTTAAAAATACTTTTCAATCCATTATTTCCCCAACCAATAGTATATATACTAGGATAAGATACAAACATCCAAGAATTATTCTTAGAAGTAGGTGTAGTATTTATAAATACTGTTTCTTGTTCAAATGGAATACCGATATTAGTAGTATAATATTTTTTAAATGATTCTATCAAATGGCCGAATTCTTTTATTTGACTTTCTTCAATATCTGGATTTAATAAATAGGTATTATCAACTTTTGAATATTTGTAATCTCCACTAAAAATAGCTAGTTCTTGAGGTACATCACTTTTAAATCGATGAGTTTGGCTCTTCACTGGTATATTCCCATTGATATAAAGCGTAGTACAGTCCTTACATGTTAATTCAATATCATATTTTACCCTATCATAAGCCTTATCCTTATCTATATCGTATAAAACAGGATACCAACCTGATTGATTCCCATCTGCTCTAACAGAATAATTATTAAAAGCTATATTCCCTTTCCAATCCTCTCTACTATAATTCTCAATAGTATCAGTAGCTACAGGAAATTTACCCACATATCTTATCTGCAAAGATTTAGGTAGAAACTTGCCTTTCTTAGTATTATCTGCAAAATAGTAAGCTAATGTTTCTCCTGTTGAAGTCGAATCACTAAATGATTTATCTGCATAAATTAAAAAGTCATTTGGTTCCTTACTTCTAAAGTGTAAAGGATTCATGCCTGAGTTTAAACGAATATAATAGTTCTTTAACTGCGGAATGTCTGATAAAGTCAAGTCACATTCAAAGGTTCCTTCTTTAATAGAAATATTTACTTTCCCCGTGATTAAAGGCGCATTTTCTTGAGCAGACGAATACATTGATGTAAGGAAGATCAATACTAGCAAATATACTTTTTTCATAATATAGTTTAGGTGTGTTTAGTAAGTCACAAGATAATAAAAAATAAACCACTAATAATCATTGACATATATAATTAATCAAACAAATAGTTTACTCCAAAGAATTATAAAGTCAGAATAACGTAAACAAACCTATAGTTCATTATAAACACACATTCAACAGCTCTAATATTATTCAATTCTACTAAAAATACCCTGACACATCTTCATAACTTTTTCTCTATACAATTCTCTTCCATCTCAATAGAATCACTAGAGCTAATCCATGAACAATAGCTGGATAATAAAAGGAGCATCCTTCGACAAACCCTCTCTTTCCTCCACCATCCTCTAGGTATTGTCCATGAATTGTCCAAGGACTTCATTACATACCTCGTATTTACTAGGGTTAAAGCAGGTATGAGTAAAGTATAAAAACCAGTCAAAAAAAAATAAAATACTGATAATCAATAACTTAAAATAAAACACCATGTAAAAAAAATGACACCTTTTTTTAAATTATTGGTTGTATAAAGGTCAAAAGAACTGCTTTAACTAAAAAAAGAAGAGTAAAAAAAGCTATTTACCATTAAAAAACAGTAAAAAGAAGAGAGAAAACAAAAAAAGTATAGATAGTTTTCTCGAATAGGTACTATAACACAAAGACGCAGTTCTAGGGTGAACTACGTCTCTATCTATATTTATTTTTGATAATATTTCTTTTGCCAATACAAGCTTAATCTCACAAGAGCAATTAAGACAGGTACTTCTACCAAAGGGCCTATTACTCCGACAAATGCTTGGGGAGAATGTATTCCAAAGACTGCAATAGCAATGGCAATAGCTAATTCAAAGTTGTTTCCTGAAGCAGTGAAGGCGATAGCAGCATTGTGATCATAAGGTAATTTCATACGATAGTTCAGCCAAAAACTGATGGCAAACATCAATACAAAATAAATAACTAAAGGAATACCTACTTGTACCACTTCCATCGGTAATTCTACTACCTGCTGCCCTTTAAAAGAGAACATCAACAGTATCGTAAATAATAAAGCATACAAGGTAAAAGGTGATATGCGTGGAATAAACCTGTGATTATACCACTGCTCTCCTTTGTATTTCACCAAGTATTTTCGGCTTAAGAATCCTGCTAAAAATGGAATTCCTAAGTAGATTAAGACACTTTGTATCACTTCACTTATCTCTATATGTACATCATAAGTAGCCAAACCTAATTTGGCAGGTAGTACATTGATAAAAAGCCATACATACACACTGTAGAAAAGCACTTGAAATACACTATTCAGAGCTACTAACATAGCAGCATATTCTTTATTTCCTTTTGCCAAATCATTCCATACTAGCACCATCGCTATACATCTAGCCAGACCGATTAGAATCACTCCTATCATATAGTCAGGCTGATCCCTCAAAAAAATAATAGCCAACACAAACATAAGAACAGGACCAATCACCCAATTCAGTAGTAAGGATGAAGTCAATGCCTTTTTATCTTCAAACACTTTTGGTAATAAGTTATAATCCACCTTAGCTAATGGAGGATACATCATCACAATCAACCCTATCGCTAGAGGGATATTCGTACTCCCAATAGACACCGATGCCATAAGATCTTGAATGCGGGGAAAGAAATAACCGACGCCAACACCTAATATCATGGCCAAAAATATCCAAAGGGTAAGGTAGCGATCTAAAAATTTCATCCTTTTATTTCTCATCCGAACAACACTCGCTACTAGGTGAACAACAAGATTCTGCTTTTAAAGAAGACAGAGCTACTTTAGGTTTAGATAAAGGTATACCACATGCATCTTCTGCTAAACACGCTGTCAAGGTATTTTGTAATACAAAGTGCTTATTAGTTGTATCAAAACCAAGATTATACTTACCTATAGTAGCCTGTTGATACTCTACCTCTACTTCAGCATCTTGGATCTGTAATAAACGCTCAGACAAATTAATAATGTGCAATAGCTTCTCAGCTTTCAGTTGATGATCGTAATCATCTGCTAACCACAACTGGAAACTCACTTTCTGCTCTTTTCGTACAGTACCTCCACAGTCAATAAAGTTTTTATCAATCTGACCTACTTCTGTAATATGAAAATGCGAGGGTACACTATTACCGTCTTCTAATTTAAATACCACGTCTTGCATGGTTGCTAACACTTGTTTTACTTCTGATAATTTCATATTTCTAAATTTTAACACTTATTAATACATCGTAATATTACGATACGTTAGTTTAAAAAAATGCCTTAGCAGCATTCGTTATTTTGAATAGATTGTGCAAAGAATAATCCAAATTCTTGAGCAAATTCATTCCATACCGTATCATCTATACAATAACAGACAGACTTTCCTTCTATACTTCCCTTAATAAGACCACTGTTTTTTAACTCTTTCAGATGTTGAGAGATAGTTGCTTGTGCAAGACCTAATTCTTCTACTAAGTCATTACAGATACAGGCTTTCTGATTAATGATGTATTGAAGAATAGCTAATCTAGCAGGATGCGCTAGTACTTTAAACATACTCGCTAACCGATTCTTTTTCTCGCTAAACAATTCTGCTTTTGTAATTCCCATAATCTCTTCATTTAATACATCGCAATATTACGATGTATTATTTAAATAGCAAAGGAAATGAGGGATAATTACACGAATGATATAAGGTAGAGACGCAACACTTTGCGTCTAACACCATGTATTTAAATGCATTAAAAAAACAGGAATACTTTTTGTAGACATTAATTAAACCAAAAACAATGAATCTAAACAATAAAATATATAGAAGTCCTTCTAACAGGGCTCAATGGTGGGATTATAGTAATAATGGTACTTACTTTATTACAATATGTACAAAAGATAGAATCAATTACTTTGGTACAATTCAACAAGAAGAAATAATCTTGAGCCCATTAGGACATAGCGTATTAAAATGTTGGAATAATATTCCTTTATATCATCCTTATGTCATACTTGATGCTTTTATCATAATGCCTAATCATATACATGGTATTTTACATATTAACAACAGTAACACATTTAATGACAACAGCACATTAAAAAAGGAATGCAAAGTTACTTCTGGTAGTTTAGGCTCTATAATAAGAGGATTTAAAGTAGGAGTAAAGAAAGATGCTTACACACTAAATATTCCTTTTTTCTGGCAACCAAGATATCATGATCATATCATACGAACTGCAGAATCTTATATTAAGATTGCTAATTATATTATAATGAATCCTATTACATGGAAACAAGACAAATTCTATAATAACCTATAAATCATATTGATGGACATACTATACGGTAGACGCAATGTATTGCGTCTCTACAGAACATTACTGATATACACATTACACGTTAGACACAACGTATTGTGCCTCTACAGAACATTCTTTGTCATATAAAATTCATTAACCAATGAATATAAAAAAAAGAGGATGTTCTATAAAGAACACCCTCCACTTAAACAATTAAAAGTACTTATTACTACTAATAAGCTTTATCTATATCAGTTACTCTGATCAATTTCTCATTGACGAATTCATGGATACCGTATTTCGCTTGTTCTCTACCATACCCTGACTTCTTCGTACCACCAAAAGGTAATTCTGGTGAGATTCCTGTCACATGGTTGATATACACCATTCCGGTAGCAATCTGACGAGCGACCTTCACTCCTCTTTCTTTATTCTCTGTGAATACACTACCGCCTAATCCATAATCTGTATCATTAGCCAATGCGATAGCCTCTGCCTCGTTCTCTACTTCATAAATCATGAATACAGGACCGAATATCTCTTCGCTATAGGCATCCATGCCTTTCTTGATACCTGTTAGAATAGTTGGTTCCATAAACCATCCCTCTCTATCTAGTTTATTCCCACCATAGACTAACTTAGCACCTTGTTCTACAGCTTTCTTCACTTGTTTTAATACATCTTCTCTTGCTTTCTCACTACTTAGAGGTGCTAGCTGAGTATCTGCTGACATAGGATCACCTACCTTAGTTTTCTTTACTTGCTCTGTTACTCCTTCGATAAACGCCTTAGCTAATTTCTTATCAACTATAAGACGTTTAGGTGATACACATACTTGACCAGCATTCCATAGTCGACCTTCTACAGCACCCTTAATTGCTTTCTTAAGATCTGCATCATCTAGTACAACGAAAGCATCACTACCTCCTAACTCTAATGTCGTTTTCTTAATATGTTTACCTGCGGCAGCAGCTACACTTGATCCTGCTGGCTCACTTCCTGTAAATGCTACAGCTTTCACTCTAGGATCACCGATAATTGCTTCTATAGATGCTCCTGGTACAAATAGATTAGTGTATACCCCATCAGGTAGACCACATTCTTTAAAGATCACCTCCATAATCTCTGCACACTGAGGAATATTAGAAGCATGTTTTAACACCATCGTATTCCCTGCCATAAGATTAGGGGCAGCAGAACGAGTAATCTGATAGAATGGGAAGTTCCATGGCTGTACACTAAGAATAGTACCTATGGGTTCTTTACTGATAAATGCTTCTCCATGAGGGGTTTTTATCTTTTCATCTGCTAATAAGGTTTCTGCATTAGTAGCATAGAAGTCAAAGATATCTGCACATAATAATACTTCTCCTATTCCTTCACTGTGTAGTTTACCCATCTCACGAGTGATTAAGGCTCCTAGCTCTTCTTTACGTGCTCTGAAAGTTTCTGCTACTTTATGAATAATAGCTGCTCTTTCTTTTATCGTAGTCTTGCCCCATGTCAGAAAGGTCTTATCTGCTTTAGCTAAGATTCTATCTATTTCTTCAGGTGACATAACAGGATATACTTTTTCTTCTTTTCCCGTAGTTGGGTTGATTGTCTTAATACTTGATTTTATCTGTGTACTCATAATTATATTTTTTTAAGTTCCTACTAATTTACTTAATTGAAAATGAAAGACTTAAAAACTTATGTTAAATCCCTATGAGTGAAGAAAATATAACAAATACGAGTCTGAATAACACAAGGATCTCATAAGAACAAGAACTATTGTACTATAAAAAACAATAGTACGAGTCTATTGTATTCCATATTTAGCTATGCAACACTGTTGCAAAGACATAGTCTATGTTTTATCATCTCATCTCTTTCTACTATATTTGCCTTATGAAACAATTCAACAACATATTAAACTTATTTCTTTCGTTAGTTTTTCTAGCGATAAGTTTCTATCCTTGTGCGGATAGTTATGTTGATTTGAATATTACTCAAAGTACAGAATCTATACACTTAACTTCTTTACAACAGGCTGACTCTGATATAGACCACTTAGATGTGTGCTCTCCTTTGTGTAGCTGTTCTTGTTGTGCAGTTTCTTTAACTGTGGCAGAAGTCATTAATGTAATAGATCTTTCTTCTGTAAAACACAACCACAAAATCCCTTCATATCACAAAGATGCTGTGATTAGAATGGAGTACCCTATTTGGCAACCACCTAAAATAGTTGCTTAATACCCTTTTAACTTTTTATTTCTATCTATTCATTGAGCTATAATATTGTTCAATGAACCTTTAGAGCTACTTATTTCTGTAGGCATATTCTAACAGAGAACAAGATTGTAGTTATCCTATACAGGCTTATAGAATCATAAAGTTAACTCTTGTTATGGCGCGTTACTTAGCCCATACAACACATCACAAATCATTTTTAAGACTATTACTACTATGTTAGATAAAATCATACATTTTAGTATCCGCAACAAGTTTATTATTGGACTATTTGTTCTAGGGCTAATCACGCTTGGGACTTATTCTCTCCTTAATTTACCAATGGATACTCAACCTGATATAACCAATAATCAAGTTCAAATTATCACTAGTTCTCCTACACTAGCAACACAAGAAGTGGAACAATTCATCACCTATCCTATCGAGCAGGCTGTAAAGCCTATTCCTAATATAACGGAACTTCGCTCTATCAGTAGGTTTGGACTAAGTGTGATCACTGTAGTATTTACAGAAGACACGGATATATACTGGGCTCGTAATCAAATATCAGAAAAACTAAAAACTGCTGAAGAAGTCATTCCTAAAGGAGTAGGAACACCTGAGTTAGCTCCTGTGAGTACAGGACTAGGCGAAATATACCAATATGTAGTCTACCCTAAAGAAGGGTATGAAGAAAGATACAATAGTATGGATCTACGTACTATACAAGACTGGATTATCAAACCGCAACTGGTAGGTGTAAAAGGAGTGGCTGAAGTAAACACCCTAGGAGGTCAATTAAAACAATACGAAATAGCAGTAAAACCTGACTTGCTTAACAGTATGAACACCTCTATCCTTGAGATATTTAACGCACTAGAAGCCAATAACGAGAATACTGGAGGGGCTTATATTGACAAAAAACCTTATGCTTACTTCATCAGAAGTGTGGGAATGGTAAAAAGCATAGAAGACATAGAGCGAATCGTAGTGAAGTCTAACAACGGTACACCTGTATTAGTGCGCGATGTAGCAGAAGTACGCATCGGGAGCAGTATTCGATATGGTGCTGTGACTAAAGATGGAAAAGGTGAAGATGTGAGTGGTATGGTGATGATGCTGAAAGATGCCAATACACAAGAAGTGGTCAAAGCGGTAAAAGAAAGAATCACTCAAATAGAAAAAACACTACCTGAAGGGGTAGCAATAGAACCTTTTATAGATAGAACTAAATTAATCGACAAAACAGTTAGTACCATTCAAACTAACCTTATCGAAGGTGCTCTGATTGTCGTATTTGTACTAGTATTGCTTTTAGGAAACTGGAGAGCAGGGCTAATCGTTGCTTCTGTAATACCTCTAGCCTTATTATTCGCTATTTCTATGATGAAGTTATTCGGTGTAAGTGGTAACTTAATGAGTTTAGGAGCGATTGATTTCGGATTAATAGTCGATGGAGCTGTTATTATTGTAGAAGCCATAGTACATCGACTCCATGCAGGTAAAAATAGAGTGCTCACCCAAGACGAAATGAACACTGAAGTATATACTGCTTCGTCTAAAATAAGAACAAGTGCTTCGTTTGGAGAAATTATTATCCTAATCGTGTACTTGCCTATTCTAGCTTTAACAGGCATCGAAGGAAAAATGTTTGGCCCTATGGCGATGACGGTGTCATTTGCTATTCTAGGAGCTTTCATTCTTTCGCTTACTTATGTACCTATGGCCTCTTCGTTATTCTTATCAAAGAAAGCAGGAAAAGAAAAACCAAACTTTAGTGATAAGATTATTGACAAACTATATAGTTGGTATAAACCTCTATTAGAAGGTGCTTTTAAAATAAAAAGAATCGTTCTAGCTATTGCTTTTGGATTATTTGCCATTGCTTTATTTGTCTTCGGTCGTATGGGAGGTGAGTTTATTCCTACTCTAGACGAAGGGGATTTAGCTACACATATTATTATCTCTTCTGGTAGTTCGCTATCCCAAGAAATAGAGACTACGACTAAAGCAGAACAGATTCTAATGGAGCGCTTCCCTGAGGTGAAAATGGTCA
Organism: Myroides odoratimimus; assembly: GCF_004337635.1. NCBI lineage: Bacteria > Pseudomonadati > Bacteroidota > Flavobacteriia > Flavobacteriales > Flavobacteriaceae > Myroides > Myroides odoratimimus. The sequence continues at coordinate 3,885,558 of NZ_CP037427.1, forward strand.
TCTCAAAAATAGGTAGTGCAGAGATTCCAACAGATCCTATGCCTATGGAAGCTGCCGATATGATTATTATTTTAAAAGAGAAAAAAGAATGGACATCAGCTAAAACCAAAGAGGAACTTATTTCTCTAATGGAAGAAGCGTTAGAAGAAATACCGGGAGTAACGACAGAGTTCTCTCAACCTATCCAAATGCGTTTTAACGAACTAATGACCGGAGTAAGAAGTGATGTAGCGATTAAAGTGTTTGGAGACGACCTAGATCGCCTAGCGAGTATAGGAGATGAAATAAGTGGTCTAATCTCAGGTGTACCTGGTGTAGCTAGTACTAAACTAGAAAGAGTAAGCGGATTACCACAGATATCGATTAAGTATAATCAAGATAAACTTGCGCTATATGGGCTTACCATATCTGAAATCAGTCAAGTCGTAAGAGCTGGTTTTGCAGGAGAAACTGCAGGAGTAGTTTATGAAGGAGAAAAGAGATTTGACCTAGTCGTACGCTTAGAAAGCAATTCTAGACAAGATATTGAAAACCTTAGAAATATGTTTATTCCATTAGCGAATGGGCAACAAATTCCCTTAGGGCAAATCGCTAATATCGACTATGAAGACGGTCCTCAACAGATCAGTAGAGAAGATGGTAAAAGACGTATTGTATTAGGATTTAATGTCCGCGAACGAGATGTAAAAAGTGTGGTGAATGATATTCAAGCCATCTTAGATAAAAAACTAGATATGCCTGATGGATACTTTATCACTTATGGAGGACAATTTGAAAACTTAGTGGAAGCAACAAACCGATTAATGGTAGCTGTACCAGTAGCTCTAGCATTAATATTTGTGTTGTTATACTTTACTTTTAAATCAGTAAAACAGTCCTTGATGATTTTTACTGCTATTCCTCTTTCTGCTATCGGTGGAGTAGCTGCATTATGGCTTAGAGATATGCCATTTAGTATCTCAGCAGGAGTTGGATTTATCGCACTTTTCGGAGTCGCTGTATTAAATGGTATCGTACTAATCGGTCAGTTTAACTCACTTAAAAAAGAAGGTATGGATTTATATGAAAGAATAATAGAAGGAACTAAAATACGTCTACGCCCTGTATTACTTACAGCAGCTGTAGCTTCTCTAGGTTTCTTACCAATGGCACTGAGCACTAGTGCTGGAGCAGAAGTACAAAAACCCCTAGCTACAGTAGTTATTGGAGGGTTAATCTCTGCTACTATCTTAACGTTAATCGTCTTGCCTATTATCTATTACTATGAAGAAAAAGGATTGGGAATAGGCAAAAAAAATAAAACTATAGTAGCCTCTACTCTATTATTACTAATAGGAATAGGTACACAAGCACAAGAAGTCAAAAAGCTTACATTACAAGAGGCCTTAGAACTAAGCGTAGCAAATAATAAAGGAATAAAAGCGGCAGAGTATAATACAATTGCTCAAAAGCAAATGATAGGAACGTACTTTGACCTAGCTAAAACAGATATCTCAACAGGTTTTGGGTATTTAGATACTAAAGAGAAAAAGGACATTACCTTGTCTATTTCTCAATCTTTCTCACCGTTTACCTATGGAAAGAAAAAGTCTGTTCTAAATAAGGCTTACGAGACAGCTGTTATCCAACAACAAGGAGCTGTTAATGTTACGGAATACGCAGTAAGACAAGCTTGGGAAAACTTATTGTATGCACTTTCAAAAGAAGTACTACTCAAAGAACAAGCAGACTTGTTAAAGGATTTTTCTAAATCAGCTAAGCTTCGCTATGAAACAGGTGAAACTACACTGATGGAAAGTAATGTAGCTTCTGCTAAAGAACAAGAGTTAAGAGTACTTATCACACAAAATAAAACAGGGATAGACAACGAAACTTCTAAGCTAAAAGCTCTATTAAACTTAGAGGAAGATTTCATCCCTATGAACACTGATATTGTGTATGACAAACACGAGGCGGATGTTGACTTTGATTTGAGTTTAAACAACACTATTCAGCTAGCAGAAAAAGAGATCGAAACAATAGAAGCAAATAGAAGACTAGAGAAGGCAAACTTCTTACCTGACTTCTCATTAGGTTATAATATAAAATCAGATTCAGGAACTGTAACAGGGAGTAATGGACTACCTGTCACTTATGGGAAAGAATTGCGTGTACCAAGTTATACTGTTGGGATTTCTATACCTATCTTCTTTGGTAGTCAAAACGCTAAGGTAAAAGCGATGAAGTATGAAATACAACAAGCTACAGTGCAAAAAGAATACCTGCACAAACAATTAGAAGAAAATGTTCAACAACAATTTGACATTATCAAAGCACAAGAGAAAGTAATCGATTACTATCAAGAAAATGCTTTAAAGAATGCTGCTCTTATCAAAGACCACGCTAAGAAATCTTATAATAATGGGGATATCTCTTATGTAGAATACATTCAATCCGTAGAAACAGCACTAGCGATTCAGATGAATTACTTAGATGCTATTCTACAGTATAACCTAAGTCACAATACCCTACATTATTTAGTAAACCAATAATATCAGAGAAATGAAAAAGTCGATTATATTTTTATCAATAGCTACAAGTATTCTATTATTTAGCTGTAAAAATGCTGAAGAAGACCATTCTGGTCATGATCACGAAAACGAAAAAACAGAGAGTACTACAAAAACAGAAGCGAAAGAAGAATCTGCTAATAAAGAGGTAGAGCTCAACCAAGCTCAATACACTGCTTCTAACATTCAACTAGGACAAGTACAGCAAAAAAACTTAAGTGATGTCATTCGTGTAAATGGTAATACTGAGCTTCCTGCTCAAAGTCAGGCTGATGTATCTTCTTTTTTAAGTGGTACAATCACAAATATCAATGTGAATCTAGGAGACTATGTAAAAAAAGGGCAAACAATAGCAATTATAGATAGTCCTGAATATATTCAGCTACAAGAGGAATACCTCGTTTCTAAAAACACATTAGAATATTTAGAACTAGAGTATAAACGTCAGCAAACTCTAAGAGCAGAGAATGTCAACTCTGAAAAGACATATCAGAAGACTAAATCAGACTTAAATATAGAACGCGCAAGATACCAATCTTTAAGCAATAGACTAAGCTTAGTTAATACAGCTCCTGGGTCTATCTCTAAATCGTTGAGAATAGTATCTCCTATATCTGGTAATATAGCTACTATACCAGTCAAAATAGGTACTAATGTTATGGCGGGGCAGTCTCTATTTACTATTGTAGATAACTCTAGAATTCACTTAGATTTATTAGTGTATGAAAAAGACATGCCTTTTATCAAAATAGGACAAAAGGTCTCTTTTAACTTTACTAATATCAATAATTCAGAGGTAACTGCTACTATTTTTAGTATCAATAAATCTTTTGAACCTGGTACTAAAACCGTAATCGTACATGCTAATATTGATAATGTACCTGAGACTCTGATACCAGGACTTTATGTTAATGCATTAGTACATATCGGAGAGAGAACAGTAGATGCTCTGCCTAATGACGCGATTGTCAAAGCAGATGGACGTGAGTTTATTTTCATTCTAGAAGATGCTCATAAAGAAGAAAGCGGTATGTCATATCACTTCCAAAGAATAGAAGTCAAAGCAGGAGTATCAGAATTAGGGTACTCACAGGTAACAGTCTTACAAGACATTCCTAAAGACAGTCAGATTGTACTATCTGGTGCTTACTATATTCAAAGTCACTTGATCAAAAACGAAGGAGGCGGAGGACACGCTCATTAATCTAATTATAACTAATAAAGGCTATCCTAATGATAGCCTTTATTAGTTTATATGTCCTTATTCAATAAATTCTTAATTATAAGTTCATGAGAATTGCTTACAATACTTGTGAGGTGTTACTACTAGAAATAGAATATTCCATAAATTCAGCTACTACAGCAGGAAAAAGCTTTTATCTCTATGACGTTAATTACTCTACTCACTTATCGTTTAACAGCTTTAATCATTCTATCATTTCCTACCATATCTTTTCTTAACTCTACACCTGTGAAATCAAGAGATTCAAACAATGTTTTAGTCTCCTCTCCTAAATACTGGTTAATTTCATAGAACAACATACCTCCTGTTTGTAAGTTGTTATTGGCTAGAAGAGCTATCTTTCTATAAAATATCAGTGGATCATTATCTTCTACGAATAGAGCTAGATGAGGCTCATAATCTAATACATTCTTTTTTATTTCTACTTTTTCTAAGTTGCGTACATAAGGAGGATTAGACACTATAATATCGTACTGACTCTTCAACTTTTCTAGTTGTAATACATCTTGTAAAATCGTTTCCACAGCCACTCCATTACTTACTGCATTCTGTTTCGCTACTTCTAAAGCCTTATCAGAAACATCCATTAAAGTAACTCTAGCTAGAGGTAATTCATTCGCTAATGTTATTCCTATACAGCCACTTCCTGTTCCTATATCTAATATTCTAATAGGTTTAGATGGGTTGACACTATTTATTATCCACTCTACTAATTCTTCTGTTTCTGCTCTTGGAATAAGAGTAAACTCATTCACCTTAAAGGTCAATCCGTAAAAATAGGCTTGCCCAAAGATATATTGAATTGGTTTTTCTTGTTTTAATTCTTCTAATACAGATTCCCATACTGCTACCTTATCTGTCTGCATCGTTGGATTCATAACTAGATCAATTCTAGTTTTCCCTTCTATCTCTTCTAAAGCAATCAAAAATAATTGCTCCGCTTCCACAGCATCATAAATAGGAGTTAAACTCTCTTTAAAATAGGATTGGTAGTACTTTATCTGCATAGTATTCTTTAAAAACAAATGTTTTAGTTTAATTTTGTTCAAAGATACATTATTATCAATTTTGGAAAGACACGAATTATATATTTCTCGCTGTATTCAGTTAGCACTACAAGGAACTTATGCTGCTATGCCTAATCCTTCTGTAGGAGCTGTGGTAGTACACAACAATCGCATTATCGGAGAAGGCTTCACTTCTCCTTATGGAGGTCCTCATGCTGAGCCTAATGCAATAGCATCTGTTCAGAATCAAGAACTACTAAAAGAGAGTACTTTATATGTCAGTCTAGAGCCATGTAGTCACTTTGGTAAGACTCCTCCGTGCTGTGACTTGGTAATCGAAAAGAAGATACCTAAAGTCGTTATCGGTACTGTAGATCCCTTTGCAAAAGTATGTGGCAGAGGAATTCAAAAAATGCGTGATGCAGGAATAGAAGTAATAGTAGGTGTATTAGAAAAAGAATGCCAAGAGAGTAACAAGCGCTTTTTTACATTTCACAATCAAAAACGCCCTTATATTATCTTAAAATGGGCTGAGTCTATAGATCACTTTATTGCTCCTATACAGAGAGCTACTAATAGACCTTTCTGGATATCGAATACCTATTCTAAACAATTAGTACATCAATGGAGAAGTGAAGAAATGGCTTTTTTAGTAGGTACACAGACAGTCCTTAGTGATAATCCTTCTCTTACTACAAGAGATTGGTACGGCAAAAGTCCTATCCGTGTATTCATTGATAGAATTGGCAAAATAGACAACTCCTTTAGCATTAAAGATAATAGTGTCAAAACGATCTGTATCACAGCTAATCAAGACTTAGTCTCTACTGATAATCTAATCTATGAGCATGCAGATTTTAATCAACCTCTAGTACCACAGATTCTAGATATTTTATACAGACATCAGATTATGTCTGTTGTAGTAGAAGGTGGTACACATACACTTCAGCATTTTATTGATGCTGAGTTATGGGATGAAGCAAGAGTATTTATTGGAAATACTCCAATAACAGAAGGTATCCCTGCTCCTCATTTTTCAGGATTTGATAAAGTAGTAAAACATCGTATTTTAGACAACGAATTAAGAATAGTATATCGCAAATAATGGCAGAAGCATTAGATTCATATAAAACAATAAGTAGACCAACAGAAGAAGTATTGTATAAAGAAAAGAATAGTAAGTTTTTTGGCTATGCTTTTCCTATTCAACGCGAAGAAGAAGTAAAAGAAATCATCGATCGCATCAAGAAAGAGCATTATAATGCGCGTCACTGGTGCTATGCCTTTCAACTTGGAGCAGAACAGGTATACTATCGTGCTAATGATGATGGAGAACCTAGTAATACTGCAGGTGCTCCTATCTATGGACAAATACAATCTTATGAGGTCACAGATATTTTAATTGTGGTAGTGCGTTATTTTGGCGGTATAAAGCTGGGCGTAGGAGGACTAATCACTGCCTATCGTGCAGCAGCTCAGATGGCCATGGAAGAAGCGAATATTATAGAAAAAACAATTGATAAGAAGTTTAAAGTTCGCTTTGAGTACAAAGACATGAACAATGTCATGCGTGTAATCAAAGAAAAAGACTTAAACATTCTAAGTCAAAAAATGGAAATGAGCTGTGAAATAGAGTTATCTATACGCAAAAATGAATATGAACAAGCGCTAGCTGCTTTTGTTCCATTTTATGAAGTAAAAGTTGTCGAAGAAACGGACGAAGCATATTAGTTTCGTTCTTTACTTTCACTCAATAGTCTATTTTAGATACAATTAGCTTTTTCTCCTTTATTTGTAGTTTCAGTACTGAAAAAATACTGTTGAGTTAAATATATTATTTTTCTATTCGCGTACCTGCTTATATTTGGCTAAAAATACAGCTATGCGTTGGAAAATACTTGCAGCAATCTTTACTACCTTTCTCATTATTTTTCTTTATTTTTTCTTCTTAGGAAGTCAAGATTTTGATGACACGACGATTACACAAAAGGAAGTAATCTTTACTTCACAAGGAGAGGAATTGTCTGCCACTTTATTTCTACCTAAAAAAGAGTTTTTTAAAACTGCTCCTATCGCTATTTTTATTCATGGAGATGGCCCACAAAACAAGACCTCTAACTCAGGCTACCTTCCTTTAATACATCATCTAGTAGATCAAGGAATTGCTGTATTTACTTGGGACAAGAAAGGTATAGATAAAAGCAAAGGAAATTGGTTAAACCAATCCATCACGGACAGAGCTGTAGAAGCTAAAGATGCTTTTGACTTTCTAGTACATGACAAAGGAATTGCTCCGAATAGAATTGGATATCTAGGTTTCTCTCAAGGAGGCTGGGTCATTCCGAAAGCAGCTATCCTTACTAAGCCTGCTTTCTCTGTTATCATCGGAGGAGCCGTTAATTGGATGGATCAAGGTTATTACTATACAACGAAACGCTTAGAGGAAGAAGGATACTCAGAACAAGAAATAAAACGAAAAGCAGACTCTATACAGCAAGCAGATTATAAACTATTCACTGATTTTAATGATTGTACAATTAAAGAATCAGAAATAGAAAAAGATAGATTCTTATTCATTGCTAGAAATCTCAAAGCTGATTCTTCTGTTGATTTACAAAATATGCAAGGTCCTCTATTAGCCTTATGGGGAAGTGATGATCTTAATGTCCCTGCTGGTACCAATGCTCAACTTTATCAACAATATACTTCTAATAGAGAATCAGACACTACCACTATCAAAGTATATCCAAGAAGTACACATGGTCTACTAAATGCAAAGTTATTCAACTATCAATTAGATGCGCAATGGCCTGAATGGAAAAAGTGGTTATTTGTCTTCCAAGGTCGTAAAGCTTATAGTAAAGATGCTTTATTTGATATCTCTACTTTTATACTTAAGACCGATAAAAAAACTGAATAATAGCGTACTATTACTCAGTTTCTATAATAATATCATGATATGATTCTACATTAAAATCATTATTCTTCTAAATCCATAAACCCTAAGAAATCAATATATTCTTGAGCTAAATAAAGTTTAAAACCTTCTGTGCGTTCTACTTTTATTTTTTCAAAACTAGGCTGAGCTACTACGTAGTAAAGAAATGCCTCTAAACGTTCTTCAGGAATTTTAAAATCCTCTAACAGTTCTTCTCTAGTGTAGTCATCTAAGAACTGCTGCACTTTTATATCTAATTTTTCATAAAGAATCGCCTGTTTATCTCTTTTCTTTTGACCAGATATCATATTAACTAAGGCATCTAAACTAATTCCCATTCCATAGTTAGATGTTGAGGAAAAAACAGTATTATTCTTTTTATAACGTTTCTCTGCTGCTGTAAGGTTTTTATTAGGAACACCTTCAAAGAAGTCATCACCAAAATCTTTGCGAACAATGATAATCTCATCTAAGGACTGCCCTTTTTTAGTCATTAGTACATTAAATCTACTGGCATTCAAATCTTCTTTGCCAATGATATAATTAACAGAAGCTAACTTCTTATCAGAAAAACGAATAGTATCCCCTACAGCTGCATCCATGATAAAATACCCACGTCCATCAGCTTTAGTCACTTCTTTACTTCTTTTATTTTCAATAGTAACAGGTACTACATTCCCATCATACAAACGTACACGACCATCTAACAACTTTGGTTCTTGTGCATACGTCCCTATTGATAAAAGTGTACCTAGGCTCATCAGCCAATATACTGGTTTCATAATTTATAATCTTTTGTGTAAATATAAATATTTGTTTTAAGTAATGCTGTACCTAATTTGTCTTTTTTACCATTAAAAGACAACTAACAAAAACAATTGTTCAACTAGATTATTTTTATTCACTCTAAAATGACTGCTATTTTTCTAACATTTGTATTTTATCAACAACATAATCTGGTGCAGCCATTGGTCTTCCTGTTTCCATATTCACAAACACTAAAACGGAATTACCTGTTGTTAATAAATCGCCTTTTTCGTTATATAGTTCATAATCAAATTCTATCTTCACAGAACTAAGTTTTTTAAAGATTGTACGTATGGTTAAATCGTCATCGTAGAAGGCTGATTTCTTATAATTCATAGTTAACGATACCACAGGTAACATAACACCAAGTTCCTCCATTTTCTTATACGATATACCTAAGTTCCTCAACCACTCAACTCTCCCAATTTCAAAGTATTGCGCATAGTTACCGTGATATACAACGCCCATTTTATCTGTCTCCGCATAACGTACGCGAACCTTATAATCAAAATATTTCATAATCTTTCTAATAAACTTGTGAGTTATTTTTTTTCTTATACTTAACAAATTATTTTATACTTTGCAATGACAAAAAGGTTTTTTTATCCCAAAAATTGTTCACATATTTGCCACTGAAATAAGAGGTCATTTTCTCCCCTTGAAAATCCCTCAAAAGTAGTAACTGTTTTTATAATTCTAACCTAAA
>NZ_CP037428.1:0-43223 GCF_004337635.1 Myroides odoratimimus
TAATTCAGCAAAGTGATATGATTTTAGCTAATCAAGAATTATTTAAAAATATACTTCAAGGTGAAATAAAAGAGGAAATAAAAAAGGAAATTATTAGTGAGGATAATTTTAAAAAACCTAACGAAGTTATTGCAGTAACACAAAATTTTGAAAAGACTAATTCGAGTAATATAGATGATTATTTGAATGTAATTGAAAAATTAAATAAACAAATCAGTGATTTAAAAAGTAGTGTTAATCTGATTGTTTCTAAGGCAGAAAAAAACGAAAAAGGAAAAGTTCATTATACGATAGTTCTTAATGAAATAGAATATAATAGTTTAAAAAGAATCTAATGCACATTTCATATAAAGCACATGATCCGCAAAAATTTGGTTTGAGTTCTCAAACTATGATTGAGTATTTAACAAAAGAAGAAAAAACAAAAGAAGCAGAAGTTTTTTACAATCATGAACAGCAAAATATATCTCCTAATGATGCTTATAATGCCATTGATAATAATAAAGGAAGTCATGGAAAAGATGTGTCTAAGTTTTATATGATGAATATTTCTCCCTCTCAAAAAGAATTAAATCATTTGGAAAATTTAGCGGAGAAATTTGCTAATGAATCAAAACAAGATGATTTGACTAAAGAGGAAATAAAAAAAATTTATGTTGAAAAATTATTACAAGAATATACGTACAAAGTAATGGATGACTATGCTAAAAATTTTGAGCGTGATAAAACCATTGATGACTTAGTTTATTTTGCTAAAATTGAACACAACAGAACTTTTAAAGAAAATGATAAAGATGTAATTCATAATAAAAGAATAGATGCTAAAATCAAAGAGAACCCCGAAAGAAAAAATGAATTTGATAGAGATTACAAACGAAATAGTAAAGGCGAGATTATTAGAAATGGATTAAAAAAGGAGGGTAATAATACTCATATTCATGTTGTAGTTTCGAGATACGAAAAGAAAGGAGAACAACGTGATAAAGCTTCTTTATCTCCAATGAGTAAAGCGAGAAAATCTAAAGGGTTGAATAATTCAAAAGTTGGTTTTGATAGAGATAGATTGAATCAAAAGTCGGAGGAAAGATTTGATGATATGTTTGATTTTAAAAGAATGAATAATGAAACTTATCAAAAAAGAAAGGAAAATAAGAAAGGTTATGACCAAGATAAAAGCAATTATTATGATTATGAAAGACAATCTAAATCTAATAAAAAAAAGAATGATAATGCAATTGTTTCCTCTATAAAGGATCGAGTTAAAGAAGAAGCAAAAGAACTTAAAAAAGAGTTTAAAGACGCATTAAAAAGTAATGGAGTTGATGTCAATTTGCCTACATCATTGAAAGAATTACAGTGGAAAATTGAACGCGATATTAAACAAGAATTAGGAATGGATAACCTTAAAAGTCCTAAAGAAATATTGGATAACGAAATTAAAAGTATTCGAGATAACTTGTCTAAAGGAATCGATATTGGATATTAAAAACTATTTTAAATATGAATACAAATACAATTATTTGGTTAGTATTAATTAACATCATATTCTTTGTTGTGTTTTGTTTGGCCACGAAGAAAACTAAATTTTTCTTTCTTTTTTACATTGGTGGAACGATTTATCTGTACAATCTGTTTCCCTCTTACAAAACACTAATATATTTTATACTTCCTAATTTTGTGTTGGGTGCTATTATCAGTTTGCTAACTAAAAAGAAACCCCTAGTAGATGATATTTTTGATATTAAAATTATTACTAATCAGGGCGAAAGATTGTTAGAAAATTTTGATAGGGGAGTTTCTATTTTTGGTTCGTCCGGTTCTGGTAAAACTCAAAGTGCTATTTATAATTTCTTTGAGCATTTTAAAAAACATGATTTTGCAGGTTGTCTTTATGATTATAAAAACGGCGAGCTTACAGAAATTATAATGGGAATGTTTGACAATGTTGAAATTATTGCTCCTCATGACCCGTCAATAAGTGCTAGAGTTAATTTTATTAAACCAGAATTACTTAATGATGAAATTGATATTAACGAGATTGCAAAAGTTTTAATCATGAATCTGAAAGGTAATAATGATAAAGGAAATTTCTTTGACACTAATGCGGAAGCTCTTTTTACGGGGCTTATCTTGAAGTTTAAGTTAGATCATCCTGAGTATTGTACATTTCCTCATATACTAGCTTTCCTTACGTTAAATGATTTTGGAGGTATTAGAATGGTCAGAACCGTTGATGAAGATTCAGGAGAAGAAAAGATAGTACGCAAATGGAGTGATTTTAAATTGTTGCAAGATTTCTTGGAAAGTAACGATAGGGTTAGAATGCAAGCTTCTGCATTTTTATTAGGACTTAACTCTGAAAATCAGACAGCGGGTGTTATTTCAACTTTAATTAATGCTTTGAGACAGATAGCAACTCCTAATTTCTTTTGGGTGTTTTCCGGTGATGATTTTGATTTAGCTATCACTAAAGAAAACAACAGAAAAATTGTTTCGGTGATAAATGATCCAAGTAAAGAAATTTCTGTTACCCCGTTAGTTGCTTCTAGTATTCATTCAATAACTAAACAAATGATGATAAGACATCAAAAACAAGCGTTTTTATGTATCGATGAAGCTCCAACTATTAAACTCTTAAACATGGCTCGAGTTCCCGCAACAATGCGTTCATTTAATATAGCTACAATCTACTGTGCACAAGATGTTACACAAGGTTACACACAGTACGGAGGTGTTAATCAATTCAAGGAAATTTTAGCTAACCTTTCTATTCAAATTTTTGGAAAGGCTAATGATCCCGAGACAGCAAAGTTCTATGAACAATACACTGAAATTATAGAACAAGAACAAGTATCAGTATCAAGAGACGGTTCGGGGTGGATGTCCTCGCAAAAGGGAATTAACGTATCAAAACGAGAAGTACGAAAATATAGACAAAATGACTTTCAACAATTAGTATCAGGGCAATTTGTTATTGTTAACAATGGATTAAGTGAAAAAATTCGATTTACATACCCTGATTGTAGATTCCGGAGAAAGTGACCATGTTATTCCGGTGGAAAGTGACCACCTAAAATCAAGTCAAAAACATGTTTTATATTTCAGTTAAAAATACAAAAAATAAGTATAGTTATTTAATAGAGTTTTGTTGAATTTTTGCTAATGTATTTTTACTTCTTAAAGACTCCCCATGAAGTTCAATTCTAATAGAATTATGTACCATTCTATCTAAAATAGCGTCAGCTATAGTTTGTTCTCCAATTATATCATGCCATGTTTCAATGGGAAGTTGTGAAGCTATAATTGTAGATCTCTTACCATGGCGATCTTCAATAATTTCCATAAAATCTTGTCTTTTAAGATTGTCTAAGGGTTGTAATCCAAAATCATCTAATATAATTAGGTCTTGTTTTTCAATTCGATCTATTTCCTTAGAAAAAGAACCATCTCCTTTAGCCATCTTTAATTTAGAGAATAGTTTATTGATACTAAAGTACATGACTTTATATCCTAACATACAAGCTTGATAACCAATTGCAGAAGCAATATAACTTTTTCCTACTCCTGTACTACCAGTAATTAATACGTTTTGTTGCTGTTTTATAAATTGACAAGCAGCTAATCGATCAATCATATTCCTATCAATATTTCTGGATGAATCTATATTAATATCCTGTATATAAGCTTTGTATCTAAATTTAGCTGTATTTATTAGTCTTTCTATCTTTCTGTTCTCCCTATCATCATATTCACTATCAGTTAAATAAGCAATAAGTTGATCATTTGTATAATCCGAAGTAGGAAGTTGTAGTGTTGATGCGAATGCTCTATGCATTCCATAAAGTTTTAAATACTTTAATTTTTCTAAAGTTGTTTGATTCATGTTTCTATAATTTAATATTATTGTTCTATTGATAATAAGCTGCTCCTCTGATATTCTGATGAGTAGGAACTTCTCTTTCTTTGTTTAATGGTTGTTCTTCAATAGCATCTAATCCCTTTTCTAAAATGCTTTTGATCATTTTATAACTATATCTTTCGTATTCTAAACCCCGTGTACAGGCTTTTTCTAATCGAATATTAGAAAAGCGTTTACCTAAGCTTAAAATTCCAGCACAAGACTTATATGATTGTTCTGGGTGCTGTCGCTTATCTAATATCATTGCTAAATATTTTTGTGTAGATTCTCCTATTTCTTGTCCCCATTTCAAAAACTGTGTAGGATTCCAATCTGTGATATATTGGTGAGATGAAGGCATATGTTCCTTTACAGTAGTATACCGATACTTTCCTAATTCTCTATTGTGTGAAGCGATAAGTCTTTGATTGTGATATATATCAACAATATCTTTGCTATAAAGAATATTTACCTTTTTACCAATATAATGGAAAGGAACACTATAGTAGTGTTTATCTTTATTTAGGTAGATGTGACTAATTTTTTGAACAGTTGCTTTTATAGCATATTTTAATTCATACCTGTGTGCTGGTAGTGATTGTAAAACAGGTTGTTCAATTTCTTTAAACAACGTTTTTCTTGAAACTCTTTCTCGTGAAAGTAGTTTTTCATTATGCTGTTCTAACAATTCTGCTATTGCTTGATTTAGTTCTTGCAAACTAAAGAACTCTCTATTTCTAAGAGGAGCAAATACACGAGTATAGATTGTTTTTACTGCATTCTCTACTAAGGCTTTATCCTTTGGCTTATAACTTCTTGCGGGTAAAATAGTTGTGTTATAATGTAGAGCAAAGTCTTGAAGATTATGAGCTATTTTAGGTTCGTATTTATCACTTTTAGTTACAGCTGCTTTTAAGTTGTCAGGTACAATGGCAAGTGGGACTCCTTGATAAAAATGTAAGGAATTGGTGAGACTTGATATAAAATCTTCTGTATTTTGAGTTAGACTGGCTTCTACATAAGTCATTCTACTTGAACCAAGAATAGAAATAAATACTTCTACAGAAGTTATTTCTCCTGTAGATTTATCAATAATAGACAACTTTTTCCCTGTGTAATCAACAAACATCTTATCTCCAGCTTTGTGTTGCATGTGTAAAGAAGGAGATGTTTTTTTCTGCCAAGTTCGCAAATGATAGCAAAATTGAGAATAACGATAACCTTCAGGATGTTTCAAAAGGTACTCTTGCCACAAGATATGTCTTGTTACTCCCGTTTTAAGTAGTTCTTTAGTAAAGTAAGGGAAATATTTATACAAGATTGCTTCTTTTTCATCAGAATCCAATTCTTTAGTGTCAAATAAATCTTCTATATCTGTATCATTTAATTCTTTTATCTCTTCATAAGTGAATTTTGAAGTCGTAAAGAGAGTAATATATTTCTTAACAGTATTACGTGAAAGACCTAATTGGGAACTTATTTGAAGTTTACTTACTCCTTGAGTATATAGACGTAGTAGTTGTTTTAATTGTAACATGTCGATCTTTTTATTAGCCATATCTCTTGCATTTTAGCTAAGATACTTAGACATGTTTTAACTTGGTTTTTTAGGTGGTCAATTTCACCGGAATTAGGTGGTCACTTTCCACCGGAATTAAGTGATCACTTTTAACGGAATTAGGTGGTCAATTTCACTGGATTCTCCAAATACAATAATTAAAACACCAAATAATTATTTGTACAAATGTACAAATGGGGAATTGTATAAATGTATCAATGTACAAATGGATAAAAGTATCAATAATACTTTGTACAAAGAATTAAAGTATGAAAGTATTATTTGTTGTTTCGACAATGATAAAGCTGGAGAAAGTGCCTTTCAAAAAGTAGCTCAGACCTATACAAACGTTGTTGATGGACGAAAACTGTACGAGAATCACAAAGATTTGAATGATTATTTACTAACTATTAACCGCAATGATTTGACGTGAGAATTATCGAGATGTGTCTTTGTCCTTACAAATTGGAAATTTGACAACCAAAGACCACTCGTTTTTCTCCCGAAGGTCGCAAAATGGGTAAGACGATGAAAAAAACAAAGAAGATAGAATTTAGAGTAACTCTTACAGAGGCTCTAATCATAAAAAACAAAGCAGAAAAAGTAGGTTGTAGCGTTTCGGAGTACATCCGAAACACCGCACTTGACTATTCTTTAGCGTATAAATTAACTCCTGATGAAGTTGAAGTTTACAAATTACTGAACAAATACACAGATAATTTTAGGCGAATAAGCAACCTTTTTAAGCTTGGTGATACAACAGGAGTTAAAGAACACACTATTGAAACAGCTAATCTAATTCGGACTCACTTACAAAAACTACTGTAATTATGATAGCTAAAGCAAAATCTTGTGTTGGTGGCACAGCATTATTCAATTACGTAATTGATGATAAAAAGGGATATGAGCTATTAAGAAACAATCTTTCGGGGGATACTCCGAAAGATATGTTTCAAACGATGCAGATACTACAAAATCAAAACAGCAGATGTAAAAACAACACAATATCGGCTGTTATATCTCCAACTATTGTAGATAGTCAAAAGATGAGCGATAGAGATTTACGAGCATTAGCCGTTGAGTTTTTACTTGGTTTACAAATCGATCCTACCAAAGCTCAATTCATTGCTTTTGTTCATACAGAAAAAGAGCATAAACATATTCATATCATCGCCAATCGCATAGATGAAAATGGCAAAGCTCTAAAAGATAATTACATTGGTTTTGAAGCTCAAAGAGTTGCTCACGAAATAGCACTTAAATACGGTTGGACGTCTATAAGACAAGAAAACGAGAATAAGAAACAAAGAGCTAACAACACAAACTTAATAGCTAAAAACACTATCAAAACAGCTCATAGGGAAGTTTTAAGACAGGAACCAAAAGATTTACAACAATACATTCGATTAATGCTTGAAAAAGATATTGAGGTTAAACCAACTATTAATAAACAGGGGAATATTCAAGGATATCGCTTTATTCATTTACCAACTAATACAAACCTAAAAGCAAGTGAAGTTGACCGAAATATGAAGTTGAATGATTTATTTAAAAATACAGCAAGCACAGAGTCAAAGAATGAAGTAGAAAAACTATTAACTAAGCAAGAAGCAATCGAACCACAAATGCAGAATTGGAAAACAGATGTGTCTGTTTTATTTAGTTTGTTATCTGCTTTTCAACTTAGTGGTAACGATGAAGATGATGAACAAAAAAAACGTAAACGAAGAGCACTAAAAAGATAAACAATGGCAAAGAACCAACCTAAACTCACTGATATGACAGAACTATTACTTCAGCAAGTCATACAATTAGAACACACGATAAAACAAAGTAAAAAAACTCATTTAGATACCATCAAAGAATTAAGTAACATCAAAGTAACAGTAAATGTTGCTGAACTTCGACAGATAGAAAAAGAACAAAGACAACGCTTACAGAATGACTTCGATCAATTTCATCGAGAGATAACAAAAAATAATGAGGAGCTTTTGAAGGTTCACAAGGCTGTTAGCTCAAAGAGGTTATTCTACTTGATTGTATTGAACATCTTTTTACTTTTAACAACAGGTTTTTCAATGTATTTAGCTGTTAAGAATACTATTGAGAAATCGGAGTATGAGCGTTTAGAAAAAGAAAAGGGGCAATTAATAAATCAATTAGAAAATGTAAATCAGTTTTTTAACAAAAATCCAAGGACAGCTAAATCTTTCAAAGAGTGGAGTCAAAAGCAATAATTGAAAAGTGTTTATCAAAGTTATTTCCGTAAAATTTTTAGAGCTTTGAAGGCTCAAAATTTTATGGAATAACTTTGTTGGAATAGGTTCACAATATTTTAAAAGATTTACTAACGACGTTTTGGGGCTTTGCGTAGTGGCGGATTTCGAAGACGAAACTTTCGATTTTGCACTAAAGTTCAATTGAAAAACTGAACTTGAATTTCGCACTAAACCCGCCATTACGCAAAACCACTGTTGAACTAAACCTTCGGTAGCTTTTCCGTTAGAAATCATATATTTAGGGTATTAAAATTCAAAATTATGGTAACTAAAAAAAATCTCCAGAGGAGTTAAGAACAAACAAATACCTGAATCGCGCTTGCTGTGAAATTAATGGTTTCTCTGAACTTCTGCAACGATTCGAACGAAATATTTCTATTCTAGGAAGAAGTAAACGCACGTTCGATAATTATTCTCGTCATGTGGCTGCCATGGCGCTTCATTTTAGCTGTTTACCCACCGAATTAGATCCCGAACAGGTTAAAGATTATCTTTTTGAACTACAACAACGTTCTAATTCACCTTCGCAATCCTATTTTAAACACACGGTTTACGGACTTCGTTTCCTTTTAAAAACCGAAAATCTTCCGTACGATTATCTTCATTTACCTTCCATTCCTAAAGAGAAAAAACTTCCTGTAATTTTAAGTCGGGAAGAAATTTGGAAGCTGCTTCAACATGCCGATTTACTTAAACATCGCCTTTTAATTGGATTGATTTACAGTTGTGGACTTCGTTGTATGGAAGTTCGAAATATTGAACTCAAACATCTCGATTTCGATAGAAAACTCCTTCATATCGTTCAAAGTAAAGGGAAGAAGGATCGTTATGTTCCACTTTCTGATCATATCATTCGAGGAATTAAAAAGTATATTTCAGTTGAACACCCCACTAGTTTTTTATTTACAGGAAACACTAAAGATACCAAAGGATTTGATTCGCGTTATAGCCAACGTGGCGTTCAATGGGCGATTCAATCGGTTTGTAAAAAGGCTGGAATTTTAAAAGATGTACACACGCATACCTTGCGCCACAGTTATGCTACCCATTTATTGGAAGATGGTGTAAATATTTTGCAAGTTCAGAAACTGATGGGACACGAGCGCATTGAAACTACAATGGAATACTTGCATGTTTGTCAGCTCGAAAACCAAAAAGTACACAGTCCAATTGATACCGTTTTTGCGCTATGCAGCCGCAATGGGAAGTAGCTGATGTGCTGAGAAAAGTCGATTTATCCCATCAAAACTTCACGGTTCATCAGGAGAAAACACTCCGAGCACTGACTTTATGCCGAACGGCTGCTTTGGGCGGACACGTAGATGCTTGTGATGGGTGTGGAAACATCAGCATCAGTTACAACAGTTGTCGCAATCGGCATTGTCCAAAATGTCAAGGACATAAACGCAAAGAATGGATTCAAGCTCGCGAACATGATTTATTGCCCTGTTCGTATTATCATGTAGTTTTCACTTTGCCCGATACGCTTAATGGATTAGCGATTCATCAACCACAATTGATTTATAAAATCTTGTTTGAATCTGTGTGGGCTACTTTATCTCAATTTGGCAAAACCGACGGTTTGCAATTGGGTATGATTGCCATTTTACATACTTGGGGACAAAATTTGAGTTTGCATCCGCATCTACATTGTATTGTTCCAGGTGGAGGAATTGATACAAATGGCAAGTGGAAACGCAAGATAAAAACCGATAAATACTTGTTTGCAGTAAAAGCATTGAGTAAGGTTTTTCGTGCCAAATATGTAGCCTTGTTGCGCAAAGAAAAATTTGCAGATGCTCAAGTTTTGCAAAGTTTGTTTGAAAAGGATTGGGTGGTTTATGCCAAACGTCCTTTTGGTGGACCAAAGCAAGTGATTGAATATTTAGGCAGATACACCCACAAAGTGGCAATTAGTAACCATCGTATTAAAAACGTAAGCCAACAAGAAGTTACCATTAACTATAAAGATTATAAAGATAACAGCAAAACCAAAGAGCTCACACTTAAGAATGAAGAATTTACTCGTCGATTTAGTTTACATATTCTGCCTAAACGCTTTGTTCGAATCAGGCATTACGGCATTTTAAGTAGTAGTTGGAAACGCGGTAAACTACAACAACTACAAGAAGATTTAAATATCATCCGACCGATAGTTGAACCTAAAACACAACATCGAAAATGTTATTGTTGCAAAATTGGTAATTTGGTTACGTTACATGTTTTTGGGCAACGAGGTCCGCCAAAAGCTTATCTTATCGGAAATACACTTGCGCGTGTGAATTAACTTTTACGGGTAAGGGAATTTGTGTTTGGTTGAATCGAAAAACAACAAAAAACGATTGAAACAGCACAATTTCAACCACAAAAAAAGCAGTAATTCTAAAATTACTGCTCGTATATCTTAAAGTCATACTTCGACAACTCCATAATACTTTATTAGCTTCCTACGGTTCCGTTCAACGGGCTTTCATCTCGTGCCCTCCGGGCAAGACGAAAGCTTAGTTATTGTGCGTAGTTATTATATTCTTTTTTAGTGCTACTTCACAGATTAAATCAATTTCTGAGTTCGTAAAATTCAGTTCAAAATTTTCAAATTCTTTCAAAATTTTCTCGGAAAGATTTATACTTCTCAAATGTCCTCTTTGTACTAACTGCATCCACGTTGCATCTTCAGTTTCTTGATATCCTCCTGAATTATTTGGAATATGTGAACCGTGTCGATACATTTTCATACTGTCCCACATTAGTTGAATAAAGGGTTTTCCGACTAAATTATTTTTTGTTGCTGTTGTGTAAGCCAAATATTTATCAGAAATATATTGAATATCTGGTATCACACCTATTCCAAAAATTACCATAAATTGGTAGCCATAATCCCTTACAATTCTTGCCCTGTTTGAATATGCATCAATAGAGAGTAAATTGCCCTCACTCATATAGATAACTCTTGAAAGGTATAGGAAGATTAATTTTAATAATTTGATTTCGAAGTTTTGAATTGACTTTTCAATTTCCCTAAAACCGTCATATCCCAATAAAAACTGAATTCGATATAAAGACGTAGCACACGCATCTACACCTCGCAAACTATGCCAAAAATAATTTGGATAACGTAAAGCGTATTTAAGAGATTTTTTTAGAACCGCTATTCCATTCGAGTAGTTTTTTGCTTGAATAATTGGTTCTGAAATTAAATCATAAATATATGGGTGATTAAACTCCTTATATTTTTCATATAATTCTGACAATCCTTTTCCATCAACACCGTGTAAAGAAATATATTCTTTTACTGTTTTGTACTTCCCTTTATTTATTTCTTCAAAAGATAAGTCGCCTGTTTTTATTGCTTGAAAGTCGGTTTGAAATTCTTTTAGAAAATCTTCATTGGGTATTTGCAACTTATTTACAATTGAAATTTTTAAAGCACTATTCGCATAAATTTCATTTTCCGTGCATTCAAAAATATGTTTTAGCAGTATATCTTCTTCTGGCGATAACTCTCTCTTTTGGGATAGATTTTCTCTAAAAAATTCAATTAACAAATAAAAACCATTTTTACCCTTAATCTTTTTTTCTTGAGAATAGTTTTTGTAGAAATCCTCAAATTCTGGAATCGAGAAGAGTAGTCCAAGACTTAATTTTAGACCTTTGTCAACTGTTTCATCCATTATAATGGTGGTAATGGATTATAATTTTCGTGTAAATATGGACCTGTACATAATTGACCAATTATGTTTTCAACTTTTCCATATTCTGACATATCGGTTTCAGCAATTATAACTCCTGACATTTGAGCCAAAGCATCTATTTTAGAAAGTCCTGTTCCTCCAAACGCACTCCACATTAAAATAAGTTGGTCATTCAATAGGTAGTGTAAATATGTAAATTCTATTTCTTCAATGTCAGAATTGTTACCTTGTCTTGCTCCTTTAATTTTATCAGCGAATCCAGCATAGGAAACACTACCAACCATATTGCTGCTTTTTTCAGATAGCAATTGTAACAATATTGGCTGTGTTTTCATTGATTGATTTTGGTATAAAGTCATCATTTCACGAAAGCCCTCATTGAAGTCACTCCACAAAACTTTATTTCCACCAAACATTTTCTTTTGAAATGAATTTTGAATTTTATCCCATATAAATAAAGTTGAATACTTTCTGTAGAATACATTTAGAAGCACCTTCTCTCCATATTCACTTTTACTATATCTACTTCGCCAAGCTTGCAAGTTGTTCATTCCTTCTGCAAGCTGATTTCTTAAATCTATTCTCATTATTGATTGAAATAATTAGTGTTTTGCCTTAAAATGTTCTCCGCTTCTTTATTCCCGAGCTTATATGATTTTACCAAATAGTCAATTCCTTCTTGTGGTTTATCTTGATTGTGGTAAATCACAAATAACTGGTAATATGCTTGATTTAATTCGCTTATGCTTACAGAAATTTTTAAATCATCAATTGCTCCTTGCATATCATTGAGATAATATTTTGCTAATGACCTGTTGTAATAAATCATAGCATCTTGCTCTGCAATTTCAGCGTCATTAAAATTTACTCGATTTGAAACATATTCCGAAATCAACTTGTTGAAAACTTCAAGCGATTTTTGGTGTTCGCCATTTTGAAGTAAAGAAGCAGCCATTAAAAATAATGCTGGTTCACCTGTTAATTTTTCTTCTTTTTTTCTGTCAAATAATCCCATTTTGATTTGATTTAGTTTGTTATAATTACGCACAACGTTTTGGGTATTGCCGAAGGCGGGAAAATCGAAGCTGAAAGTTTCGATTTTGCACCGAGGTGAGCCAAAACGAATTTTTATGAGTTAAATTTACAAAACAAAAACGAATAAAATTCGTTTTTGGCGGAGATAGAAGTACAAACCTTGAATTTTGCACTTCAGCCCCGCTTTTGGCAATACCTTGTTACCTGCTGTGTTGTTTTCGGTTATACATTTTCTATTACGAATTTAACGATTTTGTCTTTACGTTGCTGAATAAGTTCTTTCGTCCAAGTTGCACTTTCAGCCGTCATTTTTTGTATTTCTCGTTGTTGTTCCAAATGGTTGTAACTATTGCGTTTGTCGGCAAATGGTTTGTTACCAACTGAACAATTATGTGATTTAGAAAGCAATAAATAATTTCCTAAACAATTGATGTATTGATTTACAAATTCCTCGTCATAACTGTCATAACCTGTTTCTGGATTTTCTGTTTGCGGTGCAATGTGTTCCAATTCTGGTTTTTCAATTTTGTCAAATCGAGTAGGCGAGTAACCACTTTTACCTTGTCCTTCTAAATGGTTTTCGTATTTCCAAAGTAAATATTTTGCAGTCGTATGATTTATTCCGCCTTGAATTGAACGTTCCAATTCTTTGTTTCCCCAATATGACCACCACCAATCTTGTGTGGTTTTCATCCAATCAATTCTAACATTTATTGGTGTGATGTCTGGATTTTCAGAAGTGAATTTTTGGTAAACATCATTTAAACGTGTTGTGATTTCGGCTCTTGTTCCGATTAGTCTGTGTCGCAAAACAATTGTTTCTAACTTGCTACAAAGCAAATTGATTTGATTTATTGGCAAACCAAATTTATATGCTTTGATAATGAAAGGCATTGCAATACCAATTCCGCCAAGTGTTACAAGTGAATGTATTTCTAAATTTTCTCTTTCGTCTTTGCTGAAAAATGTTGTTAGATGCTCAAAACTTATAGCAAGTGATTGAGTAAATGACTTAATGAAAGGAATTGGGTTTGCTTCCGATAACAATTTATTTATTTTGTCGATTGCATTAGTTTCCCAAAGTGAATTGAAGTGTACACGAAGTGTGTAAACTAAAACATCGTCTTCGTTAATTCTGTATTCAATGGACGAGATTGATTTGTAAATTTCTTCAAATCGGTCTTTGATTTCCTTTATTAGACTTTCTTTTTCTTCGCCACCATAAAGATGAACATTGAACATAAATTGAGCCTTGATAATTTCCAAATTTGAAGGTTTTTTTCCTCTGTTGTTTTGGAAAATAAACATCTGAATTGCTTCTGAAGGGTCTTTTACTGGATGCGTTGTGCAAGATGCGTTTTGAACCGTGTTCAACATTTTCAGTAGATACGTTTCATCTTTATCGGCAAGTTGTGAAGTAAAAAAGTCAAACGCAATTGCAATACGTTTTGCAGAAACGGTTTTTATTCCATTTCTGTCTTTTTTGCTTTGGTCAATTACGCAATCTTTAAAAAATCTATCATCATAATCAACTGTTTCAAAACGATAAGTTGAGTTTCGTTTAATTATGTCTTCAAATGCTTCCTGTTCGGTTTCGTTTAAAGGTCTGATTTGTTTTAGTCTGCTAAATAATGTAGATAAGAAAATAACGATTGTCGTCATTCGCTGTTGTCCGTCAATTATTCCGAACGTTCTTTCGTCTTTTTCTTCAAATAGGAAATGTCCGAAATAGTATTTTGATTTGGTTGAACTTTTATTGTAATCTTCCAAGTCAGATAAAAACACATTTGTCTGTTTTGGTGAATTTGTCTTTTCAAGTTCTGTATCCCAAGAATATGCTCTTTGATATGTCGGAACAAAAATTTTGTTGCCTGCCAACATTTGTTTTATAGTTGTAGATGCTTCCATTAAATAATATTCTGATTAAAAATATTAAAGGTGGCGAAGCCACCTTTGATAAAAGATTTTTTATAATGCTGGGCTATGTTTTCCTTTGTTGCTTCCGTTTGGATGTCTTGAACAAGAACTTGCTGTTAAACTGGAAATACTTGACCTTTCAGTTCCACAATATTTACAAGTGTATTTTGATTTTTCAGAACCTTCGTAAAGTTTGTGTTTTCCCTTATTTGAACCTAAAGGATGTCTTGAGCAAGAGCTTGCGGTTAAACTTGAAACACTTGAACGATCAGTTCCGCAATACTCACAATAAAATTTAGCCATATTAATTTTGGTTTTTGTTAGTGCTTACTCTTTATGGTTTTTCAGCTTCCACCGATAATTCTGCAAAGCTAAAATTTTAATAAGTCAAACTATGTCGTTTGGCACGGTCGTCTTTCCAAGATTGCAGGTAACTCTCAAATATACGCAATTACATTAATTTAGGAAATTATTTGTTTATTCTTATCAACATAGATATAAAACGGTATATAATAAAAAGATATAGTGCGTAATTTGTATTGTAATTTTAAATTTTAATGCGGTTTTATATAAAATATATACAAAATACGAATATGGAAATTTCGGTGTTTATAAGCTCTTTTATTATATTGATTTTTTACAAATGAACATGATAATAATCCCACCCACCCTATTTCAAAGTTAAATTTCTATCTAACTGTTTAATACTTTACACCCGGGAAATAACCCCTTGCTGTAAACAATTAAACAATAAATTCACAAAACACAACCTCTTAAAATCGGTTTAGTTTTTAGTCGTTCATTTTACGATAGAAATTAGTGTGTTTATCCCAGTTAAAAGGAAAAGTAATTAATGTTTTAATTTATTCTTTTTGCTTGGTTTTTATTGTTCCATCAACATATTGAAAAAAGATCTTCCTCTTTTTACATCATTCTACTCGGAGTAATCGCCATATATGGTTTTTTTGTTGCAAAATTATTGCCTATTCCGCTTTATAAAAATCTATTGAGGTTTCTACTTCTTAAGAACTACAAAAATAGATATCACCTTAAAATCGTCATTATTTGTAGGAAAAATAACGCCAATTTTCAGTTTATCTATCGTGTATTTCTAACTCGCAGACACTCCTAAATATATTTACCAGTCGAATCCATTTGTCAGCTTCAGTTCTGTAGCGGCCAATGGATTTTTCCTTTTATAAATCGTTCGGTAGGCAATAGTTCTATTTCGCACAGAAAAGCCATAAGCGACAACTCACGAAGAATGATTAATAAAAATTGTAGAACTATTAAATATTATTTTATTATGGAAACAAATGTAAAAACTCGCCAAGCAAAAAGAACCATTAAAACAACAGAAAAGAGCCAAGCTCAAACTACAAAGAATAATTATAACGATTTGTTTTTTAGTTCAATTATTGAACAACTGCAAAGCGTAGAAGAGAAACATTGGCAACATTTTTTAAAAGAAAATGTATCTTTTATGCCTGCTAATAGACTTTCTTTACAATCTTACACACGATTAAACCAATTTATATTGGCACTTGATATGTTGATAAATAAGCGTTCAAATTGCTACTATGCAACTTTTAACCAAATTACTAAATCAAAAGGTAAAGTAAAAAAAGGTTCAAAGTCATTACCAATACAATACTTTAGTTATGATATTAGACATAAAGAAACGGAAGAACGTATTCAACTTGCTGAATTTAAGGCTTTAGATAGCACAAAACAAAAAGAATATCGAGTAAAAAGCTTTATGAAGTATTATCGTGTATTTCATACGGATAACATTGAAAATATAAATGATTGTGACTTTCCAATTATTGCAGATATTGAATTCATTGAGCTTGACGAATGTGCCGAAAAATTTATTAATGATTTAATTGAAACCAAAAATTTATCCTTACAACATCTAGTACAAGGCGAAGCGTATTACGCTCCTGGAAAAGATGAAATACATTTACCAAAACCGCAATATTTCAAAAATAAGGGAGCGTATTATTCAACTGTTTTTCATGAAATTATTCATTGGACTGGACACAAAGATAGATTAAACAGATTAGACCAAGATTTTGAAGACGGTAGAAATAAATATGCTTTTGAAGAATTGGTTGCTGAATTGGGTTCGTTATTGTTTTCGTTAGAATTTAATTATTCGGAGCAGTTTATTAATTCAATTATTTATTTAAAAAGTTGGTTAAAGCATACAGCTGAAGAAAAAAAACATCAAATTTTAGAAGAGGCTTTTAGTTATGCGAATAGAGCAATAAATTACCTTAAATTATAACCCTTTTACGCCTTTTTAAATAATAAAGGGCGTAAAAATTCGCCCCTCCGGGGCGGATTGAATTATTTAGTGAAACCTTATATTCGTACCTTAATATTTTTCTTACCCACCCACCCTATTTCAAAGTTAAATTTCTATCGACCTCCTTTAATACTTTACACTCGGAAAATATTTCCTTGTTGTAAATAATTAAAGGGTACATTCACAAAACAAATCCTCTTTTAATCGGATTAGTTTTTAGTTGTTCTTTTACGATAGAAATTAGTGTGCTTAACCCATTTGTTATTAAGTGTTTATAAAATATATGTTTTATAAACGATAATAATATATAAATATATGTTTATATGTAGATATATTAATATTTAACTATACAAATATTTGTATATCAATATATTTTGAATTATTTTTGATGAAAATTAATAGATGAAATATGGCTAAGATCATTTTATTTACTCATCAGAAAGGTGGTGTTGGAAAAAGTACATTATCTTATAATGTTGCAAATTTACTTAACCAAGATGCGAAGGTTGGCTTAATTGATTGGGATTATCAAGGTACTTTACTTCAAGTAAAAGACTTAAATGACCAATTGACGTATATTGATGTGGATCGTAAAATTAATAAAATACCGCATGAAGATTTCGATTTCATCATTATCGATACACCTCCTTACCTATTCGAAGAAATACACTCATTGGTACAACAAGCTGATTTAATTGTAATACCAACGCAAGCGAGTATTAATGATTTATTAGCTATTGATAAAACTGTACAGATTATTAAAGATAATAATGCTGTAGATCGATCTTTAATCGTTTTTAATAGAATTAAAGCTAATTCATCACTTAAAGATAGATTAAGTGAGAATTTTAATGAGTTGGATGTTCCTATTGCTAACACTGTAATCAACGATTATGATGCAATTACCAACAGTATTGTAACCAAAGGAGTTGAAGGAAAGCACAAAGCGAGTAATCAACTTCAGAATTTGACAAGAGAATTAATGATTAAACTTTTAAGTAATGGCTAATAAAAAAGTAGATTTATCTGCATTAGTAAATCAGGTAAAAAAAACGCAAGTAGAAACACCAGTACAAAAAGTGGTGCCGGTACAAAAATCTTCAACGTCTGAAAAAGGATTGTATGTAAAAGTTCCGAGTGAAATGATTACGTTCCTTAAAAATAAAGCATCATTGATTGAAGGAATGACTGTGAAAGAATTGATTAATACTGCATTAGTAAACGTTTACGAGGAAGAATACAATGAATTCTTAAAGCGTTATCATGGAAAAATCAAATAAAGTATATGTAGTAAATGTGAAGCTCTTAAATGGTAACTGGGTTAAATATCGTGCTGTACAAGGATCAGCTGGAGTAAAACGCCTGGTTAAGTATTTTGATGAAAACTTTATAGGAGAAAACAAATGGTTATTCTGTAATGTTTATGAGAAAGAAAGTCAGCAACAAGTAGCTAATTATTTAAACGGTAAGAACCCTACCCGACCCTAAAATAAAAGAGGAGCCGAAGCCCCTCTTTCGAAAAACAAAATTTATTTTGTTTTCCTTTTCGTATTTCAAATATACGATTAAATTTTATTTGGTCACTAAAATAATTATTAAATTACAGCACTTTAACGAGAAAGAAAATTATAAGTCATGAATCAGGAAGAAAAAGATAATAAAGTAAAGGAAACGTTTAGCAGCAATAAGATTGCTGATAAGGTTAAGATTTCTAATGAATTTTATCGAGATCTATTTTTTCATGAAGATAATGGCAATTTTGTTGTTAAAGAATCTATGCCAATTGAAGCGAACCGTATTATAATTAATATTTTAAATACCTTACGAAACAAACAGTTCCAATATGGAGTTTCAGATGAGAGTTTTCAATTGGATTTATTTAAAAAAACATATTTAGAAGACGACGAATCTTATGCTAAAATAGTAATGAGAACTGCGGATATTTCTAAATCAAGAAATTTAGAGTTAACTAAAAAAGGACTTCAGTTTCTAGTTAATTATAAACAAGAATGGCATACTGTCAAGTTTTATAATTCAAAAGGGGAAGTAGAAAAAAAACAATTTTATGGTGGTTTAATTATTGATCCAACCATTTATAAAGGGCAAGTATCTTTTTATATTAATCCTTATTGGTTTAAAAAGATAGTAGCTTTAGCTAATTATAATTACGTTCTATACTCCTTAGTCTATTCGGTAAAATCTCATAAACAGTTCCTCTTTGCACTCTGGCTTAATACACTTAGAGAAGATGGAACTAAGGTTACATTAGAATATATGAATAGAACCTGGGGAATTAATTACAAAGATCTAAGAACGCTTAAAAAAGGCTTTTTAGACCCGATTAAAAAAGTATTAGACAAATCCTCTTCTTTCTCTTTTAATAGCTCTGTAAATGGAAATTACATAGGTATAACGAGATATCAACTTAAATCCATTGGAAGTGGCGCAGCAGAATCTATAAATTTATCAAGTCAGGACAATCAATTCAAATTATATAAACTTTCTTATATTAAGAAAAGACATAACCTGACTAAAAAAGAGTTAGAGCATATAGAAAAAATATTTGATATGGATTTTGGTGCAAAGTTTCTTTTTAGCAGTGCATATAAGAATCTGGTTAAAAAATATAATACAGCAAGAAGAAAAGATAACAACAAACCTTTAATTACTGATATTCCTTTTTCAGCATTGTTAGATGAAATTCAAGAAGAAGTGATTTCTCTTTATTCTGCGACGAAGCATGCTCAAATATCCCCTAAGGGCTACCCAATATTTAATGCTCCTTTTTAGGAGCATTTTTTATTATTATCGAGATTCCACTACCCATCAGGATAAAAGACTATTAATAAATCAAGGAACTTCTCTTTTAAATTTCGAGATTCCACCACCCATAATTAAGAAAAATCTATAGAATTTAAGTTGAATTTGCAGTACTTACGTAGTTTCAACAAAATTATTTTTTATTAATATTATCGAGATTCCACTACCCACCATTAAGAAAGATTATTATTAAACCAAGGAAGTTCTCTTTTAAATTTCGAGATTCCACTACCCATTACACCTTAGTGAATTAAAAATAAATGAGATAGGTCGTTGATGACATTTAGGTTCTATGTTTTATTTATTTAAAATTTTGCATCTAACATAAGATTCGAGATTCCCCTACCCATTACTATATAAGCACTCTGATATATAAAGATAACTTAATATATATTTCGACATTCCACTACCCATATTGTATTAATATCTTAGCTATCATTACTTTATTAATATGTATTCATACAATTGAGTATATATTTATACCGTTTATATTAATATACCTTATTTATTTATCGTATCTTTATATGAGTTACTAATTCAAAATCGATATTTCACTACCCAAAATTCAATAAAGAACAACTATTTTCTTTTATTTCGAGATTCCACTACCCATAATTATGCATTTTATCTATTTAATATTCGACATTCTACTACCCATCGAACTTTTTTTGATTTTAGAGTCAGTTTTTAAGGTGAAAAATCGAGATTCCACTACCCAAAAATCGACATTTCACTACCCACGTGAGTTTATTTCGACATTCTACTACCCAAAAATCGACATTCCACTACCCATTTAATCGACATTCTACTACCCATATCTTCGAGATTCCACTACCCAAAAAAGCCTAAAATAAAGAGTGTAAAACATTAATAAACAATGTTTTATGCCTTAAAAAAACGGTTACTTAAAATTAATATTAAAATTAATATTAAAATTAAAATAAGAAACGTTCAAAATCATATTCCCATTCTAAAAAGAATTTTTTTAATCATTTACCCATTTTTGATAAAAAAGTCCGAAAAGGAAAGACGATATTTCACCAGTGCCCGGCGAATTTTTGTAAAAAATAGCTAAGTTTATAGAATGAAACGAGTTGGTACATGTCCCATTTGCAACAAAGGGCAGCTTTTAGAGTTTGAGGATAAATTTCAATGTAATTTTGTTGAAAACAATAAGCAGTTGTGCAATTTTTTTATTTATAAATCGTATTCGAAAAAAAATATCACTCCAGAAATGCTATTTGACTTGCTTCACAATTACGAAACAAAATTTTATTCAGATTTTGTGGACGATAAAGGCGAAAAATTTGAAGCTGCATTAAAAATTGTACACGGTTATATCAATTATAAGTTTCGAAATCAAATTGTAGATAATGTTAAGTGTGTTAATTGTGATGGCGGAATTCTAAGAACAAAGCAAGGCTGGGGGTGTGAAAATTATTTTAACCGTAAATGTGGAATGTTTATTTACCGTTCTTATAATGGAACTGTAATGAATGAAGATAATGTAAGATTATTAGTTACTGGCAACTACACTCCTTTTTTAAATTTTACTTCAAAACAAGGTATTAATTTTCAAGCAAAACTTTTTGTAAATGACAGTACTTTTCAAGTGCAATTTGATTACTCTTTAGGAGATTGTCCGAAGTGTAGCGGTGCTGTATTGAAAATGGAGAAATTCTTTGGTTGTACTAATTATCTATCAGATTTAAGATGTGATTTTATAATTTGGCCATCAATTTTTGACTATAATTTATCTTCTAATGATGTAGAAATATTACTTAGAGGAGATCAAACTGATGTTAAATCTTTTAGGTGGAAAGATAAAGAATTTGAGGGTAGGCTTTCATTAGATGAAAACTTTAAATGCAAAGTGTTATAATAACTTACTTGTTATCACATATCTAAAAATATATATGTATAGTAATATATATAAATAGATATATATAACGCTATATGTATATTTAAATATAAAGATAGTTTTATATTTAAAAATTGTTTTATAATTTAGTCTTACTTTTTAATATGATTATGGTAATTTTAAGCTTTAATATATTAATGAAATGTTCCTCCATATAACTGTTTCAAATGCTATATTTGTATAAAATAATATTATAATGAAAAATCTTTTAGAACAATTAAACACAGAATTTGAAACATTCAATTCAGATGCTCAATTGCAAATTGAAAAAGAAAATAAATCTGCTGGAACAAGAGCGAGAAAATCATCTTTAGCTTTAGAGAAACTTTTAAAAGAATTTAGAAAGTTATCTTTAGAAGCATCTAAAAAATAATAGTGAGGCCGTATACATTAGCATACGGCTTTTTTTTTATTGCAATACATATAAATATATACATATATATAAATATAAATACATGTATATATACTTTTACAACTAAGGCAACTAGTTATACATATCTATACATATCAATTAATTTTTAATTGAAAAAAAATTATATATTTTTATATATAAATATAAAAAGTCACTTCATGGAGATAACTGGGGAACAATTAATAGCTGCAAATAAGATATATAATTATTTAAATAGTATTACTGATTTAGATCTAACATTAAAAAATAATTGGACGGATATCAGCAGTGATATGATTGAGTTTTTGCAATCTCCAAAACTTATAACTTATTTAAAAACAAATACTGATGTTAGAGGTATTTTAAACCAATCTGATTATAAATGTATTAAAGGAGAAATATTGAAAGACAGTAAATTTATTACAAATTGTGTTGTAAAATTCAATATCAATGATGAGATATTTAGTCCAGAAGAAAAACAGGGGGCTTTAGATTTTTTCTTTGGAAAAAATGAATAAAATTATTTTTTCATTCTTTTATCTCTGATCAAAGCATCTACAACTCCCAGTATCACAACTTCGTCACTTTCATCAATTGTTACACTTTTTGCATAATCACTATTCAAAGCCACTAAGCGATTATTCGCTTTATCGTATCGTTTTAATGTATATTCGGAGCTATTAATAGAAACTACAATATCATCACCATCTATAGGATAATAGTCGGAACGTATAATGATAATATCGTTTTCTAAATATTCAGGATACATGGATAATCCTTTCACACGATTTACAAATGTACTTTCTACTTTAGACAGATATCGTTCGTCTAAACTGATCCGATCACTTAAAAAATCTTCTGCAGGAGAAGGAAATCCAGCACGAATTCCTCCACATACTTGAACATATTTTTTTTCTCCTTCTGCATGGATGGTTAGATTTTCTAATTCAGTTCCAAAATAAGGTGCTTTTTTAAATGTTATCATTGTATGGTAAGTATATCATTCCACTTTGTTGTATAGTTAGGACTTAATAAATCTTGTCTCATTTTCCATGTTTTATCTAATGCTTGAGAACCAATTTTTAATTTTTTAACTCCATATTTAAAATTCATTTGATCCATAACATTCATTAATTTTCGATGCTTTGGATGTTCGTCTTCGAATAAATTGAATTGTTTTTCACTTTCGGGTGTTATTCCACCAACTATAACTCCTGCTTTTTTATAGGCATACCCTTTTTTATAAATAGCATCTAATCCAATTTTTGCATATTTAATAATCTCAATAGATGAATTAGTAGGGAAGGGGATGGTTACATTGATTGATTGATAATACTGTGGCTTATTTTCTTGAAATCGATTCGTAAAAATAAAAACAGTTACAAGTTGACAATTGCTGTGCTGGTTTCGTAATTTTTCGGCACAAGTTGCAGCAAAAGTTGCAATGCGTTCCTGTAAATAGGTTTTATCTTCATACGTTTTATCAAAAGATCTTGTCGTAGCAATATTCTTTTTTGTTTTTACATCTTCAAGTTCCATAGCAGATATACCTTCTAACTCTTTTTTTAATCGTAAACCGACTACAGTAAATTCCTTTCGGACATATTCATCAGGAAGTAAAGTAAAATCTAATGCTTTATTTACTCCTTTTGCCTTTAATTTTTTAGCAAATTGTCTACCAATACCCCATACATCTTCGATATCTAACCAGCGTAGTGCTTTAATTCGTTTTTCTTCTGAATCAATAGCATATACTCCTTCTAATTGCGGATATTTTTTAGCTATTCTATTGGCCACTTTAGTCAATGCTTTTGTGGGAGCAATTCCAATACACGTTGGAATTAAAGTGTTTTTAAGCACTTCTTTTCGTATCTCTTTTGCATATGATACTAAATTATAATTTTCATATCCCTTGAATTGTAAAAAGCTTTCATCTATCGAATAAACTTCTAAATCAGGAGTGTATTTTCTTAGTATTCGAGTTACACGGTTACTCATATCGCCATACAAAGCATAGTTTGATGAAAATACATTTACATTATTATCTTGAAATAACTTTTTGTATTCAAAAGCGGGTGCTCCCATGGGGATACCTAATGCTTTGGCTTCGTTAGAACGTGCAACAACACAGCCATCATTGTTGCTTAACACAACAATTGGCTTATGCCGTAATTGAGGATTAAACACCCTTTCACAGCTTGCGTAAAAATTATTACAATCTACTAAAGCATACATTTTGCAAAATTATTAAATTAGTAAACGTGCTAAAGTTAAATTATCATGATGCCAAGAAACGTCGTTTGTTTAGCGTTAGATTTAGGAAATTCATTAGAACCTGAACATATATCTAACATTGAGATTGTAGCGAAAAATTTAGTAGATTTTAATAATCGTTTTCAAACAGAATTTTATCTTTTTTATGATACGGATGGATATACTTTTGAAATTCCTGAACAATTTATAATTAATGATTTATTAAATTGGTTCGTTGAAGGTATTGGAGAATTATTAGCTTTTTCATATTCTCCAACTCGAGACAGTTATTTTGATTTAAATGCTTATTTAAATGATCGTAAAACAGAGTTAGATTTTTTACATAGTTTTGAAATGTATAACAATTATCGTCAACGTTATATTGATTATGCCCCCTTAGGATTTTTAGAAGAGGAGTCGTATTTTTTTATAAAAGAAAATCTTACTAATTTGATATTAGACTATTCCCGGAATTTTAATTGATAAGACCAATTCTGCAAGTTTTTTAATTTTAATAGGCGAAGTATAAAATTATTTATTTTCGTTTATTTTGTTTGTTTCGTTTATTTCGTTTAATTTTGTGTAAAACAATTTGACTATGGAAACATTAGACTATATAAAAAGACCCACTAAGAAAGAACAACGAGTGGCTATTGAATCTTATTCAGCACTTTCTTCAATTTTATCACAATTGAAGAATGATGATACAGAAATAGAAATCGAAGAAACAAATGACAGAATTAAAATACCTTTTAAAGCTTTAAAGCTTTTAAGTGAAATTTTGAAGTCAATGAGTGAAGGAAATCCAATATCTATTGTACCTATTGCAACGGAAGTCACTACTCAAAAAGCAGCTGAAATATTGGGTTGTTCAAGACCTCATTTAGTTAAACTTTTAGAGCAAGGCGAAATTGATTTTACAATGGTTGGAAGACATCGTCGTATTTTATTTGAAGATGTAATCAAATATAAAAACGAAATGAAGCAAAAACAGAAAAAGCATATCATTGATATTATGAACTTTGATGATGAAATAGGTTTATATGATTCATAGTGTACGATACAAAGCTGTTCTTGATACCAATGTAATATTTCCTATCGTGATTAGAGATTTATTATTTTGGTTTGCTCATTATGATTTATATACCCCAAAATGGAGTAAAATCATTTTTGATGAATGGAAATCTGTAATGATTCGAAAGGGAGTTGAATCTTCCCAAGCAGAGAAGCGGATAAACGTTGCAAATTTGGCATTTCCCGATGCTTTAGTACTAAATTATGAAGGTTTAATTGATAATTTAAATTTACCTGATAAAGATGATAGACATGTATTAGCTGCTGCTATTAAAGTCAATGCCAATATTATTGTAACTAATAACTTAAAGGATTTTCCAGATGATTATTTAGACTCTTTTGGATTGAAGGCAGTTTGTGCGGATGATTTTCTTACAGATATCATTGATTTAAATCCAAAAATAGCCCTCCAAGCTTTTAAAGATTTGGTATTAAATCGCAAAAACCCGGCAATGGATGAATTTCAAGTATTAGAAAGTTTTAGAAAAAATGGATTAAATCAAACAGCAGATTATTTACATGCTTTATTGTAATTAATGATACCAAAAATCGACCGTTTTATGGGACTACTTTTTAGTAGTCCTTTTTTTATTTTAAATAGTACTTTTTATCGTTATTTTTATTAGTTTTATAAAATAATCTTTTACAGTACTATTTTATGATTATTGGATATGCGAGAGTTTCTACAAAAGACCAAAATTTAGAAAATCAAATTGAGCTATTGAAGCAACACCAATGCGAGAAAATATTTTCGGATGTAGCAAGTGGGGTAAAGGAAGATAGAAAAGGTTTATTAGAACTTTTAGAATTTGCTCGACCAGGTGATACCATTTTGGTTTATAAGAACGATCGTATTTTTCGTTCCTTAAAAAATATGGTTGATTTAATTGAAACATTCAATCAAAAGAAGATTCATTTCAAATCGATAACAGAACCGGAGTTTGATACCAATTCAGCCAATGGGAAATTTTTACTTCAAATATTTAGTGCTGTTGCCGAATTTGAACGCAACCTAATCAGCGAACGAACCAAACACGGTTTAGAAGGTGCACGAAGACGTAATGAAACCTTAGGTAGACCTAAAGGTATTTCTAAAGAAACTTTAGAAAAATACCAGTACGCAAAGCACCTTTACGATAATAAAAAATTAAGTATTGATAACGCTTGTAAACAAGCCGGTTTAAGTAAAACTACTTTTTATAGGGTAGAAAAAGAAAAATAAAGTTTTAGATGACAATTAATGACGTCCTAATGTTTTATTTTTAAAAAAATATTTTATGGAAACATTTATAGAAATAAATGGGGTAGAGGTTGAAATAACTAAAATCTACCAAATTAAAACTTATGATTCTTTAATTGAAGGAACAGCCAATAAAGAATTAAATGATGATATTTTAGTTGATATAAAACAACGTGCTAAACGTATTTTTTATCGAAGTTCTTATTATGTCATGGATCCAAGAGAAAATCCGAATGATGATTTTCCTCAATATTGTATTATTTTAGAATTAATGGTTTTTAATACATTTCAAGATCCTGATAAAGATTATTCTGCTTTAACAGTAATTTGTTTTCAAGATGAGTTTGCATTTCCAATAAATGAAGAAAATTTAATTCATTTGAAGCAAATACCTTTTGGGTTATTGTGTAATGAGTATAATTTTTAGACAGATGTCAACAAATAAAAATGCATTAATAAGATACAAGACACTTGATAAATGTTTAAGTAATAAATACAAAAGATATTATATCAACGATTTAATTCAGGCATGTAATGATGTGTTGTATGAACATTATGGTGAAGAGGTTACAGTTTCTAGGCGTCAAATTTTCAATGATCTTGAATTCATGAAAAGTGATGCAGGATATGAAGCTCCTATTGTATCTGTTAGAGATGGAAGGAAAGTATATTATACATATGAAGATCTTAATTTTTCTATAGTACAAAAACCTTTAACCAATGACGAATTGTCAATTTTAGAAAATACAATTGAATTATTGAGTCGGTTAAAAGGAATTCCTGGAATTGAGGGTATTGAATCTGTAGAAACAAAATTAATGAATGTAAGTAATGAAAATTCAGTACAGAAAATCATCTCCTTTCAAGAAAATGAATTTTTAAAAGGTTTAGAATTTTTGACTCCATTATATAATTATATAAAGAATTGTCAAGTTGTAAAACTTACTTACAAACCTTTTACACATACAAACTCTACGTCATATATTATAGCTCCATATTTTTTAAAACAATACAATAATCGTTGGTTTTTATTTGGGTGGAATTACGAATTAAATAAAATACAAAACATAGCATTAGATCGAATAGTAAAGTTGGAGTCAACAACTACTGAGTTGTATTGTAATTCTACTATAGATTTTGATGAATATTTTGAGGATATTATTGGTGTAACTAATTTTGAAAATAATGAAGTTTTAAAGGTAAAGATTCAGTTGTCTGATAGTATAATTCCTTATATTGAGTCAAAGCCGATACATGGTTCTCAAAAAATTATTGATAATATTTTACACTTATCAGTAAAATATAATTATGAATTAGAAAGTTTACTTCTTTCTTACGGTGAAAATATTAAAGTATTAGAACCTCATTTTTTAATTGATCGATTAAAGGAGAGAATCAATAATTTAAAAAATATTTATTAATGCAGTATAATTGCACAGGTCGTCTGTATTTTTGTAGTGTTAATCTTTAATATTTGTTTTATGAGCGTTACAAAGACTACTTCAGAAGTTAATATGATCACAAGTAATTTATTACATGATATTAGAAAAATAATTTCATTAGATAATTATATCGTTTTAATTTATTTAGTTTCACTAAATAAGATTGGCGCTATTTCTATTTCTGAAACATTACCAAACGATGATATGAAGAAGAGCTTATTAGCTCAATTAAGAAATTCGGAGTTTATAAAGAATGTAAATCCTTTATTTATTGATGTTTTTCACACAGTTATTAATAAGCTATCTTATAATGAGTTAAATAGTCTGTTGTATGTTTTAAAAGACTTTTCTATTGATGATCATCTTTTATCTGATTTCTTTGAAGATTTAATTTATAAAATATCTTTAAGCCAAGGTAGAATTGCTTCAGAATACTTACAACCTTTAGAATTAACTCATTTTATAAAGGGTTTGATTTCTAAAGATGAAGGTCAGAAGATTTATAATCCATTTGCTGGTATAGCTTCTTTTGGAGTTATTGCAAATGAAAAGGATAGCTATTATGGACAAGAATTAGTACCAACCTCATGGGGTATTGGGCTATTACGATTGATTATTAATGGAAAAGATCATCAAAACTATGTTTGTGATGATTCAGTTTCAAATTGGTTAGGCACTTCTCAAAAATTCGATGTAATTGTAGCTAACCCACCATTAAATGTTCGGCTAAATGAGAGAATTGAAGGGCTTAGATTTCTTGAAGATTTTTATATAAGTAAAGGGTTAGATGCATTAGCAGATAATGGATATTTAATTTCTGTATCTTCTTTTACTTTACTTACTTCTACTATGTATCGACCTTTAATTCAAAAATTAGTAGATAATGATTATTTAGAAGCTATCGTTTCATTTCCTTCTAATATTTTATTGAATGCGAGCATTCCTTTTTATGTACTTATTCTAAACAAGAATAAGGCTGAAAAAGGAGTAGTTAAGTTTTTCGATGCCAAAGATTTTAGTATTAAGTCCAATAAAATTTTTAAAATTGACGATTCTAATTTATTAGAAGCATTTAAAAATTCTAAGGATAGGAATGTTGTTAGAAAAATTACGAATGAGCAAATTAAAGAAGAGGATTACAATTTACAAGTTGGTAGATATTTTATAGATATTGATTTTAATTTAGGCCATCCATCTAAATTAGGTAATATACTTACACCTGTTTCTTTAGTAAATGATAGAAATATATCAAGATTCTATAAATTGAGTTTAAATAATCTTTCTGATAATATTTTGAAGAAAGATATTGATAACTCTACACTAGAAATTGTAAATGATCATGATGCTCCTAGATTTATGAATATTTTAGGTAGAAATGCTCTTATTATTTCTACCGTAAATAATATTAAAATTGGGTTTTTCAAATTTGATGGTACACCAGTGTTACTTCCAAGAGATTTTTATGCAGTAACTTTTGATGATGATTTAATTGATGCCAATTATTTAGTTTCCGTTTTATTATCTACAAATGTTCTGGAACAGTATAAAAAATATTCTAAAGGAAATGTACTGAGTAGAATATCTAGAAATGATTTTTTTAAAATCATAGTTTCACTTCCTCCATTAGATACTCAGCATGCTATTTATTTAGATAATTTAAGAGATTATATTGGTAAAAATGAAGAATTAAATCACCTTATTAAGGTTCAAAATTTATTAGACAGTAGCGATAGTAATAGTTTGTTAAGACATGAAATTGCTGGACCTCTAAGAAATATAAAATCTTCATTGAATTTTATACTAAGTATGATGGAGAAAAAAATCTCTTCAGATTTCCCAGAAGTGTTACATTTAACACCACATCCTGCTGTAGAAACAACGTTTAAAGAGTATTTAAATTTTATGAAAAGAGATTTAGATAGAATAAGTGTTTCCGTAAATAAAATGAGTGGAGAAATTGATTTTAGTCAAATGAAAATAGAAGAAATTGATTTGATTTCATTTATTCAAGATTATGTCAATTCTGTAAAGGTTCGTGCGAATAATAAATTTTCTATCGAATTGGATTTTAATGAAATTGAATTAAAATTAAATGGAATTGATCAGCTATTGATCAATGGCGATAAAAATTTGCTTTCCAATGTATTTGACAATTTAATTGAAAATGCTGAGAAGCATGCTTTTAGTTCTGAAGATTTTGAGGATAATAAAATCAAAATTGAATTGTTGTGCAGTTTTGAGGACAATACGGTTCAAATCGATATTTGTAATACAGGAAAGCCTTTACCATCCGACTTAACGTACAATCAATTGGTAAGGAAAGGTGGTTCTTTCGGAATTAATAATGGCAGTGGGATAGGGATGTGGTATGTTAGTGAAGTTCTTAAGAAGCATAAAGGATTTTTAGGGTTTACGGATGAAACGGGGCCTGAAGGTATTGATAGTGAATTTGTAACGTCTATTGAACTAACACTTCCTGTAATTTTTAAAAAATAAAGCGATGATAAATGTACTTTGGATAGATGACGAGCATAAAGTTTTCCAGCCTCTTAAAGATGCTGCAATAATAGAAAATATTCAATTGGTTGGATATGACAATGCTGAAGATGGGTTATTAGAATTGACTAATAATTTCAATCATTATGATGCTGTTATTTTAGATGGAATTTTTTTTACAGATAAAACAAATAGTAAACAAACAGATGAAGCGTTTGGGAATGTTGCAAAAGGTTTACTTGAATTAAGAACAAAGGGATTTATAATACCTGTTTTTATTTATTCCGGTCAACCAAGTTTTGTGAAAGATAGTCATTCATATGTAAATTTATTTAAAGATGAATTTTCTGCAAATGGAAGGGTTTTCGATAAAACGGATGATGATGGTATGCCTGAACTTTTACTGCATATTAAAGAAGCTGTAAAAGATAATGTTTATACTAAAATAAGACATCAGTATTCCGATGTATTCAAATACGTATCTTACATCCCTACTTTAGATAAGCATTATGGAAACTTTTTAGAACTTTTAAAAAATATTGATACCGATCAGGATTTGACGAAAGTTCGTATGATTATAGAAAGTCTTTTCAAAGCTTTAGCTGATATTAATATCATTCCACAAGGATTTACGGAAGAAAAAGGTTGGATTAATGGAACCTCAAAGTTTTTATCCTGCAACCACAAGGATTTTGATTTTTTAGCACCAGATTTCATTCATCCTACGATATGCGAAACTTTATACAGAGTTTTAAATATAGTACAAGATGGTTCACATAACGAAGGTAGCCTTAAATTGAAAGTAGATGATTATTCACGTAAATACACTTCTGGTTATCTTTACAAAAGTGTTGTTTATGGACTACTCGAAATTTTGTGTTATTTTGGTGAATTAATAAAAAACAATCAAGACGTAGAAGAAAATCAATCCCGTTGGAAGAAAAAAAAGATTGTAAAAACAGAAGAAGTTTTTGTTGAAGCCATATTTCAATCGATAAACGAAGCTAATTGGGGAACAATTAAATGTATAGATGGAAAAGAAGTTTCAGTACATCCAAAATCGATTGAAACGCATAATTTAGCAATTGGAGAAATAATTTGGGTTTCTTTGGAATTTAACGAACCAAAAAATAAATATCATATCAAAAACATTAAGAAGAATAATGGCTAAAAAGAAAAAAGAAGAAGTTCAAGAAACCATCGAAAAAACCTTGTGGAAAGCAGCGGATAAGTTGCGTAAAAACATCAATGCAGCCGAATATAAAGATGTGGTTCTTGGCTTAATATTCTTAAAATATATATCCATTGCGTTTGAAAAATTGCATGCAGAATTAACCGCACAAATTGATCAAGGAGCTGATCCTGAAGACAGAGAAGAATATACTGCAGAAAATGTATTCTTCGTGCCACTATCGGCGCGTTGGTCGTTTTTACAAAGTTCAGCTAAACAAACGACGATCGGTAAAATTGTAGACGATGGGATGGATGCTATTGAGGCGGAAAATCCGCAATTAAAAGGAATTTTACCTAAAGTATATGCTAAACAAAATTTGGATCCTACCAGCTTAGGAGATTTGATCGACTTAATTGGTAATATCAACTTTGGCGATACCCAAGAGCGTTCTGCCGATGTATTAGGACACGTTTTCGAATATTTCTTAGGTCAGTTTGCTTTGGCTGAAGGTCAAAAAGGTGGACAGTTCTACACGCCACGTTCGGTAGTAGAGTTATTGGTCGAAATGCTAGAGCCTTACAAAGGTCGTGTATTCGATCCATGCTGTGGTTCGGGGGGGATGTTTGTGCAGTCGGAGAAATTCGTAACCGAGCGTCAAGGTCGTATTGATGATATCTCTATTTTCGGACAAGAATCCAACCAAACCACTTGGCGTTTGGCAAAGATGAACTTAGCCATCCGTGGGATTGATTCTTCGCAAGTGAAATGGAATTCGGAAGGTTCGTTTTTGAACGATGCACACAAAGATTTAAAAGCCGATTATATCATTGCCAATCCTCCGTTTAACGTGAGCGATTGGTCGGGCGATTTGTTGCGTAACGATGCGCGTTGGCAGTTTGGTACTCCTCCCGTAGGTAATGCCAACTTTGGTTGGTTGCAACATTTTATCCATCACTTGGCACCAACAGGGCAAGCGGGTGTAGTATTGGCAAAAGGAGCCTTAACGTCTAAAACTTCGGGTGAAGGAGAAATCCGTAAAAACTTGATCGAAGAAGGTTTGATTGATTGTATCGTGAACTTACCAGCAAAATTGTTCCTGAATACGCAAATTCCTGCCGCCTTATGGTTTATGCGCCGTAAGAAAGTACCGAATCCAAAATTTCGTAACACCGAAAACGAAATCTTGTTTATCGATGCGCGTAATTTAGGGCATTTGATCAACCGTAGAAACCGTGAGTTGAGCAAAGAGGATATCGACTTAATTGCTTCTACCTACCACAATTGGCGTAATTTAGATGGGCAATACGAAGATGTAGCAGGTTTCTGTGCTTCGGTGCCTGTATCTAAAGTAGCGGAGTTGGATTATGTACTAACGCCTGGACGATATGTAGGTTTACCTGATGAAGAAGACGATTTCAACTTTGTAGAACGTTTTACA
Source organism: Myroides odoratimimus (assembly GCF_004337635.1). NCBI lineage: Bacteria > Pseudomonadati > Bacteroidota > Flavobacteriia > Flavobacteriales > Flavobacteriaceae > Myroides > Myroides odoratimimus. Next base: position 32,940 of record NZ_CP037428.1, read on the forward strand.
TCATTGAAAACCACTTTAGAAGAACAATTAGCCAAAGAAGCAGAACTGAATGCCATAATTGCGGATAACCTATTAAAAATTGAATTGCCGAAAGATGGAGAATAGCTTATTTAAAAATTCAGAATTAGGTTTGATTCCTTTTAATTGGAATGAATATTCAGTTGAAAAATTAATTGAATTAGAATATATACATAAACCATTGGATGGAAATCATGGGTCTATTCACCCTAAAGGAAAAGACTTTATAGATTGTGGAATTCCTTTTATAATGGCATCGGATATAAATAATGGAAAAGTTAATTTAAAGCATTGTTCATTTATTAGTGAAGAACAAGCAAATTCATTACAAAAAGGTTTTTCTATTGAAGGTGATGTATTACTGACTCATAAAGCTACTCTAGGGAGAACTGCAATTGTTCCGAAGATTTCAACTGATTTTATTATGCTTACACCACAAGTAACATATTATAGAATTAAGAATAATGATTATTTAAATAATAAATATCTTAAATATTATTTTGATAGTCCTTCATTTCAGGGGATTTTAGAGAATCATGGTAGTAGCGGATCAACCAGAGCTTATATTGGAATTACGGCTCAAAGAGAGCTGCCAATCATTATTCCCCCACTTCCCGAGCAAAAAGCCATTGCATCGGTCTTGTCGAGTTTGGATGATAAAATCGACTTATTACACCAACAAAACCAAACCTTAGAGGCTTTGGCGGAAACCTTATACCTTAATTTCATTGGAGAAAGAGAATTTAATAGTAAGCTAAGTAATATATTTTCTTTGCAGAATGGATATGCATTTAAAAGTAAATCATTCAAAGAGTCGGGTACTATTAGAGTAATTAAGATAAAAAATATTTCTGGAGATATAGTTGATATAACAAACTCCGATTTTGTTGATGATGAATCGATAAAAAAATTGGATACAAAGTTTAAAATCAATTCGGGCGATATATTAATAGCTATGACAGGAGCTGAAGTAGGTAAATTAGGTATTGTACCTGAGACAGAACAAAGCTTGTGGTTAAATCAGCGAGTAGGATTATTAAAAGAAAAATTTGAAGGTGCAAAGTATTTAGCATATCTACATTTAAAATCTGATTTCGGTCAAGATTATATTGAAAATACAGCGACTGGAAGCGCTCAACCAAATATATCAGGAGAAGGAATTGAGAATTGTGAATTTCCTTTCTACGAAGAAACAGAGTTAAGGGAAATTTGTAATAAACTTTCTCCACTTTATGATAAAGTGATATTTAATTTAGGTCAAATCCAAACCCTAACTAAACTTCGCGATACCTTATTGCCTAAGTTAATGAGTGGCGAGGTGAGGGTTCAGCTATAAAAATAAATAAGGGAGCTGTTGCCAATGCAGCTCCTTAAAGCTATTAACCAAAGCTAAGAATAACCCAAAAACATAATTTATGGCTAAAGTATTACGTAGCAACGAGCATATTGCACCTTATCTAAGCGAACGTTTGGCCTACATTCGTGGGCTAGATCCGCTAGGCTTACAAAATAATTCAGAAGCTACTTTTGCAATGCTTTTGCCTGGGCTTAATAATGTAACAGGTAGGCTTAGGTATTATAGTTTTTATTGTTGGTTGTTAGATCAATACAGTGTACACATCGGAAGTACCAATCCTAAAGACCAAGAAGCATTTATTCGTAAAGCGGAGTTGCTATTAGCCTTGGTCATGGTACAATCTGGTACCGAATTTAATAATATACCCGGAAGTAATTTTGCTTCCAACTACTTGCAAGAATCAACCGAAATCATAGATTTAGCTTCGGGAATTTATACAGAAGATCATAAAACAGCCACTACCTATTGGAAATATGCTACAGGTGCATTTGGTCAGTATTATGTAGCTTCTTTAATCAATATAGGTATAGTAAGTAGTCGTGCCGATGAAGCCAAACTATACAGTCGTACCAATACCTTAGAAGATGCAATTTTTGTAAGTGGTGAACAATTGGCTAAAACTTTTGATGTGAATATTGATCCATCGCACAAAAGCATCTTTTTAGAAGCTGTGCTATCTGCTCAAGTTTCTAAAAGTGATCTTGCGCCACTCTTTGAATCGTTCAATATGATGGAAATTCCATTAGATACCCAAGAGCATCAATTATTATTGCAGTTATTATTGCAAAGTGATCGTATGCCTTTGGATGCCGAAGAAGTACCCTTTCATAGAAAAAACACCTTTCGAGCATTACTATATTTTATACATCAGCAACCTGTAGAAAAGCCGACATTGGCTTTTGTACAAAATAATTATCATCGTGTCATTACAGAGGGGTTACCAACCAATGAAACACTTTTCGGTTGGTATTATTACCAAGTAAATGATTGGTTTCAATTTGCAAATACAGCCTTATTTAATGGTTTGTTGCAAGAATTAACAACTGAATATGGTCTGAATTACGCTGACCTAACCACTTTTTGCGATGTAATGAGTGGTAAAGTATTAGCAGAACTAATGGACACCTATGAAATCGAAGAGGCAGTAAGCTTACAAGATTTCATTTCTCAAATGGAAAGCTTCGTTATAGATGAAGTGGAATTGAGTGATAATATATTGCGTTACGAAGGACTGGATAGAATCGTTTACGGTTTTGAATTATTAATCGCTTTATTTATCAATAATCAAGAGCATTTAGAAGCTATAGATACATTTGGTCATCGTCATGGAATTAAAAGAGATGGTGAGGCGAGTGCGTACTATTTAAAAAAGCTTACTCATAAATTATCCTTATCGTTTAAAGATTTCATATATGAATATTTAGTGCAAAATATTGTATTACGACATCATTTTGTGGCTTTCAGGAAAATGGGAGGTGGTTCACAAAGTACTCAAAAATTTGTATTAGAAGAAGGACATATCCGTTACTTAGGAAATTTTGAGCCTTCGTTTACAGGACCTCGATTAACCACACTACATGCCTTTCTTAAAGATTTAAAATTGGTAGAACAACATAATATTACTGCCAAAGGAATTGCTGTTTTAAACGATGAAGCATTATGGCAAAAATAGAGCGTAGAAATGTTATAGAACTCATAGGTAACAATACCAAGAGATATCACTCTTGTATTATTACTTGTTTTACATTCGATTTTACCTATTTTGAAGAACGTATTGCACCTATTTTAAGAGCTGCAAACATTAGAAACATCAATATTTTTGTGGATGGAAATGAATTGATAAAAGCGCAAGAGTTTTTATCAGGTAAAGAATTCTCTTTTCAGAAAAATTATAATCTTATCGGCGTACATTCAGCACATGGTGTTTTTCATCCTAAAATCATTTATTTGTTTGGACAAGATGAAGGATTATTAACTATTGGTTCAGGCAATATTACATCATCGGGTTTAAGTTACAATGACGAAGTGTGGTCTTCCTTTCATCACCGAAATTTAGAATCAAGCTATCTTCATTTATTTAGAGCGGCTTGGTTGTACATAAATCAATTTTTCCAATACGCTTTGGGTGTTGCAAAAGTAAAATTAGATTGGATTCCAACAAATACCCCTTGGTTGGAGGAATTAGTAAAGAGCCCTAGTTTTGAAGTAAATGATATACAATTTGTTTCAGAAAGTTCTTTAGCTTTTTTAATCAACGAATTACGTTCGAAAAAAATAGAGAAGATGGTGGTTATTTCACCATATTATGATAAAAGTGGTAAAACTATTGAATTACTTCAACAGCATTTACAACCTCAAAAAGTAGATGTTATTGTAGATCAACATTCCACTTTATTACCAACCGATATTTTCGAATCTGACCACTGTCATTTTCATTTTTGGGCTGATGTCGTAGAGTCATATGATGAAGAAATCAATCGTCTTCATGCCAAAATCTTTTATTTTTCTACAGAAGAATCAGAGTATATGCTCATGGGAAGTGCTAATGCAACTTATGCTGCAATGGGTGATTTGACAAACGTCAATAGCAATACAGAAGCTGGTTTATTTTTAAGACGACCAAAACAAACAACGAATTGGTTGAAGGAATTGGGAATCCAAATTCCTAAAAAAGGTATAGCTACTTCAGAACTTGCAGAAATTTCAAAAATAAATAGGCCTGTAAATCATAAGATAATCTATGAATATCAAATACTTTATGCAGAAAATACGAATGAAAATATAAGTCTTTATCTTGATAAAATAATCAATCAAGAAGTTTCATTTCAGATCGAAGATCGAGATGGAACTATTTGTAGTGTTCAAGCTATAAAGTATTATGAAAATAGAATTGAATTATTTTTAGACCATACATCAGAAGCATTCAAAATTTGCATTTGTCAAGAAGGCAAAAGAGTTTCTAATTATGCAGTGATTCATCAAGTTGAACAACTTCTAAAAACCAATCCTAATCAAATCAATGCTGATTTAGATATTTTATTAGGAAAAGATAATCTTCAAAATTTTGACTGGTATCATATCATAAAGTTTGTGGATTTGTCTTGGGTGGATGATGAAAATGAAGTGGCAAATAAAGGGGAATCTACAGCATTTGATAAACGAGAAACTCCAATTTTGGAAACAACTTCTTATGAAAACCTAAGTTATGAAGATTTTAATACGAATGCCGTTTATCATAAATTATCCAATAGTTCGAATCCTAATATACGCATCACCGATTTTTTCATCACCTTATCTAAAGGACTAGACATAACCCATTATGAAGAATCAGAAGAAATTAGATTAGAAATAGAGGGCGAGGCTGATAAAGGAAAATCCGATAAAGTAGCAACTAATGAAGTAAATATAAGTTGTACTGTTGGTAGGAAGATAAAAAAAGAAGTATCTAATTTTTTAGTGAAATTATATGAATTTCTAGATAATAAAATAGATAATGCTTTTCCTGAGAATCCTAAAGAACCTTTAAAACTGGATCAATTACCTAGTGAAACGTATACCATTACAAATTTAAGTAAGGTTATCATTGCATTAGAATTACTAGGCAAATATTTAGATAGCTTCTATGAGGAAGAAAATGGAAGTAAGATAAAATTTGTAAAAAATGGACCAATTGAAGAAGTAGATACAGCAATTGGATTTGTTACGAATACCATAGGACTATTTTATATCGCCTTCAACAAAGGAACTTATATATATGATTATGAATTTCACAACAAAAAACTAAAGAATTATAAGATACATTTTGTCAACCTGTTATTTTCCTTCGTAGATAAAATTAATTGGCGTAAAAATGAAATATATGCTAAATTGTTACGATTAAATACCATTCGTTTTTCAGAATTAACTCCTTTGGAATTATCTGAAATTAGGGAAATGAATCAAGAAGATATCAATAACTATTTTCAATGGAAAGAGCATTTTGATGATTTAGAAAAAAGGAGAAAACATTTAATTATAGACGTTAATCAAAGTCTTATTGGGAAAATTATTTTTAATAGTAAATTAGGCTTTTGTTATGTGTCTCATGTCAATAACAACTATGAATTAGATATACACACTTTAATTGGAAATATAAAAATTAAGTTGACCAAATGTGTAGTATTTAATTCATTGTAATATTAAACACTAACCAACCATGACCGAAAACGAAATTGAACAACTCGCTATAGCCTTATTAGAGCATCAAGGATATACTTATATCAACGGGGTTCATTTAGCTCCTGATGCAGGAGATCTAGAAAGAACATCATTTGAAGAAGTGGTGTTAAAACAACGATTGGAAAATGCAGTTCGCCGTATCAATCCTAATATTCCTTTAGATGCACAACAAGATGCTGTAAAGCAAATTTTGCGTATTGCTTCGCCTGATGTGTTATCCAATAACGAAACCTTTCACCGATTACTAACAGAAGGAATTCCGGTCACCAAACGGGTAAATGGGCAAGAACGTGGAGATCGTGTTTTTTTAATTGATTTTGAAAATCCATTACATAATGAATTTTTAGTAGTCAATCAATTCACAATCGTAGAAAACGGAGTAAATAAAAGACCAGACATTATTCTTTTTGTAAATGGTTTACCATTGGTTGTGATAGAATTAAAGAACGCCACTGATGATAAAACCACCATTCAGTCAGCCTTCCGCCAAATAGAAACCTATAAAGCAATGATTTCTTCATTGTTTACTTTCAATGCTTTTTCCGTTATTTCTGATGGATTAGAAGCAAAAGCAGGAACTATTTCAGCAGGTTTGAGTCGTTTTATGGCTTGGAAAACCACAGATGGTATTTCAGAAGCTTCTAAACAAATCAGCCAATTAGAAACATTGATTAAAGGTATGTTACAACCAACCGTATTATTGGATTTGGTTAGACATTTTGTGGTTTTTGAAAAATTTAGAAAAGAAGACGCTGAAGGTATTGTTACCGTTCAAACAGTAAAGAAATTAGCAGCGTATCACCAATATTATGCCGTAAATCGTGCGGTAGAATCAACCAAAAGAGCTTCTGGTTTTATCTCAAAACAAACATTAGGGAATTTATTAAATGAATCTCCTGAAAGCTATGGTTTACCAGGTGTTAAAAATCAACCCGAAGGCGACCGTAAAGGTGGTGTAGTTTGGCATACACAAGGTTCGGGTAAATCCTTGTCTATGGTGTTTTATACAGGTAAAATTGTGTTAGCCTTAGATAATCCAACGGTTTTAGTGATAACAGACCGTAATGATTTGGACGATCAATTATTTGATACGTTTGCTGCTTCTAAACAATTATTGCGTCAAGATCCTGTTCAAGCAACCGATCGCAAACAGTTAAAAGACCTATTGAAGGTAAATTCAGGAGGCGTAATTTTTACAACGATACAAAAATTTCAACCGGAAGAAGGAAATGTTTTTGAAACCTTATCTGCCAGAGAAAATATCATTGTCATAGCAGACGAGGCACACCGTACACAGTATGGTTTTAGTGCAAAAACGGTTGATGATAAGGATGAGAACGGTAATGTAATTGGTAAAAAAATCGTGTATGGATTTGCCAAATATATGCGTGATGCTTTACCAAATGCTACCTATTTAGGTTTTACAGGAACACCTATAGAAAGTACAGACGTTAATACACCAGCAGTATTCGGTAATTATGTCGATATCTATGACATTGCGCAAGCTGTAGAAGATGGTGCAACGGTTCGTATTTTCTATGAAAGCCGATTGGCGAAGGTAAAATTAACCGAAGAAGGAAAGGAATTAGTAGATGAGCTGGATGATGAATTGGATCAAGAAGATTTAACATCCACTCAAAAAGCCAAAAGTAAATGGACTCAGTTAGAAGCCTTGATTGGCGGGAAACAACGTGTCCAAAATATTGCTGCTGATATTGTCGGTCATTTTACGCAACGTCAGGAAGTGTTTCAAGGGAAAGGAATGATCGTGTCGATGAGTCGTCGTATTGCGGCGGATTTGTATAATGCGATAGTTGCTATTAAACCCGAATGGCATTCGGATGATTTGAAGAAAGGAAAGATTAAAGTCATTATGACTTCTGCATCTTCGGATGGTCCTGAATTAGCTAAATTCCACACGACCAAAGAGCAACGTAGAATGTTAGCCGAACGTATGAAAGATCCGAATGATGAATTAGAATTGGTGATTGTCCGTGATATGTGGTTAACAGGTTTTGATGCTCCTAGTATGCATACCTTGTACATCGATAAACCTATGAAAGGGCATAACTTGATGCAAGCGATTGCTCGTGTTAACCGTGTGTATAAAGATAAACCCGGAGGATTAATCGTTGATTATTTAGGGATTGCTTCTGACTTGAAAAAGGCTCTTGCTTTTTATTCAGATGCAGGTGGAAAAGGTGATCCAGCAGTAGCACAAGAACAGGCAGTAACTTTGATGTTAGAAAAAATTGAAGTGATTTCGGCCATGTATCATGGTTTCCCTTATGAAGATTATTTTGATGCCGATACATCTAAAAAACTGTCCATGATTTTAGCAGCCGAAGATCATATTTTAGGCCTAGAGGATGGCAAGAAAAGATACATTAATGAAGTAACCGCTTTATCAAAAGCATTTGCTATTGCTATACCGCATGATCAAGCAATGGATGCTAAAGATGAAATTTCATTCTTCCAAGCCGTTAAAGCAAGGTTAGCAAAGTTTGATACTACAGGATCGGGCAAAACAGATGAAGAGATTGAAACAACCATTCGACAAGTGATTGATCAAGCTTTGGTTTCTGATCAAGTGATTGATGTTTTCGATGCAGCAGGTATTAAGAAACCTGATATTTCTATATTATCCGATGAGTTTTTAATGGAATTGAAAGATATGCAACATAAAAATGTGGCGTTGGAAGTCTTGAAAAAACTATTGAATGATGAAATAAAATCCCGATCAAAATCCAATTTAGTACAAAGTAAAAAGTTATTGGAAATGTTGGAGCAGTCAATAAATCGCTACCACAATAAGATTCTAACAGCAGCTGAAGTTATTGATGAATTAATTCATTTAAGTAAAGATATTGTTGAAATGGATAATGAGCCTAAAAAGTTAGGATTAACAGAATATGAATATGCTTTTTATACCGCAGTTTCTAATAATGATAGTGCTAAGGAATTAATTCAACAAGATCGATTAAGAGAATTAGCTGTAGAATTAACGACTACTATTCAGCAAAATGCAAGTATCGATTGGAATATCAAAGAAAGTGTACGAGCAAAATTAAAAGTGGCTGTAAAACGATTATTGCGTAAATATGGATATCCACCAGATATGCAGTTATTGGCAACAGAAACGGTATTAAAACAAGCAGAGATGTTGGCTAATGAGTTGACCAAGTAAATTTATTATTATGAAGGATATTGATTTATTAATAAAAAATTTTTTTAAAAAGAAAGAATTTGATTCGGATGAATTAAGTATGTTAAAGCAAAATATTATTGACAGATTAGGCTATAAATATTATAAACCTTATGAGTCAATAATAAACCTTCATTTATTAAAATTTATTGTTAAAGCTAATAAGCCTGAAAAAAATTTACACCCTAAAAAATTAAATACTCTAGAACAGAACATATTTGAACAAGAGCATATTAAAGAAATTTTAAAAAATAAATATAAAGATAAAAAAGTATTTGAAATAGCGAATTTATTAGAGATACCACCAAAATATATTATTTCTTTTTATAAAAAAGTAAGTATTGACGTAGACGAAGTAACAATAATTAATGATTCTCTATTTGATATAATTTATTTTTATATTAACAAAAGAGAATCAGTTCTTAAATCTAAAAGGACAAGAGAAAGAATTGAAACTAAACCTCTAAATCCTTATAAAAAAGATAAAAAATCGCTTAGTTCAAATACAGTATATGATAAATTATTACATACTAAAACTTCAGTAAAATTGATTTATATACGATCCAAATAGTTCATAAAATATTCACTTTCCTTTTCGGACTTTATATCAACCAAAAAAACAAAAATGCTTTCCAAACTGGAAAGCATTTTTATTATAGAAAATCAAGAATTTCTTTCTTCATTTTTGTTGAAAATTTTATATTATTTTCCTTTAAAAGATCCTTGTCAATGGATTCGATTTCTTTGATAAGCGGTCTTAAATTTTCATCATTAAGAGCTTCTAATTGTGTTTGAAGTTTATACAATCTTAATGAAATTTTCTTTACATTTTTTTCTTCCATAGCTAATAAAAAAATTTAATGTTATTAATATTGATTTCTAAAATTACAAAATTTTACTGTTTGACACAATTGCTGTACCGATAGAAAAGACGTATTGTAAATATATGTTCAATCTGGGACTAAAGTTATAGGTATGTTTAGCAAGAGGATACTGCGATGAATCGCAGTAGTAAGATTAAGCACCTGCAAATCAATATCTTACGATATTAGTGTTTTTAAATAAAATATATTTTTGAATACTTTTTTTAAAAAAGTATTGAATTTCAATCAAATAGAATTAAAAAAAATATATGCTTCAAATATACTTTTGTGTAAAAATCTATTCTAATATACTGATTTTTATCGTATTATTGCATATATTTATTTAAAAAATAAAAAATGAGTAAATCAGATATAACAACGATACGCGTTCAACGTGATTTGAAAGAAAAAATTGAAGTAATCCAAAAGAATTACCAATACAACTTTATCTATGAAGTCTTAGATGATATGACTAGTTTTTTTTTAAATAATGGATTAAGTCCGGCTACTAATCTAAATTTAAATATTCACAAGGACATTCAAAAAATCAATGAAGATTTTAAAAAAAGGGATGATAGTTTTCGAAAATGGTTTGGAGATCATTTCAAAAAAACTATTGAATT